>NCEU01000011.1 GCA_002280855.1 Sphingomonadales bacterium 32-65-25 | reverse complement strand
ATAATGAGCAGCCCAAACCCTTCGTCTGGCGAGCCAACCCGGATGAGATCATCGCTGCGGTCAAGCGCGGGCACCAAACGTTGGAATCAATCCACTAGGACTTTTCATCGTCCGAGGGATATTATTCAATTTCTAAACAGGGCGCTTGAGGGCGCTCTGAAAAGAGATGTAGGCGCAGAATGCTTCGACAATGAAGACATTCAATCTGCAAGAGAGCCATACTCAAAATATCTTAAACAAGAGCTTGACGATGAGATCGTCCCTCACTGGGATTGCTGGTCAGAAGCTCTACAAGCATGTAGCGACCTTGCTACTATCACTATATCTAAAGATATGTTTCGTGACGCATATACCCGCCGGAAGTCTCGTCGCAATGTGGTTGATGCAGATGAAGCCCTTGAGTTGCTGTATAATTTCTCAGTCATTGGGTACCGGCGCGGAATAGGTTCGGGAGGCAGTGGTTGGGTTTTTCAGTATTCTGATCCCAATGCCGGTTGGGATAATGCTGCAACGAAATTAAAGGTTCACTTGGGATTGAAGGAATTTGCAAAACTACAAGAGGAAAGAAAATAAAGGAGCTCCAATGTTCTCGTTCGATGAATAAGAATATTGTTTGGCTACCAGATGGCGTCTGTATCTCAAATATTTGGTTTTTGGGTAGTCTTGGGCTATCCTAAAACAAACGGGTGCAGGGTCTGCGACCCTGCCCGCCGGAGGCCCCTCTTACTTCCTGATAACCCTCAGTTGTCATCCCCCATCCGCAGCGCCGCGATGAACGCCTCCTGCGGGATGTCCACATTGCCGTACTGCCGCATCCGCTTCTTGCCTTCCTTTTGCTTGTCCAGCAGCTTGCGTTTGCGGGAGGCGTCGCCGCCGTAGCATTTGGCGGTGACGTCTTTGCGCAGGGCGGCGATGGTTTCGCGGGCGATGACTTTGCCGCCGATGGCGGCTTGGATCGGGATTTTGAACAGGTGGCGGGGGATGAGGTCTTTCATCCGTTCGCACATGTGGCGGCCGCGGGCTTCGGCGGCGCTGCGGTGGACGATCATGGAGAGGGCGTCGACGGGTTCCATGTTGACCATGATCGACATTTTCACCAGGTCGCCTTCGCGGTGGCCGATCTGGTGATAATCGAAGCTGGCATAGCCGCGGCTGATGGATTTCAGGCGATCGTAGAAATCGAACACGACTTCGTTGAGCGGCAGTTCATAGACGACCTGGGCGCGGCCGCCGACGTAGGTGAGGTTTTTCTGGATCCCGCGGCGATCCTGGCAGAGTTTCAGGATGGAGCCGAGATATTCATCCGGCACGTAGATGGTGGCTTCGATCCACGGTTCGTCGATCTGCAGGATGGACGACGGATCGGGCATGTCGGCCGGGTTGTGCAGTTCCAGCGTGGAGCCATCGCGCATCATGATGTGATAGACGACTGACGGCGCCGTGGTGATCAGATCGAGATCGTACTCGCGGCTCAGGCGTTCCTGGATGATTTCGAGGTGCAGGAGGCCGAGGAAGCCGCAGCGGAAGCCGAAACCGAGCGCGGCGCTGGTTTCCATTTCGAAGCTGAAGCTGGCGTCGTTCAGGCGCAGGCGCGAGATGGATTCGCGCAGTTTTTCGAAATCGGCGGCATCGGTAGGGAACAGGCCGCAGAACACGACCGGCTGCACTTCCTTGAAGCCGGGCAGGGCTTCGTTGGCCGGGCGCTTGGCATCGGTGATCGTGTCCCCCACGCGGGCTTGCGCCACTTCCTTGATCTGCGCCGTGATGAAACCGATTTCGCCGGGGCCGAGCTCGGTGAACTGCTCGATCTTGGGGCGGAAGGCGCCGACACGGTCCACCAGGTGGATGCTGTCGGCGGCCATGAACTTGATCTGCTGGCCCTTCTTGATGACGCCATCGATGATGCGCACCAGCACGACGACGCCGAGATAGGGATCATACCAGCTATCGACCAGCATGGCCTTCAGCGGCTTGGTGGGATCGCCCTTGGGCGGCGGGATGCGCTTGACGATGGCTTCGAGCACTTCAACGATGCCGATGCCGGATTTGGCGCTGGCCAGCACGGCGCCCGATGCGTCGAGGCCGATGATGTCCTCGATCTCCTTCTTCACCTTTTCCGGATCGGCAGACGGCAGATCGATCTTGTTGATCACCGGCACGATTTCATGGTCGTGCTCGATGCTCTGGTAGACGTTGGCCAGCGTCTGGGCTTCGACGCCTTGGGCGGCGTCCACCACCAGCAGCGCGCCTTCGCAGGCGGCGAGGGAGCGGGACACTTCATAGGCGAAATCGACGTGGCCGGGCGTGTCCATCAGGTTGAGGATATAATCCTTGCCGTCGGACGCGCGGTAATCCAGGCGCACGGTTTGCGCCTTAATGGTGATACCGCGCTCCTTCTCGATATCCATGTTGTCGAGCACCTGCTCCGACATCTCGCGCAATTGCAGCCCGCCGGTCGTCTGGATCAGGCGATCGGCCAGCGTGGACTTCCCATGATCGATATGGGCGATGATCGAGAAATTGCGGATACGGCTCTGGTCGACAGTCATGCCAGCGGCTTTAGCAGGCGTGGCGGTGCATGCAACGCGACAGTTGGCCTTGGGGGTGGGCAAGCCCAAGCTGCTTGACCCACGATGCTGCCAGCCATAGCGGAACCGCACAGATTCGGGAGACGAGACTTGACGCTTTCCATCGCCATCGTGGGTGCCGGCCCGGCCGGATATTACACCGCCGAAGCCGCCCAGAAGCAGTGGGGCGCTGATGTGCGCATCGACATCATCGATCGCCTGCCGACGCCCTATGGCCTGATCCGCGCCGGCGTGGCGCCCGATCACCAGTCGATCAAGGCCGTCACAAAGCGATACGAAGGGACCAACCTGGCGCCGGGCACGCGGCTGGTGGGCAATGTGATGCTGGGCCGCGATGTGTCCGTGGAGGAATTGCTTGGGCTGTACGATGCGGTGGTGCTGTCGGTGGGTGCGCCGCATGACAAGCCCATCGGCATTCCGGGTGATGATCTGCCGGGCGTGATTGGTTCGGCGGCATTCGTGGGCTGGTACAATGGCCATCCCGATCATGCCGGGTTGAAGGTGGATCTGTCGCATCACGGCGCGGCCATCATCGGCAACGGCAATGTCGCCATCGATTGCGCCCGGGTGCTGGCCAAGACGGTGGACGAACTGAGCCAGACTGATATCGCTGATCACGCGCTGAAGACGCTGGCGGAAAACAGCGTGCGTGATGTGCACATCATCGGCCGGCGTGGACCGCACCAGGCCAGCTTTACCACCAAGGAAGCCGGCGAACTGGGCCATTTGGTGCGCGCGCATCCGGTGGTGCGGCCGGGCGATTTTCCGCCGGAAGCCGAAGATGCCGCATTGGATCCTGGCCAGCGCAAAATGGTCACCCACCTGCGTGGTTTTGCCGGCCTGCCGAGGGGCGACAAGCCGGTGACGATCAATTTCGAATTCTTCCGCCGGCCGGTCGCGGTGGAAGGCCATGGCAAGGCCGAGCGGCTGATCGTGGAGACGACGCGGCTGGAGAATGGCCAGGCCGTGGGCACGGGCGAGCTGCACGCGATTCCGTGCGGGCTGGTGATTGCCTGCATCGGCTATCGCACCGCCGAAATCCCCGGCGTGAACTGGTCGGACAAGCTGGGCCGCTTCCCTACCGATGATGCTGGCCGGATCGCGCCGGCGCTTTATGCCAGCGGCTGGGCGCGGCGTGGGCCTTCAGGCACCATCGGCACCAACCGGCCCGACGGGTTCAGCGTCGTGGCGGCGATGGTCGAAGATGGCGTCACTGCATCGGGCAAGGCTGGCCCTATGGGCCTCGATGCGCTGCTGGCCACGCGTGGTGTGAAGGTCAGCGATTTTGCCGGCTGGCAGAAGATCGAAGCCGCCGAAGTTGCCGCCGCCCGCGCCGGCGCCCCGCGCGAAAAACTGGTGGACGTGACGAAAATGCTGCAAATCGCGCTTTGAGCGGTTGCGCGCGCGTAAGGCGGCGGCTATAGCGCCGCTTCCGCAAGGATCGGGGCGTAGCTCAGCCTGGTAGAGCGCTGTCTTCGGGAGGCAGAGGCCGGAGGTTCGAATCCTCTCGCCCCGACCATTTGCAGTTGAGGTTCGGTCCCGGCGAACCTCCGTCCTCTGAATTGCAGGGGAATGGGAATGAAGGTTTCAAGCCTTTGTTCCGGCGAACGGAAAAAGAGGGCTGGCAGCAATGCCGGCCCTTTTTCGTTTCAGGCGAGGCGGAAGCGACCGGCGGGCAGCCCCTGAAACCGCCCTTCATACACCAGCACATCACCGGCATGCGGTTCGGCGGCGCGATCCAGCCCTTCGCTGGCGCTGGTGACGAACAGCAGATCGAGCGCCGGCCCGCCAAAGGCAGCGCAAGTGACCTGGCTGACGGGCAGGGCAAGCCGGCCGGCGACCGTGCCATCGGGGTTGTACGCCGTGACGCGGCTGCCGCCCCATTCGGCATTCCACAGTCGGCCTGCTGCATCCACGTCCGATCCATCGGGCGCGCTGCCCGGTTCGGTGCGGGCAAACAATTCGCCATCGCCCAGCGGGCCATTGGCGGGGTAACGCAGGATGCGGCCTTTGGTTGAGTCGGCGAAATAGGCGTGGGCGCCGTCGGGCGAGAAGCAGATCGAATTGCTGATCGAGATACCGCCGCGCAGTGCCTCCGGCGGCGCAGTTCCCGGCGGATCAAACCGGTAGAGCGCGCCCCGTTCGGGCGGCGCGCGGGCATCGTCCTCCACCATTGCCCCGGTCCAGAATCGCCCTTGCCGGTCCACCCGGCCATCGTTCAGCCGCATGCCCTGGGCTTCCAGATCCAGCCGGTGCAGCCATTCGATGCGCCCGCTGGCTGGCGTGAACAGCGCAAAGCCATTGGCCAGCGCCAGCAGCAGCCGATCCGGATCGTCGGTGAGGGCCAGCGAACCGAGGCGTTCGGGCAAGGCGAACCTTTCCAGGCGGCGGGCGTCGTGGTGCCAGCACAGCAATTCGCTCTTCTGAATATCGGTGAACCACAGGCAAGCGGCCCGATCATCCCACACCGGCCCTTCGGCCAGCACGCATTGCGACGGGATGATGAAGGCGGGTTGGCTGGGCAGGGCGAGCATGGCGGGCAGGATTGCACCGGCGCTGTTGCCGGCGCAAGAACGGTGAATGAGCCGAGATTTTCTTGATGGGCACCGGCCCTTGATCGCCATCCTGCGCGGGCTGGAGCCGGAACGCGCCGCCGCCGTAGCCCATGCGCTGGTCGATGCCGGCATCAGCCTGATCGAAGTGCCGATGAACTCGCCCGATCCGCTCAGCAGCATCGAAGCCATCATCGCGGCGGTTGGTGATGCCGCGCTGGTTGGTGCTGGCACCGTGCTTGATACCGGCGCTGTGCGCAGCCTGGCGGGCATCGGCGCCCGGTTGGTGGTGGCGCCCAACTGCAACGCGGCGGTGATCGAAGCAGCGGTGGCCAGCGGCATGATCGCGCTGCCCGGTGTGCTCACCCCCACCGAAATGTTCGCCGCCATCGCCGCTGGTGCCCATGGCTTGAAGATCTTCCCGGCTGAGCTGGTGCCGCCTGCCGGCGTGAAGGCGGTGCGCGCCGTGCTACCGCCGGGCCTGCCGTTGTTCATGGTGGGCGGGATCAACGCCGACACGATGGCCGCCTATCGCGCCGCCGGGGCGACCGGCTTCGGGCTGGGCAGTTCCCTGTTCACGCCGGGCAAGCCGCTGACCGATATTGCTGCCGCTGCCAAGGCCGTCGTTGCGGCGTGGGACGCGCTCTAAACCCGGCCGCCGTCGATCACCATTGCTTGCCCGGTGATCTTCCGGCTGTCGTCCGCGGCGAGGAACAGCGCCAGATTGGCCACATCTTCCGGCAGGATGCGCTGCTTCAGCGCCACCTGTTGCATCCATTCGGACTCGGCCTCGGGCGTCAGCCACAATTCGAGTTGGCGCTGCGTCACCACCCAGCCGGGCAAGACGGCGTTCACCCGGATGCCGTCTGGCCCATATTGCCGGGCCAGCGCCTTGGTCAGCCCCACGATGGCCGATTTCGCCGCGACATAGGCGGGCATTCCGGCCGGACCGAGCAGCGCGTTGATCGACGAGAAATTGATGATGCTGCCGCCCGCCGGCATCAGGCGGATCGCGGCCTGCGTGGCAAAGAAACCGCAATCGAGATTGACCGCCATCAGGCCGCGCCAGCGCGCTTCGTCAACAGAGAGCGGATCGTGGCGGCTGTCGTTGGCGACATTGTTGATCAGCACGTCCAGCCCGCCGGCCGCTGTGGCAAAATCGGCGATGGCCGCCTGCAGCGCTGGCGTGTCGGTCACGTCCAGCGCCCGGAACCACGGCGCTGCGGCCAGTCCCTCTGCCAGGGCTGCTGCCGCGTCGGCCGCCAGATCGACATGGCCCACAACGGCCCCTTGCGCCGCAAACGCCGTCACCAGTGCCGCGCCGATGCCCGTCGCTCCGCCGGTGATGAACACGCGGCGGCCGGCAAGGCTGGGGTAGGTGGCAAGATCACTGCTCATGCGACCAGCATAACGCCGCGACACGCCAAGTCACGCCCGCTCCGCTAACAGGGCATTCCCGATTGAGCTGACGCCCATGCCGGGCTAGGCAAGAGAAATGAGACCTTTGCTGCCGCTGATCCCCGAAACCGAACTGCCGCCGGTGTTGGTCACCGGCGGGGCGGGCTATATCGGCAGCAATGCCGCGCTGGCGCTGCTGGATCGCGGGGTGAAGGTGGTGGTGCTGGACGATCTGTCCACCGGCAACCGCGGCTTGGTGCCCGAAGGCGCAATCTTTGTGCAGGGCCGCGCCGGAGACCATGCGCTGGTGGAGCGCGTGATCCGCGAACACGGCATTGGCGCCGTGCTGCATTTCGCCGCCCGCATCTCGGTGGCGGAATCGGTCGAACAGCCGGCGCTCTATTACCGCGAGAATTTCGGCGAAACGCTCAGCCTGGCAGAAACCGCGCTGGCCTGCGGGATTGGCGCGTTCGTGCTCTCCTCCACCGCCGCCGTATATGGCAACGGTGACGGCCAGCCGCTGGAAGTGACCGCGCCCATCGCGCCGATCAATCCCTATGGCTGGTCCAAAGCCTTTGCCGAACGCGCGCTGGCCGACATGGTGGCGGCCAATCGCAGCTTCTCGGTTGCCTGCCCGCGCTATTTCAATGTCTGCGGCGCCGATCCGCAGATGCGTTCGGGCCAGGCAAGCCAGCACCCGCACCACCTGATCGAGCTCGCCTGCCACGTCCTAACCGGCCAGCGCGAGCGTTTCACCATCTTCGGCCGCGATTATCCCACGCCCGATGGCACCGGCGTGCGCGATTATGTGCATGTCACCGATCTGGCTGAAGCCCATATCCTGCTGCTGCGCGCCTGCCTGGCCGATCCGGGCCAATATCATGCGGTGAACCTGGGCTATGGCCAGGGCGCATCCGTCATCGAAGTGCTCGACGCGCTGGAAGCCGTGTCGGGCACCGCCATTCCGCGTCACGACGGCCCGCGCCGCGCTGGCGATCCGGCGGTGCTGGTGGCGAAGAGCCAGGCCCGCGAACTGCTGGGCTGGCAACCGCGTTTTGCCGATCTGGAGACCATGGTGGGCCATGCCCTGGCTTGGGAACGCCACCGCCTCGCCAATCGCTGACATATCTCTGCAACGATAACGCCACATCGCTGCAACCTCATCGCCACACCCCTGTCACTGCCTGTCGCTAAAGCGTCCGGGCAAGGATGAGCCACAGAGGGGTTACCGATGGCGTCTTTGCCGCTGGCTGTTGCCGATCAATTGTTCTGGCGCGAGCCGGCCCCGTCATCACCGCAGCCCTTCCATCTGCCGCTGGCCTGCCCGGCTTTCCTCTCCGACGATGATGAGCGCACTCCGGGTGGCAAGCTCAAGCTACGCACCGTGTGGATTTCCGATGTCCATCTCGGCACGCCGGGCTGCAACGCCGATCTGCTGCTGGATTTCCTGAAGTCGATCCAGCCCGAAACCCTCTACCTGGTGGGCGACATCATCGATGGCTGGAAGCTGAAGCGCGGCTGGTTCTGGCCGCCGCGCCATAACGACGTGGTACGCCGCGTGCTGAAGATGGCGGCCAAGGGCACAAGGGTGATCTTCATCCCCGGCAACCATGATGAATTCCTGCGGCCCTATGCTGGCCTGGGCTTTGGCGGCGTGGAAATCGCGCTGGAAGCCATCCACACCACCGCCGATGGCCGCCGCCTGCTGGTGTGCCACGGCGATGAATTCGATGGCGTCGTGCTCTACCACCGCTGGCTCGCCTGGGCGGGGGACATTGGCTACGAATTGCTGCTGAAGCTCAATCGCCACTACAACCGCGCCCGGCAAAAGCTGGGCCTGCCCTATTGGTCGATCTCCGCCCACATCAAGAAGAAGGTGAAGAACGCCGTCGCCTTCATCGGCAAGTTCGAGGAAGCTGTGGCCGAAGCCGCCCGCCTGCGCGGCCTTGATGGCGTGGTATGCGGCCATATCCATTCCGCCGAAATCCGCGAGTTCGGCGGCATTACCTACATGAACGATGGCGACTGGGTCGAAAGCTGCACGGCGCTGGCCGAGCATGGCGATGGCCGCATCGAGATCATCGATTGGGCCGAACACACACGCCAGGCCGCAGACCAGCGCGCCATGCCGGCACTGATGGCAGCCTGAAGGAACAATCATGCTCAAGCTCACGCTCGTCACCGATGCCTGGGAACCCCAGGTCAATGGCGTTGTCCGCACGCTGTCCACCACCATCCGCCTGCTGGCTGAACGCGGCGTGCGGGTGCAGGTGATCTCGCCCGATCAATATTGGTCGGTGCCGATGCCGAGTTATCCCGAGATCCGGCTGGCGATGACCACCCAGCGCCGGATCGGCAAGCAGATCCGTGCCTTTGCGCCTGATGCGCTGCACATCGCCACCGAAGGCCCGCTCGGCTGGCATGCGCGCGGCTGGGCGATGAAGCAGGGCATGGCCTTCACCACCAGCTTCCACACCCGCTTCCCCGATTATGTGTCGGCGCGCATTGGCATCAACCCCGAACGCGTGTGGCGTGTGCTGCGCCGCTTCCACGGCGCGGCCAGTGCGGTGATGGTGGCTACCCCGCGCCTGGCCGATGAACTGGCCAGCCATGGCATCACCCAGACGCGCCTCTGGTCGCGTGGCGCCGATGTTGATCAGTTCCGCCCTGATGCGCCGCCGCACCCGGTCTATGCCGGCCTCAAGCGTCCGGTGGCGCTGCATGTTGGCCGGGTGGCGGTGGAAAAGAATATCGAAGCCTTCCTCGCCGCACCTTGGGCTGGCGACAAACTGGTGGTGGGCGATGGCCCGGCGCTGGATGCATTGCAGCGCAAATATCCGAACGCGCATTTCCTCGGCGCCCTGCACGGCCCGGCGCTGGCTTCGGCCTATGCCGGCGCCGATGTGCTGGCCTTCCCCAGCCGCACCGATACGTTCGGCCTGGTGATGATCGAGGCGCTGGCCAGCGGCACGCCGGTCGCTGGCTATCCGGTGCCCGGGCCATTGGATGTGGTGGGGCAGGGCGGTTTCGGCCCCGATGGCCGTGCGCCCGGTCGCATTGGCGCTTTGGCCCATGATCTGGGCGAGGCGATGCGCGCCGCGCTGGCCGCCCGCCGCGCTGATTGCGTGGCGCACGGCCGCCGTTATGCCTGGGATGGCTGTGTCGATCAGTTCCTGGCGGCGCTGGTCACCGGCGATGGCCAGCCGGTGCCCTGGCTGCCGGCACCCGGTCTGCAAATGGTCGCCTGATCGGCTTGCCGTCCTTCCCGGCTGCCCCTATCGAAAGGGCAGACAGGGGAGATTTTCGATGAAGCGCATTGCCTTGGCCGTTGTGGCCTTGATGTCATCGGTGTCGGCCAGCGCCGAAACCGTGGTGATCACCGCCGGCCGCATGCTCGATGTGGCCAGCGGCACCATGATCGAACGGCCCATAATCGTCGTTGAGGATGGCCGCATCACCAAGGTGGGCCGGCAGGGCGAACTGGCGGTGACCGACGGCAAGCGCATCGATCTGGGCGCGCTCACCATCCTGCCCGGTCTGATCGACATGCACGTCCACCTCACCAGCGATCCCACGCTGTCGGGGATGCAGGCGCTGGCCTATCCGTCGTCGTTCTGGACCGTGCTGGGCACCGCCATGGCCAAGCGCACCATCGATGCCGGCTTTACCACCGTGCGCAATGTCGGTGCCGCCGATTATGCCGATCTCGCCCTGAAAATGGCGATCGAGCGCGGCGCCATCCCCGGCCCGCGCATCGTGCCGGCCACTTATGCCATCGGCGCCACCGGCGGGCACTGCGACAGCAACGAACTGCCGGCCAATTATGTCTTTGATCGCCCCGGTATCGCCGATGGCCCGGATGGCGTGCGCCAGAAGGTGCGCGAACTGCACCGGCGCGGGGCTGAAGTGATTAAATATTGCGCCACCGGCGGCGTCTTCTCGATCGGTACCAGCGTTGGCGCCCAGCAATATACCCAGGCCGAAATGAATGCGCTGGTGGATGAGGCGCACATGCTGGGCCTGAAGGTGGCCGCCCATGCCCATGGCACCAACGGCATCAAGGCCGCGATCCGCGCCGGCGTGGACACGGTGGAACATGTCAGCTTTGCCGATGCTGAGGCGTTCGAGCTGGCCAAGAAGGCCGGCACCTGGTTTTCCATGGATATCTACAACGATGATTATATCCTGGCCGAAGGCGCAAAGAACGGCGTGCCGGAATCCAGCCTGGCCAAGGAACGCGAGGTCGGGCTGCGCCAGCGCCAGACCTTCCAGGCGGCGTGGAAGGCCGGCGTGAAGATGGCGTTCGGCAGCGATGCCGGCGTCTATCCGCACGGCGACAATGCCCGCCAGTTCGGCAAGATGGTGGAATGGGGGATGACGCCGATCGACGCCATCCGCGCCGCCACGGTGAAAGCCGCCGAAGCGCTGGGCCGCGAGGCCGACGTGGGCCAGATCGCCGTTGGCCGTTACGCCGATATTATCGCCGTGGCGGGTGATCCGACGCAGGACGTGACGACGCTGCGCAGCGTGAAAGTGGTGGTGAAGGGTGGCGTTATTGCCAAAGACGCCCGCTGATGCCGCGCTGGTTCACCGCGCTGTTCTGGAGCAGCATTGCCATCGCCGCCGTGGTGGTGGGGCTTTCGACCTGGGACGCGTTCAGCGCCAGCCCGCCTGATGCCGATCCGGTGCGACCACGGCAGGTGAAGATCGAGCGCGACAAGTGGGGCGTGCCGCACATCCATGGCAAGACCGATGCCGATGTTGCCTATGGCATCGCGCTGGCCCACGCCGAAGATGATTTCCGCAACCTCGAAGAAGTGCTCGCGGCCGTGCGCGGCCGTGCCGGGGCGATCCTGGGCGAAGACGGCGCCGGCATCGATTTTGCCGGCCACGCGCTCGATGCGCGCGGTGTCGCGGACCGTGGCTACATGACCCTGTCGTCGGCCACCCGGGCGCTGGTGGAAGCCTATGCGCAGGGGCTGAACGACTATGCCCGCAGCCATGCCCATGAACAGCGGCTACAGGGCCTGTTCCCGGTCACCGGCAAGGATATCGTCGCCGGCTTCGTGCTGCGCTCGCCGTTCTTTTTCGGCATGGAGCGCGTGCTGGGGCCGCTGGTCGAAGGCGAGATGCCGCCGCGCGATTCCGGCCCGGTGGATGAACGCGGCAGCAACGCCTTTGCGGTGACGGCGGCGCGTTCGGATGACGCCACCACCCGCCTGATCATCAACAGCCACCAGCCCTGGGCAGGCGGCGTGACCTGGTGGGAACTGGTGGTGCATTCGGATGAAGGCTGGGATTTCGCCGGCGCCAATTTCCCCGGCGCGCCATTCCCGCTCTTGGGCCACAACAAGCATCTGGGCTGGGCCAACACGGTCAACCGGCCCGATCTGATCGATGTGTACAAGCTGGTGCTGAATGAAGATGGCACCCAATATCGGTTCGACGGCAAATGGCTGCCGCTGGAATCGAAACGCGTCTGGCTGCGGGTGAAGTTCGGGCCGCTGGTACTGCCGGTGCCGCGCACGGTGTATCGCAGCCGGCATGGCATGGTGATCATCAACGAGAAAGGCGCCTTTGCCATCCGCCATGCCGGCATCGGCGAAGTGGCCCAGGTGGAGCAATATTACCGGCTGAACAAGGCGCAAAACCTGGCCGAATGGCAGGCGGTGATGGCGATGCAGGCCGTGCCGGCGACGAACTTCGTCTATGCCGACCGGGAAGGCCATATCGGCATGTTCTACAACGCCAAATTCCCCGATCGTCGCCCCGGCTTCGACTGGAAGGGCGTGCTGCCCGGCGACACCTCGGCCGCCTTGTGGACCGGTTACAAGGCGTGGGATGCCTATCCCAAGGTGGTTGATCCCGCTTCCGGCTGGGTCGCCAATGCCAACAATGTGCCTTGGGTGAGCACAGCGCCAAGCGACAATATCAAGGCGGCCGATTTCGCGCCGGAACTGGGCATCGAAACCTACACCACCAACCGCATGCACCGTTATGCCGAACTGTTTGCCGGCGTGAATGGCCCGATCAGCCGCGCCGCGCTGCTGCGTATCAAGTTCGACAAGGCCTACAGCCGTGCCTCGCCCGCCGGCAAATGGATGCTGGCGGTGCTGGCGCTGGACACGCGCGGCAAGCCCGATCTGGCCGAAGCGCAGGCGCTGCTGCGCCGCTGGGACTGGACGGCGGACGGGGTGGGCCCCGCCGATAGCCTGGCCGTGGCGGTGATGGCCAGCGTTGGCCGCCAGGTCTATCGCGGCGATCCGCTGCCGCCGGCCGAGCCCAAGCTGCGCGAAGTGGTGGACGCGCTGAAGGCCAGCTTTGGCCGGCTGGATGTGCCGCTGGGCGAATATCAGCGGTTGCGCCACGGTCCGAAGGATCTGCCGGTGTTCGGTGGGCCGGACACGCTGCGCGCCATCTATGCCCACAAGGGCGATGATGGACGCCGCGTGGCAGATAATGGCGATGGCTTCATCATGCTGGTGGAATGGCCGGCGGGCAAAGCCGTGCGCTCGCGCTCCATCCACCAATATGGCGCCGCCACCATCCGCCGCGCCTCGCCACATTTTGCCGATCAGTCGCCGCTGTTCGTGCGGGAGGAGTGGAAGGACGTCAGCTTCTGATGCGCGTGCTTGCACGTCGCTGCGTCCATGTTATCCAACGCACATGACCAGCCGCGTCGCCCAGCGCCTTGCCGAACGCTATGAGCATCTCACCGTTTCCGAACGGATGATCGCCGGCTGGTTGGCCGACAATCTCGATCAACTGCCGTTCGAAACCGCGGCCTCCATCGGCAACCGTGTCGGTGTCTCGGCGATGACCGTGGCGCGGTTGGTGAAGAGCCTGGGCTATGACAATCTCGCCGCGTTGAAGGATGATCTGCGCGACGATGCCCGCGATGCGCCCTGGCTGCTGACCCGCCCGGCGCCGAGTGCGGACGCGCGCTTGAAGGCGGAAACGGCCGCCATTGCCGGTGTCTACCGTCTGGCCGAAACGCCGGAATGGGCTGCCATCGTCGCACTGCTTGTGGCGGCCCCGCGCGTGCATGTCGCCGGTTTCCAGACGGAGGCCGGGCTTGCCGCCGGCTTTGCGCGTCACCTCTCCTATGTGCGTCCGCAGGTGCAGGGGCTCGACATGGCGGCCGGCATCATGGACATGCTTGTTGATGCCGGGCCGCAGGATGTGTTCGTGGCCATCGATGTGCGCCGCTATTCCCGCCAGTTTCGCCTGCTCGCCGAACGCGTGGCCGCCAGTGGCCGGCCGCTGGTGGTGATCACCGATCCCTATTGCCCGTGGGCGCGCGATCTCACCCCGCACATCCTCACCGCCGAAGTGGCGCTGGGCCATTTCTGGGACATGAATTCGGCGCTGGCCTCGCTGCTGAACCTGCTGGTGGATGCCGTGGTGCAGAAGATCGGGCCTGCCCAGGTGCATGAACGGCTTGCCGTGCTGGCCGAAAACTACAGCGATTTCATAGGCTTTCAAGGTCGGGTGAAATCGGCCAGTCCGCCGGCGGATCGCAGCTAGCGTCCAGCCGCTGGCCATCGGGCAGGGTGATGGCCAGTCTCCGGGCGTGCAGGCGCATCGGTCCCGCTCCATCCCCATAGACCGGATCACCCGCAATCGGGCAGCCGATGCGCGCGGCGTGCACCCTGATCTGGTGGGTACGGCCGGTTTCGGGGCGGAACTCCACAAGCCGAGTGGCGGCATCCAGCACGCGCCAATGCGTGCGTGCCGGTTTGCCATCGCGGCGCACCACCATCCGCCAGCCGGCTTCTGCGGTTGAAACCTTGATCAAGGGTGCATCCACCAACCCTTCGGACGTGGCGGGCAGCGACGACAAGATGGCCCAATACGCCTTTTCGGCCTTGCGCTCCTCGAACGCCGCGCTCAGCCATTTGGCGCCGCGCCGGGTGCGGGCAATGGCCAGGCAGCCCGACGTGTCGCGATCCAGCCGATGCGCCGCCACCGGCACAAAGCCGCCATTGGCCAAAGCCGGCAGATGATCTTCAAGGCTGTTCGGCGTTTTCGGCCCCGGGTGCACGGCTAGGCCCGCTGGCTTGTCGATGATCACGACGTCGCGGCTTTCAAACAGGATGGGGAAGGGGAAGTCGTTCAAATCATGACCATTTCAAAACGCGTTTAAGCGCAGTTCACGCTGTGCCGTTTCCAGTGCAGCGCCCCGCACCTTCTGCGGCGGCGGGAAGCGGGAGTAAACCCAAGATGACTGTGATCAACACCAACATCAGCGCGCTGACCGCCCAGAATGCGCAGCGCAGTGCCAATAACATGATGGGCCTTGCGATGCAGCGCCTCTCGACCGGCCAGCGCATCAACAGCGCCAAGGACGATGCCGCCGGCCTCGCCATCAGCCAGAAGATGACCGCCGATGTCCGCGGTCTGGCGGTGGCCATGCGCAACGCCGGCGACGGCATCAGCATGGCGCAGACGGCGGAAAGCGCCATGGGCGAAGTCACCAACATGCTGCAGCGCATGCGCGAACTGGCCGTGCAGTCGGCCAACGGCACGCTCACCGGCATCGACCGCCAGGCCGTGCAGGCCGAAGTTCGCCAGTTGATCGGCGAAGTCGATAATATCGGCGTGCGCACCAACTTCAACGGCCGCCGCCTGCTCGACGGCTCGGCCCAGAATGTCCGTCTGCAGACCGGCAGCCGCGCCGGCGAAACCGTGGCGTTCAGCCTGTCCTCCACCCGGGCGCGCGATCTCGGCCTTGGTTCCAGCCCGGCGCTGTCGGCTTCGGGCGCCTTTGAAGCCACCGCTGCCAACCTGGGCGCCAACCAGGCCCTGCAGGCCGGAGACCTCGTCATCAACGGCGTTACCATCGGGTCGTCACTGTCATCGGATGACAGCCTGTCGTCGGGCAACAAGGCGGCTTCGGCCGTCGCCAAGGCTGCTGCCATCAACCGTGCCAGCGAACAGACCGGCGTGCGCGCCGTGGTGGGCCAGACGGTGATGACCGGTTCCGCCATGACCGCCGCCGCGCTGACCGGCACCGTGACCATCAACGGCGTCACCACCGCGTCGGTGGCGACCACCACCGACGCCGCTGAAAGCCGCCGCCTGGTGCGCGATGCCATCAACGCCATTTCCGGCCAGACCGGCGTCCGCGCTGTCGACACCGGCGATACCAATGGCGGCATCCGTCTGGAAGCAGATGATGGCCGCAACATCGAAGTGGCGGTGACGACGCTGACTGCGGCCGCAACCGGCCTGAAAGTTGGCGCCCAGTCGGGCAGCTTCAGCCTGGAAAGCACCAATGGTCAGCCGATCGAGATCAGCTCGGCCAACAGTGCCAGCGCCCGCATCAGCCGGGCTGGCCTGGCCGCCGGCACCTTTGAACGCGGTGTTTCCACGGTGAGCACCGATGCTCGCGCCGTTGCGGTCGATGCCGCCGGCATCCGCAACCTCAACAACGGTGATCTCAGCATCAACGGCGTCGCCATCCGGGCCGCCGCTGCGGCCGACGACAATGTCTCCTCCACGGTGGCGGCGTCCTCGTCCAAGTCGGCCAGCGCCATTGCGATCGCGGCGGCCATCAATGCCGCATCGGCGCAAACCGGCGTTTCGGCGGTGGCCAATGATGTGACGCTCACCGCCAGTACCACGGCCACCACCCTCACCGGCACCGGCGCGTCGGTCACCATCAACGGTGTCGCCATCACCATCGAAGGTCTGGCCGCCACCGATACGGCCCAGGCCCGCCGGGAAAAGGTGGCTGCGGCCATCAACAACTTCGGCGGCATGACCGGGGTGACGGCCAGCGACAACGGCCTGGGCGGCCTGGATCTGACCGCTGCCGACGGCCGCAACCTGTCGGTTGCCATTGTCGCCGGCGGCGCCACCGCGGCCGAACTTGGCCTGGGCGGCACTTCGGTGAAGGGCTCCGGATCGGCCTATGCCATCGCCGCCACGGCAGCCACGGCAGAAACCGCCTATGGCACGGTGCGGCTGGAATCGGCCAAGGCCATCGACGTGCGCGCCGGCAGCCAGGCCTTCGCCGCCGCGTCCAACTTCACGTCGCTGGGCTTCGAGGAAAACAGCTACGGCGCTTCGGCCGGTGGCCTGCGTATCTCGGATATCGACGTGTCGACGGCCGATGGTGCCACCGCTGCCCTGGATGCCATCGATACGGCGCTGAACAGCGTCAACCTCGATCGCGCCAACATCGGTGCCGTGCAGAACCGGCTGGAAGCGGCGGTGAACAACCTGTCGTCGAACAGCACCAACCTGCAGGCCTCGCGCAGCCGGATCCAGGATACCGACTTCGCGACGGAATCGACCAACCTGGCCAAGAACCAGGTGCTCAGCCAGGCCGCGCAGGCGATGCTGGCCCGGGCCAACCAGTCGGCCCAGCAGGTCACCCAGCTGCTGCAGTAAGGCGGGAGGGCCATCCCCCAGCGATGGGGGCTCGTCAGGAGGGGCGGCGCCGGCAAAGCGTCGCCCCTCGTTTCTTTTGTCTGTCTGACATCCGATCCAGAATCCTTGCTGGTGAAGCAGGCCGGCAGGGATGGGTCGGGCCTTGTCGGTGGATCTGCGGGAACGCGTGATTGCAGCGATCGACGGCGGGCTGTCCTGCCGGGCAGCGGTCACACGCTTCGGGGTGAGCGCTGCGAGCGCAATCCGCTGGCGGCAGCAGACGTTGCGCACGGGCAAGATGATGCCAGGCCGCCCGGGCCGTGACTCTCGTTCGGGACTGATCGAAAACCGCTCTAATCAGCTCTTTTCGCGTGCCTTTGCGACTGCGCTCTGCAACGCTTCATATTCGAGCGCCCCCTCGATGATCTGATCGCCAATGATAAACGTTGGCGTGCCGTTGAAACCGATCTGCTGCATCACGGCAAGGTTGCGTTCGATCTCTTGCTTGGCTTGTAGCGACACGGCGAAACTGCGGGCTGCGGCAATGTCCAGCCCCGCCGTCTGCGCTGCGGCGGCTATGTTGGCGTCATCCGCTCGCCCACGGGCAAACAGCGCGTCGTTGAACAGTTCATGCTTTCCCTGCCGTGCCGCGGCAAGCGCCCACAAAGCAGCCGAGCGGCTTGTTGGGCTCAGAATAGGCAGTTCTCGATAGACAAGGTGAATGTTCCCGTCACTCTTCAACAGGCGCTTCATAACGGGCAGGATCGCCCGGCAGTAACCGCAATTATAGTCATAAAACTCGACGATCGTTACGTCGCCCTTGGGATTGCCAGCTTCCGCGCCTGGGAAAGGTTTGGTGAGTTCATTTCTGACCGCAGACAGCCGTTCAGCAACTTGGCGCTGATTAAAGATGGCGACAGCATCGTTGATGATCTCTGGATTCTCAAGGATGTAGGCCTTCACCAGCGATTCTGTCGCTTTGCGCTCCGCAGGTGACATGCCTGCCGCCGCGACAGCTTCATCGGCAGAATTGGTTGCGTCCGCCGCGGTTCGTGTGCCGCCAACAGGGATAACCGGGGCAGGCGTTGGCCGGAGAATGTCGGCCGCCAATGCAACCACTATGGCTAAGCCTGCAATAAGCGCGACAACGATCGTCCGGCGATTTTTAAACTTTTCAATCATTTAAATGGGGTTAGTGGCCTCCCGGCCGTTCCGCAAGTGTCGCCGGGCGACGTGCGTTGCTGAAATTAGGCGCGAGGCTTTGTCAGAACAGACGCGCGCTACAGCAACGTTTTTTAAGACCGCCAGTCGGTACGGTTGCTTTGACAGTAGCTGCCGCCGCGATGTGTGTGCTCCGGTGGTGGACGCTTGGCTGTGGAAATGAAAAAGCCGCCCCGGAATTGTCTTCCGGGGCGGCTCAATTTCAAGTTAGATGGCGGTAAGGCCACCCCCAAACGAACGCAGGGTCCATTACCTCTTGGTGCAGGTCAAAAATCCGTTGGAATTTCCGAGCTCACGGCAAGTTTGCGTCTGGATCTTGGGAGCCCCACCGCCGCTGCCATTATTTGTCGAAATTGGATACGGCGCGCGCTGCACATATTGTCCTGAGTTATCTTTGCATGCTGCCTTGACTTCGTGGCCATAAATCCAGGTGGTGGAACTGCGGCTTGCGCACCCAGGCCCGGTAACTTGAATGTCTTTGCACGAGTTCTTGAAAGATCCGCCAACTGACAAGCACTTCTGCTGGGCGTTTGCGGTGCTGCTGATAAGTGATGCGCAGGCGATCACCGCTGCGAGTACAATTTTATTCACGTTTAATTTCCTCAACATTTACTAAGATATTGTTTTTAAAACGATTTTTTATCTGTGGCAATCGAAATTGACGTGCCGTCCCCTGACCGAGAGCCACCGCGCGTGCGCAACGTCAGCTGCCGCCAGCGGATTGCGCTCGCGGCGCTCGCATGGGCGTTGGTGAACTGCGGCGCATGAAGCAGCCTGCGGAGGAGTGTCCGGGGCACCCTCAACGCGTCGCAGCGAGGTGGCGCAGCACATCGAGCAGGCGAGCTCCGCCCGACATGGATGTGATGCGCTTACCGCGATCTGCCATCACCGCGGCAGCCGGCGGTCACCCTATGGGACTGCCAACGATCGAGTATCGTGTGTCGACGCCTGGTGTTCCGCTCGGGAGAATGGGCGGGCTTACAGAAACGGCAATCTGTGGGCTCAGCTGATTGATCGTTGCGCCCACCCTCCGGATTTGTGGTGCAAGCTGCGGTTTATCCGAAACAGACTGCAGAACCGGATCACCGCCATCGTCGGCGTCGACAGGCGTGGGAGGAGGTGTCGGCGGCACAGGAGACGGCGGCAGCACATCGACTGGAGCTGCAGCCACGCTGACGACAGTAACTGCCGGCGCGGGGGCTGGCCCAGGCGCCGGGCCGGGTGCTGGACCAGGCGCCGGTCCGGGCGCTGGTCCCGGGGCTGGCCCAGGCGCCGGTCCGGGGGCTGGCCCAGGTGCCGGGCCTGGCGCCGGTCCAGCGTCCGCTGCGGGTGGGCCTGCTGCCGGAGCAGGTGCCGCGTTGTCGGCAGGCGGGGCTGCATCGCCAGCTGGCGCAGGCGCAGGCGCCGGCGGAGGCGCTGGTGCAGGTGCAGGCGCTGGTGCCGGTGCCGGTGCAGGCGCCGCAACCGGTGTCGGGGCCGCAACCGGCGCAGGCGCCTTCACGGGGGCTACGACCACAGTCGCGACGCTGCTGGTCACCGGCCTGATGCTGGTGGTGATTGTGGTAATGCTCGACGTAACAGTGAGCGCCGCGCCGTTGCCGGGCGCCTGGGCAAAGACATAGTTGGTGGCGATCAGCCCGCTACCGGTAATCGGATAGACGCCGCTGGGGCTGGTCTCGTTGGCGGTTGTTCCGAACGCCAGCGTGCCTGTCGTGGCGCTGGACAGCGTTTCGGCGGCTATGAAGCCGTTTACGCTGCCCTTGAATTCCGGGTTTGCCGCGCCCGCCGTACGCGTCCTGGCCTCGGCGGTATAGAGCAGAGTGAGCGGCGTGATGGTGCCAATGGCGCCACTGGCGCTGGTTGGCAGGCTGTAGTTTGCCAGCGATGTGCCCGAAACGGGTGCAAAATTGCTGCTGCCCAGATCTGTCGTGACAGTAAGGCCTGTGCCGACGTTCGGGCTGACGAACTTGGGCTGGGGTTGGGTGATGCTCATGCTCTCGCCGTCCAGCACGCCGTCGATGCGGAAGTTGGTGGCCGAAAGCGCGATTGTGGTGGTGCCATCATAGGCGCGCTGGATGCTGCCGATCAGCGCGACGGTCAGCGGCCGCGGCGTGATCGCGGTGAGTGGTGCGCTGGCGCTGGTCGGCAGCGCATAGTTTGCCAGCAACGTGCCGGCCCCGGCCGCATAATCCGATGATGCAAGCGTCAGCGTCGTCCTCGCGCCACTGGCGACATTGGCGGAGACCAGCGTTGCCGCCGTTGCGGTCACCGTGATCGTTTCGCCCGTAATCAGGCCGATCAGATTGATATTGCTCTGGGCCAGCTCGATCGCAGTTGTGCCATCATAAACCTTGCTGGCGCTGCCAATGAGTTCGAGCCCGAGCCGGCGCGGGGTGATGATGCCGATGGTGCCACTGGCGCTGGTTGGCAGGCTGTAGTTTGCCAG
>NCEU01000009.1 GCA_002280855.1 Sphingomonadales bacterium 32-65-25 | reverse complement strand
AACAAATGGTGCCCAGAAGAGGACTCGAACCTCCACGCCCTTGCGAGCGCCAGCACCTGAAGCTGGTGCGTCTACCAATTCCGCCATCTGGGCACGGGGTAGGCGGCGGCAGATATGGGGGGAATCGGGGGATGTCAATCGTCTGTGCCGGGCAATCGCGATTTTTCCGCCGGTAGCAGCGTCGCGGGGCAAGATGAGCCAAGACAAGGCCGGCGCCAGCAGCTAAATCGCCGACATGACTGATCTTCACAGCACAAGCACTGCTTCCCCGTTGCCTGTCGGCGCGCTGGTCACCGTCATTGGCGGTGCGGGCTTCATCGGCCGGTACGTGGTGGAGGCGCTGGCCAGGGCCGGATACCGGGTGCGCGTTGTCTCCCGCCATGCCGACAGTGCGCTGTACCTGAAGCCGCTCGGTGATCTTGGCCAGATTCAGATGGTGACCGGCAATATCCGTTCCGATGCCGATATGGCCGCCGCCTTTGCCGGCGCGGCGGCGGGCGTCAACCTCGTTGGCATCCTCGCCGAAAGCGGGGACCAGCGTTTTGCCAGTCTGCAGGCCGAAGGCGCCGGGCGAGCGGCGCGGGCCGCGGCGGCGGCGGGCGTAAAGGCCTATGTGCAAATGTCCGCCATCGGTGCCGATGCCACCAGCGCAATCGCTTATGCCCGCAGCAAGGGCGAGGGCGAGCAACAGGTGCTCAGCGCGCTGCCATTTGCTTGCATTCTGCGGCCCAGCCTGGTCGCCGGGCCGGAAGATCAGTTCTTCAATCGCTTTGCCGGCATGGCGCGATTGTCCCCCATCTTGCCGGCAATCTGCGGGGACAGCCTGTTCCAGCCGGTGTACGTCCGCGATGTCGCCGATGCGGTGCTGGCGGCGCTGCAATCGGGCGATGCCCGCGGGCGCACGTTTGAACTGGGCGGGCCGGATGTGCTGAGCTTCACCGCCATCCTGCAGATGATTTCCGATCTGACCGGCCTTGATCGGCCGGTGGTGCCATTGTCGGACTTCACGTCCGGCCTGCTGGCAAAGATGGGCGATATCTTGCCGTTCATGCCGATGAACAGTGACCAGCTGGCGATGCTGAAAAAGGGCAATATCTGCGCGCCCGGCGCGCCGGGCCTGGCGGCGCTGGGTGTCGCGGCGACCCCGTTGGCCGGGTTCATCCCGGAAATGATGGCGCGCTTCCGCCGTGGCGGGCGCTTTGCGAAAGTGGATGCGTGAACCAACCCGATCTGCTCACCATCATCCTGCTCGGCATTGTCGAGGGGCTGACGGAATATCTGCCGGTGTCCTCCACCGGGCATCTGATCCTGGCGGGCGAACTGCTGGGCTTTTCGGGCGAGGCCGGGGCGACCTTCGATATCGCCATCCAGTCCGGCGCGATTCTGGCGGTGCTGGTTGCCTACTGGGGGCGTTTCATGGGGGTGGCGCGTGGCCTGCTGGTGCGGGAACCGACGGCCTTTGCCTTCATCCGCAACGTCTTCCTGGGCTTTCTGCCGGCCGCGATCATGGGCGTGCTGTTCATCAAGGCGGTGGAAGCCATGCTGGAAAGCCCCACAACCGTGGCTGTCTCCCTGATCGTTGGCGGCTTTGCGATCCTGTGGATCGAAAAGCGCATGGGTGAGGCCAAAGTGTTTGGCGTGGAGGCGCTGACCCCGCGCAATTCGTTGCTGATCGGGCTGGGCCAGTGTGTTGCCATGATCCCCGGCGTGTCGCGTTCGGGCGCCACCATCATGGCGGCGCTGATGCTGGGGGTGGACCGCAAGACCGCGGCCGAGTTCAGCTTTTTTCTGGCCGTTCCGACCATTTCCGGGGCCACCGTACTTATGCTGTGGAAGAACCGCGACAGCCTTGATGCGTCCAACCTGTCGGCCATCGGCATCGGCTTTGCGGTCAGCTTCGTGGTGGCGCTGGCCGTGGTGAAGGGCTTTGTCGCGCTGGTCAGCCGCTTTGGCTTTGCGCCGTTCGCCTGGTACCGAATCATTGCCGGCAGCGCCGCGCTGGTATGGTTGGCGATGAGATAGGGCCGAATCGGCCATAAAGCGCCGCCAAAATCGCCTGAATCTGGCAGCTTGACCAGATTTAGGGCAGACATACTGCCCTATTCGCTGCTTTTCACGTGACAAGCACCATCGCTTGTGGTTTCGCGCATCCGAACGAAAGGATAGGCGACCATGGCCGCAACAAAATTGCTGAAGTTCGTCGAGCGCGACCAGGCCTACCCGGCCAAGCGGTCGGCCGATGAGCGCGCCCATGATTTCCTCGAGATCAGCCGCCCCTATATTCTCGCCAAGGCCGAGGAGCAGGCCGGGCGCTGCAGCCAGTGCGGCGTGCCCTTCTGCCAGGTGCATTGCCCATTGCAGAACAACATCCCCGATTGGCTGAAGCTGACGGCGGAAGGCCGCTTGCAGGAAGCCTATGAGGTATCGGCCGCCACCAACGCCATGCCGGAAATCTGTGGCCGCATCTGCCCGCAGGACCGGTTGTGCGAAGGCAATTGCGTGATCGAGCCTGGGTTTGGCAGCGTCACCATCGGTTCAGTGGAGAAATTCCTGACCGACAATGCCTGGGAACAGGGCTGGGTGAAGCCGCTGGTGCCTGTCGCTGATCGCAGTGGGCAGAGCGTGGCCATCATCGGCGCCGGTCCGGCCGGCCTCACCGCTGCCGAAGCGCTGCGGGTGAAGGGCTATGACGTGCATGTCTTTGACCGGCACGATCGCGCCGGCGGCCTGCTTACCTACGGGATTCCCGGCTTCAAGTTGGAAAAGCCGGTGGTGATGCGCCGGGTCGAGCGGCTGCGGGAAGGCGGCGTGCATTTCCACCAGGATTTCGCCGTGGGGCGCGATGCCAGCCTGGCCGATCTGCGTGCGAAGCACGCTGCAGTGCTGATCGCAACGGGGGTCTACAAGGCCCGTCAGGTCGAAGTGCCGGGGGCCGATGGCCCGACCACGATGGAGGCGCTGGATTATCTGATCGCCGCCAACAAGACCGGCTTTGGCGATGCGCTTCCGGATGCCGCCACCTTTGATGCAACGGGGAAGCATGTCGTGGTGATCGGCGGCGGCGATACCGCGATGGATTGTGTGCGCACCGCCATCCGCCAGGGCGCCGCCAGCGTGAAATGCCTTTATCGCCGCGATCGCGCCAACATGCCGGGTTCGGCGCGCGAGGTCGCCAATGCCGAAGAAGAGGGTGTGGAGTTCGTCTGGCTGGCAGCACCCGCTGAAATCACGCCCGCCGGTGTGGTGGCGCAGGGCATGCGATTGGGCCAGCCCGGCGCCGATGGCCGCCGCAGCCCCGAACCGGATGCGGATAATCGCTTCACCTTGGCCGCAGATCTGGTGATCAAGGCGCTGGGTTTCGATGCCGAAGATCTGCCCACGCTGTTTGGCGCGCCGCAATTGCCGGTGACGCGCTGGGGCACCGTTCGCATCGATCACAAGACGATGATGACCGGCGTGGACGGCGTGTTTGCCGCCGGCGATATCGTGCGCGGCGCCAGCCTGGTGGTGTGGGCCGTGCGCGACGGGCGTGACGTGGCGGCGCAAATGCACCAGTATTTGCGCGCACGCGTGACCGCATCGGCGGCCGCGGCCTGACCAATTTTCAAGGATTTGCCCAGATGAAGATGTTGATCGCCGCTGTTTCTGCTGTTGCTCTGGTTGGCGCAGCGCAGGCGCAGACAAAGGCAGCCCCCGCGCGCCCGCTGGATCCAGCCACCCTGCAATCGGCGGCGGCGATCGTGGCGCAGCTGAACATCAAGGCCAAGCTGCAGACGCAGATGGCGAACAGCATCGCCCAGATGAAATCGGGCGCGGTGATCCGCGCGATGCTGGCCCAGCAGCCCGGATTCGTGCCGGCCTATCAGGCCAACAAGGCGAAATTCGATCCGGTGCTGGCCAAGGCCGGCGCCATCCAGGCCGAAATCGCGCAGGGCGTGGTGAACCAGAATCTGAACAGCGTGGTGACCGCCGCCACCCAAGCCTATGCCCGCCAGTTCACCAAGGCAGAACTTGACGCCATCCTGGCCTTTTATCGCACGCCCGCAGGTCAGGCGCTGATGCGCAAGGAACCGGCGGTGGCCGCTGCCATCGGGCAGGCCACCGGCCAGTTGATCGGGGCGAAGATCGATGCGGCCATGCAGGCCAATGCCAAACGGCTGGGCGCGGCGCTGGCCCCGCTGAGCAGCAACGCACAACAGGCAAAGAAGCCATGACCCAGACGCCCGCACCCTTCGTCGTTTCGCCTGAGGAACGCGCCCGCATCGCCGATGTCGGCATGTATCGCCCCGATTTCGAAGGCGATGCCTGCGGCGTGGGGCTGGTGGCGGCCACGGATGGCAAGCCGCAGCGCCGGGTTGTGACCGCGGCCATCGATGCGCTGAAGGCGGTGTGGCACCGCGGCGCGGTCGATGCCGATGGCATGACGGGCGATGGTGCGGGCATATTGGTCGAGATCCCGGTGGATTTCTTCCACGAACATGTCGAACGGCACGGCCAGAAGCCAGTCGCCGGTCTGCTGGCTGTGGGCCAGGTGTTCCTGCCGCGTACCGATCTGGCCGCGCAGGAAGCCTGCCGGACGATCGTTGAATCTGAAATCATCGGTTTCGGCTATAAGGTCTATGGCTGGCGCCAGGTGCCGGTGGATATCAGCTGCATCGGCGACAAGGCGATGCTGAGCCGGCCCGAGATCGAGCAGATCATGATCGCCGGGCCCCAAGGGACTCCTGCTCATGACGGTGAGGACGCCAAGGAGCGGTTCGAGAAGGACCTCTATCTCATCCGCCGCCGCATCGAGAAGAAGGTGATCGAAGCCCAGATCCAGGGCTTCTACTTCTGCTCGCTGTCGTGCCGCACGCTGATCTACAAGGGGCTGTTCCTGGCGGAATCGCTGAGCGTCTTCTATCCCGACCTCAACGACGAGCGCTTCGTTTCGCGCTTTGCCATCTATCACCAGCGTTATTCCACCAACACCTTCCCGCAATGGTGGCTGGCGCAGCCGTTCCGCACGCTGGCGCACAATGGCGAAATCAACACGATCCGCGGCAACAGCAACTGGATGAAGAGCCACGAGATCAAGATGGCCGCCGCCGCGTTTGGCGAGCATTCGGAAGACATCAAGCCGCTGATCCCGGCCGGCGCGTCGGACACGGCGGCGCTGGATGCGGTGTTCGAAGCCTTTGTGCGGTCGGGTCGCGATGCGCCGACCGCCAAGCTGATGCTGATTCCGCAGGCCTGGCAGCGTGATGCCAGCCTCGATCCGGCCACGCGCGCCATGTATGCGTTTTTCGCGTCATTGATGGAGCCGTGGGACGGGCCGGCGGCGCTGGCCATGACCGATGGCCGCTGGGTGGTCGCCGGCCTTGATCGCAACGCGCTGCGGCCGATGCGTTATTGCCTCACGCGTGATGGCCTGCTGATCACCGGCAGCGAAGCCGGTATGGTGGTGGTGCCGGAAGGCGATGTGGTGAAGAAGGGCGCGCTCGGCCCCGGCGAGATGATCGCCGTAGACCTCGATGCCGCGCCGTCTCGCTTCTACGCCGATGCCGAAATCAAGGCCAAGGTGGCCGGCGCACAGGATTATGCGTCGCTGGTGGCTGGCTTCACCAATTTCGAGGATCTGCCCGGACGCGCCAAGCCGGAACCGGCCGCGGCCTTCGATCGGGACAATCTGCGCCGCCGCCAGGTCGCTGCCGGGCAGACGCTGGAAGACATGGAGCTGATCCTTGCCCCCATGGTGGAGGATGCCAAGGAAGCCGTTGGCTCCATGGGCGATGACGCGCCGCTGGCGGTGATTTCCGAAAACGCTCGCAACCTCTCGCACTTCTTCCGGCAGAATTTCAGCCAGGTCACCAACCCGCCGATCGATTCATTGCGCGAAACCGGCGTGATGAGCCTGAAGACGCGTTTTTCGAACCTGACCAACATCCTGGACGACGAAGCCACCCAGGCCGGCGTGATGGTGATGGACAGCCCCGTGCTCTCCAACCGCGACTGGCATCTGCTGAAGGGCCATTTCGGCCGTCAGGTGGCCGAGATCGACTGCACGTTCGAGATCGCCGGCGGCCCGGCTGGTTTGCGCGCCGCCATCGCTCGCGTGCGCGCCGAAGCCGAAACCGCGGTGCGCCAGGGCAAGACGCAGCTGTTCCTCACCGATGAGCATCAATCGGCCACACGGGCCGGCATCGCCATGATCCTGGCCACGGCCGGCGTGCACACGCACCTGGTGCGCAAGGGCTTGCGCGCTTACGCCAGCATCAACGTGCGCGCTGCAGAAGCGCTCGACACACATTATTTCGCGGTGCTGGTTGGCGTGGGGGCGACCACGGTCAACGCCTATCTGGCGCAGGAAGCCATCGCCGATCGCCATGTGCGCGGACTCTTTGGTGGCCCGACCTTCGATGAGTGCATCGCCCGCTACAAGAAGGCGGTGGACGATGGCCTGTTGAAGATCATGGCCAAGATGGGGATCGCGGTGATCTCCTCCTATCGCGGCGGCTACAACTTCGAAGCGGTTGGGCTGTCCCGCGCGCTGGTCAATGATTTCTTCCCCGGCATGCCGGCCAAGATTTCGGGCGAGGGCTTTGAATCGTTGTTCGTCAACGCCCAGATGCGCCACGAAAAGGCCTGGGACGAGGATGTGATCGCGCTGCCGGTCGGCGGCCTGTATCGCTGGCGCGCCAATGGCGAGGCCCATGCCTGGAATGCCCAGCTGATCCACCTGCTGCAGACGGCGGTGAGCCGCGACAGCTACAGCGACTATCAGAAGTTCAGCCGCGGCGTGCAGGCGTTGCCGCCGATCTCGCTGCGCGACCTGATGGATTTCGTGCCCGGAACAAAAGCCGTGCCGATTGAATCGGTGGAATCCGTCACCGAAATCCGCAAGCGCTTCGTGACGCCGGGCATGAGCCTGGGCGCGCTGTCTCCGGAAGCGCACGAGACGCTGGCGATCGCGATGAACCGGATTGGTGCCAAGGCGGTTTCCGGCGAAGGCGGCGAGGATCCGATCCGGTTCAAGCCCTATGCCAACGGCGACAACGGCAACAGCGTGATCAAGCAGGTGGCGTCTGGCCGGTTCGGCGTGACGGCCGAGTATCTGAACGCCTGCGAGGAAATCGAGATCAAGGTCTCGCAGGGCGCCAAGCCGGGCGAGGGCGGGCAGCTGCCCGGCTTCAAGGTGACCGAACTCATCGCCAAGCTGCGCCACTCAACGCCAGGCGTGACGCTGATTTCACCGCCGCCGCATCACGATATCTATTCGATCGAGGATCTGGCCCAGCTGATTTACGATCTGAAGCAGATCAACACGCGCGCCCGCGTCTGCGTGAAGCTGGTGTCGAGCGCGGGCATCGGCACAGTGGCGGCCGGCGTGGCAAAGGCGCACGCCGATGCCATATTGATTTCCGGCAATGTCGGCGGCACGGGCGCGTCCCCGCAGACCAGCATCAAATATGCTGGCACGCCGTGGGAAATGGGCCTGTCAGAGGTCAACCAGGTGCTCACGCTGAATGGCTTGCGCCACCGGGTGAAGCTGCGCGCCGATGGCGGCCTGAAGACGGGCCGCGACGTGGTGATCGCCGCCATTCTGGGTGCGGAAGAATATGGCATCGGCACCATGAGCTTGGTTGCCATGGGCTGCATCATGGTGCGCCAGTGCCATTCGAACACCTGCCCGGTCGGCGTTTGCACGCAGGACGAAGCCCTGCGCGGCAAGTTCGACGGCAGCCCGGAAAAGGTCATCAACCTGATGAGCTTCATCGCGGAAGAAGTGCGCGAGATCCTGGCGCGGCTGGGCTTCCGCAGCCTTGATGACGTCATCGGCCGCACCGAATTGCTGCGCCAGGTCAGCCGCGGTGCCGAGCATCTGGATGATCTCGACCTGAACCCGGTTCTGGCCAAGGTCGATGCGCCCGATCACATGCGGCGTTGGGGCCTGGGCAACGGCCGCAACCCGGTGCCGGACAGCCTGGATGCGGAAATGATCCGCGATGCCGGCCATCTGTTCGAAGGCGGGGAGAAGATGCAGCTGGCTTACACGGTGCGCAACACGCACCGTGCCGTGGGCACGCGGCTTTCGGGCGAGATCACGCGCCGCTTCGGCATGACGGTGCTCAGCCCCGGGCATGTCCATATCCGGCTGCGCGGTTCGGCCGGGCAATCGCTGGGCGCGTTCGCCGTGCAGGGCGTGAAGCTGGAAGTGTTTGGTGAGGCCAATGACTATGTGGGCAAGGGGCTTTCCGGTGCCACCATCGTGGTGCGGCCCTTCCCGTCCAGCCCGCTGGCCAGCCAAGACAATGCCATCATCGGCAACACCGTGTTGTATGGCGCCACCGCCGGTAAATTGTTCGCCGCCGGCCGTGCGGGCGAGCGTTTTGCCGTGCGCAATTCGGGCGCGACCGTCGTGGTGGAAGGCTGCGGCGCCAACGGCTGCGAGTATATGACCGGCGGCACCGCCGTGATTCTGGGCCCCACCGGCGACAATTTCGCCGCCGGCATGTCGGGCGGGATGGCCTTTGTGCTCGACCGCGACGGCCAGTTCGAGCGCCGTGTGAACCGTGAGAGCGTGATCGTGCAGCGGCTGGAATCCGCGCATTGGGAAGGCGTTGTGCTGGCGCTGATCGAGGAACATGCCGCCGAAACGGGTTCCAAGTGGGCCGCCGGCCTGCTCGCCGAATGGGACCGCACGCGGGAGGCGATCTGGCAGGTGTGTCCGAAGGAAATGATCAGCCGGCTGACGCATCCGCTGAACGACAGCCCAGCCAGCATCGCGGCGGAATAGGCCATCCCTTGAAACCGGGTTCTTCGCTGCTATATTTCACTATAACAGTTGAAGGACCCGATGATGGCCAAGAGCAATGATCCGCTGATCGAAAGCCTGATGCAGATGGCGGTGGCGGCAGCCCCGCTGATCCGCAAGGCGCGCGAGAGCGGCATTTTCCGCGACCGCGACACGGTGGTGGACGCCGAGATCGTGACGCCTGAAGCCCCCAAGCCGCCGGAACCGCCCAAGGCTGCGGAACCGCCGCCCGTGAGCCCGGATACCAGCGCCTTGCAGGATATTGTCGTCCGCCAGGCGCTGCGCATCAACGAGCTGGAAGCCGAAGTGGCGGCGCTGAAGGCCGCCAAGAAGGCCGGACCCAAGGCGAAGCCCAAGGTCCGGCCCGCCAAGGCTTAGCCCTTCTTGAACAGCACCTTGCCGCGCTGTTCGACATAGAGCTTCTCAAACGTCGCCGGATCGAAATAGGCCTCCACGCGGCCGGTTTCCGGCATCACGCCATAGACTTCATAGCAGCCGCCATCGACCTTGGCCTTGGCCACGGTCCAGCCCTGCTTGGTGAGTTCGGCCTTCAGCGCCTCGATCGGCTTCATGTCGGTCTTGGCGACATTGCACTTGATCTTGCCGGTGGCCAGCGCCGGGCCGGCCAGCAGCGTGGCCGCCATGATCATCATCGTAACGCGCATCTTCATACCTTTCGGGTTGCAGGGAAAAATCGAACGAGTTGCAGGCCGGCAACGATGCCGGCAACTGCCATGGCCAGGCTGAACGCATCATGCACCACGGCCATGTGTGCCAGCGCCACACCGGCCGCCGGCCAGGCCAGGCGCTGCACCGGCTTCCACGACCGGCGCAGCAGGCGCATCGCGGCATCACTGCTGGCCAGCGCCGGCGGCAGCATCAGCGCCAGCGCAATCCAGCCGGTAAGGATGCCGGGCGTGAAGGCCTCATCCACGATGAGCGCCCATTCGCCGCCCGGCTCGGCAAAGCCACGCATGGCCATCACATAGAGCCACAGATGAGCCAAGCTGGCCGCGAAGGCTGCCAGCCCCACCGCGCGGCGCAGCCACAATTGCCGCGCCAGCGGTCGCCACAATCTGGCCAGCGGCGACATCACCACAGCCATCGCCAGCCAGGCCATTGCCCAGTTGCCGGTATCGGCCACCAGCGCATCCAGATCGGCATCCGGGCTGGCCGCCTGCCACCACAGCCCGGCCAGCGGCGCCATCAGCACCGCCCACAGGGCCAACAGGGCGAGACGCCGGTTCATGCAAGCCGTGCTAGCGTTGTTGCGAATGATTTGCAACAAGCCTGTTGGGCGGCTGCGGCCTTCCCAAGACGGCAAAGATGATTATGACAATGCGGGCAATGTGGCGTCTCTATCATTTCACGCTTTGTCCGTTCAGCCGCAAGGTGCGTTTCGCGCTGGCGGTGAAGGGTGTCACGCACGAACTGGTGCAGGAACGGCCGTGGGAAAAGCGGCCCGGCTTCACCGCGCTCAATCCCGCCGGGCAGACGCCGGTGCTGCAGCGGGATGCGCTGGTGCTGTCTGATTCGACCGCCATTCTTGAGCATATCGAGGAAACGCTGGAGCGCACGCCGCTGATCGGCTCCACCCCGGAAGATCGTGCGGAAACCCGGCGCCTGGCGGCCTGGTTCGATCAGAAATTCTATGCCGAAGTGAACGCGCCGCTGCTGGGCGAACGCATGTACAAGCGCGCCGTGGTGCGCGGCACGCCCGATGGCGGCATCATCCGCGCCGCCAGCCGCATGGCGGACATGCACCTGGATTACATCGATTTCCTGCTCGAACGCCGGGCCTGGCTGGGCGGCGGCCAGTTCGGCCTCGCTGATATTGCCGCCGCCGCGCATCTTTCGGTGGCGGATTATCTGGCCGGCCTCGAATGGGATGGGCATGAACCGGCCAAGACCTGGTATTCGGCGATCAAGTCGCGCCCGACGTTCCGGCCCTTGCTGGCCGAACGCCTTGAGGGCCTGCCGCCGCCACAGCATTATGACAAGCTGGACTTCTGATCCGGTTCAATCTGCCTGTTGGGGAGAGGCGCGTTGGCAACCACTGAACAGGCTGAAGCCCGCGCCCGCTGGCTGCTGATCACATTGCTGTTTGCCGGCACGGCGCTGAACTATGTCGATCGGCAGGTGCTGGCGCTGCTGAAACCCACGCTGGAAGCCGAATTCGGCTGGACCGATCAGGAATTCGCCCACTTGGGCAGCGTGTTCCAACTTTCGGCCGCCTTCGCGCTGCTGGCGGTCGGCTGGTTTGTCGACAAGTTCGGCGTGCGCTGGGCATACGGCGTGGCGGTGGCGATCTGGAGCGCGGCTGGCATGGCCCACGCCGCCGCCGCCACCGTGAGCCAGTTCGTCGTTGCCCGCTCCGTGCTGGCGGTGGCCGAAAGCGTCAACACGCCCGCCGCCGTGAAGGCCGCGGCCACCTATCTGCCGCTCACCCAGCGCAGCCTTGGTCTTGGTCTCGTCAACACCGCGCCCAATATCGGCGCCATCCTCACGCCGCTGCTGATCCCGCCGCTGGCATTGGCCTTCGGCTGGCAATCAGCGTTCGTCGTCACAGGCGCGCTCGGTTTTGTCTGGCTCGGCTTTTGGATCTTCGGCACCCGCCGGCTGCTGCCAGTGAACGTCGCCAAGAATGCCGCGCTCGAGGGCAATTGGGGCGAGCTGATGAAAGATCATCGCACCTGGACCATCGTCGGCGCAAAGGCGCTCACCGATTGCGTCTGGTGGTTCGTGCTGTTCTGGTCGACCGACTTTCTGGTGAAAACCTTCGGGCTCTCGCAAGGCGAGGTCGGCGTCCCCAACGCCATCATCTTCACCATGGCGGCGCTGGGCGCCTTCAGCTGCGGCTTCCTGTTCCCGGCACTGCTGAAACGCGGCATGAGCGTGAACAAGGCGCGCAAGACCAGCATGTTCCTCTACGCCATCCTGATCCTGCCCATCCCGCTCGCCCTGCAAGCCCCCGGCCCCATCGCCGCCGCCCTCATCATCGGCCTGGCGCTGTTCGCCCACCAGGGCTTCTCCACCAACATCTTCGGCCTCGCCGCCGATACCGTGCCCACCTCCCGCGTCGCCGGCGTGATGGCGCTGGGCGGGGTGGCTGGCAATCTCACCGGCACCGGCATCATCGAACTGACCGGCTGGTGCCTGACCAATGGGGTGGGATACTGGCCGATGTTCGCCATCGCCGCCGGCGCGTACCTGACCGCGCTGCTGTTCATCCAGTTGATGCAGCCGGATATCCGCGCGTTGGATGAAGGCTGAAGTGAGGGGCCTCCGGCGGGCAGGGACGCAGTCCCTGCACCCGTTTGTTTTTAGTCGGCGCTCGTGCTGTCACGCGTGGCAGGGTTCACCAGCGTCCGCGTTCAGATCAGACATCCCAAGTCGGTGTTTCAATCGTCACTTCGATCTTTACACGCGAGGCGAGATCCTTGGCCCACTTAGGCTTTTCGATGCAGACATTCTTCTCCAGATGAGAAATCACTCTCGAGAATAAATCCCCCGGTGAAGCGGAGAAGATGTCGTCACCCAGATCACGTTCCCAGCCGGCGCGGTCGTCGGGCAAGGCGGCGAGCAACTTGGCAATGTAGTCGATATACTCCTGCTCCACCCGATCATCCCGCAGGCTGGAATAAAGAACCAGATTGCTGATATTTTCGGTCAGCGTCGAAAAGATTATCTCCGGCCGCTCATAGCGCTTTGATGGGCGCCGAAGCGGTTTCCAATCGGCGGCAGAAGCGACAAGCAGAGTGCCTCTAATCCCGCGAATCTCTGGCGGACAACCGAGCACGCGCGTGGTTACCGGCATGAAAAGTTTGACGAACTCACCGCGCGAAAACAGCAAACAGTCATAATGCCGGAACGAGACAAGCTCCAACCCCGTCTGCTGGGCGATTTTTGCAGTGATGGCTCTTTGCATCTTTTAGAGAATAGAATTTGCAAAGTTGCTTGCAAGCAAAATGGGACAATAGGTCGATGGAAAACACTTAAACAAACGGGTGCAGGGTCTGCGACCCTGCCCGCCGGAGGCACTCTTGCCTTCCTTCACCGTGCCGCCAGCATCTCCTCCACCCACGCCGGCACCAGCACGCTGGCCGAGCCGTGGCGGGCTTCGTCGAACATGGGGGTGCCGGCGGAGGGTTCGAGGTTGAGTTCCAGCGTGCGCGCGCCGGCGTCGCGGGCCCACCCAACGAAGCTGGCGGCGGGATAGACCGCGCCGGAGGTGCCGATGGAGACGAACAGGTCGCACGCCGCGATGGCGGCGCTGATTTCGTCCATGTGGTAGGGCATTTCGCCGAACCAGACGATATCGGGGCGTAAGGACCCCACCTGGGCGCAGGCCGGGCACTTGGGATCGCCGAGCAGTGGCCCGCGCCAGGGCCGGGCGGCGCCGCAGCGGGTGCAGAGGGCGGAGTTCAGCTCGCCGTGCATGTGCAGCAGGCGATTGTGGCCGGCGCGATCGTGCAGATCATCGACATTCTGGGTGACGAGCAGGAAGTTGCCGGGCCATTCCGCTTCCAGTCGCGCCAGGGCGAGGTGCGCGGCGTTGGGCACCACCTGGCCGAGGAAGGCGCGGCGTTGATCATAGAATTGCTGCACCAGCGCCGGGTTGCGGCGAAAGGCCTGCGGGGTGGCGACATCCTCCACGCGGTGGCCTTCCCACAGGCCGTCGGCGGCGCGGAAGGTGGGCACGCCGGATTCGGCCGAGATGCCGGCGCCGGTGAGGATGACGATGTTGCTGATCATGCCCGCCACGATAAGGCCAGCCGGCGCGACGCGGCAAGCCGGGCGCAACCTTTGTTGTGCGCGTGCGTTGACTCACATCAATGCCGGTGCCGCATCCGGAGCCCAATGCTGCTGCGAAGGGAACGGGCATGCCGCGCGCCGCCAGCTTGATCAGCCGAGAGGTTCTGCCGTTTGCCGCGTGGTTGCTGGCGCTGGCGCTGGCGGCGCTGCTGGTCGATGCGGGGCTGCACGTTTTCGATCAGGTGTGGGTGGGCCGCTGGCTGGGCATTCCCGGCGTGGCGCTGATCCTGGCGTCGCTCCATTATTCGCTGCGCAAGCGCAAGATCGTCACCCGCGGCAACCCGGTGACCCTGCTGCGCCGGCATGAATACATGGCTTGGGCGGGATCGCTGCTCGTGCTGGTGCATGCCGGCATCCATTTCAACGCGGTGCTGGCCTGGTTGGCGCTGCTGGCCATGCTGGTGAATGTCGCCAGCGGCCTGACCGGCAAATATCTGTTGGCCCACGCCCGCACCCGCCTGATCGACGCGCGGACACGGCTGGCGGCGCAGGGCCTGGACGCCGCCGCCATCGATGAACGGCTGCACCGCGATAGCCTGACCATGGATCTGGTGCGCAAATGGCGGGTCGTGCATGTGCCGATCACGCTGGCCTTTGCCGTGCTGGCGACGGCGCATCTGGTGGCAACGGCGCTGTTCTGGGATTGGCAGTGATGCCAAAGCCGGGAACCCTGTTCATCATGGCTGTGCTGTTCGGCATCATCCTGCTGGCGATTTTCCGGCCGGAACCGATGCTGGCGCCCGGCCCGGTAAAGCCCGCCCATGCCGCCATCGCCGATGATTGCTTTGCCTGCCACGCGCCGTTCCAGGGGGCGGCGGCGGAGCGCTGCATCACCTGCCACGCGCCGGCCCGCATCGGGCTGTTCACCACGAAGGGCAAGCGGCTGGCCGGCGGCAAGGCGGCGTTCCACCAGCAACTCACCACCCCCGATTGCCTCGCCTGCCACACCGATCATGCCGGCCCGGTGTTGACGGGCCACAGCCCGGTGCGCTTCCATCACGATCTGCTGAAACCCGCGGTGCGCGGCCAGTGCGCCACCTGCCACGCGGCGCCGGCGACCACGCTGCACCGCCAGTTTGCCACCACCAGTTGCGCCACCTGCCATACCACCAGCGGCTGGAAGCCGGCGCATTTTGCCCATGATCGGCTGTTCCGGCTGGACCGCGATCACAACGTGGCCTGCACCACATGCCACGTGGGCGGCAATACAAGGCGCTATACCTGCTATGGCTGCCACGAGCATCAGCCCGCCGCCACGCTGGTCGAGCATCGCGAAGAAGGCATGCGCGGCAACATCGACAACTGCGCCCGCTGTCACCGCAGCGCCGAAGGCGAACGCGAGGGCGAGGGGGACGACGAGTGAGGCGGTTGCACTGGCGCGCGCAAGCCGTCACAACCACGACATGACGAAGAAACCGATCCGCGTTGGTGTGCTTGGGGCCGGCGGCCGCATGGGGCAGGCCATCATTGGCGCGCTGTCGGATTGGCCGGGCCTGACGCTGGCCGGAGCGGTGGAACGGGCCGGCCATGCCAGCTGCGGCCGCCCGGCCGGACCGGGGCATCCCGAAACCCTCACCATCTGCTCCAATGTTGGCGCCATCGCCCACAAATGCGACGTTCTCATCGATTTTTCGGTGCCGGCGGCGCTGGCGGTGAGCCTGGAGGCCGCGCAGGAGGGCCGTTGTGCGCTGCTGATCGGGACCACCGGGCTGGAGGCGGAACATCACGCCGCCATCGATGCCGCCGCGCGCGACATTGCCGTGCTGCAGGCCGCCAACACCAGCCTGGGCGTCACACTGCTGGCGCGGCTGGTCGAACAGGCGGCGCGGGCGCTGGGGCCGGATTGGGATATCGAGATCGCCGAACTGCACCACCGGCTGAAGGTGGATGCGCCGTCGGGCACGGCGCTGGCGCTGGGCGAAGCGGCCGCAACCGGCCGCGGCGTTGATCTGGCCAGCCACAGCGATCGGGGCCGCGATGGCATCACCGGCGCGCGCGTGGAAGGCCAGATCGGCTTTGCATCGCTGCGCGGTGGCAGCGCGGCCGGCGATCACATGGTGCTGCTGGCCAGCGAAGGCGAGCGCATCGAATTGTGGCACCGCGCCGAAAACCGCAGCATCTTCGCGCGGGGCGCGCTACGGGGCGCGCAATGGCTGGCCGGCCGCAAGCCCGGGCGCTACGTGATGGCCGACGTGCTCGGTATCTGATTGCGGTAACGCGCCAGCGCCTCGCGGATCAGGGCGCCGACTTCGCGGCGCTCTGGCGCTGACAGGAACTGCCCCACCCGCAACCGGCGCCCGCGCGCGCTGAGGAACAGCAGTGCATCGCCCAGCGGGGTTTCCTCGATATCGACCCGGGTGAAGAACGGCTCCAGCACTTCTTCCACTGCCTTGCCCCACGGATCGATGCGGGTGAGGGTGAGCGCATCGTCGGCCAGCACCAGCCGCTCACGTGCGCCGCCTGATCGGTAATTGCTTCTGAACGCCCAGGCCAGCAGGGCGACATCGGCGATCATGAACGGAATCACCGGCCACAGCCCGAGGACCAGGAACCGGATGGAGCCGATCAGGAACAGCCCACCAATCCCCAGGATCAGCAGGCGCGCGTGATCACGCGGCAAGGAGCGATTCGGCGTGAGGGTGAGATCAAGCAGCACCCGGACTCCCTATTCGCTGCAGGCTTGCCCTGCCAGCCGCTTTGGCGGCATGGCGACATCATGACCAAGCTCTACCAGCGCCTGATGACGGCCAGCGAAATCGACGCGTATTTCCGCATCCTGGCCGCCGCCCGCCCGGAGCCGGAGACGGAACTGGCCTATGGCAATGGCTATCAGCTGCTGGTGGCGGTCGTGCTGTCGGCCCAGGCCACCGATGTGGGGGTCAACAAGGCGACGCGGCGCCTGTTTGAAGCCGTGCACACCCCGCAACAGATGCTCGATCTGGGCGAGGAGGGCCTGAAACAGCATATCCGCACCATCGGGCTGTTCAATGCCAAGGCCAAAAACGTCATTGCCCTCTCGCGCCGGCTGGTGGACGAGTTCGGCGGGGAGGTGCCGCCCAACCGCGACGTGCTGGAAACCCTGCCCGGCGTGGGTCGCAAGACGGCGAACGTGGTGGTGAACGTGCTGTTCGGCGAGGAGACCTGCGCGGTGGACACGCATGTGTTTCGCCTCGCCAACCGCACCGGCCTGGCGCCGGCCAAGACTGTGCTGGCGGTGGAAAATGGCATCATGAAACGGGTGAAGGCGCCGTGGCGGCGCCATGCCCATCACTGGCTGATCCTGCACGGCCGCTATGTGTGCACGGCACGTAGCCCCAAGTGCCTGGATTGCCCGGTGGCGCATCTGTGCCAGTTCAAGGCGAAACAGGTTCTGGTAAAGTGAAGTTCAGCGCCGGTTCAGCACGCTTGCCGCAACCTTGCCCGGTTGGAGGACGATTGATGCGCGCACTCATCCTGCCGTTGCTGCTGGTTGCAGCCCCCGCCTTGAGCCAGACAAGCGAACCCGCCCCGCCGGAAACCCGCAATTGCCTGCAGCTGATGCAGATCCGCAGCAACACCGTGGTGGATGGGCAAACCATCGATTTCCGGCTGCGTGATGGCAGCGTGTGGCGCAACCGGCTGCCGCGCGCCTGCCCCACCTTGGGCTTCAACCAGGCCTTCAGCTACAGCACCAGCATCCCGCAGCTGTGCAATGTCGATCTCATTCAGGTGATCGTGCAGGGCAACCCCGGCATCATCGGCGCGTCGTGCGGCCTCGGCAAATTCGAACGCCTGCCGCCCAAGCCACGCAAGGCAAAGGCTGGGGCCAAGGGCTGAATCAGGCTGGCGCACGCCGGCAACCGCTGCTAACAGCGCAGCGTCCGCACCCGTAGCTCAGCTGGATAGAGCGCTGCCCTCCGAAGGCAGAGGCCACAGGTTCGAATCCTGTCGGGTGCACCAACTCCCCCAATGACATAGCAGGCCAGCCGCGCGGCTTCTCGGGTGGCGTGCCCGAGTTTTGCCCGAGCTACGCCGATTCCGGGGTGGCCGGGTGAGCCTCGCTGCCATCATTCAGCGCATGATTGAGGCCGGAACGCCGGCCGATCTAATCGCAGATGTTGCAGCCGCGCTGGCTGATGCTGAGGCCAAAGCGGCGGCAGCTGAGGCTGCTGCTGAGGTTAAGGCGGACGCCCTGGAGAGGCGGCGGCTTGCCGATCGGGAGCGCAAGGCCGCGCAAAGGGCGCGCGAGCGCGAAACCGCGCCTGTCACAGGACGTCACAAGAAGTCACGTGACCAAAGCGGACCCCCCCCTAAGATATATAATCAAACCCCCCCGAGTTATTCCGAGGCTAACGCCTCGGGCGGCGGAGCGCCGCCGGCTGATGCCGAGCCGAACCTGAAATCGCAGGTTTTCGGGACCGGGCTGCGACTGCTGACAGCCGCTGGCACGCCGGACCGCCAGGCGCGGGCCATGCTGGGCAAGTGGCGCGGCCAGTTCGGGGATCCCGCTGTGTTCGAGGCCCTGGCCGCCGCCGAGCGGGAAGCGGCCAGCGACCCCATCCCGTTCATCACCGCAACCTTGGAGAGAAGGCATGACACCCGAGCGTCATCCCATCAAACGCGACAGCATGGGCACGGTCCCGATCGGCCGGGCTCTGGCCAGGGCAGAATCAGCCCCCGCCTCGCAGCCGGCCTCGCCTTCCGGGAAAAATACGCCCGAATGGCAGAGGAAGCTGGCGGAGATCGGGGCGATGCTGAGCGAGGAAGCGATCCGGGCGAGGGTGAACCTGGACGACCCGCAGGAGCAATTTCGACTTGAAACCCTGGTGCAGGATGCCGCTAGGGCATTGAGCCCTGATGCCGTGCGGGTGGGGATCCAGGAGCATCGAAAGCACAGCCAGTGGATGCCGGCGCTTTGCGACCTGGTGCAGCACAGCAAGGAATGGCGCCGCGATCGGGCAGACGATGCCCATCGGCAATCGCTGGCCAAAGAAACGGCCGAGCGCCGGGCGCTGCCAGCTCCCAAGTGGACTGCAGAATCGGAGGCGGCCTGGCGCGAGAAGTTTGCCCGGTTGCTTCGCGAGCTGCAGGCGGCGCCAGGGCCGGAGTCCGCCCGCGCCGCGGCCCCGCCGCCGGCAAAGGATTGGAGCAAGCCGCCAGCCGAAAGCGACCTGTCAGCGGAGCTGCGCGCGTTCGCCATGGAGCGCGGCTTGGCGAAGGTGCCGCAGGCGGCTTGATCGAAACCCCCCTCGTTTTTTTCATTCGCAGAGAAAATGCAACTTACCGGGCGGTTTTACCCGTCTCAGCCCTGAGAGATTTTTCCTGCCCCGGCAGCCAAAGGTGGAGGCCGGGGCGGCAATCGTGTAATCTATTGGTTCAATCACAGACGGCTTTGTGATCGATGGGAGTGATGGATGGCAGGGACATTGATTGGCGCGCTGAGGGTGAGCCTTGGCCTGGACAGCGCAGAATTCGTCACCGGCGTGAAGAAGGCCCGCAAGGAAGCTGACAACGCTGCCACCGGGCTGGCTGCCAGCATGCGGCGCTTTGGCGACATTGCCAAGACGATCGGCGCGGGGGTGACTGCCATTGTCGGCGCTTCCATTACCATCGCGGTGCGCGATGCGGCCAATGCGATGGATGATCTGTCCAAGGCGGCACAGAAGACGGGCACCAGCGCCACCGAGCTGTCAAAGCTGCAGTGGGCGGCCGACCTGTCAGGCGTGGCAGCCGAGAGCCTGCAGAAGGCACTTAACAAGCTCAATGTTGCCATTGTTGATGTAGGCCCTGGCGCCACCGGTGCGGCCGGTGCGCTGCAGAGGATGGGCGTCACGGCAGGCAGCGGCACCCTCGATGCCATGATGAAGGTGGCGGACCAATTCGAGCGCATGCCGGATGGTGCTCAAAAGAGCGCACTTGCTATCAAGCTATTCGGCAAGGCCGGGGCCGAGATGATTCCCCTGCTCAATGGCGGTGCGGCTGGCCTGAGGCAGGCGGCGGACGAGGCCGAGCGGCTTGGCCTGGTGATCGATGACAAGACGGCCCGGGCGGCCGAGGCGTTCAACGACAATCTGTCCCGCCTGGGCATCGTCACCCAAGGCATCACCCGCCAGATGACCGCCGGCCTTGTCCCCACGCTGGCGGCCGTCACCACCGAGCTGGCGCGGAGCGCCGGCACTGGCAAGGGGTGGGTGGAATTCGGCCGAACCATGGGCCAGACGCTGCTTTGGGTGACCGAAAATGCGTTCATCGTAGCGGAGGCGATCCGCGGCGTGGTGAATGCGGTGCTGTCCCTGAAGACGGCCGCGGGCGCCATCATGGACGGCAAAGGCTTTAGCGCGGCCGGCAAAATCATCGCCGATCAAGAGCGAGCAACCGCCGCCGGCATCAAGGCCCGCGCGGAATCCTTCAAGCGCATGCGCGCCGATATTGCCAATTTCAAGCCGGGCGATGTGAACCAGCCGGGAGCTGTGGATATCAGCGACATGTTGGGCGGAGGCGGCAAGCCCAAGAAGATCAAGGCCGAGGTGGATTTCGTCTCACCATCTGACAGCGCCGGCTGGGCACTGAAGGCCCTCGTTGATGCCGGCACCCCGGCCAATATCGATCTAAACAACCAGGCCCTGCAGGGTATCGCCGGCACGTTGCGAGATCTGCAGCAGCAGGATTTTTCTCTCGAAATCATCCGGCCGGCGGCGTTTGAACAGGCGGAGCGATTCGCTGAAGGCCTTAGCCAAAGCCTTGGCCAGGCCCTTGTGTTTGGCCAGTCGATCGGGGACGCACTGGTGAATAGCTTCAAGGCAGCAGCGGCCGAGATGATCACCAGCGGGCTCATGGACATTCTGCTTGGCTCGCGGGGGCCTGGTGGGCAGCGCAGCGGTGGCATCATCGGCTCGCTATTCGGCATCCCCGGCTTTGCCAACGGCACGAATTACGCGCCCGGCGGCCTGGCGATGGTTGGCGAGCGCGGGCGCGAGCTGGTGCAGCTGCCACGCGGCAGCCGGGTTATCCCCAACGGGATGACAGAGGCCATGATGGGCGGCGGGAATTCCAAGATCGAGGTTGTGCCCTCCAAGTTTTTCGATGTGTTGATCGACGGCAAGATCATGGGAGCCGCGCCGGCCATTGCGCAGGCGGGCGCCGCAATCGCGCAAGGATCCGCAGCACAGCGAGCGCAGCGCCGTTTCCGCTGATGCCAAAGGCCAAGATCCGCAAAGCCGCCGCCGCGCCGGGCCTGCCCCGGCTTGAGCCCACGCCCGAGCAACAGCGCCACCACCGCTATGGCCTGGCGCAGGTGAAGGACCCGGAAAGCCCGGCACCGATCATCGTTCGGCGCAACCTCACCACGCGCAACCTGGAGCGGTGGCTGCACCGCCATTTGATCGATGATCGGCTGTTCATGGCAGGGGACCGATATCGATCGGACTATGAACGATCGGGGTTCAACCAGCGCACGATCGGGCGCTATGGCGAGCGCGGTATGGCGCCCACCTCACCCTCCTATGCCGGCAGCCTGCCGGGCTCGCTGCAGCAGCTCGACGCGCGGGAGCGGTGGCGCCGGGCCCGGCTGGAATTGCCGGCCGCGCTGGTGCTGGGCTTTGAACGGCTGGTGCTGCATGACGATGTGGTGGCAGAACTGGCGCAGCTCCCCGCCGTCGATCGGCGCGCGTTCGGCCGCGATAGCGCCATGGCCACGGCGAAGCTCTGCCTCACCATGCTGGCCAGCCATTACCGGATTCCGGACGGGGCTTAATCCGCCGCCAGCGCCTTCGCCACCAGCCGCCGCACCGCTTCAGGGCGGCCGGGCCGATCGGGCTGGGCTTCGCGCCAGGCATCAATGCGCGCGAGATCGGCCGGCGGGATCCGAACGCCCACTGTGGTGGCCCCAACAAATGGGCGCCCGCGCGAATTTCTTTTAGCGTCTATTGACATTGCCATTTTCTTTAAGCAGAAAAGGCGAGCCGATGCAACGTCTCACCGAAGCATCGGCCCTAACCACACTCCTACCCGAGCGGAGGAACATGGCTGACCGATCCCATAGCGAGCGCCCCTGCGCGCCGCAAACCCCTACCGCGCCTGCAAGCGCCACCATCATCGCTTTTCCCGCGCGGCCGGCACGCCGGCTTGCACCGCCGTTTGACCACAACAACCCTGCGCACGTCGCGGCCTGGGAAGCGCTTTTCGAATTTGGCCTTTCGGAGCGGAAAGGGCGCTGACATGGCCGCCCTCGATCTGTCTATCCTGTAGCGCACCGGTCGCGTGTTTCTGCCGATCCGGGCTGCAGCCAAAAACGGACTCCGGAGAGGAGTTTTGCTTGACAGTCCTCCGGAGAGGACTTATGAGGCATGCCCATGAATGAAGTCTCGCACCGCCGCTTTTCCTTTGGCTCTGCCTGCATCGCGATCGGCGTAACGCCGAAGACGTTGCGTAATTGGCTCGATCGAGAAGAGGAAATTCAACTGGATGTTCAGCGCACAGAGGGCGGCCATTACCGCTTTTCATGGGCCGATATAGCGGTACTGGCCGTGGTTGCGCAGATTGTCAGGGGCGGAATGACTGTTAAGCGAGCGTACCAACTCACCGGAGTTTTGCGCGATCATATCGCCGATCTCGCGCGCTACAAGAACACGCCGCTGCAATCGCTCGAGGCAGGGATAGGCGCCTTGTCGCTGGGGTTTTGGCCGGATGAATCTGGTCCAGGCTTCAATTTTTTGTGGGGCTTGCCTGGCCTTCGCGCGCTTGGCGACCAGAGCGCCATGAAGTCGCTGACTGTCATCAACCCCGGACCTATCTTCGCTGCGGCGCGATTCCGGCTCGAGGAATGGGAAGAAGGGCTCGACGACAACGAGATCGGCCCGGATGGCCAGTTGCACGGCGCTGTGATGGACGGCGCCCCGCTGCCCGATCCCGGCGACAAGCCCACCGAATGACCACCTTTCCCCACCCATCCTTTGAGGCCCACGCGAGGGGGCCAATATCGAAAAGCCGGATGCCCCTGGGTGGGGGAGCGCTGTTCGCGACAGTCGGGCTCAATCTGGCAACCTCGCACCTTTTGCCATCGTCGCGAGACAGACGGCGTTCACCGCGCCGGGGGCCAGCGCCCCCGGCCAGACTGAGGGACCACCATGCTCACCCGTGAATTGATCGAAAAGCGCGCGGCCACAATGGCACGCATGAAGACCGCCCACGAGGCGGACAAACCCGAAGATTTCGCCGCGGCCGAGACCGAGCTGCAGGCGATCGATGGCCAGTTGAAGCGGGCGCAAACGCTCGAGGATCTGGAGCGGCGCCGGGGCGGCACCCCGCTTTCCGGCGATGCCAATTTCACCCGCGAGCTGGAAGGCTACAGCCTTGCCCGGGCGCTGGCCTGGGGCGCTGGGATCTCTGGTATCGATGCCGGCCGCGAGCGCGAGATTGATGCCGAGCTGCGCAGCAAGACCGGCCGCGCCTTCAAGGGCGTGGCGATCCCGACGGAGCTTTTTGAAACCCGCGTGCTGACCACGGCGGCCCCCGGCGGCGGCCCCGGCTCCAACCTGGTACCCACCGAATTCCTGGCCAACGAGTTTATCAGCGCCCTCACGGCCTCGACGGTGATTGCCGGCCTTGGCGCCCGCACGCTTTCCGGCCTGATGGGCAATGTGGAGATCCCCGGCGAAAAGGCAGCCCCGGCGGCCGGCTGGGTGGCGGAAAATGCCGGCATCACGGCCACCGATCCGCAGTTCCGCCAGGTCATCATGTCGCCCAAGCATGTCGGCAGCCTTTCGGAATTCAGCCGTAACATGCTGATGCAGACCAGCCCCGGCATTGAGGCCTTGCTGCGCCAGATGATGGCCCGCGATATCGGACTCGAGATCGATCGGGCGGCAATCCAGGGCGGCGGCGCCAACCAGCCGGTGGGCATCCTGGCGGCGGCGGGCACGCAAACCCAAGCCTATGCCACCTCCATTTTCCACACCAATGCGGAAATGATCGGCAAGGCCAATATCGCCAATGTCGGCCCGAGCCGCGCCTTCCTCTCCACCCCCCGGGTGCAGACCATCGCCATGAAGGCATTGACCACCGACAAGTTGCCGGTGGGGGTGGGGACCATTTTCCACCAGCAACCGGCGGCCTTCAGCAACCTGGCACCCGATACGCTGGGCGCAGGCACCAACGAGAGCACGCTCATTTATGGCGATTTCTCGGAGCTGCTCATCGGCCTGTGGTCCGCGCTGGACGTGCTGGTGAACCCCTATGAAGCGAGCGCCTACAGCAAGGGCAACGTGATGGTCCGCGCGATGGCAACCTGTGACGTTGCGCTGCGCAACCCGGCGGCCTTTGTGAAGGCCACCGGAGTGCTGGCGGCGGCGGCGGGCATCGCCTGATGACTGCACCCGGCAATCCCCTTTCGTTGCCGGTTGAGCGGCGGGCGGCGGCATTTGAGGTTCGCGCCTCAGGCCGCCGCCTTGTCGGCTATGCTGCCGTGTTCAACCAGCCCACCACCATTGCCAATTTCCGGGAGCGGGTGGCGCCTGGTGCGTTTGCCGCCAGCCTGGCGGCCGGGGCGGACGTGCTGGCACTGGTGGACCACGACACGGGCCGGCTATTGGGCCGGACGCGGAATCGGACCTTGCGGCTGTCAGAGGATGCGCGCGGGCTGGCCTTTGAGCTCGACCTGCCCGAGACCAGCCTAGGCGCTGATATCCTGGCGCTGGCCAGCCGCGGCGATATCGGCGGCATGAGTTTCGGATTCCAGGTGCCGCAGGGCGGGGACCGCTGGAGCGGGGCCGATCGGACCCTGAATAAGGTGGACCTGCGCGAGATCAGCATCATTCAGGCGATGCCAGCCTATGAAGGCACCGAAGTGGCGGTGCGCATGGCAGCGGGCATTGCCGATCGGGAGCGCCGGCTGCGCGCCCTGAAACTGGCGGAGGCAACGGCATGGCGAGTGTGATTGAGCGCCTGGCCAGCCGGCTGGGCTTTGAGCGGCGCGGCGCGGAATCGCCGAGCTGGGCAGCATTGCGGGCCGGCGATATCGGCGGCGAGGCGGTGACGCCTCAGACGGCCGAGAATATCGCCGGGGTGCTGGCGTGCGTGATGGCAATCGCTACCGGCGTGGCCACGCTCCCGGCCTATGTTTACCGCCGGCAGGGCGCCAGCCGGGAAGAAGTGACCGATCATCCGCTTTGCGAGATGATACGGCGCGGGCCCAACGCCACACAGACCTGGCCGGATTTCCTGCAGGCGCTGGTGGCATCGGGCGTTATGCACGGCAACGGCCTGGCCCGGGTGCTGCCCAATGGCGAGCTGCAGTTCATCCCCTGGGCATGGGTGCGGCCGCTGCTGCTCGAGACCGGGCGGATTGCCTATGACGTGACAGAAGGCGGCGGCCTGCTGAGCGGGGCCCCGACCCGGAGCTATCGCCTGTTGCAGGACGAGGTGATTCACCTTCGCGACCTGTCCGATGATGGCAGGATCGGGCGGAGCCGCTTGCAGCGATCGAACCTGACATTCCAGCTCGCCCATGAGGCCAGCCGAACCGCGCTGGCCATCTATCGCAATGGCAACCGGCTGGGCGGAGTGCTGGAAGTGGACGAGTGGGCGCCCGACCAGTCTGCAGTTGAACGGCTGAGGGCAGATTGGGAAGTTGCCCACACGGGCAGTTTGAACGCCGGCCGCACTCCCATTTTGCAGGGCGGCCTGAAGTTCAAGCCGATTGCGGCCACGCCGGAAGATGCCGAGCTGCTCGACAGCCGGAAATTCGCCCTGGAGGATATCTGCCGCGTCTATGGCGTGCCGCCGCCCCTGGTGCAGGATCTATCGCACGGCACGTTCACCAACAGCCGGGAGGCGGCGCGCTGGTTCTGCCAGTTCACCCTCACCCCCTGGATCCGCAAGATCGAGGCCGAATTCGCCCGGACCTATTTTCCGGCCGGCAGTGGCCTCGAGCTCGAGCTCGACATGAGCGGGCTTTTGCGCGCCGATCCGGAAAGCCGGTGGATCAGCCATAAAACGGCGGTGGAAGCCGGAATCCTCGACGCCGATGAAATCCGGGAGATCGAAGGCTATGACCCACGGCCAGCCGCGCCGGCGGCGCCGGCCGCTGCCCCTATCCCGCCGGCGGTGATGGTATGACGGCGCCAGGGCATGAGACCTTCACCGAAGAGGAGGCGGCCCGCCGCTGGGGTATTGGCAGGGCAACGCTGGCGAATCTGCGCGCGGCGCGCAAGATCGGTTATATCCCTTTGCCTAAGGGCGTTCGCTATGCCCAACGACACTGGGATGAATATGTCGCTGCCAATGAGGTGAAGCCATGCCCCGCAAATCCCGTGGACCCTATCTCAAATGGAACGGCAAGCGGGCGTGCTGGTATATCCACATCAATGAGCGCGGCGGCCGCCGCGAGCTCAGCACGGGCACGGCAGACGGCGCTGAGGCTCAAGCATTCCTCGGGGAGATCATCGCCGAACGTCGCCACGCTGCCCGCACCGGTCCGCCTGACCGCCGTGAAGTCCTGATTTCTGACGTGCTGAACGACTATCTTGAAGATTGCGCGACCGATCAGGCGCAGCCCAACGTGGTTGCCGGCCGGGTGCTTAAGCTGCTGGGCTTTTTTGAGGGCAAGCGTGTCAGCGAAATCACGCCGGCCGCGATCAAGGATTATGGCCGGCACAGCAAGGTTAAGCCTGGCACCCTTCGCCGGGAGCTGGGCATTCTCAGGGCGGCTCTCAACCATGCGGTGCGATCGGAGCGGCTGAAGGATGCGCCTTTCATTGCCATGCCAGAGGCCCCGCCAGGCAAGGACCGCTGGTTGACCCGCAACGAGGCCGCACGGCTGCTCTGGCACGCCAGGGCGGCCCGGAGCGACACGCGGCCCTATCTCACCCTATACCTTCGCCTGGCGCTCTACACGGGCGCCCGGCCTGGCGCATTGCTGGAGCTGCGCTGGCCGCAGGTGAAATTCGATCAGGGTGATTTCGGCGTGATCGATCTCACCCGGCCGGGCCGGGCAGCCACGTCGAAAGGGCGCTCCAAGATCCCGATGAATGCCAAGATCCGGGCCATGATGGAACGGGCGAAGGCGAAGCATGGCAGCGACCTTGGCCCGGTGCTGAACCGCCGCGGCAAGCCCATCGGCGATCTGGGCAATTCGTTCGATGCCGCCCTCGATCGGGCTGGCATCAAAGACGTCACGCCGCACACCCTTCGCCACACGGTGGGCACCTGGATGGCTCAGCGAGGCGTTTCGATATTCGAAATCGGCGGCTGGCTGGGCCATTCAGATGCCAAGACGACCGCTCTCTATGCCCATCACCACCCGGACCACCTGAGCGAGGCCCGGCAAGCAATGACCAGGCGGTGAAGACGACATGCCCGAGCTATGCCCGCGCTACAACCGCACGAAGGGGGAACATCGGCCGATTTTCGGCAGTGTTTACAGCGGTGCCACGATGATTGGCCGCTTGGCGGGCAGTCCTCCGAAGGCAGAGGCCACAGGTTCGAATCCTGTCGGGTGCACCATTATTTCAATGGGTTATAGCCAATCAGATTGGCCCGTCCCTCAATCATCCCTGAAACGGGGGTAGATTCGGAGACGATTGCGTCGCGCTCAGCTGTCAAAGCAAGCCAGCAAGTTCGCGCATCAAAGCCGCTGCCGCCGCCTCGGCAGATCGCGCCCCATGCTTCCACGCGTTGTGGTTGCCGGCAGGGGCACCCGGATTAGGCCCGCCGTGCATCCGGCACCACTTGCGCCCCTTCACTGCTGGCGATTGGCACGCCGTCCCGGCCCGCGTCCGGGCGAGGCAGCGCGGTGCGTTGGCCAGCCGTTCCGGTTGCATGGGATTGTTTGACTGATCGGGCATTTGTGCGCCCCCTGCGTGATGGTGGACGTTGTCAGCGACGATTGCCTGCCCGCCCTCGCTCAAATGCACAGGGCGCACCGTCTGTTCACGCGGCTGGTGACGCTTGCCAGCGTCTCAACGGTTGCCCGGCTGTTGCTCTGCGCCTTCAGCGCCAAACGGACGTATCGATCAATAACGTTGAAACACGCACAAATTTTGATCGCCATGCGCTTCACCCAAGGAAAATAATTTTTAGAACCAATTCACATCCGATTAGATTGTTGTTTCGATGGCGCTGAATGGGTCATTAATGATTTAGGACGGCCCGATCTAAAATATCGCTGTTTTGCTGCCCCGCAAACTTGCGGGTCTTGCCGAATTATTGCGCCTTTAAATGGAAAAAACATGAACAATAAGCATCTCCTCCGCGTATCAGCGTCGGTCATGGCCGCCAGCGTCGCACTGGCCGCATCGCCTGCTGTTGCCATTCCGCGCGAAGCACTGATCGACGGCAATGGAGGGGCTGGTTACGTCATCACTGATGTCGTTCAGAACGGCGCATCGAACCCGAATGTGATCAATTCGACGCCATCGGGTGCATTGGTTGTTGTTCCGTTGCAGGAAGCCTTTGCGGCTTCGGCCGGCAAGAGCCTGACCGTGGGCGCCGATGATACAAACACGATCTTTTCGAATTTCGCTGCGCGCGGCGGTGATGGAAGCGGCGGCGGCGCCGGGCTTGGCGGCGTGTTCTTCGTCGATGATAGCCACACGCTTACGCTTTCCAACGTTACGCTTCGCAGCAACACCGCCGAAGGCGGTATCGGCGGCGTAGGATCCAGTGGCGGTTCCATGAACGGGCTGGTTTCGCCCGGCACGGCTGGGGCCGGCTCGAATGGTGCCAACTCGGACGTTGGCTTCGCCAATTTTGATGGCGGCAAGGGCGGCGCTGGTTTTGGCGGCTTCAACGGTGGCAACGCCGATGTGGGCGTTGGCGGTCAAGGTGGATTGGGCGGAGCCGGCTCCAACGGTCTTGCTGTGACGGCGGACACGGTGCTCGCTGCACTCAATGTCGCCTACGATACCGTCCAGCTCGCCAAGACGATCAAAGAAGGCTCAGATTTCGCTGCGATCGCGATTCAGATGACTGCACTGTCCGTTGCCGCAGCTGCCGGGGTCAATGCGGGCGGCCCGACGACCGCAGCCCTGGCACCGTTGTTCGTGACGCTTGCCACGCAATTTACCGAGATGGCAGCGGCTGAAGCCGTGGATGCCAGAGAAGAGCTGGTACGCCTGCTGGGCGACACAGCCTATCTGATCGCCACGACCGTGACAGCCTACCAGCTGGGCGCTTCCGGTTCGGGCGGCGATGGCGGCAGCGGCGGCACCGGCGGAGACGGCGGCGGCTTCTTCAGCGGCGGTACCGGCGGGGCCGGTGGTTTTGGCGGCTTTGCTGTTGGCACCAGCGGTGCTGTTGGCGGCGGCGGCGGCTCGGGTGGAGCCGGCGGTGTCAGCGCATTTGGTGCTGGTGGTGCATCCGGCGGCGTTGGCGGTGCTGGTGGAGCATCTGGTGCCTTTGGCGGCGTCGGCGATGATTATCTGGACGGCGATGCCGGTGATGGCGGCGCTGCCGGCTTCGGTGCCGGCGTGGGTTCCAACGGTGATGATGTCGGCGGCGGCGGCGGCTCTGGTTTTGGCGGAGCGATCTTCGTTGCGAAGGGCGGAACGCTGAATATCGCTGGCAACGCATTGTTTGCCGATAACTATATTCTGGGCGGCAGCAGCGACAACGACGGTGAAGCCGGGCAGGCAGCAGGGACAGACCTGTTTGTCATGAAGGGCGGCATCGTCAATCTTCGGCCCGGCCTGGGCAACACGATCCGATTTGAGGGTTCCATTGCCGACAACAGTGCCGCCAGCATCGACGGCGCTTCGCTGCGTTCCGGCGACGGGGCCAGCATCCAGATTGGCGGCGGCGGTCTCGTCCAGTTTGCGGGTGAGAACAGCTATTCGGGCACAACCTTCATCAGCGGCGCAACGCTGGAAGCCGATATCGGCGCGGGCATCCACGCCGATAGCCGGATAAATTTCAACGGCACCGGCACCATTGGTGGCACTGGCCCTGCTGCGACGCTTTCCAACAATACTGCGGGCGTTCTCCTGACCTCGGGCGATATCGTTCGCCGGGTTGGAACCGTTTTGCCAAACCAGGTGAACTGGTCGGGCAGCGGCGGCTTCGCGGCCGGAGAAGGCGGTCTCACGCTCAACTTCGGCAAGACCGTGTCCTCCAGCGGCCAAACGCTCACCTGGGGAAGCAGCGGCTTTGTTGGTAACGGCAGCACGCTGATCTTCGGTTCGGATTTCGGCGCCGGTGCGGTTACGCTTGTCAACAACGTCAACCTGAATGGTCTGGCCGGGCGCATCGCCGTTTACGACAACCTGACATCCGATAATGACTGGGCTGTCATGGCGGGGCGCTTCACCAACGGCACGCTTGTGATCAACAGCGCCGGCTATAGCGGCACGGCGTATTTCACCAATCAGAACCGTTTGTCAGGCCTCACGGTCAACAACGGGACGGTGAGCACCGGCTTCCAGGACGCAATCGGCCGCATGATGGACGAAACGCTGGGCGGCGATCTTCTGGTGAACGCAGGGCTTGTGGATTTTGCCGGCCCAGAGCGTCTGCGGACCGTGGTGATCGGCGGACAGGGCGTTGTTGCGGCGCGTTCCACGATCACGTCGGGTTCCATCAACAATGCCGGGTCCCTGAGCATTGCTGGCGAAGCGAACCTGGCCGACATCGCAAACACGGGTGTGATTTCGCTGGGTGCTGCGGCCACAACGGGCAACATCAACAACGCCGGGAATCTGAGCATTGCTGGCGAAGCGGACCTGGGCAACATCGCAAACACGGGCGTGATTTCACTGGGTGCTGCAGCCACAACGGGCAACATCGACAATGCCGGAACGATTTCGTTCAATGCGTCGGCCAATACCGGCGGGATCACGAACGCCGCTGGTGGCGAACTTCGTATTGCAGGCGGTGCAACCGTTGGAGACATCGCGAACGCCGGCTTGCTGGCCGCATCTGGCGCCATGAACGCCGGGACCATCACCAACAGTGGCACGCTGGCATTTCTCGACGGGCCCACGGTCGCCGGCAATGTGACCAACACGGGCACAATGGCCCTTGTTGGAAATTCATCGCTTGGTGATGTCCAGAACCAAGGCGCGCTGCGGCTGGGCGTGAGCACTTCTGTTACCACGCTGGCGAACCTCGCCGGTGGTGAGATCAGTCTCAACGGTGATCTAGAAGCGGCCGGTAGCGTCGATTTTGCTGAGGGTGGGATTGTGTTTCTCGCCGGGAACATCACGTCCGGATCGACTGTGACCAATGATGGCCTGCTGGTTGTCGTGGGCCAGGTTGACGCTGGTGTTGAGCAGGCTGCGGTGCGTCGTATCATTGCAACCGGTTTTCAGGACCCAACCGGTATCGTCGATCTTGGCGGGCTGCAGCGCGTGGCAAACACGCTCATCATCGATCAGTCGGGTGACAGCTTGTATTCCGGGACGATCGTTGGACCGGGCTTCTTGGTCAAGCAAGGTGCTGGGACCTTGGTCCTTACCGGCGAAAACAGTTTTGTCGGCGGCCTCACGGTCGAACTTGGCGGGATTGACACCACCGGTGGCGGTACTTTTGCTGACACGCTTGATATCACGGTTGGCCAGAGCGGCCGCCTTGTGATGGGCACCGCCGATGAAGTGCGCTCCATTCGCAATGCCGGCGTCCTGTTGGGCAATGCCAACCTTATCGTTACCGATCTGATCAACACCGGCGCCGCCAGCTTCAACGGCAGCATCGTTGTTCGGGGCAATGCTAGCAATGCGGCAGGCGCTTCTCTCGACCTTGCAGCTGGCCAAGCTGCGTCGGTCGCTGGCTCGCTGTCGAATGCCGGAACCCTGGTGTCTGGCGGCAATCTGCAGGTCAGTGGCGCTGTCAGCAATGCTGCTGGCGCAACGATGACGCTGGGTGCTAGCGGCGAAAACCGGTTCGCCACGCTCACCAACAGCGGCACCATCAATGCCGCTGCCAACCTGATCGTCACGGGTGCCTATGTCCAGAACAGCGGCGAACTGACAGCCACAGCCGGTCTTTCGACCGGCTCGCTTTCGGGCGCTGGCGGTATCATTGACATTGGGGCGGGCAGCTTCGTGGTCAACCAAACGGCGAACGGCAGCTATGCTGGCAGCATCGTCGGATCCGGCAGCGTTACAAAGACCGGACAGGCGACCCTGACCTTGGCTGGTCCTGCGGGCAGCTTCGCACCAGCGTCGCTGAGCATCGAACAAGGCACCGTTGCCGTTAATGGCGCGGGCATCCTTGATACAGCGCTTGCGGTCAGTTTGTCCGCTGGTACGTCTCTTGATCTGGTCGCGGGCAATCAGACAATTCGCAATCTGACCGGCTCAGGCTCGCTGGCGCTCAATGGCAACAACCTGTCCCTGGCCAATGGAGGCAACTTCAGCGGAACCGTGTCCGGCTCTGGCAACATTCAGGTTCAGTCCGGCAGCTTTAATCTCTCAAGCACCATCAATTCGACATCGGGCAATTTCGCCGTTGCAGCGAATAGCACGATGAATGTTGCGCAGACTGGGACGCTGAATGCCCCGGCAGTGACTGTCTCCGGCACGCTCAATGTGGTCGGTGTGGTCAACGCGGCGACAAGCAACGTCACTGGCGTGCTCCACCTTGGCTCTGCTGACGGTACGGTTGGTGGGCGGATCGCCAGCACCAACACCACAATCAATGGTGGTGGCCGACTTTCCGGCGTTGGCTCGGTGTCGGGTACGGTATCGGTTGGCGGCAGCTCGGCAGGTCTGCTGCGGCCCGGCAATTCTCCGGGCGTGATGACTTTCGCCAATCTCACGCTTGATAAGCTGTCCGTTACCGACATGGAGATTGAGGGCAACACCGGTGCTGGCGCTTCGGCGGCGGCTGGCGGCTTTGATCAGATCGTCGTGACAGGCAAATTGGCCCTAAACGACAGTTCGCGACTTAACATATTGAACTCGAACACGTTCGAGCTCGATCTGGCGCAAACTGTGAAGCTCTTTGCCTTCGCGCCTGGTTCGGTCGCTGGTCAATTCGGCACGGTTACAAGCCAATTTGGCCGCAGCGTGGCGTTCAATCTGGCAACGGGTTCCGTGGTGGGCCTGGGCTCCTTCAGCCCAGCAGGCTTCGAAACAGCGATCTCTGTGAACAAGAACGCTGGAGCGATGGTGAACCAACTGCGTGTCGGCTCGGCAGGCGGTGTGAATCAGTACTATGGCGGCCGTCTGATCGAGTATGCTGCCAGTGCTCTGGTAAGCGGAAACCCGCAGTCTGTTGCTGCAGTGTTCGATCGTGCGTCGCCCGAAGCCTACATCGGCCTGATGGATCACATGAAACTGTCGATGCTCGATAATCGCCTTGAACTTGGCGGCTACGACACGGTCGACAGCCCGGTCTTCGCTATGACCGGTTCAATCGATCTGGGAGACATGAAGAACCGGAATCGTGAAGGGTTCGCGCGTTACAATTCGACCGATCGGCGCTTTAACATTGGCGCCGTCGCTCACCTGCCAGTGGCTCGCGTCCAACTGTCTTACGGGAAAACCGATGGCTCTGTTGAGAGCGATTATCTGCGCAGCGATGTTCGTGGTGATCAATTCAGCTTCGGCGCGTCGGTGCCGGTTGCTTTCGATAGTGCCTTGAGAATTGCTGCTCGCGTTGCCTACGGTGATTACGCGTTCAGGGGTAATCGTGTGACCAATGCCGGCACTGCTGCTTTCGGTGTTGTGAAGGGTTCGTCGACCGTATTTGGCGGGGGCTTCGAATACCATCGCGTAACAAAGAAGCTTACGATTGATTTTGCTACGGAACTGCTGAGCGTTAGGAATAACGTGTCGGGCTTTAGCGAAACTGGTGCTGGTACGCTCGATAACCTGTCAGTGAATGCGACCAAAAATCGTTTCGCCATGGCGTCCGGCGATATCCGGGTTGGCTATGAACTCCGTGCCGGTATGCGCGGTTACTTGGGGCTCAAGGTCGATCATGACTTCGAGAGCACGGATCAGGCAATGACAGCCAATATCAGCGCTGAATCCGTCAACGTGACTGTCACTAACCCCGGATTCTCACCCACCCGCGTGAAGGCCAGCCTGGGTACCATTGTTGATATCGCCAACGGTGTTCGTTGGACGCTTGAAGGCAAAGTGGGCAACAATTCCCTTTACGGTGGCCGGACTTCCGTCTTGATCAACTTCTGATAATCGAGACTTGATTTGAGCGATCGGGGCGCGGTGGGCATTGACCACCGCGCCCCGATCTCGTTTTCCGCGAGCTGGTTTACACCTTCTGACCCGACCCCCCTGATTTCATCCATCGGGACTCAGAGGCAGAACCGGCGACAGATGAGCCTGGTTGGGCGTCCCCGCACCCGCCCTGGTTTACATGCACATGCCGCACCGCCCGCTCGCGCGGCTGGTGGAGCTTGGCCAGCGCCTCAAGGGTTGCTCTGCGCCTTCAAGGCTAAGTGGGCGTATCGCTCGGCAGCGTTGAAATACTCGCCTTTGTTGAGGGCCGCGTGCCTGGCCAGCTCATTAAACATCGTGTCGAGCGTGATAGAATGCGCTGCGAGCACGGTGGTGGGCACGGTCGGGAATGGTCGTGTGACACGACCTTCCATGCAGCGGCACCGCGAAAAAGAGAGCACTCTGTGTCAGAGGGACTGGCGCCAGGCCCAAAGATATGCGCGGCAGAATGATCCGTTATCGGACCTATCGCCGACAGGGAACTGAAGATGAGTTTGACGAGTGGGCCAGGCCAGAGGTCGCTTTAATACCTAAAGCTGAACGGCTTGCGGGCGGCACGAATGAGCAGCTTGCTGGGTGGCGTGCAAGTGATGTGGTGTTGGAGGATTTCCGCGATTTCATAATGTGATGCTGTACGCTTTCTGCGCCCCGCACAACGGGCGGCCAGAGTGTGTTGGTCCGTTTGCCAGCCGTCGTTCGGTATGAACTGATACGCAAGCCCCAAGATGGTTCGCGCAATGAGAACTGAACCCTGATCTCATCCAGCGAAGATCAGCGCAGAGCGGTTGTTGTTGCACTTGGGCGCCGTGGAGCCAATGGCCTATGAAGCAGGCTGGGTGCAAGGGAACAGGCCTTTGCTTTGACTCGTCTCACCCGCAACAACAACTGCCCGGTTGCAACCCCTGTCGCGACAAAGCCACGGGGCTGCGTCACGTCATGTTGGGGAGGGTAAGCCGTTGGCGACCATGGCAATGGCAGAGATTTCAGATCTCCACGCGCAAAACCTGCAGCTGCACTCGACAATAGACCAGCTCCGGAACGCGCTGGAAGCGGCCGCTGCACACACCCAAACCGAAGTGCAAAGCGTTCGGGCTGCCATGGCCCAGGACATTGCTGTTCTAAAGGATACCGTTCAGGCATTGCGGGAAGGGCTGGATAGCCAGGCAATGGCTTCGGAGGCCGCGTTGCAGGCGCTGCGTGCAGCGCATGCGGCAGAAACCGATCAGCTTCGTTCGGCGGTCAATGCGCTACGTCTTCAACTGGACGGGGCCAATGCCGATGCCGCCCAATCATTTCGGTCGCAAGAGGCGTTGGCCCATCGTGATCAGGAAGTTCTCAAGGAACAGATCAAACTGCTCCGCATCCAACTGGAAACCAACGCATGAACGCCGAATTTCCGAACGGTATGAGCCGCTCGGTCGCGCGCCGCACTCGCCGCGACGAGGCTTTGCACCGCGCGAATGTGCTGCTGGAAGTCACCCGCCGCTGCGCCAGCCTCACCGATCTGAACTCCGTGCTTGCCGAATTGGTGCATCTAACTTCGCGTGAGCTGGATTGCGAGCGCGGCACCCTGTTTCTCAACGACCCCAAGACAGGCGAGCTATATTCCCGCGTCGCGGAGGGCAATCTCGTCCGGGAAATTCGCATACTCAACAGCAGCGGTATCGCCGGTCACGTCTTCCGATCGGGCGAATCCGTGCGCTGTGATGACCCCTACCATGACCCCCGCTTCAATCAATCGGTTGATGAACGCACGGGCTTTGTGACGCGCAATGTCATCTGCGTACCGCTTTATGCCGCCTCGGGCGAGATTATCGGCGTAATTCAAAGCCTAAATCGCCGCAATGGCGCATTTAGCGACACAGATCTCGATCTTCTGCAGGATATCACCAATCAAGCCTGCACCATCCTTCAGAGCATGCAGTATCTGGAAGAGATTGAACGCATCCGCGGCAAGGAAATGGCGTTTCTGGAACTGGTGTCAGACATCAATTCAGAATTCGACCTTTCCCGCCTTTTGCAGCGTGCCGTCAGCGAGACAACGAAGATGCTGGGCGCTGAACGTGCGACGATATTCCTTCACGATACCGCAACTGGCACTTTGTTTTCACGGGTGAGCACCGGCGGCGATATCTCGGAAATCCGTTTTCCGGCAAACCTCGGTATCGCTGGTGCCGTTTTCACCGCTGGCCAGACAATGAACATTCCGCATGCCTATGCAGATTTGCGGTTCAACCCTTCCTTCGACAGGCAGACCGGCTTCTTCACACGATCGATCCTGTGCGTTCCCATCATCAACAAGGAAAATCGCGCGATCGGTGTGGCACAGGTGCTCAACAAGAAAGGCGGAAGCTTTTCGGACGAGGACGAGCAACGCCTGAAGGCGTTTACCGCGCAGATCGCCATTGCGCTCGAAAACTCAAAGCTTTTCGATGATGTGCAGAGGATAAAAAACTACAACGAAAGCATGTTGCAAAGCATGTCCAACGGCGTCCTCACGCTTGACGCCAACAACAAAATCGTAACCAGCAACGCCGCTGGAGCACGCATCTGGGGCGCATCGGAAGCGGAACTCATTGGCAAGCCGCTGACCGACATGCTGGGCGAAAATGGCCAGTGGTTACTTGACCAACTCGAACACACCCGGGCCAGCCAAGAGAGCAGTTTCTACCCTGACAGCACCCTTTCAGTGGGTGCGCAGGAAAAATCGGTCAACATAACGTTCATGCCATTGCGAGCAGCAGATGATAAATCGCTCGGTTCTATGCTGATGTTCGAAGATATCAGCAGTGAAAAACGCATGAAATCGACGATGTCCCGCTACATGGATCCTGTAATCGCTGCAAAGATGCTGGAGAATGACGGACTGGATCTTCTTGGTGGTGTCAATGCCGAAGCCACCATCATGTTCACCGACGTGCGCGGTTTCACGGCTATTACAGAGGAGTCCGGGGCACAGGGCACCGTACAGTTCCTCAACCAGTATTTCACGATGATGGTTGATTGCATTACCCGCGAAGGTGGGATGCTGGACAAGTTCATTGGCGATGCGATCATGGCCTGCTTTGGCCTGCCGGTCGCCCAAGGGGACGATCCTGATCGCGCTGTGCGCGCCGCGATCACAATGATCCAGGAACTTTGGGAATGGAACGTCGTGCGCAGAGCGCAGGGTCTGAAAACCGTTGACATGGGTATCGGTCTCAACACCGATAATGTGGTGTCCGGCAACATCGGTAGCCCCAAACGCATGGACTATACCGTTATTGGAGATGGTGTGAATCTGGCTTCACGTTTGGAGAGCGCCTGTAAGGCGTATTCGGCGCGCATTCTTGCGAGTGAATCCACAGTGTCTAAACTGCGCGGAACGTATCGCCTTCGCGACATCGACCTGGTTGTCGTCAAGGGCAAGACCCAGCCGGTCCGTGTGTTCGAAATCCTCGACTTTCATGACACCCAAAGCTTCCCGAACCTTATGGACGTGGTCAACCATTTCGGCGAAGCCATGGTGGATTATCGTGGAGGAAAATTCGATCGCGCCATCCAGCGTTTTGAACGTTGCCTGCAGCTCAATCCCAGCGACAGTCTTTCACAAACCTATATCGATCGTTGCCAGGCTCTCTTGGCAAGCCCGCCGACGGAGGCATGGGATGGTGTGTGGGTGATGAACAGCAAGTGAAAACAGCGCCAGCACCCTGTTGCCAAACCTGTTCGTGGCTTGGTGGTGACGTGCACCCCAGTTTGTTGGTCCCCGGAATTCTCCTCCAAGCTGTAGGTGGGCATTCGGTGGCCTAAGGGTCGGCTGCTGCAGCACAATCGTTCGGCGTCAGCCAATGATGTGAGTACCCATTCTTGTCGTGCATGGTGCGCGCCCTTTGTCGGCATTGCGGTCGTTGCTATGGTCGTCACAGCCCGCACTCTCGCCTGAAAGTGACCGCCATGCGTGTCGTGCTGTTTGCTGTCCTGATCGCCAGCCCTTTGGTGGCGCAGGAAGTCGCAGTGCCCACGGCATCGGCGGCCGATGCGCCGATCTGCACCGATCGGCCGACCAAATCGAATTTTGCCTGCACGGTGCCCAAAGGCCTGTTCCAGATTGAATCCGATGGCCTCACCTGGCTGACGAACAACAGTGGCGGCACGCGCAGCGATCAGTTGCTGTTCACCAACCCAACCTTCAAATATGGCCTGGGCGACAGCAGTGATATCCAGATCAACTGGGTGCCCTTCACTCGTATCCGCAGCCGCAATGCCGCCGGCACGGTTTCCACCCTTTCCGGCATCGGCGACGTCACCGTGCGGTTCAAGCAACGCCTGACCAGCCCCGACGGCGCCTTTCAGTTGGCCATCCTGCCGTTCGTGAAGCTGCCGACGGCGCGGGCCGGGATCGGCAATGGCAAGCTGGAAGGCGGGGTGGCGGTGCCGATCAACATCAGTGTGCCGGGCGGCTGGACGGTGACGCTGGGGCCGCAACTGGATGTGCTGGCGGATGCAGACGGGCAGGGCCGCCATGCCGGGTTCACCGGCCTGATCAACATCGCCCGGCAATTCGGCAACTTCACCCTCTACAACGAGATCTGGACCAGCCAGAATTTCGATCCGGCGGGGACGGTACAGCAATATAGCTATGATGTGTCGCTGGCCTGGCTGCCGCGGCCCACGATGCAGTTCGACGTTGGTGCCAATGTCGGGCTCAACCGCAACACGCCCGATCTGGTCGGCTACGTCGGCATTTCCACCCGATTCTGAACGACCGGCAGGGGCTGAGTCGCGCGGCACCCGAATCGAATGAATTCGAAGCGCGCGGGCGCTTCCTGACCCAAATATGGCCCAGATATGAGACGGAACGGCCCTATTCGGCGGCTTCTCAATAATCGTTAACAACAAATTGCATCTTTTGCTAACAAAAACTTGACGAATTGGTAAATTTCCATGACAAGCGCCGTTGATCGGTTCGCGTGATGCGTAATGCGCGATTTGGTTGGGGGTGAGTAGGCGTATGAGCACCAGTGATGTGGCGTTAAGCATTGTTACCCGTGCTGTTGCGGGTGTGCGATTCTGTCGACGCGGCGCGGCCGCAACAGAATTGGCACTCATCCTGCCGCTGTTGACCACGATGATTCTTGCGGTGTTCGAATATGGCGCCGTGATCTACAGTTACAGCGCCATGCAATTCGGTGCCAATCGTGTGGCACGCACGGTTGCGGTCAACCGCATGACCAATGATCAGGCCCAGACTGCCGTGCGCAATTACTTGCCCGGCTGGGTGCGGGACGATGTCAGCATTTCGGTGTCCCAGACGGCGCCGGCCGATCCCGAAACCAATCTGGTGCAGGTCCAGCTTTCGGTGGCGGCGGCGCAGGCCACGCCGATGGCATTGCTCACCCGCGCCGTGCCCTGGCAGCTCACCGCCAACGTGGCGATGAAGCAGGAACTTCCCTATGTCGATTGAACCGCGCCGCCAAAGCGTGCCTCGCTCTCTGCTGGCCCGGCTGCGTGCCGCCCGGCACGGCGCCACCGCCACCATCTTTGCGCTGTCGATGCCGGTAATGGCCGGCGGCTTGGCGCTGGGCATTGATTTCAGCCTGTACAACATGGTGCACAACCGCATGCAGGCGACTGTGGACGGTGCGGCGCTGGCCGCCGCCATGGAAATCGAACGCGGCGGGGACGTGACCGCCAAGGCGCTGGAATTCGTCGGCGCTGAACTGCCCGCGGGCTTTGCCGGCATGACCACCGGCGCCGATGTGACGCTGGGCATCTATGACACCGCCAATGGTTTCCGGCCCGACAACAGCAGCGATGCCAATGCCGTGCGCGTGCGCGGCGAACGCTCGCCGGATCGCGGCAATGGCGTGAACCAGTTATTTTCCGCGCTGTTCGTCGACGATGCCAAGAAGATTTCGGTGGAAGCCATCGCCGCCCGCCCGGTCAACGTCTTCTATCAGCCGCCGGAAAGCCGCACGCTTGATCCTGAAGCCGGTGACTACAACGAAATCTATGTCTATTGCTTCGATACGCGCGGCAGTGGTTCAGCGGATTCACGGCGGTCGCAGATGACCCTGGTCTCCAACAACATGCCGCCCGCCAGCGATATCGTGGCGACATCGGGCGGGCTCATCACCGCCAATCCGCCGACCAATCCCACCTGGCCGCGCTGTACCCAGGAAGGCCAGACGCTCAGCATCCGGCTGCGCAACATCCGCCATGTCAAATCCAACCCGGTGCTGTGGGGAAATCCCGCCGCCACCGTGAGTGGCGTGCAGCCCGGCCGGCCCGAACATAATTACTATACCGATACCCGCATCGAAGGCTGGGTCGAGCAGTTCGATCTGCAGGGCTTCAACATCCTTGAAACCGTGCGGTGTGACACGGCTGCACAGTGCACGCCGGGTTCCGGCAGTTCGACCATCCCGACCGGCCGCAACCGCCAGGCCACCCGCAGCCGCGAAACCCAGCCGTGTGAACCGGGCAAGTTCATGTATTTCGGCTTCGAGGATCGCCCACCCGGCCAGGCCGGCGCCAACGCCAACTGGCTGCAGCCGGCGTGGACCGATACCGACTATGACGATATTCGCATCGTCATGCGCTGCCCCAACAGCGGCCGGTTGGGCGATGCCTTCGTGCGGTTGGTGAAATAAGGCACTGCCCCGCACAGCGGATCGCGCGCAAAGTCACAGCATAAAAACGAACCGCCACGGTCTTCGAACTGCGGTGTATTCGCAAGATGAGCTGACAGCAGGACGACTTCATTAGTGCTGTGTTGCTTGTGAAAGCCGCCGCACAAGGCAGAGTGGCTAGTCTTGCACCGTCCGTTTTCCACCCCGTTCGCTCCGTCGACCACGTGGCACAGGTGTCTGAATCGCGGGTGATTCGCGTCGGAACTGAAATCCGATGCCCATTTTATCCCCTGCTAAATAAAACTGGCACATAATATGCCTAAATCCATATCTCCATCGTAAAAGCTTGGGCAAAGTTTAGAAATAAATAAATCGGTAATATCTCTAAATTGCAACAAATGGCTAATGTTTGACTCTTTCGGCAATTTTCGATAGCTCTACACGGGGGCATTAGAGTAATTTTGATGCCGCATTTTCGTTTCCTGAAGATTCAGGGTGTAGCTATGCGTAATGTATCGATTAGAGAAGTTTTTGCTTCTGTTTATGGTCTGATGCCATGCAAGCGGGGCTCAGCGAGTACTGAGCTGGTCCTGATAATGCCGCTGTTTGCCAGCATGCTGTTTGGTACGATCGAATACGGCTCGGTCATCTACAGCTATAGCGCCATGCAGTTCGGTGCCAATCGTGTGGCGCGCACCGTTGCTGTCAACCGCATGAGCAATGCACAGGCGCAGACAGCCGTCCGCAATTACCTTCCTGGTTGGGTGCGGGACGACGTCACTGTCGCGGTCTCCCAGACGGCGCCAACCGATGCCAACACCAATCTCGTGCGGGTCCAGCTTTCGGTGCCGGCGCAGCAGGCCACGCCGCTCGCGATTCTCACCCGCATGATGCCCTGGCAGCTGACCGCCAATGTGGCGATGAAGCAGGAGCTTCCCTATGTCGATTGAGCCGCGTCGCCGCTCTGTGCTGGCCCGGCTGCGTGACGGCCGCAGGGGCGCCACCGCCATGATCTTTGCGCTTTCGATGCCGGTGATCGCCGGCGGCTTGGCCCTGGGCATTGATTTCAGCCTGTACAACATGGTGCACAACCGCATGCAGATTGCCGTGGACGGTGCGGCGCTGGCTTCTGCCATGGAAATCGAACGTGGTGGCGATGTCACCGCCAAGGCACTGGACTATGTTGGCGCTGAACTGCCGGGGCAGTTTTCGGGCATGACCACGGCGGCCGATGTGACACTGGGGGTCTATGACACCGCCAATGGTTTCCGGCCCGACAACAGCAGCGATGTCAACGCCGTACGCGTGCGGGGCGAACGTTCGCCCGATCGCGGAAATGCCATGAATCAGCTGTTCTCCGCACTGTTCATCGACACAGCCAAGACGATTTCGGTGGAAGCCATCGCTGCCCGCCCGGCCAACGTCTTTTATCAGCCGCCGGAAAGCCGCACCCTTGATCCCGAAGCTGGCGATTACAACGAAATCTATGTCTATTGCTTTGACACGCAGGGCTCAGGATCACCGGCATCGCGGCGATCGCAGATGACGCTGGTTTCGAACAATATGCCATCGAGCGCCAATATTGTGCAGATTTCGGGCGGGCGCATCCCCGCCAATCCGCCAACAAACCCGACGTGGCCGCGCTGCTCGCAGGAGGGCCAGACTCTTTCAATCCGGTTGCGCAACATCAGGCATGTGAAAAGCAACCCGACGCTCTGGAACAATCCCAACGCCACAATCAGTGGCGTGCGGCCTGGCCGGCCCGAGCATAACTATTTCACCGACACCCAGATTGAATCCTGGGTTGAGCGGTTCGACCTGCAGGGTTTCAACATCCTTGAAACCGTCCGCTGCGATTCTGCGGCGCAGTGTACGCCGGGTTCCGGCAGCTCGACCATCCCGACAGGCCGCAACCGGCAGAGCACCCGCCGCCGCGAAACTCAGCCGTGCGAGCCGGGCAAGTTCATGTATTTCGGTTTCGAGGATCGCCCGCCCGGCCAGGCCGGCGCCAACAGCAACTGGTTGCAGCCGGCGTGGACCGATACCGACTATGACGATATCCGCATCGTCATGCGCTGCCCCAACAGCGGGCGACTGGGTGATGCGTTTGTACGTTTGGTGAAGTGACGCTTTTACGCGGCGCTTTCTGAACTGTGTTCAGTCGTCATCATCGTCATCGCCGCCACGATCATTGACCCGGGGCATTGCGACTTCGGCCGTGAAATTGTCCGGCATGGGAACCAACGACAAAATCGCCGCGCTTGATCCAGGCACGGAAACCGTCAAGCGGGCAAACCCATCATCATCGGCAACCGTGTTCACCGTCGCCGCACCTGCCACCCACGATGGCAGTGCGGCGCGCGTGGCTGCTTCGGCTGTGGCGACGTTGGTGCCGAACGCGATCTGGCGTGCGCCGGTGCGCGCCGCGGTTTCCATTGCGCTGTAGGTGTAGATGGCAAAGCCAAACTGCAACACGCCGAACAGCAAAACCGACAGCAATGGAACAATCAAAGCGAATTCAGCAGCAACAGCGCCGCTGCGCGACGCGTTCTTGGATGACGACTGCCGTGTCCGCATGACCGAACCCCTGCTTGTTAACACATTGTCAGTATGAAACCAGACTCGGGCAATATTCCACAAATTCTCCTGAAATACAAGACAACAGACGGCAAAAGCCGCTTGAGCAATATCGCCTTATGGCGCCTCTATTGCCAAAATTGATTAACAACTTCATCAATTGCCCGCACGCCCGGCTTGGATGCGGGTTTTCCGGGTCCGCAAGGCTCCGCTGCGACCCGCACTCTTTCCGCTTGCTAGTGCGCGGCGGGCGCGAACAGCTTCTGCACTTCCGGGCTTTCCTCCACGGTCTGCACCATGGTTGGCGTCAGCTTCATTGCCGGGGCCGCCTGTTCGAAGGCATAGCCCAGCGCCAGCAACCGCGCGTCGCTCCACGCCGGGCCGATGAAGCTCAGCCCCACCGGCAGCCCGCGCACGCCGCCCATCGGCACGGTAAGATGCGGATAACCTGCTACTGCGGCAAACCCGCCGGCGCCGGCGCCGGGTGATTGATCGGCGTTGACCGAATCGATGAACCAGGCCGGCGCCGTGGTCGGGGCCACCAGCACTTCCACGCGGGCATCGGCCAGCATCTTGTCGATGCCTTCCTTGCCGGCCAGCCGCAGCGAGGTTTCGCGGGCCTTCAGATACGCCGGATCGGCCAAGCCCTTGGTGGCTTCGGCCTTTTCAAACGTGTCCTGTCCGAACAGGCCCATTTCGGCTGCGGCATTGGCCTTGTTGAAGGCGATGAGATCAGCCAGCGTGCGCGGCTTCAAATTGGCCGGCGTGGTGGCCAGATAGGCCGCCATGTCGGCCTTCAGTTCGGTCAGCAGCACGATGAATTCGTTGGGCCCGATCTCGCGGCGGTTGGGGGCGGTGGTGATGTCGACCAGTACGGCACCCTGTGCCTTCAGCACGCCAAGCGCAGCCTCGAAGCGGGCATCGACTCCCGTGTGCCAGCCGGTGGCCCAGCGCAGCACGCCGATACGGGCGCCCTTCAGCGCATCAGGCTTCAAGGCGGCGACATAATCGGTCTTGCGGGCGTCGGCATCGTTCGTTGCCGGATCGGCGGGGTCGCTGCCGGCCATCACGGTGAGCAGCCGCGCCGCCAGCGTCACGTCGCGCGTCATGGGCCCGGCGGTATCCTGGCTGTGGCTGATCGGCACGACATGCGTGCGGCTGACCAGGCCCACGGTGGGCTTGATGCCCACGATGCCGTTCATCGCCGCCGGGCAGGTGACGCTGCCATCGGTTTCGGTGCCGATCGCGGCATCGACCATCTGCGCTGCGACCGCTGCGCCGCTGCCCGATGATGATCCGCAGGTGTTACGCGACAGCGCATGCGGGTTGCGGGTCTGACCGCCAACCGCGCTCCAGCCCGAGATCGACGCATCGGCGCGAATGTTCGCCCATTCGGAAAGATTGGTCTTGCCCAGCAGCACGGCGCCGGCGGCGCGCAGGCGGGCCAGGAACGGCGCATCACGGCCGGTCACATTGTCTTTCAGGGCCAGGCTGCCGGCGGTGGTGGGCAATGGCCCGGCCATGTCCACATTGTCCTTCACCAGGATCGGCAGGCCATGCAGGGGGCCGCGCGCCTTCCTCTGGCGATCAAGCGCGCGCGCCTGATCAATCGCGGTTGGATCAACCGCGATCACCGCGTTGAGTTTCGGATTCAGCGCCTTGATGCGGGTAATGGCGGCAGCGGTGTTGGCTTCGGCCACCCCCACAGGCTGAGCGCTGGCTATCGCCGTCTGCACTGCCAATGCGCCCGCCACCAGCATCGCCGCCTGTTTCCGCATCTTTGCCCCCTGTTGCAAATGTGTAACGCGCAGACTTTGCCTGCCGTGGCATGATTTGCAACTGCGGCACATCGGTTTAGGCTGTTTGCTGCAGTTGCGAACAAACAGGATCATGGGGTTGCGATCAGACGGCATGATAACAGGGGTGGAGGCAGGGCGATGAACACGCCCGGCCCGCACCCGGCTGACCTTGATCCCGCCGCCCGCATCGCGGCGCTGGAACAGGCGCGCGCCGTGGCCGAAGCCGCCAACCAGGCCAAGACACAATTTCTGATGGGTCTGTCCCACGAGATCCGTACGCCGCTGAATGCGATCCACGGCTATGCCCAGCTGCTGGAGCGCGGCGCCGCCATCACGCCAAGCGAAGCCGGGCGCATCATCCGCCGCAGTTCCGAACATCTTGCCGATCTGGTCGAAGGCCTGCTCGACATCAGCCGCATCGAATCCGGCGTGATGAAGCTGAACCGCGAAACCGTGGCGTTGCGGGCGCTGGTGGAACAGGTCGCCGCCATGTTTCGCATCGAAGCGCAGAACAAGGGCCTGGAATTCGTCTTCAGCCTGCCGCCCAACCTGCCGACTTGGGTGCTGGCCGATGAACGACGGCTGCGCCAGGTGCTGATCAACCTGCTTTCGAACGCCATCAAATATACCGAAACCGGCAGTGTCACCCTTTCGGTGCGCTATCGTTCGATGGTGGCGGAATTCGAAGTGGCCGATACCGGCATCGGTATCGCGCCCGAAGATGTCGAACGCATTTTCCAGCCGTTTGATCGTGGCGGCGGCCGTGCATCCGGTGTGGCGCCGGGCATTGGGCTGGGCCTGTCGCTGTCGCGCATGCTGGCGCAGATCATGGGCGGCGAGATCGGCGTGAAAAGCGAGCCTGGCGCCGGCAGCCGTTTCTTGCTGCGCCTGTTGCTGCCGCAGCCCAATGCCGCCCCGCCCGATGATCAGGCCCGCGGCCTGCCGATCGCCTATGAAGGCCGCCGCCGCACCATATTGGCCATTGATGATGATCCCGGCCAGTTGGCGCTGTGGCAGGAATTGCTGCGCCCGATCGGTTTCAACCTGTTCGTGGCCGGATCGGGCGGCGCCGGGTTGTCGCTGGCGGAACTTGGCCGGCCCGATCTGGTGCTGCTCGATGTGTCGATGCCGGGGCTGGGCGGCTGGGAAGTGGCGCGCCGCCTGCGGGAACGCTTTGGCCGCGAGATCGGCATCTTGATGGTGTCGGGCAATGCCAATGAACTGGTGGGCGTGGTTGGCACCGGCGATCATGATGGCTTTGTGCTGAAGCCGGTAGACCAGCAACTGCTGTTCGGCATGCTGGGCCGTCAGCTCGGCCTGATTTGGATTTATGAAGGCAGCGCCCCGGATGTGGCCCCGGCCCCGGCCCTGCCGGATGCGGCGCGCGTTCATTTTGATGAACTGGCGCGGCTGGCGCGCACCGGCCATGTGCGCGGGCTTACGGCGGCCCTGGTCGCCTTGGCGGAAGCCGTGCCTGATGCCGGCCCGCTGGTTACGCGCTTGACCACAGCGCTGGATGCGTTTGATCTTGCCGCCTTTCAAAAGCTGCTGGCAGAACAGCAGCCCGAGGTCGCGAACGGGGAGAAGACGCCATGACCGAAACCCATCACACCACCATATTGGTGGTGGACGACGCGCCGGATTCGTTGCGCTTTCTCACCGACACGCTGGAAGGCGAAGGCTATGGCGTGCGCATTGCCCGCGATGGCCACGCCGCACTCGCCAGCCTGGCCGCGGAACTGCCCGATCTGGTGCTGATGGATGCAGTGATGCCGGGCATCGACGGGTTTGAAACCACGCGCCGCATCAAGGCTGATCCGGCACTGGCATCCGTGCCGGTGATCTTCATGACCGGGCTTTCGGAAACCGAGAATATCGTCGATGGCCTCGCTGCTGGCGGGGTGGATTATGTGAAAAAGCCCATCGTGCTGGCCGAACTGCTGGCGCGGTTGAAAGTGCACCTTGGCAATGCCCGCATTGCGGCCGGCGCCCAGAGCGCCCTTGACTCTAGTAACCGGCCGCTGCTGGCTTTGGATGGCGAAGGGCGGGTGTTGTGGACTACGCCGAAGAGCGCTGCGATTCTTGATCGCCGCTTTGGCGTGGCGGTAGGCGGGCAGTTGCCACCGGCGCTGGCTGGCCAGTTGCAGCGGCTGGCCCAAGGCGAGGCGCGGGTGAAGCAGGATTTTGCCGATGGTCGGGTGGAGTTTGCCGCCGTGGCCACCAAGGGCGAAGAGCGGCATTTCCGCCTGACCGAAACGCTGGAAGGTGCCGATGAGAAGCTGCTGGCCCAGCGCCACGGCCTGACCGAGCGCGAAGCCGAAGTGCTGCTTTGGATCAGTCGCGGCAAGGCCAATCGCGAGATTTCGGAGATATTGGGCATCTCCCCGCGCACCGTGAACAAGCATCTCGAACAGATTTTCGAGAAGATGGGGATCGAGAATCGCGCGTCGGCTGCGGCGGCCGCCGTGAAGACATTGGCGCAATAAGAGAGATTTGGCAGCGGCGATGCGGCCCGCTATGCCTGTGCCATGATCATCGGCATCGATCTTGGCACCACCAACAGCGCCGCGGCTTACTGGGCCGATGGCGAAGCCCGGCTGATCCCCAACCGGCTGGACGAAACGCTCACGCCATCGGCGGTGGGCCTGGATGATGATGGCCGGCTGCTGGTCGGCCGGCCGGCGCGCGAGCGCATGGCCAGCCATGCCGGCCTCACCGCCACGTCGTTCAAACGCTATATGGGCACCCAGCACCGCATCGCGCTGGGCAAGACCGACTATGGCGCCGAAGAGCTTTCCGCGATGGTGCTGCGCAGCCTGAAGGAGGATGCCGAGGCGCATCTGGGTGAGGCGGTAACGGAAGCGGTGATCACCGTGCCGGCCTATTTCAACGACAAGCAGCGCAAGGCCACGCGCCGCGCCGGCGAACTGGCCGGCTTCAAGGTGGAGCGGCTGATCAACGAGCCGACCGCCGCCGCGCTGGCCTATGGCATCCACCAGCTCGAAGGCGAAACGCGGTTTCTGGTGTTCGATCTGGGCGGCGGCACCTTTGACGTGTCGGTGCTGGAAATCTTCGAAGGCGTGATCGAGGTGCGCGCCTCCACCGGGGACAACCGGCTGGGCGGCGAGGATTTCAATGGCGTGCTGGCCGGGCTGATGGCGACGGCAGACAAGACGCTGGAAGCCGCCGCCCGCAATGATCGCCAGCTGGTCGCCAAGCTGAACGAAGCCGCCGAACGCGCCCGCCGCAGCCTGACCAGCGCCAGCGAAGCGGTGATGGAACTGCAATGGCAGGGCGAGATGTGGCAGCACGCCGTCACCGCCGAACAGTTCGAAGCCGCTGCCCAGCCGCTGCTGGAACGGTTGAAGACGCCGGTGCTGCGCGCGCTGCGGGATGCCGACATCGCGCCCGACAGTCTTTCGGAAATCATCCTGATCGGCGGATCGACCCGCATGCCGCTGGTGCGCCGCACCGTGGCGCGCATGTTCGCGCGCTTCCCCAATAGCACCATCAACCCTGATGAAGCCGTGGCGCTGGGTGCGGCGGTGCAGGCCGGGCTGAAGGCGCGTGATGCGGCGTTGAAGGAGGTCGTGCTCACCGATGTCTGCCCCTATTCGCTGGGGGTTGATATCGCGGAGCGCCTGCCCGGCGGCGCCATCGAAAGCGGCATCTTCTCGCCGATCATCGAACGCAACACCACGGTGCCGGTCAGCCGGGTCAACATCTATGAAACGATGCAGCCCAACCAGCGCGAGATCGTGCTGGGCATCTATCAAGGCGAAGCGCGGCGCGTGGCGGAGAATGTGCGCATCGGCGAGTTGAAGGTGCCGATGCCACGCGGACCGGCCGGGCAGCCGATCGAAGTACGCTTTTCCTACGATATCAACGGCCTGCTGGAAGTGGATGTGAAGGTGCTCGCTACCTCCGACGCGCATAATCTGGTGATCGCCGATCCTGAAGATCAGGTCAGCCCCAAGGAACTGGAGCGCCGCCGCGCCGCATTGGCCGCCCTGAAGCAGCACCCGCGCGATGCCGAGGCCAACCGCACCGCGCTGGCCCGTGCCGAGCGGATGTGGGAAAATGCGCTGGGCTTTGAACGCGACGAGATCGGCCATCTGATCCACGGTTTCCAGGCCGCGCTTGCCACGCAGGATGTGCGCACCGCCGATTCTGCCCGCGAACAATTGACCGCCGCGCTCGACCAGCTCGAAGGCCCGAGCTGGTTGTGAGTGCCTGGAAGGTTCTGGGGCTGAAGCCGGGAGCCGACCGCGACACCATTCGCCGCGCCTATGCGAAACTGCTGAAGTCCACCAATCCGGAAGATGATCCGGACGGCTTCATGCGGCTGCGCGAAGCGCATGATGCGGCGCTGGCGCAGCTGCAATGGCGCCAGCAGTGGCCGGATGAGGAGGCGGCGGAACCAGCACCGGCCGCAACGCCCGAACCCGCCCCGACACCTGCGCAAGAACCGGTTGATGATCCTCAGTTCGCTGGCGAGCAGGATGATCTCCTCGCCCGGCAGGAAGCACTGGTCCTGGGCATCCAGGCCGGCGCGGAAGGCCAGCGCGCCGCCTTCGATGCGCTGCTGGCGGCGCCGGCGCTGGACAATGTTGTGGCGCGGGCCGGCGTTGAAAACTGGCTGGCCGGCCTGATCGCGGCCAGCCTGCCCGCCAGCGATCCGCTGGTGGTGGCCGCCATTCATCAGTTTGGCTGGGATGATCTGCCGCGCGACCGCACCCCGCCCAGCATCGCCCGGCTGCTGCAACGCCGCGAAGAAGGCGAATTCGTCGCCGGCATCGCCCGGCCGCACACCGATCTGCACATTGGCTACATGGCGCTGAGCAAGCCGCCGGGGCCGCGCTGGCTCCGGCATCTCGGCGCCCTGTTCTCTGCAGCGCCGGCCCAGACGCGCGCCATCCTGGGCTTGGCTGATGGTCCGATGCCCGGCATTCTCGATTGGCTCGACACCGATGCGGTGGCGGCCTGGCGGGATTGGCACAGCGTGCAGCGGTTGCGGCTGTGGATGATCCTGACAATGTTTCCGTTGGCTGCAGTGGTGCTGGTTGGCCTGCTGAAGGCATCGGGCTGGCCGGCGCCGGTGCAGCAGGTCGTCGGCTTGCTGGCCTGGGCAGCGCCGTTCGGCCTGCTCGCCGTGCTGCGCTGGCGGCAGCGCTGGCTGGACAATTGGGATCGGCCGGAATGGCACTTCACCCATTGGCCGCTGGCGATCGCCGCGCTGCCGCTGCTGGCGGCGCTGTGGCCGGCACTGCCGGTGCTCACGCCCTTGTTTCTGCTGCCGGTGCTGGCGGCAGTCACGTGGCTGCTGCTGGCGGTCGATCGGCTGGAACCGCCGGCCATGCGCGAGTTGTTTCCTGGCCTGATCCGCAGCCAGCCGGCCTGGCTGTTCCTGCTACTGATGATTGGGGGCGGGCCGCAGGCTGATCCCGGTGCGCCCGTGCGGGTGCTGGCCTGCGCGGCGCTGGCGGTGGCCTGGTGGCAGGGCGGAGACGCGATCACCTGGCTGGCCGAACGCCGGTTGGGCGCGCGGGCGGCGTGGCTGCCGGCACTGGCGGTGGCGGGGGATGGCGCGCTGGCGCTGGGGCTGGCGGCGCTGGGCTGGCCGGAACGTGGCCTGGCGCTCACCCCGCTGGCGCTGCTCGGCCTGCTGATTGCCTTGCGGGCGGCGCGCGGCTGGTGGCAGGCATTGCCCGCTGTGGGCCTCGCCGGCTTTGCCCTGCTGCTGCTCGAACTCTTGAGCCGTTTGGATGCCTCCATGCCCGGCGCTGGCGAGGTGCTGTCGGGGCTCGCCAGTGCTGATCTGTTGATCGATCCGGCCACCGGCCTGCCGCGCGCGCCGGTCATTACCGGGCTGCTGGTCGCCGGCGTCGCCACCTGGCAGGCGCGGCGGCGCGGCATCACCGGCTGGCCGCTGCGCATCCTGATCGGCGCGATTGGCCTGTTCCTGATCCTGCGTCCATTGGTGGACGAACCGTCGCCGCCGCGCCAACCGGCGGCGGCACCGGCGGCCATTGGCGACAGTGCGGCCTGGATTGCGGCCGGCGATTTGCTCAAGCGCGCCGCGCCGGGTGACTATCGGTTCAGGGTGACCCTGGATGTCGATGGTGGGGGCCGTGTCTCGGCCTGCCGGCTCAGCCAGGGCACCGGGTTGGTGCTGCTCGATCAAGCGCTGTGCCCACAGCTCAAGGCCAATGGCCGTTATCGCCCGGCCCGCACTGCCAGCGGACTGCCGCAAGCCGCCACCCTGCAGTTGAGTGGCGGCTGGACGGTGAAGGCCGCGCGGCGCCCACCATTGCCCATGCCTTCACCGCCCCCGGCTTTGCCAGCGCCAGCCCCTGCGCCCACCATCGTCTGTGCGCCGCCGGCCACCACCACCGGCCCGATGGTGGCCGAACCCTGCATGGCGAACGACTGGATTCCCGATGGCGCCTATCCGCCTGGCTCCTTGCAGCGCGGCGAGTCCGGTCTGGTGCGCTATCGCCTGTTCGTCGATACCAGTGGCCGGGTCGAACGCTGCGCCATCATCGCCTCCAGCGGGCACGCCGGGCTGGATCGCGACACTTGCGCCCTGCTCAGCCGCCGCGCCCGTTTCGTGCCGGCCCGCAATGTCGATGGCAGCCCGATGAGTTGGGAATATGCCGGATCGGTGCGCTGGGAACTGAAAGGACGATGATGGAGCAACGGCCGCCTTCATTGCCCGCCCCGCTGCTGAGTCCGTTGGCGCTGCTGGCCTTGTGCCTGGCCTTTGCCGGCCAGGTCCTGCTGATCGCGATGCAACTGGCGGGGCCGCCGCCGGCCGGGCCGCGGCAGTTGCTGGATTTCCAGGTGTTCCACATCGCCGGGCAACTGGCCTGGGCCGGCGATTTGGGCACCGCCTATGATCCGGTTCAGTTCTGGGCGCACACAAAATCGCTCACCGGCAGTGGCGATCGCATGCTGTGGCCCTACCCGCCGCATTTCAACCTGGTCACCGCGCCGTTGGCGCTGCTGCCCTTGTGGCTGAGCTATGTGGTGTTCGTGGGCGGCAGCTTGCTGTTTTACGGCATGGCGCTGCGCCGGCTGGCAGGCGGGCAACATGCGCTGGTGCTGGCCATGCTGTTTCCGGCCATCCTCATCTGCATCCGCATCGGCCAGAATGCCTTTCTGATCGGTGGGCTGGTGGCCTGGTTTGCCAGTCTCGCGCTGGCCGGGCGCACGTTGGCCGGGGTCCCTCTGGGGCTGTTGACGGTGAAGCCGCAGTTCCTGCCCGGCATCGGGCTCTATTTGTTGTTGCGCGGGCAATGGCGGATCATTTTCGCGGGCGGGCTGGTCGCTGTGTTGGCACTGGCGCTGGCGACGCTGCTGCTGGGCAGTGGCGTGTGGCTGGACTTCAGCCACGTGATGGGCGAACTCGGCAAATATCTGTCGCGCGGGCTTTACCCCTATCACCGCATGACATCGCTCTATGCGGCGCTGTTCATGCTGACCGGTGACTCCGGACTGGCATTGGCCGGGCAAATTGGCTTTGCCGTACTGCTGGCCGCCGGATTGCTGTTGGCGGCGCGGCGGGCCTGGCCACCGCGCCACCTGCTGGCCGCCGCCGTGATGTCCAGCACCCTGATGTCGCCTTATGGCTATGATTATGATCTGCCGGTGCTGGGGGCAGCGATTGCGCTGCTGGCCCCCGATCTGGTGGCCGGGCGCCGGGTTTGGCCCCTGCTGCCGCTGGCATGGCTGGCCTGTCTGGCCGGCGCGATCATCAACTATGCATATGCGGCGGCGCCGCGGCCGGCGGTGACGATCCTGCCGCTGCTGCTGTTGTGTGCGGCGATGCTGGTGCAGGCGCGGCGCCAGCAGACCAGCGTTGAACCGAGCTGAATTGCCAACCCGCAGATGCACGCGCACAACAGGCCCGCCACCGGAGACGCGATGATGACCAGCCCCCATCAAGTCCGCCCCGCGGTTCCGCTGGTCGGGCCGCTGGGCACGGGCCTGATGGTGCTAACCTGCGTGCTACTGATGGGCGGCGTTGCGTTCTACCTGGCCTGGCCGGCGGAAAAGCTGCCGGGGCCCAAAGCGCTGATCGATTTCCAGGTCTTTCACATCGCCGGCCAATTGGCCTGGGCGGGCGATCTGGCCACGGCCTATGATGCCCAACGCTTCTGGGCCCACACGCGGGCACTGACGGGCAATCCAGGCCATATGTTCTGGCCCTATCCGCCGCATTTCAATCTGTTCACGGCGCTGCTGGCGTTACTGCCGCTCTGGCTGAGCTACCTGGTGTTCTGCGGTGGCAGTCTGCTCTGCTACATGCTCACGCTGCGGCGGCTGGCCGGCGTTCACTATGGCACGGTGCTGGCGCTGTTGTTTCCTTCCCTGTTGCTCTGCATCTTCATCGGGCAGAACGCCTTGCTGATCGGTGCGCTGGTGGGGTGGCTGGCCAGCCTGGCGCTCAGTGGGCGTACGCTGGCCGGGGTGCCGCTGGGCCTGTTGACGGTGAAGCCCCAGTTCCTGCCCGGTATTGGCCTATATCTGCTGCTGCGCGGCCACTGGCGGATCATTTTCAGCGGCGCCCTGGTCGCCGGGCTTGCACTGGCAGCGGCGACCTTGTTGTTCGGTTTGCGCGTCTGGCCGGATTTCTTCGCCGTCATGGGCAACGTCAGCGCGCATCTGTTCGATGGGCGATACCAGTATTTCCGCATGACCTCGCTTTTTGCCGCGCTGTTCGTCGCGACCAAAGATCCGCAGCTGGCGATGGCAGCGCAAATCGGCCTTGCCGTGGTGCTGGCGGGCGGGTTGCTGCTGGCCGGCCGGCGCGGTTGGCCACCCCGGCAGCTGCTGGCCGCCGCCATCATGTCCAGCACCCTGATGTCGCCCTATGGCTATGATTATGATCTGCCGGTCGTGGGCGCGGCGATTGCCCTGCTGATGCCCGATCTGGTGCTGCAGGATCGCCGCAGCTGGTTGGGGCTGCTGCTGCTGGCCTGGCTGGCCTGCCTGATCGGCGCGTTGACCAGGCTTGCGCTGGCGCCGCCGCTGCCCGCCGTGCAGTTCGTGCCGGTGCTGTTGCTGTGCACGGCGCTGCTGGTGCTGTCGCGGCGACGTCCGGCCAGCTTCGAATCGGACTGAACGGGCCAGATCGCCCTGCAAACCGATTCGAATCGGCATGTTCCGATTCGTTTTTTCGCCCGAAATGGTGGTTGATCGGTCCATCTTCCCAAGAAGCCATTTGGCGCGTGTCATTTTCGCAACATGCACTTTGCCGCCTGCAAGACTGCGATTTTTAACGGAAAATCATGATTTCGGCTCTTTATAGGGCTCTGAACAAGCTCGTCTAAGCCCTTGATAAGCATGAAAATTTACGAGTTGCCGCCGTTCCTAAGCCCTTGTTTCCGTTTGAAAATCACCATCGGCAAGAGTAGGCGGCCGCCATGGCAATTAATAAGTAATAACGAGCGATAACACTTACTAATTTTTGTAAAGCATAATGAAGTCTGAAGTAATATAGACAAATTTTATAAACCAAATTCGATATTGTTCAAATCGTTACGGCGGTTTATTTAGGTTGCGGGATATCGGCCGGAGGAAGCAGTGGTTTTCATCCGATCGGCGTCAACGGTGATCCCTCCCGTTCGCTCGTCAAAAAAGAGCGGGACCTTGCAAGAACTGGCTTCGGCCAACAACAGTGGGAAGAAAACGATGATGAAGATCCTGAACGCTCTGAAGGGCAACAAGTCCGGCGCTTCGGCCGCTGAATACGCTCTGATCGTTGCCGTGCTCGGCGGCTTCGTGGTGCTGGGTGCGACCGCTTTCGGTGGTTCGCTGCAGAGCGCCATGACCCAGACCGGTCAGGCTCTCGACTCCGAAGCTTCGACCACCTTCCAATAATCTGGTGGCGGCCGCCGGCTGGGCTTCGGCCTGGCCGGCGGCCAACTCCCCGGCAAGTTTGCCGGCTCTATTCTTCGTCAGTTCCAGTTGCTCAGGCGAAGCGTTGCAAACCCCCAGATTCCGCGCAGGCAATGCGCAGTGATCGGACCAGGCTGCAACAAGCGGATTTCAGACGGCCCAGGCCGTCAAAGAGGGCGCGTTCCGGCATGTCGGGCAGCCCGTGCGTGTAAAGTGGCGTTCGGGCGTAACTGTCAAGCTGGACCGGAGTCCGGCCGTAACAGGGTGATCCAGATGACCCGCATGGTCAGACTGGTGACAGTTGCAAGAGGGGCGAGCTTTGCACACGCAATCTCAAATCAAGTCAGGGTTGCCGGCCGGCGCAGTGCGCGTGGCCAGGCTTGACCATGCCGAAAGGGTGGCGATCTGATGCGCCGCTCCTCCATCATCATGCTGATCGCCGCGGTGGCCCTGGGCCTGATCGCCGTGCTGTTTGCCCGGACGTTCCTGGGCAACGCTGGCGACGCAGGCGGTGGCCGATCGGCCGCAGCCGTTCGCACCGTGCCGACCGTTGTCGCCGCGGCCGACATCAATTTCGGCGAGAAGATCACGCCCGACAAGGTGAAGGTGGTCGATTGGCCGGCCAACACCTTGCCGCAGGGTAGCTTCCAGCGCCTTGAAGAGCTGACGATGGGCGCAGGCCGCACCGCCATGCGCCCGATCGTTGCCAATGAAATCCTCACTGAAAAGTCGCTGGCCACTGGCGCCAACCGGCTTTCAACCGCCCAGCTGCTGGGCCCGCAGATGCGCGCAATTTCGGTGCCGCTGAACGAAGTGTCCGGCGTGGCCGGCCTGATCTTCCCGGGCGACCGGGTGGACGTGTTCATGACCCGCCAGCCCGATGAGGCAATGCCGTATTCGGAACTTCTGGCGCAAGGTGCCCGGGTGCTGGCCGTTGGGGTGGACATGAACGTGGGCAAGGAAAAGCCGGAGCTCGTCAAGTCGGCCACCATCGAGGTGACACCGCTGCAGGCCCAGAAGATCGCGCTGGCGGTCACCGTCGGTCAGCTCAGCATGGCGCTGCGCCACTTCACCGATGAAAGCCGGGTGCGTTTGCAGACGGCGCAGGTGATGGATCTGAATGATGGCACCATCACCCGGCTGGTGCGCAAGCCCAATTCGGGCGGATCCGCTCCGTCTGGTCCGTCCGGACCGCCGGCGGGCGGCAACAGTGGCCAGGCGCCGATCGGCCCGGGCGTGGTGGTGATGCGTGGTACCAGCAATGGCATGACCTCCAGCTTTGAATCGGTGATCGGCAAATGATGCTTCGTCCCCTTCTCGCCATTGGCCTCGCCGCTGCGGCGCTGGCTGCTCCCGCCACCAAGGCCGCTGAAAACAGCGTTGAAGCGGCCACCGGGCTCTCGCTGAGCCTGCCCATCAACAAGTCGCAGACACTCAGGGTGCCGCGGCCCTTTGCCCGCATCGCCGTCGGCAACGCTAAGATCGCCGATGTCAGCCCGGTCACCAACCGCGTGGCCTATCTGCTGGGCAAGGAAATCGGCACCACCAACCTGACGCTGTATGATGCGAAGGGCGGCGTGATCGCCGTGGTTGACGTGTCGGTGACGCCGGATGCGATGGGGCTGAAGCAGAAGCTGGCTGAGGTGATACCCACCGAAAATCTGGGTGTGCAGGTTGCCAACGACCGCCTGATCCTGTCGGGCACGGCTTCCAGCGCCGCCGCACTGCAACGTGCCATGACGATTGCCCAGGCCTATGCGCCCGACAAGGTGATCAACATGGCCGGCGTTGGCACCGCCCAACAGATCCTGCTGGAAGTGCGCTTTGCCGAAATGCAGCGTGGCACCGTCAAGGCGCTGGGCATCGACCAGGTCCAGTTTGGCAGCCGTGTCGATGAGTTCGGTAACACGACGGTTGCCCGCACCAATGCCCAGGGCGTTGGCCCCGGCTTCGGCATTACCGGCACCTTCGGCGGCGCCTTCTCCATGCCGGGCTTCTCGTTCCGGTTCCAGGCGCTGGAGCGCCAGGGCCTGATCCGCACGCTGGCACAGCCCAACATCATCGCGCTTTCGGGTGAAACCGCCAATTTCCTTGCCGGGGGCGAATTCCCGGTGCCGGTGGCGGTGACGCAGAACAACCAGATCGCGGTGGAATTCAAGCAGTTCGGGGTTGGTCTCGCCTTCACGCCGACCTTGCTTGAAGACGGCCTGATCAATCTGCTGGTTGCTCCGGAAGTGTCCAGCCTGGATCCGGCCGCCGGTATCACCCTTGCAGGCCTGCGCATTCCCGGCCTGAAGGTCCGCCGCGCCCGCACCACGCTGGAGCTGCGTGACGGCCAGACCTTTGCGCTCGCCGGCCTGATCCAGAGTGATTTTCGCGATACGGTGAACGCCGTGCCGTTGCTGGGCAAGATTCCGATCATCGGCGCGCTTTTCCGTTCTAGCGATTTTGAACGGCAGGAAACCGAACTGGTGATCCTGGTGACGCCGCGCATCGTTCGGCCGGTCGCAGCCGGTACCGCCTTGCAGTCGCCGACCGATCGGATTCTGGAGCCGACCGATACCGAGTTCTTCTTGCTCGGCAAGCCGGAACGCCGTGTGCAACCGGGCAATATCCTGCCCCTGCCCGGCCCTGCCAGCAGCATCAACAAGCCCGGCGGTGTTGCCGCCGAGGCCGGTCATATTGTGAGGTAAGCGATGTTCAAGATTGCAACATCCCTGCTGCTGGTTGCCCTTATGGTCAGCCTTGCCGCGCCGGCCGCAGCAACAGACAAGGGCCTGGGCCTGGTCGTGCAGAACAACGTCGCGGCCATGGCGGTGGATCTCACGCCCAGCTATGCCAACGTGAAAATCGAAGGCAGCACTGGCACATTGGCCGATACGGCGATTACCCGTTACCGCACCGGGCAGGTCAAGCCGCTGCGCTCCTTGTCGGGCGATTCCAAGCTCGGTGGCGGAAGCGCCACCGGAACCGATGCGCCTGTGACCCAGCAAGCGAATGGTCCGCGCTGATGGCCCTGCTGGCGCGTCTTGGTTCGATGGTCGGGCGCGGCGAAAAGGGGGATTCCTCGTCGCAGCCTGACACGGGCGATTTGCGGGTGACGCTGGTGCTGGCGCCGGAAACGGCGGCCACCATCGATCCTGCGCACCTCGCCAACCTGGGTGCCAGCATCCACGTGTTTGATGGCGGCCTGGAAAAATTCTCGGTGAACGGGCCACTGCTGCGCCGCACCGATCTGGTGATCCTGGAAATCGAGCCCGATAGCGCCGAGGAACTGGCCGCGCTGGAACAGTTTGCCAACAGCGTTGGTGCCCGCATCCCGGTGGTGACAGCGGCCCATAATCTGACCATCACTGCCACCCGCCGCCTGATGCGGTCCAGCATTGCCGACGTGCTGCCGATCCCGTTCAGCCGCGAGGAACTGGCGCAGGCGCTGGAAACCGGCCGCGACCGGCTGGGCCAGCTGCGCACGGGCGGTGGTCCGGCCCGCAGCGGCAATGTGATCGCCTTTCAGGGCGTGCTGGGCGGCGTTGGCTCCACCATGCTCGCCACCCAGCTCGCGCAGATCTGGGCCGCCGAAAAGAAGGTGCTGCTGATCGATCTTGATCTGCAGCGCGGCAATGCGGCGCTGTACATGAACCTGAAGCCCCGTCTTTCGATTGCCGATCTGATCGAAGCGGATGACCGGCTGGACGCCGAGTTCCTCAAGATGGTGCTGGAACGCCACCAATCGGGCACCTCGGTGATTTCCTCGCCGAACGACATGACCGCGATGGACGTTGTGACCCCGGAATTCATCGATCGCCTGCTGGATGTCGCCACCCAGAATTACGATCTGGTGCTGCTCGATCTGCCGGGCATCTGGATGGACTGGACGGCCATGGCCATCCAGAAGGCCGATTTGCTGCTGCTGACCACCCAGATGACCGTATCGGGTGTGCAGCAGGCCCGCCGACAGCTTGATGTGGCTGAAGCCAATGGCCTGGGCGACCGGGTGCGGGTGGTGATGAACCGCATGATCCCTGGCCTGTTCGGCAAGTACGATCTGAGCGAAGCTGAATCGGCGCTGCGCAGCCGGGTGCATTTTGGCCTTGCCAATGATTTCCCCACGGTTTCGGCGGCGCAGGATGAAGGCCGCAGCTTGGGCCAGATCAAGATGAAATCCCGCATCGAAAAGGACCTGCGTGCCATTGCGGCGCAGCTGAGCGATGAACTGGTCAGCATGGGGGCGACGGCATGATCTTCCCCACCCGCCGCAAGACCGGCGCACAGCCTGACGCCGCTGGCGATGCGGCGACGGCCAGCGTGCCGGCCGAAACCAAGGTGGCCGCACCGGCCCCGGCGCCGGTCGTGAGCATCAAGGATCGCCGCCGCGACGATTACACCGAACTCAAAGTCATGCTGCACCAGCAGCTGATCGACCGCATCAACCTGGCGGCGCTGGAAACCATGACGCGCGAGCAGATGCAGCGCGACATCGGCGACATCGTTCAGGAAATGCTGAAAGAGAATAACCAGGCCCTGAACGCCGCCGAACGGCGTCAGCTGGTCGAGGATATTCTCGACGAACTGCTCGGCCTCGGCCCGCTCGAACCGCTGCTGAAAGACCCGACCATCTCGGACATCATGGTCAACAGCGCCACCAAGGTGTTCGTGGAACGGCGCGGCAGGATCGAGGAAGTCGGCACGCGTTTTGCCAGCGATCAGCATCTGCTGCGCATCATCGGCAAGATTGTTTCGAACGTCGGCCGCCGTGTTGATGAAAGCTCGCCGATGGTCGATGCGCGCCTGCCCGACGGCAGCCGCATCAACGCGATCATTCCGCCGCTGGCCATCGACGGTCCGTGCCTTTCCATCCGCAAATTTCCACCCAGCCGCACCAGCATCGACAAGCTGGTCGAATATGGTTCGATGACGGTTGATTGCGCGACGATGCTGAAGGCCGTGGTCGCCAGCCGCCGCAACGTGATTGTTTCGGGCGGCACCGGTTCGGGCAAGACCACCATGCTTAACGCGCTGTCGGCCTCGATCGGCAGCCACGAACGCGTGGTGACCATCGAGGATTCGGCCGAACTGCAATTGCAGCAGAGCCACGTCGTGCGTCTTGAAACCCGCCCGTCCAACATCGAAGGCCGCGGCGAAGTCAACCAGCGCGATCTGGTGAAGAACGCACTGCGCATGCGGCCCGATCGCGTCATCCTGGGCGAAATCCGTTCGGGCGAAGCCTTCGATATGCTGCAGGCGATGAACACCGGTCACGATGGTTCGATGACGACCCTGCACGCCAACACGCCGCGCGACGCACTGTCCCGCCTGGAACAGATGATCGGCATGTCGGGCATCGACATCAGCCCGAAATCGGCCCGCGCCCAGATTGCTTCAGCCATCAACGTGGTGTGCCAGCTGGAACGCCTGCAGGACGGCAGCCGCCGGGTCACCTCGGTGGCCGAGATCACCGGAATGGAAGGCGAGATCATCCTGATGCAGGAGATCTTCAAGTTCGTGCGCGAAGGCGTGGACGAACAGGGCAAGGTGATCGGCGAGATGCGCCCGATGGGGGTGCGGCCCAAGTTCATGGATATCCTGAAGGCGCGCGGCTTCGATCTGCCGAGCACCATGTTCGATCCGTTCAAGCGCAAGGATGGTTGAGGTGCAACTGCCGTCCTTCATCAACGCCGAATTCGTTTTCTACGGCATCGTGTTTCTGGCCGTGGTGCTGCTGCTGGAAGGCGGCTTCATGTGGTACCGCGACAACTTCGGCACGAAGAAGCGTGTTTCAAAGCGCATGGCGCTGATCGAGAGCGGGGCGAGTTCCGAAGAGATCATCACCGCGCTGCGCCGGCAGACGACCGATATGTCGAAGTCGATGCTGCCGTCGGTCCTCCGCTATCTCGACAGCCGCATGAACCAGGCCGGTCTGCGCATGAGTGCCCAGCGCATGCTCAGCTACATGGGCACGGTCACGCTGCTGATCGGGTTCCTGTTCCCGTTGATTGGCGGCATCAGCGGCCAGATCACCTCGCCCGGCGCCATTCTGCTGCTGCTGCTGTTTGCCGGCGGCATCGGCATTGCGCTGCCCATCCTCTATCTCAACTACGTCGCCGCCAAGCGGCTCAAGAAGATCGAGGCGCAGTTCCCGATCGCGCTGGACGTGCTGGTTCGCGGCTTGCGGGCGGGCTACCCGGTGTCGGGCGCGCTGGAACTGGTGGTCAACGAAATGCCGGATCCGCTGGCTTCCGAGCTGGGGCTGGTGCTGGCGGAAATGAACTATGGTTCGCCGCTGCGCGATGCGCTGGAAGGCTTTGCCAACCGGGTGCAGACCCAGGACATCAACATGTTCGTGGTTTCGGTGGCCATCCAGACCGAAACCGGCGGCAGCCTCGCTGAAATCCTCGACAGCCTGACCCGCGTGATCCGTGACCGCGCCGCCATGGTGCTGAAGGTGCGCGCGCTGGCATCCGAAGGCAAGATGACCGGCACGCTGCTCACTGCCATGCCGATCATCACCTTTGTCGGCGTGTTCTCCAGCCAGCCCAGCTTCTATCTCGATGTTGTGGGCGATCCCTGGTTCATGCCGGGCGCGCTGGGTGTGTTGTTCCTTTATGTTCTGGGTGTCGTGATCATGCGCCGCCTGATCGCGATCAAGGTGTAACGGCGATGGGCAGCGCAACCCTGGCAAACTGGATCGTTCTTGGCCTGGTGTTCGCGGCCGTGATGCTGGTCGTGCTGGCGCTGGCGCCGCTGGTGCTGGGCCGGTCCGACATCAAGGCGCGGCTGGCCAGCCAGGGCGGCGGTGCAGCTGTCGATGAAGGCCCGGGCAGCATCCGCAACGATCTGCTCACCTCGCGCTGGGCGCAACTGCTGCACGAAATCGAAGCACGTGGTCTCAGCCTCACCGACGATGCCTCCGGCAAGATCGCGGAAAAGCTGCAGAGGGCCGGTTTTGATCAACTCTGGGCGCCCCGCGCCTTCACCCTGGCCCGCGCCATCGGCACACTGGCCCTGCCCATCCTGGTGGTGATCGTGCTGGCCGTGGGCGGCAACTGGCCGGAGCCGGCCAAGCTTTACATGATGCTGATGGGCGGGGCCGTGGCCGGCCTGTATCTGCCCGGCATCATTGTGCAGTCCCGCGCTGAAAACCGCGCCCAGGAAGTGCTCAACGGCTTCCCCGATACGCTCGATCTCATGCTGGTCTGCCTCGAAGCCGGGCTTGGCATCGATGCCGCCTTCAGTCGCGTCGGTTCGGAAATCATCGGCTCGCATCCGCTGCTGGCCAAGCTGTTCGGCCAGGTCAGCCTTGAGCTGCGCGCCGGCCGCAGCCGTGAAGTGGCGCTGCGCATGCTGGCCAAGAAGAGCGGCGTGCCGGAAATCACCGCTTTCACCACGCTGATCATCCAGTCCGACAAGTTGGGCGCGTCGGTGGCGTCGGCGCTGCGGGTCTATGCTGCGGAAATGCGTGAAGCCCGCCGGCTGCGCGCCGAGGAAAAGGCCCACAAGATTCCGGTGCTGCTGTCGATCCCGTTGGTCTGCTTCATGCTGCCCACCATGGTTGCGGTGCTGATGCTGCCGGCGGCGATCGGCATGAAGAACCAGATGGCTCAAGTGGAAAAGCAGGAGCAATCCAACAAGGCGGCGAGGGGCAAATGAAACAGAAAACCGCGTTTCTTCTCGCGCTGGCTGGTTCATCGCCGGCGTTGGCCGACAGCTTTGATGCCAAAGACGCCCGGCCACGCAGCGACAACCTGCCCAGCAGCGCCATCGCCAACAATCAGAATGAAACGGCCGCGCTGGCCGAAGGCCGCAGCCTCTTGGCCGCGGGCAACGCCGCGCAGGCGATTTCCGTGTTCCGCATCGCGCTGGGCCAGAATGCCGGATCGGTGGCGGCGCTGAACGGCATCGCTATCGCCTATGATCGGCTGGGCCGCATCGATCTGGCCCGCCAGCATTTCGAGATGGCGCTCGCGCTGGAACCAGGCGCCGGCGATATCGCCTATAATCTGGGCTGGACCCTGCACCGGGCTGGCCAGCATCGCGACGCCATAGCTTGGCTGCAACGCGCCAGCAGCAGTGATGATGGCCGCGCTGCCGCCTCCGCCCGCCGCGCCCTGCTGCTGGTGGCCGCCGCGCTGGAAAACGCCGCCCTGGCACCCGCCATTGCCGCCGATGCGCCGGTGCGCGTTGCGAGCGCCCGGATCGACATGGCGAGCAGCGGTGAAGCTGTGCTGGTTCTCCCGGGCGCAGTCAGCCATCCGGTCACGGCCCCGCGCCTTGCCATGGCACAGCGGGCCGGCGGCGTGCCGGTGGCCCGGATCAATGCCAGCCTCGCGACCGCCAAGGCCGGCCAACTGCCGCAACTGGCCGTTCCGATAACGCTGGCGCAGGAAGAGGCTGCAGAGCAGCAGTCCGCATCGGCACTGGTCACGGCGCATCTTGACAGTCTGGCCTCGCTCACCATTCCGATGGCCACGCTGTCGCTGGCGGAAGCGACTCCGGACGCGCCAATGGCGCTCACGGCGGACGTGCTGTTGCCACAGGTGATCAATGTCACCGATGTGCCGCCGGATTTCAGCCAGATGCTTGCCGCCGGTAACCCGGTGGCGCAGTTGCTGCTGCCATCGTTCCAGCCGGCCGCGCTGCGCCTGCTCGATCTGGCGGCCTTGCCGGAACTGGCCACGGCCACGCCGCTGGCACCGCGCCGCTTCCTGGCACCGGCTGCCATGGCAGTCGACTGGCTGGCTGGCTTTGATGCATCGCGCTTTGCCGTCGCCGCGGAAGACCGCGCCCATATGCGCTTGATGACCGCCTTGTCGGCCCAGGCCGATCCCGGCGCCGTGGATGACAAGGACGCCGTGCGTCTGGCCATTGCCCGGCTGGAAGCACTGATTGTCCGTCTCGGAGCCTTGAGTGCCTGATGGTGCCGAACCATTTGGCCAGCCGACGGAAACGGTTGCGCCGCGTGCGTCGTCGGCGGCCGAGCACGACGATGCGTTGACGGCGCGTCCGGCCACACTGGTCGAACTGTTTCATCGCTTTGCGTTCATGATGCTGTTGGTGGCACTGGCCGTGGCCGTGGTTACCCCGGCGCTGGCCAGGCCCAAGCCGCCGAAGTCCACGGGCGACGCTGCTTCCGCTCAGGTTCAGCGCACCGCGCCGCCCGGTCCCGAAGCGTTGGCCATGCTGGATGCCGCCATCGCCGATGGTCGGCTGGACAATGCCCGCGCCCTGCTTGCGCCGATGTGGGCGAGCGGCGCCCCCGATGTGCAGCTGCGCGCGGCCGAACTGGCGCTGGCCGGGGGCAGCCTGCCTGAAGCGGCGGAAGCCTTCACCGGCCTGATGGATGGACCGCTGGCGGCGCTGGCGCGCCAGGGCCTTGGCATCACCCGCTTGCGCGAAGGCAAGGAAAACGAAGCCCGCCCGTTGCTGGAACAGGCGGTGGCGGCCGATCCCGGCCTTGCCCGCGCCTGGAACGCGCTGGGCGTGCTGGCCGACAAGGCGCGGGACTGGCCGGCGGCTGATCTGGCCTATGGCAAGGCCGTGGCCGCCGCCCCGCAGGATGCTGGCATCCTGGCCAATCGCGGCTGGTCGCAGCTGCTGCGCGGCCGTCATGAAGCCGCCGAACGCGATCTGGTGGCTGCGTTGAAGTTGCAGCCTGCGTTGAAAAAGGCGCGCACCAATCTGGCACTGGCCCGCGCCATGCAGGGCCGCTACCAGGAAGCCTTCCTGCTTAGCGACAAGGCCAGTCTTGCCACCGATCTCAACACCGTTGGCTATGCCGCGATGATGCGCGGCGATCTGACGGTGGCCGAAGCCTATTTCAACCGCGCGCTGTCGTTGAACCCGCAGTTCGATCGTGCCGCCTGGGCCAATCTGCAATATCTGGCCGAACTGAAGGCGCAGAAGGTGCGCGAGCCGATCGCCGCCGCGCCGCCAAGATCATGATGGGGCTGGCATGACGCTCGCTGATGCCGGCCTGTGGCTGATGGCGTTATCGGTGCTGGCCAGCGCCGGCTTTGATCTGCGCACCTTTGAAATCCCCGATACCATCACCGTGCTGATCATCATCGGCGCGGTATTGTTCGGGCTGGGCACGCCCGGCTTTGACTGGGCCAGCCATGCTGCCGCGGGCGGCGCCTTCTTTGCGTTCGGCCTGCTGGCCTTTGCGCGGGGCTGGCTGGGCGGCGGCGATGTGAAGGTGATGACCGGCTGCGCCTGCTGGGCAACCTTGGGCACGCTGGCAGCGCAGGTGGTGCTGATCGCCATTGCCGGCGGCGTGCTGGCGCTGGTGCTGATGCTGCTGCGCCGCGGGCTGGCTGTGGCCGGCGTTACCGGCGATGATGCGCCGCGGCTGGTGCAGGTGGGGGCCGATCTGCCCTATGCCGTGGGTATTGTCGGCGGCATGGCGGTGTGGGCCTGGCGGTTCCTGCCGCTGCCCTGATTGGAGTTGGGCCTGATGCCGGAAAACAGCGTCATGAAGTCGACACATTACTGCAATTAAATCGTCAACTTAGCGTCACCTCGCGTTGGCCCCGGCGTCGCCAGGCTGGAAACCCGCCGGCCATGTCACAAAAGCATCACGCAAATGCAACGTTGCTGTCACCCCGGCGTCATATTTGCCGCTGGTCGCAGGCGCCTGTGTCTGGCGGCACAGGGCCACACTGCAATGACCACCCGCCACCCGCGCCGCAATACTGGCGCCCTGATCGCCTTGCTGGCCAGCCTGGCCGCATTGCCGGCTGAGGCGGCGGAGCCCACGGTGGCCGAACTGCAGCGCCAGATCGACGAATTGAAGGCGATGGTGGCCGAACTGAAGGCGGCCACGCGGCAGCCGCCGGCCGCTCCGGCCCCGATGGCGACCGCCCCTGTGGCCTCTGCGCCGATTGCGAGCGCTCCGGTCACGATGGCTGTCGCGACAGCCGCACCCTCCACCATCGTGCTCACCCCGCCGCCCCGGCGCGGCAAGCCCTGGTATGAAAAGCTCACCCTGCGCGGCTATACCCAACTGCGGCTGAACGAGATCGTGTCGGGCGATGCCACCGCGCCGGCCGGCGTGTCGCGACTGCGCAGCATCGGCGATGGCAACATCACCGACAGGAACAATTTCAGTTTCCGCCGGATCCGCCTGATCCTGCAGGGCGACTTGAACGATCATGTCTCGCTCTATCTGCAGCCGGATTTTGCCACCGCCGTTTCGGGCCAGTCCGCAGGTGAACGCCGCGAAGGCTTTGGCCAGTTGCGCGATGCCTATGTCGATTGGTTCCCGCTGAAGGATCACAGCCTGCGCCTGCGGTTCGGCCAGTCCAAGGTGCCGTTCGGCTGGGAGAATCTGCAAAGCTCCTCCGCCCGCCTGGCGCTGGACCGCACCGACGGCATCAACACCGCCGTGCCCACCGAGCGTGATCTGGGTGTGGTTGCCTATTACACTCCAGCGCAGGTGCAATTGATCTGGGATCGGCTGGCGGCGGATGGCCAGAAATTGTTCGGCAATTATGGTGCGTTCGGGCTGGGCCTCTACAACGGCCAGGGCACCAACCGGACCGAGGCCAACAATGGCATGATGTTCGTCGCCATGGCCACCTGGCCGTTCGCGCTGGATGGTCTGGGCCTTGATGGCCAGGTGCTGGAAGTGGGCGGCGCGATCATGCGCAACCGCGTGCAACCCGAAATCCGCACGGGCGGGGTCAGCGCGCTGACCTATGCCGATAATCGCGTTGGCTTCCACGCCATGCTCTATCCGCAGCCGATCGGCTTCCAGGCCGAATGGAACTGGGGCACCGGGCCACAGTGGGATGATGTCACCCGCTCCATCCAGGAAAAGCCCTTGGAAGGCGGTTATGTGCAGGCCATGGCGCGGGTGAAGCGCTCGCCGTTGGGGCCGTTCATGCCGTTCGCGCGCTGGCAGCATTATCGCGGTGGCTTCAAGGCCGGGCTCAACGCGCCGCGCCTTGAAACCGACGAACTGGAACTGGGCATCGAATTCCAGCCAACCCCGCCGCTGGAGTTGACCCTCACCTATGGCCGCGCCAAGCGCCGCGAAGCCGACGAGCGTCGCAGCGGCCGGGCCGAAGGCGACATCCTGCGCGCCCAGTTGCAGTGGAATTATTGATCCGCCCCCTGCCTTTATCCCAAGATTGACCGGCCGCGCTGGTTCCGCCACGCTGCCCGAAATATTTGGGGAGACGCAGGCACATGGCGCTGCTCGAAAACTATCAGCGGTTCACCTTCACGCGCGGCCAGTTCGGCCATGAACGCGTGCTCACCGCCACCATCACCGGCAACAACCCGGTGAACGGCGTTGACGAGGCGATGCACGAAGAACTCGCCCGCGTGTTCACCGAACTGCAGCAGGACAAGGGCAGCGACATCATCGTGCTCACCGGTGCTGGCCGCGCCTTTTGCGCTGGTGGCGATTTCGACTGGTTTGAAGAACAGATCGCCCACCCCAACCAGTTCCGCGACATCGGCTGGGACGCCAAACGCATCGTCACGTCCTTGCTCGATATCGAAAAGCCGGTGATCTGCCGCATGAATGGCGCTGCTGCGGGCCTGGGCGCCACCATCGCGCTGCTCTGCGATATCATCGTGGCCGACGAAAACGCTGTGATCGGCGATCCGCACGTGAAAGTGGGGTTGGTCGCCGGCGATGGCGGCGCGGTGATCTGGCCGCAGCTGATCGGCTATGCCCGCGCAAAAGAGTTCCTGATGACCGGCGACCTGATTAAGGCCCCGCGCGCGGAAGCGATGGGCTTGATCAACTATGCCGTGCCGACCGATCAGCTCGATGCGAAAGTGACCGAGCTGGTCGGCAAGCTGATGAACAATCCCAAATATGCCGTGCGCTGGTCGAAAGTGGTGGCCAACCAGCCGCTGCGGGTGCTGGCGCAGCAGTTGATGGATGCGTCCATCCCCTATGAAACCCTGTCCAATCTTGCCGCCGACCGGGCGGAAGCGGTGCGGGCGTTCCGCGAACGCCGGCCGCCGAACTTGACGGGTGAATGATGGCCCCGCCGCTGCCCCCCGTTACCTTCACCGATGAGCCGGAACATATCGGCCAGCTGCGCGACACCATCCGCCGCTTCGTGGCGCAGCACGCGCCGCGAGAGGCGCGCATCCAGTGGGACCGCGATCACCGCTGGCCGCGCGATGTCTATGCCGAATTGAACAAATTGGGCCTGACCACGCTGACTGTGCCCGAAGAATATGGCGGCGCCGGGCAGGATCTGGTCGCCGCCATCGCGGTGATCGAGGAACTGGCGCAGGCCGGGCCGTGCCTGGCCGGGCCCTATATCCACACGGCCTTTTATGGCGGTATGAACCTGTCTGAAAACGGCAGCGCCGAGCAGAAGGCGGAATTTCTGCCGCGGCTGGCGAGGGGCGAGCTGTTCTTCGCCTATGGCCTGTCCGAACCTGATGTTGGCGGCGATCTGGCCAGCGTCACCACCCGCGCACGCCTTGAAGGTGACGAGGTCGTGATCGACGGCGCCAAGCGCTGGTGCACGGGGGCAGACTGGAGCGACTATATCTACACGCTGGTGCGTTCCGGCCCTGCCGAAGACCGCTACCGCAACCTGTCCTTCGTGCTGATCCCGACCAACGCACCCGGCGTGCGCATGCAGGATATCCACCACGCCAACCTGCGCTACACGGCGAGCCAGGACGTGTATTTTGACAGCGTGCGGGTGCCGGCTGGCAACATCGTCGGCGGGCCGGCGATGTGGAACCAGGGCTGGAAATTGCTCGCCGGCCGCGCGCTCGACGTGGAGAAGCTGGAAATCACCGCCGTCGCCTTCGGCATTGCGCGGGCCGCGCTGGATGAAGCGTGGGATTATGCGCAAGCCCGCATGCAATTCGGCAAGGCGATCAGCCAGCACCAGGCCATCCGCCACAAACTGGTGGTGGCGCGCACGAAACTGCAGGCTGCGCGACACATGCTCTATCACGCCGCGTGGCTGGCCAATGAGGGCCGGCCGTGCAGTGCCGAAACCAGCATGGCGAAATTGTTCGTGGCCGATGTTGGCGTGGAAATCGCGCTGGCCTGCCAGCAGGTGATTGGTTCCTATGCGCTGTCGGACGCGTTCGACATGGAGCGACACGTGCGCGATCTGCTCGGCATGCCGATCGTCGGCGGATCGTCCGATATGCAGAAGAATAACCTCGCCAGCCTGTGGAAGCTGTGATGATCGCCGAAGCCCTGCTGGAGACGGTCGCCGCCCGCGCCGCTGATGCCGAGCAGCGGCGTCGCCTGCCTGCCGATCTGGCCGCCGAACTTGCGCAGGCCGGCCTGTTCCGCATGCTGGTGCCCAAGTCTCTGGGCGGTGCGGAGGTGGATGTGGCCACCCTGTTTGGCGCGCTGGAACAACTGGGGCGCGCCGATGCCGCCACTGGCTGGTGCGTGATGATCGGCGGCACCACGGCGCTGATCTCGGCCTGGCTGCCCGAAGAACACGCCCGCGAGATCTGGGCCGATCCCAATGTCATTACCGGCGGCGTGTTCGCGCCGATGGGGCGTGCGGCGGTGGACGGCGATGATTATGTCGTATCCGGCCGCTGGGCCTGGGGTTCGGGCAGCGCAAATTGCAGCTGGCTGCTCGGCGGCGCCGTCATCATGGAGAGCGGCGAGATGCGCCTGCTCCCCAATGGCGCCCCCGATCACCGCATGATGGTGATGCGCAAGGCCGAGGTAGAACTGATCGACACGTGGGATGCGCTCGGCATGCGCGGCACCGGATCGGGTGATCTGGCCGCCAAGGATGTGCGCGTGCCGCAGGGCCGCAGCGTGTCCTTCATCACCGACACCCCGCGCGAGGCTGGCCCCCTCTACCGCTTTGCCCCCTTCGGCCTGCTGGCGCTGGGCATTGCGGCGGTGGCCAGCGGCAATGCGCTGGGTGCGCTCGATGATCTGAAGGCGCTGGCCGTTGCCAAGAAGGGCCAGGGCAGCAGCAGGTCCTTGGCCGAGCGCGGCGTTGTGCAGGCGGATTATGCCGCCGCCCACGCCGATCTCGATGCCGCGCGCGCCCTTGTGCACGCTGAAATCGCCAGCGCCTGGGATCGCGTCGTCGCTGGCGATGCGCTTGATCTGCCCGCCCGCGCCCGACTGCGACTGGCGGCCACGCGGCTCACCCAGGTCTCGGCGCGGGTGGCCGCAAAGATGCACGAACTGGCTGGCGGCACCTCGGTCTATGCCAGCCACCCGCTGAACCGCCGCTTCCGCGACGCACATGTGGCCACCCAGCATGTGATGGTCGCCCCGCCAACGCTGGAACTGGCCGGGCGTGTGTTGCTGGGCCTGCCGGTGGATGCCTCGATGCTTTAGGCGAGCTGGCGCTTGAGCAGGCGACCGAACAGCCACCAACTGCCGATGGCATAGAGCACGACGTTCAGGCCAATTACCATCGCCCAGAACTGCACGGGCTCGAACCCTTCGATGATGCCGAAGCGCGGGTTGGTCAGCACCTGGCTGAAGCCGGCCATCATGAGGCCCAGCCAACTGTAGGCCATCTGGATCTTGTGCGCCTTCAGATCGGCCGGCTGGCGGTTCTGCAGCCATTTGCGCAGCGCCCACATGCCGGTAACCAGTGAATAAAGGCTGACGAACGCCAGGATGTGAAACGGCAGGAACTTGGTATCCGGCCGGTAACTGGCCAGCGCGCCAATGTTGGCGATCAGCATCGCCGGCACATAGAGCCGCCCGGCCAGCGCATGGCCCGGTGAGCCCTGGCGGGCAATCATCTGATACAGGCCCAGCGGCATGGCCAGGCAGGCAGCCACAAGGTGGGCCAGCAGCAGGGGTGACAGGTTGGCAAGCATGGGGCGCCTTTCCGATACAGCGGGTTGAACGCCGCATCTCTGGTGGCCATCCGGCCCTTGCCGCAACGTCGCTTTCGCCTATTCTGCCAGTCGCTTCGCCAATCCCGTGCAGGACCGGATTCACGCTTCGTGGAATCGACACTCAGCCTTTCGCGTGACACCGCGCCGCCGCTGCGCCCGCTGATTGCCGGCACAGTGTTTGCCGTGGTCGCGTGCGCGCTGACCGGGCCGTTCGATACCTTACGGCTGCCGCTGCCGAGCCGGCTGGTGTTCTGGCTGGTGCTGATCGGTTGGAACAGCGTGAAATGGTGGCTGTGGTATGCGTGGGCTGGGCCGCGCACCACCGGCCGGCGCGCAGCTGTGCTGGCGGCGCTGGCCGGCACATTGCTGCTCAACGCCACCCTGCCGCTGGAGATTGATCTGATGTTCCGCGCCATCGGCCAGCCGCAGGCGCTGCCGTGGGCGGGCCTGTATCTCACCGCGCTGCTGGTGGCCGGATCGATTTCGGCGCTGGTTGCGGTAATCCGGGGCGGGCGGGCGGTGCTGCCCGATGCGCCGCTGGTTGATGTCGCCACACCCTCCCGGCTCGCCCAGCGCGCCGGGTTGTCAGACTTGTCGGGCGTGCTGATGGTGGCAGCCGAAGATCATTATCTGCGCCTCGTGCTGGCCGATGGTCGCCGCCCGCTGGTTCTGTTCCGCATGGGCGATGCGCTTCCCGAACTGGCGGGGTTTCAGGGCCTTCAGGTGCATCGCAGCGCCTGGGTCGCCCGCCGCTATGTCAGCGGTGCACGACGCGACGGCCGGCGCTGGCTGCTGGTGCTGGCCGATGGAACCGAGCAGGCGATCAGTGAGACGTTCCTGCCCGCGGTGCGCGCGGCGGGCTGGCTTCAGACAAAGCTGTAAGGATCGACATCGATCACCACGCGCACGCTGGATGGCAGCGCGGCGCCACCCACCCACTCGCGCAATATCGCCGGTAGTGGCAGGTCACGCCGGGCCTGCACCAGTAGCCGGTGGCGGTGCCGCCCGCGCAGCATGGACAGCGGGGCAGGGGCGGGGCCGAGCACCATCAGCCCCTCGCGCTGGGGGGCGGCGGCGCCCAGCATATCGGCGGCAGATTTCGCGGCGGCGGCGTCTTCGGATGACACGATAAGCGCCGCCAGCCGCCCGAACGGCGGCAGGCCGAGATCGCGCCGCGCCGCGATTTCGGCGGCAAAGAACGCCGCGGCATCGCCCTTGGCCAGCGCCTGCATGATTGGCGCCTTCGGTTGGTGCGTCTGGATCAGCACGCGGCCAGGCTTTACCCCGCGTCCGGCGCGTCCGGCCGCTTGCACGATCTGCTGCCAGGTGCGCTCGCCCGCGCGCAGATCGCCACCCGACAGGCCCAGATCGGCATCGACCACACCCACCAAAGTGAGATCGGGGAAGTGATAGCCCTTGGTCACCATCTGGGTGCCGATGATCACATCGACTTCGCGCGCTTCCACGGCAGCCACCAGCGCGGCGGCGCGGGCCGGGCTGGTGATGGTGTCGCTGGTCACCATGGCGGTGCGCGCTTCCGGCCAGGTCCGGCGCACTTCTTCGGCGATGCGTTCCACGCCCGGGCCACACGCCACCAAATGATCGGCCTCGCCGCATTCCGGGCATTGTTCCGGCACCGGCATCTGGTGCCCGCAATGATGGCAGGCCAGCCGACGGGACAGGCGGTGTTCCACCATCCACGCCGTGCAATTGGGGCATTGGATGCGGTTGCCGCACGCCCGGCACAGCGTGAGCAGGGCATAGCCGCGCCGGTTCAGGAACAGCAGGCTCTGCTCGCCTTTGGCCAGCGTGTCGGTGATGGCGGCGACCAGAACGGGCGAAAGCCACGTCCCGCGTGTCGGCGGATGCCGGGTCATGTCGACAAGCGCCACATCGGGCAGCTCTGCCCCGCCAAAGCGGCTGGGCAGCACGAGATGGCGATAGGTGCCACGGCTGGCCAGCACCTGGGTTTCGATGGCCGGCGTGGCGGTGGCCAGCACGATGGGCAGGCCCTCCATCCGCCCGCGCATCACCGCCACGTCGCGGGCGTGATAATGCACGCCTTCTTCCTGCTTGAAGCTGGCTTCGTGGGCTTCGTCGACGATGATGGTTTTCAGGTTCGCATAGGGCAGGAACAGCGCCGACCGCGCCCCCACCACCACCTTGGCACGGCCATCGGCAATGGCGGCCCAGGCGGCGCGGCGCTCGCTGGTTTTCAGATCCGAATGCCACGACAGCGGCTGGCAGCCGAAGCGCGCCGCAAAGCGCGCCAGCCACGGTGCGGTGAGTGCGATTTCCGGCACCATCACCAGCGCCTGCCCGCCGTTGCGGATCGCTTGCGCCACGGCTTCGAAATACACCTCGGTCTTGCCGGACCCGGTCACGCCTTCCAGCAGGATCGGCGCGAAATCCGCAGCGTCGACGGCGGTCACCAGTTCATCGGCCACGGCCTGCTGATCGGCCGACAGTGCCGGCGGCGCATAAGCTGGGTCGGGCTGCGGCGGCGTGGCATCGCCGGCCACGCGGCTTGCTATAAGCGTACCCGACGTGACCAGCCCCCGAATCACGGCGTCTGACACGCCGCCCATGCGGGCGAGATCCCGCGCCGTGCCCTGCCGCCCCTCCAGCCGCTCCAGCGCCTTGGCGCGTTCCGGGGTCAGCCGCTTCGGCACCGGGCCGCCCAGCCGGTATTCGGTGAACTCCCTCGGACTCAGGAACGCCACCGACGGCCACGCCATGCGCACCACCGATTGCAGCGACGCGACATAATAATCGGCGGTCCATTCGATCAGGCGGCGCAGCGGCTCGGCCAGCGGCGGCAGGTCGAGCCGCGCCGCCACCGGCCGCAACTTGCTGGCTGGCACATCAGGCGCTGCCAACCGTTCCGCATCCCATACCACCCCTGTGATGCGGCGCGGGCCTAGTGGCACTTCCACTGCCTCACCGGGCTGCAGCACCATGCCGGCCGGTACGGCATAATCCAGTGCCCCCAGCCCATGCTGGAAGGGGATGACGCGGACACGAGATGGGGGCGAAGTCACCATCCGACAGATAGGCAATCGCCGCATCACATGCTAGGCGCGCCGCACATCAAAGAGGCCTGTGCATGATCCCCCGCTATTCACGCCCCGACATGGTTGCCATCTGGGAACCGGAAGCCCGCTTCCGCATCTGGTTCGAGATCGAGGCGCATGCCACCCAGAAGCTGGCCGACCTTGGCGTCGTGCCGCAAAGCGCCGCCAAGGCGCTTTGGGACTGGTGGGAAACGAAGCCGGCCATCGATGTCGCTGCCATCGATGCCATCGAGGCCGTCACCAAGCATGACGTGATCGCCTTCCTCGATTGGGTGGCGCAGCAGGTCGGCCCGGAAGCCCGCTTCATGCACCAGGGCATGACCAGCAGCGATGTGCTCGATACCTGCCTTGCCGTGCAGCTCGCCCGCGCGTCGGATCTGCTGCTCGCCGACATGGACGCCCTGCTCGCCGCCATCAAGCGCCGCGCGCTGGAGCACAAGTTCACCCCCACCATGGGCCGCAGCCACGGCATCCATGCTGAGCCCACCACCTTTGGCGTCAAGCTCGCCCAGGCCTATGCCGAGTTCGCCCGTTGCCGCGCCCGGCTGGTGGCAGCGCGCGCCGATATCGCCACCTGCGCCATTTCGGGCGCGGTGGGCACCTTCGCCAATGTCGATCCGCAGGTTGAGGAATATGTGGCGGAGCAGCTGGGGCTGAGCGTGGAACCGGTTTCCACCCAGGTCATCCCGCGTGATCGCCACGCCATGTTCTTCGCCACGCTGGGCGTGATCGCCAGCAGCATCGAACGGCTGGCCACCGAAGTGCGCCACCTGCAACGCACTGAAGTGCTGGAAGCCGAGGAGTATTTCTCGCCGGGCCAGAAGGGCAGCAGCGCCATGCCGCACAAGCGCAACCCGGTGCTGACCGAGAATCTGACGGGCCTTGCCCGCATGGTCCGCTCCGCCGTCACCCCGGCACTGGAAAATGTGGCCCTGTGGCACGAGCGTGACATCAGCCATTCGTCCGTGGAGCGCTACATCGGCCCGGATGCCACCGTCACGCTGGATTTCGCGCTGGCCCGGCTGACCGGCGTGATCGACAAGTTGCTGGTCTATCCGGAGCGGATGGAAAAGAATCTCAATCGCATGGGCGGCCTCATCCATTCGCAGCGCATCCTGCTGGCGCTGACCCAGGCCGGCCTGACCCGCGACGACTCCTATCGCCTGGTGCAGCGTAACGCCATGAAAGTGTGGGAATCCGATGGTGCGTTGAGCCTGCTCGATCTGCTGAAGGCCGATGCCGACGTGACCGCCCGCCTGTCCAACGCCGAGCTGGAAAGCCTGTTCGACCTTGGTTACCACTTCAAGCATGTGGGTACGATCTTTACCCGCGTGTTCGGTTGAACCCCTTTCGCCCTGGAGCCTGCCCGATGAAGCTGATTCTTGCCCTGGTTCTTGCGGCCCTGCCGGTGGCTACCTTGGCCCAAACGGCCGAAACGCCAGCCGCTTCGGCCGTCAGCCTCGACACGCCGATTGAACAGCTGCTGGCCAACGAGAAGACCAAGGCCGTACTCGATGCGCGCATCCCCGGCCTGACCAGCCACCCAATGCTGGACCAGTTCAAGGCGATGAGCCTGAAGCAGCTGCTGCCGATGGCCGGCGGCCAGCTCACCGACGCCATGCTGGAAGCGGTCGCTGCCGATCTCGCCAGCGGCAAGTAAGCCATTGTCGGCCCTGTCCTACAGCGGCGAAAAATGTCACCCTGCCGGCCATGAGGCCTGATCTGATCCCCTATCATTTGCTGCAACCGGCAACGCTGAATCCGATACGATTCGTCAAAACTGGCAAATCTGCCGCTGCTCGGCCGGGGTCCGCGCATGGGTGACGTGAAGAAAATCTGGCTGACGGCTGACGACCTGCTGGGCGACAGTTTCCGGCTGGCGCGCGCTGTGCTGGAGAGCGGTTTCCGGCCCACACATCTGGTCGGCATCTGGCGTGGTGGCGCGCCGATCGGCATCGCCGTGCAGGAATTTTTTGATGTGCATGGGGTGGAATGCGATCACATTGCCATCCGCACCGCGAGCTATACCGGGATCGACAAGCAATCGAAGACCGTGAAGGTCTATGCACTGGGCTATCTGATCGACACGCTGAACGCTGATGATCGGCTGCTGGTGATCGATGATGTGTTCGATTCCGGCCGCAGCATCGAAGCGGTGCTTGCCGAGCTCAAGGCCCGCTGCCGCGCCAACCTGCCGGCCGATATCCGCATTGCCACCGTGTGGTACAAGCCGGCGCGCAACCAGACGGCGCTGAAACCGGATTATTTCATCCATGAAAGCAACGAGTGGCTGGTGTTCCCGCATGAAATCGACGGGCTGACGCCTGAGGAAATCCGCGCCCACAAGCCAACGGCCGACGTGATCCTGGCGCCGATCGAAGGACTGAAAAAGTGACCGGATTTGCCTCGCGCGAGGCGCGCGCCGCCTTCATCGCCGGCCTGCCCAAGGCGGAACTGCACCTGCACATCGAAGGCAGCCTGGAGCCGGAGATGATGTTTTCGCTGGCGCAGCGCAATGGCGTCAGCCTCGTGTTTGAGAATGTCGAAGCGATCCGTGCCGCCTATGATTTCTCCAACCTCCAGGATTTCCTCGACATCTACTATCAGGGCATGGCGGTGCTGCTGACGGAGCAGGATTTCTTCGATCTGACGACAGCCTATATCGACCGCGCCGCCACCGATGGCGTGCGCCATGTCGAGATTTTCTTCGATCCCCAGGGCCACACGGCGCGCGGGGTGCCGTTCGCAAACGTGGTTGGCGGGATTGCCCGCGCGCTGGCGGAAGCGGAAGCGCGCGGGATCAGCAGCCGGCTGATCATGTGCTTCCTGCGCCATCTTTCGGAAGACGATGCGCAGGCCACGCTGGACGAGGCGCTGCCCTTCCTGCCGCTGATCCACGGTGTCGGCCTTGATTCCAGCGAAGTCGGCCACCCGCCGGAAAAATTCGCCCGGGTCTTTGCCCGCGCCCGCGATCTTGGCCTGAAGATCGTCGCCCATGCCGGCGAGGAAGGCCCGCCCGATTATGTCTGGCAGGCGCTGGACGTGCTGCAGGTGGACCGTATCGATCACGGCAACCGCGCGCTGGAAGACGCGGCGCTGGTGGGTCGCATTGTCAGCGAAGGGCTGACGCTCACCGTCTGCCCGCTGTCCAATCTCAAGCTCTGCGTGGTGGAGGATCTTGCCCGGCACCCGCTGCGCCGCATGCTTGCCGCCGGACTGCGGGCGACAGTGAACAGCGATGATCCGGCCTATTTTGGCGGCTATGTGAACGCCAATTTCATCGCCGTGGCCGACGCGCTCGATCTGACGCGGGACGAGATCGTCACGCTGGCCCGCAACAGCTTCACCGGCAGTTTTCTGACCTCGGCCGAACAGGCCCGCCACCTTGCCGCCATCGACTCCTGGGCGGCCGGCTGACCGTTGACGCCGTCGCGCTGCCCGGCCAAACAGACGCCGGGACGAGGGGAGAATTTGAGGATGACGAAGGCCGATATCGGGTTGAACAGCTGGTTCAGCCGGCGCGTGCAGCAAACGCCGGACCGGCCGGCCCTCACCTTCGAAGGCGCCACCCGCAGCTATCGCGAGATGGGCGATGCCGTGAACCGACTGGCGACCACGCTGAAGGCTGGCGGCATCTGCCGGGGTGATCGGGTGGGCTATCTGGGCCTCAACAACCCGCTGTATTTCGATCTGCTGTTTGCCGCCGCGCGGCTGGGCGCCATCTTCGTGCCGCTGAACTTCCGCCTCACCGGCCCGGAGCTTGATTACATCATCAACGATGCCGGCGTGCACACGCTGGTGGTCGATGGCCCGCACCGGCCGGTGATCGACAGCGTGCGCGAACGGCTGTGCTGCCGGCGTTTCCTGTCGGCCGATGGGCCGGCAGACGGCTGGCAGCCGATTGCCGAATTCGTGGGCGATGCCGCGCCGCTGGCTGATCGGGTGGAAACCGCCGAGGATGATGTGGCGGTGATCGCACTGGGCGCCGATGTGTCCGAGAAGGACGTGAGCCTGGTGATGGCGCCGCTGTTCCATATCGGCGGCCTCAACGTCACGCCCTTGAGCTGCTGGCAGAAGGGCGGGCATGTCGTGCTGCACCGTGCCTTTGATCCGGCGCGCTTCATCGCCGATGTGCGCGAATATCGCGTCACCACCACCTTCGCGGTGCCAGCGATGCTGCTGTTTGTTGCCCAGCAGCCGGATTTCGAAGCCGCCGATCTGTCGTCCTTGCGCGTCATCATGTGCGGCGGCGCGCCCGTGCCGGAGCCGCTGCTGCGCCTCTACAACGCCCGCGGCATTCCGATGAACCAGGGCTATGGCCTCACTGAAACCGCGCCGTCGGGCACCTATCTCGGGCCTGATTTCGCGCTGGCCAAGCTGGGCTCGGCCGGCAAGCCGATGTTCTTCGTCGATCTGCGGGTCGTGGCCGAAGATGGCCGCACGCCGCTGGGACCGAACGAACGCGGCGAAGTCATCATGCGCGGGCCCAACATCATGCGCGGTTACTGGAACAAGCCGGAAGCCACGGCAGCGGCGATCGATGCCGAAGGCTGGTTCCATTCCGGCGACATCGGCTATCTGGATGAGGACGGCTTCCTCTATATCTGCGACCGGCTGAAAGACATGATCATCAGCGGCGGCGAGAATATCTACCCGGCGGAGGTGGAAGCCGTGCTCTACGATCACCCTGCCATTGCCGAAGTGGCAATCTTTGGCGAAACCAATGAAAAATGGGGTGAAAGCGTCACGGCCGTTGCCGCACTGAAGCCCGGCACCAGCCTCGATCTCGAAACGCTGCGCGCTTGGGCCACCGAACGTCTGGCCCGCTACAAGTTGCCAACCCGGCTGGAGATTGTCACCGCCCTGCCGCGCAACCCGGCGGGCAAGGTGTTGAAGTTCGAGCTGCGCGACCGGTTCCGCCGTTAACGCGGTGGAGCAATGGCCGCTGGCAGATCGCGGCCATATTTCAGGAAGGCGGCTTTCACGTCGGGCCGGGCCTTCAGGGCGCGCAAGGCAGCCTTGGTCAGCTTATCGGGTGCGTTCGGGCGGTCGTTGATCAGGAAGGGCTGAAGTTCGAACAGCGCATCGTCGCGGCTGCTTTCGTCGTCCAGCCGCTTGATCAGCACGGCGGCGGCCGCGTCGAGCCGGCCAAGGCAGGAGAAGGCGGCTTGCAGGGCGCGGTTGTTGCCATCCTTGGTCCAGCCGGGCGGCAGCGCGATCTTCTGCGCTTCGGCCAGTTTGCCGGACCGGGCCAGCGCGCACACCTTGATGCCAGCCAGCGCCTGCTTGCCATAGTCGTTCAGATCGGCGCTTTCAGCAGCAGCCACGCGCGCCAGCACGTCGGCATGGCGGCCGGCTTCCTCGGCCATGTCGGCCGCGAGGATGCGGAAGGCCAGGGTGTTGGGCCGGCCTTCGGCGGGCAGGCTGGCGACGGCATCGAGCACGGCCAATGCTTCATCGGTGCGGCCGGAATCGTTGAGCAGCGCCGCCTTCAGGTTCATTGTCCAAAGTTCGCGGTTGGTCATCTTGGCCAGGGCTTCGGGGGTGGCGCCGATGTCCTTGACCCGCTCCAGCGCTTCCGGTTCCTTGCTGGCGATGTTCAGCGCTTCGGCCACGCCGGCGCGGGCCACAATGGATTGCGGGCTGGCGGCGAGTTTCTGCTCGGCGGCGGCGATGAAGGCGGCATCGGCGGTATCGGCACCGGGGCCGAGCCGGGCTTCCAGTGCTGGCCACAGCGATTGATAGCGGCGATCGATGGCCAGGCGGGCGATGTTGGCGGTGTTGATCAGCGCGGCGATGATTGGCTTGGCATCCTCCAGCCGGTCGCGCTTGGCCAGGCCTGCAATCACGGCAAGACGCAAGGCATCGCCGTCGCTTACCGTTTCGTCGGGCGGCGCATAGCTGGCGGCGACCAGCGTATAGGCCAGATCAAAACTGCGCTGTTCGTCGCTGGCGGTGGTGCGCTGCACATCGGCGATCAGTTCGTGCGGCAGTTCGGCCAGCCATTTCGGATTGGATTCGGCGACCAGCTGCAGCGTTTGCGCCGCGCCGTTCACATCGCCGGTGATGGCGCGCAGCACGAACAATTGGCGCAGCAGCAGCGGCGTGGGATTGAGCGCTGAGTCCACCGCCAGTTCGATGGCGGCGCGGGCTTCGGCGAACTTGCCGATCCGGGCCAGCGCAAAGCTGCGCAGGCCTTCCACCTGGCCCTTGTCGGCCGGCAGATCGGATTCGGCCAGGAGCGGATCGAGGATGGCAAGGGCGTCGGCCGGCTTGCCATTGTCCACCAGCGCGGCGGCCTGCGCCAGCCGGTCAGCCCGGTCTGGGGTTGCTCCGGGCATGGCTGATGGTGCCGCCGCGATGAGCAGGGCGGCCAAGGGTGCCAGCAAAAAGATCGGTTTGAAACGCTGCATCATGGCCCCACAGTAACCGCAAAGCAGCATTTGGGGAGAGGGTCATGACGGCACAGGTGGAATTCTTCTTCGATTGTTCCAGCCCGTGGACTTATCTGGGGTTCGAGGCGCTGGTGAAGGCGGCGGGCGAAGACGGGTTCGGCATCGTTTGGCGGCCGTTCCTGGTGGGGGGCGTGTTCAACACGGTGAACCCGTCGGTGTACGAGATGCGCTCCAAGCCGGTGGTGCCCAAGGCGCGATACTTCACCAAGGACATGCAGGACTGGATCCGCCGTTCGGGCCTGTCGATCAAATGGACGCCCAGCATCTTCCCGGTGAACAGCGCGCGCGCCATGCGCCTGTGCCTGGTGGCCGATGAAATGGGCCAGTGCGAGGCCGTCGCGCGCCGCATCTTCCAGCTCTATTGGGGCGAAGATCGCGATATTTCTCAAGCAGATGTGCTGGCCGAGGCTGCGGCGGCCGGGGGGCTTGATTCGGCTGCGCTGGAACGGGCGGATGCGCCGGAACTGAAGGCCAAGCTGCGCGCCAACACGGATGAACTCATCGCCCGGGGCGGCTTTGGCAGCCCCACCTTCTATGTTGGCGGTGACGACATGTATTTCGGGCAGGACCGTATCCTGCTCGTGCGCGAGGCGGCGGCAAAAGCCCGGTAGGATGGGGCGCGATAGAATGCCGCTCGCTTGACTCTGCAGGGCGGCTGACGGCAATTGGAACAAAGAAAGAACAAATTGCCATAAGTGAGTCGTTCTGTTGTCGTCTGTTGCCCGCCTGGTGCCGCCCGTGTCCGCTCGTGTTCCGGCTGCTGCCGGGCGGGTGGCGCTTGATGGCGGCCGTGTCGATGCAGCTTTGGGCGGCGGTTTGGCGCTGGCGGGATGTCACGAAATCTACGGGCCGGCTGCCACTGCTTTGGCGCTGATGCTGGCGCTGGCCAGCGCGCGCAGTGGCCCGATCCTGTGGCTGGCCGATCCGCGGCAGGATGACGGCCGCTTGTATGGCGCGGGTCTGGCCGAACTTGGGGGCGATCCGGGGCGGTTGTGGCTGGTGGCGGCGGGCGCGGCGTTGCCGATGCTGCGTGCCGCGGCAGAGGCGCAGCGCTGTGCGGCGCTGGCCTGCCTGGTGATCGAGGCCGGCAGCGCCAGCGCCGTCGATCTGACCGTGACGCGCCGGCTGCAACTGGCCGCCGCCGCGTCCGGCGTGTTCACCCTGCTGCTGCGCGCCGGCCCGCCCAAGCCGTCCGCCGTACTCACCCGCTGGCAGGCGCGCGCCGCGCCGGCCCGCCGTTTTGCTGCCAACGCCCCCGGCCCGCCGCGGCTGGCGCTCACGCTTGAGCGGCAGCGCGGCGGGCCAGCTGACCTTTATCTTGAACTGGAGTGGGATCGTGATCGCCGCCGTTTCCTGCCCGCCACCGCTTTTGCCCAGCGCGCCATCCCCATCGGCGCTGCCTTTGGGCGGCACGCGGCGCCTGTTGGCCATATGCCTGCCGTGGCTCTCGGCCGAGCGCCTCGCCCGGCAAGCGGAATCCGCGCCGCCTGAACCCTTGGTGCTGGTGGCCAATGATCGTGGCCGCCAGATTATCCGCGCCTGCTGCCCGGCGGCGGCAGCAGAGGGCCTGCACCCCGGCCTGGCGCTGGCCGACGCGCGCGCCGTTCTGCCGGGCGTGCGGGTGGAGCCGCATGATCCGGCGGGCGATGCGGCCTGCCTTGATTGGCTGGCGGATGGCGCCACCCGCTGGTCCCCGATGGTCGCCGCTGCGCCACCGCACGGCCTGGTGATCGACATCACTGGTTGTGCCCACCTGTTCGGCGGGGAGGCCAGCCTGGTCGCCGACGTGCTGACGCGGCTGCACCGTTTGGGCTTCACCGCCAGCCATGCACTGGCCGCCACTGCGGCTGCCGCCATGGCACTGGCCCGGTTCAGTCAGGCGCGCGTTGCGGATCTGCCGCTGGCTGCGCTGTCCGATCAGGAGCCGGTGCAGATCGCGCTGCGCCGGGCCGGGCTGAAGCGTGTGGGTGAGGTGGCGAAGCTGCCCCGTGCCGCTGTCGCCGCCCGTTTTGGCGAGGCGCTGCTGGTCGCGCTCGATGCGCTGACCGAGGCCGCGCCGCAACCGCTTGATCCACGTCTGCCGGTGGCCGAGATCGTCGCGCAGCATCGTTTTGCCCAGCCCATCGCCACCACCGATGCGGTGCGCGCCACGCTGGAGAAGCTGCTGCTGCGCTGCGCCGTTCAGATGGGCGCGCGCGGGGTCGGCGGGCGGCTGTTTGCGCTCGCGCTCTATCGCGCCGATGGCCATGTCGCGCAGGTCGCCGTGGAGACTGCCGAGCCGCAGCGCGATTCCGCCGTGTTGCTGCGCCTGTTCGATGAACGCATCGCCGCGCTCAATGATCCGCTCGATCCCGGCTTCGGTTATGATCTGGTGCGCCTCGCCGTGCCGGTCACCCACGCGCTCGATGAGACGCAACTGGGGCTGGAGGGCGGGCAACTGGCCGAAACCCAATTGACCGAACTGGTCGATCGCCTCACCGCCCGATTGGGGCGCGGCCGCCTGCGCCGGCTGGCGCGTGCGGACACGCATATCCCCGAACAGGCGAGTTTCGATCTGGCGCTGGCGGGCAGCGCACCGTCGCAATGGCCCACTCCCGTGCCCGGCGAGCCGCCCGCCCGGCCGATCCGCCTGTTCGATCCGCCGCAACCGATCGAGGTGCTGGCCGAAGTGCCCGATGGCCCGCCGCGACGGTTCCGCTGGCGCCGCCAGGTCCACGATGTCACCGCGCATGAAGGCCCCGAACGCATCGCCGCCGAATGGTGGCGCCGCAAGGATGGCGCGGGCCTGACGCGCGATTACTGGCGCGTCGAGGCCGCCGATGGCCGGCGGTTCTGGCTGTTCCGCCACGGCCTGTATGATCGCGAACCCGGCCCGCCGCGCTGGTATCTGCATGGCCTGTTCGCATGATGGCGACACCCAGCGGTTTCGCCGAACTCGGCGCGGCCACGCATTTCTCCTTCCTGGAAGGCGCGTCGAGCCCGGCGGCGATGGTGGAGACGGCGCTGGCGCTGGGCCATTGCGGCATCGGCATCGCGGACAAGAACACCGTCGCCGGTGTGGTGCGCGCTCATGTGGCGGCGCGCGAATTGGCCGAGGCTGCCAAGGAGGCCGGCGCCGAACTGCCGCCGTTCAAGCTGACGGTGGGCGCGCGGCTGGTGTTCGCCGATGGCACGCCCGATGTGATCGCTTATCCGGCGCACCGCCACGGTTGGGGGCGATTGACGCGCCTGCTCACCACCGGCAACCGGCGGGCGGAAAAGGGGGACTGCATCCTCCACCTCTCCGACCTGATCGAACATGCCGATGGCCTGCTGCTGATTGCGCTGCCGCCAACAGGTGCCCAGCATGGTCGCCTCGCCGAACTGGCGCGGGCTTGCCCTGATCGGCTGTGGCAGGGCACGATGCTGCATCATGGCGGCAGCGATCGCCGGCGGCTGGCGGCGCTCAGTGCGGTGGCTGATGCCGCCAATGTGCCGCTGCTGGCGCTCAACGCCCCGCTCTACGCGACGCCGCAGCAACGCCCGCTGCACGATGTGATCCGCTGCATCGGCATGGGCGAAACGCTGGCCGCCGCCGGCACACGGCTGGCCGCCAATGCCGAACGCCACCTGAAAACCGCTGCGGAGATGGCCCGCCTGTTCCGCGATTTTCCGCAGGCGCTGCAGGCGCCGGCCCGGCTGCTCGCCCGGGTCGATTTCAGTCTGGATCAGCTGCGGTATGAATATCCCAACGAACCGGTGCCGGCCGGTTACAGTCCGCAAGGCTGGTTGGAAACGCTCACCCTGCAAAAGGCCCGCGAACGCTGGCCGGAGGGAATTCCGCCGAAGCTGATGGCGCTGCTGGCTGACGAATTCCGCATCATCGCCAAGGCCGGCTATGCGCCCTATTTCCTCACCGTCCACGACATCGTGGCGTTCGCGCAAGGCCGGGGCATATTGTGCCAGGGCCGCGGCAGCGCCGCCAACAGCGCGGTGTGCTTCGTGCTCGGCATCACGGCGGTCGATCCGTCGAAACACAATCTCCTGTTTTCCCGCTTCATTTCCGAAGAGCGCAAGGAGCCGCCCGATATCGATGTCGATTTCGAGCATGAGCGCCGCGAGGAGGTGATGCAGTGGATTTACGAACGCTATGGCCGCGAACGCGCCGGCATCGCCGCCACCGTGATCCATTACCGCCCGCGCAGCGCCGTGCGTGAAGTGGGCAAGGTGCTGGGGATGAGCGAGGATCTGACCACGCGGCTGACCAGCACGGTGTGGGGCAGTTTTTCGTCGCAGATGGAGCGCGCGCGCTTTGCTGAAAGCGGCCTTGATCCCGACAGCCCCGAAATCGTGCGGCTGGGCGAACTGGTGAACCAGATCATGGGGATGCCGCGCCATCTTTCCCAGCATGTTGGCGGTTTCGTGCTGACGCAGACGCGGCTGGATGAGCTGGTGCCGATCCACAACGCCGCCATGGCGGACCGCACCTTCATCGAGTGGGACAAGGACGATATCGACGCGCTGGGCCTGATGAAGGTGGATGTGCTGGCGCTGGGCATGCTCAGCTGCATCCGGCGGGCGTTCGAGTTCATCGAGACGCAGTTGGGGCACAGCTATACGCTCGACAATGTGCCGGGTGACGCGCCTGACGTGTATCGCATGCTGCAACGGGGGGATTCGGTCGGCGTCTTCCAGGTCGAAAGCCGTGCGCAGATGAACATGCTACCGCGCCTGAAGCCGGCGGAATTCTATGATCTGGTCATCCAGGTCGCCATCGTGCGGCCGGGCCCGATCCAGGGCGACATGGTGCACCCGTATCTGCGACGCCGGCAGGGGCGGGAGGCGGTGAGCTTCCCCAGCCCCAAGCCGCCGCACGATCCGGACGAGCTGAAAAACGTGCTCGGCAAGACACTGGGGGTGCCGTTGTTCCAGGAACAGGCGATGAAATTGGCGATTACCGCCGCCAATTTCACGCCCGCTGAAGCCAACCGCCTGCGCCGGTCCATGGCGACGTTCCGCAGCAATGGCGGGATGGAGTATTTCGAGAGCAAGCTGGTCGATGGCATGGTGGCGCGGGGCTATGAGGAAGAGTTCGCTCGGCGCTGCTTCAACCAGATCAAGGGGTTTGGCAGTTACGGCTTCCCGGAAAGCCACGCCATCGCCTTTGCCCGGCTGGTGTGGGTTTCGGCCTACCTCAAGTGCCGATACCCGGCGGTGTTTGCCGCGGCCCTGCTGAACGCGCAGCCGATGGGCTTTTACGCGCCGGCCCAGATCGTACGCGATGCCGCCGAACATGGGGTGACGGTGTTGCCGGTGGATGTGAACCACAGCGCCTGGGATTGCACGCTGGAGGCAGCCCAGCATGCGGGTGATGGCAGGGCCGATGCCGCTTTGGCCCTGCGGCTGGGCCTGCGCCAGATCGCCGGGTTTCGTGAGGAGTGGGCCGAACGCATCGCCGCCGCCCGGCCGATCCGTTCGCTCGAAGATCTCGCCCGCGCCGGGCTCCCAGCGCGCGCGCTGAAACTGCTCGCTGATGCCGATGCCTGCGCGTCGTTGAACCTCAATCGCCGCGATGCCGGCTGGCAGGCGCTGCGCACGCCCACCGACAGTCTGCCCTTGTTCGCTGCGGCGGCAGCGAGCGAACTGGGCAACGAAGCCGGCCACGATCTGCCGCTGATGGCACCGGGGGAGGAGGTCGCCGCCGATTACCAGGTGCTGCGCCTCTCACTGCGCGCCCACCCGCTGGCGCTGCTGCGGCGCTATTTCCCCGGCGTGCTCAGCGCCGCGCAGTTCGCCGTGGCGAAGAATGGCCGGCGCGCGCAGGTGGCCGGTGTCGTGCTGGTGCGGCAGCGGCCGGGCGGCGGCAATGCCATCTTCATCACGCTGGAGGATGAAAGCGGCGTGGTGAACGTGGTGGTGTGGGCGCGGCTGTTCGAAACATTTCGCCGGGCCATCATGGCCAGCCGGCTGATGCAGGTGGAAGGCGAAGTGCAGCGCAGCCCCGAAGGCGTGATGCACCTGATGGCAACGCGCATTACCGATATGAGCGCCATATTGGACCGGCTATCGGACGCGCACGATGCCACCACGCCACTGGCGCGGGCGAGTGAAGATCTTGTGCACGGCCCGCCGGGCCGCAAGCCGCCGCCTTCCCGCGGGCGCCATCCCCGCGATGTGCGCATCATCCCGAAAAGCCGCGATTTTCACTGAGGCGGAGCCGTTATTCCCACTGAGGCGGAGCCGTTATTTTCATTGAGGCTGGCCGCCCCCTGTGCCACCACAGCGCCATCGGCAACCAGAGTGTGATGGATGGCAACGAACAACGCAGAGGCAACTGCCGCCGGCCAGTTCTGGGATCGCCGCGTCCGTGCGGCCGGCGACCGAGTGAACTGGTGGTCAAGCGATGCCTGCACCACTCACTATAATCGGGGCGTGTGCGGCCAGGCCGTGCCCGGCAATTCGCTTGGCTGCCGCATCGCATTGGCGGCGGCGGCGGGCCGAACCTTGGGCCGCGGCATCTCGGTGGGCGCCGGTGCCGGCGACAAGGAACGCGCGCTGCTGAAAGATGCCATCGTCGGTGAAATGCAGCTGTGGGAACTGTCCGAAGCTCGCGCTGCCGAAGCCCGCCGCCGCGCCGAGGCCGATGGCGTGGGCGACCGGCTGAAGGCGCGCGTCGGCAATGCCTTTACCGAAGAAACCGGCAGCTTCGATCTCGTCACCTGGGATCACAGCCTGCACCACATGCCCGATATCGATCAGGCGCTGGCGTGGAGCGTTGAACGGCTCAATCCCGGCGGCTGGCTGATGATCAACGATTATTTCGGCCCCAACCGCCTGCAATGGCGGCGCGACGAGGTGAACCTGTGCAACGGCGTGCTGGATGAGATCGACCGCGCCCATGGCACGCGCCTGCGCCGGGTGCGCCAATCCAACATCATCACCCGCCTGCGCATGAAGCACCGTGATCCATCCGAAGCACCCCAGAGCGAGGCCATCGCGGCGGCCATCGCCCGCCATTTGGGCCCGGCAACGCACATCAAGCCAGTGGGCGGCACAGTGCTGAACATCTTGGGAGGCATCGTCGTGCCGGCCTTCCCCGAAGATCACCCCGCCATCGCCACGTTGGTAGCGGCCGACCGCGATGCGCTGGCGCAAGGCCAGTGGCATTTCGGCTTCACGCTTTGGCAGAAGCCATGAGCCTTGAAGCGCTGTTTGCCGCGGGCGCGCGCGTGAGCGAACAACTGAAGGCCCGCGGTGAAACCGTGGCGGTGGCCGAATCGGCCGCAGGCGGCCTCATCTCCGCCGCCCTGCTCAGCGTACCGGGCGCCTCCGCCTTCTATCTCGGCGGCGCCGTCGTCTACACCCCCCGCGCCCGCCACCGCCTGCTCGGCCTGCGCCGCGAAGACGTGCGCGGCTTCATGTCCGCCACCGAACCCTTCGCGCTGCTGATGGCCGAAACCATCCGCAAACAGCACAGCGTCACCTGGGGCATCGGCGAAACCGGCGCGGCCGGGCCGAACGGCAACCCCTATGGCCACGCCGCCGGCCACGACGTGGTGGCGGTGAGCGGCCCGATGCAGTGCGCACGAACGATTGCGACGGGATCAAGTGACCGGCAGGCCAATATGCTCGCCTTTGCCCTGGCGGCGCTTGACCTGTTGGACGAGCAGCTGAAACGGGCAAGCTGACGAGTGCAGAGCGCCCTGCCTTATCGGCGCATTCCCATCCAACGCCCGGCCCGTCGGCGCAGCAAGCGCGGCAGCCATTCGCGGGCCATGCTCAGGCTGGAGCGCTTTTCGCTGTCTGCCACGAAGCGATAATAGGGTGGTTTGTGGTCGATGAAGATCTCGCGGGCGATATGGAGATCGGCATGGAGGAAGAGGCCGGCGGAAACCGCGAGTTCGGGGCCGTCTTGTGGGCGGTGGAAGATGTGGGTGCCACATTGGCGGCAAAAGCCGCGCTCGGCGAAGGCTGAAGAGCGATAGACCGCCAGGGTGTCGCCACTGATGGACGTGCCCGGCGCCTGCAGCGCCATCCACGGGCCGCTGTTCCAATTGAGGCAGGTCGCGCAATGGCAGACCCCGACATCACGCATGGCGCTGGGCAGCTCCACCGTGACAGCGCCGCACAGGCAGCGGCCAGTGAGATCGTCAGATGTCATTTCCCAGCCCTCGCCGCTCAATCCGCCAGCGTCACCGCCCCATCCGGCCCCGGCAGCATGAAGGGGTTGTAGACCACTTCCCACGGGTGGCCGTCGGGATCGCAGAAATAGCCGGAGTAGCCGCCCCAGAAAGCGTCGTGGGCCGGCTTTTGCAGGGACGCTCCATTGGCCACCGCGCGGGCGAGGAGGGCGTCGACTTCGGCCTTGCTGCGCACGTTGTGGGCGAGGGTGAAGCCGCCGAAGCCGGGGCCTCTATCGGTCATGCCGCAATCTTCGGCCAGCTTGTCGAACGGGTAGAGGGCAAATGCCATCCCGCCGCACTGGAACATGGCGATGGCGTCGAATTTGCGGGCCTTGCGCGGCCAGCCCATGGCTTCCCAGAAGGCGACGGCGCGGGGGAGATCGTCGGTTCCGAGGGTGACGATGCTGATGCGTTGGTCCATGATGGGCTCCTGTTGATGGGGATGAGACTGGCATGTCGGCTGGAAATATGGAACGCATCGTGTTGGCGCGGCATATCGTGGGTGCGCCCAGCCCGGAGGATTTCCGGTTGGAGGTGCTGCCGATTCCGGAACTGGCGGAAGGCCAGTTGCTGATCGCTAATCGTTTCATCAGCTGCGATCCGGGCACGCGATCACGCCTGTCGCCGGGCGCGTCGTACGCGCCGCCGTTGCAGCCGGGGCAGATGGTTGATGGCTTTGCGGTGGGGGAAGTGATCGAGAGTCGCCATCCGAAGTTTGCCGTCGGCGAGAAGGTGATGGGTACCGGCTGGGCGACGCACATGGTGTCGAACGGGCGCGGATACCTGGCTAAGGTGCCTGATCTGGATGTGCCGTTGAGCCTGTGGAACGGCATCCTGGGCGTGCCCGGGATGACTTCGTGGTTTGGCCTGAAGCGCGTGGCGCAGATGCAGGCCGGGGAGCGGGTGCTGGTGACGAGCGCCGCCGGGCCGGTGGGCGCGACGGCGGGGCAGTTGGCGAAGATTTGGGGTGCATCCAATGTGACTGGCATTGCCGGCGGCGCGGAGAAATGCCGCTGGTTGGTGGAGGAATGCGGGTTCGATGCGGCGCTGGATTACAAGGCGGCTGATTTCGATGCGCAGTTTGCCGCCGCCAGTACCGATGGCTGGGATGTGCTGTTCGACAATGTCGGCAACGCCAGTGTTGATCGCGCCTTGCCGGTGATGCGCATGAAAGGGCGGATCGTGATTTCGGGGCAGGTGGCGGATTACAACCTCACCCCGCAGGAGGCGCCGGGCATTCACAACACGCGTGAATTCATTGGCAAGCGGCTGCGCATGGAAGGCATGGTGGTGTTCGATGACATGCCGGGATTCCCGGCGGCCCAAGCCGAGCTGGCGGGGATGATCCGCGCTGGCCAGGTGAAGTATCGCGAGGAGATTTTCGACGGGCTGGCCAGCCTGCCGGCGGCGTTCAGCGGGCTGTTTACCGGCCAGAGTTTCGGGCGGCGGCTGATCCGCGTGTAGGCGCGGCCTTGCAAACACTGGCAAAGCCGCGCGCCTAGGCGTAAAGGAATCGGGTTCATCCCGCACAACTGCAAGGGTCTCACATCATGGGTTCGTTCAGCCTCACGCATTGGCTGGTGGTCATCCTGGTCATCGTGCTGTTGTTCGGCCGTGGCCGCATTTCCGATCTGATGGGTGATTTCGCCAAGGGTATCAACAGCTTCAAGAAGGGGCTGAACGATGATGCCGCGCCCGGCAGCCCGGCTGCACCGCCGCCGCAGGTGACGCAGAATCCGCAGGCAACCGCCAAATCCCCGGTTGAAGACGCCCGCGGCTGATACCCAGGAACGGGGCTGATCAGCCCTGCGGGTCACACGATGTTTGGCATTGATTCTTCCGAGCTGATGCTCATTGCGCTGGTGGCCCTGCTGGTCATCGGCCCGAAGGACCTGCCCAAGGCCATGCGCTGGGTGGGCCAATGGGTGGGCAAGGCCCGCGCCATGAGCCGCCACATGCGCAGCGGTTTCGATGCGATGATGCGCGAAGCCGAAATGGAAGAAATGCAGAAATTGTGGGCGCAGCAGAACGACGCCATCATGAAGGCCACGGCACTGCCGGAAAACATGCTGCCCGATCTGTCTGGCCCGGTGCCCGCAGAGCCTAGCTATGATCCATGGCCGGTGGCACCGCCCGAAGCCACGGTTGAAACCCCGCCTGCTGCCGAAGCCGCACCGCCCGTGAAGAAGCCCCGCAAGCCGCGCGCCAAGAAGCCGGCCGCCACGGGCGAAGCGGCATGACCGACGAGGTTGACCGCAGCGACATCGACGCCAGCAAGGCGCCGCTGCTCGATCATCTCATCGAATTGCGCGGGCGCCTGCTGCGCTGCGTCGTTTATTTCGTCATCGCCTTTGCAGCGTGCTTCAGCCAGGCCGGGCGCATTTTCGATTTCCTGGTGCAGCCGCTGGTCGATGCCTCGGGCAGCGGCGCCCGGCTGATCTACACCAAGCTGTATGAGGCGTTCTTCGTCGAGATCCGGGTGGCGGCCTTTGCCGGCATCTGCATCGCCTTTCCGTTGATCGCCAACGAACTGTGGCGCTTCGTGGCGCCTGGCCTGTACAAGAAGGAACAGCGGGCGCTGCTGCCCTTCCTGGCTGCAACGCCGGTCCTGTTCACCTGCGGCGCGGCACTGGCCTATTATGGCGTGATGCCGGCGGCTTTCCGCTTCTTCCTGGGCTTCCAGCAACTTGGTGGCGTGAACGGCATCAACCGCGAAGCGCTGCCGGCGATGGGTGAATATCTCGATCTGGTGATGAGCATGATCCTCGCCTTTGGCGTGGCCTTCCTGTTGCCGGTGCTGCTGATGCTGCTGGAACGGGCGGGCATCATCAACCGCAAGCAGCTGATTGCCGGCCGCCGTTATGCCGTGGTGGCGAGTTTCGTGTTGGCCGCCGTGCTCACCCCGCCCGATCTGTGGAGCCAGGTCGCGCTGGCGATCCCGTTGATGCTGCTCTACGAAATCTCGATCATCGGCATCTGGTTCACCGAAAAGCGCCGCGCCAAGGTGGCCGCGGCTGAACAGTCGGGCGAAAGCGCCGCCTAATCCTTGGCGGCACCCGCCGACTTGTCTATCGCCTGGCCCACGCTCTTGATATCGCGGCCGGCGCCTTGGATGGTGTTGCAGGCGGTGAGCAGCACCAGTGCTGCCAGCAATCCCAAACGCATGTTCATCCTGTCTCTCCTGTTGGCCCCGCATGCCGCGACGCGGCTTGCTGGCGGCTGAACGCACTGGCATCAGGGTGACATGGAGTTTGCCCTGCCTGCAACTGTGCCGCCGCCTGATCTGGCACCGCTGTTGCCGGCTGGTCTGTCGCCTGCCCTCACCAACGCGGCCGTTGCCGCCTGGGCCGATGCACCGTTCCTGAAAGGCCTGATCCGCGGCCGGCAAGCAACGCTGGCGACGCTGGCCGACGCCGGGCCTGATGCGGCCCTCGCCGCCGCGCTGGCGCTGGCGGCAGACGATGCGCAGCCGATCATGCCGCGCCTGCGCACCGCCCGCCGCGATGTGGCGCTGGTGGTGGCGCTCGCTGATCTGGCCGGGCTGTGGCCACTGGAGCAGGTGACCGCGGCGCTTTCGGACTTCAACGATCGCGCCATCGATGCCGCCATCGCCGCCGCGCTGGCCGAACGCGGTGCGCCCAATCGCGGGATTGTCGCGCTGGCGCTGGGCAAGCTGGGCAGCCGCGAACTGAATTACAGCAGCGATGCCGATCTGATTTTCCTGCACGATCCCGAACTGGTGCCGTGCCGGGGCAGCGAAGATCCGGGTGAGGCGGCGGTGCGCATCGTGCGGCGAGCGGTGGCGATCCTGAACGATCTGACGCCTGATGGCTATGTCGCCCGCATCGATCTGCGGCTGCGGCCGGCGAGCGAGATCACGCCGATGTCGATCAGCCTGGCGGCGGCCGAACATTATTACCAATCCGAAGCGCTGACCTGGGAACGCGTCGCCTTCATCCGCGCCCGCGCCGTGGGCGGCGACGTGGCCATGGGCGCGGAATTTCTTGCCCGCATCCGCCCCTTCGTGTGGCGGCGCAGCCTGGACTACACGGCGGTGCGCGACATCCAGTCGGTCAGTTTGCGCATCCGCGATCATTTCGAAGGCGGGCAGGCCATCGGCCCGGGCTTTGATCTGAAACGCGGGCGCGGCGGCATCCGCGAAGTGGAGTTCTTTGCCCAGATCAACCAGCTGATCTGGGGCGGGCGCGATCCCGAATTGCGCTGCCCGGCGACGCTTGATGGCCTCGCCGCGCTCGCTGCTGCCGGCCATGTGCCAGAGGCGGAAGCGGCGCGGCTGGCGGCCAGCTACCGGGCGCTGCGCACGTTGGAGCATCGATTGCAGATGCGCCGCGATGAGCAGACCCACGCCATCCCGCGCCTGATCGCCGATCGCCACGCCGTGGCCCGGCTGTGCGGCTGCAAGGATGCCAAGGCGTTGGAAGCCCGGTTGAGCGCGATCACCGATCCGGTTGCCACATCCTATGACCGGCTGATCCGCGCCGCCACGCCAGACGCAACGGTGGTGCCGGCCGATCCGAAGCCGTGGCTGAAGCAGCATCACCCCGGCCTGATGAAGCTGCTTGCCCCGCTGATCGCCAATTGGCGGCAGGGCAAATATCGCGCGCTGAAAAGTGAATCGGCCCGTGCTGATTTCGAAGCGGTGCTGCCCTTGTTGCTGGCCCGGCTGGCGGCGGCGGCCGATCCGGCCACGGCGGCGCACCGGCTGGATGGCCTGCTGGCGGGATTGCCGGCCGGCGCGCAATTCTTTGCGCTGCTGCGCGCCAATCCGCGCCTGGTTGGCCTGCTCGGCAATCTGGTGGGCATCACGCCGGTGCTGGCCGAAGCACTGGCCCGCGATCCGGCGCTGTTCGATGTGATGCTGTCCCCCGATGCCTTCGCGCCGCTGCCCGATGCGCTGCAACTGGCCGCGGAACTGGCCAGCCTGTGCCGCGACGCCGGGCTGGAAGAGCGGCTGGACCGGGTGCGGCGCTGGACGGCGGAAGTGCGGTTCCAGCTGGGCGCGCAACTGATCGAAGGCCATGCCGGCGCGCTCGCGGTGGGGCGCAGCCTGGCTGATCTCGCCGATGCGGCCGTGCAGAATCTGGCGCCGGCGGTGGCAGAGGATTTCGCTCGCAGCCATGGCCGGGTGCCGGGCGGCGAACTGGTGGTGCTGGCGCTGGGCCGTCACGGCGGCCGGGCGATGACGCACGCCAGCGATCTTGATCTGGTGTTCCTGTTCACTGGCCACCACGAAACGCTGTCGGACGGGACCAAGCCGCTGCCGGCTGCCACCTATTTCAACCGGCTGGCGGCGCGGCTGGTGACGGCGCTTTCGGTGCCGACCGCTGCCGGCGCGCTGTATGAGGTGGACACGCGGCTGCGGCCATGGGGAGCGAAGGGCAATCTGGCGCTCTCGATTGACAGTTTCGCCCGCTATCAGCGCGAGGAGGCGGAAAGCTGGGAGCATATGGCGCTGACCCGCGCTCGGGTGGTGGCCGGGCCGGTGGCGGCGGCGCAGGCGGTGATTGCCAAAGTGCTGGCCGCCCCGCGTGATGTACCAACCTTGCGCAAGGCGGTGCTGGCGATGCGGGCGGACATGGCCGCCGCCAAGCCGCCGCAGGGCCGGTTCGATGTGAAGCTGGCCGCGGGCGGCATGGTTGATCTGGAATTCATCGTGCATTTCCGCCAGCTCGCCAGCGGACGGGGTTTGGCGCCGGAGCTGCCGGTGGCGCTGGATGAACTTATCGCCGCTGGATTGCTGCCGGCCGATCTGAAGCCGGCGCATGATTTCCTGGCGCGTACGCTGATCTGGCTGCGGTTGCTGTTTGCCGGCGCCCGCGTGCCCGATACGCTGCCCGAACCGGTGCAGGCGATCCTGGCGCGGGCGCTGGCTGCGGCAAATTTCACCGGCTTCACCGATCAACTGGCCATCGCCAGACAGGCCGTGCGCATGGCATGGGCAGAGGTGTTCAGCCAAGGAGATGAGAAATGACCATGCCCACCCCCGGAACCGCTGCCCCGGCCTTTACGATGGACGGCGACACGGGCCCGATCAGCCTTGGCGAATTCGCCGGCAAGAAGTTGGTGCTCTATTTCTATCCCAAGGACGACACGCCGGGCTGCACAAATGAAGGCAAGGCCTTTTCGGCGCTGAAGGCCGATTTTGACGCTGCCGATACGGTGGTGGTGGGCGTGTCGCGCGACAGCGTTGCCAGCCACGCGAAATTCCGCGCCAAGCACGGCCTGACCGTGCGGCTGGGCAGCGACCCCGGCGACGTGACGGAGGCCTATGGCACGTGGGTGGAAAAATCCATGTACGGCAAGAAGTATATGGGGATCGAGCGCGCCACCTTCCTGATCGGCCGCGACGGCAAAATCGCTGAATTGTGGGGCAAGGTGAAGGTGCCCGGCCATGCCGAAGCCGTGCTGGCCGCGGCCCAAGCGCTGGCCTGAACTGAAGACACCCTGAGGATTTCTACGCTACGCAACTTACACGAACACTGAGGGAGAAAAACCGGCGGCGACCAGATCATCGCGGGGAGGGGCCCCCCATCGATGCTGATTCGCCGCCGGCACCCTCGCGCACCAGCGCTCCAGCCGGGCCCATCCGACGGATCAAACTGCTGCCATGAGTGTATTTACGGCCGCCGACGGCCAGAGTTTCACGCTTGTGGCACGAAAAGGTCACAATTCGTCGTCTGCGCCGAACGGTTGACCGCTCCCCGGCAATTGACCGGTTGTTCAGCGTCGCCGGGGCTGCTCTGTAACGAATGTCAGCCGGGTTCACCGGCGGCAAAGGGGCAATGGTCTTGTAGGGTAAAGGCGCTGGAAACTGATTCCAGTGAACACTCTTTGCTTGTCCGGGTCCCCAGCCTGATGAAGGGTCGCACGGAATCATGCAATTTTTGAGCGGCAAGATGATGATGGCAGCGCTGGGCCTGTTCGGCTTGGTGGCAGCCGCTCCGGCCGCCGCCGAAGACGCGACCCAAATTGCACCGATTTCCGCCGTTTCCGCCGTCTCCGCCATGACGCTGGACGACAGCGCCACCAACAAAGCCAGCAGCATGGCCGAATCCCGCCGCGCCTTCCTTGCCGCGCTGGCCAATGAACGTACCGATGCCGCCACCCTGGCCCGCATGCTGCCGCGTGCCGGCCAACCGGTTGCCGCGCTGATCGGCGCTGCCCCCGCCGGCACCCCGCGCGCCGAAGCCGTGCTGCGCCGCCTTGGCCTCAACCCCGATCGCTTCCTCGGCAACGCCGGCGGCCCGTTCATTGCCGCCAATGATCCGCAAGTGCGCGATCTGCAGGCCAGCGCGGCGCGCCAGGCCGCCATCGCCGCCACCTTCGCCCGCATACCGGCCTTCCTGCCCGTCAACCACATGAGCCAGTCTTCGGATTTCGGCTATCGCTCCGATCCGTTCCACGGCGGCGGCGCCTTCCATGCCGGCATCGACATGACCGGCAAGACCGGCGACGCCATTCACGCCGCCGCCGATGGTGTCGTTGTCCGCGCCGGCTGGTGGGCAGGCTATGGTAAGGTGGTCGTGGTCGACCACGGCAATGGCCTCGAAACCCGCTACGGTCACATGACTCGCTTCCACGTGAAGGAAGGCGACGTGATCCGCCAGGGCCAGGTCGTCGGCGGCATGGGTTCCACCGGGCGCTCGACGGGCACTCACCTGCACTTCGAAGTCCGCCTTGATGGCCGCGCCCTCGACCCGCAGCCCTTCCTTGATCTCGCCAATTTCGGTGTCGATGCCCCGGCCAGCAGCCGCGTGACCGTGATCGCACCGGTTGACATCGCCAGCGACGAACCCTTCGCACCGCTGGCCAGCGACGACATGGTGATGGCCGGCGGCCGCGCGTGGAAGGTCCGCACCGGCCGCTGATTGCAGCGCCTGTTGCAGCCGGGCGCCACCACGATTACATTGGCGTCATGGAAACGCTGCCTCGCCTCTCTCCCGCTGCCGCAAAACGCGTTGCCGTTATCGCTGAACGCCAGGGCAAACCCGGCATGATGCTGCGCCTTGCCGTCGATGGCGGCGGCTGCGCTGGCTTCCAATATCGCTTCGGCCTCGAATCCGCCCCAGCCGACGGTGATACGCTGGTCGAAACCGACGGCGTCACCATGCTGGTCGATCCCGATTCGCTGCCCTTCGTCGCCGGCGCCGAAGTCGATTATGTCGAAAAGATCGGCGCTGCAGCGTTCGAAGTGAAGAATCCGCAGGCGGCGTCGGGCTGTGGGTGTGGGTCGAGCTTCTCGATTTAAGGTTCAAGGCAGGATTGCCTCCGGCGGGCAGGGTCGCAGACCCTGCACCCGTTTGATTTTGGACAGCGCTCTAGCAATCAGGCCGGCCTTCAACTGCAAATGGCAAAATCCAACTGATGGGTGCAGGGACTATGTCCCTGCCCGCCGGAGGCCCCTTGTTCTTTTCTCGGGTGAAGTCCCTGTCCTTCGCGCCTAAGAACGACGTCTCCACGACAAGGATGTTGGCATGGCAATCGCGGCGGTGATTTTCGATTTTGGCGGGGTAATCACCTCGTCGCCGTTCGAGGCGTTTGCGCGGTATGAGGCGCAGCGTGGGTTGCCGACTGGCTTCATCCGCTCGGTGAATGCCACCGATCCTGATACCAACGCCTGGGCGCGGCTGGAGCGCAGCGAAATCAGCACCGGCCAGTTCGATGCGGCGTTCCGTGAAGAAGCGATCAGTCTGGGCCATGATGTGCCGGGCGGTGATGTGCTGCCTTTGCTGGCGGGTGATGTGCGGCCGGGGATGGTGGCGGCTTTGCGGGCGTGCAAGGCGGCGTTCAAGATCGGCTGCATAACCAACAATGTGGCGAGTGAAGAGGATATCGGCTGGGGGCCGAGCGTGAAGCATATCCTCGGCGAGTTTCACCATGTCATCGAGAGTGCGAAGGTGGGCCTGCGAAAGCCCGATCCGCGCATCTATCTGATGATGTGCGAGGCGTTGGGCGTGGAGCCTTCGGCCTGTGTTTATCTTGATGATCTGGGCATCAACTGCAAGCCGGCCGCCGCGCTGGGCATGACGGCGATCAAGGTGACGGGTGAGCGCCAAGCCTTGGCCGATCTGGCGGCCGCGACCGGCCTGCGCTTCTGATCACCAACCCACTGGATCGGTGAAGGCGCTGCCCTGTCGTTCCAGCTGGGTGGCGATGGCGAATTTGTGCACTTCGGTCGGGCCGTCGTAGAGGCGGAAGGGTCGCATGTCGCGGAAGATCATTTCCACGACGGTTTCCGATGTCACCCCGATGCCGCCCAATATCTGCACGCAGCGATCAGCGACCTTGAACAGGTCTTCCGACACACTGGCTTTGACGATGCTGCTTTCGTGGCGTGCACGCACGCCATTATCGAGCAACCAGGCGACGTGGCGAATGGCGAGGCGCGCCTGGTGCAGCGCGATTTCATTGTCGGCCAGCATGAAATTGACGCCCTGGTGGGCGAGCAGCGGCTTGCCAAAGGCAGTGCGCACCCGGGCATGTTCCAGCGCGATATGCTGGCAGCGCGCCGCCGCGCCCAGCCAGCGCATGCAGTGGGTGAGCCGCGCCGGGGCGAGGCGCATCTGGGCATAGCGGAAGGCCGAGCCGATCTCACCCAACAGGTGCGACGGGCCAAGCCGCAAGCCTTCGAAGCGCACGACGCAATGGCCTTCGACATAGTTGCGGTCCATCGAATCCATCACGCGCTCGATCTGGATGCCGGGCGTGTCGCCTTCGCACAGGAACAGGGTGGGGCCGTGCGCGCCGTGGGCATTGGGCTCGACATTGGCCATGATGATCCAGGTCTTGGCGCCGTTCGCCCCGGTGATCAGCCATTTCAGGCCGGAAATCTCATAGTCGTTGCCGTTGAACACCGCCTTGGTCTTGAGCTGACCGGGATCGCTGCCGGCGCCATCGGGCTCGGTCATGGCGAAGACGCTGCGGCGCTCGCCGCTGATCATGGGGGCAAGGAACTGCTTCACCTGATCAGGCCGGGCGATGCGGGAGAGGAGATACATATTGCCTTCGTCCGGCGCGGCGCAGTTCATCGCGACCGGGCCGAGCGTGGACCAGCCGGCGGCTTCGAACACCGCGGCTTGCGTTGCGTGATCGAAACCCATGCCGCCCAGTTCGGTCGGCGCTTGCGGGGTGAGCAGGCCCTCGGCCTTGGCCAGCGCCACCAGTTCGGCGCGCAGATCGTCGGTGGGGCCGTGCTGGGTCAGGCGCGGGTCACGCTCGAACGGGATGATCTTGTCGATCACGAACTGGCGGGTGCGGCGGGCCAGCGCCTTGGTCGCTTCGGGCAGGGTGAAATCGGTCACAAGGCACCTTTCTGATATTGCGCCAGCGCATGGGCGATGATCGCCAGCGCCAATGTCTCGAAGCCTGCATAGCGCGTGCCGTCCATCTCGCCGCGCTGCCATTTTCGGTAAAGCTGCATCCACGCCACCGCCAGCCGCAAACGGGCGAGCGCGATGGGCCAGACGAGGTCGCCGGGGTCGTGCCCGCTGATCGTGGCATAGCGCGCCGCCACTTGTGCCCGGCCGGGCCAGCCCGGCGTGAGCGAGGGCACGGCCTGCAAGGGCTTCACATCACCGGGATCGCCCGGCTCGATCCAGTAGGAGAGCAGCACGGCCAGATCGAAAGCCCGCGGCCCGCGGGTCGCCATGTCCCAATCGATCATGGCGCGCGCTTGGGCTGTGGCGGGATCGACGAGCAGATTGTCGGGCTTCAGATCCATATGCAGCAGCACGGGGGCGCCAGTTTCGGGCGGGACGGCGGCGGCCAATGCGGCGATGAGCGCGGCCACGTGTGCCGGCAGGCCATCGGGCCACACCGCCTCGGCGCGGTTCGTCCAGCCTTTCAACTGGCGGGGGTAAAAGCCTTCCGGCTTGCCGAGATCGTCCAGGCCCACGGTGGCCGGATTGAGCGCATGCAGCGCCGCCATGGCCTGCAACGTCGTTTCCACCAGCGCCAGCCCGTCGCCGGCCTCGGGCGGCAGCGTGCCGGCAATCGCCACGCCGTCGCGCCGTTCGATCAGCTGGAATTTCGTGCCCAACACCGCCTCGTCGGCGCAAAAGGCGATCAGGTGCGGGACCAGCGGGAAATGCGGCGCGAGTGCGGCCAGCACCTTGGCTTCGCGGGCCATGTCGCTGGCACCGGCGGCAAGCTGCCCCGGCGGCGGGCGGCGCAGCACGGCCGGACCACTGGCCAGCATCACGCCTTCATTGCGGTTGGCGATGCCGCCGCCCAGCCGCTCAAGCCGTGCGCCGGGTGCGAGTGCAAGGCCCTGCGCGGGCAGCCACAGGGCAAGATGTTCCAGATCGGTCATGCGCTGCGCACCATGATGCAACGGCGCGCCGGATCAAGCCCGCCGGCAGCGGCGTGCGCCGGCAATCCTGCCAACCAATCGGGCAACGCCGGATCGTGGGCTGCCACTTCGGCAAAACCGTGCCGGGCATAAAAGGGCGCGTTCCACGCCAGCCAGCGATCGGTGGTGAGTGACAGCCGCGTGCACCCGAGTGCGGGCGCGGCCGTAATCGCGGCAAGGAGCAAGGCTGCGCCCAGCCCTTTGCCCTGGGCATCCCGCGCCACCGACAATTCCTGGATGTGCAGCCAACCCGCAGTGGCAGCGGCCAGCAGGAACCCGCAGGGCTGGTGCGCTTCTGCCACCCACAGGCTGCGTGCCTCCAACCCGGCCGCGAGCGCCTTTGCCGGTGTCGTCGCGCCGTCCACCACATGCGCCATGGCCGTGCCAGCGAACAGCGTCGCCGCCGAAGACTCGATGCTCGGCAGCAATGGCAGGTCGGTGAGGCGGGCAAGGCGGATCACGCCGCAAGGGCTATCACGCTGGCCCCCGCCTGCAACAGCCTGTCATAAAGCGGTTACTGGAAGTTGGCATGGCCTGTGCCTATGCTAAGCGCCATGACCGAACGTCCCGTCCTCTCGTCCGAACGGCTGCTGCTGCGTCCACACCGGCTGGCGGATTTCGATCGTCTGGTCTCACTGTGGTCGCACCCGGTGGTGGTCACGCATTTTGGCGGCAAGCCGTTCAACCGGGAAGACAGCTGGAACCGGCTGCTGCGCTATGCCGGCCACTGGCAGGTGATGGGCTATGGCATGTGGGCCGTGACGCGGCCGGGGGAAGATATTCACTTGGGCGACGTTGGCTTCCTGCACGCTGAGCGCACCGGGGTGGAACCCTTTGGTTGCCCCGAAGCGGCCTGGGCCTTTCATCCCGAAGCGCAGGGACAAGGCTATGCCAGCGAGGCCGTGGCCTGTGCGCTGGAATGGGCGGATACGCGCTTCGATCGCACTGTCGCCATGATCAACCCGGCCAACGCCACCAGCATCTCGGTTGCCCGCCGCTGCGGCTTCAGCATCTTTGGCGAAGCCACCTACAAGGCCGAACCGGTGGGCCTGTGGGAACGCCTCAGAAGCTCGTCCTGATCGTCAGCCGGGCAGTGCGCGGTGTACCGGTGCTGATATTGTTGTCGGTGTGCGCGGTCGGGAAATAGCCTTTGTTGAAGATGTTTTCGACATTGAGCTGCGCGCTCACGCCCTTGGCCAGCGTCACGAACACGGCGCCATCCACCCGCGTATAGGCCGGCAACCGCACCGCGTTGCTGATGCTGGTGAAGCTGGCGCCCTGGTGCAGGATGCCGACGCCCACGCCCACCGGCTCGGCGATTTGGAAGCGCTGCCACAGGCTGGCCTGGAATTCCGGCACCAGCGGCACATGGCGGCCGGCGGGTGCGGCGCTGGTGGTGCTGGTGATGCGGGCGCTCTGCACAGCAAGGCCGGCCTGCACCTGCCACCATTTGGCAATCTGGCCATCCAGGCCAAGTTCGATGCCGCGGCTGCGCTGGCGGCCGGTCAGCTCAACCGTGCCGGCCACGGCGCCGGGCGCGCGCGTGTTGGTGCGTTCGAGCACATAGGCCGCGACGTTGATGTTCAGCGTGGGCGTGATGTCCCACTTGGCGCCGATTTCGCGGTTGAGGAAGCCTTCCGGTTCCAGCGCGGCCAGGCTGGCATCAAGGCTGGTGAACTGGTCACCCGATTGCGGCAGGTAGGACCGGCTGAAGCTGGCATAGAGGGACGCATTGACCACCGGTTTCACCACCAGGCCCAAGCGGGGCGACCACAGGTGATCAACGCGGGCAAAGCGAGCGCCGGAGAACAGATTGTCCACGGCAAGTTCGAAACGGTCATAGCGCAGGCCGCCGAGCAGCTCGACATGATCACCGATCTTCACCTGGTCCTGCACGAACAGCGCGGCCACCTCGGCCTGGGCGCGGATGGAGCGGTTGCCCGGCCCGGCGCGGAAGGTCGCCAGCGGCGGGCGGGCGCTGTCGGCCAGGGTGACGAAGGCGCGTGTGGCGCCCGGAATGATGCCATCGAAGAAGCCGTTGATGCGCTGGTTGCGCGTCACCTGCCGGCCCAGTTCGAAGCCGGCGAGGATATTGTGCTGGGTGCCGGCGATCGCGGTTTTCCAGTTCAGGTCGGTCTGGCTGAACAGATTGTGGCGGCGCGTGGGGTCGGCATAGGCCTCCACGCCGGTGCGGCCATCGGCGGCCAGCGGCGTGACGGGGAAGATGTTGGTGTAGATCTTGTCGTAATCGGCCCAGCGCGTGCGGTGGCGCAGGGTGAGGCTGTCGGCCAAGCGGTAATCGGCGGCCAGCGACAGCGCATCGACATCCACACGGCTGCGATTGAGCGCCGGATCGCCCACGAAGAGATTGCGCGAGACCGGCGCCGGCCGGCCAGCTTGCGAGGGGATGCCGCGATCGGCCGTGCGATCATCCGCAGCATGTTCATACCCCAGCACCAGGTTGCCGCGGCCGCCCAGATCAAGGCCGAGCGTGGGGTTCACTGCCCAGCGCGTCAGGCCATAGAAATCACGGTGATTGCTGGCTTCTTCATAAAAGCCATTGAGGCGGGCGGCGATGCCGGTGGCCAGCGGCTGGTTGAGATCGGCGGCGACGCGCCAGCTGCCCCACGTATCGACCGCGGCATCGGCGGCAATCAGCTGCGCGGCAAGATCGGGCGTCTTGGTGACGCGGTTGATGACGCCGCCGCCACCACCGCGCCCGAAGATCATGGCGTTAGCACCGCGCAGGATCTCCAGCCGATCCAGATTGTAGAAGTCGCGGAAATACTGGACGTCGTCGCGCACACCATCGACGAAGAAATCGGCAGTGCTGCTGTTGCCGCGCAGCACGATCTGATCGCGATTGCCTTCGCCCTGCGCGCCGACAGCACCCGGCACAAAGCGCAGCGCCTCCTGCACGGACAGAATCGCCTGATCGTCCAGCCGCTGTTTGGTGAGCACGGTGATGGCCTGCGGCACATCGAGCAGCGGCGTTTCGGTGCGGGTGGCAGAACTGATGCTGCTGGCACGATACGGGGCTTCCCGCTGGCCGGTGACCACAATGGTGCCGGCATCATCGTCCATCGTTTCGGCCTGAGCGGCACCGGGCAGAGCGAAGAGAAGGGTCGACGACAGAAGCAAAGCAACACGCATCATGAAATCCTGCGAATGACTATCAATATCGCTTCTTATTGCGATTGACTCGCAGGAGGCAAGGAGAAAATGCGAATTGTTCGCAACAAACTCCGCTAGCGGTTGAGCCGGCCTTCGACCAACGCATCGACCACCGACGGATCGGCCAGCGTCGACGTGTCGCCCAGACTGCCATGTTCGTTCTCGGCGATCTTGCGCAGGATGCGGCGCATGATCTTGCCGCTGCGGGTTTTGGGCAGGGCCGGCGTCAGGTGGATATGGTCGGGAATCGCGATGCCGCCGATCTCGGCGCGCACAGTGGCTTTCAGGGCGGCCACCAGGTCTGGGCTGGCCTCCACGCCGAGGTTGAGCGTCACATAGGCATAGATGCCCTGGCCCTTCACGTCGTGCGGGAAGCCGACGACGGCGGCTTCGGCCACGTGTGGGTGTGCGACCAGCGCTGATTCGACCTCGGCGGTGCCCATGCGGTGGCCGGAGACGTTGATGACATCGTCCACGCGGCCGGTGATCCACCAATAGCCATCGGCATCGCGGCGGGCGCCGTCGCCGGTGAAATAGCGGCCGCGATAGGTGGTGAAATAGGTTTGGGTGAAGCGTTCGTGATCACCGAACACCGTGCGCGCCTGGCCGGGCCAGCTCTTGAGCAGCACAAGATTGCCGCTGATTTCCTGGCCTGGTGTCCACGCGATGATGGTGCCATCGGCCTCCACCAGCGCCGGCTCGATGCCGAAGAACGGCCAGGATGCGCTGCCGGGCTTCAGCGGCGTGGCGCCGGGCAGCGGGGTGATCAGCGCGCCGCCGGTTTCGGTCTGCCACCAGGTATCGACGATCGGCAGCTTCTCCTTGCCGACGACGCGGTGATACCAGTTCCAGGCTTCCGGGTTGATCGGCTCACCCACCGTGCCGAGCAGGCGCAAGCTGGACAGGTCGTGACGGTTCACCGGCTCATCGCCGTCGCGCATGATGGCGCGCAGGGCGGTGGGCGCGGTGTAGAAGATGTTGACCTTGTGCTTGTCGATCACCTGCCAGAACCGGTCGTTGGCCGGGAAGCTGGGGATGCCTTCGAACATCAGCACGGTGGCTCCGGCGGACAGCGGGCCATAGACGATGTAACTGTGGCCGGTGACCCAGCCGACATCGGCCGTGCACCAGAAGGTTTCGCCGGCGCGATAATCGAACACGGTTTCAAAGGTGAGATTGGCCCACAGCAGATAGCCGGCCGTGGAATGCAGAACGCCCTTGGGTTTGCCGGTGGAGCCGCTGGTGTAGAGGATGAACAGCGGATCTTCGGCGTTCATCGGTTCCGGCGTGCAGGTGTCCGGCACGTCGGCGCGGATGTCGTGCCACCAATGGTCGCGGTCTTCCACCATGGCGACTCGGCCGCCGGTGTGGCGGATGACCAGCATGGCTTCGACGTTGACGCCGGCGACTTCGGCCTTATCGCAGGCTTGGTCGGCGATGGCTTTCAAGGGAATGGGCTTGCCGCCACGCCGGCCTTCGTCAGCTGTGATGATGAAGCGGCTTTGCGCGTCTTCGATGCGGCCGGCGAGGCTTTCGGCCGAGAAGCCGCCGAACACCACCGAGTGAACGGCGCCGATGCGGGCGCAGGCCAGCATGGCCATCGCGGCTTCGGGGATCATCGGCATGTAGATGGTGACGCAGTCGCCCTTGTCGACGCCCAGCGCCACCAGTGCATTGGCCATGCGCGCCACCTCTTCGCGCAACTCGCCATAGCTGATCCGGCGGCCTTCAGCCTTGGGATCGTCGGCTTCCCAGATGATGGCAGTGCGCTTGGGGTCAGCGTCTGCCCAGCGGTCGAGGCAGTTCCAGCTGGCGTTGATCACACCATCTTCGAACCACTTGATCTCCACCGGGTCCCAGCGCCAGTTGCCCATGGTGGTGGGCGCCTTGTACCAATCGAGCCGCCCGATCTGGTTGCGCCAGAAGCCATCGGGATCAGTCAGGCTCTGTGCGTAAAGCGCATGATACTGCTCCGCGGTGGTGCGGGTGATGGCGAGGGCCTCTGGGGTGACGGGGTGCATGCTCATGCGCGCCAGACTAGGCCGCAGCGCCGCTTGCCGCTAGAGGCTGTGCATGGCCTTTCCCCCCTCCAAAGCGATGGCATGCGCGCTCGATGAAGCCCGCGCGGCCGCCGCGCGCGGCGAAGTGCCGGTGGGCGCAGTGATCACCGACGCGGCGGGCCAGGTGTTGGCGCAGGCTGGCAACCGCACCCGCGAGCTCAACGACCCGACGGCCCATGCCGAGATGCTGGCGATCCGTGCCGCCTGTGCGGCGCTGGGCAGCGAACGGCTGCTGGGCTGCACGCTCACCGTCACGCTGGAGCCGTGCGCCATGTGTGCAGCGGCCATTGCGGCGGCGCGGCTGGAGCGGGTGGTCTATGGCGCGTCCGATCCGAAGTCCGGCGGGGTCGAGCATGGTGCCCGCGTGTTCAGCCATCCCCAGGCGCATCATCGGCCCGACGTGGTGGCCGGCGTGGCGGAAGCGGAAAGCGTGGCGCTGTTGAAGGACTTCTTTGCCGGGCGGCGTTGATCCCCTCTCCCCCTGCGGGAGAGGGCGACTCGCGCGCCAGCGCAGCGGGGTGAGGGGTGCCGCCTACGGCCACTTGAGTAACCCCTCACCCCGGGCCGCCTTTGGCGTCTCTCGCCCTCTCCCGCAAGGGGAGAGGGAAAAAGTGCCCCTTGCTGCCGGCTTACCTCTCCGCCACGTTGCGGCATGACCGCCACCGCTCCCCGCCGTGTCTTAGGGCCGTTCGCCGCCGCCTCCGTTGTCGTCGGCATGGTGGTCGGGGCGGGCATCTTCCGCTCGGCCAGCCTGGTCGCGGCCAATCTGCAGAATGACACGCTGGTGCTGGCTGCGTGGGGCCTGGGCGGGCTGTTCGCGCTGTGCGGCGCGCTGGTTTATGCGGAGCTGGCCAGCGCCTTTCCGCATCCGGGCGGTGACTATCGCTTCTTGAAACTTGCCTATGGCCCACTGGTGGCGTTCCTCTTTGCCTGGTCGCGCTTTGCGGTGATCTTCTCCGCCTCGGCTGCCATGCTGGCATTTGTGGCGGCGGATTATCTGGCGGAACTGGTGCCGCTTTCGGGGCTGGCGCGTGGCGGCGTGGCAGGGCTGGCGATTGTCGTGCTCACCGGGCTCAATCTTGCCGGGGTCAAGCGATCGACGGGCGGCCAGATCGTGCTGGTGACGGCCGATGTGCTGGCGCTGCTGGTGCTGGGTATCGCTTCCGCCAGCCTGATCGCGTCCGGCACGCCGCCGCTCACCCCCACGCCGGTGCCGCAGCCGTTTGGCGCCGCGGCGTTCGGGCAAGCGATGGTGTTTGTGATGCTGGCCTTTGGCGGCTTCAACGATGCCGCGACATTGTCGGCCGAAGTGCGCCGCCCGCGCGACATGACGCTGGCGATGGTAGGCGGCATGAGCGTGGTCACCGCGCTCTATTTACTGGCCAATTGGGCCTATCTCACCGGCCTGGGCGGCGCTGGCCTGGCGGCGAGTGCGGCACCAGCGGCGCAACTGATGGCCATCGCCTTCGGGCAGGCCGGGCAGGTGACGATGGTGATCTTCGTCGGCATTGCGGCGCTGGCGATCGTCAACGCGCTGGTGATCGTTGGCGGCCGCACGCTCTATGCCGTGGCCGGCGATGAACCGGCGCTGGGCCGGCTGGCCGCGTGGGACGAGGTGGCAGGCGTGCCGCGCCGGGCGATCTGGGTGCAGTGCGCGGTCTCGCTGTGCCTGGTCGCGTGGGGGTCGCTGTCCACCGGCTTTGCCCAGATGGTGGATTTCCTGTCGCCGGTGTTCTGGCTGTTCCTGTCGCTCACCGGCCCGGCGCTTATCATCCTGCGCCGCCGCCTGCCGCAAGTGGAGCGGCCGTTCCTGGTGCCGCTCTATCCGCTGGTGCCGCTGGTCTTTACCGGCGGCTGCCTGTTCGTGCTGCAAAGCTCGCTGCGCTATGTCGGCTGGACGGGCAGCGCGATCAGTTTCGGGATGCTGGCCTTGGGGTTGGGCGTGCGCCTGGCGCTCAAAGCCCCGCAGCCAGCGCCAGATGGTAAGTGATGCCGGCCGCTACATAGGCTGCAGCGAACAGATAGCTGAACATGAAGATTGGCCAGCGCCAGCTGGCGGTTTCGCGGCGGGTGATGGCCAGCGTTGAAATACACTGCGGCGCGAACACGAACCAGGCCAGGAAGGCCAGCGCCGTGGGCAGCGGCCAGGCGCTGCGCAACCGCTCGATCAGGCTGCCGGCATTGTCTTCGGAAACATCGTTGAGGGCATAGACGGTGCCCAGCGCCGACACCGCCACTTCGCGCGCCGCCATGCCGGGCACCAGCGCGATGACGATTTCCTTGTTGAAGCCGATGGGGGCGAAGATCGGCTCCAGCGCCGCCCCGATCTTGCCGGCGAGGCTATACTCAATGGGCGGCTTGGTGCCCCCAACCGGCGGCTGCGGCCAGCTGGCCATGGCCCACAGCACGATGGTGGAAGCCAGGATGATTGTGCCGGCGCGCTGCAGGAAGGCGGTGGCGCGGCCATAGAGGCCAAGGCCAACATCGCGCAGCGCCGGCCACTGATATTTCGGCATCTCCATCAGGAATGGCGGTGCCGCGCCCTTGGTGACGGTGCGGCGCAGGGCAAAGGCGGCGACCAGTGCGCCCAATATGCCGGCCAGATAGAGCGCGAACAACACCAGGCCCTGCAAGCCGAAGGGGCCGACATCGCGGGCCGGGATGAAGGCGCCGATCACCACGGCATAGACCGGCAGGCGGGCCGAACAGGTCATCAGCGGCGCGATCAATATGGTGGTGAGCCGGTCGCGCGGCGAATCGATGGTGCGGGTGGCCATGATGCCGGGAATGGCGCAGGCAAAGCTCGAGAGCAGCGGAATGAAGGCGCGGCCGTTGAGGCCGACGCGCGCCATCAGCCGGTCCATCAGGAAGGCGGCGCGGGTCATGTAACCAGTCTGTTCCAGCGTGATGATGAACAGGAACAGGATCAGGATCTGCGGCAGGAACACCACCACCGCGCCCACCCCTGCGAGCACGCCATCGTTGAGCAGGGAGAGGAACCAGCCTTCGGGCAGGGCGGCGGCCAGTTCGGCCTGCAGTGCGGCCACCCCGGCTTCGATCCAGCCCATCGGCGCCTCGGCCCAACTGAACACCGCCTGGAATATGAAGAACAATATGGCGGCGAGCAGCAGTGGGCCGGCCAGCGGATGCAGCACCACGGCATCGATGCGCTGCGACCAGGCCCTGGCGCTGCCGGTGTTGGTTTGCACTGTGGCGGCCAGTTGACGGGCCTGTTTCTGCAGGGCGCGCACGTCGCTGGGTCGCTCCTGCGGCAGGGCGGGCGGCGTGTCGCCGATGCGGGCCGCGAGTGCGGCACCCAGTGCTTCGAGGCCGCGGCGGCGCACCGCCACGGTTTCCACCACCGGCAGATCGAGCAGGGCGCCCAGCCGGGCCGAATCGATGCCGATGCCATCGCGCTTGGCGAGATCGATCATGTTCAGCGCCACCACCAGCGGCAGGCCCAGCGCCTTCAATTCCAGCACGAAACGCAGATGGTTGCGCAAGTTGGTGGCATCCACCACCGCCACGATCGCATCCAGCGGCCGTTCGCCAGCGATGCGGCCGAAGATGGCATCGCGGGTCACAGCTTCATCGGGGGAGCGTGGGGTCAGGCTGTAGGTGCCGGGCAGATCGATCAGTTCGGCGCTGCGGCCATCGGGCAGGGCGAGGCGGCCGGCTTTGCGTTCCACGGTGACGCCGGGATAATTGCCCACCTTCTGCCGGCTGCCGGTGAGCGCGTTGAACAGGCTGGTCTTGCCGGCATTGGGATTGCCGACCAGCGCCACCACCGGTTGGCGCGTGATGGACACGGGCGCGTTCATGGTTCCACCTCGATCAGGCGGGCCATGTCGCGGCGCAGCGCCACCACCATGTTGCCTACCCGCACCGCCAGCGGATCACCGCCGAACGGGGCGCGGTGCAAGATCTCCACGTCGACGCCTTCATCAAAGCCGAGTTCGCACAGGCGCTGCGCCGTGCCGGGATCCAGCCCGGCGCGATCAATGGCGGCAATCAACGCCACTTCGCCCACGGCCAGCGCGTCGATCGGGCGATGAAGGGCATCTTTGGTCAAGCGGAGGGTCCGGTCGCGGAAAGTTGCGAACCGTTATCAATATTGCGCGCGGGGCGCCAGCGTTAAACCGCCGGGTAGCGCAGGCGGCCGAGGAAGCGCGCCGGATCGGGCAGCTTGCCCATGGCGCCGGTCAATTTCGCCTTGGCCTTTTCAAAGCGCATCACGCCATCGATGCGGCGATCGATGAAGGCGCGCGTGGCGGCGAAATCCTCCGAATCATCCTGTGTCCAGTGCAACAGTGTGGCGGAATAGATGCCGGAAAGGATCAGCCGCTTGGTGTAGTGATTATAATCGGTCGCGGTATCGCCGGCGGCGCGCCACATCGCATCGGCGGCCTGCCACAGCAGCTTGGCCGACAGCGCGGCGTGTTGCGGCTGAGCGAGCAGATTGAGCGCGCGGCGGGTCACTTCGCGGTCACCGGTTTCAAGCCGTGTCACCAGCGCCATGCGGATGCGGTCCCGAATCTTCAGATTGTGCGCGCTTGCCATGGCTTCGGCCATGTTCGCATTCACCAAGGTGGTCCAGGCGGTGAGCATGGCTTCGGCATTGGGCAGCGCCAGCGTGGCGATGTCGGCATCGATGCCGGCGTCCCGTGCGGCAGCGGCCAGCGCGGTTTCGCTCCAGCCGTCATAGGGCACGTGCGGCAGCATTGCCTGCACCAGGCGGGGGGCCAGTTCGGCCAGCGGGATGTCCTGCGTCATGGCGATCTTCATAGCGTGGCCGGGCGGCGCTTCACAGTCGATATTGCGTCGCGGGGCCAGCCTCGCTTGCCGCCCCGCTTGCAGGCCCATCGGGCATCTGCTATCGGCCACGCCTCTGTCATCGGGGCGACTCGGTGACCATCCGTATTTCTAGAACAAACCCGAATATGGGGCCGCTGCCCCCGACTGAAAATGGAGTGACGGCACCTCATGCAAATTCTGGTTCGCGATAACAACGTCGATCAGGCCCTTCGCGCCCTGAAGAAGAAGCTGCAGCGCGAAGGCGTTTACCGCGAAATGAAGCTGCGCCGGCATTACGAAAAGCCGTCGGAAAAGCGCGCTCGTGAAAAGGCTGCCGCCGTGCGCCGCGCCCGCAAGATGGACCGCAAGCGCATGGAACGTGACGGCGTCAAGTAAGACGCTCATATCGTGATCAAGGCCGGGGGCCGGGCAGGGTTGACCCTCTGCCCGGCCCCCGCCATTTAGGCGCCAGTCTTTTCGGGTTTCGAGGTCATCATGTCAGGTCAGGCAAGCAACGCCGGCGGTATCGGTATCGGCAAGTGGTTGGCGGCGGGCGCCGTCGTGATCGGCGTGGTTGGCGTGCTGGTCTATACCGGCACCCAGAGTCAGGTGGCCGCCGTGCGCACCGCCGATGTGCAGTATATGGCCGCCAACAAGAGCAAGCCCGGCGTGATCACCACCGCATCAGGCCTGCAATATCAGGTGATTCGCGCGGGCCAGGGCCCCAAGCCCGCCGCCAAGGACACGGTGCTGGTGCATTATGAAGGCAAGCTGATCGACGGCACCGTGTTCGATTCGAGCTACCAGCGCGGTCAGCCGGCGGCTTTCCCGCTCGATCAGGTCATCCCCGGCTGGACCGAAGGCGTGCAGCTGATGACGGTTGGTTCCAAATATCACTTCGTGGTGCCGCCGCAGCTTGCCTATGGCAGCCAGGGCGCCGGCGGCGTGATTCCGCCCGGTGCTGTGCTGGAATTCGATATCGAACTGCTGGCGGTGAAGCCGGCGCAATAACAGGGCCAGGCAGAGATGCCTCCGGCGGCCAGGGCCTGAGGCCCTGGACCCGCTTTCGTCTGGCACACGCCAAGCGACAAGCGCAGAGCATTTGGATCGTAAAAAAAAATGGGTGCAGGCCTCAGGCCTGCCCGCCGGAGGCCCTCTTTTCCAGCGGTTCGAGGCTCAATTGTCGCGCAGCGACAGGAACCAGCGGTCACGAAGGGCTGTCACCCAGGTCACCGGGTTCAGGCTGGTCGAACCATCCAGGCTGAAGGTGGTGAATTCGGCGCGGCCAACGATATTTTCCACCGGCAACAGGCCCAGCCCACCCACTTCGGCGGGGAAGCGGCTGTCTTCGCTATTGTCGCGGTTGTCGCCCATCAGGAACACATGGCCTTCCGGCACGATCACCGGTTCGGTGTTGTCCTGCGGCAGGTTGGCGAGATCGAGCACGGTATAGGTGCGGCCGCCCGGCAGCGTTTCGCGATAGGTGGGCAGATGGCATTCGGCGGTGCCATCGGGCGTGATCACCCGATATTGCGCATCGATCATGGTGGCGCAATCGCTGTTGGGCGTCACCTTCATCACCGTATCGGCCAGCTTCAACTTGGGCACCGGTTGGCCGTTCAGCCACAACTGGCCATCCTTCATCTGCACCGTGTCGCCGGGCAGGCCGATCACCCGCTTGATCCAGTCATCCTGGGCGATCGGCGATTTCAGCACCACGATATCGCCGCGTTCCGGCAGGCTGCCGAACAGCCGGCCATCCGTCTTGGGCAGGATGTTGAGCGACGGTGACAGATAGGAATAGCCATAAGGATATTTCGACACGATCAGCCGATCGCCCACGAGGAGCCCGGGCAGCATGGAACCGGACGGGATATAGAAGGGCTTGGCCACCGCCGTGTGGACGGCGAGAACGGCCAGCGCCAGCAGGAACAGCTGCCAGGCTTCCTCCGCCCAATTGATCTTCTTCTTGGTCGCCACAGCTTCGCTCATTCCACACCCACGGTGATCAGCACGATGGCCTGCGCCCACGGATGGTCGTCGGTCATCGTCAGATGAATCGCCGCCTTATGCCCGCTGGGCGTGATTTGTGCCAGCCTTGCCGCCGCGCCGCCCGAAAGCTGCAGGGTGGGCTGACCGCTGGGCAGGTTGACCACGCCCATGTCGCGCCAGAACACGCCGTGGCGAAATCCGGTGCCCAGCGCCTTGGCACAGGCTTCCTTGGCGGCGAACCGTTTGGCGAAGGTGGCGGCGCGGGTCAGTTCGCGCCGGTTGGCCTTGGCCTGTTCGGTTTCGGTGAAGATGCGATTGATGAAACGGTCGCCAAAGCGATCGATGCTGTTGGCGATGCGTTCGATGTTGCACAGATCGGAACCCAGACCGATCAGCGCCAGGCCGGATGGGATCATCAGGCTGCTCAAGCGCCAGAGTCCTGCCGCGCCTCATCCATCAGGCCCCGCATCCGACGGATGGCGGCGTCGAGGCCGACGAACACCGCTTCACCGATCAGGAAATGGCCGATGTTGAGTTCGGCCAGCTGCGGCAGCGCCGCGACGGGCAAGACATTGTCATAGGTGAGGCCATGGCCGGCGTGCATTTCCAGGCCCAGCGCGGCGCCGGTTTCGGCCGCGCGGGTCAGGCGCGCGAGTTCGCGCTCGATCTCATCTGGCGTTTCCGCATGCGCATAAGGCCCGGTGTGCAGCTCCACCACCGGCACGCCCAGCCGGGCAGCCGCTTCGAGTTGACGCGCATCGGGCGCGATGAACAGCGAGACGCGAATGCCGGCATCCTGCAGCCGCGCCACGATCGGCTGCAGCGTGTTGTGCTGGCCGGCAGCATCCAGCCCGCCTTCGGTGGTGCGTTCGGCGCGGCGTTCCGGAACGATGCAGGCGGCGTGGGGCTTGTGGGCCAGCGCGATGGCCAGCATTTCATCGGTCGCCGCCATTTCGAGGTTGATCGGCAACGAGATGGCGCCGCTCAGCCGGATCAAATCAGCATCGGTGATGTGGCGGCGATCTTCGCGCAGATGGATGGTGATGCCGTCGGCGCCGGCGGCGGCCGCCACGTCCGCGGCGCGCAAGGGGCAGGGATGCAGGCCGCCACGCGCGTTGCGGATGGTGGCGACATGATCGATGTTGACGCCAAGGCGCAGGTGGTTGGGGCGGAGGTGAACCGTCATGCGTCGACGGCCTTGCAGGCGGCTGCGCTGAGCAGTTCATAGCCCAAACCGGCGCTCTGCCACAATTCGCCGAAGTCAGTCTTGTCGCGGTTGGTCATGGCAATCAGCACGATGTTGCGTTCGGGCAGCATATAGTTACGCACCTGCACACCGCCAATGGCCCCGCGCCGTTCGATGATGCGCTGCGAAGCCTCGCACCCGCGCAGCTTCACGTCATAAGCCCATTGGCCGAGCGCGGCGTAGCCATATTGCGGGCGGCCCTCCCACATCTTGGCGCGGGCAGTGGCCGGCAGCAGCTTGCCATTGATCAGCGCCTGATCGAAGCGCCACAGATCGCGGATGGTGCCGGTGATGGCGCCGGCAGCCCCATAAGCCGCCAGATTCACCGGCGCTTCGCCCAGCCCGGCGACATGCGGCCCGGCGATGCGCACGCTGGTCATGCCCAGCGGTTTCGTGATGCGTTCGGTGAGCAGCTGCGCATAGGGCTTGCGGTTCACCACTTCGAGCACGCGGCCGGCGATGATGTAATCGCAATTGTCGTAGTTGAAGCTCTTGCCCGGCTGATCGCGCACTGCGCCGGCGCATACGGCATCGGGCAGCACCCGTGCGCCCGGGCGGAAGGCAATGCCGTCGCCGGCATTGCTGTCAGGCAGGCCCGATGTGTGACCCAGCAGCATACCAACCGTGATGCGTTTGCCGGTCGCTCCCTTGAAGGCCGGCAGATAGCGGGTGATCGGCGCATCCAGTTCAAGCCGGCCGGCCGCGACGTCCTGCATCGCGATGGTGGCGGTGATCTGCTTGGTCACCGATGCCCAGCGCCAGCTGTCGCCTGGCAGGAAATCGGATGGCGTGCGGGCGCGGACCATGCGCTGCGGCACCTTCGTGCCAAAGCCCTTTTCGAGGCTGACCTTGCCGCCTTCCGACAGCAGCACGATGCCAGCGAAACCGGCCATATCCGCCGTTTCGGCGACCCTGCCGGCTGGTTCTGGTCCATAGAAGGCCGCGATCATGGCGATCAGCGGAATCATGCCGCGCGGCTGCCCGGCTTGATGGCGGGAATGGCCTCAAGCTCGGGCGGCAGCGCGTCGGGCTGGTAGCTCGGCACATCCAGCCGGATCAGCGGCGTGAACGGCACGCCCAGATCGGCTTTGCCGTTGGAGCGATCGACGAGCGAGGCGGCATGGATCACCTCGCCGCCGGCTGCTGCGATGGCCGCAATCGCTTCGCGGCTCGACAGCCCGGTGGTCACGACATCTTCCATCAGCAGCACCTGCTGCCCTGGCTCCAGCCGGAACCCGCGACGCAGTTCGAACGTGCCGGTCGGCCGTTCGACGAACATCGAATCCACACCCAATACGCGGGCCAGTTCATAGCCGCAGATCAGGCCGCCCATGGCCGGGGCGATCACGGCGGTGACGAGCGCCTTCACGTCGGCCGGGATCTTCGCGGCCAGCGCCTGCGCCAGCCGCTCGGCCCGCGCCGGGCTCATCAACACGCGCGCGCATTGCAGGTAACGCGGGCTGCGCAGGCTCGATGACAGGATGAAATGCCCTTCCAGCAGCGCTTCGGCCGCGCGGAATTCGGCCAATACGTCATCATCAGTCATCGTTTTCACTCCAGTCGCGCTCGCATTGGCAGTGCGCCGATGGCGACGCAAGCGGCCTTACAACCGCACCCTGTCGGCCGAGACCACTGCCTTCACCTGGCGCAGGGCGGCCAGGATGGTGGCGAGATGGCCCACGCTTTCAACCTCGATATCAACGATGTCGGTGTGGAATTCGCGATCCCGGTGTTTCAGCGCCAGCCCGACGATATTGGCATTGTGGGCCGCGATGCTGGCGGCCAGACTGGCCAGCGCGCCCGGCTGGTTGTGCACCACAACCGCGATGCGCGCCGCGGCACCGGCGGTTTCGGCGCCCCATCTCACATCCAGCCACTCGCCGCTTTCATCGGCCAGATGGTCGCAATCGATCACATGCACCGAAATCGGCCCATCGGGCGCGCGCACGCCAACAATGCGATCGCCCGGTACCGGCCGGCAATGATCGCACAGCAGGAAGCCGACACCCGGGGTCAACCCTTCGATGGAGATGCTCGCCGCCGCCTTGGCCTTGGCGCCGCGCGGCCGGCTGGGGCGGGCACCAGGCACCAGGGCTTCGGCGACCTGATCGTCGGACAGTCGGTTTTCCGCCATCGCCAGCTGCAGGGCGGGCCGATCATGCAGCTTCAGCCGGCCCAGGGCCGGCCCCGTGATCTCGTCGTTCAAGGTCACGTTCAGCCGGCCCGCCACCGCATCCAGCAGCTTCGACCCCATCGCCAGCAATTCCTCGCGGCGCTTGTGGCGCACATGGCGGCGGATGGCGGCGCGGGCCTTGGCGCTGGCCACAAATGCCTCCCACGCCGGATCAGGCGATTTCACCTTGCCCTTCAGGATCTCGACCTGATCGCCGTTCACCAGCCTCGTGCGCAGCGGCACGGCGCGGCCGTTCACCTTGGCCCCCACGCACCGGTCCCCCAAATCGCTGTGCACCGCATAGGCGAAATCCACCGGGGTGGAATCGCCGGGCAGTTGGTACAGCTCGCCCTTGGGCGTGAACACGAACACCTGATCCTGGAACATCGCCAGCCGGGCGTTTTCCAGCAGTTCTTCCGGGCTCGCCGCATCCTGCAGCACGTCGAGCAGATCTTCGATCCACGGATAGGCCTCGCGCGCTGGAGCGCCATCGGCGCCCAGCTTGTAAGCCCAGTGCGCGGCAACGCCATATTCGGCTTCCTCGTGCATCAGGCGGGTGCGGATCTGCACCTCGATGCGCGCCGCCTCGCCGCCCAGCAGCACCGAGGTGTGCAAGGACCGATAACCATTGGATTTGGGTGTGGAGATGAAATCCTTGAAACGGCCGGGCACCATCGGCCAGCGGCTGTGAACGATGCCGAGCGCGCGATAGCAGTCGCTTTCATCATCCAGAATCACCCGGAACGCCATCACGTCGGATAGCTGTTCGAAGCTCATCTGCCGCGCCGCCATCTTGCGCCAGATGCTGTAGGGGCGCTTTTCACGCCCGCTCACGCTGGCGGCGATACCCTTGGATTTTAGCAACCTTTCCAGCGCCCCGGTGATGCGGTGGACGTTGGCGCCGCTGGTGTCGCGCAGCCGCGCCATGCGCTGGCTGATCATCTGGCTGGCTTCCGGCTCCAGATGGCTGAAGGCCAGTTCCTGCATCTCCTCCATGAAGCCATACATGCCAATCCGCTCGGCCAACGGGGCATAGATGTCCATCGTCTCGCGGGCGATGCGGCGGCGCTTCTCTTCCTTGGCGATGTGGTGCAGCGTGCGCATGTTGTGCAGCCGGTCTGCCAGCTTCACCAGCAGCACGCGGATATCGGTGGACATCGCCAGGAGGAACTTGCGCAGATTTTCGGCCTGGCGCTCGCTTTCGGTCTGCGTCTCGATCTTCGACAGCTTGGTGACGCCATCGACCAGCCGGGCGACGTCAGCCCCAAACAGCCGCTCGATCTGTTCCTGCGTTGCCACCGTGTCCTCGATGGTGTCGTGCAGGATCGCGGTGGCGATCGTCTTGTCGTCCAGTTTCAGGTCGGTCAGGATGCCGGCCACCTCGACCGGGTGGCTGAAATAGGGGTCACCACTGGCGCGCAGCTGGCTGCCATGCGCTTTCACCGAAAACACATAGGCGCGGTTGAGGAGATCCTCATCCGCGTCGGGATCATAGGCCTTGACCCGTTCCACCAATTCATACTGGCGCAGCATAGCCGATGATCTTGGGGGGGATTGGGGGTGAGGGCAAGGGTGCAGGGGCGCAGCCTGCAGGACTTTGCTGCGCAAATGAAAAGGGCGGCCCGATGGGCCGCCCTTTTGCATGCAAGCCGGCTGAGCGATCAGCGGCTGTAGAATTCGACGACCAGGTTCGGTTCCATCTTCACCGGGTACGGCACTTCGTCCAGAGTCGGCACGCGCACATAGCTGGCCTTGTTGCCTTCGACCGACACATATTCCGGCACGTCACGCTCCGAAAGGCTCTGGGCTTCCAGCACCAGCGCCATTTCGCGAGCCTTCGGGCCCAGTTCGAGCACATCGCCCGGCTTCACGCGAGCCGAACCGATGTTGCAGCGCACGCCGTTCAGCCAGATGTGGCCATGGTTGACGATCTGGCGGGCGGCGAACACGGTCGGTGCCCACTTCGCGCGATAGATCACCATGTCCAGGCGCTGTTCGAGCAGGCCGATCAGGTTCTGCGAGGTATCGCCCTTCATGCGGACGGCTTCGGCATAGACCTTGCGGAACTGCTTTTCGGTCACGTCGCCATAATAGCCCTTCAGCTTCTGCTTGGCGCGCAGCTGGATGCCGAAATCGCTGACCTTGCCCTTGCGGCGCTGGCCGTGCTGGCCGGGGCCATATTCACGCTTGTTGACCGGGCTCTTCGGACGGCCCCAGATATTCTCGCCCATGCGGCGATCGAGCTTGTACTTGGCGTTGCTACGCTTTGACATTGTTCACCTCAGCTTTGACGACCTGCCGGGATTGGCGGGTCTACCCGGTCTCGCCACAAAAGCCTGTTGCCAGAGTGGGCCGCCGCTTCACCGGGGTGCGGGGCCAGATGCGAAGCGGGTGCGTTAGGGGGGTGCGCCCCCAGAGTCAAGACGCGCCACCATCGTGAAAGGCCAATTTCCTTGACTTTGCGCCCCCGAATCGTCAGGGGGGAGCCATTCCCGCCAATTCAAAACCGGAGCCACTTTATGGCACGCGTGACTGTTGAAGATTGCGTCGACAAGGTTTCCAACCGGTTCGACCTCGTGCTGCTGGCCGCGCATCGCGCCCGTAACATCTCGTCTGGCGCAGAGCTGACCATTGATCGCGACCGCGACAAAAACCCGGTCGTGGCCCTGCGTGAGATCGCCGAAGAGACGATCCGCCCGGCTGATCTGAAGGAAACCATGGTGCAGGGCATGCAGCGTGTGCAGGCTGAAGATGATGACACGCCCGATGTGATCGGTTCGCTGTCGGCGTCGGCCGAAGCCCTGCGCATCACCGCTGCGCAGCCGCCGCGGAACCAGAACATGGGTGGCGATTACGAGTAAGGCGGCTGGAAATAGCGTCGCTATTTTCAGACTCGCCGCACTCCGGCCGGCGACCAAAAAAGGCGACCTTCGGGTCGCCTTTTTCGTGTGTCGTCCGACCCCGGATCAAGTCCGGGGCGGGCATTGTGGCTCCGCCACGCTCTTTCTTCCTACTTCCTTGTCCACAACAGCGGACTCGGCGGCTTTGCCGCCGGCCTCCCTCCCTCAATACCCTGTCGGCGCCACTGTCCGTCCCAGGAACTTCAGCCGCGTGATCCACGTGTGCACTTCCAGGCCTGGCGTGGCGTGGGTGGCGCCGGGATAGACCATCAGATCAAACGGCGTCTTCGCCCGTTGCAGTGCCGTCATCAGCGCGGTGCTGTTCTCGAACACCACATTGTCATCCGCCATGCCGTGGATCAGCAGCAGCGGGTCCTTGATCTTGCCGGTATCACCCAGCGCGCCTGATCTTGCATAGACGGCCGGTTCCGTGACCGGATTGCCGAGATAACGCTCGGTATAGGCAGTGTCGTACAGCTCCCAGCGTGTCACCGGCGCGCCGGCGATGCCCGCCGCAAACCCGCCCGGCGCGGCTTCCAGCAGCTTCAGCACCATGTAACCGCCGTAGGACCAGCCATTGACCGCCACCTTGCCGGCCCAGGGTTGCGCTTTGATCCATTGCAACGCCTGCACCTGGTCCTGCACCTCGACGCCGCCCATGGCGCGGAAGATCGGCGCCTCAAACGCCATACCGCGGTTGTTGCTGCCGCGATTGTCGAGCTGGAACACCGCCCAGCCCTTGGCGACCAGGTACTGTTCGATCGGCGCAGTGAAGCGCTTGTGGACATTGTGCGCATGGGGCCCGCCATAGACCTGCATCAGCACCGGGAACGGGCCGGGGCCAGCGGGTTTCAGCAGGCGCCAGTCCATCGCCTGGCCATCGGCGGCAGTGAGCGTGCCGAATTGCGGCACCACATGGCTGGCGAGATAGGGCGCATAGGGGTGATTGGCATCGAGGCGGTTTTCCTCGATCCACGCCAGCCGCTTGCCGGCCCCGTCACCCAGCCACACCTGCGCTGGCTGGCTGGGGGTGGAACTGGTGACGATCAGGCGCTGGCCGGCATCATCCATCACCGCTTCGTGCCAGCCGCCGGGCGTGGTCAGCCGGACGGGCCTGGCACCTGCCTTGCGGAAATCGAGGCCATAGACCTGCTTTTCCAGCGTGGAATCGGCAAAGCCGGTGAACCACAGCCGGCCGCGCTTTTCATCGACACCCACCAGTTCATCTATCGCCCAGCGCCCGCTGGTCAGTTGCTGCGCTGTGCCGCCGGCAAGGCGATAGAGGTGGCGATAGCCGTCGCGCTCGCTGGCCCACAGGATGCTACCGTCCTTCAGCGGGCGGAAATTGTCATGGATATTGACCCAGGTCTTTGCCGTCTCGCTGGCCAGCACCCGCGACGCGCCGGTGACCGGATCAACGGCAAGGATATCGAGCCGCTGCTGATCGCGGGTGAGGCGCTGGACATACAGCGTCTTGCCATTCACGGCCCAGGCGACACGGGCGACATAGATGTCGGCCGACGGGCCAAGATCAACCTTGGTCTTGCCCGTTCCATCCGGGTTCACCAGCCACAGCGATACATTGGCATTGGCGGTGCCGGCCGCCGGATAGGCCTGGGTGAACAGGCGGGTGCCATCGGCACCGATGGCAGCGCGTGTCACCTGCTTCACCGGAGATTCGTCCACCCGCGTCACGGCGATGCGGCTGTCATCCGGCGCCCACCAGTGACCGTCGAAGCGGTCCAGCTCTTCCTGCGCGATGAATTCGGCGACGCCCCAGCTCACCTTGGGCGTGCTTTCCCCGGCCACTTCGCGCGCGTCGCCGCCGGCCAAGGCTTGCACGAACAAATGGCCGTCGCGCACGAAGCTGGCAAAGCCGCCCTTGGGGCTCAGCTTGGCATCGGTCTCGGTTTCCGGCGTCTGGGTCAGGCGGGTGACGCTGCCATCGAGGGCGGCCACCCACAGATCGCCGTCCACCGGTACCAGCAGGCGTTTCGCATCGGGTGCCCAGGCATAATCGGTGATGCCCTTGACGTCGGCAATGCGCCGGCGTTCGCGGTTCATGCGTTCGGCTTCGGACAGCGCTGCGCCACTGGACAGCTTTTCCGAATCGACCAGCATCCGGCTTTGACCGGTCGCGGTGTCCACCGCCCACAGGTCGAATCGGTCCTTGTCGCTGGGCCGGCTTTTCAGCAACGTCGCCAGCCGGCCATCGGGGGCCAGTTTCAGCACACGCGGGCGCGGGCCGCCCAGCGAAGGTGAAGCATAGACGCGCTCCAGCGTCAGTGGCTGTGCCTGCGCTGTCTGCTGAGCCATCACGGGCACACCAACCAGCAGAGCCGTGGCCAACAACGCAAGCTTCATCCCCATTCCCCCAATTTCACGCCCAGCCCGGCATTTCCGCTTGGCCGGGATATATGACAATCGTGCGTCATTGCCGCACCCTTGCTCCTGCGCCAAGTGGCTGCTAGCAAGAAGCAAGCGACAGTTTGTCTGTTGCTATTTCCGCGCTCCTTCGCGCTGCCGCCGCATATGCTGGCCGGTGTTTCGCGATTGGGCCTGGGACTTTGGTGGTTACAGCCTTGCACCGTGCAGGAACAGCTGGCCACCCTTGATGACTTGAAGGACGCGGATGAACGGATTGATCGAACTGGCGAAAGGACAGCGCTTCATGCGCCGCCTTGCCAGCGGTCAGGTCGCCGCGCCTGCTGATTTCACCCGCATTTCCCGCATCTGCCGGCGCCATCATTCCGATGTCGTCGGCCTTTTCATATCGCGTCGCCCTGTTGCCGCCCGCTTGTCGGGTGTCGAGGCCTGGGTTGGCGCCACGGAGACCATCAATGTCCAATCGCATGCTTATCGACGCCCGCCACCCGGAAGAAACACGGGTGGCCGTAATCAACGGCCAGCGCATCGAGGAATTTGATTTCGAAGCGGCTGACAAGCGTCAGCTCAAAGGCAATATCTATCTCGCCAAGGTGACCCGGGTTGAACCGTCGCTGCAGGCGGCGTTCGTGGAATATGGCGGCAACCGCCACGGCTTCCTGGCATTTTCCGAAATCCACCCCGATTATTATCAGATACCCAAGGAAGATCGCGACGCCCTGCTGCGCGAGGAAGCCGAACTGGCCGCCGACGATCATGGCCACGACGGCGAAGAGGGTGATGAATCCGATGATGTGCTGGAAACCGGGGGCCATCATGATGAACCGTCGGATGCGCTGCGCCGCAAGCGCATGGCGCTGCGCCGCCGGTACAAGATCCAGGAAGTCATCCGCCGCCGCCAGGTGATGCTGATCCAGGTGGTGAAGGAAGAGCGCGGCTCCAAGGGCGCAGCGCTCACCACCTATCTGTCTCTGGCCGGCCGTTATTGCGTGCTGATGCCCAACACCGCGCACGGCGGCGGCATTTCCCGCAAGATTTCCAACCCGGCCGATCGCAAGCGCCTGAAGCAGGTGATGGCCGATCTGCACCTGCCGAACGGCATGGGCGCCATCGTGCGCACCGCCGGCCTGAAGCGCAGCGCCGTCGATATCCGCCGCGATTTCGATTATCTTACCCGCCTGTGGGACGAGATCCGCGAGAAGACCCTCGCCAGCCAGGCCCCGGCGCTGATTCATGAAGATTCCGGTCTCATCAAGCGCGCCATACGCGACGTTTATAACCGCGAGATCGATCAGGTGCTGGTGGAAGGCCGCGGCGGTTTCGAGGCCGCGCACCGCTTCATGTCGATGCTGATGCCCAGCCACGCCGCCAAGGTGGTGGAATATGAAGGCAGCGTGCCGTTGTTCCAGCGCTTCGGCGTCGAGGATCAGCTGGAAGCCATGTACCAGCCGGTCGTCCAGCTGAAATCGGGTGGTTATCTGGTCATCAACCCGACCGAGGCTTTGGTGTCGATCGACATCAACTCCGGGCGTTCCACCCGCGAATATGGCATCGAGGAAACCGCCACCAAGACCAACCTGGAAGCCGCCGACGAGATCGGCCGCCAGCTGCGCCTGCGCGACATGGCCGGCCTGGTGGTGATCGATTTCATCGACATGGAAAATGGCTCCAACGTCCGCAAGGTTGAAAAGGCCATGAAGGAGGCGCTGAAGAATGATCGCGCCCGCGTGCAGATTGGCCGCATTTCCAGCTTTGGCTTGATGGAAATGAGCCGGCAGCGCCTGCGCACCGGCATCCTGGAAGCCTCCACCCATATCTGCCCGATGTGCGAAGGCACCGGCATGGTGCGTTCGGTGTCATCGGCGGCGCTGGCTGCCTTGCGCGCGCTGGAAGCCGAAGCCCTGCGCGGCCGCCACAGCGATCTGGTGCTGCGCGCCAGCGAGGAAGTGGCGGTCTATCTGCTCAACCGCAAGCGTATCGAACTGGCCGAGCTGGAAGAACTCTATGGCGTGACCATCATCACCCGCCCGGATGATTCGCTGATCGGCCCCAATTTCGAGATCGATGCCGGCGGTCCGCCGCCGTCGAAGAAGGTGGAGATGGTGGCGCTGCCGCCGCTGGTGAAGATCGTCGAGGACGGCGACGCCGACGAAGCCGAAGACGATGACGGCGAAGAGGGTGAAGAGCGCGGTGAAGAACGTGGCGAGGATGGCCGCCGTGGGCGGGGCCGTGGTCGCCGTCGCCGTGGCCGTGACGGCCGTGGCCGCGACAAGGGTGAAGAGCGCAGCGAAGAGCGCGGTGACGATCAGGCCGACGCGCATGACGACGATCATGGCGATGAGCATCACAACGATGGCGCGGACGACGCGGCCGATGAGGCTGAAAGCGACGGCGCCGAGACCACCGACAATGGTGAAACCGGCGAGAATGGCGGTCGCCGCAAGCGCCGCCGGCGTGGCCGTCGCGGCCGCCGCGGCGGTGCCGAACGCACCAACGGTGCGGAAACGGATGAGGCCGCTGAAGCCGCACCGGCCGCGCCGGAACCGGTGGCTGAAGACGTTGCCGCCAAGCCCAAGCGCAGCCGTCGCAAGAAGGCCGATGACGCGCCGGTGAGCGAGGAAGTGCCCGAGGCGGTTGTCGAGGTCGCTCCGGCGCCGGTGGCCGAAGAGGCTGCCACCAAGCCCAAGCGCATTCGCCGCAAGAAGGACGATGCAGCGCCCGAGAGCGTGGCCGCGCCGGAGCCGGTTGTTGAACCAGCACCGGAACCGGTTGCCGAAGAGCCTGCGGCCAAGCCCAAGCGCAGCCGCAAGAAACCGGCGGCTGAGGCCGTGGCCGAACCTGTTGCTGCTGCGGCCGAAGAACCGATTGCTGAAGCGGCTGCGCCCGCCGCCCCAGCCGCTCCGCCCCGCAAGGGCTGGTGGCAGCGTACCTTCGGGAACGACTGACAAGTCGGCCTAGGCCGAAGCAAAGAAAGCCTTTCTCCCCCCTTGCCGCGCGATGCGGCAAGGGGGGAGCATGGATTTTTACCCCCACTCTGGCCGTATCCTGCTGGTCGGCGCTGGCCCTGGCGCCGCTGATCTGCTGACCCTGCGCGCTGTCCGCGCGCTGGCGGCGGCCGATGTCGTGGTTCACGACGGCCTGGTGGGTAGCGAAGTGATGGCGCTGATCCCCGCCCATGCCCGCCGCATTTCGGTCGCCAAGCGCCGCGCCCGCCACACGCTGGCCCAGGATGAAATCGGCGATCTGCTGGTTGCCGAAGCCCGCGCTGGCCACACCGTGGTGCGGCTGAAAGGCGGCGACCCGTTCATCTTTGGCAGAGGCGGCGAGGAAGTGGATGCGGCGCTCGCCGCTGGCGTGCCCGTTGTTGTGATTCCCGGCATATCGGCCGCCAATGGCGCGGCCGCCTCCACGCTGATGCCGCTCACCCACCGCGATCACGCCTCGATGGTCAGCTTTGTCGCCGGCGAGTGTCGCGGTCTGGCCGAACAGAATTGGGCCGGGCTGGCCGGCAAGGGCCGCACGCTGGTGATCTACATGGGCCTGGCCGGTGCCGCGCCGATTGCCGAGAAATTGATGGCCGATGGCCTGGCACCCGATACGCCGGTTGCCGTTGTCGAACGCGCCACCCAGGCCAATGAACGCCTCGTCACCTCACTGCTCGCCGATCTGGCCGGGCTGGTGGAACGCGAGGCCATCGCTTCGCCCGCCCTCATTGTCGTTGGCGACGTCGCTGCCCTGCCGGCGGCGCGCGCAAAGCTGAAGGAAACCGCATGCCTCGCCTGCTGACTGGAAACCGCCTCGAAACCGGCGATGTGCTGTGGTGGGCCGGCTCTGATTGGAGCCTCCATATAAGGGACGCCGTGGCCGTGGATGACGACGGCGAGGCGCTGATTGCTCGCCTGGCACCGCAGGAACGCATCAACGATCTCGTTCTGATCGACGTGGATCCCACCCCTGATGGCTGGCGCCCGCGCTCCACCCGGGAACGCGTGCGCGCCGTCGGCCCCAGCGTGCGCCCTGATTTTGCCCTGCCCTCCCTGCCTGTGGATGCCATCTGATGTATCGTTACGATGAATATGATCAGGCGGTCGTGGATGCCCGCGTCGCCGAATTCCGCGACCAGGTCGAACGCCGGCTGAAGAACGAAATCAGCGAGGAGGCCTTCAAGCCGCTGCGGCTGATGAACGGCCTCTATCTGCAGCTGCACGCCTATATGCTGCGCGTCGCCATCCCCTATGGCACTGTGGATTCGCGCCAGATGCGCATGCTGGCCCACATCGCCCGCCGTTATGATCGCGGTTATGGCCATTTCACCACGCGGCAGAACATCCAGTACAACTGGATGAAGCTGGAAGAGATGCCGGACCTGCTCGCCGATCTGGCCAGCGTGGAAATGCATGCCTTCCAGACCAGCGGCAACTGCATCCGCAACATCAGTTCCGATCAGTTCGCGGCGGCCGCCGCCGACGAGATCGCCGATCCGCGCCCCTATGCCGAACTGCTGCGGCAATGGTCGACGCTACACCCGGAATTCTCGTTCCTGCCGCGCAAGTTCAAGATCGCCGTGACCGGCAGCACGATCGACCGCGCCGCCATCAAGCTGCACGATATCGGGCTTGAGCTGGTGCAGAACGAGGCCGGCGAAATCGGCCTGAAGGTGCTGGTCGGTGGCGGCATGGGCCGCACGCCGATGCTGGGCCATGTGATCCGGGAATATCTGCCGGTGGCGGATTATCTCAGCTACATGGAAGCGATTTTGCGGGTCTATAACCGCCACGGCCGGCGCGACAACATCTACAAGGCGCGCATCAAGATCCTGGTCAACGATCTGGGCCCGGCCGAATTCGCGCGCCAGGTGGAGGAAGAATGGGCGCTGGTGAAGCCGCTGGGCCTCGATCCGCCGCCGTCCGAACTTGCCCGCATTGCCGCGCACTTTGCGCCGCCGGTGCTCGATGCCAACGCGCCTGTCGAGATCGACCTGTCCAACCCGGATTTCGCCAACTGGGTGGCGGTCAACACGCATCCGCACAAGGCGCCCGGCTACACCATCGTCACCATAAGCCTGAAAGCGCCGGGCGAAATCCCCGGTGATGCCTCGGCCGATCAGATGGATATCATTGCCGATCTGGCCCAGCGATATGCCGGCGACGAAATCCGCGTGACCCATGCGCAGAACCTGGTGCTGCCGCACGTGCGCCGCGCCGATCTGTTCGATCTGTGGCAAGTGCTGGTCTCGGCTGGCCTCGCAACCGCCAACCTTGATCGGGCGTCGGACATCATTTCCTGTCCGGGCCTCGATTATTGCACTCTGGCCAACGCCCGCTCCATCCCCATCGCCCAGAAACTGGCGGTGAAGCTGGCGCCGCAGGAGGCGGATCTGGGCGAGCTCAAGATCAAGGTTTCCGGCTGCATCAACGGCTGCGGCCACCACCACGCCGGCCACATCGGCATCCTGGGCGTCGATCGCAAGGGTGAGGAGAATTACCAACTCCTCCTCGGCGGCTCCGGCGCCGAAGATGCAACGCTGGCCAAGATCCTTGGCCCCGGCTTCGATGAAAATGGCATCGTGACGGCAGTGGAAAAGGTCATCGATCGGTACAAGACCCTGCGTGCCGATCCGGCTGAACGTTTCCTCGACACCTATCGCCGCGTCGGCGCCGAACCCTTCAAGGAGGCCGTGTATGGCTGAAGTCTATCGTTTGCGCGCCGATCCCGAACACACAGCGCCGGCCGTGCCGTTGGCCGAATATCAGCCCGGCGGCACTGCCGTGTGGCTGGAGGCGGGCGATGATGCCCGTCTGCTCGTCCCGCATCTGGGCGCCCTGCGCCGCATCGACATCGCCTTCCCGAAGTTCCGCGAAGGCCGCGGTTACAGCAGTGCCCGCATCCTGCGCGAAGCCGGTTTCACGGGCGAAATCCGGGCGGTGGGCGTGCTCTATGTCGATCAGTTGATGTTCCTCACCCGCGCTGGCTTTGATGCGGTGTTGCCGGAAACGCCGATTGATCCGGCCGTTGCCGAACAGACGCTCAAGCGCTTTCCCTTCGTCTACATGAAGGCAACCGATGCGGTGCAGCCGGTGTGGGAACTGCGGGAACGCGCATGACCGCGCCGGCGCGCCAAGTCGATCTGATCGACACCGCGCCGGCATTCACGGCCGATGACGTGGCGACGCTGAACGCGCGCTTTGCCGGCAACAGCGCGGCAGACATGCTGGCCGAACTGCTGTCCGGCGAGCTGAAAGGCTGCATCGCCGTCGTCTCCTCGTTCGGGGCGGAATCGGCGGTGCTGCTCGATCTGGTCGCCAGCATCGATCGCAGCGTGCCGCTGATATTCGTCAACACCCAGAAGATGTTTGGCGAGACGCTCGCCTATCGTGACAGCCTAGCCGAAAGTCTGGGCTTCACTGACCTTCGCGTTTATCGCCCCGACCCGTATGAGATTGCCCGTCGCGACGACAAATCCCTGCGCTGGGCCTATGATCCCGATGGCTGCTGCGATCTGCGCAAAGTGGAGCCGCTTCGCCGCGCGCTGGCCGGTTTCGACGCGTGGATCTCTGGTCGAAAGGGCTTCCAGTCCGGCCGCGCCGGTCTGCCGCGCTTCGAGCTTGATGAAGGCCGCCTGAAGATCAACCCGCTCGCCGATTGGGACAAGGCCGCCATCGACGCGCAGTTTACGCTGCGCGAACTAACCCGCCACCCACTCGAAGCCGCCGGCTACCCCTCTATCGGCTGCCAACCCTGCACGTCCCAAGTCCAACCCGGCGAAGACCCCCGCGCCGGCCGCTGGCGCCACTGGGACAAGACCGAATGCGGCATTCACAATCAGCCGGTGTTTTAGGCCCGATTGCACCACCATTGATCCGTCGCCCCGTGCTTGACACGGGGCCCCGCTTTTCTGGTGCGGAAGGTTAAGCGGGGCCCCGGATCAAGTCCGGGGCGACGTCGGTTTTGATCCTGATGCAAGCGACTCTAGGCTGAGGGTAGTTCCGTAATCCCGCAGGCTGCCAGCCAATCGGCAATGGCATCATATTCGGCGGGTGGTCGCGTCGCATCGGCGGCATCACCCCTTGGTACGAAAATCACCATCCCTTGCCGCGCACGCGTCAGCAGCACGCGATAGGCGTTGCGCACATACTCGGCGCGGCCAATGCCGCTTTCGGTGGCGCTGATCTGCTGCCAGACCGTGCCGCGGAACTGGCGGGCCTGCCAGCCACCTTCCGTGCGGCGGTAATTCAAGTCCCAAGCCACACCCGCCCAATCGAGCTCAAGCCCCTGCACGTCGAATTCGGTCGCGGCATCTTCCAGCGCATTTGAGGAGCGCACATCGTCGTTGCCGTTCAGGAACCAGTGGCAGACATCGACCGGAGCCTTGACGTGAAGGCCTTCCGGCTTGAGCCGCAGCGCATTGGAACTGGCAAGCAGGCCAGCGCGTTCGCCGGCCCGGCGTTGCGTGCGCAGCCACAGCCGGGCCGCCGCCAGATCGCGCGTGAAGCAGACGGGAAACTGATCAAGGTCTCTGAGCAAGGCGCTGGCCGCGCCTGCATCTTCGGCCAGCAGCGCCGCCACGAATGCCGATACGCCTTCGGCGCGAAATGACCGCACCGATACCGCCAGGTGCAGGTCTGCACTGGCAACCGCACCGCGGTGCGCAAGGTGCCACCGCATCGCTCCGTCTATGGCGCCGCCCTCGGCCATGAGGTGCGGCGGCAGGAACAGCTGCCAGTGAGGCAGCCCGGCCTGCAGCGCATTCAGCCATTCGGCAACGCCGGCCTCGCCGCGGTTGATCTCTTGCCCTTCGCCGATCAGACAGACGACGACACACCAATCCGGCCGCCGGTCCATCACCGACAGCAGGAAGCCAGGCTCCGACTGGTCAAACGCCGGCTGGCCCTTCTTGCGCCGCATGAAATCACTGGTCATGGCGCGATCCCAGGCGCGCTGGGCCTCGTCGAAAATCACCACATGCTCGGTCGGAACGCGATCGGGCGCCAGATACTCGTCGCGAAAATGGTGGACGTTCTGGATGAAGGCATCGGGCTCGCGGGCTTGCAGCATGCGGGCCTCGGGCAGATCGGGCAGGGCGCGCTTGCGCTTGCCGTCGCGGCGCAGTGCCTCCTGCAGCACCTGCACCAGCGGGCCGTTGCCTGACAGGAACACGGCATGTTCTTCCGGGTGGTCGGGATGGCGCTGGCAGGCGAGATTGAGGCCGGCGAGCGTCTTGCCGGCGCCGGGTACGCCGGTGACGAAGCAGATGGCCTTGCCGCCCTCCGTCCGCATCCGCGCCACCACCGCCGCAATGGCGTTGGCCGTGCGCGACAGATTTTCGGCGCCCGCCTCAGAGCGGGAGATGGCCGTGACGTCGTGACCGGCATAGAGCGCTTCGGCCGCCTCGATGATGCTGGGGGTGGGGCGATAGGCGCCCTCAGCCCATGCGTCGGCGTCGATGACCGGTCCGTCACCGCTGGCGAGCAGGCGGCGCAGCGTGGGCAGCACGTCATCGGGGCTAAGGCAAAGCGGACTGTGCACCCGGTCTTCCGCCCAGAAGCCAAAGCCAAGCTGCTGCGGCGGCGCCTCGCTGGCGATCAGGATCGGGATAATGGCCTTGTCGTGGCTGGTGACATGGAAATTCTTGAGGTCGAGCGCATAGCCATGGGCTTGCTCAATGGCATGGCGGGCAAAGGCGCGTTCGCCGACCTTGTATTCAAGCACCAGAATCAGCGGCCCTGCAACGATCACGGCATCGGCGCGTCGTCCCATGCGGGGGATGGCAAATTCCATGAAGAAATGGGCATCGGGCAGAACAGCCGCCAATTGCTTGAGATGGGTGATCGTGAATTGCCAGGCACTGATTTGTGCCAACTCAGCCGGAAATTGGGTTGCTTCGGTGAGATAGCCCAGGATTAATTGCGGCGTCGCTTTGGCCAGCACTTCCGCTGGAGCATCAAACCAGGCGCGTTTCATTGCGCCAGGCTGCCAGGCGGCGCGGTGGCCTGCAACGAAAAAGGGCGGCCGTTGCGGGCCGCCCTCATCTCATTGGTCTGGCCGGTTCAGGCGGCTTTCGGTGCCGAATCCCGCACGCTGGCGTCCACATGGGCTTCGAACTGGGCGAAGTTGGCGATGAACATGCCGACCAGCGCCTTGGCCTTGGCATCAAATGCGGCCTTGTCGGCCCAGGTTTCGCGCGGGTTGAGAATCTTCGGCTCGACGCCGGGGACGGAGACAGGCACGGCGAAACCGAAATTGTCGTCGGTGCGGAACTCGGCAGTCTTCAGGCTGCCGTCGAGCGCGGCATTCAGGAGCGCGCGCGTTACCTTGATTGGCATGCGGGTGCCGGTGCCGCCGGTGCCGGCGCCGCCGCCGGTCCAGCCGGTGTTGACCAGCCACACGTCCACGCCGCCCTTGGCGATGCGTTCCTTCAGCAGATTGCCATAAACCGATGGGTGGCGCGGCATGAACGGCGCGCCAAAGCAGGTGGAGAAGGTGGCATCCGGCTCGGTCACGCCGATTTCGGTGCCGGCCACGCGCGCGGTGTAGCCCGACAGGAAGTGATACATGGCCTGATCCGGGGTCAGCTTGGCGATCGGCGGCAGGATGCCGAACGCGTCCGCCGTCAGCATGATGATGTTGCGCGGCACCGGGCCCATGTTGTCGGCACTGGCGTTCGGGATGAAATCGATCGGATAGGAACCGCGGCTGTTTTCGGCCAGGCTGTTGTCGTCCAGATCGATCACGCGCGTATCGGGATCCATCACGACGTTCTCCAGCACCGTGCCGAACCGGCGGGTGGTGGCGTAAATCTCGGGCTCGGCTTCAGCCGAAAGCCGGATCATCTTGGCATAGCAGCCGCCTTCGAAGTTGAAGACGGCGGTGTCGGACCAGCCATGTTCATCATCGCCGATCAGCGTGCGGCTGGCGTCGGCGGAAAGCGTGGTCTTGCCGGTGCCGGACAGGCCGAAGAAAATGGCGGTGTCGCCGGCGGCGCCGATGTTGGCCGAGCAGTGCATCGGCATCACACCCTTCAGCGGCAGCAGATAGTTGAGGATGGAGAAGACGCTCTTCTTCATCTCGCCGGCATAGGCGGTGCCGCCGATCAGGATGGTCTTGCCTTCGAAATCCACCGCCACCACGGTTTCGCTGCGGCAGCCGTGGCGGGCCGGATCAGCCTTGAAGCTGGGCAGATCGATGATCGTGTATTCGGGCACGAACGCCGCCAGATCGGCCAGTTCCGGGCGCACCAGCAGCGTGCGGATGAACAGGCTGTGCCAGGCAAATTCGGTGATGACGCGCACCTTCACCCGGTGTTCGGGCTGGCTGCCGCCAAAAAGATCCTGCACGAACAGGTCGCTCTTGCCCTTCAGCGCGGTTTCGAAATCGGCCTTGATGGCCGCGAACTGCTCGGGCGTGATGCTCTTGTTCTTGTCCCACCAGATGGTGCCATCGGTGGCGGCGTCGCGCACGATGAACTTGTCGTTGGCGCTGCGGCCGGTGTGCTTGCCGGTTTTCACCACCAGCGCGCCGTGTTCCGACAGCAGGCCCTCGCCGCGCTGCACGGCCAGTTCCACGAGGGGCCCGGTCGCCAGGTTCCAGTGCAGGGCGGCTGGGGTGGCGAGGCCCTGTTGAACAAGGCCATGGGCGGGCACAACGGTGGACGGCACAGCGGATTCTCCCAAGACAACGGTGCGGCTTCTGCCCCCCGGATTTGCGAATCCGCATAGCGGACGCATCCCGGTTCGTCAAAGAAGCCTGACCTGTTTCGGGCGCATGCCAGCCATGTCCTGTCGCAACCGTCAGGCTGGGCATGAGGGCCATTGGCGGCGCGCTCTTGCCACCGGCCGGCCAAGGTTCCAAAAGGCCAGTCGATGGATATCGAAAACCCGCCATCCCCCACCATTGCCCTGGTTGATGATGATCGCAACATCCTCACCTCGGTGTCGATTGCGCTGCAGGCCGAAGGCTTTGCGGTACGGCTCTATTCCGATGGGGACAGCGCACTGAAGGCGCTCATCGAGAATCCGCCCGATCTGGTGGTGCTGGATATCAAGATGCCGCGGATGGACGGGATGGAGGTGCTGCGCCGCCTGCGCGAAAAAGTGCAGGTGCCGGTGATCTTCCTGACCAGCAAGGATACCGAGATCGACGAGGCGTTGGGCCTGGCCATGGGCGCCGACGATTATATCGGCAAGCCGTTCAGCCAGCGCCTGCTGATCGAACGAATCCGCGCCGTGCTGCGCCGCACCGCCAACCGCCGGGTGGCTCCCGATGCGGAAAGCGAAGCGCCGGCCGTCGATCCGATCGTGCGCGGCCGGCTGACCATGGACCCGGCCCGCCACCGCGTGTTCTGGGATGCAGGCGAAGGCCGCCGCGGCGATGTGGCGCTCACGGTGACCGAGTTCATGATCCTGGAAACGCTGGCCGCCCGCCCCGGCTTCGTGAAGTCCCGCGATCAGCTGATGGATGCGGCCTATTCCCACGATGTCTATGTGGATGATCGCACCATCGACAGCCACATCAAGCGCCTGCGCAAGAAGTTCCGCGCCGTGGATCACCAGTTCAAGGCGATCGAGACGCTGTACGGCGTCGGCTACCGTTTCAACGAGGAGTAGGCCCAGGTGAAGGCCGAAGAGGCCGTGCAGGAATGGCGCCGCGGCCTTGGTTTTGGCTCGCTGCGCGCCCGCATCTTTGCGGTGAACCTGCTCGCCGTGATCGTGCTGGCGATCATGCTGCTCTATCTCGATACGGTGCGATCGCGCCTGCTGGATGAACGCACCGCCAGCCTGGCCAATGAAGCCATCACCGTCTCGCGGCTGATAACCGATCTGCCGCCAACGGCGCGGCCCGGCAGCATCCTGCGGCTTGGCATGGAACGCGGCACCCGCGTGCGGCTGTATGCGGGCAGCGGCGAGCGGCTTGCCGACAATTGGCTGAATCCGAAGACCCCGCGTTTCGTGATCGAAGACCCGGCCGCTTATGGCTGGCGGCGTTCATCGGCCAAGGCCATCGATCGGGCGCTGGATGCGGTGCTGGGGTTTCGTACCCTGTCGCCTTATGCGGAACCGGCGGTCGACACGGCCAGCTTGTGGCCGGAACTGGCGCGCAGCAGCACCGCCGCCCAGCCGATTACCGATCTGCGCCGCGCCAATGATGGCAGCCTGATCGTCACGGCCGCGGCACCGGTGCCGGGGGTGGGCCATGTGCTGCTCACCGATTCGGCGGACGACCTGGCCAGCATCCTGCGCCGCGAGCGCCTTACCTCGGCTTGGCTGCTGCTCAGCGTCATGGCGCTCACGCTGGGCCTGTCGCTCTATCTCGCGCGCACCATTGTCAGGCCCTTGCGCATGCTGGCAATTGCCGCGCACCGGGTGCGGCTGGGCCGCAGCCGCGAAGTGGTGGTGCCGCGCCTGCCCGACCGCAGTGACGAGATTGGCGCCCTGGCCCGCGCCATTTCCGATATGTCCACCGCATTGCGGCGCCAGATTGACGCGACCGAGGCCTTTGCCGCCGACGTGGCGCACGAACTCAAGAACCCGCTGGCTTCCCTGCGCTCCGCCGTGGAAGTGTTGGACCGGGTGGAAAAGCCCGATCTGCGCGCGCAATTGCTGGCGGTGATCCGCGACGATGTTGGCCGCATCGATCGGCTGATCACCGATATCGCCGATGCCAGCCGGCTGGATGCCGAACTGTCGCGCACCGGCTTTCAGCCCATCGACGTCGCCGCGCTCGCCGATGGCCTGGTGGCGGCCTATGGGATTGCGGCCACCGCGTCCAACCGGCCGCGCACGGTCGTTGTCGAGCGCGCCGGCCTGGCTGGGCCGGTGCTGATCGAAGGGGACGCCAACCGCTTGGCGCAGGTGCTGCGCAACCTGATCGACAACGCCATCAGCTTTTCCCCCAATGGCGGCCGGGTGACGCTGGCGCTGGCCAGCCGCGGCGATCAGGTCGAGCTGGCGGTGAGTGATCAGGGCCCGGGCGTGCCGGCCGCCAACCGCCGCGACATTTTCCGCCGTTTCTATTCCGAACGCCCGGAAGGCGAGGATTTTGGCCGCCATTCCGGCCTGGGCCTGTCCATCGCCGGCGCCATTGTGGTCGCGCACGGCGGCCAGATCATCGTGGAAGATGCGCCCGGCGGCGGCGCGGCCTTCCGTGTGCTGCTGCCGGCGGCCTGAGCCGTGGAGACGCTTCACGCCACTGCCGTTGCCCTTGATGGCCGGGCTGTGCTGCTGCTGGGCCCGTCGGGCAGCGGCAAATCCGATCTGGCGCTGCGGCTGGTGGCGGCCGGCTGGCGGCTGGTGGCGGATGATCGGGTGGTCGTCACGCCGGAGGGGGGGCGCCTGATTGCCTCTGCCCCGCCGCGCCTGGCCGGCCTGCTGGAAGTGCGCGGGGTGGGCATCGTGCCCGAACCGACCGCGCCGGCCCCGGTTGCGCTGGCGCTTGATCTGGCGGCCACAGCTGATCGCCTGCCCGATCCCGAGTATCTGGTGCTGGCCGGGCAGACAGTGCCTAAGCTGGCGTTTGATCCGTTCGGTGATTCCGCGCCGCAACGTGCCGAACGGGCTCTGGAAGTGCATGGCTTGGCAATGCGCGGCCTTCCCGGCACAGAAGGCGCGATGAATCCGCCGATTCTGATCATTTCCGGCCTGTCCGGTGCCGGCAAATCGACCGTGCTGCGCGCGCTGGAAGATGCCGGCCATGAAGTGGTGGACAATCTGCCGCTGTCCCTGTTCGACGCGCTGATCGCTGGCGCCACCAGCCGCCCGCTGGCGCTCGGCATCGACAGCCGCACCCGCGCCTTCGACGCCGCCGCCTTGGGCCAGCGCGTCGCTGCCCTGCGCGATGCGGGCCGTGATGCTCGGCTGATCACGTTGGAATGCAGCGATGATGTGCTGATCCGGCGCTTTTCCGAAACCCGCCGTCGCCACCCGCTGGCGCTGGACCGTCCGGCCATCGATGGCATCCGCGCCGAACGCGAACTGCTCAGCCCCCTGCAACGCTGGGCCGATCTGGTCATCGACACCACCGAATTGTCGGTCACCGATTTGCGCGCCCGCATCGCCGAGCGTTTCGGTGGCGGCTTCTCGCCTGGCCTCACCGTCACCGTGCTCAGCTTCGGTTTCTCTGCCGGCCTGCCGCGCGATGCCGATCTGGTGTTCGACATGCGGTTCCTGAGCAATCCGCACTGGGACATCACGCTGCGTCCGCTGACCGGCGAGGACAGCCAAGTGGCTGCGCATGTTGCGGCCGATCCGCTGTATGCTCCTACGCTCGACAAGATCGATGATCTGGTGACCAGCTTGCTTCCCGGCTATGCCCGCGAGGGCAAGGCCTATCTCACCATTGCCATCGGCTGCACCGGCGGCCGCCATCGCAGTGTGGCCGTGGCCCGTGCGCTGGCCGCGCGGCTGGAGACTGCCGGGCAGAATGTCGCTTTGGTGCATCGGGATATCGCGAAAGTGACGGGCGATGCCGCCGTGGTGGCAGGCGACCCATTGACAGAATCGGCAAAAAGGCGTGACGGCGGCGGGCAATGATTGGACTTGTGTTGGTAACGCATGGGCGCCTCGCGGCAGAGTTTGTCGCGGCGATGGAGCATGTCGTCGGCGCACAGGACCGCGTCGAACCGATCTGCATTGCCGCCGATGACGACATGGAGCTGCGCCGCGCCGATATCGCCGCCGCCGTCGCCCGCTGCAGCGCCGGCCAGGGTGTCATCATCCTCACCGACATGTTTGGCGGCACGCCGTCCAATCTCGCCATCTCGCTGCTCGGGCCGCAGGTGGAAGTAATCGCCGGCGTGAACCTGCCGATGCTGATCAAACTGGCCAGCGTGCGCAAGACCGGCACGGTGGAAGCTGCCGTGCAGGCCGCGCAGGATGCGGGGCGCAAGTATATCGCGGTGGCCAGCCGTATGCTGGGCGAGGCCGCTTGAGCGAGAGCGCTGGTCCGGCTGCCGGCCCCGTCGAGGTTCCGATCACCAACCGGCGCGGGCTGCACGCACGCGCCAGTGCCAAGTTCGTCACCATGGCCTCCAGCTTCGATGCCGAAGTGATGGTGAGCCACGACGGTTCGTCGGTTACCGGCACCTCGATCATGGGCCTGATGATGCTGGCCGCTGCCATGGGTGACAGCATCAGCATCAGCGCCACCGGCCCCGAAGCCGAAGCCGCCGTGTCCAAGCTGGCTGGGCTGGTGCTGGACAAGTTCGGCGAGGATTGACCGACTGGGTGTTCGGGTCTCTTCTGCCGCGATGCGCCACATCCTCCTCGCCACCGCCGTTCTTGCCGCCCCGGCGCTCGCCAAACCCGACGCTGATACCAAGGCGTGGCTGGCCCACACTGCCGAACTTAGCAGTGATGCGATGGAAGGCCGCGATGCCGGTAGCCCCGGCCATGCCCGCGCGATCGATCTGGTGGAACGCTGGTTCAAAGCGGCGAAACTGCAACCGGCGGGGGAGAACGGCACCTATCGCCAGACGGTGCCGCTGCACGAAGTGGCGGTGACGGCCGCCGATATGCGCGTGGTGGCGCCCGATGGCAGCGCCGCGCCGCTCAAATTCCTGCACGACATCACGCCCCGCCCGGCCACAAATCTGCCGGCCACGCTGTCCGGCCCGATGCGTTTCGCCGGCTATTGCAGCACGGCCGAGGCCGGCCCGGAACTGAAGGGCAAGATCGCCGTCTGTTACGGCAGCCGCCGCGCTGGCCGCGCCCAGGGCGCCGAACGGCTGGCGGCGGTGACGGCGGCCGGCGCAGTGGCGCTGCTCACCATTGATGATGCCGGCTTCACCGTGGAGGCGCCGCGCTGGCCCGATGCCTATGCCCGCGCCGTGGCACATGAAGGCAGTCCGCTTCCCACCGGCCTGCCGCAATTCCGGCTGAACGGCGCGGCGCTGGAACGGCTGATGGCCGGCACCGGGCGACTGGCCGCCACCCTGCTGACCGAAGCGACCTATCACCGCGATCTGGAGGCCTTCGATCTTCCCGGCCGCTTCGAGGCAAAGCTGACCACGGCGCAGCGCCGCTTCACCAGCCAGCAGGTGATCGGCCTGCTGCCCGGCACCGACAAGAGCAAGGCCGGCGAGGTGATGCTGCTCGGCGCCCATATCGATGGCTATGGCTTTGGCGAACCGGTGAACGGCGATGGCCTGTACAATGGCACGCTTGATGATGCCGGCTATGTCGCACTGCTCGCCCGCCTGGCGGAGCGGCGGCGCGGCAAGGGCTATGCCCGCCCGGTGCTGTTCGCCGCGTGGACGGCCGAGGAAAAGGGCCTGCTCGGCGCGCGCTGGTGGCTGCAGCATCCAACGGTGCCGAAGGAACAACTGGTGGGCGTGATCAATCTCGATCAATTGCGGCCGCTGTTTCCGTTGAAGGCGCTCACCCTGCACGGGCTGGGCCAGAACACGCTGGCGGACACGGCGAAGGCGGTGGCGGAAGGGCTGAAAATCGAGATCCGCCCCGATCGCGAGCCGGAACGCAACCTCATCCGCCGCGTCGATTCGTGGCCATTCATGGAAGCCGGCATCCCGGCGGTGAACTTCGTCTTCGCCTATAACCCGCGCACCGAGGAAGAGCGCATCTACCGTGACTGGTACCAGCGCCGTTACCACCGTCCGCAGGACGATGTTTCGACGCCGATGGACCTCGACGCGGCGCGGGATTTCAACCGGTTTTTCTATACGCTGGTGGAAACGGCGGCGAATGCGGCGGCGAAACCGGTGATGAAGGCAAAGTCCACCCAGCCGTAAGCCGTCTTATTCCCCCGGCCGGTACGTTTTCTCCACATGCCCGTGCAGCTGCGCATCGGTGAAATAGACCGGGCGGAAATCGTGGGTGCGATAGCGTTCGGCCTGGTCGCGGAAGTGGGGGCTGGCCGAATTGCTGTTCAGGCCGCCGGCGTGGACGGCGCGCGCCTCTGGCCCATCCTTGCCGAAGCGGACGACGGCGACGAAGCTGTTGCCGTAATCGCCATACCAGCGCTTGGTGCCCTCACGCTGGCGGGCGCCGAAGCTGGCGAGGCTGCCCCAGTTGCCGCTGGCAAAGCCGATCGGGGTTGAGGGCAATTTGTCGTCATAGGATTGCGCGATGTTGGCGGTCAGCCGCTGGAAGCGGTTGATATGGCCCCACGGCACATCCCAGCCGCCGAAATCGCCGGCCAGTTTGCCAACGGCGGCATCGAGGGCGGCGAGGCGATCGGCATCGGGCACCTTGGCGCTGGCGAGATAGGGCACGATGGCCTCTTCATCCAGCTTGGCGACGGGACCGAAGCGTTTCACCATCTCGTCGCCCCAGAACATGGCGAGGCTGGTGGGGATCGAGGCTTCGCTGCTGCGATAATCCCAGGCCTTCAACGCGGCGATGGGCGCTGCGAGCCGCTCCTTCTGCGCGCCGGCCGGCAACGCGTCCCACGCCTTCACCAGCGGCGGGATGGTATCGGCAAAGCCCTGCAGGAACGGATCATAGGCGGTGGTGAGCAGGGCGGAGAGATCGAACTTCCGGTCGCCGCTCAGAAGACGCAGCGCGTTGGGGCCGCGCGGGTTTTCGCCGGCGGCGTCCATGTACTTGGCAAACGCGGCCTGCTTCGGGCTGTCCGGGCCCGCAGCGGTCCACGGCCAGTTGTTGACGTTGAAGGCAAAGCCGCTGCCGGGGTTCATCACGCTGGGCAGTTGATCAAGGCTGTGCTCGCCCTGCCAGTCGGTGGCCGGATCGCTGCCGTCCACAGGCTTGCGCCAGTCAAACTTGGTGTCGCGGATCGGCACGAATTGCGGGTGGAGATAGGCGATCTCGCCCTTGGAACTGGCGAACAGCGTTGCATTGGACGAATTGGCGCGGCGTGTCGCGACCTTCAGATAACTGGCCAGATCGGTCGTCTTGGTGCGCAGGAAGCTCTGCTCCAGCGCGGCAACCGGCCGGTGCATCAGGGCGACCGCGATCCACTTGCCGTTTTCAGCGCGGATCACCGGGCCGTGGTGGGAGCGCCATGTGGTGAAGCTGCGCGTCTTCATCGAGCCATCGGCAGCCTTGTAGGGCACGGTGATGCTCTTCTCGGCCAGCGGGCGCCAATTGGTGCCGTGCAGATAATGATATTTGCCGCCCTTCTTCTCCACGGTCAGCGCGAATTCATCGATATTGTCGACGCCCGAACTGGTGTGCATCCAGCCGGTGTTCCGGTTGAAGCCCTGGTAGACGAAGAACTGCCCCCAGGTGCTGGCGCCATAGGCATCAAGGCCCTGGCCGCTTTCGACCTTGGCTTCGCTGCGGAAATAGAAGCTGGTGTGCGGGTTGATGAGCAGCAGCGCGTCGCCCGACGTGCTGCGCGATGGTGCCAGCGCCATGCCGTTGGAGCCGGCCGGTTCGAGCAACTCGCTGCCCAGTTCCACCGCCGAGAGTTTCACGGCCTGACCGGTGTGGAAGGATTCCAGCCGGCCGAGGTTGATGCTCTCGATATCGCCCCCGATGCTGCCTTCAGAGAAGCTGAGCGCCATCCACGGTTCGAAACGGGTGATGACGCGCGGCTTCACCTGCGGGTGCTTGGCGAGATACGCGTTCAGCGCGTCGGCCCAGGCGGTGCACAGCGATTTCAGCCAGGCGGGAGAGGCGGCATATTGCGCCTTCAGCTCGGCTGGATCGATGAACAGCTTCATGCGCAGATCGCGCCAGATGGCGCTTTCGCCTTCGGTTTCGGCAAGGCGCCCTTGCGCGTTGATGAAGTTGGTTTCGACCCGGTTGAAATCGTCTTCGGCCTGGGCATAGATCATGCCGAACACGGCGTCGGCGTCGGTCTTGCCCTTGATGTGCGGGATGCCGAAATCATCGCGGGTGATGGTGACGGCGGCCTTGTGCTTGTCCCAACGGTCAGTCTCTGGGGAGGCCAGGGCCGAGGTGGAGATGAGGGCGGCGAGGAGCGTGAGGCGCAGGATCATGCGCCAACGCTAGAACCCACATCTTCCTTCGGCAAGAGCGCCAACCCTATCACAGAGACCAGCGCGGCGCCGGCCAGATACCAGCCGACCGCGCCGATGCCATAGCGCGCCGAGAGCGCCGCGCCGATGACCGGCGTGAGTCCGCCGCCGATGATGCCACCCAGATTGAAGGCCACCGATGCGCCGGTGTAGCGCACGCGCGCCGGAAACAGGCCGGGCAGGAAAGCCCCCAAGGGACCATAGACAAAGCCCATCACGAACAGGCCCAGCGACAGAAAGGCGAACACGCCGCCGGTGCCGGCCTGCATGAGCGGGCCCATGGTGGCACCAAGCACAACGCTGGACAGGCTGCCCAGCATCAGCACGCGCTGCGGGCTGGTGCGGTCGCTGAGCCAGCCGGCGAGGAGGATGCCGGCAGCGAGGAACAATATGGCGCCCAGTTGCAGTTGCAGGAAGGCTTCGCGGCTGTAGCCCAAAGTGGTGGTGCCGTATCCCAATGCAAACGCGGTCGCGATGTAGAAGATGGCAAAGCAGGTGACGGCCGTCGCAATGCCGCAGAGCGTGGCGCGACCATGATCGCGCACCAGTTCGGCCAGCGGCACGGCCGGCGGCTTTTCATGGGCCAGCATGGCGGCGAAGGCCGGGGTTTCGAGGATGGTCAGCCGCACCCACAGGCCGATGCCGACCAGCAGGATCGAGCCGGCAAATGGCAGCCGCCAGCCCCAGTTCAGGAATTCGCCATCGTCCAGCCACAGGCCGAGCGCCAGGAACAGGCCATTGGCGGCGATGAAACCCACCGGCGCGCCCAATTGCGGGAACATGCCGTAACGGCCGCGCCAGCCGGGCGGGGCGTTCTCCACCGCCAGCAGCGCCGCACCGCCCCATTCGCCGCCCAAGCCAAAGCCCTGCCCGAAGCGCAGCAGGCACAATATGGCCGGCGCGGCGACGCCGATGGCGGCATAGGTGGGCAGGAAGGTGATGGCGAAGGTGGAGCCGCCCATCAGCAGCAGCGAGGCGACCAATGTGGATTTGCGGCCCAGCCGGTCGCCATAATGGCCGAACACCAGCGCGCCGATCGGCCGGGCGACAAAGGCGACGGCAAAGCTGGCGAAGCTGAGCAGCAATTGCAGATCGGCGTTGTCGGATGGGAAGAACAGCGGCCCGAACACCAGCGCGGCGGCGGTGGCGTAAATGTAGAAATCATAGAATTCCACCGCCGTGCCGACCAGGCTGGCGGTAAGGATGCGGCTGGCGGAAGGTGGCTTTAAAGCCACGCGGTTAGAGCCACGGTGCCTTCGCATCCAGCGCCAGCATCGCGGCGGGCTGGTTGCGCTGGGAAACGATGGCCCATGCATCGCCCTTCACCATCACTTCGGGCACCAGCGGCCGCGAATTGTAGGTGCTGGCCATGGTCGCCCCATAGGCGCCGGCGGTCATGAAGGCGACCAGATCGCCGGCCTGCACATCTTCGATCTCGCGGTCCTCGGCGAAGGTATCGCCGGTCTCGCAGATGGGGCCCACAACCGTTGCGACGGTGCGCGTATCCTTGGGTCGCACGGCAAGAATGTCGTGCCAGGCGCCGTAAAGCGACGGCCGCAACAGATCGTTCATCGCGGCATCGACCACGACGAAATGCTTCGACGCGCCGTCTTTGGTCAGGATCACCTCGCTCACCAGCACGCCGGCATTGCCGACGATCATGCGGCCGGGTTCGAACATCAGCCGCCACGGCCAGCCATTGGTGGCACGCGCCACCATCGCGGCATATTCGGTTGGCGGCGGCGGCGCGGGCTGGTCGCGGCGATAGGGCACGCCCAGACCACCGCCGACATCGATGCGCTTGATGGAATGACCAAGTGCTTCCAGCTGGCGGGCCAGTTCGCCCAGCTTGCGGATGGCGTCTTCCACCGGGCCCAGATCGGTCAACTGGCTGCCAATGTGCGCGGCCAGGCCCACGGGGCGCAGATTGGGGTGGGCGGCGGCCTGCGCGAAGGCGGCCGGCAGGCGTTCCCACGGGATGCCGAACTTGGCGTCCGCCCCGCCCGTGCTGATCTTGCCATGCGTTTTGGGATCGACCGCCGGGTTGATGCGGATGGCAATTTCCACGGTCGCGCCTTTGGCGGCCGCGACTTGCGCCAGCATGTCGATCTCGGCTTCGGATTCGACATTGAATTGCAGGATGCCGGCTTCGACACCGGCGGCCAGCTCGGCCCGCGTCTTGCCCACGCCGGAGAACACGATGCGTTCTGCCGGCACGCCGGCAGCAAGCGCGCGCGCCATCTCGCCGCCCGACACCACGTCCGCGCCGGCACCCAGCCGCGCCAGTGTCGCCAGCACGGCAAGGTTGGGATTGGCCTTCACCGCAAATGCCACCAGCGGCGTGCCGTTGCCGAGCCCGGCCACGGCATCGCGGAACACGGTGAAATGCCGTTCCATGGTGGCGCTGCTATAGCAATAGAAGGGCGTGCCGACCGTGGCGGCCAGCGTTTCAAGGCTCACGCCCTCGGCGTGCATGACGCCGTCCTTGAACTGGAAATGGTCCATTCGTCAGTTCCTGGGGGGCGGCAAGTTGAACGGGTCGTTGCCGCGTTCGGGCAGTGGGCCCTGGTTGTCGTCCACCCGGGTCGGCACCGCCTGCGGATCGAGCTTCAGCATTTCCTGCGGGGTGGCGGCGCGGGTCTGCGTTTCACTGCGCACCGGGGCGGGCCGGCCGGCCCTGGGCTCCAGCGCGCCCTGCTTGCCGCATGCAGCGAGCAGCAAAAGCGATGCAAGAGCGAAGCGGCGGATCACAGCCTGGCCTTCGCAGCTGTAATGGCAGCGCGCACATTGGCGGGGGCGGTGCCGCCAAAGCTGGTGCGGCTGGCAACACTGGCTTCGACGGAGAGCACGTCGCGCACCGCCTTGGTGATGCGCTTGTCGATGGCGCTCAATTCCGCGTCGGTCAGGCCATTGAGATCCGTGCCCTTGGCTTCGGCGGCCTTCACGCATTTGCCGGTGATCTCGTGGGCCTCGCGGAACGGCACACCGCCGGCGCGCACCAGCCAATCGGCCAGATCGGTGGCGGTGGAGAAGCCGCTGTTGGCCGCGGCGCGCATCTTCGCCTTGTTGAAGGTAATGGTCTGCACCATGCCCATCATGCTGGCGAGGCACAGGCCCAGATCGTCATGCGCGGCAAACACCGTCACCTTGTCGTCCTGCATGTCCTTGGAATAGGCCAGCGGGAGCCCCTTCATCACCACGCTCAGGCGGGTGAACGCCGCCAGGAACTGACCGGCCTTGGCGCGCACCAATTCGGCAGCATCCGGGTTGCGCTTCTGCGGCATGATGCTGCTGCCGGTGGACCAGGCATCAGGCAGGGTGATGAAACCGAACGGCTGGCTGGCCCAGATGATCATTTCCTCGGCCAGACGCGACAGGTGCAGCCCGGTCATGTGGGTGGCCGAAAGATACTCCAGCGCGAAATCGCGGTCAGACACGGAATCAAGGCTGTTGCGCGTCGGGCCACCGGCAAAGCCCAGCGCCTTGGCAGTCATCTGCCGATCGATGGGGAAACTGGTGCCGGCCAGCGCGGCGGCGCCCAGCGGGCATTCGTCCATGCGCTTCATCGCATCGGCAAAGCGGCTGCGGTCGCGGCCCAGCATCTCGACATAGGCCATCAGGTGATGGCCCAGCGTGACGGGCTGCGCCACCTGCAGGTGGGTGAAGCCCGGCATGATCGTATCGGCATGTTCCTCGGCGCGGGCCAGCAGCGCGGTGATCAGGCCCTTCAGCGCCAGATCGGCCTCGGCGCAGGCGGCCTTCACCCACAGGCGGAAATCCACCGCCACCTGATCGTTGCGGCTGCGCGCGGTGTGCAGGCGGCCGGCGGCGGGACCGATGATCTCTTTCAGCCGCGTTTCGACATGGAGGTGGATATCCTCCAGCGCCAGATTCTCGACCAGCTTGCCGGCGTCATATTCGGCGGCAATCTGCTGCAGCCCCTTGTCGATGGCGGCGACATCCTCGGCCGAAACAATGCCCTGCTTGCCCAGCATGGCGACGTGCGCGCGGCTGCCCTGGATGTCCTGGCGCCACAGCCGCTTGTCGACGCCGATGGAGGCGTTGATTTCCTGCATGATCGCCGAAGGGCCGGCGCCAAAACGGCCGCCCCACAGGCTGTTTGCGGTGCCAGCTGGCGTTGTCGGGTCGCTGCTCATGGTGGTGGCCGATAGTGGATTGCTGCCGCCCCCGCAACCAGCCGCGACCGCGCCGCCCAATGCTGCCAGTTTGATCGCGTCGCGCCGTGAAACCGTCATCGTCTTGTCCCCTTTGCGGGGCTTGGTGCCACAGTGGGTTGGCAGTCGCCACTGCGCTGTTTATCGGGGCGGCAGCGATTGAAGGACTTTGACATGCGCAAGACTCTGCTGCTGCTCACCACGCTGGCGCTGGCCGGCTGCAACCAGGCCGCCCCCACGGCGCCCGAAAAGCCCGCTGCCACCGCTGCAAAGCCGGGCGAAGCGCCGATCAACACCATCGATCGCAGCCACGCCGGTGAACCCGGCCCGGCGGCGGTGACGTGGGAAATGAAGGGCGGCACCAAGCAGCAGCTCAGCGACCACAAGGGCATGAAGATGCTGGTCAACCTGTGGGCGACCTGGTGCGCGCCGTGCATCGCTGAGATGCCGGCGCTCGACAAGCTGGCCGGCGAAGTGCCGGTGATGGTGCTGCCGATTTCCGAAGACATGGAAGGCTGGCAGGCGGTCGACAAGTTCTGGGGCAAGGACAAGTTCAAGAATATCGAAACCGGGCTGGACCAGCCGGGCAGCTATGCCGAAGCGATCAAGGCCAAGGGGCTGCCGGTGACGATCCTCTATGATGAAGAGGGCAAGGAGATCTGGCGGGTGTCGGGTACGCTGGATTGGGCATCGGCCGAGGTGCGCAAGGCCATCACTGGCTGACGTTGCGCTTGGCGGGCGCGGCCGGCGGCGGAGCCGCCGAGTCCGCTTGGGGTGCCGAAGTAAGTGGAAGGAAGAGCGTGGCGGAGCCACGTCGTCAGACGAATCAAAAAGGGCGGCCTGATGGGGCCGCCCTTTTCGTTCGCTGGCCCAAGTTTGGCGAGTCTGGAAATAGCGCCGCTATTTCCAGCCGCCTCACTTGTTCATCGCATTGAAGAAATCCGCGTTCGTCACCGAATCCTTCATCTTGTCCATCAGGAACTCGATCGCATCGGTCGACCCCATCTGCATCAGGATACGGCGCAGCACCCACATCTTGGACAGGGTTTCCTTGTCCACCAGCAGCTCTTCCTTGCGGGTGCCGCTCTTGCCGATGTCGATGGCCGGGAAGACGCGCTTGTCGGCGATCTTGCGATCCAGCACGATTTCGGCGTTGCCGGTGCCCTTGAACTCTTCGAAGATCACTTCATCCATGCGGCTGCCGGTGTCGATCAGTGCGGTGGAGATGATGGTGAGGCTGCCACCCTCCTCGATGTTACGCGCCGCACCAAAGAAGCGCTTGGGGCGCTGCAGGGCGTTGGCGTCCACACCGCCGGTCAGCACCTTGCCGCTCGATGGCACCACCGTGTTGTAGGCGCGGCCCAGGCGGGTGATGTTGTCGAGCAGGATGACGACGTCGCGCTTGTGTTCCACTAGGCGTTTGGCCTTTTCGATCGCCATTTCGGCAACCTGCACGTGGCGGGTGGCGGGCTCGTCGAAGGTGGAGGAGATCACCTCGCCCTTCACCGTGCGCTGCATGTCGGTGACTTCTTCGGGGCGCTCGTCGATCAGCAGCACCATCAGGAAACATTCCGGATGGTTGGCGCTGATGGCTTTCGCAATATTCTGCATCATGATCGTCTTGCCGACGCGCGGCGGGGCAACGATCAGGCAGCGCTGGCCCTTGCCGAGCGGGGCGACGATGTCGATCACCCGGCCGGTCTTGTCCTTGGATGTGGGGTCGCCAAGCTCCAGGTTGAGCTTTTCATCCGGGTACAGCGGGGTGAGGTTGTCGAAGTTGACCCGGTGGCGCACGGCTTCGGGATCATCGAAATTGATCGCGGTCACCTTGTTCAGGCCGAAATAGCGTTCGCCGTTCTTGGGCGAGCTGATCTCGCCTTCCACCGTGTCGCCCGTGCGCAGGCCGTAACGGCGCACGATCTGCGGGTTCACGTAAATATCGTCAGGGCCGGCGAGATAGCTGGCATCGGCCGAGCGCATGAAGCCAAAACCATCTGGCATAACCTCGATGGTGCCAGCGCCCATCACTTCGGTGCCGGCTTCGGCAGCGGCTTTCAGGATGCCGAAAATGATATCCTGCTTGCGCAGGGTAGAGGCGTTCTCGACGCCCATTTCCTCAGCCATTGCGACCAGTTCGGCGGGCGGAGTCTTCTTGAGTTCTTGGAGGTGCATGTCAGTCTTTCGGCTTCGCGGCGACGAGCGCGTGGCTCAGATACGCGGCGATGATGCAAGTGAAGCCTGCCGCACGCCAGGACGGGTGCGAGCAAGGGGTAAATAAGCCCGCCGGGCGGCGGACGCAAGTAAAGTCTGATCAGCGCTTCTTGACGAACTCGGCGCGCAGCACGAGACCCTTGATGCCGTCGAACCTGCAGTCGATTTCCTGGGGATCGCCGGTGAGGCGGATCGACTTGATCAGCGTGCCGCGGCGCAGGGTCTGGCCGGCGCCCTTCACGTCGAGATCCTTGATCAACGTCACCTGATCGCCATCGGCGAGCAGATTGCCGACCGCATCGCGCACTTCCACGGCATCGGGATCGGCCGCCGGCGCGCGCGCCCGCAGTTCGGCGGCGGGCAGCCATTCGCCGCTGACCTCGTCATAGACATAATCTTCGTCGCTGGAATCGGCAGACATGGTGTTGATCCTTGCAGGCAGGTCTTGCCGGTTGCGGCAACGGTGATACGAACAGGCGGCAATCGCGTGGGAGCCTTTAACATGCCTGTGGACGCCCTTGGTGCCTATGACGAGAATAATATCTTCGCCCGCATCCTGCGCGGCGAGATCCCGTGCAAACGCGTGCACGAAACCCCGCACGCGCTGGCCTTTCACGACATCAACCCGCAGGCGCCCACCCATGTGCTGGTGATCCCCAAGGGGGCGTATCGCAGCTGGGCGGATTTTTCGGCCACGGCCAGCGAGGCGGAGATCGCCGGTTTTGTGCGGGCAGTGGGGGAAGTGGCGAAGCTGCTGGAGCTGGAAGAGCCGGGCTATCGCCTGCTCGCCAACGCCGGGGTGAATGCCCATCAGGAAGTGCCGCATCTGCATGTGCACATCTTCGGTGGCAAGGCGCTGGGACCGATGCTGGCCAGATAACCCTCTCCCGCAGCCGTAGGCGACGCCTCTGGCGTCAACGGGAGAGGGATTATTGGTGCGCTTCGCCCATGCGCCGGATGGCGGTGATCTTGTCGTGGAGCGGTGCCCAGTCGTCACGCTCGGCGATGGGTGCCCACAGGGCTTCCACCTCATCGATCAGCATGGTGCAGGGGGCTTCGTCTGACCAGTAAGCGTGTGACGGCGCGCCGGCCGCGAAATCGGGGATCAGCGCCAGGAAATCCGTGAAGCCATCGTGGCTGTAATGCGGATCGGCCACGGATGCCCCGCGCCGCACGCCGCCGCGCCAATCGAAGAAGAAGCGATCCGGGTCCATCTGGGTTGTGACCAGTGCCTTCTGGATGGCCTCCACCAGCACCTCATCCTCACTCGGCCCCAACCGCTTGACGCCAAGCCGACCCAGCACCGCGTCTGACAGGGCGGCGCGATAGCGCAGCGGATAGGTTTCCAGCGGGCCTTTCAGTTCGTCTGTCTCCGCGATCAGCCGCAGCGCGCTGCCCAGCTGGTACAGGTTCCACTGCAGGGCTTCGGCCTGGCGGCCAAAGGCATAGAGGCCGGAATGATCGAAATAAGCAGCGGTGAAGCCGGCATCCCAGGCCGGGGCAAAGCGCCAGGGGCCGTAATCGAAGCTTTCGCCGGTGATGTTGATATTGTCAGTGTTGAGAACGCCATGGACAAAGCCGGCGGCCATATACTGCGCCGCCATGCGCGCCGCGCCTTTGACGGCATGATCAACCAGCGCGGCGACCGGCGTGGGGCCGGTGGCGTCCGGGGCGAGGTGGGTGAGGCCGTAATCGACCAGTTTTGTCAGCCCCTCGCGGTTCTGGTGGAAGGCCTGGCGCTGGAAGCTGCCATAGCGCACGTGGCTGTGATTGAGGCGCACGAGCACGGCGGCGCGGGTGGGCGAGGGTTCATCGCTGCGGATCAGCTTTTCGCCGGTTTCGATCACGCTGAACGTGCGGCTGGTGGCGACACCGAGCGCTTCCAGCATTTCGGTGGCAAGGATTTCGCGCACCGCGCCTTTGAGGGTCAGGCGGCCATCGCCCATCCGGCTCCACGGCGTGGTACCGCTGCCCTTGGTGCCAAGGTCCATCAACCGGCCTTGATCATCGCGGCACTGCGCGAACAGGAAGCCGCGGCCGTCGCCAAGATCGGGGTTGTAGGTGCGGAACTGGTGGCCGTGATACCGCAGCGCCAGCGGCCCGGTCAGGCTGCCGGGCAGGGGGACGAAGCGGCCGAAATGCTGCAGCCACTGGTCATCACTCAAGCCATCGAGCCCCACCTGCGCGGCGGCCCGGTCGTTGCGGAAACGCAGGATGGTCTGGGGAAACGGGGCGGCTTCGACGGGATCGAAAAAGTCCGCCCCCAGTTCGAGGATTTTCGTTTCGGGAATGAAGTCGGCCATGGCGAAACCTATGGCCGCAGCCGTCACCTCAATCCAGTGGATATCCGCTGGCGGCGCGGATGTAGCGCACGGTCTCACGCTCGACGCGGTCTGCCTCTTCCGGGGAAGCAGCGCACAGCCAACGATCAATAGCATCGCCAACAACATGGTGTGTGAAGCTGGCGGCGATATCGATGTCTACGCCGGTCACGCCGCGCTTGGCCAGGGCGGCCTGCATGTGGCGCTTGATCCAGTCGGTCGTGACGGCCTTGGCGGCATGATAGAAGGGTTCGGCATCGGGGTTGGAGGCCATCGCTGCCTTTGGCCCGCAATCGGCGCATTCAGCTTCCGCGCCTTCCCAGATCATGTTGTCGCGCACGAAACGCAACACGCGCGGAACGGTGATGCCCGGTTCCAGATCTTCGAGGGTGTAGCCCTCTTCCATCGCGGCGATCATCGCTTCGCCATGGCGGCGGCCCAATTCCTGGAGCAACGCCTTCTTGGAGCCGAAATGATAGAAGATGGAGCCTTCCGAAACATCGGCTTCGCGGGCAATATCGGCCGTGCCGGTGGCGGCAAAGCCCTGGCGGGAAAACAGCATGTGGGCCGCAGCCAGGACCCGCGCCTTGGTTTCGGTCGGGTCATACCGGCGGGCCCGCATGTCGGCCACGCCCGAAGCGGCACGCGGGGCAGCGCGGCCACCGGTGCGGGCCGTGCTGGCATTGGAACCACGAGAATCGAGCGCGCGCGTTGCCACTTTAGCTGTTCTTCCTTACCCCCACGGTAATGGCTTCCTATAACAAGAGAGTTGAGTCAGAGTCAAAATATGGCCGTCGCCCCCCTCTCTGCTCCGGCTTCACGGCCCGAACCGGCCCCCGGCTGGCAGAAAGGCTATGCGTTCACGGGCGATAGCGTGCGGCTGTGCTGGCACGAACATCATGATCCTCGCGTCCCGGCCGATCGCCCAGCGCTGCTGTGCCTGGCCGGCCTCACCCGCAATGGCGCCGATTTTGCCCCGCTCGCCGAATCGCTGGGAGCCGATTGGCGCCTGATTGCGCCCGATCTGCGCGGCCGCGGCGAATCAGGCTGGGCGCGCGATTCGCTCACCTATGTCTCGCTCACCTATCTGCGCGATCTGTCGCTGGTGCTGGATGCGGCCGGGGTGGATCGCTTCGTGGTGATCGGTGCCTCGATGGGTGGCCTTCTCGCCTTGCGGATGACGACCGCACACCGCGCCCGCATGGCCGGCGTGGTGCTGAACGATATCGGCCCGGCCATCGAGCCGGCCGGCCTCAAGCGCCTGCAGGCCAATGTGGGGCGCGGCGGCAACTGGATGACCTGGGTGCATGCTGCCCGCGAACTGGGGGTGCGCAACGCGGCCATCCACCCCGATTGGGGGCTGCACGAATGGCTGGCCTTTGCCAAGCGCCTGTGCCGGGTGGGGCCGCAGGGCCGCATCATCTTCGATTATGATCCACGCATCGCCGAACCGTTCCGGTTGCCGCACGGCGATGCCGGCGCCGATGATTGGGCCGCGTTCGACAGTCTCAAGGGCCTGCCGGTATTGTCCTTGCGCGCCTTATTGTCGGACGTGTTTTCGGCGGTGACACAAGCCCAGATGCAACGCCGCCTGCCCGGTGTGACGGCGGTGACGGTGCCAGGCGTTGGCCATGCGCCCACGCTGATGGAGCCGGTGGCGGCCGCCGCACTTCGGGATTTTCTGGACGACATCAAACGGGGAGAGGCATGTTGATACGCAAGGTGTGGAAACTGGCGCGCCGGCCGGTGGGCGATATCGCCGACAGTGATCTGGAACTGGTGAACGAAGCTCTTCCGGAGTTGGCCGATGGCCAGTTCCTGCTCGCCATCATCTACATGTCGCTTGATCCCACCAACCGCATCTGGATGAGCGATCAGGAGCAGTACATGCCGCCTGTGGAGTTGGGCGCCCCGATGCGCGCCGGCGTGTGCGGGCGGGTTGTGGCCAGCCGCAAGGCCGGGGTCGAACCGGGCCAGATCATGGCGGGCCTGGGCGAATGGGCCGATCACATCATTTCCGATGGCAGCTTCATGTCGCCGCTGCCGCAATTGCCGGGCGTGTCGCTCGCCGCCGCTTATGGCACGTTGGCGCTGGTCGGCCCCACGGCGTACTTTGGCCTGCTCGATATCGGCCAGCCCAAGCCGGGCGAGACGCTGGTCGTTTCCGCCGCGGCCGGCGGTGTGGGCCAGATTGTTGGCCAGATCGGCAAGATCAAGGGCTGCCGCGTCATCGGTATCGCTGGCGGCAAGGCCAAGTGCGATTATGTGGTGAACGAACTCGGCTTCGATGCCTGCATCGATTACAAGAATGAAGATGTCGGCGCCGCGCTCGATCGGCTGGCGCCTGGCGGCATCGACATCAATTTCGAACAGGTCGGCGGGCCGATCATGGTCGAAGTGATGAAGCGCATGAAGCTGTTCGGCCGCATCGCGCTGTGCGGGATGATCTCCAGCTACAACGACGTCACCCCTACCGAACCGCCGGGTTTCTGGACGATGATCCTGATGCGGCGGTTGCTGATCCGCGGCTTCATTGTCACCGATTTCGCGCCGCGCTTTGGCGAAAGCGGCATGGCGCTGGCCGGCTGGATGCTGGGCGGCCAGCTAAAAACGCGTCAGGACATTCGCCCTGGCCTCGAAAACGCCGTAAGCGCGGTGAAAGAGCTCTACACTGGCGGCAATTTCGGCAAGCTGCTCATCGAGGTATCGAAACCATGACGATCAATCGCACCCTGGACGAGGCCGAACTGGCCGTCGCCCGTACCCTGTTGGCCGAGTTCAGGGCGCGCATTGACGAAGCGGCGGGAGAGGACGAGCGACTGCGCTTTGCCCTCAACCGCAAGATCTACAAGGAATTGACCTATGACGAGCGCGGCAAGCCCAACGCCCGCCAATCGTTGAAGGCGCGCACGGCCAAGGCGCAGAACGGCCAGTGCGCCAAATGCGCCAAACCGCTGCCGGAGCATGACACCGTGCTTGACCGTCTGGCCGCCGAGAAGGGCGATGTTGATGGCAATGTGCGGGTGCTGTGCCGGCCGTGCGACCTGACCATCCAGCGCGAGCGCGGCTACGCCTGACCGTCTCTATCCCCAGCCGGGAAAGGGCAGGATCGGCGCGAGCCGCGCCAGCGTTTCGGCGTCGTTCCTGGCCCGCGCCCGGAAGGCATGTTCAACGATGCAGGCCTGTTGTTCGATGCCGTAACGGTGGAATGGCTTGCCCGGCTTGATCGCATAGCCATAGCGCGCAAAGGGCGGCCGGCGCAGCGCCAGATGACCGCCGGTCTGAACCTGCCAGACATGCACGAGTTCGTGGATGAGATGCGCCTGTGCCGAAACCGGCTCGGCTGCATAATTGGCTGCCCAGTTGAAGCCATTGGGATGGCACCAGACATGGCCATCGGGCGCCATCGTCACCCACCACGGGTGCAGCGCCCAGAACTTGGCGCGCCGCACAGTGATCGCAGCCACATCCAGCGCCGGCCCGAACACGCTGGCGGCCAGTTGAATCTCGGCGCTGGTCAGCGCGCGGATGGTCGCAGGGTGGGGATTCGACATCAGCTGTGCAGTTAATCGCATCGCCGCCGTCTTGCAGCCCCGGAATCGCTTCCTATATCGCCGTTACGACATTCATCGGCTGGGGCACCGGCCAACAGCATCAACCGGGGACGTACCCAAGCCGCGCTGCCTTCATGGGGCGCATGGGGTTCGGGCCCACAGAACAGGAAGTGACAGACCATGGCGAAGGTTATCGGGATCGATTTGGGCACCACCAACAGCTGCGTGGCCGTGATGGAAGGCTCTGCGCCGAAGGTGATCGAAAATGCCGAAGGCGCGCGCACCACGCCGTCGCAGGTCGCGTTCACCAAGGATGGTGAGCGCCTTGTTGGCCAGCCGGCCAAGCGCCAGGCCGTCACCAACCCGTCCAACACCGTCTTCGCCGTGAAGCGTCTGATCGGCCGCCGCTTTGACGATCCGTTGACCACCAAGGATTCCGGCCTGGTGCCTTATACCATCGCGCGCGGCACCAATGGCGATGCCTGGGTGAATGCCGGCGGCCAGGATTACAGCCCGTCGCAGATTTCCGCCTTCATCCTGCAGAAGATGAAGGAAACGGCGGAAGCCTATCTGGGCGAAACCGTGACCCAAGCCGTGATCACCGTGCCGGCCTATTTCAACGACGCCCAGCGCCAGGCCACCAAGGACGCCGGCAAGATCGCCGGCCTTGAAGTGCTGCGCATCATCAACGAGCCGACCGCCGCTGCACTGGCCTATGGCCTCGACAAGAAAAACGACGCCAAGACCATCGCTGTTTACGATCTTGGCGGCGGCACCTTCGATATCTCCATCCTCGAACTGGGCGATGGCGTGTTCGAAGTGAAGAGCACGTCGGGTGACACCTTCCTGGGCGGCGAAGACTTTGACGCCAAGCTGGTGGAATTCCTGAGCGCCGATTTCAAGAAGGCCGAAGGCATCGACCTGACCAAGGACAAGCTGGCTCTGCAGCGCCTGAAGGAAGCTGCGGAAAAGGCCAAGATCGAGCTGTCGTCCTCGGCCGCGACCGAAGTGAACCTGCCCTTCATTACCGCCGATCAGAACGGGCCGAAGCACCTCGTCAAGAACCTCACCCGCACCGATCTGGAAAAGCTGGTGCTCGACCTGATCGAGCGCACCCGCAAGCCGTGCCTGGATGCCATCAAGGAAGCCGGCGTGAAGGCCAGCGATCTGGACGAAGTGATCTTGGTCGGCGGCATGACCCGCATGCCGCGCGTGCGCCAGTTCGTGAAGGAATTGTTCGGCAAGGAGCCCAACACCAGCGTGAACCCGGATGAAGTGGTGGCCATGGGCGCCGCCATCCAGGCCGGCGTGCTGCAGGGCGACGTGAAGGATGTGCTGCTGCTCGATGTGACTCCGCTGTCGCTGGGCATCGAAACGCTGGGCGGCGTGTTCACCCGCATGATCGATCGCAACACCACGATCCCGACCAAGAAGAGCCAGGTTTATTCGACCGCCGACGATAACCAGTCGGCCGTGACCATCCGGGTGTTCCAGGGTGAGCGCGAAATGGCGGCGGACAACAAAATCCTGGGCCAGTTCGATCTGGTCGGCATTCCGCCGGCCCCGCGCGGTGTACCGCAGATCGAAGTGACCTTCGACATCGATGCCAACGGCCTTGTTTCGGTCAACGCCAAGGACAAGGGCACCGGCAAGGAACAGCAGATCCGCATCCAGCCGTCGGGCGGCCTTTCCAAGGACGATATCGACAAGATGGTGCGCGATGCCGAAGCCTTTGCCGAGGAAGACAAGAAGCGCCGCGCCGCCGCTGAAGCCCGCAACCAGGCCGACAGCCTGGTGCACTCGACGGAACGCCAGCTGGTCGAGCATGGCGACAAGGTTGGCCCGGATGTGAAGGCCAGCATCGAAGCCGCCGTCGCCGATGTGAAGGCGGTGCTGGATTCGGGCGATGCCGATGCCATCAACGCCAAGGTGCAGGCACTGGGCCAGGTCGCCATGAAGCTGGGCGAGGCCGTGTATCAGGCGGAGCAGGAGAAGGCCAATTCTGGGGCCGACGCCGCCGGCAGCGAAGCCAAGCCGTCCAGCGACGACGTGGTGGACGCTGAGTTCACCGACGTGGACGAGAACAAGAAGTAAGTCAGTCGCCGGAGTGCGCCCGCAGCGATGCGGGCGCACTTCTGCGTTTGTTGTGGGGCGACTGAAGCATGGCCACCGAAATCGACTTTTATGAACTCCTGGAGGTGGAACGCGGTGCCGACGAGGCGGTGCTGAAATCCGCCTATCGCCGGCTGGCGATGAAATGGCATCCGGACAAGAACCCCGGCGATGCCACCGCCGAGCAGAAGTTCAAATCGATCAGCGAAGCCTATGACGTGCTGAAGGATCCGCAGAAGCGGGCCGCGTACGATCGCTTTGGCCATGCTGCTTTCCGGCAAGGTGGGGGCGGCGGTGGCGGCGCTCAGGATTTCGGCGGTTTTGCCGATATCTTCGAAAGCGTGTTCGGTGAATTCATGGGCGGCGGCGGTGGCCGTGGCCGGCGCGGTGGGCCGACGCGCGGCAGCGATCTGCGCTACGATCTCGAAATGACGCTGGAGGAGGCCTATAATGGCCGCCAGGCGACACTGACCATCGATGTCGCTGCAGCTTGCAAGCCCTGCGGCGGCAAAGGCGCCAAGCCCGGCACCTCGGCCCGCGCCTGCACCACCTGCGGCGGCAATGGCCGCGTTGGTATGCGCCAGGGCCTGTTCATGGTGGAACGCACCTGCCCAGCCTGCCACGGCCAGGGCCAGGTGATCGCCGATCCGTGCGAAAGCTGCGGCGGCGCTGGCCGGGTGGAACAGCAGAAGACCATCAATGTCAACGTGCCCAAGGGCGTGGACGACGGCACCCGCATCCGGGTGGCCGGTGAAGGCGAAGCCGGCACGCGCGGTGGCCCGGCGGGCGACCTCTATATCTTTGTCCACCTGAAATCGCACGACGTGTTCAAGCGCGACGGCACCACGCTTTATGCCATCGCGCCGCTGTCGATCACCCTGGCCGCACTGGGCGGCGAGATTGATGTGCCCAGCCTCGACAAGCAGCAGACGACGATCAAGATCCCCGCCGGCACCCAGACCGCCAAGCAGTTCCGCGTGCGCGGCAAGGGCATGCCGTCGTTGAATGGCAGCGGCTTTGGCGATCTGGTGATTCAGGTCGAGGTGGAAACCCCGGTCAAGCTCACCGCGCGGCAACGCGAACTGCTGGAGGAATTCCGCGCCATCGAAGGCACTGAAGGCGGCCGCAACACGCCGAAGAGCCAGGGCTTCTTCGACAAGCTCAAAGGTGTGTGGAGCGAACTGACCGAATAGGACTGGCCGTCACGCCGCTGGCTGCGCTAAGTCGTCAGCATGAGCCATCGACTTTCTGACCGCCGCTATCTCGTCACCGGGGCCGCCCGCGGCATCGGCCTCGCCATCGCCACGCGGCTGGTCGCCGAAGGCGCGCGGGTGATGCTGGCCGATGTGCTGGCAGAAGGCGCGGAGCGCGCCGCCGAACTGGGCGAGGCCGCCGCCTTCATCCATTGCGACGTGACCAGCCGCGATCAGATCGCTGCCGCCATCACCGCCACCGTGGAGCGCTGGGGCGGCCTTGATGGTCTGATCAACAACGCCGGCATCGCGGTAAAGGGTGACATTCTCACCGAAACGCCGGAACAGTTCGACCGGGTCATCGCCACCAATCTCACCGCCGCCTTCCACGCCACGCAACTGGCCGCGCCGCACCTGATCGCGGCGGGTGGCGGCGTGATCGTCAACATGTCCAGCGTGAATGCCGTGCTCACCATCCCGGCGCTGCTGGCCTATAATGTCGCCAAGGGCGGGCTGAACCAGCTGACAAAGAACACCGCCATCGCGCTGGCGCCGCACAATATTCGCGTGGTCGGCATCGGGCCGGGCACCATCCTCACCGATCTGGCCAAACAGGCCGTGATGGCCAGCGAAGAGGCGCGCCGCCAGATCATGTCGCGCACGCCGATGGGCCGCGCCGGTGAGCCGGAAGAAATCGCGGCCATCGCCGCCTTCCTGTTGAGCGACGACGCCAGTTACATTACCGGCGAGACCATCTATGCGGACGGCGGCCGGCTCGGCCTCAATTACACCGTGCCCGTTTCTGGAGAATGATGCGTGATTGATGCCGAATGGTGGGAATATGACGACGCCGACGAGATGGCCGAGGCCGTAGCCGGCGACTTCGCTTATATTATCGGCCAGGCGCTGGAAGCCCGCGGCCGGGCGCTGGTCGCGTTTCCCGGTGGCGCCACCCCGCTGCCGGCTCTGAAACTGCTGGCCGACATGAAGATCGAATGGGCCGATGTGACCATCCTGCCCACCGATGACCGGCTGGTACCGGTGACGGACAAGCTTTCCAACGCCGGCCAGCTGGCGCGACTGTTCCTGCCCAAAAAAGCCCGCGTGGTGCCGCTCACCGCCGGTGAGAGCGACCCGGTGGCCGCCGGCCGCGCGGCAGACGAACGCATCGCCGATCTCGACTGGCCACTGGACGTGGCCTGGCTGGGCGTGGGTGAAGATGGCCACACCGCCTCCATCTTCCCCGGCCCGGATTTCGATGCCGCCATCGCCGGCCCCAAGGCGCGCCGTGCGCTCGGCGTGCGCCCCGATCCGCTGCCCGCTAATGCCCCGGTGAATCGCGTGACTCTTACAGGCCCCACATTGGTTACGGCCCGCACCGTCACTTTGGTGCTGCAAGGCAAGGCCAAGCGCAAGGTCGTGGAACAGGCGCTGAAGCAAGGCGCGAGCAGCACGCTCCCGATCGGCCGTTTGCTGGCCGAACTGGACATGGACATCGACATCCACTGGTGCCCGTAACGGCGCTCAGCGCACCGTCACCCGCACCCGGTCATAGGTTGTCTGCCCGTCGGTCAGGCTGATTTCGTGCAGGCCCGGCACCGGTGCCCAGCGCGCCGGCAGGCCGGGCAGGCGGCGGCCATCCACGGCGACGAAGAGGCCCGGCCGCTGGCCGATGCTGCGGATCACCAATAGCTGCCGCGCCGGCGGAATATCGGGATCGATTGCGATCAGACTGCCGTCGCTGGGCGAGACCAGGCGCGGCGCCTGTTCGGCCGGCGTTGCCAGTGCGAACACTGGTTGCCAGGTGCCAGGCAGGAACAGCTCCTCACGCGGCGGCTCCACGGCGGGTTGGAAGCTGACACGGCGGCGCTCGACTCCAGCCGGAAGCGCCCAGCCCGCCGGTGGCGCGCCATCATGCAACGCCAGCATGATCGCCGCCCATGCGGGCGCGGCGCCGCTGGTGCCGGAAACGCCGATCATCGCATCGCCCTCGAAATTGCCCACCCACACCGCCACGGTGAAGCGCCGCGAAAAGCCGATGCACCAATTGTCCCGCATGGCCTTGGATGTGCCGGTTTTCACCGCCGCCGGGAACGGCAGCGACAAGCCGGATTCTTCGCCGAAACTGGCGCTGCGGGCGGCCGTGTCGGCCAGAAGTTCGCGCACGATGGCGGCGGCCTGAGGGTCGATCACCTGCGCGGTTTCCGGCCGCGCTACTGGATCGAGGCTAAGCGGCCCACCGCGCCCGCCGAGCGCCAGCGCGCGGAAAGCGGCGGCCTGTTCCAGCAATGTCACCTCCGCAGAACCCAGCGCCAGGGAAAAGCCATAATAATCCCCCGGCCGATCAATGCCGCGATAGCCAACATCTTGCAGACGCTGGCGGAAGGGTTCGACCCCGGTGAGCAGCAAGGCGCGCACGGCCGGTACGTTCAAACTGTTACCCAGCGCCGTGCGCACCGACACCGCCCCGCGAAACCCGCGATCATAATTTTGCGGGATATAAAGCCCGGTGGCGGTTTCCAGATCGACCGGGCTATCATCGAGCAGCGACGCCGCCGTGAGCAACCGCCGTTCCAGCGCGAGCGCATAAAGCTGCGGCTTCAGCGTGGACCCAGCCTGGCGCGGCGCGGTGACGCCATCCACGGCCGCCGCCCGGCTGGCGGCACCGGCGCTGCCCACCCACGCCAATATGCGGCCGGTTTCATTGTCCACCACCACGGCGGCGGCATCGCGCACGTTGCGCTGGCCAAGCGCCGCCAGTTGCCGATCAAGTGCGGCGCCGACCAGCCGCTGCACATCGGCATCGATGCTGCTGCGCACGATCCCGCGGGTGCCCGGTGGCAGCAACCGATCCGCCAGATGCGGGGCGAGATCGTCCGACTCCACGCGCTGGCGTGGGCCGAGCAGGCGCGCGGAAGCGAGCGCGATGGTGGTGCAATCGAGATCAGGCGCGGCCCGGCAGGCGCGGCGCAGCACGGCTTCAGCCGGCGCGGACGGGCGACGGGCGAGGGCAACCAGCACGGCATTTTCGGCTGGTTCCAGTAGTGCCGCCGGCCGCCCGGCAAGCAGGCGCGCGGCGGCATCGACGCCCACCACGTCCCCGCGAAGCGGCAGCAGGTTGAGCCAGGCTTCGAGAATTTGCGCCTTGCTCCACCGCGTTTCAAGCGCACGAGCGGCGCGCATCTGGGCGAGTTTGTCGAGCACCCCGCGCTGCCCGGCGCGGCCGAGGTTGGGATCAATCAATGCGGCGATCTGCATCGAGATGGTGGAGGCACCGCGCCCGTCCCGTGCCGCAGCGGCCACCGCCCGCCAGTCGATGCCGCCATGCTGCCAGAAGCGCTTGTCCTCCGCCGCCACCAGCCGGCGCACCAGATCGGGGCTGATGGCATTCAGAGGCAACCAGTCGAGCCGGCGCGTGTCGGGATCGGTGCGGCGACGGGCGAGTTCGCGGCCCTGCCGGTCGAGCAGCACGGCTTCGCTGCCCGGCTGCGCCACCAGCGACGCGAACGCAGGCACCGCCGCCGGCTGCGTGCGCCACAGTAGCAGCCCGAGCAACGCCAGCAGCACGAGGGGCAAGGCGCGTGCGCGCCGCAAGTCTGGTCTCATTTCGGCTCGGCAACCACCAGGGCGTTGCCCGGCAACAGGGCGTTGACATCGGGCGCATACATCGCCTCGGCCCGGGTGGGGGGCAAAGTGAAGCGGCCGCTGCTGCCGAGCCGGATGCGATATTCCACCGTGATCGGCGCGGCGCCCAGTTGCTGCCAATAGGCGCGATAATGGCCGGTGCGCCGCTCCACCCAGTCGGGCGTCTGGCCAGCGCTGGCTTCGCCTTCTGCCAACAGTTCGGAGCGGCCACCCAGCCCGCCGCCCAATATCGTGGCTCCGGCCGGTACCGGATCGGTGAGCGCCACCCACGCCGTTTGCGCGCGGGCCTGGATAGTGAGGCGCACGGCCAGCACGTCGCCCCGGCTCCAGCGGCCGGGCACGGACTGGCGGATGGGGACGATCTGGCGTCGCAGCGACAGGCCGTTGGCGATGGGTTTGGTCGCGGGCACTGCGGCGCTGAGCGACACCATCGCCCACGGCTGGCCGCTGCCGGCGTGGCTGATGGCCAGCGGCGCGGTGGCGGCGGGCAGACGGACGGGGGATGGGTTGGGCCACTTCGCAACCTGCCGGGCCACGCCCAGCGCGACGGTGGTGCGGCCGCTCACCTCTTCCTTCTCGAACTTGGCCCCAAAGCCAGCCAGCCCCAGCCGGGCCAGTGCGTTGGCCGGCGTCGTGTCCCAATGGCCGCGTTGCTGGCCCTGCACCAAGGCGCGGGCGAGGCGCGGTGCGTCGCCGGCCCAGGCCGGATCGTCGGTGGCGACCAGCAGCAGGCGCGCCGTGGCGGCGTCGCGGCTGTTCATCAGGCCCCATTCGTCGGCCGGACCAGTAAAGCGCATGACCGTGCCGCGATCATCCAGCCGGGCACGCAGCCGGGCCAGTGTCTGCGCGGCGGCCGGGCCGTTGCCGCTGGCCAGCTGCACGGCGCGCCAATCGAGCAGCGCAGCCGGGCCCCACTGATCAAGCGTAGCGTTGAAGCCGGCAAGCATGCGGCCGACGGGCTCGCCTTCACCGGCCAGCGCCGCCAGCGCGGCCAGCCGGTCACCGGCGACCCGGCCTTCGGCGACAGGGCGCAGGCCGCCCAGCATCCGCGCCTTTTCCACTGCAGGCAGCGGCCAACCCGACACGCGGGAGAGGCGCAGCACATAAGCGGTGAGATCGGCATCGCCGCTCATGCTGCTGTTGGGGAAGAAGCGCAGCAGGCCGCGCGGGTCGGTCCAGGCAGAAAGGCTGGCAACCTCGCGATCCCACATCGCCTTGTCGCCCAGCGCCACGGCTTTCGACAGGCGCTGTTCGATACAATCATAGGGATAGGCCGCCATATAGGCCTGCATTGCCGAAAGATTGCCGCCCAGCGATGGCGACAGCGCGACCGTCACAAAGGCCGTGCCCGGCAGCGCGCCGGCCGGCACTGCGATGGGCAGGCCGGCGCGGGTGAGGGCGGCGGTGATCACGGCGGGCGGCACGGCGGGTTCGACGATCTGTTCGACTTGCACCGCATCGGCCGCGCCGCCGCCCCTGGCGGCGAGTTTCCACGTCAGAGTGCCCGCGGCGGGTGCAGTGGCGGCAAAGGCGATGGTCTGGGCCGAACCGGCGGCCAGGGTGATAGGCTTGGCCGGCCAGCGCGTCGTTCCAGCACTCGCCGTGATGATGACGGCCAGCGCGCGTGCCGTGGTGTTGCGCACCACCATCGTCGCCACATAGGCATCGCCGGTGCGCACCAGCGGCGGGATGCCGGGCAGAATCTGCAAATCTTGCGTGGTGCGGATGTTGGCGCTGCCGGTGCCGAACAGGCCGGAGCCGGCACTGGCAATGGCAACAAGACGGAAGCCGGACAGGCTGTCGTTCAGGCGGAACGGCACCCGCGCCTGACCATTGGCGTCCAGCTTCACGCGGCCCACCCAGGCGATCACCGGTTGGAAATCGCGGCGCTGCATGGCCAGCGCGCCGCCGCCGCCACCCGCCGCCACGGCCTTGCTGCCATAATGGCGCTTGCCCACCACCTGGCCCTGCGCGGTGGCGAGCACGACACCCAGCGGCTGCGGCGCCATCATTGCATCGAGCAGCTTCCAGCTGTCATTGTCCTTCAGTTGCAGCAGGGCTTCGTCCACGGCGGCAAAGGCGATTTCGGCATCGGCGGGCAGGCGCGTGCCGGCCGGCGGCTTCACGGTCACCAACGCACTGGCGGCCTCCTTCACGGCATGAGTCGGCCTGTCAGGCACCACCTGCACGGCTAGCCGTCGCGCATCATGGCCCACTTTCAGTTGCGCCATCCCCAGCCGGTAACTGGGCTTGGCGAGATCGACGAGCGCTGTGGGGTACGCGCCTTCGCGGCTGAGCCAGGGCAGGTTCCAGCGCCGCGCCAGATCGGCCAGCCACAGCCGCCAGCCCGCCACGCGCCCGCGCACGGCGAGCACGGAGACATAGACGTTGGGCGCATAATCGCCCTTCATCTTCACTTCCACCACCGGGTCCTTGCCCGATAATGTGGTGACGAAACTCTCCATCACGCCGCCGCGCAGCACGGTCACCAGCGCGGTGGCGGAGCGGAACGGCATGCGCACCTGCAGGCGGGCCGTGCCATTGGCGGCAACTTCGGGCGCTTCCGGCACCAGGTCCATGCGGTCGCCATTGTCGCCGCCGAACCACCAATCATCATCGCCGGCCAGCCACAGGCTCTGCGTGGCGCGCGCCACCCGCCCGGCGCTGTCGGTGGTTTCGGCCAGGGCCAGCACTTCGCCCGAAACGCCGGCATCCAGCTGGCACAGGGCCCGGCCACGATTGTCGCTGGTGGCCGTGCACTTCGCCTTCAGTTCGCGGGTTTCGCGCGCATTGTCATAGGCATAGAAGCCGCCGACCAGCCGCTTGCGGGTGGAAAGGATTTCGCGCGCGAACAGCCGCACGCTCACCTTCTGGCCCTTCACCGGCTTGCCCGCCACATCGAGCACCACCAGTTTCAGCCGCAGATCATCGGCCTTGCTCAGCCAGCCGTCGGTGGCGATGCCGACGCGCAGCGCGGCCGGTTCCAGCGCCAGCCGCGTCACCCTCGTCGCCACTTCGCCATTGGTATCGGGGTAATCCATTTCTGCCACCAGCGTGGACGGGGCGGTGATTGCCGGCCAGCCGCTGGCCACCACACGCGCCGTGCCGGCCGGGCCAAGCGTGAGCGGCTGTTCAGCTGCGCGCTGGGCGGTGGCGCTGGCACCGGCTTCGTTGCCGTCACCGTCCAGCGCGGCCAGGCCGGGCTTCACAGTTTCCGCGTCGAACCGCCAGCCGTCATAGCCCGGTACCTCCACACTGCGCGGCACCACGCGGGTGCGCAGCGTCACCGGCGTGCCGCCAGCACCGCCGCCCGACAGGTAGGACAGCGCCAGATCGAGTGGCAGGCTGCGCGGCGCAACCGGGATCGCCTTTGGGCCGCTGATCGCAGCGCGGCTGGTCGGCAGGCGGAACTCCTCGACCTGGAAGCGGCCAACGCTGCGCTCCTCGTCGCCCGCCAGCCGCAGGTCCCAATCGCCGGCGGGCGCGCTGGCGGGCAGATCAATGTGGCCGACCGGATCAGCGCCGCCATCAAGCGTGATGGGCAACACCGTGTCGCTGGCCCAATGCCGGGCGGTGAGGGTGCGCGGGCCGGCGGGCGCGCGGGCAAAGCCAGCATCGCTGGTCACACGCTCGAACAATTTCAGGTTGATGCGCTCCCCCGGCCGCGCCAGCGTGCGATCCAGCACGGCGTGGGCCAGTGCGCCGCCCTGCCAATCGCCGGTGGGCACGTTGAAGTCATAGCCCTGAATGCCGCGCCCCCAGCTGGAAAGGGCAAAGCTGTAATCATCCGCCGTGCGCGCCGAAATGAACAGCGGCGCGCTCTGGCCCGCGACGCAGCCGGTGTAGCCGCTGGGGCGCGGCAGCCCGGCGGGGATGCGGGCGCGGCCTTGGGCATCGCTCTTGCCTTGCCACAGCAGCTTGCCGGAACACCCGTCAGACAAGCGCACGGCCGCACCCGCCACTGGCGTTGCATCATTCAGCCGTGTCACCCAGGCCAGGCTGGCGCCATCGCCCCACTGGAAATGCACCGCCATGTTGGTGACCAGCGCTCCGGTCGCGACGTGGCGCACGTTGCCCGGCCCAATCAGTGCATTGCCCAGCAGCGGCGAAGCAATCTCGACGACATGGAAGCCACGGTTTTTCAGCGGGATGCCCACCACCTGCATGGCGCCGTCCTTGCTCCGCGAGACCGTGAAGCGCCGGGCCGGCTGTCTGGCGGGGATCAGGGGCTGGCTGCGGGTGGTCTCGATGCTGCGGTTGCCGCCATCACTCAGCGGCTCGCTCCGGAATGTGCGCTCTTCCGCCCGTTCCAGTTGGCGCAGCCAGCGGGCGATGGCGGCGTCATCGGTGGTGGTGATGCTGCGGGTCGGCAAGGCCAGCATGCTGGCCGGCAACGGGTTTTCGACTCCGCGCAGGGTGACGGGCAAAACGCCGCCCTCTTCCGCTTCAAGGATGCCGAAGGTGCCGGCAAATTTGGCCAGCGGCGGGTAGTCGCCGGTGGCGATTGGCAGCGGGAAGCGTTCGGCATTGGCCAATCTGCGCCCGCTGTCATCAGCCAGCCCGGCGGGCAGGGTGACGCTGAACTTTGTCCGGGCCGGCAGGGGCCCCTTGAAGCGGACTTCTTGCAGCGTGTTGGCGCGGTCCTTCGGCACTTCCGGCGCAATGGCGCGGCCGTTCTGCACCAACCGCGCCTGCAGGGCGGCAGCGCGCGGCACCGGGGCGGTAAAGCTGAGGCGTATCAAATCGAGCGGAGAGCAAGCGGCCCCGGCGTTCACCCGCGTGCATTCTATGCGGGCGGTAAAGGCCTGGCGCACCGTGAAGCGCCGCTGCCAATCACTGCCCGCGGTCAACCCGTTGGCGGCGGCAACTTGCCTGCCCCACAAGATCGTCACCTTGCCGCCGGGCGGCAGTGGGCGGCGGCAGTGAAGGGCGGTGATGCTGGCGCGGGTGCGGGCCTCGCCGCCCTCGGATGCGCGCCAGCCGGCCTGTTCCAGGAACCAGTTCAGATTCCAGTTGCCGCGCGATCCCTTGATGAGGGCGTCGCGCGTGGCATCGGGCAGCGGATCGAGCGGGATTTTCTCGCCCACGCCTTCGATCAGGCAGGCGGCGTGGCCCGCCAGGCTGACGGGCGTGGGCGGCGCTTCGCTGGCGATCAGGAAAATCTGGTCTTCGGCCAGTTCTTCATATTCGGGCGCGATGGCGCGCAGCGATGGCCCCGGCGTGGTGAAACGGAGGGGCCCCGTGGCAGGCAACGGACGGCCGGCGAGATCCTTCAGGCCGGGCGCAAGGCCGAAGCTGCACGCCTGCCCGCCCGGCAAGGCCGCCGGCAGATCGATGGCAAAACGCTGTGGATCGAGCCACGTCGCCTTGCCGCCGGCCCCACAGGCTCCACTGATGGGCGCGGGCGCGCTGCCCCCGAGCGCGACCATAGGCGTGGCAAAGCGCACCACGATCTGGCGCGGGGCGGCCACCATCCCTTCGGGCGAGAAACCCGCCACGCCGGGCCGCGGCAAAGACTGTGCTTGGCCGATGAGCGGCATGGCGGCAAGGCCAAGCAGCAGCCCCGCGCCCAACAGGCGCCAGGGCATCCGGGGGGGCGGAGTCGGCATCGGCGGAGCTTGCCGGGAAGCAGGCGGAGCAACAAGCGATAGTCTTGATCTGGCCGCTGTTTCGGCGCGCCTTTTTCCTGTCACGCTGGCCGGCTAGGGGTTAGGAATGATGCGCATGATCCTTGCTCCGCTAATGGTGTTGCTGATGGCTGCTGCCCCTTTGAAACCCGCGCCCGTTCCGGCTGGCCCGCCGGCCCCGCCGATCATCATCGCGCATCGCGGCGCCAGTGCCGAACGGCCGGAACACACGCTGGCCGCCTATGAACGCGCCATCGAACAGGGCGCCGATTTCATCGAACCGGACCTGGTGCCGACCAAGGATCATCAGCTGGTGGCCCGGCACGAGAACGAGATCAGTGGCAACACCAATGTCGCCAACCATCCCGAATTTGCTGCCCGCAAGACGACCAAGACCATCGATGGCGAAACGATGACCGGCTGGTTCACCGAAGATTTCACCCTGGCTGAGCTGAAGACGCTGCGGGCGAAGGAGCGCCTGCCGCAGTTGCGCCCGGCCAATGCGGCGTTTGATGGCCAGTTCGAAATCCCGACGCTGGCCGAGATCATTGCGCTGGCAAAATCAGCTTCGGCCCGCACCGGGCGGACGATTGGCATTTACCCCGAAACCAAGCATCCCACTTACTTCCGCGCCATCGGCCTGCCGCTGGAGCCCGTGTTGCTGGCCGAACTGGCAAAGGCCGGCTGGACGACGGCCGACGCACCAGTGTTCATCCAGAGTTTCGAGGTCGATAATCTGAAGGCGTTGAAGGGCCAGACCGGCGTGCGGCTGATCCAGTTGATGGGATCAACCGGCAAGTCGGCCGATGGCTATGCTTATGCCGAACTGGCCACTGCGGCCGGGCTGAAACAGGTTGCGACTTATGCCGCTGGCATCGGCCCGGAACGGGTAATGATCATTCCACGTGGGCCGGATGGCCGCCTGGCCCAGCCCACCAGCCTGGTGCGCGATGCCCACGCGGTGGGGCTTGAGGTGCATCCGTGGACGTTCCGTCCGGAGAATTATTTCCTGCCCGAAGGCCTGAAATCCGGCCCCGATCCGCGCGCAGCGGGCGATGTGGACAGTGAAATCCGCACCTATCTCGCCACTGGCATCGACGGCCTGTTCAGCGATTCAACCGCAGCGGCAGTCAAGGCGCTGGCCCAGCCGCAACGCTGACCAAACGAAAGTGGGTGCAGGGGCTCAGCCCCTGCCCGCCGGAGGCATTTCTACCGCTCCGGCCAATCCAGCACGAAATTGATGTGCGCTGCTGCGATCGGCTTGTCGCGGCTGCCCTGCCACGCCTGAGCGTGCACATTGACCACGCGGCGGCCGAGCTTGGTGATGCTGGCGACGGCGCGGGTTTCCTGGGTCGCTCCTTCGCGCATGAAATCAACGGTGACGGTGACCGGGCGGACGCGCGGCAGGGCTTCGCCTTCTGGCTGCGCGGCGATCACGGTGAGCAGGCCCGCCAGTTCCAGCAACCCGCCGATGGAGCCGCCGTGCAGCCGGCCAGGCGAGCCGATCAGGGATTCGGCGAAGGGCATCACCAGCTGCAATTCCTCGCCCACCCGTTCGAACGACAGATCGAGCAGGGCGGCATAGGGCAGCAGGTCGAGTCGGCCGCTCGGCAGACGGAGCAATGTGGCAAGCGCGGGGCTGGTCATTGCCAGCCTCCGGTCAGTTTCGAGGCGGCAAACATGAACGTGCCCGTCACATGGGCGATCGGATCGGCCGGATCGCCATCATGGGCCAGGCCACGGACGAAGGCGATCTGGCGGGTCATCCGGTAACATTCGCCACGCGCCGTCACCGTGGCCTCGGCCTTGGGGCTGCGCACATAATCGGTGCGCAGATCGAGCGTGGCATGCGGTTCGAAGGCGCCGCGGGTGAGCATGGAGGCCATGCCAACGCACGTATCCATCAGCGTGATGATCGGGCCGGAGGCCCAGATGCCATGATCGGGATCGACCAGCAGATGCGGCGCATAGGGCAGTTGCAGCTCCACCCAGTTGTTGCCGTTGGCGATGAAGCGCAGGCCCAGTTGCTTGTTGTGCGGCACGCGGCCCAGGAACGGCCCCATGAACTGGCTCACCTGATCGGCAAATTCGCTCATGCCGCTTCCCCCAGCGCCTGCTTCGCCAGCGCATCGATACGGCCGATCATGGAGGCAAGGCCCTGCGTGCGGTTGGAGGAGAGATGCTTCGACAGGCCCAGGCCATCGAGGCGGGCCTTGATCTCGGCGGCGTCAATCGCGGCCGGGCGGCGGCCATCCGCCAGCATCAGCACCAGCGCCACAAGACCCTTTACGATTGCGGCATCGCTGTCGGCGGCAAAGCGCAGCACGTCGCCCTCGCGCGTGGGGTGCAGCCAGACTTGTGACGCACAGCCACGCACCTTGTTGGCGTCTGTCTTCAGGGCGGGTTCCATCGCCGGCAGGGCCTGGCCCAGCGCGATGATCAACCGATAGCGGTCGTCCCAATCGTCGAAGGCTTCGAATTCGGCCTCGACATCATCGAAAGTGGTGATGGCCATGACCGCAGCCCATGAAGGGGCAACAGTGCTGCGGTCAAGACCATTGACGTTACATGTCAACACCTGCGGCGATGGCTTCCAGCTTGCGGATGCGTTCCTTCAGGTCGGCAAGATCAATGCGCTGGCCAACGGCGGGCAGTTCGGACTGCTGCGGCCGGGCTTCGATCTCGCGCAGCTTCAGGCGCAGCCAGCCCGACCAGCCCCAGGCGGCGAGACCGCCGATGAGGGCCAGACCGGTGAGGGCGGCGGTGGACAGGATCAGGAGGGAATCAGCCGGGGGCATGGTGTGTCTCCTCTCGCTCAATCGTTCTTCAGGGATTCGATTTCATCGGAAAGCCGCTTGGCCGGATCGGTGGCCAGACGTTCCAGCACGCGGATGCGGTCGTTCAGGCGGGCGACTTCGGATTGCAGGCGCAAATTCTCACCGCTGTCGGCCGCCGGCAGCTCGCCCTTGGAGGCGCGGCGCTGGTCCTTGCCGCCGTAGCGACTGGAAAGAACTCGGCCAATCGTGACGATGGCCACGATCAAAACCACCATTTCAAACGGATTCATCTTTGTTTCCCTCCCAAAACCAGCCGGGGGCGTGGCTGGTGTCGTTTAACTCAATTCAATTGCTTGGTTTTCAGGCCGTCGATTTCGGCGGCCAGCATGCTGGGCTTGTCGGTGGCGATGCGTTCCAGCACCGCCATGCGATCCTTCAGGCTGCCCAGTTCGGCGCGCAGCTGGGCGTTTTCCTGGCTGATCAGCCGGATGCGCTCCATCGCTTCGCCACCGCCATTGGGATACATCGGCTTGCCCCAGCTGTTTTCCAGCGGATAGCCGTTCTTCACCTTCATCCAGGTGGTGACCACCCAGCCGATGGTGGAGGTGAGCGCGATCATCACGCCCACAGGCGCAATCGCTTCGATGATCGAGGGGTCCAGAGCCATGGCGGCGCCTTTCAGTTCAGTTTCTTGGGTTCGTCGCGCAGCGCTTCGATCTGCACGGCGAGGCCCTCGTTGCGATCAGTGACGATGCGATTCAGCACCGCCACCCGTTCTTCCAGCACCGCGATCCGTCCTGCATATTGGGCGGCCTGTTCGGCAGTGGCCGAAGCGGTGTTCTGCAGCTGCTTTTCCTTCAGATCGGCCCAACGCCGGAAACCGGTGAGCAGGATGCCGAAGATCGGGATGGAAATGCCCAGGATCGGGATCAGGGCAAAAATGGCGTTTTCGCTCATCGATTGATCCTCAACGCAGCTTTTCGATTTCGTCAGCCAGTTGCCGGCTGTCGCTGGTCAGATGATATTCCAGATCGCGCAGGCGGCGATCGGCGTCGCGGAACTGGGCGTTCACATCGGTAAGCGGTGGCTGGTCACCGCGGTTTTCGGGCTGGTCTGACTATGGCAGGCGCTTCGTCTGATTTGGCGGAGGGCGCGGGTTGTGGAGCTACA
>NCEU01000003.1 GCA_002280855.1 Sphingomonadales bacterium 32-65-25 | reverse complement strand
GCCAACGGCCACCCCGCCGCTCGCATCGACGAGCTCATGCCGTGGAATTACCCGAAAAAGTCAAGCTGACCGGCACAACGGGGGCCAGCCACCGCTTACTCACATCGCGCAGGGTGCGCTTGGGCGCCACCCGCACGTCGCGCCAGAATTCCACGCGTTCCGGGCTTTGATCATACAGCGTGTTTGGCTTGGCATTGGCGATCCAGCCGATGGCCAGATAGGCCAGGATGGTGGAACCGCCGCCCATGATGGCGCCGATGGCAAAGCCGATGCGGACGAGCGTGACATCCCAGCCGAAATAATCGGCGATTCCGGCGCAAACGCCCATGATCTTGCCGTTGCGTTTGTCGAGGTAGAAGCGGGTGCGGCTTTCAGACATGTCGAATTTTCCCTGTTGGCCGGCGCTGACGAAGGCGCCGGGGAGGCGGGTCAATGGGTGGAAGGCGCGATGAGCGCGATCAGCAGGTACAGGATCACCGGTGAGCCAAAGCCGAACACGGCGGCAGCGACGAACCCAACGCGAACCAGCGTGGCATCCCAGCCGAAATAATTGGCGATGCCGGCGCAAACACCGAGGATCTTGCCTTCGGTCTTGTTGACGAGAAACTGGCGGCTCATTTCGGGGGCTCTCCTGTGGCCGGTTCAGCGCAGCTGGCGGCGTTGTTCGGACAGATCGGTGATCCGATTGTCTTTCCAATTGGGGTTCTCGGCGGCCATGATGCGTTCGACGGTTTCGATACGCTGGTCGAGCCGGCGGGCGAGATCATGGAGTTCATCGAGCAGGGCTTCGTCCTGCTGGCTGATGCCGGTCTGGCTCTTCCACTTGGTGACATAGTGCATGATCAGCCAAGGCAGGCCGATGACCGGCAAACCGATGCCGAGGCAGAGGGCAATGACTCCGGTGACATCCATCAGATCAGCCCTCCGTCTTGCCGAGACGCGCCTTCATGGCGGCGATTTCGGCATCCACTTCATCATTGTCCTGCAACGCGGCGAATTCGTCAGCCAGGTTGCGGGTGCCGGTGCCATCGGCCAGGCCCAGCGCGTCGGCGCGGCCTTCGGCCATGTCGGCACGGCGTTCCAGCACTTCAAAACGGCTGAAAGCCTCTTCCACGCGCGGCCCGCGGATCATCTCGCGCAGCTTCGAACGCTGGGTGGCGCTCTCGATGCGGTTGATCAGGGCGTTCTGGCGGTTGCGGGCCTCGCGCAGCTTGGATTCCAGCTTGGCGATGTCGGCTTCGTTCAGGGCCAACGTTTCACCCAGCAGATCGATCTCCACCTGGGTGGTGTCGATGAAGCCCTTGGCCTTGTTCTTTTCGACCAGTGCGGCCTTGGCCAGGTCCTCCCGGCCCTTCGAAAGGGCGAGTTCGGCCTTGTCCTGCCAATCCTGCACGGCCTGCTGCGCCTTGATCATGGCGCGCTTCATTTCCTTCTGATCAGCGATGGTGCGGGCCGCAGACGCGCGCACTTCCACCAGCGTTTCCTCCATCTCCATGATAATCATGCGGATCATCTTGGCCGGGTCTTCAGCCCGGTCGAGCAGGTCGGTCACGTTGGCAGCGATGATATCGCGGGTGCGGGAAAAAATGCCCATTGGTCTGATCTCCAGAAATTCGAACTTGGTCTTTGTCAGCGTGTGGGCTGATGTTTTGACTGGGGCCGGTTCCACCAAGAGGGGGCGGGCGAGGGGAACCAGGGCCCCAGTCATTATCGCTTTGTTCACGCAATGATATCGTTGTTCACGGCCGGCGTCACCATGGCAGGGCCAGTGGCGGCGGCGACGAAGGTGGTGCCGATCAGCAGGGCGGCCATCAGGGCCATCATGTTGCGACCGAAGCTGTTATAAAGGGTGCTCATTGTGTTTCTCCTGTTGTGTGGCGGCAGGGGGTGCCGCTCATGCCAGATGTATTGCATGGGTCGTGCCAAGTGCCGATGTCGATCCAAAATATTGAAATCATTCAATTCAAAGTGGCCGCGTAATTTTTTTGATAGCCAAGAATTGCCAAACATTGGGGAAATGTGCCAACTCATCGCATGGCCGCGCCAGCCCAGATGATCGGCTCTTCGTTGAGCTTCCTCGATGCCGTCGAACGCGCCTCGGCAGCGGCGGCGCTGAACCGCCCGGTGCTGGTGATCGGCGAGCGCGGCACCGGCAAGGAACTGATCGCCGATCGCCTGCACCGCCTGTCGCCGCGCTGGTCGCAAACTCTGGTCAGCCTCAATTGCGCGGCGCTGCCGGAAAATCTGATCGATGCCGAATTGTTCGGTTATGAACCCGGCGCCTTCACCGGTGCGCAGCGGGCGCGGGCTGGCCGATTCGAGGATGCCGATGGCGGCACGCTGTTCCTGGATGAAATCGGCACCCTCTCATCACAGGCACAGGAGCGCTTGCTCAGGGTGGTGGAATATGGCGAGCTGACCCGGCTGGGATCGAACAAGCCGATCAGTGTCGATGTGCGGCTGGTGGGCGCCACCAACGAGGATCTGCCCGGCCTGGTGGCGCGCGGGCGGTTTCGCGCCGATCTGCTCGACCGGCTGAGTTTTGAAGTCATTACCCTGCCGCCGCTCAGAGAGCGCGCCGAGGATATCGACATATTGGCGCTGCATTTTGCCCGCCGCATGGCCGCTGAACTGGGCTGGCCACGCTTTCCCGGATTCACGTCGAAGGTGCAGGAACAGCTGGCCACCTGGGCCTGGCCGGGCAATGTGCGTGAGTTGAAGAATGTGGTCGAACGCGCGCTTTATCGCTGGGGCGATGCCGAAACGGCGGTGGGGCAATTGGTGATCGATCCGTTCGAATCGCCGTGGCGGCCAACCTCCAGCCATGTTCTGCCTCACGCGATGCCCGCACCGAGCCCCGCACCCAGCATCAGCCCCGTGGACACCGCTGCCGCCATGCCGGCGCCGCGACTGGAGAGCATCACCGATCTGCGCGGCGCCGTTTCGGCCTATGAAAAGGAAATCCTGGAGTGCGCGCTCGAAAAGCACCGCCACAACCAGCGCCGCACCGCCGCCGCGCTCAACCTCACTTATGACCAGTTGCGCCATGCCCTGAAGCGGCACGGGTTATTGGGGGAATGACGATCAATCCAGTTTCAGGCCATGTTTGGCCAGCAGTGGCCCCTGGGCGAGGGTGAATACGAAGATCGCCACGGTGACGCCCCACACCTTGAAGCTGAGCCAGTCATCATAGCCGAGCATGCGCCGCGCCGTTTCGTTGGCGATCAGCAGCGCGATGAAAAAGATCGCCCAGTTGCGGGTGAGCAGGCGCCAGCCCGTGTCGGTCAGGCCGGGCAGCGCATCTTCCATCACCAGCTGCAGGGTCGGTCGGCCGGTGGCGAGGCCGCCGAACAGCAACAGGGCGAACACGCCGTAGATGATGGTGGGCTTCAGCTGGATGAAGGCCTTGTCCTGCAGCCAGATGGTGAGTCCGCCGAACAGCACGACAATCACCGTGGTGAAGATCATCGCGGCCGGCAGATGGCGCGTCTTGCCCCAATGCCACAGTGCCGCGATCAGCGTCGCGACCACGAACACCGCGGTGCCGACAACGGCGCTGGCCACTTCGGCATCGGCCAGACCGGGCAACTGGCCGCGTTCGTGCAGCGCCTTGCCCAATTTGCTGGCGCCAAAGAACAGCAGCAGCGGGCCAAAATTGATGGCCATGCGGGCGGTGGTTGAAAGTTGCGGGCGGTCGGTGGTGGGGGGCATGGCGGCAGTGATAGCCAAGAACCGGGCATACGTCACCTCTTGGGGGTGACGAAGCCCGACGGAGCCATTAAGCCGGGGCCGTGGTGGATGCGCTCGTGATCGATAATCTGGCCTGCCGGCGCGGCGGGCGGCTGCTGTTCGAGGCTGTCTCGGCGCAGGTGGCGCCGGGCGGCGCGTTGCTGCTGACCGGGCCGAACGGCGCCGGCAAATCATCCTTGCTGCGGCTGCTGGCCGGGTTGCTGCGCGCCGAATCCGGCAGTGTGAGCGGCGGCGGTCGCCGCGCCTTTGCCGGGCATGACGTGGCGCTGAAACCGCGCCAGAGTCTGGGCGCGGAGCTGGACTATTGGGCGCGGCTGGATGGCGGGCGGGATCGCCTGCCCGGCGCACTGGCGGCGATGAACCTGGCCGGGCTGGTGGATGTGCCGTGCCGGCATCTTTCATCGGGCCAGAAGCGCCGTGCCGCCATCGCCCGGGTGATTGCTGCAGGCGCGGAATGCTGGTTGCTGGACGAGCCCACCGCCGGGCTCGATGCGGCATCCGCCGGCCTGCTGGCGGCCGCAATGGGCCAGCATCGGGCAGCAGGCGGACTCATTGTGGCAGCGGTTCACGGCGATATTGGCCTGGCTGATGCAGCCACCTTGCGGCTCGGCTGATGTTCTTCACGCTCCTCCGCCGCGATCTTTTGCTCATCGCCCGCTCCCCAGCACTGTGGCTGCCGGTGATGTTCTTCGTGCTGGCCGCCGCCCTTTTTCCCTTCGCCGTCGGCCCCGATGCCCGGCTGCTCGCCCGCATCGCGCCTGGTATCATCTGGGTTTCCGCCTTGTTGGCCAGCCTTTTGCCGGTGGAAACCCTGCTGGCCCCCGACGTGGAGGATGGCAGCATCGATCAGCTGATCGCGCGCGGCATCGCGCTGGAACTCGTATGTGCAGCACGCATCATCGCCCACTGGATCGGCTTTGCTGTGCCGTTGCTGGCAGCGCTGCCAGTGGCGGGCGTGTTGCTTGGCCTGTCAGCGGACGATGGCACCCGCATCGCCATCGCCCTGGCGCTCGGCACCCCGGCACTGGCCAGCCTCGCCGTCGTCGCCGCTGCGTTAACGGCGGGCCTGAAGGGCGGGGGCGCGTTGGCCGGGCTGATCGTCCTGCCGCTGGCGCTGCCGGTACTGATCTTTGGCGTGGGCAGCGATGTGGCTGGTGCGTTCCGGCTGCTGGCAGCGGCCAGCCTCGTGGCGCTGGCCGTGGGGCCATTCGCGGCGGCGGCGGCGCTCCGTCCCGAATAGGCGGCTGCTGGTCGCCATTCATTGGCCGGAAACATGACGTTGTGGTAATATGTTGTTCCCTGCATTTTGCAAAGGAGCATTGCCCCATGCGCGTCCTCACCCTGTCCGGTTTCACTCTGGTGGCCCTGCTCACAACGGCCTGCGGCGGCGCTGACAAGCCCGCTGAAACGCCGGCCGCCGAGACGCCGGTGGTGGCAGCCCCGGTCGCACCGGCAGCAGAAGCCCCGGCGCCGGCAGCAGCGCCTGCCACCGTTGCTGCAGCCGCTCCGGCTCCGGCGGCCGTTACCTACGCCTCGCTCACCGGCGATGCCGCCAAGGGTGAAAAGGTCTTTGCCCAGTGCAAGGCCTGCCATGTCGTCGAGGCTGGAAAGAATCGTGTCGGCCCGTCGCTGTGGGCCGTGGTCGGCCGCACTTCCGGCAGCATCGCCGGTTTCAACTACAGCAAAGCCAACAAGGAAAGCGGCGTGACCTGGAGCGAGGACGTGCTGTTCACCTATCTCGAAGCCCCGGCCAAGTTCATGCCCGGCACCCGCATGGCGTTCGGCGGCCTGAAGAGCCCGCAAGACCGCGCAGATGTGATTGCCTATCTGAAGACAAAGGCCTGAGCCTTCTGGCGGCGGTCCCGCGCTGGGGCCGCCGTCTCAGAACGGCCCGTTCAGCTCCACGATCGCCCGGTTGAGCATTGCAGCAAAACTCACCCACGCCAGATAGGGCAGCAGCAGCGCCGCCGCAGGGCGAGAAATGCGCCACAGCACCACGATCAGCGCGGCGATGCTGCTCCACAAGATGCCGACTTCCAGCGCCGCATAATCAGGCCGGTGCAAACGGAAAAACAGGAAGCTCCACAACAGGTTGAGGAAGCCGTTGAGGGCAAACAAGCCAATGATGGCTTCGAACGCACCGGTGCTGCGTGCCGCAAGCCAGGCTGTGGTGCCGGAAAACGTGCACAGCATGAAAATGATTGTCCATGCCGGGCCAAACAGCCAGATGGGCGGCGCCCACTCGGGCTGCTTCAACGCCAGATACCACGGGCCGATATCAGTGATGGTGGCCCCCACGGCCGCCGTGAAGGTCGCAGCCACCGCAGCGATGGCGGCGGGCAGTACCCAAGGGGACTCGGCAAATCGCGACATCGCTCTCGTTCTTCCTGGGCCGCCCTTGGCGTTGCGGCCGGTCAGACCTGCGCCCGCTTGCCGGCGCTGTCACCTTCACGCACGCCGCCGCCCGACAGGATGCCGGTGATCAGCTGCACGCTGTCCTTCAGGAAGATCTTCACATGGGCCAGCGGCTTCTTGCGCGCCAGTTCCTTGTTCATATAGGCTTCCCAGGTCAGCTGCTGGATGTCCTTGTCCATGCACAGCTTCACGAACTTTTCGCGCATCGTGTCGCTGCGATACCACCACCATTGCATGATGCCGAGCACGCGGAACACGGTGCCATGCGCCTTCAGGAAGCGCTTGCGGGCCAGGCCCAGCTTGGCCGGATCACCGCTGGCCAGCGCTTCGGCGGCGGCCTTGGCGGCTTCGCGGCCGGCCGTCATCGCATAGAAAATGCCTTCGCCGCTGGCCGGGGCTACGCAACCGGCGGCGTCACCAGCCACCACAACATCCTTGCCATTGTCCCACTTCTTGCGCGGGCGCAGCGGGATGGGGGCACCTTCCACGCGGACGGTCTTGCAGGTCTCCTCGGTCATGCCGAGCTCTTCGCGCAGCTTGCCGACGGCCTTGCGCAGTTCAAAGCCCTGCACGGCGCTGCCGGTGCCGATGCTGGTCTTGGACCCATGCGGGAACACCCAGGCATAGAAATCCGGGCTGTGCTTGCCTTGGTAGAACACGTCGCAGCGGTCGCCGGCAAAGCCCTTGAAGCCTTCGGGCGGGCTGTCCACCACTTCGTGATAAGCGGCAACGAAGGGCAGTTTCTCATCGGGCAGGGCCGCGCGGGCCACGGCCGAATTGCAGCCATCGCAGCCGATCAGCATCTTCGTCTTCACGCGGATGGGATCGGAGCCCCGGGTGGCGCCCTTGGGGCGATACAGCACCACAGCGCTGCCATCCGGCTCACGCTCCAGCCCTTCGAAGGTGCCGTCGCGGCGATCGGCGCCATTCTTGGCGGCGCGAGCGCGCAGCCATTCATCGAACACGTCGCGATCGACCATGCCGACCCAGCCGCCTTCGCCTACGGGCATATCCACTTCCCGGCCAGCCGGGCTGATCATGCGCGCGCTGTTCGCGGTGGTGCACAGCTGTTCGATTGGTACGTCAAAATCTTTCAGCAACCGCGGCGGCACGGCACCGCCGCATGGCTTGATGCGGCCCATGCGATCCAGCAGCATCACCTTGTGCCCGGCCAGCGCCAGATCATTGGCGGCCGTCGCTCCCGAAGGGCCGCCACCCACCACCACAAAGTCGAACATCTCGGTCATGCGACTGCCTCTTCCAAATTCGGCCTGCCCGCCGGGTTGCTTTCCATCCGGTCATTCAACCGGAAAGCGATGATCGCCGCCAGCAGAAACAGCACAGCTTCCGCAGCAAACACCAATTCAAAGGCCGGCGCATCTGCGCGTAGGGTGGCGCGCAGGCGATCGACAGCAAAGGCACCGGTAAATCCACCGATCCCGAAGGCGGCTGCTTGCGATGCGCCCCACAGGCCCATGCGGATGCCCTCATGGCCCGAGCCACCGCGGCCGGCGAGTTCCAGCATCGATCCGATGGCGGCCACGGCAAACATGCCATTGGCAAAGCCCAATAGGGCAACATTGATGGCCAGCGGCCAACCCGGCCCGGCGCGTGCCGCCATGGCCAGCGCCGCCAGCGCCAGCGCCGAGGCGAAACAGCCAGCAACAATCCAGCGCTTCAATTTCATGCCCGCGCGTCCGCCAAAGGCGTGGCCGCCCACGCCCACTAGGATCATGCCGGCCAGCACGCCTTGGTGTTGCACGCCGGACAGACTGGTGGATTGGCCCGGCGTCATGCCGAAGACGAGGCCGGCGAACGGCTCAAGGATGAGATCCTGCATGGAATAGGCCAGCATCGAGAAGAACACGAAGATGCTGAACAGGCGGGTGAGCGGATCGCCCCAGATGCCTTTCAAAGCTTCGCCAAATGGAGCCGCTTCGCGCTTGGCTTCGGCCTGTGGCCCGCCTTCAATGCCCCACACAGCGATGCAGGTGACACAGAAGGCAACCGCCACCACGCCAGCCGCCACCGCGATCAGTCGTTGAGGTGAAAAGGGATCGAGCAGCGCGCCGGCCGTGCCCGCCGAAATGACGATGCCGACGATCATCATGATCCACGTCAGGCTGGCCGCCGCCGGACGCCGCGCCTCAGCCGTTCGGGTGGCAAGCAGGGCCAACAGCGAGGTGCCGGCTGCGCCAACACCGATTCCGATCATCGCATAGGCCAGCACCAGCGCTGCAAACACCGGCCAGAACGGCCTGGCCAATAATGTGGTGGCAAAGGTGGCGAGGATACCGCCGCCGCCCAGGACGGCCATGCCGCCGATGATCCACGGCGTGCGGCGCCAGCCGGCGTCACTGCCATGGCCCCATTTCGGGCGGGAAAGCTGCACGCCATAATGGAAGGCGACCAGCCCGGCCGGCAGCGCGGCGGCCATGGAGTATTCCACGACCATGATGCGGTTGAGCAGCGAGGAGGCCAGCATGACAATGGCGCCCAGTGCGCTCTGCACCAGGCCCAGCCGCGCGATGCCGGGCCAACTGAGTGGGGCCTGCGTGGTCACACAATCACCGACAGACCGAAGGCGCTGGTGAGCATGCCGAGCACATAAAGTGTGGTGCCTGTCGCGTTGTAGAAGGGCGCATTGGCTGCCGGCGCGGCCAGCACGCGCTGCATCAGAACCACCTGCATGGCGAGCGAAAACGCCACCATCGCCGACGGCCAGTGCAGGCCCCAGCGCGCCAGCAGGATGATCACCACCACTTGCGGCAGCGCCATCGTCCAGCAGGCGATTTCGGCGGCATTCCGCTCGCCCAGCTGCACCGGCAGCGAATTGACGCCGGACTGGGCATCACCCTTCACCGCCTTGAAATCATTCAGCACCATGATGCCGTGCGCGCCCAACGCATACATGCACAGCACCCAGATGATGCGGCTGTCTGGCACGCCGCCAGCCATCACCGCGGCACCGGTGAACCAGCTCACCCCTTCATAGGCTGCAGCGCACACCAGCGGCCCCAGCCAGCCATCGGCCTTGAACCGCAGCGGCGGCGCCGAATAGGCCCAGGCCATGGCGACGCCGACGATGGTGGCAAAACCGACCACCGGGCCGATGAGAAAACCGACGGCGAGGCTGATGATGGTGCCGATGCAGGCGATGGCCAGCCCCCAGCGGCCGGGAATGCGGCCCGACGGGATCGGGCGCTGCGGCTCATTGATGGCATCCACATGGCGATCAAACCAGTCGTTGATGGCCTGACTGTTGCCGCACACCAGTGGCCCGGCAAGTATCATGCCAGCGATCAGCAACCCCCAGCGGTCACTGAGCGGCACGCCCGACGAAACCACCCCGCACATGAACGCCCACATCGGCGGGAACCAAGTGACGGGCTTCAGTAATTCCAGCACGTCACGCGGGCGCAACACGGCGCGCGCCGGCACGGCGGGTGGGAGGAGATGTTCCATTGTTCCAACCTAGTCGTGCCACTGCCGGCCCGTCAACGCAGGCGTGGCGCCAGCGTTACAGTTTCGTCACTTCGCCGCGCGTGCGCAGTTGACAGAAGGGGGCCGGATGATAGGGTTTTTTGCGTAATGTCCGAGGGGTCTGAAGGCTTGTCTGCATCGTTGTCACCGCCTGCGCCGCGGCCGCTGTACACCCCGGAAGAGCGGGTGCGGCGTGACAATTCGAAATGGACGCTGGTGCAGGGCTTGTTGGCGCCGGTGCAGTTCCTGATCTTTGGCGTCAGCCTGTATCTGGTGATCGATTATCTCAACACCGGCAGCAACTATGATTGGGCAGTGTGGTCGGTTGTCGTCAAGACGGTCGCGCTCTACACGATCATGATCACCGGCGCCATTTGGGAAAAGGTGGTTTTCGGCCAGTATCTGTTCCACGACAGCTTCTTCTGGGAAGATGTTTTTTCGATGTTGGTGATCGTGCTGCACAGCCTGTATGTGTTCGGCCTGTTTACCGGCATCGCCGATGAAGGCGTGCTGTTTGCCACGGCATTGGCGGCCTATGTCGCCTATGTGATCAACGCCGGGCAGTTCGTGTGGAAATTGCGCCAGGCAAGGCTGTCGGCGCCGACGGCGCAACCGGCAGCGGCAACCGAATCGGATGCGGAAATGGTTGAAACCATGGTGGCACAGGCAGCATGAGCAGCGCCGGCCCTGCTTCAGGCTGCGATGCGCCGCCGGTTGGCGTCGATGGCATCCTGCGCGAACGCGGCCAGCGCGAGGTGTTCTGCGGGTTGACCGGCATCATCTGGCTGCACCGCAAGATCCAGGACGCGTTCTTCCTCGTCGTCGGCAGCCGCACCTGCGCGCACCTGTTGCAATCCGCCGCCGGCGTGATGGTGTTTGCCGAGCCGCGCTTCGGCACCGCGATCATCGAGGAGAAAGACCTCGCCGGGCTGGCCGATGCCAATGAGGAACTGGACCGGGTGGTCAACCGCCTGCTGGCGCGCCGGCCCGACATCAAATTGCTGTTCCTCGTCGGCTCATGCCCGTCTGAAGTGATCAAGCTCGATCTCAGCCGCGCTGCGCAGCGGCTGAACAGCCGCTTCCTGCCGAACGTGCGCGTGCTCAACTATTCGGGCAGCGGCATCGAAACCACGTTCACCCAAGGCGAAGATGCCTGCCTTTCGGCGCTGGTGCCCGATCTGGCCTTCAGCTCTGAAAAGCAGCTGATGATCGTCGGCAGCCTGCCGGATATCGTGGAAGATCAACTCACCCGGCTGCTGGGCGATCTTGGCATCGGCAAGGTGGTATCGCTGCCGGCGCGCAAGGCCGGGCAGATGCCGGGCGTTGGCCCCAACACCAAATATCTGCTGGCGCAGCCGTTTCTGGCCGAAACCGGCACCGCGCTCGACAAGCGCGGGGCGGAGCATCTGCCGGCACTGTTCCCGTTCGGCGCCGAAGGCACCACGGCCTGGCTCCATGCGGCAGCGCAGGCCTTCGGTGTGCCGGAAGCCCGCTTCGAGCAAGTGATCGCCGGTCCGCGTGAACGCGCCCGGAAGGGATTGGCGCTCTATCGCGAGAAGCTGGCCGGCAAGCGCATCTTCTTCATGCCCGACAGCCAGTTGGAGGTGCCGCTGGCGCGCTTCCTGGCCGGCGAACTCGGCATGGAACTGGTCGAAGTCGGCACGCCCTATCTGCACAAGGGCCATCTGATCGACGAACTCGCGGCGCTGCCTCCGGGCACGATGATTTCCGAAGGCCAGGACGTGGACAAGCAGCTCGACCGCGTGCGCGCCGCGCGACCCGATCTGACGGTTTGCGGGCTCGGGCTTGCCAATCCGTTGGAGAAGGAAGGCCTGTCGACGAAGTGGGCGATCGAACTCGTCTTCTCGCCGATCCACGGTTACGAACAGGCCGGTGATCTCGCCGAACTGTTCTCGCGTCCGCTCCATCGTCGTGATCTGTTGAGGGTCTGACCGATGCAATTGACGGTCTGGACATATGAAGGCCCGCCCCACGTCGGGGCAATGCGCGTCGCCACCGGCATGCGCGATCTGCATTATGTGTTGCACGCGCCGCAGGGCGATACCTATGCCGATCTGCTCTTCACCATGATCGAGCGGCGGGATCATCGCCCGCCCGTCACCTACACCACCTTTCAGGCCCGCGATCTGGGCAAGGACACCGCTGAACTGTTCAAGACGGCGGCGCGCGACGCCTATGATCGGTTCCAGCCGCAGGCGATGATCGTCGGTTCCAGCTGCACGGCTGAACTGATCCAGGATGATCCGCACGGCCTGTCGCTGACGATGGGGCTGCCTTGCCCTGTCATCCCGCTCGAATTGCCGAGCTATAGCCGCAAGGAAAATTGGGGCGCATCCGAAACCTTCTACCAGATCGTGCGGACATTGGCGGACAAGGAGCGCAAGCCGCTGCCGGCGGTGGGCGAAAACGGCCCGCGCCGGCCGCGCGCCAATCTGCTTGGGCCGACCGCGCTCGGCTTCCGCCACCGCGATGATGTTGCCGAAATCACCCGCCTGCTCGGCGATCTTGGCATCGATGTGAATCTGGTGGCGCCCATGGGTTCCAGTCCGGCCGACATTGCCGGCATCGGCGAGGCGGATTTCAATATCTGCCTCTATCCCGAAATTGCGGCGCAGGCCTGTTCGTGGCTGGAGCGCACATTCCGTCAGAAGACCGTGAAAACCGTGCCGATCGGCCTGCTCGCAACCCGCGAATTCGTCAGCGAAGTGTGCGCCGTGGCGGGGCTGCCCGTGCCCACCGATCTTGATCAAGGTCGCATGGGCTGGTGGTCGCGCTCGATCGATTCGACCTATCTCACCGGCAAGCGCGTCTTCATCTTCGGTGACGGTACTCATGCCGTCGCCGCTGCCCGCGTGGCCAGCGAAGAACTGGGTTTCAAGGTGGTCGGCCTCGGCTGCTACAACCGCGAATTCGCCCGCGAAGTGCGCGCCGCGGCCGAGAAATATGGTGTCGAACCGCTGATCAGCGATGATTATCTGGCCGTGGAAGAAGCCATTGAAGCGGCCGCGCCGGAGCTGGTGCTCGGCACGCAAATGGAGCGTCACATCGCCAAGCGCCTGCGGCTGCCGTGCGCGGTGATTTCGGCGCCGGTGCATGTGCAGGATTTCCCCGCGCGCCACAGCCCGCAGATGGGATTCGAAGGCGCCAACGTGCTGTTCGATACCTGGGTCCACCCGCTGGTGATGGGACTGGAAGAGCATCTGCTCACGATGTTCCGCGAGGATTTCGAGTTTTCCGATGCTGCCGGGCCGAGCCATCTTGGTGGCCATGCCTCTTCTGCGCCCGCGGCGGCTGCGTCCACCGCAGAGCCTGCTGGCGAGGTGGCGACCATCGAGCAGTCAGCGCCCGCGACAACCGAAATTGGCGGCTGGACCAGCGAAGCCCTTGCGGAATTGGGCAAAATCCCGTTCTTTGTGCGCGGCAAAGCCCGCCGCAACACCGAGCGCTATGCTTCCGAGCATGGCGTGACCACCATCACCCGCGATACGCTGTACGAGGCCAAATCCCATTATGCGCGCTGATACCCCGCCATCGAAACAGGATCGGCCGGATCACTGCCATGTCGTGATTGTCACGCTCGATAACCATCTGTCAGGCGCGGTTGACCGGGCGCGCGTCCGTTTTCAGAAAATGGGCCTGCCGGTCTCCATCGGTTTCCATGCCGCGGCCGATTGGGACAAGGACGGCAAGCTGGACGCCACCCGCGCCGACATCGCACGCGCCGATATCGTCATCGTCACCATGCTGTTCCTTGATGAGCAGATCCGCATGATCAAGGACGCGCTCACCGCGCGCCGCGAGGAATGCGACGCGATGGTGTGCCTGATGAGCCAGTCCGACGTCGTGAAGATGACGCGGATGGGCGATTATCGCATGGATGCGCCGCCCAAGGGCCCGCTGGGCTGGCTGAAGAAGCTGCGTGGCTCTTCCAAGGAAGGCGCGCCCAACAGCGGCGCCGCCCAGTTGGCCGTGCTGCGCCGCCTGCCCAAACTGCTGAAGTTCGTGCCCGGCACCGCGCAGGACGTGCGCGCCTATTTCCTTACCCTGCAATATTGGCTGGCCGGAAGCGACGACAACGCCTTCCAGATGATTCAGGCGCTGGTCGATCGTTACGCCGATGGCCCGCGCAAGGGCCTGCGCGGCAAGGCCAAGGTGGAAGCGCCGCAGGAATATCCGGAAGTCGGCGTCTATCACCCCGATCTGCCGCAGCGCATGTCGGAAAACCTGGCCGATCTGCCGTGGAAGAAGGACGCTGTCGGCACCGTTGGCGTGCTGATGCTGCGCTCCTATGTGCTGGGCAAGGACAGCAATCATTACGACGGCGTGATCCGCGCACTCGAGTCGCGCGGTCTCAATGTCATCCCGGCCTTTGCCGGCGGTCTCGACCAGCGCCCGGCCATCGAAACGCTGATGATGAAGGACGGCAAGGCGACGGTTGATGCCGTCATCAACCTGACCGGCTTCTCCCTTGTCGGCGGCCCGGCGTACAGCGATGCCAAGGCGGCCGAGGAAATCCTCACCAGGCTGGACCGGCCCTATATTTCGGCGCACCCGGTGGAGTTCCAGACGCTGCAGCAATGGGGCGCAAACCGCCAGGGCCTGCTGCCGCTGGAGGCGACCATCATGATCGCCATTCCGGAACTGGATGGCGGCACCCAGCCGATGGTGTTCGGCGGCCGCAGCGATGCCGGCGGCGAAGCCTGCACCGGTTGTTCACGTGCCTGCACATGGGCGGCGTCAGACGGCGTGCGCGCCATGCAATCCTGCCCGGAACGGGCCGAAGCGATGGCCGACAAGATGCTGAAGCTGGTGCAGTTGCGTCAAGCCGCAAACAAGGATCGCAAACTGGCGGTCGTGCTGTTCAACTTCCCGCCCAACGGCGGCGCGGCCGGCACGGCGCAGTTCCTTGCCGTGTTCGATTCGCTGCACCGCACGCTGATTCGGTTGAAAGCCGAAGGCTATGATGTGGAAGTACCGGAAAATTCCGACGAAGTGCGCCGCCGCGTGATCGAAGGCAACGCCATGCAATATGGCCAGGAAGCCAATGTGCACGCCTTCGTGCCCGCCGATCGCATTGTCGCGACCGAGCCTTATCTGGCCGAGATCGAGCAGGAGTGGGGCCCGGCGCCCGGCAAGTTCCAATCTGACGGCAAGAACGTGCTGATCACCGGCGCACAGTTCGGCAACATGTTCGTCGGTATTCAGCCGGCCAATGGCTATGAGAGCGACCCGATGCGGCTGCTGTTCGATGGCCGCTTCGCACCGACCCACGCCTTCATGGCCTTCTATCGCTGGATCCGGAATGATTTCGGTGCGCACGCGGTCGTCCATTGGGGCACGCACGGCAGCCTGGAATTCATGCCCGGCAAGCAGACCGGTATGACCATGAGCTGCTGGCCGGAGCGCATCATCCAGGATCTGCCCAACATCTATCTTTATGCCGCCAACAACCCATCCGAAGGCGTGCTGGCCAAGCGGCGTTCAGGCGCGACTTTGGTGTCGTACCTCACCCCGGCGTTGACCAATTCGGGCCTTTACAAGGGGCTTTCGGATATCAAGGCAAGCGTTGACCGCTGGCGCGCGACCGAACCGGGCAGTTCAGACTTGCCGGGCCTCGAAGAGATCATCCGCGAACAGGCCGAGGCGATGGACCTTGATGGCAGCGATGTCTCCAAGCTCGCTGCCAAGCTTTATGAGATCGAGCAGGAACTGATCCCGCAGGGCCTGCACGTGTTCGGTGACGCCGAGAGCGAAGAGGCCCGCATCGACATGCTGGCCGCCAGCGCCCAGGCGCGCGGTGAGATCATCGATCGCGACACCATCGCCAAACTGATTCACGGCCGGATCGTGCCCAACACGCCGGTGCTGCGCGAACTTGCCAATCTGAACGCCGCCCTGTCGGTCAATCACGAGATGAACGGCCTGATCCGGGCGCTCGATGGCCGGTACGTGCCCCCGGTGGCGGGTGGTGACATTCTGCGTGATCCGGAAATCCTGCCGACCGGCCGCAACATCCACGGTTTCGATCCGTTCCGTCTGCCGTCGGCCTATGCCTGCAAGGATGGCACGGCCCAGGCCCAGCGTATCCTTGATCGCGCCCTGGAAGACGCCGGCAAGCTGCCGGAAACCGTTGCCATGGTGCTGTGGGGCACCGACAATTTGAAGAGCGAAGGCGCGCAGGTCGCGCAGGCGATGGCGCTGATGGGCGCCAAGCCGCGCTTCGACAGTTACAACCGCCTTGCCGGGGCCGAACTCATTCCGCTTGAGCAACTCGGGCGTCCGCGGGTGGACGTGCTGGTGACTTTGTCGGGCGTGTTCCGCGATCTCTTGCCGCTGCAGACCAAGATGCTCGCCGAAGCGGCGCTGCTGGCATCCGAAGCCGAAGAGCCGCTGGAGCTGAATTTCATCCGCAAGCACAGCCTTTCCTATCTGGAAGAACATGGCTGCGACATGGCCACCGCCAGTTTGCGCGTCTATTCCAACGCCGAAGGCAGCTACGGTGCCAACGTCAACCTGTTGATCGACAGCGGCGGTTGGAGTGATCCCAACGAACTGGCCGACACCTACGAGAAGCAGAAGGGCTATGCCTACGGCGTCGACGGCAAACCCAAGCGCCAGCCCGGCCTGCTCGCCAGTGCACTGAAGACGGTCGATTGCGCCTACCAGAACCTGGAATCAGTTGAGCTGGGCATCACCACGATCGACCAGTACGTCGACACGCTGGGTGGGATCAGCCGCGCCATCACCCGGGCCAAGGGCGGCGAATCGGCGCCGGTATATATCGGTGACCAGACGCAAGGATCTGGCAAGGTGCGCTCTCTGCAGGAACAGGTTGCGCTTGAAACCCGCACCCGCACCCTCAATCCGGTGTGGATCGAGGCGCAGCTGAAGTACGGCTATGAAGGTGTGCGCCAGGTTGAAGCGGCGGTGACCACCACCACCGGTTGGTCGGCAACCACCGGTCAGGTCGATCCCTGGGTGTATCAGCGCATCAGCGAGACCTATGTGCTTGATGAAACCATGCGCCAGCGCATTGCCGAGATGAACCCGCGCGCTGCGGCCAAGATCGCCAACCGGTTGATCGAAGCGGCGGACCGCAATTTCTGGCAGCCGGATGCCGAGACAATGGCCGCCCTGCAGGCCGCCACCGACGCGATTGAAGACCAACTCGAAGGCGTAGCCCCCGCCGGTTCCCTGGCGGCGTAAGGAGAAGCGCAATGACGCTCATCATCGACAAGACCTGCAAACTGGGCCCCGGCGACGGCGAAGGCAGCGTGCAGGTCGCGCTTGATCCGAGCCAGAAGATCGAGGGGGCCAAGGTGTTCGCCGTTTACGGCAAGGGCGGCATCGGCAAGTCCACCACCTCGTCCAACCTGTCGGCGGCCTTCTCGCTGCTCGGCCAGCGCGTGCTGCAGATCGGTTGTGATCCCAAGCACGACAGCACCTTCACGCTGACCAAGAAACTGATGCCGACTGTGATCGACGTGCTGGAGCAGCATGAGTTCCACCACGAGGAACTGCGGCCCGAGGATTATATGTTCGAAGGCTTCAACGGCGTGATGTGCGTCGAAGCCGGCGGGCCGCCGGCCGGCACCGGCTGCGGCGGTTATGTTGTTGGCCAGACGGTGAAATTGTTGAAGCAGCACCATCTGCTGGAAGACACCGATGTGGTGATCTTCGACGTGCTGGGCGACGTGGTGTGCGGCGGCTTTGCAGCGCCCTTGCAACACGCCGAACGCGCCATTGTGGTGACCGCCAATGATTTCGACAGCATCTTCGCGATGAACCGCATCATGGCCGCCATCCAGGCCAAATCGAAGAATTATGAAGTGCGGCTGGCTGGCTGCATCGCCAATCGTTCGGCCAACACCGACGAGATCGACCGGTTCAGCGCAGCCACCGGGATTGATCGGCTGGCGCAATTCCCCGATCTGGATGCCATCCGCCGCAGCCGGCTGAAAAAATGCACCATCTTCGAAATGGACGAGTCGCCGGAAATCCTGGCCGTGCAGAATGAATACAAGCGCCTTGCTGCGCTGCTCTGGGCCGGCGTGGAGCCGTGCAAGGCCGTGCCGATGAAGGATCGCGAAATTTTTGACTTCCTGGGGTTTGAATGAACGCCCACACGCCGAAGCAGGCTGCCGGCTGGGACGCCAAGCGCTCCAAGCTGGAAACCTATTTCGACCGCACGGCGCTGGATGCCTGGGCGGCGATGACCAGCGATGCGCCGGTGTCGAAGATCCGCGCCACGGTGCGGGCCGGCCGGCAGGAAATGCGTGACACGCTGCTGAGCTGGCTGCCGCAGGACTTGAGCGGTCGCCGTATCCTTGATGCGGGCTGCGGCACCGGCATGCTGGCTATCGAAGCCGCTCGCCGCGGTGCCGAGGTGGTGGGCATCGATGTGTCGCCGCAGTTGATCGAGATCGGCAAGGAACGGCTGCCCGAAGATGTTAGGGCCAAGATCTCGCTCCACGCCGGCGATATGCTGGATGCCAGCTTCGGCCAGTTCGATCATATCGTCTCGATGGACGTGCTGATCCATTATGAAAGCGATCAGATCGCCGCTGCCACGGCCAAGCTGGCTGAACGCACCCGCCATTCGATGCTGTTCACCTTCGCGCCCGGCACGCCGCTGCTGCGCACGGCGCGGGCCATCGGCCAGTTCTTTCCCAAGAGCGACCGCTCGCCCAGCATCATCCCGGTGGCCCATGATCTGTTGAAGGCCCGGCTTTCGCGCAGTGTGCCGCAGGCCAAGCTGGGCCGCGATCAGCGCATCAGCCGGGGTTTTTACACCAGCCACGCCCAGGAGGTGCTGCTGGGATGAGCGACTTGGGCAAGAGCAGGGCGAAACTTCCTGCCTGGACAATGGCAAATCATTTCATTGCCGTTAGCTTCTGCTCTACCCACGGCCGTGGCCGGCATGCTATGACCCTCTTTCGGGAGTCATTTTCCAACCCGCAGGCGCGGCGGGGTTCGGTTTTCTTGTTTCGCGCCAGTTCGCCGCAGATGGGGAATCTTGTGACGAACAGCATCTTTGAGGGGAGACGCCTCGCATGACGAATGTGCATCTGGTTGGTGGCCTGGATATCGCAGAGCTCACCTTTTTCGCCTTCTTCCTGTTTTTCCTTGGGCTCGTTTGGTATCTGCGCGGCGAAGACCGCCGCGAAGGCTATCCGGTCGAGGATGATCTGACCGGCGCAGCCCATGGCGGCACCGAACCGCTGTTCTTCAAGCCGCCGAAAAGCTTTACGCTGCCGCACGGCCTGGGTGTTGTGACCACGCCGACAGCCAACGATCGCGACGAATTGCCGAGCAATGTGCTCCCGCGGATTTGGCCGGGTGAACCGCTCGATGTAACCGGGGACAAGCTCACCTCCGGTCTTGGTCCGGCCTCGATCGCCCAGCGCGCCGATCGCCCCGATCTCGACATGCATGGCGAGCCGCGCATCGTGCCGCTGCGCATGATCAAGCACCCGGTCGACGTGCACGCCAACGACGTCGATCCGCGTGGTCTGCCGGTTTATGGCCTCGATTCCGGCAAGGCCGGCACGGTCAAGGAACTGTGGATGGACCGCGCCGAATCTTGCCTGCGCTATCTGGAAGTGGATCTGGCTGGCGGCGCTGGCACTGTGCTGATGCCGATCACCATGGCCCGCGTGTCACGCGGCGGTGTCGTGACTGATGCCATCACTGGCGCGCAGATTGCTGGCGTGCCGCGCACCAAGTCGGCCGATCAGGTTACCCTTCTCGAAGAAGAGAAGATCCAGGCCTATTATGGCGCAGGCTATCTGTGGGCGACCCCCGATCGGGCCGAACCGCTGATCTGATCCGGTTCCCGGCAGAACCAGCGGCAAGGCTGGGGGGTCTGGGCCGGCACTGGAACGGAAAGACGGAGCTTTTTTTCGTGTCGATGGAATATGAGAACGAGCCAATCCCGGGTCTGCCCGGGCGGCTGCCGCCAGGGGAAACGATCCTGTGGCAGGGCACGCCTGATTGGCGCGGTGTGGCGCGTGGTGTCTTCCACACGCGCCTCGTTGCCGTCTGGTTCGTGATCGTTGCCAGCTTTGCCTTCGTGGCCGGCGGCACCGGTCTGGTGGGCGCTGCCACCACCTTGGCAGTCGCCTTGCTTGGCCTGGGCTTGCTGGCGGTGCTGGCAAGGGCGCAGGCGAAATCCACCATCTACACACTCACCAACAAGCGTGTGGTGTTGCGCTTTGGCGTGGCGCTGCCGAAATGCGTGAACGTGCCGCTGTCACTGGTGGGCAAGGCCGATGTCAAGCCGGCCGGCACCGGGATGGTGGATGTCTCGCTCACGCCCACGGTGCGGTTCCCGCTGGCCTATCTGCAGATGTGGCCGCACGTGCGGCCGTGGAAATTCGGTTCGCCGCAGCCGATGTTGCGATCCGTCCCGGAAAACTTCGTGCCACAGCTCGCCGATGCGCTGGCCAAGGCCGATCCGGACCGCGTTGCGGCAAACACGGATGCTGCGCAGGCCCCGGCCATGGTAGGGGCGGCAGCATGAGTGGTGAATTCACCAACGAACGCTTCCCCAAATCGGCGCTCTATGCCGCCGGTGCCTTGATTGCCATTTCGATCCTCACGGTGGGCAGCATCCGGCTGGGGGTGCTGCCGGCCCCAGAAACCGCGCCGCAATCGCGGGAACGGCGGCAAGTGGCGGTGCAGGTCGCCCGCGAGTTCCGTTTCGAAGACCGCGCTGATGGCGCGTTGCTGGTCACCGACGTGGCGGCCGGCAGATTGGTGTTCATCTTCCCGCCGGGCAGCAACACCGGTTTCATCCGCGGCGTCATGCGCGGCATGATGCGCGAACGCCGCCTGAAGCAGGTTGATCGCGCCGGATCGGTGACAGTGGCGCAATGGGCCGATGGCGCCCTGACGCTCACCGACACTTCCACCGGGCGGATCCTTGAACTGGGAAGTTTTGGCAGCACCAACCGCGCTGCCTTCGCGCAATTGCTTGTCCCCTATCAGCCTGGTGGCAGCGGCGTGCCGGATCAGCCGATCATTCCGAAAGCGCCGGTGCAATCGTCGATGCCGTTTCTGGCGGGAGGTGCCTGATGGGCATCTTCACCCGCGATCGTCTTGATACCCAGTGCACGATCGAGATCGAGCACACGTTCGACAACCTGCACGCGCATGTCGAACTGGATGGCGATATCGAACTGGGCCCGGGTGATCAGGTGAAGGTGCACGGTGCCGCGGTGAAGCTGCCGTTTGGTGAGCGCCTCACCCTGCGCCGCCCGGTAACGGTGTGGAAAGCCACCCCCTTTGGCCGGCTGTGGACCAGGATGAAGGCCCAGTTGGAATTGACCGAACTCTACGAAATCACCTTCAGCTCGGAGAAGTCGTGATGAACGCAATCACCCCCTTCAAGGCCGGCGGTGAAATCACCAAGGATGATGCGCTGGCGATTGCGCGCCAGGAAACCGTGCTGAGCCCGCGTTTTTACACCACTGATTATGACGCGATGGACAAGATCGACGTATCGGGTGTGCGCGCCGAGTGGGACAGCCTGATCGACGAGATGAACGCCGATCCCAACAAGAAGCATTTCAAGCGCACGCCGGAATTTGATGGCGTGATCGCTGCAATGGACCCGGAACTGAAGCCGGAGTTCATTGATTTCCTGGTCTCGTCGATGACGTCGGAATTTTCCGGCTGCATCCTCTATGCCGAAATCACCAAGCGCATGAAGAACCCGGATGCCAAGGCGCTGTTCAAGCTGATGGCTCGTGACGAAAGCCGCCACGCGGGTTTCATCAACGACAGCCTGAAGGACGCCGGTATCGGTATCGATCTCGGGTTCCTGACCAAGACCAAGAAATATACCTATTTCCGGCCGAAGTTCATCTTCTACGCCACTTATCTGTCGGAAAAGATTGGTTATGCCCGCTACATCACTATCCACCGCCACTTGGAGGCCCATCCGGAAAAGCGCTTCCACCCGATCTTCAAGTGGTTCCAGGAATGGTGCAACGACGAGTATCGCCACGGTGAGGCCTTTGCGCTGCTGATGCGGTCCGATCCCAAGCTCACCTCTGGTCTCAACGTGCTGTGGATCCGCTTCTTCCTGAACGCGGTCTATGCCACCATGTATGTACGCGATCACAAGCGGCCGGCGCTGTACAACGCCTTCGGCATCAATCCGACCGACTTCGGTTTCAAGGTGTTCCGCATCACCACCGACATCACCCGCCAGGTGTTCCCGATCGGCGTGCAGAGCGATGCACCGACCTACCGCGCCCTGCTGGAATCCATGCGCGAGACCAGCGACGCTATTGACGCCGCCGTTGCGCAGGGCGGCCTGATGGGCCGCATCAAGCGCGTCGGCCTGTCGCTGAAGGCAGCTGCCACCTTCGCCCGCCTCTATCTGCACCCGGTGGACAAGATGGCGGTCACCCCCAACGTGCGCATGGCGCCGGTCTGGTAAGCGCGGGCGGGTCGTGACCGAGTTTGCACTGCCTCTGCTGTTTGCGACCGTGCTGTGGTTTGTGGCCACCGGCTTCGTGCTGTGGCTCGATAAGCTGCCCAGCCACACCTGGCCGGTGAGCATCACGCTGGCTTCGGTCGCGTCGGGCTTTGCCATGGGCGGCATCATCGCCACGGCCGAGGAGACTAGTTCCTGGGCGGCTTATGTCGCCTTCGCCTGTGCGCTGGTGTTGTGGGGCTGGCACGAACTATCGTTCCTGATGGGCTTTGTCACTGGACCTAACCGCAATCCCTGCCCGCCCGATGCGCGCGGCTGGCGGCGCTTCCGGCTGGCGGCCGCCACCCTGATCTATCATGAAGTGGCGATGTTCGTGTGTCTGTTGGTCATGGCGGCGGCCACCTGGGGCAAGCCGAACCAGACCGCGACGCTCACCTTCCTGCTGCTGTTCGTCATGCGGCTTTCGGCCAAGTTCAATATTTTCGCCGGTGTGCCCCATCTGTCGACCGAGATGATGCCGGATCACATGCGCTATCTGGCCAGCTATTTCCGCATCGCGCCGCCGCGCTGGATCTTCATCCTTTCGGTGTCGGGCATTGCCGTGCTGGCGGCGTGGTTGGCTGATCTGGCGCTCAGCAGCCGCGGCGGTATTGCTACTGGCTATGCGCTGGCCTTTGCCCTAGTGGCGCTAGCCTTCCTTGAACATGGGTTCCTGGTGGTGCCGTGGCAGGACACGGCAATCTTCCGCTGGGCGATGCCCGAACAGGCGAGACAGCGCCTGCAGAAATCGGCTAACGAACCTGTCACAATGTCGGCCCAAACCGACACGAATCCGCTTGCGGTGCGACAAAACGCCGTGCAATGAACAGCGCCGGGAGAAGATGAATGGACTTTGAAGCTCACTTCCAGGCGGCGCTGGACGGCTTGAAAGAACGCGGCAATTACCGCGTGTTTGCCGAATTGCAGCGGCACCAGGGTGATTACCCGCATGCCACCCGCTATCTGGAGGACGGCCGCACCCAGGATGTGACGGTGTGGTGCTCCAACGATTATCTCGGCATGGGCCAGCACCCGGATGTGCTTGCCGCTATGCATGAAGAACTGGACCGGTCGGGCGCCGGCGCCGGCGGCACCCGCAACATCTCCGGCACCATGCACGTGCACCGCCAGCTCGAACTGGAATTGGCGGATCTGCACGGCAAGGAAGACGCACTGCTGTTCACTTCGGGCTATGTCTCGAACTGGGCGGCGCTGTCCACGCTGGCCTCCAAGATTCCCGGCTGCGTTGTCTTCTCCGACGCGTTGAACCATGCCTCGATGATCGAAGGCATCCGCCACAGCCGCGCCAAGTGCCATGTGTTCAAGCACAATGACGCGGAAGATCTGGACCGGCTGCTGAGCCAGTATGGCCCGGAAGTGCCCAAGCTGGTGGCGTTTGAAAGTGTCTATTCGATGGATGGCGACATCGCGCCCATCAAGGACATCTGCGACGTGGCCAAGAAGCATGGCGCCATGACCTATATCGACGAAGTCCATGCCGTTGGCATGTATGGCCCGCGCGGCGGCGGCGTTGCCGAGCGCGAAGGCCTGATGGACGAACTGACCGTGATCGAAGGCACGCTGGCCAAGGCCTATGGTGTCGTTGGTGGCTATATCGCGGCGTCCAAGGCGCTGTGCGATTTCGTGCGCAGCTTCGCCTCCGGTTTCATCTTCACCACGGCGCTGCCCCCGTCGATTGCCGCCGGTGCGCTGGCTTCGGTCAAGCATCTCAAGGAAAGCCCGTTCGAGCGCAAGCGTCAGCAGGAGCGCGTGGCCAAGGTGCGCGCCGCCTTGCGTGCAACCGGCATTCCGCAGCTCGACAATCCCAGCCACATCATCCCGGTGATGGTGGGCGACGCCAAGAAGGCCAAGATGATCAGCGACTGGCTGATGGAACATCACGGCATCTATGTGCAGCCGATCAATTATCCCACCGTCCCCGTCGGCACGGAACGTCTGCGCATCACGCCCAGCCCTGTGCACAGCGATGACGACATCGAACGGCTGGTGAAGGCGCTTTCGGATATCTGGGGCCAGTGCGCCCTGCATCGGGTTGAAGCCGCCGCCTGAGGCGCCGCAACCCGCAAGGATGAAAAGGGCCCGGCAGCCAAACTGCCGGGCCCTTTGCTTTCAGGCGTGGCTTTCGCCCTGTTGCCTGGCGGACACGTCACCAATCTGCCACCTGACTGCAACGCTGCCGTCACCGGATTGGCATCGCTGCGCAACATTCACCTGTCACGGGCTGCCCGGCAATCAACAACCGGGAAACCCAGATCATGCGCCGTTCGCTCCACCGTTTCGCCCTTCTCGCCAGCGCCGCCCTCGCCGCGCCGCTGTTTGCCCAACCCGTCATTGTCACCGCCGCTGCCGAGGCTGCCGAGGCCGCCGGTGCTGATGCCGTGGTCGAGGATGCCGAGATCGTCGTGTACGGCAAGGGTGAAGTGCGTCAGGTGAGCGAGATCAGCGGCGCCGACATCAAGCTGGTCGTGGCGGGCGGCAGCCCGTTCGTGGCCATCCAGAAGCTGCCGGGGGTCAACTTCCAGTCGGCCGATGCGTTCGGCGTCTATGAATGGTCCACCCGCATCACGCTGCGTGGCTTCAACCAGAACCAGCTCGGCTTCACACTTGATGGCGTTCCGCTCGGCGACATGAGCTATGGCAACACCAACGGCCTGCACATCAGCCGCGCCATCATTGCCGACAATATCGGCCGCACCCGCGTGTCGCAGGGCGCCGGCGCGCTCGGCACCGCCTCCACCTCCAATCTGGGTGGCACCATCGAATTCTTCAGCCGTGCGCCGCAGGACGAACTGGGCATCGCTGGCAACGTCACCTATGGCGACAATGATACGCTGCGCCTGTTCGGTACGCTCGACACCGGCGATCTGGGCGGCTTCAAGGCCTATATCAGCGCCGCGCACATTACCGCCGACAAGTGGAAGGGCTTTGGCGTCCAGCGCGCCACCCAAGTGAACGCCAAGGCCGTGGCCGATCTGGGCGGCGATGCCACCTTCACGGCCTTCGTCAACTTTTCTGACCGCAAGGAAAATGACTACCAGGATTTCAGCCAGGGCATGTTGAACCGCCTTGGCCATTTCTGGGACAATATCTCCAACGATTGGCCGCTGGCCGTGCGCGTCGCTTATATCGGCGCCAACCGCGGCGATACCGGTGTGGTGGCGGCCCCGAACAATTTCGGCACCACCTATCCCGCCCCGATCCAGACCGTTGACGACGCCTATTATGACGCTGCCGGTCTGCGCCGCGACTGGCTGACCGGTGCCCGCTTGGAAGGTAGCCTGGCCGAAAAGGTGAAGGCCGGCGTGCAATTCTATTATCACACCAACAAGGGCCAGGGTTCGTGGATCACGCCCTACGCCGCCAGCCCGGGCGGCCAGCCGCTGGCGTTCCGCACCACCGAATATGAAATGGCCCGCTGGGGTCTGCTCGGCGACGTGACCGCCAGCCTCGACGCGCACACGCTGCGCCTCAACGTCTGGTACGAGAACAATGATTTCGAACAGGCCCGCCGTTTCTACAGCATGGGCAACAGCCCTACCGTGCCGCTGACCACGGCGCTGACCTACCAGACCAATCCGCTCTTCACCCAGTGGAACAACGACTACAACACCAAGACGTTCCAGTTCGCGGTTCAGGATCAATGGGATATCAATGACGCCCTGTCGGTGAGCTTTGGTTTCAAGGGCCAGAGCGTGAAGCTGCGCGCTGCCGCCATCGCTCCCACGCCCGGCCCGCTGGCGCTGGGCCGTATCGATGCGGAAGATCTGTTCATGCCTCAGGTTGGCATTCTCTACAAACTTGGCGGCGGCAACGAGATCTTCGCCAACTTCACCGAGAATCAGCGCGCCTTCGTGGCGGCGGCCACTGCCGGCCCGTTCGCGACCTCGGCGGCTGGCTTCGCCGCCATCTCGGGCCAGCTCAAGCCGGAAAAGACCAACACCTTCGAAGCCGGCTTCCGCTTCGGTGAAGGCAGCCTGCGCGGCGTGATCGCGGCCTATCTGGTCAACTTCTCCAACCGTTTGCTCGCCATTCCCCAAGGCCCGGGCATCGTTGGCAACGCCGCGCTGCTGTCAAACGTGGGTGATGTTCGTTCGATCGGGGCCGAAATCGGCCTGCAATGGCAACCGGTGAAGGCGTTCACCGTCACCGCCTCCTATGCCTACAACGAGAACACCTATCGTGACGACGTGGTGAACGCCGCCGGCACCGTGGTGCAGGCGATCCGTGGCAAGACGGTGGTCGACAGCCCGCGCAGCATTGCCAACCTGGAACTGGCCTATGACGACGGCAATTTCTATGGCCGCGCCAACGCCAACGCCATGTCGGGCCGCTTCTTCACCTATTCGAACGATCGTTCGGTGAGCGGCCGCGTCGTGGTTGATGGCAAGATCGGCTATCGCGTCACCAGCGACAATCGCTGGCTGAATGGCCTGGCCGTGGAAGGCACGGTGAGCAACCTGTTCGATCGCCGTTATGTCGCCACCATCGGTTCCAACGGCTTCGGCTTTGCCGGAGACAACCAGACGCTGCTGCCGGCGGCGCCGCGCCAGTTTTTCGTGACGCTGCGCAAGGATTTCTGATCCGTCAGGACTGCGGGCTTGCGGGGGCGCTGCCAGGCCGGCGGCGCCCCCTCTTGCTTTTATGACTCAAGCTGCGAGGTTTGGGCGATGATCGATCTTCGCCCGAACCGCCGTCGCTTCGCTGCCGCCGCCCTAGGCCTTGCCGGGTTGGCGGCTCTGCCTTCGCCCTTGCGCGCTGCCGCCAGCGATACTGGCATCGATACCAGTGGGCTCGCGCCAATCACCAGCGGCCTCAAGCCGATCGACGCGGCCGAACGCGCCGCTCGCATCGCCCGGGCGCAGGCGTTGATGGCAAAGGCGGGTATGGCGGCGATCGTCGTTGAGCCCGGATCGAGCCTGGACTATTTCACCGGCATCAAGTGGTGGCGCAGCGAGCGGGTGACAGCGGCCATCATCCCGGCCAGCGGCCAGCCGGTGATCGTTACGCCCTTTTTCGAAGAGCCCTCGATCCGCCAGAGTCTGGGCGTTCCGGCCGACGTGCGCGTGTGGCAGGAGGACGAGGACCCTCTGGCACTCGTCGCCGAAGCGTTGCGCCAGGCCGGCGGCGCCACTTCCGCCATCGGCATCGAGGAGACGGTGCGCTTCTTTATCAGTGATGGCCTTGCGCGGCGTCTGCCGCAGGCGCGGATCGCGTCGGCCAACCCGGTGGTGCGCGCCTGCCGCATGGTGAAGACCGCTACCGAAATCGCATTGATGCAGGCGGCCAGTGATGTGACGTTGGCCGCCCAGCGTTGGGCCTGGCAGCGCATCCGCGCCGGCATGACCCCGGTTGACATCGCCGCGTTGATCGATGCCGCAACTGCGGCGCTGGGCGGCAAGGCGAGCGACGGGCTTGTGCTGCTGGGCGAGGCGTCGGCCTATCCGCACGGCTCGGCCAAGCCGCAGGCCGTGCGCGAGGGCGAGGTGGTGCTGATCGATTGCGGCTGCAGCGTTGGCGGCTATGCCTCTGACATCTCGCGCAGCTTCGTGTTCGGCCGCGTGCCCGACGACGTGCGACTTGTGTGGGATATCGTGGCGGAAGGCCAGCAACGTGCGCTCGCTGCTGCTCAGTTGGGCACGCCGGCCGGAGCCGTGGACGACGCCGTGCGCGCCTTTTATGAATCGAAAGGCTTCGGGCCGCGTTACCAGTTGCCCGGCCTGTCGCACCGCACCGGACATGGCATCGGCATGGACGGGCATGAACCGGTAAACCTGGTGCACAACGAGGCAACGCCGCTGGCACCGGGCATGTGCTTCTCCAACGAGCCGGGCCTCTATCTGCCCGGTCGGTTCGGCATCCGGCTGGAGGATTGCTTCCACATGACCGATGCTGGGCCGCAGTGGTTCAGCACGCCGCCGCGCAGTATTGACGCGCCATTCGGCTGAGCCTTGGATTCGCCTGTCCCGATAAGTAGAAACCCCGCAGGCCGTTTGGCGCTGCGGGGTTCTCTTTTGTCGGCCCGAGACGTGAAGGTTCAGGCGGAAACCACCGTGGCGCTGTTCGAGCGGCGGCGCATCAGGCCAATCAGGCCAAAGCCGGCCAGCAACATCGCCCAACTTTCCGGTTCCGGCACCGAGCCCACATAAACGCGGTCGATCACGATGTCTTTCGACGGATTGAGGTTGGTGTCGAACTGGAAGTTCACCGTGTACAGGCCGGCGGTCTGGATCGTGGTCTGGCCGGTGAAAGCCTGCCATGTGCGCACCGGGCCAGTCGAAACCAGATAATTGGCGACTGTGGTGCCCAGGATGGTGGCCTGGAAGCGGGCATCGCCAGCATTGTTGTAGCCGTTCTGCGGCGCAAAGGCCGAGAAACCGAATTCATAACGGCCCGGCGTCAGAAAGATGGTTTGCGACAGCGACTGGGCGCGCGCCAGATCGGTGACGAAATAGGCCGCGCGTTGGCCAACGGCATCCGGGCTGTTCGACACGCTGTTGTCGGGCGGGACCGATTCCCCGAACGCGCCAATCGGATAGGCCGATGCGCTGTTGTAGAAAATGGCGACTGGCGGGAAATTCTGGCCGTCGCTGCCACCTATTGTCCAGTTGGCGAGACCCGCCTCGAAACTGCCGTTGCTCACCAGATTGGTGATCGCCAGCGCCGGCGACGCCGCCAGCAGTGCTGCACTGATGGCCAAACCAAAAAGCTTACTCATGCTACATACCCCCGACTCACTACTGCGATAAACTTAACTTAATAGTAACGAGTTGTAAAGTTTGCTGGGGGCCATGCCAGGCGCGACACATCGCCGACCGGCTTGCAGCAAGGCGGCCTGCCGCTTAAGGCAAAGGCCATGGCAATCGCTGCGCGCACCCCGTTTCCGTTCACCGCCATTGTTGGTCAGGCCGAGATGAAGCAGGCGCTGCTGTTGGCTGCCGTGGAACCACGGCTGGGCGGTGTCATGGTGTTCGGCGATCGCGGCACCGGCAAATCCACTGCCGTACGCGCGCTGGCCGGTCTGCTGCCGCCAATGAAGGTTGTGCCCGGCTGCCGGTACAAATGCGCCCCCGATGATCGCAGCCCCTGCATCGAAGGCTGCCGGGAACGCGCCGGCAAGCATGTCGAGGAAAGCGCCGTGCCCTTCGTCGATCTGCCTCTGGGCGCCACGGAAGATCGCGTCGTCGGCAGCCTTGATCTGGAACGTGCGCTGGCCACCGGCGAAAAGCGCTTCGAACCCGGCCTGCTCGCCAAGGCCAATCGCGGCTTCCTCTACATCGACGAGATCAATCTGCTCGAAGATCACCTCGTCGATCTGCTGCTCGATGTTGCCGTGTCGGGCACCAACGTCGTCGAACGCGAGGGGCTTTCCATCCGTCACCCGGCGCGTTTCATCCTTGTGGGCAGCGGCAACCCGGAAGAAGGTGAACTGCGCCCGCAGCTGCTCGATCGCTTCGGTCTGTCGGTCGATGTGCGCACCCCGACCGATATTGGCGACCGGATCGAGATCGTGAAACGGTGTGACCGTTTCGACCGCGATCCTGTCGGCTTTGTGGCCGAGTTCGAGGACAGCGAGCAGCACACGCTGGAAGCCATCGCCAAGGCGCGCAAGTTACTGCCCAAGGTGCAGGTGGAAGACGAGATGCTGGGCCTCGGTGCCCAGCTCTGCTCGGCGGTGGGTGCTGATGGCCTGCGCGGGGAACTGACCCTGCTGCGTGCCGCCCGCGCGCAGGCGGCATTGGCCGGCAAAAAGCATGTGAAGCCCCATCATCTGGCCGAAGTTGCCACCATGGCGCTGCGCCACCGCCTGCGCCGCAATGTGCTGGACGACACCGGCTCCACCGCCCGCATCACCCGCGCCATCGCGGAACTTGTCCCGGCATGACCCCTGAAGGGGAGAGTGACACGTCGGGAGAACGCTGGGCGCTGGCGCTGGCGGCGATCGACGTGTTGGTGGCGGCCGGCAATGCAGTTGGAGGCATCCTGCTGCGGGCCCGCCCCGGCCCGGTACGCGATGCCTGGTCCGATGCACTGAATCTGGTCGTCCCCACCCGCCGCCTGCCGGCCAGCGCCGATGCCGAAGCCATGGATGGCGGGTTGGACCTGACCGCGACGCTGGCCAGCGGCAAACCGGTGCACCGTGCCGGCATCTTGGCCGATGCCCAAGGCAAGGCGCTGGTGGTGCCGATGGCGGAGCGGCTCAATCCGGCGCTCGCCGCCCGGCTGGCCACGGCGATCGACTATGGCGCGCCACCACTGGTGCTGTTTGACGAAGGCGACCCCGAAGATGCGGAGCGCGAGCGTATTCCGCAGGGCTTGGCTGACCGATTGGCCATCCATATCGATCTGAACAGCGTGCGGCTGGACATGGCGGCCCTGATCGCCGGTGAAGCGCCGCCACCACCGCTGGAAATGCTGGCCGAACCCGGCGCAATCGCCAAGGACCCGGAGGCCGCGCTGGCCGTGGCGGCGGCAGCGCTGGGCATCGCGTCGGTGCGCGCGCCGATCATGGCGGTGCGCGTCGCCCGTGCTCATGCCCGTGCCGATGACCGGCCGGATGATATCGAGCAGCTGCGCGAGGCGGACATGGCCGCTGCCGCCGCGCTGGTACTCGGGCCGCGGGCCACCCGCCTGCCGCCGCCGCCTGAAGAGGAACCACCGCCCCCGGAGGAACAGCCCGACGACCAGCCGCCGCCGGAAGAGCCGCCGCCTCCACCGCCGCCCAGCGACGACAACCAGGGCGACGACCAGGAGCAGCCGGAACCGCCGCCATTTGATCCGACCGACATGATCCTGGATGCGGCACAAACCGCGCTGCCGCCGGGCCTGCTCGATGCGCTGGCGGCTGGCACCATGGGCAAGGCACCCAAGGCCAGTGGCTCATCCGGCGCCAAGCAGAAAAGCATCACCAGCGGGCGCCCGGCTGGCGTGCGGCCCGGTATGCCCGGCCGCGGCGCGCGGCTGGCGCTGATTGAAACCATCAAGACCGCCGCCCCGTGGCAGAAGATCCGCCCCGTCCGCGAAGACGGCCGCCTCGCCATTCGCACCGACGATCTGCGCATCCGTCGCTTCACCGCGCAGACGCAATCGACCACCATCTTTGCCGTCGATGCCAGTGGCTCCGCGGCGTTCGCGCGCCTGGCTGAGGCCAAGGGCGCGGTCGAACTGTTGCTCGCCGAAGCCTATGTGAAACGCGCTGAAGTGGCGCTGGTCGCCTTCCGCGGCATGGAAGCCGCATTGGCGCTGCCGCCCACCCGCAGCCTGCCGCGCGCCAAGAAGGAACTGGCCGGGCTGGCCGGTGGCGGCGGGACGCCGATTGCTGCCGGGCTCGACCTTGCCCGCAAGGTGGCCGAAGCCGAGAAGGGCAGGGGCCGTACGCCCCTGGTCGTGGTGCTCACCGACGGCAGGGCCAATGTTGGCGGCAACGCCGGCCAAAGCCCGCAGGACGCGGCGCTGGCTTCGGCACGCGCCTATCGCGCCAGCGGGATCGCGTGCGTCTTTATTGATTGCAGCCCGCGTCCGCGCCCGCAGGGAACGGAACTGGCAAATGCGATGGGGGCCCGGCTGGTGACACTGCCGCGGGTTGATGCCAAGTCAGTGGTGGCGGCGGTGAAGGCCGCGAGTGGTGGGGTAACGTGATGCGCTGGGATATCGATGGCCGTCATGTGCCGCACAAGGAATGGAGCCAGTTCGTCACCGCCGGCGGTGTGAAATATCACGTGCAGATCACCGGGCCAGAGGATGCACCGGTACTGCTGCTGATCCACGGCACCGGGGCGACCACGCACAGTTTCGCCGGCTTGGCGCCGCTGTTGGCGCCGCATTTCCGGTTGGTCATTCCCGATCTGCCCGGCCACGGTTTTACCCAGAAGCTCTATTCGCCTGATCCGGACAATGTCGCCAAGGCGCTGGCTGCGTTGCTGGCCGAATTGGGCGTGCAACCGGCGCTGATCCTGGGCCACAGTGTGGGGGCGGCAATTGCGTTCATGCTGGCGGCGGGCGGCCATCTGCAACCGCAAGCCATCGTCTCGCTGGGTGGAGCGCTGCTGCCGTTCGAAGGGATGGGCAAGGCCTATCCCAGTCTGGCCAAGGCGCTGTTCGTCAACCCGTTCATGCCGTCGATCTTCTCGTTCACCACCCGCTTCCAGTCGATGCCTGATCTGCTCAAGCGCTGGACCGGCTCGCACTCCAGCCGCGAGCAGGTGGCCTATTACGAACGCCTGTTCCGCAATCCCGGCCACACCGGCGGTGCGCTGTCGTTGATGGCGCACTGGGATCTGGACACGATCGAGCGCAGCATCGCTCATATCAAATGCCCGGTGCTGCTGCTGCACGGCGAGCGCGACAAGACCGTGCCGCCGTCCACCAGCCACATCGTCGCGCAGCGCCTTGCCCATCACGGCACCAGCGCCGAATACCACGGCCTGCCCGGCCTTGGCCACCTTGCGCATGAGGAAGCGCCGGAGCGGCATGCGCAAATGGTGGCGGACTTTGCCCGCAAGCTGGGAATGTTGGCCTAACGCCCCCGGAACACCGGCGCGCGCTTTTCGACGAACGCCTTCGCTGCGTCCTTGTGATCGTCTGTCAGCCCGCAATGGACATGGTGGGTGGCCTCCAGATCCAGGCAATCATCCATGTCGCCGCCGGAGAAGGCGCGGTTGAGATTCTCCTTCATGTAACGATAGGCCACGCGTGGGCCCGCGGCCAATCGCGTGGCCAGCGCCTGGGCTTCGGTGAGCAGGGCGTCGGCCGGCACCACGCGGTTGGCCAGCCCCAGTCGCAGCGCCTCGGCAGCGTCGATACGGTCGGAGAGGAAATACATCTCCCGCGCCTTGGCCGCGCCCACCAATTGGGTGAGAAAATAGGTGCCGCCATAATCGCCCGAGAAACCGACCTTGGCGAAGGCGGTCGTCATGAAGGCCGTGTCCGCCATCACGCGCAGATCGCAGGCCAGCGCCATGCTGAGACCAGCGCCGGCCGCCGCGCCGGGGATGGCGGCAATGGTGGGTTTCGGCATGGCATGCAGGCGCCCGGCGGTTTCGCGCTGGTTGCGGCGCTGGCGGGCGATGGCGACATCGATGGGTTCAGGCTCGCCGCCTTCATTGCGCGCCGCCATGCCCTTCACGTCGCCGCCGGCGCAGAACGCGCCTCCGGCACCGGTCATCACAATCGCGCCGATGGCGGGATCAGCCTCTGCCTCGCCTAGCAGGCGGGCCAGGCCATCGAGCATGGCGCGCGACAGCGCATTGCGCGCCGCCGGGCGGTTCAAGGTGAGTGTGAGTACGCCGTCAACGACGCTGGCCAGCAGGTCTTCGGTGCCGGTTTCGTAGCTCATTGGTTGGTCTCCGGAAGAAAATCGAGGCCGCAACTGCGGGCCGGGGCGTTGAGGCCGGTAAGGCGGATCGCCGCCAGCCCTTCGCCGGCCGGACCATTGTTTGGCATGAAATCCAGCGCAGCATTATCCAGGATGATACGCCAGCCAGCGCCATGCGGCGCGGCAGGCCGGTCAAGAATATGGCTCCAGCGCGACGCGGTGGCGGCCGGGTCATCGCAGGTCATCATCGCGCCGCTGATGGCAATGCTGGCGTTGGCTTGGGCGTGCCAGGCGCTGCCGGCCCACATGTAACTACCCGTCATGCCGCCGTCTGGCCCGTGATGATCGATGGAGAGCAGGCAGCCGCCGGTATCACGCGGGTGCAGGTGCAGTGCGGTGGCGTGCAAAGCGGCGTCGCCGACGGTGAGATCCTCCACGATGCGCGTGCCTTGTGCGGCTAGCCGGTCGCGCACGGGGGCAAGGTCATCGGTGTCGAGAATCACCATGTAACCCGTCGCACCGCCACGCCGGGCCATGTAGCGGCCAGCGGTGGTGTTTTCCTGCAAGGGCGCCAGCGCCTCCAGAAATGTGCCGCCCAGCGCCCACAGGGCATTGTGCAGGCCATATTTTCCTACGCCCGGATCACGGTAGCAAACTTCGGCAGCCAGCATCTGGCCAACCACTTCCTCCACCGGTGCAAGGTCCGGCGCAACCATCGCAATCTGGCGCAAGCGCAGCATGTTTCCTCCCCAAAGCAGTCGTTGCTGCTGCCCCACCTGCGGCGCAGATTGGCCGGGCAGGGGAGACGATGATGGCGCAAGATGGGCTGACTGTCAGCAACGAAGCCGGGGTGATGACGATCACGCTCGACCGGCCGGAAAAACTGAACGCCTATACCGATGCCATGGGCCGTGCACTGGCCCGCGCGGTGAGGGCGGCGAGCGAGGATGACGCCATTCGCGCCATCATCATCACCGGCGCCGGCCGGGCCTTCTGCGCCGGGGCGGACGTGTCGGCCGGGGCGGAAAGTTTCGACATGGCGGGCGAAGGCGCCGGCAATTTCGGCGAGGCACGGCGCGGCACCCACGACAGTTTCATCCACGCCCTGTTCGAATCGAAGAAGCCGATCATCGCCGCCATCAACGGCCCGGCGGTGGGCGTCGGCATCACCCTCACCCTGCCGTGCGACGTGCGGATCGCGGCGGAAGGCGCCCGCATCGGCTTCGTCTTTGCCCGGCGCGGCCTGCTGCCGGAGGCCGGCAGCGCCTGGTTCCTGCCGCGCCTGGTGGGCCTGCCGCAGGCGTTGCGCTGGTGCCTGTCGGGCCGGGTGTTCGACGCCGCCGAGGCGCTGGCTGGCGGGCTGGTGAGCGAGGTGGTGCCGGCGGACGAACTTCTGCCCCGCGCCCGCGCCATTGCGGCGGAATTCAGCGAGGGCACGGCCCCGGTCGCCATCGCGCTGGCCCGCGCCATGCTGTGGCGGCTGGGCAGCACCGCCGGGCCGGAGGACGCGCTGTCAGTGGATGCGGCATGGAACATCGCGCTGGGCGGCGGGCCGGATGTGAAGGAGGGCGTGGCGGCGTTCCTCGAAAAGCGGAGTCCATCTTTCCCCGGCAAGGCCAGCACCGATCTGCCGCCCGGCGTGCCGTGGTGGAGAGAATAGGCCATCGCCGTCACCCCGGCGAACGCCGGGGCCCATCTCCCGCACGTCGAACACGCCGCCCTGTTGTCACTAAACATAAGCGATGGGCCCCGGCGTTCGCCGGGGTGATGGGGTTAACCAACCCCGCGGCCAGGTGATTGACGTGCGCAACACAGGCTGCCACGCTGCCCCTCAATCAACAGTTTGGGGAATATCGCGATGAACAAGGTGCGCTCGATCGGCGTGGCGGCAGTGGCGTTGGCCACATCGGCGCAAGCCGTGCCACAACGATTGCTGCAGCAACCGGTAGCGAGCGCCACCCACCTTGCCTTCGTGTCGGGCGGCGATCTGTGGGTGGCTCCGCGCGGCGGCGGCAAGGCGCTGCGGCTCACCACCGGTGTCGGTATCGAACAGTCGCCCAGCTTCTCGCCTGATGGGCAAACCATTGCCTTCACGGGCGAATATGATGGCAACACCGATGTGCTCACCGTGCCGGTCGCTGGCGGTGTGCCCAAGCGGCTGACCTTCCACCCGGCGGCAGATAATGCCGTGGGCTGGACACCCGATGGTGCCCGCGTGATCTTCCGCTCCAATCGCGATTCCGCCAGCCGCTACACCCGTCTGTGGCAGGTGAGCGCCGGCGGCGGCGCTGCGACCGCGCTGCCGTTGCCGATAGCGGCCGCCGGCACCATATCGCCTGATGGCAAATCCATCGCCTATACCCCGCAGGAACAGGGCTTTTCCTTCAACCATACCCGCTACACCGCCTGGGGCAATTATCGCGGCGGGCTTACGGGCGCGGTGTGGATCACGGAACTGAACGGCCTGAAAACCCAAAAGATTCCGCAGGATGGCGGCGCGGATTTCTCGCCGGTGTGGCTCGGCGGCCAGGTCTATTTCCTGTCGGGCCGCAAGGGGCCGGTCAGCATCTATCGCTTTGATCCGGCGAGCGGGCAGGCGTCGCTGGTCTGGCAGAACCGCGGTCCCGATATCCGCAGCCTTTCGACTGACGGAAAACAGCTGGTTTTTGATCGACTTGGCACCATCCACACGCTCACGCCGGGCAGTGAACCCGTGGCCGTTTCCATCGATCTGGATGGCGACATGCCCGATGTGCGCCCGCGCGTGGCCAGTGTCGCGGCCGAGGTGCGCGATGTGGCGATTTCGCCCACCGGCATCAGGGCGGCGGTGGAGGCCCATGGCGAGATCATCACGGTGCCGGTGAAGGAGGGCATGATCCGCACCATCACCGCCACCCCCGGCACCATGGAGCGCTCACCCGTCTGGAGCCCGGATGGCCAGTCCATCGCCTATTTCTCTGATGAATCAGAGCTTTATGCCTTGCATGTCGCCAATCAGCAGGGCGCGGGCAAGGCGGTGAAGAAATACGCGCTGGCACCCGAAGCCGCTTATTATTCCGATCCGCTGTGGGCGCCCGATGGCAAGCATATTGCCTTTAAAGACAACAGGTTGAACACGTGGATCCTCAATCTCGCCACCGGCAAGCTCAGCGCTGCCGGCCCGGCGGACGAGTTTGGCGGTTTCGCCAACGGTTCGCGCGGCATGGCCTGGTCTCCGGATGGCCAATGGTTTGTTTATGCACGGGTTTCCGGCAATCATTTCCCGGTGCTTATGCTGCACGACGTCGCCACCGGCAAAGCCACCCAGATCACCGATGCCATGGCGATGGCCAGCGAGCCGACCTTCGATCGCGACGGCAAGTATCTGTATTTCCTCAGTTCCAACAACGCCGGCGGAACCATCTACCCGCTCGACATGTCGTCTGATGTCTATCAGCCCACCATGAGCGTGTGGGCGCTGGCCCTGGACGAAGGCAGGCCATCGCCGCTGGCGCCGGAACTGGGGGACGAAAAAGCGCCTCCTGCCGCCGCCACACCCGACAAGAAGGCCGATCCGAAAAAGCCCGCCACGCCTGCAATCACGCCAATTCGGGTGGATATTGCTGGCCTTTCGCTGCCGGCGGTGAGCCGGCGGCTGACGGCACTGCCGCTTCCGGTGGCGGATTATCGCAATCTGGTGGCGGGCAAGGGCGGCGTGCTCTGGCTGCTGCGCGCCAACGAACCGCTCGACGTGGATGCCGATGAACGCCCCGGCGCGACGCTGCTGCGCTGGCAACTGGAAGGCAAGAAAACCGAGACTTTGTTCGACAAGGCGCAGCAGTTCAGCCTGTCGGCCGATGGCACCAAATTGCTCGTCCGCACCCCGCCCAATCCGGCTGGGCAATCCACCTGGCTGGTCGCCGATGCCAACAAGCCGTTCAAGGCCAGCGATCCCGATACCCGCGTCAAAACCGATGGCCTGATGGCCCGCATCGATCCGGCGGCGGAATGGGCGCAGATGTATCGCGAAGTCTGGCGGGTGCAGCGCGCCTATTTCTATGATCCCAATTTCCACGGCTATGATCTGGCGGCGGCGGAAAAGTCGCTGGCCGCGTTCCTTCCCGGCATCCAGTCGCGCGGGGATCTCAACTATCTCTTCCACGAAGCGCTCACCGGCTTTTCCATCGGTCACTTGCGCGGCGGCGGCGGCGCGATCCCGGCGGCAAAGCGCGTCCCCGGTGGCCTGCTGGGTGCGGACTATGAAATCCGCGACAACCGCTGGTGCCTGGCGCGCATCCACGATGGCGGCACGTGGACGCCCGATATCAAGGCCCCGCTCGCCCGCCCCGGCCTGGATGTGAAGGCCGGCGATTGCATCACGGCCGTCAATGGCGCGGCGGTGAGCGGCGCCGAGGATATCCAGCGTTATCTGGAAGGCACCGCCGATCAGGCCGTGATGCTCACCATCGCCCGCGCCGGCGCTGCGCCGCGTGACGTGACGGTGGTGCCCATCGCCAGCGAAGCCCGCCTGCGCAACCTCACCTGGATTGAAGACAACCGCCAGCGCGTGGACAAGCTCTCGGGCGGCAAGCTCGGCTATGTCTATCTGCCCAACACCGGCGGCGGCGGCTTCACCAGCTTCAACCGCTATTATTTCGCGCAGACCGACCGGCAGGGCATGGTGATCGATGATCGCTGGAACGGCGGCGGCCAGGCGGCGGATTACATGATCGAGGTGATGAACCGCCGCCTGATCAGCTGGTGGCAACCGCGCTATGGCCGCATCGATCGCACCCCGGCCGCCAGCGTGCTGGGGCCCAAGGTGATGCTGATCAACGAAGGATCGGCCAGCGGTGGGGACATGCTGCCGTGGATGTTCCGCGATTTCAAACTGGGGCCATTGGTGGGCAAACGCACCTGGGGCGGCCTGGTCGGCATCGGCGGCATCCCGCCGTTGATGGATGGCGGCCAGCTCACCAGCCCGTCGGTGGGCTTCTTCTCCCCGGCCAGTGAGTGGGCCGTGGAAAATATCGGCGTGCCGCCCGATGTGGAGGTGGATCAGGACCCGGCCGCCATGATGGCCGGCGGCGATCCGCAACTGGAAAAGGCGGTGGCGCTGGCCATGGACGCCCTCGCCAAGAACCCCCCGCCCACGCCAAAGCGACCGCCGTTCCCGCTCTATGGGCCAGACGGCCCGATCCGGCGCTAACGCGATGGAGATCCCGGTTGAATATTACGGCCTGATCGAAGCCGGGGTCAGCCTGGTGGCTGTCCTTGCCTTCGCCGGCTGGCAGCTGTGGACGTTGCGGGAGAAGAAGGGGGACGGGGAGGACGACGCTAATTGACGGCCGGAATTGGGCCGGGAACCGGCTGTCCGGTCTGGGGCGCGATACAAAGTAAAGCTGACCAGACGCGAGCGCTATGCGACTGCCGCCGCCTCGCGAAAGGAGATCAGCCGGCGGCGATCTTCGTCCCACAAGGTGAGTGCCAGCGGCCGGATCATCTGCGCGAAGGTGAAGCGGTTGAGATGTCGCAGGTCGGGATAGGCGTTGAGCACCTCTTGCAGGCGATAGAACGGGATGCGGCTGGCGAGATGGTGGACGTGATGTACGCCGATATTGGCGGTGAACCAGCGCAGCGGTTGCGGCAAGTCGAGATGGGTGCTGCCGTACAAGGCGGCATCGTGGAACGACCAGGCCGTAGCATTGTCCCAATGCGCCGTTTCGAACTGATGCTGGATGTAGAAGAGGTAGACCCCGGTCGATGCAGCGATCAGCAGGGTGGGGATCACGACCAGCAGGGTCGTGCCCCAACCAACCAGGAGTATCAGCCCGCCCAACATGGCGACGATCGCCAGATTGGTGGCGATGGCGCTGACCCAATATTGCACCCCGGCCCGCATCAACCCGATCGGCAAGCGGTGCCGCAGCAAAAATAAATAAGCAGGGCCAATCCCCAGCAGCACCGCCGGATGGCGATACAGCCGATAGCCCAGCCGCCCAAGCCTGCTGCGGGACTGAAACTCCCTCACCGTCAGCGTGTCTATATCGCCATAGCCGCGGGCATCGAGATTGCCGGTACTGGCATGATGCAGCGTGTGCGAGCGCCGCCAGCAATCATACGGCGTAAAGGTCAACACGCCCAGCGCGCGGCCAATCCAGTCATTGCCGGAGCGTTTGGAAAGAAACGCGTCATGCCCGCAATCATGCTGGATGATGAAGATGCGCAGCAACAGCAACCCCGCCAGCGGCGCCAGCGCAAGAGCGATCAGATAGCCTGCATTGATGGCGGCCAGCATGGCTGACACGACACCGAAAAACGGGACAAGCGTGATCGCCAGTTCCCAGAGGCTGCGGACGGTGTGAGGCCGGGAAAACGGCTTGAGCTGCGAAACCAGCGTGCGCGGCACCAATGCGGGGAGGCCAGTGGCAGGAACAGATCCTTGATATGGCGTTTCGATGTTCGCAAAATCCATGAATTCCACTTTTTATCCAAGCGCTTCGGACACGACGGTTCTTATATTAGGGCGGAAAGATTACAATCGAGATGTGGCGCAGAAAACTGCCCATACGATCAGCAAAAATGGTCATTCATGCACGCCTGACCTCGGGTCAGGGCCTATTGATGCCGGGCCTGTCCGGACCGAGCCCATGTCTGCTTTGGGGCTCATCGTCCGGTCGCCCGAACGTCCGTTTTGGGGGCGCAATGCTGACGTCAGCGCCTCCTTACACCTTTCGCGGCATCCGCCACGGCAGCATCCACTGCACCGCCCCCGTATCGAACCGTCGCATGTTGAGTGATTCGTGCACAGCCACCACGTCTTCCCCCCACAGGCGGGTGGCGAGCGCGGTGCGGCTGTAGAAGGGCGTGTCTTCCCAGGTGGCGCGCACGCGAGCCGTGTAGCCGGCGTCGGCGCGGGTCATGCGGTCAAGGCGCCAGGCGGTTTTCGGCAGCACCACCGGGGCGGGCATTTCCATCACTTCGGCCTGGCCATCGGGCGTGATGCGCAGGGCCATGCCGAAATCTGCGCCGTCTTTCAGCTGGCCTTCGTACATCACCGCGGTGGAGCCATCCTTCAGATGGGCCCGGCTCCACTGCCAATCGGCAAAGCCGTCTTCCAGCGACTCGCTGCCGTGGTTGGCGTCAAGGTATCCGGTGCCGGCCCATTTGATATCGGGGTTGGTGAAATTGGCCTCCACCCGCGCACACGGGCCGATCGGTTCCCACACATGCTTGCCGCCGGGATCAAGCCGGAAACGGCGCTGGCCATAGACTTGCGGGGTGACGCGCACCTGGCCGCGGACCTTCATCGGCAGCACGGCGCATTCTTCCTCGATATCGATGACCAGCGTGGCGCCATCCCAGCGCAGCTGGCTGGGGCCGATGCGCAGCGTGGCGCGATCACGGAACAGGGCGCCAGTGCCGCGTTCGGTCATTGCCCAGCGGCGGCAGCCCTTGCCGTAAAGCGCGACGTTCAAGGAGACATGATCTTCCGGGGCGTCGCGGCAGGCGGCCTTGTAATAGGGGGAGAAGACCGAGCCGATGAAGGCGATGATCGTCAGGCCATAGTGTCCGCAGTCGCTTTCGGCGTCGACATACCACCAGCGGTAGCCACCGGGTGCAACGTCCTGATCGAAGCGCGGGCCTGAAGGATCGCTGCGCTCGCCAAGCGGCCGGACAAGGCCGCCATCGGCACGCCCGCTCCCGGGTGCGCCGAACCACTGGCGACCCAAAGCCCGGGCAGCTTCGTCTTGCTGCCAGGCCGGCGGAAGCTGGCCTGCCACCCGTGCGAGGCCCGACCATAAAGGGCCCCACCGCTCGAAGGGAAAAGTGCCTCGAACATCGCTGGGCCCACTGGCACCATCGCCTTCGGTTTCAGTGTCAGCCCGCACCGGGCGAGGACCGCCAGCGTTGCTGTCTGACATTGTTCCATCTCCTCTGGCGTTGGTGGGGAGCCGTCGCCATTGGGCGGGGCGTTGACGATGAGTTGCAGGCGTTCGGGGCCATCGGGCGGTTTGCCGATGCCACGATCCTGCGCGCAGATATAGATGCTGGGTTCGGCGGGCAGGCGGTGTTCGCCGAAGATGTGCCGGAATTCGGCGGCATAATCGGTGGAGAAGAACACGTTGTGCCGGTCCATTTCGAAGCCGGAGCAGTCCGCCGTCATCATGGTGACAAGGCCGGAAAGCGAACGTTCGTGGGGTTTGACGCCGGTGACAGCGCGGGAGGCGGCAGCGCCGAAGCGGCCATCGGCGAGGGCGGAAATGTCGCTGTTGGAGAGGACATCGTGGCCAAGGATTTCCTCGCCGCTGGCAAGGCGAACCCCGGCGGCGCGGCCACCCCGGACGAGAATCTCCGCCACGTGCGCGTTGTAATGGAATTTGGCGCCCAGTCGCTCGGCGAGCAGCGCCATCTGGCGGGCGACTTCGTGCATGCCGCCTTCCACCAGCCAGACGCCGCGTGCCTCCAGATGGGCGATCAGCATCAGCGTGGCGGTGGCCTGGAAGGGATCGGCGCCGGTGTAGGTGGCATAGCGGCCATAAAGCTGGTGCAGGCGCGGATCGCGGAAATATTTTCCCAACGTGTTCCACAGCGTTGCGAACGGGTTGATCGCGAACATCTCGTGCAGGTGGAAGGGGGCGTATTTCAGCGTGAGGCCAACGGGGCCCATCGCCGGGCTTTCCATGAACCGGCTTTCCAGCGCGTTCCAGATGCGGGCGGATTCGGCCTGAAAGCGCGTCCAGCCTTCGGCCTCACGCGGCCCGGCGAACTGGGCCACGGCGTCAAAGCTGCGGGCGTGATCGGCCCACAGATCAAGGCTGCTGCCATCCTGCCAGGCGTGGCGGGCAAGGCGATCGGATTTGTGCAGGGTGAGATGTGCGTCGAGCGTGGTGCCGGCATCGGCGAAGATGCGCTCGAACACCGGGCGGTGGGTGAAGACGGTGGGGCCGGCATCCACGGGCACGCCGCCCACATCGACCGTGCGCAGCTTGCCGCCGGGGGCGCCCATGCGCTCCACCACCGTGACTGGCACGCCGCGCGCCGCCAGCAGAACGGCCGCCGACAGGCCCGCCATGCCGGCTCCGATGATGACAACGCTGTCAGGGCCTGCCAAATCGCACTTCCGAATCATCTATCGTTAAGGTCTGGCAGCTAAACCTGACCACAGGGGTCATGATTGACCTTTGGGCAGCGACTGTCCAGACCGTTTGACACGAACTTGTGGGGCGCATGGCTGAAAATACTGCCACTTCGGGATGGAAGTTGCGTTGGCTCAATGCCCGCAATCGGATGCTGGCCAATCCGGCGTTCCAGCGTTTTGCCATGCGTAATCCATTGATGCGGCGCACGGCGCGGTACCACGCCAATGCCATGTTCGCGGTGATCACCGGTTTCGTGCAGACCAAGGCGCTGACCGCGACCGTGGATGCCGGCGTGATTCGCCGCCTGGGCGAGGGGCCGGCCAGCACCGCCGAACTGGCGCAGGGTGCCGGCCTTGCCCAAGAGGCGATGCAGCGGCTGCTGGGCGCGGCGAAGGCGATTGACCTGGTGGAACTGGCGGCGCCCGATGTGTGGGTGCTGGGCCAGCGCGGCGCGGCGCTTTCCACCAACCAGGGCGCGCTGGCGATGATCGAGCATCACAAGATCTTCTATGATGATCTGGTCGATCCCATCGCCATGCTGAAGGGCGGGCGCGGGCAGGGCAAGCTGGCGGCGTTCTGGACCTATGCCCCGGCAGCGGGGCAGGGGCTGCCGGCAGCGACCGATGCGGCCAGCTGGCAGGGCGGCGGCAGCGAGGGCGATGGGGGGTCAGTGGCGCCTTATTCGGCGCTGATGGCCGCCAGTCAGCCGATGGTGGCTGAACAGGTGCTGGATGCCTATGATTTCAGCCGGCACACCTGTCTGATGGATGTGGGTGGCGGGCATGGCGCCTTCCTGGCCGAAGTGGCGCAGCGCCACCCGCGGCTGAGCCTGAAATTGTTCGATCTGCCCGCCGTGGTGGACGGCGCGAAAGCCAAGCTGGGGGCGCGGGGGCTTTCCCACGTCTCGCTGCACGGCGGCAGTTTCCGCGATGATCCGCTGCCGCAGGGTGCTGACGTGATCAGCCTGGTGCGCATCTGCCATGATCATGATGATGATGTGGTGCGCGCGCTGCTGCGCAAGGCCCATGCCGCGCTGCCGCCCGGCGGCCGCCTGCTGCTGGCTGAACCGATGGCCGGTACGATGGGCGCCGAAGTGATGGGTGATGCCTATTTCGGCCTCTATCTGTGGGCGATGGGATCGGGCCGGCCCCGCACCGTGGCGGCTTATCTGGCGCTGCTGGCCGAAGCCGGATTCGGCAGCGCCCGCGAGGTGGCGACGGCACTGCCGATGGTCACCCGCCTGATCGTCGCGCAGCGCTGAAGCGCGGAACGGGATTCGCCGGTTTCGTCAAGCCTAAAGAAGACCAAGCCCGTCCAATTTTTTGCTTTCCGATCTGTCATGTGCGCTTTACAGCCGCAGGGCGCTTTGGATATTAGCCATTGCATTGGGACGGCTCAGCGGGGCAAAACTGGCCGGTTTCCTTATGGGGTTGTTTGAATGGAAACACTGGCCGTTGTGGTGGAAGAGCCTGAGCGCGTTACCTTGCGCTCGCTGACGCTCACGCCCTGCCAAGCCGATGACGTGGTGGTGTCGATCGACTTTTCAGGCATTTCCATGGGCACGGAAAAGCTGATGTACAATGGATCCATGCCCATGTTCCCCGGCATGGGATATCCGTTGGTTCCCGGATATGAAGCAGTCGGCACGGTGGTGGACGCCGGCGAGAATGCGACCGCGATGATCGGCAAGACTGTGTTCGTGCCGGGATCATCGAAATTCGAAGGCGCGCGCGGGCTGTTTGGCGGCCAGGCCAAGACGCTGATCACTGGCGCGGCGCGGGTGATTCCGCTGCCGGCCGAACTCCATGAAAAAGCCGTGCTGATGAGCCTGGCAGCCACCGCCCAGCATGCGGTGGCGGGCGGCGAGATGCCGGATCTGATCATCGGCCACGGTGTGCTCGGCCGCCTGCTGGCGCGCATCGCCCTGGCGGCTGGCGTGGAGCCGACGGTGTGGGAAATCAATGACGCCCGCATGAGCGGTGCAGAGGGATATCGGGTGGTCAGGCCCGAGACCGACGAGCGGCGGGATTACCGCTCGGTTTACGACGCCAGCGGTGACCACCGCGTGATCGACCAGACCGTCATGCACATGGCGCGTGGGGGCGAGATCGTGCTGGCCGGCTTCTACAGCGATCCGCTGTCGTTCAACTTCGCGCCAGCGTTCCGGCGTGAACTTCGCATCCGCATCGCCACAGAGTTCCAGCCTGACGACCTCGCGACTTCGCTCGCGCTGGTGGGCAGCGGTAGGCTGTCACTCGAGGGCCTTGTGACGCACAAGGTACCGGCAACAGAAGCTCCGACCGCTTATGGTCAGGCCTTTTCGGACCCCAATTGTCTCAAGATGGTCTTCGACTGGAGAGATATCGCATGAGCATCAATAATCTTCTCGATCAGGTTGCCGCGCTTCGCGAGGAGGCTGAACTGGAACCTGATCCCGTTCATACCGGTGAAATCACCAAGGAAACCCAGATCATTGCCATTTACGGCAAGGGCGGTTCCGGCAAGAGCTTCGCGCTCGCCAACCTCTCCTACATGATGGCGCAGCAGGGCAAGCGCGTGCTGCTGATCGGCTGCGATCCCAAGAGCGACACCACCAGCCTGCTGTTTGGCGGCAAGGCGACGCCAACGATCATCGAAACCTCGTCCAAGAAGAAGCTTTCGGGCGAAGAACTGTCGATTGAAGACGTCTGCTTCCAGCGCGACGGCGTGTTCGCCATGGAACTGGGCGGGCCCGAGGTTGGCCGTGGTTGCGGCGGTCGCGGTATCATCCACGGCTTTGAAACCCTGGAAAAATTGGGCTTCCACGATTGGGGCTTCGATTACGTCCTGCTCGATTTCCTCGGCGACGTGGTGTGCGGCGGCTTTGGCCTGCCGATCGCCCGCGACATGTGCCAGAAGGTGATCGTGGTCGGCTCGAACGATCTGCAATCGCTGTATGTCGCCAACAATGTCTGCAAGGCGGTGGAATATTTCCGCAAGATGGGCGGCAACGTGGGCGTCGCCGGCATCCTGATCAACAAGGACGATGGTTCGGGCGAGGCCCAGGCCTTTGCCAAGGCAGTCGGTATCCCGGTGCTGGTCAGCATCCCGGCGCATGAAGATATCCGCAAGAAGTCCGCCAATTATCAGATCATCGGCACGTCAGACAGCCAGTGGGGCCCGTTGTTCGCCGAACTGGCAGAAGCCGTTGCAACCGCGCCGCCAGTGCGGCCGACCCCACTCGATCAGGATGGCCTGCTCGGCCTGTTCAAGCCGGAAGATACCGGTGGCAACTTCACCCTGAAACCGGCTTCTCAGGCCGACATGCGCGGCGGCGTCTATGAGACGAAGCCGAGCCTGGAAGTGGTGTACGACAATGTCTGAAGACCTGGCGGTTCCGCCCGCTGAAGGGGCTGGTTGCCACGCCGGCGCCGACACGATGCGCGATGCAGCGGCCAAGGCCGGCAAGTCCGAAGTGCTGGAGCGTTATGCGGCCGATTATCCCAAGGGCCCGCACGACCAGCCGCAATCCATGTGCCCGGCCTTCGGCTCGCTGCGCGTTGGCCTGCGCATGCGCCGCACCGCCACCATCCTGTCGGGCTCGGCCTGCTGCGTTTATGGCCTCACCTTCACGTCGCACTTCTACGGGGCGCGGCGCACGGTGGGCTATGTGCCGTTCAATTCGGAAACGCTGGTTACCGGCAAGTTGTTCGAGGATATCCGCGACGCCGTGCACGACATGGCCGATCCGGAAAAATACGACACGATCGTGGTGACCAATTTGTGCGTGCCGACCGCTTCGGGTGTGCCGCTGCAGCTGCTGCCCGATGCGATCAACGGTGTGCGCATCATCGGCATCGACGTGCCGGGCTTTGGCGTGCCGACCCATGCCGAAGCCAAGGACGTGCTGGCCGGCGCGATGCTGAACTACGCGCGCAATGAAATCATGGCTGGCCCGGTCGCGGCGCCGGCCGTGATGCCCGACAAGCCGACCGTGACCCTGCTCGGCGAAATGTTCCCGGCCGATCCGGTGGGCATTTCGATGCTGCTGGAGCCGATGGGCCTGACGGCTGGGCCAGTGGTGCCCACCCGCGAATGGCGCGAGCTGTATGCCGCGCTGGCCTCGCCGGTGGTGGCCGCCATCCACCCGTTCTACACGGCGGCCGTGCGTGAATTCGAAGCTGCCGGCCGCACCGTCGTTGGTTCGGCTCCGGTCGGCCGCGACGGCACCGCTGCCTGGCTGGCTGCCATCGGTGACGCGTTCGGGTTATCCGCTGACAAGGTGGCCGCCGCGCAGAACAAGTGGCTGCCGGCGATCACCGGCGCGCTTTCGGCCAAGCCGATCAAGGGCCGCATCACGGTTTCGGGTTACGAGGGCTCGGAACTGCTGGTGGCGCGTCTGCTGATCGAATCGGGCGCCGAGGTGCCGTACGTGGGCACCGCCTGCCCACGCACCAAATGGTCTGATCCCGATCGCGAGTGGCTGGAAGCCAAGGGGGTGCGCATCCAGTATCGCGCCAGCCTGGAACAGGACATCGCGGCGGTGGAAGAGTTCCATCCTGACCTGTCCATCGGCACCACGCCGGTGGTGCAGCACGCCAAGACGCGCGCCATCCCCGGCCTGTATTTCACCAACCTCATCTCGGCACGGCCGCTGATGGGGCCGGCCGGCGCCGGCAGCTTGGCCCAGGTGATCAACGGTGCGCTTGGCAACAAGGGCCGTTTCGACATGATGAAGGATTTTTTCCAGGGCGTTGGCGAAGGCCATGCCGCCGGCATCTGGGAAGAGGTCCCTCGTGACCGGCCCGAGTTCAAGAAGAAATACGCTGGCAAGATGATCGCCGCCGCCAAGGCGAGCGAAGCGATCGGGGACTGACGCAATGCTCGTGCTCGATCATGATAGGGCCGGCGGCTATTGGGGCGCCGTGTACAGCTTCACCTCGGTGAAGGGCCTGCAGGTTGTCATCGATGGCCCGGTGGGCTGCGAAAACCTGCCGGTCACTTCGGTGCTGCACTATACCGATGGCCTGCCGCCGCACGAACTGCCTATCGTTGTTACCGGCCTGGGCGAGGATGAACTGGCCAAGACCGGCACCGAGGGCGCCATGAAGCGCGCCTGGCGCACGCTCGATCCGGCGCTGCCTGCGGTCGTCGTCACCGGCTCCATCGCCGAAATGATCGGCGGCGGCGTGACGCCGGAAGGCACCAGCATCGTTCGCTTCCTGCCGCGCACCATCGATGAAGATCAGTGGCAGGCCGCCGACCGCGCGCTGACCTGGCTTTGGAAAGAATTCGGCCCGAAGAAGATGCCGGCGCCCAAGGTGCGCAAGGAGGGCGAGAAGCCGCTCGTCAACATCATCGGGCCGCAATATGGCACCTTCAACATGCCATCCGATCTGGCGGAAATCCGCCGTCTAATCGAAGGCATGGGCTGCGAAGTGAACATGGTGTTCCCGCTGGGCACCCACCTTGCCGATATCCGCCGCCTGGCCGATGCGTCGGTGAACGTGTGCATGTACCGCGAATGGGGCCGCAACCTGTGCGAGACGCTGGAGCGGCCCTATCTTCAGGCCCCCATCGGTCTGGCCAGCACCACCGCCTTCCTGCGCAAGCTGGGTGAGTTGACCGGAGTGGACCCTGGGCCCTTCATCGAGAAGGAAAAGCACACCACCATCAAGCCGCTGTGGGATCTGTGGCGTTCGGTCACCCAGGATTTCTTTGCCACCGCCAGCTTTGGCATCGTGGCGACGGAAACCTATGCCCGCGGCATGAAGGTGTTCCTGGAAGACGACATGGGCATGCCCTGCGTGTTCGACTTCCAGCGCAACGCCGGCGTGAAGCCCGACAACGAAGCCGTGAAGCAGGCCATCGCCACGTCGAGCCCGCTGATCGTGTTCGGCAGCTACAACGAACGCATGTACATGGCCGAATCGAACAGCCGGTCGATCTACATCAACGCCAGCTTCCCTGGTGCCGCCATCCGCCGCCACACCGGCACGCCGTTCATGGGCTATGCCGGCTGCACCTGGATCATGCAGGAAGTGTGCAACGCCCTGTTCGATGCGCTGTTCTTCATCTTGCCGCTGTCCACCATGATGGACAAGGCCGATGCGACGCCGTCGCGCCTGCTGGAAGCGGTGGGCTGGGAAGACGAGGCCCGTTCCGAGCTCGACCGGATTGTCGACAAGGAGCCGGTTTTGGTGCGAATCTCTGCGGCCAAGCGTTTGCGTGATGCGGCAGAGCGTGCGGCGCGTGATGCGGGTGAGAAATTGGTAACCGTGGACCGTTTGCGCTCCGCTGTGCGCCTTTATGAGGCCCAAGCGGCATGATCGGCGCTATCGCCCTCGATTCAAGCTGTAATTCACTTGCCTTGCTGGCAAGGTCAGGCATAGACTGTCGCAGAGACAATCTGACACAGTCTCAATCTCTTTGCGGTGGAATCATCCTACGCCGCAAAGCCGCCGGTCGGGCGAGGCCATATTGGCAGCGTGCGGCGGAACCATCGGAGGAAAAGGCATGAGTGACAACAAGATTGGTCCGGGTACCTACCTGACCGACGCCGAAGCGCGGGAGTTCCACAAGGGCTTCGTCGTGTCGATGGCGTTCTTCGTGATCGTGGCTGTGATCGCCCACTGGCTCGTTTGGGTTTGGCGCCCCTGGTTCGGTTCGAAGCGTCCGTACGCGGCCGTGGAAATCCACCAGATCCAGCAGGCTGACGCTTCCAGCGTCGCTGCGCCCCACGCTTAAGGAGCGACGACAATGTGGAAGATCTGGCAAACTTTCAATCCGCAGCGCATCCTGACCGCCTTGGCGGTCTTCCTGTTCACGCTGGCCGTGCTGATCCATTTCATCCTGCTCAGCACCGAGCGGTACAATTGGTTGGACGGCGCCGAACCGGCGAAGGCTGCAGCCATCACGGAAACCACCCAGGCCGCCTGACATCCGTCAGGCTGCCCGGGCTGTTCCGGTCAAGCGTGCGATGGGCGGGCCGGTTCCGCCGCCCGCCCATCCACACCCTTGCAACGGGCCCGTTCCGCTGGCTGCTGACCGTTGGTCAGCCAAGCTTCCGCGGTAACATGGGGGAGGTGCGCCATGGCAGTGTTGAGTTTTGAACGAAAATATCGAGTACGCGGAGGCACGCTGATTGGCGGCGACCTCTTCGACTTCTGGGTTGGTCCCTTTTACGTTGGCTTCTTCGGAGTCACGACGGCCTTCTTCGCTGCCCTAGGTACGGCACTGATCATCTACGGTGCTGCGATCGGCGACACCTGGAACCCCTGGCTGATCAACATCGCACCGCCAGACATCAGCTATGGGCTGAAGCTGGCGCCGCTGAGGGAAGGCGGCCTCTGGCAGATCGTCACGATCTGCGCTGTTGGCGCGTTCTGCAGCTGGGCGCTGCGCGAAGTGGAAATCTGCCGCAAGCTCGGCATCGGCTATCATGTGCCGGCCGCGTTCGGCATGGCGATCTTCGCCTATGTCACGCTGGTGGTGTTCCGCCCGCTGCTTATGGGTGCCTGGGGCTATGGTTTCCCCTACGGCATCTTCCCGCACCTCGATTGGGTGTCGAACACCGGCTATCAATATCTGCATTTCCATTACAACCCTGCGCACATGCTGGCGGTGAGCTTCTTCTTCACCACCACCCTGGCGCTTGGTCTGCATGGCGCGCTGGTGCTGTCGGCGGTCAACCCGGCCAAGGGCGAAACGGTCAAGTCGCCAGAGTATGAAGATACATTTTTCCGCGATCTGATCGGTTATTCCGTCGGCACGCTGGGCATCCACCGCGTGGGCCTCCTGCTGGCAATGAATGCCGGTTTCTGGAGCGCGGTGTGCATCATCATCTCGGGTCCCTTCTGGTCACGCGGCTGGCCGGAGTGGTGGACGTGGTGGCTCAATCTGCCGATCTGGAGCTGAGGACAGGGACGCGCCATGGCATATCAAAACATCTTCACGCAGGTTCAGCTCCGTGGTGAGCTGGAAGCCGGCGTTCCGCTTGGTCCTCACAACGATGAGCGCTTTGGTCCGTTCGGCACGTCGTGGCTGATGGGCAAGCTGGGCGGTGCCCAGCTTGGTCCCGTCTACCTCGGCAAGCTCGGCATCGCCTCGCTGCTGAGTGGCTTCATCGCCATCGAGATCATGGGTCTCAACATGGCGGCATCGGTGAACTGGGATCCGATCCAGTTCGTGCGCCAGTTCTTCTGGCTCGCGCTTGAACCGCCGGCCGCCAAATATGGCTTCACCGTTGGCGTGCCGTTGAACGAAGGCGGCTGGTGGATTGCCGCCGGCTTCTTCCTCACGGCGTCCATCTTGCTGTGGTGGGCACGCACCTATGTGCGCGCCAAGGAACTGGGGATGGGCACCCATGTGGCCTGGGCCTTCGGCTCGGCGATCTGGCTCTACCTCGTGCTCGGCTTCATCCGCCCGATGATGATGGGCAGCTGGGCCGAAGCGGTGCCGTTCGGCATCTTCCCGCACCTGGATTGGACCGCGGCCTTCTCGATCCGCTACGGCAATCTGTTCTACAATCCGTTCCACGCGCTCAGCATCGCCTTCCTGTATGGATCGACCCTGCTGTTCGCCATGCACGGCGCGACCATCCTGGCGGTGGGCCGTTATGGCGGCGAACGCGAAATCGAACAGATCACCGATCGCGGTACTGCCTCTGAACGTGCAGCGCTGTTCTGGCGCTGGACCATGGGCTGGAACGCCACGATGGAATCCATCCACCGTTGGGCTTGGTGGTTTGCAGTGCTGACGACGCTCACGGGCGGCATCGGCATCCTGCTCACCGGCACGGTTGTCGACAACTGGTTCCTGTGGGCGGTCGATCACGGCTTTGCCCGCGAATATCCGGCCACCGGTGTCGTTGATCCCGCCACCCTTCCGGGAGCACCGCAATGAAGACGCTGAACAAGCTTGTCGCCATCGCCCTGCCGGCCCTGCTGCTGGCCGGTTGCGAACTCGGCTCGAAAGAGCAGGAGCAAGTTGGCTTCCGCGGCACCGCCATGGTCCAGATCAGCGATCCGGACAGCAAGGCCAAGGTTGGGGACATTCCAGCCCCGCCCTATGAGCTGACCGCTGAGATGATCGCTGGCGACCGGGCGAGCACGGCCTATGAGAATGTGCCCGTGCTGGGCAACGTCTCGGTGGACGAGTTCAACTATCTGATGCAGGCGATGACCACGTGGATCGCGCCCGATGGTTCCAACGTCAAGGATGCTGGCTGCACCTACTGCCACAATCCGGAAAACATGGCCTCGGACGAGAAATACACCAAGGTCGTGGCCCGCAAGATGTTGCTGATGACCCAGAACATCAACGCAACCTGGGCGCCGCACTTCAGCAAGCAGGAAAATGCCGGTGTCACCTGCTGGACCTGCCACCGCGGCAATCCGGTGCCAGTGAACAACTGGTCCACCGCCATGCCGGAACCGGGCACGATCACCGGCAAGAAGTACGGCGGTAACACGCCGGCGGCTTCTGTGGCCTATGCCTCGCTGAACTTTGATCCGTTCACGGATTATCTGGCAGGCAAGGACAACATCCGGGTGGGCGGCAAGGAATTCCCGACCGCCGCCAGCCAGGCTGCCATCCAGTCCACCGAGAAAACCTATGGCCTCATGATGCACATGAGCCAGGGCTTGGGCGTGAACTGCACCTTCTGCCACAACTCGAACAATTTCGCGAAGTGGGAAGACAGCCGGCCGCAGCGCGTGACGGCCTGGTATGGCATTCGCATGGTGCGGGATATCAACAATAACTACATCAGCGCTCTGGGCGATGTGTGGCCAGCCAACGGCAAGGGTGCCTATGGCAACCGCCGTGGCCCGCACGGCGATCCGCTGAAGGTGAACTGCGCCACCTGCCACCAGGGGATTAACAAGCCGCTGGGCGGGGCGAAGATGCTGAAGGACTATCCGGCGCTGAAGGGCGCTGCGCCCGTGGCCGCTCCGGCCCCGGTCGTGGCGGCTGCTCCGGCACCGGCAGAGACCGCTGCGGCGGCGGAGGCTGTGAAGCCCGCCGCTTGAGTTACAGCGCAGCAGGTATGGGCAGGCCCCGGCGTTCACAGACGCCGGGGCCTGTTTCATTTCCGGGGAAGGCCTGTCGCACCTAATATTCCCAGCTTTGCCCCAGTTCGGGCCGTGGTAGCGTGTACGGGTCATGCCCCTGGGGAGGGGCCGCAAGATTGGGGAGAAGATCATGGCAGACCGTCTGGATGTGCTGATTGTGGGGGCCGGTTTTTCCGGCATGTACATGCTGCTGAAATGCCGGGAGCAGGGCCTGAAGACCCGCGTGATCGAGGCCGGCAGCGGCGTTGGCGGCACCTGGTACTGGAACCGTTATCCGGGCGCCCGCGTCGATATCCAGAGCCTGGAATACAGCTTCGGCTTTGATGAGAAACTTGAACAGGAATGGCGCTGGTCGGAGCGCTATGCGCCGCAGCCCGAACTGCTGGCCTATGCCAACCATGTCGCCGAACGTTTCGACCTGAAGCCCGACATCAGCTTCAATACCCGCGTGACCGCCGCCCACTGGGATGCCAAGGCCGATGGCTGGAATGTCACGCTCGACAATGGCGAGGTGATCCCGGCCCGCTTTGTGGTGATGGCCACCGGCTGCCTGTCCGTGCCCACCGATGTCACCTTCCCCGGCATCGAGGATTACAAGGGCACTATCTATCGCACCTCGCGCTGGCCGCATGAGGGCGTGGACTTCAGCGGCCAGCGCGTCGGCATCATCGGCACTGGATCATCCGCCATCCAGTCGATCCCGATCATCGCCGAAACTGCCGCGCACCTCACCGTGTTCCAGCGCACGCCCAATTATTCGATGCCGGCCCACAATGGCCCGATTCCTGACGATGATTTCCAGGAATGGCTGAAGGATCCCCGCGCTTATCGCGCCCGCAGCCGCGCCACAGTGGGCGGGTTCTGGAACGAGGCCCGCGAAGACGTGATCGCCATCCACACGCCGCCGGAAGAGATCGAGGCCGAACTGGAACGGCGCTGGGCCTGGGGCGGGTTCCGGCTGCTCAGCGGCTTTGCCGATCAGGGCATTGATGCCGAAGCCAACAAGATCATCGCCGATTTCGTCGCCGCCAAGATCCGCGAACAGGTGAAGGATCCCAAGGTTGCCGAACTGCTCACGCCCAAGGATCACCCGTTCGGCACCAAGCGGCCGTGCGTCGATACCGGCTATTACGCGACGTACAATCGCGACAACGTCTCGTTGATCGATCTGCGCGCTGATCCGCTTCAAAATTTCACCGCCACCGGCATCAAGACGAAGCACAACAGCTTCGATTTCGATGCCGTGGTGCTGGCCACCGGATTCGATGCGATGACCGGCGCCATCGAGCGCATCGATATCCGGGGCGTGGGCGGCGAGACCATCAAGGAGCATTGGGCCGCCGGCCCGGAAACCTATCTTGGCCTGATGGTCGCCGGCTTCCCCAATCTGTTCCTGATCACCGGACCGGGCAGTCCCAGCGTGCTGACCAACATGATCCACAGCATCGAACAGCATGTGGAATATGTGGCCAGCATCATCGGATCATTGAACGCTGCCCAAGCCGCTCGCATCGAGGCCAGCCGGGAGGCCGAACAGGCGTGGACCGACCATTGCGACCAGACTGCCGCGATGACGCTGCTGCCGCAGGCCAACAGCTGGTACATGGGCGCCAACGTGCCGGGCAAGCCGCGCCGTTTCATGGCCTATGCCGGCGGCCTGCACACCTATACCGATATCTGCAATACGGTGCGGGACAAGGGTTGGCAGGGCTTCGTGATCGCGCGTGGTGACCAGGTGCTCAGCGAAAGCCGGGTGTTCGACAGCCTGCCGCCGCCGCCCGAAAACATGGCGCCGCACTTGATGGAAATGGCGATGGGCCGGGTGATGAACTGGATGCAGGAACACGGCCGGGTTTAAAGCGAGGCAAAGGAGCCTCCGCCCCGGATCAGGTCCGGGGTGACGTGGCCAGGGCCTGAGGCCCTGGACCCACTTTCGTTGGCGTGAGCCCGGCGATGCACGTGAGTCAGAAAATCGAATGGGTGCAGGCCTCAGGCCTGCCCGCCGGAGGCCCTTATTCTGATTCTTCCATCCGCAGCAGGCAGGAATGATCAGCTGGCAGCCCGCGCCGTCCCCGCGCTGGCCCACAGCCGGGCGATGACGCCGGCCAGTGTGGGGTGGTTGCCGCCGTGATAGCTGCTGTCCCGCGGCAGTTCCGCCACCAGCCTGCGGTGGGCTTCCGGAAGGGCGTGATAGGGCACGCTGGGCAGCAGGTGGTGCAGCGCGTGATAGCGCAGGCCCACCGGCGCCCACAGTTCGGGCAGCAGGGCGGGCGGCGGCACGTTTACGCTGTCGAGATATTGGCCAGTGATGGTCATCACCTTGCCGTCATTTTCCCACAGGTGCGCGGCCAGGGTGCGGATCTGGTTGATCACCATGCTGGCCGACAGCACGGCGAGCCAGATGCCGAAGGCGCGCAGCGGGATGAGGCCGGTGGCGACAGCAGCCAGCACGGCGATGACGAACAGTGACGTCGCCACTTCCATGACGTTCCAGCGCTTGGCGGCCGGGCCAGCCGGCGGATCGCGGCGGAAATCCGGGTTGATCGACAGCGCCGAGAAGCGCGCCCGCACGAAATCGCGCACCGGCTTCATCAGCGACAGCGGCGCCAGCAGGCCCCAGCGAATGATCAGGCCAATCGGGCCAAGCGCGGCCACCATCACGAACAGCGGCACACTGATCTTGGGCTTCAGCGCGAGGGCCATATATTCAGGATCGCGCGCCGTACCGTACCGGTTGCGGGCATGGTGCAGATTGTGAACGCCTTCATACATGAAGCTGGGGATCATCAGCGGAATGCCGGCCACCAGGTTCCAGCCCAAGCGATAGCCCGGCACCGAATCATCCTTCATGTGGGTGATTTCGTGGATGAAGCTGCCGAGGCGATACAGCGCCAGCACGGCGACCACCGCCAGCGCGGCGGTGGCGGCCTCCGGCAGACCCGGTGCCAGGATCAACGCCGCCAGCGCACCCCAACCCAGCGTGGCGCTGGCCAGCGTGTCGACCCAATAGATGGCCGGCTTGTACACGCCCAGTTCGCGACCGAGCGTGGCGGCCAGCTTGATCATCGCCACGTCCTCACCGGCCATCGACCCGGCGTTCTCACGCGGGCTGGGGGCGGTTTCGGCAAAACGGGCGGCAGTTGCAGTCATCATGGCATCGCTTATCGCAGAGGATTGCGACCCGATAAGGGCAGAAACCGGGCAAGGCCATTCCGGGAATTGCCGCAGTTGGGGAGAGGGGGCCCCCTCACCCCGCTCGCCGTTGGCGAGTCGCCCTCTCCCGCGAGGGGAGAGGGGAACGGCCTCAAATCGTGCGGCTCACCACCAGCTTCATGATCTCGCTCGTCCCGCCGTAAATCCGCTGTACGCGGGCGTCGCGCCACAAGCGGGCGATGGGATATTCATTCATGTAACCGGCACCGCCGTGCAGTTGCAGCGCTTCATCGCACACGCGGCCCTGCAGTTCGGTGTGCCACAGCTTGGCAGCGCTGGCTTCGGCGTCGGTCAGCTTGCCTTCGATCAGTTTCTGCAGACCCCAATCGATATGGGCCCAGCCCACCTGCAGCTCGGTCTTCAGGCCGGCGAGCACGAACTGGGTGTTCTGGAATTCCCACACCGTCTTGCCGAAGGCCTTGCGTTCCTTCACGAATTTCACCGCTTCATCAAAGGCGCGCTGGGCGCCGGCCTGAGCGGAAATGGCGATCGACAGGCGCTCCTGCGGCAACTGGCTCATCAGGTAGATGAAGCCCTTGTTCTCCTCGCCCAGGCAGTTGGTCATCGGCACGCGCACATCGTTGAAGAACAATTCCGACGTGTCGGCGCTGTTCTGGCCAATCTTGTCCAGGTTGCGGCCGCGGGCAAAGCCTTCGCGGTCGGCTTCGACGAGGATCAGCGAGGTGCCCTTGGCGCCCTTTTCCGGATCGGTCTTGGCGACAACGATGATCAGATCGGCGTTCTGGCCGTTGGTGATATAGGTCTTGCTGCCGTTGATGACATAATGATTGCCGTCCTTGCGGGCGGTGGTCTTGATGCCCTGCAGGTCGCTGCCGGCGCCCGGCTCGGTCATGGCGATGGCGGTGATCACCTCGCCTGAAATCATCTTGGGCAGATATTTGGCCTTCTGCTCAGGGCTGCCATAGGCGACGAGATAATCGGCGACGATATCGGATTGCAGGGTGATGCCGGCGGACGATCCGGCATAGGCCAGTTCTTCATCGATAATGGCGTTGTACCGGAAATCCAGGCCCAGGCCGCCATATTCCTCCGGCACGCCGGGGCACAGCATCCCGGCATCGCCGCAAGCGCGCCAGAAATCGCGGCTCACCAGCCCCTCTTCCTCGAAGCGGTCGAGGTTGGGGATCAGTTCCTTGTCGAACACCTTGCGCACCGTATCGCGGAAGGCGGTTTCATCGGGGCCGTACACGCGGCGATCGGCGGTTTCGAGCATGGTTTTCTCCGGCAGTTCGTCGTTGCTGCCCTGTTTATGACGCCAGTGCCATGCGTGCGTCACCTGTCTTGCAAGAGAGGGCGGCGCAGTGCCACACTCAGCCTCATGAAACACGCTCTCCTCCTTATCGGCCTGCTGGCCGCCACCCCGGCTCTCGCGCTGGATGATCCGATGCTAAAACGCGCCGAGGCCGTGCTGAAGCGCCAGCCGATCATCGATGGCCACAATGACTATCCGGGCGCGCTGCGCGGCAGTTTCGGCGAGGGCTGGTGGAGCCAGGATCTGAAGGCCGATTCGCGCACCTTCAAACGGCCGCTGATGACCGACATCACGCGCCTGCATCAGGGCCGAGTGGGCGGGCAGTTCTGGAGCGTGTATGTGGCGGCCACCGTTACCGGCCCGGCAGCGGTGAAGCAGACCATCGAGCAGATCGACATCGTGCGCGGGTTCGTGGCGAAATACCCGCAGGATCTAGAACTGGCCGGCACCGCCGCCGATATCCGCCGCATCCAGAAAACCGGCAAGGTCGCCAGCCTGATGGGCGTGGAGGGCGGCAGCCAGATCGACAATTCGCTGCCCGTGCTGCGCATGTATCACGCACTGGGCGTGCGTTACATGACGCTGACTCACACTAAGCACAACGACTGGGCCGATAGCGCCAATGAATCGCCGCGCCTGCAGCCATTGAGCGACTATGGCAAGGCCGTGATCAAGGAAATGAACCGCATCGGCATGCTGGTCGATCTTTCCCACGTCTCGCCGGGCACGATGAAGGCGGTGCTGGCGGTGACCAAGGCGCCGGTGATCTACAGCCATTCTTCCGCCCGCGGCATTGCCGATCATGTGCGCAACGTGCCCGATGATGTGCTGCCGCTGGTGAAGGCCAATGGCGGCGTGGTGATGGCGACCTATGTGCCCGGCTTCATCAACGCCGCCCGCCAGGCCTGGGAAGCCGCCCGCGCCGGCGAGCGCCAACGTCTGGCCGCGCTGTATATCGGCCAGCTGGAACGCCAAGGCGCTGCGATGGCGGAGTGGGATGCAAAGAACCCGCGCCCGCCGGTGGGCATCGGCGACGTGGCCGATCATATCGATCGGATGGTGAAGCTGGCCGGCGTCGATCATGTCGGCATCGGCGGCGATCTGGATGGCATCGATTCAACGCCCACCGGGCTGGAAGGCGTGGAAACCTATCCGGCGCTGATCGCCGAGCTGCTGCGCCGTGGTTATTCCGAAGCCGATTGCGAGAAGATCGCCGGCGGCAACCTGCTGCGGGCGATGGAAGCAGCGGAAAAGGTGGCGGCGAGCATGGCGGGTGACGTGCCGCCGGATGTGAAGCCGTAACCCACGGTCGCTTTCTGATTGAGGCGGTCGTCGCCCCGGACTTGATCCGGGGCCCCGCTGTTCTTTCGGCGCCAAGGAAGCGGGGCCCCGGGTCAAGCCCGGGGCGACGATTCGGTTAGGGCCTGAAGGGCTCTCTTCGAGCGTGCGGGAAGGGCCGAAACGTCGCCCAAAAACACTAATGGCCGCTGGTGTTGCCACCAGCGGCCACTGTGTCGTGCCCCTCCTTGCGGAGGACATGGGCGGTCCGGTCGGCGCCTGCGCTCACAACCTCGTCGGCTGGAGCTGCGGCGGCTGGCCTCGCGCACTTCCACGGCACTTTTGCATCTGCATCCATCTCGGCCCTTTCGGGCCTGCTTGTCTGCAGTGCCGGACCTTTTCGCTCCACCCGTTCAACCTTGCGTATCGGCTTGCGCCTGCCGCTTGGCCTTTGGGTGGGCGCATTGGCCCACGGCTGGTATCCTTGTCCCTCGCCCTTGCGGCCCTGCTTGCGCGGAACCGCTCATGGCTGCGGACTGGCCTTCCATCCGCTTGGCTGCTGCCCTTGCCATTGCGCCCAGAGCATACCCGTTAAGGTTCGGCCCGGTGGCTTCGGGGGCGGAGATGCTTTGCGGAACCTCCGTTCCCTCCGTTTCCGGGCCTGGGGTTGCCCCCGTGCCCGTGGCGCTTTGGCTGGCGTTTCAGCCATGGCTGGTGGTCGTTTCCAGCGTCGTTCCAGCCTGGTTTTCACCAGCCCGCCCGTTTCACCTTCACAGGCCCTCCAGCCCCACCATTTGCCGATTTCAATTCCCACCCACAGGCAAGAATATACGTCTTCAATGGCGATAACCGCTTCATTCCGTTGGCATTTCTGCCGCCGTCAATTCCCGGCTACAGGTGAATGCTCTCACCTTCGGGGTGAGTCGTCAAAGCAAAATTTTTGCCATCCAGCCTGTGGATAACGGGGATAACGGGGATGGAATCGGGCTTAGATCAATTCCACCGCAATCGCCGTGGCTTCACCGCCGCCGATGCACAGCGCCGCGACTCCGCGCTTGCCGCCCGTCCGCTCCAGCGCCGCCACCAGAGTCGCCACGATGCGCGCGCCCGATGCGCCAATGGGATGGCCCAGCGCACAGGCGCCGCCGTGGATGTTCAGCTTCTCGTGCGGGATGGCCAGATCATGCATGGCGATCATCGCCACCGCCGCAAACGCCTCGTTCACCTCGAACAGGTCCACATCCGCCACCGTCCAACCGGCCTTGGCCAGCACCTTCTGGATCGCCGGCACCGGCGCCGTGGTGAACTTCGCTGGCTCATGCGCGTGGGCGGCATGGGCGACAATGCGCGCCTTCACGCTCAACCCCTGCGCGTCGGCCACGCTCGCCCGCGTCAGCACCAGCGCGGCGGCGCCATCGCTGATCGAGGAGGCGTTGGCCGCCGTGATGGTGCCATCCCTGGCAAAGGCGGGCTTCAGTGTCGGGATCTTGTCCGGCCGGGCCTTGCCGGGCTGTTCGTCGGTATCGACCAGCACCTCGCCGCCCTTTCCGGGCACCGCCACCGGCACGATCTCGCCCGCAAAGGCGCCGCTGGCAATCGCCGCCTGCGCGCGGCCCAGGCTGGCGATGGCAAACGCGTCCTGTGCCTCCCGCGTGAACTGGTAATCCCGCGCGCTCTCCTCGGCGAAACTGCCCATCAAGCGGCCGGGGTCATAGGCATCCTCCAGCCCATCCAGATACATCGAATCCTTGATGGCATCATGGCCGATCCGCGCGCCGCCGCGATGCTTCAACAGCAGATAAGGCGCATTGGTCATGCTCTCCATGCCGCCCGCGATGATCACACCGGCACTGCCCGCCGCCAGCGCATCATGCGCCATGATCATCGCCTGCATGCCGCTGCCGCACATCTTGTTGATGGTCACCGCCTCCACATGCAACGGCAACCCGGCCCCCAACGCCGCCTGCCGCGCCGGCGCCTGGCCCAACCCACCCGGCAACACACACCCCATCACGATCTGATCCACGGCCATCGGCGAAACCCCCGCCCGCGCCACGGCCGCCTGCACCGCCGCCGCGCCCAACTCGGTCGCCTTCAGGCCACTTAGAGCGCCTTGAAATCCCCCCATCGGCGTGCGGGCGTAACTGGCAATGACGACGGGATCAGACATGAGGGTGGCTCCGGTTGCTGTGAGCGCCTTTTACGAGGGGGAAGCTACGGGAGGAAGGGAGAAAGCGGGCCTCCGGCGGGCAGGGTCGCAGACCCTGCACCCGATTGTTTTCGGGTGCCCTGTTTGGGGGAGTGTCTGCCTCCGACCCTAAAATGACCACTCGGGGTGGACTATAAGCATCCGAATGCCGGACTGTGAGCCAACCTGCCAATATGCCACCGACAGAATTAGCTGTTTTCGTACGCTGCTCGCTCCTCCAGCCAGGAGTCGTCGCCATTCAAACTCACCCGCATCCAATGATCGAACTCACCAAAGGTAACTTCATGGGGGTAAAGTGGCAGACCATTGGCCAGCGCCCGCTTCTCGTAAAATTCGAGGGACTGATGAAACGCCCAGAGGGCGAGCTGCCGCCAGTGATCCTCCTCCGCAAACGCTTTCTCGTTGGCTTGATATATACAGTTCGTCGCGTCCGGTTTCTCAAATACCACCACGGTTTCCGGCCAAAGGGCCTTCGTTGTTTCGAACAAAGCTAACTTGTCGACAGCCACTGGGTGCCTCTCAATTACAGAACTGCTTTTATGCCGTCCGCGGCCCAAACCTGCCAGTCTGAAGTCCACGCCAAATCCACCATCAAACGCCGGCCAAAATTAAACGGGTGCAGGGTCTGCGACCCTGCCCGCCGGGGGCCCCCCACTTCTCCCTTCAAACAAAATCGCCCGCCGCCCGGCTCCACCGTTTCGCCGCCAGTTGCGGCCGCGCGGCGATGGCTTTCTTCAGGGTCGCCTTGCGCCCGTCCCATTGCGGGGCGCCGATGGCGATCAGTTTGGCCAGGGGGGTGGGGCTGGCCAGGGCTTCGGCGACGAGGGGCCAGGTCATCTTGCCGCCGCGGCCGTGGTGCAGGATATCGGCGATCACCAGGCATTGATCGGCAGGGCGGCCATTGATGCCAACGCGCTTGTCGGCGCGGGCCATGAAGCTGCGATAGGTGGCGACCATGGTGCTCACCTGGGCGTCGCGGGCGCTGGCGTGGTGGGTGGCCCAGTGGATCAGCTTGGCGGCGGCGATCACTTCGGCGTCTTCCACTTCGTTAAGGGTGGGGTTGAGGTAGCGCATCAGGGCTTCGGTGGAGGTGGCGCTTTCCAGGGGGGACAGGCCGGCATCGGTAACGCGGTGGATGCGGCCGCCGGCCAGTTCGAGGTGGGGGAAGTAATCGTCTGCCTCTGGCCGGGCGAGCAGGGCGCGGAACATCTTCACGAAATCACCATCGGGCACGTGCGCGGCGAACTGGCCAAAGCCGAAGGTGAAGGCGGCGCGATCATAGCTGTTCAGCGTGAGGAAGCTGCGGCCTTCGCAGATCGCGTTCGGCTCGATGAAATCGGCCCAGAACCCGTGGCCGCTGGCGAAATCCGCCGCCGTGTAGAACAAGGGCGTGAGCGGGCTGCCGCCGAAGATGTTGTACAGCCCGATGTTGCTGCCATAGGGCACGCGCCGGCCAACGAAGAACCGCTGCCCATCGGCGCGGGCGAAGAAATTATTGGCAGTGCGTTCGATCTGGAAATTGATCGGCATGGGTCATCCCCCCGATGAGATGGGTGACCCTGCACGCAAGTCTATCAGCAAATCCGCCGGCGCGACTAGCCTGCGGGTGGAAGGAGGCAGGAAGCCTCCGGCGGGCAGGGTCGCAGACCCTGCACCCGTTTGTTTTCTAGGGTGCTGGTTGGAGGATGTCCGCTTGCGCGCCAATTGAGGACATCGCGCCTGGTCGCAGCAGGCTGCGAGGACGTTGACCTATGCCTTGGCCATCGGCCTATCGACGACTAATGAACCTAAGAAAAATGTACCCAAGCTTCTGTAGGCCCGCAAACAATGCCGCAAATATGGCGTTGAGGACGACAACGACGACGACAGATCCTATGCCGTGAATGTTTTTCCCACCAAATGTCACGGTGTCTGCGCCAAAAAATGCTGCCACCCCAAGAAGCATAAAAAGCGGTGCTAGTCCGAGCGCGAGGCTGGCAAAGCACTGACCGTAGCTTGTCACGTTATCATCCATTGATTACCCCTGTGTATGCTCTGAGATCGAAACATATTGCGACTGAAGTCACAGGGCAAATGTCTTGTTTCCACCTCATTGCAGACACCAAATTCCCTCGTCGCCCCGGACTTGATCCGGGGCCCCGCTTCCTTCACGTCCACGCGCTGCTCAAGTAAAGCGGGACCCCGGATCAAGTCCGGGGTGACGATGGCAGGATGATGACAAACGGGTGCAGGGTCTGCGACCCTGCCCGCCGGAGGCCCTTCTTCTCTAAATCAAGCCGCCCGCACGCCCTGCACGCCGCTGCCCATGTGCAGCATCGTCTCTGCGCCATCGCGAATATGGAACACGGTGCCTTGCGGCGCATCGGCCGCGACGGGGACGCCTTGCCAATCCTGCCCGCCCACCAGGATGCCGCGCAGCACGCGGGCGGTGATGCCGTGGCTGATCACCAACAATGGTCGCGTCATGTCGATTTCGGCCAGCCAGTCGGTGAGGCGGGCGGCGATTTCGGGGAACCATTCGCCGCCGGGGGGCGGCACGCGGAACAGGCGGCGATCGGGGCAGACGATGTGTTCGCCAAGGTCTGCCACGATATCGGCGTAATAGCGGCCTTCCCATTGGCCGACGTCGATTTCGAGCAGGCGCGTGTCTTGCCGCCAATCAAAGAAGGGCACGCCCAGATGCTCGCTCACGATGGCGGCGGTTTGCTGGGTGCGGCCGGAGGGGGAGACCCAGAAATCGCGGTCCGGCGCTTCGCCCAGGGTTTCGCGCAGGGCGGCGCCCATGGCTTCGGCCTGGGCGATGCCGCTGCGGGTGAGGGGGGTGTGCGCCATGTGGCCCTGCATGCGGGCGGCGGCGTTGAACACGGTTTCAGCGTGGCGGGCGAGAATCAGATCCATCTGCCATTCATAGGCCCATTTCCCCGCACATCGCCACTACCACCGTGCGCGTTTGTGGCTATAGTGCCGCCATCTTCACCATTTCGTTACAGGGATCAGAATGAAGGCCACCGTTGAGCGCGCAACCCTGCTGAAGTGCCTGGGCCATATCCAGTCGGTGGTGGAGCGTCGCAACACCATCCCGATCCTTTCCAACGTGCTGATCGAAGCGCGCGCCGATGGCCTGCGGCTGATGGCGACCGATCTTGATCTGCAGGTGGTGGAAAATATCCCCGCCGCGATCGATCTGAACGGCGCCACCACGGTTTCGGCGCACACGCTGTTCGATATCGTGCGCAAGCTGCCGGAAGGCAGCCAGGTTGAACTCGCCGTTTCGGGAGATCGCATGAGCGTGAATGCCGGCCGCAGCCGGTTCAGCCTGGCGACGTTGAAGCGCGATGATTTCCCGGTGATCGCCGAAACCGATCTGCCGGTGCGCTTCACGCTTTCGGCGGGTGAACTGAAGGAGCTGATCGACGCGGTGAAGTTCGCGATCTCCACCGAGGAAACCCGTTATTATCTGAATGGCATCTATCTGCATGCCACCACCGGCCCGTCGCCCAAGCTGCGCGGTGTGGCCACCGATGGCCACCGCCTTGCTCGGATCGAGCTGGATCTGCCGGATGGCGCGGCCGACATGCCGGGCGTGATCGTGCCGCGCAAATGCGTGAATGAAGTGCGCAAGCTGCTGGATGAAATGGCGGCGGATGCGCCGGTGGAAATCGGCCTGTCGCCCGCCAAGGTGCGGTTCCGTTTCTCGGCGGATTCGACGCTCACCAGCAAGCTGATCGACGGCACCTTCCCCGATTACACACGCGTGATCCCGACAGCGAACGACAAATTGCTGAAGATCGACGCCAAGGTGCTGGCCGAAGGCGTGGACCGCGTCGCCGCCATCGCCACCACCGAAAAGACCCGCGCGGTGAAGCTGGCGCTGGGCCGGGACAAGGTGACATTGTCGGTCACCAGCCCGGAGAACGGCACGGCTTCGGAAGAAGTGCCGGCTGATTATGCCGCCGCCGATATCGAGGTGGGCTTCAACTATCGCTATCTGCTCGACATCTTGGGCCAGGTTGGCAGCGATCTGGTGGATGTGCACCTGGCTGATGCCTCGGCGCCCACGTTGATCCGCGAGAATGACGAGGCGAAAGCGCTTTACGTCCTCATGCCCATGCGTGTGTGAAGCGAGCGACGAGCGAGCGAAAAAAAGGGCGGCCTCAACAGGCCGCCCTTTTCCGTTTCGGTTGACGGCGCGGCTTTGCCACTGGCCGCCCGGCTCAATGCGCCTCGGTGCGCTCTGCCAGGATATGCTGAACCGTCGGCTGCATGCGCGCGTTGTAGCGGGCCAGCACCGGGTGTTCGCCGCCGGCGCAGAAATGGCTGATCAGGTCGCGCCCAGTCCAGTAATGCAGCGCAAAGCCAGGCGGCTCAGCCACGATCATGTCGCGGCCATCGGGATTCTCACCGTCGATCTCGCGAAAATCGATGGCGACTTGCGGTGCCGATGAGGGGCACACGGCGAGCGTGGTGCCGTGCCAGCCGGTGACGATGGCGCGATGAAGGTGCCCGGTGATCATGCGGATGATCTGCGGGTGGCGGCGCACCACTTCGGCCAGGCGCTGTACCCAGGGTGCATGCAGATCCTCGGTCATCCAGCCGTTGCCGCTCTCGATTGGCGGGTGATGGAGGACAAGCACGGTCGGCCGATTGTCTTCCAGCAGCGTTTCATCCAGCCACGCGGCCTGTTCGGCGGAAAGCGCGCCGCCGTGGTGGCCTTCCTGCAGCGTGTCGAGCACCACGAAGCGCAGCGGGCCGTGCACGAAGGCATATTGGACATGGCCGGTGCCGCTCACCGGCACATCGGGAAAGACGCTGCGGAAATTGGCCCTGAGATCATGATTGCCCAGCGCGAAATGCACCGGAAACGGCAGACGTTCGGCGATGCTTTTCAGGGTCTCATAAGACGTGATGCTGCCGCTTTCGCTGAGATCGCCGGTGGCCAGCAGCAGATCGGGCTGCGGAGTGAGCGCCAGCAGCGATTCCACCACCTCGTCGAAACGCTTGCGGTTCATTTCCGCCGGATCATCCGGTTGGAAACCAAGGTGGATATCTGTCACCTGGGCAATCAGCATTTCGCGCCTCTCTGCGTCGACTCACAACGCGCGGGCTGTCCCCCAGATGGCCGTTGCCTGACCATATACGGCACGAAGGCAGCAACTGACGCAACGATGCGGCGATGGCAAGGAGCGCCGCGCATCAGGCCGGAGTCTGCCGGCTGCGGCCAGCAGCCTGCCGACCGGCAACCCGGGCGGGTTGGACATGGCCGGCGGGGAGCGCACCTGTAGGCGCAACCCCATCATGAAAGCCATGGCAGGTGTCGCAACTGGCGCCGGCCTTGGCCGTGGTGCTGAGCAGGGTCTTGGCCGGAGCGCCGTGGCATTCGCGGCAATTGGCAACGCCGGGAATGTTCACGTCGGTGGAGACCTTGGATTTCGTCACGCCGGTGTGGCAGGCGACACAGGCGGCCTGGCCGGTCTTGGCGTCATAGCTCTTGTGCTTGCCGTGCGGGAACTGGCCCTGCGGCAGATAATGATCGTTGATGCTGACCGGGGCGATGGCGAAACGCCGGGTGAGATCGGCTGCACCGGTATCCGTGACGACATGGCATTCCGTGCACAGGCCCTTGCCGGTAAACACGCTCACCACGGCCGCCTGGGCGCGGGCCGCCGGATTGCCGCCGGGCAGTGGCGGCGGTGCCTTGCCGGGCAGGTGGCGATCAAAGCTCAGGCGTTGCACACCAGCGCGCGGCGCAAAGCTTTCGGACAGGGTGAAATCGCGGATGATGCCAGCCACCTGGGCGGGTTTGCCGTGCGGCAGGGTGCGGACGGTGCCGCCATCGCGGGCAAAGGCCAGGTCGTGGCAGGCGCCGCAATTGGCTTCCATGTCGATCGGTTTGAACCGCACCTGGTCACTATCGGCCTTGTGGCAGTAGCTGCAGGGCAGGGCGCCATCGGCACCCTGCGGCAGCCGCTGTTTCTGTGCCATGTTGGCAACCGCGTTGGTGGTGGATTGGTGGATGTCGTGCGGGTAGATCAGCCCCGATTTCTCCCGCGCGCCGGAGAGGGCGGCGCGGGTGAACACTGGCTTGTCCGCCGATGGCGAGGAGACCAGCGTGGCCCGGAAATCCGGGTGCTTGGCCCAGCCAGGCACGTTGGCGACCGCCGTATCGGCAAGGCGCGATTTCAGGCCGCCGTGGCAATCGGTGCAGAAGCTTTCCGCCACGGTCATGACGGTGGCTGCGCCTTCATGTTCCTTGTGGCAGCTGGTGCAGCGGCCCTGCGGGAGATTGAAGGCGCTGTGCGCGGCGCCCATCACGCCGCCATCGGGCAGCCGGCCCTTGGCCATGCGCGCCGGTGCAGCGTGATCGGGCAGCGCCGAAGCCGTGTGGCACGCCTGGCAGGCGCCATCGGTCACTGAAACAAACGCCTTCTGGTGACAGGCGCTGCAATTGTTGGACAGGCTGGCGTGGGCATCTGAGAGCATGCCGCTCGACCAGCTTTCATCCGGGGCAAAGCCGCCGGCGGCCGCGGGCCGGGCCGTGGGGACAGACAATTTGCCATCGCCAAAGCCCTGGCCGGGGGTGACCGGCCGGGCGGCTTCAGCCACCATCGTCTGGGGCAGTGCGGGTTCGCCTTCACCGATGAAGTGGAACAGCGGCACCAGCAACAGCAGTACCAGCACAGCCAGCCCGCCAACCCACGCCATGCGGCGCTTGGTCGGCATCGCGCCGGAAAGCGAGAAGATGCTGGTTTCATGCGCCGCATCGGCGGCTTCGATCGGCGGCACCACGCGTTCGGCGGTGATGGCAACGGCGCCGTCCTCCCCGGGGGACAGCGACAGCCGGAACGGGCCGATATCGATGGTGGGATTTTCGGCCACGGCCAGATCGGCACGGGTGACGAACTTGCCGCCCACTTCCACCGGCACGCCGCCGGTGGTTTCCACACTCACCTTGCCGGCGGTGATCTGCACCAGCCGGGCGTGGCGCAGCATCACGGCCAGATCGGCCAGCTGGATATCGCAATCTGTGCCTCTGCCAACGGTCAATTCGGCCTGCACCAACGTGCGGGTGCGAATGATGTCCCCACCATCGGCGCGCTTGGCGACCTGGCGAACGATAAAGCTCATGCCCGCCTCCCCCTTACCAGTACAGGAACACGGAAATGATATGCGCCAGCAATGCTGCCAGCAGCGCGATCGTTACCGGCACATGCACGTAAAGCCACAATTCCAGTTGAGTTTTCATACGTATATGGCGGCGGGCCTGCGCCAGCGCCGCCTCTTTCCTCTCTAGCAGGAATTCGATCTGCGCCAGGCGATCATCGACCCGGCCGGTGCGTCGGCCCGTCATCACCTTTTCGATGATGGTCGCCAGCGCCCTGGCGTTGCCATCATTGGCGTAATTGCCCGATAGGCGCTGGCCCAGCGAACCGGCGATGCGGCATTCTTCCAGGCTCATCCGCACCAGCGCCGCGTCGTCGGCATCCAGCGGCTGTGCGGCTATGTCGAGCTGGCGATCGAGGGTGCGGATTGCTTCCAGCATCTGCAACTGCGTGACCTCGCCGCGGTTGGCCGACAAGCGTTCGGGCAGGGTCGCATAGAGGCTGATGCCCCACAGGCCAGACAGGATCACGATCATCATCAGCGCCCACGCCAGCGTGTGGACGTTCCAGCCCAGCTGGAAGCCGGTGTGCAGCGTGCCCACGACGATCAGCGACAGACCCAGATAGACGTGCGCACTGGTCCAGCCCTTCAGGCTGAACGGCTTTGATCCGATCACGCGCTTGCGAACGCCCAGCAGCGACAGCCAGACGATCATGCCGGCGCCGATGCTGCCGAGCAGATAGCCCAGCCAGGTGCCGCCATTGTGGCGCGGCACCGGATCGGTGAGCAGATAAGCGCCGAGAGCCACCACGCTGAGGGTGATCGCCACCTTGGCCCAGCGCCCGCGCTTGTGATTGAGGAAGCCCTCGTGCGCGGTGTCACGCGGCGCGCGGGTGACGGCCTTGCCGGTCATCGCCCGGCTGGCCTGTGTCTTGCTGGCCATCAGCGGTCCTCCCGGTTCATCAGGGCGACACCGAGGAATTGTTCCGGCGAGACGCGAATGGCAGCGCCAGTGGGGCAAGAGCGCACGCAGGCCGGGCCGCCTTCCTGGCCCGAACACATGTCGCACTTGATCGCCTTCTTGGCCTTTTCGGCATAGGCGGGATCATGTTTCTTGGCCCATTTGTGGCTGGCTTCGCCGGGGCCGGGGCCGCTGCCGAACAGGAACCAGCTGAGCAGCCATGGCTTTTTCGGCGGCGTCTTGTCGAGCCGGATCACGCCATAGGGGCAGTTGCGCTGGCAGTTGCCGCAGCCGATGCAGGTTTCATCAATATAGACTTCGCCGGTGGGCCCGCGGTGGATGGCGTTGGGCGGGCAATCGGCCATGCAGTGCGGATGTTCGCAGTGGCGGCAGCTGGTCGGCACATGCAGATGGGCATAGGTGCGCCCGGCTTCGCGATCCAGCCGCGACAGGCCGTCATGCGTATCGGCGCAGGCCTTCTCGCAATTGTCGCACCCAACGCACAATTTCTCGTCGATGAGCAGCACATCGGTGGCTTCACCCAAGCCCTGTTCCACCAGGAAGTTGGCCACCCCGGTGTACATGTCGACAACGCCGGAGAAGCTGTCCTTCTTGGATTCGACGAAATTGTTGAGCTGGGTGCGGCTGGCCATTTCGCCGCGCAACTTGTCGAGCAATTGCGGCTTGGCGGCGAGCAGCGCGCGGAACGGCTCGCCGGCGAGGCGGATCACGTCGCTCTTCACTGCTGCGCGCACCGTGGCGGAACGCGCACTGCCGTCGATCACGCTCATCTCGCCAACATAGCTGCCGGCGGGAACATAACTGAGGAACACCGGTTTGCCGCCGATCGACTTTTCCACCACCATCGAGCCGGAGCGGATGATGAAGATGTCGTCGCCGGTTTCGCCTTCCTTGATGATGGCCTGGCCGGAACGGATGGTTTCCACCTTGGCGTTGGCGATCACGTCGACCAGATCGGCGGGCGCAAGGCCCGATTTGAAGATCTGCAGCAAGGTGCGTTCGGTGTTGATGCGGGTGATCTCGCGCGATGCCGATGGCACCTGGCTCATCAGTTTCAGCGCGGCATTGCGGCTGATTTCCACCACGATGGTATCGCGCGCGGCGCGGATGGTCGCCCCGCGCCGGCGGCCGGAAATCAGGCCGACTTCACCGAAGATCTGGCCGGCGCCGATTTGCACGGTGATGGACGGATCGTTTGGATTCACTTCCACCGCCACCTCGCCATCGGCGATGCCGAACAGCGATGAACCGGGTGCGTTGCGTTCGAAGATCACCTCACCCTGCGCGTAGCGCTTCACGCTCGAATCCAGCATGAATTCGCGTATCTGCAGGCTGCTCATGCCATTGAGGATCGAGACGCTCGTCCGCAGATATTCCAGCCATTCGGCGACGCTGCGCTTGCCGGGCAGGCCGGCAAACTTGGCTTCCAGGATCGGTTCGTCGGCGGGCTTGAGATCGAGATTGCCATTGATGAACTCCACCACGTCGTGGCCCTGGTTCATGCAATGCTTGATCAACGGATAGCCGGCCAGCGCGCCGGTGACATAGATTCCCGGCGCCGTCGATTCGAAGGTGGCCGACAGCTTAGGAAAGGCGAGCCGGTCGGCGCTGGCAAATTCGATGCCGCAGCCTTCGACAAAGCTGCGCGGTGGTGCCGAACCGATGCGGGCGATAATCCGGTCGCAGCGCGCCCGCACTTCGCCATCGCGGGTTTCAACCGTAATGAAGCCGTGTTCCACCGCTGTGGTGTTGGCTTCGGCCATGATGCTGATGCGCCCCGAATCGCGCGCTGCCATCAGCGCCTTGACGTTGGCATCCTTGGCGGTGGGGAAATCGGCTGTGCGGTTGATCAGCGTGACCGTGTTGTTCTGCGCCGGATCGGCGCACAGGCCGAGCGCATTTTCGATCCCGGCATCGCCGCCGCCGATCACAAAGATATGTTCGTCGGTATATTCGGTGGGATCGTCGAGCTGATACTGAACATGGGGCAGGTTGCCGCCCGGGCAGCCCATCAGGTTGGGGTTGCCCTGGGTGCCGAGCGCCATGATCACGGTTTCGGCCATGATCTCTTCGCCGTTCACCAGCGTCAGGCGATAGGGCGGGGCGTTGCGCTGCAGTTCGGTCGTGCTGGTCGTGCCGTCGCGGTTGCGGCTGACGATCGGCATCACCGATCCGGGGATGGGCGCGCCGGTGCCGACGATGCTTTTCACTTCGGCGCCATGCTTGACGTTCACGCCGGCGGCGGCCGTCTGCTCATTCCAGGTGCCCAGAATAACCTCGCGCTTGCCGGCTTCGAAATCCAGCGGTGAGCGCAGGACCAGTTGCGATGGCGTTGCCATCACATGCTTGCCCTTCTGGTATTTGTAGATCGTATCCGACAGATGGTCGGTCTTTTCGAGCAAGATATGGCTCAGCCCCAACTTGGCAGCATGAGCCGCTGCCGAAAGCCCGGCAGGCCCCGATCCCACAATCGCGATGCGGTACGTCGTCACAATGGTCTTGCCCCCCCCCGGGCTCACACCCTTCGATTCAAAGCCCTTAGCAGCGCTTTGATTCCAGATAAATCCCTAGCATCTTCATGCGTATCGGCTAGAGCAAGAATGCAAGCAGAGGCAATATTTCGCCATTCTGCCGCCATCAACCGCCGGAGACCACCCGCAGATGCTTGCCGAAATCGGCCATTTCGCCCTGATCCTCACCTTGCTGGTGGCGATTGCGCAAGCTGTGCTGCCGATGCTGGGCGCGATCCGCGGGGATGCGGCGCTGATGGCGTTCGGGCGCAGCGCGGCGGCCTTGCAGGCGCTGTTGATCGCCATCAGCTTTGGCTGCCTGATGACGCTGTTCGGCCAGGCCGATTTCTCGGTCAAGCTGGTCGCCAATCACAGCGCCCTTTCGCAACCGCTGGCCTACCGGCTGGCGGCGACGTGGGGCAATCACGAAGGCTCCATGCTGCTGTGGGTGCTGGTGCTGTCGATCTATGGCGCTGGCATTGCGAAGTTCGGCGACAATCTGCGCGTCACGCTGCAGGCGCGCATTCTTTCGGTGCAGGCGATGATCAGTGTCGCCTTCCTGGCCTTCGCGCTGTTCACGTCCAACCCGTTTGAGCGCCTGTTCCCGGTGCCGCTCGACGGCGCGGAATTGAACCCGCTGCTGCAGGATCCCGGCCTCGTCTTCCATCCGCCGCTGCTGTACCTGGGCTATGTCGGCTTTTCCGTCACCTTCAGCTTTGCCGTGGCGGCGCTGCTGGAAGGCCGCGCAGATCCGGCCTGGGCGCGCTGGATGCGGCCGTGGGTGCTGGCCGCCTGGGTGCCGCTTACCTGCGGCATCACGCTGGGCAGTTTCTGGGCCTATTACGAATTGGGCTGGGGCGGCTGGTGGTTCTGGGACCCGGTGGAAAATGCTAGCTTCATGCCATGGCTGATCGGCACGGCGTTGCTGCATTCGGCCATCGTCACTGAAAAGCGCGGCAGCCTCGCCGGTTGGACAATCCTGCTCGCCATTCTCGCCTTCTCGCTGTCGCTGATCGGCACCTTCCTGGTCCGCTCCGGCATTCTCACCTCGGTGCACGCCTTTGCGGTCGATCCCGAACGCGGCGTGTTCATCCTCGCCATGATCATCGGTGCGACCGGCACGGCACTGGCGCTGTTTGCCGCCCGCGCGCCGATGCTGCGTTCCGGCGCCCTGTTTGGCAGCATCAGCCGTGAATCGGGGCTCACCTTCAACAATCTGCTGCTGATGGCGCTCACCGCGGTGGTGTTCCTCGGCACCTTCTATCCGGTGATCATGGAAGCCGTGTCGCCCACCAACAAGATTTCGGTGGGGCCGCCTTATTACAACCTCGTCTTCGTGCCGCTGGTGGCGCCGTTGCTCATTCTCGTCACCATCGGGCCGATGCTGTCATGGAAGCGCGATGATCTGGCGGTGCTGGGCAAGAAACTTCTGGTGCCGGTGGCCGCGATCGCGGCGCTGTTGGCGGGCTTGGTGCTGTGGCTGGGCACGGCGCAGGTCGTGGCGGCGTTGGGTCTCGCACTCGGCGGCTGGCTGGTGCTGGGCGCGGTGCTCGTGCTGGTGCGGCGCTGGTGGGGCGCGGGCGGTTTTTCGTGGCGGCTGGTGCGCACCACGCCGGCGGCGACCGTCGGGCTTGTATTGGCCCACGCCGGCCTGGGTTTCACCACTGCCGGTATCGCGACGATGACCAGTTTTGCCGCTGAAAAAATCCTGGTGATGCGCCCCGGCGAAACGGCCGTGGCCGGACCGGTGAGCGTTACCATGCTTGGCGCCGAGGAAGTGGACGGCGCCAATTATCGTGCCCTGCGCGCCCGCTTCACGGTCAGCCAGAACGGCAATGAACGCGCGCTGGTATCGGAACGCCGGATTTACACCGTTTCGGGCAGCCAGACGACGGAAGCCGGCATCGGCGTTTCGCCGCTGGGCAATCAATATGTCGCCATCGGCGATGTGCAGCAGGATGCACGCGGGCAGGGGCTGGTGGTGCGCATCTACTGGCATCCCCTCGTGGGCTGGATCTGGTTCGGCGGGCTCCTCATGGCGATGGGCGGCGCGGCCAGCCTGGCCGATCGCCGCTTCCGCATCGGGGCGCCGCAGGTGCGGTCACCCCTTGCGCCGAATCTGGTTCCGGCGGAATAAGCGGCCCATCATGAAGCGTGTGTTGTTCATCCTGCCGGTTATCGCCTTTGCCGGGCTTGCTGCCTTCCTGGGCTTTGGCCTGACGCAGGACCCCAAGGAACTGCCGAGCCAGTTGATCGACCGGCCGCTGCCCGAATTCGTACTGCCCGGCATCACCGATGCACCGGGCGGTGGCCCGGGCCTGGCCAGCGCCAGCTTCAAGGGCGAACCGCGGCTGCTCAACGTGTGGGCGAGCTGGTGCGCCGCCTGCCCGCAGGAACACCCCGTGCTGGAACGCATCGCCGCCGAAGGCTTCCCCGTCTATGGCATCGCCTGGAAAGACAAGCCGGAAGACAGCCGCGCTTTCCTCGCGCGCTATGGCGATCCCTATTCCGGCATGGGCAGCGATTTCCCCGGTCGCACCGCCATTGATCTGGGCGTGACCGGTGCGCCGGAGACGTTCGTGGTCGACAAGAAGGGCCGGGTCCGTTTCAAGCAGATCGGCCCGATCAGCCCGGAAGTGTGGGAAGGCCAGATCAGGCCGCTGATGCAGAAATTGCGAGCCGAAGCATGAAGCGCGCATTGCTTGCCCTGGCGCTGATGCTGGCCGCCCCTGCGGCCGCCGTGCTGCCCGATGAAATGCTGCCTGATGCAGCGCAGGAAGCCCGCGCCCGCGCCATTTCCAAGGATCTGCGCTGCGTTGTCTGCCAGAACCAGTCCATCGACGACAGCGATGCGCCGCTGGCCCGCGATCTGCGGGTGCTGGTGCGCGAACAGATCGCCAGGGGCAGCAGCGATGCCGAAGTGCGTGATTATGTCGTGGCGCGTTACGGCAATTTCGTGCTGCTGAAACCGCCGATGGAAGGCGACACGCTGCTGCTGTGGCTGGGGCCGTTCGCGATCCTGTTGCTGGGCGGCGCCGGCCTGATTTTCTGGCAACGGCGCAAGCCCGTTGCAACGCCTGATGCCACCCCGCTCACCGAGGCTGAACGCGCCGAACTTGACCGGCTGGCGGGCCCCCAAGACTGAGACCAACATGACACTCTGGATCATTCTCACTGCGCTCACGGCCCTGGCCGCGGCCTGGCTCACCATTCCGCTGGTGCGCCGCCACGAAGCAAGGGTTGACGCCCGCGCCGCCACCATCGCCGTGCTGAAGGATCAGTTGGCCGATGTCGATGTGCAGCTGGCCACTGGCAGCATCCAGCCCGGTGAAGCCGAAGGGCTGCGCAACGAGATTCGCCGTCGCCTGCTGGCCGCCGGCCATATCCCGGCCGAACTTGATCGCACCATGGGCCAGAAAGCGCTTTCCGGCCTGGCGCTGGGCCTGGCGGCCATGGTCGCCGTAGCCGGCGCCGCGCTTTATGTCAGCATGGGCCAGCCCGAACTGGCGGGTGCTGCTGCTCCGGCTGGCGCGCCCGCAGCCGCTCCGGCCGCTGGCCCGGTGCCGGATGCCGCCGCGCAGGGCGAGGTGAACCAGCTGGTCACCGGCCTTGAACAGAAGATGCAGGCCAACCCCAACGATCCGGAAGGCTGGCGCATGCTGGGCTGGAGCTATTTCCAGACGGCCCGTTACAGCGATGCCGCCAAGGCCTATGCCCGCGCGATCGCGTTGAAGCCCGATGGCGAAGGCTATCAATCAGCCTATGGCGAGGCGCTGGTGCAGGAAGCTGGCGGCCAGATCACGCCGGCTGCTGCCGCTGCCTTTGAAAAGGCTGCGGCGCAGGACGGCGCCGATGCGCGCGCCCGCTATTTCCTCGCTGTGCGCAAATCGGAAACGGGCGATCGCAAGGGCGCCATCGAAGACATGCTGCGCCTGGTTGCCGATTCGCCCGCCGATGCGCCGTGGCTGCCGCAGTTGCGCGCCGTCACCCAACAGACGGCGCAGGCCGCCGGCATCGACATCGCCGCGCGGTTGGCCGCCACCAAGCCGGTGGGCAACGCCGCCGTGCCCGGCCTGCCACCGCCCGTGGCCGCCGCAGCCGCCGCCAATTCCGCAGCCCCCGCGGGCGTCATGCCCAGCCCCAGCCGCGAACAGGTGCAGGCCGCGCAAGCGATGAAGCCGTCGGATCGCCAGGCGATGATCCGTTCAATGGTTGATGGCCTTGCCGAAAAGCTGAAGGCCAACCCGAAGGATGAAGCCGGCTGGCTGCGCCTGATGCGCGCCCGGCAGGTGCTGGGTGATGTGCCGGCGGCAAAGACGGCGCGGGATCAGGCACTGGCCGCTTTTGCGGGGGATGCCGGTGCGCAGGGGCGCATCAAGGCCGCTGCGGCGGAAATGGGCCTCTAACCCTCAAGCAATTCTCCCAGGAGCGGATTGGGGAAACGCCGGCGCTGGGTGATGGCGTGAAACTCCTCGGTCAGGCCGGGGATGGTGAACACCTCCACCAGCGTGCCGGCGGCGAGTTCGTCCTTCACGACGATCGGCGGCACCAGGGTGAGCGCGTCAGAGGAACGGGCGAGCAGGCGCAGCATCGCCATGTCGTCCACTTCCGCCAGGATGATCGGCTGGATGCCGGCCTGATCCAGCAGCTGATCGAACCCGGTGCGGATATCGAGGCCCTTCGCGGGCAGCAACACCGGCAGCTTGGCGAGATCCTGCGGAAAGCGCAGCGGGCGGTGCAGCAGGCCCGGTGGCCCGACCAGGCCGACCGGCTGCTGGGCGATGCGGCGTGACACGATATCCGGCGCCACCACTCCACGCGGTGGCTGATTGGCCAGCACCACATCAAGTTCATGCGCTTCCAGCTGCGCCAGCAGGTCTTTCAGGGTGCCCGACACCATGACCAGCTCGACATCGCGGCGGCCAATCAGTGGCGCGATGAACTCGGCCTGGAAATTGCGCGACAGCGTGGGCAGCGCGCCGATGCGCAGCACCTGTTGGTCCAGCCGCACCCGCCCGGCCAGTGTCGATTGCAGCGCATCGCCGGCGGCAAACACCGTATCAGCATAATCGAGCGCGATTTTTCCGGCCTCGGTCAGCGACATGCGCCGCGCTTCCCGTTCGAACAGGGCGTGCCCCAGCTGCGCTTCCAATGCCTTCAACTGCACCGAGAGTGCCGATTGCGACAGGTTCAGCTGCTGCGCGGCGCGGGTCAGGTTGCCGGCATGCGCCACCGCATGGAAATAGCGCAGGTGGTTATAATTCAGCGCCGCCATGATCTGGCTTTCACAAAAACGAACGATACGACACAATATATCTATTTTACGGCGGTTTCGCCAGCGCATAGATGGCCGGTCGTATCCTCGATTGTGGAGCGACACGGATGACGATAACCTCCCTGATGTGGCTGATGCTGGCCGGTCCTGCGGCGCTGCTGACGCTGGCGCTGCTGCCTGCCGGCAATCCCAGGCGTTTGGCCGGCCTTGCCCGTGGCGGCGCCTTGATCAGTTTTGCCACCGCCGCCGTCGGGGCGCTGCTGGTGGCGCTGGGCGGCCCGTTGGCGACCCCGGCGCTGCCCGGTTTCAGCCTCCTGTTCGATGCGCTCACCGCCGTGATGTTCCTTCTGGTCAGCTTCGTTGGCAGCATCGTGGTGCATTTTGCGCGCAACTACATGGCCGGCGATCCCGGGCACGCCCGCTTCACCCGACTGCTCAGCGTCACCCTGGCCAGCGTGCTGCTGCTGATCCTGTCTGGCAATATGGCCATGTTCCTCATCGCCTGGGTGGCGACGTCGCTGGGCCTCAATCAACTGCTCGTCTTCTACGGCGACCGGCCGGCGGCGATCCTGGCGGCGCGCAAGAAATTCATCGCCAGCCGGCTGGGTGATCTTTGCCTCGCCATTGCCATCGGCATGGTCTGGGAGGTCACCGGTGCGCTGGACTTCAGCGGCGTGTTTGAGGCGCTCAAGGCCATCGCTGCCAGCGGCGACACCCCGGCCAGCCTAACCATCGCCGCCGTGCTCATCGCAGCCGCGGCCCTGTTGAAATCCGCCCAGTTCCCGCTGCACGGCTGGATCACCGAAGTGATGGAAACCCCCACGCCGGTCTCTGCCCTGCTGCACGCCGGCATCATCAACGCCGGCGGCTTCCTGGCGCTGCGCTTCTCGCCGTTGCTGCAACTGTCCACCCCGTCGATGGATCTGCTGCTGATTGTCGGCGGCTTCACGGCGCTGTTTGCCAGCGTGGTGATGCTCACCCAGAATGCCATCAAGGTGGCGCTGGCCTGGTCCACCATCGCGCAGATGGGTTTCATGCTGCTGCAATGCGGCTTGGGTGCGTGGCCGGCGGCGCTGCTGCACATCGTGGCGCATTCGCTCTACAAGGCGCACGCCTTTCTGTCGTCGGGCAGCGTGGTCGATATTGCGCGGGCCAGCTGGTCGCCCAGCCCCGGCGGTGCGCCGCACCCGGCACGGCTGGGCCTGGCGGTCGCCGGCGTGCTCGCCGGGGTCGGCATCGCCGGGACGCTGTCGGGCTTCGAACTGGCCCGCGAACCCGGCCTGTTCGCGCTGGGCGCCATCCTGCTGATGGGCCTCACCCACTATATCGCCCAATCGATCGACACGCGGCCCACCGGCTTCGTCATCGCCCGCACCATCGTTGTTGCCGCGGGGGTGGCCGGCCTGTGGTTTGCCCTGCAATCGGGCATGGCCACGCTGATGGCTGTCACCTTGCCAGAAGCAGCGAACCGCACCGATCTGGTGGCGCTGGCGGCGATCTTCGCGGTGGTGGCGGGCTTTGCCCTGCTCACCATCGGCCAGGCCAGCTTCATCACGGCCAAGCCCGGCGGCGCAACGCCGGAATGGGCCCGCGCCTTCTACGTCCACGCCCACAACGGGCTTTATGTGAACGCGCTCGCCAACCGGCTGGTGCTGCGCTGGTGGCCCACCGGGCTCCACGTGCGCCGTTGATCCCACTGCTGTTGAAAGGTCCCGCCATGACGACCGAAACACTCGCCCCTGAAATCCTCGCACCGGCTCCCACCGCGCTGGAATCCGCCATCGCGGAAGCCTGCCAGCGCATCGCGCCGCTGTGGCCGCTGAAGCACTTCGTTGCCGTTAACCCCTTCCTCGGCTTCACCGGCCAGAGCTTTGCCGCCACCACCGCCACCCTGCGCCGCGTCGCCAAGGTGGACATGCTGATGCCCCGCAGCTTCTACCGCGATGCGCTGGCAAACGGCATCATCAGCGATGATCACATCGCCGCCGCGCTCGCCCGCGCGCCCGGCAATGCCGCCATCCCGGCGGATGTGGCGCTCGCCAAGGCCGCCCTCGCCCGCGATCCGGCCGCGCGCGCCAATGGCCCCGCCGTGGTCGCCACCATCGCCGAAGTGCTGGACCGGCTCTCCGCCGGTGATCGCCAGGCCAGCCGCACCGCCTTCATGGTCGATGAAATCTCGCGTTGGTGCGCGGCCTATTTCGATGAAGGCCAGGCCAGCTGGCAGATGCCGGTGCGGCACATGTCGCCATGGGCGGCGTGGCGCGAATCCATGCGCCATGATCGCAATGCCGAAGCGCTGGGCGTGAAGGATTTCCGCCGCATCATCGCCGATCTGCCCGCCGATCCGGTCGCCGCCATTCGCCTGATCGTGGAAGCCATCGGCATTCCGGAACGCGCCCAGGCCGATTATCTGCACCGCGCGCTGTTCGATATCGGCGGCTGGGCAGCCTATGTGCGCTACCTGGTGTGGGACAATGGCCTCTATGGCCGCGCAGACAATCGCCTCATCGAACTGCTCGCCATCCGCATGGCCTGGGGTTATGCCCTGTTCCGCCAGCGCACCGATGCGCAATTCCAGGCTGCGTGGGCTGCCGAAATGCGCCAGGCGGCGGAATTGCCCGATGATGCCGGGCTCTCGGCTGATCCGGAACTCGCCGTCGATCTGCTGTTTCAGGATGCCTATGAAATCGCTTGGCAGCGCCAGTTGCTGGCCAAGCTGGCCCGCGAAGATCAGGCCCCGCAGCCGTTTCAGATGCCGCGCCAACCCGGTCGCAAGCCCCTGCAGGCCGCCTTCTGCATCGACGTCCGCTCCGAAGTCTATCGCCGCGCGCTCGAACAGGTGGTGCCAGCGTGCGAAACCATCGGCTTTGCCGGCTTCTTCGGCTATCCGATCGAATATATCCCCATCGGCCGCGAAACCGGCGGCGCGCACTGCCCGGTGCTGCTCACACCGGCCTTCACCATCACCGAAATGGTGGGTGGCGCCTCGGCTGATGAGGAGATCGAGGTGCTGGGCCTGCGCCTGCTGCGCCGCCGTGCCGCCAAGGCGTGGAAAAGCTTCAAGCAATCCGCCGTGTCCAGCTTCAGCTTCGTTGAAGCCATGGGCCTGGCCTTTGCGCCCAAACTGGTCGGCGATGCGCTCGGCCTCACCCGCACCGTGTCCGATCCCAACACCGATGGCCTGGATGGTGACATCATCGGCAAACTGGGCCCGCGCCTCGACTGCCAAGTGGTTGGCGGCCGCATGACCGGTCTCACCGCCGAACAGCGGCTGAACCAGGCCGAAGCCGTCTTGAAGGGCATGAGCCTGACGAAGGGTTTCGCCCGCCTGGTGCTGCTCGCCGGCCATGGCAGCACCACCGCCAACAACCCGCACGCCTCCGGCCTCGATTGCGGCGCCTGTGGCGGCCATACCGGCGAAGCCAGCGCTCGCATCGCCGCTGATATCCTCAACGATCCGGCCGTACGCATCGGCCTGCGCAGCCGGGGCATCGCCATTCCTGATGACACGTGGTTCCTGGGCGCCCTGCACGATACCACCACCGATCAGATCAGCATCTTTGATCGGGGCCGGGTGCCAGCGGCGCTGCGCGGTGAACTGTCTGAACTTGATGGCTGGCTGGACAAGGCCTCGGCGCTGGCCCGCCGCGAACGCTCCCGCTTCCTCGTGCTCGACAATCCGGACGGCGATATCGACGCCCAGGTGCTGCGCCGCAGCCGCGATTGGGCGCAGGTGCGGCCCGAATGGGGCCTGGCCGGCAACGGTGCCTTCATCGCCGCACCGCGGGAACGCACACTCGGCATCGATCTGGGCGGCCGCAGCTTCCTGCACAATTATGATTGGAAGCAGGACGAAGGCTTTGGCGTGCTGAAACTGATCATGACCGCGCCCATGGTCGTCGCCAGCTGGATCAACCTGCAATATTACGGCTCCACCGTGAACAACCGGGTGTGGGGCGCCGGCAACAAGGTGCTCCACAACGTGGTCGGCACACTGGGCGTGCTGGAAGGCAACGCCGGAGACCTCAAAACCGGCCTCGCCTGGCAATCCGTGCACGACGGCGAACGCCTGATGCACGAACCGCTGCGCCTCAACGTCTTCATCGAAGCGCCCCTGGCCGCCATCACCGACATCATCCTGGCCCACAAGATGGTGCAGGACCTGGTGGACAACCAATGGCTTCACCTCTGGGCCCTGGACGAAACCGGCCGCGTGGCGCACCGATACCACAGGGATGGTGAGTGGGTGGCGGTCTGAGCCGGAAGACGCAACCAGCGGCGGCGTTGCCGAACGGTAGCGCCGCCGCTGTGCATCGGACGGCGCGAGAACGTCTGCTTCCGACCCAGATCCGGTCATTCTGGGGCGCCAGCGCCTTTCATACAGGCCGCCATTCACGGGAGCCAAGCCCCGGTTCGTGCGAACGACCGATTGCGGCAAGACCTGACCTCGGTGATCCACGCCAATCTGCCAAAGCCTTGAGCCCGCGCATATGGTAGCGCGATAGCGATGTTGGATCGCTCTCGCTCATACCGGCCAAGCAATTGGGCACGCCTGCTCTTGGTGGGCGACTGGAAGGCGACCCTCAACGGATCGCAACTTCATGAGATCATGGTGAAAACCATGGTTGATGAATTGCTCCAGTGCCTCGAGGGCACGGCCGTCAGCGCCACCAAGCCTCGATTGTGGATACGGTCGAGCTCAGGTCGAAGTCGTGGACAATTGGGCTATCCGGCCCGACTGCCAAAAGGGCGGAAAAGCTTACCACCGGCATCCTGGGGCTTCATCAATCCGCACCTCTCAGACTTGCTTCATGCTGACAGGGATAGGCTGCATGAAGTCGATCATGCCCTCCGGCAATGGCGCTGCCTGTCAGCGGCGGCGCACAGGAGAAAACGCATGATCGCGCACGGCGCACAGCGGGCGCCCGGCGCTTGGGCGTGATCGCAGTTGGCGTACTCGCCGCCGCCCTTTCCGTAGGCACCGCGGCAGCGCCCTCCGCCGCCGCGCTTACCGCGCAGGAGAGCCAGCCGGCTACCACTGCACCGGAGCCGTCGGCAACGCTGCCCGCTACCCAGCCGCCGGTTGGGGTGGCCATTCCCACACTCGTCGCTGACACGACTCAGGCTGCAGCGCCCGCCCAACTCACCAAGGCCGACGGCACGCCGGTCAGTCCGGGTTCGACCACCGGCACTGCGCCAGACGATGGCAAGGAGATCATCGTCACCGCGCGCCAATCGTCGCGGATCGATCCCCTTGCCAAGCTCAACGCGCAGTCGTTCGCGGCCATTCAGGCGATCGACAAGGCGGTCGTCGCACCGGTCGCGCTGGGATACGCCTCGGCCGTTCCCAAGCCCGTCCGCAACGGCCTGCGCAACGTGTTGCGCAACCTCGACGAACCGGCCAGCTTCCTCAATTACATCCTGCAGCTCAAGATTGGGCGCGCGGCCAAGTCGGCGGCACGGTTCGGGATCAACTCGACCATCGGCGTTGCCGGACTGTTCGACATGGCACGGCGCAAGCCGTTCAACCTGCCTTACCGGCCCAACAGCTTCGCCAACACCTTTGCCTGCTACGGCGTGGGCAATGGCCCTTATTTCTTTCTCCCACTCGTCGGCCCCACCACCTTGCGCGATCTCTTCGGCCTTGGCCTGGACAAGGCGGTCCTGCCCACAGTGGTGGGCAAGCCGTTCGATGACGGCAAGGTGAACGTGGCGCTCGCTGTGGTCGACGCCCTGACCGACCGGGTCGAGATCGACAGCCAGCTCCAGCGTATCCGCAGCGAAAGCGGCGATCCCTACGTCGCCGTGCGCGAGGTCTATCTGGCCCAGCGGCGGGCCGAGATCGGCGCGATCTGCCCGCGCCATGGCGAAACCAGCCCCGATCCCAATCTCATCCCACGCGTGGGCAAGGGGCCGCGCTGAGCGAGCTTAGGTCGCGGCAGTCGATCAGGGGGAGGCGCTCCCGAGCGACAACCCGTTCCGCGTCAATCCACTTACCTGATCGGAACGGCGTGTGTTGGGTTGGCCGCCGACGAGCTGCTTTCCGACCCTGACCATCCGAAACCCGACCGTTTCGTCCCTGCCCATGTCACCCCGGACTTGATCCGGGGCGGAGGCCCTCTTTCTTTCCGCCGCTCAGGCGGCCATGATGGCACGGCATGACAACGCCACCCGCCACTGAACCCCATCACATCCCCGGCCATGGCCCCAGCCCGGATGACAGCGGCCGCTGGTTCCGGCGCACGCTGGCGGTGATGGCCGGCATCGGGCTGGCGCTGGCGGCCTGGCATTTGCAGCAATTGTTGCTGGTGTTGTTTGCCAGTGCGCTGGTGGGGTTGATGCTCAGCGATTTCGCGCAATTGTTGCAGCGCCGGCTGCGCCTGCCGTTTGCGGTGGCGATTGCAGCGGCGATCTTGATCCCACTTGCCGCGTTGGCCACCATTTTCGGGTTGTTCGGCACCATGATGGTGGAACAGTTCATCCATCTTTCGGAACGCTTCCCGGCGGCGCTGGCGCAAGTGGAAAGCTGGGTACGCAGTTATGCCATTGGTGATGATCTCATTTCCCAGCTGACCAATTATGCGCCCAAGATGGAACAGGTGGTGGGCATCGTGCAGGCGACGCTGGCCAATATCGGATCGGCGATCACCGGCTTTGCGGTCGTGCTGGTCGCGGCGCTGTATCTGGCGGCGCAACCGCGGCTGTATATCGATGGCTTGATCGCCATGCTGCCATCGGAATCGCGGGTGCGTGCCAGTGAAACCGTGGCGGCGGTGCGGGCTTCGCTCACGGCCTGGCTGAAGGGGCAGGCCATCGGCATGGCGTTTGTGGCGGTGGGCACCTCGGTGGGACTGTGGCTGGTGGGCCTGCCGTCGCCGCTGGCGATCGGGCTGGTGGCCGGGTTGTGCGAATTCGTGCCCTATCTGGGGGTTATTTTGGTGGCGGTGCCCACGGTGATCCTGGGTTTTGGCCAGGGGGCGGATACCGGCATCTTCACCATCATCGCGCTGGTGGTGGTGCAGCAGTTGCAGGGCAATGTGGTGATGCCGATCGCACAGAGCACCTTTGGCGATCTGCCGCCGGTGCTTACCATTTTCAGCCTGATTGCGGCCGGCACGCTGATGGGCCCGTTGGGCGTGGTGCTGGCGGTACCGCTCACGGTGGTGGGCATGGCGCTGTTGAAGGTGCGGTTGGCGCGTCTTGGTCGCTCTTCGCCGCTCACCGGCGGCTGACCCTCTTGCCACTCTGCGCCGGTCGTGGTGAAGACCGGCGCACATCATGTCCGATCCTTCCGCTCCCAATCCGGCCCTCCTGCTGATCGATCGCACCGCCGTGCTGTTTTGCGGCGTGGCGGCCGGCGTTGCTATTGGCCTGGCCTTTGCGCCGCAACTGAGCGCCTGGTTGGCCGAAGGGCCGCCGGTGACGGTGGCGGCCGCCGCTCCGGCGCAGGCGGTGGACACCGATGGTCTGCCGCAAGCGGTGGCGGCAGCGGCCGACGTGCCGGCTGGCCTGGCCCGCGCCGTTGCCGAAAAGCGCGCGTTCCGCATCGGCGTGTTTGGCGACAGTTTCGGTGATGGCCTGTGGGCGGCGCTCTATAACCAGTTGTCGCGCCGCGAAGCCTTCCAGGTGCTGCGCCATTCCGAACAGGCCACCGGTTTCACCCGTTACGCCCAGAACAATCTGGAAGATCGGCTGGCGGGCATCCTGACCGAAGGGCCAGTGGATGTGGCGGTGATCAGTTTCGGCGCCAACGACACCCAGGGCATTTATGTGAATGGCAAGGTGGCGCCCTTGCTGTCGGCGCGCTGGAAGGCCGAGATCGCGGCGCGCATCACCCGTTATGTGAAGGTGCTGCAGGCCCAGGGCGCCAGCGTGGTGTGGGTGGGCCTGCCGGTGATGCGCGATCCGAAATATGATGCCCAGGTGCAGGGGCTGAACGCGTTTTACGCGGGGCTGATGGCCGAACTGGATGTGCCGTTCATCGACACGCGTTCCGCAGCTGCCGATGAACAGGGCCGCTATGCCTCGCACCTGCCGGGCAAGGATGGCGTGCCGTGGTTGGTGCGTGCCGGCGATGGCATCCACATGAGCATGAAAGGCTATCGCCTGCTCACCGATTCACTGGCCACGCGCCTGCGCGCCTGGGGGCAGGCCGCCCGCGCCGGCAAGCCGGTAACGGCGGATCTTGTGCCGCCACCGGCCGCGATCGTACCGGAATTGGCGCCCGAACCCGCGCCGTCAGCCGCCGTCAGCGAACCATCAGCCGCCGCCAGCACGCCGCCAGCGCCCAGTCCGGCGCCGGACACCGCCGCGCCTGTTCCGGACACCGATTCAGCGCCGATGCAACTGCTGCCGCCGCAACCCGCCGCGCCGCCAGAGCAGACGCCGCCGCCGCCAGCCGAACCGCCCCGGCCCTGATGCCGGCGTTGCTTGCCTCGCTGGCGCTTGCCGCTGCGCCGTGCCTGGCGGCGCTGTGCGGGGCCGAGCATCTGGCGGGCGTGCCGCTCAGCGCGGCACAGATGCCCACGGATCGCCCCGTGCATATCGTGCAGATCGGCGATTCGCACACGGCGGGCGATGCCATCACCGGCGCCCTGCGCGACGCATTGCAGGCGCGGCTGGGCAATGGCGGGCGCGGCCTGATGCCGGCCGGGCGTCCGCATGCGGGGGTGCGCCTGCGCGGGGTGAGCGTCTCCCCGTCCGGGCCGTGGAGCGTACGCGGCCTGTTCGGCAGCGGGGCTGCGGAACCCTGGCCGCCGCGTGGCATCACCGGTTATACCGTGAGCAGCCACACGCCGGGCGCGGCGCTGGCGCTCACCGCCGACGCCAGTTTTACCGCCTTTGGCCTGTGTGTGGCGGCCAGCCCCGATGGCCCGCGCCTCAATCTCACCCTCGGCACCGATACGCAGGAGCTGGCCTTTGCCGGCGATGGCCCGCAGTGCCGGCGCATCGTGCCGGGCGCCGCCACCGACAGCGCGCGACTGGAATTGGTGGGCGGTGAGGCGATCATCACCGGCTGGTGGCTGGAACGGCCAAGCGGTGTCGTCGTTTCCAATCTGGGGGTGCCGGGATCGCAGCTACAATTTTTGGGCCGCGCCGATGAGGCGACCATAACGGCCCAGTTCCAGGCGCTGCCGGCCGATCTGGTGATTCTGGCCTTTGGCACCAACGAAGGCTTTGCGCCCTTTTTCGATCCCACGCGCTTGGAAAGCCAGATTCGCGAACAGGTGGCGCGCATCCGCCGGCTGGCCGGGCCGGTGCCGATCCTGCTGCTTGGTCCGCCCGATGCCGCCAGTCGCAACCGTGAACTGAGGGACAATGTGGTGGGCGGCGTGCCCGGCGCTGCCACAGACTGTAATGGCGCCATCCAGGCGACCCCCGATCGCCTGCCGGTGGACGGTATCGACATCCCGCTCTGGAATGATGAAGGCGGCACACTGGCGCCCGATCCGGTTACCCTGTCCGGCCCGATGCCGCGTGCCGTGCGGCGCGGGCTGCCGCTGTTCAACCCGCCGGCCCTGGCTACCGCCAGCGCGGTGCAGCGCCGGGTGGCGGCTGATTTGGGGCTGGCCTTCTGGGATTGGCGGGCACGGCAGGGCGGGGCCTGTTCGGCGGTGCGCTGGATGCAGGCCGGGCTGATGGGCCCGGATTTCATCCATTATTCCCCTTCGGGCGGCGCGGAAGTGGCCCGGCTGTTGTTGGCCGATCTGGATGCGGCACGGGTGGGCGGGCTGCACTGATGCTGTTCCCCACGTTGGATTTTGGCTTGTTCTTCCTGCCTGTGCTGCTGCTCGTCTGGACGGTGGGGTTGGCGTCGAACGAGTGGCGCAAGATCATCCTGCTGCTGGCCAGTTGGGTTTTCTATGGCTTCTGGGATTGGCGCTTCGTGGCGCTGCTGATCGCGTCGGCGGCGATCAACTGGGGCTGTGCGCAGGCCATTCAGCGCCGGCTGGATGATGGCCGCAGCGCTCAGCCGTGGCTGGGCATCGGCGTGGCGACCAATCTCGCCATCTTGGGGTTCTTCAAATATTTCGGCTTCTTCCTTGAACAGTTGGCGCCCATCCTTGCGCGCGCCGGCTGGGGCCGCGATCTGCCGGTGCTGGAAATCATCCTGCCGGTTGGCATCAGCTTCTTCACGTTCCAGGGCATGAGCTACCTGATCGATATTGCCCGCCGCCAGACGGCGCCGGCCAGCTTCCTCGACATCACGCTGCTGATGAGCTTTTTCCCCCACCTCGTCGCCGGGCCGATCGTGCGCGCCAGCCATCTGGTGCCGCAATTCAAGGCGGCGCCAAGGCTGACACGCGGCATGGTGGCGACCGCGCTGATCCTGATCTGCTGGGGGCTGTTCAAGAAGACGGTCGTGGCCAGCGAACTCGCGACCGGTCTGGTGGACAAGACCTTTTTTGATCCTTCGGCGCAAACCGGCCTTGATCTCGCGCTGGGTGCCTATGGCTATGCCGTGCAGATCTACTGCGATTTCTCGGCCTATTCCGATATGGCGGTGGGGCTGGCGGCGCTGCTCGGCTATCGCTTCCCGCGCAATTTCGATCAGCCATACCGGGCCACCTCGCTGCAGGATTTCTGGCGGCGCTGGCATATCTCGCTATCGAGCTGGCTGCGCGACTATCTCTACATCAGCCTGGGCGGCAACCGTGGCGGCGTTTGGTTCATCTGCCGCAACCTGATGATCACCATGCTGCTGGGTGGCTTCTGGCACGGTGCCAAATGGACCTTCCTGATCTGGGGCGCGCTGCACGGCGGCGTGCTGGCGATCGAGCGGCTGTGGCGCGAATGGCGGCCGGAAGGCTTTCCCGCGCTGCCCAAGCCCATCGCCATCCTGATCATCTTCCACATCGTGGTGGCCGGCTGGATCTTCTTCCGTGCCGACACGCTGGAAGGCGCGCTGGCCTATTTCAGCCAGCTCTGGGCCTTCCGCCCTGGCCTGACGCTGGCCAGCCCGCTGCTGTGCGGCCTGATCGCGCTGGGCCTGGCCATCCATTTCACGCCGCCCACCCTGCTGCCAACAATGGCCCGGCGCGTGGCGGCATGGCCGGCACCGGTGCTGGGGCTGGCCGTCGGACTGGCGATATTGCTTACCGACGCGATGCGCTTCGAAGGCGTCGCCGCCTTCATCTATTATCAGTTCTGAAAGGTGAGCATGGCCGACCAGTTTGACTCACCGGTAGATGTGGAAGCGGATGAACAGGGCTTGTCCGGCCTCGCGCAGATGGCGGTGGCCGTGTGCATCGCTGTCTTCACGCTGGCCATGCTCAACGCCCACGCGCTTGGTGCCTGGGTCGATGGGCTGGAACCGGGTGCCCGCACAGCGCGCATCAGTGCTGTCGCCCATAACCTCGCAGATCAGGCGGCCACGCGCGGCCTTGATGAACCGCGCGCGGCGCTGAAACAGCAGTGGGATCGGGTGAAGGCGGCGCGCTGGCCTGATCAGGCCAGCGGCAATCAGGATCAGCGATAGAAATCGTGATCGTCGAGCCGCGCCACCTTGGTGCGGCTGCGGAAAAAGCTGTTGGGCCTCGCCCAATTGGCGTGGAAATAAAGCGCGCCCTTCGAAATGTCGCGGGCTTCGCCGGCCAGCACGTCGCGGGCCACGTCCACAGCTTCGGTCCAGCCGTTGCTCGTGCGATCCGGGTGATAGCGATCGATACGGAAGAACTGGCCGGGCTGCTTGGCCACGGCGCAGACATTGTCGCCAAAGCCCTTCTTCACCCGGTTCAACAGCACATGGGCCACGGCGATCTTGCCTTCGCGCGGCTGGTTGCCAGCCTCGTGGTGGACAACCTTGGCCACGCAATTGACGTGGCGCTCATTCAATTTTGGCTGTTCCGGTTCAGCGGCCACCAGCGCCGTCTGGGCGGGGGCAACAGGCTGTACAGCAGCCTGTGATTCCGGAGTCTGGGCAGCGACATGGCCCAAGGCCAGGCCCGAAGCCAGCAACACGGCTGCGGCAGCAGCCTGCATCTGAAGACGCGGAGTGGATTTCACATTCATTGCCGAATATGCGCCCCTGCGGCAGTTGGCAGCGAAAAACACAAGCCACCAACGCGACAGACACGACCTGCAGGATGTGCCGCAAACGCCAGCGCAATCCTGCCTTCTTGAGGCCGGCGGATACGGCGGCCGTTCATCTTTCGTCAAGCAATCAGCGACGAACTGCGCCATCGAGGCGACCAGTCGAAAGGTTCAACCGGCTTTTGCAGTCACCTTGGACTGACAATTCATGCACAGAATCCGGCCATTGAATCGGTCGGGATTCTTGCGGCAATAGGTCTTCACGCCGCTGCTCACCGGCGCTTGGCAATCACCGCACTGTCCCGCTGGCGGGCGAGGCGCAGTAGTGACTGGTGCTGGCGTCGAGGGTGCCGCGGGGTGAAGTTGCACAACTTTGGGCGCGGCAGGGGCGGGCGGCATTGGCGGCGCGCTCAATCGGAATCGACGTTCCCAATCAAACTCGATCGGTCGATGCATGTCGACCATGGCTTTGCCCAGCGCCATGAGCGTGTCCTGGCCGATCAACTTGGCGATATCGAGCGCATTGCCGCTGTCGTTGATGCGTTGGATATGGGCGAACAGTTGATCGGTGCGGATCAGGCTTTCGATGCCAGCCACGGGGGCTTTCGGCCGGGTGATGCGGCCTTCGGCGATCAACACCAGATTGCGCAGTTTGGGCTTCAGCGTAAACCCCATGCGCTTGGGCAGCGGGATGGCGCCGCTGGCGAACAGGCGATCCAGCATCGTCACGTGGCGGCGGTTCTGTTCGATCGGGGAATCAATGGCCTTGGGAAAGCGGCCAATAAACGTCAGGCACTCGCCATTGTCCTGTACCTTGATGCCGTTGGCCAGCCGCTTGCTTTCCAGCACCCACACATCCAGCAATCGGTTGATCAGCAGATGGTCAATCTGCGCGACCAGGCCATCATGCTCGATGCGCAGATCGTGAATGATGACGTGATTGGGGCTGTGGCCCCAATGGGTCTCCATTTCGATGGCGGCCTTGCCTTCGCTCAAGTCGCCCTTGATGATCGCATCGATCTGCTCACGCAGGCGCACGATATCGTGGCGGGTGGCGGCCGGGTGGGCCATCAAGCGCTCCAGCGTGGCAATGCTGGTGTTGCGATCTTCACGGGGTTTGAGAATCATCGAGCAACCTGACATACGAATCACTTGGGCAATACTTGCCGGATTAGTGCATCAAGACACGACTTCCTTTATAATTGGTTGGCGCAGGTGGATCTATCCGTCCAACAGCGCCTTCAACCGATCGTTGACTACGCCCGGTGCCGCCTTGCCGGCCATGGCGCGCATGACCTGGCCGACGAAGAAGCCGAACAATTTGTCCTTGCCGCTGCGATATTCGGCAACCTTGTCTGGGTTGGCGTCCATCACGGTCTGGATGGCGGCATCGATGGCGCCGGTGTCGGAAACCTGCTTCAGCCCGCGCTGCTCAACGATGCTGGCAGCGCCTTCGCCGGTTTCCAGCATGGCCTCGAACACCTGCTTCACCAGCGGGCCCGACAAGGTGCCATCGGCGGCCAGCGCCAGCAGTTCGGCCAGCGCATCCGGGGACACCGGACTGTCGCCGATTTCCTTGCCAAGCTTCTTCAGCGCGCCGAACAGATCGGTCGAAATGAAATTGGCAACACGCAGCGCCACCTCTGTGACGGGCTGGCCGACTTTCGCAGCCGTGGCGGCGAGCGCGGTTTCGAACCAGTCCGCCGTTTCCTTCTCGGCCGACAGCACGGCGGCCAGATACGGCGACAGGCCCAGCGTGGATTCATAACGGGCGCGCTTGGCGGCCGGCAGTTCCGGCAGGCTCCCGCGGCACTGCGCGATGAATGCATCATCGAACACCAGCGGCAACAGATCGGGATCGGGGAAATAGCGATAATCATGCGCGTCTTCTTTGCCGCGCATCGCTCGGGTGGTGCCGCTGCCGGGATCGAACAGGCGGGTTTCCTGTATTACCGTGCCGCCGCTTTCAATCAGATCAACCTGGCGACGGGCTTCATGTTCCACCGCCAGCATGATGAAGCGCACGCTGTTCACGTTCTTGGTTTCGGTGCGGGTGCCAAAGGGTTGGCCGGCCTTGCGCACCGACACGTTCACATCGGCCCGCATGGAGCCTTCGTCCATATTTCCATCGCAACTGCCGACATAGCGCAGCAACTGGCGCAAGCCGGCCACATAGGCGCCGGCTTCGGCTGGCGAGCGAATATCGGGCCGCGACACGATTTCCATCAGCGCGCAGCCGCAGCGGTTGAGATCGACGTAGGACATGCTGGGATGCAGATCGTGCACCGATTTGCCGGCGTCCTGCTCCAGATGGATGCGCTCGATACCGATTCGCTTCTTGGTGCCATCGTCCAGTTCGATGTCCAGATGGCCTTCGCCCACGATCGGGTGATAGAGCTGGCTGATCTGGTAACCCTGCGGCAGATCGGGGTAGAAATAATTCTTGCGGTCAAAGCGCGACCATTTGTTGATCTGCGCGTCGATGGCGAGGCCCGTCCGCACCGCCTGGCGCACGCATTCGCCGTTGATCACCGGCAGCATGCCCGGCATCGCGGCATCGACCAGGCTCACCTGCGCATTGGGTTCGGCACCAAATTCGGTGCTGGCCCCTGAAAACAGCTTGGCTTTGGCCGTCACCTGAGCATGAACTTCGAGGCCAACCACGATTTCCCAATCGCCGGTGGCGCCCTTGACGATGTAGTTTGGGGCTTCAGACATGTCTGTCGCTATGGCCAGCGTCGTCTGGCTTTGCAAGCCCGCAGCTTGGCGTATCAGTGGCGATGGCGCGCGATATCCGCATGGACAAAGCCGCTTGCGGGCTTTAGCCGAATTGCGCCTGTGCAACGTGGTCGGACGTGGCCATACAGGCGGAATACCACCGCGTTGCCAACCGGAGGGGGCGGGCAGGGCAGTCGATCAGGGGATTTTGTGCAGTCGCGCACAGACAGTGGAGTGATTGAAGGGACAGCGCCAACCCTGGCGGGAACGCCGGCCGGATGGGGCAACGCCGTGCGTTGGCCGGCAGCCATGCTGGCGCTGGCGCTGGGGCTGTTGCCGCTGATCGTCACCCCGGTGTTGCCGCTCATCGATTTTTACAACCATGTCGCCCGTTTCCAGGTGCTGGCCACGCTGGCGGACAATCCGCTGTTTGCTGCCAATTATGCCGCGGCCTGGGCGATCCTGCCCAATGTCGGGCTGGATGTGATTGCCGTGGCGGCCTTGCAGATCGTGCCACTGGCGCTGCTGCCGCACCTGCTGACGGTGTTGATCCTTGCCGTGCTGTTTGCCGGCATCCTTGCACTCAACCGCGCCATTACCGGGCAGGTGCGCTGGCCGGCGCTGCTGCTGGCATTGCCCCTGCTCTACAGCTGGATCTTCAACTGGGGCTTTGCCAATTTCCTGCTGGGGCTGGGCCTGGCGTTACTGGCGGCGGCCTGGTGGGTGAACCAGCGTGACAGGCCGGTGCGGCGGGTGGCGTTTGCCTTGCTGTTGGCGCTGGCCATTTTCTTTTGCCACGCACTGGCGTTCGGGCTGTTCGGCATCCTGATTGCCAGCCTTGAACTGGGCCATTGGTGGCTGCAGCGGCCACGACGCTTTGCGGCACTGGTCAAAGCTCTGGGCCAATGTGCGCTGCTGGCGGTGGTGCCGGCGATCCTGTTTTTGCAATCGCGCACCGCCACTGCGGCGGGCGGGGTGAGCAATGCTGATGAAAGCCTGGCGCGGCTGCGCGCTCAGGGCTTGCTCATGGATCGCCTTGCCGAACTGGCGGCGCAGCGGCTGGAAACCATCGTTCGGGTTGCCGAAGGCCCATCCTATCCGGCCGACGCATTCTGGCTGTTGTTGCTGGTGGCGCTGCTGGGGCTGGCCTTCAAGCGGCGGGCCTTGCTGCTGGCGCCGCTGGTGGTGGTGCCAGCGATGGCCGGTTTGGTGCTGGTGCTGGTAATGCCGCCCGCCCTGTTTGGCAGCGGCTATGTTTCGGATCGCATGCCGCTATTTCTGGCCCTGGTGCTGGTCGCCGGAATCATGCCGGGGCCGGGGCGGTTGCCGTTGCTGCTGCCCGGGCTGGCGACACTAGTCGGCGCGCGGCTGCTGATGCTGGCCGTGCAATGGCACGGCGCCGCGGCCGATCTTGCCGATTTCGATGCCGTGGCGCGGGCGTTGCCGCCGGGGCAGGTGGTCGCTGGCCTGCCGGTGCGCGCCACGCCCCATGAAGACATGCCGGGTCGCTGCGAGATGTACCCGCCGCTGCTGCTGCTGCGCCATGGCCATGCCACGCCGCTGTTTGCCATTCGCACCGCCCAGCCGCTGGAACTGCGCGGCCGCTTGGGGGCCGCACGTGATGAGCTGTCGCAGCGCCCGGCCGGCCTGCAATCCCGCCAGCGCCCGGAACTGGTGATCGCTGCCTATGCCCGTGCCGGCTATCCCTATGTTCTGCTCTGCCAGGTGGCGGCGGATCGGCCATTGCCGGCGACGTCTTATCCCGTGGTTGCCCAGGCCGGCCGGTTCCGCCTGCTGCGCCTTGCATCGGAGCCGTAAAGGCCATGGAACGTGGTATCTATGATCACATGGCGGCCCACGCCGGCTCGCACTGGTGGTATGTGGCGCGGCGTCAGGTGTTGGCCGATGTGATCGCACGCCACGTGCCGTTGCCGCCAGCGCCGCGTGTGCTGGAAATCGGCTGCGGCACTGGCCACAATCTTGGCATGTTGGGGCAGTTCGGCACCGTGGACGCGGTCGAGTTGGATGATGATGCAAGGGCGCTGGCCACCCGCGCGCTGGGCCGGGCGGTGCTGCCGGCGCGGTTGCCCGATTTGCCGCCGCTGCCGGCGTCTCGCTATGATCTGATCGCGCTGCTCGATGTGCTGGAACATGTGCCCGAAGATCGCGCCACGCTGGCTGCCATCGCCGGCCGGCTGGCACCGGGCGGTTCGCTGCTTGTCACGGTGCCGCAGCACCAGTGGATGTGGAGCAGCCACGACGTCGCCAATCACCATGTCCGCCGCTATGATCAGGCCAGCCTGGCAGCGGCCTTTGCCGGATCGGGGCTGCAACTGCGCCTGCTCACCAGTTTCAACAGCCTGTTGTTCCCGCTGGCGGTGGCGCAGCGGCTGGCATCACGGATCAGCGGCCGCGAAGGGCGGCAGGATGATGATCTGGCGGCACCGGTGAATGCCCTGTTCCGGACGATCTTCAGCCTGGAACGCCACCTGATCGGCCGGGTGCCGATGCCACCTGGCCTGTCGCTGCTGGCGCTTGCGTCGCTGCCGCAAGCGTAGCAACAGGGCTGACGCCCAATCGTGCCACCGGCCGGCCTGAGCCCACCACTTCAGCGACAATATAAAGTGGCCGGCGCTTGGCCTCCACATAAACCCGGCCAAGATATTCGCCGATTACGCCCAGCACCAGCATCTGCGCGGCGCCAATGCCGATGACCAGCAAGCTCAAGGACGTCCAGCCTTCGATTGTCTCGCCCTGCAGGAAGCGCACCAGAATATACATTGCGACCAGCATCAGCAGGCCGACCAGCCACAGGCCAGCGTGGGAGGCAAAACGCAGCGGCTTGGTGGAAAAGCCGGTGATGGCATCAAAGGCCAGGCTGAGCATCTTGGTGAAGGGATAGTGCGTCACCCCGGCAAGGCGCTGGGCGCGGGCATAGGGGAAGGGCACCTGCCGATAACCGATCCACGCCACCATACCGCGCACGAAGCGCGCCTGTTCCGGCATCGCCATCAGCACGTCCAGCGCGCGCCGGCTCATCAGGCGAAAATCGCCGGTGTCGAGCGGGATGTTGATGTCGGTCAGCCGATCGAGGATGCGATAGAACAGCCCTGCGGTGAGTTTCTTGGTGAAGCTTTCGCCCTCGCGGCTGGTGCGCAGGCCATAAACGACATCGGCGCCCTGCGCCGCCATCGTCTTCAGCATGTCGGGCAGCAGTTCCGGCGGATCCTGCAGATCGGCGTCGATGACGAGGATCGTCTCGCCGCGGCTCAGATCAAGCCCTGCGGTGAGCGCCAGCTGGTGGCCATGGTTGCGCGCCAGATTGAGGCAGACAAGATTGGGATCGGTGGCAGCCAATTCCTGCATGATCGCCCAGGTGCGATCGCGCGAGCCATCGTTGATCAGCACGATTTCATGATCATCGCCAAAACATTGGTGCGCCGCAGCGGCAACCCGGCGGTGCAGTTCGGGCAGGCAGGCTTCCTCATTATAGCATGGGATGACCACCGATAATCCGACCAACGCCCAATCCCCCCATGTCAACGAAACACGATGAACCGGTTAAGGATAAAGCCTAAGGGCGTTACCATTGCAACCCCAGCCAGTGTCGCCGCTAACAATCCGATATGTGGTTCAGCCAAACTGTTAACCAGCGTGAACAGGCCGCCGCAGGCCAGATTGACGGCAATGAAACGCAGCGCCTCTCCGCCCAGGCGCCCATCTTTGCGGGGCCGCGTGTTGCTGAAGGTCCAGAAACGGTTGAGCACGAAGCTTTGCACCACGCCTGCAGCATAGCCGATGGCGCTGGCCGCCGGTACTCCAAGCGGTTCGGCCAGCAGGCGGATGACAAGGTAGGATGTTGCGGTGTTGGCGACGCCCACCAGGCCGAAACGCAGGAACTGCGCCAGCCCTGCGCGCGTCGCCAGTGCTTTCATCGGGCCGCGATCACGGGCGGGCGCTGAAGCCCGCTGCCCGTTCGATGGCAAGTCCGGCATCGAGCACGCCCATTTCGTCGAGCGGGCGACCGATGATCTGCAGACCCAGCGGCAGCCCGGAGGCGGACAGCCCGGCCGGCACGCTCATCGCCGGCAGGCCGGCAAGGCTGGCCGGCACGGTGAAGACATCGTTCAGATACATGGCCAGCGGATCGGCCTTGGCGCCAAACGCGAACGCCGGGCTGGGCGCCGTTGGCGTGAGCAGCACGTCGCACTTTTGAAAGGCCGCTTCGAAATCGCGCGCGATCAGGGCCCGCACCTTTTGCGCCTGGGTGTAATAGGCGTCGTAAAAGCCGGCCGACAGCACATAGGTACCGATCATGATGCGGCGCTTCACTTCCTTGCCGAAGCCGGCGGCGCGGGTGGCGGCATACATGTCGTGCACGTTGCCGCCCGCAGGCGTGACGCGGTTGCCGTAACGCACGCCGTCATAGCGGGCGAGGTTGGACGAGGCTTCTGCCGGGGCGACGATATAATAAGTAGGCAGGGCATATTTCGTGTGCGGCAGCGACACCGAGACGATCTCGGCGCCTTCCGCCTTCAGCCATGCGATACCCTGATCCCACAGCGCGGCGATTTCCGGGTCCATGCCGTCGAGCCGATATTCGGTCGGAATGCCGACGCGCTTGCCCTTCATGCTGCCCGTCAGGCCGGCAGCGTAATCCGGGACCGGGATTTCGAGGCTGGTCGAATCCTTGGCATCGAACCCGCACATGGAGGTGAGCATGAGCGCACAATCGGTGACGGTGCGTGCCATCGGCCCGGCCTGATCGAGCGAGGAGGCAAAGGCGATCGTGCCCCAACGTGAAGCCCGGCCATAGGTTGGCTTGATGCCGGCGATGCCGACGAATGCAGCGGGCTGGCGGATCGAGCCGCCGGTGTCGGTGCCGGTGGCGCCGGCACACAACCGCGCCGAAACGGCTGCCGCCGAACCGCCGGACGAACCGCCTGGCACCAGTTCAGCGTCTGAGCCCTTGGCCTTCCACGGGCTGATGACGCGTCCAAAGGCGCTGGTCTCGTTCGACGAGCCCATGGCGAATTCGTCCATATTGAGCTTGCCGAGGAACACGGCGCCATCGCGCAGCAGATTGGCCGTCACACTCGATTCATAGCGCGGCACGAAGCCTTTGAGGATCTTCGAGCCCGCCGTCGTCTGCACGCCGTCGGTGGCAAACAGATCCTTGATGCCAAGCGGGATGCCCGCCAACGGCCCGCCGCGCTTGCCATCATCCACGGCCTTGGCGTGGGCCAGCGCCAGTTCCGGCGTTTCGACAATGAACGCGTTCAGATGCCGATTGGCTGCCATCGCATCGAGATGCGCCTGCGCCAGCTCAACCGCGCTGAACTGCCTGGCGTCCAGCCCCGCCTTCATCTCGGCCAGCGAAAGATCGGTCAGCGCGCTCATTCGATCACCTTGGGCACAGCAAAGAAGCCGCTGGCCGCATCGGGTGCGTTGGCCAGCACCTTGTCCTGAATGCCGCCGTCGGTCACCACATCTTCGCGCCAGCGCATGTTACCGGGCATGACGCTGGCCATCGGTTCGACACCCTTGGTATCGACCTCGCCCAACTGTTCCACCCAGCCAAGGATACCGTTGAGCTGCTCGACAAGGCCGGGCACCTCATCATCGGTCACGGCGATCCGCGCCAGGCGCGCGATCTTGCGTACGGTTTGGCTATCCACAGACATGCCGCTGCCGCTAGCAGGCGAGGCCGTTTGCAACAAGGGGGCGAACGCTTCCCCGACAGCTTGTCACGTCAAGGCCGCGCGCGCCTGCCCCGCAATATGCGCCAGCATCGCCGCGCTCACCATGCCGCTCTCACGCGCCCGGCTGATGGAAGCCGCGATGCGCGCCACCCGCGCCGCATGGGCTTCCAGCCACAATGCCAGCACCTGCACCGGGTTGCTGGCTTCCGGCACGATGTTGCGCAACAGATCGAGCCTGATCTGCTCGAAATCGCGCACCAGTGCCGCCGTCAGTAGCCGTTCCCACGGATCGGCCGGGTTCAGCGCCGCCGCCGCGCCGCGCGCCCAATCCAGCCCTGCGGTTTCGCCCAGCATTGTATAGGCCCGGGCCGTGGCCGCCACATCAAGGCGGCGTTCGGCCGCCAGCAGCGCCACGCCCACCGCGCCGTCCAGCGCTTCGACATGCACGATGTTGCGCGCCAGATCCGCCGGGGCGCCGGCGCTGGCCAGTTCAGCCGCCGAACGGTCGAGCTGGCCGCGCACTTCGGCTTTCACCAGCTGTTCGATGCTGTTGCCCAGTGCCTTCAGGCCCGGTGCGATCGCGGCAACCAGGGCAGAGGCGCTGCGGCCGCCGCCCAGCCGCACCAGATCGGCCATCTGGGCACGCAGCACGCCCTGGGCTGCGCGGTGCAGCGCATTGGCCGCCGTGGCCGGCACTGTCGCCGTATCGATCGCCTGCCACAGCCCGGCAAAGCCGAACAGCTGCCGCGCCGCCACAAAGGCGCGGGCGATATCGGCGATGCCGGCGCCCAGTTCCTCGGCCAGCTCGAAGGGCGCCGAAAGGCCGGCGCGGTTGATCAGTTCATTGGTCAGCTTGGTCGCCACAAGTTCGCGGCGCAGCCGGTGATGCAGGATCGCATCGCGATGCGTGCCCTGCATGGCAGCCGGGAACGCCGCGATCAGATCGGCTTCCAGCAGCGGATCATCGACGACCTCGCTGGTCACCAGCACATCATAGGCGGCCATCTTGGCATAGGCCATCACCACGGCCAGTTCCGGCCGGGTCAGGCCCTCGCCGGCCATGGCGCGCTGGCCCAGAATATCGTCGCCCGGCAGGCCTTCCACCTTGCGATCAAGGCCAACCCGGCCTTCCAGCGTCTGGATCAGGCGCTGGAACACCGGCACGGCGGCCGCACCGCCGGTTTCGGCCAGGCTGATGGCCTGGGTTTGCAGGCGATTGTCGCGCAGCACCAGTTCGGCGACATCGTCGGTCATCGCCTTCAACAGCGTGTCGCGGTCGGGTCGGCTCAGCGTGCCGGCGGCGACTTCCCCGTTCAGCGCGATCTTGATGTTGACCTCGTGGTCGGAACAATCGACCCCGGCGCTGTTGTCGATGAAATCGGTGTTGATGCGGCCGCCAATGCGCGAGAATTCGATGCGCGCCGCTTGCGTCAGGCCCAGATTGGCGCCTTCGCCGATGGCCCGCGCCTTCAGGTCGCGCGCGTCTACCCGGATGGCATCATTGGCACGGTCGCCGGCGTCGGCATGGCTTTCGCTCGACGCCTTCACATAGGTGCCGATGCCGCCGAACCAGATCAGATCGACCTGCATCTTCAGGATGGCGCTGAGCAGTTCGCCGGGCGCCATCGCCTCGGCGCTCACGCCCAGCATGGCCTGTACTTGGGGCGAGAGCGGGATGGACTTCAGGCTGCGGGCGAACACGCCGCCGCCTTCCGAAATCAGCGCCTTGTCATAATCGTCCCAGCTCGACCGCGGCAGCGCGAACATGCGCTGGCGTTCGGCAAAGGCGGCCGGGATGTTGGGGGTGGGATCAAGGAAGATGTGGCGGTGATCAAAGGCCGCCACCAGCGCCACGGCGGGCGAAAGCAGCAGCCCGTTGCCGAACACGTCGCCCGACATGTCGCCAACGCCGGCCACACGGATGGTCTCGCTCTGCACATCTGTGCCCAGTTCGCGGAAATGGCGCTGCACCGAAATCCACGCACCTTTGGCGGTGATGGCCATGGCCTTGTGGTCATAACCATTGCCGCCGCCCGAAGCGAAGGCGTCGCCCAGCCAGAAACCATGATTTTCAGCAATGGCGTTGGCGGTGTCGGAGAAGGTGGCGGTGCCCTTGTCAGCCGCGACCACCAGATAGGGATCATCGCCATCATGACGCACCACGCCTTCGGGTGGCAGCACGGTGCCTGCCACATCCAGATTGTCGGTGATCGACAGCAGCGCCCGGATGTAGATGCGATAGGCTTCGGTGCCTTCGGCCAGCCACGCATCGCGGTTCGACGCCGGCGGCAACAGCTTGGGATAGAAGCCGCCCTTGGCGCCGGTCGGCACGATCACGGTGTTCTTCACCTTCTGCGCCTTCACCAGGCCCAGCACTTCGGTACGGAAATCATCGCGCCGGTCAGACCAGCGCAGACCGCCGCGGGCGATGGGCCCACCGCGCAGGTGGATGCCCTCTACGCGTGGGGAGAACACCCAGATCTCGCGATAGGGGATTGGGTGGGGAAGGCCGGGCATGGCGGCGGAATCGATCTTGAAGGCCATCGCCTCCGGCCCGCCGGGCACGAAGAAATTGGTCCGCAGCGTGGCAAGCATGGCGGATCGGTACAGGCGGATGATGCGATCATCATCGATGCTGGATACCTCAGCCAAGCCGGCATCGATGCGGGCCAGAACCTCTTCCTGCGCCTTGGCGCGATCCGCGACATCCAGCGCAAAGCGCGCCGTGAACAGCGCCACCAGGTCGCGCGTGATATCCGGATAGCGTTTCAGCGCATCAACCGCCGTCATCACGCCATAGGTAACCCCGGTTTGCCGCAGATAGCGGAACCAGGCCCGCAGCAAGGAGGCATCACGGGCCTCCAGGCCGCAGCCCGGGATCAGCGCGTTGAATCCGTCGTTTTCCCGCGTGCCGAGCAGCACGGCGACCAGCGCCGGCTCCAGCCGCGCCGTCAGCGCCGGCAGATCGGCAAGGATGGCCGGATCGGGTACTTCGCAGATGAAATCGTTGATGCGGCCCAGCCGGCCATCGTCCAGATCGAATGGGTATTCCTCGATCACCTTCAGGCCGAAATTCTCCAGCACTGGCACTGCTTCGGAAAGCGGAATGATCGGGCCAAGGCGATACAGTTTCAGGCGCAACTGGCCGGGTTCCGGCGCGGCCATGATGCGCACGGCACGACCGGCCTCGTCCTCAAGCGTGGCCAGCGCCATGATGTCGGCGGCGGCTTCGGCCGGCTGGTGCTGGGCGCGATAGCTGGCGGAAAAGGCCCGACCATGGCTGCGCGCCAGCCGCGCCGCGCGGGTAGGCGTGGTCAGTTCGGCCAGCGCGGCTTCCAGATCCTCTTCCCAGCCGCGCACCAGCTGACGCAGCCGGCGATCGAGCGCGGCGGCCTGATCGGCGGTGAAGCTGGCGGCGTCGGCCACATCCACCACATAATGCACGCGGGCCAGGCCCTCTTCGCGCAGTTCCACCTCGTAACGCGCGATATTGCCCTTCAATTCCTGGGCCAGCATCTGCCCGGCGGCTTCGCGCAGGCGGCTGGTATAAACATCGCGCGGCACATAGACGAGTGCCGATACGAAGCGACCGAAGGGATCGGGCCGGGCAAACAGCTTGGGCCGCGGCCGGTCGAGCAGCGAAAGCAGGCCCAGCGCCATCGCCTTCAGCTGATCGGGGCTCGCCTCGAACAACTCCATGCGCGGGAAGCTTTCCAGCACATGCACCAGCGCCTTGCCACTGTGGCCGCGTTCGCCAAAGCCCAGCGCATCGATAATCTCGCCCACCTTGCGGCGCAGCAGCGGCACCTGCCGCGGCGACGTGCTGAGGGCTGCGGACGTATACATGCCCAGGAAGCGCGTTTCCGATACCACCCGCCCCTCGCGGTCAAAGCCCTTCACCGCGACCAGATCGCCGTTCACCCGGCGGTGCACGGTCACAACCGCACCGGCGCGGGTGATCAGCAGGGGCTCCGGGCTGGCCAGCAGCGCCTTGAAGGCGCGCGGCGTGTCGGCCGGGCCGCGCGTGCCCGTCCACACCGGGTAATCGGGATCAGCCAGCAGACCAAGGCCGTCATCGCTGGTCACCTCCATCGCCGGATCGTCCAGATCGCCTTCCAGCCGGTAGTGTCGGGCACCCAGCAGGGTGAAATTGTCGGCCGCCAGCCATTCGAGGAAGGCCATGGCTTCGGCGGTGCGGTGCGGGGCCAGCGGCGGCGGATTGTCGGAAAGGGCGCGGATGCGCTCCCGCAGCAGGGCCAGCATCGCCTGCCAATCGGTCACCGCGGCGCGCACATCGGCCAGCACCTGGGCCAGGCTCGCCTCCAGCGCGGCCCGCGTCTTGGGGCCCACCTGCTCAATCTCCATGTAGATCATGGATTCGCGGGCATGGCCGGGCAGGGGGGCACCATTCTTGCCCAACCCGATCACCTCCAGCAGCGCGCCGTCCGCATCGCGGCGCACATCGATGATCGGGTGCAGCAGGCGGTGGATGTCAACGCCGGCCGCAGTGACGGCGGCAGCGGTGGAATCCACCAGGAAGGGCCGATCCTCGCCGATGATGGCCAGGCGCAGGCGGCGGGCGCCATCGTCGGCCAGCGGATCAATGTGGATCACTGGTTGATCGGGCCCACGACGGGCGGCAGCACCGGCCATGAAGCCGGCCACGGCAGCGCGTGCCGAATCGTCCAGGCCTTCGATTTCGCCGGGCAAGGCGCGGGCAAACAGGCACCCCGCCAGCGCCTGTGCCAAAGGGGTGTTTGCAGTTGCCCCAGCAGTGCCGGGCTTGGTCGTTTCAGGCACGTCGATCGCTCCCGCGACATTTTTGCCGCAGCTTATGCGCCGCGCGGTCGCGAAAGAAAAGTGTGATTCGAAGCTCACTCTGTAATCTTTGTGCGATTGAAAACATCAAGGGCCGCGCCGGACCGGGGCCGCCGCGGGAAGGGATCGGCCACCGGCGGCAACCGCTGCACCTGGGCAAAGGCGCTGGCCAGTTCGGCGCGCAGGCGCTTCGCCGCGCTCTTCGACAACACTTCCCGCCAACTCAGCACGATCTGCACCAGCGCCGCCGGATCGCCGGCTTCGGGCAGCGGCAGCGCCAGGCCGCGCACCAGCATCTGTGCGCCCATCGGATCGTTCACGCTGGCTTCGAACGGGATCGGCATCGGTTGCAGCGCCACCAGTTCGCAGGCCGCCACCAGTTCTTCAGACAGGCCGGGATCGCGCAGCAGCGCTACCCCGGCGATGAGGCCAAAACGCGCCGAAACCGGGCCGCCCACGCTTTCGATGATGGCGCGGCCCGCCGGATCGCGCACCACGATGCTGTGATCGAAGAACGGTGCCAGCGCAGGCGCAATACTGTCGTCATGCGCGCTTTGCCAGGCGGCCAGCGCCCGGTTTGTGAGACGCCGTTCCACCACGACGCTGCGCGGCACCTGGTCTTCCCGCAGCGGCCCCGGCCGTTCACCGGCCGATCGATCAACGCCAGCATCATGCATGCCCAAGGCGCGGAGCGGGATGACGTAGCCGGGGTTTGCGGGGCTCATGCCCCTTATAACGGCCGGTTCGTCCCTGGATTGAGCCAGCCTGGCCCGCCACCCCACTCAGGGCGTTCGCACTGCAGCCGCCTTGCCCCTTGCCAGTCCACCCGCTCGCTGATAAATCGCCCGCCTTACCGAGATGCCGCTTTAGCTCAGCCGGTAGAGCACCGCATTCGTAATGCGGGGGTCAGGTGTTCGAGTCACCTAAGCGGCACCACCAGCCTTCAAGGCATTGAAAAGCATATCGTTTGTGATGAATCTGGGGCTGTTTGTAGCGCACAGGTTTCACACATTTGTGCGTCTGAATGCCATTCAAATCATTGCAATTTATCGATAAATTCGCTTTTTGGCTGTAGCACGCGACTGTATCACAATCGCATTTCAAGCCTGTCTGGCGTTTGGCGTCGTGGGGCCATTTATCAATATTGAGTCAGGGTTCCATCGGACTTGGCTGGATCATTGAGAAAGACCCGCATCACCAATCATTGCAGACAGCTTCGCTCAATGTGGCTCGTCGATCTGTTTAAGGTGTTTCAGATCAGTATCTGGGTATCTGATCAGGGCAGTGGAATCATATAAACTTCTGATCTTAAATATTTTTCCGTAGCTATCGGCAACGGCATATGAGTTGGCAGTCCATCCACCAACGGCCGATGCAATGTCGTTGCCGATTAACAGCGGGTGTGCAGCCTCCCCCTCTTGCTACTACTTCCGCATTGCGCCCTCATTTCTGCCGTTCAGACGGCGAATCCGCGGCTCGCCTGCAGACGGTTTCGACAAAGTTCCTGATTTTCCGCGCTTGGATGTCTACCAGAACCTTGCTGGTAGAAAACGGCACTTGGAAGCCGCAAACCTTGATCAGCACATGGATCGCTCACGGGCGATCATGGCGGCATGTGTTCGGTTGCGGGCGCCAAGCTTGCGGCAGATCAGCTTGACGTGCAGCTTGATGGTGGGTTCTCGCAGGCCAAGCTGCCGGGCGATTTCCTTGTTGGCGTGGCCAGCGCACAAGCCGGCCAGCACTTCGCGTTCACGTGGGGAAAGGCTGGTCTCGCCCGCAGTGGTTTGTGCCGTCGGGCGGGACAGTGTCAGCGGAACATAGATTTCGCCGGCGGCCATGAAGCGGATGGCGTTGACGACCGAGCGTGCCGGCAGCGTTTTGGGCAGGTAGCCGGCGGCGCCGCAGGCCAGCACCTTGTCGGGCACACCGGCTGGCGCCAACCCGGACATCAAGGCGACCGGTTTGCCGCTGTTGGCGGTGATTGCCTGTTCCAAACCATCAAAGCCGTTCATTCCGGGCATGGCATAGTCCAACAGTACCAGATCAAACGCAGGCCCGGCGGCCATCGCGGTCAACGCCTGTGGCAGATCAGGGACCGTTTCGACAACAAATCCGCCTTCGGCTTCCAGATAGGATCGCAGCACATCGCGCAGCAGATCGTGATCATCGGCAATGAGGATGCGCATCACACGGTCCTTTTGCGGGCAGCGGCGATTGCGGTGCGCGCGGCGGCAACGAGGGCATCCATGCTGGCGGGTTTGCCAAGCACGGCGTCAAACAATTCGGCTTCCCCGGTGCGGCGCTGGTGGGCGCGCGGCAAGGCAGACAATAACAACAGCGGCAGATCGGCGCGAATTTCCCGCAGTTGCCGCGCGAGTGCCGCACCGTTCAGGCCCGGCATGTCATAATCGGTGATCACCAGGCTCCAGGCGTGCGGGTCTTCCTCCACGGCCGCCAGTGCGTCGGCCGAATCAAGGCAGGGCCCGGGTTCGGCGCCGGCCTGTTCCAGCATGGCCACCAGCGTATCGACCACGGCTGGGTTGTCATCCACGACCAGCACGGCCTTGCCTGCCAGAACGTCGGCATCGGCGGCCTCGACGATCGAGTGCGAGGGTTGTTCGCTAACGGCGGATTGAAGCGGCCACCACACTTCGAAAACAGCGCCCTCGCCAAGCCGGCTGAAAAGGGCGATGGCACCGCCGGCATTGTCAACGATGCCAGCGACCACCGCCAGTCCAAGCCCGGTGCCAGCATCGCCCTTGCGCGTGTAAAAGGGCTCGAACACCTGCGCCAGGTCGTCTGGATCAATACCACAACCGGTATCGCTCACGCGGATCAGTGCGGCCGGCCCGGTGGGCAGGCTGCCCACCAACACATCGCCTGCCGGCAGATGGTCTGCGGCATCCAGCAGAGAAATGGCAATCCGCCCGTCCTTTCCGCTGGGCAGCGCATCGCGGGCATTCAAGGCGAGGTTCAGCACCACCTGCATCACTTCAGTGGCATCGGCACGCGCCAGCACCGGGGCGGGCGGGCGATCCACCTCGATCCGGTGCAGCGCATCTGTCAGACTGGGGGCCACCAGGTCGCGCACGCTCGACAGGATGGCGCGCAGATCAACCGGCTTCAGATCGGGCGCGCGGCGGCCCAGCGCCAGCAATTTGTCCACCAGGCCGGTGGCGGTCTGTGCGGCAGACTGGATGCGCAGGGCATGGCGACGCACATGTTCGTCGGCCACGCCTTCAAGCAGGCTGGCGGTGCCGGCGATGGCCGCGATCAGATTGTTGAAATCATGAGCGATCCCGCTGGCGAGCTGGCCCACGGCCTCTTGCCGCTGCGCCAGCATCAACTGTTCGCGCAGCCGCGCCTTGTCGCGCTCCATCACAAGACGGCTGCCGATGTCGCGCGTCACGCAGACGATGCCGCCATCGGCCGAAAGCGACAGGCTGACCTCCTGCTCCACGGCGCTGCCATCGGCGCTGCGGCCCTGCACTTCGCCGCGCCAGCGCCCGGTTTCGGTCAGGATCGGCATCGCCACCTCTGCGATGTGACGGGCGTTGTCTTCATCGTACAGCACGCTCCACGGCTGGCCGATCAGGCTTTCGGCGTCGGGATAGCCGAACATGGTGGCATGGCCGCGATTCATGAACATGAAGCGGCCCTCGGCATCGGTGACGGCAATTCCGTCATCGGAGGCTTCGATCGCGGCGATCTGCTGGGCAAGTCGGGCTTCGGTGGCGGCCCGCTGCGCTTCCAATGCCTTCCGTGCCGAGACATCGCGGATGATGGCCGCAAAGCCTTCGGGCTCGCCCTCGCCTTCCGCCGGCCACATCCCCAGCGACAATTCCACCGGAAACTCGTGGCCGGCCTTGCAACGGGCTGGCACCTCGACCGTTTTGCCGACCAGCTTGGTGGGCCCGCGCAGACGCAGCCGCTCCATGCCGCTGTTGTGGCCGTGGCGGTGGCGGTTGGGGATGATCAATTCAAGAGACTGGCCCAGCGCCTTGGATGCTGGCCAGCCGAACATGGCTTCGGCGGCACGGTTCCAGTGGATGATGCGGCTGTGGGCGTCGGAGCAGACGAAGGCATCGGTTGTGGTCTCGGCGATCAACTGGGAAATGCGCTGATCCTGGCGCATGCGCGAGGAATTGAGAAAATCCATCACCTGCCCGGCCATGAGCCGCAGCGCATCCGCTTCACGTAGCGTAAAGCCAGCGCGCGGTCGGCCATCGATCACACATAATGTGCCGATGCGGTGGCCACTGGCGGCTATCAATGGCGCTGCCGCATAAAACCGGATGAACGGCGCCCCCATGACCAGCGGATTGGCGGCGAAGCGCGGATCGGCTGTGGCATCCGGAACCACCATCACGTCGTCACTGGTGATGCTGTGCGCACAAAAACTGTCGGCCCGCGGGGTTTCGCAGGCATCAAGGCCGTGGCGGGATTTGAACCACTGCCGGTGCTCGTCAACCAAGCTGATCAACGCGATCTCGGCATCAAACCGGTCAGCGGCCAGGCGGGTGATCACATCCAGTGCCGGATCGGGCGGTGTATCAAGCACAGCCAGCGCCCGCAGGGCCGCAAGGCGCTGCGTTTCGTCAAGCAGTACGGGTGGCGTGGCAAAATCTATCATTAAAATTTACGTATCACCAGAAAGTTAACATTGCCATGCGAGCCGCGGAAGCACGAACCCCCTCCTGACGGCGAGGCGCTGCTATACTTTGGTATAGTGAACAGCATCCAATTTGGCCGCCTGATATCCAATCGGAGCCACGCCATGCCCGATTCCAGCATGAGCGCCATACCTCCGCAGGCCACCACCATCCGCCCGGGCAACAGACAATGTTAAAATTAACGCCTAATGAACGCTCCAGCCGCTGCACCCTGCCGCTGGCCTAAACAACTGTTATGTAGAGGAAATTACCCATGAAGAACATGATTCTTGCCGGGGCCACCGCCCTGATCGCCCTGGCCGCCGCTGGCGCCGCCGCTGCTGCCACCGCCGATGCCGGCGCTGGCGCCAAGATCATTGCGCCGCTGGAAATCAGCCGCACCGCCGATCTCTATTTCGGCACCATCGCCCCGTCGACGACAGTGAGTGACAAGGTTGCCGTGGCCGCCGACGGCAGCCGCGACTGCGGCCCGGCGCTGACCTGCCTGACCAGCGACCACACCGCCGCCGCCTTTGCCGTGACCGGTGAAGCTGATGCCTTCTACACCATCTCGCTGCCTAACGAGATCAAGATCGTGAATGAGAACGGCACCGCCATGCGCGTGGCCGATTTCACCGGCTCCAAGGATAAGGGCCAGTTGCTGAAGGGCGAAGACAGCTTCACCGTGGGCGGCACGCTCGAAGTTGCGGCGCGCCAGGAAGCTGGGAAGTACCAGGGCAGCTTCACTGTCGCGGTCGAGTATCAGTAAAAGTTGCACGGCAGGGGGGAACGGTGCCTGGCGGCCAGCCCAAAATGGTTGGCCGTCCCCCGGCGCCCAATCCGGTGGCTTTGCCGCCGGGCACTCGCCCCCCCCAGCCAGCAATGCCCGTTTCCAGACCAACCCCTGTCATCCCAAGGTCTGTTCCATGAAGTTCCTGCCCGTTGTGGCCGTCCTTGCCGCGTTGTTCGGCGTTCCGGCTGCGGCCGAACTGCTGATCGCACCCACCCGCGTCATCCTTACCCCCGCCACCCGTTCGGCCGAATTGGTGCTGGTCAACAAGGGTACAGAAACGGCCGCCTTCCGGTTGGCGCTCGAAAACCGGCGCATGCGCGCCGATGGCGGGCTGGAAGCGGCGGACACGCCCCAGCCCGGCGAGAGTTTTGCCGCCGACAAGTTGCGTTTCTCGCCCCGACAACTGGTGCTGGAGCCCGGTGCCCGCCAAGTGGTGCGCATAATGGCTACGGCCCCAGCCGATCTGGCGCCCGGCGAATATCGCAGCCATCTGCGCCTGATGTCGGCACCTGTGAGCGCCGGGCGATCCCAGGTGCCCGCGCCGGCCGGCACTGATAACAGCCTGTCGATCGAACTGATTGCCATCCGCTCCCTCACCGTGCCGGTGATCCTCAGGATCGGCACGCTGGCAGCCAGCGTGACGGTTGATGCCGCCACGCTTTCGGGCGCGCCGGAAAACCAGCTGGTGGTGAAGCTGGCGCGTCAGGGCACACGCTCAACCTATGGCGACATCAGCCTGACAGTGGAGGGCGAAAAGCAGCCGGCCTGGCTGGTGCGCGGCGTGGCGATCTATACGCCCAACACCAGCCGCAACGTGATCCTGCCGTTGCCGGTCGACGTGCGGGCGCGGTTGGCCGGCAAGCGGGTACGGATCAGCTATGTCTCCACCGACAGTGCTGAACCGGCGTTGGCCGGCACGCTGCTGGCCAGCCTGACCGCCCAGCTCTGACCGCTCTGCATTTGGAATCCTGTCCATGCGCCGCCGCCTGCCCGCCGGCGGGTGGTGGCTTGCGGTCTTGCTGCTGGCCACGCTCGCGGCCACATCAGCGGCAGCGGCGCCGCCCGCCGAACCCGGCCTGTTCGACCAATTGTTCGGCACCGATCCCGCCGCCGAACGGGCCGGCAAGGCCAGCGATGGCCTGGCCCTGCCCGGCCTTTTCGCGCAGGGTCAGCGGCTGGCCGATGCGCTGCCGCTGCATGATCTGGGGCCGGGTCAGGGTGCCTGCGTGGCGGCCGTTCCCCTGCTCGACGCGCTGGAACTGCTGCACAACACCGGGGGCGATGGCAGCATCACCGTAACCCTGCCGGAACCGCGCCGCACAATTGTCGTGCCGGCTGCCGTCTTGCTGGCCAGCCCGAGCGGACCGTGCCTGCCGTTGACCACACTGGCCGGATTGCTGCCGCTGGCCATCAACCACGATCCTGTGAGCCAGCGACTGCTGGTGGAGGCGCGCGCGCCGCTGCCGGTGTTGATGCGGCTGGCGCGCGCCGAACGTCAGGCCCGGCTGCATCCGGAAGCCCTTCGACCGGCCTTTCCACTGGTACCGCGCCCATCGGCGCTGGCGCGATTGTGGAGCCTGGATCTGGCAGCCGGGCTGGTGCAGGCCGCAACCGGCAGCGATGCTTCCGCCAGCGTGCAAGCCAGCGGGGAACTGTTCGGTCTTTCGGCCCACGCCGGGCTCGGCCTTTCCGGGCGGGCGGCGCCAACAGCGGGCTTCACGCTTTCGGACGCGCGCGAGACGCCTGATCTGCTCGGGCCAATGGCGGCGCGCAGCCTTGCCATCGGCGATATCGCCAGCCCTGCCCAGCCGCTGATCGCCGATGCGCTTTCGGGCCGCGGCTTGCTGGTCTCCTCCCGCCCGCCGTGGCGCGCAGATCTGGTTGATGAAATCGATCTGTTTGGCCCGCTGCCGGCCGGCTGGGAAGCCGAACTGTGGCACGAAGACCGCTTGGTGGACGCAACGCGCGACGCCGATGCCGCCGGGCAATGGCGCTTTGCCCGGCTGCCGGTGCGGCTGGGCGAGAATCGCTGGGTGGTACGGCTCTATGGGCCGCATGGCGAGAGCAGCGAACAGGCCTTCACCCGCCTGATCGGAACCGAGATGAATGCCGAGAACGAGGTGGATTACAGCATCGGCTTCGTCGACGGCGGCACCCCCTTGCTGGGTGCAGCGCCGCAACGCACGGCCAGCGGCGCTGCGGCCTTTGCGACATTGGGTTGGGGGTTGGCACCGGCACTTACAGCCCGTTTTGGGCTGCGCGCGCCGCTGGCCGGCAACCCGGCGCTGTCGCTGGGCATGCACGGTGCCCATGGCGGGACCTTGTGGGCGGCCACGCTGGCTCGTGATGGCAAAGGCGGCCTGGGCAGCGCGCTGCGGCTGGCACGACGAGTGGGTGCAACCGATCTGCTGCTCGACCTGGCCCGGCACGGCCGCGATGCCGGACCGGCACAGGCACCGCCAGTGCGCGAATTCGCCGGTCTGGCCAGCCTGTCCGGCACGGGCCGGCTGGCGCTGGGGCGGTCAAGCTTGCCGTGGCAATTGCGCCTGCAATCGGCGGCACGGCGCGGCGGCGGTCACCAGCAAGCCATTGGTGGCAGGGTGGCGTTGCCGCTGGCCAAGTTGCAGGCCAATGTCGGGTTGGGGCTGATCCGGCAGGGCGTCGCTGGCTGGCAGGGCGGCGCCACGCTGGGGATGGCCGCCACAAATGGTCCATGGCGGTTGCGCGGCGGCTTGGATGCGGTGCTGGCGGGTGGCTGGCGGCTGGGCGGCGGCAATATTTCGGCCGTCCGCCGCACGGGTAGCGGCACGATCAGTCTGGATATGGGCTGGCAGACTGACCGGCGGCGGTTGAGCGGCGGGCTGGCCTGGAACCAGCGGCTGGGTGCCTTTGGCCTATCCGCCGGCCTCTCCCGTGCCGCCGATGGCTGGCGCCTGGGCTTGGGCCTGGTGGTGGGCCTGTGGCAGGGCGCGGGCCGCTGGCATGCGGCACCGGCTGGCCTCACCCGCAGTGGTGCCGTGCTGGCCGATCTGTTCATCGATGATGATGGCGACAACCAGCGCGATGCCGGCGAGGCAGCGGTGCCGAATGGGCGCTTCATCGTTGGCAACAGCCTGCGCAGCGAAACAACCGGCGGCGATGGCCACGTGCTGCTACGCGGTCTGCCGACCGGCCTGCCGGTGGACGTGGAAACCCAGCTGGCATCGCTGCCCGATTTCAGCCTCCGGCCCGCGCGCCCCGGCGATCGGCTGCGCCTGCGCCCTGGCGAAGTCCGCACCCTGGCCATCCCCTTGCAGCCGACCGGTAGCATCGAGGCCCAGATACTGCTGGTCACCGGAACCGCTCGCACGCCGCGTTCCGGTGTGCCTGTCACCCTGCACGATGCGCGCGGCAACCCTGTCGCACGCGGCGTCACCGATTTCGAAGGCTATGTGCTGTTCGACGGCCTGCCGCTCGGCCTCTTTCATGTCGAAGCCGCAGGCCAATCATCGCCAGATCTTTCGCTTTCCCATACCGAACCCGACCAGCAAATCACCGTCCTTGTGCCTCCGGCCACAACTTGAGTGCCCCCGGCCCGCGCTTCAGCGGCGGGCGGGCAAGGTTTCAAGCCAATCATGGATGCGGGTTGCAAGTGCGATGCGGGCGTCGGACCAGCTGTGATCGGTGGCCTGATGGCCTTCCGTCACCTTGCCACCGGCGGCACGGGCGGCGGCGACCAGCGGATCCGTGGCGGGTTTCAGGCCATCATCTGACGTCAGCACCAGCAGCGGCTGGCGGACGAGGCCGGTGGCGCGTGGGCGCAGATCGAAGGCGGCGGCCTGCGCGCGCAATTCGATGGCCTGGATCGTGGGGGAGGTGCCGGCCAGGGCTTCGCTGTTGCCGGCGGCCTGAGCTTCCAGCCGATCGCCCAGCAATTGCGGCAGCATGCCCATGTTGGCCGCCGAAATCAGGATGGCGCCGGCCAATGCCTGATCTTCGGATGCGACCATCCCCGTAACCCAGCCGCCCATGCTGTGCCCGGCCAGCACGATGCGGCGAGTGTCGATGCCCAGTTTTGCCGCCACCTCCGGCTTGCGCAGCATGGCCAGTACGGCCTTGGCGTCCTCCGGGTTTTGGCCAAAGCGGAAAGCGCCGGGGCTGCCCCAAGCACCGCGATAATTGAACGTGATGGCGTTCCATCCGGCCCGGCGCAGCGCTTGGGCCAGATCGAGATTCTTCTCGTTGCCGGGCCAGCCGTGGCAGATGACGATGGTTGGATGCGGCCCCGGCCCTGCCGCCAGATAGGCCACACCGTTGATCTCCACCCCGCCCGAAGGGATGTGCAGCACCTCCATGCGGGCGCGCGGGGAGGCGGTGGCAGGCGGATCGGTGAATAGCGGGCCGGTTTGGGCCAGCGCCGGTGCGGCCGCCGCCAGCGCCAGGAAGTAAAGTGCCGCACGCCGGTTCGTCATGCCATTCCCCTCAATTTAAGACCCGCAAGCCTGCACCGCATCGCTCAGCGCTTCAACTTGTCATGCGCCAGCTTGGCCAGATTGTCGCGAAACGCCCGCTGCAAGCCCGCCGTTGCGGCCGCGCGCTCCTCCGGCTGCCTGGGGGGAAAGTTCGCGGCCGGCGTTGCCGTGGTGTCGAGCAGCTTGGCGCGCAGCTTGCCGCTGGCATCATATTCCCGATAGCGCACGAAACTGCGCAGCCGGGATCGCATCGGTTCCCGCAAATACTGGAGCGAGATGAACGCCAGCTCGGCATAGCAAGCCGGCGTATCCGGCGCCAACCGGTCGGGCTTCTTCAAGGCGTCCAGCGTCCAGATCGGCGCCGTTTCGGGCGGGTGGAAAACCAGGCGATGGCCCGCCAACTTGAACAGGGCGGCAAGATCGGTGTCCCGCATCAGTGCTTGCTGAACATCGGGGGCAAGGTCTGCCTTGAGCGCTGCTTCCGCATACTGCGGTGACGCAAGTTGCATCGTGCTGTTGACGATATCGCCGACAAGCCCGAGCTGGCCCTTGTCCATGAAATTCTGTGTGACCACATGCTGATTGGTCGGCCAGACATGCAGTTCGCAGGCTTCTGGCTGCGCAAACGCGGGGGCGGCGCAAAGCAATAGAACGGCGAGGAGCGCCGGTGTGGGGACAGGGTAAGTGTGCCTCATCTTAGCCATCGGCTACACCGGCGGCAGCGCCCAATCAATCGGTGGCAGCCATTGCGCTTCCAGCCAGGCGTTTGTGCGGGAAAAATGGCGGCAGCCAAAGAAACCATTGTGGGCGGAGAGCGGCGAGGGGTGCGGGGCTTTCAGCACCAGGTGCCGGCTGCCATCAACAAAGCCAGCCTTTTTCTGGGCGTGGCTGCCCCACAGCAGGAAGGCGCAGCGTTGCTCCCGTTCCGCCACCAGACGGATCACCGCATCGGTGAACGCTTCCCAGCCGCGGCCCTTGTGGCTGGCGGCAAGGCCCTGTTCCACCGTCAGGCTGGTGTTGAGCAGCAACACGCCCTGCCGCGCCCAATGCTCAAGGAAGCCATGCCGCGCCGGCGCGATACCAAGATCGGATTGCAGTTCCTTGTAGATATTCACCAGGCTGGGCGGCACCCGCACACCGGGGCGCACGGAAAACGCCAGCCCATGCGCCTGGCCGGGGCCGTGATAGGGGTCTTGCCCCAGGATCACCACACGCACTGCATCAAGCGGCGTCAGATCAAGGGCGCGGAACCACTCGCTGCCGTTGGGGAAAATCGTCTTGCCGGCGGCTTTCTCGGTCAACAGGAAAGCCTGCAACGCCGCCATCGACGGCGAGGCGAAGGCATCCGCCAGCGGCGCGCGCCAGCTTTCGTGCAGCTTGATCGTGTCGGCCATGCGCCTGTGTGACGGGGGCAGGGCGGCAGCGTCAAGCGCGCGGTTTGCCCACACCCATGCGCGGCATCAGATTGTCGCGATCCATCACCAGATGCTTGATGATGCCAACGATGTGCAGCGCCAGCAGCGCCAGCATGGCCCAGCCCAAGATCTCGTGCAGTTCGTTGAAAGTCTCGGCCAGCGGCTTGCCGATCCCGGCCTTGGGCACGTCCACGGCGAAGAAATACAGCAGCGGCCGCTCGTTGCGCTCCGCCATCAGCCAGCCTGACATGGGCAGCGCCAGCATGGCGGCATAAAAGGCCCAGTGCGCGGCCTTGGCCAGCAGGCGCTCGCCGCCGGTGAAATAGGCGGGCAGCGGCGGCGGCGGATTGGCCAGGCGCCAGCCCAGCCGCACCAGCGTCAGCGCAATCAGCGTCAGGCCGAAACTGGCGTGCAGGCCCATCACGAACGCGCGTTCCGGGCTGCCCCGCGGGATGAAATCATGCAGGAAGCCGCCGGCCAGATTGCCGATGATCATCAGGGCCATCAGCCAGTGTAGCGTGATGGCAACCTTGCTGTAACGGGTCATGCGGCGTGTCTCCATTGGTGCCGGCACACGCTAGGCACGCATCATACACACGTCGATACGGGGTTCACCCGGTCAGAACGAAACGCGCGCGCCCACCCAGAAGGTGCGGGGCAGGGCGCGTTCCACAACGCCGGTGCCCGAAAGTGCTGCCTGCACTTCGGCGTCGAACAGGTTTTCCACCCGGCCTTCGATGGCAAAGCCCTTGATCAGTGGCACCAGCAGCAGCGCATCGACCATGGTGGCGGCATTCAGGCTGCGACTGTTCTGGTCATCCTCGAATTGGCTGGCGATGTGGCGCAGCGTGGCCGACGCGGTGAACAGGCTGCCGGTGTAGTCGATGGTGCCGGAGAATTGATCGCGCGGGGTCTGCGCCGGGCGCAGACCATCCAGGGGTGCGGCGGCACCGGTGGCGGCGATGGTGGGATCGACATGGCTCCAGCTCGCGGTCAGCCCGAAGTCGCCGCGCTGCAGCTTCGCATCCACTTCCCAGCCCCACACCTCCAACGCGTCGAGATTCTGGCGCTGGCGATAAAAGCCGCCGGCCGCCACGAAGCCGACGCCGGGGAAGCTGCCCGGCCCGCGCCCTTGGGTGACGTTGGCGATGGTGTCGTCCATGCGGTTCCAGAAACCGGTTACGCCGATCTCGAAACCATCTGCCGGCTTGAGCGTGAAGCCCAGATCAACACCCGTCACCCGTTCAGGGCTGAGCAGGGCATTGGCGGCCGTGGCGTCGGGGCCAACACGGAATGGGCGATAGAGTTCGTTCAATGTGGGCAGCCGCCAGCCGCGATAGGCGGCACCGCGCAGGGCCAGCCAATCGGCGGGCTTCACCGCCAGGCCAACGCGGCCGGTGAATTCATGGCCGGAACGATCGGCAAACAGCAGGCTCGTGAACGGCGCGTTGGTGGCGATGGTGGTTTCCAGCAGGCGGCCGTCCTTGATCGTCCACCAGTCGATGCGGGCCGATGCCGTAGCCGTGACGATGCCGCGTTCGATACTGGCATCGACGAACAACCCGCTGTTGCCGGTGCGGCCGCCGGCCTCGCGCTGGCGGGTCGGCGCGGCGTTGACGTAGGTGAAAAGCTCGTTGGTTTCGCCAGTCAATTGCCGCGTATCGGCGCCCAGCCGCAGCGAGACGCCGTCACCAACCGGCGGTGCGATCTCCAGCCGGCCGCCCCAGCCGGTGGCCGGCGTGTCATATTGGGCCAGGCTCTGGGAAACGCTGGTGCGCGCGGCGTTCACGGCGGCGAAATCGGAGGTGAAATTGCGCGTTTGCACATAGGCCAGCGCCTGCCAGCCCCAGCGCCCGCGCCCCACCAGCCGAAGCGCGCCATCGACGCCTTCGGACGTGTTGCGCGAAAAATCGGTGCCGCGCTCACGACTGTCGGTGAAGGCGTTGGCGGTCACCTGGGCTTCGGTATCGGCGGCGATTTCGACCACGGCGCGCAAGGCTGCGCTGGCCTGTTCATAGGGCGCCGCCCGATCGACCGGGCCGCGATTGCGTTCGACGATGGGGATGAAGCCATCACCACGGCCATAGGCGGCAGACAGCGTCGCAAAGCCCTTGTCGCGGGTCAGGCCCAGCGCGCCTTGCGCATCCAGGCTGTTGCGGCTGCCATAGGCGATGGCGCCATCGAACGGCCGCACCGCGGCGCCGCCCACCGATTCCAGCTCGATGGTGCCAGCCAGCGCGCCCGGGCCCCAGTATCCGGAGCCGCCGCCGCGCGTCACCCGGATGCGATCGAGCCGCCCGGTGGCATAGGCTGGAAACGCCACCCAGCCGCCGAACGGATCGGCCTGCGGCACGCCATCCAGCACCAGCAGCGCGCGGGATGAGGCATTGCCGCCCAGACCGCGCAAGGTGATGCCCTGTGACGTGGCGTTGGCAGACCGGCTGTCCGACCGGCGGAACTGCTGCTGGCCGGCGATATCGGCGAGCACCGATTCCAGCCGGTTCGATCCGGTGTTCAGAATGCGCTCCCGGTCGATCACGATCAACGACAGCGCGGCATCGCCGGGCAGGTCCTTCAGGCCCTTGCCGGTAACGGTGATCAGCGCGTCCTCGGCCTCGGCGGCGAGGGCTGGAGTGGCGGTGGCGAGCAGGAGCGCGAGGAGGGGCAAAGGCTTCATGGCGGCGTGTATGGCGCGGGCATGCTGGGCCGCGCAAGTTTTGTTGTGCGGGCGTCTTGGCGACGCAACACACCGCGCCTACATTGCTGCCAGCATTAAAAGGAGAGTCTCATGGCCAACCCCTGGCAGCACAGCCGCGCCACCGGCATCGCCGACGACATCGATTTCGAGATCAAGGGCCACGAACTGCAGTTTGTCGAGATCGAGCTCGATCCCGGCGAAAGCGCCGTGGCCGAAGCCGGCGCCATGGTGTGGAAGGATGCCGCCATCGGTATGACCACCGTGTTTGGCGATGGCGGCGGACAAAGCGGCGGCTTCATGGGCGCGCTGATGGGGGCAGGCAAGCGGCTGCTCACCGGCGAAAGCCTGTTCACCACGGTTTACACCCACAATGGCGCCGGCAAGGCGCGCGTTGCCTTTGGCGCGCCCACTCCCGGCCATATCCTGCCGCTCAAGCTGGACAGCATTGGCGGCACGCTGATCTGCCAGAAGGATGCGTTCCTGGCGGCGGCCAAGGGCGTTTCCATCGGCATTGCCTTCCAGCGCAAGGTGATGACCGGGCTGTTCGGCGGTGAAGGTTTCATCATGCAGAAGCTGGAAGGCGATGGCTGGGTGTTCGTGCAAATGGGCGGAACCGTGATCGAGCGCACGCTGGCGCCGGGAGAGGTGCTGCATGTTGATACCGGCTGCGTGGCGGCCTTCACGCCATCAGTGAACTTCGATCTGGAAAGCGTTGGCGGAGTCAAATCCATGCTGTTCGGCGGTGAAGGCGTGTTCTTCGCCCGCCTCACCGGGCCGGGCAAGGTGTGGATCCAGTCGCTGCCGTTCAGCCGACTGGCCGGCCGCATGATGCAGGCCGCCATGGGCCGCGGCCAGAACCGCGGCGAGGGCAGCGTGCTCGGCGAACTGGGCGATCTCATCGGCGGCAATCGCTAACCAGCCCGTTGACCAAATGGCTTGGCCACGCGCAAAGAACGTGCGTGGCCAAGCTCTATTTCTACTATGCCTCGATGAACGCCGGCAAATCGACGGTGCTGCTGCAGGCCAGCTTCAACTATCGTGAGCGCGGCATGCATACGATGCTGTTTACCGCTGCTATCGATGATCGGGCCGGGCAGGGCATCATCGCTTCGCGCATCGGACTATCAGCGCCGGCCGACATGTTTGCTCCCGAAACCGATCTGTTTGCTGCCGTGGCCAGCGCGCATGCGGTGGGCACGCTCAATTGCGTGCTGGTCGATGAAGCCCAGTTCCTGACCAAGGACCAGGTCTGGCAGCTGGCGCATGTCGCCGATGATCTGGGCATCCCCGTGCTCTGCTATGGCCTGCGCACCGATTTTCTGGGCAATCTGTTTCCGGGCAGCCAGTGGTTGCTGGCGATTGCCGATACGTTGACCGAGCTGAAAGCGGTGTGCGCCTGTGGCCGCAAGGCGACGATGAACTTGCGTATTGACGGGCAGGGCAAGCCGGTGGCCTCTGGCCAGCAGACCGAGATTGGTGGCAATGATCGCTATGTGGCCCTGTGTCGCCGGCATTTTGCGGCAGCCTTGGCCGGGCGGCATCAGCCCTGAAGGGAAGCGTACATGACGACCGTTTATGATTTCAGCGCCAAGACCATCGATGGCCGCGAGATTTCCATGAAGGATTTCGAAGGCAAGGTGCTGCTGATCGTCAACACCGCCAGCAAGTGCGGGTTCACGCCGCAGTATGACGGGCTGGAAGCGCTGCACAAGAAATATGGCCCCAAGGGTTTTGCCGTGCTCGGCTTCCCCTGCAACCAGTTCGGCGCGCAGGAACCCGGTGATGCCAGCGAGATCGCCAATTTCTGCAAGCTCACCTATGATGTGGACTTTCCCCTGTTCGCCAAGATCGACGTGAATGGCGACCAGGCCCACCCCTTGTTCCAACTGCTGAAGAAGCAGGCGCCCGGCTTGCTCGGCAGCGAGGCGGTGAAGTGGAACTTCACCAAGTTCCTCGTCGACAGCAAAGGCCAGGTGCAGGAACGTTTTGCGCCGGCCACCAAGCCGGAAGCGCTGGGCAGCCAGATCGAGAAACTGCTCGCCCGGGCCTGAGAAGGGGGATCGCCGTCATGGCCAGTGTTGCGCCCAACGACCTGTCGTCCTTGTGGATGCCGTTCACCGACAACCGCTATTTCAAGGCCAATCCGCGCCTGATGGTGGCCGCGCAGGACATGCATTACACCACCGCCGATGGCCGCCGCGTGCTGGATGGCACCGCTGGCCTGTGGTGCGTGAACGCCGGTCATGGCCGTGAACCCATCGTCAAGGCGATCCAGCAGCAGGCCGCAGTGCTCGATTATGCGCCCACCTTCCAGTTGGGCCATCCGCTGGCCTTCCAGCTTGCCTCCCGGGTTGCCGGGATCATGCCCGAAGGGTTGGACCGGATCTTCTTCACCAACTCGGGCTCCGAAAGCGTCGATACCGCGCTCAAGATCGCGTTGGCCTATTGGCGGGCCAAGGGCCAGGGCCAGCGCATCCGCCTGATCGGGCGGGAACGCGGCTATCACGGCACCGGTTTTGGCGGCATTTCGGTGGGCGGCATCGTCACCAACCGCCGCACCTTCGGGACCGGCTTGCCCGGAACCGATCACCTGCCGCACACGCACGATCCAGCGCGCAACGCGTTCAGCAAGGGCCAGCCGGCCCATGGCGCCGACTTTGCCGACCGGCTTGAGGCGCTGATCGCCCTGCACGGCCCCGATACCATCGCCGCCGTCATCGTCGAGCCGCTGGCCGGCTCCACCGGCGTGCTGGTGCCGCCGGTCGGTTATCTGGAACGGCTTCGGTCGATCACGGCGCAACATGGCATCCTGCTGATCTTCGATGAAGTGATCACCGGTTTCGGCCGCATCGGCGCGGCCACTGCCGCTGAACGCTTCGGCGTCACGCCCGACATCATCTGCCTCGCCAAGGGCCTCACCAACGCTGCCGTGCCGATGGGCGCGGTGGCGGCAGCCCGCCATGTTCATGACGCCATCGTCGATGCGCCCGGCGATGTGCCGGGGATCGAATTGTTCCACGGCTATACTTATTCCAGCCACGCGCTGGCCTGCGCCGCTGGCATCGCCACGATTGATCTTTATGCCAACGAAGGCCTGTTCGCCCGCGCCCGCGCGCTGGAAAGCCATTGGGAAGCGGCGATGCACAGCCTTGCCGGCCTGCCGCACGTGATCGACATCCGCAATTTCGGCCTGGTCGGCGCCATCGAGCTGGGTCCCCGGCCCGGCCTGCCTGGGGTGCGCGGACAGGAGATTTTCCGCGCCATGTTCGATTCGGGCCTGCTGATCCGCGTCACCGGCGACATCATCGCGCTGTCGCCGCCGCTGATCATCAGTGAAGCACAGATCGACGAGATTGCCGATCGCCTTGCCACTGGCCTGCGGCAGTTGGCCGATGCCTGATGCGGACCGTTCTGTGCTAGCCCAAGCTGGCGTAAGAAGGGATAACATTACGGCGGCGTAATTTTTTCGCGCAGCCCGCCTTGGCATCGCAGCGGCCTGCCCCTACATGGGCCGTCGTTGCCCGCCACAGGTGACAGGAGAAACATGGCCGCCAAGGATCTTGTGAAGATGGACTTGAACCAGCTGGTGTACAGCTGGATGAAGGACATCCTCTGGCCGGAAAAGAATTATTTCTGGCTGGCGATCATCTATGGCGTTGGTATCGCCGTGCTTGGCCTTGCCACGCCGATTTCCGTGCAGTTGCTCATCAACAGTATCGCCAACACCGCGCTGCCGGTGCCGTTGTTCACCCTGGCCGCCATCCTGTTCGGTCTGCTCATCGTGTCGGGCCTGCTGTCGGTGCTGCGCATCCACCTGATGGAACTCTATCGCCGTCGCTTCATGGCGCGGCTGGTTGCCGATGTGACGATGCGGGCGATCAACGCGGCTGATCCCTTCTTTCAGGATGATCGCCGCTTCGATCTGTTCAACCGCTATTTCGAACTGGTGAACATGCAAAAGGCAGTGCCGTCGCTGCTGATCGGCGGTTTCACCATCATCCTGAGCATGATCGTCGGGTTCGTTGTCACCAGTTTCTATCACCCGTTTTTCCTGGCCTTCAACCTGGTGCTGATCGCGCTGTTGTGGGCGGTGTGGGCGATCTGGTCGAAGGGCGCGATGAAAACCTCGATCATCCTGTCTCATGAAAAATACAACGCCGCGCATTTCATCGAAACTGTGGGCGCGTCCAACGGCTTCTACAAATCGGCGCGACACATTGATTATGCGCTGGACGGGGCAGAGCGGGTGACGGCCAATTATGTGAAGGCCCATGCCGATCATTTCGCCTACCAGTTCCCGCAGACCATCGCCTTCTATTTCCTCTATGCCGCAGCGTCGGCGGGCCTGCTGGCGCTGGGTGGCTGGCTGGTCATCCAGGAACAATTGTCCATCGGGCAATTGGTGGCGGCCGAGCTCATCCTGTCCGGCGTGTTTGCCGGCATGAACAGCCTCTATTCCTATCTCGACGACTGGTACGATCTTGTCGCCTCCATCGAGGAACTGTCCCTGCTTTATGGCCTGAAGCAGGAAGCCAAGCCGGTTGCCGGCCTGGCGGCGCCCAGCGGCGGCGCGCTGGAAATGAGCCAGGTGCGTTTTGCCCTGCCGGTCGGCGGGGCCACGGTGAATCTGCAGATCGCTGCCGGCAGCCGTCTCGTCTGCCAGGGCGTTCCGGGCATGGAACGCGAATTTGCCGATCTGCTGAAGCGGCTGGAAAAGCCGCAATCGGGCCTCATTACGCTGGGCGGGGTCGATATCGCGCTGATGGACCCGCTGGCGCTGCGCTCCGATATCGCCGTGCTCGATCGGGCTGCCATCGTGGAATCGACCATTGCCGATTATCTGCGCCTGGCCAACCCGGCCAAGAATGCCGCAGACCAGATGGCGGCCTTGAAGCTGGTGGGCCTGGAAGACCGACTGGCGCTGCTGCCCGATGGCCTGCACACGCGCCTTTCGTCCACCGGCGCACCGTTCACCGTGGCCAAGATGATGCAGCTGAAACTGGCGGCCGCGATCCTGTCGGAACCGCGCATCCTGGTGTTGTCGCCGCTGTTCGACACGGTGGCGCGCGCGCGGCTGAAGGCGGTGTTCGATCATTTCCGTGACACCCAGACCACCATTCTCTATTTCAGCAACCGGCCCGAAGATCTGGTGCTGGATGGCTATTTGTGGCTGGGCCTTGATCGCCAGCTGATCACCCGAGATCGTGGCACCTTCGATGGCCTGCGCGCCGCCGCCGGCCGGGAGACCGTTGATGGCGACTGATCGCACCAGCTTGCCCGACGGCCATTTTGCCACCTTGCGCGGCCTCAATCCTCCGCCGGTGATGCGCAATTTTGCCCGATTGGTGGTGATCGGCATCATCGCCTTTCTGGCCTTCATCATCCTGACGCCCTGGGTGCAGACGGCACAGGGCACAGGCAGCGTGATCGCCTATGATCCGCGCGACCGGCAGCAGAATATCTCCGCGCTGGTGCCCGGTCGGCTCGATCGCTGGTTCGTCACCGATGGTGCCCAGGTGAAGGCCGGCGATCCCATCGCCCGGGTGATCGACCTGGATCCCGATTTCCTGAGCCGGCTGCAAGCCGAACGCGCCCAGAAAGTGGCGGAAATCGCCGCCACCGAAGCCGCCAGCGCCACCGCTCAGCGCGACGTGAAGCGCATGACGACGCTTTATGGCGAAGGTCTGGCCGCCCGGCGCGACATGGAACTGGCCCAGATCAAGGTGGCGGAATTCCGCGCCAAGATCGCGTCCCAGCGGGCGGACATCAACAAGATCGACGTCAACCTGCGCCGCCAGTCGGAACAAGTGATCCGCGCCCCGCGCAATGGCCGCATCATGCGGGTGACCAGCATCGATAGCGCCACCATCGTCAAGCAGGGCGACGTGCTCGCCACCTTCGTGCCCGAACAGTCGCGCCGGGTGGTGGAGCTGTACATGGATGGCCGCGATATCCCCTTGATCCATGTTGGCCGCCGCGTGCGCATGGAATTCGAAGGCTGGCCGGCGATCCAGTTTTCCGGCTGGCCTTCGGTGGCCAAGGGCTTCTTCGATGGCCAGGTCGCCGCGGTTGATCTCAACGCGTCGCCCAACGGCCTGTTCCGCATCCTTGTCACCGAAAGCCCGGACCGTGATCCGTGGCCGGACGAACGCGCCGTACGGCTGGGTGCCAAGGTGCGCGGCTGGGTCCAGATGAACACCGTGCCGATCTGGTTCGAACTGTGGCGGCTGCTCAACGATTTCCCGCTGCAGTTTACCCGCCCCGGCGCCGAACCGGCGATGAACGGCGAGGTGAAGGCGGCAAAGGGCAGTGATGCGTCCGCGTCTGCCAAGTAAGGCCGGATTGCTGGCGCTGCTGCTGGCGGCCCTCCCTGTGGCGGCCCAGCAGCCAGATCAGCCGCAGCCCAGCAACCGGCGCCAGCTGGAGGCCGATGCCCGAGACGCCGCACAGCCGCTGCCGGCCGCCAGCGCCCCGCTCGAACTGGGCGAGGTACTGGCCGCCAGCCGTTTCCACGCACCGCAAGTGCTGGAAGCCCTGGCGCGGGTGCGCGGTGCGGAAAGCCGCGTGCTCACCACCGAAGGCGCCTTCGATACGTTGTTCAGTGCCAACGCCGAAGCCCGGCCAACGGGCTTCTATGATGGCGCCGAAGCCGGCTTCCGCCTGTCGCAGCCGCTGGCCACCAACGGCGGCTCCGTCTACGGCGGATACGACATTTCGCGCGGCAGCTTTTCCTCGTCGCAATCAGGCAACAACACCGCCCAGCTGGGCCGTCTCACCGTTGGTACGATGTTTGCGCTGCTGCGCGATCGCGACATTGATGAACGCCGATTCAACCGCGCCATTGCCACCGGTGATGTCGTGCTGGCCGATAATGATCGGCTGCTGGTTGCCATCGGTGTGCAGGCCCGCGCCATCACCGCTTACAACAACTGGGTGATCGCCGGTCAGCGCGTGGCGGTGTTCAAAGGACTGCTGCAACTGGCGCTCGATCGCCAGGCCGGTTTCAAGCGCCAGGTCACAGAAGGCCTGCGCCCGGCCATCCTGCTCACCGAGAATGAGCAGAATATCCTGCGGCGGCAAACCCTGGTGGTGCAAGCCGAACAGGCGTTGCAGGTGGCAGCCGTCAGCCTGTCCCTGTTCTGGCGCGATGCCGATGGCAACCCGATCGTGCCCGGCCCGGAACGTATGCCGCGCCGGCTCGGTGACCCGCTGCCGTTGGCTGATGACGTGATGGCCGCGCTGGAAAACCGGCCTGATCTAAAAGTGGTGGATGTCCGCATCGCCCAGGCCCGCACCAGGCTGCAGCTTGATCGCAACAACTTCCTGCCCCGCCTCGATGTGAAGGCCGAGGTGAACCAATATGTCGGTGATGCCGGCACTGCGGGACGGCCGTTCACCGGCACTGCCTCGATGGTGGGGCTCAACCTGTCTGTGCCGCTGCAGCAGCGCCTGGCGCGTGGTCGGTTGGGGCAGACGCGCGCCGAACTGGATGGCTTCCAGCAACGCCGCCGCTTCATCGAGGATCAGATCCGCATCGAGATCTCCGGTCTGTCCATCGCCGCCCGCCAGTCGCGCCGGCTGCTGGGCATTGCCATCGACGAACAGGACCGTGCGCTCACCATGGCTGGCGCCGAACGCCGCCGCTTTCAGGAAGGCGCGTCGGATTTCTTCGTCGTCAATCTGCGCGAGGAGGCCGCGGCCGATGCGCAGGTGCGCCGATTGGATGCCGCCTTCCGCCAGATCGTCGCCCATGCCGATTTGGCGGCCGCCACGGCGGATTTGAAGGCCTTGGGGCTGGATGGCAGCTGATCAGGGTGATTGCGGAGTTGCCCGACTGCAACGGCGCTGGCACAGAGCGGCCATGAACCGCCGCTCGTCCGGTCTGATTTTTGTCGCCATTTGCGTGGCAGCGTTGGCGCTGCGCCTGCTGTTGCCGGCCGGCTGGATGCCGGTGGCAACGGGAAACGGCGGCATGGCCATCACCCTGTGCAGCGGTGCCGTGTTGCCTGCCGATCCAGGCACGCCCGCACCGGCCGACGATCAACTCTGCGCCTTTGGGCTGGCGCTGGGGCCTTTGCTGGCCACGGCGGCGCTGTTGCTGCTGCCGCTGGCCATGCCACTTTTGCCGGTGCCGGCCTCGCCGCCCGTTCGGCAGATGGCCCGCCACCACCGCGCTCGCCCGCCCGGCCAGGGGCCGCCGTTCGCCTGATCACCGCAGCCGGTTCCCCCCGGCCAATGCTGTTTTCAGGAGACCATCATGAAGTTGATTCCAATTGCGGGCCTTTTGCTGGGCCTGTCCGCGCCATCGCTGGCGCATGAATACAAGGCCGGCGCGCTGCTGGTCGATCATCCCATTATCCGCGTGGCCAGCCCGGTATCGAAAACCGGCGCCGGTTTCATGACCATCACCAACAAGGGCAAGGCTGCAGACCGGCTGCTGTCTGTCAGCACCGCTGCATCCAATCGTTCCGATCTCCACGGCACGTTCAATGAGGGCGGCGTCATGAAAATGCGAGCCCAGGCCGACGGCGTGCCGATTCCGGCGGGCGGCATGGTCAGCTTTGCCCCCGGTGGCCTGCATGTGATGTTCATCGGGCTGAAGGCGGCGGTGCAGCCGGGCCAGATGATCAAGGCGCGGTTGATGTTTGAAAAGGCCGGGCCGGTAGACGTGGCGTTCAAGGCCGAAACAGCTGCCAGTGCGCAGCATGACCATCATTGATCAAGCAAGGGAGACAACACGATGAAGACGAACATCATCACCACCGCTCTGGCCGCAATGGCCCTGGCCGCCCCGGCGGCAGCGCAGGATGCCAAGGCCGGTGAAAAGGCCTTCGTGCAGTGCAAGGCCTGCCACAGCGTGGTGAAGGGCCAGAACCGCACTGGGCCATCAATGGCCGGCGTGGTGGGCCGCAAATCCGCCAGCGTCGCCGGCTTCAGCTATTCGGCGGCCATGAAAGCCAAGGGCGTCAGCTGGACCGAGGCCAATCTCGATACCTATCTCACCAAGCCGGCGGTCTATGTGAAAGGGACCAAGATGGCCTTTGCCGGCATCGCCGATGCCAAGAAGCGCAAGGACGTGATCGCGTATCTGAAGACGTTGAAGTAACCCGCAGCGCCAGCCGCCGGCTCAACCGAGCCGGCGGTTGAGCGTGAGGTTGAGCACATGGTTGCCAGCGTTGGGCCCGGGCCGATTGATATGCTGGTGCATGTAGCCGGCTTCGAAATTCAGTCGTTTGCCCAAGGGTTGCAGCCAGCCGACAAACACGCGCTGTTGATCGAACCCGCTGCGTGCGCCCCAATCGGTGCCGTTGAAAGCCACGAAGGTTTCGGCCCAGACCAGCGGCCCGGCGCTGCCCTTGCCGTTTAGCGGTTGCTGCGCCCGCCACAACATGCGCAGCCGCCAGCCGGTGTCCTTTGCGCCTTCAAAGGTGCGCTGTTCCAGCCGCCAGCGGGTGATCAGCGCAAAGCCGTTCTCGCGCCGCAGCACCGGTCCCATCACCTGCTGCCAGAACCGATGTTCGTCGCTGGAAACGCCCGGCGCCGGGTTGTTGTGCTGATAATGATAGCCGGCGTGCAGATCGATGTCGTTCTTCAGCCGCACGCCCAGCGCGCCGCGCGCGATGAATTGGCCCAAGCGGCCGACATCGCTGGTGAAGCGCGGCTGCAGTTCGGCCCACAGCAGCAATTTGCCGTCCACCGGGCCTTGGGCCAGTAGCGTGTTCCAGCTTTGCAGATCCTGCGCGGTGGCAGGGGCAGCGAGGAGCAGAAGGGGAAGGGCAAGACGGTGCATCACTGCCGCTTGCCCATCCATCATGACCAGAATGTGACGACTCAGGCCTTCAACTGGCTGACATCCAGCGGCAATTTGCGCAGGCGCACGCCGGTTGCTGCAAAGATCGCATTGGCCAGCGCCGGCGCGACCGCCGGATAGGCCGGCTCGCCCAGTCCCGTAACCGGATAATCCGGGGTAAGGAAGGCAACTTCGATCGGCGGGATCTGTTCGTTGCGCAACATCGGCACGTCGCCGAAATTGCGCTGTTCGATGGCGCCATCGGCAAAGGTGATTTCGTGGCCCATGCACGCGCCCAGCGCATCGAGGATGCTGCCCTGCACCTGATTGAGCGCGCCGGCCGGATTGACGATCTGGCGGCCGATATCGCCAGCCACCCAAACCTTGTGCACCTTCACCGTGCCGTCTGCCGCCACACTGGCTTCGATCACATTGGCGAAATAGCCCAGATGGCTGAAGTGGAAGGCAACGCCCAGCCCGGTGCGTTTGGGCAATTTGCGACCCCAGCCGGCCATGGCGGCCGCCTTGTCGAGCACCGCCCGCATGCGGCCGGTATTGTAGGGCCCGCGTGACTTGGGATCGCCGATGATTCGGGGAGCGCCCAGGAAATCGCGGCGGAACTGCACCTGATCCTTGCCGGCAGCATGCGCCAGTTCATCGATGAAGCACTGGGTGACAAAGCCGAAGGCGTTGTTTGACGGCGCGCGCAGGAATCCGGTGGTGTGGATCAGCGGCAGCACGGTGGCGCCCAGCCGGAAATCCTCGATAATGCCGGCGGGGAAATCGGTGGGCCCTATGCCAGCGGCGCGGGCGAACTTGCCATCGCGGCCATAGCTGATGAAGTGGTTGTCCCACGCGATGCAGCGGCCCTGCGCGTCCAGCCCGGCTTCGAGATAATGCCAGCCGCCGGGGCGCAGGAAATCCTGGGTGATGTCGTCCTCGCGCGTCCAGGTCAGCTTCACCGGCCGGCCGGCCTGCTTGGCGATGGCGGCCGCTTCCACCATATAATCATTCTGCAGCCGCCGGCCGAACCCACCGCCAACGCGCATCATGTGGATGGTGACGTTCTCTGGCGGCACGCCCAGCAGCTTCGCCACGGCAGCGCGGCCCGGCTCCGGATTCTGCGTCGGTGCCCAGATTTCAACCTTGTCGCCATCAACGCGGGCCGTGCAGTTGATCGGCTCCATCGGCACGTGCGGGATGAAGGGATAGGCATAGTCCGCCGCCACGCGCTTGGTGGCCTTGGCCATCGCCGCGCTCACATCACCCGTGGCGTGGATCGGCATGACGGCCGGCTTGCCCTTGGCTTCCGCTGCCAACTTGGCCCAAGTGGCGGTGGACTGGAAGGCGGCGGGGCTGTCGCTCCATTCCACTTTCAGCGCCGCGCGGGCGCGCTCGGCATGCCAGGTGGTGTCGGCCAAGATGGCGACACCGCTGGCGAGGCCTTCATATTCCTCGGTGCCGGCCACGATGAAGGCGTCCTTCACGCCGCCCATCGCCTTGATGGCCGCCAGATTGGCCGATTTCACCTTGGCGCCCTGCACGCCGGATTTGTGGAAGGCGGCGTGGATCATGCCGGGCACCACGGCATCAATGCCGTAATCTTGGCTGCCGGCCACGATGGCGCGGTTGTTCACGCCGGGCTGGAAACTGCCGATCAGACGGAAGGTCTTGGGGTCCTTCACGGCAACGCTCGCCATGTCGGGCGCTGGCAACGCGGCAGCAGCAGCCGCGAACTGGCCATAGGGCGCGCGCTTGGTGCCGTGGATGACGTGGCCCTTGTCCGTGCTCAACTCTGCCACCGGCACATTCCACGCGGCGGCTGCTGCTGCCAAGATCATCGTCCGCGCGCCGGCGCCCACCCGGCGCATCGGCTCATATTGCGTCGGCATCGCCTGCGATCCGCCGGCCACCTGCCGGCCATAGATCTTGGCGTCGGCCAGCGTTGGCACGATCTCCACGGCGGCCCAATCGGCGTCCAGCTCTTCGCAGATCACCATCGGCAGGCTGGTGCGGATGCCCTGGCCCACTTCCGGATTGCTGGCCATGATCCGGATGCGACCTGTGGCCGGTATCACCACCCAGGCATTCAGCTGACCGGCTTCTGCCGCATCGGCTCGCTCCGGCGACAGGCCCAGATAAAGGCCGCCGCCCACCGCCGCGCTGGCAAACAGGAAATTGCGGCGGCTGAGCTGGATGTTCATAGTGGCCTCACGCGGTGAGTTGGCTGGTGTCGAGCGGCAGGGTGCGCAGGCGCTTGCCCGTCGCCTGATAGATCGCGCCGGCCAGCGCCGGTGCGAGGCTGGGATAGGCCGGCTCGCCCAAACCCGTGGTCGGATAATCGGTCGAGAGGAAAGCGACATCCACGGCCGGCGCAATGTCCATGCGGGCGAGGTGGAAATCGCCGTAATTCTTCTGCTCCACCGCACCATCGGCAAAGGTGATCTTCTGGCCCAGCGCCGCACCCAGCGCGTCGATCACGCTGCCCTGCACCTGGTTCTCGGCGCCCGACAGGTTGACGATGTGCTTGCCGATATCAGCCGCCACCCACACGTGATGCACCTTCACTGCGCCATCATTGGCCACGCTGGCTTCCACCACATTGGCGAAATAGCCCAAGTGGCTGAAGTGGAAGGCGATGCCCAAACCGCGACGCGATGGCAGCTTGCGCCCCCAGCCGGCCATTGCAGCCGCCTTGTCCAACACGCCGCGCATGCGCCCGGTATTGTAGGGCGTGCCCTTCATCGCCTCGCCGGTTTCGCCGCTGAACTCCTCGGCGATCGGAATGGCGCGTGGGCTTCCCAGCACGCCACGACGATACTCCAGCGGGTCACGCCCGGCGGCAATCGCGCAATCGTCGATGAAGCCCTGGGTGACGAAGGCAAAGGCATTGTTGATCGGCGCGCGCAGCCAGCCCAGCGTGGAGGCGATCGGCAGCACCGTCACATCGGCGCGGAAATCCTTGATCACGCCCGACGGAAACAGCGAGCCATCGATCACGGCGGTGGGGTTCAGCGCACCATCAGCGCCAAAGCTGACGAAATGATCGTGCCAAGCGATGATGTCGCCTTTCTCGTCCAGCCCGGCTTCCAGCTTGTGCCAGCCACCGGGGCGGAGCCAGTCGTGGGCGAAATCCTGTGCGCGGTCCCACTGCAGCTTCACCGGCACACCGGCGGCCTTGGCGATCACCGCGGCTTCTACCGCGAAATCATTCATCAGGCGCCGGCCGAAACCGCCACCCGATCGCATCAGGTGGATGGTGACATCCTCCACCTTCAGGCCCAGCGCCAGCGCCACCATGCGGCGCGCGTCTTCCGGCGTCTGCGTCGAAAGCCACAGCTCCGCCTTGTCGCCCTTCACATGGGCGGTGGCGTTGATCGGCTCCAGCGCCGCATGCGCCAGGAAGGGATAGCTGTAATCCGCCGTCACCTTCTTTGCCGCCGTCGCCATCTTGGCGGGCGCATTGCCGTGGTTCATGTAGCCGGGCTTCTGCGGACCTTCTTTGAAGGCCTTGGCGGCGGCCGCTTCCCACGCGGCGGTCGACTGGAACGCCGCATCGCCACCCTCCCACACGCAGGCCAGCGCATCGCAGCCCTTCAGCGCCGCCCAGGTGCTGGTCGCCAGCACGGCAATGCCTTCAGGCAGCACTTCGATGCCGGGCAGGCCCACATCGATCTGCGTTTTCAGATCGCGGCGCTCGGCCACGTTGATCAGGCCCTTCACGCCGGGCACTGCCAGCGCGGCGGCACGGTTGGCGCTCTTCAGTTTGCCGCCGAACACCGGCGATTTGGCGAAGGCGGCATAGACCATGCCGGGCAGGCGGGTATCGATGCCGAACAACGGCTTGCCCGTCACCAGCGCGCGATTGTCCACGCCGCCGATGCGCGTGCCCAATATGCGGAACTGCGCCGGGTCCTTCAGGGTCAGGCTTTCCGGCTTGGGCGGCGCGATGCTGGCTGCGGCCTCGGCCATGTCGGCATAACGTGCGCTGCGCCCACTGGCCTTGTGATGCAGCATGGCGCTGCCGGTAGTGATCTCGCCTGCCGGCACGCCCCAGGCGTTGGCGGCGGCCTGCACCAGCATGGCGCGCGCGCCCGCGCCCAGCCGGCGCATGCGCTCGAACTGGGTTGGCGTGGCCGACGAACCACCGGCCAGCTGCACGCCATAAACCTGGCGGTTGCCTGGCGCCGGCACCACGGTCACCTGCGCCCAATCAACGTCGAGCTCTTCGGCGATCATCATCGGGAAACTGGTGCGCACGCCTTGGCCGATTTCCGGCTGGTGCGCGGTGATGCGGATGCTGCCAGTGGGATCGATGATCACGAATGCCGACAGCGCGCCGGGCACGCTGGCCTTGGCACCGCCGGCGAATTGCAGGCCCAGCGACAGCCCGCCGCCGGCCAGCACGCCGGCCTTCAGTATGTCGCGGCGGGAGGCCTTCATGCGGCCGCCGCCTGCTTGATGGCGGCGCGGATGCGCGTGTAGGTGGCGCAGCGGCAGATGTTGCCGCTCATCGCTGCATCGATATCGGCATCGGTCGGCTTGGGCGTGGTGCGCAGCAGCGCTTCGGCGGCCAGCAACTGCCCGGCCTGGCAATAACCGCACTGCGGCACATCCAGCGCCACCCATGCGTCCTGCAACTTGCGGCCCCAGGCGCTCGCGGAAAGCCCTTCAATGGTGGTGATCTTGGCGGTGCCCACGGCCGAAACCGGCGTCTGGCAGCCGCGCACCGGTTCCCCATCCAGCTGCACCGTGCACGCCCCGCAGAAGCCAGCGCCGCAGCCGAACTTGGTGCCTGTCAGGCCCAGCACATCACGCAACGCCCACAAGAGCGGCATGTCCGGATCGGCAGTGACGTCAACCGACTTGCCGTTGATGTTCAGCTTCATGATGCGGACTCCCCTATGCGTGAGTATCAGCATAGCGGGAACGAAAGGGAAGGGGAAGAAGTGGCCTCCGGCGGGCAGGGTCGCAGACCCTGCACCCGTTCGATTTAAGCCGGCCCGCTTTCAAGAGCGCTCTTCATGCTGGCACATGCGAGCCCAGCCCAACGAACGGGTGCAGGGACGAGTCCCTCCCCACGTCACCCCGGACGTGATCCGGGGCGGAGGCTTTCCTTTTCTCCTTCAACCCCTTATCGCGCCGGCATGATGTCCCGCCGTTCGCTCCTCACTGTCGCTGCCCTTTCCCCGCTCGTCGCCGCCTGTTCGCGGCTGGGGGCCCTGAACGGGATCAACAATCTCACCCCCGGTGATGGCGGGGTGAAGCAGTTGGTGGATGGTGCCGCCTTCGGGTCTGATCCCCGGCAGACGCTGGAAATATGGGCGCCCAAGGGTGCGACCGGCAAACTGCCGGTGGTCGTGTTCTTCTATGGTGGCAGCTGGAACAGCGGCGGCCGCGATGGCTATGGCTTTGCGGCAAAGGCGCTGGCGGCGCGCGGTTTCGTGGTCGTGCTGCCGGATTATCGGCTGGTGCCACAGGTGCGCTGGCCGACCTTTGTGGAAGATGGTGCTGCGGCGTTGAAGTGGGTGGCGGCCAATATCGCCAAACATGGTGGTGATCCAGGCCAAGTGGCGGTGATGGGCCATTCGGCGGGTGCGCATATCGCGCTGTTGCTGGCGCTGGATCGGCGCTGGGGTGTGGCGGATGGCATCAAGGCGGCGGTCAGCCTGGCCGGGCCGGCGGATTTCCTGCCCTTCGTGGCGGGCGGCGCGGCGGATGCTGCAATGGGCAATGCGGGCGATCTGCTGCAGACGCAGCCGATCCATTTTGCAAGGCTGGATGCGCCGCCCTTGCTGCTCCTGCACGGTGATGCCGATACGACGGTGCTGCCGCGCAACAGCCTGCGGCTGGCCAATGCGGTGACCGATCTGGGTGGCCGGGCCGAGGTGCGGCTTTATCCTGGCGTTGGCCACATCGGCATATTGCTCGCCTTGTCTAAGCCATTTCGTGGCAAGGCCAATGCGCTGACGGATAGCAGCAATTTCCTGCTGAAGACCCTTACGCCCTGACGATGGCCAACGGCGCTGCTGGCGCGGCGCTGAACACGCGGCGGCTGACCAGTGCCGGATCAAGTCCGAACAGCCCGGCGGCGGCACCGGCAAAAAGGCTGTTGAGGCTGGTCGTTGGCAGCAGATCGCGGCCTTCGTAAAGAGTGCTCAAGCCCGGCCAGTCACCCAGCACGCGGCCGGCGGCGGGGCCGCCCTTCAGCCGGCCGCCAGCCAGCAGCGCCGCGCTTGCCGTGCCATGATCGGTGCCGCCGGTGCCGTTGGTGGCGACGGTGCGGCCGAATTCGGTGGCGGCGATCACCAGCGTGTTGGCCCAGGCCGGGCCGAGGCCGGTTTTGAGCGTGGTGATCACGCCATCCAATTGGCGCAGCTGGTTGGCCAGCCGCAGCGCCTGGCCGGCGTGCGTGTCCCACCCGCCCAGATCAAGCACGGCAATGCGTGGGCCCGCCGGATCGGCGAGCAGACGCGCGGCGCTGGCGGCGAGGCCTTGCGGATTGCCGGCGCCGCCATCGCTGCTGCCAGCCATCACTTCCGTCGCCATCGCCTCGCTCCACAGCCGGTGCAGCAACGCGTCATTCTCATACAGCGCGGCAACGCGGGCTTTCAGGCTGGCGCTGGCATCGGGCAAGCGGCTGGGGGCAAAGCTGGTTGTGGGCGCGGTCCCGCGCAACAGCGCGGGCAGGGTGGCGGCAATGGCCACCGGCGGCGGGGCCGCTGGCAGCAGTGGCAACAGCCGGTTGAGCCAGCCATCCTTCAGCGCATAGGCGGCGTTGCCACCGGTTTCGAGGATGTTCTGCGCATCGAAATGACTGCGCTCGCGATAAGGGCTGGCAATGGCGTGCACCACGCTGGCCTCGCCCGCTGCGAACAGGCTGGCAAAGCCCTTCAGCGCCGGGTGGGCGGCAAAATCGCTGGTCAGTTTCAGCATGGGGCCGAACTGCTCGGGCGGCTGCGCCAGGCTCCCGCGCAACGGGTTCAGGCGGCCATCGCCGATGGGCGGGATGGCGGCCAGCCCGTCCATGGCGCCGCGCAGGATGATGAACACCAGGCGTTGATCGGTGCCGGCCGCCGCCAGCGCCAGCTGTGGGGTCATGGCAAAGCCACCGATGAGGGCGCTACGCGCCAGCAGGGAACGGCGATCAATCATCGACGCAGAAACTCCGGAGCGACGAGCAGCAGCGCGAGGCCTTCGGCGGGGCTTTCAGCGCGGGCGATGGCGCTGGCGGTGGCAGGAGAGAGCGTGCCGGGCAGAATGCGCGGCGCAAGGCTGCGCGCATCGAGAGTGGCGGCCAGCGGCGCTGCGATGCGGCTGGCGACTTCCACCCGGCGCAGCAGCGCATCGGGCGCGGCCCAGCGCGCGGTGTCATCCTCCCAACCGGCGGGTGAACCGGGGCGCCACACAGGCTGGCCCAGTTCGCGCAGCGCGCCGATCGCCTGCAGTGGCGGCACGTTTTCACGGCCCAGGGCGCGCAGGGACGAAACCAGCCAGTCCCACGGCGTCTTGAACTTGGCCAATGGTGTCGCCCAGGCTTCCGGGGCTTCGATCAGGGCGCGATAGAGCGCCGGCAACTGCCCGCCGCTGGCCAGGTAGGCGGTGGCCATGCGATCAATCAGCGCCGGCGGCGGCGCATCGGCGACGAAGTGGCGAGCAAGCTTTTCGGCAAGGCGGCGCGCGGTGTGCGGGTGATTGGCGAGATCGTTCAGGATCGCCAGCGCCTGGGCTTCGCCATTCTGGCGATAAGGGCGGCCCGCCACGGTCACACTGCCCGGTTCATGCCAGTTCGGCTGGAACACGAACTGGCCATCCGGCGCAGCCACGCCCAAAGGCCGGCGCACGAAGCCGCCGATGCTCCAGCCGGTGAGCGCGCGGGCGAGGCCGGCGACATCGGCCTGCGTGTAGTTGCCGGCACCCAGCGTGTGCAGTTCCAGGATTTCTCGCGCCAGATTTTCGTTCAGACCGGGTTGCCGCGTCGCATTGCGGCGGCGTGCCGCCTCACCCAGCAGGCTGTTCGGGCCGATCGATTGCGCCTGATCGAGATAGAATTGCATCCCCGGATGGCGGGTGACAGCCAGCAGCATGTCGCTGAACCGGCCGCCGATGTGTGGGCGGATGGCTTCGAATTCCAGCGGGCCGCCCATGGTGGCGGTAGCCAACTTGTCGGTCGAAATGGCGAAATGATTGGCCCAGAAATGCACCAGCCGTTCGGCAAAGGGCGTTGCGCTGGTGAGCGACAGCGTCAGCCGTGCACCCACCTGGCCGCCATAGGCCTGGGCAAAGGCCTGGCGGCGTTCGCGCTGGGCGGCGTTGGCCATGGCTTCGGCTTCCGGGCCCTTGGGCGGTTCCGGATCGCCGGGGCGGCGCACGCCCACAACGCCCTGCCGGCGCAGCTGCGCCAGATTCTGGCGATATTGCAGGGTCATCGCCGCGGCATCGGGCAGGGCGGTGATCACAGCGGGACGCGGATCGAAGCCGCTGATCTGCCCCAGCAGCCAACCACGCGGATCGGCCGGCGCTGCATCGCCGGGGCGGGCGCCAAGGCCGAAGCGATTGAGGGCAATTGCAGCAAGGCTCATGCCATCAACAACGCGGCAGCGCGGCTTTTCCCTCGCACGAAAAAGGCCCGGCTGCTGCCAGCCGGGCCTTGATCATCCTGCAGGGTGAAGGGTCTGCAACGGGTTGCGGGGCGCGTCCGCCCGTTGCAGCCCAAGCCTGTCTCAGCGATTGACCTGCCGCTTCATGAAGCCGGGCACATCATCATCGCTGGCCTGCGGCGGTTCCGGCTGCGGCGCCAGCGTGGCGGGCGGCGCTTCCGGGGCGCGCGGCTTGCGGCTCATGCCCATCATGCGTTCAAACAAGGTCAGTGGGCGATCTTCAGCCACCGGCTCCGGCGCCGGGGGCGGGTTCGCCGCCGGGCCAGCCACCGGCGCGACCGGCGTGAAGGTGAAGCTGGTTTCAATCCGTTCGCCCATCTGGGCCAGATCCATGGCGTCGTCTTCCACCGCTTCGGCGGGTTCGGGCTGCTTGCCATCGATGCCATCGAGCACGCGTGCCATGGCTTCCTCGCCCACGGGCAAGTCAAGCGTCGGGGCCACGGGCGCCTCGTTCACCGGTTCCGGCTCTGGCTGCACTTCAGCCACCGGCTCCAGTTCCGGTTCCGGCTGGCTGATCGGCGGCGGCATGGTGAAGATGCTGGGCTGCGAAAGGAAGGCCGGCGCGGCCGCCTTCTTCTGCGGTGCCGGTACCGGCATCGGGCGGCTGGCAGCATCGATGCCGGTGGCGACCACGCTCACCCGCATCAGGCCATCCAGATCCTTGTTGAAGGCGCTGCCCACGATGATGTTGGCTTCGGTATCGACCATGTCGCGGATGTAGGAAGCGGCTTCGTCCACTTCCATCAGCTTCAGATCGTCGCCGCCGGTGATGTTGATGATCACGCCCTTGGCACCGCGCATGGAAACTTCATCGAGCAGCGGGTTGGCGATGGCCTTCTGCGCAGCTTCGATGGCGCGGCCTTCGCCGCTGGCTTCGCCGGTGCCCATCATGGCCTTGCCCATCTCGCTCATCACAGTGCGGATGTCGGCGAAATCGAGGTTGATCAGGCCCGGCATGATCATCAGATCGGTGATGCCGCGCACGCCCTGATGCAGCACCTGGTCCGCCATCGCAAAGGCGTCCTTGAAGGTGGTGTTGGCGTTGGCGATCAGGAACAGATTCTGGTTGGGGATGATGATCAGCGTGTCGACATGCTTCTGCAGTTCGGCAATGCCTTCTTCTGCGGCGCGCATGCGCTTGGCGCCTTCAAAGCTGAACGGCTTGGTGACCACGCCAACCGTCAATATGCCCTTTTCCCGCGCGGCGCGGGCCACAACCGGGGCAGCGCCGGTGCCGGTGCCGCCACCCATTCCGGCGGCGATGAAGCACATGTGCGCGCCATCCAGCGCGGTTTCGAGCTGCTCAAGCGTTTCCTCGGCGGCAGCGCGGCCGATCTCCGGGCGGGCGCCGGCGCCCAGGCCCTGTGTGATCTTCATGCCAAGCTGGATGCGGGTGCCGGCCGGGCTCATGGCGAGCTGCTGGGCATCGGTGTTCGCGACCACGAACTCCACGCCCATCAGATCGGCGGCGATCATGTTGGCCACCGCATTGCAGCCGGCGCCGCCGACACCAATGACAGCGATACGCGGCTTCAGTTCGGTCAGTTCTGGCTTGGCGAATTCCAGCATGTCGTGTCTCCCGAGGTCAAAAGCATACTAGATGATGCGCGAATCGCTGGGAAGTGACTTCACAGACTTCCCCACAGTTTTTCGATGACTCCCCCGAATCCGCGCCGAAGCGAGGGGGCTTCGCCCGACACCTGCGCATGCCACACGTCGCCGGGGTCGCCTTGCGCAAACAGCACCAGGCCGGCCAGTGTCGCAAAGGCCGGGCCTTCTTGTGCCACCGGCAGTCCGTTCAACCCGCGCGGGCGGCCGATGCGCACGTTGCAGCCCAGATAGGAGCCGGCATAATCGGCGATCGAGCGCAGATCGGAGCCGCCGCCGGTCAGCACGATCCGCCGTGCCTGCGGGCCGACAAAACCCAGCGATGACAGCGCCTTGCCAATCTCGCCGAACAACATGTCGAGCCGGGTGCGGATAACGCCCACCAGTTGTGCGCGTGGTACCTTGCGGGCTTCCACGCTGCCATCCTCGACCGACGGCGGGATCAGCACCGGGTCGGACTGATCACGGATGGTGGCCACTGCCGCGCCATCAAAGGTTTTCAACCGTTCGGCAATGCTGCGCTTGGTGTCGAAGGCCGCCGCAATGTCGTCGGTGATGTCGGCGCTGCCCATGGGCACGGTGGCGACGCCCACGGCGATGCCGAACTTGTGCACGGCAATGCTGGTCATGCCGGCGCCGATGTCGATCAGCGCCACCCCAATATCGCGCTCTTCCTCGTCCAGCACGGCCAGGCTGGCGGCCAGCGGGCTGGCAACCAGCGTGGAAATGCCCAGGTGCGATTGCGCCACGGCGCGGGTGAAGTTCAGAATCGCCGGCGTGTCGGCGGTGACGACATGGATATCCATGCCCAGCCGATCGGCATGCAGGCCCAGCGGGCTTTCAATGCCGGGCAGGCCGTCAAGCGTGTACAGCGCCGGCAAGGCATGCACCACACTGCGCCCGCGCGGATCGATGGCGGCACGGCCGGCCTGGCGCAGCGTCACCATGTCGGTGGGGGTGATGCTGGCGCCAGCGATGTCGATCTCGGCACTGGCCATGCTACTGGCCATGTTCCCGGCAGCAAAGCTGGCCACAACACTGTCCATCTGCATGCCGGCCGCGCGTTCGGCTTGATCAATGGCACCACGGATCGCCATTTCGGCCTTGTCGAAATCCGTCACGGTGCCGCGCTTCAGGCCCATGCAGGGCTTTTGCCCGCTGCCGATGATCCGCGGCGGTCCGTCGCTACCCACCAGCGCAATCAAGGCCGATACTTTCGATGTGCCGACATCAAGCACGGCGACCGGCCGTTCGGACTGGCTGCGGCCAAGGGGAGGAAGGGGAATACGGGGGGCCATATGTTCCTCAGATCTTTTGGGCCTGCGCGGCGGCGCGGCGCGCCTTTTCCGCTTCGGCCAATGTTTCGGCCACCGCAGGCCCGGCAACGATCATGCGGCCGGGCAACCGCAGATCGAACCGGGTGAAGCGCCCGCCCAGCAGGCGTTCCGGCCCCTGCCCATCCAGCTTGGCAAATGTGGCCAGCGCCGCGCGGGCCTGGCCGGGCTGATCGGGCAGCGCCAACGTCTCGCCACTCTTGAACCGCAAATCCCAGCGGCGGCCACCCACGAACACGGCGGCATTCACGTCACGGCCCAGCGGCGTTGCGGCGATCAGTTCCAGCGCGTCGCGCACGCGGGCATTGGCGCCGGCACCAACCAGGATCGGCAAATCGTTCCAGCGTTCCAGGCGCTCGCGAGTCAGCACCTTGCCGGTGATATCGATGGCGGCCAGGCGCTGGTGATACTGCCAAAGCGCGACGGGTTTGCGTTCCTTCACCTCGATCACCAGCGTATCGGGCAGGCGGCGCTGCACGCTGGCATCGGCCAGCCACGGCAGCGCGCGGAGCCGGTCGCGCACATCGTCCAGATCGGTGGCGAGCATGGCGTTGCTCGGGCCATTCAAGACGGCAGCATAAATAGCCAGCCGTTCCTGTTCGCGTGCACCGGTCAGTTCGACATGGCGAACCTCCCAGCCTTGCGCGGCTGTCCATTCCACGAAGCCGTTCCAGATGCGTTGCGGCACGCCCACGGCGATCATCACCGCGATCGCAATCGCCAGCACCATGGCGCCACCGATGCTCAGCTGCTGGCGGGTGATTTTCGGTGCGCCAGACACGCGCGTCGGCCGATTCTGCGCGGTTTTCGGCGGCTTGGCGCCGCGCTTCAGAACGGCGGCGGTCATGCCTTGGACCCCTTCCGATGATCATGCAGGGCCATATTGATCAGACGCTGCACCAGTTGTTCGTAACTGATGCCGCGATACTTTGCCTGCTCCGGCACCAGGCTCAAGGGCGTCATGCCCGGCTGGGTGTTGGTTTCCAGCAGGAACAGGCCCTTCAGACCCTGTGCCGGGTCCCAACGGAAATCGGAACGGCTGGTGCCCCGGCAGCCAAGCGCGCGGTGGGCGGTCAGCGCATGGGCCAGGCAGGCGGCTTCCACATCGGCCGGCAGTTCGGCTGGGCAGATGTGCAGGGTCATGCCATCGGTATATTTGGCCTCGTAATCATAAAAGCCGCTGGAGGTCTGCAATTCGGTCACGGCCAGGGCTTCATCGCCGATCACCGCCACGGTCAATTCCTTGCCGGCCACAAACGGCTCGGCCAGCAGCGTTTCGAACGCCTGCCATGGCCCCGGCACGTCGCGCCGGATGGGATTGCCGTAATTGCTGCTGTCGGCGACGATGGCGACGCCGACGGACGAGCCTTCGTTCACGGGCTTCAGCACATAGGGCCGCGGCAGCGGATCGCCGTCGAACAGGCTTTCACTGGTGACGACCTTGCCCTGCGGCATCGGCACGCCCGCCGGCACCAGCACTTTCTTGGTGAGTTCTTTGTCGATGGCGATGGCCGAGGTGGTCAGCCCGCTGTGCGTGTAGCACAGGCCCAAAAGGTCCATCAGGCCTTGCACCGTTCCATCTTCGCCCGGCGTGCCGTGCAAGGCATTGAACACCACGTCAGGCGCGGCCTCGATCAGGCGCTGCGCCACATCGCGGCCCATGTCGATTTCGGTCACGTCGTGGCCCAGGCTGCGGCAGGCCTGCGCGATGCCGCGGCCAGAGGTGAGGGACACCTCGCGCTCCGCCGACCAACCGCCCATGAGCACTGCCACCTTCATTGCACCCGCCCCACCCGCTGGATTTCCCATTCCAACGCCACACCGCTCGTGCGCAGCACATGGGCGCGCACCAGTTCGCCAAGTGCCTCGATATCGGCAGCGGTGGCGCGGTGGCTGTTGATCAAGAAATTGCTATGCTTCTCGCTCACTTCAGCCCCGCCAACCCGCAGCCCTCGGCAGCCGGCATTGTGCACCAGTTCCCAGGCCTTGTGCGGCGCTGGATTCTTGAAGGTGGAACCGCCCGTGCGAGTGCGCAGCGGCTGGCTGGCTTCGCGGGCGGCGGCGATGCGGTCCATCTCGGCCTGGATGGCGGTCTTGTCGCCGGGTTGGCCCTTGAGACGCGCCGAAACGACGATCTCGCCGTCCTGCAGATTGCTGTGGCGATAGCTGTAATCCAGCGCCGACAGGGCGCGGGCTTCAATGCTGCCGTCGCGGGTGACCACCATGACGTCGACCAGCACATCGGCCACTTCCCGGCCATAGGCGCCGCCGTTCATCCGCACGAAGCCGCCCACCGTGCCGGGAATGCCGCGCAGGAATTCCAGGCCCGCCACGCCGGCATCACGCGCGGCGCTGCTCACCGCAATGCCCGATGCGCCGCCGCCGCAAGTGAGCGTGTCGCCTTCTGCGCTGACCTTGCCGAACGCCTTGCCCAAGCGCACCACAACGCCCGGCACGCCGCCATCACGCACGATCAGGTTGCTGCCCAGCCCCAGCGCCATCACCGGCACATCGGCAGGCAGCACCTTCAGGAAGCTGCGCAGATCATCGACATCGGCCGGCTCGAACAGCCAGTCTGCCACGCCGCCAGCCTTGAACCAGACGAGCGGTGCCAGCGGCGCGGACGCCGTCAGCTTGCCGCGCGCGGCCGGAGGGGCGGCGAGGCTGGTCACCCCGCCTTCACTTTGCCGATTGCATCGGCGAGACCCGCTGCCCACTTGGTGATGTCACCGGCACCCAGGCAGATCACCTGGTCTCCGGGCTGCACGACGCCGGCCAGCTTGACCGCCAGATTGTCGGCACCTGTTACCGTGTCGGCGCTCGGGTGTCCGGCCGCGACCAGCCCGGCGGCCAGCGCAGCGGCGTCCACCCCTTCGATCGGCGCTTCGCCAGCGGCATAGACGGGTGCGACATAGACCATGTCGGCATCGTTGAAGGCCGCGCAAAAGTCCGCCATCAGATCGCGCAATCGCGTGAAGCGGTGCGGCTGCACCACGGCGATTACGCGGCCAGTTGCGCCTTCGCGGGCGGCGGCAAGCACGGCGCGGATTTCCACCGGATGGTGGCCATAATCATCGATGATGGTGGTGCCGGCGACTTCGCCGACCTTGGTGAAGCGGCGCTTGACCCCGCCAAACCGGGCCAGGCCGGCACGCAGGCCGTCATCATCCACGCCCAGTTCCAGCGCCACCGCAATGGCGGCCAGCGCGTTCTGCACATTGTGGCGGCCGGGCATCGGCAGCACGAGATCGTCGATGCGGCGTTGGCCGTCGCGGGTGCGGACCAGCACGGAGAAACGGTTGCCGCCCGGCACCGGCGTCACGTCCAGCCCGCGCACATCGGCGGTGGCGGCAAAGCCGTAGGTGATGATGCGCCGGTCCGACACGCGCGGGATCAGCGCCTGCACTTCCGGGTGATCGATGCACAGGATCGCGGCGCCATAGAAAGGCACGGCGTGGACGAAGCGTTCGAAGCCTTGCTTCACCGCTTCGAAATTGCCCCAGTGATCGAGATGTTCGGGATCGATATTGGTGACGATGCCGAAGGTGCCGGTCAGCCGCAGGAAGCTGCCGTCGCTTTCATCGGCTTCCACCACCATCCAGTCCGACGCGCCAAGGCGGGCGTTGGAGCCGATCGAATTGATGATGCCGCCGTTGATGACGGTGGGATCAAGCCCGCCGGCATCAAGCAGCGTGGCGACCATCGAAGTGGTTGTGGTCTTGCCGTGGGTGCCGGCCACCGCGACGCAGCTTTTCAGCCGCATCAGTTCGGCCAGCATTTCGGCGCGGCGCACCACCGGGATGCGCTTGGCACGGGCGGCGACGACTTCGGGATTGTCGGCCTTGATGGCGGTGGAGGTGACCAGCACGGCGGCATTGGCGACATTGTCCGCCTTCTGGCCAATGAAAACCTTGATGCCCTTCTTGCGCAAGCCTTCGACGACATAACCTTCAGCAGAATCGCTGCCCTGCACGTCAAAGCCCAGATTGGCCATCACTTCGGCAATGCCGGACATGCCGATGCCGCCGATGCCGACAAAATGGATGACGCCGATATCGGTGCGGAAACCGGGGCGGAGGCGGAGATTTTCGGGAGCGGGGTTCATGCGATCAATCCGGTGGCAATGACAAGATTGGCCAGGCGTATTGCGGCCTCCGGATGACCGGCGGCGCGCGCTGCGGCAGCGGCTTCGGCCAAGCCCTTCCGGTCTGTCAGCCACCCCGTCAAGGCCTCTGCCAGTCGCTCGGGCGTAAAATCCTGTTGACGGATCATCTGCGCCCCGCCGGCCGCCACCAGGGCGGCGGCATTGTCGGCCTGGTGATCGTCGGTGGCGATGGGCAGCGGCACCAATATCGAAGGCCGGCCCATCACGGCGAGCTCTGCCACTGTCGACGCGCCGGACCGGGCGATGACGATATGGCTTGAAGCCATTTCAGCGGGGAGGTCGGGGAAGTAAGCGGCGATGGTCGGCTCGATCCCGGCGGCGCGATAGGCCGCCAGCATCTCTTGCGCGTCCTCGTCGCGGCCCTGGTGCGTGATGTCCAGATTGGCGCGGACAGCGGCCGGCAGCAGCCGTACAGCGGCCGGCACCACCCGGTTCAGAACCGCCGCTCCCTGGCTGCCCCCGGTCACCAAAAGCTTCAAGCGGACAGCATTTTCGTCGAACTTCACGTCACGGGCGGCCAGCACTTCAGGGCGCACTGGGTTGCCGACGAAATGCGCCCGGCGCTGCCAACTGCCCTCCATACGGCGCACGCGCGGGAAGCTGGTGGCAATCGCCCGCACCCGCGGCGCCAGATAGCGATTGGTCCGGCCGAGCACGGCATTCTGTTCGTGGATCAGGCACGGCAGATACAGCGACAGGCCCGCCAGCAGGCCGGGCAGCGCCGGATAGCCGCCGAAACCGATCACGGCGCGTGGGTGTATGTCCTTGAAAAGTTTGCGTGCAGCGCTGCGACCCTTCCAGATGCTGAGCGCCACCTGCGGCAGGGACCGCCAGCCGCTGCGGCCCGTGGACGCCGCCTCCACCTTGGTGACGGGCACACCGGGGAACAGGCCGGGGAAGCGCAGGCCGCGCTCGTCTGTCACCAGATGCACCTTGTGACCGCGCGCCATCAATTCCAGCGCCAGGCAATGCGCCGGCACCATGTGGCCGCCGGTGCCGCCGGCGCACAGCACGTAAGTGCCGCCGGGGCTTGGGGTCATCTGGCGCGGGTTGTCGGTCATGCCGCGCGCAAACTGCCGGGCGGCCGCGCCCAGGGCTGGCCCTTCAGGAAGGGATTGCAACGGGTTAGTGCCAACAGCAGCCCGGCACCAACACAGATGGCGAGGTACGAGGATCCGCCATGGCTGATGAAAGGCAGAGTCATGCCTTTCGACGGCAGCAGCGCCAGATTGACCATCATGTTGATCGCCGCCTGGAAGCCGAATTGCGCGGCCAGGCCGGCCGTAGCGAGGAACACGAACGGGTCCTCCTCGTCCATCGCCACCAGCAGCGCACGCACGACGAGGCCCATGAACAGGCCGGCCAGCATGAAGCAGGCGATCAGGCCGAACTCCTCACCGATGACCGAGAAGATATAGTCGGTCTGGGCTTCAGGCAGGCGGAACTTCATGCGGCCTTCGCCTGGCCCGGTGCCCAGCCATCCGCCGGCGCGAAAGCAATCGAGCGCCTTGTCGATCTGGAAGGTGTCGCCGGTGCCCAATATCCATTTGTCGATGCGGGCGGCGAAGTGATCGAGGGTGAAATAGGCCGCGACCAGCCCGACGATGCCCAGCCCCGCCAGCGCGCCGACGATGGTGAGCGACAGGCCGGCCAGCATGGCCTGGGTGAGCCAAACGGCTGAAATCAGAGCCGATTGGCCGACATCCGGCTGGGCGATCAGGCAGATCAGCGCCATGCCGAGCAGCCCCAGGCTGATCTGCATGGTGGGCAGGCTGCGGTCTTCCACCTTTAGGCTGAGCAGCCAGGCTGTGGTGACGATGAAGCAGGGCTTGAAGAACTCTGACGGCTGGAACTGGAACCCTGGCAACTGGATCCAGCGCGCCGCGCCGTTGGCACCGCCGCCGATGAACGGCACCAGCAGCAGCGCGACCAGGCAGCCCAATGTGCCAATGACCGCCAGCCGCTTCAGCAGGCGCATGTCCAGCATCGAGGTCGCCAGCATCAGCGGCAGACCCAGCGCCACCCAACCCAACTGGCGATAGAGAAAATAGAGATCGTCAAAGCGCAGCGCGGTGCCCGAAAGCCTGCGGGCAGCGGCCGGGGAAGCGGCCGCCACGGCAACGATGCCGGCGGCGACCAGCGCGAAGATGATGATCAGCAGCGTCTTGTCGATCGTCCAGAACCAGCGGCCGATGGTGGAGCGGTCCCCGCGTGTAAGCGCGGCGGCAAGCGTGCGATTGGTGCTGCGGCTGGCCATCTGGTCCCCCCTCAAAGTGCCGCGACCGCTGCCCGGAAGGCAGCGCCGCGGTCCTCGAAATCCTTGTATTGATCGAAACTGGCAGCAGCCGGGCTGAACAGCACGACCTCGCCCGGTTTGGCGGCGACGAGCACATCCGCCATGGCCTGCGCCAGCGTGCCCGACTGGGTGACCGGGACCTGGCCCTGCAGTTGTTCGGCAAACATTGGCGCCGCTTCGCCGATCAGATAGGCGCCCACGACGCCGCCCATATGCGGCAGGATCGCCGACAGATCGGCCTTGCCGTTGGCATCCAGCTTGGGCCGGCCACCGGCAATCCAGTGGATGCGTGGGTAGGCGGTCAGCGCCGGGGCGGTGCTGTCAGCGTTGGTCGCCTTGCTATCGTTCACCCACAGCAGGCCCAGCTTCTTGCCCACCGGCTCCATGCGGTGCGCCAGCGCCTGATAGCTGGCGAGGCCGCGCGCGATCACATCGTCGCTGACGCCGAGGGCGCGGGCGGCGGCAATGGCGGCGCGGGCATTTTCCAGATTGTGCGGGCCCTTCAGCGCCGGCCAGTCGCTTTGCGGCGACGGCAGCGCCACGTCCTCGATGAACTGCACCGGGCCTGAGGCCACCGACCATGCGGCCTGTGCGGCGCGGCCAACGATGGCGGTGCTGCCGGGCTTCTGCATGGTAAACAACCGCGCCTTGGCCCCGGCATAGCCATCCATCGTGCCGTGCCGTTCCAGATGATCGGGCGTGATGTTGGTGAGAATCGCGACGTCACAGGCAAGGCTGTGGGTGATCTCTAACTGATAGCTCGACAATTCCAGCACCCACACGCCGCCGGCGGGCAATGGCTCCTGCGCCATGATGGGCAGGCCGATGTTGCCGCCCATCGCCGCGGGGATGCCGGCCGTCGTGCACAGATGATGCAGCAGGGCGGTGGTGGTGGATTTGCCGTTGGTGCCGGTGATGCCAATGATGCGCGCCGCCGGCTTGCTCAGGGCAAACAGCTCGGTATCGCCGATCACCGGCACGCCATGACGCGCGGCAGCGGCAAAGATCGGCGCTGTGTGCGGGACGCCGGGTGAGACCACCACCCCAGCCAAGCCTGACAGGTCCGCCGTGTTCAGATCGACCAGCTTGCCCTCGAACGCTGCGCGCGCCGCCTCGCCGTCATCCCACGCCCACACCTCTCCGCCCGCCGCGCTGAGCGCCGCTGCCACGGCGCGTCCGGTGCGGGCCAGGCCCAGCACGCCCCAGCGTTTGCCGGCAAAGGCGGGCGAGGTGATCACGGGTGCAGCGTCCTCCCCCCCCGTGCGCCACGGTTACGCAGCAGCACACGCGGTGCGGGGTATGCAGGTTCAAGGAGGAGGACGCTGCTGACGAACATGGCGCTACCGAAGTTTCAGTGTTGCCAGGCCCGCCAAGGCGAGCAGGATGGCGATGATCCAGAAGCGGATCACCACAGTCGATTCTTTCCAGCCTTTCTTTTCATAATGATGGTGCAGCGGCGCCATGCGGAACACGCGCTTGCCTGTCGTCTTGAAGCTCGCCACCTGAATGATCACTGAAAGCGTTTCGAGCACAAACAGCCCGCCGATCACCAGCAGCACCAGTTCGTGATTGGTGATCACCGCAATTGTGCCAAGCGCGCCGCCCAGCGCCAGGCTGCCGGTGTCGCCCATGAACACCATCGCCGGCGGCGCGTTGAACCACAGGAAGCCCAGACACGCCCCGATCAACGCCGCGCAGAATACCGCCAATTCGCCCGAACCCGGCACATGATGGATGCCGAGATAATCCGAGAAACGAATATTGCCGACCAGATAGGCAATCACCGCAAAGGCCGCTGCGGCAATGATCACCGGCATGGTGGCGAGGCCATCAAGGCCATCGGTAAGGTTCACGGCGTTGCCGAAACCGGTCACGATGAACGCAGCAAAGGCAATGTAGAACAGGCCCAGATAGAGGCCGGCGTCTTTCAGGAAGGGCAAATAGAGGGTGAAACCGGTGCGGCTGGCAATCCACGAACAGGCGAGCCCAGCAATCAGGAACTCCATTGCCAGGCGGGTTCGGCCGGAAACGCCCTTGTGGCTCTGCTTGGTTACCTTGTCATAATCGTCCATGAAACCGATGGCACCGAAGCCCAGCGTCACCAGCAGGCTTGCCCACACAAAGCCATTGCCGAAATCCATCCACATCAGGGTGGAAATGGTCATCCCGATCAGGATCAGCAGGCCGCCCATGGTCGGCGTGCCGCGCTTGGTGAGCAGATGCCATTCCGGGCCGTCTTCGCGGATCGGCTGGCCCTTGCCCTGTTTGGCGCGCAGCATGTTGATGAAGCGCGGGCCCAGCACGAGGGCGATGGCCAGGCTGGTCATCAGCGCCGCGATCGCCCGGAAGGTGATGTAGCGGAAGATGTTGAACAGGCCTTCATAGCCGGCGAGATCGGCAAGCAACTTGATCATGGCATCATGTCTCCGCTTGCCAGCGCCTCGATGACGCGGGCCAGCCCGATCGAATTTGACCCCTTGACCAGCAGCACATCATCGGCGGCGATCAGGCGGGAAATTTCGGGGCGTGCAGCATCGGCATTGGCAACATGCCGCGCATCGATGCTGCGGCCCAGTGCGGCGGCCAGCGGCTTCATTTCGGCGCCGACCAGCACCGCGGCGGCAATGCCGGCTTCCAAAATGTGCGGCGCCAGCGCGGCGTGGAATTCATCCGACAGCGCGCCCAGTTCCTTCATGCTGCCCAGCAGCGCCAAGCGGCGGCCGTTGCGCGCGGGCGTCACCGCCTTCAGCACAGCGAGGCTGGCCGCCATGCTGGCCGGATTTGCATTATAGGCTTCGTCGATCACGATGGCCTGACCGGCACCGGCTGTCACCCGCAGCCGGCGGCCGCGACCGGGCAGATCATTGAGCTCGGCCAGCGCCAGGCCAGCCAGCGCCAGATCACCGCCCGCTGCCTGCACCCCGGCCAGCACGGCCAGCGCATTATTGACCCAGTGGCGGCCGGCCATGCCGATCTTGAAGGTGAGCGTGTCGTCGCCGATACGCGCCGTCACGCAGCTGCAATCGGGGTGCAGCGCCACTTTCGCGGCGTGCACATCGGCGCCGTCGTTCAGTCCGAAGCGCACCACCTTGGCGCCAGCATCGGCGGCGGCGCGGGCCAACAGATCGGCATGAGGATTGTCGTGCGGGATGATGGCGGTGCCGCCCTTTGGAAGCCCGGTAAAAATCTCGGCTTTCGCCATCGCGATATCGGCTTCGGTGGCGAAGAACTCGCGGTGCGCCGATGCCACCCAAGTGACGATGGCGATGTGCGGGCGCACCAACTGGGTCAGTTCGGCCAGTTCGCCGCTGTGGTTCATGCCCATTTCGAACACGCCAAAGCGCGAGGACGCCGGCATCCGCGCCAGCGACAGGGGTACACCGGTGTGATTGTTGTAGCTTTTCACGCTGGCGTGCACGGCGTCCGGTGCGAAGCGGGAGAGCGCACTCTTCAGCGCTTCCTTCACCCCGGTCTTGCCGACGCTGCCGGTCACGCCGATGCGGGTAGCGCTGCTGCGATCGCGCGCGGCGGCACCCAGGGCGTTGAGGGCCGCCATGGTGTCGGCCACCCGCACATGCGGCGCGTCCACAGCTCCACTCACCAGCAGGCCGGCGGCGCCGCGCTCGAGCGCCCTGTCAATGAAACGATGGCCATCGGTGGCTTCGCCCTGCAGGGCAATAAACAGGTCTCCCGCTACGACCTCGCGGCTGTCGAAGGTCACGCCATCGGCTGCGAAATCGCCCGCTGCCGCGCCGTGGCAGGCTTCGGCAATGGCGGCGCTGGTCCACAGGCTCACGCTGCGCACTCCCGCGCCACGGTCACATCGTCGAACGGCAACACCCGGTCGCCCACAGTCTGGCCTTGCTCATGGCCCTTGCCGGCGATCAGCACGATGTCACCGGCAAGGGCCATGGTAATGGCCGCGGCAATTGCCCGGCGGCGATCCGCTATTTCCTGTCCACCGGGCGTGGCAGAGAGGATGGAGGCGCGGATGGCCGCCGGGTTTTCACTGCGGGGATTATCGTCGGTTACAACGACGACATCGGCATGGGCGGCCGCAGCCTCCCCCATCAGGGGACGCTTGCCGGCGTCACGGTCGCCGCCGGCCCCAAAAACGATGATCAGCCGGCCCGTCACATGCGGACGCAGCGCCGCACAGGCTGCGATGATGGCATCGGGCGTGTGAGCGTAATCCACATAAACGGCAGCACCTGAACGCGTGATGACCGCGCGTTCCAGCCGGCCGCGCACGCCCGACACGCGGGCGAGGTTTGAAAGCGTCTGGCTCACGTCGCCGCCGCAGGCGATCACCAGCCCGGCGGCGACCAGCGCATTGGCGGCCTGATAGGCGCCGATCAGCGGCAGCGCGATCTTGAAAGTCTGGCCGCCGGCCTGCAGCATCAGGTCCTGCCCCAGCGATGTCGGCGTGCGGCCGACCAGCTTCAGCGCTTGGCCGGCTTCGCCAACGGTGACCATCCTGAGCCCGCGCCCGCGCGCCACGTCGATCATCCGGGCCGACCAGTCGCCATCGTCGGCCCAGATCACGGCGCTGCCGCCATCATCCACCACTTCGGCCAGCAGCCGCGTCTTGGCGATGAAATAGGCCTCCATGGTGCCGTGGTAATCAAGATGGTCGCGGGACAGGTTGGTGAAGGCCGCGGCCGTGACCGGCAGACCTTCGGTGCGATACTGGTCGAGCCCGTGGCTGGAGGCTTCGAACGCGGCGTGGCTGATGCCTTCGCGCGCCAGACCGGCCATTGTGGCCAGGAACGTCACGACATCAGGCGTCGTCAGCCCGCCGGTGCCATCGCGCGGGGAAACGCTGTCATAACCGGTAGTCACGCCCAGCGTGCCGATGCTGGCAGCGCGATGCCCTGCCGCCTGCCACAGTTGGCGGGTCAGTTCGGCCGTGCTGGTCTTGCCGTTGGTGCCGGTGATGGCAACCGTGGTGGCCGGGAAGGGCGCGAAATAGCGGGCGGCCAGCGCGGCAAATGCCCGGCGGGGATTGGAATCGGCGACATGGACAGCGCCGTCTACCTTGGCTTCGGGGCGGGCCACGATAGCGATGGCGCCGGCGGCAATGGCGGCGGGGATATAGTCCTCACCATTCACCCGAGCGCCCTGGAAGGCACCAAAGATCGTGCCGGGCGCGACCTTGCGGTGATCAAGCGCAAAGCCGGTGACGATTTCATCACCGGCTTTGCCTGTATTGGGGAGGAGCGCGCCGAGCCGCATCGCTATTCCTTGGCTTCGACGGCGGCGGGCAACAGGCCGGTCAGATCCAGATCGCGATTGGGTTCGGGCACGACACCCAAAGGCGGTGCGATGCGGCGGATGATGTTGTTGATGGTCGGCGCCACCACCATCCCGGCGGTGCGGAAGCCATAGGTGGATTTGCTGCCGCGCGGATCGTCGATCATGGCGACCACGACATAGCGCGGCGCATCGACGGGAAAGACAGCGGCGAAGTTCACCACATTCTGCCCGCGCACATAGCGGCCATTCTCGATCTTCTCGGCGGTGCCGGTCTTGCCGCCCACGCGGTAGCCAGGCACGTCGGCCTTGCGGCCGGTGCCCTTGGTGACAACCAGGCGCAGCAGCCGGCGCAATTCCATGCTTGTGCGTTCCGAAAATACCCGGCGGCCTGGCTGCACCGCGGCCGCATCGCGCTTCAACAATGTGGGCGCACGGTAGATGCCGCCGTTGACCAGCGTGGCATAGCCATTGGCCAGGTGCAGCGGCGAGACAGTGAGGCCGTGGCCATAGCTGATCGTCATGGTGGCGCTCTGGCCCCAGTTCGACAGCGGCGGGAATTGCGGGCGGGCCTTTTCCTTCAGCTCGACTTCGACGGGCTTCAGGAAGCCCAGCTTGTCGAGATATTCGCGCTGGCGCTCGCGGCCCAGTTCCACGGCCATGCGGGCGGTGCCGATGTTACTGGAATAGATGAAGATTTCCGGCACCGTGAGCCAGCGGTTCTTGGCGTGATCGTCGCGGATGCGGAAGCCGGCAACATAGAGAGGCGCGGTGGCGTCATACAGCTTCTGCAGGTTGGTGAGCGTGCCGGTTTCCAGCGCGGTGGCGATGGTGAAGGCCTTGAAGGTGGAGCCCAGTTCATAACCGCCCAGAGTCACCCGGTTGAAACGGCTGCCGTCGTCGTTCTGGGTGGTGTATTTGGTGCCATCGGCGCGCTGGCCCGGCACGTTGGGGTTGAAATCCGGCAAGGACACCATGGCCAGCACTTCGCCGGTGTTCACGTCCATCACCACGCCGGCGGCGCCCTTGGCGTTCTGATCGGCCACCAGCGCGGCCAGTTCATTTTGCATCGCCTGCTGCACGCGCACATCGATGGAGAGCGCCAGTGGCGCCGCGCGCTGCACCGGATCGGCGAGGCGCTGGTCAAAGGCCTTCTCCACGCCAATCAGGCCATGGCCGTCGTCGTCGGTATAGCCCAGCGCCTGCGCGGCGAGGTTGATGTTGGGATAGAGGCGTTCGGCTTCGCGGGTCAGCTCGATCGCCGGTTCACCCAAGTCATTGATTCGGCGAGCCTGCCCGGGCAGCACGCGGCGGGCCAGATAGCGCAGGCCCTTGGATGAGGTGAGGTCGGTCAGGATCTCATCGCGGCTGCGTTCCGGCAGGATTTCAGCCAGCTTGGTGGCCAGCACTTCCGGATCGGAGGTGAGCCGGCGCGGGATGACGGTGATGGCATAGGCTTCAAAGGTACGGGCCAGTTCGACGCCGTTGCGATCAACAATGTCACCGCGCGGCGGCGCGCCGCTGATCAGCTTGATTTCGCTTCCGGGGGTGCCCTGGATCACGGAAAGATCGACCAGCCGCACCAGGATGATCAGCGCCAGCACCGGGAACAGCATGATCAGGAAGGCCAGCCGCTGCCGGGCCTGGGCGCGCGCCGTCACCCGTTCCCCAGCCACTGCCGGGGCGGCGCCGATCAACGGATCATTGCCGGGGATACTGGCCATCAGGCCTCCCCGTCCTGCGGTTCAGCCGGAATCATTTCCGGTTCGATAACAGGGGCTTGCGCGTCACCGAAACTGGTGCGGACCAGGCGCGCGGCGCTGCCGGGCTGTGCCGGTGCGGGGCCAGACTGTGCCGGCGGGCTGCCGGCCGCTGGCGGAAGGCTGCCGGGCGCTGCCCGGCCAATTTCGGCCACCGCGAACTGCACGGTCGGCGCGGCATCGGGCCGGGCGGCAAAGCTGGCCAGCTGCACCGGCGAGCGCAGAATCTGCCCGCCCTGCGGCGCCGCCAGCTGGAACACGGCATCATTCCAGCGCTGCAATTCCGGCAGGCCAGCGCGGGTGCGCAGCTCGGCTTCCAGTTCGCGCACGCGTGACGTATTTTCCACCAGTTCGAAGTTGAGCTTGGTCACCGCCCGGCGTTCGGCGGCGGCGCGGGTGGTGACCACCTGGGCCCCGGCCACGACGATCGTGGTGCCGGCAATCCACAACAGAGCCGAAACATACTGCCTCATGTGCGGCCTCCCTCGATTGCGGTTCCCCCAAGGGCTCCCCACGCCGGGGCGGCGGTGCGCACGGCACTGCGCAGGGTGGCGCTGCGGGCACGCGGGTTGCGGGCGATCTCGGCGGCCGAGGGGCGCACGGCCTTCATCGGCTTTTCAAAGCTGGCGGCGCGGGTGGGCGCGGCCAGTGGGGCGTGGCGCGAGGCGGCCGGCGCATGGCCCGACCGGTCGCGCAGGAAATTCTTCACCCGCCGGTCTTCGGCGGAATGGAAGGAGACAACCGCCAGCCGGCCGCCGGGCTTCAGCAACCGTTCGGCGGCAACCAGCCCGGCATCCAGCTGACCCAGTTCGTCGTTCACATGGATGCGCAGCGCCTGGAAACTGCGGGTGGCGGGATCCTTGCCCGGTTCGCCGCGCCCCAGAACGCGGCGGATCAGCCCGGCCAGTTCGCTGGTGCGGGCAAACGGCCGATCGGCCACGATGGCGCGCGCGATCCGGCGCGAGGCGCGCTCGTCGCCCAGATGGAACAGCACGCCGGCAATCTCTTCTTCGCTGGCGCTGTTGATGAAATCGGCGGCGCTCATGCCCTCCTGGCTCATCCGCATGTCGAGCGGGCCATCGGCCTGAAAGGAAAAGCCACGCTCTGCCGTGTCGATCTGCATGGAGGAGACGCCGATATCGAAGGCGATGGCATCAACCGCCGCCACGCCATGGTCGGCCAGCCCTTCCACCATTTCCGAAAACGGCCGGCGAATAAGCGTCACATCATCGGCGCCGGCGATATCGGCATTCAGCGCATGGGCCTGCGGGTCGCGATCAAAGCCATAGGCGTGGCCCAAACCATGCGCCCTGGCTGCGCGCAGATAGCCGCCGGCACCCAGCGTCGCGTCGACATAGAGATCGCCGGGCCCGAGCGCGAGCGCGGCCAGCACTTCGGCCAGCAACACGGGGATGTGCGGTGCCGCACTCATGCGACCGGGCCATCGATGGGCAGGCCGCGCGTTTCCAGTTCCATCTCGATCTGGATGCGCTGCAGTTCGGGCAGACCCGGCAACGCCTTGAACGCCCAGGGATCCCACAGTTCGAAATAATCGAAGCCGCCCACGAACCAGACATGGCTGGTGATGCCGCTGACCCGGCGCAGCACCGGGGAGAGTACGATACGGCCGGCATCATCGATGCTGTGCGGCTGGGCCGAACCGAACAGATAGGCGCGCTCGTCAAAGGCTTCGCGGCTGCCGGTGTCGCTGTGGCGGGCTTCGTGGGTGGCGTGCAGCTGTTCGGCAAACAGCGTGTCGAACGCCATCAGGCAGCGGCGGCCGGCATGACCCGGCCCGACCAGCACCTGCTTGCCGCCGGACTTCGCGGTGAGGACGTCGCGGAAGCTCGCCGGCACAGACAGCCGGTTCTTCGCGTCAACCGCGTTCAGCCCATAACCAAGATACGAATTTGCCGACACCCCATACCCCTGCCGCGGGGTGCCGTTGCAGCCAGTTTCGTCCCGATACTGCTGGGTCGATGAACGGCTGCACGGCGGATACACCCGCTGTGGAAAACGGATGTATCATGGGATTTGATGGGAGCCAATGGAATCTGATGGGCAAATGCCCGCTTAAATGGGGATATCCTTGGTGAATTGTGGCCTGCAGGGGCGATGTTCTTGCCTTGTTCTGGGGTGGTTTGGGGCGTGATTTGGGGTGTGGATAAGTCTGTGGGGCAGCAGGCACTGGATTCGCATGGGATTGGCCCCCACCAGGCCTGCCGATTCGCCCCGAATGCGCGGCGAATTTGGGCTGTTCACTGCTCTTCAGCCGGCCGTGTGGCCGGGCCGGGCGCGACGCCGAGCACGGCCAGGGGCTCACCGGCGCCGGGCTGTTCCTCGCGGCCGGTCGGGCCCAGGCCGGCGGCGGCGGCCAGAACGATCAGGAACACGGCTGCCAGGCCAGTCAGGCCCCAGCGCAGACGCTCCCCGCTGCGGCGGGCGCGCAGATCGGATGCAGACAAGATTGGGGGCAGATCCATCACGCTGATTCTACGCCCTTGAGTCAGACCGCGGCAAGCCCCTTCGCCGCCAGCCAATCCGGATTGTAGATGGTCGAAAGATAGCGCAGCCCGCTGTCGCACAAGATGGTGACGATCACATGGCCCGGCCCCATCTGGCGCGCCAGCCGCACCGCGCCCGCCACGTTGATGCCGGAAGACAAGCCAAGGCAGATGCCTTCTTCGGCGTTCAGCCTGCGCACCCAGTGCAGCCCTTCCGTATCGGGCACCCGGAACTGGGCATCGACGTGCAATCCATCGAGATTGCCGGTGATGCGCGACTGGCCGATGCCTTCCGACACGCTTGACCCTTCGGCCTTCAATTCGCCATGGGCAAACCAGTTGAACAGGGCAGCGCCTTCGGGATCGGTGAGCGCGATGGTGACATCGGGCTTTTCGGCGCGCAGACCCAGCGCCACGCCGGCCAGCGTGCCGCCAGTGCCCACCGCGCAGGTGAAGCCATCGATGCGGCCTTCGGTCTGTCGCCAGATTTCTGGGGCGGTGGTGCGGATATGCGCCAATCGGTTGGCAACATTGTCAAACTGGTTGGCCCAGATCGCGCCCGGCGTTTCCTCGGCGATGCGGCGGCTGGTGTGCACATAATGGCCGGGGTTGGCATAGGGGGCGGCCGGCACCAGCACCAGTTCGGCGCCCAGCGCGCGCAGCGTGTCCATCTTCTCCCGGCTCTGGGTTTCGGGCATGACGATGATGGTTTTATAGCCACGCGCCGCGCCCACCACCGCCAGGCCGATGCCGGTGTTGCCGGCGGTGCCTTCCACGATGATGCCGCCGGGTTTGAGCAGGCCCAGTTTTTCCGCATCCTCAATGATGCCCAGCGCGGCGCGGTCCTTCACGCTGCCGCCGGGATTGAGGAATTCTGCCTTGCCCAGGATGGTGCAGCCGGTTTCGGCGCTCGGCCCTTTCAGGGTGAGCAAGGGCGTGTTGCCGATCAGGCTGATGATGTCGGGGGCGTTTCGCATGGCGCGCTTTTACGCCCTTGCCCGCCAGCCCCGCAAGGAAGCTCTGTTGTGCCATGGCAAAGCCCGGCTAGAGTAGCACCAAGATGCGCCCCCTGATCGTACCTGCCCTTGCCCTGCTGTTGGCTGCCTGTTCCGGCGGCCGGCCCGGCGGCGACCTGGACGTGGCGGTGGTGGGCGAAGGGACGCTGGCCGAAGAACTGGCGCAGGAAGCCAGCCGGGCCACGCTGATCCGGCGCGGCAGTGGTGGCGAAGTGGTGGCCGGCGTGGCGACGAGCTGGCGCTTTCTGGATGATGGCGACGATCTGATCCTGCGGCTGGCGCCCTTGCGTTGGCCGGGCGTGGGCGACAAGCCGGGGCTGGAACTGGTGGCGCAGGATGTGGCCCTGGGCCTGCGCCGCAGTGGCAACGAGGGCCGTGCCGCGCTGGCAGCCGCCGGGCTGAGCAAGCGCGGCACCGCCCGTGCGCCGATTGCCCGCGTGGTGGAACTGGCGCCGCAACCGGCGACGCCGCTGCTGCTCGATTGGCTGGCCGAACCGGCGCTGGCGGTGCGTGATCGGCGCGGTCGGCTGTTTCCCGGGCCGTATGTGCTGGAAAAGGATGGCGGGGCCTGGCGCCTGCAGCGCCGCAGTGAACGGCCGCTGCCCGATGCCCGCGCCGCCAGTATCCGTATCGCGTCCGTCGACGCTGCCGCTGCGGTTTCCGCCTTTGCCAAGGGCGAAGTGCAACTGGTGCTGGGCGAAGGTCTGGCCGGGCTGGGCGCAGCGCGGGCGGCCGGGCAGGGGCGGGCGCTGAAGCTGGAAACGGTGCCGGGCGTGATTGGCCTTGCCATCAACGCCAAAAGTGGCCTGCTCACCGATGTGCGGCTGCGCCGCGCGCTGTTGCTGGCGGCTGATGGCGCGCCGATGGCCAATCGGCTGGCGCTGGCCCTGCTGGTGCCACAGAACCGGTTGTGGGATGGCCTGCCGCCGCCCAGCGATGATCGGGCGCGCCCGCCGGAAGAGCGCCGCGCCCTGGCCGCTGCGCTGCTGCGCGACGTTGGCATCGGGCCGGAACAGCCGCTGCGCCTGTCCTTGCTGGTGCCGGCGGGGCCGGAATTTCAGGCGCTGGCCGAAACGCTGGCGGCCAATCTGCAGCCGCTGGGCATCAGCCTTGCCGTGCAGCGCGCGCGCCCCGGTGGTTTTGCCGCAGCGCGGCGCGCCAGCGCGGCGGATCTGGTGCTGGTGGAACAGACGGCGCGCGTGGCCGATGTGGTGGCGCACCTGGACCAGTGGCGCTGTGGCCGGGTGCGCCCGTGCAGCGCGGCTGCTGATCGCCTGCTGGATGATGCGGCGGCGGCCGGCAATGATCTCACCGCGCGGCAGGCGGCAGCGGCAGCGGCGGAAGCGGCGCTGATGGCCGATCCGGCGTTCATTCCGCTGCTGCGGCCGGTGCGCTGGGCGCTGGTGGCGAATGAACTTTCGGGCTTTCAGACCAATCTGCTCGGCCGGCATCCGCTGGGCCGCATTGCCGGTGACGGTCGCTGAACCTGCAACCTTTTGCACCGGCGCTGCGAAAGGCCGGGCATGACCATGTGCGTTATCTGCCATGACCAGTGACGAGGCCACATTGGCCCGGCTGATGCGCGCCGTCCAGGCCGGTGATGCCATGGCCTATCGCCAGTTGCTGGGGATGGCGGCGCCGCTGTTGATGCGCTGGTTCCGGCGCAAGGTGGCGCCGGCCGAACTGGATGATTTGGTGCAGGATACGCTGCTGGCCGTGCACCAGCGCCGGGCAAGCTGGGATCCGGCGCGGCCGTTCCTGCCGTGGCTTGCGGCGATCGCGCGTTATCGCTGGGTGGATCGCCTGCGTCGCGCCCGGGTGCGCGAGACCGATACGTTGTTCGATGATGTTGCGGTGGAATCGGGCGAAGCGGCGCTGATCGGCCGGCTGGGCTGCGATCGGCTGCTGAGCATGCTGCCGGGGCCCCAGGCTGCCGCCATACGCGCTGTGAAGATCGAGGGGCTGAGCGTGATCGAAGCGGCGGCGCGGCTGGGCCAATCGGAATCGATGATCAAGGTGAATGTGCACCGCGGCCTGAAACGCATGGCCGCGGCGGTGGACGAGGACAGGTGATGGCTGAGTATTCTCCCAACCAGCAGTTGGAGGCGCTGATGGATCGGCTGGCGGCCGATGTGGCGCCGGTGCAGCCGCTGGAGGATCGGCCGACGCTGCTGGTGCTGGCCACGCTGTTGCTGGTGGCGGCCACGCTGATGCTGGCCTGGCTGGGGCTGCGGCCCGATCTGATGGCCGGGCAGCCGCATCCGATGTTCCTGCTGCGCTGTGGAACGCTGGCGGTACTGGGGCTGGTGAGCGTGGCCGCCGTGCTGGCCCAGGCGCATCCCGGCGTGGGACGCAGCAATGCCGGGTGGAAAGTGGCGGCGGCGATGGCGCTGCTGTTTCCGCTATCGGGCGCGATCATGGCGCTGGATCAGCCTGAACACGCGATGGCGATGGCGGGCTCTGCCAGCGGTTGGGAATGTTTGCGGATGAGTCTGCTCACCGCCGGCCTGTGTGCGGTGCCGATGGTGCTGCACCTGCGGCGCGGGGCGCCGGTGGCGCCGCAGCGCGCTGGCCTGCTGGTGGGCCTGGCCGCGGGCAGCCTTGGCGCGCTGGCCTACAATCTGCACTGCCCCTATGATTCGATGGTCTATACCGGGCTGTGGTACGGGCTGGCGGTGGGCCTTGCCGCGCTGGCGGGGCGCCTGGTGGTGCCCCGCCTCGTGCGCTGGTAGGCCGATCAGCAGCGCTTGACGGTGGCGCGGCCGATCTCGCGGCCGGCCAGTGCGCCGGCACCGGCGACCAGCGCCGTTTCACCCAGGTTGCCGCCCAAAAGGGCGGTGCCGGCCCCGGCAATCACCGCACCGGCAACGGCGCCGCGCGCCTTGGCGCGCTTCTTGGCGCGCTGGCACTGGGCCAGCGTGTTGTACTGCTTGCCGTTGTATTCATACAGCGTCGGCTGGCCCTGCTGGGCAAAGGCCGGCGTGACCGAAGGCAGCATCAGGCCCAGCGAAACCGCAAGCATCAGGGGGGTACGCATCATCATTCTCCTCTTGCACGGCCTGTGAACCAGGGCGCATGCTTGGTGGGTTAACCGTGGACACACTTGCCGGTTACAGCAAGCGTTACCTGAAGGTTCAGCCGATGTTCAAACTGGCAGGTGGAAGGTGAATTCATGATGAAGCAGATGATCTTGCCGGCCCTTGCCCTTCTGGCCAGTGCGCCGGCCTTCGCCCAGCCTGCCGGACCGGCAGACGAGTATGTGCCCGAAATGCGCGACGCCGTTGCCGCCGCCGCGTTGCCGCCGCCGGCGATGGATGCGCGCCTGATGCCTGCCGCCGCCGATGGCGCAGCGTTGCCAGCAGGGTGGGCGCCGGCCACGGCGCAATCCTGGCAGCAGCAGGCGCCGGTGATGCCGGCCGTGCAGCAACAGGGCTGGCAACAGGGCTCGCAGCAGGGTTGGCAACAGGGCTGGCAGCAACCGCCACCGGTGCAGGTGGTGCACACGCGCACCGTGGTGCCGGTGCCGGTGCCCGTGCCGGTTGCCTATGGCGGCTGGGGTGGCGGCTGGAACAGAGGCTGGAATCGCGGCTGGAACCGTGGTTGGCGCGGTGGCGGCTGGAATGGCGGCTGGGGCCCCGGCGTGGTGATTGGTGGCGGTTGGGGCGGCGGTTACGGCGGCTGGAACCGGGGTTACGGCCGCGGCTGGGGCCGTTGCCGCGGCACGGGCGGCGGCGCACTGGTGGGCGGCATTGCCGGCGCCAGCATCGGCTATGGCTTGGGCAATCGCTGGGATCGCACGCCGGGCGTGATCATCGGCGGCCTGGTTGGCGCGCTGGCTGGCAGCGCCATCGAACGGTCAGGCTGCTGAGGCGGTAATCGCGGCCAGAAAGGCCGGTCCCCAGCTTTCCAGCTTCACCGCACCCACGCCGGGGATGCGGGCCATATCGGCCATCGTCTGCGGGCGGCGGGCGGCCATGGCGCGCAGGGTTGCATCGGCAAACACGATATAGGGCGGCACCCCGGCATCGGCGGCGAGTTGCCGGCGCAGCGCCCGCAGTTCGTCGAACAGGCCGCGATCCTGTGGGGCGACCTCGGCCGCGCTGCTGCCGGCTTTTGCCGCCGATTTGGCAAAAGCGCGCGGCACCACCTGTTTCAGGTTGATGGCCACTTCGCCCTTCAGGATCGGCCGCGCCGCCGGGCCCAGCACCAGGCCACCGTGCTGGGAATCGCGTTCCAACGCGTCGATGGCTTCCAGCTGGCGGGCCAGGCTTTTCCACTGATCGGCGGGCCAATCCTTGCCGATGCCGAACACGCTGGATCGGTCGTGGCCGAATTTCTGCACTTTTTCGGTCGCCTTGCCGCCCAGCACCTCGATCAGGTGGCCGGTGCCAAAGCGCTGCCCGGTGCGATACACCGCCGAAAGCAGCTTGCGCGCGGCTTCGGTGGCATCCAGCAGCGTGGGCGGGTTCAGGCAATTGTCGCAGTTCCCACAGGTGGCTGGCGCGGTTTCGCCGAAATAGCGCAGCAGTTCCTGTCGCCGGCACCCCGCCGTTTCGAGGAAAGCAATCAGCGCGTTCATGCGGCGGGCTTCATTGGCCTTGTGGGCATCACTGCCATCGCCGGCGGCGATGAAGCCGCGCAGCCGGGCGACATCTTCGCCGCCCCAGATCAGGTGCGCCACGGCCGGGTCGCCATCGCGCCCGGCGCGGCCGGTTTCCTGATAATAGGACTCGATCGATTTGGGCAGGCCGGCGTGCACCACGAAACGCACATCGGGTTTGTTGATGCCCATGCCAAAGGCGATGGTGGCGCACATCACCATGTCTTCGCTTTTCACGAAATCCGCCTGGTGCCGGCTGCGGATGCCGGCTTCCAACCCGGCATGATAGGGCCGGGCGCGATAGCCGGCTTCCACCAGCCAGTCGCAGATCTTTTCGGTGGCGGCGCGGGTGGGGGCATAGATGATGCCGGCGCGCCCGGCCTGCCCGGCCATGAAGGCCAACAGCTGGCGGTGGAGGTTATCGCGCCCCACCACGTCATAGCGGATATTGGGCCGATCAAAGCCGGAAAGCGTGATGCGATCGCTGGCAATGCCCAGCTGCAGCGCGATATCGGCGCGGGTCTCGCGATCGGCGGTGGCGGTGAGCGCAATGCGCGGCACGCCGGGCAGGGAATCACAAAACGGCTTCAGGCGGCGATATTCGGGGCGGAAATCATGGCCCCACTGGGAAACGCAATGGGCTTCGTCGATGGCGATCAGGGCGATTTCCGTGCGCTGCACCATCTGGCCAAAACCATCGGAAAGCGCGCGTTCGGGCGAGACATAGAGAAGATCGAGCTGGCCATCGACGAAATCACGCCACACCTGGCCGCCATCGGCCGATTGGCTGTTCAACGTGCCGGCACGCACGCCCTGGGTGTGCAGTGCCTGCACCTGATCTTCCATCAGCGCGATCAACGGCGATATCACCAGCGCTGTGCCGGGCCGCACCAAGGCCGGCACCTGATAGCACAGCGATTTGCCCGCCCCGGTGGGCATGATCGCCAGGCAGTCGCGGCCAGCAACCACGTCGCTGATGATCTGTTCCTGGGGGCCGCGGAATTCGGCGTGGCCGAACACACGGTGCAGGATTTCATGGGGGGTCATGGCGGCGTGGATAGCGAAGGCGTTCCCTGCCTGCTATGCTTTTTCCATGAGGCGCGTGGCGATTTCCCAAGCCAGCCAACATGCTGGGCTCGCCGCCCTGCTGGTGGCCGCCATCTGGATCTTGTGGACAGAGCTGCGCCCGCCGGCCATCGCCGCCAACCAGCCGCGGCACAGCATTGCGATTGCCGCCGCGCCGCTGGCCGGCGCTGGCAGCAAGATCGGCCCGTTCCGCCTGACGAGCGCGGCTGTGTTGACCAGCCCGGAACAGGCGTTCGGCGGCCTCTCCGGCCTTGCCGCGCTGCCGGATGGCCGGTTGCTGGCGGTGACCGATGCCGGGGATTGGCTGCTGTTCCGCCCCGGCGCACCCTCGGGCGAAATCGGCAGCATCAGCATGCCCGGCGACGTGAAAAGCGATCGCGATGCCGAAGCGATTGCCTTCACGCCGGATGGCCACACGCTGGTGAGCCTTGAGCAGCAGCATCGCATCCTGAGTTTTGCCGGCCACGGCCCGCCGCTCACGCCGGCCGGCGCGCCGCTGTATCGCACCGATACCATGGGCTGGCCGCCCAATGGCGGCGGCGAATCGCTGGCGGTGCTGGGCGATGGCGGCTTGGTGTGGATTGCCGAGGCGGTGCGCAGCGGCGATGGCCACGCGGCGGCGCTGCTGGTGGCGGCTGATGGCAAGACGCGCCCGATCCGGATCGACGCGGTGGCGGGCTTTGCGCCCACCGATGCGGTGACCCTGGACGAAACCCACCTGCTGGTGCTGCACCGCCGTTTTACCGGTGCCGAAACCGCCGCTGCGATCAGCATCGTCGATCTGGCGCCGGTGCTGGCCGGCGGCAGCGCCGCACCCGGCCGGCTGCTGGCGCGCTGGGGGCGGGATGGCAAGTGGCCAGTGGACAATATGGAAGGCATCGCACTGGTCCGCCGCAAAACCGGGCCGCCGATTGTCTATCTGGTGTCCGATGACAATTTCTCGGCCGCGCAGCGCACGCTGCTGCTGCAACTGGAGATCATTGCGCCGCTGCGCTGACGCTGCCGGGGTGCCACATCGACCAGAAATGCGGCGCATCACCATGTTGCCATTCATTGCGCACGGCAAAGCCATGCGCCTGATAAAGGCCGACGTTCGATGGCGTGGCAGTTTCAAGATAGCAGGGCTGGCCTGCGGCGCGAGCCAGGCCGGCACGCAGCAGGGCACCGCCCACGCCCTGGCCTTGCCCTGCGGGCGAAACGCCGATGAACTGCAGATACCAGTGCGGGCGGCGATCATGCTGATGGTCCATGGCGCCCATCAGGCCCAGCGTGCGCGGCAGGGCGGTGGTGAAGGTGGCGGCAAGGCGCGGCAGGTTGGCGATCAGGCTGGTGGTGGGCAGCGCCCATGCCCCCGGCGGTCGCCACAGCGCGGCGCCGATGATGCGGCCGTCGCTGGCGCAGGCGACATGGGCCAGGGGCAGCCGGCCATCAGCACGGGTGATCAGATCAAAGAATCGGGTCAGCCGGGCGGGGCGCCGGGCGGCATCGGGGAAGATCCACGCCAGCGCCGGATCATCGATGAAGGCAGCGGCCAGCACGGCGATGATGGCCGGGCGGTCTGCCAGGGTGGCGGGGCGAATCACGGGGTTGGAGCGCATGGCGGGCAGCATAAAAGATGCAGGCACAAACAAAAGCGGCGCAAACAAAAGCGGCCGGGCTTGATACCCGGCCGCCTTGGCGAATCACAAGAGCAGCGCGGCCTCAGGCGGCGGCGGTCAGCTTCTTGTTGATTTCCTTCTTCAGCTTGACGCAGCGGTCAGACAGAAGCTCATCCTTGGTCTTGACCAGCCAGTTATCAAGGCCGCCGACATGTTCGACCGAACGCAGACCGTTCATGGAAACGCGCAGACGCACGCCCTTGCCCAACGCATCAGACAGCAGCGTCACGTTCTGCAGGTTGGGCAGAAAGGTGCGCTTGGTCTTGTTGTTGGCGTGGGACACGTTGTGGCCAACCTGGCGGCCCTTGGCGGTCAATTCGCAAACGCGCGACATCGTTCAATCCTGTCATCAAGAATTTCGCAAATGCCAGCCCGTACGGACCAGCAACAGACCGGCGCGCATAGCGGAGGGGCGCTGCGGCGTCAACTGTTGCGCGGCCTTTCCCCTCGGCAGCCCGGCCATTTCAGCGCCTTGGCCAACGCCGTGTGCGGCAGGCCGGGCCGGGTCGCCGCGAATCGCTGCCCGGCACGCGCCCGGTTCAGGCCGCCCCCAATCGGGCACATGGCCCTTTTCTCACCGCTTTTGCCGGGCTAAACCGAAATCAACGGTGGCGAATCAACGGCGCCGGCAGGTTCGATTCATGCCCTGGTTTGCCATTCATTGCATCGACAAGCCCGACAGCGCCGAACTGCGTGTGCAAACGCGGCCTGATCATCTGGCCCATATCAACGCCTTCAAGGATCAGGTGCTGGTTGGTGGGCCGCTTTTGCGTCCCGATGGCCGGGCGATGGGCAGCCTGCTGATCATGGAATTCGATGATCGCGATGCGGCGATCGCCTTTGCCAATGCCGATCCCTATCATCTGGCCGGGCTGTTCGAGAGCCGGTCGGTGACCAATTGGCACAAGGTGCTGCCCTAGAAGCTGAGCCCCTGCCGCTTCGCAGCGCTCGACAACTCGGCGCGGATGTTGACGCCCGGCTTGGCCAGCCACTCCTGCATGGCCTGCGACAGCGGCTCCAGCGTTGCTGAACGAATCATCGCCTTGATCGGGCCGATGCCGGCCGGCGTGATGGAGAGGCGTTCGACGCCCAGCGCGATCAGCGCCAGCGCCTCCAACGGCCGCCCGCCCATTTCGCCACACACCGTCACCGGCACATTATGCTCAGCAGCCGCACACACCACGCGGCGGATGACGCGCAGGATGGCGGGGGACAGCCAGTCGTAACGGTCGGCCAGACGCGGATTGGCGCGGTCGGCGGCGAACAGGAACTGCGTGAGATCGTTGGTGCCGATGGAGACGAAATCCGTCATCGGCAGCAGCAAGTCGAGCTGCTCGATCAGGGCCGGCACCTCGATCATGGCGCCATAAAGGATCTCGGTGGGCACGGCGTGGCCGGTGCGGGCCAGCCGCTCGCGCTGCTGTTCCACCAGCGCGCGGGCTTCGGCAAATTCCCAGGGTTCGGACACCATCGGGAACATCACATTGAGCGTGCGGCCGGCTGCAGCCTCCAGCAGGGCGCGGGCCTGCACCTTCATCAGGCCGGAGCGGCCGAGCGCCAGCCGCAGGGCGCGCCAGCCCATCGCCGGGTTCTCGTCTTCCTCGTCGCCGTCGATATAAGGCACCGCCTTGTCGCCGCCGATATCGACGGTGCGGAACACCACCGGCTTGTCGCCTGCGGCTTCCAGCACGCCGCGATACAGGCTCTGCTGGCGTTCGCGGCGGGGCAGGGTGGCGGAAACCAGGAACTGGAATTCGGTGCGGAACAACCCGATGCCATCGGCGCCGGCCAGCGGGATGGCGGCGGCATCATCGAGCAGGCCGGCATTCATGTAGAGGGCGATATGGCGGCCATCCTTGGAAATGGCCGGCAGATCGCGCACCTTGGCCCATTGTTCGGCCTGGCGCGCTTTCAGCGCCCGCATCGCCTGATAGGATTTGATCGTGGCTGCCGTCGGCCGGATCAGCAGCGCATTGTTGCCGGCATCAACGATCAGCTCATCGCCGTCGTTCACGTTGGCAAACAGCTGATCGACGCGGCCAAGCACGGGCACGCCCATGGCGCGGGCAACGATGATGACGTGCGCCGTCAGGCTGCCTTCTTCCAGCACCACGCCTTTCAGGTGGCGCTTGTCATATTCCAGCAGTTCGGCCGGGCCGAGATTGCGGGCGATCAATATGGCATCGCCGGTGATGCCGATCTGCGCCGCCGTGCCCAACTGGCCCGAAAGGATGCGCAGCAGCCGGTTGGCGAGATCATCGAGATCGGTGAGCCGTTCCTTGAGGTACGGATCGTCGATCGATCGCATGCGCAGCCGGTTGCGCGATTGCACGCGCTCCACGGCGGCTTCGGCGGTCAGGCCGGTTTCGATCGCCTCGTTGATGCGCCGCGCCCAGCCTTCATCATAGGCAAACATCTTGTAGGTTTCGAGGATCTCGTGGTGATCGGTGCCGGCAACGAATTCGGATCGGCCCATCATGTCGTCGATCTGGGTGCGCATGCGGGCAAAGGCATCCACCAGCCGCACGCGTTCGGCATCGACATCGTCGGCAACCGTGTGTTCCACCACCACGCGCGGCTGGTGAAACACCGCCACACCGCGGGCAAGGCCATCAACCAGCTTCAGGCCGTTGAGGCGCGTTGGCCCAGAGTTTGCCGCGCGCATGCGGGCGGCCTGGGCATCATCCACCAGCCCGGCGCCGTGGATCAGTTCCGAAAGCACCATGCCCACGGTTTGCAGCGCTTCGATTTCCACTTCGGCATAATTGCGCGGTTCGCGGTGCTGCACGGCGAGCACGCCGATGGCGGCTTCGCGGCGCAGGATCGGCACGCCGCAGAAACTGTGGAAATCATCTTCGCCGGTTTCCGGGCGATAGGCGAAATCGGGATGGGCCTTGGCTTCGGCCAGCGCCAGCGGTTCGCGGCGGGCGGCGATATTGCCGACCAGGCCCTGCCCCATCGAAAGCCGGGTGACATGCACGGCCGATTGCGCCAGGCCTTGCGTGGCAAACAGTTCCAGCACGCCATCGCGCAGCAGGTAGATGGACGCGACCTCGCTGCCCAGTTCAGCCGCCACCAGCTTTACCACCTGGTTCAGCTTCACCTGCGCCGCCGCCTTGCCGGCCATCACATCGTGAAGGCGGCGCAGGATTTCGCGGGCGGCGTTGACTTGGGCCATCAGGCAGCGGCCTCTCTGACGGTCCGGCGGGACAGGGCGGCTTCGGCGTCGGTGGTGAGTTCCGCAATGATCTCGGCCACTGGCTGTACGCTGGTGACCATACCCACCGATTGGCCGGCCATCAGGCTGCCGCCTTCGACATCGCCATCCACCACGGCGCGGCGCAGCGCGCCGGCCCAATAATGTTCGATGGCCAGTTGCCCGGCGGCCAGGTCCATCTCGCCACGGTCGACTGCGGCGGCGACTTCGCGCTGACGCTCGTTGAAGGCCTCGCTTCCGGCATTCTTCAAGGCGCGCACCGGGATCACCGGCAGGCGCGGATCGATTTGCACGCTGGACAGCGCATCGCGGGCCGAAGCGCGGACAAACGCGGCCTTGAACTTGTCGTGCGCCACGCTTTCGGCTGCAGCGGCAAAGCGGGTGCCAAGCTGCACGCCTGAAGCGCCCATTTCCAGATAGGCGGCAATCGCATTGCCGCGCCCGATGCCGCCGGCGACGAACACCGGCACATCCGTGATCACCGGCAGGATTTCCTGCGCCAGCACGGTGAGCGACACCGGGCCAATATGGCCGCCGGCTTCAGAACCTTCGATGATGATCGCATCCACGCCCGAACGCACCAGCTTCTTCGCCAGCGCCGCGGTGGGCGCAAAGCACATCAGCTTGGCACCAAAGCCCTTGATCTTGGCAATCGCCGCGCCCGACGGCAGCCCGCCGGCCAACACGACATGGCTCACGCCTTGCCGGCCGCAGATATCGATCAGTTCATCCAGCTGCGGGTGCAGGGTGATCAGGTTCACCCCGAACGGTTTGCTGGTGAGCGCCCGTGTCGCGATGATTTCGGCTTCAAGGATGGCCGGCGGCATTGCCCCGCACGCCAGCACGCCGAAACCGCCGGCATTGGAGATGGCGGAAACCAGGTGGCGTTCCGAAACCCACGTCATGGCGCCGGCCATGATGGCGTGGCGGGTGCCAAGGAATTCGCGGCCCTTGGCCGATGCAGCGTCGAGGTGGGGGGTATCGCTCACGCATCGCTCTCCGCATCTTCGGCCACATCGCCGGCAATCGGCCCATCCAGGCCATAGGCCGTGTGCAGCACGCGCACGGCCAGTTCGACATAATCCATCGGGATCAGCACACTCACCTTGATTTCCGAGGTGGTGATGGCCTGGATGTTGATCCCCCGGCTGGCCAGCGCGCGGAACATGGTGGCGGCCACCCCGGCGTGGCTCTTCATGCCGACGCCCACCACCGAAATCTTGGCCACATCGTCATCGGCCAGCAAGGACGCAAAACCGATGGCATCGCGCGCCTTCTCCAGAACGTCCATCGAGGCCGGCAGCTGCGCGCGCGGCACGGTGAAGGTGACATCGGTCTTGCCTTCCCCCTTGGCGATGTTCTGCACGATCATGTCGACATTGATATTGGCATCGGCCAGCGGTCCGAAGATGCCGGCCACCACGCCGGGCTTGTCGGGCACGCCCACCAGCGTGACCTTGGCTTCACCCTTGTCGGCCACGATGCCGGCGATCAGTTCCTGTTCCATCTCGTCATCCTCGTCCACCACCAGCGTGCCCGGCGCGTCGGAGAAGCTCGACAGCACCTGCACCACCACTTTTTCCTTCATGGCCAGTTCGACCGACCGTGTCTGCAACACCTTGGCGCCCACGCTGGCCAGTTCCAGCATTTCTTCATAGGTGATGCGATGCAATTTGCGGGCGCGCGGCACGATGCGCGGATCGGTCGTGTAGACGCCATCCACATCAGTATAGATGTCGCAGCGATCCGCCTTCAGCGCCGCCGCCATCGCCACTGCCGACGTATCGGACCCGCCACGACCCAGCGTTGTCACCCGCTCATCCGCCGTCAGCCCCTGGAAGCCCGGCACCACCGCCACTTCGCCTGACGCCATGCTGGCCAGGATGGCCGCTGTTTCGATGTCTTCGATGCGGGCCACACTATGGGCGCTGCTGGTGCGGATCGGCAATTGCCAGCCCAGCCAGCTGCGCGCCTTCACGCCCAGCGATTGCAGCGTGATGGCCAGCAGGCCGGAGGTGATCTGCTCGCCAGCGGCCACCACCACGTCATATTCGGCCGGATCAGCCAGCGGCGAGGCTTCGCGGCAATAGCCGACCAGCCGGTCCGTCTCGCCCGACATGGCGGAAACCACCACGGCCACTTCGTTGCCGGCGTCCACTTCGCGTTTCACCCGCGCGGCGACGTTGCGAATCCGCTCCGTCCCCGCCATCGAGGTGCCACCAAATTTCATCACGATCCGGGCCATTGCCGGCTGCTTCCTTCGCTTGTGCCCCGTTGGGGTGCTTCACTATTGCCCTTGCCTGATAGGAACGGGTGGGGGCAATGGCAAGCAAGCCATACACCGTAGACGGGAAAGAAAATGTCCACCGCTGCCAGCATCAACCCTGATGAAGCCGCCTTCTTTGGCAAGCTGGCGGCCGACTGGTGGAACCCCAAGGGCACGTCCGCCATGCTCCACCGCATCACGCCGGTGCGCGTCGCCCATATCCGTGGCCTGGCGCTGGCGCATTTCGGGCTGGATGCAAAGAGCCGCCGGCCACTGGCAGGCCTCGCCGCGCTGGATGTCGGCTGCGGCGCCGGGCTGATGGCCGAACCCTTGGCGCGCATGGGTGCGGCCACCAGCGCGATTGATGCCGCGCCGGAGAATATCGAAGCCGCCAAGGCCCATGCCGAAGCCGGCGGGCTGGCCATTGATTACCAGTGCATCGCGGTGGAGGATCTGGCCGCGACGGGCGCGCAGTTTGACCTTATCACCTGCCTCGAAGTCGTCGAGCATGTGGCAGGGCGCGATGCCTTCTTCGCCGCGCTGGCCAGCCTGTTGAAACCCGGCGGCCTTGCGGTGTTTTCCACCCCCAACCGCACCCCGGCCAGCTGGGCCGTGGTCATCGCCGGGGCCGAGCATATCACCCGCACCATCCCCAAGGGCGCCCACGACTGGAACCGCTTCTTCACGCCCGCCGAACTCGCCGAGGCGCTGGCCCACGCCGGCCTGACGCCGCAAGTGCCCGATGGCCTGTCGTGGCGGCCGGGCAAGGGCTTCCACATCGGCAGCGACGTGTCGGTGAATTACTTCCTCAGCGCGGTGAAAGTCTGACCGCGCAAAGGGGAGAAGCGGTCTCCGGGAATAAGCGCGGCCGCTGTGCAGGCTCGATGCCCGCAATTTGCGGGGCCTGAAATCAAGCTCACGCGCAGGTTTTCAGATCATTCCTTTGCGCCTCGTCCCGCTTCGCCTGATTGGCGATGCCGGCAGCCAACATCTGTCGATCAGTCGCGTTGATCGGGCGCAGGCCGCCCAGTCCATGTTGCATGCCGATTTCGCCGCTGGCGATTGCACCGCCATTGGGCAGGGCCTGCAACAACCAGAGGCGAAACGCGCTGGCGTGTTCAAGGCTACCGAATATCACAACGATCGCCTTGCCGTCAGCGCCCTTGAAACTCAGATACTCATTGCCGGCTTTGAGCGCATAGAGAGGCTGATACGGCGGCGGCGACAGTTTGAACCCAACACTTGGGCGCGTTACGGTAACGAACTGAACCTTGTCGTCAGCTTCGGTGAAAGTCGATCGCCCGGCATCATTGCTGATCCGTCGCAGGCGATACGTCAGATCGGCGATTGCGCAAACAGGTTCGGTCGCGGCGGCAGAGACGAAGCGCTGCTGCAGGCGCAGGCCAACCTGCGCTGGCGGCAAGGCTTTGGGTGGGCCGGGGTCGTCGCTCCACAGCTTGCCGGGAACAGCGACCGTGTCTGCGCTGAGTCCGCCATTGCCGGCGCCTGTCTGCGCTGTGATTGTCACGTCGATGCTGTTGCGGCTGCGTGCCAGATTAACCCGCCAACCGGCTGTCTCGTCGATCCAGGCGGTCCCGCTTGCGTCTACCGCAGCGTTCAGTTCCCCCACATCCCTGATCTGCATTTCACGGGCCAATTCGCGCTTGGCTTCGGCAGAGACGGAAGCATCGACAAGGAACTTGGCAATATTGAGCCCGGTCGAAGCCGTGAGCGTATTGCTGCTGGTGTCGGTGAGTTTCCCGATTTCGATCACCTTGTCGGCGTTGCGTGCCTCAGTCCAGCCGGTGATTTTCCAGTTTTGCGCATCGGCCGTTGCCACTCTGAAATTGATCCGTACTGCATCGACCCGGTCGCCCGGTTGCATGAACGTGGCGGGCCGCAGGGCGATCTCCACCCGCCGCTTCAGCGTTGTTTCCATGCTGATCTGGGTGTCAGCCTGGACGGTGGTTGCAGTGATTTTGGTTGGCGGCTTGCCCTGGTTCGTCGTGACCATTGCGGCCTGTGCACGTTCGCCCAATTCGGTCAGCTTGATACTCTCGCCGCCCCCAGATGGGACTGTCGTGTTCACAGACATGATGATGTCCGTGTCTGCATTCGGTTGCGGCGCAAACGTCGCCGCCGCATAACGATTTTCGATTACGGGCTGCGGGACAAGCGCCGCACAACCAGCTAGCGCCAAGGGCAGCACAAGCGCAGATGCTGGTAGGTGGTGACCCAGTCCAATGTTCCGCATATGCGTGTTCCTTTACATTCCCCGGATCTCGAATTTCAGGATCTCGCCGGGAAATGGCTGCCCGTTACCGTCACGAAGCGATTTCTTTTCGACAAAATGCGACTTGTAGGCTGACTTGGATACCGCTGTAACGCCGGGTGCCGCAATCTCCTGCCGGCGACATTGAGCAAGTGTACCAAGGAAATTTACGGCGTAGTTTTCAATGCCCAAGCTGTTTTTCTCATGGTCGAGCACGATTCCGTAGGTCATTTGCGCCAATATCCACGAATCAAGTCTAGGTTACTTTCAGATTATCCAAATCATTGAAGTTCACAACAATTGTCTTCGCGATCATCGCGTGGTTGCCGAAGTTGAGCGGCACTGATTGTGAAGCCGCTTGGGTCGTGCCAGTGTGCCGGTAAGGGAGGAGCCTGCCATGACGACGCCATTGAAGGGCATTCACCACAGCGCCTATCGCTGCCGCGACGCCGAGGAAACGCGGGCCTTTTATGAAGATGTGCTCGGCCTGCCACTGGAAGCGGTGGTGCAGGAGGAGAAGGAACCGGGATCGGGCCGGCCCAATCCGTTCGTGCACCTGTTCTTCCGCATGCCCGATGGCAATTTCATCGCCTTCTTCGATGCGCCGGGCACGGTGAAAGAGGGCGATTTCAATCTGGTGCATGGCTTTGACCGGCATGTCGCCTTCGAAGCCGATGACGAGCTGAAGCTGCTGGACTGGCGCGACAAGCTGAACGCGGCCGGCGTGCCCTGTTTCGGGCCGATCGATCATGGCTTTGTGAAATCGGTGTATTTCTCCGATCCGAACGGCTTGCCGCTGGAAATCACCGCGCGGGTGCCCGCACACGATGCGATCCTGGCCGAAGATGCCAAGACCGCCCACGCCATCATCACGGCGTGGACGGCGCGCAAAGCGGCCGAAGGAAAAGCCGCATGAGCTACCAGCGCCTGCCCTTGCTGATCGCCTTTCGGGAGGCCGTGGGCCTGCGCGATACCTATGGCGGCATCGATGGCGTGGTGGCGTTGCAGGCGCATCACCTCAAGCCCGAGACGCCATCGGACACGATCGTGATCTTCATGCACCCGATGGGGATCATGCATTATCTGCCGCTGCCGCCGGCGCTGGCCGATGCGGGTGTGCACGTGCTCACCGCGGTGTCGCGCTATCCCAACAACGACAATGCGCTGATCATGGAGAAGGTGGCGGTCGATTTGGGCCGCTGGGTGGCGCATTGCCGCGATATGCTGGGATACAAGCGCGTTGTGCTGGCTGGCTGGTCGGGCGGTGGCAGCCTGGCGCTGTTCTATCAGGCCGAAGCCTGTGACCCACAGGTGACACACACCCCGGCTGGCGATCCGTTCCCGATGGCCGAAGCCAAATTGCCAGCGGTCGATGGCATCATGCTGCTGGCGGCGCATGTGTCGCGCTCGCAGACGCTGACCGAGTGGCTGGACGCCTCGGTGGTGGACGAGAATGGCCCCGTGCGTGATCCGAAGTGGAATCTTTACAGCCCCGATTGCCCGCAACCGGCCTATTCTGCGGACTTCCTCGCCGAATATGCCGCGCGGCAAGTGGCTCGGTCGAACCGCATCACGGCGTGGGCAGAGGCAACGCTGGCCGAACTCAAGGCCCGCGAAGGCCCACATGCCGAGCGCGCCTTCATCGTGCATGGCACCATGGCGGCGCCGTGCTGGCTCGATCCGGCGGTTGACGCCAATGATCGCGCGCCCGGCCGCTGCTATCTGGGCGATCCGCGCCTGATCAACAATTCGCCCGGCGGCTTGGGCCGCTTCACCACGCTGCGCTCATGGCTGTCGCAGTGGAGCCTGAAGTCCAACGCCTGTTCACTGAAAGTCGGCCACCGCATCCGGCTGCCCGTGCTGGTGGTGGGCAATACGGCCGATGATGCCTGCACGCCCAGCCATACGCGGCGATTGTTCGAGTGCGTGGAGAACGCCACGTGCCGCGAACTGCACGAAGTGAAGGGTGCGACGCATTATTACGCGTTCCAGCCGGAGCATCTAAAACAGGCCGCCGGCATCGTGACGGATTGGCTGAAGCGGCAGGCGCTTTTTAGCTGAGGACAGCTTGTACGGGACGCCGCCGGCGCATCATCGCACCCGTCAGGCCAAAGCCGGCCAGCAGCATCGCCCAGCTCGCTGGCTCCGGCACCACACCAGCTTCAGTGATGGACACATTGTCGATCACGATGCCCAGGAAGTTGGATCCATTGCTCAGAAACTCAATGGTTTTCGTTTCGCTGGTGGCGGTGAAATTGTAGGCAAAGGTCAGGTAATTCATCGCCCCAGGCGTGTTTGCCGCTGTCTTTTCGTAGTCAAAAACAACGGGCCCTGCGCCGGTTACCGAAACCGTGGCCCCATAGTTGCCGTCCTGCGCAAATGGATTCGCCGTATAGTCGAACCGCATGACATATTTCTGGCCGATGACGAACTGGTTCGTGACGACTTGAGATAGGCCCCCTGTGCCAATCCCCGGCAGCTCAACGCTGCGACTACCGTTGCTGGCAGCCCACAAGTTATTGTCGACGTAATCGACGCCGCCGGGGCCCAGCACAGTCCAGCCTGTAATGGCCGTGGTGTTGCCGGGGGCCAGCAAATCAAAGCCGCCGGTAATGGCAGCACCCTCTTCAAAGCTGCCGTTTGTTACCGTGATGGCATGTGCACTGCTGGCCATCGCCAGAGATGCAATCAAGATCAGACCAAAGCCGCGCATAAATCCCCCACTGGACTGCTCACTTTCAAGAAAGTTAACATTTCGTTGACAGTAGGTCAAGCGAGCCGGCGGCGCTTGACGATTTGCGCCGATTGGTCGGACTTACAGGAACCGCGCCACCACATCGCGGTAGGAGCGCGAGACCTTCACCTGCGTGCCAGAACCCAGCACCAGAAAGCATTCGCCGTTGGTGTGCGGCTTCACGCTCTTGATATTGTCGAGATTGACGATGGTGGAGCGGTGGATGCGCTGGAATTTCTTCGGATCGAGGCGGCGTTCCAGGTCCTTCATCGTCTCGCGCAGCACCAGCGTCTGATCGGCGGTGTAGATGCACATGTAATCGCCAGCGGCGTCGATGCGCTCGATATCGCCAACGTCCACCCGGAAGATCTGGCCGCGATCCTTGATGTTGATCACCCGTTCGAAGCGCCCGGCCTGCGGTGCATCCGACAGATCATCGGGCAGGGCTTCGGGTGCGACTTCGGAAAGGATTTCCTTCAGCCGCTCGGCGCCCTGCGCGCCCTGCTTTTCGGCCAGGCGCTGGCGCACGCGCTCGATGGTGGCGGCCAGACGGTCTTCCTCGACGGGTTTCAGCAGATAATCCACCGCCTGCGCTTCAAAGGCCTTCAGCGCATGCTGGGTGAAGGCGGTGACGAACACGAACAGCGGCGGTTCGATATCGGACAGGCCGGAAACGACGGAAAAGCCGTCGAAGCCTGGCATCTGGATATCAAGGAACACCAGATCGGGTTTTTGCGTGCGGATGGCGCGGATCGCCTCGCGGCCGTTGGCGCAGCGTTCGATGATCTCGACATCCTCGAACGGCTGCAAGCGCAGTTCGAGGCCCTGGATGGCCAGCGGTTCGTCGTCGACAAGAATGGTTCTGATGGTCATGGGTTCAGACCTGTGGAGCCAGTTGCGGAACGGCAACCGGATTTGCGACGGGCTGTGCCGGATTGTCGGTCTGATACGGAATGTCGATCAGCACGATCAGGCCGTGGGGTTCATTGTCGGCCAGTTCGAAGCGGTGATCGGCGCCATAGCTCTGCGCCAGCCGCTCGCGGATATTGGCCATGCCGACATTGGTGCCGGATGCTTCGGCCGGCACGGCGCCCAGGCCCGGGCCTGTGTCTGCGATGGTAATTACCAGCCGATCGCCCATGCGCCGCGCGTCCACCAATATGTCGGCACCGTCTTCAGCCGGGGTGACGGCATATTTGATGGCATTTTCGATGATCGGTTGCAGCAGCAGCGATGGCAATCGCGCTTCCATCACGTCGGGCGCGATATCGAAACGGGTGCGCAGGCGGGCTTCGAACCGTGTGCGCTCGATATCGAGATAGAGCTTCAGCGCTTCGGCTTCCTGCGCCACGGTCGCCAGGCCTTCGCGTTCGCCCACCAGGCTGTAGCGCAGGAAGCTGGCGAGGCGGGACAGCATGGCATTGGCGCGCTCCGTCTGTTTCAGCAGCACCAGCGTTGAAATGCTGTTCAGCGTGTTGAACAGGAAATGCGGGTTGAGCTGGTAGCGCAGCATTTCCAGCTGGGCGCTGTTGGCCTGGGCCGCCATGTTGACCATGCGGGCCGATTGTTCGGCCAGCAGCAGATAATAGTTGATACCGTAATAAAGCGCGGTCCACGCGCCCAGAACGGCGAAATCGAGCAGGATGGCGCCGAAGAACTGCACCCCCTTGGGTTGCCAGCCGGGCTGATAGAAGGTGGCGTGCGCCCAGACTTCCAGCACAGAGAACAGGCCGGAAGCGCCGATCAGCAGCATGGCGGTGAGCGTCCAGGTCCAGATCGGCTTTACGGCGATCAGGCGGCGATAGGCGGCCGACAGCAGCAAGGTGATGGAAAAGCCGGTGGCCGTCACGATGATCGCCGGCACCACGAAATTGAGACCCATGGAGTTGGCCAGCCCCGACAGGGCGCGCAACATCAGATACGCGAACCAGCCGCCGCCCTGCAGCATCCAGAAGGCGCGGTTCTTGTCGCGGAAAAAGCCTTGGCGGATGTGCGGATCAACCATCGGGGCACCATAGCGACATGGGAAGAAAAGGCCAAATTGGCGGTTTCCGGACCTCACCATTGGCCCGGCTGGCCAGCCGGGCGCGCGCCGGCTAGGCTGCGGCTCATGGGACTTTCCGCCGAACAATTGCACGCCTGTCTCCACGCGCTGGCCGCCGATCATCCGCCGGTTGCCGATGCGCTGGCCAGCCATGGCGTGCCTGAGCCGCGGCTGCGGCCACGCGGTGCCGGCACCATGATGCGCGCGATCGTGGCGCAGCAGGTGAGCACAAAGGCCGCCGCCAGCATCTGGAACAAGCTGGAAGCGGCGTGCGGCGGCGACATGGACAATCTGGGCCAAGTGGCGGCAACGCCGTTCGAGGTGCTGCGTGGCGCCGGGCTTTCCGGGCAGAAGGCCAGCTATGTCCACGCGCTGGCCGAGGCGGTGGCCAGCGGGCAGATCGATTTTGGCGCGCTACCGGAGGAGGATGAGGCGGCGATTGCGCTGCTGTCGTCGATCAAGGGCATCGGGCGCTGGTCGGCCGAGATCTACCTGCTGTTCGCCGAGGGCCGGCCCGACGTGTTCCCGGCCGGTGATCTGGCCCTGCAGATCCAACTGGGCCGGATGTTGGGCGAGGAGGCGCGGCCCACCGAGAAGCACGCGCGGCTGCTGGCCGAACCGATGCGGCCCCACCGCGGCGCACTCTCCATCCTGCTCTGGCACAATTACAATATCGTCGCATTGTGATAGGCGCCGCCAATGCAGCCGCGCATCACCGATATTTCCTCGCCGTCCAACCCGGTATTGAAGGCCCTGAAAGCCCTATCCGACAAGCGCGGGCGGCGCGAGGCGGGGCAGTTCCTGGCCGAAGGGCTGCGCGTGTGTACCGAGGCGCTCAGCGCGGGGCAGGTGCCCGAAACCCTGCTGTTCACGCCCGAAGCCGAACGCCACCCGCTGACCCAGGCGCTCATCGAGGCGACCTGGGATTTGCGCGGCACCATCCTGCGCACCACCCCCGATCTGATGCAGCGGCTGACCGGCAAGGATAATGCACAAGCCGTGGCCGCCGCTTATCCCATCCCCGATATCGCGCTGGACCGCATAGACCGCAGCACCGCGAAGCTGTGGCTGGTGGCGGAAAATCTGAAGGACCCCGGCAATTTCGGCACCATGCTGCGCACCTGCGATGCCACCGGGGCCGGCGGGGTGATATTGCTCGATCAGTCGTGCGACCCGTTCAGCGTGGAAGCCGTGCGCGCCTCGATGGGCGCGCTGTTCAGCCGCCAAGTGGCGCGGGCGACCGGGCCGGAGTTTTTCGCGTGGTTGCGGCAGGGGCCAGCCCATTTGGTGGGCGCGGCGCTCACCGATCAGGCGGTGGATTATCGCGCGCATGCCTATCAGGCGCCCTGCTTTCTGCTGATGGGCAACGAACAGGCCGGGCTGCCGGCGGATTACACCGCGCAGTGCGACGCGGTGGTGAAACTGCCGATGCTGGGGGCCGCAGACAGTTTGAACGTTGCCGTCTGTGCCGGCGTGCTGCTCTATCATGCGCTCGATCAGCTTGGATGACAGTATGTTAGGTTGACGCTCCCGCAGGCGCGGCCCACGGCTTGCGCACAACAGGGAGTCTTCAACCATGCGTGCCATCACCCTTTTCCTTGCGGGCCTGCTGGCCAGTGCCGCTGCAACGGCCGCGCCCATCACCGCGCTGGTGGGTGGCCGGCTGATCGACGGCCAGGGCGGGCCACCGTTGGCCAACAGCGTGATCCTGGTGGATGGCGATCGCATCACCGCCATCGGCACGGTCGCCACGCTGCCGGTGCCGGCGGGCGCCACCGTGGTTTCCACCGAAGGCATGGATGTGCTGCCCGGCCTGTGGGACATGCACGTGCACCTGATGATCAACGGCCACGCCGATTACACCCATTGGGACAAGGCGTACCTCAACCGCTTCGGCCCCGAAATCATGCCGGCCAGCGCCGTGCAACTGCTGCTGGCCGGTGTCACCAGCGCGCGCGACCTCGGTGGCCCGCTGGCCGAAAGCATCGCCATCCGCGAGGATGTGAAGGCCGGCCGTAAACCCGGCCCGCGCCTCTATGTCTCCGGGCCATTCCTGCAGAAGAAGGCCTATCCCGGCACGGAGGCCTTCCGCTGGGGCGTGGACAACGCGGAAGATGCGCGCGCCAAGGTGCGCAAGCTGAAGGCGGCCGGTGTCGATATCATCAAGCTCGTCGATCAGGACGAAGTGGGCGAAGCCACCACCCGCGCCATCGTTGAAGAAGCGCACAAGCTGGGCCTGAAAGTGGTGGGCCACAGCCATCTGCCCGAAGAAATCCGCATCGGCCTGAAAACCGGCATCGACAATTTCGAGCACACCGGGCTGGGCGCTGCGCCGAAGTATCCGGACGATATCATGGCGGCGCTGGAAGCCCGCGCTGCCGAAGGCCGGGTGCGCGGCAACCCGCTCTATTGGACGCCCACCATCAGCGGCCTGTTCAACCATGGCAATCTGCTGGCCAACCCGGAGAAGCTCGACGATGCCTGCTGGGCGCGCGGGCTGAAGCCCGATACCGTCGCCGATATCAAGGCCTCGCTGAAGGATGTGTCGGCGCTGGAATACAACCAACTCACCCCGCGCCGCAAACCCACGCTCGACACCAAGTTCGCCCAGCTGCGCAAGGCCGGCGCCATCCTGCTGATCGGCACCGACAGCGGCATTCCCACCGCCTTCCACTGCCAGACAACCTGGAACGAGCTGGATGTATGGGTGAACGGCCTGCAGGTGCCGGCGATGGAGGCGATCCAGGCTGCGACCTATTGGCCGGCCAAGTTCATGGGCGTGGAAAAGGACAGCGGCACCATCGCCACCGGGAAATATGCCGACATCATCGCCGTGCGCGGCGACGTGCTGCGCACGATTGCGCTGCTGCAGAACCCCACCCACATCATGAAGGGCGGCACGCTCTACAAGCAGGGCGGCGTGGTCAACGAGGCGGTACTGGCCCCGCGTTGAGGTTCAGGCGAACCGCCACCGCTGCAGGCCGTCGTCACCCACGCTCACCGCGCCGGGCAGGCCGATGGGGTGGGCATCAAGGCTGAGCAGGGTGGCCAGCGCGTCCGCATCGGCGATGTCAATCTTGCCGAGGGTGCGGGCGCCGTCGGGCGTGCGGCCGACGACGCTGCCATGGCTGGGCTGGCCGTCGCGGCCGAAGACGATGCTGTAGGTTTCCAGTGTCGCCGGGCCCACGTAGCTGCCATCATAGGTCGGCACGTCGCCACGCGCATCTTCGGCCACGTCCTGCACATCCTTGTTCAGCATCAGCCAGGCCGGCTCGGCGGGGCGGTTGCCGATCACCAGCGCGTGATGCTTGGTGACATAGCCGCCCTGGCCATAAAGCAGCGCCTGATCGGCGGGCCGATCGCGCAAGGAGCGCACCATCGCGCAGGTGGAGTGCAGCATGTAGCAGTTGAGGCCGGCGCCGGCGAAGCTGAGGCCGCCCATCACGGAGAGCGGCGCATCGGGGCCAAGGCCGAGCGTACGGCGCGCCATTTTGGGCACGGTGGGGAAACAGCTGTACAGTTCCACCCGGTCAAAGCCATTCGGGGCAATCTGCATGGCCTGGCCCAGCACGGCATCCTGCGCGCAGCTGTGCACATATTGATCACGCTTGAGATAATCCATGTGCTCGCCGGCCGACGCGCCGCCGTGGACGTGGATGATGCGGTCTTCGGGGATGCCGGCGGCGCGGGCAGCGGCCAGGGTGGTCATCAGCACGGCGGCAGCGGCGTTCACATTGTTGTTGGCCACCATGCGCTTGGTATAGGGCCAGCAGATCATGCGGTTGTCGTCGGATACCGTGGTGATTTCATCGGCACTGAATGATTTGCGGCCCCAGGCGTTGGGGTTGGCGGCGGCAATGGCGCTGATCCGCTCATAGGCGGCGCCGCTTTCGGCCAGCGCCTGCCGCGGGGTGAGACCCCAGGCGGCAACCGTGGCATTTTCATAGAGCGGATAGATGTGGATCGGCTGGAAAATGCCGTGCTGCATGCCGAGCGGGGTGACGTGCTCGGATGGGATGATCGGGTTTTCCGGCGTTTTCGACGGCGGCGTCCACGGCAATTCGATGCCGGCGGCTTTCGCCTTGGCCACCGCGTTCTGCGCTTCGCCGCCGGTGATCACCGCCACGACGCTGTTGCCGTTCATGATGCGCAGCGCGGCTTCGTGGATCTTCGTCGTCGGCGTCTCGCCGCCGACCACGGCATAGACGGCGCGCGGCGGCACGATGCCGAGCCGTTCCGCCAGCCGGGCCGCAACCCGGTCATAGCGCCAGGAAATCAGGTTGATCACATCCAGGCTGTCGATGCGATCAAGGAAACCGCCGCCGGCATCGGCATCGGCGGCGCGCACCGCCGCTTCCATCAGCGCCAGCGGCTCCAATGCAGCGCCCGGATCGGCAGGCCGGTCCAGCACTTCGCCGACTCCGATGATCACCGGTGTGCGTTCGGCTGGCAATGACATGGCGTGTTCCTCCCCGAGTGGGCTTCACTGATACAGGTGCGGGCCATGGTCGCAAAGCCGCGCGGCCCCTGCTACAATCGCGGGGTGATTGATGTTGCCCCCTCCCCAGACTGGACCATCCCGCAGGATTGGAGCCATTTCACCACCACCGATCACCGCGTGTGGGATCATCTGTTCGATCGCCAGACGCGGTTGCTGCCCGGCCGGGTGGCGCCGGAATTTCTCGATGGCCTGAAGCGCCTCGACCTGACGCGGCCCGGCGTGCCGGATTTTGCCCGGCTGAACGAACAGCTGATGGCGCTGACCGGCTGGCAGGTAGTTGCGGTGCCCGGCCTGGTGCCCGATGCGGTGTTTTTCGAGCATCTCGCCAACCGGCGCTTTCCGGCCGGCAATTTCATCCGCCGGCCCGATCAGCTGGACTATCTGCAGGAACCGGACGTGTTTCACGACGTGTTCGGCCATGTGCCGCTGCTCGCCCACCCGGCGTTCGCGGATTACATGCAGGCCTATGGCCGAGGCGGCCTGCGGGCGCTCGAATATAACGCCATCAACCGCCTCTCGCGCCTCTATTGGTACACGGTGGAATTCGGCCTGATCCGGTCAGAACAGGGCCTGGCCATCTATGGCGCCGGCATCGTTTCCAGCCATGGCGAGACGCTGTTTGCATTGGACAGCGCCAGCCCCAACCGCATTGGCTGGTCGCTCGAACGGGTGCTGAAGACGCCCTATCGCATCGACGATTTCCAGCAGAATTATTTCGTTATCGACAGTTTCGACGAGCTGCTGCGCGTGACGCTGGAAACGGATTTCGGCCCGCTCTACCAGCGGCTGGAAGGCAGCCCGGATATTCCCATCGCTGCCATCCTGCCCGATGATGTGCTGTTCACCCGCGGCGACCAGAGCCACGTCGCCTAGCGCAGCTTACCACGCTTCACCACGTTGACGATGCCAAGCAGCACGGACGCGCCGACAACCGCCACCAACAAGCCGGTGATGGAGAAATTCTGCACCGAACCGGCGATGCCGACCTGGTTCAGGATGGCATTGCCGATCACCGAGCCGACACAGCCGACAACGATGTTGAGGAACAGCCCCATGTCGCTGTCCCGGTTCATCAGCTTGCTGGCCAGGAATCCGGCGAAACCACCCACGATCAATGCAACGATCCAGCCCATGCTTCGTCTCCTCAAGATGGCAGACTGCCAAGGCCCCCGCAGGCAACATGCCTCAAACACTGGCCTGCCGCCAGCCATCATGGCATGAGGCCGGCATGATTGATCTGGGACCAACCTCGCACAGCTTCATCTCGCAGCGGCTGCGGCTGCATTATTGTGACTGGGGCAACCCCACAGCGCCGCCTTTGCTTTTGCTGCACGGCGGCCGCGATCATGCCCGCAGCTGGGATTGGGTGGCGCGCGAACTGAAGGATGAATGGCACATCATCGCGCCGGATTGGCGCGGGCACGGTGATAGCGCCTGGGCCCCGGATGGCGACTATATCACCCATGATTATGTCTATGATCTGGCGCAGCTGATCCATCAGCTGAAGCTGGCGCCGGTCACCATCGTGGCGCATTCGATGGGCGGCAATATCGCGCTGCGGTACACCGGCCTGTATCCGGACAATGTGAAGAAGCTGGTCGCCATCGAAGGCCTTGGCCCCAGCCCCAAGATGCTGGCCGAGCGGTTGAAGACCGACTTTGCCGAGCGCGAGCGCCAGTGGATCGACGCCAAGCGCGCGGCCGCCGCCCGAAGCCCCAAGCGCTATGCCACCCTGGAAGAGGCGTTCGCGCGCATGCACCAGGAAAACAGCTTCCTGAGTGAAGAGCAGGCCCGCCACCTCACCATCCACGGCACCCACCGCAACGAGGACGGCAGCTACAGCTGGAAATTCGACAATTACCTGCATCTGCCGTGGCTGCACGACATGCCGGGCGAGATGGTGACCGAACTGTGGCGCCGCATCACCTGCCCCACGCTGCTGATGTATGGCGAGAAGAGCTGGGCATCGAACCCGGTCGACGATGGCCGCATCGAACATTTCGCCACCGCGCGGGTGGTGACGTTTGAAAATGCTGGCCACTGGCTCCACCACGACCAGTTTGATCGGTTCGTGGCGGAGCTGCGGGCGTTCCTGTAATCCGTCGCAGCTGCCGGTGCGACAAGCAGTGCGCCCGCTCATGACGAGTGTGAGGTTGACGGGCAATTGAGCAAGGCTCAAAGCCGCTACGGTCTTCTCTCGTCCGGATTTTCTCACGTGCGCCGCTCGCTCTCCACCCTGTTTATGGCTGCGGCGCTTGCCGCCTGCGCCGTGCCGCCAAAGCTGGGGCCGGCGCCGATGCCGCGCGCGCCGGCGACGGCGGCCAGCACGGTTACCCTTTCCGGAAAGGGACAGATCGATTGGCCGGCGGCGGACTGGTGGCAGGCCTGGGGTGACAGCCAACTGAACGCGCTGATCGCAGAAGCCCTTGCCGGTAATCCCGACATGGCTGCTGCCGAAGCCCGCGTTGCCGCCGCCGATGCCGCCGCGCGTCAGAGCCGGGCATCGCTGCTGCCCTCGTTGACGGGCAATGCCAGCCTGGGCGGGCAGCAACTGTCCCGCAATCTTGGCATCCCGGCGCAGTTCGTGCCGCCGGGTGTGCTCGAATCGGGGCTGATCAATCTGCAGGCCGGCTGGAATCTCGATCTGTGGGGGCAGGGCCGGGCGCAGTTGCGCGCTGCCCGGCGCGAAGCCGAAGCGGTGGCGGTGGAACGCACGCAAACGCGCCTGTTCCTGGCCGCCAGCGTGGCGGCAGCCTATGCCGATTTCGGAGCCGCGCTGGATCGGCTGGCCGTGACCCGTGATGCCGTCGCCATTCGCCGGCAGACGCTGGAGCTGACCGCCAATCGCGTCACCGCGGGCCTGGACAATGATGGCGCTCGCGCCCAGGCCGCGACCCGGCTGGCGCTGGCGCAAAGCGATCTGGTGGCAGCTGCTGCCCAAGTGACGGCGGCGCGGCGCCGGCTGGCGCTGCTGCTGGGTGCCGGGCCCGATCGCGGGTTCAGCATCACCCCGCCCAACATCAAGCCGCTGCCGCCCGGCCTGCCCGAAGGGGTTTCCATCGCTCTGGTGGCGCGCCGGCCCGATATCGTTGCGGCCCGCTTGCGGGCCGAAGCAAGCGGGGCGCGTGAAATGGCGGCTGGCCGCGCCTTCCTGCCCAATCTGACACTGAACGCCACCATCGGTCAGCAAAGCCTGGGTTTTGGCAAGCTGCTGGAAGGCAACAGCCTTTATGCCCAGTTCGGCCCGGCGCTGAGCCTGCCGATCCTGGATGGCGGCCGCCGCGCCGCCGAAGCGCGCAGCGCCCGCGCGGCGCGAGTGGCGGCGGTGGCGGTGCATGATGCGGCCCTGCTGCGCGCGCTGAATGAAGTGGCCGATGCCGCCGGCGCGGTGACTGCGCTGGGCCTGCAGCGCGAGGCGCTCACGCAGGGACTGGCCGAAGCCGAGCGGGCCCGCAAGGTCGCGTCACTGCGTTACGATGCCGGGCTGTCGAACCAGTTGCTGGTGCTCACCGCTGATGATGCCGTGGTTACCGCCCGGCGCACGCTGGCCGATGTGGATGCCTTTCGCCTTGCTGCCGATGTCGCGCTGGTGCGCGCGCTGGGCGGCGGCTTTCGGGAACAGGAGGGCCAGTGATGGCTGATATGGCTAACCCGGCAATCGAGACGCCGGCCGAAACTGGCAACCCCAAGCGCGCCCGCGCCCTGCGGCTGCTGGGCGGGGTGGTGGTGGTGGTGGCCATCCTGGCCAGCCTTTACTGGGCGATCTTCTCCCGCGGCCGGGTGGAGACCGACAACGCCTATGTGGGCGGCGACACCGCACTGGTGACGCCGCAACTGGCCGGCACCGTGACCGAGGTGAAGGTGGGCGGCACCCAGGCCGTGAACGCCGGCGATGTCTTGGTGGTGCTGGACGATGCCGATGCGCGCATTGCCGTGGCCCAGGCCGAAGCGGCGCTGGCGCAGGCGCGGCAGCGTTATGGCCAGGCCGGCGCCATGGCCGATGCCGCCTCCGCGCGGGCGGCGGGGCGCACAGCCGAGATTGCCTCGGCCCGCAGCCGCTTGGCTGAAGCCGAAGCCCTGCTGGCGCGGGTGAAAGGCGAATTTGATCGGCGGCAGACGCTGGCTGGCAGCGGTGCGGTGTCGAACGAGGAACTGGGCGCTGCCCGCGCCGCGCTGGCCGCCGCGATGGCCACACGCGATGCCGCGCGCACGGCGGTCGCTGCGGCGCAGGACACGGCGCGGTCGGCGGCCGGCGATGCTGCTGCTGCTGCCGCAATGGTGCGCGGCACGTCGCTCTCCACCGCGCCCGATATCCGCGCTGCCGAAGCGGCGCTGGCCAAGGCGAAGCTCGATCTGGATCGCACCGTGATCAAGGCACCGGTTGCCGGCATCGTCACCAATCGTAACGTGCAGATCGGCCAGCGCGTCGCTGGCGGGGCGCCGTTGATGACGTTGGTGCCCACGGTTGGCCTGTTCGTGGATGCCAATTTCAAGGAAAGCCAGCTCAAGACCATCCGCCTCGGCCAGTCGGTCGAGCTGGAATCCGATCTTTATGGCGGCAGCGTCACCTATCACGGCAAGGTGGTCGGCATGGCCGGCGGCACCGGTGCGGCCTTCGCACTCATCCCGGCGCAGAATGCCACCGGCAACTGGGTGAAGGTGGTGCAGCGCCTGCCGGTGCGTATTGCGCTGGATGATACCGAAGTGAAGGCCAATCCGTTGCGGGTTGGCCTGTCGATGACGGCGGTGGTGGACACGCGCGAATGAGCGAGGCCGAAGCCGCGCCAGCACCCGCGCCGCCGGAGCCATTGACCGGCAGCACGCTGTGGCTGACCGCCTTCACCATGGCGTTGGCCAATTTCACCGTTGTGCTGGATACCACCATCGCCAACGTGAGCGTGCCGCACATCGCCGGCAGCCTGGCGATTGCGCCGGCGCAGGGCACCTGGGCGATCACCAGCTATTCCGTTGCCGACGCCATTTCGGTGCCGCTGGCTGGCTGGCTGGCGATGCGGTTCGGCACGGTGCGCTGGTTCCTTGTGTCGCTGGCCGGGTTCGGCCTCTTCTCGCTGTTGTGTGGCCTGTCGCAGAATATCGAATCGCTGGTGTTGTTCCGCGTGCTGCAGGGCTTTGCCGGCGGGCCGTTGATGCCGCTTTCCCAGGCGCTGCTGGTGGTGATCTTCCCGCCCAAACAGCGCGGGGCCGCCGTTGGCCTGTGGGCGGCCACCACCACGGCGGCGCCCATATTGGGCCCGATCCTGGGCGGCCTGATCTCCGACAACATGTCGTGGCACTGGATCTTCTTCATCAATCTGCCGGTGGTGGCGCTGTGCTTCGTGGTGATTTCGCGGATGATGAAGCGGTTCGAAACCACCATCGCCCGCCAGCCCATCGATGTGATTGGCTTCATCCTGCTGGTGATCGGCATCGGCGCCTTCCAGATCATGCTGGATACCGGGCGCGAGCATGACTGGTTCGAATCAAATCAGATCATCGCGCTGGCCGTGATCGCCGCTGTCGGCACCGCTGCCTTCATCATCTGGGAACTCACCGATGATCACCCGATCGTCGATATCCGCATCTTCCGCCATCGCGGCTTTGCCATGGCGACTGGCGTCGTTTCCCTGGTGTTCGGCAGCTTCTTTGCCATCGTCGTGCTCACGCCGCTGTGGCTGCAATCGACACTGGGCTACACCGCCAGCCAGGCCGGTAATACCGTGGCCTGGATCGGCGTGATGGCGGTGGGCATGGCGCCAATTGCCGGCCTGCTGCTCACAAGGATCGATCCGCGCATCACGGTGAGCGCCGGCGTGGCCTGGCTGGGCGTGGTCGCCCTGATGCGCACCACCTGGTCAACGGAAAGCGATTATTTCGCGCTGGCGCTGCCGCATTTCCTCACCGGCATCGGTATGCCCTTCTTCTTCATCGGGCTAACCAGCCTGGCGTTGGGCAGCGTCAAGGACAGCGAATATGTCTCGGCGGCCGGCATCATGAGTTTCGTGCGCACCCTGTGCGGGGCGATCGGCGCCGCCATTGCGACCAGCAGTTGGGAAAATGAATCCCGCCATGTTCGCACGGCGCTGGTGGACAGTTTGAACGATGCCGACGCGATGCTTCAGAAGATGCAGGGCGCCGGCATGTCGGCCGAACAGGCGCGCGGGGTCATCGAACGGATGATCGACGTGCAGGCGGCGACCGTGGCCAACCTCCATATCTATTCCACCGCTGGCATCCTGTTCCTGATCGCGGCGGCTGCGGTGTGGCTGATTCCGCGGGTGAATGTCTCCGGCCCGGCCGCGCCGGGGCATTGACGGCCGCCTGCCCGGCCTGCCAGCATGGCGGGGAAGGGGATGGATGATGCAGATCGAGCCGACGGGACAAGCCTGCGGGGCCGTGGTGACAGGGGTTGATCTTTCGACGGCGCTGAAGCCCCACGATCTTGCCGCCATCCGTGCGGCCTGGTTGCAGCATCATGTGCTGGCCTTCCCCGATCAGACATTGTCCGATGATGATCTGGAACGCTTCACGCTGGCCATGGGCGGCTTTGGCGAAGATCCGTTCATCGCGCCCATCGCCGGCCGCCAGCACATCATCGCCGTGGCGCGGGCCGCCGATGAAACCGCGCCGATCTTTGCCGAGACCTGGCACACGGATTGGAGCTTTCAGGCGCGCCCGCCGGCCGGCACCTGCCTGTATGGCATCACCATTCCGCCGATGGGCGGCGACACGCTGTTCGCCAACCAGCATCTGGCGCTGGACGCGATGCCGCCCGCATTGCGCGCGCGGATCGAAGGGCTGACCGCCATTCATTCGGCGCAGAAGGCCTATGCGCCCGAGGGCTTCTACGGCGCGGGCGATAAAGGCCGCAGCATGGATATCCGCCCTTCAGAAACGGCCCGCGCCACCCAGCGCCATCCCTTCATCCGCCATCACCCCGAAACCGGCCGCGAAGGCCTGTTCGGCTGCCTGGGCTATGTCATCGGTTTTGAAGGCATGGCCGACGAAGAGGCGCTGCCGCTGCTGGTGGAGCTGTATCACTGGCAAGGGCAGGAACGCTTCCAGTATCGCCACCGCTGGCAGCCGAACATGCTGGTGATGTGGGACAACAGATCGGTGCTGCACGCCGCCACCGGTGGCTATCAGGGCCACGCGCGGCTGCTGCACCGCACGACCATCGCCGCTGCCTGAATCGGGTCAATGGCGCGGCGTGCGCCCCCTGATCTTGTCGAAACCGGCCTTGATCGCGGCAAAGCGCAGGTCGACGCCGGCTTCGAAATTGTTGTCGGTGAAGATATAGGGCCAGTCGCCCTCGATGCCTTCCACCACCAGTTCGCCAACATAGAGCGGATCGATGCCGTTCTGGATGGCTTGGGTGGCCATCACCGCAAATTCGTTCGGCAGTGCGGTGGGATCAGGCATGGCGATCTGGCCCACAAGGCGCTCGGGAATGGCGCGCGCGCTTTCCATGATGCGGGTGCGGATGAAGCCGGGGCAGAGCACCGACACGCCGATGCCTTTCGTCGCCAGCGTCGGCCGCAGCCCTTCCGAAAGCGCGACCACGCCATATTTGGTGACATTGTAGCCCGGCGCCACCGCCGCCACGAGCCCAGCCATCGAGGCGGTGGAGACGATCTGGCCGCCTTCACCATGCGATTCCATCAGCGGGCCGAAAATCTCGATGCCCCACACCACGCTCATCAGGTTGACGCCGATCACCCAGTCCCAGCTGGCATCGCTCCATTCACCATAAGTGCCGCCGCCGCCCACACCGGCGTTGTTGACGAGGATATGCACCTTGCCGAACCGTTCGATGGTGGCACCGGCGGCGCGTTGCAGTTCGTCCTTCAACGACACGTCCGCGCGCACGCCGGCCACATCGGCATTGGTCGCTGCCAGCCGCGCCACTTCGCGATCAAGCGCGTCCTGTTCGATATCGGCCATCATCACCTTCACCCCGGCCTGCGCCAGCGCTTCGGCAATGCCCAGCCCGATGCCCGATGCCGCGCCCGTGACGAAGGCGACCTTGCCCACCAGTTCCTGCATGTTGCGTGCTCCTTGTTGCGCTTCAGAATAGGCGGCCGCCGGCTGCAGCCAACTGTCACAAGCAAGGGCGCTGCCGTGATGCATGATCACAGCTTATGATCATAACCTGCACCATCCCCTATTGAGCCCCAGCGCCACTGGGCCTAACCTCATGCGTATGTTCACCCGCATCACCCAGGCTGTGTCCGTCGCGCCGCAGATCGCGCCCGAAGATGTGGCGCTTGCCGCCGCGCAGGGGTTCCGCACCATCGTCAACAACCGGCCAGATGGCGAGAGCCTGGATCAGCCGCCGGGCACGGTCATCGAGGCGGCTTGTGCGGCGGCGGGCGTGGACTATGTCGCCATTCCCATCGATCACACCGGCTTCAATCTCGATCAGGTCGAAGCGATGGTGAGCGCCTTGAACCATGGGCCGGTGCTGGCCTTCTGCCGTTCCGGCACGCGCAGCTGCAACCTGTGGGCGCTGGCGGCGGCAAAACAGGGCGGCGATCCGGCCGAAGTCATCGCGGCGGCGGGTGAAGGCGGCTACAATGTCGCCGGGCTGCTGCCCATGCTGAAGCAATTGGCGCCGCGCTGATGGACCGCTTGGGCATGCTGGCATTCTCCGTCATTGGTGTGGTGGCCTTGGTCGTGTTGGCGCGACTGTTTGGTTTTGCGCGCCGGCCACAGATTGACGATCCAGCGCTGGCAGCGCGGCTGGTGGCGGAGGCGCTGCCGGGCTTTCGCGCCGCAGACGCTGCTGTGAGCCGCGATGGCAGCGGCGCGCTGGTGGCGGCACATGATGGCCGCGTTGCGCTTGTGCGACCGTTGGGCGATCGTTTCGTGGTGCGGCCCTTGGAAGCCCCCATCGTCGCCCGTGCCGGTGGCCTGCTGCGCGTGCGCCCCGATGAAGCGATGTTCCCCGAAACCGCACTCGATCTGGGTGAGTCGGTGGCGCTGCGCTGGGCGGGTCGGCTGTGAACTGGCAGTCCATCCTCAGCACCGATCCGGTGGCCATCGCCATCCCGGTGTTCGTGATCAGCATCATCATCGAACTGGTGGCGGTGCGCATGGGCTGGCGCGGCGATTATGATTGGCGCGACACCGGCACCAGCCTGGCCATGGGCCTCGGCAACACGATCAGCGGCGCGCTGCTGGCCGGCAGCGTGACCGGCCTGGCGCTGTGGCTGTGGCAGCACCGGATGTTCGATATCCCGGTGGCGTGGTGGAGCTTTGCGCTGTGCTTCTTGATCGATGATCTGGCCTATTACTGGATCCACCGCGCCGGCCACCGCATCCGCTGGGCCTGGGCGGCGCATGTGATCCACCACTCATCGCAGCATTATAACCTGTCCACGGCGCTGCGGCAGACGTGGACCGGCCTGTTCGGCCTCACTTTCATCATCAAGCTGCCCTTGTTCTTCATCGGATTTCCGCTGGAGCTGGTGGCCTTCTGCGGTGGGCTCAACCTGATTTATCAGTTCTGGATCCACACCGAGGTGATCGGGAAAATGCCGCGCTGGTTCGAAGCGGTGATGAACACGCCATCGCACCACCGCGTCCACCACGGCACCAATCCGCGCTATCTCGATCGCAATTATGCCGGCGTGTTCATCGTGTGGGACAAGATGTTCGGCACGTTCGAAGCGGAGCGCGCTGATGAACCGCCGCGTTATGGCATCATCCGCAACCTTGGTACCTTCAATCCGTTCTGGGTGGCCGTGCACGAGTGGGTGGGCATTGCGCGCGATGTGGCCCGCGCCCGCAGTCTGAAAACCGCCTTTGTGGCCGCCTTCGGCCCTCCCGGCGCGCTGTCGGGTGAAACCGCCGATGCCTTGCGGGCGCAGTGGCAGGCCGAAACCACACAGCCAGCATCGCTGCCACCTTCGGCCGTTCCGGCCGAATGATCGCCCGCCGCGGCTTGCTGATCGGCGCCGGCGGCCTCGCTGTCGCCGGGTTGGCCGGCCGCGCCTGGCAGCAAGGCCTGCTGGGCGGCGACAATCCGGCGCTGGCGGCGTGGGATGATTGGGCCAGCCAGCGCCAGGCTGGCCCGTTGAAGCTGGTGGGCGCCGGCGTGCTGGCGTCCAGCCCGCACAATACGCAGCCGTGGACGTTCGCCATCGGCCGTTTCGGCGTCGATATCTTCGAGGTGCCTGGCCGCAATCTTGGCACGATGGATCCGTTTGGTCGCGAGCGGCTGGCCGGGCTGGGCGGGGCAATCCACAACATGGCGCTGGCCAGCACGGCGCTGGGCCGGGCGGCAAAGGTGAAGCTGCTGCCCGACCCCCAAAATCCGGCCCATGTTGCCCGTGTCATCCTCGGTCCCGATGGCAGCGGGCCGGCCGCGCACCCGCTGCTGCCCTTCATCGCGCGGCGCCACACCCATCGCGGGGCCTGGCGCGGCGGGCCGGTGAGTGAGGCAAAGCTGGCGGCCGTGCTGGCCTTTCCGGCCTTTGCCGGCGTGAAGGTCGCGCTGTTCGCGGCGTCGAGCCCGTTGGGCAAACGCTTTGCCGCCCTCACCGATGATGCCACCGTTGCCATCACCGGTGATGCCGCCATGATGGCCGACAGCCACCGCTGGTTCCGCCACGAACGCCGCGACGCTGAACGGTTGATGGATGGTTTGACGCTGGCCACCTCTGGCGTTTCCCCCTGGCTGGCGGCCGCCGGGGCCATGCTGCCCGCACAATCGGCAGCGGATGAAGGCACATATTGGCTGGCCTCGACCCGCGACACCCACTTGCCCACCGCCTCGCTGTTCGGCCTGATCCTCACGCCAGCGCCGCATGACCGCCGCTCGGCCCTGCTGGTTGGCAGTGCTTGGCAGCGGTTGCACTTGAATGCCACGGCGGCGGGCATGGTGGCCCAGCCGCTCAACCAGTTGCCCGAGATGATCGACCGTGAAGCCCAGCTGCGCGCCCCGCCGCGCTTCGCCCGCGCTGCCGATGCCCTGCTCGATAATCCGGCCTGGCGGCCGAGTTTTGCGTTCCGACTGGGGCTGGCCGATGCCCCGGCCGGCGCGGCGCTGCGTCGCCCAGTCAGCGCCGTGATTGGCCCGCCGGCGCGCATGGCCTGGGAAGTGGAGCAGTGGGAGGCAGCGGGCGGGGCGTTTTGAGGTTGAGGAAAGAAAAAGGACCTCCGGCGGGCAGGGGCTGAGCCCCTGCACCCGCTTTCGATTGGGACGGCACCATATGCGCAAACCATGGTCATGCTGGCGCGGGCCAGCATCCACCGTGTCGTCGCGGGCAAAGGCGGAAGTCCTGGCACCGCGTTGGATGCTGGCCTGCGCCAGCATGACTGTAGCGGCTACTGATGCACGACCCAAACTAGGGTGGGTGCAGGGGCTCAGCCCCTGCCCGCCGGAGGCATCCTGCCTATTCCCGCACGAACACTTCGTTGTAATGCCGGCGCGTCGGGTCGTTCACGGTCGGTTTCAGGCCCTTGTCCGCCAGCCGGGCGAACAGGGTTTCGCGGGTGGTGCCGTGCTGGGCGAGATTGTCGGGATCGACTTCGACGATCATCCGGGTGACCTGGCCTTCACCGAGCAGCGGCATCAGCGCTTCGATCACCTGGTTTTCATGGCCTTCCACGTCGATCTTGATGGTGATGCGGCGGCCGGCGGCGACGTTGAGGATCAGATCGGCAACTTGTTGGCTGCCCAGCACCATGATGGCGCTGCTGCCGCTTTCGCTGATGTGGGCGATGCCGCTGTGGCCGGCCGGGCCGGGATCGAACGCCACGCGCGCCGTGGTGTTGGACACGCCGGCGCAAACGGTGACGACATTGGTGCAATTGTTGGCAGCAAGGTTGCCGGCGAGATCCGCGAATGTCGTCTGGTTGGGTTCAAAGGCGACCACGCGGCCTTCGGGCCCGAGGTGGCGGCTGGCGACCATGGTGAACAGGCCCAGATTGGCGCCGATATCGATGAAGCAGTCGCCCGGCGCCATGCCCATGATCTGGGCGTGCACGTCGCGATAATCTTCGGCCAGCGTGCCGAGCAGGGCAAAGCGGTTGGTGGCATCGCGAGCGCGCACGGTCATCAGCGGGCCATAGACTGAGGGCAGGCGGCGGCCATCGAGCAAGCCCAGCAGAGTGCGGATCACCCGGCCTTTGCCGGGATGGCGCGGGGCCTTCACATAGTTGGCAAACCATTCACCCGACACGGACGCACCCCAAAAGCCAGCACCGGCACGTTATCAGCCGGACATGCAGAAGCAAGCGTCAGGCGTCGGTGCGAATGGGGCGGGACAGGAAATCCGGCACGCCTTCCGGGCCAAAGCCGGTGAAGCGTTCACCGTCGTCATCACCATTGCGGCGCGGCGGCGGGGCCAGCGCGATGGCGCGATAGCTGGCAAGCGGATCGCCGGCAGCGGCCTGGCGCACGGTGCGGGGCTTTTCACCCAGCGGGGTGCGCTCGGCGCGGGGCGGGCGGGCGTCGCGGGGCGGACGGGCTTCACGCGGTAGGCGAGCCTCGCTGGGCGCCCGTGCTTCGCCGGCGGGCTGGGCTTCACGGGGCGGCCTTGCTTCGCGCGGGGTGCGCTCATCGCGGCGGCGGCGATCCGATCGTGGTGCCGCCTCGGCATCCGGTGCTGCATCCGGTGCTGCAACTGGAGCAGCAGCGGCAGGCGCAACATCATCAGCGCGGTCGCGGCGCGGCTTGCGGGCGCGGCGGCGATCACCGCTGCGCTCCTCGGCGGGCGCTTCCACAGCGTCGACGGCCTCGGCCGGTGCCGGCGCGGCCACCTGCACGGTGGCGGCATCACCCTTCCAGCGGGCGATCTTCTGCCGGGTCAGCTTTTCGATATTGGCCAGATTTTCGGCGTCTTCCGGCGTTGCAAAGCTGATGGCGATGCCGGTGCGGCCGGCGCGGCCGGTGCGGCCGATGCGGTGGACATAATCATCCGGGTGCCACGGCATGTCGAAATTGATCACGTGCGATACGCCCGGCACGTCGAGCCCGCGGGCGGCAACGTCGGACGCGACGAGGATGGTGATGTCGCCCTGCTTGAAGCGGTCGAGCTCGCGGATGCGGTCGCTCTGTTCCATGTCGCCATGGATCTGGCCCACCGGCATGCGGGCCCGTTTCAGCACGTCGGCCAGATCGCGCACCATCGTCTTCTTGTTGCAGAAGATGATGGCGGTCTTCACATCGTCCTGGGCAAGGATCGAGCGGACCAGATCCTTCTTGTCGCGATTGGATGTTTCCACCACCCACTGGGTGATGTTGGTGTTGGTGCTGGCGGCCCGCGCAACCTCGATGCTCTTCGGGCTTTCCATGAACTGGTCGGCCAGCTTCTTGATCGGTGGCGGCATGGTGGCCGAAAACAGCAGGGTCTGCCGCGATTTCGGCAGCTTGGAACAGATGGTTTCGATATCCGGGATGAAGCCCATGTCGAGCATGCGATCGGCTTCGTCGATCACCAGCATGGCGCAGCCCGACATCAGGATCTTGCCGCGATTCATCAGGTCCATCAGGCGGCCCGGCGTGGCGATCAGCACATCGACGCCCTTTTCCAGCGCCGCAAGTTGATCGCCCATCGAAACGCCGCCAATCAGCAGCGCCATCGTCAGCTTGTGGTTCTTGCCGTACTTGTCAAAATTCTCGGCAACCTGCTGGGCCAGTTCGCGGGTCGGCTCCAGGATCAGGCTGCGCGGCATCAGGGCGCGGCTGCGGCCTTCGGCGAGGATGTCGATCATCGGCAGCACGAAACTGGCGGTCTTGCCGGTGCCGGTCTGGGCGATGGCGATGATATCCTTGCCCATCAGCACCGACGGGATGGCCTGGCGCTGAATCGGCGTGGGCGTGTCATAGCCGCTGTCTGCAACGGCGCGCAGCAGGGCATCGGAAAGGCCCAGGTCGGAAAAGCTCATCGTGTTCCTGTGAATGGGGGCGGTGTCCGCCCGGATTTATTCAGGGGTGCCATGCGGGGCAGGGCGGCAAAAGTCAATGGCAGTGCCGGGTTTCGCCTTTGGCCCAAAACCAAACGGGGCGGCTGTTGCCAGCCGCCCCGCGGGGTTCAACCGTTGTCGGTCAGATCAGAAGCGGAAGCCCGCTGCCACACCGTAACGCCGGGGTTCCAGCGTGAAGATGTTGGTGAACAGGCCCGACGACTGGTCGGTGACATACAGGCCGGTGACGGCGCTGTTGTTGGTCAGGTTCTGCACGAAACCGCGGACATAGAATTTGTCATCCGGGCCGTTGAACTGGATCTGGGCGTTGATCACGGTGAAGCTCGGCACACGGTTGATGGAACCGTTGAAGATGTTGCCAAAGCTTTCGCCGGTGTGGGCCAGATCGACGCGCGGGATGACGTTCATCGTGTCGCCGATCGGGAAGGTATACTGCACACCCGCCGAGAACTTGTAGGTTGGCGCCTGCGGCAACTGGTTGCCCCGCAGGTTGGTCAACACGCCTTCCGGCAGCATCTGCACACCGCCGAAATTGGCGCCCACCGAGCTGGCAAGTGCGCCGAGGGCGGCGCAGGCCGAGAACGCCCCAGTGGCGCCATTGAGGCCGCTGTCCGACGGGAACGCCGCCGGTCCGCGCAGACCCGCGCCGGCAAAGCCCGGAGGCTGCACGCCATTGACGGGCGCACGCAGAGAGACGGTGCCACTGTTGATGAGGTTGTTGACCGTCGTAACATAGGCATTGGCCCCGGCGGCGTTTCCGGCCGTGGTTGGCACCACGGCGCAGTTGGAGCCGTTGGTAATGTCCTTGATGATCACGGCATCGCTGCGGCCGCCCGACGGATCGCGCGGGTTGGCGAGGAACTTGTCGCTGGCCACCTTGGTGTACAGGTACGACGCGTTCAGGTTGATCAGCAGGTTGCGGGTCGGCGACAGGATGAATTCGCCTTCCAGGCCGTAGACATTGGCATCAACGTTGTCGTTCACCGACGTGCGGGCGGTGATGCGGCTCAGCTGCAAGCTCTTGTACTTGTAATAGAAGGCGGTGATGTTGGCGCGCAGCTTGCCATCAAGGAAGCTGTTCTTCGAACCGATTTCAAACGCGTCCACGAACTCCGGTGTGAACGTATCCGGCACCGCGAAGATCGGCTGCAGCGGCGGGTTGATGCCGCCCGATTTGTAGCCACGCGAGTAAGACGCATAGATCAGATTGTCTTCGCTGATCTTCCAATCAAGCACGACGCGGCCGGTCACTTCCGAGAATTTGACTTCGCGGTTGGAGAAGGCCTGGATGCCGGCGCGGTTGGGATCGCCATCGAAGGTTGCCGCAGCGGGCGAATTGAAGGCGCTGCCGGTGGTGCCGAACGGCACGAAGAAGCTGGCGAGCGTTGAACGGGCGCTCACGAACTTCTCGTCATTATTGTAACGCACACCGGCGGTGAGCTTCAGATTGTCGGTGAAGTTCAAATAGGCTTCGCCGAACAAGCCGTAGCTCTTGAGCGTGTAGCGGGCGGTGTTGTTACGGAAGAATGGCGTCCCGAGGAAGCCGGCGCCGCCACCGAGGGTGCCGACCAGATAATCAATCCCCCAGCTGTTCACATAATAGCTGTTTTCCGGGAGTACGGTGTCAACATAGATGCCGCCGACCAGGAAGTTGAACTTGCCATCAAACTCCGAGCTGACGATGGCTTCCAGTGTTTTGGCGCGGACAATCTGGTTGGACCGGTCAAAATCCTGTGGTGTAGCCGAGCAGCTGCGCTGCCCGCCATAGGCGCCAAGTCCAGATTCTTCGGCCAGCGAGGTGCAGAATTGCGCGCCGGAACGGATCGCAGCACCGACTTGCGGGAAAGCGAATTGCGCCAGGCCGGCCGATGCCACAGCCGGGTTGAATACACTCTGGTTGTAATCGACCGAGCTATCCACCGCATTGCGCTGATACATACCGGTGACCTGCGCCTTGATGCTGCCGAAATCATGCTGGATGCGCAGCATGTACTGTTCTTCTTCGGCGAAATAGGTGGGCGTGTAATCGGTGCGGATTTCGCGAACATTGGTCGGGTTGGTGTGGCCGGCATAATTATAAGCGTCCGTGCCATACAGGCTGCCAAGGCCGAGTGCGCCGAAGGCGGCGCCGCCCTGCGTGGTCAGGAATTCGCGGCTAGACAGCGTGCCGACAAAGGTGGAGTTGGCGTTTAAATAGCCATTGTCCAACCGGCCGGGCAGGCAGCCCAGCACGCCGGTGGGGTCGGTTTGGCACAGCTGCTTCTGGTTACGGTTGCGATCATCGCTTTCGCGGAAATAATAGGCCATCGCATCGACGGTGGTGTTTTCCGTCGGTTCCCAACGGATGCTGCCGCGGATGGCATAAAGATCACGGCCATCGATGCGGGTGTTGTTGAACACGTTGGTGGTGAAGCCGTCGCGCTTCAGATAGGTGCCGGCAACGCGGATGGCCAGATTGTCGGTGATGGGCAGGTTGAACATGCCCTTCAGACGCAGCGAATCGAAATTGCCATATTCGATTTCGCCAGCGGCATGGATGGCGTCCATCTTCGGCTTGGCATTGACGAAGTTTACCACGCCGCCGGTGGCGTTGCGGCCGAACAGCGTGCCCTGCGGGCCGCGCAGCACTTCAACGCGCTCCAGATCGAAGAACTCGGCTTCGAACAGGCGGGTGGCGAACAGCGGCATGCCTTCAGCGTGGATGGCGGTGGCGCTATCGCAGGTCACGCCGACGCACAGATCGCCGATGCCGCGGATGGTGAAGCTGGAACCGGTGAAGTTGCCCTTGGTGAAGGTGACGTTGGGCAGGGTCAGTTGGATATCAAGCGGGTTGTTGATCTGCTGGCGCTGCAGAGCGCCGGCGTCAAAGGCGGTCACCGCGATCGGCACGTCCTGCAGGCTTTGCGCCGTGCGCTGTGCGGTCACGACGATTTCGGCGATGCCGGTGTCTTCATCGGCCTGCGCGGTTTGCGCGAATGCCGGCAAGGCGGCCAAACCGATGAGTGATGCGCTGGCCACCAGACCGGCACGGATACCAAATGCAATCTTCATATGACGTCCTCCCCAAAAACCCAAAAAGCCCGGATCTTGTTACTGGCTCTGATGGCCGGATCCTGTGCCGTGACATGACGCCCGTGTGACTGTCATGCCGCAATCATCAGTTTGGACAGGCGACAAGGATTTTGTCCAGAGCAGCACGGGGTTTGGCCGGTACCGTTGGTGTGTGGCGCGGTGCCTGTGTCTGTCATGCAACAGTTTGATGACATTAAGCCCTGTTTTCAGCGCCGGCGGCGGGCTTTTCGGGCCGGCGGCGCCACCGGAACGATGGCGGCAATGGCGCATTCGCCGCCGGAACGGGCGCCGATGGCATCGCGGCCGGCACACAGTTGGCCGGTTTGCTTCTGCTGGTAATAAAAGCCCTGATAGAAACTGAGCCCCGGACATTCCTGCGCCAGGTGCAGCCGCCAGCGCCGGCCGCCGCGCATCGTCAGTTCGATGGCGCGGTCGCCGTACAACTGGGCACCGGCGATGCCGTTGGTGGCGATGCAGCGGTTGCGCCCGGCGCGCGGTGGGGTGGGCCGTGCCAGCGCGCCGTCTTCCACCCGATCACCGCCCGGCCGTACCGGCACGCGGCGCCAGGCCTGGCCATCAAAGCTTTGCGGTGCCGCAGCCGGTGGCGGTGCGCGGCGGTTCTGCGCCGCGGCCGGGCCAGCCAGCAGCATCAGCGCTGCCACGCTCGCCATCACGCCAGACCGAAATGCCGACAATCCTGACTGGTCCCCTGTTGATGCCGCAACTGCGACTGTGCCGTCCCGTGTAAACCGGTGGCTGCCCCCAACCGCCCGTAAAAGCGGGTGATTGCCCCGCACCGCTTGAACCTTGTCTGAATAGGGGGGCTGAATATGGGCTGCAACCTTTGGGTTCAGCTGTGCCGGGAAAACCGCTAGGGAACACGCATGACCGATCTCGTGATCCCGCCGCCGCCGTCTGCTGACGCGCTGGCTGCCCTGAAGGCCGCGGCCGGCCGTGATTGGAGCGCGGATCCCGATCTGATCGGCCCGCGGCTGGTCGATTGGCGCGGACGCTATCAGGGCGCAACACCACTGATGCTGCTGCCGCGCGATGTTGCCACGTTGCAGGCCATTGTGCGGGCGGCGGCCGCGCATCGCGTTGCGCTGGTGCCGCAGGGCGGCAATACCGGGCTGGTGGGCGGCGGCATCCCACCGGCTGATGGTTCGGCGGTGCTGGTCAGTTGCACGCACATGAACCGCATCCGCCAGGTTGATGTTGCCGGGCAATTGCTGGTGGCCGAAGCCGGCGTGATCCTGGCGGATGTTCACGCGGCGGCGGCCGAACAGGGCATGGCCTTCCCGCTGTCGCTGGGAGCCAAGGGTTCAGCAACGGTGGGGGGGCTCGCCTCTACCAATGCCGGCGGCGTGCAGGTGCTGCGCCACGGCACCATGCGGGCGCTGGTGGCGGGACTGGAAGCGGTGTTGCCCGATGGCAGCGTGCTGAACCAATTGCAGGGCCTGGCCAAGGACAACACCGGCCTTGATATCAAGCAGCTGCTGATTGGCGCTGAAGGCACGTTGGGCTTCATCACCGCCGTGGCGCTGAAACTGGTGCCGGCACCGGCATACCGCGCTGTCGCCTGGGCCGGGGTGGACCGGCCGCAACGCGCGCTCGCCCTGCTTTCCCGCCTGCGTCAGTTGACCGGCGGACAGGTTGAGAGCTTCGAACTGATTCCGGCCGATGGCGTTGATCTGGTCGCCACCCATCTGGGCCTCGCATCGCCGTTGGCTGGCCGCCACGCCTGGGCCTGCCTGGTGGAACTGGCTGGGCCGCAGCCGCTGGACGATGTGCTGGCGCTAGGGCTGGCTGATGCCGATGACGCGGTGATCGCCCAATCCGAAACGCAGGCCGCCGCCCTGTGGCGCCGCCGCGAGGAACTGCCGCTGGCCGAACGCATGGATGGCCCGGCCGTGCACCATGATATCGCCGTGCCGGTATCCGCGATGGCGGATTTCGCCGAAATGGCGGCGGCCGCGATCGAGGCTTTATTCCCCGGTGCGCGGGTGTTGGCCTTTGGCCACCTGGGCGACGGCAATCTGCATTTCAACGTGCGCGCGCCCGCGAGTAATGGAGCAACGGACTGGATCGCCGATCACCGCACGGCAATCACGGCGCGCGTGCATGAAATGGTTGCGGCCGCCGGCGGATCGATTTCGGCCGAACATGGCATCGGCGTGATGAAGCGCGATGATCTCGCCCGCTTGGGCGATCCGGCGCGGTTGGCCGCGATGCGGGCGGTAAAACAGGCGCTGGATCCGCTCGGCATCATGAATCCCGGCAAAATATACTGACGCGTCGTGCTGTCGCAGCACAGCCTTGCAGAAGCGTCATCTGCGCTTTAGGAAAGCGCACCAATTCTTCACTCCAGTCACGAAAGCGCAGATAATCCCATGGCCAGCCAGCCTCCTGCCAACCAGCTTCCCCTGTTCTACAACGGCCTGGCGCCGCTGTCGTCGCAGCTGCACCCCAACCATGGCCTGAAGCCGCGCGGCGATCTGGGTTTCACCCGCGGCACCCACGCCATCCCGGTGACCGTGGATGAATTCCCGCTGGTGCAGCGCAACTATCCGATCGTGTTCGGTGTGGGCGAAAATCCCGCCCCGCTGGCGCTGGTTGGCCTGCAGGAAGGCGAGAATCTCTATCTGGGCGCTGATGACCAGTGGGAAGCAAACGCCTATGTGCCCGCTTTCGTGCGCCGCTATCCGTTCATGCTCGCCCGCCTGACCCCGGACGCCCAGGAACTGTCGCTGTGCTTTGACGACACCGCGGGCATCGTGGTTGATAACGAAGGCGAGAAGCTGTTTGCCGGCACCGATCCGACCGACACCACCAAGGCCATCCTGCAGTTCTGCGAACAGTTCGAACAGGCCGTGATGCGCACCCGTGGTTTCATGGAAGAACTGACCAAGCTCGATCTGCTGATGGACGGTGAAGTCACCATCCAGCGCGAAGGCCTGGCCCAGCCGGCGGTGTATCGCGGTTTCCGCATGGTTGATGAGCAGAAGCTGCAGAACCTGCGCGGCGATCAGGCCCGCAAGATGGTGCAATCCGGCCTGATGGGCCTGATCTATGCCCATCTGTTCAGCCTGTCGCTGATCAGCCCGCTGTTCGAACGCCAGTTCGCTGCGACGTCCGCCAACGCGGCCTGACTTCTGATCAAACGCTGAATGAAGGGGCGGTGGCCAGGCCACCGCCCCTTTTTTCATGTGCATCATCCATCTCTTGACGTGTTACATCGTATCATCATATCGGGGGCTGTCCCCAAACTGCCATAGGAGATCCGATGTCGTCGCGTCTGTCGCTTGCAGCCCTGCTGCTCCTGTCCGCCGCTCCGGTGCTGGCCGAAGAGGCTGCGCCGCAGGATGAACAGCACGGCAGCAGCGATCCGGAGATCATCGTCAGCGCGCCCTATGCCCGCGATCGCAAGCTGGTGGCCACCGCCGTCACCGTGTTGCAGGGCGATGCGCTGCAACTGCAGCTGCGCTCCACCATCGGCGAAACCCTGGCGCGCCAACCCGGCGTGTCGTCCACCTTCTTCGGTCCCAACGCCTCGCGGCCCATCTTGCGCGGCCTTGATGCCGAACGCGTGCGCGTGCTCACCGATGGCATCGGCAGCTTCGATGTCTCCAACACCTCGGTCGATCATGCCGTTGCGGCCAATCCGCTGCTGGCCGATCGCATCGAGATCATGCGCGGCCCGGCGGCGCTGCTGTTCGGTTCGGGCGCCATCGGCGGTGTTGTGAACATGCGCGATCTGCGCATTCCGCGTGAAGTGCCCGATGGTCCGCATGTCGATGCCAATGCCGGCATCGGCACCGCCGCGCGGGAGCGCAACATCGCCGCCGCGCTCAACCTGCCGCTGGGCGGCGGTTTCGTCGCCCATGTCGACGGCAGCTTCTTCGAATCGGACAATTATCGCACCGGCGGCTTTGTTTTCAGCGAAAACCTGCGTGCCGAAGCCGCCGAAGAGGGCGGCGAAGTGGCCGAAGACGCGCAGAAGCGCGGCCGGCTCGAAAACACGGCCGCCCGCACCTGGGATGTGGCGGGCAGCATCGCCTGGATCGGCGATAACGGCGCCAATTTCGGCGTCGCGGTGAGCCACCTCCAGAATCGCTACGGCATCCCCAACAGCCTCGAGATCGGCCATGACGAGCATGAGGGCGAGCATGAAGGCGAAGGCCACGAGGGTGAAGCGCATGAGGGCGAGGAAGCCCACGCCCACGAGGACATCACCCTCGACATGCGCCAGACCCGCGTTGACGTGCGCGGCGCGTTGCCCTTGTCAGGCGCATTCAAGGAACTGCGAATGCGCGGCGGCTGGGCCAATTATCGGCACGACGAAATCGAACCCGATGGCGCCGTCGGCACCAGTTTCTTCAACAAGAGCTGGGAAGCCCGGCTTGAACTGGTGCAGGCCGAAAAGGATGGCTGGCAGGGTGCCAGCGGTGTGCAGTATTTCAGCCGCAACTTCCGCGCCGTGGGCGAGGAAGCCTATATCCCGGCCAACGAAACCCGCCAGTTCGGCCTGTTCACCCTGCAGGAATTCGATCTGGGCGCCGTGCGGCTTGAAGGCGGCGCGCGCTATGAACATGCCAATGTGAAATCGGCGCAGGTTGGCCGCGAACGCACGTTCAATTCGGTGTCGTTCTCGGTGGGCGGCTCCGTTGATCTGGGCAGCGGCTTCCGCCTGGCGTTGAGCGGGGCGCGCACCGAACGCGCGCCGTCGGCGGAAGAGCTGTTCGCCAATGGTGCCCACGCCGCCACCCGTGCCGTTGAAATCGGCAATCCGGATTTCAGCACCGAACGCCAATTGGGTGCGGAAGCCGTGCTGCGCGGCCGCGGTGACGGCTGGCGGCTGGAACTGTCCGCCTTCGTCAACCGCTTTGACAATTATATCTTCCTCAATCCCAATGGACTTGAGCAAGACGAACTGCCGGTGTTTGAATATGCCCAGTCCGATGCCAGCTTCTGGGGCGTGGAAGTGGAAGCCGGCGTGAAGGTGGCGCAGCTGGGCGCCACCCGGTTCGAAGTCACCGGCCTGCTTGATTACACGCGCGCCACTGTCCTCTCGGGCGGCGGCGCCGTGCCGCGCATCCCACCGCTGCGCATGATCGGTGGCGTTGAAGCCACGGGTGGCGTGGTCGGCGGCCGGCTGGAGATCGAGCATGTGACGGCGCAGGATCGCACGGCCAGCTTTGAAACCCGCACCGGCGCCTTCAGCCTGGTCAACGCCAGCCTGTCGTGGAAGCCGTTCGGTGCTGAAGCGCCGACCACGCTGATGGTGCAGGCCAACAACATCTTCGATGTCGAAGCCCGCCGTCATTCGAGCTTCTTGAAGGACGTCGCGCCGCTGTTCGGTCGCGATATCCGGGTGTCGCTGCGTGTTGCCTTCTAAAAGCCGAGAAAATCGCTCTGGTGGCTCTTGAAAGCCGCCGGAGCCACCCCAAATCAGATGTACGGCGGCACCGTTCCCCCCTTTCGGTGACCGCCCCGTGGCCCCAATTTTTCCTTGGGCCTGCCACCCTCCGAACCTGGATGAAGGTTCTGATCTGGCCGCGCTGGTCGCCCCCACCAGCGCGGCCTTTTCGTGTCTACTCGGCGGCTTCAGCCCAGGGTGACGCGCTCACCAGTTGCGGCCAATCAGCCACCAGCCGCTGCACCAGCGCGGTCATCACGCTGCGCACCTTGGTGGCGCCGGCGTGCAGCACCAGCTTGTGGCCATCCAGATAGAGCGCGCGATCAATCTCGATCTGCACGGCGTGGATGCCGGTGCCGGGCTGGCCATGATGCCGCGTGGTGTGGCCGCCGGCATAAGGCGCGTTGCGCGCCACCCGCCAACCGGCGTTGCGGAAATGATCCTCGATCGCCTGCATGATGGCGGGATCGGCGCTGCGGCCGTGGCAATCGCCCAACACGATCTGCGGCGGCCGCGCCCCGGTGGGCGATGGCATCGAATGGCAATCGATCAGCAGCGCCGCGCCGTGCTGGCCGCGGGCGGCGGCCAGGATGTTGCCCACCTGTTCGTGCCAGGGCGCATGCAGGCTCGCCAGCCGCGCCGCGGCTTCGGCCGCCGGCAGCGCGCGCGCATAGATGTCGAGCCCGTGGCCGGCGAGGCGCGGAATCACGCCCAACCCAGCCGCCACGCGCTCCGTGGCGGCCACCGGCACGGCCAGTGGCCCATCGAACATCGCCGGATCCAGTTCATCGGGCCGGCGGTTGAGATCGAGCCAAGAGCGGGCATGGCTGGCGGCCAGCACCGGCACCCCGGCAATGCCATCCAACAACGCATCGACGAACGCATCTTCCGCCCGCCGCAATTGCACCAGCGCCAGGCGCGACCCCGCCAGCAGCGCCGGTGGATAATGCCGGCCACTGTGCGGCGAGGTGAGCAGCAGGGGCCAGCGCCCATCGGCATCGCCCGACAGGCGCCCCCACGGGAAAACAGCCGGCTGGGCGGCGGCAGGGGCGCGAAACATCATGAGCCAAGCTCCAAGCACGAGGGCAGGCTGCTGCCAAGGTGACAAATGACGCGCCAAAGTCGTGGCCGCTTGTCGGCGGCACTTGCCAAGCCGGGCCGATGCCACTAACAGGCGCCTTCCCGTGGACGCGTAGCTCAGTGGTAGAGCACTGTGTTGACATCGCAGGGGTCGCAGGTTCAATCCCTGCCGCGTCCACCATTTTCCCAAAAGATGATTTTGCCCAGCCGGTTGCGCCAATCGCAGCGGGCATGCTGTCTACAGCTTGGCTGCCACGCGATCGTGCATGAAAAAACCGGGCTGGCCGGCCCGGTGTCATTGGCTTGGAAGGGGAAGTTGGTGCGCCCGGAACGATTCGAACGTCCGACCCTCAGATTCGTAGTCTGATGCTCTATCCAGCTGAGCTACGGGCGCACACCGTGAAGGCCGGCCTGATAGCCATGCGCGCGGGGCATTGCAACCTCTTCCTTGCCGTTTTAGGCGATAAATCATGCACCGCATGGCCCAGCCTCTTGTTCTTGCCCTTTTGCTGGTCGGTTGCGCCGGCCGATCCAATGATTGGCCCAGCCTGAACCCGCGTCCCGGTGAAATCTCGCCGATGGTGCCGCGCAATGTGCCGGGTGTCGGTCGTTGCCCCCGGGGTGATGCTGAATGCGCTCCGCCGGCCGAAGCCGTGGCTCCGGCCGCGCCCGACATGCCGGCACCAACTCCGCCGCCAACGCCGGCCGCTGCCGAAACCGAGATTGCCGCGCTGGAAGCGATGGTCGCGCAGGTGGAAGCCGCCGCCGCCCCGGCCCGCGCCGCCCGTGATGCGGCGCGCGCGGGCGCTGCCGGCAGCGCTGCCGATTCGGCTGCGGCCCTGCGGCTGGAAGCAACCGAATCCGCCCTGGGCGCTGCGCTGGCGCCGCTGGCTGGCGCCGATTATCGTCGCGCGGCGCTGGCCGAAGCCTTGCGTGACGCGCCGGCTGCGGCGGTCACACTGGCGCCGCGCCTCGACGCCCTGGCCAACCGCATCGCGGCCTTGCAGGCTCAATAAAGCCCGACAGCCTGGCGCACGGCGGCGGCGACCAGATCGGCGGCCACCGTGCCGATCTCGATCAGTTGCACATCATCCACGGGTGTGAGGCCGGGAACCGCGGTGGAAATGGCGAAGAGGCAATCGCCATCGAACGGCGTGTGGATCGGCCGCACCGCCCGCGTCAGCCCGCCCTGCGCCATCATCGCCACCCGCAAGGCCTGCGCGCGGGTGAGCGGCGCATTGGTGGCGACTGCGCCGATGATCGTGTTGTCCCGCCCGAAGCGGCGGTGCTTGGCCAGTTTGGGCATCTCCACCGGGCCGTCACCGGGCGGCGCATCGGCATAAATCTCGCCGAAACTGTTGGCGGCGATCAGCGCGCCAACGATGTTGCCATCATCAAGCACGCGCGAGACGCTGCCGATGCCGCCGGCCCGGCTGCCGGCCCGTGCGCCGTACCCGGCACCGATGGGCCCGTGGCCGTCGCTCCCCAACTGCCCGGCCGCCGCAAAGGCCTCGCGCGTCAGCCGGCGATAGGGTGGGTCCATGCCCCAATCCTTGTCGCCACCATTGGTGATGTCGAACAGGATCGCGGCCGGCACCACCGGCACCGCGGGCAGGCCGTCGCCCATCGGCAGGCCGCGCCCGGCGGCGGAAAGCAGCAGCGCCAGCTCATCCCCGGCCGCCAGCCCGAACACCGAACCGCCGGCCAGCGCCAGCCCGTGGGCGCGTTCGACCAGGTTGATGGGGTTCAGTGCATCCGTCTCGCGCGTGCCGGGCCCGCCGCCGCGCACGTCCACCGCCATCACGGCGGGTTCGTGGGGCAAGATCAGCGTGACGCCGGTGCGCGCCACATCGCAATGGGCATGGCCGACGTATATGCCGGGAACCGCGCTGATGCCTGATGAGTTCATGGCGCATCCATCGGCCGCAGTGCGTGCTGTTGCAAGCCCTGCCCAACCGGCGCACTGTCGCCCTTCAACGCAAAAGGAATTTCCGCGATGCCTGCCCCTGCAATCGCGCACATCAACCGTATCGGCACCGCGCTGCCGCCCAATGATGTGCACGAGGCGTTCGTGGATTTCGTTGGCGGCCTGATCAAGGATCGGCGCGACCAGTTGATCTTCAAGCGCCTGGTTGGCCGCAGCGCCATCGATCACCGCTGGAGCTTCTTCACGCCGGTCAAGGACCCCGATGGTTTCACCGCCGATGCCGAAGGCTTTTACCGTCCCGGCGCTTTCCCTTCCACCGCCAAGCGGATGGCGCGCTTTGCCGCCACCGCGCCGGGCCTTGCCGAACAAGCCATCGCCGGGCTGGGTCTGTCGGCTGCGGAACTGAAAGGCATCACCCACCTGGTTGTTGCCAGCTGCACCGGGATGACGGCGCCCGGCATCGATCAGATATTGGTGCATCGCCTCGGCCTCAATCCCGGCGTGGAGCGCACGCACGTGGGCTTCATGGGCTGCTATGCGGCGGTGAATTCGCTCAGGCTGGCGCATCATTTCGTCCGCTCCGATCCATCGGCGCGGGTGCTGGTGGTCAATCTGGAACTGTGCAGCCTGCATTTCCAGGAAACCGGCGAGCTGGAATCGCTGTTGGCCATGCTGCTGTTCGGCGATGGCTGTGCCGCCGCGTTGGTGACGGCCGATCCCACCGGCATCGCGCTCACCGATTTCCGCGCCGCCACGATTGCCGATTCCGCCGATGCCATCACCTGGGGCGTGGGCGATCAGGGGTTCGACATGGTGTTGTCGGGCCGCGTGCCGGCCATCCTGCAACAGGCACTGGCCGGCCCCGCCGGCGCCGCTCTGCTGCACGGCCGCAGCCCGGATGATTATGGCGTGTGGGCCGTGCACGGCGGCGGCCGCGCCATATTGGATGCGGTGGAAACCGGGCTGGGCATCGGCCAGGGCGCCTTGAACTGGTCCCGCGAGGTGCTGCGCGAATGCGGCAACATGAGCAGCGCCACCATCATGTTCGTGCTGCAGCGGATCATGGCCGGCATCGGCACCAGCGTGCCGCGCGGCGTGCCGGGCTTTGCTGTGGCCTTCGGGCCGGGCCTGGCGGCGGAAAGCTTCCGCTTTGAAACGGTGGGTGCGTGAACTCCAGCGCCGTCCCTGCCGAATGGCCAAACGCGCGGCTGGATTTCTCCAAGCGCGCCGATCTGCCAGAGGTGATGGATGCCGACGGGCTTGATCCCGCCACCTATGCCGCCGTCATCGCCGATCTGGCACGGGTCAACACGATAACGCTGGCACGCTGGCCCACCGTCGCCTGGCTGCGCCGGCAATTGCCCAGCCGCGTTGGTTTCACCTTGCTCGATGTCGGCTTCGGCCACGGCGACATGCTGCGCGCCATCGCCCGCTGGCTGCAGGGGCGCGGGTTGCATGCGGAACTTGCCGGCATCGATCTCAACCCGCGTTCGGCGCCGGTCGCCGCCGCGGCCACCGATCCGGCGCTGGGCATCACATATCATACCGGCCGCGCCGAGGCGTTGGGCTGGCAGCCGGATTTCATCATCTCCAGCCTTGTCGCCCACCACATGCGCGATGAGGAACTGATCGCCTTCATCCAGTGGATGGAGCGCACGGCCCGTGTCGGCTGGCTGATCAACGATTTGCACCGGCATTGGTTGGCCTGGGCCGGCTTCCGCACCCTTGCCTTCCTGCTGCGCTGGCATCCGATCGTGGCGCATGATGGCGCCCTGTCCGTGCGCCGCGCCTTCACCCGCGCCGAACTGGAAGCGCTGCTGGCGGCGGCCGGCGTGCAGGCCGAAATCCGCTGGCATTTCCCCTTCCGTTGGACGGTGGAATCATGTCCCCGTTGATCATTGGCGGCGGTCTTGCCGGTGCAGCCGCCGGCATCGATCTGGCCCGCGCCGGCCAGGCACCACTGCTGATCGAACGCGAAGCCGGCCCGCATGACAAAATCTGCGGCGAGTTTCTTAGTGGTGAAGCCGTGGCCGCGCTGGCCGGGCTGGGTGTGGACGCGCGCAGCCTGGGTGCGGTGCCCATCACCCGTGTCGAGATCAACACCGGCCACCGCCAGGCTGCCGCTGCCTTGCCCTTCCCGGCGCTCAGCCTGTCGCGCCGGGTGCTGGACGAAGCGATTCTGGAACGCGCCGTTGCTGCCGGTGTGGCGGTGCAGCGTGGGGTGAGCGTGCGCGCACTGGCGGGCGGCATTGCCCAGACCAACGCGGGTGACCTCGCCGCGCCGGCCCTGCTGCTGGCTACCGGCAAGCATGATGTGCGGGGCCTGCCGCGCCCGGATGGGCCGGACGAGATCGGCTTCAAGATGTATTTCCGCGATGCGGCCCTGTCCCGCCGGCTGGCCGGCACTGTCGCGGTGACGTTCTTCGATGGCGGTTATGCCGGGCTGCAGCCGGTGGAGGGTGGCCGGCTCAACCTGTGCCTGCTGGTCGATGGCGCGCATTATCGCGATCTCGGCAGCTGGCCCGCCCTGCTGGCTCGCCTGGTCACGGAACCGGCCCTTGCCGCGCTGGCCGATGCCGAGCCGCTGCTGCCCCGCCCGCTGGCCATCTCCCGTGTGCCCTACGGCTACCTCGCCGCACCAACGACAGATGGCCTGTGGCGGCTGGGCGATCAGGCCGCCGTCATCCCCAGTTTCTGCGGTGACGGCATGGCCATCGCGCTTGAATCCGGGCGGCTGGCTGCAACCATGCTGGCGCAAGGGGCCAGTGCGGCGGCGTACAGCCAAGCGCTGCTCACCCGCACCCGCCGCCCGGTGGGCCTCGCGATGGCCGCGCTCGCCGTCGCGCGTCACCCGCTGGGGCGTTTGGCGGCCATGGCCGGGCTCTCTGCCATCCCCGGCGGCCTTGCGCTGTTGGCGCGCCTCACCCGCGTCGCCGATCCGCACGCGCTTGCGCCGGCGTGAGGCTCGGGGCACAGGCGCGCCATGCAGCAACTGCCCATCTTCGTGAATCTCGTCGGCCGCGCCGTCATCCTTGTCGGTGAAGGCGAACCCGCCGAAGCCAAGGCCCGCCTCGTCCGCGCCGCCGGCGGCGAACTGGTGGGCGAAGAAACGCCCGACGCCGCACTCGCCTTCGTCGCCATCGAGGATGACGCCGAAGCCCAGGCCGCCGCCACAAGGCTGCGTGCCCGCGGCCTGCTGGTCAACGTGGTGGACAAGCCGGCGATGTCCGACTTTCTGATGGGCGCCATCATCGATCGCTCGCCCGTGATCGTCGCCATCTCCACCGCCGGTGCCTCGGCCAGCCTCGCCCGCGCCTTGCGCACCCGCCTCGAAGCGCTGCTCCCCGCCAGCCTTGGGCCATTGGCGGGCGCCATCCTGTCGGCTCGCGACGCCGTCGCCGCCCGCCACCCGACCCCCACCGATCGCCGCCGCCTGTGGGAACGCGCGTTGGCAGAGGGCGGCCCGTTGGACCCGTTCGCGGCGCTGACCGATGTGGACACCGCAGTTTCGCGTGTGGTCGAAGGTACGTCGAGCGCCACCCCCCAACTTCTAATCATCGATGTGGGCAGCCCTGATCCAGGGAACCTCACCCTTAACCAACTGAACGCCTTGGCTCGTTGTGACGCGCTTGTGGTGGACGGCCCCGTCGGCTCCGCCATCATCGACCGTGCCCGCCGCGATGCTGCGCGGTTAGAGGCAGTGCCAAACCCGCTGCCGGCGGGGCTGACAGTAGTGCTACGGACGCTAAAATAGAAATTTTAATCAAATAGTTGATCTATAAATTCTTCTTCGATCTATTTAATCTAATAATTTCTTTCGCAAAAGCCTTTATTGTTATATCGAAACTACATTTCAACATCAAAGCTATCATTTTACCAAATGAGTCTGGATCTATGTTTACTAATATGTCGGTTTTACCGCCACCTTTTGAATCTAGATTGAATCTGAGCAGCAGGGCTCCTCCATTTTGCTCAGGGTTCACAGATATACCGGTCTGATACCACTGTTTCGATGTGATGCCGCCACGGTTAACTGTAATGGGCATATATGCTCCAGGTTGCTTTCAAGTCATTTCGTGTTGTCTAGATGCGATTAGGAACCCCAAGGATAAAAGAAATTTTAGCTGCAATTTTTGCCAGCAATATGATGAATATCAAGGTCCACTCAAACGAAAGTGGGTGCAGGGCCTCAGGCCCTGCCCGCCGGAGGCTATTCTTCCTGCATCCGCCCCGCATAGAGGGCCATCCGGTTCCGCACCGGCGCTTCATCCCCCACCGCAGCCGGCAGGCCCAGCACCGGCAGGGTTTCACGCGCGCTGACGTTGCCAGCTTCCGGGTGCGCCGCGATGGCGGCGAGGATGTCGGCGCGTTGGTCGGCGGGCAGGCGGGCTTTCAGTTCGGCGGCGACCAGCGTGGGCAGGTGGGATTGCAGCGGTTCCGTGTCGTACAGATCGGGCACCGCGGCGATCAGCAGCAGGTTGCGGGCGCGCTGTGTCAGGTCAGGCTCGGCGGCGGCGGGCCATTTTTCGATCTGGCGTTTCACCCGGTCAAGCGCGCTGGCGGTGGCGGCATCGGGGGCGCTGGTTGCCATCGGCGCAATCTGGCCGGCAGGGGCCGCGGCGATGGCGAGATCGGCGCGCGGCGGCGGTGGGCCGGGCCGGTGCCAGACCAGCGCAGACAGGCCAATCCAGGCTGTGAACATCAGCGCATAGGGCCAGCGGCGCGGCCACAAGAAGGCGACAAGCAGCGTCGTGGCGGCCGTGCCGGCCAGTGCGAATAGCGCAGAGCTGGCCGCGCGGGTGCCGGTGCCGGTGAGCGCCGTCTGGATCGCCGTCGATGCCCATTGCGCCGGCAGCAGGGTGAGCAGCCATTGGGGCAGCGTGCCCGGCATGGCCAGAGATGTGAGCAGGATCGCCGCTTCGCCGGCAACCACGAACAGCGCCATCAGCCAGCCCTTGCCTGCCATCGCCCGGGCAAACAGTTGCCCTCGTGCCGCAAAGCTGGTGCTGGCGATGATCACGGCGAGCCCGGTGGAGAACGGGTGCGGCAGCGCCGGCATGCCCAGTCCGCGCGCCAACTGGATCAAGGCAAGGCCGGTGATCAGGGCCAGCGCGATGCCGATCCACAGGCGCCGGCCGGTTGCGGCGGTGATCATGCCAGCGCCCATCAGGCCAAGCGCAAAGACCGGCCCGCCGAACAAATAGAGTGGGGCGGGTGCAGGCATATCGCGCAGCAACAGCAGGGCCAGTGCCGGAGCCAATATTCCGAGCAGTGCTGCGGCCAGCCAGCCAGACAGGTGAACGCGCGTTTCCTTTTGCATCGTGGCCACATTGGGCGAGGCGTTGATCAATGGCAACCGCTCTGCGTGAAGGTGGCGATGATCGGGCAAGGGCCGGCTTTGCCGCTTGTGCATTCGGTGAGCAGGCCCGACAGCATGGCGCGGGCGGCGGCAAGCTCGGCCATTTCGGCATCGAGCGCGGCCAGCCGCGTGCGGGTGAGCGCCTGGACGCGGGCGCGATCCTCGCTGGCATCCAGCGCCAGCAATTCGGCTATTTCCTTCAGGCTGAATCCGGCGCGCTGGGCGGCGCGAATAAAGCGCAGGCGCTGCACGTCGGCTTCGTCGTAATGGCGCACGGCGCCGCTGCTGGCCGGAACCGCCATCAGGCCCTTGCGTTGATAGAAGCGCACGGTTTCGACGCCGACACCGGCCGTAGTGGCCAGGCGGGCGATTGTGAGAGATGGCATGGCTTGACTCCGTATCGCGGTACGGAGGTTATGACGGTTCCATCAGTGATTCGCAAAGGACGATTCCGATGGATGCTCAGCTTCCCCGCACGGCCCGGCTGGTGCGCATGGCTTTGCCCGATCATGTCTGCCCGTGGGGCCTGCGCGCCCGTCATTTGCTGCGCAGCCATGGCTATGCCTTCGAGGACCAATTGCTGACCAGCCGCGAAGAGGTGGAGGCGTTCAAGGCCGCCAACAATGTGAAGACCACCCCGCAGATCTGGATCGCCGGCCAGCGCGTCGGTGGCCATGATGATCTGCGCCAATGGCTCGGGCTGAAGCTGCATGACCCCAAGGCGATCAGCTATCGCCCGGTGATCGCCCTGTTTGGCATGGCCGCCGCAATGGCGCTGGCGCTGAGCATGGCGACCATGGGCACGCCGTTCACGCTGCACGCCGCCGAATGGTTTGTCGGCATGGCGATGTGCTTGCTCGCCTTCCTGAAGCTGAAGGATATCGAAGGCTTTGTCACCGCCTTCATCGGCTATGATCTGCTGGCGCGGGCGTGGCTGCCTTATGCCACTGTCTATGCCTGGGCCGAAGCTGCGGCTGGCGTGCTGATGCTCTCAGGCCAATTGGTGTGGTTGGCGTCGGCGATTGCGCTTTTCATCGGCGGCGTTGGTGCCGTGTCGGTGATCAAGGCGGTCTATATCGAGAAGCGCGAGCTGACCTGTGCCTGTGTAGGCGGCGGCAGCAACGTGCCCTTGGGCTTCGTGTCGCTGCTGGAGAATGTGACAATGATCGCCATGGCCTTCTGGATGCTGGCGAGGCATGGGACCTGATGATCATGCGACTGCTTTTCCTTGTTATTGGCCTGCTGCTGCCCGCACTGGCGCAGGCCGGCACTTATGATCTGGTGGTCGAACGGGCAGCGATGCAGATCGTGCCTGGCCGCACCGACAGCGTGATCGCGATCAACGGCACAGTGCCGGGCCCAACCTTGCGCTTCAAGGAGGGCGAGGAAGCGGTGGTGCGCGTCACCAACAAGCTGAGCGCCACCACCTCCATCCATTGGCACGGCCTGCTTGTGGATGGCGCCTATGATGGTGCGCCGGGCTTCAACGGCTTTGCCGGCATCGCGCCGGGCGAGACCTACACCTATCGCATCCGCATAAGGCAGAGCGGCACCTATTGGTATCACGCCCACAGCGGCGGCCAGGAACAGGCCGGCCAATATGGCGCGCTGATCATCGCGCCCAAGGCCGAGGACCCGATCAAGGCTGATGTGGAGCATGTCATCCTGCTGTCGGACCACACGCGCGAAGACCCGGCCCGGGTGATGAAGAATCTGAAGAGCGATTCCGGTTATTACAACTGGAACAAGCGCACGCTGCCCGAACTGATGCGCGACGCGAAGAAGTTCGGAATGCAGGCGACCATGGCCGAGCGCGCGGCCTGGGGCGACATGCGCATGGATGCGACCGATATCGCCGATGTCACCGGCTATGCGCTGCTGATGCACGGCAGGCCAACCGCGGCGGGGCCAACCCTGGCCTTCCAGCCCGGCCAGCGCGTGCGGCTGCGCTTCATCAACGGCTCGGCGATGAGCTTCATGGACATCCGCATCCCCGGTGTGCCGATGACCATCGTTGCTGCCGATGGCCGCCCGGTGCAGCCGGTGACGGTGGATGAGTTCCGCATGGGCGTCGCCGAAACCTATGACGTGATTGTCGAGCCGCCGGCCGGCGCCCATGCCCTGTGGGTGGAAACGCTCGACCGGCGCGCCAGTGTGCTCGGCCGGTTGACCAGTGACCCGGCGCTGACCGTGGCCGCACCGGCCGCGCGGCCGAAACAGGTGCTGATGCTGGCCGAGATGGGCCATTCGATGCCGGCGGCGGGCGAGGCCTGCACGGCCGAACATGCCGCCATGGGCCATTGCCAGCTGGCCGGCGTGACGCCCGCTGCCGCCGCCGCTGACCCTGATTGCCCGCCGGAACATGCGGCGATGGGCCATTGCACGCCCAAGGCGCCGGCAGTTGCGGCTGCGGCTGACCCCGATTGCCCGCCCGAACACGCCGCCATGGGCCATTGCGCGCCCAAGGCAACTGGCCCACGTGCCGGCACCGCCGTGGCGCTGGCGGCCAAGCCCGATGGCGGCACGCCTTTCCCGGTGGTCGATTATGGCTATGGCAAGGACCCGATGGCCGGGATGGACCACAGCCAGATGAAGAGCATGATGGCCATGCCGGTGCTGGGCAAGGAAGGCGATACTGATGGTTCGGGCCGCGTCTTCGGTTGGGCAACGGGCGCGCCTTATGGGGCCCGCGTGCTGTCCATGCGCGACCTGGTGGCGCTCAATCCGAAAGAAGCACTGGCCCCAGCGCGCGAGATTGTCGTGCGGCTGCAGGGCAATATGGAGCGCTATATCTGGACGCTGAACGGCCACAAGTTCGGCGAAGGCCCGCCCATCGACGTGCAGTTTGGCGAGCGCGTGCGCGTCACCTTCATCAACGAAACCATGATGGCGCACCCGATGCACCTGCACGGCATGTTCTTTGAAGTGGAAAATGGCCAGGTGCCGGGGCTGATGCCGGAAAAGAACGTGATCGTGGTGGCGCCGGGCCGCACCCAGTCGATCATCCTGACGGCGAACGAAGCCGGCGAATGGCCGCTGCACTGCCACCTGCTCTATCACATGAATTCGGGCATGATGGGCAAGCTGGTGGTGGCCAATGTGCTGGGCCCGGATGGCAAGGCGGCGCCAGCCGTGCAGCACGTCCATTGATGCGCGCCGTCCTGCTTGCTGCCCTTCTGGCCGCGCCTGCGCTGGGACAAGAGGGCCACGGCCACGGCGATGCCATCAACAATTACACGCTGGTCGAGGAAGCCGACATCACCCGCTTTGACGGCAAGTGGGTCGCCAACTGGGAGGTGCAGGGCTGGATCGGCGGCGATGTGAACAAATTCTGGTGGCGCTCCGAAGGCGAAACCAAGGGGCCGCGGCTGGAACAAAGCGAATTCCAGGCGCTCTACAGCCGCAACATCGCGATGTTCTTCGACGCACAAGTGGGCCTGCGCCACGATATCCAGCCCGATGCCCGCACCTACGCCGTGGTCGGCGTTCAGGGCCTGTCGCCCTTGTTCTTCGAAACCGAGGCGCATGCCTTCTTCGGCTTCAAGGGCGACGTGCTGCTGCGTCTGCGCCAGTCGTTCGACTTGCGCATGACCAACCGGCTGGTGGTGCAACCCCTGTTCGAAACCGACGTCTATCTGACGCGCGTGCCGGAGCGCCTGATCGCGCCCGGCCCGGCCATCATCGAGGCCGGCGTGCTGACGCGCTACGAAATCACCCGCCGCGTGGCGCCCTATGTTGCTGTGATGTTTGAGCGGCGGCTGGGCGAGTCAGCGCGGCTGGCGCAGGCAGCGGGCGAAAATCCCGGCGGCTGGTCGATCAGGACGGGCGTGCGCTTCTGGTTGTGAGCACACAACTGGCGCCGCTGCGCCGGTAATTGGCACCCGACAGGTCAATTCTATTGTCGGATTCATCATATAGATTCGCGGATTTTTCCGGCAATCATCCAATAAATTGCGATTGACGCCAGAAAACGACTCAATACACTCGATCATGTCAAGAACAGGGTCGGGACTGACAAGCGCCTAGTGGGGGTGGCTATGGATGGTCTTTGCCTTGGTGCAGCCGATGAGGCTGGCGCCAAACCCGATCTGTTTGTTGATTTCGATCAATCTTCATTTTCTGTCGAGTCCGCATCTGCGGATCGCTGCGATCTGTTGGTGATGGGCCCCGGCCGCGCCAGTCCGCGGGCAGCAGCCGTGCTGGCCGACGCCCTGGGCTTGCCGATCGAGGCCATTGTCGACGCCATCTACCGCGCGCCGGGCCGGCTGCTGCCGGGCGTACCGCGCCGGGAGGCCGAGCGGTTGCTGGCGATGCTGGCGCCGCTGGAGCTGGACTTGGCCATTGTCGCGGCCGGATCGCTGCCGGCGCGGTGCGCGCTGCGCGATGTGGCGGCCGAACTTTGCGATCTTGATGCCGCCGATGATGTGGCCTTCGTGCTCGGCCGGTTTCTGGGCCTGGATCCGGCCGCGGCGCTTGATCTGCTGCTCACCCCGCCGGGCATCGTGCTGGGCAATGTGACGGCACCAACGGTGGCGGCGCTCGCCGCGCTGTTGCCGGCGGGCGCGGTGCGGCTGGTGGAGGTGGAGCCCGACGCGGCGCGCTATGCCCTGTTTGCTGCCGGATTGTCCCGCCTGCAGACCGGCGCGCTGCGCGGGCATCTGCCGCCGGGGGCGGTGCTGGGCGAGGATGGCAGCGCCCTGCTGCTGGGCCTCACGCGCAGCGAGGCCGACGCGCTGTGGCGCCGATTGCGCGCACCGGAAAAGGTGCGGCTGGTGCCCGAACAATTGCTGCGGTTCGGCATCATGCTGCACGCCGCGCCGCCGGCAGCGCTGATCGCGCTGGAAACCATGGTGGGTGTGCCGGCGGCCGATATCCCCGAACTGCTCGCTGCCCTTCCGGTGCTGGTTGAAACCGATCTGCCGCTGGCCGGGCTGGAGGAGCGGCTGGCCCGCTATGCCGAGGCCGGGCTGACCGTGACGGCCGAACTGGAAAGCTTTGCTCCCGTTGTGCTGGAAGTCCTCAGCGCCAGTCCTGACGCGCTTGCCGCCGTTGGCCTGCCGGGCAAGGCGCCGCTGGCCACCCCCCCGATGCCGCGCCCCCGGGCCCGGCTGCTGCGGCACCGGCTGGAAGCGGCTGGCGCCGAAGTGTGGGAGGTGGCGGCATGAAGATTGATGGCGTGCACCGCCTGCACATGGGCGTCGCCGAAGCCGGCAAGCTGCTGGCGCTGAAGGGCCGCCACCAGGAGGCGCTGGCGAAATATCGCGAGGCGCTGCAACTGGCCCATGGCGCCCGCGCTCCGCAGCTGTTTGCCCGCCACTATCTGCACTGCGTGCTGGAAAGCCTGGAGCATCTGGGTGACCACGCCCGCGTAGCCGAACTGGCGGGTGCTGCGGCCGATCATGCCGCCAATCCCGATCCCACGCCGTTCCAGAAGCGCGATCGTGCCCATCTGCTCGAACGGCAGGGGGTGAACCTGGCGCGTGCCGGCGATGTGCCGGGTGCGCGGGCCGTGCTGGCCGCCGCGCTGGAACTGGATGCCGGCCTGCCGCTGGCCCGTGCCATGCTCGACTGGACGGCGCGCGGCCTCGCCATCAACCCCGCGCGGCTGGCCGAAGCCCAGCGCAAACATGGTTACTGGGTGGTCCGCCCCGACACGGTTGATGCGGCCCGCGTGATGGAAAGCCCTCTTTTCGCAACGGAGACAGTCCATGGCTGACGAGAACCCGATCGAACTGCTGCGCCCCGGCCAGATTTTGGCGGACAGCGCCGTCACCGATTACATCAAGGCCATGGGCATCGCCATTGCCGAAGCCCAGATGCAGCTCGACATCAACAGCCTGCGCCAGGTGGGCGAATATGCCGAACCGCGTCCCGGGCTGGGCGGCAAAAGCCTGTTGCAACTGGGCCTGTCACCGCCCTTCTATCATTATCAGCACGCCGATCTTTCGGTTTCGATGCAGATCGTCATGAAGATCGCCGAACAGAGCGCCTTTGGCATTGGCGCCAAGCTGGACCTGGGCTTTGAACAGGGCGGGCCCGTTGCCGCCGCCAGCGCCCGCGAAGCGCAGGTGACGGTGAAAAGCTTGCCGGCCAGCGTGACGGTGGACGGCAAGAAGACCGACAGCGCCGGCACGGATGTGGAGGCGGCAGCCGAGCAACTGGCCACCGCACTGCGCAGCCCCGCCGGCCCGTTCGAGCGCGCCTTCACCAGCACCGAACGCAAGCCCGTCACGGCGGCGCTGGAGCCGGGCAACGCCAAGAATCCGATCCTTACCCCCAATGCGGTGGCCTTCATCAAGCCGGCGGAATCGAGCGCCGGGGTGATCCGCATCGAACAGACGCCGCCGGCCGGCAGCGCGGGCGATACGTTCAAGTTGGCGACGGGTAAGGAAACCACCGTGGCGCCCGAGGCCAACCGCACACTTTATGCGCGCAAGGTGGTGCAGCAGCTGAACGCGCTGGGCGGTTTCAAGGCGCGATTGGTCAATGATGCCGGTGGCACCAGCAAGGGTCCCGATGCGCCCGGCGCGCTGGGCATCGCGCTGTTCGATACCGACAAGGCGGTGCTGAAGAAGGAAGCGCTGTCGGAACTGGAAATCACCGCCAAGGCGATCAAGGACGGCAATCTGACGGTGAATGTCGTTGGCTATGGCGATACCCGTGCCAGCAATGACTACAACACGAAGCTGGGCCAGCGCCGCGCCAATGCCGTCGCAGAACAGCTGAAAGCTTATGGCGTGGTGCCCGCAAAGATCGCCAGCGTCACCAGCGGCGGCGAAGATCGCTGGAAGGACACGCCGCAAGATACCGATAATCTGCAGTTCCGCCGGGCCGAAGTGGTGCTGGCCGGCAGCAGCGACCTGATCATCGTGGTGGAGGATGACGGCACCCAACTGCAGGCGACGCCAACGCCGGACAAGACCGGCGGCGGCAGCGGCAACGGCTTCATCTTTGCCAAGAAGTTCAGCGCCCTGCCGGTGGACGGCACCGCGGTGAAGCTGGGGGTGTCGGCCACCAGTGTCGCCATCAAGAAGGACGCGGTGAATGACAGCGGCAACGTGTTTGCCGAAGGCTCGCCCGAAGCCTTTGCCTTCAACCTGGCGCGCGACATCAACAGCACCACGGCCACCCACAAGGTGCGCGCCACCCGCAGCGGCGGCGTGGTGCTGCTGGCCAATGCCGATGATGCGGTGGTGATCGATCTGGTGACGCTGTCGGCCAACAACATCACGCTGGAAGCCGCCGGCGGGGCGAGCCTGACCAAGCCGCTGGCCGGCATCGCCGCCGGGCCGACCGCTTCGAAGGACAAGCCCAAGGTGACGGCGGCGGTGGGCATCACCGTGGATTACCGCAAGAGCCGCCAGTTCGAGCAATCGGTGAACGGCAACAGCGCCATCAGCGCCCGGCTGGTGGCGGTGCCGGCGCCGGTGGAGTTCCTCGATGAGCTGAAACAGTACCTGGGCCAGATCCCGCAACCGCGTGCACCACAATGAGCGAGGTCCCCAAGGTCACCAACCAGCTGCTGTCGGCCCCGCTGCCGCAGATCATCGAACGGTTGGGCATCGCCATCGCCGAAGCCCAGACCGCGCTGGATCGCAACAGCATCGCCGTCGCCCAGGCGATGGCCGAAACCGAGATCCAGCTTGGAGGCGAGACCACCAACCTGATCGCGCTGGGCTTCACGCCCACCTTTTACAGTTTCACCGAGGCAACGGTGGAGGCCAAGCTGAGCTTTTCCATGCAGGAAACCACCGAACTGGGTGTTTCGGTGGGGGCCAGCGTGAGCGGCGGCGCCGGCTTTGTCATGGTCGCGGCCTCGGTGAACGTGTCTTACGCGCGCAAATTCTCGGTAGGCGCCGAAGGCATGAGCAGCATCGCCGCGCGCCTCGTCTCGCTGCCGCCGCCCGAACTGCTGGAAGCCCGATTGAAGACCATGAGCGAAAAGGCCCCGACCTGAATTTCACAGTGATTTGAAAGGAGAATGACGATGGCAATTGGACAGGAACTGCTCAACGTCCCCATGGGCGACATGATCCGCCAGATGGCCTTTGCCATCGCCGAAGCTCAGGTGAAGCTGGATGCCAGCAGCATCGAGGTTGCGGAAATGATGGGCGGCCTGAAGACCATCCAGGACGAGGAAGGCAACCAGACCTTTGACGATAGCCGGGTGTTCTTTGGCTATGAGATGATGACGGTGAAGGAAGCCGAGGCCTTCATCGCCGCCGATGAAGCCATCACCGGCGGCGACAAGACGGCGCTGACCAAGCTGATCAACGATCAGAAGGGGGCGCTTTCGGCGGCGGAGAAGAATACCGGGCTGATCCGCGTGCCCACGCGGGTTTCGATGCTGGAACTGGGCTTCTCGCCCACCTTCTACCAGTTCGTCGATACGATCATCGAAGTGAAGATCGCCATCAAGATCACGCGCAGCGTGGAAAGCACGCGGTCGGCCCGCGACACACGCGCGACCAACGCTTCAAGCAAGACGACGTCGGCCAAATTTGGCGCCGGCTTCCTTTCGGTTGGCGCCCGCTTTGGCACCAACAGCAACAGCCAGGCCACCACCAGCCAGGTCGATGCGACCTATGCCGCCAAATACAGCTATTCCGCGGAAGGCTCGTCGCTGCTGCGCACCAAGCTGGTGCCGCTGCCGCCGCCGCCGATCCTCGAAGAACGCATCCGCCGCCTGCTCGACGAGGAAAGCGAGCGCCGCCGCAAGAAGCTGGAGAAGGAACTGGGCACGGCTACGCCCACGCCGACCTGAGCCTGCCCGCTGGATGAACGGAGTGACAGACGATGAGCGTTGGAACCGAATTGCTGGCGGTGCCGTTTCCGGAGATGGTCGAAAAACTGGGTGTCGGCATCGCCAATGCCCAGTTGCAGCTTGATCTGGTCAGTCTGCGCATTGCCCGGCTGATGGCCGGCTATGACGAAGAGGCGGAAACCAAGAAGGAAGGCGAGGGCGTCAAGTCCAAGTCGTATCTGGTCAAGTTCGGGGACGGCCAGGAATATAGCCTGATGGAGCTGGGCTTCACGCCGACCTTCTATCAGTTCGTCGATACGGTGATCGAACTGAAGATGTCGATCAGTGTTTCCCGCGAGACTGAATTCAAGCGGGAAACCAAGGCCAGTTCGGTGGCCGCCGGCGGCTTCTGGACGCCGTTTGGCGGCGGCGGCGCAGTGCGCACCAGCAGCGTTTCGGCCAGCTTTGCCGCCAAATATCAGTATAGCGCCGAAGGATCGTCGCTGATGCGCACCAAGCTGGTGCCGATCCCACCGCCAGCACTGTTTGAAGAGCGGGTGCGGGCGCTGATCGCCGCGCGCAATCCGCCGCCGCCGGTGACCTGAGCCATGGCGCAGCCGCCCTGGAAGGATGCCTTGGCCCGCGCGCGCCGCAGCGACGGCAGCCGGCCCGCGCCGGTTGCACCGCTGCGCCCGGCCGAAGCGGCGCGCGCGGCGGCACCGTCGGTCGAGCAACTGGCCGCACAGGCGCCGGGTCTCAGGCAATTGCTGGCTGAGCGGCAGGCGCTGGAACAGCAGATGCAAGGCCTTACCGGCGGCAATCCGGCCGATCCGCGCTATGCGGTCGAGCCGCTCGATCGCCGCCGCGCTGCGCTGGCGGCCTGGGCGCAATCGCGTGATGCCGCCCGCGGCGCCCGGCGCGATCCGGCGGCGGCCTTTGCCCCGCAGGCCCCGCCGCTGCGTGCCACGGCTGCCGATCTGTTGCGTGGGACCAGCGCTGATCAACTGCGCGGCACCAATGCCGATCTCCTGCGCGCCACCCCAGGCGAACTGCCCGGCGATGCCCGGCCCAGCCGGCTGTTCGAGGCATTCGAACGGCCGCCTGCCGCACCTGCTGCCAATGACGATCCGCCCCTGCGTGCGCTGGGCCGCGGGCTGGCGCCGCCCGCCCAACCGGAAAGCCGCCGCGCCCGCCGCGCCGCGCAGGATGATGGCCCACCGCTGGGCGAAGCGGGCCGGCCGCTCGGCGCCGCCGGGCGTCAGCTGGCCGAGGCGGGGCGCAGTCTGGGCAGCGCGGGACGCCAGGCGGATCCGCCGCGCGGCAGCAGCGGCGATCCGCTCGACCGCCGGCTGGCGCGTGCGCGTGACATGGCGGCCCGCGCCCGCCGCACGCTGGATAACAGCGAACGCGCGCTTGATGCGGCGCGGGACGCCATTCCCGGCGACTGGCAGGAACGTGCCCGCGAACGCATCCCCGGCATTGGTAAGGCCGATCATTATGTGCGCGAAGCCGCCCGCAAGCTTTCAACGCTGGCTGGCGCCATCGACGATATCGGCAGCAAGGCTGATCGCCTGCGCGGCCTGGCGCGCGACATGCGGGAACTGAAAGAGGCCGACGCCGCCAATGACGAGGCGCGGCGCGAACGCGCGCTGGATCGGCTGAAAGCCAGAAGGCAGGAGGGGTGAGTGTCTGACCCGGTTGATTTCGTCGACAACAGTATCGGGCAATTGCTCGTGGCACTGGCCGACGGCGTGCGCGAAGCCGAACGCGCGCTGGCGTCCGGCCCGCAGGTGGATGACAGCGGCCGCGCCGTCACGCGCTATGCGCTGCCGTATCTGGATTTCAGCATCAATGTCGATGTGGAGGTGGTGAACCCGCCGGCTGCAACCGCCGGGGGGCGCGGCTTGCCGGTGCTGCGGCTGTTCACCGCCCGCAATGATGCCGGCACCGACAATCGCGAGATCCGGTCCAGCGTGTCGGGCCGGCTGGTGGCGGTGCCGGCCGGCGACGGCCTGCCTGCCCCGCGCATTCGCATCACGCCCGGTCCCAACATTGGCGGCAAGGCCCGCATCGCGCTTGAGGTCAGCAACAGCGCCGGCGAGGTGCTGGCGGGCCAGCCGGTGGAACTGAACCTTGATCTGAAGGCTAGCGAGACGCTGTCCAAGGCGCGGGGCGTGGCGAGCCTGCCGCGCCGCGACGGCACGCGGCTGGTCGATGGCATCGTCACCACCGATGATGACGGCCGCGCCGTCACCAGCCTGCTGATCGGCGATGAGCCGGCCAAGGCGCTGCTGGTTGTCACCGCCAGCATCGGGCCGTTTTCGGCGCAGGCCACCATCAGTGCCGAGGTGCTGGGATGACGACGCCCTTCACCTGGTCTGCCCGGTTGCTCGATGCCGCTGGCAATCCCGCCACCGGGGCCGCGCTGGCGGTGGAACTGTTCGATCTGGCGGCCAACAAATGGGTGGCGCTGTCACAGGCGGCCACGGCGGCCGACGGCGCTGTGCGGGGCCGCGGCGAGATTGGCGATGATACGCTGCCGTTTGCGCCGGCGCTGCGGCTGGTGGAAGCCAATGCGGTGATGGCCACGACGCCGGCTATTGCCCGGGCGGCGCGCGGGATCAGCATTGATTTTGGTGAAGTGCGACGGGCAGCGGTAGCGACGCCGTTCACCCGCACCATCGGGCGCGGCGGATCGCCTTTCACAATCGGCGGGGCCGCGGCGGCCACGGTTGATCTGGCCGCCGTGCGTGCCGACGTGAGCCGGGATTTCAGCGACAGGCTGGCGGTGCGCGAGCGCGAGGTGGCGGATCGCGATCTGCAACTGGCCGAAACCCGCCGGCTGGTGACCGAACGGGAAACCAGGCTTGCCGATACCCAGCGCCTGGTGGCTGACCGGGAAGCCAAGCTGGCGGACAATGTGCGGGTGGTGGGTGAGAAAGATGCCGAGATCCGCCGCCTCTCCACCCTCATGGCGGCCAAGGATCAGGAAATTGCTGCCCTGCGTACGCCGCGCCCCGCCGGGCCAACCGTGGATGTCGCTGCCATCCGCGCCGAAGTGACACGCGATTTTTCAACCCAACTGGCGGCGCGGGAGCGCGAGGTGGCGGACCGCGACGGCCAGATCAACCTGCGCGAAGCCCGGTTGGCCGAAAGCGCGCGCGCCCTTGACGAGAAGGACAGGGAAATCCGCCGGCTGACCGGCGTGATTGCCGACAAGGATCGCATCATTGCCACGCCGCGCCCCGATCGTCTCGCCCCCGAAGGCGCTGTCAGCGTGACGCGGGTGACCGATTTTGCCAGCACCATCGGCGTGCAGCTGGATGATGCGCAGACGGCGCTGAAATCCCGTGGTTTCTCGCTGGGTGCCATCGAGGTGAATGCCAAGGCGCTGCTGCAGGATGAGGGCCGCAAGATCGAGATCCTCGACCGGGAGGCAATGAAAACCATCCAGCCGGGCGTGCTGTCTGATCTGAAATTCAGCTTCCGCCCCGACAAACCACCGCCAGAGGTGATCGGGCAGACGGTGCCCGATGTCATGTTCCTTACTGAAAATCGCGCCCGCGCCGTGCTGGCCAGCCTTGGCTTGCTGCTCGAAGCCAGCACCGGGCCGGCCGGGCTGAACACGAAGGCAGCGCCTGGCCAGGCCATGCTGCAAACGCCCGCTGCCGGCACCGGCATGCCACGCGGCGGCCGTGTCCACGTGATCTTTGCCGCCCCGAAGGAGTGAACCCATGGCCAGCAATCCTTCCCGCGGTGCCGTTGCCGATCTGTTGGCCGAAAGCGTGGCCGCGCCGTTGGGCGAGGTGATCGCTGCCGTGGGCCAGGGCGTCGCCGAAGCGCAGCGCGCACTGGATGAATCGGCGCTGGCCGCCACGCTGGCGATTTATGAGGAACAGGGCGATGCCGGCATGGCCCTGCTGCGCGAGATCGGTTACCGCCCCACCTTCTATGTGCTGCCCGATACTGCCTGCGAAGTGCAGGTTTCGATGCGCATCGGCGGCACCGGCAGCGCCGATGGCAGCGCTGGCACGACCCGCATTTCCGGCTCCATCGGCAAGGGCCGCACCTATGTGACGCCGGTGGATGCCGGCTTTCAGCAGCGTTTCGGCTTTCAGGCCACGGCGGCTGCCAAGCTCACCTTCCGCATCGTGCCCGTCCCGCCGCCTTCTGCGTTGGACGATGCCCGCCCGATGCCGGCGTTGATCGGCAAACCGGCGCCCGATGCGCTTGCCCTGCTTGATCGAATGGGCCTGGCGGCCACGTTGGTGGACAAGGACGGCAAGCCGGTGAGCGACGCCGCCGGCCGCAAGGTGGCCGGGCAGGGCATTGACGCCGGCCGTCTCGCACCGCTCGCCGATCCCGTGGTGTTGACGGTGGAATAGCCCCAGCCGCGCTGCAATCAAGCCGCCCTTGCGGCTGGAAAACCGCATTCGGCCAACAGTTTTGCCCTAGCAAACCAGTCGGCCTTCGGCGCAGGATGGTGGCATGAAGATGCCAGACCCCGATGCTGCCGTCATGGCCCGACAGGCCGAGATTGCCGCTGCGCTCAGCGCCATCGTGCCGGATGGGGTGATCGCCGATGCGACAGGCGTCTCGCCCTATGGCAGCGATGGGCTGGTGATGTACCGGCAGAGCCCGCTGGCTGTGGTATTGCCGCGCACGACAAGCCAAGTGAGCCGGGTGCTGGCCTGGTGCCATGCCAATGGCGTGAAGGTGGTGGCGCGCGGTTCGGGCACGTCGCTTTCTGGCGGGGCGCTGCCGCTGGCCGATGGCATCGTGCTCGGCATGGCGCGCTTCAACCGCATCCTGAACGTGGATTACGACAATCGCTGCGCCGTGGTGCAGCCGGGTGTCACCAATCTCGCCGTCTCCCAGGCCATTGCCCACAAAGGCTTTTATTACGCGCCCGATCCGTCCAGCCAGATTGCCTGTTCGATCGGCGGCAATGTCGCGGAGAATGCCGGCGGGGTGCATTGCCTGAAATATGGCACCACCAGCCCCAATCTGTTGGGCGTGGAGCTGGTGCTGATGGATGGCACGGTGCTGCGGCTGGGCGGCCCCGGGCAGGAACAGGCCGGCTATGACCTGCTCGGGTTGGTGTGTGGTTCCGAAGGGCTGTTGGGCGTCGTCACCGAAGCCACGGTGCGCATCCTGCCCAAACCCGCCACCCAGCGCGCGCTGCTGCTGGGCTTTCCCTCGGTTGCCTATGCCAGTGATTGTGTGGCGGCCATCATTGCCGCCGGCATCATCCCGGCCGGCCTCGAGATGATGGACGCGCCGGCCATCCGCGCCGCTGAAGATTTTGTGCAGGCCGGCTATCCCACTGATGTCGAAGCGCTGATGATTGCCGAGGCCGATGGCAGCGCGGCGGAGGTGGACGATCAGCTTGCCCGCATCACCACCATCGCTAATGCGCACAACTGCACCCACCTGCGCGCCTCCACCGACGAAGCGCAGCGCCTGCTGTTCTGGGCCGGGCGCAAGGCGGCGTTTCCGGCCGTGGGGCGCATCGCGTCGGATTATTATTGCGTCGATGGCACGATTCCGCGGCGCCAGTTGGGTGCGGTTCTGGGCCAGATCAGCGCCATTGTTGCCCGCCACGGCCTTGGGGTCGCCAATGTCTTTCACGCTGGCGACGGCAATCTCCACCCGCTGGTGATGTATGATGCCTCTGTGCCGGGCCAGACCGAAGCAGCGGAAGCGGCTGGCGCCGAAATCCTGATGGCGTGCGTCGATGCCGGCGGCGTGCTGACCGGCGAACATGGCGTGGGTGTCGAGAAACGCGATCTGATGGAACATCAGTTCAGCGCCATCGATCTGGAAGTGCAGAGCCGGCTGAAATGCGCCTTTGACGCGCGCGGCCTGCTCAATCCCGGCAAGCTGTTCCCCACCCTGTCGCGCTGTGCCGAAATGAACCACATGCACGTGCATGGCGGGCGGCTGCCGTTCCCCGAACTGCCCAGATTCTGATGGCGATTTTCTGATGGCTTATCGTCCTGCCACGATCGAGGAACTGGCCGAGATGATCCGCGAGGCAGCGGCGCATGGGCGGTCGTTGGCCGTGTCCGGCACCGGCAGCCGGCCCGGCATCGGCCCCGGCGCCGCAGACGCGGACCTGGATCTGACCGGCCTTGGTGGCAGCATCGATCATGATCCGGGCGAGTTGCTGCTCACCCTGCCGGCATCGACGCCGCTGGATCATGTCGAAAAGCTGTTGGCCCAATCCGGCCAGTGTCTGGCGTTCGAGCCGCCTTCGCCCGATGCAATCTGGGGCCTGGGCCACGGCACCATCGGCGGCGCGGTGGCGAGCGGGCTTTCCGGGCCGCGCCGGCCCTTCGCCGGGGCGTGCCGCGATCATGTGCTGGGCCTGTCTGGCGTGACCGGGCGCGGCGAGATCTTCACGGCGGGCGGCAAGGTGCTCAAGAACGTCACCGGCTTCGATCTGCCGCGACTGCTCACGGGTTCACGCGGCACGCTGGCGGTGTTGACGCAAATCACCCTGAAAGTGCTGCCGCTGGCGCCCGCACAGGCGACATTGCTGCTGCCTGCCGACACGGCGGCCAAAGCGGTGCGCATCATGGCCGATGCGCTGATGGTTGATGGCGGCATCACCGGCGCGGCGTGGAGTGAGAGCGAGGTGCAGTTGCGCATCGAATCCAGCTCGGCCGTCCTGCCGGCGCTGGTGGATGCTGCCCGCGCCAGGCTGCCGGCCAGCACATTGATCGAGGGCGACGCCAGCCGCGCGCTATGGGCGGCCATCGCCAGCCTTTATGACCACGCCCACGCCGACGAAATCATCTGGCGTTGCCCGCTGCCTGCCAACCGCGCGCCGGCGCTGGCTGCGTTGCTGCCGCCGGACGCGCGCCTGCGGCTGGACTGGGCCGGCGCCCTGGCCTGGGTGCTACTGCCGGCTGGTGCCGCCGATCTGGATGTGCATGGCCTCGTGGCGCAAGCCGCTGGACGCGATGGCCATGCCGAACGGCTGCGCGGAGCTGCTTCCGCCATTCCGGCCCGTGCGCCGCTGGAGCCGGGTCTGGCGGCCCTGTCGGCGCGGGTGAAGGCGCTGTTCGATCCCGCCGGCATCCTCTCCCCCGCCGCTGCACCGGGTGGCGCGGCATGACCAGCATCGACGTTGCCGCTGCGCAGGATCGCATCCGCAAATGCGTGCATTGCGGGTTCTGCGCCGCCACTTGCCCCACCTATCTCGTCACCGGCGATGAGCTGGACAGTCCGCGCGGCCGCATCTGGCTGATGAAGGACATGCTGGCCAACCCGGAAGTGGCTCCATCGCCGCGCGCCGTGCACCATATCGATCGCTGCCTGTCGTGTTTGTCGTGCACCACCACCTGCCCGTCGGGCGTTGATTACATGCATCTTGTTGATGCCGCCCGCGTCCATATCGAAAGCACGCACCGCCGCCCGCTGCCCGATCGGCTGCTGCGCGCTTTGCTGCCGGCGGTGCTCACCCGGCGCGGCCTGTTCCGCGCCTTGCTGCGCGCTGGCCGGCTGGTGCGCGGCCTCGCGCCGATGTTGCCGGCACGGATGACGGCCATGCTGGCGATGGTGCCCGATGACGTGCCGCCGCCCGGTATGGCCGAACGCCGGGTTCCGCTGGCTCCGTCCGGTGAACGCGCCGGCCGGGTAATCCTGCACCTGGGCTGCGTGCAGCCGGTGTTGCGCCCGGCCATCGATGATGCCGCGCTGCGCCTGCTCGCCCGCCACGGGGTGGAAGTGGTGATCACCCGCCAATCGGCCTGCTGCGGTGCGATCGATCATCATCTCGGCCGCGAGGCCGCTGCTGCCGCCCATGCTCGCGCCAACATCGAAGCCTGGGAAGCGGCAGGGCCCGTCGATGCCATCATCATCACCGCCTCGGGCTGTGGAACGGTGATCAAGGATTATGCGGCGCTGTTTGCCGATGATCCCGCCATGGCCGCCCGCGCCGCTGCGGTGGCGGTGCTGACGCGCGACATTTCCGAATATCTGGCGCTGCTGCCGCCGCTGCCGTCGCGCGTCGCGCCCGGCCTGCCTGTCGCCTGGCACAGCGCCTGTTCCCTGCAGCACGGCCAGCAGGTGAAGGCGGCACCGCGCCAATTACTGGTGAATGCCGGCTTTGATGTGCGCGATCCGGCCGAATCCCATATCTGCTGTGGATCGGCCGGCAGTTATGCGATCCTGCAGCCCGAAATGGCGGCCACACTGAAGGCCCGCAAGCAGGCCGCGCTGGCCGCCACCGGCGCCCATATCGTGGCCAGCAGCAACATCGGCTGCATCGGCCAGATCGCCCGGCCCGAACTGCACACCGTCCACATGGTGGAACTGCTGGACTGGGCCAGCGGCGGACCGACGCCACTGGGCCTCCCGATGGAGAAGCGCTGATAATCTGCATTGTCTGAAAGGGCGGCAGCCTCAACTGACGGGCCAAGCCTGTTCGCCGGCCAGCACGTCGATGCCGGTGGTCGCGCCATCGGTGACGAACACCAGCGCCATTGTTACGGCGGCGTGAGCAGCCAGTTGTCACGGGTCATCGGCTGCCGCGCGGCGCGCTGGCAGTTATTGCCGTTTGGTTAACCCGTCTCATTCCGGCGGCAGCGCGAAGCGGTCACCGCCAGCCATGGAGGCTGCGGCAACCGACCACACTGGCAGTTTGTCTAATTGTTACAGTTGTGAGACCGGCGCTTTGGGCAGACTCCGCTCCGGGTCAGGGCGCGGGCAGCTCCGGCCTGTTGCCGGCAAACAGGGGTCAGCACCATGTTTTATCCGCGGGGTCATTCGGGCCTGGGTTATAGTTCGTTGGTGGCACTGGCAGCCGGGTTGACGGCCATGCCAACAGCGGCACAGCAGGCCAGCGCGCCGATTGTTGCCGCCGATGCAGCCGAAGAAAAGGCCGCTGGCGAAATGGTCGTGACCGGTTCGCGCATCGTGCGTGACGGCTCCAGCGCGCCGGTGCCCACCACCGTCGTGACCATGGAAGACATCGTCCAGCGCAACCCGATCAACATCGCCGACTATGTGAACCAGTTGCCGGCGATCGGCCAGGGCCAGTCGCCGCGCGCCACCACCCAGTTCGTCAACGCCAACGGGGGCGCCAACCAGATCAACGCCCGCGGCCTGGGCATCAACCGCACGCTGGTGCTGCTCGATGGCCGCCGCGTCGTCGGTTCCGGCTTGCTGCCGGCGGTTGACGTCAACATGCTGCCGCAGAACCTGGTGAAGCGCGTCGACGTGGTCACCGGCGGCGCCTCGGCCGCTTATGGTTCCGACGCCGTCGCCGGCGTGGTGAACTTCATCCTCGACACTGATTTCCAGGGTCTCAAGGGCCAGATCAACTACGGCCAGACCGACCGCAACGACGGCCGCACCATCAGTGGCGATCTCGCCTATGGTACCAAGTTCGCTGGCGGCCGCGGCCGCCTGCTGCTGAGCGGCAACTATGCCAAGAGCGACAGCATCCGGATGTCGGACAGCGACCGTGGCTGGTTCCAGCCCGGCCTGCGCACCCTCAACAACCCGAACTGGACGGCCACCAATGGTCAGACCGGCCAGATCGTGCGCACCGACGTTGGCCTCGTCAGCACGCCGGGCGGCGTGATCGCCGGCGGCCCGCTGGCCGGCATCAATTTCCTACCGGGCGGTGCCGTTGGCCAGTTCCAGTTCGGCAACATCACGCAGGGCTCGTTCCAGTCCGGCGGTTCGGTGGAGCCGGCCAGCATCCGCGCCGCGCTGCTCCCTGACCTCGAATATTACAGCGTCTACGGCCGCCTCAGCTATGACGTGACCGACAACATCACCGCCATCTTCGAGGCGAACTACGGTGGGAACAGCACCAACAACTGGTCCGCCTACTACAACCGAAACGGCACCGGCGGGAACGGGGCGCTGCTGATCCAGCGCGACAACCCGTTCATCCCAGTGACCGTGCGGCAGGCCATGGACACGGTCGGCGTTACCTCGTTCCGCATGAACCGCCTGTTCTACGACATGGTCAATGGGCCCGGCCAGAATCCTGGCGATGCCGGCTACAACCGCACCCAGAGCCGCCTGCTGTTCGCGCTGGAAGGCAAGTTCGCCGACAGCGGCAAGTGGCGCGCCTATTACCAGCGTGGCCGCAGCGACGTCTCGTACACGCGTGACAACAACATCGTCGTCAGCCGCTTCAACCAGGCGGTGGACGTGACCGGCAACCCGGCCGTGGGCGGCGTCGCTGGCGTGGCCGTGGGTGCCCCGGTCTGCCGTTCCACCCTCACCAACCTGACCAACGGCTGTATCCCGATGAACGTGTTTGGCGAAGGCTCGCTGGGGGCCCAGTCGATCGCCTGGGTCACCGGCGCCGCCGACGGCTTCCGCACGCGGCAGGATCTCGACATCGCCCTGGACGTCTACTCCATCGACGCCCAGTACAGCCCCTTCTCCACTTGGGCTGGCCCGGTCTCGATCGCGGCGGGCTTCGAATATCGTGAAGAATCGTTCGTCGCCACCTCGGACGCCCAATCGCAGTCCCGCATCTGGTTCGTCGGCAACTTCCAGCCCGGCGGCGCCGGTTACAACGTGAAGGAAGGTTTCGCCGAAGTGCTGGTTCCGCTGCTGAAGGATTCAGCGGTCGGCGATCTGGAACTGAACGGCGCGGTTCGTCGCACCGATTATTCGACCAGCGGTGCGGTGACGACGTGGAAGGTGGGCGCTGCCTATCGCTTTGGCGATCTGCGCCTGCGTGCCACCCGTTCGCGTGACATCCGCGCGCCGAACCTGAACGACCTGTTCGCGCCGCAGAGCACCTTCGTGAACCAGTTCCAGGATCGCAGCCTGCCGAACAGCCCGACGGTGCCGTTCGTCACTCTGTCGGGCGGCAATCCGCTGCTGACGCCGGAAATCGCCGACACCTGGACGGTGGGTGGCGCCTACCAGCCGAGCTGGGCGCCGGGCCTGACCGCCACGGTCGACTGGTACAGCATCAAGATCAAGGATGCGATCTTTGGTGTCGGCGGCCAACTGCTGCTTGACCTGTGCTACGGCTTCAACCGCCCGGCCAGCCCGGCGGCCTGCCAGTCGATCATCCCGGTCGCCGGCAGCACCGGCCTCGCTGGCGCCACGCTGCTGACAGGCGGCATCAACGCCCAGAACGTTGAAGTCGAAGGCATCGACTACGAGCTCAGCTACCGCACCCAGCTCAGCAACATTTCGGCCAAGTTGCCGGGGGCGCTGACCTTCCGCGTGCTGGCCTCGCAGCGCATCAAGGACCAGACCAACCTGCCAGGCGACACCACCCCGCCGACGCTCGGCACGCCGGGCAGCTTCAAGTGGCGCGGCTTCGGTTCAGCCACCTACTCGGTGGGTTCGAGCCGCACGACGATCACTGGCCGTTACCTGGGCCCGGGCGTTGTCAACAACATCGGGCCGACGGAGCGCAACGGCCTGCCGACCGAGTGGAACAATCTGCCGGCCGTGTGGTACTGGGAACTGTCGCAGAACGTCGACGTGAAGATCGGTGGCAGCACGGTGACCCTGTTCGCCGTGGTGGAAAACCTGTTCGACAAGGACCCGCCTCCGACCCCGAACAACGGCACCTCGTTCGGCACCTCGCCGGTCTATGACCTGCTGGGCCGCAGCTATCGCCTGGGCCTGCGCTTCAAGATGTGAGCCCGGTTGCAGCCACGGCGGGCGGCTTTTGGGCCGCAAGCCGTGGGTTGCAGAGCCAGATGAAAAGCCCGTGTCGGCACACAGCCGGCACGGGTTTTTCATGCCCGCGCCAGGCCCGGACCGAACACGAGTGACTGGTGTGGCGGCAGAACAAGTAGCGTGAATGCAGGGCTTGTTCGGGCGTGATCGCGTCCTGCCTGCTAGCGGCAAGAGCGCTGGCCAAATGCCGATTCCGCGCGCGTCACGTGTTTGAAAAGGTCGCTTCCAGCCGCGGCTGAGACAAAAGTGGATTGTGTCTGCGTCCGGACGGCGCTTGTGGGATCCGGAGCCTGTACCGGATTTGCTGGCTGGTGCGGCCAAGAAGACTCGAACTTCCACGGCCTTTCGGCCACAACGACCTCAACGTTGCGCGTCTACCAATTCCGCCATGGCCGCACACCAGGGAAATGAAGCGCCTGAGCGCCCCGTTGGCAGATGGCGCGGGTAGCAGGGGAGGGCTTGTGGTGCAAGCCCTTCCCCGCCGCCTTGCAGCCTTAGTTGTATTTCCGCAGTTCGTTCTTGGCGATGGCCGCGCGGTGCACTTCGTCCGGGCCGTCGGCGAGGCGCAGGGTGCGCTGGCCGGCATAGCCCGAGGCCAGGCCATAATCCTGGCACACGCCGCCGCCGCCATGGGCCTGGATGGCGTGATCGTGGATCAGGCAGCTCATGTTCGGCGCCACCACCTTGATCATCGCGATCTCGTTGGCCGCGGCCTTGTTGCCGACTGTGTCCATCATGTAGGCGGCCTTGAGCGTGAGCAGGCGGGCCTGTTCGATGGCGATGCGCGAATCGGCGATCCGCTCGTGCCACAGGCTGTGTTCCGAAATCGGCTTGCCGAAGGCGACGCGGCTCTTCAGGCGCTTCACCATCTTTTCCAGCGCGCGTTCGGCGGCACCGATGGAGCGCATGCAGTGGTGGATGCGGCCCGGGCCAAGGCGGCCTTGCGCGATTTCAAAGCCGCGGCCTTCGCCCAGGATCATGTTGGCAACCGGCACGCGAACATTGTCCAGAATCACTTCGAAGTGGCCGTGCGGCGCATCATCAAAGCCGAACACGTTGAGCGGGCGCAGCTTGGTGATGCCGGGTGCATCCAGCGGCACCAGGATCTGGCTTTGCTGGCTGTGCCGCGGCGCGCTGGGATCGGTCTTGCCCATCACGATGGCGATCTTGCAGCGCGGATCGCCCACGCCCGACGACCACCATTTGCGGCCGTTGACGACATAATGATCACCGTCGCGGCGGATGGAGGTTTCGATGTTGGTCGCGTCGGAAGAAGCGACAGCCGGTTCGGTCATCAGGAAGGCGGAGCGAATCTCGCCGGCCATCAGCGGCTTCAGCCACGTCTGCTTCTGCTCTTCGGTGCCATAGGTGCGCAGCACTTCCATGTTGCCGGTATCGGGCGCGGAACAGTTGAACACTTCGGATGACCAGCCGGCGCGGCCCATTTCCTCGGCCAGCGGCGCATATTCGAGGTTGGTGAGGCCGGGGCCCTTCCATTCGCCGGTGTCGTGATCGCAGATGTTGAGGAACAGGTTCCACAGCCCGGCTTCGCGCGCCTTGGGCTTCAGCTCCTCGATCACCGGCAGCACTTTCCAGCGTTCGCCTTCCTGCACTTCACGGTGGTAGCGCTCTTCGTTGGGGTAGATGTGCTCGTCCATGAAGCCGCGCAGCTTTTCGATCAGGCCTTTGGTTTTGTCGCTATATTCGAAATGCATGGCGCACCTTCCCCGTGTGTGGATTATTGCATGTTGCAGCGCACAGGCTGTCACGCCTGACCCTGCTTGGCCACTGGCAAAAAGGAAAGAGCGGACGATTGCGTAGGGCGGGCCGCTTTTGCTTGCGCCTGGCATCGGGCAAGCTGTGGCCGCAGCACAGGAAACCGGTGAGCCGATGATGAACCTTGTTGAACATGCGCTGGCCGCTGTGGCCATCCAGGCCGTGATCGGCCTCACCACCCGCAACTGGTGGATTGGAGCGGCGCTGGCATCGGGCTATTTTCTGGGGCGTGAGGTGGCGCAGGCGGAATATCGCTGGATCGAACAGTTCGGCGATGGTTTGCGTGCCAATCTGCCCTGGTGGGGTGCGGCCGATGCCAGATTGTGGACCCAACCGGCGCAAGTGGCGGACTGGCTTGGCCCGATCCTGGCGACAACGCTGGTGGCTGTCGTGAACAGCCGACGGCGAAAGCCGGGAAATGGTGCCGGATGAGGGGATTGAACCCCCGACCTTCGGTTTACAAAACCGCTGCTCTACCGCTGAGCTAATCCGGCGCGCTGTTGCGGATAGCCGCTGCGCGCCTCCAACTCAAGTCAGCAACCGTTCTGGCACGCAGGATCGGGGGACCACCAGACGATCCGGGCAATGGTGTCGCCGGCAGCGACGCGGGGATCGGTGGTGATCATGTTGATGCGGCCGTCGGCCGGCGCCACCACCGTTTCCAGGCTGCGGCCAAAGGCATCGCGCACTTCGGCGATCGGTTGATCCTTCTTCACCGCGCTGCCGATCGGCAGCAGCAGGCGGGCCCAGCCGGGCAGGCGGGCGCGGACGGCAACGATATCATTGGCCACAGTCAGCCCGGCCGGCGGCGGCGTCACCTTGCCGGGCAGCATCTTCATTTCGCGCATCAGATTGGTCAGGCCGGCTTCGGCGCGGGCGATCATGGTGTCGTCGAACATCTCGGGCCGGCCCAGTTCCAGCGTGATTGCCGGTACGCCATCATCGGTCAGCGTGTTTTCCACCGTGCCCTTGTCGCCCTTGTCCATCTTGATGATGTCGGGCGCCACCAGTTCGGCCATGCGGCGGGTGCGCGGCGTGGAGGCAAAGGCATACATCATATAGGCGGTGCCGCGCGATTGGGTGTGCAGATCGACCGCGCTGTCGGCATTGGGGCGGATCAGGCGGCTCCACAGCCGGCCGGCGAAATCGGCGATGGCAGAGCCGCCCTCCTTGCCGGGCAGTTCGCGGTTGAGGTTGGGGGCGCTGCGGGACCAATCCGGCGTCCATTGCCGGGTCGATTGCAGCAGGCCGGGCGGATTGAGGCCGGGTACCATAGTGACTGTGCCTGCCAGTTGCGCCGGATCGATACCGTTCGCCAGCCGCTGCAGCACGGCGATGCCGTTCAGTTCATCACCGTGAATGCCGGCCGTGAGCAGCAAACGCGGGCCGGGTTGGGCGCCTTTGACCACGACCACCGGCACCAGCCACGGCTGGCCGACGGGGCTCATCCCGGCGCGGAACCAGAAGCGCTGCACGCTGCCGGCGGCGATGTCGTTCACGTCCAGCCGATCGATGATGGTCACGCTGTCCAGGCTGCCGGCCGCTTCGGTGGCGGCCGTCGCCGGAGAAGCGACCAGCAGGGCAAGGGCGGCAATCGCGGCGCGCATCAAGCTTCGCCGGGGGCCGATGCGACGATGCGTAGCGCGTGAATGCGATCGGGGGCCATCAGATCGCCCAGCGCCGCATAGACGGCGCGCTGCCGGGCAATGCGGCTTTGCCCGGCAAAGCTGGCGGCGCTGATCTTCACGGTGAAATGCGATTCGGCATCGTCGCCGCGATGGCCGGCATGGCCATGGTGCGACGCGCTGTCATCAATCACCTCAAGGGCGGTCGGTGCCAGTGCGGCCACCAGCCGGGATTGGATTTCTGCGGCAACCTTGCCCATATCGTCTCCTGTCGAGGCCGTTATAGACCGGGCAGACAGAAGGACGACAGATATTTCAAGCCAGAGCCAACCACGCCACAGTCGGTGGCACGGGCGGGTGGAAACCCCCGAGCCGCAGGCCTGTGGCTGGCCGGGCTGTGCCGGCAGTGGCGAATTCCGGGCGCCTCGGTCCAATCGAGTCCCGGGCGATGTCGGCGGTTGGCAATATCTGTGCCTTGATCATGTCCGCGCGTTCAACGCCGGCTATAATTATTTCGATGGCCTCTCGCCTGATGAAATCCATGCTGCCCAATCGCCACTGGCCGGGTGGGAGAAGGATGTGGTGCGCGGCGGCCGCATGGCCTTCACCTTTGGCGATCCGCACGGGCTGTTCGATGAACCGCTTCGGCCGTCACGCTCACCACCCGGACGCTGGGCCGACAAGGGCGATGCCCAGGCGCTGGGCACGCTGGGGCTTGACCGCAATGCCACGCCAGTCGACATCCGCCGGGCCTATCGCGGGCTCGTGCGCCGCTACCACCCTGACAGCAATGGGGGGGACAGAAGCCACGAAGGGAAGTTGCAGGCGGTGGTCAACGCCTTTACGCACCTGAAGGCAGCAGCCGGATACAAGACGGAGTCGAACAACACGTGAGCGATATGCACGAAACCCCGCCGGTGGCGATGAATGCCCCGGACACCACGGTGGACGCCCGTGAGGTGTTCGGCGTCGATATCGATATGGCTGTGCCGGCCTTTTCGGTGAAGGATGATCGCGTGCCGGATCTGGATCCGGCCTATGTGTTCGACCCAGACACCACGTTGGCCATCCTTGCCGGCTTTGCCTTCAATCGCCGCGTGATGGTGCAGGGCTATCACGGCACCGGCAAATCCACCCATATCGAGCAGGTGGCCGCCCGCCTCAACTGGCCGTGCGTGCGCATCAACCTGGATAGCCACATCAGCCGCATCGATCTGATCGGTAAGGATGCCATCGTGCTGAGGAACGGCGCGCAGGTGACCGAATTCCGCGAAGGCCTGCTGCCGTGGGCGCTGCAAACCCCGACAGCATTGGTGTTCGACGAATATGACGCCGGCCGGCCGGACGTGATGTTCGTGATCCAGCGCGTGCTGGAAGTGGAAGGCAAGCTGACCCTGCTGGACCAGAACCGGGTGATCCGGCCCAATCCGTGGTTCCGCCTGTTTGCCACCGCCAACACCGTGGGCCTGGGCGATACCACCGGGCTCTATCATGGCACCCAGCAGATCAACCAGGGCCAGATGGACCGCTGGAGCATCGTTACCACGCTGAATTACCTGCCGCACCACACCGAAAGTGCCATCGTGACCGCCAAGGTGAAGGAATTCGACACCGAAGCCGGCCGCAAGACGGTTTCCAACATGGTGCGCGTGGCCGACATGACCCGCGCCGGCTTCATGGGCGGTGACATTTCCACGGTGATGAGCCCGCGCACGGTGATCACCTGGGCGCAGAACGCGGTGATCTTCAACAATGTCGGCTTTGCCTTCCGCCTGTCGTTCCTGAACAAGTGCGACGAGGCCGAGCGCAGCATCGTGGCCGAATATTATCAGCGCGTGTTCGGCGAGGATCTGCCGGAAAGCATCGCGGTGAAGGCGAAGAAGTAGGGAATGGCTGAAACCAGCCCCATCGAGGATTTCCGCCAGGCGGTGGCCGCGACCATGCGGGCGCTGGGCCATGCGCCGGGGATGGAGCTGGCGTACACGGCCGACAAGCCGGGCTGTTTCGGTGACCAGGCCCGCGTGCCGCAGCCGGCACGGGCGCTGCCGGCTGAGCAGGTGGCGGAAGTGCGCGGCTGGGCGGACAGTTTCGCGCTGAAGCGGCGGTTCCATGATCCCAAGCTGCATGGCGCGGACCAGCCGGATTCCGGGCTGGCGCGCGATATCTGGAATGCGGTGGAACAGGCGCGCTTTGAATCGCTGGGCGCGGCTGAAATGGCCGGGGTGGCGCGCAACCTCGATCGCATGACCGAAATGCGGGTGCGCACCGATCCGATCGTGCGTGCCCGGTCGGCCGAAGAGGTGCCGCTGGCCACCGCCCTGGGCCTGATCGTGCGCGAGCGGCTGACCGGTGCCGACGTGCCGCGCGCCGCGCAGCAGGCCGTGGACATGGTGCGTGGCCATATCGAGGCGCAGGCCGGCAAGCATCTCGATGCGCTGGCCGGCAGCATCGAGGATCAGGCGGAATTCGCGCAGCTTATCCGCCACGTGCTCGCAGATCTGGGACTGGGCGCCGATCCCGACGAAGCCAGCGACGAAACCGAGGAAGGGGCCGACGGCCAGGACGAAGAACAGCCCGGCGAAGACAGCGAAGATCAGGAACAGGACGACGGCGGCGGCCAGGACCAATCCACTGAAACCCGTTCAGAGGAATCCTCCGACGCGCCCGAGGGCGCCGAGCAGCGCGAAGTGGAGATGGACACCGACGAAGTGTCGGACGCGGAGATGGGCGATGAGGGCCAGGAAGGCATGATGCCGTGGCGGCCCAATATGCCGCTGTCCGATCTGCCGCCGGATTTCGAATACAAGGCCTATACGACGAAGCATGATGAAGTGGTTGGTGCCGCCGAGCTGTGCGACGACGAGGAACTGACCCGGCTGCGCAACTATCTTGACCAGCAATTGATCCCGCTGCAATCGGCCGTGACCAAGCTGGCCAACAGGTTGCAACGGCGATTGATGGCCCAGCAGAACCGCAGCTGGGATTTCGATCAGGAAGAAGGCATATTGGATGCCGCCCGGTTGGTGCGCATCGTCACCAATCCGGCCCATGCCCTCAGCTACAAGATCGAGCGCGACACCCAGTTCCGCGATACGGTGGTGACGCTGCTGATCGACAATAGTGGCTCCATGCGCGGCCGGCCGATCTCCATCGCCGCCATCTGCGCCGATATTCTGGCGCGCACGCTGGAACGTTGTGCGGTGAAGACCGAGATATTGGGCTTCACCACCCGGGCCTGGAAGGGCGGGCAGAGCCGCGAAGCGTGGCTGCAGGCGGGACGTCCGGCCAAGCCGGGCCGGCTGAATGACCTGCGCCACATCGTCTACAAGCAGGCCGATGCGCCGTGGCGACGGGCGCGCAAGAATCTGGGCCTGATGATGCGCGAAGGCCTGCTGAAAGAGAATATCGACGGCGAGGCGCTGTTGTGGGCGCACGACCGGTTGGTGGCCCGCAACGAAGACCGCCGCATCCTGATGGTGATTTCCGATGGCGCGCCGGTCGATGATTCCACCCTGTCGGTGAACAGCGGCAATTATCTGGAGCGCCACCTGCGCGCCGTGATCCGCCACATTGAGACCAAGAGCCCGGTCGAACTGATCGCCATCGGCATCGGCCACGACGTGACGCGTTATTATCGCCGCGCCGTCACCATCATGGATGCCGAACAACTGGGCGGCACCATCATCGACAGTCTCGCCGCACTGTTCGAGGAAGGCGGCGGTGGCCGCAATGCCGGTCGCGGTGGCGGCAGTCCGCGCCGCCGCTGAGCTTGAACGTCAGTTCTGCACTTCTTGCAGCTGCGGGGCCCATGGTCGCCTTCGAGGCCGCGGCCAGCGGTACGGAGTGGATTTCTTCCGTTAGGACAACGTGAAATCCTCCTTATGGGGCTCGACGCCAAGCGGGTTGCGCCGCAGCCGCTGCTGGCCTGCAACAGTGTCGGGTCACATGCGTCAATGAACCATAAAGCTATAGATTATTTGGGTTGAATCAGGTTAACTGCTTCCACAACATGAACGGGTCGCACCTGTGCTGTTGTCGGGGGGGGAAGCGTTAATGATGGATCTGGGCTTGCCAGCGGCGGCGCTCACGCCGGTTTTCCGTCGTGGCCTGTTGGCAACCGGCATGGCAATCGTCGTTGCAGCGTCAGGTGCGCAGGCGCAGGTGAGCGTCACCGGGGCGCCGACTCGAGAGGAAATCGATCCATCGCGCCGGCCGCAAAATCGATCCATCGCGCCGGCCGCAGTTTACCCAGCCCAGCCGGTTGATCGTTGATGGCGATATCGAACGCAGCCCGTGCGCGCTGGCCGATCCGGCCTATGCCACGATCAAGCTCACCATCACCCGCGCCGAATTCAACAATCTGGGCCCGGTGCCGCCCGCCGCGCTTGATGGCTATTGGAAGCCGCTGGCCGGCAAGGAAGTGCCGGTATCGGCGCTGTGCGAGATCCGCGATGCCGCCGCCACCCATTTGCGCCGGCTGGGCTATCTGGCCGCCGTGCAGGTGCCGGCGCAGCGCATCGAAGGCGGCCAGGTGCGCTTTGAAGTGCTCTATGCCCGGCTTACGGCGGTGCGGCTGCGCGGCGATGCCGGCCGCAACGAAGGCCAGGTGGCGCGCTATGTGAAGAAACTGGCCACCGGCCAGCCGTTCAACCGCATCAAGGCCGAACGTTATTTGCTGCTGGCGCGCGACCTGCCGGGCATGGATGTGCGCCTTGCCCTGAAACCGGCCGGCGGTGCGGCGGGTGACATGGTGGGCGAAGTCAGCGTGCGGCGCCGCCCGATCGAGGCCGATCTGGTGCTGAGCAACCTCGCCCCATCGCAAACCGGGCCGTACGGCGGCCAGGTGCGCGTGCAGGCGCACGGCCTGACCGGGCTGGGTGATCACAGCTTCATTTCCTATTACGCCACGTCCGATTTTGATGAGCAGCAGGTGCTGCAGGCCGGGCATGATTTCGCCATCGGCGGCGAAGGCCTGCGGTTTGGCGGCCGTGTCACCCAGGCGTGGACCCGGCCCGGCCTCGGTCCGGCGGTGCCTGATGTTGATGCCGAAACCTTCTTTGCCAATATCGAGGCGAGCTATCCGTTCAAGCGCAGCCAGGCCGCCACGCTGGTGGGCCGCGCCGGTTTTGATCTGGTCAATCAGCGCGTCGAATTCGATGGGGCACCGCTGTCGCGGGATCGGTTGCGCGTGGCCTATGCCCGCCTTGATGGTGAATGGCAGGACATGCGCGGCCGTGGCCCCGGCGGCACCACGGCCTGGCGGCTGGGTGCCAGCCTGGAACTGCGGCAGGGCCTGGATGTGTTCGGCGCCAGCCCGGATTGCCTGGCCAATCCGGCGGTGTGTGCCGGCGCCGGCGTGGTGCCGCCCAGCCTGATCAGCGGCAGCCCGACGGCCACCGTGCTGCGCTTCACCGGCCTGGCGGAACTGCGGCTTGGCAGGAAGCTCACCATCGCCGTGCAGCCGCGTGGCCAGGTTGCCAGCGGGGCCCTGTTCGGCTTCGAACGCTTTGCGCTGGGCAACTATACCGTGGGTCGCGGCTATGATCCCGGCGTGTTGACCGGCGATGACGGTGCTGCCTTCAACACCGAGCTGCGCATTGATCCGGTCACCGTGTCGGAAGACTGGAAACTGGCGGCGCAGCCCTATGTGTTCGTCGATGCCGGCTGGGCCTGGTCGCGTGGGTTGGGGCCAACCCTGGACAATCCGGTGAGCCTGGTTTCGGCCGGCGGCGGCGCGCGGCTGGTGTTCAGTGATCGTGCCCGGCTGGATGTGGGCGGCGCTGTTGCCCTGAAGGATGCTGGCCCCACCCGCGCCGGCGATGTGCGTGCGCTGGTGACCTTTACCACCCGCCTGCTGCCCTGGAGGACCCGCTGATGCGCCTGATCGATGAAAGCGCCCCAGCCCGCAGTTCTGCTGCCCGCGCTGCCACCCGCCTGTCGCTGGGCGCCTCTCCCGCCGTGCTCGCCGTCATGCTGGCGCTGCAGCCGCAAATGGCCCAGGCCCAGGCCTTCCAGGGCACCGAAACGGTGATCCTGGGCAACGTCACCCGCGGCACCAGCGGCAACAATGATTTCTTCACGGTCTTTGACCCGCAGAACACCATCAACTGGACGCCCACCGACACGGCGATCGGTGGCGGACCCATCGATTTCCTGCCGGCTGGTGCCACGGCCAGCTTCACCGGCGGCACCGGCCTGCCTTACACGGTGCTCAATCGCATCATCGCGGCCGATCCGGCACGCGCCATCGCCTTGTCCGGCACGGTGAGCAGCGATTCTCTGGGCAGCATCTGGTTCTATGCGCCCGGCGGCCTGCTGCTCAATGCCGGGTCCCAGTTCAACGTCGGCGGTCTGCTGCTCACGGCCAATGATCCGGTCGGCGCAGCGGCTGGCCTGCCCTATATCGATGCCGCCAATAATTTCCGCCTGCAGGCGGCTGCCGGCAGCACGGCCGGGGTGACGGTTGCCGCCGGTGCGACCATCAATACCAGCAGCTACATGATCGCGGTGGCCCCGCGCTTCATCATGAACGGTGCAGCCACGGTTGGGTCCGGCGCGTCGGCAGCGCTGGTGGCGGCCGAGGATGTGAGCTTTACGCTGAATGGCGGCCTGTTCGACATCACCGCCAACGTGGGTTCGGCAGCGGGCGGCACCAGCCAGGTGAGCGGCAGCATCACCGGGCCGGGCGGCATTGGCGGCCAGGGCGTGTACAGCCGCATCTACATGATGGCGGTGCCGCGCAATGACGCGATGACCCTGCTGATCACCGGCGGTGCCCAGCTTGGCTTCGATATTGCCGGCGCGGCCGATATCGCCGGCAATGCCGTGGTGCTGTCGGGCGGCTATGATGTCCGTGCTGATTCCTCTGGGCAGGGCGTGTTCCAATATGGCCTGACGCCCGTGGCGGGCAGCATTGGCACGGCAACCATCTCGATCGACAATGCCACGATCACGTCCAGCCTCACTGCGCGGTCCAAGAACGATGTGCTGGTGCAATCGCTGACGGGCGGATCGAGCTATGCCAGCAACCTGGAAGTTTTTGCCGACAATCTTGCGCTTGTGCGTGGCCAGTCCGGCAATGTGCTGACAGTGGCCGGCAGCCTGATCGTCGATGCCTCCACGCAGTTCACCGGCAACGTGAACGGTATCAGCCGGATCGCTGGCCTTGCCGAAGTGAGCGCGTCTGGTGGCGGATCGGTGCAGGTTTCAGGCGACACGTTCGTCTTTGCCACTGGCAGTGGGGATTCGGCTTCCGGCCTGGGCCAGGCCGCCGGCACCGGTACGGGCGGGTCGGCCACCGTGGGCGCCTTTGGTGGCAGCCTGAGTACCGGCTCGCTGACAATCGATGCCAGTGGCTTCGGCGGCATTGCTGCTGACGGCGTCAGTGGCAGCGGCCTGGGCGGCACTGCCCGTTTGCAGGTGGATCCGGGTGGCACGCTGACCATGGCCGGCAATCTGCTGGTGTCTGCGGGCGGTTTTGCCGACACGGGCAGTCTCGGGCGCCAATCGGGCAATGCGACCGGTGGTCTTGCCGAAGTCCGGCTGAGCGGCATCGTGACTGTGCCGGGCGGCATCCGGGTAGAGGCCGATGCCAGCTATGGGGAGAGCGGTGACATTGGCCATACGGGTGGCGGCACGGTTACCGGTGGCCAGGCGTTGCTGAACATCTTTGATGGAACGTCGCTGACAACCACTGATATCGCCGTCACCGCCGCGGCCAATCGCGGCTTCAGTGTGGGCAACAACAGTTTCATTGGCGGTCTGGCGCAGTTCGCGGTTTCAGATGTGAACGGTGGGACGAGCGTCACCGCGCAATCGATTTCGGTCCAGGCTTCGGCTGAGGCTGCGAATGGCGACATCAACGGCAATTCGGCCGGCGGCGCCGCCACCGGCGGTTTCGCCCAGCTGTTCACCACGGGCAACCCGACCGTTTCCGGCACCCAGATCTTCGTTTCCGCCAATGCAAATGGCGGTGACGGTGACGGTGGTATCGGCGGTGCCGCGCTGGGCGGACAGGCGAATCTCGATATTCAGAACGGCGGTTCGCTGCTGATTTCCAACAACGTGTTCGTGAACGCATCGACCAGCGGCGGCGATGGCACCATCGGCGGCAACGCCACATCTCGTGACAACGGTGATTTTAACCCGCCCGCGGTATTCGTGCGACTTGGGCCCAACGTGGGCGGCAATGATCAGGGCATTCAGCTGGTTGGCGGCCTGTTCCTCAACGCCAATGCCAACGCCGGCGATGGTACGACGGGTGCAGGTGGCGCAGCGCGCGGTGGGTTCGTGGTGCTGCAAGGAGAATCGGGCAACATAAACGCCAGCCAGGTCATCATGCAGGCCGATGCGTTCGGTGGCTTCGGCGCTGTCGGCGGTGCGGCGCGATCGGGCCGACTGTTCGGCGGCTTTAACGATGCCAATCTGACCACCGGCTCGCTGTTCTTGACGGTGGACGCCAACGGGGGCAGCGCCTTCAATGCTGGTCGCGGCGGCGATGCCACAGTGGGCCAGGCGTTCTTCATTCTGGATTCGCTGGAAGCCGGGCCAGGCACGACGGTGAATGCCGGTGCTGTAACAGTGCAGGCGGCAGCGCGCGGCGGCGGCGGTGGCGGCAGCAGCACGACTGTTGGCGGCGCGGGCGGTGACGCGTTCGCTGTTGATCCGCTTGCGCTGGATCCCCAGATCGTGATCGCTGCGCGGCCAGCGCGGTCCAGCTTCATCGCCAGCCAGTTGATTGTTGATAACAGCGCGGTTGGCGGCGAAGGCGGCGGTGGCCTTGGTACGGCCGACGGTGGCCGGGGCGGCAATGCTGCAGGCGGCAACATCAATATCGGCACGACCAGCGGTACGGTCACGCCGCTTGCCAACCGTTCGACTTTTGATTTCGGTACCCTGTATTCCGTCGATGGCCGGGTGACCGGCGGTGCCGGTGGCGGCATCGATGGCGATGGCCTTGGCGGGCGCGGCGGTGATGCCACGGGTGGCAGTGCCAGCCTGCTGGCGCGCGGCGCGGTGGTCACGGCCGGCGCAGTCAGTATTCTCACCTCGGCCTTTGGCGGCAATGCGGGCACCGGCGGTTTCAATGGCGATCTGGGCGGCGGCAACGCCAGGGGCGGTGAATCGATCATCCTGGCGACGCCGCATTTCACCGCGGGCCTGCCGGTTGATGTCACCATCACCGGGCCGGTCTCGCTGATTGCGACGGCTCTGGGCGGCGGCTCAAGTTCTGCCGCTGGCGAAGGCCAGGGCGGCGCGGCTTCTGTTCGCCTGCAACGGCACGAAGCGGCCGGAGCCGCTGCGGTCACGGTGGTGGGCAGCATCTCCATCGCCAGCCTGTCGGCCGATGCTGGCGGGGTGGGCGGCGCGGCGTTTGGCAGCGGCGCTGCCGGCGGTGCCGGCCTTGGCGGCGCGGTGGATATCATTGGTGAAGGCGGCACGTTTGATCTGATCAGCGGCGCACAATTGACGGCGATCGGCCGGGGGGCGAACGGCGCCACCGGCAACACGGGCTTGGCTGGCGGGGCCGGCGGCGCGGGCAGCGGCGGTTCGGCAAGCGTCACGGTGCGGCCTGGCGGCATTCTCACCATGCCGTTTCTTACTGTCGATGTGGCTGGCCGGGCCGGCCTTGGCGGCGATGGCGGCGCGGGTGCCAGCGGCCTGGCAGCGGTCAACCCATTGCCGCCCCAACGCGATGGCAATCCCGGCGGGGCTGGCCAGGCGGGCGGCACTGGCGGTGCCGGTGGCGAAGCGACGGGCGGCAACATCACCATCGGCACGCCAGCCGCGAACAGCGGTGGCAGCGTCACCATTTCCAGTTGGACGCTGATTGGCGAGGCCGTGGCCGGCACGGGCGGCAGTGGCGGCGTTGGCGGCGCTGGTGCCAACGGCGGCGCCGGCCTTGATGGCGATGCCATCTTTATCAATGGCGGCAATGGCGGCGCCGGTGGCAATGGCGGGGCCGGCGGCAATGCCGGTGCTGGCGGCAATGCCACGGGTGGCAGCCTGCTGATCGGAGCGGCGAGCAATGATCAGGGCACCGCGTGGAGCCTGAATGTGCCGTTGATCAGCGCCAGCATGGCGGTTTCGGCCGGCAGCAGTGGCGTGGGTGCCGTGGGTGGCGCGGCCGGCCTTGGTGGCGCCGGTGGCGCCGCTGGCCCGCTTCCCGGCGTGGCCGGCACGTCCGGCCCCGATGGCTTCTTCGGTGCCTTTGGCGTTGAATCGATTGCGGGCTTTACCACCGGCTCCAGCCTGCAGGTCTTGTTGTACAACGCCAATCTCACGGCGCCGGGCATCGATCTTTCGGCCGATGCCTCCGGTGCGTTCAGCTCAAATGCCCAGGCCGGCGATGCCGAAGCGGGCGCTGCCGAACTGGTCATTTCCGGCGGCACCACCAGCCTTGGTTACATCAGTCTCAGTGCCATCGGGCAAGGCGGCGACTCGGTCTCTGGCAATGCTGGCATCGGTCGCGGCGGCAGCGTTACCTTCCGCGTTCTGGATGGCGCCGATGTCACGCTGGGCGTGCGCATCGCGCCGTTGCAGCTGGTGGCCGATGGCTATGGCGGCGATGGCCTTGATGGCGGCTTCGGCAACAGCGGCTTTGCCGGCACCATCTTCACCCAGGTCAACAATGCCAACCTGCAGGTGAACGGCGATCTGGTGATGGTGGCCGAAGGCTTCAGCGGCTTTGATGGCCTTTTTGCCAGCGGGACCGGCGGCACGCTCACCCTGGCCTTTGAAGATGGAAGCACCGTCGGTGTCACTGATCAGTTGGTGATGTCGGCGAGGGCTGTTGGTCCGGTCGCCAACGGTGGCTTCGTGAACATCGGGGGCTCCGGAACCGGCAGCCTGCAGGTTGATGGCGATATCGCGCTGGATGCCAGCGTCCAGTTGCAGTTCGGTCAACCGGGATTGCCGTCAGCGGCCGGTGAAATCGTGGTCAGCGCCGATGTCGACAACAGTCTGATCGTTGGCGGTCAGCTGGGAGCCAATGCCTCGGCGACAAGCTTCAGCCAAGTGCCTGATGCGTCCATGGCGGGCGGCAGAATCACGGTTGGCAATCGCGGTACAATGAACGTTGGCGGTGCGTTGTCGTTTGATGCCAGCGCAATCTTCGGCGATGGCGCAGGCGGCGAAGCTATCGGCGGATCTGTCCTGATTGAATCGCTTGCCGGCACATTGGAAAGCAATGGCCTGTCGCTCACGACTTCGGCTGATGGCGGGTTTGTCACGGGTGGGGCCGTGCCCGCAGCCACTGGCGGCTCCATTGTGCTGCGCAATGAGTTGGGCGGCAGCCATTTTTCGCGGTCAGGTAACATCAGCCTTACGGCCAATGCCAACGGCATCAGCAGCAGCAGTGGCCCCGGTGGTGATGGTGTTGCAGGCCTCATCAGTTTCGGTGTGGAAGGCACGCTGGAACTGGACATGGGCGGCACTGGCACGTTCGTTGCGGAAGCCATTGGCAGGGGCGGGAGCAGCAGCAGCGGCGACTTCGGCGGCAATGGTTTTGGCGGCGACATCGATTTCGTCGTCACGACAGGCGGCACGCTCAACATCATCAATTCGGCTACGCCGGTGATCGAACTGAAGGCCAACGGCATCGGCGGCAACAGCCTGACACAGGGCGGCAATGGCGGCGGCGGCGCCATATTCGTTGCCGTTTCGCAAGGCAGTTTTACCACACCGGCGCTCACCTTGAACGTGCGCGGTGAAGGCGGACTGGGTCTGCCAAGCGGCAATGCCAATGCGGGCCGGGCCGAAGTGGACGTTTTCGACGGTCTGATCAGCGTTGGTGGCGATCTGGTGCTCGATGGCAATGCCGTCGTAGCCGGCAGTTCGGTGGAAGGGGATGGCACCGGGGGGCTACTGGGCGTGGACGTTTCGACCGGCACGCTGGATGTGGCCGGCAATCTGCAGATGCGGGCCAATGGTGATGGCACGGCCAACCTCGGTGGCACCGTCGCGGTCAACGCCGGCGGTGGTTTGCTCGATGTCGGCGGCGGCATCACATTGTCGGCCGCCAGCCTCAACGACACGTTCGGCAGCAACGCCGTCATCCAGGCCGGCAATATCAATGTTGATGTCGGCACTCTCGGCGAGATTCGCAGCACGCAAGGCCTGTCTGCCGACGTGCAGGGCACTGCCACGACACCGCTTTACGGCGTGACCGCAGAGGCCGGCCGGTTCGACATGCGATCGGCCGGGGTGGTGCGGTTGGGCGGCACCGGGCTTATCGTGCAGGCAAATGGCGGTTGGGTGCTGGGCACGGAAGGTGGCAGCGCTTTCGGCGGGTCTGCCATTGTGCAACTGATCGGTGGCAGTTTCGATACGACGGATCTGGTGTTGCGTGCCTCGGGGATTTCCGGCGCCAATTCCGGCGGCGTCGGCGGCACCGCCAACGGCGGTGTTGCGAGGTTAGAGATCGAGAATGGTGCCGTGGCCACGGTCACGGGCGGCATGGTGGTGAACGCCTTTGGCGATGCGAGCGGTGGGCTTGTTGGCGGCCAGGCCAGTGGCGGCAGTGCGACCATCGTGGCGCGCACCGGCGGGCAGTTGCTGGGCGATGCGTTTGTGAACAATGTCAACGCCGCCGCGCGTGGCGGCAACGGCACAGATGGTGATGGCGGCGGCGCGTTTGCTGGCACGGTGCTGATCCGCGCCGAAACCGGCGGTAGCTTGGCCTTGGGCCAGGTGAGCGCCGTCAGTGCCGGGTCAACCGGCGGCAACGGCGATGGCGCCGGCAACGGCGGCGCTGCGATTTCCGGCACTGTCGAGATTTCGGCCGATGGCGGCGCCATCGACATCACCAACCTGGAAAACATATTCACGTCGGCCGTTGGCGGCAACGCCTTGGGCAGCGGCAATGGCGGCGAAGGTCGCGGCGGAACGATCAGCATATTGACCAGCAACGCCGGCCAGATTTCGATCCTGGCGACCGGCGGCACAAACGGCATCGGCCTTGGCAGTTCGGGCATTGGCGGTAACGCGGTTTCGGGCCTTGGCGCCAACGGCATTGGCGGCCTTGTTCAAGTCAATGCAGACACTGCCAGCCAGACCACGCTTGATGCCCAGGCGTCTTCCACGCCCCGGATCAACATGCGCGCGCGCGGCATCGGCGGGCAGGGAGCCAGTGGCGGCACCGGTACCGGTGGCCAAGTGCTGGCCGGCACCGCGGGCGATGGCCAGCTGAACCTGCTTGGCCAGGTCGAGCTGATAGGCGAGGCCTCAGGCGGTACGGCAACGGGAGGTAACGGCGGTAGTGCGCTGGCCGGGCGCGTGCAACTCGCGATGGTTGCGGCGGTTGCCACCACGACCATAACAACCGGTGATCTGTCCATCCTGGCGGGAGCCACCGCCGGCAATGGTGCCGGGGATCTGGGTCGGGGCGGCGATGCTGATACGGCGCAATCTTCCGGTGTCTCGATCGTGTCATTCAACAATCTGGGCACGCTCACCGCCGGCAATGTCGACATTGTGGCTACGGCCATTGGTGGTCGCGGTGGTGATGGCCTCAATGGTGGCGATGGTGGGCGCGCCATTGCTGGTGGTGTGACCATCGGGTTCCGGGCGTTCGATTTTGGCGGTGCCACGCCCGGCATCCTCACGACAGGTCTGCTGCAGGCCGATGCCAGCGCCGTTGGTGGCAGCGGCGGGCAAGGCAGTGCGGCCAATGGCACTGGCGGCCGCGGTGGCGACGGTCTGGCTGGCGGCGTGTTGGTTTCGGCCTTTGGCGGCATATTGCGCATAGCGCCCGGCGCTGGGTCGTTGATCGGCCTTGATGCCAGTGCGAGCGGAACGGGCGGCGATGGCGGCGCGGGCCTTGCGATTGGCAACGGCGGCGCCGGCTTTGGGGGCGAGGTCAATCTGGGCAGCTTTGCCAACGAGCGCGCTGGTGGCCAGCTGGGCCAGTTGGAGACCACAGGTCTGCAACTGACAGCGAGTGGACGCGGCGGCAGCGGCGCTGTCGGCGGTGAAGGCCTCGCTGGTGGATTTGACATCACCTCCAATGGCTTGATGGAGGTGCGCGGCGTCATCAACGCATTCGTTGATGCGGTTGGCGGTGAAGGGCTGGTTTCTGGCGGCGGCGAGGCGGGTGCCGGGGCGTTCAACGTGCGCGGATCCTTGACCGTGACTGGCGCCATTACCGTTGATGGCTCCGCAATTGGTGGCACCGGATTGACCGCCGGCGGCAGGGCCTCTGGTGGCGGGGTCGATCTGTTTGGCAATTTTGATTTCGGCTCCGATCTAACTGCGGTCCTGACGGCTGTGGGCGGATCGGCCTCCCTGTCTGGCGTAGGCGGTGAGGCGATTGGTGGCCGGGCAGGCTTCAACACGGCCTCTACGGACGTCATCCGCGTGGCCAGATTATCAGTGGAGGCCGACGGCACGGGCGGCAATGGCTTTGCCGGACAGGGTGGTGACGGTTTTGGCGGGGGCATCTTCGTTCGGAATGAAGGCACGTTGCAGCTTAATGCTGGGAGCTTCATCGATCTGCAGGCCGTTGGCGAAGGCGGCGGCAGTTTGGACGGGCAGGGCGGCGTAGGCACCGGCGGCCAGGTTCAGATCGACAATTTGACGGGTGGCAGCATTATAGCGGCTGGTGCCGATTTGAATGCTGCGGGCCGTGGGGGAAGTGATTCCGGTTCGGGCCGCGGCGGTGGCGCTGTCGGCGGTACCGCCAGAACCAACAACGCGGGCAACGTCAACTTGAGCGGCAATTTTAGATTTTCGGCGGATGCGCAAAGTGGCACCGGAAACGGTGCTGGCGAGGCGGTCGGCGGGACAGCCAGCATCAGCCAGTCGGACGGATTCCTTGGCGTCCAAGGCGATCTCACGATGTTTGTCGATGGCGACGGCGGTGAGCGAGACGGAAATGCCAGAGGCGGCACGGCAAGCGTGAATGTCGCGGGCGGAACGCTTGATGTGGCGATCGGCCGATTGCAGATGTTTGCCGAAGCACAGGGCTTCAACGCGACGGGTGGTACCATCAGTATATTCGGCGGCGGCCAGATCAATGCCGAAGGTGGCATCGATCTGCTGGCCACCAGCAGCGGGGCCAATGGCCAACCGGCAGCCCTGATGCGGGGCGGCAATATCGTTGTCGATGTCACTGCGGCCGGCCGGCTGTCTGCTGGCGGCCCGCTGTTTGCCACGGTTTCGACCTCAACCGATCAGGTCATCGGCGGCTCTGCCAGTGCCGGAACGATTGCCCTCAATTCGGCGGGCACGGTCGTTATCGGCGGCGACGTGACTTTCCGCGCGCAGGTTACTCATGACGGTATCGCGCAGCAGCCGGGTTTAAGCCTGGGCGGCGATATCGTGGTGACGCTGAACGGCGGCACCATGACGGCCGGGAGTGTGGATCTGGTCGCCAATGTGCAGGGCATGGATGGAGCGCTGGACGGCGGCGACAGCACGGCTGGCAATGCCACAGTTGCGATCAGTGGCGGCGCGCAGCTGAACTTGGCCGGCGGCCTGACGCTGGACGTGAACAGCAACGCCGGCACGGCCGGTGGCGTTGGCACTGGCGGTTTGAGCACGGCGGGAACGGCGCGTGTTACGGTCAACGGTGCCGGCTCGCAGGTCAACGCATCGAGCGGCCGCTTCTTCCTGCTGTCCAGCGGCGGCAACGCGGTGGCCGGCGGGCAGGGCGGTGACGCTCTTGGCGGTATGGCCGAATTACTGATCGGCGGCGGTGGTTCCGCCGTATTTGCCACCCAGTTCCTGATGCAGGGCGAATCGTTCGGTGGCAACGTGATCGCCAACAGCACCAGTGGTGCCGGATCGGCGACGGCCAGCACACTGCGTGCCGTGCTGGATGGCGCCAGCGGCGGCACGATGAATCTTGCGTCTGGCGGAAGCGCGACTTTTGACAGCGACACCTTTGGCGGCGACGTGCTGGGCGAAGGTCTGGCGGGTGGCGCTGCCACTGGTGGCCTCATCCAGATCGGTTCCACCGGCAACGGCGGCAATGTCAACGTCGGCCAATTGACGGTGAGTTCCTATGCCCGCGGCGGCGACGGCGGCACCGGCACCTCACCGGGTGACGGTGGCGCGGGCCAGGGTGGCAATATCGTCATCGGCATGGGCCGTGATGTGTCGTCTGCGACGCCCGGCAGCTTCACTGCGGCTTCGGTTGACGTGTTCACGGGAAGCGAAGGTGGTTTCTCTGGCGATCTGAACGCTCTCGCTGGCGCCGCCGATGGCGGCAGCATTCGCTTTGACATTAATGGCGCCACCGGCGCCGTCGCAGGTGTCGTGCGGCTGCAAACCTATGCCGAGGTGCGTGATTTCGGCTCAGCTGCAGCAGCAGTCGGGGGCCGCATTGCACTGAGCGCGGCAGATGCTGGCAACGGCTCCGCCCCCGGCACGCTGACGATCGGTGGGACGACCGAGATTTTCCATCGGGTCATCAATCCCGCTGGTCCGCTCACCCAAGGTGTCACGCGGGTCTCCTCCCTCGGGGCCGGCAGCAGACTGGCGCTGCAGGATGTGTTTTCTGCCAACAACACGTTGACTGGCCCCGGTGCGCGCGGTGCAGCGGACCGGTCGGGCATCGTGGCCGGCGTTGGCGCCCAGATCGATTTCACCGGCAACGTGACGTTCGTGGACGGGCGCGATATCGGTTTCAACGATGGCGGCACCATCACGGCTACCGGTGAGATGTTCATCTCGTCGGGTGGCCGAGTGGTTTCGGCCTTTGATGTGCCGACCGCCGGAGCCACCGGCACGATCGCCGCGCAGGTGTTGCAGGTGGCGGGGACGGCCGGCATCGATCTGGCCACCAATACCACCGGCAGCGGTGATGTGTTCATGAGCAGTGCGGCCGGCCAGGTGCGCGTGGCGGATATCGATGCCAACCGCGATGTCACGCTCAATGGTGTGGCCGGCACCAGCTTCACCAGCGTGCGCGGCGATCGCAATGTTGGTGTGTTCAGTGATGTCGCCATCAACGGTGGCAGTGCCAGTGCCGGTGGCCGCCTGACAGTGAGTTCCGACGGTGGCATCACCGTTGGCGCACTGGACGCCGGTGTCGTCGATCCGGCAGCAGGCGTCACGCCTGATATCTATGTGCGGGCTCTCGGCCCGATCACCACGGGTGTCGTGCGCAGTGGCGGTGATGTTGGCCTGCTGGCGCAGGGCGCGTTGACCAGCGGTGCCATCACCAGTGGCCGCGATCTGGTGCTGCTGTCGGGTGGCACCATCACCACGGCCGCGCTGACCACGCCCACCACCGGCCGTATCCGCATCGATGATTTTGCCCAGCGCAGCCTGATCACCTTCCCCGGCGGTGTTCCGGATTATACGGCGCTGTTCGCCGCTGCGGGCACGGCGCGCGTTGGGGACACAATCATCAACGGCAATGTGACGACCGGCCTGTTCGAGGCCCGGTCCACCGGACTGCTGCAAGTGACTGGCACCATCAACGCCGCCATTGGCGTGCGGTTGGGCGTGGGCAATCTGCAGATTGGCAGCCTGGCGACCCAGGGTTTCATCGATCTTTCTTCGGTGGAAAGCCTGGTGCTGGCCGATCTCGACGCGCAAGGGCAGATCAGCCTTGCCAGCGATGGCAGCATCACGGCGGGCAACATCACCACCGGCCAGTCGCTGGTGCTCGCCGCCAACCGGGTGGGCGCGACGCTCACCACGGGCAACGTGCGCGCCGATGGCGAGATCCGGCTTTCGTCGAACACGACTCTGGCGGCCGGCACCCTGTCGTCGGGCAACCGCGTATTCCTCGATGCCGGGGGCGCCATCACCACCGGCGCGATCGATGCTGGCACGGTGAACCCGCAAGCGGGGGCTTCGGGCGTGCTGTTTGCCACGTCGCCGGCCACGATCCGTACTGGGCCAATCAATGTGTCGGGCAGTGCCACGCTTTCGGGCGTGCTGGGCGTGACGACGGGCAATATCGCGGCGCCGGGCGGCATCGTGCTGCTCGATACCGGCGGCATCAATGCTGGCAATCTCAGCACGTCGCCCAGCGGCTTTGTGTATATCGCCGCGCATGATCTGTTGCCGCAGATCAGCTTCGACCAGGCCGGCAATCCGCTGTTTGCCACGCTGCTGGCCTCGACGCCGATCCGTCTGGTCGGCGACATCAATCTGGGTGATGCCAGCACCGGGCGCTTCATCGCGGCGGCCACCGGCGATTTCTTTGTCAACAACGCCACGGCAGCCACCAGCATGCTGGTGGATGTGGGCGGCTTCGCCACGCTTGATTTCAACATCAACACGCCCAGCCTGACGGTCACCTCCAGCGACATCGGGATCGACCCGTTGGCAGCGGTCGGTGCGGCCGGCGGCAGCATCCGCTTCGTGGTTGGCAGCGGCGTCACCAATACCATCGTCGGCGGTCCCGGTGCGGCCGCCGTGTCGGGCACCTATCGCCTCTCCAATGGCGAATTCGGCGCCCTGCGCGCCAGCAGCATCACCGTCACCAATCCAAATGGCGGCATGACCATCGATCCGCTGGCTCTGCCGGCGATCGCACCGGGCCAAGCCGCCAATCCGGGCGTGACGTTGCAGACCAACGGCGTGATGCGGGTGGCAGGCGCGGTGACGATGGCGCAGGCCGGGGTGGACAACCGCCTGAACCTGATCGCCAACAGCCGTGTCGAAGTGGTGCAGGGCAGCGGCAGCGTGCGCCTGGGCGCCGGGGTCGATACGCCAGCCGGCACGCTTGCCATCACGACGCCGCGCCTGTGGGTGGGCATCGACAGCCTGCTCACCCAGTTGGCCGGTAGCCAGTTGACCGGCCAGGCCCGCATCGATGCCGTGAATGCGGCCGGTGCGCCAACCGTGGTGGGCGGCTCCATCGGGGCCGGCACGATCCTGATCGGCACCGGCGAAGAAGTGTTGATCCAGAACAGCGGCACCGATCAGCTGAAGGCCGGTTTCACCACCGGGACCGGCGGCCTGCGCATCCGCCGCGCGTTCGAAGGCAACAACCCGATCAATGTGGTGATCAACGGCCGTATCCAGCGGGCGGATAACAGCTTTGCCACCAACCGCGACACGCTGGCGCTGGTGCAGCTGGATCCGGGCATCAGCCTGGTGACGGCGGACAGCACGGTCAACGGCTGCCTGATCGTCAGCGCCAATTGCCCAGGCCTGTTGCCCGATGAAATCGTCCAGCCGGTGGTGACCATCGTCAACAACATCGAAGAACTGACGCCAGAACAGGAAGAGCAGCGCGCAGCCGCCCAGGCAGCGGCCGAGAAACTGCCCATCGTGCTGCTGCAGCGGTTGATCGATTTCAGCCCGCTGTTTGTCGATCCCGATGCCACCGATCCTGTCACCAGCGGCGGCAATCCCGCCTTGTGGATGGACCCGATGCCAAGAGGCGTTCGTGCGCCGGGAGGGCTGAAGTGATGCGCCGGACCCTGTCACTGATGCTGCTGGCAAGCGATTTGGCCACACCGCCGGCCATGGCGGCGGACAGTCTGTCACTCACCGACAGTTTCCGCATCGGCACCGCCGGTGTGCTGTGCACAGCGCAGAGCCAGGCCGCCGATCCGGCGCTGAAGGGCCTGTTCGATCGCGGCTATCGCATCATCTGCCGGGATGCGGCAGCGCCGGTGGGGGCGCTTTATGCGCTGCGCAGCGGCGCGCCGGCCTTGCCGGCTGGGTGCGCGGTGCCGGTTGCCGCCACTATTGCCGGCCTGCCCGGCGTGCAGGTGTCGCGCTGCACGATCGATGGGCTGGGCCATGTGCGCTACCAGGTGATGCGCGGGCGCACCTTGTTCGTGGCCGATGGTTTTGCCGGCTATGCCTCGGCGCTGGAACTTGGGCTGCAATCGCTGCTGGCTGATGCGTCGGTGGTGGGCACGGTGGAAGTGGCTGCCACCGAGGCTGGTGATCCGGTGGCCTTTGCTCGCCTGCAAGCCGGCAGCCTGGAGCCAGGTCAGGCACTGGCCGAAGCCTATACCCGCAACAATTCGGCCAGCTATGCCGAATCGGCGGAGTTCTTCGATCTGCTGGTGGAACGCAGCCGTCAGGGCGCACCGGGCTTCACCCGCAGTGCCGAGTATCTGACCAACCAGGGCCTGCAGCAATCCAATCTGCTGCAATTCGCCGATGCCGATCGCCTGTTCGCTCGTGCTGCCCAGGTGCTTGACGTCAGTGATCCGGTGGCGAGCCGGCTGCTGCGCAACCACAGGGCCCAGCACATGCTGAACCAGCGTCGCAACAGCGAGGCGCTGGAGATCCTGGCCCGCCCGGTCAGCGGCAATGTCGGCACCACCGATGCGAGCCGCCTGGCCAGCGGCTTCATCGACACGCCGCTGTCGCAGCGGCTCAACACCGATGATGCCGCCATGCGCGCGCTGGGCGCCGGCAGTGCCGCGCTGACTCCGGAAGAGCGGGTGGCGATCCTTGATGGCCAGGCGCAATATCTGGCGGCTTCTGCCCGCGCTGGCCTGGGCGAACTGGCCGCCGCCGATACCGCACTGGCCGATGCTCAGGCCAAGCTGGCCCGGCTGCGCGGTGGCCGCGTGCTGTCGATCCTGTGGCTGCGCGCTGCAGTTGCCAACCAATTGGCGATGGTGGGCGAACGGCTGGGCAAGCCGACGGGCGCCCGCGCCGCGCTGGAGCAGGCGGTGGCGTTGACCGAAGCGCAATTCCCGCAAAGCGCGGCGCTGCTGGCCGCACAGGCACAACTGGCTGCGCTGCTGGCCCGTCAGGGCGATGCTGCGGCTTCGGCAACCTTGTTCCGCGCCATCATCAAGGCCGCGCCGGAAACGCCGGGCGCCGGCCAGGTGCTGCGGCCGTTGCTGGGCGCGTGGTTTGCCCAGCTGGCCGAGCAGGGGGATACCGCCGCTGCGGCTGATCTGTTTGACGCATCGCAGATACTGGTGCGTCCCGGCGTTGCGCAAACCCAGGCCGTGCTGGCGCGCGAATTGTCGGGTGGCAGCGACGAAGCCTCGGCGCTGTTCCGTTCGTCCATCACACTGTCACGCGATATCGTGCGCACCGAAGGCGATGTCGCGCGGTTGGCGCAGATCGAAGCGCCAACGGTGATCGAACAGGAACAGATTGCGGCATTGCGCGCCAAGCTGGCCCTGCTGGGCCGCGATCAGACGGCCGTGCTGGCCAGGCTGGCCGAATTCCCGCGCTATCGCAGCATCAGCAACAGCACGGTCACGCTGGCCAGCCTGCAACAGGCGCTGAAAGGCGATGAAGCCTATTACAAGCTGATCCTTCTGGGCGAGGAAGCCTATGGCATCACCATCGCCCAGGGTGGCGCCGCCGTAGTGAAGATTGCCGCCAGCGCCGCCGAACTCGGTCAGATGGTGAAGGCCATTCGCGATTCCGTGGTGCTGTTCGAAAATGGCCGGCCCACCACCTATCCGTTCGACGTGCCGGCGGCGCGGCGGCTCTATGGCCTGCTCACTGGCCCGGGCGATGGCACGGCGGCGCGGCTGGTGTTGGCCAGCCGCCATCTGGTGGTGGAACCCGATGGCGCCCTGCTGCAATTGCCGTTCAACCTGCTGGTCACCAATGATGACAAGCTGGCCGAGTACAAGGCCCGGCAGGACGATCCCAATGCCGATCCCTTCGATGCCCGCGGCATCGCCTGGCTGGGCCGTGATCGCATGATCTCCACCGCCACCTCGGCGCGGTCGTTCATGGATGTGCGCAACATCGCGGGCAGCCGGGCAGCCAATGCCTATCTGGGATTGGGCGAAAACGCCGTGCCGGCTGGTGCCCTGCCGCCCAGCCTGCCGCCTGCCCCTCCGCCGGCCCCGCCCGCGCCGCGCGGGAAGGGCAGCAAAATGGCCCAGACCAGCAGTGTGCGCGGCGCCGGTGCCGATAGTGGCAGCGGCTTTGGTCTTGTTGCACCGGCAACGCCGATCCCGGCCAACAGCCTGCCGGTGCGGAGCGATTGCGATTGGCCGTTAGTGGAATGGAGCCGACCCATCTCGTCGGCAGAGCTGAAACTGGCGGCAGACTTGCTCAAGGCCGGCGGATCGAAGGTGACCACCGGTGCGGAATTCACCGATACCGCGCTGATGGAGCGCCGCGATCTGAAGGATTATCGCGTCATCCATTTTGCCACCCACGGCCTGGTAACGGCACCGCGTCCGGAGTGCCCGGCACGCCCGGCGCTGCTGACCAGCTTTGGCGGGCCGCTGACTGATGGCCTGCTGAGTTTCCGCGACATCTTCGATCTCAGCCTGGATGCCGATACCATCATCCTTTCCGCCTGCGATACCGCCGGCGCCGCCACCGCTTCGGCCACGCGCGAAGCGGGTATCACCACCGGCGGCAATTTCGCTCTCGATGGCCTGGTGCGGGCCTTTGTGGGTGCCGGCGCGCGGGCGGTGATCGCCAGCCACTGGCCGGTGCCCGACAGTTTCGATGCGACGAAAACACTGATCACCGGGCTCTTCGCCGATGCCGGCGAGGTCAGCGTGGGCGAAGCCCTGCGCCGCAGCCAGGTGAAGATGATGGATATCGCCGAGACCTCCCACCCTTATTACTGGTCGGGCTTTGCCATCATCGGGGACGCCGCCAAGCCGCTGATCAGCAGCCGGCTTGGCGCGCGCCCGGGCCCCTGACGCTTCGTGAAGGTCGGCCTTGCCAATCTGCAGCGTGCCATCGGCCTTGCCGGTCCGCTGCGTCTGCTGGTCACCGGCCTGGTGCTGGTGCTGGCGCTGATGGTTGGCCGTTACAGCTGGAACATGCCCTTTGCCCTGGCGGCAGAGCGCGGCCTGTACGACGTTCGGGTGGATCTGAGCGCGCCGCGCATCGATCAGGATGATCGCATCGTGCTCGTGGTGTTCACCGAGGAGACTCTCGCGGCCACGGGCAAGCGGTCTCCGCTGGATCGCACCATGCTGGCGCGCGCGCTGACCAATCTCGACAAGCTGGGCCCGCGCGCCATCGGCGTCGATATCTTGATCGATCAGCCGCAACCGGAAGACCCGGTGTTGAAACAGGCGCTGCTCGGCATGAAGACGCCCACGTATTTCGGGTTTTCCAGCAATGCCGAGAACGGCGAGTTCGTGATGCCGTGGCAGGAAGCCCATATGCGCGGCTTCTTCGGCAGTGTTGCCAGCGCGCCTGTGCGCACCGCCAATATCCGACTGGATGTGGACAGTGACAACACATGGCGGCAATGGCCAAACCCGGCGCAGCGCCCACCGAAACTGCTGGTGGGCGCCATCACCGGCGTGACGGGCTATGAACGCTATCGCGGCTCGGCCATGTTTCGCAAACCGCTGTTGGCGGATCGGCCGGTGTTTGCATCCCTGCCGGTGGACCTGTTTGGTGATCCCGATACCGCTGCGGCCCTCAAGGATGCCATTGCCGGCAAGATCGTGCTGGTTGGTGCCGATCTGCCCGAGGTTGACCGGTTCATCACGCCCTTCACCCGGATTTCCGGCGCCACCACGCCGGGCGTGGAACTGCACGCCATACTGATCGCGCAGGCCTTGGATGGCAGGCGGTTGCAACCGCTGTCGCCGGTGGTGCTGTGGGGGCTGGCGCTGTTGGCAGTGGTGCTGGGCAGCCTGACCGGCGGGTTGGACTCCGGAGCAAGGCTGCTGGTGCCTTTTGCCGTGATTGGCATCGGCCTGTTGGGCTGGCTGCCCTACGGCCTGCAGGGTCAGGGCTTTGATACCTATGGCATGTCGTGCGCGGGGTTGGGCCTTGGCTGGCTGATGGCACTGATGGCGTCCGGTACCCTGGCTCGCATTGTTGGCGCCGAACAGCGCAAGTTTGCGCAGGGCGCGCTCGGCAAATATCTGCCCCGCGATGTGGCCGAGCAAATCCTGCGCGATCCGGCGCGGCTGGCGCTGCAGGGGGAACGCCGGCCGATCTTCGCGCTGTTCACCGATATCGAGGGTTTCACGTCGATGTGTCAGAGCCAGCCGCCGGAAGTGGTGGCCTCGACGCTGAACGAGTATCTCGATACGATGAGCGACGTGGTGCTGAAACATGGCGGCACGATCGACAAGTTCGTCGCCGATGCCGTTGTCGCCTTCTGGGGCGCACCGCTGGCCCGGCCCGATGACGCGGCGCGGGCGCTGGCTTGCGCGGTGGAGATGGCCCAGGCCGGGGAGCGCTTCAAGGTGGCCACGCCCGAACGCCCGGCGATGGGCCGCACCCGCGTCGGCATGCACTGGGGCGATGTGGTCGTGGGCAATTTCGGCGGTGAAGGCCGCATTCAGTATACGGCGCTGGGCGATTCGATGAACGTCGCGGCCCGGCTGGAAGGCGCCAACAAGACGCTGAAGACCGCAGCACTGGTGAGCGGTGAAGCGGCCTCGCAGATGGGGCTGGACAATTTCCGGGCGATGGGCCGGGTGCGCGTGCGCGGCCGCCAGAAGCCGATCGAAGTCTATGAACCCATTGGTGCGGGCACCGCAGTGGACGACAAGGTGCTGGCCGGACTTTATGCCGGCTTCGAACGTGGCGATCCGACAGCGCTTGATGCGCTCAGGGCCCGTTCAGCCGCTGCACCACAAGACGTCGCACTTGCGTATCTGATAAAGCGAATGGAACAGGTTGGACCCGGAGGCGTTTATGATCTCGACTAAGCCTATTGCAGCCCTGATGATGGCACTGGCCGCCAGTATTGTTTCAACTGGCGCCATGGCTGGCCCGCTGGTGGTGCGTGCCGCCGGGCCCTCCGCGGCCCAGTTCAAACCCGGCCAGCGCCTGGCCGATGCGCCGGTGACGCTGAAGGCCGGTGATTCAATCGTCGTGCTCGATGCCAAGGGCACGCGCAGCTTTTCCGGCCCCGGCACCTTCAGCCTGACGGCAGCCAGCGCCGAAGCTGCACAGGTCGCTTTCTCTGATCTGCTGGTGCAGAAACCGGCCCGCCGCGCCCGCATCGGGGCAGTCCGTTCCGCCGGTCAGGACCAGGGTCCGCCCACCCCGCCCGGCGTGTGGGCGCTTGATACCCGCCAGTCTGATACGGTGTGCGCCATCGATCCGGCCAGCGTCACGCTGTGGCGGGCGGAAACCTCGGCAGCCCAAACCTATGCCATCACGCGCGACGATGGCGTGGCCGCCTCACTCACCTTCGGCCCCGGCCAGGCGCTGGCCAATCTGCCGGCCGAAGTGTCTGGCAAGGTGGGTGCACTGAAGATCAGTGGCGGCAAGACGCCGGTGACGCTGAATCTGAAACAAGTGGCGGCGCCCACGGACGTGGAGGCACTGGGCATGGCGCTGGTGGAAGCGGGCTGCCAAAGCCAGTTCCAGCGGCTGGCCGTCAACACGTTTCAGGATTGATATCGGCCCAGCGTGCGCTTCACCTCATCGTGAAGCGCACCTTGCGGTTGCCGAAATCCAGCGCAACGCGGCGGAAGTTGGATAGAAGATCCGATCCCAGGAAGATCGCTGGCTGGGTGCTCAGGCCGAACAGCGCGAAGGGCGGCGCATCGGCAAAGGCCACCACGACATTGTTGAGGATGAGCCCGCCGATCCGCACATTGCTGAGCACCATGGCTTCGGCTTTCAACACCTGCCCGGTGACGGACAGCAGCTCTATATCGATCATCTTTTCGGGCCTGCGGGTGCCATAAAGCCGTTCCCGCAAAGCGCGGTTGCCTAGGGTGACTTCACTGCCGGTATCGATCACCGCGGATACCGCGCGATTGCCGATCGATGCCTGGGTGATGATCAACTGGCCCTTGCGACGACGGGCGGTGACCACGATTTCCTGGCCATTGGCGGCAAAGGGCGTGCGCGAGTCTTGCACCGTGATGGTGCGCTTGTCGAAATCCAGCAACAGCCGTTGATCGGCCAGCGCATCTATGCCGATCAGGCCATCGGCGCCCAGATGGCGTGCTGACAGCGCTGGCGCATTGATCGGACCGATTTCCGACTTGCCAATGGTGAGCATGGCCACCTCGACCGTGCCGACATTTACGGCCCCGGCCATGCCCTGCAGGCGCACCGACTCGCCGGCGGGCAAGTTCAGACGAGCGGCCAGTCCATCGCTGACCACCGAACGATCGGCGCCGGAATCGACGAGGAAGCGGTGCGGCCCGATGCCGTTCACCTTCACATCAACAAACATGCGCTTTTTCAGTTGTTCGGCTTCCAGCGCGTCGCCCAGGATTTCGAGATTGTTGTCGATGATGGCAGGCGCAATCAGCGGTTGGCCAGGGACGGAGGTGGCCGGCGGTGTCACGCTGGCGGCGGCAGCGGCCAGCAAAAGGGTCAACACGGACATGAGTGCATTGTCTGCCTGATACGGTGGCGGTGCAAGGGACCGATTGCAAAGCGACGCCGAACGCCTATGCCGAAGCGATGAGCAGCAGCCTTGCCATCATCGCCACCGCTACTGGGCTGGTCGCTCTCGCCGAGATTGGCGACAAGACCATGCTGCTCGCTATCTTGCTGGCGGCGCGTTTTCGCAAGCCTGGCAGCGTGATTGCCGGCATATTGGTGGCCACCCTTGCCAATCATGCGCTCGCTGCCTGGGCGGGGGCGACGCTGGCTGATTGGCTGGCCGGGCCGTGGTTTCAGCTGGCGGTGGCGCTGGGCTTCATCGCCATGGCCGCCTGGACGCTGGTGCCCGACAAGATGGACGACATGCCGGCCGTGGCCAGCGGCGCGCAGGCGTTCTTCGCCACCACTGTCGCCTTTTTCATCGTGGAGATCGGTGACAAGACCCAGATCGCCACCATTGCCTTGGGCGCCCGGTTCCACGATGTCCTGGCTGTCACCATCGGCACCACGCTGGGCATGATGATTGCCAACGTGCCGGCCGTGCTGCTGGGTGAAAAGCTGTTGGCGCGTGTGCCGCTGAAGGCCGTGCGCATGGCCGCGGCGGCCGTGCTGGCGCTGCTCGGTGTGGTGATGCTGGCGGCGCTGTGGCCGCAGTTGGTCAGATGATGCCGCGGGCCTGCAGATCGGCCAGCGCCGCTTCGTCCAGGCCCAGCATCTCGCCATAGACCGCTGCATTGTCCTGCCCGATGGTTTCGGGCGCGCGGCGACGGACACTGCCTGGCGTGGCCGACAGCTTGGGAAAGACATTCTGCATCTTCACTTCGCCCCAGCGCGGGTGCGGCACGCCGATAATGGCGTCACGGGCCTGGAAATGCGGATCGTCCAGCATATCCTGCGGGCGAAAGAGACGGCCGGCCGGCACCCCGGCTTCGACCATCTTGTCTTCCAGCTCGGCGATGGTCAGTGTTTTTGTCCAGTCGCCGATCAGGGCGTCCAGTTCTTCCTGGTGCTTTCCGCGCGCGAAATGGTTCACATAGCGCGGATCCTTGGCCAGCTCGGGCCGGCCCATCGCGTCGCACAGTCGACCGAACACCGTGTCCTGATTGGCGCCGATCAGATATTCGCCATCCTTGCACGGATAGACGTTGGATGGCGCAATGCCGGGCAGCACGGAGCCGGAGCGTTCGCGCACATAGCCCGACGCGACATAGTCTGGAACAAGCGATTCCATCACCTGCAGCACGGCTTCATACAGGGCGGAATCGACAATCTGGCCCTTGCCGGTGGCGTGGCGATGGTTCAGTGCCGCCAGCGCCCCCATGGCGCCATAAGTTGCGGCCAGCGTGTCGCCGATCGAAACCCCCATGCGGCTGGGCGGCCGATCGGGATCGCCGACGATGGCCCGCCAGCCGCCCATCGCCTCGCCAATGCCGCCAAATCCAGCGCGGGACGAATAGGGCCCAGACTGGCCATAGCCGGAGACGCGCACGATGATCAGGCCGGGGTTTCCGGCCATCAGCACGTCTGGCGACAGGCCCCATTTTTCCAGCGTGCCGGGACGGAAATTCTCGATCATTATGTCGGCCCTGCCAATCAGCCGACGGGCCAGCGCCTGGCCTTCAGCATCGCGCAGGTTGCACGACACCGCGCGCTTGTTGCGGGCGATCACTTCCCACCACATCGGCTGTTCGCCGCCGCCCCAGCCGCGCATCGGGTCGCCGCCGCCCTTGCCGATCTCACCAGGCGGCTCCAGCTTGATCACATCGGCACCCATGTCGCCCAGCAACTGCCCGCAGAACGGCCCGGCAATGAGCTGGCCCATTTCCACGACCGTGATGCCGGCCAGGGGGCCCTTATTCTCCACTGGCATTTCCGGTCCTCATTCGGCGGCGCGTGCGACGCGCATTCACCAGCCTGTCACCCTCGCGCTGCGTGGAGCATCATGTCACGGTTTGCCGGTTGCGGCGTAGTTCAGCAGCCGGCCGAACCCCTCGTTCATCACGCTGTCCACCGGCACGGCCAGCGTATCCAGATTGCTGGCGGCCGTGCCGGCGACACGATAGGTCATGGTCAAGCGCGTGCCGGTGCCTTCGCCGCGCAAGGTGAATTCCAGGATGGCATTCACCGGCAGCGACTGCAGCGGGCCAAAGCCGCCCGACAGGCGCAGCGACGACGGTGCTACGGCCGTCAACACGACAGCATGTTGCACGCTGTTCTTGTCCCAGCGCTCCAGCAGCAGGCCGCCGCCGCGCGGATCAAGCTGGATGGCGCCAGCCTTGCCGCTGTAGCTGTGCGCCTTGTCCCACCATTTCGACCAATCGGTCAGTGCCCGCCATACCCGCGCAGGCCGCACACCGATCACAGCTGAACTTTCCGAGACAAAGCCATCGGACGCCGATTTGATGACGGCGGCTTGGGCAGAGCCAGCCAGCGTTGCGGCCAGCCACAGGCCGAATAGGAAAGCTGGTTTTGGGCGCATCATGCCTCCGGTGTGATCAATTTGGTGCCGCAACCGCCGATGCTGGCGATGGAACCAGCATGGCACCTGCATCAGCGCCGCGCCAGTCGTTCACGGCTTTGCGCCGGTGGGAAGGGGGCGCGCCACGAAATCGCCGGCCTTGCCCGTCCGGCTGGGCAGGGGCCGGCCCATCACGCCGGCAAACCAGCGATTGGCCGCCAGTGCGGTTTCCAGATCACAGCCGGTGGCAATGCCCGACCGGCCGAACAGATAAAGCAGTTCTTCGGTGCCGACATTGCCAGCCGCACCCGGCGCAAACGGGCAGCCGCCCAGCCCGCCCAGGGCCGAATCAAAGGTGCGGCAGCCGGCTTCATAGCCAGCCCAGGCATTCGCCGGGGCCAGACCGCGCGTGTCGTGCAGGTGCAGGCGGATGGGAACCGGGGCGATGGCCGCGATGACCTGTGTTGTCAGGGCACGCACCTGATCGGGAACAGCTACTCCGATGGTATCGGCGAGCGCGATTTCCTGAGCGCCGGCATCGGCCATGCGGCTGGCCAGTTCAACAATGCGTTCCGCTGGCACCGGGCCCTCATAAGGGCAGCCAAAGGCGGCGCTGATCGTCACCTGTGCAAACAGGCCGGCATCGCGGGCCTGTTTCAGCATCGCGCGGTTGGCAGCAATGCCGTCGGTCACGCTTTGCCCCTGGTTGATGATGCCGAAACTGTCGCTCGCCACCAGCACGCAGCCGGCTTCGTCCAGCGGGCGGGCGCTATCCAACGTGGCGATGGCGCGGGCAACGCCGCGCTCGTTCAGGCACAGGCCGATGAAGCGTACGCCGGGCGCTGGCGGCAGGCCGGCCACCACCGCTTCGGCATCAGCCATCTGCGGCACACGGCGCGGGTTGACGAAGCTTGCAACCTCGATCCGGCGTGCGCCCATGCCGATCAACTGGCCGATCAACGCCAGCTTGTCCGCCGTTTCGATGAAGCCGGCTTCATTCTGCAGTCCATCGCGTGGCGAGACCTCCACGATTGAAACCGCTTTGGCAGCGGTTGCTGCAGGGCTGGGCGTGCTGTCGGCCATGCGCACTTATACACCGGGCTGCGGCCATTCCAGACAGGAAATTTGGTGATGGGTCCATGTCTGCGGGCCCCTGGTTTCACCTTCGGCGCCTGCAGTTCGATCATTGAAACCCGAATCAGGGGCAGCCTGATCGCGATCAGGCTGATTTCGGTGCTTGCCAGCAATCTGCTCGTCAAATTCCGGCTGAACGCGGGGATTTCGACGCTTTCGCTCGGTGGATGGTTCATTTCATCCGGTCAACGCCGCATTATTGACGGTGAATTCAAGTTCAAGTTCTGATAGTGACCATGGCTTGGGCCACCTCCCCCCGGGGTTGGCCCACTTGGCGGGGAGGGCCCGCCCGGCCCGTCGCTCCACCCCCACCCAGGAGCGACGGGCCGTTTGATTCTTGGGGGAATCAGTCGAAATTGAAGCTGATCGAGATGCGGTCCGCCTTGGCGGCGCTGGGCATCACCTCGTGGCGCAGCCAGCTTTCCCACAGCAGCAGGACGCCCGCCTCCGGTTCGACATGGACGAAATTGCGGCTCTCGGCCGGCGCATCGGCGGTGCGGGGCGGGGCGTGCATCAGCATGGGCAGCCGCGGATCCTCGAAACGGATGCTGCCGGCGCCGGCGGGCACCTCCACATAGAGTGTGCCGGAAATGATGCTGTGCGGGTGAATGTGGCCGCTGTGGCCGCCGCCGGGTTTGAGGATATTGACCCACAGGCTGTCGAGCTTGGGCTTGCGCCCCGCCAGATCAAGGTGTGCGGCCGCCGCAAAGGCGCTGGCCTGGCGGACCAGCCAGCGCGCCAGATCGCCAAAGGCCGGATCGCGCGCCGGCAGATCGTTGAGCGAGGCATAGCTGGTGTAGCCGCGGTAGCGGTGGTCGCGGCTCCAGCGGCGGCCGGCGCTGTCGTCCTCCGCGAGTGACCGGCACGAATGGGCCAGATCGGCCAGCAGCGCGGCATCATCAAGCTGGCCCTGCCAGAGCGGGGTGGGGAACAGGTGCTGGATCGCCATGCCCGCCCCATGGCGGCTTCGCGCCCGGCGGGCAAGCCCGTGGGCGATAACATCCAAAATGGTTGCAGCGCGATTGCCGCACGCAAGCTTCACCATTGGGCGGCCGTTACCGGCCTTGGACAGGGCTTTCGCCAGCACGGCGGAACCGCTGCCAGCCGGGCGGCCGATCATGGGCCGCCCGGCGGACAGCCAGGGAGACATGAGAATGACGCCGATCCAATTGCGCCCGATGATGATGGCCGGCCTGGCCGTGATGGCCCTTGCAAGTGCCGCAAGTGCGCAACAGGTGATCACCCTGACCCCGACCAGCAACCAGACCGCCGTGCTGGCCAGCGTGCGGCCGGGCGACACGCTGCGTATCACCGGCACGTTCGCCAACCCGCTGGTGCTGCGCAATCGTGATTTCGGCAATGTGCAGGTGGATGCTCGCGATGCCGTTTTCCAGAGCGGGCTGGTGCTGAACAACGTGCATAATCTGGCCTTTTCTGGCGGCACCTATGGCCGCGCCGATCTTGATATCCGGGCCTGGCATACGGTGCAGGTGCAGTTCAGCAGCAACATCAGCCTGGCGCAGGGCCTGTTTCTGGGCAACCGCGACAATCGCGGTTCCGGCCTGCTGGTGGTCCAATCTCACCAGGTGACGGTGCGGGATTCACAGTTCACCGGCCATGGCACCGGCATGGGCGTGCGCAGTTCCACCGGCGTGCTGGTCACGCGCAACAGCATCACCGGCAGCTTTGCCGACGGTATCAACGTGGTGGACAGCCAGCGCGTGATCGTTTCATCAAACAGCTGTTCGGCCTTCACGCCGGGCGTCGGTTCTCACCCCGATTGCATCCAGCTGTGGAGCCTGAATGGCCGGCCGCTGCAATCCGATATCGCCATTCTGAACAACAGTGCCATCGGCAACATGCAGGCGTTCGTGTCGTTCGATCCGCGCAGCGGCAGCGGTGAACGGCTGATCTTCGCCGGCAATTATGCAGCCGTCACCTTCACCCATGGGGTGAGCTGCACCCGCTGCAACGACAGCATCTTTATCGATAACGTGCTGTCGAACCTGCCGGAAGCGCGCTGGGGTGCGCCCACGGTGCGGCTGACCGAAGGCTTGCGCAACATCGTGGCCAACAACCAGTCGTTTGATGTGCGCGGTATGGGCGGCCAGCCCGGTTTTGCGCTGGCAACGCCCACCTGGTCCAGCTTCACGCCGGTTTGGGCAGACACTGTTGGCAGCCAGATCAGCAGCCTGTTTGCCACCGGCTTCGGCAATCCGCCGGTGGCAGTAAGCAGCGTGCCCGAACCGGCAACCTGGCTGATGCTGGGGCTGGGCTTTCTTGCGGTGGGACGCCAGCTGCGCCAGCGTCAGCGGCGACAACAGGGGCCGAAGTGGGTGATGGCCTGATCAGCTGATCAGGCTGCGCTGCATCATTACGATGTCGAGCGGCTTGCCGAACTTTTCCCCAATCTGTTTCAGCAGGCCGGCGCGTTCAAAGCCGCAGGCCGCGTGCAGGTTGATCGAGGCACTGTTGCCGGAATCACCGATCACCGCGATCAGCTGCCGGAACCCGGCCGTGCGCGCCGCGCTGCTCACCGCCATCAGCAGCGCCTGGCCGATGCCGGTGCGCTGCGCGTCGGGCGCCACATAAACGCTGGTTTCGCCGCAATAACGATAGGCCGGCCGGTCGCGGAACTGGGTGACATAGGCATAGCCATCCACCTTGCCCATCGTCACATGCACCAGCCACGGCCAGCCATGCGATTTCACCTTCATCAGCCGCTGCGCCATTTCGGCCGCCGATGGGGCCTCGATCTCGAAACTGGCGGTGCCGTTCAACACGGCGGGCGCATAGATGGCGGCCAGGGTTGGGGCATCTTCCATGCGGGCGGGGCGGATGCTCATGCTGCGTCCAACGCGCGTTCCGACGGGCGGGCGAGCAGGGTGGCGCGCGGCCCGATCACCACCGGGCGGTTGATCAGGATCGGATCGGCCAGCATGGCGGCCAATATGGTGGCGTCGTCCGCTTGCGGCAGGCCGCGTTCTTCCGCATCGGTGCCGCGCGTGCGCAGCAGGGCCTTGGCGCCGCCCACGGCCGCGGCTACGCCAGCCAGCGTGGCGGCATCCGGCGGGGTTTTCAGATATTCGATCACGCGCACATCATGGCCCTGTTCCTGCAGCAAGGCCAACGCACCCCGCGAGGTGCCGCACTTGGGGTTATGCCAGATGGTGATAATGGCCATTTGCCGTGTTTCCGCCGCCAACCCCCTGGCCGGCCAAGGATTGGCGGCCTTGTTTAGCCGCAGTCTGACATGGGGTGGCCGGCGAAGTCCAGCGACCTAAGCCAGCGATTTTTGCTAGATAAGCCCGCGGCTGATCAGGCATTCCTGCACCGCGCGTTCGCCCATGTCGATGGCGGTGTTGGTGAAGGCCGAAGCCGACGCATCGGCATTGGCGATGGCCATGCGGCCAAAGCTCTGCCGGCCCAATATGTGCGGGCGCTGCTCATCGGGCACATCCGGATCGCCCAGCGTGTCATAGGTATAGCTGTAGCCATGCGGCCAGCGGTTGACGGTGATGCCGGCAATGTCGCGCGCGGCCTCAAACCCGGCACTGCCCAGCATGCGCTGCAGTTGCTCACGGATCTCGCGTTCGATGGTGGTGTAATCGGTGGCCAGCATGTCGGCACGGCCGATGCGGTTCTGCTCCTTTCTCGGCAGGCCGGGGCTGTTGGGGTTGCGCACCATGTGAAGCACCACGGGCTCATCCGGCGTCTGCGCGCTCTTGTAACCGCCAATCGCCATCGGCGTGTCGAGCGCGGTGGTGGTGTGATAACCATTGGGCGCGTGGATGGCCTTGATGCCCAGCTTTGCCCAAGCCTTCCAGTCGCGCAGCAGCACGTTGGTATATTGCATCGGCACCTTCGACGGATAGAGCAGCGCCGCCTTCTGCGCCTGCGGCAGGCTGGGCACGATGAACGGGATGATGTTGTTGAAACAGGCCAGGATCACATTGGCCGCCGTCACCGCGACGCGCCGGCCATCCTTCACATAGACGACGCGCGCCGCCTTTTCGGTGCTGCGCGTCACCGGCCCCAGATGTTCGGCGCGGATCACCATGCTCGAAAGGCGGATGCGCACCGGGTTCTTTGCAGCGTCGAGCGCGCCATAATTGGCCGGGGCGAGCACGACGCTTTCCTGATCGAGCCGCCCCGGAAACACACCCGGCACCAGCGCCGAAACCAGCAACCGCGCGACAGAGGCATTGCCATCAGGCCAGTGGAAATGCTGGGCCTCGGCGTGGATCTGGCCGGGCAACGTCATCCCGGCAAAGCCCGGCGCGCGCTTGCTCAAGGCGGCTTCCCACGCCGGCAGCGTGTCCACCCGCTTGTTGTTGCGATAACCCTGGCCGGTGAAGAATGGCAAGCATTCGGGCAGCATACCGGCATGTTTCAGCAGGAAATCCTGATAGCTCATCGCCTTCAGCGCCGCCGCCTTTGCCTCCGGGTCGAGGCCGGGCAGATGGTCCTTCACCTCGGTATGCAGGCGCGTCAGGTCGGCACGGACGGCCGGTGACAGCGGCGCTTCGGCAAAGAACTGCGGCCACGGCTTCTTGCCCGTGCCGGTGACCAGCCTGTCGGCCAGGAAATGGTCCCGATCAAAGAAGGTGGCGTTGCCCAGCCCGGCATAGGCCTTGGTCTCGAACCGCTCGTAACTGGCGAGATCGACACCCAGATCGGCCAGCATCTTCTTGGAGGTGAAGCTGTAGGGGAAGGGCGATTCAATGCTCATCGTGCCGCCATAGGCAAGGATGGTGCGGGCGCCGTATTGGAACTCGTTGCGCTTGGCGTGGCCGCCGAAATCATCGTGATTGTCGAGGATCAGGATCTTGCGATCGTCGCCCAGCGCCTGCCGGTAGAAATGGGCCGCCGACAGGCCGGAAATGCCGCCGCCCACGATCACCAGATCATAATGCTCGCCGCTGTCATCGGCTGCGATGGCGCCGCCAAAACTGCCGTCGCGGGCCATGTGCGCGGTTTCGAAGCTGCCGGGATATTGCCCGCGCAGACCGGTTTTCAGCGGCGGATAGTCGGGCGTCTCTGCGGCCATTGTGGGGAAGGGCAGCCCCCCCGCCGCGACACCCACGGCCACCCCGCTGATGAAATCCCGCCGCGCAATCGGCCGGTTCAGCCCCAAGGCCCGATCAGACCATTCGCTCATCGTCTGCTCCCCCCCGCTGGCCGTGCGGCTCCGTCATCTGACGACCGCGACAAGCCGGCAATCCAAGGCTAGCATCACTGAAGTTCAAGACAATCGCAAAGGGGGCAAGATGCGTATCCCGTTCTTCCTGATCGCCGCGACGCTGATCGGCACCGTCGGTCCAGCCGCCGCCCAACCCGCTGCCACCAAGCCATCTCAAACCTGCCGGGCCGATGCCAATTACCGCGCGCAGGATTTCACCGTGGGCGAATGGGATGTGTTCGCCGGCGACAAGAAGACCGCCGAAGTCTCCATGAAGCTGATCCTCAATGATTGCGTGATCGAGGAGCGCTGGACGGTCTTCAAGGGCCGCGACGATGGCAATGGCGTCGGCCTGTTCAGTTACTCGCCACTGCTGAAGAACTGGGGCTATTATTGGGCGACGGATACCGGCGCCGCCACCAGCTTTCGCGGCAGCCTGATCAAGCCCGGCGAGATGCGGTACGTCACCGAACGGCCGATGCCCAACGGCAAGGTGCGGCTGCGGCACTGGACGCTGTTTGCCAACCCCGATGGCACCATCCGCGAACTTTCGGTGGGCACCGAAGATGGCGGCACGACCTGGATCACCGAGTATGATCTGAAGTGGGTGCGGCGGAAATAACGACGGTGGATGCAAAACGGCGGGGGCTGGCCGATGCTGGATGATGACGCACTGGGCATGAACGCCCGCATCAGCCGCCGCGATTTCGTGAACGGAGTCGCGGTGGCGGTCGGTGCGCTCGGGGCCGGGGTGCCGGCACTGGGCGCAGCGCGAGCCGGGGGCATGATCCCGCAAGACGAGACTTACCCCCCGTCCCGCACCGGGATGCGCGGCAGCCACCCCGGCTCGTTCGAGATGGCCCACGCACTGCGCGACGGCATGAAGCCCGGCGACGCGCAGGATACGGGCGAGACCTATGATCTGGTGATCGTTGGCGGCGGGCTCAGCGGGCTGGCGGCGGCGCACTTCTATCGCAAGGCGGTGGGGCCGCAGGCCCGCATCCTGATCCTTGAAAATCATGATGATTTCGGCGGCCACGCCAAGCGCAACGAATATGTGGTGGACGGCAAATCCATCGTCATCAACGGCGGCACGCTCAACATCGAATCGCCCGAACGCTACAACAAATGGGCGCGTTCGATCCTTGATGATCTCGGCATCGATCTGGAGCGCTACAAGCGGACCAACGACGCCAACAGCCGGCTTTATGCCGGGCTGGGCCTGCGGCGCGGCTATTTCTTCGAACGGGAGGGCTGGGGCAAGGATCAGCTGGTGGTGGCCGATCCGGCCCAGCGCGGCATGCGCGGGCCGCGGTTCAGTGCGGAGTTCCTCGCCAAGACGCCGCTTTCACCCAAGGCCAGGGCCGACTTGGCGCGGCTGCTGGCCCCCGATCAACCGGATTATCTGGCCGGCATGGACGTGACGGCGAAGAAGGCCTTCCTCGCCCGCACATCGCTGCAGGACTATTACATCAAGACAGTCGGCCTCGATGCCCAAGCGATGTGGTTCTTCATGACCATGGGCCGCGCCAGCTTCTGTGTCGGCGCCGATGCCACGCCGGCGCTGTTCGGCTGGGTGCAGGGCTATCCCGGTTTCTCCGGCCTTGGCCTGGGCGAGGTGCCCGATGGCCTGTTTGCCGATCTGCACGGCGGCCACCACGGCCGCCAGCGCGAAGGCAAGGAATCGATCCATTTCCCTGATGGCAATGCCACATTGGCCCGGCTGCTGGTGGCGGGGCTGGTGCCGGCCGCCACGGCAGCGCGCACGCAGGAAGACATGGCGACCGCCCGCATCGATTATGCTGCGCTCGATGCGCCGGCGAACCCGGTGCGCATCCGGCTGTCCAGCCTCGTCCTCAACGTCAGCCACGATGGCGATGCCGCCACCGCCAGCAGCGCGACGGTGCGCTATGGGAAGGACGGCACGCTGCAGGCGGTGCGCGCGAAGGCGGTGCTGCTCGCCTGCTGGAACGAGGTGATTCCGCACATCATGCCGGAGCTGCCCGCCGCCCAGAAAGAGGCGCTGCGCTATGGCACCAAGGGGCCGCTGGTCTATACCAATGTCGTGCTGCGCAACTGGCGCGCCTTCCACAAGCTCGGCGTGTCCAATTTCTATTGCCCGACCATGTTCCACGACACGGTGGCGCTCACCGAAGCGGCCAGCCTGGGCGGCGTGACCCACGCGGCTGGGCCCGACGAGCCGATCGCGCTGCATTTGACGCAATTTCCGGCCGAACCCGGCCTGCCGCGCCGTGATCAGCACAAGGTGGGCCGCGCCCGCCTGCTTGCCACCAGTTTCGAAACATTCGAGCGTGAAACCCGCCAGCAGTTGGCGCGCCTGCTCGGCCCCGGCGGCTTTGATCCGGCGCGTGATATCGCTGCCATCACCGTCAACCGCTGGCCGCACGGTTACAGTTACACCTACAACAGCCTCACCGATCCGGTGGAATGGGTCTATGCCCAAAGTCCCACCCGCCCCTGCGTGATCGGACGCCAGCCCTATGGCCTGGTCGCCATCGCCAATGCCGATGCCGCCGCCAGCCCGCACACGGATGCGGCGTTCGAGGAAGCCCACCGCGCCGTGAGCGAAATCGTGGAGCGGCAGACCTTCCCCTTCGTGAAGCGGGCATAGGCAGCCGCCAGGCTGAAGCCGGCAACGGCAAAGCCGGGTGATCGGGCCGAAACCCGTCCACCCGGCTCCGCCCTCGCCGCGCGCTGGTCAGCTGATCTCCAGCGCGAAACTGGCCGTCTCGTGATAGTCATAGGCGTCGATGAAGGCGCCGCCATTGGTGTGCTTGGCGTCCACGTGCAGATGCACCGAGAAGGTGCAGCGTTTGTGGGTGCCGAGCAGATCGGCGAACGCCAGCGCGTTTGATTCCTCTGCGCCGGCTTCGCCCTGATCGGCGCTCCCCGTTTCGATGGTGCCGCTTGGCCCGTTCAGGCCGCGTTGCCAGGTGAGCGCATAGCCGGCCATGAAGCTGTTGGTGTCTCCCGGCCCGCCGCCGGTGGTGACGCCATTGGCATGGAAGGCGCGGAAGCCCACCGACACCTTGGTGGTGCCAGGACCAGACATGAACTGGCATTCGTCGATGCTGGCGATGTGATCCTTGCGCAGATCAACAATGTCGCCGTCCACCGGCTTGTTGTTCACCCAGAACACGTGGCCGCAATCGGCAAACGGCACGTTGGCGGTGACGGTGGGCGCGGTCCAGCGGCGGAACTGGAACGGGCGGGCCGTGCCGGGATCGCCGGCCGGCGCACTGGCCGGTTTGATGCGGGCGCCGCCGGGGCCGAACAGTTCCAGGATCAGCATATATTTGCCGTCCGGGAACTGCGGGGAGCGCGTGTCCCACAGCTGGTGATACTGTCCCGACAGCCAATCGTTGCCGTTGGTCCAGTAGGGCATGCGATACAGGCCAACTTCACCGCCCACCGTGGCGGGCTCAGCGGCCAGGCTTTCCGGCTGGGTGACGATCTGCCCGCCAACGCTGACAAAGCGTTGCCAACTCACCGGCCCGGTGAGGGTTACCGGCGTGCCGACCGGATTGCCGAAGCCATCCACCGGCACCGCCTTGAAGCGGTAATAGACGACGATGCCATCCAGCTGTTTCGACGACCACAAACGCAGCCCCAAGGTGGTGGCCCACGGGCAATCGGTTGCGGTGCCGAAATCGATCAGGCCGCTGTCTGCCCCCAGATTGGCCATGTTGGAAAGGCCGGTCTGGGCCGGGAAGTTGAAGTGATGCGAGCCGCCAACATGTTCCAGCATCACGAACGCGGTGCCATCGCCTTCATCGGGCGGGGTGGGGCCATCGCCACACGGCCGCGCCAGCGGGTGCGAGGTGCGCAAGTGCGCTTCCTCGCCGGCGCCGAAATAATCCTGGCCGGCAACGCCATCATAAACGGTGATCCAGAACGGGCCGATCTTCTGCTTCACGCGATAGGCAAACACGGTGTGGCAGCGTTCGCGCGCATTGTGCAGTCGGCGCGGGCGGCGGTAGCAGAAATCGAAATCGCCATTGGGCTGAATCGGCACTTCGCCCACCTTGCGGCTGGTGCAGCGGCACAGATAGGCCGAAAGATAGGGGCGCTTGTCCACAAAGGTCGCCACTTCGGTGGGGCGGATTTTCAGCAGCGCCTGGTAATCCTCGTAAATGCGCTCCGATGGCACGGTGCGGGTGAGTTCGGGGGCTGGCGGCAGGCTGGGCGCCGGACGGGGCGTGAGGCGCGGCGCGATGCGGCGCAGATCAGCAACCGATGGGATGGTGCCAATTGGCGGGCGCGGACCGGGTCCGATGCCGCGCGGAATGACGCCGGGGAAACCGCCGGGTATTCTGGGCCCCGGATCAGGGATCGGCGGATCGGGCCAGCGTACCAATATGGGCAGATCATCCAGCAGATCGCGCAGCCGGTCGATCAGATCACGCCAATCGATGGTGGGGCAGCAGCACACGCGCTCGTGAATTTCCACCACGCCATCGCACAGCGGCAGGCAGCGCTGCGGCAGCATGATGGAAGACGCCGAAAGATCGAAACCGCTCGCCACTTCGGGCCGCAGTTGCACGCCCAGCTTGGCCGGCAGCGGCCGCGCCTTGATATAGGGCGGCGCCAGAAACCAGGGCCGGCATTTCTTCACATCACCCGAAACGCAGATGGTTTCGGTGAGCAATTGCCACCAGCGTTCGCGGGGCAAGGTGATGCCGGCGCGTGCCCACTGATCGAGCACCTGATCGGCGCGCACCCGCATCAGGCTGGCGGTATCGATGGTGGCCGGATCGGCGTCTGGGCCGATGCCCAGAGTCATCCCCTTCACCTTGGCGGGATCGAAACTGATGCTGCCGCCATCGGCCGTGGCGATCTTCTGCGGCGGCTTGCCATCGGGCAGCGCATAGATGGCGAGCGTGGGCACGGCCTCATTCGGGCCAGCGCCAGCAAGCGTCAGGGAATATTTCACAGTTGGCATGTCGGTAACCTCCCACAAGCGACTGAATCCATGAGATTCTCGTCGCAGGTTGTCCGACCTGGCACTTGAGAAGGCTATGCCTGTTCTTAGAGAGTCGCAAGATAAGCTGTGATGTGTTCATCCCTTATGGCGGTTTCATACAATGGCATGTGCGTGTCATTACTGTTCATTATTGGGAATAAGGCTGAAATTGCGTCGGAAAGATCGCGTCGGTGGCGCCCATTGGCCCGGAGCAGTCCAGCACCCAGGATCGTGCCGGCTTGTCCACCGCCAGTGCATGGCAGCCGGCGGCGCGCAACTGCGTCCGCGTGAGCCGCAGTTCGCGTTCCAAGCCGGCGACGCCCTTGAAATCGGGCCACGGCCTGTTCGCAGGCCAACCGCCCGGGTCTCTCCGGCCGCTGATCGTGCGCAGATATTCGGGCAGCAGCGGCACGATTTCCACCAGCACGGCATCAAAGCGCAGCGGCCCGATCACCAGCGGCTTTGCCAATTGCAGGCGCTGTAGCCTGCGCTGGCGATGCTCGGACATTCGCCGGCGCCAGGCTGGGCCATCATACACACCGCCATGCAGGCGCATCAGGTCGTGGCCCAACGCCATCGACACGATCGGTTCGGCCTGTTCGGTTCCTAGGTCCAGTCCCACAAACAGCGGGTTGAACCCGGGCAGCGTCGCCACCCCCATCACCGACTGGTCGTGCGAGCGATCGGCAATCGGCAAGGCCAGCACGCCGCCCGTGCCGGCCGGGGGCGGCGTGGCCAGCTGCAAGCGCAGCCGGGGAACAGGCAGGGCCGCTAGGGCAATGGTGCCGTCACGGGCCTGTTCGTTCAGCACGGCTGAACCCAACGGAAGCTGCCGCGTGAGCCAGGTGGCGTCGATCCGGCCATTGCGGCCGCCCAGCGCCAGATGAACATCAAGCGATGTCAACGTGACGCCCGATGCAACCTTCTGGTCACGGCTGCCAGCCACGCGGGGGGGCAGCACAGGAAGGCTGGCCACACCGCCGCCGGGGCCAGCCTGTTGCTGCAGCCAGCGTTCCAAATCGTCCGCTTGGCCCAGCGGTGCGAGACGCCGCCACGCCACCCTGTCTGCCGCGTTGCGGTTGAGCAGCAGTCCGGCAAGGCCGCCATCGCCCAGCTGCAGGGCGAACGCCTGCCCGTCGATCGCCACCGGCAGCGGCGCATCCAGCGCCAGTTCCAGCGGCGCGGTTGGCGGCAACACATCGCTGACCAAAGCCGCCGCCGGTGCCGCCGGCACGGGCGATGATGGCGCCGCGGGCGTTGGCGGCGGCGGTGCGGCGGGCGCCGTGCACGCCAATTCCCAGAGCCGCGCCGGCTTGTCGATCAGCAGGCTTGAACAGCCATAGGCTTCGAGCTGGGTGCGCGTGAGCACGATATAGCGCGCCACCCCGCGCTTGCGCACGATGCGGCCGCGCACCTGCGCGATGCCGGGATCTTCCTCGGCATCGAACGGGATGATCTGCCCCGGTGCCAGCCGGGCCGTGCCATCGCGCGGGCCGCCCTGGCGCACCGCCACGGCGCGGATCTGGATAGTGCCGATCTCCAGTGGCTCATCCAGTTCCAGCCGCCGCACCGGGCGCTTCACGCCCAGCACAATCTCTTCCTGCCACGGCTCGCCCACCAGCCTGCCGCCCAGCAGTTCGGCCAGATCAGCCCCGGATGCCGCTGATACCAGCGGCAATGTCCGCCGGGTGCGCACATCCACGCCGATCAGCAGCATGCGGTTTTCCATCAGCCCAAAGCCATAGGCCGCGTGATCGATATCGCCCACCAGTTGCAGGGCGAGGGATGTGGGCGTGGATTGTCCGGCCTCTGTCGCCGCCTGCCACGATATGCGGATGCGTTGGTGCGGCAGCGCAAAGGGCCCGATCGTGCCGGCCAGCGGCAGGGACGACAGCCCCGGAAACCAGTACAGCTGCTGGCGCTGAAGACGCTGGGCATGGGCCAGCCAGGCGCTGCCGTGCCGCCCCTGCAAGGCGACCACGCCGCCAATGAACAGGTCGCCCTTGTTGTCGGGCGGCGCCGTGCTCAGCCCCAGCCGCTGCGCCACCGTGTCGTTCAGGGTCACATGATCAATCGTGGCGGTGCTGACCGCCAGCGAAACGTCAAGACCGTTGATCCAGACCGAGACCGGCGCATCCGCATTCACCACCAGTTCGGGGGGCGGCGCCTGCGCAGCGGCTACAGCCGGCCACAGCAGCATTGCCATCCACATCAACCACCGCATCAGCGCACCACATTACCAATTCGTCATGTTGTTTCGCATGGCCTGTTGCGGGCGGCAAGCCTCATGCTGGGCGCCGGCGCTGCGTGCGTCCTCCCATCGCCAACAGCTTGGCCTTCGCCGCCCGCCGTGGCACGGGTGGGGCATAACCGCTTGGGGAGTGATGAATATGGCTGGGCCGCTGCAGGGAATCAGGATCATCGAACTGGCCGGGATCGGGCCGGGGCCGTTTGCCGGCATGATGCTGGCCGATCATGGCGCAGAGGTGATCCGGGTGGATCGGCCCGGTGCGCGGATCGATGCGCGTGATCCGCTGCTGCGCGGCCGGCGGGTGATCGGGGTGGATCTGAAGAGCGCCGAAGGCAAGGCGCTGGTGCTTGATCTGGTGAAATCCGCCGATGCGTTGTTCGAAGGCTTCCGCCCCGGCGTGACCGAGCGGCTGGGGCTGGGGCCGGCGGAGTGCCATGCGGTCAATCCGAAGCTGGTTTATGGCCGGATGACGGGCTGGGGCCAGTTCGGGCCGTACGCCAACGCGGCGGGCCACGACATCAACTATATCGCGCTGGCCGGCGCGCTGCACGCCTATGGCCGGGCGGGCGAGAAGCCAACGCCGCCGATCAACATGGTCGGCGATTTCGGCGGCGGCGGCATGATGCTGGCGTTTGGCATGGTGAGTGCACTGCTGCACGCCAAGACCACCGGCCAGGGCCAGGTGATCGATTGCGCGATGACCGATGGCGCCGCCGCGTTGATGGCGATGATCTGGGGTTTCCGCGCCAACGGCATCTGGAAGGACGAGCGTGGCGTGAACCTGCTTGATACCGGCGCCCACATGTATGACACCTATGAATGCGCCGACGGCAAGTGGATAAGCATCGGCAGCCTGGAACCGCAATTCTATGCGCTGCTGCTGGAAAAGACCGGGCTGAAGGATGATGCCGATTTTGCCTCGCAGATGAATTCGGCGCAGTGGCCAGCGCTGAAGGAGCGGCTGACTACGCTGTTCAAGACGCGCACGCGCGATGACTGGTGTGCGGACATGGAGATGACCGACGTGTGCTTCGCGCCCGTGCTGAGCATGAGCGAAGCGCCGCATCACCCGCACAACGCCGCGCGCGGGACGTTTGTGGAGGCTGACGGCGTGATGCAGCCGGCCCCGGCGCCGCGTTATTCCGCCACGGTGAGCGATGCGCCGCGCATGACCAAGACGGCCGATACCGACGCGATCCTGGCGGAGCTGGGGTATGACGCGGGCAAGGTGGATGCGCTGAAGGCGGCCGGGACGGTGAAGTGAGGGTGAGGCATTGACCCTCGCCCCCTACGCCACCCACTGGCAGGCATCACGCGGCCGCCTCCACCCCGAGGCGGCCTCGGCGACGCGCAGCCCGTTCGCGCGCGATCGTGACCGCATCATCCATGCCGGCGCGTTCCGGCGGCTGCGCTATAAGACGCAGGTGTTTGTCGCCCCCGATGGCGATCATTTTCGCGTGCGGCTGACCCACAGCCTGGAAGTGGCGCAGATCGCCCGCAGCCTAGCCCGCGCCTTGGCGGTGGATGAAGACCTGACCGAGGCGCTGGCGCTGGCGCACGATCTGGGTCACCCGCCGTTTGGCCATAGCGGCGAGGACGCGCTGGAACGGGTGATGGCGCCGTGGGGTGGCTTTGATCACAACGGCCATGCGCTGCGCATCGTGACGAAACTCGAATGCCGGCACCCAGGGTTCGACGGGTTGAACCTGACGTGGGAAACGCTGGAGGGCCTGGCCAAGCACAACGGGCCGATTTACGAACCGGGCTGGGCGCTGGCCGGGGTGGACGCGGCCTGGCCTTTGGATTTGACCAGTCATGCCGGGCTGGAGGCGCAGATTGCCGCGATTGCCGACGATATTGCGTACGACAATCATGATCTGGATGATGGCATCCGCGCCGGCCTGTTCGGGATCGAGGATGTCACCGCTGCGGTGCCTTTTGTTGCGGATTGCTGGCGTGCGGTCACGCGGCGCTGGCCCGGTGTTTCGGCGCGGCGGCGGCTGGTGCCGGAACTGGTGCGCGAACAGATCGGGCGGATGGTGGACGATCTGCTCACCACCACACGCGCGCGGCTGGCGGCGATTGATGCGGCCTGCGTTGAGGATATTCGCGGCGCCGGCCACACGACTGCGGGCCTGTCGAGCGGGTTGATGGCCGAGGTGCAGGTGCTGAAAGCCTTCCTGCGCGAACGCATGTATCGTGCGCCGGCAGTGGCCCGGCTCCGCGATCCGTCCGAAGCGGTGGTAGAGGGGTTGTTCAATGCGCTTCACGCCGATCCGGGGCGGTTGCCCGGTGATTGGGCGAGCGCCTGCCCGACTGACGAACCGGCGCGTGCCCGGCATGTTGGTGATTTCGTGGCTGGCATGACGGACCGTTATGCGCTGAAACTATATCGTGAACTGGTGGGGCCATCGCCCCTGCCCGAGGAGATGGTGACATGAGTGACGTGCAGGGTTTTGTGCATCCCAAATTCGAAGCCGTGCGCGGCGCCTTTGCGGCTGCCTTCGCGCGCGGTGATGATATTGGTGCGAGTTTTGCCGCCACCATCGATGGCGAGCCGGTGATCGATCTGTGGGGCGGCTGGGCGGACGCCGAACAGACGCGGCCCTGGGAACGTGACACGATCGTCAACGTCTATTCCACCACCAAGACGATGACGGCGCTCACCGCGCTGTGGCTGGCCGATCAGGGCGCACTGAACTTCGAGGAGAAGGTGGCGCATTACTGGCCGGAGTTCGCCGCGGCCGGCAAGCAGGACGTGACCGTCGCGCAACTGATGAGCCACGCCGCCGGCCTGTCGGGCTTTCACGAGCCGATGCAGCCGGCCGATTTGTATGATTGGGAACTGGTGACCAATCGCCTCGCCGCACAGGCGCCGTTCTGGGAGCCGGGCACTGCGCCGGGCTATCATGCGGTGACGCAGGGCTATCTGGTGGGTGAAGTGGTGCGGCGCATCACCGGCAAGTCGCTGGGCACGGTGTTTGCCGAACAGCTCGCTGGGCCGTTGGGGGCCGATTTCCATATCGGGCTGGATGCGGCCCACGATGGCCGCGTTGCCGATCTGGTGCCGCCGCCGCAGGGCGCTTCCATCAGCGACGGGCCGCAATCGGCGCTGGCCAAGAACATGGCGACCAACCCGCCGATCAACCCGATTGATACGCGCACCCGGGCTTGGCGGGCGGCGGAAATCCCGGCTGCAGGTGGCCACGGCAATGCGCGCTCGGTCGCGGCGGTGCAAACCCTGATGGCCAATGGCGGTGTGGCCGGCGGCAAGCGGTTGCTGAGCGAAGCCGGCGTGAAGAAGGCGCTGGAATTGCAGATCGAAGGGCACGACCAGGTGCTGAACATGCCGGTGCGCTATGGCATGGGCTATGGCCTGGCCGGGCCGACGCGGCCGATGCCCAACCCCAATACGATCTTCTGGGGTGGTTACGGCGGATCGTTGGTGGTGTGCGATATGGATGCGCGGTTGTGCATGAGTTACGTGATGAACAAGATGGCCGGCACCACCGTGGGCGACATGCGCGCCGGCATGTTGATGGCCGGCGTGTGGGGAGCCTTGATGGCATGAAGCAGGCAATCATTGCGCTGGCATTGCTGGCGGCCCCGGCGGCTGCGGCGGACGACCCGCACAAATTGGCGCTGGCAGCCGGCTACAAGGCGGCCTTCCTGTGTTCCGGGCGTTGGAATGCCGGCCAGGATGTCGCCAGTATCACCCGCGATGATCTGACCGGCATCTATCGCGAGTATCAGGACAGCGTGACCACGCTGCCCGCCACCATCGACGAAGCAGCGCGAACCGTATCGGTTCCTTTCGCCAACAATATGCCGCCACGCATCGCGGTGTGGCGGCCCTTGCTGGGCTGTGCGCAGCTGCCGCCGGGTGCCCGGCCGGAAGCGGCGGCCGCGGTGCCGCGGTTGGTGCCGGGCCTGACGGCACCCGATCTGGCGGCAACCGATGCCATGGCCTGGCCAGTGGGCGATGCCGGCGCCGTGCAGCCGCTGAAGAAGCGCAAGGCCCTCGCCGCGCTCGATGAAGTGGTGGCGACGGCCTTTGCCAGTGATCGCACCACGGCGGTGATCGTGCTGAGGGACGGCAAGATCATCGCCGAACGTTATCGCGCCGATTGGACGATGCACACGCCGCAGCGCACGTGGAGCGTGGCCAAATCGCTGACCGCCACGCTGGTGGGCCGGGCGGTGCAGAAGGGGCTGGTGGACGTGAAACAGCCGGCACTGGTGCCGCAGTGGCAGGGTGCCGGCGATCCGCGCGCCGCCATCAGCTGGAACCAGCTGCTGCGCATGAACAGCGGGCTGTGGACGGCCGGGCCGGGCAATCGCACCGACGAGGTGTATGTGGGTGGTGCCCTGGTGGCGCAGACGGCGGCCGCGATGCCGCTGGAGCACGCACCGGGCAGCCATTTTAATTACAGCAACAACGATATCATGCTGGCCGGGTTGGCCCTTTCGCGCACTCTGGCGAAGGATGGTGGCCGCCACGCGGCGCTGGCCTTCCCGTTCACCGAACTGCTGTGGCCACTGGGCATGACCCGAACTACGCCGGAAACCGACTGGCAGGGCGATTTTGTGCTGTCGAGCCAGGTGTGGATGACAGCGCGCGATCTGGCGCGGCTGGCGCTGCTGTACCAGAACGGCGGCAAGATTGGGGGCCAGCAACTGCTGCCTACCGATTGGCCGGCATTTGTGGAAGCCGCGACAATGACCCAGCCGCACGGCCGGCCCGAAGGCTATGGTGCCGGATTCTGGCGGTGGGGTGGGCTGGGCGCGCATGATGCGGTGCCGGCATTGCCTGCGGGTACCTATGCGATGAATGGCAATCGCGGGCAGTATGCGGTGATCGTGCCGGGGAGGAACATCATCGTGATCCGACGCGGCTTCGATCTGCCGGCCGCGCCTTTCCCAATGCCGCGCTTCGCTGCGAGGGTGGTGGCGACACTAGACAAAATAACCAAATAGGCACTTTTATATTGACAAGCGTAACGCTTTTGGTTATTAAAACGGCATGCCTGCGGAATCGGCCTGAACAGGGTTGAACCCGCTGCCCTCCAGGAGCTTCCTGCATGCTAGATGCGCTTGCCGCGCCAGCGATGGCTGCTGCCGTCTCTGCGACCATTGAAATTGCCACTCTGGCCGGCAAGCCGCGCAACCGCTCGGCAGAGCGCAGCCGCCATCGGCCGGGCACCCGCGAAGCCCGGCGGTTGGTGGGCGGCCGCAAGGATCGCATGGCCTTTCTGGAACTGCTGGCCCGCCATGGCGATCCGGCCGTCGCCGCTGATCAACTGGGCCTGCCGCTGTTCGTGCTGTTCCGCCACCGCGATGCCGATCCGGGCTTTGCGGCGGAATGGCTGGCCGCGGTGAACTATGCCTGGGAACGGGTGGAAAGCCGGGTGCTGGCGGCATTGTTGAGCGACACGACCCAGCCGACAGATGAAGTGGGCAAGCCCGCGCGCAAGGCAGTGGTGGGATCAGGCATGATCGATACAAGGCTTGCGCTTGCCATCGTGGCCCGGCGCGACAAACCGGTGACGCACAAGGGCGCCGCCCGGCCTTACGATGGTGCCGGGGCAGCCCGGCTGCGGGCCGAACTGCGGGCGCTGGCTGGGCTGACCGACGCCGGCAAGTGAGCCCGGCCGGCTGAACCATTTCTCCCGACGTGAGACCGGTTGCAACCGGCGCAGCCGGAGTGTGCCTGATGGCGGATGCGGGCGATGGCCTTCCTCTGATTGAACTCTTCCGTGCCTTGCCGATGGATTTCCGCCGCCGGGTGCTGCGCCGCCATGGCGAGGAGAAACTGCTAGACTGGCTGGGGGGTGCCGGCAGCCTGCGTGCCGCCCAGTCCCCACCGGACGGTGATTGGGGCATCTGGGTGATTCTGGCCGGGCGTGGCTTTGGCAAGACTCATGCGGGTGCCGAATGGGTTCATGCCCGCGCCGCTGGCACACGGCCGCGCCGCATCGCGCTGGTGGCACCCACGCTGGATGTGGCCCGCGCCGTGATGGTCGAAGGTGAATCCGGCCTGCTGGCAAGGCTGCCGCCGGGTGAACAACTTACATGGCAGCCCAGCGCCAAGCGCCTGTTGTGGGGCAATGGCAGCGAGGCCCGACTTTATTCGGGGGCGGAGCCTAATGGCCTGCGTGGCGGCCAGTTCGATTTTGCCTGGGGGGATGAATTTGCCCACTGGCCCGGCGGTGAGGATACGGTGATGAACCTGCGCATGGCGACCCGTTTGGGTGCTGCGCCGCAGATATTGCTCACCACGACGCCGCTGCCGCTGGCTTGGCTGAAGGCGCTGATTGCCGAAGCCGGCGTGGTGGTCACACGCGGCCACACAGCAGATAACGAAGCCAATCTTCCACGAGCCTATCTGGCACGTATGGAGAAGCGCTTTGGCGGTACGGCAACCGGCCGCCAGGAACTGGCGGGTGAAATCGTGGACGATCTGGCCGGTGCGTTGTGGACCCGCGTTTTGATCGAGCGGCAACGGGCGGCGATGCCGGAAGGCTTGGTACGGGTGGTGGTGGGCGTTGATCCGCCGGCCGCCGGCGGCACCTGCGGGATCGTGGTCGCGGCGCTCGGCAGCGATGGCCATGCCTGGGTGCTGGATGATGCCAGCGTGACCGGGCAGCGCCCCGAACAATGGGCGCGGGCCGTGGTGAAGGCCGCCGATCGCTGGCAGGCAGACCGGGTGATTGCCGAGGTGAACCAGGGTGGTGACATGGTGGTGGCAACGCTGAAATCAGTTGATACGGCACTGCCGGTGCTGACCGTGCGGGCCAGCCGCGGCAAGGTTGCCCGGGCCGAACCGGTGGCAGCGCTGTACGGCGAAGGCCGGGTGTTTCATGCCGGGGTCTTTCCGGCGCTGGAGGACCAGCTGTGCGGGCTGCTCGCCGATGGCCGCTATGCCGGGCCGGGAGCGTCGCCTGATCGGGCTGATGCCTGTGTGTGGGCGTTGACAGCGCTGTTGCTGGCGGACCGGGCCGGCCTGCCGACCATTCGCAATCTTTAAACCAAAAAGGTTATCAGTCATGCGATTGCCGTTCTTGCGGACGAAATCTGCTGCGCCTGGCGCAGGGCCGCGCATTCCGAGTTGGGCGACGCCGCTGGTGGACGAAGGCGGCAGCTATGCCGGCCAGGTGCATGCTGCGTTCCTGGCCAACCCGGTGGCGGCGCGGGCCATCCGCATGGTGACCGAAAGTGCCGGCGGTGCGCCGGTGGTCAGTTCGCCGGGCGATCACCCGGCGCTGGCGCTGCTGCACAGCTGCGGCTTTGGCGCCTCGGGGCCGGGCCTGCTGGAAACGCTGGCGGGCCACATTCTGCTGCACGGCAATGCCTACATCGACGTGGCGGTGGGCGCTGATGGCCTGCCGGCAGCGCTGTTTGCGCTGCGCCCGGAACGGGTGAGCATCGAGGTGGATGGCGAAGGCTGGCCAGCGGCGCATGTCTATCGTGCCGGCGGTGCTGTGCGGCGCTATCCGGTGGGCGCGAACGGTGGCCTGCTGCATATCCGCAGTTTCCACCCGACCGATGATCATCATGGCGCCGGTTGCCTGGGTGCGGCTTCTGCGGCGGTGGCGGTGCACAACGCCGCGACGCGCTGGAACAAGGCGCTGCTCGACAATGCGGCACGGCCCAGCGGCGCACTCGTGTACCAGCCTGGTGATGGATCGACGCTGAGCCCGGACCAGTTCCAGCGGCTGAAGGCGGAGATGGAGGCCGCATTTGCAGGGGCCGCCAATGCCGGGCGGCCGATGTTGCTGGAAGGTGGGCTGAACTGGCAGGCACTCAGCCTGTCGCCGGCGGAGATGGATTTTGCCGGCATGCGCGAGGCGGCGGCGCGGGACATCGCGTTGGCGTTGGGCGTGCCGCCGCTGCTGCTCGGCATGAAAGGCGACAATACCTACGCCAATTATCGCGAAGCGAATGTGGCGCTGTGGCGGTTGACGCTGCTCCCGCTGCTCACCCGGGTGCTCACCGCGCTGGCGATGCACCTGCAATGGTGGTGGCCCGGCCTGGTGCTGAAAGTGGACCGTGATGCCGTGCCCGCTCTGTCGGAAGATCGGGAACGGTTGTGGGCGCAGGTGAGCGCTGCCGATTTCCTCGATCCGGCTGAAAAACGGCGGATTCTTGGGCTGGAGGATGGCCAATGACGGGCATTTTGGAAGGATTGGTGGCGCAGGCGGAAAGCCAGGGCGCCGCGCGGGTCACGATGCAGGCCATCGTTGAAGAAGCCGCCGAAGCCGGCGCGGCGCGAGCGCTGAAGCGGCTGGGCCTGATGGACGAGAAGGCCGGCGACGACATCCAGGAACTGCGCGAACTGGTGCAGGGCTGGCGTGACGTGAAGAAATCGGCGCTGCGCAGCTTTGTCGGGTGGCTGATGCGCTCCATCGTGGCGCTGCTGCTGCTGGGGCTGAGTTTCAAGCTGGGGCTCCTCCAGGGCGAAAAGCCATGAGTGCTCTGCGCATCGCTGGATATGCCAGCGTGTTTGCCGTGCCTGACAAGGGCGGCGACGTGGTGATGCCTGGCGCCTTTGCCGAGGCGGCAGCGCCGATCCCCTTGCTGTGGCAGCACAAGCCGCATGAACCAATTGGGTTCGTTGATAGTCTGAGGGAAGATGCCCGCGGGCTGCGCATCACAGCGCGCATCGTGCCGCAGGGGCGCGGGGCGGAGGCCGCGGCACTGGTGCAGGCCGGCGCGCTTTCGGGCTTGAGTTTTGGATACCGGGTCAAGGCGGCCAGCCCGACCCGGGGCGGCCGCCGCCTTGAGCGGATCGAACTTGTTGAAGTGTCACTGGTGACCTTCCCGATGCAACGGGAGGCACAGGTGCTGGGCTGGCAAGAGGAGAATGAGGATGCTTGAACTGAAGACTGATCCGCTGGCCGCTGTGTTCGATGCGGCCGAAGTTGCGTCGCCCATGGTGGAAACACCGCTGACGCGCCCGGCGCTGGAGGCCAAGGCGGTCACCATCACGCCGCCGGCCAAGGGCGGCCTTGGTGTGCCGCTGGAAATCGATGCCGTCATCAACCGCGTGCTGCTGGCCGCATCGCCGATCCGCAGCATTGCCCAGGTGGTGGATATCGGTTCGTCCGCCTATCGCCGGCTGATCACCACCAGTGGCGTGGTTTCGGGCTGGGTATCGGAAACGCAGGCCCGCCCGGAAACGGAAACGCCGAACTTTTCGGAAATCGCGCCGCCGATGGGTGAGCTTTATGCCAATCCGGCCGCCAGCCAAGCGATGCTGGACGATGCCGGCTTCAATGTGGAAGCCTGGCTGGGTGAGGAGATCGGCCGCGAATTTGCACGTGCCGAAGGCGTAGCGTTCGTCACCGGCGATGGGGTGAACAAGCCCCGCGGGTTCCTGACGGCACCCACTGCCGCCACCGCGGATCTGACGCGGCCGTTCGGCACGCTGCAGTTCATCACGTCGGGCGCGGCCGGCAATTTCGCCGCGTCGAACCCGCAGGATCGTCTGATCGACATGGTGCATGCGCTGGCCAGCCCCTATCGCCAGGGCGCGGTGTGGGTGATGAACAGCGCCACGCTGGCGCGCATCCGCAAGTTCAAGACCACCGATGGCGCCTTCATCTGGCAGCCGGGCCTGGGCCCGGATCAGCCGCAGACGCTGTTGGGCCATCGCGTGGTGGAAGTGGATGCGATGCCGGATGTGGCGGCCGATAGCCTGTCGATCGCCTTCGGCAATTTCCAGGCCGGTTACCTGATCAGCCAGCGTGCCGAGACCACGGTGCTGAAGGATCCGTACAGCAACAAGCCCTATGTCCACTTCTATGCCACCCGCCGCGTGGGCGGCACCGTTCTGGACAGCCGGGCGATCAAGCTGATGCGCTTCTCCGTCTAAGGCGGATGAAGGGGCGCTGCCGTTCCCCCCTGCGGCAGCGCCCACCCCTTTTTCCTTGCAGCGTTCACAAGCTCCGGCGGATTGCCGCCGGGGAGGAGACCCCTCATGCCCGACAATATCATCGCTCCTGCCGGCGGCATCGCCTTTGCCACCGACGAGGTGGGCGGGGTGCATTTTCCTTATGCCAAGCTGGCGTTCGGTGCCGACAACAGCGTGATTGCCGTGGCGGATTCCGAGGGATCGCGCCTGCCGGTGACGGTGCAGACGCTTGCCACCACGACCCGCGCCTATCTTTATGCCAGTGGGCAGCGGCTGACGACGGCCGGCAGCGGCCAGGTGCGATCGACGGCGGTGGCTGCCAGCGAGGTGCTGCTGCACGCCAGCGTGCGCGGCTTCTTCCGTGTGGGTGACAGCGCAGTGAGCGCCAGCATCGGCCCCGGATCGATCCCGCTGGCCGCCGACGAGAAATTCCACCTGCGGCTGACCAGCGGGCAGTTCGTCAGCTTCATCCGCGATGGCGCCAGTGATGGCAGCCTGACCATCATGCCGGTGGCCTGATGATCGGGTTGATCGGCCATGTCGGCCGGATCGGGGCCATCGGCGGGGCGCGTTATGTGCAAGCGCCGCCGCAGGGCCAGGCTGATTTCACGCTGTCTGGCACCAGCGTTGCGACTGGGTGGACTATTGTGACGGTCGGCACGCTTACGCCCATCAATGCTCCGCCCGGGGCTTATTTCACGCTGGTTGAAACCACCGCCGTCAGCGGTGACGAAGCCGGCCTAGCAGTGGTGAACGGCTGATGGCTATCGGTGTCGCGAATGTCGGGCAATCCGATCTGCGGCTTTCGTCTCAAGTGACGAAGCGCAACTTCCTCACCGCCCTTTCCACTGGTCCGTTCGGCGGCGACGTTGTGGGACATTGGCGGGCGTTCTTCGTGCGCTTGCCGGCAGGTTATGGCGCGCTCAACCAGCGCTTTGCCATGCTGGGTTGGGATTTTGGCGACACCGGCACGTTCGGCACGACGCAGGATTGGGTCACGCGCATTCCCGGCGGCGCCTCGGCCACGGCGCCGCTTCGGTTGCAGGTGCAGGACAACAGTGTCGCGGCGGCCTGGCCCGGCAGCGAAGGCGTGATCAACAGCATTCCGCAACTTGTTGTCGGCACTGTGTATCTGGTGGTCACCGGCGTTTGCAACGCCGGCACCAACGCCAGCCCTGTGTGGCGAAATTTCGCCGCCGTCTGCCCGGTGGGCGGCAGCGCGTCCAGCCAGGTTGGCGCGACGGCCAGCGGTGCCAGCTTCATCACCGGCACCACCCAGCGCATCTTCAACCAAGTGTTCGTGCGGCAAGGCACCATCCGCACGCCGCAGGATGTGGCGATGGAAGAGGTGGTGTACGTGACCGGGGATTTCCCCTGGGATACGGTGAACAACCGCCCGCACCATGCCGTGATCGAGGCGCTGGCGCGCACCAGCGGCGGGCCGGTGCTGACCTATGAAACGCTGATCGAAGGGCAGAACGCCGGATCGCTTTCGGCCAGCGATTATCCCAACCTGCGGGTGGAAAATGGCGGGCAGGGCAAGGGCCGCGCCGAATATCGTTTCACGCTGCGAACCCTGGCTGCTGGCCTAGCCAACACCGGCGCCACGCCCGGCGATCTGACCGAGCAGGGCTCGCCGGGCGGCCTGGCCGATGTGGCCAGCATCGCGCCCTCGCACTGGTTGGGTGGGGTGCCGTCGATCGCGGAGACCGGGGACAAGTTCATCCCCGGCCGCGGCGCGGTGGCGTGGACCTCGCGCGGCACCTATCAGGCCGGCGCCACGGCACTGGAACGCCGCTGGGAAAGCGTGGCCACCGGCAACGCGCTGCCCGGCCTGGATTGGGCACCGGTGGATGTGATGAGCGCCGGCAACTGGACCGACACCGATATCGTGCCCGTTGGCGGCCCCTACCGCCTGCGCGTGCGCGATGTGGCCACCCCGGCGCTGGCCACGGCGTCCGAAGACTGGCTTTCCGGCACGCGCATCCTGATGCACGGCCAATCGGCGATGGCGCTCTCGGTGCGCACCGGTTTTGGCGGAACGGCGCTCGGACCCAATCTGGTGAGCGCACAGGTGGCCAGCGGCGCGCAGGGCGTGGCGATGCGCCTGAACAACATGTATGCCAACGGCGGCAGCGGCGGCAGTTATGCCGCGCCCAGCCCGGTTTATGGCCGGCTGCGCAGCGGCGAAACCCCGGCGATCGGCCAAGGTGCCATCCTGTTCCTCAACGAATGGAACACCCATAATCCCGGCCACCCGCTGATGATCTGCAACATGGCGATCAACACCCACGCCATGAGCCAGTGGACGGCGAACGATCCGATTCCCGATGGCGATCCCACCTGGCGGTTCATGGGGCCGGCAACGCCCACCCCGCCTGGCGTGGCCAACGGCAACGACAGCGGTGTGGTGAGCTTCTTCGCCTTCTGCCTGGGCGGCGCGGGCGGCGGCTTTGTGGATGCCCATATGATCATGTGGTCGCCGGGTATCGGTTTGGATAGCGCGGAGCGTGCCGGCTATCGCGCCGCCATCGACGCGCGGTTCAGCCAGAGCCCGAATGCGCCCTGGCTGATCATCCCGCCGTGGCGGTTCCACCGCAGCCTGCCCGATATCAACGCTGGACCAAGCGTGCGCAGCCGGCACGTGGATTTCGTGAACGAGCTGGGCGCGCGGGGCTGGCTGGGGCCATCGTGGCAGGATGTGGTGAACGATGGCACTGGCAGCGGCCACCCGGCCTACAACACCTCGCTGGGCGTGCCGGATCCCGGCGCCAACGGCAACAGCGATGGCAACCACGTGGGGCAGGGCCGGCTTGGCCGTGGCTTTGGCCGCGTGCTGGCCTGGGCCTATGATCGGCGCATCAAGGCCCACGGCCCGCGCCTGGTGGGCGCGTGGTGGCGCGATGCCGGCGTGCGGACCATCATCGAGGTCGAACTGGCCCGCGCGGTGCGCACGCTGGACGGCGCGGCGGTTTATGCCGGGCAGTTCTGGGTAAGCACGGACAACGGCGCGACCTTCATCAACACCGGCTTCACCGCATCGCTGTCCCCCGATGGTACGCGCGCGGTGCTGACCAGCACCGGCGGCGCCTGGCCGGCCAGCAATGTGCGGGTGGAAATCCACTGGGTGAACCCGTTCGGCCCCGATGAACTGGCCGATGAAGCCAACGCCGAAGTGACGCTGCGTGGCCTGCTGTACGACAGCCAGACCTATCGCGGCGGGATCAACCTCACTGCTGCCATGCGGCCCGGAAATCCGCTGCAGGGCACCAGCCGGGCTGGCGCAGGCGTAGCGGGTGTGCCGGTGCAGGCGCGCGGCGCGGCAAAGCTGGTGGCCAGCGAGCGGTTCACCGGCACTCGCGGCGTGACGGTGCGCCTGATGGCTGCCGATGGCGTGACCGTGCTGCGCGAGAAGACCCTGGCCATAACCGCCAGTTGAGGGAGGGCCAACATGATCCTGACCCATTTCCTGGCGCTGTTCGCATCGCCGTCGCTGCTGGTCAGCCCGGCGGCGGCGGTGCTGCCCCTGGCCAGTTCGCAGCCATTGGTGAGCGGCGGCAGGCTGGATCTGGCGCTGGCACCGGCCCTGAAGGTGCGACCGGCGACAGCGGCTTTTCCGGTGCGCGAGCGCTGACCCAACACCCTGAACAAAGGAGCAAGGCCGATGGCGAAATTCGCCAGCAACGAAGTGCTGGATGCGGCGCTGGCCGTGGTGGCCGGGGCCAACCGCATGCTGCTGCTTGCCGGGCAGCCGGCTAGCTATGCCGCGGCGCAAGCTGGTGCGCTGGCCGAAACGGCGATGACGCCAGCGGACTTCACCCTGGCGGCAGGCAGCGGCGGTGGCCGGCAACTGAACGTGGCGGCGCGCGCCGGGCTGGTGGCGCAGGCCGCCGGCACCGCCGATCATGTCGCGCTTGTCGATGTTGGCGGCCAGCGGCTGCTTTATGTGACGACCTGCCCGGCCCAGCCGCTGGCCGCCGGCAACAGTGTGGCTGTGGCGAGCTGGCAAGTGTCGATCGGCGCGCCGCTTTGAGGCTGCGCACCCCCTCAGCCAATGCGAGGTGATGATGAGCATTTTCCTGAAGGATCCCGGCGGCGTGATCGAACATGCCGTGGATTGGGACGCTGGCTATCTCGCCGGCCGCACGATCAGCCAGTCGATCTGGGAGGTGGAGCCGCCCAGCCTGACCCCCAACGCCCTGACGCTTTCGGGCGCGCGGCTGGTGGGTGGACGCGCGGCCGTCACGCTGTCGGGCGGGGTGGCGGGCAACGTCTATCGCGTGACGGGCCGGGTGACGCTTTCCGATGGCAGCAGCGATGAACGCACCCTGGTGGTGCGGGTGGAGGAGCGGTGATGGCGGTCGTGACATCAGAAGCCGGCCCGCTGGTGGTGGGCCTGGCCGAATGCAAGGCCGCGCTGCGGCTGGAGCGCGATGATGAAGATGCCGTGCTGGCCGGGCATATCCGCACCGCCATGGCGCTGTGCGAGGCGTTCATCGGCCAATGGCTGATCGAGCGTGCGGGCGAGCAGCGCCTGGCCTGTGATCTGGCCTGGCAACGGCTGCAGGCCAGCCCGGTGCAGGCCATCACCGGCGTGTTTCTGGCCGGCGAAGCGCTGGCGACGCCATGGGAAAGCGACATCGGCGCCGATGGCACCGGCTGGGTGCGGTTCATTGGATTGCCGCCGGCCGCGCAAGGGATGGTGGTGCGGTTTCGTGCCGGGCTGGGCCCTGATTGGAACGCTGTTCCGGAGCCGCTGCGTGCCGGCATCGTGCGGCTGGTGAGCCATCTTTTCAGCCACCGCGATGCCGCCGATGCCGGCCCGCCGCCCGCCGCCGTGGCGGCCCTGTGGCGGCCGTGGCGGCGGATGCAATTGGGGTGAGGGCGATGGCGGAACAGGCAGGCGCGCTGGACGAGCGCGTGACGATCGAGCGCTGGCAGCCGGCGCGCGATGCAGCGGCCGACGATGTGGGCAGCTGGATCAGCGTGGAGACGGTGTTTGCGCAGGTGAACCGCGACGGCGCGCCGGGCCGGCAGGCGCAGGGCGAGGCGGCGCGATCGGGCCGGCGCTGGCAGGTGGTGATGCGTGATCGCGCAGATCTGGGCCTGGACGTGCGGCTGCGTTGGCGGGACCAAATCTTGGCGGTGCGCGCAGTGGAACGCGATGCGCGGCGGCGGGATTTCGCCACCCTGTGGTGCGATGGGCGGCCAGCATGAGCGCGGCAGTGTTGGCGCGTTTGAAGGCGCGCGGCCGGCAGCTGGCGCAGGCAGCAGGAGCCCGTTTGCGGCGCCGGGTGGCACAGCGTTGGCAGGGCCTTGGCGTGCTGAATGAAGGCAGCGATGCGCTGCGCCTTTCAGGGCCGGGCGTGGTGCAGCGCCGGCGTGGCAGCCGGAGCACTTTGCCTGATCCGCAACTGTTGTGGCCGGGAGACGAGTGATGGCGGCAGGATTGGCCATGCAGAAGGCGGTGGTGGCGGCGCTGGCCGATATAGCGGGCCTGACTGGCATATTTGACGGCCCGCCCGCCGATGCCACGGCACCCTATGCCGTGATCGGGCCTGGCCTGGTGACCGACGCCGGCACCAAGACCGAGGTGGCGCATGATCACCGGGTATTGGTGACGATCTGGGATGATCGGCCGGGCGGCGCGCGGCTGCAGGCGTTGCTGGGCGCGGCCGAGGCGCGGCTTCGGGCGCTGGCCGGCATTTGGGATGGGCACCGCATCGTCAACGCCCGGCTGGTGCGGGCCGGGGTGAATGCGCCGGTCGATAGCTGGCGGCCCGGCGTGATCGAGATGCGGCTGCGCAGCGAACAGATTTGACCAAGAGGAACCAAGAACATGGCAATGGAAAAGGGTGCTGCCTTCCTGTTGAAGGTGGGCAATGGCGCGGTGCCACCGGTGTTTGCCACCGTTGCCGGCCTGCGCACGACGCAGCTGACGGTGAACACCGAAACCGTGGTGGTGACCAACCAGGGCAGCGGCGGCTGGCGCGAGCTGCTGTCGGGGGCAGGGGTGCGATCGGTCTCGCTGTCAGGCTCCGGCGTGTTCACCGGTTCGGGCGCGGAAACGCGGGTGAAGGCCACGGCGCTGGCCGGCACCATCGATGATTATCAGGTGCAGTTCGAAAGCGGGGACACGATCACCGGGCGCTTTCAGATCGCCCGGCTGGATTATGCCGGCGATTTCAATGGTGAGCGCACCTACAGCCTGCAGCTGGAAAGCAGCGGGCCGGTGGTGGCAGCGTGACCGTGAACCCGTTGCGGGGGGAGGCGGCACTGGTGCTGGACGGCCAGACGCTGCGTCTGCGCCCAAGCTTTACGGCGCTGGTGGCGGCCGAAGCCGAACTGGGCCCGCTGTTCGCGCTGTGTGAACGCGCGGCGGCGGGTCAGCTCACGTTTGCGGAAATGGCGGCGCTACTGTGGCATTGCCTGGCCGAACCAACCCCGCGCGATGCCTTTGCCGAGGCGCTGGTGACTGGTGGGCTGGCCAATGCCACGCCGGCGCTGCGTGTGCTGCTGGGCCAGATATTGGCTGGGCGCTGATGTTTTCCGATGCCGCACGGCGGGCCGCGCATGTTGCGGCCGCCGCGCTGGGCTGGCGGCCGTATGAGTTCTGGGCCGCAACACCCGCCGAACTGGTGACGGCGTTAGGGCTGGATGCCCCGCCGGCGGATGCGCCGGTGGATGGCAGCGCGCTGGCCGCATTGATGGAGCGATATCCCGATGGATGCTGAACCGATCGAGGAACTGGTGGTGAAGGTGCGCGCCGATACCGGCGGCTTCATGGCCGGCGTGAACGATATCCAGCGCACGCTGGATGGCCCGTTCGCGGCCGGGCTTGATCGCGCCGGTTCAGGACTGTCGCGGGCGCTGGGCCGGGCCTTGTCTGATGGCAAGCTGGGCTTTGATGATCTCAAACGCATCGCGCTGTCGGCCTTGGGCGATATTGCCCAGGGCGCACTGCGGCTTGATCTGGGTGGGCTGTTCGGTGGCGGCAGCGGTGGTTTGTTGGGCGGCCTCGTCGGCAGCTTGTTCGGTTTGCCAGGCCGGGCCACTGGCGGCCCGGTTTCGGCGGGCCGAGCCTATATGGTGGGCGAACGTGGGCCGGAACTGTTCGTGCCCACCGCCGCCGGGCGGGTTGAGGCCAATCCGGGGCAAGGCAATGGCCGTATGGTCAACGTCACGGTCAATGTGGCGGGCCCGCGTGATGCGACGCCTGCGGCGATGCAGCAAACCGGCAACCAGGTGGCGCGCGCCGTGGCCCGCGCGCTCGATCGGGCACGGCCATGATGCGCTGGTGGCTGGCCGGCCCACAGGACCAGGGCCGCACGCGCTGGGTGCGGCGGTTCGATCCGCGTTGGTGGCTGGTGGATTTCCCGCGCCCGATGATGGCCAGCGCCGTGACCGACGGGCCGGACAGCGTGGTGGTGAGCCTGGAATTTCAGCGCCGCGCCGATCTGGCCGGGTTGATCTGGGAATCGGCGGATCGCTGGAGCCATCCGCTGTGCGCGCTGGAAACGCGCCGCGATTATCGCGGGCTGCTCTGGCAGTTTCGCTGGCAATCATCGGGCGCGGTGCTGCCCCTGGATGCTGTGAACGGCCCGGTGCTCACCATCGAAGGGCGTGATGCCGCTGGGCAGCCGCGCACCTGGTATGTGCGGTTGTGGAATTATGCGGTTGGCAGCCCCAATGATGCCGAGATCAGCCTTGATTTCGATGCGCTCAGCGGCGGCTTTCTGTTGCCATCAGAAGCTGATCCGGTGTGGGCCGGCGATATCGACCGGCTGTTCATCAGCCTGGTGCCGCCCGGTTATGACGGTGTGGATGCGCCATTGCCCGCCGTGGCCAGCGGCGAAGTGCGCCTGACCAATATTTCGGTCGATGGTGCCGGCGCCATGCTGAAGGCCGGCGATCCCGTGCTGCCACCGCAGCCGCTGCGGCTGTGCACGGCCTATGACGATCTCTACAACCAGACGCCGGAGCGCATTTTGGAACAGGCGCTGCTGCTCGGCTGGCGCGGCGCCGTCACCCATTATCTGGGCATGAGCCATTTCATGGCGTTTTTGCCGGACGGGCAGGGCGGCTATGTGGTTGATCCAGGGCGGCCTTTTTGTGACCCGGCGTTAGGGTGGCATCAGGATTTCCTGGCCCGTGCCGGGGCTTTGGGCTTTGCCCCCATCCTGTCTCTGTCGATGGAGTTGCTGGCGCAGCACTGCCCGCCGGCCTGGGCGCAGCGCGATTCAGATGGAGAGCAGGGCCTCACCGGTTGGTCGCCGCCCTCGGCGCTGCTGTCGCCCTGCCAGCCTGCCGCGCAGGCCTGGCTGCAGGCGGTGACGGCAGCGGCGATGGACCTGGCGCTGGCGGCGGGTGTGGCCCCGGCCTTTCAGGTGGGAGAACCCTGGTGGTGGGTAGGGCCGAACAACCGGCCCTGCCTTTATGATGCCGCCACCACCGCGCGCTGGCAGACCGAACGCGGCAGCCCGCCGCCGATCATCACCGACATCAGGGGCAATAAATCAGCGGCCGAGCAGGCCTATCTGGATTGGTGCGGTGAGCGGCTGGCCGAAGCCACGGCCGGAATGGTGAGTGCCGCCCGTGTTGCCGCTCCAGCTGTCGTCACCCACCTGCTGTTCTACACGCCGCAGGTGCTGCTCGGCGATCGGCCCGATCTGGCCCGCGCCAACATGCCGGCGGGCTGGGCGCATCCAGCCTTCGATGTACTGCAGCTGGAGGATTACACCTTCGTCACCAGCGCCAATCAGGCTGGTCAGGCGCGCGGTCGGGCGCTGGTGGAGGCGCAACTGGGATATCCCCGGGCCCGCCAGCATTATCTGGCAGGCTTCGTGCTGAGCCAGAACGATGCCGAGGTGCAGTGGCCGCTGATTGCCGATGCGGCGGCCGCGGCGCTGGCGCTGGGGGTTGCGGAAACATTCGTCTGGGCCTGGCCGCAGGTGGCGCGCGACGGCTTCACCCCTTTCCAGATTGATGATGCGGAGGACGACATGGCCAGTTTTCACGATGTGCGCTTTCCGCTCGAACTGGGGTTTGGCGCGGCCGGCGGCCCGGCCTTTTCCACCCAGGTGGTGGTGACAGGCTCGGGCGGGGAGCAGCGCAATGCCGAATGGGCCGATGCACGGCTGGAATATGATGCCGGGCTCGGCATCCGTTCCGAGGATGATCTGAAGCGCCTGATTGGCTTCTTCCGCGCCCGCCGCGGGCAGGCGCACGGGTTCCGCTTTCTCGATCCGCTCGACAACAGCTCGGCGGCCGATGGTGGGGAGCCGACCGCCCTCGACCAGCGGCTTGGGCTGGGCGACGGGGGCACCACGCGTTTTGCGCTGGTGAAAAACTATGGCGATGCCGCCTTGCCCGATGAAGCGCCGCAAACGCGCCGCATCACTCGCCCCTGGCCCGCAAGCGTGGTGGTGGCGGTGGCCGGCGTCGTGCTGCCGAATGGCTGGACGCTGGCGCCGGGCGGTTATGTCGATTTCGACGATGCGCCGGCGGCCGGGGCGGTGGTCGCAGCCGGTTTCCGGTTCGATGTGCCGGTGCGCTTCGCCACCGATCGGATCGAGGTTTCGATCGCCGGCTGGCGGGCAGGAGAACTGCCATCCGTGCCACTGATCGAAATCAGGGAGGATTGAGGCAATGCTGGACGCGGAACTGACGCACCTTGCGCTGTGCTGGCGCCTCGTGCGGCGCGACGGCGTGGCGCTGGGCTTCACCAGCCATGATCGGCCGTTGCTGGTGAACGGCCTGCGCCATGAAAGCCGGCCCGGCATGTCGCCTTCGGCCGTGGTGCTGGGCGACGGCGTGACGGCCGACGACATGGAGGTGGCTGGTGCCTTGTCGGCCGGGGCGCTCACCGGCACCGATCTGCTGGCCGGGCGCTGGGATGGTGCGCGGCTGGATCTGTTCCTGGTCGATTGGCGCGATCCGGATGCCGGGCAACAGTGGCTAGCGGAAGGCACCTTGGGCGATGTGGCCGTCGGCACTGGGGCCGATGCCGGCTTCACGGCCGAACTGATCGGGCCGGGCGCGGCACTGGCGGCCAGCGTGGTGGAAAGCTGCTCGCCCGAATGCCGGGCGGAGCTGGGCGATGCCCGCTGCAAGGTTGATCTGCGCCCGCGCGAACGGCTGGCGACGGTGACCGCCATCGCCCAGGATCGGGTGCAGATTGCCGGCATCGCCGCCAGTGATCATGTGCAGGGTGAGCTGGCCGTGCTGGATGGCCCCAACGCTGGATTGGTGCGTCGCCTGCTCGCCGAAGATGCCGGCTGGCTGGTGATGGATGAGCCATTGGCGTTGGCCACCGGAACCCGGGTGCGCCTGCGCGAAGGTTGCGACAAGCGCTTTGTCACCTGCCGCGACCGCTTTGCCAACGCCCGCAATTTCCGCGGCGAACCGCATGTGCCGGGCGCCGATCTGTTGACGCGCTATGCCGTCTGAGCACCGACTTTCGCGACGCCGCCAGGCCGCCATCATCGCCGCCCGCGCCGGGCTGGGCACGCGCTTTCGCGCCCAGGGCCGGCTAGTCGGGGTTGGGCTGGATTGTGTGGGCGTCGCCTTGCTGGCGGCGACCGGTGCCGGCGTGCCGCTGGGGCCCGTGCCGCCCTACGCCCTGGGCGGCGATCATGCGGATCTGCTGGCCGCAACGCTGCGCCAGCTCGGCCTGCGCCGGGTGCGACGGCCGCGGCCGGCCGATCTGGTGGAATATGCGCTGGCGCCCGGCCATCGCCATCTCGCGCTGTTGACCGATCGCGGCATCCTGCATGCCCATGCCGGGCTGGGCCGGGTGGTGGAAGGGCCTGGGCCGGATGATTGGCCCGTGGTGGCCTGCTGGGCTCTGCCCGGATTGCGATAGGAATTTGGCATGGCAACATTGGTGTTGGGTGTTGTTGGCCGGCTGGTGCTCGGCCCGGTCGGCGGCATTGTCGGCACGCTGCTGGGCGGCGCAGTCGATCGGCGTCTGCTGGGCGGCGGTGGTGGGCGCGGCGGGCAGCGGTTGGCCAACCCCGAAATCCAGGCCGCCAGCTATGGCGAGCCGATCCCGGTGGTGCGCGGTCGCATGCGGGTGAGTGGCAATATCGTGTGGGCGGCCCCGATCCGCGAGACGACCACGCGCAGCGGCGGCGGCAAGCGTGGGCCCTCGAGCACCAGCTACAGCTATTCGGCCAGTTTTGCCGTGGTGCTGGCGGCGCGGGCCATCGTGGCCATCGGCCGGGTGTGGGCGGATGGAAAATTGCTGCGTGATGCGGGCGGCCAATGGTTGCAGCCGGTGACGATGCGTCTCCACACCGGTTCCGAGCGGCAGGCCCCTGATCCGCTGATTGCCGCGGCCGAAGGCGAAGCGCCGGCGTTCCGCGGCCTGGCCTATGCGGTGTTCGAAGACCTGGCGCTGGCCGAATTCGGCAGTCGCCTGCCCAACCTGTCGTTTGAACTGATTGCCGATGATGCACCTGTGCCGCTGGGCGTTGCCCTGGCGGAACTCTCCGCCAACGCCGGCGTGAACCTGCCGGTAAGCGGGGATTTTCCCGAGGTTGCCGGGCTTTATCTCGGCGCGGCGGCCCCGCTGGCCGACGCACTGGCGCCCTCGCTCAGGGCCAGCGGCGCGGTGCTGGCGGCCGGTCGGGCGTTGGTTGGGCCGGGGCGGCCGGCACTGGCCATTGCGCCCGGCGGGTCTGCCGATGCCCGCGCTGCAGCCGACAGCCGACCGCAGGCGCGGGAACGCCATCGCCGCAATGCCGCTGCGTCATCCCCCGATGCGATCGAGCTGGGCTATTACGACGTTGATCGCGATTATCAGCCTGGCCTGCAACGGGCACGCCTGCGCGCCGGGGTGCGCGTGGATGGCGATGGTCTGCCGCTGGCGCTGTCTGCCGCTGCGGCCAAGCAATTGTGCCATGATCGCCTGTTGCGGCTGGCCGCAAGCCGGCAACAACGCACTTTGCGCCTGCCGTGGCGGTATCTTGGCATCATGCCCGGCGACGTTCTGCGGCTGGACGATCTGGACTGGCAGGTGCGCGAAACGCGTTTCGAACGCTTTGTGCTCACCCTGGAACTGGCACGGGTCGGCACGGCAGGCGCGTTGCTGCAGCCCAGCGATCCCGGCCGGGCGCTGGTGCATGGCGATCAGGCCGCCGGCCCGACCAGTCTGCTGGCGCTCGATCTGCCGCCCTTGCCCGGCGAATTGCCCGATGGCCCAAGGCTGTGGATTGCCGGTGCCGGCGCATCGGCAGGCTGGCGGCGGGCGGGCGTGATGCTCAGCCTGGATGATGGCGCCAGCTACGAACCGGTCGGGCTGCTGCCCGCGCCGGTGGCGATGGGGCGCGCCGTATCGGTCCTGCCAGCGGCGATCCCGGCCGGGTGGGATCGCCTGGGCCAAGTGGAGGTGGAGCTGATCGCCGACAGCATGTGGCTGGAAAGCCGCAGCGAACAGGCCGTGCTGGCCGGTGCCAATCTCGCTTTGCTGGGGGACGAGATCATCCAGTTTGCGACGGCCGAGGCTCTGGGCAACCGCCGCTTTCGCCTGTCGGGCCTGCTCCGCGCGCGGCGCGGCACGGATTTGGCTGTGGCCACGCATGCGGTCGACGAACGCTTCGTTTTGCTGGATCAGGGCGCCATGCTGGCCGTGCCGCTGCCATTGGAAAGGCAGGGCCAGACCGTGCTGCTGCGCGCCAACGGAGCCGGTGATGCGGCCGCCGTGCCGGTGGCCGCAACGCTGGACGGTGCTGGCATAAGGCCATTGCTGCCCGTGCATCTTTCGTGGCGGCGGCAGGCCGGGCAACTGCATCTGAGCTGGATTGCCCAGAGCCGGGCCGGCTTTGGATGGCCCGATCTGGCCGATGTGCCGATCGGCGAAAGCCGGCTGGCGTTTCGTGCAGTGCTGCGCGACGCAGCGGGAATCGTCGCGGAGGCAGAGCTCAACGGACCGCAGTGGATCCTGGCCGATCAGGCCGGGCCCTTGTGGCTGGATGTGGCCCAGGTGGGCGCCACGATGGGCCCTGTCGCCACTTTGCCCGTAAGCTGAACAGGAGTCAGATCAATGCCCGCAACACCGCGCCTTGCCCTGCCGCTGATTGCCGCCGGCCAGGCCCAGAAAGACGTCACGCACAACGAAGCAGTGCTGGCGCTGGACCGGCTCGTGGCTTTGGTTGTCGTATCCCGCAGCCTGACGGCGCCGCCCACCGCGCCACAACCCGGCACCTGCTATATCGTGCCCATTTCGGGAGGATCTGCCTGGGGACATCCGGCCGGAACGCTGATGTACTGGCAAGATTCGGGCTGGCTGGCCGAAAGTCCCCGCGATGGACAGGTCGTGCTGGTCGATGATGAAGATGTGATGCTTGTCCGCAAGGGCGACTGGCAGGCCACGTGGCCCACTCTAGGTCTTTCGATCAATGGCCGCACCCTATTGGCCGCCACTCCAGCCATGATTACCCTGCCCAGCGGTGGTGGCACAGTGGACAGCGAAGCCCGCGCAACATTGGCTACACTGCTGACGGCATTGCAGCAGCAGGGCATAATTTCCTGAAAACAGGGAGGGCTGTCGCCATTTTCCCCTTTGAACTGTTGCATCGGGGCAACAATCTTAACCAATCCAGACTTGCATCCCCGCAAGTGCCTGCGATAAAGACTGTCGAGAGGCCAGAATAGGACTGGCTCTACACAAAGGGGAAGACGATGCGCAAGCTTGCGATCGGCCTGGCCCTCGCGGCAACCGCGCTTTCGAGCGCGGCCACTGCGAAGGACAAGGCTTGGTATATTGGTCTGGAAGCGGGTGTTAACCTGCTGCAAAAGCAGAGCCTGGACATCTCCACAGCCAATGGTGCGACCACGGTCGAAAACTCGATCACGCACACCTATTTCCCCGGTTTCGATGTCGGCGGGAATGTTGGTTATGATTTTGGTGGTTTCCGCGCCGAATTCGCGCTGAACTATCTGCGCTCCAAGAATCGTGAATCGAACCTGCTGAACCCGCCGCCGGCGATTCCGTACACGACGACCACGGGCGTCAACACGGTCGGTATCCCGCCGACGCGTCAGTATCCTGACGCCGGTGGCACCGCCAGCGCCTTGGCCTTCATGCTGAACGGCCTCATCGATTTCGGCGGCAAGGACAAGGACTTCGGCGGCTACATCGGCGCTGGTGCCGGTATCGCCCGCGTCAAGCAGTTTGCGCGTCTGCGCAATCCGGGCCTGGTGTTTCAGGACGATGCTGATACGTCGTTCGCGTGGAACATCCTGGCTGGCGTGTATAAGCCGATCAGCGACCATGTCGATGTTGGCCTGAAGTATCGCTGGATGAACGTGAACAAGGTCGACACGTTCACCGTGAACGGTCTGCCGGTGAGCAACGCGTTCCGCAGCCACAGCGTGCTGCTGACGCTGACTTACAACTTCTTCGAAGCTGAACCGCCGCCGCCGCCCCCGCCGCCGCCGGCTCCCCCGGCTCCGCCGGCTCCCCCGCCCCCGCCGCCGCTGCCGCCGTGCCCGCCGGCTGCCGTGACCCCGGGTCCGTTCCTGGTCTTCTTCGATTGGGACAAGTCGGCCATCACTGCTGAAGCCGCTGCGATCCTTGATCGTGCTGCTGAACAGTTTGCCGCCACTGGCCAGACCAGTGTTGCGCTTGCCGGCCACGCCGACAAGTCGGGCAAGGACGACTACAACGTGAAGCTGTCGCAGCGTCGCGCTGATGCCGTGAAGGCCTATCTGGCCGGCAAGGGCGTCCCCGCTGATGCGATGGGCACCGAAGCGTTCGGCGAAGGCCGTCCGCTGGTCGATACCGCCGATGGTGTGCGTGAACCGCAGAACCGTCGCGTGGAAATCACCTTCAGCGGTGCTCCGGCGCCGGCCCCGACGGGCCCCTGCCAGCCGCAGTAAGCGGCTTACAGGCTGAACGAAATCGGGGGAGCGGCTCAGCCGCTCCCCCTTTTTCTTTGTCTGCCGTCAGTCAGGAGCAGATACAGCCAGCCCAGCACGCAGGCTGCCGACTGGTTGTTAAGCCACCAACCAGAAGACTGTCGGTCAGTTCTCGGTGAGGTTAGCCAGATCCGGCCGCACATCGGGCAGCGGCGGCAATGACGGCACGTTCAATCCGGCAGCCGGCGGCACATGGGCCAGCGCGGCGCGCAGTTCCGGTACCATCGCCTCTGCAATCCGGCCCATTGCGCCGACATCGCCGACGCGCACTGCCAAGCCCGCCTGACCAGCAGCCCAGCAAAAATTATATTGCGCATCTAGGGTCGAAAAACTGTTGTAGCTGCGGGTGTTGTAGCGATCAAAAGCCGCTGCGCCGCCGCGCTTCATTGTCCGCGTATAATGGCTCAGCATCGTCGTCTGGGCTGATGTCAGCTCGCCGCCGTGCTTCTTCAGCATCTGATTATAATTGTCCACCGAGCGCAGGAACGGTGAATATTGGCACTGCAGGGCAGCGACGTTCAATGCCGCGCGCAATGTCCACACCGCATGGGCGCGTGTTTCAGCCGGGCTCGCCCGGATCAGAACCACCGCCTTGGGCACCATGATGCCGGCTGTTGTTGGCGGCTTTGGCGCCGGCGGCTTGGCCGACATTCGGCTAGCGGCTTTGACCGGGGCCTTGCGAACCGGACGCTTGCTCTTGCGCGGCGCAGCGTCGGCAGCGCTCGCCACAAGAAAACAACTCAGCGCCAGCCACAAAATTGAACGCATCAATTACCCATTCAAGAAAAGGAGCCTCAGGCCACCGGGCCGGGCAATGCCCACGCCCGGTGAGCCATCACGCCCGGTTCAACCCAGGATGCTGCCCAGCGACAAGGCGACCGACATATCGCCTTCGATCTTGAGCTTGCCCATCATGAACGCCATCTGCGCATTCTGCTTGCCCGTGGCGATATCCATGAAATCAGCCATCGTGACCTTGATGCTGCAGGCGGTGGGGCCGTCTTCATTGCTGACGACGACGGGCGAGACGGTATCATCAATGCGCACCAGGCCATCGGCGCCGAAATCGAATTTCACGGACTTTTTAAACTGGCCACCGGCGCCCATGCGCTCGGTCATCTGTTCCGTGATCTGTGCAAGGCTCATGGTAATTCCTTCCCCAAACAAGAAAAAAGGGCCGCCCCAAGCGGGACGGCCCTTCCTAACGCAATTCGACGAAAAGTCGAAATTACTTGGCTTCAGCCGGAGCGGCTTCAGCGGCCGGAGCAGCGGCGTCAGCGGCCGGAGCAGCGGCGTCAGCGGCCGGAGCAGCGGCGTCAGCAGCCGGAGCCATGGCGTCGGCAGCCGGAGCGGCTTCCGGAGCGGCTTCAGCGGCCGGGGCTTCAGCGGCCGGGGCTTCTTCAGCCTTCTTTTCGCCGCAAGCGACGACGAGCAGAGCGGCGCCAGCGATGATCGAGGCAGTCTTCAGCTTTTCAACGATGGTCATTTATAATCTCCTTGGACGGTAACGCCTGAACCCAGGACGAGTTGGGTCGGCTCGGCCTTAATCCCCCAACTGCGGTAGACATTAGCGAGACGCGTGAAATCGCGCAAGCGGGTCGTTGCATATCACCGACATCATGCGACGAGACGTGCAAGCAGGGCGGGCAGATGGCGAGCGAGGGCCTCATCTGCGTCCGCAAGCGTTGCCCCGTGCCCCAACGCCGCGAGGCTGGTGACTGGATCCGACAGGCCGCAGGGTATTATCCCATTGAAATCATTGAGATCGGGCGTAACGTTGAGGGAAAGTCCATGAAAACTGACCCACCGTTGCACCCGCACTCCGATGGCAGCGATCTTTGCCGGCCCGGCCGCCGTGTCCACCCAGACGCCGACTTTACCCGGGATAATTCGCCCATTGGTCCCAAAATCGGCCAGCGTGTCGATCAGCCAGCCTTCCAAAGCGGCCACAAAACGCCGGACATCACGGCCCCGCGCTGCCAGGTCCAGCATCACATAGGCTACGCGCTGCCCCGGCCCATGATAGGTATAGCGGCCGCCGCGCCCGGCGTTGAAGACAGGAAATCGTTCTGGATCAATGAGTTCTATCGGATCGGCGCTGGTGCCGGCGGTATAGAGTGGGGGGTGTTCGACCAGCCAGATGCGTTCCGATTCGCTGCCCGCCCGGATGCCGGCCGCGATTCCCTGCATCCTGGTCAATGCGGCCGGATAGGCGGTGAGGCCAGGCGTTACCTCCCAGACCGGATCGGCCATGCTCACAGGCTGGCGACGAAGGCCCTGAAATCGGCCAGGAAAAGTTCTGGCTCCTCAAGGCTGGCGAAATGGCCGCCGCGCGGCATGGTCGTCCAATGTGCGACATTATAGCCGCGTTCCACCATCGATCGCGGCGGGAAGGCGAGCAGGTCGCGCGGGAAGGCAGCCACGCCCACCGGCACTTCAACGCGCCGATCCGCTGGCATGGCAAAGCCACCTTCCAGGAACAGCCCGCGATAGATCCAGGTCGCGGTGAGGAAACTGCGGGTGCTAAGATAGATCATGATGTTAGTAAGCATCTGATCCATGGTGAACGGCGGATCGGTATAATCGCCTGCCACATCCGACCAGCCGACGAACTTCTCGGCGAACCAGGCGGCCACCCCCATCGGCGAATCCATCATGGCAAAGCCCAGGCTTTGCGGCTTGGTGCCCTGCAACTGCAGATAGGCGGTTTCGGTTTCGCGCATGGCGACCGCCTTTTGCATCCAGGCCATCTCGTCCGGCGTGTTCGGCGTCATATCGGCACTGCGCAGGCCATAGCCATTGAGGTGGATTGCCTGCACCTTGGCCGAATCGAGCCCCATCCAGCCGCCGATCACGCAGCCCCAATCGCCGCCCTGATAGATGTAGTGGTCATAACCCAGCGCGCCCATCAGGGCATCGTAACGGCGGGCTACCTCGCGCGGGCCGATCGGTGCCGATGGCCGGTCTGACCAGGCATAACCGGGCAGCGATGGCGCCACGACATGGAAGGCCGGTGCGGCCGGGTCTTCCGGTTCGGCCAGCCTCTCCATGATCGCATCGAATTCCAGGATTGATCCCGGCCAGCCATGCGCAATCAGCAGCGGCCGCGCATCGGGCCGGCTGGAGCGCAGGTGCATGCAGTGGAGATGGAAGGGTTGGCCGCCATCTTCCCCCACCTGCACCCGCACATGCGGCAACCGATTGAGATGCGCCACCGCGCCGGCCCAATCGTAACCGTTCAGCCAATGCGCCTGCAGCCGTTGCATGTAATCGCGGTTGGCACCATGCTGCCAGCCGGCGTTCGGCGGCTCTTCAAACCAGCGATAGGCCGCGACACGATCGCGAATCCAGGCGACTTCAGCCTCGTTCACCGGGATGGTGAAGGGCGTGCTGCTCATGCTGCCAACCCCAGCTTGCGTTCCAGCTTGGTGCGCGCGGCGATGATGTCGGCGGCCTTTTCGGCGATCATGATGGTGGGTGCGTTGGTGTTGCCCGAGACCAGGAACGGCATCACGCTGGCATCGATCACGCGCAGCCCTTCAACGCCGTTCACCCGCAACTGGCCATCGACCACGGCGCGTTCATCCACGCCCATCCGGCAGCTGCCGACCGGGTGATAGATGGTTTCGGCCCAGCCACGCATTTTTTCCAGCAGCTGGCTGCGATCCGTGACCTCCGGGCCCGGCCAGGCTTCGCCATCGTTGTAGGGCGCAAAGCCGGGCTGGCGGCCGATCTCACGGGCCATTTCCACACCGCGCACCAGGGTTTCGACATCTTCCGGCGCTGAAAGATAATTGGGATCGATCGCCGGTGCGGCCAGCGGATCGGCGGACTTCAGCCGGATCGTGCCGCGGCTTTCCGGGCGCAGCTGGCACACGTGCAGCTGATAGCCATGGCGCCCATCCATGGTGCCGCGGCCGTGCGGATTGCCGCGTACCGGCATGAAGTGCATCTGGATATCGGGCGCGGCCAGGCCTTCGCGGGTGGAGAGGAACGCCCCCATGGGCGTTGGCATGTGGGCGCCATTGCCGGTGCGAGTGAACACCCATTTGCCCAGCGCTTTCATCTTGTTGATGAATTTCGAATTGTTGTTGAGCGTCACCGGCTGGCTGCAATGCCATTGCACGATCACATCCAGGTGATCCTGCAGATTGCCGCCCACGTCCGGGCTGTCGGCCACCACCTCCACACCAAACTGCTTCAGATGCGCCGCCGGGCCAATGCCGGACAGCATGAGCAATTGTGGGCTGTTTACGGCGCCGCCGCACAGAATGATTTCCCGGCCCATCGCGGATAGCAGCGACGCGCCCTGCGTATATTCAACGCCAACCGCGCGCTTGCCTTCCAGCAGCACGCGCCGAGCCTGCACGCCGGTGATGATCTGCAAATTGGGCCGCTTGCGCACGTCGGGCGTCAGGTAAGCCTTGGCGGCGGAGAAGCGCTCCCCATCCTTGATGGTCGCGTCATATTGGCCAACGCCTTCGAATTGCGGCCCGTTGAAATCGTCGGTCATCTTGTAGCCGGCCTGCACTGCCGATTCGGCAAAGGCTGCGTTGAGCGGATTGGGCAGGGCGCCCTTGCGGCTGGTGTGCAGCGGGCCGCCGCTCCCGTGAAATTCGTCGCTGCCGCGTTCCGAATCCTCGGCCTTGCGGAAATAGGGCAGCACATCGGCCCAGCCCCACCCGGTCAGCCCCAATTGGCTCCAGCGGTCATAATCGCTGGCATGGCCGCGGATATAGACCATGCCGTTGATCGACGACGATCCGCCCAAGGCCCGGCCGCGCGGCCAATAGAGCGGGCGGCCGCCAAGATGCGCCTGCGGCTCGGTCCAGAAGCCCCAATCATAGGGGCTGGGTTTTTCCGGGGGGATGATCTGGGCGATGCCGGCCGGCATCTGGATCAGCATGTTGTTGTCGTTGCCACCGGCTTCCAGCAGCGCCACCCGCGTGCCGGGATCGGCAGAAAGCCGGTTGGCCAGAGCGCATCCGGCGGAACCCGCGCCGACGATGATGAAATCAAATGCCTCGGTCACGCACTATCCCCTGTAAGATTTAAACCAAGCTACTCGCCTTGCCGGCAGCGCGCAAACCGCCAGCTTGGGGAGGGCGGGTCAGGCCCTGACCAGTTCCGGCAGGGCAGCGGCATAGCGTTCGACATCGGCCATGCGCCCGGTCGATACCCGCGACCACTCCGGCCAGGCCGGCCCCCATGCGCCGCGCACCAATATGCCGCGCTGGGCCATGGCGGCGGCAAAGCGGTTGGCATCGGCCACTTTCACGAACAGGAAATTGGTCTGGCTCGGCAGAGCGATCGTGCCGGCCTTGGCCACGCCGGCCTGCAGCACCCGGCGCGCGGCCGTGATGGCGCTGCGGCTCTGCTGCTGGAAGGCGCCATCATCCCAGGCAGCGATGGCAGCAGCCAGGCCCGGTGCATTCAGGCTGATGGTGACGCGATGGCGCTTCAGCTCGGCGGCATTGGCGGGCGAAGCGACAGCATAGCCGATGCGCAGCCCGGCCATGCCGAACAGCTTGGAGAACGTGCGGGTCACGATGACATTGGCGCCGCCTTGCACCAGCGGCAGCATGGTCGAACCGGCCGGATCATCGGCCAGTTCCATATAGGCTTCATCCACCAGCAGCGTGACGCGCGACGGCAGGGCTTTCGCAAAGGCGAGAAGATCAGCCGCGGGCAGCATCATGCCGGTCGGGTTGTTGGGGTTGCACAGATAGACCATGGCCACGTCGGGCGCGGCGGCGGCGCGGGCCAGCGCGCCCAGATCGATGCCCAGATCCGGCGCCATGGCGACGCGGCGATAATTCAGTCCCTGCGCCATCGGATAGAGCAAAGGCTCATCGAACTGCAGCGCCGGCAGCAATATGGTGCCGCGCTTGCCCCAGGCCAGGGCGGCACTGGTGATGACTTCGGAACTGCCGTGGCCAAGCACCACTTGCGATGCCGCCACGCCCAGTCGCTTGCCGATCATCGCCGCCAATCGGCCTTCCGCATCGTCGGCATAATACCAGCTGCTGCGCGCCAGTTCGGCCATGGCCTGGATGGCGGAGGCCGGCGGCCCAAGCGGATTCTCGTTATATTTCAGATGGGCAATGCCAGGTGCCGGGGCAAAGCCGGTGGGATCCGCCACCATGGGCCGGATTGTGGTGGCGCTTGCCCCCGTGTTCAATGTTGTGCTGGCAACCGCTGCTGTTCCCGCCAGCCCCAGCCAGCCCCGCCGTGAAACGTCCATATTTGCCCCCTCAGGCCGGATGCCAGGTCTTCAGCAGCGTTGCCGTATCGGCCAGTGCCTCCACCGGAACCGCCACGCCCTGTTCCACCAAGGCCTTGCCCTGCACATAGTCGCGCGCGGCGTTCACGCAGTCCAGCGCGATCACCTTGCCGGCTTTCAGGTAGATCAGCGAGAAACTGCGCGTCGCCGGATCACCGCGCAGCACGGTCTGATCATGGCCGATGCTCAGGCCCATGGTTTGCAGCCGCAGATCATATTGGTTGGACCAGAACCATGGCACCGCGTGATAGGGCGCGGGATCGCCGGTGATGACGCGGGCCACGGTGGCGGCCATGTCGGCCGCATTCTGCACGGATTCGAGCCGGATTTCGGCGCCGCCGGCAAAGGCGTTGGCATGCAGCGCGCAATCACCAATCGCAAACACGTCCGGCAGGCTGGTGCGGCAATGATCGTCCACCCACACACCGTTTCCGCCGGTGGCGCCGGCCGCCAACAACGGCTCCACGGCGGGCACGATGCCGATGCCAACGATCACCACATCGGCCACGATCTGCCGCCCATCGGTCAGCGTGGCGAGCTTGGCGTCGCCAGCAGCCGCCAGGCTGGCCAGGCCGGCGCCGGTGACGATCTCCACCCCATGCGCGCGATGTTCGGCTTCGTAAAAAGCTGAAAGTTCCGGCCCGGCCACACGCGCCAGCACCCGGTCCATCGCCTCGATCACCGTCACGCTGTGGCCCAGCTTGCTGAGCACGGCGGCGGATTCCAGCCCGATATAGCCGCCGCCCACCACCAGCACGCGCGATTCGGGGCGCAGATCGGCCTTCAGCGCATCGACATCGGCGCGGGTGCGGATGGCATGCAGACCGGGAAGTTCGTGGCCGGGGCAGGTGAGCTTGCGCGGATCGCCGCCCGCCGCCCACACCAACTGGCCATAACCAATGTCGCCCGCTGTGGTCGCCAGTGTGTGCGCCGCGGCATCCACCGCCGTGACCCGCGTGCCGGTCATCACCTCGACAGTGCGTTCCGTCCAGAAGGCCGGCGGACGCAGCAGCATGCGTTCGAAGCTTTTCTCGCCCGCCAGATATTCCTTGGACAGCGGCGGGCGCTCATACGGCAGTTCCGGTTCGGCCGTGATGATGGCCAGGCTGCCGGTGAAGCCCTTCTGGCGCAGCTGCGCCGCCTGTGCCGCGCCGCCATGCCCGCCGCCCACGATGACCACGTCGAACTGCATGATTTCCTCCCGTTTCCAGTTGGCATGCGGCAATGGCGCGGCCTTGCCAAGCCGGGTTGTTGCTTATCCGCCCTTCACATCGCGCGGCGGCGCTGCCACATGGGAAGCATGGATCTCGCCAGCCACCCCGACAGTGCCGTCTATGGCCTGCTCGTGCCGCGTTCCCCGCTGGTGCGCCGGCTGTTGGCGCGCAATCCGTCGCCCTTCACTTTCACCGGCACCGGCACCTTCGTGGTTGGCCAGCCTGGCGGCACGGTGGCGGTGATTGATCCCGGCCCGGATGATCCGGCGCATGTCCGCGCGCTGATCGATGCGCTGGTTGGCGAAACGGTGTCCCACATCGTCATCACCCACACCCACATGGATCATTCGCCCGCCGCGCCGGCGCTGAAAGCCGCGACCGGTGCCCAGATCGTCGGCTGCGCGCCGCTTGTGCTGTCTGATGATGGCCCGCGCGCCGATGCCGGCTTCGATGCGACCTATGCCCCCGATCACGTGATGGCTGATGGCGAGAGCGTTTCCGGTCCCGGCTGGACGCTCACGGCCATTCACACCCCCGGCCACACCAGCAACCATCTCTGCTTTGCGCTGGCCGAGGAGAAGGCCCTCTTCACCGGCGATCATGTCATGGGCTGGAGCACCACCGTGGTCGCGCCGCCCGATGGTGACATGGCCGATTACATGGCCAGTTTGCAGAAACTCCTGACCCGCGATGACGCCATCTATCACCCCACCCACGGTGAGCCCGTTACCGATCCGCAGCGCTTCGTGAAGCATCTGCTCGGCCATCGCCGTCAGCGTGAAGCCCAGGTGCTGCGCGGCATCGGCGAAGGGCTGGTGACCATTCCGCAGATGGTGGCGGCGATGTATGCCATGGTCGACAAACGTCTGCACCCGGCCGCGGGCCGCAGCGTGCTGGCGCATCTCATTGATCTGGAACGGCGCGGCAAGGTTGCCCGTGCCGGGGAAAGCTGGAGTCTCGTCTGATGGACGCGCGATTGAACATGCTCGGCGGCGGCGCTGCCACCGATGTGAAGGCGGAAATCAACCGCCTGCGCAAGGAACGCAACGCCGTCATCCTCGCCCATTATTATCAGGCGCCCGAAATCCAGGACATCGCCGATTTTGTTGGTGACAGTCTCGATCTGTCGAAGAAGGCCGCCGCGACCGATGCCGATGTGATTGCCTTTTGCGGCGTGAAATTCATGGCCGAAGTGGCCAAGATCCTTTCCCCGCAGAAAACCGTGATTCTGCCCGATCTGAAGGCCGGGTGCAGCCTGGAAGACAGCTGCCCGCCCGAAGCCTTCGCCAAGTTCCGCCGCGCCCACCCGGACCATATCAGCCTGACCTACATCAACTGTTCGGCGGCGGTGAAGGCAGAGAGCGACATCATCGTCACCTCGTCATCCGCCGAAAAGATCATCAACCAGCTGCCCGCCGATCAGAAGATCCTGTTCGCGCCGGACAAGCATCTGGGCGCCTGGCTCAACCGCAAGACCGGGCGTGACATGCTGTTGTGGGATGGCACCTGCATGGTGCACGAGAAATTCTCGGTCACCGAATTGCTGAAGCTGAAGGCCCAGCATCCGGCCGCCCCGGTGCTGGCCCACCCCGAATGCCCGGCCGCGATCCTTGATCTGGCGCATTATATCGGCGCGACCAGCGGCATCCTGAATTATGCGCTGAACTCGCCCGAACCCACCATCATCGTGGCGACCGAGCCCAACATCATCCACCAGATGCAGAAGGCCGCCCCCCACAAGAATTTCATCGGCGCGCCCGGTGCCGACGGCAATTGCAGCTGCAACACCTGCCCCTACATGGCGCTCAACACGATGGAGAAACTCTATCTCTCCCTGCGCGATATGACGCCGCAGATCGAGGTGCCTGAGGATGTGCGGGTGAAGGCCAAGCGCAGCCTGGACCGGATGCTGGAAATGGCGGGCAATGTCTCCGCCGTGCCGGTGCGTGGTGATTGACGGGTTCGATACGGCGGCCTTCGTCGGCGCGACGCTGGCGGAGGATATGGGGCAGGGAGGAGACATCACGTCCGCCGCTGTCATCCCGGCCGAGGCGCGACTGACGGCGGTGATGGACAGCCGCGATCCCGTCGTGGTCGCTGGCCTGCCGCTGGCCGCTGCCTTTTTCCGCGCGCTCGATCCCGCCTGCACCATCACCATGCTGGCCAGCGATGGCGATGCCGTGCCGGCAGGAACTGACCTGATGCATATCGAGGGCAATGCGCGTGCCCTGCTCACGGCCGAACGCTCGGCGCTCAACACCGTGCAGCACCTCACCGGCATCGCCACCATGACGCGGCAGTATGTCGATGCCATCGCCGGCACTGGCGCCGTGCTGCTCGACACGCGCAAGACCTTGCCTGGCCTGCGTGCGCTGGAAAAATACGCGACCCAGATGGGCGGCGCCACCAACCACCGCATGCGGCTGGATGATGGGGTGATGATCAAGGATAATCATATCGCGGTGGCTGGCGGTGTTGAACCCGCCGTGCGGGCTGCCAAGGCTGCCGGGCTGACGGGCGTAGTGGTGGAAGTGGACACGCTGGACCAGATTCCGCCGGCGCTCGCAGCCGGAGCCGATCGGCTGCTTCTCGACAATATGGGGCCGGATATGCTCCGTGAGGCCGTGGCGCTGATCGTCGGCCGGGTGCCGACGGAAGCCAGCGGTGGCGTCAATCTGCAGACCATCCGCGCCATCGCCGAAACCGGCGTCACCTATATCAGCGTTGGCCGCATCACCCAGAGCGCGCCGGCCGCCGATATCGGTCTGGATTTCGCCTGATCAGCGCTGGTCCAGCAGCCGCTTGACCAGTTTCAGGTTGCGGCTGTTCGACCGGAAAAACAGGTCGAACAGGTCGCCGGCAATCGGCACGCTGCCGATCGCCGTATCCACACCGACATTCGCCAGCATGCGCAGTAATGTGCCGCGCGACGCGCCGAGATTGCGGGCTTCCCAGATCAGGTAGAGGCCAAGCGCGGCCGTGGCGGCATCGCCCACGCCGGGTGCGAGGCCGATGATGGCGTCCAGCCCGACGCGCCGTCCGATCAGCGGCAGCTTGATCAACCCTTCCAGCAGATGCTCCAGCGCCACGATACGCGCGCGGGCACGGTTATGCGGGCTCAAACCAGCAAGAGACGAAGGGGCAGAGACGCGACTGGTCAATTCAGCTGATACTCCGGCGGCCGGGAGCCGCGATCATCAGTGAATCTGGCTCCGGCCGCCGGAATTACAAGAGCGGCTCACTTCTTGCCGAACATGCCCATGATGTCGTTGATCGGGTTGCCGTCGCCGTCCCGGTCCAGCATGCCCGCCACCTGGCCCAACATGCCGCCGCCACTCTGGCCGCCCAGGCCGGCCATCACCTCCTCCAGCACGCCGCCCTTGCCGCCGGCACCCTGCACTGCCTGCAACAATTGCGGAAGCAGCGCGCCCAGCGCCCCTGCGTTCATCCCGGTCTTGCCCGCCACGTCGGCGACAGCGGCGGCATTGTTCACGCCCGGATCGGCGATCTGTGGCAGCAACTGCCCCAGCGCGCCTTCCACAATGGCCGGATCGAGCCCGGCCTTGCCGGCCAGCCCGGCGATATCGATATTGCCGCCCGCCTGGGCCAGCAGATCATCCAGCATTCCCATCACGATTCTCCCATCTTGGCGACCCAAGGAGAACATGACTCGGTTACGCTTTGGCGGCAATCAGCCTCAAAATCAGCCTTTGATCATCGCCGGCAGCGTCGCTTCATGGGTGCGCTTCAGTTCGGCCAGCGTCACCGCTTCGCCGTTCAGCACCAGCGCATCACCGCCCACCGTGCCGATGCGCGTGGCGCCGTCGATGACAACGCCGGCCGGTGCGGTGACGAGGTAACGGCCCTGGTCCTCGCCAAACGCCGACGCGGCATCCAGAGCCCCCTCAACAATTGCGCCCAGCCCGCTGGCCATCGCCATTTCGGCCACGGCCACGGCCAGGCCGCCATCCGAAAGATCGTGCACGGCATTCACCGTCCCCGCCGCGATCAGCGCTGCGACCTGTTCACCAGCGGCGCGCTCGGCGGCCAGGTTCACCACGGGCGGCGGGCCGTCTTCGCGGCCATGGCATTCGCGCAACCACAGCGACTGGCCCAAGTGGTAACCGGCGCTACCGATCAGCCAGACGACGTCGCCTGCGGCCTTGAACGCCAGGTCCATCTGCTTGTCGTAATCGGCGAGCAGGCCAACCCCGCCAATCGCTGGCGTCGGCAGAATGGCGTTGCCGCCGCCGGTCGCCTTGCTCTCGTTGTAGAGGGAGACGTTGCCCGAGACGACCGGATAGTCCAGCGCGCGGCAGGCTTCGGCCATGCCCTCGATACAGCCCACCAACTGGCCCATGATCACCGGGTTCTGCGGAGAGGCGAAGTTCAGGCAGTTGGTGATGGCCAGCGGCTTGCCGCCCACGGCGATGATGTTGCGCCAGGTCTCCGCCACAGCCTGTTTGCCGCCCTCGAACGGATCGGCAAAGCAGTAGCGCGGGGTGCAATCGGTGGCGATGGCAAGCGCCTTCTTCGTGCCATGCACGCGCACGACGGCGGCATCACCACCGGGGCGCTGCAGCGTGTCGGCGCCGACCTGGCAATCATATTGCTCCCAGATCCAGCGGCGTGAGCACAAATCGGCGCTGCCCAGCAATGTCTTCAGATCGGCCACGATATTGGCGCTGGCCGGCACATCGGCCAGGGCTGCGCGCTTCGGCGTCGGCACATGCGGACGATCATATTTCGGCGCGGCATCAGCCAGCGGATCGAGCGGGATGCGGCCCACCACGTCGCCGTGGAAGGTCATGGTCAGATCGCCGCCGTCGACGACTTCGCCGATCACCGCGAAATCCAGTTCCCACTTCCTGAAGATCGCCTGTGCGAAATCCTCGCGGCCCGGCTTCAGCACCATCAGCATCCGTTCCTGGGATTCCGACAGCATCATCTCGTACGGTGTCATGGCCGTTTCGCGGCACGGCACCTTGTCCAGATCGAGCCGGATGCCCACGCCGCCCTTCGACGCCATTTCCACCGACGAACTGGTCAGGCCTGCCGCGCCCATGTCCTGAATGGCCACGATCGCGTCGGATGCCATCAGTTCCAGGCATGCTTCGATCAGCAATTTCTCGGTGAACGGGTCGCCCACCTGCACGGTCGGGCGCTTTTCCTCGCTGTTCTCGTCGAATTCGGCGCTGGCCATGGTGGCACCGTGGATGCCGTCGCGCCCGGTCTTGGAACCGACATAGACCACCGGGTTGCCGACGCCGGCGGCGGCCGAATAGAAAATCTTGTCCGCCTTGGCGATACCCACCGTCATCGCATTCACGATGATGTTGCCGTTGTAACTGGGGTGGAAAATCGTTTCCCCACCCACGGTCGGCACGCCGACGCAATTGCCGTAACCGCCGATGCCGGCAACGACGCCCTTTACCAGATGGCGCATCTTGGGCGCGTTGATATCGCCGAACCGCAGCGCGTTCATGTTGGCCACCGGCCGCGCGCCCATGGTGAACACGTCGCGCAGGATGCCGCCCACGCCGGTGGCCGCGCCCTGATAGGGCTCGATATAGCTCGGGTGGTTGTGGCTCTCCATCTTGAAGATGGCGGCATCACCGTCGCCGATGTCGATCACGCCGGCATTCTCGCCCGGGCCGCAGATCACCCACGGCGCTTTCGTGGGCAGCTTGGCCAGGTGCATGCGGCTGGATTTGTAGCTGCAATGTTCCGACCACATCACCGAGAAGATGCCGAGTTCGAGCAGGTTCGGCTCACGCCCCATGGCGGCGAGCACGCGCTCATATTCTTCGGGCGTGAAGCCGTGGGTGGCGACAACTTGGGCGGTGATCTGGCTCATGGCGCGCGCATAGCCTGCGGCGGCAGCTTTGTCATGTCGCAGCAGGGGGCGCCGCTGCATTTTCCGCTTCGGCCCGGCGGCCAATGGCAGCGGATCGCAGCATGACAATGCCGGTATAGCTGATCACCACCGAAACCAGCCATTTCAGCGGCGCCAGTGGCAGTTCCTTCACGATGAACGCCGCGACCAGCACGGCCGGGATGCCGGCCAGCACCATGGCCAGGGGAATCCGCAGATCGATCTTGCCGGCATTGATGTGATGCGTCGCAATGCCCGCCGCCGCAAAGGAGGCGCTGGCGGCCATGATCGGAAAGCACAGGCGCGGATCAAGCCCCATCAGGCTGAGCATGGCCAGCGTTGGCGCGTAATTGCCGATGCCGAAATTGATCAGCACACCAAATCCGAAACTGGCGGCAATGGCCACGATGGTCAGGCCAGGCGGCAGGCTGGTCGCCGTGCCGCCCACCGGCATCAGATCGAGATTGGACAGCAGAAAAAACACCGCCGCGATCAGCAGCGCCAGGCCCACCACCCCTTGCACCACCCAGGCCCGGGCGCGCGCGATCAGCGGCAGGCCGGCCCAGCCACCGGCCAGAAACGTGAGGATGCTGCCCACCAGCAGCACGGGATCCACCCCCACGCCCAGCAGGCTGAGGAAGATCAGTCCCTCCACCATCGTGGGCAGGGTCAACCCGGTGATCATCGTCTGCGGGATGAGGTGATCGGGCACCAGCTTGCGGAACTTGAACCAGGCCATGGCGGGCGCCATCGATCCGATGCCCAGCGTGTCGAGGAAATTGACCACCGCGCCCAGCAGCAACGCTTCGGCGCGCGGCCACAGCCGCTGCGCGATGGCCGCGCGCAGCAAAACCACGCCGTTGAACGCTGCGGCGAGCGCCAGCAGCGCCAGAAGGATGTTGAGCATCGTTTCGTCCCCAGCCGCCCTGTGGTGCAGCGCAACGCCAACAAGGCGGCAACTGCCACTGGCGTCAATAGGGACGGCGCGAATTTGTGATCACGCCATGGCGTGATGCACTTTGCGGCGCGCGGCGCTGCCAATGCACATCTGCGCCATCCACACCTTCCGCAATCGGCGCACCCCGGCTATGACGCGGTGCAACAGCTTGAAGGGCCGCCATGCCACGCACGCGCGCAGACGGAAAGAAAACGCAGATTGTCGTCGTGGGCGGCGGTGCCGGCGGGCTTGAGCTGGTGACGAAGCTCGGCGCGCATTTTCCGCGCCAGGATTTCGACATCATCCTCGTCGATCGCAACCCCACCCACATCTGGAAGCCGCTGCTGCACGAAGTGGCGGCCGGCAGCCTCGATGCCAATCTGGATGAGGTCGGCTATCGCGGCCACGCCTATCGCTGGGGCTATCGCTATTTCGATGGCGCGCTGGAAGCCATCGACCGCGAGGCGCAGCAGGTGATCATTGCGCCGATCCGCGACGAAGACGGCAGCGAAGTGATCGGCCGCCACCGCATCCGCTATGATTATCTGGTGCTGGCGGTGGGCAGCGTTTCCAATGATTTCGGCATCACCGGTGTGAAGGATCATTGCCTGGCGCTGGAAAGCCGCATCGATGCTGATCGCTTCCGCCGCAAATTGCTCAACCAGTGCCTGCGCGTGTCGCGCCAGATGGTCGCCGATCCGGCGAGCGATGCCACGGTGAAAGTGGTGATCGTTGGCGGCGGCGCCACCGGCGTGGAACTGGCCGCCGAGCTTTATTCCGCCGCCGATGCGCTGGGCTTTTATGGCCTTGAAGTGTTCGATGGAAAGCGCCTGCAGGTGTCGCTGCTCGAAGCCGGTCCGCGCATCCTGCCGCAATTGCCTGAAAAATTGGCGGCCGCAGCCCATTCGGAACTGGAAAATCTGGGCGTCAAGGTGCTGGCCGGAACGCAGGTGGTGGCTGCAACCGCAGATGCCATCCTGGTCAAGGATGGCCCCGCCATTTCCGCCGATCTGAAGGTGTGGGCGGCCGGGGTGAAGGGCGCCGAATTCCTGAATGGTATTGGCGGGCTGGAAACCACCCGCAACAACCAGCTGCTGGTGAAAGACACGCTGCAGACCACGCGCGACGACAGCATCTTCGCCATCGGCGATTGCGCCAGCTACACACCGCCTGGGCAGGACCGCCCGGTGCCGCCCCGCGCGCAGGCCGCGCACCAGATGGCCGATGCCACCTTCCGCAACATCAAGGCGCTGATCGCCGGCAAACCGCCGCGCCCGTTTGTCTATGCCGATAACGGCTCGCTGGTGAACCTGGCACGCTATTCCACCGTGGGCAGCCTGATGGGCAATCTGGTGGGCGGTAAGATGGCGATCGAAGGCCGGCTGGCGCGCTTTGTCTACACCTCGCTCTATCGCATGCACCTGATTGCCATCCACGGCTGGTTGAAGGGCCTGTTCCTGATCCTGATGGGCCATGTGAACCAGGTGGTGCGGCCGAAATTGAAGCTGCACTGATCCTTGGAAGAAACAGGGAAGGGGGCCTCCGGCGGGCAGGGACTCAGTCCCTGCACCCGTTTGTTTTGAAGCGGTTCTTCACCCTGGAGTTGGTTGCATTCAGATTGAAGCGGTCGTCGCCCCGGACTTGATCCGGGGCCCCGCTTTTTCCCCTTCACCAAGAAAGCGGGGCCCCGGGTCAAGCCCGGGGCGACGATTCAAAGTTGGCGCAACTGAATCTAGAGTGCGTGTCATGCTGGCCTGCGCCAGCATGACACGCACGTGGTGACAACAGGCCAACCAAACAAATGGGTGCAGGGACTGAGTCCCTGCCCGCCGGAGGCTGCCTTCTTTCCTCGGCGTGCAGCCACCCACTTGATCCAGATCAACGCCGCCGTGGCTGCTGCGCCCTTAAGGTCGCGCCATGGCTATCTTCCATCCCGATCTCGCCGCGCAGCCCGTGCCGCGCTACACCAGCTACCCCACGGCAGCGCAATTCCACGACGGCGTGGGCGCGGCCGAGCAGGGCCAGGCGCTCGCCGCCATCCCTGCGGGCGCGCCGGTGTCGCTCTATCTTCATGTGCCGTTCTGCCGGCAGATCTGCTGGTATTGCGGTTGCAACACCGGGGTGGCGGCCAATGACCGGCTGAAGCGCTATGAAAAGGCGCTGCTGGCCGAAATCGCCACGGTGGCCAGCCTGATGAAGGGGCGCGTTGTGGCCGTGCAGTTTGGCGGTGGCAGCCCCAATGCGCTGGCCGCGCCCGTGTTGGCCCGCATCATCGCAGCCCTGCGCACCCAGTTCGACGTGGCAGACGACGCCGAAATCGCCATGGAGTTGGATCCGCGCGCCATTCAACCGGGCGATGCAAGGGTGCTGGCCGCCGCCGGCGTCAACCGCATCAGCCTGGGTGTGCAGACGTTCGCGCCGCACGTGCAGAAACTGATCAACCGCATCCAACCCTTCGACACCATCATGGCCGCCGTGGACCAGTTCCGCGGTTCCGGCATCAAGGCGATCAATTTCGACCTGATGTATGGCCTACCCGGCCAGAGCGTTGTCGATCTGACCGAAACCATCGAACAGGCGCTGCTGCTCAAGCCGGACCGGGTGGCGGTGTTCGGCTATGCCCACATGCCGTCGGCCATTGCCCGGCAGCGGATGATTTCCGATCTTGATCTGCCGGGCGCCGCGGCGCGCTTTGCCATGAGCACGGCGGCGCACCGGCTGTTCACGGCGGCAGGCTATGCCGCCATCGGCTTTGATCATTTCGCGCTTCCGGATGACAGCCTGGCGCGGGCCGCAGCGGATGGCGCGATGATCCGCAATTTCCAGGGTTATGCCACGCAGGCCGGCGGGGCCGTGATCGGGCTGGGCGCCACCGCGATAAGCCAATTTGCCGGCCTCATCGTCCAGAACGAAAAGCATCTGGGCCAGTGGGAAACAGCCGTGAACGCCGGGCACCTGGCCGGCACGCGCGGCGTGGCGGTGAATGCCGATGATGCCCAACGCAGCGACGTGATTGCCCGCCTGCTGTGTGATGGCATGGTGGACGTGCCGGAATCGCTGGCCGATGCGCTGCCCCATCTGGCAAAGCACGCCGTGCGCGGGCTGGTACGGCTGCACGGCCGGCAGGTGGCGCTCACGCCCGATGGCTGGCCCTATGCGCGGCTGATTGCATCGGCCTTTGATGCGCATCTGAAGGCCCCGCAGCGTCATTCAAAGGCCGTGTGAACAAAAAGCGCGGCCACCGTTTCTCGTGGCCGCGCCTCTTCGTCAGTGCTCGGATGGTTCAGGCGGCGACCGTGCGGCGACGGCGACGCATCGCAGCCCCCGTCAAGCCGAAGCCGGCGATCAGCATCGCCCAGCTGGACGGTTCCGGTACGCCGAGATCATAGCCCATGGTATCGAACGCGATCAGATCGAACTTTGAGATCATCATGAACGGACGGTCGCCGAGCGGGCCGGTGGCTGTCGGGTCCATGATGCCCAGCGGCAGGTTGCCGGTCAGGATATCGTCCTTCCAGTGGCTGGCCTGGCGGAGATCGCCGTTGAGCCGCCCAGTGGACAGATTGGCCAGGCAGCTCTGGCCGGCATTGACCGAGAAGCATGAATTGCCGCCGATCGACCAGTCCAGCACGCGATCACCGTTGAACTCGCCGTAGCGCTGCAGATCGTGCACCGTGCCCCAGCCGATGTTGTTCAAGCCGCGGGCGCCAGGCAGAGCCACGCCAGGCAGCGCATTGACGTCAGCCAGATCAACGCCTGACCGGAAGCCCAGAGCGTGGCCGATCTCATGGGCGGCAACGCCGACGAAATCGATTGTGCCGGGCGTGATGCCGTCGGTCGGATCGAAATCCCAATTGAACAGCGTGCTGAATGACACCGATCCGTCGCGCCCGCCGGGATTGTTGGCGGCATAAACCGGGTTCAGCCCCAACGCCTTCAACTGCGCGGTGTTGGCGTTGAGGAAGTTGTTATCGAACGTGTTGTTGTTGTCGAGGAAACGCAGTCGCGAATCAATCGCGCCCGTTGTCGGCGGTTCGTTCGAAACGAAGCTGAGCGGGCCCGTCTGCAGCGCATTCACGGCGCGACCATCCCAGAAGGAGGTGGCATCGGCCGCGAGCGCACCACGCAGGCCAGCATAGTTGACGGTGTTGGTGGTCGAGCCGGTGGAGCCCAGAATGCCCGCCCCCAGCGCACTGAACTGCACGTCCAGGCGGATGGTGATCGGATCCTTCAGCACCCGCGACCACATGCCGGCGGCCATTTCAAACCCGGCACGCGCCTGCGTGCCTTGGCCAACGCCGCCAAGATCGTTCAAGATGAAGGTCATCTTTTGCCCGGCAGACTGGCTGGCCGCTTTGAAGGCGAGACCCTCCGCAATCTCGAGCGTGCCCTGATGTTCGACGAACTGGTGTCCGCAGGTGAGCGTGTGGATGTGCTCAGCCTGTGCCTGGGACGCAATTGATGCAGCCAGCAAGGCTGCCGCGACGATACGACGATACATTGAATTACCCCCTGAAACACCAACTCCCGTCCAAGGCGTAACCACCACCACACGCGACATCAAGCAAAAAATTCACGTTTCCTTAACATTTTAGCAAGTCTGCGACGGAGTTGCCCGCTCTCGCCTATTCGTGGAACTCGGCCAGTTCGGGAATGCGGGTAAAAGCAATCGCTGGCCCGCGGCTGCGGGTAGCGCCAGCTTCATGGTGCCCCAGCGTGACGGCATCGCGGCCAAAGCGCTGGTTCATCCGGTCCATGGCTTCGCTCAGGGCTAGCCGCCGCTGATCGGTGCGCGCACATAACAGCGCGTTGTTATCGAACAGGTCAGCCTGCGCGGCATGGGCCGGCGTCAGATCGGCCAGCACTACGCCCACCTGCAACAAACGGCGGTAGGGGAACTCTGCCGCCATCCGCGCCCACAGGCCTTCCATGGCTTCAACCAGGCTGATCGAATCCATCACCTGGCCCAGTTTCACCCCGGCCTTCCATTTGGTGCCGCGCACCTCGCCCTTCACGAACAGGCCCAGCCAGCCGGCGCGGCTGTCGGCGCGGCGCAGGCGGGTGCCCGACTTCATCACCAATCGCCGTGCCACCAGCCGCGCCACCGGTAGCGGGCGTTTCTCCGGCCCCAGCACGTGGCTGTGGCCGATGCTGCGACGCTGTGTTTCCACATCGGCCACCTCGTGCCCCTGCAGCTGCCGGTGCAGCCGTTCCCCCCACACGCTGCCCCAGGCGGCACGCGCCTGCGCCGGACCCATCGCCAGCAATTGCGCCATCGTCACCAGCCCGGCTGCGGCCAGCCGCTTTTCCATCGCCCGGCCCACGCCGGGAATGTCCGAAAGCGGCAACCGCTCCAGCCGGGCGCGGCGCACCTCCTCGGTCAGAATGGTCAGCCCGTCGGGCTTCTTCATGTCGGCTGCCATCTTGGCCAGCAGCCGGTTGGAGGCAACGCCAATGGAGGCGGTGAGGCATTCGCCCACATTGGCGTTCAGCCCGGCCTTGATCGCCGTTGCGAGGGCGGCAACCGCGGACGGGCTGTTCTCGTTGTCCATCAGGCGGCACGCCACCTCGTCGATGGAACAGATGTTGGTCACCGGCACGTGCCGGTTCACTTCGTCGATCACCTTGTGGTGAAAACGCACATAATCATCATGCCGGCCCGGCACGATCACCACATCGCGGCACATGGCTTTCGCCTGCCAGATCTTGGTGCCGGTGCGGATGCCATAGGCTTTGGCTTCGTAACTTGCCGCAATCGCGCTGGTACTGTCGGTCATCACCGGCGCCACCACCACCGGCCGGCCGCGCAGGGCCGGGTTCATCTGCTGCTCAACGCTGGCGAAATAGCTGTTGAGATCAAGGTAGAGCCAACGCAGAGGCAGCGAATCAGCCATGAACTTTGGCTAGCACAAACAGAACAAAAACAGAACAAATAAGCTGCGTCATCCGGCACCTTCCGCCGGCCAGACGGGCCGCCTATGGTGCGGCTCATGTCGATCAATACCGAAGCCAAGGCCCTGCTGGACGCAGCCGCCGCCCATGAACCCACCGGTGTCCGCGCTGTGGCGGCCGATGCGCTGGCCGGCCGCCAATTGCGCTTTTATGATTTCTGCATGGCGGCCTTTGCCGTCATCCTGATCTGCTCCAACCTGATCGGCGCCAGCAAGCCGGCGCAGGTGGAACTGCCGATCTGGGGCACGGTCACGTTCGGGGCGGGCATATTGTTCTTCCCGCTCTCCTACGTGCTCGGCGACGTCCTCACCGAAGTCTATGGCTATGCCCGGGCCCGGCGCGTGGTGTGGGTGGGTTTTGCCGCCTCGGTCTTTGCTGCCACCATGAGCTTTGTCGTGGTCTCATTGCCGCCCGATCCGAGCTGGAAAGGCCAGGCCGCACTGGCCGAGGTGTTCGGCCAGGTTCCCCGCATCTTCCTCGCGTCCATCCTTGCCTTCTGGGCTGGCGAAATGGCCAATGCCTTCGTCCTGGCCCGCATGAAACTGCTCACCAGCGGCCGCATGCTGTGGACGCGAACCATCGGCTCGACCGTGGTTGGGCAGGGCGTGGACAGCCTGATCTTTTATCCGCTGGCCTTCTGGGGGATCTGGGAGCCGGCGCTGGTGTTCAGCGTGATGGCCACCAACTATGCGCTCAAGGTCCTGTGGGAAGCGCTGCTCACGCCCGTCACCTATCGCGTGGTGGCGTGGTTCAAAGCCGTCGAAGGCCTGGATGTCTATGACACCGGCACTGATTTCACCCCGTTCAAGACGAAGGTGTGAAAACGGGCGATGTGAAAAATGGTTGAGTTCAGAACAGGCTGGGCATCAGCGCGATGCGGCGCCGGGTTGCGCGCGCCGGGTTCGGGCGGCCACCGCGCGCCAGGAAGGTGCCGGCATCAACCACCAGCATCACCGCCAGCATAAAGACGGACACAGCGGCCATCGCCAGCCAAATCACCGCCATCAGCGGCATCAGGGCAATGCCAGTAAGCGACATCGGCGCGGAGGGAGCGGTAACGCTGAGAGCCGGGCTGTACACGGTCGTTTTCCCCGAAAGCCTGTTGCCAGTCGCGAGCACGTCATGTGGGACACTGGCCATCTGCGTCTAAGCCTCCCTGAACCGGGGAACAATCCACGTTCCTTTCAATATTATTAAGCAAAGATTGCGTTTCCGGCAAGCCCTTGGCGTCGATTCCGCCAAGCCATTGATTTTACAAAACACGCGCGCCCACCCCGGCGGTGATTCGCACCAGGATGGACGCATCTCCTGACGCAAGCCGGGAGAATCGCAGCCGTTAAGAATGGATTTCCAATCAGACCCCGCCGCCCACCGGCAGCGCCGCCATCACAGCATCAGGCGCAACAGATCGCGGCCAACGATGATGCGGCCATCAAACGCCTTGGCTGCCGCCGTCTGCCACATGTCGTCGGTCACGCTGGCATCGCCGCCCGGCACGAAATGGCTGAGCACCAGTGTTTTTACGCCCGCCGCCGCCGCGATCTCGCCAGCCTGTTCCGCCAACGTGTGGCTGGCCAGCAGATGCGCGCGCAAGGTTGGCGCATTCGATTCAGAGGCAATCAGCCGCTCCATCGCCGGCAGATACATCACTTCCTGCACCAGGAAATCCGCCCCCCGCGCCAGATCGATCAGCGCTTGGCACGGCCGCGTATCGCCCGACCACACCACCGATTTGCCTGCCCAGTCAAAGCGATAGGCGAAGCTGTCAACCAACGGCGGATGCTCCACCCGCGCCGCCGTGACTTTCAGGCCGCCTGCTTCCAACTGCACGCCCGGCTGTACCTCGGCCACGCTGATCATCTTGCGCAAATCCGGCCGGCCCTCATCCGCCATCCGCGTCTCGATATCCACCCGGGCAAAGCGCAGCCAATCGCGCGCCATCTGCTTCATGCCCTTGGGGCCATGCACCGTCACCGGCGTGGTGAGCGCCCCGCTCCACGCCAGCCAGGGCAAAGTGAACGCGTCCGCCACATGATCATTGTGCAGATGCGTGATCCACACATGCGCGAGATTCTTGAGCGGCAACCCCGCCAACGCCGCCTGCCGCGCCACGCCATTGCCGGCATCGATGATGTGCAGTTGCCCACCGATCATCAACGCCATCGCCGGCGCCGCCCGCAGCGCCTTGGGAGTCGGCCCGCCACCGGTGCCGAGCAGCACGAGCTGATCAGGCAGCGGCTGGGCGCGCAGACCGTGCGGAACCAAGGCGGCTGCGCCAGCGAGCGCGAGCATCTGACGGCGTGTGTGCATGGTGGCCTCCCGCCGCCACGGTGCGGGAGCGCGGCGGCAGAGACAAGCGGAAATAGGGCCTCCGGCGGGCAGGGTCGCAGACCCTGCACCCGTTTGTTTTTTTGGCCTGCGCCTGCATGATGGACGCTGGTGGGAGAGGCGCGACTGATATCGAACGGGTGCAGGGACGAGTCCCTGCCCGCCGGGGGCCCTAAACCTTGCTGTTCCGTGCCTTCGGCACAGCCCGTCGTTCCCCAAATTATTTGGGATGGACGCAATCTGCGGCCTGTGGTGAGCACGGGAGGTGACGGTATCAGAACACACAGCGGACGTGTTTGCCGGTCTTTCCGATCGCGAACGGGAAGTTCTGCGCCTGTTGGCGTCCGGCCATACCGTCAAGTCTATTGCCGCCCAGCTTGGCAGCACGGAAACCGCCATCAACGAGCGTTTGCGCGATGCCCGCCGCAAGACTGGTGTTGGCAGCAGCCGTGAATTGGCGCGCCTGTTGGATGCCCAAAAAATCTGGGACAGGAAAATCGATCTTCCGGCTGGCAGCGCAGCGGTGAACCCTTCGATCCAGCCCAAGACTGGCGGGCTGTTCCAATCGAAAGGACAGATCATCATGCTTATCGCCTTGCCGCTTGCCGCCGCTGCCATGGTCGCCGTGGCGACGCCGTCCACGGATGCCCCGACCGTTCAGACAATTGCCGCCAGGCCGTCGCCACTGGTCGGCAGTTGGGCGCTGGACGTGGCGCGCATCCCGGAAAATGAACGGCCGCAGCGGGTCACCATCAGCTTCAGCATCGCGCCGGACGGGAAATGGACCACGCTGGTGGAGATGGTGGCACCTGATGGTTCCAGCCAGCGTGCTGAATCGACGGCGGCCGTGGATGGCGTGCCCGTGACCATCAGTGGCACCATGGGTGGCATCGACACGGTGGCACTGCGTCAGCCCGCGCCGAACACGTTGGTGATGACGCTGGGCAAGGCTGGTGTGCCGGTTTCGACCCGGGTCTATGCTGTCTCCAAGGACCGCAAGTCGATGACCGAAACCATTGTCTGGGCCGGCGGCACCTTGCCGAAGCTGGAAACCACCACCTTCAACCGGATCGACTGACGGCTGCGGACTGCGCCAGCAGAAGGAAGGCCTGAAGAGCAGGGGAACGAAAAACGAAGGTGGGTGCAGGGGCTCAGCCCCTGCCCGCCGGAGGCCCCGTTGGGCTTAACCCAGCGCCGCCTGAACCGCTTCGAACATCCGGCGCCCATCGGTGCCGCCCTGGGCGTCTTCGATCAGCCGTTCCGGGTGGGGCATCATGCCGAGCACGTTGCCGGTGTCGTTGAGAATGCCGGCGATGGCGCGGGCCGAGCCGTTGACGGGTTCGGCGTAGCGAAAGGCGACGCGGCCTTCGCCTTCAAGGCGGTTCAGCGTGTCTTCGTCGGCGAAATAATTGCCGTCGTGGTGGGCGACGGGGATGGTCACTGTTTCGCCGGCGGCATAGCGGCTGGTGAAGATGGATTGGCTGTTGACCACTTCGAGCCGGACTTCGCGGCAGACGAAGTTGAGGCCGGCGTTGCGCATCAGGGCGCCGGGCAGCAGGCCGGTTTCGGTGAGCACCTGGAAGCCGTTGCAGATGCCCAGCACCGTGCGGCCTTCGCCGGCGGCCTGGACCACGGCCTGCATCACCGGCGAGCGCGCGGCCATGGCGCCGGAGCGCAGATAATCGCCATAGGAAAATCCGCCGGGGATGCCGATGAAATCAAGGCCTTCCGGCAGGGTGGGTTCGGCGTGCCACACCATCTGGGGCGCGGTGCCGGTCACCTTGGTGATGGCATCGGCCAGATCCCGATCGCAGTTGGAACCGGGGAAGACGATGACCGCGGCCTTCACGGCATTTCGATCCGGAAATTCTCGATCACGGTGTTGGCGAGCAGCTGGCGGGCCATGGCTTCGACTGTTTCGCGGCTGGTGCCGTCGGCCAGTTCCAGCTCGACGATCTTGCCGGCGCGGACGTCGCCCACCCCTTCGAAACCCAGGCCCTTCAGGGCCGATTCGATGGCCCGGCCCTGCGGGTCGAGCACGCCATTTTTCAGGGTGACGGTGACGGTGGCTTTCATGGGCGCGGCCATAGGCTGAACGGGCGCGGGGTGCAAGCGGTGGAGGCTGATTTCAGCTCAGCAAAACAGCCGCAGCCGCGCCCAGCCCGGCCGCCAGCAGCAGCCAGGGCGTCGACCAGCCGCCGACGCTCTTCTCCGGCAGCGGCGGCAGTGGCGCTTGCGGCGGGGCGGCGCCGGGCATCGGATTTTCGGCGACCCACTGTCGGAAGATGCGCGGCAACTGGCTGAGCGCGCGGGCGTTCAGCACCAGCCGGTCGGCGATCACCGCTTCCGGCCCCATCTCGTCGCGCACCCAGTTGCGCACATAAGGCTCGGCGACTTCCCACATGTTGACATGCGGATCGATGGTGAGTGCGACGCCTTCCACCATCACCATGGTTTTCTGCAGCAGCAGCAGGTGCGGCTGCACCGGCATGTCGAAACTGCGGGTGATGGAGAACAGGCCTTCCAGCAGATCGGTGATGGCGATGTCTTTCGCCTGCCGCCCGCGGATTGGCTCGCCTACGGCGCGCAGGGCGGTGGCAAATGCGGCGGGATTGTGATGCGGCGGCACATAGCCGGCCTCGAAATGAATCTCTGCGACGCGGGCATAATTGCCGGTGACGAGGCCGTGCAGGATTTCGGCGAGATAGAGCCGCGCGCGGCGGTTGATCCGGCCCATGATGCCGAAATCGATGACGCCGATGCGGGCATGATCGATGCCGTTGCCGGGCGGGATGACGAACAGATTGCCCTGGTGCAGATCGGCATGGAAGAAGCCCTTGGCGATGGCCTGGGCGAGGAAGCCGTTGACCAGCACCCGCGCCAGCGCCGGCCGGTCGATATCGAGCGCGGCCAGGGCCGGCCGGTCCGACACCTTCACGCCGTCGATCCAGTCGATCACCAGCACGCGCCGGGTGGAGCGTTGCCAATCGATGCCAGGCACGACGTAATCGGGCTCGCCGGCCAGGATCTCGCCCAATTCCGACGCATTGGCGGCTTCGCGGCGCAGATCGAGCTCGGCTTCGATCCAGCTCTTGAAGGTAGCGATCACGGCGCGCGGGCGCAGGCGGGCGAATTCGCCGCCCAGTGTTTCAATATGGCCGGCGCCCCATTCATAGGTGGCGAGAGCGGAGGACACTTCGGCCTCGATGCCGGGGCGCAGCAGCTTGATGGCAACGGTGCGGCCATCGCTGGTGACGCCCTTGTGGACCTGGGCGATGGAAGCGGCACCGACGGCTTCGGGTTCGATCGACTGGAACTGGGTTTTCCAGTCGCCGCCATAGATGGCGTTCAGGATCGGCTCGATCGTGCTGAACGGGGCAGGGGGCACGGCGTCCTGCAAGCGTGCCAGATCGGTGGCGGCTTCGAGGCCAATCAGATCCGGGCGGGTCGCAAGCGCTTGGCCCAATTTGATCGCGGCGGGGCCAACAGCGGCCAGGCCGGCGGCGAAATCGGGGGTGGTGGGGGCGCCAGTACCGAAGCGCGCGACTTTTGCCAGCAGCCGTACAGCAAACGGCAGCCGCCGGTCCTCAAACGGACGCAGCCCGCCACTGCGCGCCAGCCGCCGGCCCCATTTCAACAGCCGCCACAGGTGGACGATGGCGATCAAATCAGACCTTCCATCCCGAATGGATGGCGACCGCGCCGCCCAGGATCGGCGTGTATTTGACCTGGGAGAAACCGGCCGCGCTGATCATCGCGGCGAATTCCGGCATCTTGGGAAAGCGCCGAATCGATTCGATCAGATAGCGGTAGCTCTCGCCATCCTTGGCCACCATTTCCCCAATGCGCGGCACCAGTTTTTCCGAATAGATATCATAGACTTCAGCGAAACCGGGCCAGGTGGTGGAGGAAAATTCCAGGCAGAAGAAGCGCCCGCCATAACGCAGCACGCGATGCGCTTCCTTCAGTGCTGCCGGAATATCGGTGACGTTGCGGATGCCAAAGGCGATGGTGTAGGCATCAAAGCTAAAGCTTGGAAAACTCAGGATTTCCGCATTTTCCTCCCGCCAGAGCAGGCTGGTCAGGCCCTTTTCGGCGGCGCGTTCCATGCCCACTTCCAGCATGGCGGGGTTGATATCGGCCACCGTTACATTGGCGCCGGACTTTTCCATCCGGAACGCGATGTCCCCGGTGCCGCCGGCCATGTCGAGAACGTCCTCACCGGGGCGCGGGTTGACCCGGCGGACGAAATCATCCTTCCACACCCGGTGCATGCCGGCCGACATCAGATCGTTCATGATGTCGTAACGCTTTGCCACAGAACGGAAAACGTCGCCTACGCGGCGGGTTTTCTCCTCCGGTGCAACCTCTTCATATCCAAAGCTGACGGTGTCTGTCATCGTCTGTCCTTTTCGCATCGGCGGCTTAGCCGAGGCTTGGCGGCCATGCAAACGCCGCCTATGTCGCGGCCATGCCCGAGCTTCCCGAAGTCGAAACCGTAATGCGCGGTCTGACCCCAGTGTGGGAAGGCCAACGCTTCACCCGTGTCATTGCCAATCGGCCCGATCTGCGCCGGCCGTTGCCGGAGGCGCTGGGCCAGCGACTGACCGGGGCTGTCGTCACCCGGCTGGACCGGCGCGCCAAATATGGCCTGGTGGAGACCGATCGCGGCGATACGCTGATCATCCATCTCGGCATGTCGGGCCGGATGCGGGTTGATCCGGAAACCCTTGAAAAACATGATCATGTCGTGTTTGAAACCGGCAATGGCCGGGTGGTAGCATTCAATGATGCCCGGCGCTTTGGCAGCCTTGATCTGGTGGCGACGATGGACGCGGCCACGCATCCACTTCTGGCCAATATTGGTCCGGAGCCGCTCGGGCCGGACTATGGCCTGCCGTTGCTCAAGCGCATCTTTGCCGACAGGCTGGCCCCAGCCAAGGCGATCCTGCTCGATCAGCGGCTGATCGCGGGGCTGGGCAACATCTATGTGTGCGAGGCACTCTATCGTGCCGGTATTCATCCCGAAACAAGCGGTGGCGTTGTATCGCCCGCGCAGCTCAAGCGGCTGGCGCCGGCCATCCCGCAGGTGTTGGCTGAGGCGATTGCGGCGGGCGGCTCCACCTTGCGCGATCATGCGGCGCCCGACGGCACGCTGGGCTATTTCCAGAAAGACTTTGCCGTCTATGGCCGCGAAGGGCAGGCTTGCGTTGCCTGTGCCACGCCGGTGGCCCGCATCGTGCAGTCCGGCCGCTCCAGCTTCCTCTGTCCGCAGTGCCAACCGCGCGACAAGACTTGACCGCAGGCCAGCCCTCGCTTATGGCGCTCACCTTCCGGCGCGGCCCCTAAAGGGCTTGTGCCTGCCCATCATTGAACAGACTTGCAGGAAAACATGGCCAACACGCCCCAGGCTGAAAAGCGCATCCGCCGCAACGACCGCCGCGCCGCAATCAACAAGGCGCGCGTCAGCCGCATCCGCACCTTCGTGAAGAAGGTCGAATCGAGCCTTGCTGCCGGTGATGCCGCTGCTGCCGCTGAGGCGCTGAAGGCTGCCCAGCCTGAAATGATGCGCGGCGTCGCCAAAGGCGTGCTGCACAAGAACACCGTTTCTCGCAAGATCAGCCGCCTCGCCGCCCGCGTGAAGGGTCTGGCGACCGCCTGATCACCATCGGCGCTGCTCGCGCCGGTCAGTCATTCCAGAACGGGGCGTTGCCAAGTGGCGGCGCCCCGTTTTCGTGTCGCAATCGTTGATCGCTGGTGTCTGCCTGCCCAGCAGTGATTCGCGTCCGATGCCGGCGATTCGTGACCGGAACAGCCGATTCGCGGTGTTTGACCGCCGGTATTGGTTCCGAAAGTGGACCAAGCTGTGATCTGTTGCGTCGCACAAGCGAATTGCTGCGCTGCAACGCACCCTGCGACGCATCCTGCAACGTCATCAAAGCGTCATTGGTTTGACACAAAAAATCCAAGCGCTTAGCCCTCATCGCTGCCTGATCGTGTCCACACGCGATAATGATTCGGCACGTAAATCCAAAGAGTTGCAGCGCTCTCCAAGGTAAGTCTCCGGATGGGCTGTCAACAGCTTTATTTGGCTGTGGATGGAAATTGGTCGCTTGCAGTGCTGCACCCGCCCTGCTTATTTGAGGCATGGTTTGGGCCGGCCGGCGTGATGAGCGCCAAACGTTCCGATCACGCAACATGCGATGTTTGCTGTGCCTGGGTCCAGGCGCAGAGGCGCAACTGCGTCCGGCTGGAGACGGCCGGCTGGTATCGTGTGTTCAGGACAAAAGTGTGCCTCCGGAATCGGAGGATGGTGTCAATTGCCGGGGTACGGCGGAAGGTAGGGGTGCGTGTCGACCGCTGTTGCATCAGTTATGCCTTCTGGCTTTCAGCCAGTGCCGCAGGGTGGCGCGATCGACTTTTCCGTCAATGATCGTGACGTGTGGACGCGTGTCCGCGCCGCCCTGAAAGCTGATGCCGGTGATCACAGCTATGAAGCCTGGTTGGCGCCTTTGGTGCTGGTCGGCTGCGACGGTGACACACTGCGTCTGGCGGCGCCGTCGGCCTTTGCCGCTGATTGGGTCACCAGCAATTATGCCGATCTGCTGCGCCGCCATTGGTCACAGCACCAGCCGTCGCTCCGCCGTGTGGCCGTGCAGCAGGGCCAGGCCATGGTGACGACACCGTCGGCCACAAAGGCCGCAGCTCCGGCTGCCGCCCAGTCGCTCCCGGTCGATGCCCGCTACAGCTTTGACAATTTCATCGTCGGCAAGTCCAACGAATTGGCCTACAATGCTGCTCTGGCCATGGCCGAGCCGGGCGCGCCGGGCTTCAACCCTCTGTTCCTGCATGGCACCACCGGGCTGGGTAAGACCCATCTGATGCACGCCATCGGCAATGCCTATCTGGCGCACCACCCGAGCGCCCGCGTCGCCTATCTGTCAGCTGAGAAATTCATGGTCGAGTTCATGGCAGCCATGCGGGCCAAAGACACGATCAGCTTCAAGCAGCGGCTGCGCTCGGTCGATCTGTTGATGATCGACGACGTACAGTTCATTGCCGGCAAGGAATCGACCCAGGAAGAATTTTTCCACACCATGAACGAGATCATCGGGGCCGGAAAACGCCTGGTGATTACCGCCGATCGCAGCCCACAGAATCTGGAAGGCATTCAGGAACGCATCCTGTCGCGTATGGCCTGGGGTCTTGTCGCCGATATCAATCCGGCCGACTACGAACTGCGGTTGAACATCCTGCATGCCAAGGTCGCCACGCTGGGCAACCGCTGCGCTGTGCCTGATGACGTGATCGAGTTCCTCGCCCGCAAGATCACCGCCAACGTGCGTGAACTGGAAGGCGCATTGAACCGCGTCACGGCCTTCGCCCTGCTGGTCAACAAGCCGGTAAGCCTTGAATTCACCCGTGAAACGCTGGCCGATCTTCTGCGCGCCCACGAGAAGAAACTGACCATCGATGAGATCCAGCGCAAGGTTGCCGATTATTACGGTCTCAAGGTTGCCGATCTCCTGTCCGAACGCCGGGCCCGAGAAGTCGCGCGGCCGCGCCAGATCGCTATGTATCTGGCCAAGAAAATGACGCCGCGTTCGCTGCCGGAGATCGGCCGCCGGTTCGGCAAGCGGGATCACACCACAGTGATGCACGCGGTCAAGCGCGTGGAACAATTGCGCGCTGACGATCGCGAAATCGATAGCGATGTCGCAACACTGACCCGACTGCTGGACGGCTGAGGCTTCCCAGTCCGCAGCCAAGCGCCTAACTGCAATGTTGTGCAGCGCCTAAAAAGTTCCGGCCCGTTCTGGTTTATCCTCTCCTGCTTCGCCTTTGCGTCGATGTGGGTGATGATCCGCTTTGCCGCGCGCCACCTTCACAGTTTTGAGATTGTTTTTTTTCGCAATTTCATTGGCTTGCTCTTCCTGGTGCCAATGATGCTCGGCACGCCCGGCCTGATCCGGCGAGACCGGATGAAGGTGCACCTTGGCCGCGCCACGTCGGGCTTCATTGCCACGATGGGCACCTTCTATGCGGTGGCCAATGCGCCGCTCGCCACCACCCTGGCCATCAACTATACGGCGCCGCTGTTCGGCACGCTGGGCGCCGTGCTGGTGCTTGGCGAACGCATCCGGGCCCGGCGGATCGCGGCGCTTGCCGTGGGCTTTGTCGGTATGCTGCTGGTGCTGCGTCCCGGCCAACTGCCGCTGACGGCGGGAATCGTAGCCGGCATCGTGTCGGCGGTGTCCACCGGTTACTCAATCGTGGCCATGCGCAGCCTAGTGGGGGTGGATGATGCCCGCGCGGTGGCGGCGTGGACCTTCATCCTGACGACAATTCCCAGCTTGGGCGTCGCGCTGTTCGTTTGGGCTGCACCGCCGCCGGCCGTATGGCCGCTGCTGGCCGGCATTGGCGCGGCTGCGGCTATCGGCCAGCTCACCCTCACCCGGGCCTTCTCGCTGGCCGAAGCTTCGGCCGTGCTGCCGCTGGATTTCGTGCGGTTCGGCCTCATCACAGCGGCCGGCATCCTGCTGTTTGGCGAGACCTATGATGCGCTCACGCTGGCGGGCGGGGCATTGATCCTGTCCTCCACCATCTATCTGGCCTGGCGCGAAGCGCAGTTGAAGAAAGCGGGCTGATTGTTTGGAAAGGTTGCGGGCGGGGGCGGCGCTGCTCATAAGCTGAGCATCACATTTCAAACATGGGGAGGTTCACATGAATCTGGAAGGTTGTTCGGCGGTTGTCACCGGCGGTGCATCGGGCCTGGGTGCCGCCACGGCGCGGTTGCTGGCAAGCCAAGGCGTCAAGGTCGCCATTTTCGACATGAACGCCGAGAAGGGCGAAGCCATGGCGGCCGAAATCGGCGGCGTGTTCTGCAACGTCAACGTCACCAACGATGAATCGGTCGATGCCGGTTTTGCCAAGGCCCGTGCCGCCATCGGCCAGGAGCGTATCCTGATCAACTGCGCCGGCACCGGCAACGCCATCAAGACCGCCAGCCGTTCCAAGGAAGACGGCAGCATCAAGCATTTCCCGATCGATGCCTTTGATCGCATCATCCAGATCAATCTGGTCGGTACCTTCCGCTGCATCGCCAAGTCGGCCGCCGGCATGATGAGCCTGCCGCCGATGGAGAACGGTGAACGCGGTGCCATCGTCAACACCGCTTCGGTCGCCGCAGAAGACGGCCAGATCGGGCAGGCGGCTTACTCCGCGTCGAAGGGCGGCGTTGTCGGCATGACCCTGCCGATTGCCCGCGACCTGTCGAGCGAAGGCATTCGCGTCAACACCATCCTGCCCGGCATCTTCAACACGCCGCTGCTGCAAGGCGCGCCGGACAATGTGAAGGCTGCGTTGGCGGCGACCGTGCTGTTCCCCAAGCGTTTGGGCGGCCCGGAGGAATATGCATCGCTGGCGGTGGAGATGTGCCGGAACTCCTATTTCAACGGCGAAGACGTCCGTTTGGATGGCGGCATCCGGATGGCTCCGCGCTGATCGCAGCTGGGCGCGCAAATAGCGCAGCTATTTGCCGGCTCCGGCAAGACCGGCCAACGACTGAAAAGGGCGGCTCTCCAGCCGCCCTTTTTTGTGTCGTCTGACGGCGTGGCCCCGCCACGCTCTTTCTTCCTTCTTCCTTCTTTACCCCTTCAGCGGACCCGGCGGCTTTGCCGCTGGCCGTGCACGACCAAGGCGACGTTCATCATCCCGCAACACATTCTGTCCCAAAGTCAGCGCCATGAAACCCGTGCTCCTCCTCGCCGTCCTCCTCGCCGCCCCCGCCTTTGCCCAGACCCCGCCCGCCACCATCGGCCAGCCCTTCATCCCGGCGCCGTGGTGGATGAAGGACCCGGTGATCGCGTCGATGGGCCATGTCCGCACCGAAGTGCCGGCCAACCGCGCCAATATCGGGGCTCGCTTCAAGAAGGTTGAGAAGACCGCCGGCGAGGCCATGTCGGCCGTGGCTGCGCAAGTGCGGGCGCTCGACGCAGCGTTGCGGGCCTTGGGAGCCGGTGTTGTGCAGTTGGAAACCACGTTCGGTGCCACACCGCTTTATGATCAGTATCGCGACAAGGACGGCAACCTGATCGACAACGAACGTGAGGACCGGATACGCGGCTATTCCGGTTCGGCATCGGTGGCGATCGAGGTGCGGGAGATGGCAGCGCTGGAACGGGCTTATCGGCTAGTGGTGGCAGCGGCCCCGACCGAGATCGACGACGTCGGTTTTCGGCTGGAACCGGGCAATGCCATCAAGACCGCCATGGCGAAATCCGCTGTTGAAGATGCCGCCCGGCGGGCGCGCGACGCCGTGGCGGCCGCTGGAGCACGGCTTGGGCCGGCGAAGATCATCGATCCATCGGGCCGTGTTTGCCAGACGCAGGTGCTGGCCGGTTGGCCCAGCTATGGCAGTGCTCCGCCGGCACGGGATGTGATTGCATCCGCGCCTGCATCCGACGCGAGCGAGCAATCGATCATGGTGACCGGCGCCAAGCGCGCCACACCGGCCTCGCTGGAAGAACGGGCCGACGCGCTGCAAGTCACGCTGCAGCCGCCGCTGCGCGAACTGACGGCGCAATCCTGCGTGATCTACGGCCTGCTGCCTCCCGGTTGACGATGGTGAATCAGCGCATTAACGTCAAAAACGGTTAATGGGAGGAGGGGCGCAATGGCTCACAAGTTCGAAATCTACAAGGACAAGGCCGGCGAGTTTCGCGTGCGCTTCATGTACAACAGCGAGGTGATGTTCTCCACGCAAGGCTATTCTTCGAAGGCCTCTGCGGTGAACGCCATCGAATCGATCAAGAAGAACGGTCCCGGTGCGCCGACGGTCGAACAGGAAGCTTGATCCGCATCATTGCTGACGGCAGGGGCGGCACCGCAAGGTGCCGCCCCTGTTGTATTCCGGATCAGCCGATCAGCGCATCAATCGCCTTGGCCAGGCGCACGTCGCGCGCCGAAAGCCCGCCGGCATCGTGGGTGGTCAGTGCGATATCGACCTTGTTGTAAACATTGAACCATTCGGGGTGATGATCCTGTGCTTCGGCTAGCAGCGCCACCCGGTTCATGAAGCCCCAGGCCTCGTTGAAGTCCTTGAAGCGGAAGCTGCGCTTCAGATGCTCGCCCTCAGGCTGCCAGTCAGGCAATTTTGTGGCGAGCGTGGCGCGTGCGGTCTCATCCAGCTTCTCGACCATGGCCGGCTTCCTCTCTATGGTGGGATCATGTTGATCGCCCCCACCCTTGCCGATATCGAACAGGTCGCACAAGCCGCCGTGGAGCGCTTGCCTGACCAGTTCCGCCGCCACCTCGCCACCGTGATCCTGAAGGTGGAGGATTTCCCCGACGAAACGGTGATGGCCGAAATGCAGTTGGAGACGGAGTGGGATCTGCTCGGTCTTTACTGGGGCCGCCATGTCGGCATGAAAGGCGATGTGCCATCGGGCGCGCTGCCGGACATGATCTTCCTGTATCGCCGCCCCATGCTGGATGTCTGGGTGGAAAGCGGCGAGACGCTGGAACTGCTGGTGACCCACGTGCTCGTGCACGAGGTCGGGCATCATTTCGGGCTGAGCGATGAGGCGATGGACGCGATCGAGGCCGCCGCGGGAGAGTAGGGCGCTGCGGAGTTTGAGCCTGGCGGGCACGGCCAGTGGCGGAGCCGCAGAGTCTGTTTAGGGCGAAAAAGAAGAAAGTCAGGAAGAGCGTGGCGGAGCCGCGCCGTCGGACAAGTCAAAGAAAGGGCGGCCTGTTGGGGCCGCCCTTTTTTGTTCGCCATCCGATCTTGCCGGAGACGGTGAATAACGCTGCGCGCTATTCACTCGCCCGGCTGCGATTAGAAGCTCACCCGGCCAGTCAGGCCGAAATAGCGATCCGCTTCACGCGGGATCAGGTAACGGAAGGCATTGCCGGGGCCACCGTTGGTGATCTGCGCCGCAAAGCTTTGATCAAACAGGTTCTTGATCATGAAGGTCAGGCGGAACTTATCGTCCTTGTCCACGATGCCGAACTGCAGATCAACCAGGCTGTAGCCCTTGATCGTGCCGGCATCGCGCAGCGCCTGGCTGGCATCGAACAGCGACAACTGGCTGGACTGGGTCGAAACATTGCCGGCCACAGTGAAATCGATCGCGCCACCGGTGCGATAACGATAATCCATGCCCAGGCTGCCCTTCCACTTTGGCGCAAAGCCCAGCGGCGTGCCGGCCGGGATCACCGCCGCGCCCGGCGGTGCCCGGAAGGCATCGACCTGCGCATCGGTGAAGGCCAGGCCGCCGACCAGATTCAGATCCTTGGCCGGGCGCCACACGAAGTCCATTTCCAGGCCGCGGGTCGACACGTCACCGGCGTTGGTGAAGCGGGTCACCACCACGCCGGCGATCAGATCCGGGTTGTTGGCCTGGAAATTGCGATACTGGGCATAGAAGGCCGCGAAGTTCAGGGTCAGCGAACCGCCGAACAAGGTGTTCTTCAGGCCGATTTCGAACGAATCGGCGATTTCGGCGTCGATGATGTTGGTGCCGTTGGCACTCAGGTTGAAGAAGTTATTGTAGGCCGGGCCCTTGTAGCCGCGGCTGTAGGTGCCATAGCCCATGACATCTTCGCTGAAATCATACTGCAGGCCGACCTTGCCGGAAAGGTTGGTGGCATCGGTGCTGGTGGTGAACGGCACGCCGTTGGTGGCCGTGGGATCACCATTGTTGGCGCCGTTGCTCGACGTGGCGAACACGCCGGCATCGAAGTTGCGGGCGATGCCGGGCAGGCCGGCGATGTTGGGCGTCGCCACACGGCTGTGGAAGATCGACAGATCATCCTTGGTGAAGCGCAGGCCGACAATGGCGCGCAGATTGTCGGTGAAGGCATAGGTGCCCTGGCCGAACAGCGCATAGTTGTCGAAGGTGGAACCGAAGGTGGCGGTGCCGCTGACATTTTCCGCCGGGAAGCCTGGCGTGCCGCAGGCGATAAGGGCCAGCGGCGTCGGGGCGTTGCCGCAACGCGTCACGAAGCGGCTGAAGGTACGCTCAGTATCGGCGCGGCTGTAGAAGGCGCCCAGCACATAGGTCAGCGCCTGGTCACCGGGCGAGGTCAGCCGCAGCTCCTGGCTGAAGGTGGTGCCGGTTTGCGGACCATCGTCGTGCAATTGCGCCAGGCCGGCAAAAGCGCCGCCAACCCAATCGCCTTCGCGGATTTCGCGATTGTCATAACGGCGCCAGGCGGTGATCGAGGTCAGCGTGTGGGTGCCGACTTCGACATCGAGCTGGCCCGAGATGCCATAGCTTTCTTCTTCGGTGCGGGTGACAAGATTGTGCCGCACAGTGCGGGTTTCGTCGCCCTGGAAGTTGATGCCGGCCAGCGCCAGTGCCGCCACGCCGGTGGGCGTGGTGCCGATCACTTCGGCGCAGCAATCATCGTTGGCCTTGCGCCAGTCGCCGATCACCGTGAGCTTCACCGTTTCCGACAGATCGGCTTCGATGATGCCGCGGATGCCATAGCGATCATAGCCGTTGACGCGCCGGTTCACATTGGCGGCATCGTTGAAGATATTGCCTTCATAGTTGCCATAGAAGGCGGTCCAGCGGCTGCGCACGCCCTCGGCCAGCGGCAGATCGATGCCGGCGCGCACGCGATATTCATTGCCGTTGCCGAAGAACCAGGCGCCTTCGGCATAGCCGGCCAGCGTGTCACCGGGGCGCTTGGAAACGATGTTGACCACACCGGCCGAAGCGTTCTTGCCGAACAGCGTGCCCTGCGGGCCGCGCAGCACTTCAATGCGATCGATGTCAACGAGGTCGGAGAAGGCTTCACCGGCGCGGGCCAGCACGACGCCATCCAGCACGGTGGAGATCGACGGTTCGCCAGCGAGGCTGAAGGTGGCCGTGCCGACGCCGCGGATATAGAGCGACTGGTTGATCGAGGTGCCGGATTTGCGGAAGTTCAGCGACGGCACCAGATATTGGGCGTTCTCGAGGTTGATGCCGCCCTGACGGGACAGCGCATCGGCACCCACCACCGACACGGCGAGCGGAATATCCTGCAGCTTCTCACTGCGCTTTTGCGCGGTGACGACGATTTCGACCGACTCATTGTCTTCGGCAACGGTCTGCGCAAAGGCCGGTGCTGCAGTCACGGCCAGAATGGCGGCACTGCTCATCAAAAAGCTGCGGATCATCTCACTCCCCTATGGTTTCCCGGTCAATAGCCGGCACTGACCGTCATCATTTGACGGGCGTGTTATCTTGCCAAGACAGATTTTCATGACTTGCGTCAATCTGGACAATGCGGTGCGTTGTGCAGTTGTGGTCACGCTGTGGCGGTGGAGTCACACTTGGCTGGGTTCTTCAGAGTCCAAGCTCTGCCATGGTCACGACACGATGCTCCCTGGCGGAGATCTCGGCCGCCAATCCGATGGCAACGGCGCGAAGGCCGTCATCGGCGGTCACGATCACTGGGCCGTTCCCCCGGACAGCGGCCGCAAAATGACGGTGCTGGAAGAAGGTGGAGCCGTGATGCTGTCCGGCGGCCAGCGCATCGGCCGGGGTTTCGACATGCCAGCGCTTGGCCTGCTTGGGGTTCATGAAGCCGACGCGGGGGGAGTGGATGATGTCCCCGGCCGGGATCAGCACGTCGAGCCGTGCCTTGTCGCCGGTAGCGAGAATCTCTTCCTGCTGCTCGGCGCCATCGGCGAACATGCACAGATCCAGCATGGCGCGCACGCCGTTGGCGAAATCCACCACCGTGTAACTGTTGTCGATAATATCCGGCATCTTGCCGTCGTAACGCTCTTGCCTGTGGTTCACGTCCATCGCGCCGCTGCAATAGACGCGCACGGGTTCGGCAGCCACGATGTGGCGCATCAGATCGAAGAAATGGCAGCATTTCTCGACCATGGTGCCGCCGCTGTTGACCGAGAAGCGGTTCCAGTCGCCCACCTTCACCAGGAAGGGGAAGCGGTGCTCGCGGATGGAGAGCATCTGCAACTGCCCGACCTTGCCGGCATGGATGTGGCTGACGAACTCGCTGACCGGCGGCATGAAGCGATATTCCATCGCGGTCCAGAAGGTTTTGTCATAGCCCGTCACGGCGGCGGCCACGGCCTTGGCGTCCTCCAGCGTCGTCGCCAGCGGCTTTTCGCACAGAATGTGCAGACCAGCATCCATCAGCGGTCCCAGTACGGCGCGGTGGGTGAAATTGGGCGAGGCAACAACAACGGCATCGCACAGGCCCGACGCCGCCAGCGCCGCCGCATCGGGGAAGCGCGCCACGGCGTGGCCGATGGCCTTTTCAGCGCGGTCGAGGCATTTCTGCACCGGATCGGCGATGGCGGTGATGGTGCCGCCGCCCAGCAACTGAATATTGGCGATATGCTCCAGCGCCATCATGCCGGTGCCAATAATGCCCCAGCGAATATTGTCGGTGCTTCCCATCTGCCTGTCCTTCAGTCTATCAAGCCAAAATGTCGCAGATCGCTCTAAGCCCCAATCGCCGCCCCCTGGGCAAGTCCGAATTTATGGTGTCGCCGCTGGCGTGGGGCATGTGGCGCTTCGCCGGCAATGATGTCGCCGCCGCACAGGCGCGCTGCGAAGCGGCATTGGCGGCTGGCATCAACTTCTTCGATACGGCCGATATTTACGGGCCCGACAATGACGAGCCGTTCGGCGCGTCGGAAGCTCTGCTCGGCCGCGTGTTCAAGGCGGCGCCGGCCCTGCGCCGGCAGATCGTGCTGGCCTCCAAAGGCGGCATCAGCATGGGCGTGCCCTACGACTCGTCGCCCGAATACCTGGTCGCCGCCATCGACGCTTCATTGAGCCGCATGGGCGTCGAGCGCATCGATCTGTGGCAGATCCACCGGCCCGACATGCTCACCCATTGGGCCGATGTCGCCGCGACGCTGGATGCCCAGGTGCAGGCCGGCAAGATCGGCGCAGTTGGCGTCTCCAACTTCACCCCGGCGCAAACCCGTGCGCTGGCGGCGCATCTGAAAGCGCCTTTGGTCTCTACCCAGCCGGAATTTTCGGTGCTGGCGCTGAACCCGCTGTTTGATGGCACGCTCGATCTCGCCATGGAGATGGGCCAGGCCGTGCTCGGCTGGTCCCCGCTTGGCCAGGGCCGGCTGGGCGATGGCGATCCGCGCCCGGGCCGCAAAAAATCCGAGGGTGAACGCTTGATCCGCGTCAAGGCGGCGCTGGCGGCGCACGGGCAGACGTTCGGCGTGAGCATCGCTGCCACCGCTTATGCGTGGGTGCTGGCGCATCCGGCCGGCATCACGCCCATCGTGGGCAGCCAGAACCCGGCCCGCATTGCCGAGGCGGCCGATGCCTTCAAGGTGACGTTCACACGCGCGGAATGGTACGCCATCCTGGTCGCATCGCTTGGGGAGAATTTGCCGTGAGTGGTCCCGAAATCAGCTGGTTCTCTGCCCTGTGCGACGATGATTATGAATTCCTCGGCGTGCCCGATCCGGGCCTGCGCTCCAGCTGGGAACATTGCCGCAATATCGTCATGACCGCCGAAAAGGGCGGGTTCGATAATATCCTGCTGCCGTCCGGCTATCAGCTCGGTATCGACACCCAGATGTTTGCCGGCGCCATCGCCGCGCTCACTCACCGTATCCGCCTGCTGATGGCCATCCGTGTCGGCGAAACCTGGCCGCCGCAGTTGGCCCGCCAGATCGCCACGCTCGATCAGATTCTCGGTGGCCGCCTCACCGTCAACATCATCTCGTCCGACATGCCGGGCGAAGTGTTGCCGTCAAAGCCGCGCTATGACCGCACGGTCGAAGTGATGAACATCCTGAAGACGCTGCTCAACGGCAACGCGCTCGATCACCAGGGCGAGTTCTACAAGCTGCAGCTGCCGCCGCCGAACGTGAAGACCGTCTCCGGCAAATGCCCGCCGCTCTATTTTGGCGGCCTGTCCGAAGACGCGCGCGAAGCCGCCGCCGAAGCCGCCGACGTGTACCTCATGTGGCCCGATACGATGGACAAGGTGAAGGAAGTGGTCAGCGACATGACCGCCCGTGCCGCCAAACGCGGCCGCACCCTGAAGTTCGGCTACCGCGTCCACGTCATCGTGCGTGAGACCGAGGCTGAGGCCCGCGCCGCCGCCGATCACCTGCTGTCCAAACTCGACGCCGCCACCGGTGACGCCATCCGCGCCAAGTCACTCGACAGCCAGTCGGTCGGCGTCCAGCGCCAGGCCGAACTGCGCGACAAGGCGTCGGACGGTTACGTGGAAGACAATCTGTGGACCGGCATCGGCCGCGCCCGCTCCGGTTGCGGCGCGGCGCTGGTGGGTGATCCCGATCAGATCGTCGCCAAGCTGAAGGCCTATCAGGCGGCGGGCATGGAAGCCTTCATCCTGTCCGGCTATCCCCACGCCCGCGAAGCCGATCTGTTCAGCCGCCACGTGCTGCCGAAACTGGAGCACGGCCCGCTGGTGATGTGAGGCTCAGCGCCCCGTGTAGCGCGGCGCGCGCTTCTCGCGATAGCTGGTGAAGGCTTCGCGGAAATCCTGCGTTTGCGTGGCGAGGTGCTGTTCCTTGTCGGCAGCGGCGAAGGCGGTGCTGTAATCCTCGTCCAGCGCGGTCCACACCTGGGCCTTCATGGCGGCGAGGCTGCGTGGGGCGCTGTAGGTGGCGATGTTCTTCGCATATTCGTGCACGTGCGGCAGCAGCGATTCATCGTCGAACACGTCATTCACCAGCCCCAGCGCCTTGGCTTCCGTCCCGTCAAAGCGGCGGGCGGTGTAAAGCAGGTCCATGGCCTTGGCCTGGCCGATATGGCGGGTGAGCAGCCAGGCCGAGCCTTTTTCGCCGGGCACGCCGATGCGGGCGAAGGTGGCGTTGAACAGCGCCGCGGTGCTGGCAAAGCGGATGTCGCAATGCAGGGCGAGTATGAAGCCCCAGCCGAACGCTGGGCCGTTGATGGCGGCAATGGTGGGCTTGCGGCAGGTGATCAGCACCGGCCAGCCGCCGCTGTAATAGGGGGCCAGCGCCGGGCCGATGTCGTCGCCCCATTGCGGGGCTGAATCGGGGAAGGGGTTCACATCGCCGCTGCCACCGCCACCGATGATGGCCAAATCGAGCCCGGCCGAAAAGCCGCGGCCAGCGCCGGTGACCACGATCACCTTGGCCTCTGGGTCAGCCCCCGCCTTCGCCACCGCCGCAAAAAAATCGCTCAACATCTGCGGGGTGAGCGCATTCAATTTGTCCGGCCGGTTAAGGGTGATGGTCGCCACCCCGTCAGCCAGATCATAGAGGATGTCGCTCACGCGACGAGCCGCTGCAGGCGGCCACGGATGATCTCCTCGGCCTCGCGCACCATCCCTTCGATCAGATCCTTGCAGCTGGGAATGTCGTGGATCAGGCCCACGACCTGGCCGCACGACCAGCCGCCGGCATCCATGTCGCCGTTCTTCATGATCCTGGGGTACACGCCGGCGACTTCCTCGATGATGTCCTCGAACTTCAGCGCGTTGCCCAGCGTGCGTTCCTTTTCCAGCAGGCGTTCAACGGCGGCGTTGTTCAGCACGCGCTCGGTGTTCCTGAGCGGGCGCATGATCAGGCGGGTATCAAGCTCGGTCGCGGCGACCAGCGCATCCTTCACATTCTGGTGCACCGGGGCTTCTTTGGTGGCGATAAAGCGGGTGCCCATGTTGACGCCATCGGCGCCCATGCACAGCGCGGCCGCCAGCTGCTTGCCGTTGGCGACGCCGCCCGAAGCGACGAAGGGAATCTTCAGCTCCTCGGCGGCGCGCGGCAGCAGCACCCAGTTGCCGACGTCATCCTCGCCAGGGTGGCCGCCGCATTCGAAACCGTCCACCGAAACCGCGTCGCAGCCGATGGCTTCGGCCTTCAGGCTGTGGCGGACGCTGGTGCATTTGTGGATCACCTTGATGCCATGTTCCTTCAGGGCGGGCAGCCACTTGGCCGGGTTGTTGCCGGCGGTTTCCACCACCTTCACGCCCCCTTCGATGATGGATTTGATCAGGCCGGGATAATCGGGCGGCGTCACGCTGGGCAGGAAGGTGAGGTTCACGCCGAACGGCTTGTCGGTCATCTCGCGGCAGCGGGCGATTTCGGCGGCGAGCTTTTCGGATGTGCCCAGCGTCAGCCCGGTGATGACACCCAACCCGCCAGCATTGGAGACGGCGGCGGCCATCTCGGCAAAGCCGACATAGTGCATGCCGCCCTGGATGACGGGATGTTCAATGCCGAACATTTCGGTGATGCGTGTCTTCATGGACAGATTCCCCAAGTGTTTATGGCGAAAAGCTAACCCGCGCCCCTGCTGGCGGCAATGCCGCGATTGTGGGAGGGTGAGGGCGTGATCGAATTTGGCGTGTTGAGCATAAGCTTGGCTGTGGGCACGGCGCAGGGACTGGTGCTGGCGCTGATGCTGTGGCGTGCGCCAGCTAATCGCGCCGCCAATCGCTGGCTGGCGCTGCTGATTGTCGTCGTGGCGGCGCTGATCACGCCCTATATCATTGGCTTTGCCGGTTTTTATGATCGCTGGCCGTGGCTGAGCTTCACGCCGCTCAGCTACACGCTCGCCTTTGGGCCGCTGCTCTGGCTCTACGCCACCACCCTGAGCGGCCGGCCGCCAGCGCGGGTGTGGCCGCATTTTGCGCCTTTTGCGGTGCAGTTCGCGGCCGATGCGCTGGTGTTTCCGTTCCCGCTTGCCACCAAGGATTGGTGGGACACGGTCGCCCACGCTCCGATCATCGCGCCCATGTTGCGGGTAGGCACCTTCATCTCGCTGGCCGTCTATGGTCGCCTCGCCTGGCGCTGCTGGGCCGATTATCGTCGCTGGCTGGACGAGAATGTGACCGATGCGGTGGATTTCAATCCCGACTGGATCCGCAATTTCCTGATCGCGCTGGGCTTGGTGACGCTGGTGTGGTTGGGCTTCTTCATCGCCAATGTGCGCGATCCGTCCCGCAATTATTTCGATCAGTTCTGGCTGTATGTGATCTTTTCGGGGCTGGTGATCTATCTGGGGGTGGAGGGCTGGCGCCATGCTGCGATGCGCTATCCGGTGCCTACCGAGACGGTGGAAGAGGCTGCCCCCGCCGGCCGTGACTGGGCTGCGCTGGGCGCGCGGTTCGAGTCCGAGATCGAGGCCAGGCGCCTCTGGCAGGATCCGGACCTCACCGCCGCCAGCCTGGCCCGCGCGCTGGGCACCAACAGCAATTATCTCGCCCGCGCCTTCAATGAAGGGCTGGGCGCCAATTTCAATACTGTGATCAACCGGCGGCGCGTACGGCAGGTGCAGGCGTGGTTGGCTGATCCAGCCGACACGCGCGCCATCCTGACCATGGCGATGGATGCCGGCTTCCGCTCCAAGGCGAGCTTCAACCGCGCCTTCGCGGAATTTGCCGGGATGACGCCAACGCAGGTCAGAGCATCTCAGGCACGTCTCAAATCCTGAAAATCGCGCAAAGTTCAGCGTTTCGGGCGATCTGCGCCACCGAATCGCGGAGTGGGCAGGGCGTCAACCCGAACCGAAAGACCCGCCATGATCCGCACTGCCATCCTCGCTGCCTTGCTTGCCCCTGCGCCCGCAATCGCGGCTGATATGCCCAACCCGATGCTCTCGCCGGCGCAGGCCAGCCGCGATGTCGCGCTCATGCGACGGGCGATGGAAACCATCCATCCCGGCCTTTATCGCTATGTGCCCAAGGCCGAAGTGGATGCCGCCTTCGCCCGGCTGGAGGCGCAGGCAAAGCAGCCGATCAGCACGCTTGCCCTGCACCGCGAGATCGCGCGCACGGTCGCCTATATTCATTGTGATCATTCCAAGCCCGAACTGCCCGATGCCATCGAGAAATGGCGCCAGACCAATGCCAGCCACCTGCCGCTGCGGTTCAAGCTGATCGAAGGCCGGATGATCGTGGTGTCTGGCGCGCTGCCGAAGGGCGCCGAGATCATCGCCATCAACGGCCGGCAGGTGCCGCAAATCCTGAGCGCGGTGGCGCCGTTGGTCGCCTATGATGGCGATACCGATCAGGCCATCACCGCCAAGATCGCGGACGACAGCGACCTTTCCGGCAGCGACCTCGATGAATATTGGCCCGGCTTGTTCGGCGCGCCCGGACAGTGGGATATCGCGTGGAAAATGCCCGGCGAGGGCGCCGATCAACGCGCCACGCTCGCGCCAGTCAGCTTTGCGCAATGGATGCAGCTTGCCCCCCCGGATGCGCCGTTCCGCAGTGAATTCTACAACGGCATTACCTGGCGCATGGCCGGCAAGGTGGCCCGGCTGCGCATCGACAGCTTTGTGAATTACCGCAATCCGGTGGCGGCGACGCCGTTCCTGGGCGGCTTCTTCAAGGCGATGAAGGACGCTGGCACCGACCATCTGATCCTTGATCTGCGCGCCAATGGTGGTGGATCGGAAGACGTGTCCATCGCGCTCGCCCGTCACCTGTTCGACGCGCCGTTCACGTGGAGCAAGCCAGTGCGATACAGGGCCATCCGGGTGGGCGATCTGCAACGCCACATCAGCAGTTGGGGTGATGCGGTGGCGCTGTTCAACCCGCCGGAAGCGGCGTTCACCCGCACGGCGGACGGCTGGTATGATCGTATCCCGTCCGGGACCGACGAAGCCAATGACGATGACAGCACCATTGAACATCAGCCAGTGCCGGCTGGCCAGCGTTTCACTGGCCGGCTGACCGTGCTCACCGGACTGCGCAATGGTTCTGGCGCAACGCGCACCATCGCCTGGTTGAAGGAACGACGCGGCGCGACGCTGGTGGGGGAAGAGGGCGGCGGCAGCGCAGAGGGGCCTACCGCCGGCAATATCTTTCTGCTCACGCTGCCGGAAAGCGGCATCAAGGTGCGGGTGCCCAATGCCTGGAACCGAACCAATATCAAGAGTTTCACCCCGCGCCGGGGCGTGGCGGTGGATGCGCTGGTGGTGCCGACGCTTGCCGATTTCGAAGCGGGTCATGACCGGGCGTTGGAGGTGGCGCGCACGCTCGGCCAGCCGGCACCGGTGCTTGATGCCGCAGCAACGCTGACCAGTGCCTTTGCCGGCAATTGGGCCGGTACGCTGGATTATCGCGATTATGGCAATGACAGCCGCGTTACCCTGCCGACGCTGATGACTGCCAATGGCCTGTCCATCGCCTGGACGTTCGACGATGGCCCCGGCAAGACGGTTCGCTCCGCCGAGAGCTGGTCCTTCACGCCGGATGGCAAATCGCTGGTGATCAAGGGCGGAAAAACCAGTGAAAACATGGCCATCGCCGAATTCCGGCGCGGTGCCAATGGTAGCGTCACGCTGGTCGCTGATGGCAGCGGCGAAGAAAATGGCCGCACAGTCATGGTGCGCGAGATCCTCACCCGCGATGGCCCGGTGCTGCGTCTGACCCGCATGAGCCGCACTGTGGGCCAGCCGTTCATCATGCGCCACAGTTACCAGCTGCGGCCTGCCGCCTGAGGGGCTGGCCCTGCGCCAGCCTGCATGGCAGAAACGTGCCATGCAGGCTGGCACCACCATCTTCGAGCATATGTCGGGCCTGGCCCGGCAGCATGATGCCATCAATCTGGGGCAGGGCTTTCCGGATTTCGGCTGGTCCGATGCGGTGCTGGCGGCGGGAGCCGATGCAATTACAATGGGTTATAACCAGTATCCACCGATGCGCGGCCTCCCGGAACTGCGCCGGGCGGTGGCGGATTTCTATGGCCGGCGGCAGGGGCTGGACCTTACGCCGGAACAGGTGATCGTCACATCCGGCGCCACTGAGGCGCTGGCGGCGAGCATCATGGCAGTGGCGGGGACCGGCGATGAGGTGATCCTGTTCGCGCCGGCCTATGATGCCTATGCGCCGCTGGTGAAGCGGGCAGGCGCTCGCCCGGTGTGGGTGGCACTGCAACCGCCCGACTGGCAGGCCAGTGCGGAAGCGATTGCGGCGGCGATAACACCGGCTACCCGCGCCATCCTGTTGAACACGCCGCACAATCCCACCGGCGGCATGGCCGGCCCGGCGATGCTGGCGGCCATCGTGGAATTGGCCCGCACGCATGACCTGACCATCATCAGCGACGAGGTGTGGGAGGAAGTGATCACCGGCGATGCGCCGCACATCTCGGCCTATAGTTTGGCCCCGGAGCGCACCATCAAGATCGGATCGGCCGGCAAGCTGCTGGCGCTGACCGGCTGGAAGGTGGGCTGGGTGGTGGCCGAGGCGGCGCTGGCGGAGCGGGTGGCGCAGGTGCACCAATATCTCACCTTCACCACCGCCCCGCCGCTGCAGACTGCGGTTGCTGCCGGTCTGGCGCTGCCGGATGCCTGGTTTGCGGCCGCCCGTGTCCGCTTTGTGGCGGCGCGTGACCGACTTGTGCCGGTTCTTGCCCGCCACGGCTGGAAATTGCTGCCAACGCAAGGCAGCTATTTCGTCATGGCCGATCTGGCGGCTTCGGGCATCGAAATGGGCGATCGCGACTTCTGCGAGGCTGCGGTGATCGATCCCGGCATTGCCGCCATCCCGCTTTCGGCCTTCATGCCCGATGGCCAGCAGACGCCGTTCATCCGGCTGTGCTTCGCCAAGTCTGATGCCATCCTGGATGAAGGCGCGGCGCGGCTGAACCGGGCGCGGGCGATGTTCGCGGCTTGAGTCTTGCGTGTATTGCCTAACTAATGCAGTGTGGCCGCGCAACAGGGGAGACAGGACATGGCCGAACAGCGTCTGCGCAGCGGGGAAGTGGTTCGCACCGGCATCGGCCTGGGTTCGGCGATTGCCGTCACGATCAGCTGGAGCCTGCACAAGTCGCTGCTGTGGGTGATCATCCACGGGCTGCTGTCGTGGTTCTACGTGATCTACTACGCCATTACGCGCTAGGCGGCCCGGCGGTTCTCCAGCACTTCGGCAAAGCCGCGGAACAGCGCTTCGAAATGCGCATCAATGGTGCGGGCGAAGGGTGCCGCCGCCACGGCATTGGCGCGCATCGCCGGCAGCCCAGGGATGGCATCGGCAATGGTGCTGGCCAGGCTGGCGGCATCCAATGACTTGAACGCCATGCCGATGCCCGGTTCGAGCTGATCATAGGCAGCGCCTGCATCCGGCACGATCAGCGGCAGGCCGCTGGCGCGGGCTTCGGCGCAGGCGATGCCAAAGGTTTCGGCCGGCGCGCCGTGCACCATCATGTCGGCACTGGCGAGGATGCGGGCGAATTCCGGGCGGTCGCGAACCGGGGCGATCAGCTGGATATGCGGGTTCTCGCCGACCGCGCGCGCCACGGCGGCGCGGGCATGGCCATCGCCCAGGATGATCAGGCCCAGCGGCCGGCCGTAACTGGCGGCGGTCACGCCGGCGATCACCATCGGCCATTGTTTTTCATGGCTGTGCCGGCCCACGCCGATCAGCAACGTGGCATCGGGTGGCAGGCTGCATTGGGCGAGCAGGCGGGCGCGCAGTTCTGCATCACGATTGGCCGGGGAGAAAACGCCTGGGTCCACCCCCAGCGCATTGTCGACCACATGTGTGAGCCCACCATCGCGCAGGCGCTTGGAAAGGCTCGGCGCCGCCGAGATGACCTGATCATAGCGGGCGTCGAGCCGGCGCAGATAACGCCAGAACCAATCGAAGCTGCGATCGATCGTCTGGCGCGGCAGGAAGCCATCGAGATAGCGATAGACCCAGGCCGACAGCGGCTCGGCGTGCATGAACAGGCTGCGCGGCGCGGCCCCCGGCCAATCGGCCACGGCCGCCGCACTGCCCCATGGCGAGGAACACTCGATGAAATCCGGCTGCAATTCATCCAGCGCATCGTGGATGATCCGATCACTGGCGAAATAGAAATAGTTGCGATCCAGCGGGAAGCGCGGGCTCTTGATGTTGACCAGCCGCGCCTTGCCCACTTCGCGCACGCTGTCGTCGGCGCCCGGCACCACCACGGTCAGCCGCACACCGTGCTTTTCCGCCACTTCCAGCTTGCGGTGGGTATAGGTGCGGATGCCGCCACCCTGCGGGGAATAAAGCGCCGAGATGTCGACGAGATGCATGGGTGAAGCGATACTCCTGCACCTGTGCTTGGCGCAATCCGGTCAATCTGCCGGGCCGCGCCTGCGGTCAAGCCCCGATCAATCGCTTTTGATCAATCGCCGTCCCGTAACGGGCCGAAGCTGAACAGGCCACGGCGGTAGTTGAGGCGGATGGAAATCGCCGTCAGGCCCGGCCCGGCCTGGAAACGGGTGGCGGCGGCCTTGGGCTTGGAAAGGCCCAGCCGCGGGTTGTTGGGAAAGCCCACGCCATCAGTGGACAGGCCGAATTTCCGATTGGAATCGCGGTCATGCAGCAGCGACAGCGTGTAGGCGCCGGGGCCGGGGGTGCGCACGCACAATTGCACGGCGCCGGCCTGCGGCAATGGCATTTCCACCCGGCGGAAGGTCTTGCCCTGGTTGATCAGGATATTGTCGTCCTGCAGGAAATCCTGATCATTATCGGGATACAGCTCGGCGCGCAGGGTGCCGCGCCTGTCCTTCAGGCCCACAACCGTCACGATCACCGCCGAGCCGGCTTCGTTGGGCCGGCACTGCCCTTCAGCTTTTCCCAGATCGGGATTGGATTCCACCTGCGCGCACGCCGCCGCAGGGATCAGCACCATCAGTGCTGCCAGCCAGACCATCTTCATTTCTTGCGCCATCCAGCCGCTTCGCCGCTCACCAGCAACAGGCCAAGGCCCAAATGCGTTGCGAGCAGCAGGCTGGCCATCATCGCCATCAGCGCGCCCACTTCGGCATCCTGGCCGATCATGAACACCGCCAGCGCGGCAAACACCACATCCTTGTTGGGCAGGAACGGCAGCCGCGACAGCAGCATGCGCATGGCCGAAAGCAGCACCCACAATTCCACCGATTCCGCCGGCAGCGCCAGGTGCCAGCACAGCCCGGTGAGCACCAAGGTGGCAATCACGCGCGCGGTCTGCACGAAGGTGACAACCCAGAGATCGCGCGCCGGCAGGCTGAACAGCTTCTTGCGGAAGAACAAGACGCCGCTGGAAATCACCAGCATCAGCGCCACCGAAGCGAAGAAGGCCGTGGAATCAATGCCGAGATGCAGCGTATCAAGCAGCGGATAGGCCAGTACCATCAGCACCAGCGTGACGGCATTGGCCGCCATGGCCGACAGGATGGCGACATCCTTCACGGCGCCGAATGGTGCCGAGGTCATGCCGGTGCGCTGCCGCGCCCAAGTGTAGAAATAGAGATCGCCAACGTAGCCAGTGATCAGTTCGTTGCCGATCAGCTTTCTGAGCAGCGCAAAAAAACCGGCGACCGGGATCTGCCACAGCCGGCGGAAAATGGCATAATCGCCGAGCGGCCCGGCAAAATAGGACAGCGCAAACACCAGCCAGAAGGCCGGCGAGCTTGGCACGATGGCCGCCACGCGCGCCAGATCGAGCTGCGCCAGTTGCAGCATTGCGGCCACCAGCACGGCGAGCGTGATGATGGTGCCAACCCACCACGTCCAGCCGCGTTCGCTGCGCGGCAGGGCGGGCAGGCTGGGCGGCAGGCTTGCAGTCAGGCTTTCTGGGCCTGACGGGGCAGTGGCAGCATCGCGTTGAAGCATTTCCGGGGCCAAAATCCTAACTCTCGCCGGCCCTAGAGGCCCAATATGGCAATTTGACGACCGTGCGGCGGCGGCTTCTGCCGGATTGGTGCCCTATTTCCCTCATGCCCGGTTCATCACAGCAGCGGCGCGATGGCCGCCAGCAGAGCCGGAGCGCGGCCGGGGTGGCAGATCAAGATGTCGGGCGTGAGCGGACGCGGCTGGTTGAACACCAGCGGGCTGCCATCAACGCGGCTCACCCACAGGCCGGCGGCCTGGGCCACCGCAGCGGGTGCGCCGCTGTCCCATTCGTGCATGTCGCCCTGGTGCAGATAGACGTCGGCCTCGCCGCGCAGCACCGCCAGGGTTTTCGCGCCGGCACTGCCCATCGGCACCAGTTCGCAGCCGATGCTGGCGGCCAGCGCATCGGCACAGGCGGCGGGGCGGCTGCGCGAAACGACGATGCGCAGGCGGGCGGCTTCGGGATGCAGCGCCGGCGGATGCTGGGTGCAGATGGTCTGGTTCAGCGCGGGTTGTGCCACCGCGCCATCGGCGATGCGGCCATCGATGCTGAGCGCCACGTGCACCGCCCAATCATCGCGGCGCTCGCCATATTCGCGGGTGCCGTCCAATGGATCGACCAGCCAGACGCGGCGGTATTGCAGCCGCGCCAGATCGGGGGCTTCCTCTTCCGACAGGATCGCATCGTCGGGGCGCAGCCGGCGCAGCTCGTCGACAAGGAAGGCATTGCTGATGCGGTCGCCCTCGGCGCCCAAGGCCTTGCCTTCGGCAGGTCCGCTGCGCAGTTCAAGCAGCATCTGCCCGGCGGCGTGGGCGAGGTGGCGGGCGAGTTCGGCGTCGGTCATGGGCGGCTCCCTGCCAGCGTGGGGCGCTGGCGGCAAGGTCAATGCTGATGGATGGCCTTGATCACCTGGAAGGCGCGCATGCCTTCCGGGCCATCTTCGCTGCCGTGGCCTGAATCCTTCACCCCGCCAAACGGCGAATCCGCCGCGCTCATCGCCATGGTGTTGATGCCGACCATGCCGGATTCGACCGCATCGGCCATCAGATTGGCGGTGCGGGCGTTTTCGGTGAACAGATAGGCGGCAAGGCCGAAGGGCAGCCGGTTGGCCTCGGCGATGGCGTCCTCCATCGTGCTGACCCGGTGGATGAGCGCCACCGGGCCGAACGGTTCTTCGTTCATCAGGCGGGCATGCAGCGGCACATCGGCGAGCAGGGTGGGCGCCCAGAAATTGCCGGTGCTGCCCACACGCTCGCCGCCGGCCAGCAGGGTGGCGCCCTGTGCCAGCGCATCGCCGATCAGGCTTTCCATCGCCAGCGGCCGGCGCGGGTTGGCGAGCGGGCCCATCTGGGTGGCGGCATCAAGGCCGGGGCCGACGGTGAGGCCCTTGGCCCGCTGGGCCATGGCGGCGGCAAAGCGATCGGCAATGGCTTCGTGCACGATCAGGCGGGTGGGGGAGACGCAGACCTGACCGGCGTTGCGCCATTTGAAGGCCGAAACCATGGTGACGGTCTTTTCGATGTCGCAATCATCCCACACGATCACCGGGCCGTGGCCGCCCAGTTCCATGGTGGTGCGCTTGGCGCCGTCAGCCGCCAGCCTCATCAGATGCTTGCCCACCGGCACGGAGCCGGTGAAGCTGATCTTGCGGATGATCGGGCTGGCAATGAGGTGGCGCGAGACGGTGTCGGGCACGCCAAACACCATGCTGGCGACGCTGGCGGGCAGGCCGGCATCGATGAAGCATTGCAGCACCAATATGGCGGTTCCCGGCGCTTCCTCGGGCGGCTTGATGATCATCGAACACCCGGCGGCCAGCGCGGGCGCTAGCTTGCGGGCCGGGTTGAGGATGGGGAAGTTCCACGGACACAGCGCCAGCGATGGCCCGACCGGTTCGTGGATGACCAGGCTGCGCTGGCCGGTGGGGCGGGTGAGCACGCGGCCATAGTTGCGGCGCACTTCGCCGGCGTAGAAATCGACCAGCGCGGCGCTGTACGCCAGCTCGGCCCGGGCTTCGGCCAGCGGCTTGCCCTGTTCCAGCGTGGCGGTGGTGGCGATGATCTCCACCCGTTCGCGCATCAGGCGGGCAGCGCCGGCCAGCACGGCGGCCTTTTCGTCAACGGATGTGGCGCGCCACAGCGGATAGCCGCGCGCGGCGGCATCGAGCGCGGCATCCAGATCGGCGGTGGTGGCCAGCGGCAGTTCGGCCAGCACGGCGCCGGTGGCGGGGTTAACCACCTGGTGCGTGGCGCGGCCTTCGCCGGAGAGCCAGTGGCCATCGATGAACAGGGCAGGGCGGGCAGGATAAGCGGTCATGCGGGGAGTCTCCTTGTCTCCTCTCTAATGGAACCAGCTTGCCAGCCAAGAGCGGCGAGGGCAGGCTGCACAAAAGTTTGGGGAGATGATGATGGAGAAGCCGGAAGGCGCGCCGCATCCACGGCTGCTGCTGTGGACGCTGTTGGTCGTCTATATCTTCAACTTCATCGATCGGCAGATCGTCGCCATCCTGGCCGAACCGATTTCGCGTGATCTTGATCTGTCTGACAGTCAGCTGGGCCTGCTGACCGGGCTGGCCTTTGCGCTCTTCTATGCCACGCTGGGCGTGCCGATCGCGCGGGTGGCCGATAATGGCCGCAGCAACCGCAGCCGGATGATCGCCGTGTTCGTGGCGGTGTGGTCGGTGATGACGGCGCTGTGCGGTGTGGCGCAGAATTTCTGGCAGTTGCTGCTGGCGCGCATCGGGGTTGGCGTTGGCGAAGCCGGCTGTACGCCCACCGCCCACGCGCTGATTGCCGACAGCCTGCCGCCGGAAAAGCGCGCTGGTGGTATCGCCTTTTTCGGGCTGGGCATTCCCATTGGCGGATTGCTCGGCACGCTGATCGGTGGCGGCATGGCCGAGGCGCTGGGCTGGCGCGAAGCCTTCTGGGTGGTGGGCATACCCGGGCTGCTGCTGGCGGTGTTCGTGTGGTTTTTCCTGAAGGATCCGCGGCTGGGTCGGGCAGCACCGGCCGATGCGCCGCCGCGGCTGTCGATGTGGGCGAGCCTGAAATTGCTGGCGACTTCGCCGGCCTATTGTCTGGTGCTGTCGGGCGCGTCGCTGGTGGCGTTCCTCAGCTATGGCAAGGGCGTATGGGTGTTGGTCTATTTCCAGCGCACCCACAAGCTTACGGTGGGGCAGACGGCGCTGTGGGTGGGCGTGATCCTGGGCATTGCCGGCATCGTCGGCACCTGGCTCGGCGGCTGGGCTGCGGACAAGTTCGGTTCGAAGGATCGTCGCCACATGCTCACCTTGCCGGCCTGGGCGATGGTGCTGGCGGCCCCGGTGTTGTTTGCCGGTTACATGGTCGATGATTGGCGGCTGGCGATTGCGCTGCTGGTGCTGCCCACCATCGCCAATTCGGCCTATTACGGCCCGGCTTATGGCGCGGCGCAGGTGCTGGCGCGGCCCGATACGCGGGCGATGGCGGCGGCGTGGATGGTGTTTGCGCAAAATCTGATCGGGCTTGGCCTTGGCCCACTGCTGTTCGGTGCATTGTCTGACATGCTGAAGCCGGAATATGGTACGCAATCGGTGCGCATCGTGCTGTATTTCGCGGCGTGGGCGGGTCTTGTCCCGGCACTGTTGTTCTGGCTCGGTGCACGCGCACTGGGCCGCGAGGCCAATCAAAAGGAAGCCATGAATGCGAGTGTTGCGCACGCCGGATGAGGCCTTTGCCGGCCTCACCGATTATCCCTTTGCCCCGCATTATCTGGAGATCAAGGACCGGGCGACCGGAACGCCCTTGCGCCTCCATTATGTCGATGAAGGCAACCGCGAGGCGGCACCGATCCTGCTGATGCATGGCGAACCGAGCTGGAGCTATCTCTACCGCAACTTCGTGCCGCCGCTGGTCGCCGCTGGCCACCGCGTGGTGGCGCCCGATCTGATCGGCTTCGGCAAGTCCGACAAGCCGGCGGAGCGCAACGACTATAGCTTCGAACGCCATGTCGAATGGATGAGCGACTGGCTGACCGCGCTCGACCTCACCGACATCACCCTGTTCTGCCAGGATTGGGGCGGGCTGATCGGCCTGCGCCTTGTCGCAGCCTTTCCGGAACGGTTTGCCCGGCTGGTGATCGGCAACACCGGGCTGCCGATCGGCACCGGCTGGTCGGAAGGCTTCAGCGCCTGGCTGGCGTTCAGCCAGCGGGTGGAAACCTTCCCGGTCGGCTTCATCGTCAACGGCGGCTGCACCCGCGATCTGACGCCCGCCGAAGTGGCCGCCTATGATGCGCCCTTCCCGGACGAGACGTTCAAGGAAGGCGCCCGCCAGTTCCCAACCCTGGTGCCGATCACGCCAGAACATGCCAGCGTGCCTGAGAACAAGGCGGCGTGGGAGGTGTTGGGCCGTTTCGAGAAGCCGGTCGTCACCTGTTTTTCCGACAAGGACGCCGTTACCCACGGCGGCGAGAAAATCTTCATCGAACGCGTGCCCGGCGCCAAGGGCCAGCCGCACACGATCGTCCAGGGCGGCGGGCACTTTCTGCAGGAAGATGCGCCGGAAGAACTGGTGCGCATCATCCTTGATCACATCAACCGGGGGTAAGACACATGCAGGTGAAGAACGAAGCCGCGCCGCGGCCGGAACTGGTGCAGGCGTTTTTCAGCGATGCCGATCATGGCCCGATGGTCATGGTCAATTTGCTGAAGTTCAAGGACAAGGCGACCTATCCCGATGGCAGGGATCCCGAACTGTCGGGCCGTGATGCCTATAACCGCTATGGCGCCGGCGTGGTGGCCTGCCTTGAAAAGGTCGGCGGCCGGGTGGTCTATTCCGGGCCGGTCTCGGGCATCCTGCTGGGTGATGTCGAGGAGCTGTGGGATGCCGTCGCGCTGGCCTATTACCCCAGCCCGCAGGCGATGCTGCAGATGGTGGCGCTGCCCGAGTATCAGGCCATCGAGATCCACCGTTATGCCGGGCTGGCCGGCCAGCTCAACATCCGCACGAAAGCGCCACAATGAGCCTGAATTTTGATCTCTTCTGGTCGTTCCGTTCGCCCTACTCCTATCTGCTGCTGCCGCGCGTGGTCGATCTGGTGGCCAGCCATGACGTCACCTGCACCGTGCGCATCGTCTATCCGATTGCGGTGCGGCAGGCGGATTTCTTCCAGAAGGTCGATCCGCTGTGGGTGTTCTATCTGATGAAGGACACGTATCGCGAGGCTGAATTTCTGGGCATGCCCTATCGCTGGCCCAAACCCGACCCGGTCTATATGGACCCGGCGACCCGGCTCTATCCGCCGGAACAGCCGCACATCCACCGCCTGTCGCAACTTGGCATTGCTGCGACGGAAGCCGGGCGCGGGCTGGAGTTCATCCGCGCGGTGTCCCACACCATCTGGTCGGGCACGGTGGACGATTGGCACGAGGGCGATCACCTGACCGAGGCCGCCGCGCGGGCCGGGCTTGATCTGGCCACGCTCGATGCCGCCCTGGCTGCCAACCCCGATCATTATCGTGCTGTCATCGATGCCAACCAAGAGGCGCAGCGCGCCGCCGGCCATTATGGCGTGCCGCTGATGGCGCTGGAGGGTGAGCCGTTCTTTGGCCAGGATCGCTTTGATCAACTGGTCTGGCGGCTCAAGCAGAAGGGGCTGCAGGCGCGTTAAAGGTCGATCAGCAGCGCCAATCCGGCGGCGACGGCGGCAGCGATGCCGAGATTGGCCATGCCCAGCACGGGCCAGGCCAGCGCCCCGGCCACGGCGCCGCCGATCATCGCCAGCCACAAGAGCAGCCACGGCAGGAAGGCCAGCGCCGGCCCGCCGCTGAGCGCCAGCGCCAGCCGCTGGCCGATCTTGACGAGATTGCCGGTCATGAAGGTGAGGCTGATCCGCACGTCGCCGCCGGCTTCGAACACGCAGTTTTCGGCGCCCATTGCCATCGCCGCCAGCAACAGGCTTGGCCAGATGAAGCCGGCCTGGCCGAGCGAGAAACCGCCGCCCAGCAGCGCCGCCACCAGCAGCAATTGCCCGCGCCGTCGCTTGCTGTTCAGGCGGCGGCCGATCAGCGTGGTCAGCGTCACCCCGGCCACGAACGCTGCCAGCAGGCTGCCGGCCAGCGCAGCGAACTGGCTGGCTTGTGCGAGGCCAATGCCCAGCCGCGTGCTGTTGCCGCTCATGAAACTGATGAACAGGCCGCCCGACGCGATGAAGCCGATGGCATCGACATAGCCGGCCAGCGCCGCCAGCGCGGCGGCAATCGCCTGATCGCGGCGCGGGTGATCGTGCATCAGCGCATGGTGCCTTACAGGCGGCTTTCCTCGATCGCGCGGCTGCCGGCCGGCAGGTGCAGCACACTGCCATCGCGCGCGATGCGGATCGGGCCGGCAAAGCGCTGCGGCGCGTCACCCAGGAAAGCCGCTTCGAAGAAACGGCTGGGCAGTTGCGGCACGATATGGGTGAGCATCAGCATCTGCACGCCGGCCTGGGCGGCGGCGGTGGCGGCCTGTTCGGGCGAGGCGTGATAATTGAGGATGTCGCGCGTGATCTGCGCGATGCGCGGCTGGCCTGCATCCGCCAGCCCGCGGGTGATGGCGGCAACAAGCCTTGGCTGCAGGGCTTCGTGAATCAGCACGTCCGCGCCCTTGGCGGCCTGCGGGATGGCCGGGGTGACGCCAGTGTCGCCGCTCACCACCACGGTGCGGCCCTTGTAGGCGATGCGATAGCCATAGGCGGGGGCGATGGGTGTGTGATCGACGGCAAAGGCGGTGATGACAAGCCCGTCGCGGTTCCACACCACGCCGGGGCCCAGATCCTGCCCGGCAAACTGCCCGCCACCGGTGGGCACGATCGCTTCGCCATGATGGGCGGTGCGATAACCGGCATCGGCCTTCAGCATCAGATTGTAACCGGCGGCCACGTCGCTGGTGCCGGGCGGGCCGATCAGCGGCAGCGGTGTGCGCGCCGCGCTGCCGGTCCAGCGCAGCAGCAGCGCCGGGGCCAGGCCTTCGATATGATCGCTGTGCAGATGGGTGAGCAGCACGGCATCGAGCCCGCCCAGCGGCACACCGAAGCCGGCGAGCTTGCGCACGCCGCCATCGCCACCATCGATCAGCAGCAGATTGTCACCGGCCTGCACCATCAGGCACGCCTCGGCGCGCTGCGGATCGGGCACGGGGGAACCGGTGCCGCAGAAGATCAGGGTGAGGCCGTCGCCATAGGCGGCCAGCGCATTGCGTCCGGCGCGGCGCTCGGCAATCTGGCTGAACACAAATTCGCCCACCGGCGCGCGTTGCCACCACAGCCCGCCCACGGCAGCGAGGATCAACAGAAGCAACAGGAGACGGCGCATGGAGCGCACGCTAGGCCCAAGCCGACCTTCTGACAATGGACTGGTTTTCAGCGCGCGCCGGCCTGATAGGGTGGCCGCCAACATTTTGGGGAATATGGGAAATGGCAGGCGTTATGCGGGTGGTGATCGGTTTGATCGCGGTGTTCAATATTGCGATCGGCATGGGCTTCCTGCTCAATCCGGCGAAATTGGCTGGGCAGTTTTTCCTGTCACCGCTGGGCAGCCAGGGCCTGGCAACGCTGCGGGCCGATTTCCCCGGCTTCTTCATCACGGGCGGCGTGTTTGCGCTGATCGGGGCGGTGAAGAAGGATGACAAGGCGCTGCAGGTGCCGTTGCTGCTGCTTGCCATCGCCATCATCGGCCGCACGATATCGCTGGCCCTGGATGGCACCGCACCCACCGCTTATCCGCCGATGATTGCCGAAGCCGTGATGATTGTGGCACTGTTGCTGGCGCGGCGCAGCTTCGCGCGCTGATCGACAGGCTTCAATCAGGCGCGCTTTCGTCTCTGTCGGGCGCTAAAACCGAAACTTAATGATATAAGGTTACAGCTTCCAGGTGGAAACGCCATCACAGTGGTGGCAAAGGTGAATCGCGTGCAATCGGGGGTTTGATCATTGCCGGAAGCTGCGGAGATTGATGGTCGGCGCCTGCGCTCGGTGGCAAGCCGGGATCGCATCATCAATGCCGTGATCGCATTGGTGGATGAGGATCAGGGCATCCCCGGTGCCGAAGCAATTGCCGCCCGCGCCAGGGTGGGCCTGCGATCGGTGTTCCGCCATTTCGGCGACATGGACGGGCTGTATGTGGCGGTGATCGAACGGATCGGCCGGCGCTACACGCATCTTTCCCGGCCCTATGAGGCCAGCAGCTGGCAGGGCCAGGTTGGCGAGGCGATGGCCCGTCGCATGGAAATGTTCGAAACCGTGCTGCCCTATCGCCGCGCGGCCGACATGCATCGCCAGCGCTCGCCGCTGCTCAACCATGGTCTGGACGCGCTCACGCTGATGCTGCGCGCCCGGCTGGAAGGCGCGGTGCCGCCGGACGTGAAGGCCGATCATCTGTGGTTCGAACAGCTTGATCTGTGGTTGAGCCTGGAAGCCTATGGCCGGCTGCGCGATCGCCAGCGGCAGGATCATGCCGGCGCCGCGCAGGTGATCGAAGCGGCCGTGGCAGCCTTGCTGGCGGCCAAGAGCTGACCGGCTGATTTTCTTTGCGCCGGCTGGGGCCGGCGGTTAAAGCGTGGCGCTTTCCAACGGCCCGGTTCCGGGCAAAAAGGGCAGAATTGCCATGGCAAGCGACGCGGTACCGCTGGTTGGCATCATCATGGGCAGCCAGTCTGACTGGCAGACGATGGTGCATGCCGCCGATATATTGTTGGCGCTGGGCGTGCCCCACGAAACCCGCATCGTTTCGGCCCACCGCACCCCGGATCGCCTGTTCGATTATGCGCGGGGCGCGGCAGCCCGAGGCCTGAATGTGATCATCGCTGGCGCGGGCGGCGCGGCGCATCTGCCGGGTATGGCCGCCAGCATGACGGCGCTGCCGGTGCTGGGCGTGCCGGTGGAATCGCGCACGCTGAAGGGCATCGACAGCCTGCTTTCCATCGTCCAGATGCCGGCCGGCGTGCCGGTGGGCACGTTCGCCATCGGCAAGGCCGGCGCGGTGAACGCGGCGTTGCAGGCGGCGGCCATCCTGGCGCTGAATGATGCGGCGCTGGCGCAGCGGCTGGCGGCATGGCGGCAGGCGCAGACGGACGCGGTGGCGCTGGCCCCGTCGGATGATCTGCCCTAGGGGCCAATCTCGATCAGGAAAGGGGCCGTCACGTTGTCAGGAAGCCCGACAGAAGTGAGTGAGTGCAGCCAGATAGCAGAGCTATCTGGCAATCGAACGAGCGCGCTGTCGGGCTTCCTGACAACGCCCGCAGGGTGGGCCGGAGCGAGGATATGGCGTCGTTGCGGTCGCTTGCCGGGCGGCGAAGCCCCGGCCGCACGCCCGCGCCTAGCCATATCCTCGCTCCGGCCCATGCCGGCCCCTTTCCTGATCGAGATTGGCCCCTAATGCTGGCACCCGGCTCTACCATCGGCATTTTGGGCGGCGGCCAGCTGGGCCGAATGCTGGCGCTGGCTGCGGCGGAGCTGGGCTATCGCTGCCACATCTTTGCGCCGGAAGCCGACACGCCGGCCAGCGAAGTGGCGGCGTTCACCACGCGGGCCGAGTATGGCGATGCAGCGGCGCTGACGGCCTTTGCAGCCGCCGTGGATGTGGTGACGCTGGAATGGGAGAATGTCGACCGCGAGGCTGTGCGGCAGCTGGCATCCCATGTGCCTGTTCACCCCGGCGCGCACAGCCTGGAAGTCGCGCAGGACCGCATGGCCGAAAAACAGTTCGTCGAATGGCTGGGCGGGCGCACGGCAACCTGGGCGCAGGTGGACAGCCGCGAGGCGCTGGACGCGGCCATTGCACAGGTCGGCCTGCCGGCGATCCTGAAGACGCGGCGGTTCGGTTATGATGGCAAGGGCCAGGCCCGCATCATGGTGGTGGGCGATGCCGATGCCGCGTGGGCAGCGATTGGCGGCCAGCCGGCGATCCTGGAAGGCTTCGTGAATTTCGCCCATGAATATAGCGTGATCCTGTGCCGAGGGCAGGATGGCAGCATCGTTGATTGGCCGGTGCCGGTGAACCTGCACAAGGGCGGCATTCTTGCCACCTCCACGCTGCCGCCGCCGGCACTGGTGCGCGCGCAAGCCGCCGAAGCCGTGCAACTGGCCCGCACAGTGGCGGAAAAGCTGGGCCACATCGGCGTGCTGACCGCCGAATTTTTCGCCTGCAAGGATGGCCCGCGCTTCAACGAGATTGCGCCGCGCGTTCACAACAGCGGCCACTGGACGATCGAAGGCAGCGCCACCAGCCAGTTTGAAAACCATGTTCGCGCCGTGGTGGGCCTGCCGTTGCGGCCGACGACGCTGATGTCATCCCGGATCGAGATGACCAATCTGATCGGCGACGATGTGGCCGACTGGCCGCGACTGATGGCCGACCCCACGGCGCATGTGCATCTTTACGGCAAGGCCGAGGCCCGGCCTGGCCGCAAGATGGGGCATGTGACCCGGCTGGGGAAATAGCGCCTCAGCGCGGCTTTGGCGCTTTCGGTGCAGTCGGCGCAAAGGCAGCGCCGAAATAATCGCCTTCATACCAGCGCGGCGCGGCCGTGCCGTTGGCGATGCGGCGGATGATGTCGGTGTTCAGCCGGCTCCACTTTGCGGCGGCGGCCCAATCGAATGGCAGGTCAAGCTGGTCCGACACTTCGTGGTAGCTGTTGAGGCGGAACGCCCGTTCGGCGTCCTTGCAGGCCATGCCGCCCTTTGCGTCGGTCCAGCCGGTCTTCAGGAACACCGAAGGCACGCCCTTGCGCACGAAGGGGTAATGGTCTGACCGGGTGAACACCGCTTCTTCCGGCTGCGGATCGGGCGACAGGCCCAGCTTCATCGCCTTGGCAGCGGCAGCGACCGTGGGGCCCAGCGTTGAACGGTCCCCGCCAAAGGCCACCACATCACCGAAATCACAGGTGAGGATCGGCATGTCGATGTTCACATCGGCCACGATGCGCTTCACGTCCACCGTGGGCTGGCGCGAGAAATAATCGGCACCGAGCAGCCCGGATTCCTCTGCCGTGGTGGCGAGGAACAGCACGGAGCGTTTGGGCGGGGCCTTCACCAGCGCGGTGGCGGCTTCCATCATGGTGGCGGTGCCGCTGGCATTGTCCATGGCGCCGTTGAAGATGCGGTCTTCGCCCGGCTTGGGATTGGCTTTCGTGCCGACATGGTCTGAGTGGGCGGAAATCACCACGATCTCGGCGGCCAGCGACTTGTCGGTGCCGGGCAGCAGGCCGAGCACGTTGGGGCTGGAAATACGTTCCAGCTTGGTGGCGCGGTTGATCTTGAACCGGCCCTGCAACGGGAAGCCCTTCACCGGGCCCTTGGCAGCCGCAGCCTGCACATCGGCAAAGCTCATGGCGGAACCGGCGAAGAGGGCGGCAGCGGCGGCATCATCGACGCTGGCACGCACCTTCAGGCCGGCGCCATCGCCCAGCGCCTGGCCATCCGGGCCAAGCAGCACGCGGCGCGGCAGGCGCGCGCGCGGCGCGAATTTCTCCCATGGCAAACGCGCCGCTTCCTTCAGGGTGCGCACGGTGATCATGCCAACGGCGCCGGCCTGCAGCGCGGCGATGCCCTTGGAAGTGCGGGCCAGGTGGGCGGCGACTTCGCTGTTCATGCCGTCGGGCGCGCCCGACAGCACCACGGCATATTTGCCCTTCAGATCAAGGCCGGCGAAATCATCGATGCCCTGCGATTTGTCCTGCAGGCCATAGCCGACGAACACCATTTCACCGCTGATGCTTTCCGGGCCGGCGAGATCGCCGGGGGACAGCACCAGGCCGACACCATTTTCGAGCGTGATTGTCTTGCCCGCCCCGGTTTCCATCACCGCGGTCTCGCGCTCGCTGGCGAAGCGGCTTTCGGCGAAGTTCACGCGCTGGAACCAAGTCCCGTTATCGCCGGCGGGCTGCAGGCCCAGGCGGGCGAAATGCTGGGCGATATAATTGGCCGCAATCTCGTGGCCTTGCGAGCCGATGCCGCGGCCTTCCAGCAGATCATCGGCCAGGAAGGCCACATGGGCGCGGAACGACGCAGCCAGCGGATCGGCCTTGGGGGCGGGAGCGGCTGCGGCGATGAGCGGCAGGGCGGCGGACAGGAGGAGCGTATGCTTGATCATTGGCGTTGCGTATCAGGCAGGCTAAACCTGTGCAAACTGCAAGATTGAGTGAGGTTTTGTCGATGATCCGCAAATTTCTGGTGGCACTGACCGCTGCGACCATGCTGGTGCAGCCTTCGCTGGCCCAGACTGGTGCCGTGCCCCCCACCCAACCGGCGAGCATCGCCGCGCTGGTGAGCCAGGTGCAGGTCCCCTACGAACAGTTTACCTTGCCCAACGGCCTGCGCGTCATTGTCCACACCGATCGCAAGGCGCCAATCGTGGCCGTCAGTGTCTGGTATCACATTGGTTCGAAGGACGAGCCCCGCGGCAAGACCGGCTTTGCCCATCTGTTCGAACATCTGATGTTCTATGGCAGCGAGAACAACGACGGCGTGTTCTTCAAGAAGCTGGAGGATGTGGGCGCGACAGACGCCAACGGCACCACCTGGTTCGATCGCACCAACTATTTCGAAAATGTGCCGACCCAGGCGCTCGATCTGGCGCTGTATCTGGAATCCGATCGCATGGGTTGGCTGCTCGGCGCCGTGACGCAGGCCAAGCTGGATGCGCAGCGCGGCGTGGTGCAGAATGAAAAGCGCCAGGGCGACAACGCGCCGTTCGGCCTCGCCGGCTATGCCACGTTGAAGGCGCTGTTCCCGGAAGGCCACCCCTATCATCACGACAGCATCGGTTCGATGGCCGATCTGAACGGCGCGAGCCTGGCTGATGTGCAAAGCTGGTTCCGCGCCAACTATGGCCCCAACAACGCCGTGCTGGTGCTGGCCGGCGATATCGACGCGAAGTCTGCCCGGCCGCTGGTCGAGAAATATTTTGGGCCGATCAACCGGGGTCCGGAGGTGAAGCGCCTCGACGCCCCAGTGCCGCGCTGGACCACGGAACGCCGCGAAACGCTGCAGGACAAGGTGCCGACGCCGCGTATCAGCCTGCACTGGCCGGTGCCGGGCCGGCTGGAACGCGATGCGGTGCTCACCGATGTGGCGCTGACGGTGCTCGCCGGCGGATCATCGTCGCGGCTGTACAATGAACTGGTGCGGACGAAGAAACTTGCCGTGTCGGTGAGCGGCGGCGTGCAGGCCTTTGAAAAGGTGAGCATGGCTGAAATCGAGGTGACGCTGGCGCCCGGCGTGAAGCCGGAAGCTGTGGAAGCTGCGGTCAAACAGGCGCTGGCGGACTTCATCGCCAAGGGGCCCACCGCCGATGAAGTGGGCCGCGTGGCCACTCGCAATGTCGCCGGCACGATCCGCGGCCTCGAAGCCGTGGGCGGCTTTGGCGGCAAGGCGGTCGCGCTGGCGGAAGGCGCAGTTTATGGCGGCAATCCCGAACAATATCGCACGGAACTGGCCTGGTATGCCAATGCCACGCCGGCCGATGTGCAGGCCGCCGCGCGTGCGTGGCTGACCACAAGCGCCTATGTGCAGACCGTGCTGCCCGGCGAACGGCCGGCCGCTGAAGACGTGCCGCCGCCGCCCAAGGTGGCCGCCAGCACCCAGCCCGCCAACGGCCCGGCCCGCATGGCCGAACCCGCCGTGGGCCAGCCGCCGCTGCTGCAATGGCCGGCGATCGAGCGTTTCACCCTGGCCAATGGCCTGAAGGTGGAACTCGCCCGCCGCACCACCGTGCCTTTGGTCCGCATGCTGCTCAGCGTGGAAGGCGGCCGGGCGGCGGATGAGCGCGGCGCGCTCGGCATCCAGTCGATGGCGTTGAACCTGATGGACGAAGGCGCGGCCGGCCGCAGCGGCACCGATATTGCCGAACTGCGCGAACGGCTGGGCGCCGGCATCGGCGCGTCGCCGGGGATGGACCGCACGCGGATTTCCCTTGATGCGCTGAAATCCAACCTTGGCGCGTCGCTCGCGCTGTATGCCGATATCGTGCAGCGGCCGGATTATCCGCCAGCCGAGATCGAGCGGGTGCGCGGGCAGATGCTCACCGCCCTGCAGCAGGAGGCCAGCAATCCGATTGGCATCGCCCAGCGCATCCTCTCCCCCGCGCTTTATGGCCCCGATCACCCCTATGGCGCGCCGCCCAGTGGCTTGGGGACCGCCGACAGTCTGAAAGCCATCACCCGCGATGGGCTGGTGGCCTGGCACAAGCGCTGGATTCGCCCGGATCGCGGCACATTGTTCGTGGTGGGGGACATTACGGCCGCCGAACTGAAGCCGCAGCTTGATGCCGCCTTCGGCAACTGGCGCGCCGATGCCGCCACCCCGGCCGGCACGATCACCGCCGCCGCCGCGCCGCCGCCGCAAGCGGCCCGCATCATCCTGGTGGACCGGCCCAACAGCCCGCAAAGCCTGATCCTGGCCGGCACCCTGCTGCCCATCACCGGCATGCAGGATCTGATCGCCGAACGCGCCGCCATCGATGTGCTGGGCGGGCTTTCCACCAGCCGCATCACCACCGACATCCGCGAGGAGAAGAACTGGGCCTATGGCGCCTTTGCCGGCCTGACCGACGGCAAGGGGCAACTTACCAGCCTCGTCTATGCCCCGGTGCAGACTGATCGCACCGCCGACAGCATGAAGGCGATCATCGGCGATATCGCCGCCATCAAGGCCGCCAAACCGATCACGGCCGAAGAACGCAATCGCAGCATCGCCAACTCCGTGCTGGCCCTGCCCGGCGAATTCGAACGCGGCACCGCCTTCCTCTCCGCCATGGAACGCAACCAGATCCTCGGCCGGCCGGACGATTATTACGTCACCTCCGCTCGCCGCCTGGGCGCGCTGACCACGGCCGACTTGAACCGCGCGGTGCAGCTGTTCGATACGGACAAGCTGTTGTGGATCGTGGTGGGGGATCGGGCAAAGGTGGAGCCGCAGCTGAAGGCACTGGGGCTGCCGGTAGAGGTGCGGAGCGCGCCGTAAGGAGTAAGTGGGCCTCCGGCGGGCAGGGACTTAGTCCCTGCACCCGTTTGATTTGGTTTGGCCTTCAATTCTTAACGATCGTCATGCTGGCGAAGGCCAGTATCCATTGTCGCGCAATGAACCGGACGGAAGCTTCGAGCGGCACAGTGGATGCTGGCCTGCGCCAGCATGACACGCGCTTGGTGAATCAGGGCCGCACTGAATCGAACGGGTGCAGGGTCTGCGACCCTGCCCGCCGGAGGCCCTTTAGGCTTCGCCCGCCACGATCCGCCGGATCACCTTCACGAAGGTCGCCGGTGGCTGGCCGCCCATGATGGCGTATTTGCCGTTGAAGATGATGGCCGGCACGGCGGTGATGTCCTGCTCGTCGCGCCACCAGGCTTCGGCGGCGCGCACGTCGTCGGCGTAGCGGTCGCTTTCCAGCACGTCGCGGGCGGCGCTGGCGTCCAGCCCGGCGGTTGCGGCGGCGGCGATGAGCACCTCGCGGTTGTTCAGCGGTTCGGCGCGCGTGAAATGGGCATCGAACAGCGCCATTTTCAGGGCGTGGGCCTTTCCGGCCCTTTCGGCCCAGTGCAGCAGGCGGTGGCAATCGAAGGTGTTCCAGATCATCGAATCCGGGCCGCCCTTGAAGGTGAAGCCAAGGTTTTCACCCATCTGCTTGATGTGGCTGCGCGCGGCCGCGCCTTCTTCGGGCGGGCGACCATATTTGCGCTGGATATGCTCGGCGCTGTTCTCGCCTTCGGGCGGCATTTGCGGGTTGAGTTCGAACGGGTGGAAATGCCAGTCCGCCGCCACGTCGTCGCCCAGTTCGGCCAGCGCCTGTTCAAGGGATTTCAGGCCGATCACGCACCACGGGCAGACGATATCGGAAACGAAATCGATGCGTAGCGGGGTGGTCATGATCGGCTCCTAAAATTCATGGTCCGGCGGCACGTGATGCGGCGGGGTGGTGGCGGGGTCGCCCAGCGTCTGGCCGGCGACGGCGGTGGCGTAACGGCTCCACGGGCGGTTGTGATGTTCGGCGCGGGTGGCGGCGAGGTTTCCGGCAAAGCGCGGGTCCTGCGGGCGCACTTGCCCGTCGATATACCAGGCGACATCCCAGGCCTGCTGCACGGAGAGCGTGCCGGCGTTGCCCACCGGCATGTTGGCGCGGATGAACGCCGCGGCCTTGTCCACCTGCGCCATGCCGGCGCCCCAGTTGTAGCTGGCCTTGCCCCACAAGGGCGGGTTGATGATGGTGTCGCCATCCTTGAGGCCCTGCCCGTCTTCGCCGTGGCAGGCGGCGCAGACTTCGGTGAACACGGCCTTGCCGCGCGCATCATCGGGCGGCAGTGGCGGGGCGACGATGGCGGGGAAGCCGCGGCCCGGTGGCGACATGCCGATGCGATGGCCCTGCGCCAGCCAGCCGGCATAGGCGCTCACCGCCAGCAGCACTTCGCCGCCCATCGGCGGCGGCGTGCCGTTGATCGAATAGATGAAGCAATCCTGCACGCGCTTTTCAAAGCTGTTCATGCGTTTGTTCTTGTCGCGCCAAACCGGGAAATTGCCGAACGCGGCCCACAAGGGCGCAGCGCCGGCGGTGCGCCCGGCATCGAGGTGGCAATTGGCGCACCTGAGATCATTGCCGGCATATTGCGGCGCCGCGGCGCGTGTATCGGTGATGATGGCCAGCCCGCGCCGGATGGCATTGCCATCGGGGCCGGCGGGAATGGCGGATTCCGGCGGCGGCGTGGCCGGATCAGCTGCCGCGATGCCGGCAAGGGCTGCCATAGCCAGAAGGGGAAAACGCCAGCGCATGGGCCATGGCTAGCGCAGGCGGGCCAGCGGGGAAACTCTCAATCGTTCGCGGCACCAAAGCGTTCGGCATAGCGGCTGGTGATGCGATCCACCGGCATCACCACGAACACATCCACCGTGTTGAACTGGTGATCGACAAAGCCCCCATCGCCCACCACCGCACCAACGCGCAGATAGCCCTTCAGCAGCGGCGGCAGCGCGCGGGAAGCGGCGCGGCCGTCGATGGCGGCGGCGTCGAGGCGGTTCATCTCCACCCGGTGCGGCGGCAGCGCGGTGGCGCGCAATTCGGCCGGGGCGAGATGGTGGTGGTAGAGATACGACAGTTCAGCGGCGTGCAGCAGCGGATCGGCACCATGCAGCGAAGCGCAGCCAAACAGATGGCCGATGCCGTGCTGGGCCAGATAGGTGGCGATGCCGCGCCACAGCAGCGAGATGGTGGCGCTGGTCCGCCATTCCGGCGCAACGCAGCTGCGGCCCAGTTCGAGCAGTTGCCGACCCGGCGCCGATTGGGCGATCAGGGCGGACAGGTCGAACTCGCCCGCCGAATAGAAGCCGCCATTGGCCATGGCCACGTCCTGCCGCAGCAGCCGATAGGTGCCGACAACGCGCGGGCGCAGCGCATTGGCATGATCGATCACCAGCAGATGATCGCACACCATGTCATAGGCATCGATATCGCGGCGGGCGCGGGCCATCGCCGCCGTCGGCAGCGCGCCCATTTCATCATAGAAAATCGCGTAGCGCAGCGCCTGGGCGGCGATGATTTCGGCTTCGCTGGCGGCAAGCCGCACTTCCAGCAGGCCAGCCCGGTGGATCGGCGCGGCGTGGGCGAGCAGGGCGGCGGGCAGTTCGGTGGCACGCGCGAGGGCTAGGGTCATCATCGGCTCCGCTGGTTTGGTGGGCGATAGCGCAGCTGCATGACAATGGTGTGGCCGCGTGATGACAGGCGCGTTGCGGCTGGGTTACGCGCCGGTTGCAGTCTCAACCGTGTCATCGGCCACCACCAGCCCGGCGCGCCACAGCCAGGCAAAGATCAGCACGCCGGGCAAGGCCAGCACCGTGGTGAGCCAGTAGAAATCGACATAGCCCAGGCTTTCAATGAGCGCGCCGGCCGTGCCTGAGGAAAAGGCGCGGCCCAATATGGCGGCGGCGGAGGACAACAGCGCGAACTGCGTCGCGGTGAAGCGGCGGTCACACAGCAGCGCCAGCCAGGCCCCCACGGTGACGCCGCCGATGCCGCTGGCGAGATTTTCAAAGCCCTGCACCAGCGCCAGCGCCCACACATCGTGGCCGATGATGGCGAGCCCGGCATAAGCGGCGTTGGATACGCCCATCAGGATCAGCGACAGGAACACCGATCCGGCCAGCCCGACACGCTTGTAGATCAGGCCGCCCAGAAACACGCCGGCCAGATAGCCGAACAGGCCCAAGGACACGTCGTAGAAGGCGACTTCTTCCTTGGTGAAGCCCAGATCATTGTAGAACAATCGCACCGACAATTGGCAGACGGTGTCGCCGATCTTGTGGACCAGCACGAAGGCCAGCACGATCCACGCGCCCTTGCGGGTGAGGAAGTCCGCCAGTGGGGCGATGATGCTGTCCTTGATGGCGGCGCTCAGTCCCTTGCCGGATTGTGGCGCCGGCGGACGCTTCGGTTCGCCCAGCACGGCCGCGGCAATCAGTGATGGCGCAAACAGCAGCACGGCCGATGCATAGGCCAGCGCCCAGCTCCCACCTGCCGCCAGCAGCAGCGCGCCGGCGCCGGCGAGATAGCTGCCCATGCGCCAGCCATATTGCGTCATGCCGCTGCCGGCCCCCATCTGGTCCACCCGCAGCCATTCGATGCGGATGGCATCGATCACGATATCCAGCGTCGCCCCGGCAAATCCCACGGCCACGGCAGCAGCGGCAAACAACGCCAGATCGGCGGTGGGATCGAGCAGGCCGAGCCAGGTGATGGCGGCGCTCGCCATGATGATCGAGACGACCAGCCACGCCCTGCGCTGGCCGATGAGATTGGCCAGCACGGGAATGCGCACCCGATCGATCAGCGGCGCCCACAGCGGCTTGAAGCTGTAGACCAACAGCGCCAGCCCGAAGGCCGTCACCGATTTCTTTTCGATGCCGCTTTCCGCCAGCCGCGTGGTGAGCGTGGCGGCGATCATGGCATAGGGCGTGCCCGATGCCATGCCGAGCGCCAGCGCGCCCAGCGGCCCGGCTTCGAAATAGGGTTTGATGGCAGCAAGGAGCGAGCGGTTGGGCGTGGTGACCATGGGCCGGCACCATGGCGGCGGCGGCCGGCCTGTCAATGGGCAGACGGCCTTTCAGCGTGGCGGCAGCCGCACCCGCTTGTCGCGCCCTGTCTCGCCGCGCACGATGGAGAGCGCGGATTTCGGCACGCCCAGCGCCTTGGCCAGCAGCGCCAGCACGGCGGCATTGGCCTTGCCGGCTTCGGGCGTCGCCGTCACCCGCACCTGCACGATGCCATCAGCGACGGTGAGTGTATCGGCGCCGGCATTGGGGGTGACGCGCAGCATCAGGCAGTCTTGCGCATCAGCCAGTGAGCGCAAGGCGTCGGCAGCGGGGAGGGCGGGCTTGCGCGCCATGGCTGCAGCAAGGCGCGCGCCGGGAAGGGCTGTCAACATTGGCGCTTCCCGCCGGCGGTGTGGGCCATTAGACACGGCGCAACCAACAGGAGGGTCCCCCGATGAAATTCACCACCCGTATCGCCGTGCTGCTCAGCGCCTTTGCCCTGCCCGTGGTGCCGGCCGTGGCCCAAGCGCCGGTTGCTGCCGTTGCCCAAGCCGAAGACGCGAAGCTGACAGCGTTTCTGGATGCCGAGTTTGCCGAATATGTGAAATCGCAGCCGCAATTGGCGACGCGCCTGGGCATCAAGGCCGGCGGGGACAAGTGGAACGACACCAGCGATGCCGCAGCCGATGCCCAGGTGGCGTGGCGGCAGGCCAGCGCGGCGCGGATGAAGGCCATGATCGACCGCACCAAGCTGTCGGGCGAGGCCCAGGTGAATTACGACATCTGGGCGCTGGAGGCCGAGCGCGCGGCGATGGGCAATGCCAATCGCGTCTACAGCCCGCCCTTTTATTCGCGGCTCTATTCGGCGCACAGCCAGCTGCCGGATTTCCTGATCAACACGCACACGGTTGCCGATGCGACGGATCTGAAAAACTATATCGCCCGGGTGCGTGGCATGCCGGCGGTGCTGGATATGGCCATCGCCCGCACCAAGGCCAGCGAAGCCGCCGGCGTGCGCGCGCCCAAGTTCCAGATCGAATCCATCATTGCCGGCGCCACCCAACTGACCAGCGGCGCGCCCTTTGGCGCCAATGGAACTGGTGCTCCGGATGCGGCCTTGTGGGCCGATGTGAAGGCGAAGACCGAGAAATTGGTGACGGCCGGCACCTTGCCGCGCGCTGAAGCCGATGCACTGCTCGCTGAAGCCCGCACCGCCATTGCCGATCTGAAGCCCGCCTATGGCCGGGTGATCGATTGGGCCAAGGGCGCGCTTGCCACCGCACCATCGGGCAAGGTGGGTGCCGTCACTTTGCCGGGCGGCGCGGCCTATTATGCCGCGGCGTTGAAGCTCAATACGACGACCGAACTGACCGCCGATCAGATCCACGCCATCGGCCGCAAGGAAGTGGCGCGGATCGAGGCGGAGCAGGACGCGCTGGCGCAGAAGGCCGGGGTGAAGGACCGTCACGCCTATTATGCGCAGCGCGCGCAGCAATTCCCGGCCAAGCCGTTCGATGATGCGTCGCGCGAAGCCTATCTGAAGGAAGCCAATCGCTTCGTCGGCCATGTCCGCGGCCTGCTCGGCCCGTATTTCGGCACATTGCCGGCCTATGGCATCGAAGTGGTGCGCGAACCTTCGTTCAGCGAAGTGGCCGGCGGCGCCGCCCACGCCAGCGCCCCCAGCCCTGATGGCAAGCGCCCGGCGCGCACCTATGTGCACCTGGTCGGCACGCAGAAGGACCCGGCCTCGCTCTACACGCTGATGTGTCACGAGGCAGTGCCCGGTCACAACATGCAGGGCGATATCCAGGTGCGCCAGAAGGGTGGCCCAAAGTTCCGTGCTGTCACCGGCTATGTCGCCTTTGGTGAGGGTTGGGGCCTCTATGCCGAAGCCATGTGCGCCGAAATGAAGGCGTTCCCCGATGTGGCGGCCGATTTCATGCGGCTGGATGCCGAACTGTTCCGCGCCGCGCGGTTGGTGACGGACACGGGCATCCACGCGCTCGGCTGGACCGAGGAAGAGGCGGTGAAATATCTCAATGAAGCCGGCCGCGCCCCGCCCGAAATGGCGCGTTCGGAAGTGCGCCGCTATATCACGCTGCCGGGCCAGGCCACCGGCTACAAGATCGGCATGCTGAAGATCATGGAAGAACGCCGCAAGGCCGAGAAGGCGCTGGGGCCGAAGTTCGATATCAAGAGCTTCCACGATCTGCTGATTGCATCGGGTTCGCAGCCGCTTTCCATCCTGGAACGCCGGGTGGACGATTGGATTGCGGCGCGGAAGTAATCGCCAGCTTTACGGCGGCGGGCGGGGCGGATAGCGTTTCTCCAAACGAGGGGAAATGACATGATCCGCAAACTGCTCGCCGCCAGCCTTTTGGCGTCTGCCGCACCAGCCTTTGCCGCTGCGCCGGCACCATTGAAGGACGCAGCGGCCGCCGCCGTTGATGCCCGCGCCGGCGAACTGGCGAACATGATCGATTCTGTGTTCAGCTTTGCCGAGCCGGGCTTCCAGGAAGTGCGCACCAGCGCTTACCTCACCGGCATTCTTGAAAAGAACGGCTTCACGGTGACGCGTGGGGTGGCGGGTATCCCCACCGCGTTCACGGCCACTTGGGGCAGCGGTGGCCCGATGATCGCGCTGGGCAGCGATATCGATGGGCTGCTGGGCCTGAGCCAGACGCCGGGTGTGCCGGGGGCGAAGCCGCTGGTGGCCGGTGCGCCGGGGCATGGCGAAGGCCACAACAGCGGCATGCCGATGATGATTGTCGCGGCGATCGCGGCCAAGCAGGTGATGGAGAAGAACGGCATCAAGGGCCGCATCATGCTGTGGCCGGGCGTCGCCGAGGAACTGGTGGCAACCAAGGCCTATTATGTGCGCGCCGGGATGTTCAAGGATGTGGACGCCAACCTGTTCGCGCACGTGGGTGACAGCCTGGAAACCACGTGGGGGCCAATGGCCTACACCGCCTCGCTCAGTGTCGAATACACGTTTGCCGGGCTCACCGCGCACGCTGCCGGCAACCCGTGGGACGGCAAGAGCGCACTGGATGCCGTGGAGCTGATGAACGACGGCTGGAACATGAAGCGCGAGCATCTGCCGACCACGCAGCGCAGCCATTATGTCATCACCGGCGGCGGCAACCAGCCCAACATCGTGCCCGACAAGGCGAGCGTGTGGTATTATTTCCGCGACACGCAGCTGCCCGCGGTCAAAGCCATGTATGACGCCGGCAACCGCATTGCGGGTGGCGCGGCGATGATGACCGAAACCAGCGTCACGCGCCGCGTGCTGGGCCATGCCGCCACCAATTATGGCAACAAACTGATCGCCGAAGCCGCCTTTGCCAACATGCAGGCCGTGGGCCTGCCGCAATGGAGCGCGGCCGATCAGAATTTCGCCCGCGCCGTGCTGCAGGGCTTTGGCCGCAAGGACAAGCCGCTTGCCAGCGACGGCCCGAAACTGTGGTCGCCTGAAAATCCCAATAGCGATCGCAACGGCGGATCGGATGATATCGGCGACATCATGTGGACGGTCCCGACCATCACCATCGTCTATCCCTCCAACGTGCCTGGCATTTCCTATCACAACATCATGGCGGCCACGGCGATGGCGACGCCGATTGCCCACAAGGGCGCCGTTGTGGGTGCCAAGGTGGCGGCAATGACATTGCTCGATCTGATGACGACACCGGAACTGGTGGCCGGCGCCAAGGCCTGGCAGCAACAGGTGCAGTTCAAGACCGAGCGTTATGCGCCACTGCTCGGCCCCGAGGATCAGCCGGCCATCCATCTCAATGCCGATCTGATGGCGAAGATGCGCCCGCAGATGGAAAAATATTACTTCGATCCGAAGAAGTATAAGTCGTACCTGGAACAGCTCGGCATTGATTACGAAAAGGCTGGTTTGAAAAACTAGCTTCCGCTGCCGGCGGAACGGAGTCACCATCCGCGCCATGGATATCGCCTTCAAACCGCGCCACCCGACGCCAGGTCAGCGGGCGCTGGCGGCCGGCGTTCCGGCGGCGGCGGGCAAGCCGGCCAGCGGGGTGATGCGGGAAATCCCGGCCGAGGCCTATACCTGCCCCGACCATTTCGCCCGCGAATGGAGCCGGGTGTTCAGGCGCCTGCCGGTGGTGCTGGCGCCGTCGGCGTTGCTGCCGCAGCCCAACATGGCGGTGCCGCATGATGGCTTTGGCCTGCCGCTGCTGATTGCGCGCGATGGCAAGGGCGTTGCCCGCGTGTTCATGAACGTCTGCCGGCATCGCGGCACGCGGCTGGTGGAGGGCTGCGAGCTGGTGAAATCACCCGCGCTTGTCTGCCCCTATCACGCGTGGAGCTATGGCACCGACGGCAGACTGAAGGGCCTGCCGCGGCCGGAGACGTTCGCGGGGCTGGACAAGAACACGCGCAATCTCGTCGAGATGCCGAGCCTGGAGGCCGGCGGGTTGATCTGGGTGGGCCTGGATCGCGATGCGCCGCCGGATTTCAGCCTGGCGGCGGGGCCGCTTGCCGCCGATTTCGATGCCATCGGTTTTGCCGATCAGCATCTTTATGCCCGGCGCACGCACAAGGTGGCGGCGAACTGGAAGCTGATCATGGATGCCTTTGCCGAAAGCTATCATGTGCTGCGCCTGCACGCGTCCACCATCGCGCCCTATTTCCAGGATGGCGTCACCACGGGTGATCGCATCGGGCCGCACACGCGCTCCGCCGTCGCCCGGCTGGCGGCGCTGGAGGGCATGGACCTTGATGACATGCGCGATCTGCGGCGCACGATGACCTTCACCTACACGCTGACGCCCGGCACGGTGATCGTCGCCAGCCCGGATTACATCAACATCATGGTGGTGATGCCGCGCGGCGTGGACGAGACGTGGGTGGAGGATTTCATGCTGATCCCCGAACCGCCCAAGGACGAGAAGGCGGAGCGGCACTGGGCGAAAAGCTGGGCGCTGCTGGATGGCGCGGTGTTCGGTTCGGAGGATTTCCGCGCCGCCGCGCTGGGCCAGGAAGGGCTGCAATCCGGCGCGGTCGATCATGTGCTGATCGGCGGGCTGGAGCAGGGCATCGGCACGCTGCACGACACGCTTGCCGGGCTGATGGCTGATTGAGGCCTATTTTCCCGGCCGCACCCCTTGCAAAAGCGTGTCGCAATCCTAACACAGTAGGCAGGCCGCCGCGGTGCTGATAAGCTGCGCCCAGCAACAGGATGAGAACAGGCATGTCGGAAGAAGTCGCGATCAAGCTGGAACCCCCGGTGGCGGTGAGCGCCATTGCGCCTGCGAAAGCGGCCGGCCTTGTGCCGTTGAAGGATCAGGAAAAGGCACAGCTGGAAGCCAAGGTGGAAAGCTTCATCGATGAGCTGATCGCCACCGATGCCGCCAGCCCGGAATTCGGCAAGAAGGTGGATGCGCTCGCCAATCTGGGTGCGACCGAAATTGCGCGGGCCGCCGCCCAGTCCAACCGCTTCCTCGATCGGCCGACGCGTGCGCTGAACAAGGAAGCCGGCATCGGCGCCGATCTGGTGCAGTTGCGCAAGATCGTCGAGGATCTCGATCCCGGCAAATCCGGCAAGCTGACCGGCCGCAAGAAATTGTTTGGCCTGATCCCGGTCGGCGGCAACAAGCTGCGGTCCTACTTTGACAGCTACAAGAGTGCGCAGACCAACATCAACGCCATCCTGGGCGCGCTGAAGAGCGGCAAGGACGAGCTGTTGAAGGACAATATCAGCATCGAGGACGAGCGCGCCAAGCTGTGGGACGCGATGGGCAAGCTTGAACAGATGGTCCACATGTCCAAGGTGCTCGACGCCAAGCTGGAAGAGCGGGCGACCGAGCTGGACGTGGTCGATCCGGCCAAGGCCAAGGCAATCCGTGAAAATGCGCTGTTCTATGTGCGCCAGCGCACGCAGGATCTGCTGACGCAGCTGGCGGTGAGCGTGCAGGGCTATCTGGCGCTTGATCTGGTCAAGAAGAACAATGTCGAGCTGATGAAGGGCGTGGACCGCGCCAGCACGACCACCGTTTCGGCGCTGCGCACGGCGGTGACGGTGGCCGAAGCCATGACCAACCAGAAATTGGTGCTGGAACAGATCACCCAGCTCAACACCACCACAGCGGGCATCATCGATTCGACCGGCGAACTGCTGAAATCCAACACGGCGATGATCCACGAACAGGCGGCGGCCTCCACCATACCGGTGGAAACGCTGCAGCGCGCGTTCCAGAACGTCTATCAGACGATGGATGCCATCGACACGTTCAAGATGAAGTCTTTGGAAGCGATGAAGACCACGGTCGACACGCTGAGTGTCGAGGTCGAGAAGAGCCGCGCCTATGTGGCGCGCGCCCAAGGCCAGGCCGAAGCCCAGATCGCCGGGCCACAGAACAACCTGACCGCGCTCACCTGACATGGCCACAGGCGCCCCGTTCGACGAAGCCGAAGCCCGCCGCCGCCGCCTGGCGCGGGCCGAAGCCATGCAGATGGCGCGCAGCCGGCGCTGGGAAAAGCGCAAGGCCAACATGGCCACGCGGGTCACGCGCGGCATGGCGGCGTTTGCCGCGATGCTGGCGGCGCTGATCGTCTATGGCTGGACGGCGGGCGGCATGGGTATCGGGCTGTTCATTGTCTCGTTCCTGCTGCTGCCGATGGCGGGCATTGCCGGCATGCTGCTGCCCGTCGGTGGCCCGGACGTTGATGATATCGACAAGGCGCCGCCCGCCGAACTGCCCGCCATCACCGAGGCGTTCCTCGATCGCCAGCGCAAGCAATTGCCGCGCCTGGCCGCACCGCAACTGGATGGTATTGCCGTGCAACTGGCCGCGCTGGAAAAGCAGCTGGCGCGCGTGCCGGCCGATCACCCGGTGGCGCAGGATGTTGGCCGGCTGCTCGGCAGCCATCTGCCCGAACTGGTGGACCGCTACACCCGCATCCCGCCGCTGCAGCGCACCGGCCTGGTGGAGCATGACGGCCGCACGCCGGAAGTCACGGTGGTCGATGGGCTGAAAACGGTGGAAGCCGAACTGGCGCGCGCCTCGGCCACGCTGGCGGAAAGCGACCGCGACGGCCTGCGCGTGCAGGGCAAGTTCCTGGAAGCACGCTACAACGAAGGCCAACCAGACGGCATGACAAGCGGGCGCTGACCTGCTAGCTTCATGATCAGGGTCGCATCCTTCCGGGGGGAGCTACGGCCATGTCTTTATTGTCGATTATTACCAAGGCGCTGAACGCGCTTGATCTGGATGACGAGGTCAATCGCCTCGTGATCGACCGCACGGTGAATGTGTGCCGCAACCGGCCGCACCCATGGTCCACCAGGCATGATTATATCAGCTGGTCCGGCCTCACCGATCGCACCTACAACGCGCGGCTGCTGCCGGCCAAGCCGCCCACGGGCGAAGGCATCGGCACCAGCCGGCCGCCGTTGCAGGCCACCGCGGCGCTGTTTGCGCGGCTGCCCGGCACCAACCAGCGGCTGTGCCCGAAATCCACCGGGCTGTTCCCGGCTTTTGCGCAATATCTCACCGATGGCTTCATCCGCACGATGCTGCACAATGATGATGACAAGGAAGATCGCCGCCGCACGACATCGAACCACGAAATCGACATGTCGCCGCTCTATGGCCGCACGCCGCTCCAAACCATGCTCCTGCGGGCCGGACAGGGTGGCCGGCTGCAGAGCCAGATCATCAATGGCGAGGAGTTTTCCCCCTTCCTGTTCGGCGCTGATGGCAAGGTGAAGCCGGAATTTGCCGGGCTCGATCTGCCGCTGGGCCTGAAGAACGTCACACCGCAGGGCCGGGCGACGCTGTTTGCGGTGGGCGGGGACCGGGTCAACGCCGTGCCGCAGACGGCGATGATGAACACGCTGTTCCTGCGCGAGCATAATCGCCTGGCCGGGATGTTGGCGGCGAAGAATCCGACCTGGGACGATGATCGCCTGTTCGAAACCGCGCGCAACATCGTGATCGTGATGTTCATCAAGATCGTGGTGGAAGAATATATCAACCACATCAACACCACCGAATTCCCGCTGCAGGCCGATCCCAAGGTGGCGTGGCGGGCGAAGTGGAACCGGCCGAACTGGATGACGGTGGAATTCAGCCTGCTGTATCGCTGGCACGGGCTGGTGATGGAAAATGTCACCTGGGGCGACAAGGCGCATCCCGGCAATTCGCTGCTGCTCAACAACAGCCTGCTGATCGGCAGCGGCCTGGCGCAGAGCTTCGTCAACACCTCGGCCAACCGCACCGCCACGCTGGGCCTGGAAAATGCCGCCAGTTTCATGATGTTTGCCGAAACGGGCGCCATCAATCAGGCGCGCATCAACAATGTTGCCAGCTACAATGATTATCGCCTCGCTATGGGCATGGAGCCGGCGCGCAACTTTGCCGCCATCGTGGGCAGCAGCGACACGCCGGCCGAACAGGCGCGGCTGTCGGCCTTGGCGAAGCGGCTGGAGGGCCTGTACGGCGATGTGAACAATGTCGAATATTACATCGGCCTGTTTGCCGAGCGGGTGGAAAAGAATGGCCCGCTGCCCGAACTGGTGTCATCCATGGTGGCGATGGACGCCTTTTCCCAGGCACTGACCAACCCGCTGCTGTCCGAGCATGTGTGGGGCAATCCGGCCAACAAGCGGCTGGCCTTCACCGACGAGGGCATCGCCGTGATCGAGCAGACCAACCGCCTGCGCGACATCGTTGATCGCAACGCCAAGGGGCTGGGCAACGCGTTTGTGGGGATGACCCGCAAGGAGTGGAAGCGCAGCTAGAATCGGTTGCATTCAGATTGAAGCGGTCGTCGCCCCGGACTTGATCCGGGGCCCCGCTGTTACTCCTGCGCCAAAAAAGCGGGGCCCCGGGTCAAGCCCGGGGCGACGATTCAAAGTTGGCGTTATTGAGTCTAGAGCAACGCCCGCGCCAGCACCGCCTCGTAGATCGCTGTCAGCCCTTCCACATCGGCGACGGCGGCGTGTTCATCCACCTTGTGCATTGATTGGCCGGGCAGGCCGAATTCGACGACCGGGCACAGGCGGCGGATGAAGCGGGCGTCCGACGTGCCGCCGGTGGTGGAGAGATCGGGCGTAAGGCCGGTCACGTCGGTGATGGCGGTGCTGACCAGCGCTGACAGCGCGCCGGGTTCGGTGAGGAAGGCCTCGCCGGAAATCTTGATCTCAACGTGGCCGGCTGGCGCATGCGTGGCGACGGTGGTGCGTATCCAGTCCGACAGCGATGCGCCGGTGTGCTCGTTGTTGAACCGGATGTTCAATCGGGCGCGGGCCTGGGCCGGGATCAGGTTGGTGGCGGGATTGCCGACCGCCAGATCGGTGATTTCGAGGTTGGAGGCCTGGAACCAGTCGTTGCCTTCATCCAGCACACGCGCCTTCAAGTCGGACAGGATGGCCACCAGCCGCGTGATCGGGTTGTCCGCCATGTGCGGATAGCCGACATGGCCCTGTGCGCCATTCACGGTGATCCACGCATTGAGGCTGCCGCGCCGGCCGATCTTCATCATGTCGCCCAGCTTGTGCTGCGACGTCGGTTCGCCAACCAGGCAGAGATCGGGGACGAGACCCTGCGCCTCCATCCAGTCCAGCATCATCGTCGTGCCGAAGGTGGCAGGGCCTTCCTCGTCACCGGTGATGATGAAGCTGAGGCGGCCGACCAGCGGCCCCTTGGCCAGATGCCGGGCGGTGGCGGCGATCATGGCGGCGAGCGCGCCCTTCATGTCGGCAGCGCCGCGGCCGACGATGAAGCCGTCTTTCACTTCGGCGGCGAACGGGTCTTCGCTCCAGCCGGCCATATCACCGGCCGGCACCACGTCGCTGTGGCCGGCGAAGGCGAAATGCGGGCCCCCAAGGCCTCGGTGCGCGCCGGCCAGCGTGGCGAAGAGATTATCCACCGGGCCATCGGGTTCGTGGCCGAAGGGCAGGCGGGTGCAGGCAAAGCCCAGCTCGGCCAGCGCCCGTTCCAGCACGTCCAGCGCGCCTTCATCGGCCGGCGTGACGCTGGGGCAGCGGATCAGTTCCTGGGTGAGGGCAACGGGATCGGGCAGGCTCATCACCCGGCTTTGCGCATTTCCGTGGCCACCCGGTCAAGATAGGCGGCAATGCGCCGCGCGTTGGCGCCGAGATCGCTTTCGCCGACGCGGGACTTGGATCGCATGTCGACGCGGGTACCCGTGGGGGTGGCGGTGAGCCGGATCACGATATCATCGCGATAGCCCCACCACGTGCTGCGCTCCACCGCTTCGATGCGGCCGGCGGCGCGATCGGCCAGGATGATCTGCCAATCCTTTTCGCAGGCAGCCAGCGCCACGTCGAAGGCCTTGCCCGGTTCGACCGGCAGATCGAGCGGACGCACATCGGGATAGGCGCGTTCCTGTTGCGGGGCGAAGGCCGGGTTGTACGCGATTGGGCTGGCATCGGCGCCGCGCAGGGTGGCATCGATGGCCTGGAACGGCGGCGGGGTGGTGGTATCGGTGCTGATATCGTTGATCGGCGGCTTGTCGCCGGCGTTAATCACCACGGCGATCGGCACGGCAACAGCGGCAAAGCCAGCGGCCGCCGCAATCACCGTGACGGTGCCGCCACGCCGGCGCAGCAGTTGATACAGGCACCAGCAGGCGCCGATGCCGGCCAGCAGCGCGGCAGCGACGAACAGGCCAAGTGAGGCCTGCCAGCCGATCACGCCAAAGCGGTGCAGTGGCCCGGCGGCTAGCATCAGCAGGGCGGCCACCAGCGTGGCACGGGCAATGTTGGCAGGGTTCATGGTTGCGTGATCCTGATCTTGCCGGGGATGGGATAGCGGGTGAAGGGGAAATCCTCCTTCATCGCCTCATCGCGCCACTCCACCATGAACGGGTGGGCCAGCACGCGATCAATATAGGCGCTGATCCTGTCGCTGACCGGCAGATGATAGGTTCTGATGCGGGTGCAGGTGGGGGCAAACATGATGTCAGCCGCGCCAAAGCGGCCGAACAGCCACGGCTCCCCGGTCTCTTCGCCGAAACGGGTGAGCGCTTCTTCCCACAGGCTTTCGAGGCGGCGCACATCGGCCAGCACGTCGGCAGCGGCCACGAAGCCTGGCGCATGATGCTGCAGATCCATCGGGCAGGCGCCGCGCAGCGGGGCAAAGCCCGAATGCATTTCGGCGCACATGGCATAGGCCAGGCCACGCGCATGCATGTCGCGCGGCCAGAAGCGATCATGCCCGGCCTTGTCGGACAGATAGAGCAGGATCGCCATCGAATCCCAGATCGCTTCGCCATGATCCCACAGCACCGGCACTTTGCCCGATGGCATATCGGCCTTGGCTTCGCCGCTGATCCACTCGGGCGAATCCATCACCCGCAGTTCGGTTTCGAATGGCAGCAGCGACTGTTTGGCGGCCAGCCAACCGCGCAGCGACCAGCTGGAATAGGTGCGATTGCCGATGATGATCTTCATGGGTTGCGACTTACCCCCCTTTATTGCCGTGCAGCATCGCCCAATCCGCGGCGGGGAGCAAGCCGCGCTTGGCAATTGGCGCGGTTCATGGTTTTGATGGGCGATGACCGACCAACCACTCGTGATGGTGCTGAACGGCCCCAACCTCAACCTGCTGGGCAGCCGCGAACCGCATATCTATGGCCATGAGACGCTGGACGATATTGCCGAGCGGCTGGAAGCGCAGGCGGCGGCGCTGGGCCTCGCGCTCGATGTCCGCCAGTCCAACCATGAAGGCCATATCGTCGATTGGCTGCACGAAGCCGGTGCGCGCGGTGCGCTGGCGGTGCTGCTGAACGCAGGGGCGCTCACCCACACGTCGGTCGCCATTCATGATGCGATCAAGGGCATCGCCGTACCGGTGATCGAGGTGCATCTTTCAAACCCCCACGCGCGCGAAGAATTTCGCCACACCAGCTTTGTGGCACGTGCGGCGAAAGGCACGATTTCGGGCTTCGGCGCGGCGTCATACACGCTGGCGCTGGACGCGGCGGCTGCTTTACGGCAGTAAGCCGGGCTTCATTGGGGGCAAGAGACGGGACCATCATGTCTGACAGCAAAACTTCAGTGGTTGGGGGAATCGTGGTCGATACCGGCCTGGTGCGTGAACTGGCCGAGCTGCTGGACGCCAGCAATCTGACCGAAATCGAAGTGAAGGACGGGGATCGGACCATCCGCGTCGCCCGCACCGCGGCCGCTGTCACCATGGCCGCTGGCCCTGCCAGCTACGCCCCGGCCCCGCCGGCGGGCGGCTGGCCCGCACCGCCGCCGGCTGCGGCTGCCACGGCTGCTGCACCCTCTGGTGGCGATGACGTGCGCAACCACCCCGGCCTGGTGAAATCGCCGATCGTCGGAACCGCCTATCTTACCCCGGAACCGGGTGCGCCGGCCTTCATCACCGAAGGTGCCACCGTCGCCGCCGGTGCCACGCTGCTGATCATCGAAGCCATGAAGGTGATGAACCCGATCACCGCGCCCAAGGGCGGCGTGGTGAAGGCCATCCTGGTGAACAATGAGCAGCCGGTGGAATATGACCAGCCGCTGGTGATTATTGAGTAAGCCGGCGCCGATGTTCAAGAAGGTCCTGATCGCCAACCGGGGCGAAATCGCGCTGCGCATCCACCGTGCCTGCCGCGAAATGGGTATCCGAACCGTGGCGGTGCACTCCACTGCCGATGCTGATGCCATGCACGTGCGGTTGGCCGATGAAGCCATCTGCATTGGCCCGCCGTCGGCGACGGACAGCTATCTGAACATCCCGGCGATCATTTCTGCGGCCGAAATTGCCCAGGCCGATGCCATCCACCCCGGCTATGGCTTCCTGTCCGAGAACGCGCGTTTTGCCGAAATCGTGCAGGAACATCGCATCACCTGGATCGGCCCGGATCCGGAACATATCCGCAAGATGGGCGACAAGGTCGAAGCCAAGCGCACCGCAGCCCTGCTGGGCTTGCCGCTGGTGCCGGGCAGCGATGGCCCCATTGAAACCATGGAAGAAGCGCTCGCGGTGGCCGAAATCATCGGTTACCCGGTGCTGGTGAAGGCCGCTTCGGGCGGCGGCGGCCGTGGCATGAAGGTGATCCCCGATGCCGCCAGCCTGCCCTCGCTGGTGAGCCAAGCCAAATCCGAAGCCAAGGCCGCCTTTGGCGACGATACCGTCTATATCGAGAAGTATCTTTCCGAGCCGCGCCACATCGAATTCCAGGTGTTTGGCGATGGCCATGGCGGCGCCGTCCATCTGGGCGAACGCGATTGCTCGTTGCAGCGCCGCCACCAGAAGGTGCTGGAAGAAGCTCCGTCGCCGGCGCTCAACGCCGCCGAGCGCGCGCGCATGGGTGAAGTGGTGCGCGAAGCGATTTCCAAGCTGAAGTATCGCGGCGCCGGCACCATCGAATTCCTGTGGGAAAACGGCGAGTTCTTCTTCATCGAGATGAACACCCGCCTGCAGGTGGAACATCCCGTGACCGAAGCCATCACCGGGCTGGACCTGGTGCGCGAACAGATCCGCGTTGCTGCCGGCCTGCCGCTGTCGGTCACCCAGGACGAGGTGAAATTCGAAGGCCACGCCATCGAATGCCGGATCAACGCCGAAGATTCGAAGACGTTTGCGCCGTCACCGGGCCGGGTTACCGATTTCCACCAGCCCGGCGGCCTGCACGTGCGGGTCGATTCGGCGCTGTATGACGGCTATCGCATCCCGCCTTATTATGATTCGCTGATCGCCAAGCTGATCGTTTATGGTGCCAACCGCGATGAATGCCTGATGCGCTTGCGCCGCGCGTTGGAAGAATTCGTTATCCAAGGGCCGAAAACCACGATCCCGCTGCACCAGGCGCTGATCGAGGATCCGGATTTCCAGAACGGCGATTATTCGATCAAGTGGCTGGAACGCTGGCTGGCCAAAAAGGCGGCCGAAGAGATGGCGGCCGATTGAAGCTCCTTTTCGGACGGGCCTGATCGGGGCATGCTGAACCTGTGACCCGTCCGCTCACCCATCGGCTCGATCCCGACATGCTGCTGCGTGCTTATGCCAGCGGCATCTTCCCGATGGCGGAACGCGCAGACAGCACGGACGTGTTCTGGGTGGAGCCGCGCCGCCGCGGTGTGCTGCCGTTGGACGCGTTTCACCTGCCGAAAAGCCTGGCCAAGACGCTGAAGCAGCAACGCTTCCGCTTCACTGTCGATCGCGCCTTTGCCGCCGTGCTGGAAGCCTGTGCCGAACCGGCACCGGGGCGCAGCGAGACCTGGATCAACCCGCTGATCGCCGAAGCCTATGTGGCGCTGCACGCGCGCGGCCAGGCCCACAGCGTGGAGGCATGGACAGCGGACGGCGAGCTGGCCGGCGGGCTGTACGGCGTACGGCTTGGTGCGGCCTTCTTCGGCGAATCGATGTTCACCCGCGTGACCGATGCCAGCAAATGCTGCCTGGCGGCGCTGGTTGCGCGGCTGCGGCTGGGCGGGTTCCGGCTGCTCGATACGCAGTTTCTCACCAGCCATCTGGCCGGCTTTGGCGCCGTCGAGATCCCGGCGAAGGATTACCGGGCGCGGCTGTCGGCAGCGCTTTCGGGCACATCCGGCGATTTCTTTGCCGGCGATGAAGGCGGCTTGGGCGAAGGCCCATCAGGAAAGCGCATCGTGCAGCTCTTGAGCCAGACGTCATAGCGCGGGTGCTGCATGACATTCAGGCTGGGGCTTTCGGCATAGAGCCAGCCCGAAAACACCCGCTTCACTTGCCCGGCCAGCCGCTCATCGACCTGCAGGAACGCGCCCTGCAATTTTGGCCATTCCCACGGCGGCGTGGTTTCGCAGGTGCGCGCCGTAATGCGGATGCCGGCGAAATCGATGTACTGCCCGGGCTTCAGGGTGAGGAAACGCGTCTCGCCGGTGCGTTTGGCCAGCGCGCCGACTACCAGCACACGCTCTTTCACCGGGGTGACTTGGCTGACGCGCGGAGCGGCGGGCCTGGCCGGGGCAGGCGCAACGGCGGGCGCAGGTGCTACAGCGGGCGGCGCTTCCTGCGCCAGCGTTGCAACCGCGATCAGCCCGGCGACCAGCGCCAGCGCGTCACTTGGCCGGGGCATTGCTGGCCGCTGGTTCACTGGGCGGCGCATCGCCGCCGGAGCGGTTCACGACACTGCCGATCAGGCCCATGAGATCGGGCGCACCCGATGTTTCGATGATCTCGCCGCCGTCCTTCAGCACGTCGGCCTCGGCGCCCGGCGTCAGCGCGATATAATTGCCGCCGAGCAGGCCTTCGGAGGACACTGCAGCCGATGAGTCGATCGGCAGCTTCAGCCCGCGATCGACGGTCAGACGCAAAACTGCCTGATAGCTGGTCGGATCAAGCTCCAGCCCCACCACCTTGCCCACCTTGACGCCGGCAACCTTCACATCGGTGCCCAGCGTGATGCCGCCGATATTGGGAAAGCGCGCGGTGAGGGTGACGCCGTCGCTGCCTTCGCCGGCCCCGGTGCGTGCCCAGGCAAAGGCGACAAAGCCGGCCGCCAGCAGCACCACGATCAGGCCGATCAGCGCTTCGGCCAGATGATCTTTCAGGGTGCCAGTCATCAACTGTCAGGCGTCGGGCGACCAGGCGCGATAATCGCCCGTGGTCGCGGCGCGCTGGCCGCCAGCGATCAGGGCGCCGCTGGGGGAATGGGCCAGCTTGGTGCCGGTGGCGTTGGGCGTCCATTCGCGTTCCCACACGCGCGTCACCAGCGGCTTGGTGCTGGGCGGTTCATTCACCGTCTTGTGCATCCACAAATGCCATTCCGGCGGGATGCGCGTGGCTTCGGGCTCGCCGTTGTAGATCACCCAGCGTTTTTGCGCCGCGCCGGTGCCGGACCGGTAATAGATGTTGCCCTGATCGTCGCGCCCCACTTCCTCGCCATTGCGGGCGGTGAAGATGCGGGTGCCGAGGCCGGGGCCATTCCACCAGGTGAAGATCGTCTTGAGCACGGACACGTGTCGCTCCTTTGCCCACCCAAAACACATTTTGCCGCACCCGCGCAACCCCGGTGATGGCGGATAGGCGCGGACGCAAAAAGTCGCTACGCACCCCGAGTGAACCGCGCGCTGGCCTTCATCTTCATCACCGTGCTGATCGATGCCATCGGTTTTGGCGTCGTCATCCCGGTGTTTCCACAGCTGATCGTCAAGCTGACGGGGCGTGATCTGGCGAACGCAGCCGAGGTTTCGGGCTGGATCGCCTTTCTTTATGCCAGCGTGCAGTTTCTGATGGGGCCGGTGATCGGCGGGCTGTCCGATCGCTTTGGCCGCCGTCCGGTGCTGCTGGCCAGCATGGCGGCGTTTTCTCTGGATTATGTGGTGATGGCCTTTGCGCCGACCCTGTGGTGGCTGGTGGCCGCTCGCGTGGTTGCCGGGATCACCGGCGCGACCTTCCCCACCGCCTATGCCTATATCGCCGACGTGACTCCGCCCGAAAAGCGCGGGGCGAACTTTGGCGTGATCGGCATGGCGTTCGGTTTCGGTTTCATCATCGGGCCGGCGCTGGGTGGATTCGTGGCGCAGTTCGGCACCGAAGTGCCGTTCCTGGTTTCGGCCGGGCTGGCCATGGCGAATTTCCTTTATGGCCTGTTCGTGCTGCCAGAATCGCTGCCGCCCGAAAAACGCCGCGCCTTCGAATGGCGCCGCGCCAATCCGGTGGGCGCGCTGATGCGGTTGAAATCGGCGCATCCGGTGGTGCTGATGCTGGCCGCGACCGTGTTCGTGTGGACGCTGTCGTACCAGTCACTTTATTCGATCTGGAGCTATCACGGCCAGCTGCGGTACGGCTGGACGCCGGAGCAGGTGGGCTGGAGCCTGGCCGCCGTGGGCGTTACCGGCGCCATCGTACAGGGCTTCCTGGGCCGCAAGCTGATCCCGCGTTTCGGCCAGCGCCGCATCATCGTGTTCGGCCTCATTTCGGCGGTGGCAGGCTATTCCACCTATGCGATGGCCGATGCAGGCTGGATGGTTTATCTCGGCATCGCCGTTTCGGCCTGTCAGGGCCTGGTGTTCCCCTGTTTGCAGGGCTTGATGTCGGCAGAGGTCGCGCCGAACGAACAGGGCGAGTTGCAAGGCGCGGTGGCCTCGATCCAGAGCCTTTCGGCCATTGTCGGCCCGCCGCTGATGACGACGGTGTTCGCGCGCTTCTCCGTCGCGGATGCGCCCATCTATGCGCCGGGGGCGCCGTTCGTGGTGTCGTTGGTTTTTGTTGGCATCACGGCGCTGATATTCTTCCGCGCCCATGCCGGGCGCCGGGTTGTGGCGGCGGAATAATCAGCCCCGGGCCTGAAACCAGGGCGTCATCCGCGCGATCGCCTCACGCACCTGCGGCGTATCCACGGCAAAGCTGAAGCGCATGAAGTGGCGGCCCTCCACCGGATCGAAATCGATGCCCGGTGCGATCGCCACGCCGGTATCCAACAACAGCTGTTCTGCCAGGGCCATCGCATCGTCGGTCAGGTGCGCCACATCGGCCCAGATGTAGAAGGCGCCATCGGGCGGGGCGATCTTGGTCAGGCCCATCGCCGGCAGCGCATCCAGCATCAACTGGCGGTTGACGGCATAGCGGGCGATGTGTGCTTCCAGTTCGTCAACACAGTCCATCGCCACCAGCCCGGCGTGTTGCGACAGGGTGGGGGCAGTGAGGAAGAGATTGCCCATGCGGGCGCGGGCGGCATCCAGCAGGTCTTCGGGTGCCACCAGCCAGCCCAGCCGCCAGCCGACCATCGAGAAATATTTGGAGAAGCTGTTCACCACAATCGCGTCAGGCGCATACTCCAGCGCGCTTGCCACCGGGCCAACGAACGACAGGCCGTGGTAGATCTCGTCTGACACGATACGAATGTCGCGCTCTGCACAAACGCGGGCGATGGCGGCCATTTCCTCGGCCGGAATGACGGTGCCAGTGGGGTTGGCCGGGCTGGCGATGATCACCCCGGCCGGCGCCGGATCGAGCGCCGCCAGATGCGCGGCGGTGATCTGGTAGCGGCTTTCCGGGCCGCAGGCGATTTCCTGCACGATCATGCCTAGCGCGCGGACATTGTTGCGATAGGCAACATAGCCCGGCCGGGCCATGGCGATGACATCACCGGGCCGGAACGCCGAAGTGAGCGCCATCACCAGCGCCGGCGACGCACCGCAGGACAGCACGATGCGTTCGGGGGCGACATGCACGCCGTGGCGGGCCTGGTAGAGGCCGGCGATGCGGGCCTTCAGGGGTTCCGATTCCCAATAGCTGCCGGGATCATTGTCCAGCACGGCGTGCGCGCGGGCAATGGCGGCAGCCGGCGCGCCGGTGGAAGGCTGGCCGAACTCCATGTGGATGATGCTGCGCCCCTGCGCCTCCAGCCGGCGGGCGAGGCGCGACAGGCGGATGGCGTGGAAGGGTTCAACAGGATCGTGGCGGTTCAGCATGACGGCGCGATAGCGGCTTTCGCTGCGCGTTGCACCTGTGGCGTGCGGCTGGCACAAGGCGGGCGATGATCCGCCTGTTCCTGTTGTTGTTGTGCCTGGCCTGGCCAGCGCTTGCCGCTGCCCCGGTGCCGGTGGCGGCGGCCGCCGATCTGCGGCTGGCGCTGCCGCCACTGGTACGTGGCCACGAGGCGCAGACGGGCGCGCGCTTCAGCCTCAGCTTTGGATCGTCGGGCCAGATGGTGCAGCAGGCGCTGAATGGCGCACCGTTCCAATTGCTGCTGCTGGCCGATGCCAGCCATGCGACACGCCTCGCCGCAGCGGTGCCGGGAGTGGAACGCCGGCCCTATGCACTGGGCCGGCTGGCGCTGGTGGCAACGCGTGCCAGTGGCATCACCGATCTGGCCAGCCTGAAGGCGGCGATACTGGCGGGCCGCATCCGCCACCTCGCCATCGCCAATCCGGCGCACGCGCCCTATGGCGTGGCGGCGAAGGCGGTGCTGGCCGGATTGGGCGTTACCGGCGCGCCGCTGGTGCTGGGGGACAATGTCGCGCAAGCGCTGAGTTTCGTGTCAACGGGCGCGGCAGAGGCCGGGCTAGTGGCGCTGCCATTGGCGCGCGCCGCCGACAGTCGCCTGATCGTGATGCCGGTGTCGCCCGCGCTGCATCCGCCGCTGGTGCAGACGCTGGTGCTGATGCCCGGCGCCACCCCGGCCGCGCGCGGGCTGGCCGATCATCTGACGGGTCCGAAGGGTCGCGCTGCGCTGAGCATTGCCGGGTTCGGCCTGCCGTGAGCATCGTTGAAATGAATGGGGCTGATGTGACCGCGCTGCACCTGTCGCTGGCGCTGGCGGCGGCGACCGTGGCGCTGCTGCTGCCGCTGGCGCTGCTGCTCGGCCATTGGCTCGCCACCACGCGCTGGCGCGGCCGGGCGCTGGCCGAAGCATTGCTGCTGCTGCCGTTGCTGCTGCCGCCCACGGTGGTGGGCCTGGCCCTGCTCATCGGCATGGGACCGGACAGCGCCATAGGACGCGGTTGGAAGGTGATCACCGGCGGCCAACTGGTGTTCAGCTTTGCCGGCATCCTGGTGGCCTCCGTGCTGGTCAATCTGCCGCTGATGGTGCAGCCGGCGCAGCGGGCGTTCGAAGCGGTGGGCGATGATCTGCGCGCCGCCGCCGCCAGTTGCGGCCTGTCCCCGCTGCGGGCGTTCACCAAGGTGGAGCTGCCGCTGGCCTGGCCCGGCCTTGCCACCGGCGCGGTGCTGGCGTTCGCGCACACGTTGGGCGAATTCGGCGTTGTGCTGATGGTGGGCGGCGCCATACCCGGTGAAACGGCGACGCTGTCCCTGGCCATCTATGACCGGGTGCAGGCCTTTGATATGGCGGGCGCGGCCCACCTGGCGCTGCTGCTGCTCGGCATCAGCCTGATCGCCATCACGCTGCTGTTCCTGCTGGGGCGCAAGCGTGGTTGAGGGCCTCACCGTCGCGCTCACTCGCGCTGGCCCGTTGGCAGTCGAAGCTGCGTTCAGCGTGCCGCCGGGGCAGACGCTGGCGCTGGTCGGGCCATCGGGCGCCGGCAAATCGACGATCCTGAAGGCCATCGCTGGCCTGCTGCCCACCACCGGTACGGTGTGCGTGGGCGGGCAGGACTGGCAGACGGACACCCACGCCCTGCCGGCCTGGCAGCGCCGCGTGGGCCTTGTGCTGCAGGGCGGCGGCCTGTTTCCGCACCTCGATGCGCTCGGCAACGTGATGATCGCGCAAGCCACGCCTGACCGTGACGCCGCGCTGGCCCTGCTGGCAGCGATGCAGATGGATGGGCCGGTGCTCGGCCGCCGCCCGTCCGGCCTGTCGGGCGGTGAGCAGATGCGCGTGGCGCTGGCCCGGGCGCTGGCTCGCGCGCCGGACGTGCTGCTGCTGGATGAGCCGTTCGCTGCCGTCGATCCTCCGGTGCGCCGTGCGCTGATTGCGGCCGTGGCCAATGTCCGCCGCCAGAGCGCCGCCCCGATGATCATCGTCACCCACGATCTCGCCGAAGCCGCCGGCATCGCCGATGCCTGCGCCTTCATCGATGCTGGCCGCATTGTCGAACAAGGGCCGGCCGCCGCCGTGCTGGCCGATCCTGCCAGCCGGCTCAATCGCTGGCTGGCTGGCTAGAGCAGTGCCGCCAGCGCAAGATAGCGCCCGGCCTTGGCCAGCGTCACCAGCCCAAGAAACAGCGGGAAGGGCGTGCGCGCGGCACCGGCCAATAAGGTGAAGCCATCGCCCACCACCGGCAGCCAGCTCAACAACAGCGTAGCCACGCCCCAGCGGTTGAACCATGCGGCGCTGCGGTCCCAGCCGGCGGCGGATAGTGGGAACCAGCTGCGATGACGGAAGCGGTCTGCCGATCGGCCCAGCCCATAGTTGAGCACCGCGCCGCCAACATTGCCCAGCGTGGCGACCAGCACCAGCAACCAAGCCGGATGCTCGCCGGCCAGCAGCAAGGCGGCGAGCACGATTTCGGATTGCGCCGGCAGAATCGAGCCGGCCAGAAAGGCGCTGGCGAACAGGCCGGCCAGCGCGGCAGCACTGGCGGCCCCCATCGCTAATTCTCACTTTTGCAGTGGCGGAGTCGGAGGGATTCGAACCCTCGGATCCAGTTACCCAGATCGGCAGTTTAGCAAACTACTGGTTTCAGCCACTCACCCACGACTCCGAGCGAGGCGGAGGCTATAGCCATGCCGCATGGGGCTTGGCAACAGGCTTTCGCGGCTGGCCCCGGCGGCGCGTGGCGGCTACAAGGCAGTGGTGGTGGCTCAGCCCCGGTTCAGGCTGGGAAGGTGAGACAGGATCCACATGATGGCGAGGGCCCGACAGATGCAGCAGATGATGAAGCAGGTGATGGCGGTGGCGTTGATTGGCCTGCTGGCAGCGGGCCCGGCTCTGGCGCAGGAAGCCCAGACGGCGCCTGTGCCGGCGCCTGCCGTTGCTCCGCCGCCGCCGCCCGCCACCCAAACCTATGCCGAGGAAGATGTGCTGGGCGCCGCCGAGGACGTGTTTGGCAAGGGCGCCGAAGGCCTCGCCGAAATCGTTCGCAAGACCTTCAAGGATCGCGGCCAGCCCAATGCCTATATTGTTGGCCGCGAGGCCGGCGGCGCCTTCATCGTGGGTGTGCGCTATGGTTCGGGCATGCTGTACCACAAGGTGGAAGGTGAACGGAAAATCCACTGGACCGGGCCTTCGGTGGGTTTCGATATCGGCGGCGATGGTTCGAAGGTGTTCGCGCTGGTGTATAATCTGAACGACACCGAAGACCTGTATCGCCGCTATCCGGCGGCCGAGGGCAAGGCCTATCTGATCGGCGGCTTCACCGCCAACTATCTGCAGCGCGACAATATCGTGATCGTGCCGATCAAGCTGGGCGTCGGCTGGCGGCTGGGCCTCAACGGCGGCTATCTGAAATTCTCCAAAAAGGGCAAGGTGCTGCCCTTCTGATCAGTGGAAGATGCCGACGGCGAGCTTGGCCCACACCAGCAGCAGCATGGCAAGGCCACCAAGCATGCCCATGGTGCGCCACTGGCGGCGGGGCAGGACGGCGACGATTTCAAGAACGACGCCGGTGGCGCCCAGGAGCAGTGCGGCCGCCAGGAAATCGCCGGGGCCCCAGTTCATCTCGTCAGTGAACGCCATGGCAAGCGCCGGGAGCAGCAGCAGGCCGGCGGCCAGGCTCCAGCCGGTTTTTCGAATGGTTGCGGTGGAAAGGGTCATCGGCAGTTCCTGTGGTGGCGCGAGGATGCGCCCCCGGCCTTGATCAATCAATCGCGCCCAGCAGCGGCTCGCCTGCACCCAGCCGGCGGATGTTTTCGACCAGCCGTTCCATGATGCGGCGGTTGATGTCGGGGTTGCTCCACGACACGTGCGGGGTGATACGGCAGCGGGGATGGCCCTGCAGGCGGTGGCCGGCTGGCAGCGGTTCCGGATCGGTGACATCAAGGCTGGCCCACAGCCGGCCCTTGTCCAGTTCGGCCAGCAGTGCGTCCTGATCGATCAACCCACCTCGGCCGACATTGACGATGTGCGCCGTGGCCTTCATCCGCGCCAGCCGTTCGGCGTTCAGCAGATGCTGGGTGGCCGGCGTGATCGGGGCGGCCAGCACGAGATGATCGGCGCGGGCCACCACCTCGTCCAGCGGCGCGGTGCGTATATACGGATCGGGCGAAGGCGCGGCACTGGCGCGGGCAGCGATGATCTCCATGCCGAAGGCGTGGGCATATTTGCCCACCTGCCGGGCGATATTGCCCAGCCCGATCAGGCCCAGCGTGCGCCCGTGCAGGGTGGCCAGCGGTTGATCGATGAACTGGGTGCGTTCAGGCCACTCCTCGCCGGCTTTCAGCGTGATGGCGGCCAGTTGCTTGGCATGGGCCAGCATCACGGCCAGCGCATATTCGCCGATCGGAATGGCGGTGGTGCCCGATGCGCTGGCGACGGCGGGCGCTTCGAACAGCCAGGGCGGATAATCATCGGCACCGGCGCTGGCCAGTTGCACCAACTTCACGTTGCCGGGCCAGCCGGCCGGGCGCGGGGCATGATTGGCCTCATCCCGATCATGGCCTTGCCCGTGCAGCACGAACAGCACGTCCACATCTGTGGGCAGCGCCCAGCGATCTTCCTGCGGAATATGGGTGGCCGTGGTGATGCCGGGCAGGCCGGCGAGCATGGCCGACATCGGCGGGGCAAATTGGTGGGCGATGCGCATCTTGTCCTCCCTGATGGCCATCCCCTAGCGCGCCGCGATGCTGCCCGCTACAGGGCGAAGCGAAACTCAGGCACAAGAGGACGAAATGGCCAGCATCACCGTGATCACCCGCGACGGACAAAGCCATGTGCTGCCCGCCCATCCCGGCATGAGCGTGATGGAAATCATCAAGGATGCCGGCATTTCCGAACTGCTGGCGCTGTGCGGTGGCTGCTGTTCCTGCGCCACCTGCCATGTGCACGTGGACGAAGGCGACATGGCACGCACCGGCCCGGCCAATGCCGATGAAGCCGATCTGCTCGATTCGTCGGATCATCTCACCCCGGCCAGCCGGCTTTCCTGCCAGATTGCCTTCACACCGGCGCTGGACGGCATCACCGTCACCATCGCGCCGGAGGATTGAGCGCGGCCATGCGGCTGGTTCTCGCTTCGGCCAGCCCGCGCCGGCTCGATCTGCTGGCCCGGTTGGGGCTGGTGCCCGATGCGGTCGATCCGGCCGATCTGGACGAAGCCGTGCAACCCGGTGAGCAGCCCCGGCCCCATGCCGAACGCCTGGCGCGTGAGAAGGCGGCGCTGGTCGCCAGTCGCCATCCCGGCGCCATCGTGCTGGCGGCCGATACGGTTGTTGCCGCTGGCCGCCGCATCCTGCCCAAGGCCGAGGATGAAGCGACGGCGCGGACGTGCCTGGCGCTGCTTTCCGGCCGCCGTCATCGCGTGCTGACGGCCGTGGCGCTGGTGGATGCGGATGGCCGCCTGCGCGAACGGTTGAGCGAATCCATCGTCACTTTCCAGCGCCTCCAGGCCGCCGACGTGGACTGGCTGATCGGGCGGGGTGACTGGCAGGGCAAGGCCGGCGGATATGCCATCCAGGGCGCTGCTGAAGCCTATGTGCGGGCGTTGGCTGGTAGTTTCTCCGGCGTGGTCGGCCTGCCGCTGAACGAGACGCGGCTGCTGATGACGGCGGCCGGCTGGCGCGCATGATCGCGCTGGTGGAGGCCGCGCCCGGCGCCACCCGCGCGCTGGTGCTGGATGGTGAGACCGTCGTGGAAGCCCATCTCGCTCGTGCCGATGATCCGTTGCCGGTGGGCCTGATCGCGCCGGCGCGGCTGGCCGATCGCCGGCAGGGCGTGGTGGTGCTGGCTGGTGCCGAAGCGCAATTGGCGCCGGTGCCGGCCGATTGGCCCGAGGGGCAGACAAGGCTGGTGGAAGTGCTGCGCGCAGGCCGTCCCGATGGTGTGCGCGACAAGCAGGCGCGGGTGGCGGCGCACGATGGCCCGGCGCGCCCAGCGCCCGATCTGGCGACGCGGCTGGCGACGGCTGGCCATGCCGTGACGCCGGTGCCGGCGCATGGCCCGGACGTGCTGGCCGATTCGGGCTGGGATGCGGTGGTGGAAGATGCGCTGTCGGGCCGTGTCGAGTTTCCCGGCGGCCGCCTGCTGGTGGCACCCACGCCGGCGATGCTGGTGATCGATGTGGATGGGACAGGCGATCTGGCGCGGTTGGCCGAAGCGGCGGCCCACGCTGTTGCGGCCTTGATTCGCCGGCATGGCATCGGTGGCCCGGTGGTGGTGGATTTCCCTTCGCTTGGCGGGCGCAGTGCGCGCGCGGCTGTGGATGCCATCCTGGCCGAAACCCTGCCGCCGCCGTTTGAAAGGACCGCGATGAACGGCTTTGGCCTGGTGCAGATCATCCGCCCGCGCCGGCAGTTGAGCCTGATCGAGGCGGTGCGCCAACCGGGCTTTGCCGCGCTGGAACTGCTGCGCCGCGCCCAGCGCCTGGTCGGCCCGGTGCAGATCGAGGCACAGGCCAGCGTGATCGATTGGCTGGCCGCGCACCCGGCCCTGATTGCGGACTGCGCGCGGCTGACCGGCGGGACACTGGCGCTGCGGGCCCGCGATGGGGCAGGGAGGGGCCATGTCCAACCCGCCTGATTCGCGCTCGCGCCCCTGTGTTTATTGCCACAAGGCCCCCGCGGCGCCGGCCTTCCGCCCCTTCTGTTCCGAAGGCTGCCGCAGCCGCGACCTCAACGCCTGGCTGTCCGATCGCTATGTGTTGCCGGCGGGAAGCGAGGCGGACGAACTTTCTGACATCTCTGCGCTGGACAACGACGACGAGGCTGGCTAAACGGCCGCCTCCCACGCGGTTTACCCAACCGCTGTGACAATTGTGGGCCCGGGTAGCTCAGGGGTAGAGCAGGGGATTGAAAATCCCCGTGTCGGTGGTTCAAATCCGCCCCCGGGCACCATTTTTTCAAGCTAATGTGTTGAAATTGCGGGGAAATAATCCTTCCCTGCTTTTTCTTATCCACCCAATTATCCACCTTTGGCAGCGCGATAGGGGGCGGCTATCGGCTGTGTATCGGCACCGGGGGGAGGTCGATTCTTCACAGCGCCAGGCATGGGAAACCGTCCGGTTCCCACTGTTCACCCGCCCACAGTTGAGGCTTCACGCCTCGCGCGCGCGCGCGGGTGAAAAACTGGATTAGAATTATAGAAGCGGGTTCGTAACGGTTTCCGCACTTGTGAGCGCCAAGGTTTTGACGCCCCCCAGGGTCATGCCGACAGTGTGTTAGCCAGCTACATGGGTCATGTTCTGAATTGTGGATGCCAGCGAAAAGGGATCGCAACGGTTTCCGCGACATGTTCCCCGCAAGTTTCTGCCGCCCCCCGGTGCCAATTTCGCGCCTGCTCATGAAAAGGGATCGCGACGGTTTCCCTATCTCTCTTTTGGCAAGATCGAGCTGCCCCCCCGTCAATCGATCGGCCAGCCGTCAACGCCAATGCGAGGCTTTGCCCGCCGCCCGAATTGCCGGCGTGTGGCGTCCAAGTGACAATCCCGGCACAGCGGGCGAAGGTTCGCTGGATCGTCGGTGCCGCCCTTGGCCAGCGGCGTTTCGTGGTCAATCTCCACCGCCACGGCCACCCGGCCCTTTGCCATGCACAATCTGCAAAGCGGTTCCGCAGCGAGTATGGCCCGCCGCAACCGCTGCCACGGCCTGCCGCTTTTCCGTTTGTCATGTGTCATTGTTTCGGTTCTCCAGACAAAAGACAAAACCGGCAAAACCCGACAAAACCCCCTGCGCGGGATCGATCGAGCCCTGCCGGCTTCGTCGCCATCATGCCTTGGCCAGCAGCGCCGGGTTGACGGTGAACAGACGCGACGGCCTGCCCCCCTGCGGCTGGGCGGGTTGCACCACGGCCCGGATGCAGTCGGCGTCTTCCAGCAGCAAAAGCGCGGGATCGAGTTCCGCCGCCGTCGCCAGCCCGGCCCGTTCCAACTTCATCACCTGCCGCGTTGTGAACCGCTGCCAGCCCATTTCGCGGATCGTCGCCACCAGCCGCCGCGCTGATCGTTCGGCCTGCGGCACAGCAGCATCGGCATAAGCCCGCCGTGCCATCGGCAGCACGTAATTGCCCACCAGTTCGGCAGCGCGTTTGAAGTGATCGGCGTTCACTTCATGCGGCTGGGGATCGTCTTCCGCCGCCCAGTCGAGACAGGCCAGCACCAGCGACAGACGCGCGGCCAGCCCCGACAGCTTGCCGATGAATGACAGCAGCAGCCCTTCGGCGTCGGCTTCCCAGCGCCGCAGGGAAAGCCGGAAGTCATCCATCAGCGCCTGCGCGTCAGACGTGAACGGGACAAAGATCGGCTTTTGACCGCCGTCATCCTCCACAATCAATTCGAGCTGCAACAGTCGTTCCAGCACGGTTTCTAGCAGGGCTTCATCCGTCCATTGGCCAGGACGATTGACCGCCACAGGCTGCGGCCAGATCGGCATGAACCGTGCCAGCAGTCCGTCATCATCGGACTTGAACAGCAGCGACTTAAGCCGATCGGGCTGGATGCCGCCCATCACGCCAATCGCTAGCCGATCGATCGTCAGCGGTTCACGGCCCATCCGTTCAACCGTGAAGCCGCGCCCACCGTAGGCTTCCAGCCAGAACGGACGATCACTGCCGGCAGAATAGCGCGTCATGCCTTCCAGCCAGCCAGCGAGTTCGTCGCGACACTGCAACGTGCCGCGTGGCTGCCGATCGATGAGGGCGCCCAGCCGTTCGATAGTGCAGTCATTCACGATCAGACGCGGTGCCTGCGGTTCTGGCCCCGAATCACAGGAAGCCGGTTTTGCCGGTGGCGTGTCACCCGCCTTGATCGCGTTCGTGACCGCCGCCTTCCAGTCCTTTTCCAGCAGCGCAGCGACTTCGGCACGCTCTTTCCATGCGGCCCGATCGTCTTCCGCCTTCATGCGCAACGGACGTTCCACCTTGCGCAGCGGCTGGATCACGGCGTCGAGCGCAGGACTTTTGCCGGCACTGGGCAAGCCGATGCACATCGTCCACACGATCGGCGGTTCCACCCAGCCCTTCCACACATGCACCCACCGGGCATTGCCGATCGTCGCGCCGGCAACAGACAGCAGGCCCGCCAGCACATAATCAGGCGGTGCACCCTTCGCGTCGGCAGCTTCCGTCACCCACCGGGCAAGGCGCGGCCCCAAGGTTTCGGCCAGCGGCAAGCGCGGTGCAGGGGGCAGATCAGCGCGCAGGTATCGCGAAGCCGGATCAGGCCAAACGGGTTCAAACGGGGTTTCTTGCGCGTGCATCATGCCGCGTCCTTTCGGTTCAAAATGTCGTTGAAGTCGGCACCGTCGCCGGGATCGATCGTGGCCACCGTCCATCGCAGCGCGTGCGCCCGTTCGGCCAGTGCCAGCGCGGCAGCGCGGCCCGCCGCGTCACCATCACAAGCAATTGTCAGGCGGCCCGGCTGGGCAGGCAGGTGCAGCCCGCGCAGCCCCGATGTGGAAAGCCCGGCCCACACCATCGCCGGCCCGTCAGAAAGCCCGCACAGCAACGCCAGCGCGGTTTCGATACCTTCCGCCACCACCAGCCGCCCAGGCCCGCCAGAGAGCCGCACAGCGCCGCCAGCGGTTGCGCCCAGCATTGCCTTCGCCGGTTCCACTGCCGCCTTGCCGGTGCCGTCATCGCGAAGATAGGTGCGATGCACGGCCCAGCCGTCGCCGCCTTCCACCAGCCCCACCATAGCGGGCAGGCGTTGGAAGCTTGCGCCGTGCCAACAGGCCCGATGAAAGCGCAGCGTTGCCGGCAATGGGCAGGTGATGCCCCGGTGCCGCAGATAGGTTTCGGCCAGGGTGCCACCGATCGGCTGGGATTGCTTCCACAGCGCGCGGGCTTGGCTTTCCCGCTTGGCCAGTTCGGCGCGGCGTTCGGCTTCGCGTTTGGCCATGATCGCGGGATCGGGTGTGCGATAGCTGCCGGGGCAGATGCCCGCCGCCGCCAGCACGTCACGAAAGCCGCAGCCCAGCCGTTTGCAATGCAACAGCAGCCCGCCAGAACCATCGGCCAGCGTCAGCGCGTCTTGATCGCGGCGACGATCGGGCTGGCAGACAGGGCATGGCGCGGTGCCGTAGCTGCCGTGCCAGCGCCCACCCAGCCGCAAAGCCAGGTCGTGTGCATCAGCCATGCCCGCCTCCATACCGCGTATGAAGATCGGCCAGATATTGCTTCTGCGCGGGTGACAGCCGCCGCCCCGCCGCCAGCATGCGCCGGACGTTCGCCACGAAGTCGCGCTGCTTATCCGTCAATCGGTGCAGCGCGTATTTGTCGAGCCAGTCGGCCATTGCGCGCAGCACAGCATTGCCCGCCGCGAAGTCATCACCAGCCGGCCCGCGCTGGCACGGTTGCGGCTGGGCAGGTGCCGTCAACCGCTTGGCCAGATCGTGCCAATCCATGCCGGCCTTGTTGAGCGTGCGCCCGATCGCTGCCGCCGTGGCCACCACTTCGCCGGCAACCGGCGATGACAGCATGGGCACCAGGCGGCCCAGCTTCACGCCAATGTCGGGGGATAGATCACCCATCGGTGCCGCCTCCCCAGATCATCGCCGCCAGCGTGGCAGCCGTTGCGCCGGCCAAGCCAAAGCCGCGCAGCTTGGCCAGCCGCAGGGCGGCAGCGTTGCCGGTTCGCGTGTCGTGTGCTAGCAACACACTGCCCGCCTGCCCCGGTTGCGCCTGCCAGCGCGCCGGGGCTTTCCTTTGCCCGCCCATCGATCAGGCGGCCCGATCGCGCATGGCGGCCAGGTGGGCGTCCACTACATCAGACGGCCAGTAGACGCGCCGCCCCAGCTTGATCGGCTTGGGGAGCCGCCCAGCGGCCAGATCATTGGCAATGGATGAGCGCGAGCGCCCGCCCAGTTTCTTGCCCAGTTCTTTCATCGTGAGATACGTTTGCACCGTCCGTCCTTTCTTTGCTTGGGACGGAGCGGTGGTGCCGATTTATGCCCAGCGGTGTCAGTGTAGGCGAAAATCAGAAATTAGATTGCACCCCCTTGGCGACAAGCCAGAGGGCGCGCGCCGCCTGCTTCGGCGGCGAAGTGTAGCCGCCTGCGGGACTCTTGTAGCGGGACAGAACGCCTTGCGTGTAAAACAGGTCAGCAATCTCCTGCCACGATGCGCCTGCCTCACGTGCATCGATCGCGCGCAGACAGTCGAGCCACTTTGCGGGATGCCGCCGTCTTTGTGACGTTTTCCCGCGCAGTTCGTTTTTTGCCTTCAAAAGGCCACTCGCTAACTTGATCTGTGCCTCTAGCGGCCTGTTCAAATCAAAAACGACTGCGATACGGTCGCGGCCCAAGTTCCGAACCGGCACCGCTGCCAGCCAGTCAGCCCCCAGAAACGCCTTCTGCTCGTTCGATAAGTGGGTGCCGTGAAGTGCGAGATACTGGCCAATGCTGCAATGATCGCCTTCGATCGTCTGCACTTGTGCGTCACCACCCAAGTAGCCAGTCCAAAGCAGCATGTCTGATTGATCGCCAATCCGAGGGTTGGGCAGCGAGCCATAACCCAGCCGATCGCGCGCCTCTCTTTCGACGGTCACATAAAAGCCCCGTTCATGGGGCTGGAGTTCCGCTCCGGGGGCAGCGGGATTGCCAACAAATTGCTGCCAATAGCGCCAGCATCGCTCCGCGTTTTGATCGAAATAAGAGCGCAGATCGCCACGGCGACGATGAAACTCCCAGCGCCAGCGGGCGCGGCTCCACCGCTTTACATCGCCGTAAGCGGCTGGATCGCGCCAGTCTGGTATACCCCATTCATTCAAGGCAGGTGTCGAGCCGGGGGTTTTGTCCGGTTTTGGGGGTTTTGTCTTTTGTCCGGAAGTCATTTTGCAGCCGCCAGCTTCACCAGCGCGCCGCTGCCGCCCGTCACATGATCGGCCCAGCGTTCGGCCAGCGCGCGGCGTTGTTCCAGAAAGTCGGTGCGCCGATAGGCCCGCACCACAGAGCCATCCACCACGTGGGCCAGCATGGCTTCTGCCACTTCGTGTGGTGCGTCGGTTGCTTCGGCCAGCCAAACGCGAAGGCTTGAACGGAAGCCGTGTGGACGTTCCGCCATGCCGCGCCGTTCCATCAGGCGTGACATTGTGGCGTCAGAGATCACGCCTTTGCGAACCGATGGAAAAAGCCAGCCATCACGCGCAAACGGCTTCGCCAATTCGATCACGCGCAAAGCTTCGGCAGACAGCGGCACCCGAAAAGCATCGGTTGCGCCTTTGCGGCCCTTCATCCCGTCGCCGGGGATCGTCCAAACATCGTCTTCAATTTGTTCCAAGCGCAGATGCCGCAGCGGCCCCGATCGCACCCCGGTTAAGATCAGCAACCGCAGGGCAAGGTGCGTCAGCGTCGGTTCTGAAAGGCTGGCATAGAAGCCGGGCACATCGGCCCAAGGCACGGCTGGGATGTTCTCCGGCTTGTGACGCGTCTTGCCCAGCAGCGCCCGGGCTTTGTCCACCGCCTGCAAGTCCACATTCAGCCCAAGCGCCGCAGCATGTTTCAGGACGATCGCAAGCCGGTTTGCAGCCTTGCGCGCGGCTTCGGCCTTCGTGTGCCAGATCGGAGCCAGCACGTCGCGGATATCGCGTTGATCGATATCTGTAACCGGCACCTTGCCCAGCTTGGGCAGGACGTGAACCGAAAGGGGAGAAAGCCAGCGCCCGGCCTTGCCATCGCCTTTCAGTTCGGCCTTGCGGGCTTCAAATGCATCGGCGGTGATGACAGCCAAGCCGATATCTTCCCGCCGCGCGGCCCGGGCTTCGGCTTCGCGTTCCTTCACCGGATCACGGCCCGCCGCTGCGACAGCCCGCCACCGATCAGCTTGCTTGCGGGCTTCGGCCAGGGTCAACGAGGGATAGCCACCCAAGCCCATTTCCCGCCGCCTGCCGTGAACAGTGACGCGCAGCACCCATTGCGCGCCGCCATCGTCCCGCTTCACCAGCCACAGCCCGCCGCCGTCGCAGTGCTTGCCAGCCGTTGCCGTCTTGATACCCGCCGCTGATAGCCGATTCGTTGCCCGCATTTTCCATCCACCGAATTATCCACCTTTTGCGGCTGGGTATAGCCGGGCAAGGTAAGGCATAGTTGGGCAATGGGATGCGCTTTACAAGAGGGTAAAGGTGGATATTTGGGCAAAGAAAAGCATTGTTGTTCAATGGGTTGGTGCCGCCCCCGGGCACCATTCTCACCGACGCTCGCAGATCAGGACTTCCCATGGCGGGGAACATCGGCCATGGGCTGCGACCATGAACCTCGCCCGCTTCCCCCGTCGCCGTTACACCCCCGGTTTCACCCCGCTGGAGCCGCTGCCGCGGCTTTCGGCTGCCATTGGCGGCGCGGAGATCTGGATCAAGCGTGACGATCTGCTCGGCCTTGCCGGCGGCGGCAACAAGACGCGCAAGCTGGAGTTCCTGATCGCTGATGCGTTGGCCAAGGGTGCCGACACGCTGATCACCGTGGGTGCGCCGCAGTCCAACCATTGCCGGCTCACGCTGGCCGCCGCCGCCAAGGAGGGCCTGGATTGCCGACTGGTGATCGAGGAGCGGGTGGCGGGCAGTTTCAGCCCCGACGCACTGGGCAACAATCTGCTGTTCGATCTGATGGGTGCCGCATCGGTGCGCATGGTCAAGGCCGGTGCCGATCTGGCCGAGGAAATGGCCGTGGAAGCCGCCGCGGTGAAGGCGGCGGGCGGGCACCCCTATATCATCGTCGGCGGTGGTTCGTCGCCGCTGGGGGCGCTGGGTTATGCCGCGTGCGCGCAGGAAATCATGGCGCAAGCGTTTGATGAAGGCATCGCCTTCGATCGCATCGTGGTCGCATCGGGCAGTGCTGGCACCCATTCGGGCCTGATCGCCGGCTTGGTGGCGCTCAATGCCGGTATCCCCGTAACCGGCATCAACGTGCGCCGGCCGCGCGCCGAACAGGAAGCCAATGTGCTGAAGCTGGCGCAGGCGACCGCCGACCTGATGGGCACGCCGCAGCCGGTGGCCGCAGACATCGTGGCGCTGGCCGATTGGGTTGGCCCCGGTTACTCGCTGCCGACGCCGGAAATGGTGGAAGCGGTGCGGCTGCTGGCAGCGAAGGAGGGCATCTTGCTCGACCCGGTGTACAGCGGCAAGGCGATGGCCGGCCTGATCGCGCTGGCACGGCAAGGCGCTTTCAAGGGTGAGCGGGTGCTGTTCCTGCACACCGGCGGCTCGCCGTCGCTCTCGGCCTTTGCCGGCGTGTTGCGCGATCCTGCCTTCAATCAATGACCCACTATCGGACAATCGGCGTGATCGGCGGCATGGGGCCGGCGGCCACCGCTGATTTCCTGGGCCGGCTGGTGGCGGGCGTGAATGCCGCCAGTGATACCGATCACCCGCGCGTGCTGGTGGACAGCAACCCGCATGTGCCCGATCGCAATGCGGCGGCACTCACCGGTGCGGCATCGCCCGGCCCGGCGCTGGCGGCGATGGGCGCTGCGCTGGTGGCGCAGGGCGCGCAAGTGCTGGCCATGCCCTGCAATGCCGCGCACGGCTGGGCCGATGCGATTACCGCTGCACCGTTTGTCTCGATGATCGATGCAGCCGTCGCCGAGGCGATGGCGCACCGTCCGCGCTGCATCGGTGTGCTGGGCGTTGGCGCGACGCTGGCGCTTGATCTTTATGGACGTGCCAGCCCGGTGCCGGTGCTGGCCGGTGATCTGGCCGTGGTGCAGCCCGCCGTTAACGCAATCAAGGCCGGAGACCGCAGCGATGCAGTGCGTGAGCGCCTGGCCAGCGAAGCGGCACGACTGGCGGCGGCAGGCGCGGACGTGGTGATCGCGGCTTGCACAGAAGTGCCGCTGCTGCTGACCCAGGCCGATGTGGCCGTGCCGCTGATCGATTCCACCGCGGCGCTGGCCCGCGCCACGTTGGCGGCGGCGCGTTTGCCCGATAGGGTGTGACGATGACCAAAACGACCGCCGCCGTTCTTGCCGCCATGGGTGCGGCGCAGCCCTATGCGACCAGCCAGCCGCTGACGATGAAGACGCTCGATCTGGCGCCGCCGGGGCCGGGCGAGGTGCTGGTCCGCATCGAAGCCGCCGGCCTGTGCCACAGCGATCTTTCGGTGGTGAACGCCGATCGCCCGCGCCCGCTGCCGATGGCGCTGGGCCATGAAGCGGTGGCGCGCGTGGAAACCGCCGGGCCGGGCGCGCGGCTGAAGCCGGGCACGCGCGTGGTCATGGCCTTCCTCCCGGCCTGCGGCCATTGCACCGTCTGCTGGTCCGGCGAGCCGTGGCTATGCGGCAATGGCGCGGCGGCCAACGGCAAGGGCGAATTGCTCGGCGGCGGTTTTCGCCTGTCGGACTGCGGCCACCCGGTGCACCATCATCTGGGCCTGTCGGCCTTTGCCAGCCACGCGGTGATCGACGAGCGCAGCCTGGTCGTGATCGACGATGATATTCCGGCCGAGATCGCCGCGCTGTTCGGTTGTGCCGTGCTGACGGGCGTGGGCGCGGTGTTCAATTCGGCCGTGGTGCGGCCCGGCGAGAGCGTGGCCGTGTGGGGCCTGGGCGGTGTTGGCCTTGCCGCGCTGCTCGGTGCCGTGGCCGCCGGCGCGGAACCGGTGATTGCCATTGATCCAGTGCCGGAAAAGCGCGCGCTGGCACTGGAACTGGGTGCGCGCGCGGCGGTGGCGCCCGAAGACGCGGCGCAGGCCTTTGCCAAGCATGGGAGCCCACGCGTCGCCATCGAAAGCGTGGGCAGCGGCAAGGTGCTGGCCGAAGCCTATCGCACCGCGGCGCGCGGCGGCCGCATCGTCACTGTTGGCCTGCCCAATCCAGCCGACCCCTTCACCATCCCGGCGGTGAGCCTGGTGGCGGAAGCCAAGACCATCATCGGCAGCTACATGGGTTCAGCCGTGCCGGCGCGTGACATTCCGCGCTACATCGCGCTGTGGCGGGCCGGGCGACTGCCGGTGGAGCGGCTGCTTTCCGGCGTGCGGCCGATGGCCGAGATCAATGACGCGCTCGATGCGCTGGCCAGCGGGCAGGCCATTCGCCAGATCCTGATCCCCTGATGCCGGCAGTCGCGTGGCCGCTGATCGGGGGCGGCCTCGGCCTGCTGCTGGGCAGTTTCATCGCGCTGGTGACGGCGCGCTGGCCGCAGGGTGAAACCATCCTCGGCCGCTCGCGCTGCGATCACTGCGGGGCAAAGCTCGGGGCGCTGGAACTGGTGCCGCTGGTCTCTGCCCTTGTGCAGCGCGGTCGCTGCCGTCACTGCGGGCAGGCCATATCGGCCCGGCACTGGCAGGTGGAACTGGCCGCTGCCGCCGTGGGGGCAGCGCTGCTGTGGCGCTATCCATCGGTGGACGGAGTGTTGCTGGCACTGGCTGGCTGGTGGCTGCTGGCGCTGCTGATCCTCGATGCCGAGCACCAGTGGCTGCCCGACGCGCTCACCCTGCCGCTGATCCCGTTCGCGCTGCTGCTGCCGGGGCTGCCCCTGGAACAGCGGCTGTGGGGCGCAGGGTTGGGCTTTGCCGGGCTATGGCTGGTGGGCTTTGCCTACAAGCGGCTGCGCGGGCGCGACGGGCTGGGCGGCGGCGATCCCAAGCTGCTGGCCGGGCTGGGGGCGCTGCTGGGCGGGTGGAGCCTGCCGTTTCTGATCAGCGGTGCGGCTGGCCTGGGCCTCGCGCTGGCTGGCTGGGATCATTTTCGCGAGCGGGATGTGAATGCCACCACCCGGCTGCCGTTCGGTGCCCTGCTGGCGGGCGTGGCGCTGGTTCTGCTATGGCTGGGGCCTGATTGGCTGGAGATGGTTCGATGACCCGGTTCGCCGGCGCCCAGAAAGTGCCCGACAAGCGCGTGGAAATGTTTATCCGCAAGGGCTTCCTGCCGGCGGCGGATTGCGCCGGGCTGGTCAGCCTGATCGATGTGCATCGCCGGCCGTCCACCATTACCGATGCCTATGGTGCGGGCAGCGACTTTCGCACCAGTGAAACCGCCGATCTGCCGGCCAATGATCCGCTGGTGGGCCGGGTCTATCGACAATTGGCCGATTATGCCGGGCTCAACATCGCCCATGCCGAAGCCTTGCAGGGCCAGCGTTATGCGGTGGGCCAGCAGTTCCAGATGCACACCGATTATTTTGAACCGACGGGCCTGGATTATTTTCCGCACACCGCTGATGGCGGCCAACGCACCTGGACGATGATGGTCTATCTCAACGAGCCCAAGGCCGGCGGCGCCACCCGCTTCCAGCATCTGAACAAGACCATCCAGCCCGAAACCGGCAAGCTGGTGGCCTGGTGCAACCGCCTGCCGGATGGCCAGCCCAACGCCTTCACCCTGCATGCCGGCATGCCGGTGCGGGCCGGCACCAAATATATCATCACGGCCTGGTTCCGCGATCAGCCCCGCCGTCATCCGGCGGTCATCTAAAAAACGACCGCTACCCCGCCGTGACCTGACACGAAAAAGCCGCCGGAGCATAGGGCGCCGGCGGCAGTTTCAGGGGACTCAAGTTAGAACTTGGCGGAAACGCTCGCCTGGAAGGTGCGACCCAGCACATAGGTGTTGGTGTCGATGCGGCTGGCGTTGAGGCGCTGGAATTCCTGATAACGCGTGTTGGTCAGGTTGCGGCCTTCCAGCTTCACTTCCACATCGCTGCCGAACAGCTTGATGCCCTGGCGTACCACGACATCCAGGCGGATGCCGGGCTTTTCCACCAGATCGGGCTGGCCCGACGGGCCGCGGAAGGCCACGCGGTTGCTGGCATAGTTCAGCAGGATGGTCTGTTCCGACAGGCCTTCATCATCCTGGAAGCCGAACGACAGGTTGGCGACATGATCGGACTGGCCGGTGAGCGGCAGGCCGCTCTTGAAGATGTCGGTGGCCGGCACGATGGCGCCCGAAAGCGGGAAGCGCGTGGTGTCACCCGCCTTCACGCGCAGTTCGGAGTTGGTCCAGGTGTAGTTGGCCGAGATGAAGAAGCGGCGGGTGGCAAAGAGATCACCCCAGCCCGACAGGTCGAAATATTTCTGGGCTTCGATTTCGGCGCCATACAGGCGGGCGTTCGGCACGTTGGCAAACGTCGTCTGGAAGGTGCCGCCCTGCACGAAGGCGATCGCATCGATCGGCTGATCGATATCCTTGAAGAAGCCGCCAACAGCCAGCCGCTCGTCACGACCGAAATACCATTCATAGCGGGCTTCGACGTTGATCAGCTGCGAATTGGTCAGGAACTGGTTGCCGAAGCTGAGGCGATCGCTTTCGGTGTCGAAATAGGGCTGCGGTGCCAGTTCGCGGAACTGCGGACGCGCAATGGTCTTCGACGCGGCAAAGCGCAGCTGCATGTCTTCAGCGAAGTTCCAGGTGACGGTCAGCGCCGGCAGCCAGTAATCCTCGTCGATATCGGTGGGGGTGTTGAAGGCCGAACCGGGGTTGGCGTTGAACACGTCGACCGGCGTCACGTTCTGCTTGCCCGATTCATAGCGCACGCCGGCCACCAGCTGCACGCCGTCCGTCGGCTCGATTTCGATCTGGCCATAACCGGCGTGCACCGTCAGATCGGCTTCATAGCGCGGCGACACGGTGGAGATGGTGTTGAGGATGATGCCGTAGGTATAGACGTTGTAGTCCGACAGCAGGAAATCAGGGCGCTGCTGGCTGACGGCACCGGGCAGCGCCGCGTTGGACTGATAGCGATAGTCAAAACGTTCCGACACGCGATCGGCCTTGCTGTAGGCATAGCCAGCGGTGAGCTTGATCGGGAACGGGCCGCCGCGGATCTTGTAGCCAAGATCGAGCCCGCCGCCCCACACGTCTTCGTTCAGGCGGCTGAAGGCGACCAGGCTGGATTGGCCCGGCGACCGCAGATCGTTCACATAATCATTGAACTGCGCCGAGAAGGCATAGTTGTTGAACCGCTCATAAGGGGCGAGGCGCTTGGAGTTGGCATAGGTGCCGCGCAGATCGACGGTGAGATCGTCGAACTTGAATTCGCCCACGAACTGCGTGTCGATCAGCTGGCGGCGGAACTGCGCGGTGGCGTTGCGCTGCAACAGCACGTCGCGACCCACGTTGATGTCGTCGGTGCCGACCTGGATGCGGGCTTCCTTGATGGTGTCGTTCACATAGACGTTGGCGAAACGGATCTTGTGATCGCCGAATTCGGCACCAATGCTGAACAGGCCGTTGACAACACTACGGAATTCCGTGGCGGCAAAGTCGAAATCCTGATCAGGGTTGAGCTGCAGCGTGCCGCCCTGGCCCACCGCGGCGCCGCCGGAAAGCTGCTGTTTGCCGGCCTTGGTCTGCCAATCGTTCGACAGACCGGCGGCGAACACAAAACCGATGCGGGCGTCACCCACGTCCCAGGCGCGGCCGCCCGACATGTTGCCGCTCCAGTTCACCGGGATATTGTCGTTGCGGAAGATCACATTGGTTTCGGCATTGGCCAGGGTCGCGGTGATGTCCTGCAACTGGCGCAGCGAGAAATTGCCGCCCACAGCCAACGCCTTGCCGGCGTCCTGGCTCGCCTGAATGCCGGTGGGCAGACGGCGGGTGCCGTCGTCATAGCCGGTCCAGTCCTTGCGGCCACCGGCATAGACATAACCGAGCTGGCCAGTGGTCGCGGTGTTGGCACCAATGCTGCCGCCCACCGTGAAAAAGGCTTCCTTGGGCACGGCCCGCGTCGTCAGGTTGATGACGCCGCCGCCAAATTCGCCAGGGAAATTGGCCGAATAGCTTTTCTGCACAACCGACGAAGCCAGCACCGAGGTCGGGAACAGATCGAGCGGCACCACGCGGCGCAGCGGATCCGGCGAGGGGATCGGCAAGCCGTTCAGCAGCGCCAGCGAGTAGCGTTCACCCAGGCCGCGCACATAGACATATTTGCCGCCAACCACCGACAGGCCGGTGACGCGCTTCAGGGCGCCGGCGATGTCGCCTTCACCCGAACGCGCGATGTCGGCCTGGCTCAGCACCGACACCACTTCGCGGCTCAACCGCACGGTGTTGGGGATGCGCCGGCCGATGACGACGATTTCGCTGCCGCCGCCGCCGGGGATCGAAATGTCGACTGGCTCTTCTTCCGGCGGCGCTTCGGCAGCCGGAGCCGGTTCGGGCGCCGGCGGGGTCGCCGGTTGGGCCCAGGCAGGGGCAGCGAACGCCACCATCATGGTGGTCGAAAGCAGGAGTGGCAGCTTGTTGGTCATTATCTTGTCCCCGGTCGAAATGCGGTGGCCGGCAGCTGCGAAGGTCGCGCCGCCGGCCCCAGCCCTTACTGGATCGGCGCTTACTGGATCGGCGAGGGGGCTGCGGTGCAGGCGGTGGCACCGGTGCCAACGCCGCAGGTCCAGCCGGCATACCAGGTGTCAGCAGCGTTGCGGAACGCGCCAACAAAGGTGGTTTCATCGAAGAACGTGCCGGTGCCGGTGAGGGCCGTGCGCGGGTTGGTGGCAACCGCAGCGGTTTCGAAGCTGCCCGGCAGGAAGATGTCGGTCAGGGTCAGCGTCTGCGGCGGCAGCAGGTTGTTGTTGCCGGTGATGATCGGCGTGATGCTGGCCAGCGGCACATCGCTTTCGTCGCGGGCCGCGCCCGAGCAACCGAAGATGACCGAACGGACGATCGGCGCACCGGCTTCGTCGGTCGCTGCATCGGCAGCAGCGACGGTCTGGGCGCCGTCGATGTCAAGGCACAGGCCGGTGGTGGTGGTGTTGCGGATGATGCCGTTCACCAGGCCGAAATCGGTGCCGCCGCGGATCAGCAGGCTGTCAGGCGTCCGGTTGCCGATGAAGGTGAAGTTGGCAATGCGCGGGTTGGAACGCGGGTTGCGGGTTTCGTTGCCAGAGGTTTCGGCTTCGATCACGCGGTCACCGCCGTTGCTGCGCTGCACGACCAGTGCATACTGGATCAGGCCCTTGAAACCGAGATCGGTATCGATGGAGTCATCGTCGGCACCGGTGATCACGATACGCTTGTGGTTCACGCGGCCACCAAACCATTCGATGCCATCGTCCGAGCTGTTGTGGACCTGGATGAAGTTGGCGGTGGTGCCGCTGCCGACGCCGCCGAAGGTGATGCCGTTCAGCTCGTTGCCGGGGCTGACTTCGAAGCCGGGGTAACGCACCTGGACATAGGCCAGGCGGCCCGAGTTGTCGGCCGGGCTGCCGCCGCCGTAGAAGGCGCCCGTGAGGCCTTCAATCGCCGATTGGCAATTCACGGTGCCCGGGGTGGCGCCAGCGCCAACGCAGGTGTGGATCGGCGCGCGGCCAAGCAGCACGATGCCGCCCCACTGGCCGATCGAGCTGTCGTTCACGCCGCCTTCCATGTTGGAACGGCTGGTGAAGATGATCGGGCGGGTGGCGGTGCCTTCAGCGAAGATCTGCGAACCGCGGTTGATCACCAGCGCATCAGCGCCGGAGGAGCCGAAGACGACCACACCCGGATCGACGGTCAGAATGCCCTGCTGGCCGCCAGCGGCCGGCGCGCCCGGATCAGCGCCCAGATCGATACCGACATTGACGCGGCCCGACAGCGAGTAGACGACGCCGCGGATGTTGGCGAGCGTGAGGCCGCCGGTGATGGTGCCGGAAATCTGGCAGTTGCGCAGGTTGTTGATCACGCCAACGTTGGTGGTGCCGGTGGGGCAGCTATCGGCAGGGCCGGTCGGCGTCGGCGTCGGGGTCGGCGTAGGGGCGGGCGTCGGGGCCGGGGCGGGCGGCGGCACCACGATGGCGCCTTCGCCGGGCGATGCGATGTTCTTGGCGCCATCGCAGGCAGCCAGCGTGAGCGCCGAACCGATCATGAGGAGCGTGCGAAGGCGGATATTGCTTGAGCGTGTCATGGGGTCACCCCTGTTGGCCGTGTGGTTTGAACAAACTGAGGTGCGCCTTTTGGCCGGTCACGCCCCCGCGTTGAGGTGGGCTTTAGGCGCGATTCGTGGCGGCGCGGTTACGGCACGGTTGCGATTGGGTGACGGATGGGTGGCAGTTCAGTGACGCGCTGGTTGCAGTTTCATGACAGCGCGGTCTGTCCCGATCAGGGTGTGACCACGGCTTCGCGCTGGGCATTGCCGCGCCGATAGACGATCTGCAGGCGCCCATTGGCGGCCAGTTCCTGCGGCAGCTCCATGACTTTCTCTTCGGAGATCAGCTCCGCCCCATTGGCCGACAGCAGCACGTCGCCGGGCTTCAGGCCAGCGCGGGCCAGCGCCGGCAGCCCTGCCAGACTGTTCAGCCGCCACCCCACCAGGCGGCCTTGTTCGCGCAGCGGCGACAGTGCCAGCCGCCATGGCGTCGGATCGCCTCCGGGCGGTGCGGACGGCCCGGCCATGGCTGGCGCTGCATCGGCAAAGGCCAGCACCATCTCGCCGGACGGTCCGGCCAGGATGGCGCGGCCCGGCTCCACGCGCAGCAGCTTGATGCCGCCGGGCAGGGCACGGCCGGGGCGCAGCAGATATTGCTTCCCGCCGGCCACCACGATGGCCATGCCGCAATCAGGCCCGGCGCGCAGGCCGGCAAGGGCCAGATCGGTGGGCGCAGAGATAGCAGCAGCAACAGGCGGCGGCGGTGCAGCGGTGACGGGCGCCGGTGGTGGTGGCGGCAGCGGTGCAGGCGCCGTCTCATCACCGCCGCCGCGCAGCACCCACACCAGCCCGGCTGACAAGGCCAGGCCGCCGCCGATGGCCAGCGCCCATTCCTTCGGCGTATTTGTGCGTCGTGCGGCCACTATTGCGGGCAACCGGCGAGGCCAGCCACCGGCAGCACCAACGCGCTGCCATCGGCTTCGGTGATGGTCAGGCTGCCATCGCGCACCACGGCGCCGCCGGCGGTGGCGGGCAATATGGTCAACCGCACCTCGAAACTGCGGCTGGCGGAACGGAAGCGGCTGATGGGGGCAAAGCCCATCACCTCTTCGCCTTCGCGTTGCTCGGCTGGCAGATCGGTGGAGCGGCCGTCGATGATGGCGCGCAATGTTGCCGGCGTGCGGCCCAGCATGGCGATGCGCTTGCCGCTTGCCCGGTCCCACAGGAACAGCGCGCATTGGCCAGGCTCCAGCACTTGCTGCGGCAGTTCGGTGAAGGGCAGCGGCAAAGCTGAGGGCGATGGGGGCTGGGTGGTGGCCAGTTGCAGCGCGATGAGGGCCGTGATGATCATGCGCCGCTGTCCTCTTTCACCAGGGCGCCGCCCTGCGCGCGGAAACCGGCAGCGGTCAGCGCTGCGGCTTCGCCCACGCCGGCACCCGAAACCGCCAACCGCGCTGTCCAGCGGCCCGCCGTGATGGTCACGTCCAGCCGTACCCGGCCATCGCCGCTGGCCAGCGGCAGCAGCAGTGCCGCTCCGTCGCAGTGTGGTGCACCGGCGAGTTGGCGCTGTCCCGCCAGCGGGAGTGCCAGATCGGCCATCACCTGCCCGCCGGCCGCTTCGCAGCGCCCGGCCCCATCCAGCGTCGCCATCACATCGGCAAGGCTGATCCCGGCCAGCGGCAGTCCAGGCAGCGGACTGCCGATCAGCCGGCCGTTCAGGCCAACCACGCCACCCGCCGTGAAGCTGCGCCAGACCTGGCCGTTGAGGCTACCCTGCGCCTGCCAGCTGAGCCGGCCCTTCAGCAGCGCGCCTGGCTGCAGGGCCAGCCCCAAATCACTCAGTTGCATCCGGCCCAGCGCGGCGCCGGCCAATTGGGCTTGCCAAACACTGCCGCTCACCGAAGTGGCGGCCAGCGGCGGTGCCGGCAGCAGAAAGCGCGCCGGGGCCAGCACCACCAGCCCCACGATCACACCAAGGCCCAGCGCCAGCATCCGCATCACTGTGCGCTCCGCACCAGCAGCCGCGCCCGCACCGATTGGTCGGGATTGCGGGTGGCCTCCAGTTGTTCGATCACCAGGCCATCGTTCTGCTCAAGCGCAGTGGCCCAGCCGATCAGCAGGCGGCCATTGATGGCGGCGATCTCCAGCAGCGCCTGGCCCGGCCCCTGCGCTTCCAGCCGGGCGGGTTGCAGCCCGGCATCGGCCAGGCGGCGGTTCAGCACGTCGATCACGGCGGCCGGGTTGGCAGCGGGGCGGGCCTTGATGGCCGCGGCCAGCGCCTGGCCCTGTGCAAGCCGGGCGGCAGCCGCGCCGGCATCGGCCTGCGCCGTACCGCGCGCGGCGGCCAGCGGGCGCACCAGCACCAGCCAGAACAGCAGTGCGGCCAGCAACGCCAGCATCACGCCGATCAGCCAACGCTCGCGGCCCGTGCGCTGCGCCCACCACGGAGAAAGCATCGCCATCATTTCGCGCGCACCGTCACGTCGCTGATACTGCCGTCGGCGGTGGCGCGGGTGTTGCCGGGTGAAGCGGCAAGACCGGCGATACCCAACGCATCGGCCAGCGCCTGGGCTTCACCGGCGCCGCCGGCCACGCCCGCAACAAGTCCGCCGGCGGGCGTATAGCTGAGGCCGGCCAGCCCAGCGCCCGGCCGAGCGCTGAGCGCCTGCACCACTGGCCCGGCCAGCGCCGCGAGCCCGCCCGCCGCTCCGCGTTGCTGTGCCTGCGCCTGAAGGGCCGCGAACGCGCTGGGTCCATCGGTTGAGCTCGGTGCCAGCGTCATCAGTTCTGCATCGGCAGCGCTGGCGGCGCTGCTGGCGCGAAGCAGAGCGGCCACATCACCACCCAGCCACAGCCCGGCGACGGCGGCGGCCAACAGGGCAAGGCGCTTCAATTGCGTGCGATCCGGCTGCCAGCGAACCACCTGCGCATACTCGCCCGACAGCAGATCAAGCGGCAGCACATCGGGCAGGGCCGGCTGTGCCAGTGTCGTGGAATCGGTGCCGATGATGGCGGCGGCCAGTTCCGGCTCGGCGGCAAAGGCGGCGCTGGCGCTGCGGGCCAGCACGCGCGGTCCGTCCTGCGCCACTGCCCAGCCGCCGGCCGGCGCCGGCAGCAGCAGCGGATCGGGAATGATCACGGCGGGTTTCCAGCCAGCGCGCGCAGCTTCGGCCAGCCAGCCGGCCATTTGTTCGCGTGCCACCACGCCAACGGGGCGCAGGCCGCTGCCCGGTGCGACGGTGATATGGGGATCAGCCTCGGCCAGGCGATCAGCCAGCGCCATCCGCGCGGCTGCAGCGGCCTGAGCGGGCGCCAGATCCGGCAGATCGAGCCAGTGAAGCGCGACCGCTTCGCCGGGCACAGCCAGCACGAGCGGCGATCCATCGGGGGCTGGCCAGCCGGCGCCGCCCGTGCCGTCGCTGCGCTGCCAGCGCACGCGGGGGACGAGTGTGACCAGCACTGATTTTGGCATCATGCCTCGTCTCCCCAGCGGCGCAGCAGCAGTTTCGCCGGGCGGGTGCCGGCATCGATCAAGCCGGTTTGGGCCAGCGTCACCCCATCGATGTTGGTTGTCATGCGATAGGCCACGAAGCGATCGCGCGTATCAGGCTGGCGCAGCGCATCGGCAGCCACCTGGCGGCCGGCGAGCAGCGGCTGCGCCCAGAAGCTTGCCGTGTCGCGCCAGCCGCCGGCCGGACGGGCCGCGATCGCGTCGCGCGCGGTGGCCAGCGGCACGCCCGTGATGGCGGCCAGCACGGGCGCATCGGCGGGGACCAGGCTGTTGATGTTGGGGCGGGACAGTTCGGCTTCCGGCAGCGCACACAGATGCGGGGCGGCGCGGGCGAAGATCGCAGGCGTTACCCCGGCCACGGCGCGCCACTCGCTGGTTTCGGCCAGCAGCGTGCCCGCTGTGCGATAGGGCGTGGCGGCGCGGGCATAGGCCGGATCTTCGGCGCCGCCGGAACCCGGCTGTTGATCGACATCCACCCAGTCAGCGGTGGCGGCCGCAATGCGCAGGCTTTCCGCTTGCGGCACATCGAGCAGGGTGAGCAGCCGCGCCAGTTGCTCGACGCCGAGCGGGCGGGTGAGGGTGCGGCCCACAGGCCCCATGGCGACGCTGTTGAGGTTGAAGCAATTGCCGCCGGGGCTGAGCATCACCGTGGTGGGGACGGACGTGGGCAGCGCGAACGGACGCGCCGGCAATTGCGGCAGCGGCAAACGCGCCAGGATCATCGTCTCGCCGGCCAGCGCCGCACCGCGCGCCACTTCCAGCCCGGCGCGGGTGGTATCGAGATGGCGGGCCAGTCGCAGTCGATCGAAGAGGCTGGTCGACAGCGCCGCCATCACGCCCACCAGCACCAGCACGTTGATCAGTGCTGCGCCCTGTTCATGGGGAGGGATGGGCCGGATCATGCTGCGCCCCCGGGGGCCAGCGGCACGATCTGGCGGACATGGCCAAGCTGCGGGCCATCCAGGGTGAGTTCGATGGCGCGGGGCAGGGCGCCGGCCTCGCCGCTCCAGCCATCCTGCCAACCTTGCGCCGTCAGCACCCGCAACCGCGCCGCCGTGACGCCCCTGGCCAGCACGCTGGCTTGGGTGGCAGCCGGGCCATCAACCATTGCTGCAGAGCGGCGCACCAGCGTGTCGCCTTCGATCACCCATTCCACCCGCTGCAGCGAGGCGCGCGGAGCCTGGCTGGGATTGGCCCAGCCGCGCCGTACCATCGTGAACAGTGCGCCATCATTCACGGCAAAGGCCGCGTGCGGGCGACCCTCACGATCCCGCCACGGGCGCGGCGCGGCCTGGCCGGCATCGGCGGTGAGCAGCGCGCGCAGCCGGGCCAGATCACCACTCGCGCCCACCAGCGCCTGCGCCTGGCTGCTGGCCTGCACGCTGCCGGCCAGCAACGCCGTTCCGGCCGCCGCCATCAGGCCGAACAGGAACAGGCCGACGAGCAGTTCGATGAGGGTGAAGCCGGCCTGTTTCACCGCCCGCTCCACAGCAACTTGTCAGCGGCAATCACCTGGCCACCGTCGCCAACGACCTCGACACTGATCAACTGCGTGCCGGGATCGGGGCCGGGGCTGATCTGGCGCCGCCACGCCCAATCGCGGATGCCGGCGCGCTCGCGGCCCTGATCGGCGCTGGGTGGGGCGGCAGACAGCATCGCTTCCAGTGCCTGATTGCGGGCGACGATGGCGGCATATTGCCGATCAGACAGCGTTGCGGCGCTGGCGAGGCTGACGCCCTGCAGGCGGATGAGTGCCACGGCCGCGAGGCCGAAGATGGCGAGTGCCACCATCACCTCGATCAGACTGAAGCCGGCTTCAGCGCGCATGGACTTCGCCTGCCGCATCGATGGTCACGCTCGCCGCCGCGTCGCCGCTGGCGATGACGATTCGCGCCGGAGTGGCGAGGCCGGTGGCGTCGAAGCTGATCGGGCCGGCCGGCTCGGTGGTGAGCGTCAGCCCGTCCGGCGCCGGCGGCGCGAACGCCGTGTTCTGCCCGGTCAGGATCGCCATGTCGCGTGCGGCCGCCGCTTGCGCCGCCAGTTTCACGGCAGCACCGCGCACCCGGTCGTCAGGGCCGGGCAGGGTGAGGACAAGCGCCGCGCTGGTGATGCCGATGATGGCCATCACCACCACCAGTTCCACCAGCGTGAAGCCGGCTTCAGAGGTTCCAGTTGCCGATGTCATCGGCCTCCCCTCCTGGGCCACTTTGGCCATCGGGGCCCATCGACCACACGTCGAACGGGCCGTGCGCGCCGGGACTGGCATATTGGTAAGGCTTGCCCCAGGGATCATTGGGCAGCCGCTGCACATAGCCGCCGGGGCGATAGCGTTCCGGTTGCGCCATGTCGGTGGGCGCGGCCTTCAGCGCGGCAAGGCCTTGGCTCGTATTCGGAAACACCATCGTGTCAGCCTTGTAGCTGGTGAGTGCAGTTTCCAGCGTGGCGATATCGGCGCGGGCGCGGGTGATGGCTGCCTTGTCCACATCGGGCAGCACGTTCAGCACCACCACCGTAGTGAGGATGCCGATGATGACGATCACCACCATCATCTCGATCAGGGTGAAGCCCTCTTCGTGTTTGTTGCGCTTCATGGTGTGGCCAGGCTTTCGAGTTGCAATATGGGCAGCAGGATGGAGAGCACGATCACCGCCACCGCGCCGCCCATGAACAGGATGATCGCCGGTTCCAGCAGCGCCAGCGCCGAGCGGGTGAGCGCATCATATTCGCGTTCCAGCGCTTCGGCGCCCTTTTCCAGCATCACATCCAGCCGGCCGGCACTTTCGCCGCCCGCCGCCATGGCGACCAGCAGCGGCGGCAGGATGGCGGCGCGGCGCATGGCAGCGGTGAGGCTGGCGCCTTCGCTGATATCATCGGCCATCTGCGCGACGCGCGCACGGATCTCGCGGTTGCCGATGGTGGGCAGGGTGAGTTTCAGGCCATCGACCAGCGGCAGCCGGCTGGCGACCATCATCGCTAGCGTGCGCGCCAGCCGCGCCGCCTGCCAATCGCGCAGCAGCCGGCCCAGCAGCGGCAGGCCGAGCAGCCAGGCATCGAAGCGGCGGCGCAGCGCTTCATCCTTGAGCGCGCGGCTCGCCAGCACCCCGCCGGCGGCGCCCAGCAGCAGGATCACCCACCAGCCGGCGGCCAGCGCATGGCTGAGTGCCATGACGATACGAGTGAGCAGCGGCAGCGTCTGGCCGATATCGGCAAATTGTTCGGCGATCCGCGGCACCACGAAGATCATCAGCGCCGCCACCGCCAGCGTGGCCACGGCGGCCAGCGCCGCCGGATAGGCCAGCGCCGCCTGCACGCGGCCCTTCATCTCGGCCTGGCGATCGAGCAGGGCCGCAAGCCGTTCCAGTACCTGCGGCAGCGTGCCGGCGCCTTCGCCGGCCGCCACCATGGCGCGGTAGAGCGGCGGGAAGCTGGCGGATTCGAGCGCCATCGCGTCGGACAGGCGGCGGCCTTCGATCACGGCGCCATGCACGTTGGTCAGCACGGCGCGTGCCTTGTCGCCCTCCGTCTGCTTGACGATGGTGCGCAGCGCTTCTTCCAGCGGCGTGACGCTGGCCAGCGTCGCCAGCTGCCGGGTGAACAGGCCGAGCGCATTGGCTTTCAGCCGGGCGCTGCCGGTGGCCAATGTGGGCTCGCTGGTGGCGGCCGCTTCCAGCTTGGTTGCAAACAAGCGCTTGTCGAGCAGGTCCGCCCGCGCCGCTTCGCTGCTCGGCGCGCTGATGCGGCCGGCGCGCGGTTTGCCTTCGATGTCGAGCGCTTCGTAGCGAAAGTCAGCCATCAGCTGGCTCCGGTTCGCCCAAGTCATTCTGGCCGCCCATCACCCGCAGCGCTTCGGCTGGCGAAGTGAGGCCGTCGATCACCGCCTGGGCGGCTATGGCCGGCAATCCGGGGCTGCCGGCGGCAGCGGCGAGATCGGCGGCGGTCGCGCCTTCGTTGATGCGCGCGGCCAGGGCGTCGGTCATGCGGATGATTTCATACAGGCCCACGCGGCCCTGCCAGCCGGTGTGGTTGCAGGCGGTGCAGCCCGGCGCGCGCCAGACGGGCGTTCCCGCCGCGATGCCCAGCGCCGCCGCCGTGCCGGCATCGGCCGGGTGCGCCGTGCGGCAAGCGGGGCACAGCCGGCGCACCAGCCGTTGCGCCACCACGGCGCGCAGCGTGGCGGCGAGCAGAAACGGCTCCACGCCGAAATCGCGCAGGCGGGTGATGGCGCTGGCGGCATCGTTGGTGTGCAGCGACGACAGCACGAGGTGTCCAGTGAGCGCCGCCTGCACGGCGATGCTGGCGGTTTCGGCATCGCGGATTTCGCCGACCATCACCACGTCTGGATCCTGCCGCAGGATGGCGCGCAGGCCGGCGGCAAAGCTGAGGCCGACCTTGGGGTTCACCTGGGTCTGGCCGAGGCCATCCACGGCATATTCCACCGGGTCTTCCACGGTCAGGATATTGCGGCTGCCATCGTTCAGCAGTTTCAGCCCGGCATAGAGTGTCGTCGTCTTGCCGCTGCCCGTGGGGCCGGTCACCAGCACCAAGCCGTTTGCTTCGGCGAGGCCGGCGCGGAAAGACCGTTCGGCGCCTTCGGGCATGCCGAGCGCGGCCAGATCGATGCCGGCATTTTCCTTGTCGAGCAGGCGCAGCACCACGCGCTCACCACCGCGCGCCGGCAGGGTGGAGACGCGCACGTCGAGCCGCTTGCCGCCCAGCGCCAGATCCATGCGGCCATCCTGCGGCAGCCGGCGCTCGGCAATGTCCAATCGCGCCATCACCTTGATGCGACTGACCAGCACCGGCGCCACACCGGGGGGCAGGCGGTGCATTTCCTTCAGTTCGCCATCGGCGCGCATCCGCACCACCAGCGCGCTTTCGAACGGCTCGATGTGAATGTCTGACGCTTTCAGCCGGGCGGCCTCGGCAATCAGCCCGTTGATCAGGCGGATGGCGGGGGCTTCGTCGTCGCTGGCCAGCAGGTCTTCGGCGGACGGCAGATCATCGCCAAAGCCGGCCAGTTCATCGGCCTCCCCGGCATAGGACGATCGGGCATAATGATCCTGCAGCAGGCGATCAAAGGCGGCATCGTCCACCTCGCGCAGCGCCAGCGGGCGGCCGGCGATGCGACGCACTTCGGCCAGCGCTTGGGGCTGGCTGCCCTTGCGGCGCGCCACCTCCGCCACGTCACCCAGCGCGGTGACGATCACCCCTTGCGCCTTGGCAAAGGCATAAGAGAGGGCGGGCTGGCTCATGGTTTGGGCGGGGCAGGCGGAGCAGCAGTGGGGGCGCCCGGGATGGGCGCTTTCAGATAATCGCGCACCAGTGCATCGATACTGGGATCAGCCGTGGCTTCGCGGCGGGCCTGTTCGGCACGCACATATTGGTAGCGGTCGCCGGTCAGCTTGGCGGAGTCTTCGGCGTTTCTGATGATGGTCGGGCGGATGAACACCATCAAGTTGGTCTTGGTGCGGTCGCGCGATCGGGAGCGGAACAGATTGCCGAGGAAGGGAATGTCGCCCAGCAGCGGCACCTTCTCGATGGCGCGGCGCTCATTCTCGTCGATCAGGCCGCCCAGCGCGATGATCTGGCCATCGTCCACCGTCACCGTGGTGTTGATCTCGCGCTTGTTGAGGATGATGTCCGGAATATTCTGGGTCACGATGGAGGTGGCGATGCTGCTCACCTCCTGCCGCAAGGTCAGCTTGATGGTGCCGCCGGCGTTGATCTGCGGCCGCACGTCAAGGGCGATGCCGATGTCCTGACGCTGCACGGTGCGAAACGCATTGTCGAAATTGTTCGAAAGCGCCTGGCCGGTGGCGAGCGGCACGTTCTGGCCGACAAGGATGCGGGCCTGAGCGTTGTCCAGCGTCATCACCGAAGGCGTTGACAGCACGTTGGATGCGGTATCGGCCTTTACCGCATTGACGACGAAGCCGAACACCGCGTTGCTGCCCAGATTGCCGCCAAAGCCAAACTGGCCGCCATTGGCATTGAGCAGGCTGTTCACCGCGGCATTGCGCAAGGCAACCGTGGTGGAATTGTCCTGACCATAGCGCTTTTCCGCCGCAATGGCGCCAGCCACCGCCAGCAGGTTGGGCGCGGCGTTGCTGTAGTTGGTAACGGAGAAGGGGATGTTGCTGCCGCCGGTGCCGGATAGCAGGAACTGCACCCCCAGCCGCTGGGCGGCGATGTCGCTGATTTCCACGATGATGGCTTCCACCAGCACCTGTTCGCGGCGCACGTCGAGCTGGCGGATCACCTCGCCCAGCCGGCGCTGCACATCGGCGGGCGCAGCGATGACGATGGCATTGGCGCCTTCGTACCGCGCGATCACTGCCTGGCCGCGGCCGATGCTGGCGCCGGGCACAAATCCGCTGGTGCCAAGGCTGCCGCCCGTTGGTGGCGCGGGCAATGGGGCAGAGGCGGCGGGCTGCTGGCCCTGCGCGGCGGCATTGGCGTTGCCGAAGGCGCTTTGCGTCGGCTGCGTCTGCGGCGCGGACTGGCTGGCGGGGCTGACCGGCTGGCCGACCAGTTGCTGCAACACCGGCACCAGTTTTTCGGCATCGGCATGGTTCAGGAAAAACACCCGCACATCGCTGCCGGCGGCGGCCGCCTGATCGAGATCGGCGACGGTGCGGGCGAGCTTGGCCAAAGTGGCGGGATCGCCGCGCAGCACCAGACTGTTGCTGGCATCCACTGGCGCCACCTGCCAGCCGCGGCCTTCAGCGCTGCCTTGCGCAATCTGGGCGAGACTGGTGGCAATCTCGCGCGCACCGGCGTGTTTCAGGGCGACCACGCGCACTGCCGCCCGATCCTGATCGATCTGGCGCGCAAGCTGGCGCACGCGGGCAACATTATCGGCATAATCGGCAACGATCACCGCATTGCCGGCGCGATTGGCCGTCACCTGGCCTTCGCGGGACACCAGCGGGCGCAGCGTCTCGATGGCGGAGGCGGCGTCGATGAAATTCAGGTTGAGCACGGCGGTCTCGAACCGGTCACGCCCCTGGCCCGCCGAGGGTTGGGTGGCAGCACCATCGGCCGGCGCGACCCGGAAGGCGCCCCCGGCGGCCGGGGTGACGACAAGGCCGTTGGCGCGCAGCGTGGACAGGAACAGTTCGAAATAGCCGGCCTGATCGAGCGGCCGTTCGGAAACGACCGAGACTTTCCCCTGCACGCGCGGATCGATGATGAAGGTGCGCCCCGTGGCGCGCGACACATCCTGGATGAAGGCGCGCACATCGGCATCGCGCAGATTGACTGTCTGCTGCGCCAGCACCGGGGCGGCGACAAGGAGCAATGCAGCAAGGGCAGGGGCGAATTTGCGGGTCATTTCTTGTCCTGCCGGGGCGGTGCCGCATCAGCGGCGCTGCCCGATTGATCGATATACAATTGTTCACGCGCGCCGCCGCGATCCAGCGTCACGGACTCAAATTCGACCGCCGCCAGCCGCACGCCGGGCATGATCTCTTCGCCCACGCCCACGCTCTTCTGTTGGCCGTCGGGCGTGGCCAGGATCGCCGATCCCCGGCCCGATGCGGCATCAACGCGGGTGCCGAGCAACACCAGATCGAGGCTGGAGACCGTATCTGCTGCGGCCGGCCCAGCCGGAAAAAAGGGGTCCACCGCCACCACAACCGGGCCAGTCGGCAGCGCCACGTGCGGCGTGCCCAGCGGCCCCGCCGGCGTGATTGCCAACCAGACCAGACGCGCCGCTGCCAAGCCGGCCAGCACCCAGCCAGCCAGTTCGGCCATGCCCAGCAAACGGGCCGGCCATAGCGGTTTGTCCTCGGTCCGGATCAGCGGCTGCACCCTTCAAAACGCGATTTTCCGCAGGCACTCGCAGCCTAGCTGGATTCGCCTTGTGTGCCAGCCCCTATCGGCTGCGTGTGACGGTTGGGTTACAACTGCGTGACAGCGGCTGGGCTCATTTCGGCGGCAGCAGCAGGTTGTGGCGGCGCAGGACAGCCTGCAACTGGTCGTGTGGCAGCGCCGATACCGTCCAATAATCTGCGCCGGTCATCGTTTTCGCGGCGATCATGGCGTTGATCACGGCTTCTTCCACCCCTTCGATGGTGGCGGTGAACAGCGGGTTGATGGCGGCGTTGGGCAGGCGGGCGATGGTGGCCGGCTTGTCGGCGGCTTCGTGCCAGTTGCCATCGTCAACCCCGGCATTGGCGGTGGAAAAGGCGATGAAGATATCGCCCGAACCATCGGCCAGGATCGATCCCAGCCGGCCAAGGCCCGCAGTGCCACGCCGGGCCAAACGCTTCAGTTGCTCAGCCGTGAGCGGCGCGTCGGTGGCGATGACGATGATGATCGAGCCGCGATGTTCTTCGTGCGGCGCATCGGCCAGGGCCAGTTTCTTCGGGTCGCACACAGGGGCGGTCTTGCCGCGGCGCTGCTGCGGGGTGGGCAGCAGCTTCGTCACGCAGGATTCCTGCAGGTTCATCTCGCGCGCCACGTTGATGCCGGCAATGCGCAGGCCCATCGCTGATCCATAATTGCATTGCACCAGCACGCCGACGGTATAGCCGCCCTCCACAGCCGTCAGCTTGCGCGATGCGGTGCCGGTGCCGCCCTTGAAGCCGTTGCACATCATGCCGGTGCCACCGCCCACATTGCCTTCGGCCACCGGGCCGGGTTTGGCGCTGTCCAACGCATCCAGCGTGTCCTGTTGGGTCACATGCTGCCCGGACATGTCGTGCAGGGTGGCATCGGCGGTTTCAGCGACCAGCGGATACCAGAAGGCGCCCTTGCGGTGATCGGCCAGCCATTTGAAGGCCGCATCGCGCACCACGCCCACGCTTCCGGTGCCGGTGATCAGGATTGGCGTTTCCAGCACGCCGCCTTCTTCCACCCAGTGGGTGCCGGTCATGTCGCCATTGCCGTTGCCAGCAAAGAAACCGGCGAACACGCCGCGTTGGTCAGTCTTGCCGCGCGGAAAAATCGCCGTCACCCCGGTGCGCACCGGGCCTTTGCCCCGCACCCGCGCACCTTCCCCCGATATCAGCGTCTTGAAACCGACTTCGACGCCGGCAACATCGGTGATGGCATTCAGGGGCCCCGGTGTGCCGTCGAAGGGCACGCCCAGATCGCGGGCGCGTGGGCTCGCGGTGGCGCTGCTGGCCAGAAAAAGCGCCGTCAGGATCAGATGTTTCATGGCAATTCCCCCATTGCGAGCAAGGGTAACCTGCCGCCCGGGCCGGCGCAAATTTGACTTTGTGGCCGGGATCGTTCAGAAGCCGCTCACAACTCGATGGGCGCGTGATCGGAGCATCTGGCTCCAAGGCCCCACCCCCCTAACTTGCTTCCCTTATCACGCGGGTTGCCAGGCAACCCCGGGCCTTTCGGCCCTCCCGGTTGGCATGGTGCCTTCTGGGCGACTGATATTGTTGGAACAACAACCTCATGAATTTCTCTGATCTCGCTCTTGCGGAACCCTTGTCGCGCGCCATTGCCGAAAAGGGCTATGATACCCCCACGCCGATCCAGCAGGCGGCAATCCCGCCGGCGCTGGCTGGCAACGACGTGCTGGGCCTTGCCCAGACCGGCACCGGCAAGACAGCGGCCTTCGCGCTGCCGATCCTCAACCGCCTGGCTGCCAACCCCAAGCATCGCCTGAAGCTTTCGACGCGCGTGCTGGTGCTGGCGCCCACCCGCGAACTGGCGGCGCAGATTGCCGCCAGCTTCACCGCCTATGGCCGCTATCTGAAGCTGTCGGTGGCCTGTGTGTTCGGCGGCGTGCCGATCGGTCGCCAGGAACGCGCGCTGTTCCCGGGTGTTGATGTGCTGGTGGCCACCCCGGGCCGTCTGCTCGATCTGGTGATGAAGGGCGCATGCGACCTTGGTCATGTCGAAATGCTGGTGCTTGATGAATGCGATCAGATGCTTGATCTGGGCTTCGTGCATGATCTGAAGCGCATCACCGGCCTGCTGCCGAAGCAGCGCCAGTCAATGCTGTTCTCCGCCACATTGCCGCCGACCATCGAAGACATGGCCCAGCGTTACCTGAAGAACCCCATCAAGGTTGCCGTGAAGCCGGCCGCCACCACCGCCGAGCGCGTGGTGCAGACGGTGATCCATGTCTCCCAGCCGGAAAAGCTGGCGCTGCTGGCGCATCTGCTGGTCGAACCGGACGTGGGCAGCGCCATCGTTTTCACCCGCACCAAACATGGCGCCGATCGCGTTGTGCGCCAGCTTTCGGCGCACAAGATTGCGGCCGAAGCCATCCACGGCAACCGCAGCCAGGCCCAGCGCACCCGCGCGCTCACGGGCTTCCGCACCGGCGAAGTGAAGGTGCTGGTGGCGACCGATATCGCGGCCCGCGGCCTCGACATCCCGGCGGTGAGCCATATCTTCAACTATGAACTGCCCAACGTGCCGGAACAATATGTGCACCGCATCGGTCGCACCGCGCGTGCCGGCCGCGAAGGCCGGGCGATTGCCCTGTGCGCGCCGGATGAACGCGCGTTCCTGAAGGATATCGAGCGCACCATCCGCATGCAGCTCGACCAGCAGGCGCTGCCGGCCAATTTCCGCGATCTGGTGGGGCTGACGGCCAAGCTGATCAAGTCCAGCCCGTCGGCCGCCGATCCGCCGCGCGAAGAGCGTGATTTCAACCGCAGCCCGGGTGGCCGTGGCCGCGATCCGCGCGCCGTGGTGCATGCCGATGGCCGTGGGCCGCGTCGTGAAGGTGGCCGCGATGGTGGCCGCGATGCCGCCCGTGATGGCGCGCGCCGTGAAGGTGGCCCTGGCCGCCCGGCCAATGCTGCCCGTCCGCAGGGTCGCCCGGGTGGCGGCTTTGGTGGCCAGCGCAACAGCGGCCAGCGCCGTTCGCCGGCCGGTCGTTGATTGACTGACATGAAAAAACCCCCGCCAGGGCGACCTGGCGGGGGTTTTTTTCGTTTCAGGCGCTGTGGATCAGGCCACGGTCGCCTTGACGATGCTGCCCGGCGCGCGCGGCGGCTCGCCCTTGGGCAGCGCGTCGACGAATTCCATGCCGGACGTCACTTCGCCCCACACCGTGTATTGGCGATCGAGGAAGCGGGCATCGTCAAAGCAGATGAAGAACTGGCTATTGGCGCTGTTCGGCGCGCTGGTGCGCGCCATCGAGCAGACGCCGCGCACGTGCGGCACGTCGTTGAATTCGGCCTTCAGATCGGGCAGATCGCTGCCGCCGGTGCCGGTGCCCTTGGGGCAGCCGCCCTGGGCCATGAAGCCGGGGATGACGCGGTGGAACTTGACGCCGTCGTAAAAGCCCTGGCGCGCCAGCGTGGTGATGCGCTCGACATGGCCGGGGGCCACGTCGGACCGCAGCTTGATGACGACATCGCCGCCGCTGTCGAGCGAGAGGGTAAGGGTGGTCGGCGCGTCAGCCATTGTGAATCTCCGGTTGTGGGAAAGCGCAGCCTCTAGCCCTTCAGCCGCAGCGCCTCAAGTCGTTCCCGCAAGGCCGGCGGAATTGGTGCAGGGCCGGTTTCGGGATCGCGGTGCACCAGCACACTGTCGCAGAGCGCGATGCACTGGCCTTCCTGAAAGGCCGCCATGGCGACCGTGAAGCTGCTGCTGCCGATCCGCGCAATGGCATAGCCAACGGTGACCGGCGCCGGATAATTGCCTTCCGCCAGATAATCGATGGCCACGTGCGCCACGACAAAGCTGGAGCGGCGCTCGCCCACGGCCGGTGCGGCCGGCCCCGCGCGATTGAAGCGCACGCGCGTTTCTTCGAACAGGCGGGCAAAGGCCACGTTGTTGAGGTGTCCGTTCACGTCCATGTCGCCAAAGCGCGTCTCCAGCGTCTGGCTGGCCGGATAGGCAGCGGGTTCGCGCCGCCGGGCATCATCCTTCATCGCATGCGATACCGGATCGGCATGGCCTTCAGGCCGGAGACGAAGTTGGCGACCGACAGTTTCGGCTCGCCGGCCAGTTCGATCTCGTCCAGCCGCGGCAGCAGTTCGGCGAACAGCGCCCGGATTTCCATGCGCGCCAGGTGCAGGCCCAGGCACTGGTGGACGCCGTTGCCAAAGGCGGTCTGCGGGTTGTTGGCGCGGTCCACCCGGAAGCTGAACGGTTCCTCGAACACCGCCTCGTCACGGTTGCCCGACCAGTAGAAAAGCGCCACACCGTCGCCGGCCTTGATCGTCTTGCCGCCCACCACCGTATCTTCGGTGCAGGTGCGCATGAAATGCTTCACCGGCGTCGCCCAGCGCAACATCTCCTCGACCGCCTGCGGGATCAGCGACGGATCGGCTTTCAGCTTGGCCAATTGCTCCGGATTCTGCGCCAACGCCAGCAGCCCGCCCGATGCCGTGCTGCTGGTCGTATCGTGGCCGGCGGTGACGGTGATGGCGTAATAGCTGATGGCTTCCAGCATGCCGATCGGTTCGCCGTCCACCGTGCCTTGTGCGATCACGGTGGCCAGATCGTCGCGCGGATTGGCACGGCGATCCTGCATCACCTCGCCGAAATAAGCGAAGAACTGCTGCACCAGCGCGAAGATATCAACTTGCGGATTGCCGGTGGCTTCCGGGCCGCCCAGGCCTTGCGTGAGGATACGGCTGCGCGCCACCACGTCGGGATCCTGCGGGCCAAAGATTTCCTGCGTCATCTGCAGCATGCGGCCTTCGTCGGCTTCCGGCAGGCCCAGGATCATCATGATCACTCGCAGCGGATACCAGAGCGACACTTCGTTGACGAAGTCGCAGCTTCCGCCCAGCGACACCATCCGGTCCACGTGCGCCTTGGCGATGGCGGCGATCCGCGGTTCCAGTTTCTTCAGGTTCTGCGGCATGAACCAGGTGTGGGTGATGCGGCGCAGCTTCATGTGCAGCGGATCATCCAGATCGACCAGCGTGCGGAACAGGTGCGTGTCACCGGTGGTGTTCTTCACCCACTCTTCGGCCTCGATCGGCGAGATATAGGTGCGTTCCCGGTTGATGAAGCGATCATTGGCCTTGGAAATGGCGACAATGTCGGCATGGCGGGTGATCGACCAGAACGGGCGGAAGCCCGTGGGCTGGGTCCAGTGCACCGGATCATCCCGGCGCAGCGTGGTATAGGCATCGTGGATGCTTTCATCAGCAAAGGCCGCCGGGTTGACCAGCATGTCGTCGATGGTGTCGCTGTTGAAACCGGGAAAGGGCATGGCGGTCATTGGCTGCGTCCTCTCGCTTGCACAGCACCGCGCGCGGCTTCGACCTCGGCGGCGGAGACTTGGGCATTGGCCGCGGTGGAGCGCTCGGCTTCCAGCGCCATCGCCTGCCCGAACGGCAGTTCATAGCCGTCGTTGATCAGCTTCTTGTACCCACGCGCAAAACCGGGCGCGATGGTGGCCATGTCGTGCGCCAGCTGGGTGGCGGCGGCGACCAGATCCTCAGCCGATACGACGCGGTTGAGCAGGCCCCAGCGTTCCGCCGTGGCGGCATCGAGGAAATTGCCGGACAGCGACAGTTCGCGGGCGCGATACGGCCCGATCAGGCGCGAAAGTTTCTGGCTCAGCCCCCAGCCCGGCATGATGCCGACCCGCGCATGAGTATCGGCAAAGCGGGCGTTCTCGCTGCCAATCAGCACGTCGCAGGCCAGCGCCACTTCGAAACCGCCGGTAATGGCGACACCGTTGATGGCGCCAATCACCGGTTTGCCGGTTTGTTCGATGGCCTTCACCGGATTGTCGTCAGGGCCTTCCGCGTTGGCGGCGCCCAGGCCCTGCTGGCCGAGTTCCTTCAGATCGAGGCCGGCCGTAAAGGCGCGGGTGCCGGCGCCGGTGAGCACGATGGCGCGCACATCGTCGTCTGCTTCAAGTTCGCGGAACACCTTGGCCAGATCGCGGCGCAGCGCCTGGCTCAGCGCGTTCATCGCCTGCGGCCGGTTCAGTGTGACGATGGCAACCGGCCCATCACGGCTGACCAATACGACATCTTCGGACATGCAGCGTCCTCCCTTGAGTGCACATTAGTCCATTGCGCTGCCGGGGCCGCCTGCAATTGGCGATAGGGGGATTACTTGGCCACAATCACTTCGCGCGGCGCAGAATGACGTAAAACGCCCCGCCACCGCCGTGGCGCGGGTGGGCGGCGCGCAAACTGGCAACGTGGGGGCGCAGATCGGGCCGTTCCAGCCAGTGCATCAGTTCCGCGCGGATGCGCGCTGGACGGTCCGGGCGGCCCTTGCCGGTGACGACCAGGATGACGCGGGTGCCATCATTGGCGAGGATGGCGGATGACAGCGTGGCATGGGCATCAACCACGGTGTGGCCGTGCAAGTCGATCACCCGGTCAGGGGATAGGCGGCCGCGGCTGATCTGTCGGTCCCAGGTGCCATCCAGCGGCGCGCCGAGCGGGTGGGGCTTGGGCTTGGCCGATGGCGGCGCCTTGGCGGCGGGCCGCGCTGGAGCCGGCTTGGGCGCGGCCTTGGCCGGGGTGGGGGCGGGGGTTGCCGACACCGCCACTGCTGGCACCTCCGGCGCGCGCTTGCCGGGCAGGGGCTTCACGCTGGCCGCCACCCGCGCCCACAAGGCCCGTTCATGGGCGGAAAGGCGTCTCATCAGGACGTCAACCGCGCGGCGGCGGCGGCCGGAATTAGCAATACAAGTCGCGCCGGCGACGATTGCGCGCCGGCAATGGCGGCAGCTTCGGCGCCGGGGCCAAGGAACAGATCGATGCGGTTGGCGCCCTTGATGGCCCCGCCCGTATCCTGCGCCACCATCAGCCGGGTGAACGGGGTCACCGGGCCGGTGAGCGTGGTTTCCACCAGCAATGGCGCGCCGAGCGGAATGAAGGCTGGATCGGCGGCGACGCTGACGAACGGTGTCACCGCCGCGCCCATCGCACCAATCGGGCCGTCGCCCTTCAATTCCCGGAAGAAAATCTTCGACGGATTGGCATTCAGCACAGCCGGCGCCTCGGCGGGGTTGGCGCGCAGCCAGGCGATGATTTCCTTCATGCCGGCCTTGCCGCGTTCCAGCCGGCCCTGTTCGATCAGCAGCCGGCCGATGGCGACATAATCGCGGCCGTTCTGGCCATCATAGCCAATGCGGATGATGCGCCCATCGGGCAGGCGCAGCCGGCCACTGCCCTGAATTTCGAGGAAGAAGGCTTCAAAGGGGTCAGCGGCCCACGCCAGTTCCAGCTGCCGGCCCACCAGTGCGCCTGCCGCAATCTGTTCGCGCGTCGCATAGGGCACCAGCCGCGTGCCCTGCACGCGGCCGCGCACGGTGCGGCCCTTCAGGCTGGCGGCGAAATCACCCAGCGGCACGTCGATCAGATCGGCCGGGCGGCGATAGAGCGGCACGTCGTATCCCGGCTGGGGATTCAAGCTGGCGGCGATTTCCGGCTCGTAATAGCCGGTGGCAAAGCCTTCGCCTTCGGCCACGGTGATCGCCCGGAACTGGTCGCGGAAAAACGCTGCTTCCTGGCCCGGCGCCACGCTGGCGGCAGCGGTGCAGGCCGGCTTCCAGTCTTCGGCCCGCGTCAGGCCCGACAGATCTTCACGGCGGATCAGGCCAGCGCAGGATTTGCGAAAGGCGGCCAGTGCGGCAGCAGCCTCGGGCAGGGCGGGCAGATCGACCAGCGCAACAGCGGCATCCGCAGCGCGGTTGGCAGGAGGCGGCTTGGCTGGCTCAGCCGGGGGTGCGACGGCCGCAGGTGACGACGGCGGCGCTACAGGGATAACCGGCCGCTCCTGCTTGCCGGCACAGGCAGTCAGCAGCAACAGGCTGGCCAGCGCAATCCACCGGCGCACGGAACGATCGTCAGGCGTTGTTGTCGGAAGCGTCGCCCAGATGATCGGGCGGCATCTGATCGCTGTCGTCTTCATTGTCGGTCGCGATCAGCACCCAGGCCGGATCGGTGTTGCCGGCAAGGCGGCTGAAGGTCCACAGATCACGGGTTTCAATCTCACCGTCGCTGGTGGCGATGCGGGCGACAAAACCCACCGTCACTTCAACCATCTGGCCAACCACCGTGGCATCGCGCAGAGCAACGGCACCCAGCCCGGCCAGCCGGTTGGGCAGGCTGCCACCGCCGCGCGCTTCGATGGCGTTCGACAGATTGTGATGCACTTCGTCCGACACCAAGCCGGTCAGGCTCGAAAGATCGCCGGTCCAGAAGGCTTCGAGGATCAAGCCGTAGGCGCTGCGCGCGCCGGCCAGGAAACGATCGGGGGCGAAGCCGGGATCGGCATCGGCCACGGCTTCCAGAGCAGGCAACAGGCCGCGATCGGTGCCGGGCGGCAGCAGCAACTGGCCGCGCACCGGGTTTGTCGCTTCACGGCGCGGCGGCGCGGTTACTTCGGCGCTGGGCCGGAACGCGTCACCGATTGGCCGCTCCTGCCCGGTGCGCTTGCCCAGCACGGAGACGAGGCGCAGGCCGATGAAAGCGGCCAGCAACGCCAGCAGCACAATCTCGACCCAACCACTGCCTTCGGACATTTATTATCCCCAACCACCGCGCCAAAAAACCAAGGGCTCCGGTGGCCTGAATGAAAACCGCCATCGAACCGGATGGCCAACTGGTCAACAATTGCCGTGAAACCAATCATGCCACCGGCACAATGCGGGAATCACGCCAGAATTAACCTGACTTCCTATCACAATCGGCTTTTATGGTGCTGATTGCAAGGGAATGCGGCATTAACGCCAGCCTGTCAGGCCGCTGCATTGGCGGCCATGGCGGCGGCCAGTTCCTTCACCAGCTTGGCCGCGACCACCGCGGTCATGCCATTGATGTCGCGTGCCGGGTTCAGTTCCACCACGTCGCCGCCGATGATCGGGGTGTCGAGATCAAGCAGGATGTTGACGACCTGGCGGACGGTGAGCCCTCCCGGTTCATGGTGCGACACGCCCGGCGCAAAGGCTGGATCGAGCGCGTCGATATCGATGGACACATAGAGTGGCCGGTCGAATCGCGGTCGCCAATCGTCGCGGAAATGCCGGGCTTCGATGATCTCCACGCCAAACCGCGCCGCCTGTTCGCGGCAGTGGCGATTGAGCGTGCGGATGCCGACTTGCACCAGCCGGCGGGCATGGCCGCCTTCCATGATGCGCGCAAACGGTGAGGCGTGGGAGCGGCGATTGCCATTGAGCTCGTCATAGAGATCAGGGTGGGCATCGAAGTGCAATATGTCGAAGGCGCCATGGCGACGGGCCAGGGCTTCGACCACCGGGAAACTGATGGCGTGATCACCGCCCAGTGCAATCACCGGCCCGGGGCAGGCGGCGATGGCGGCGCGGATACGCTCATCATCGCCGGCATCTTCAGCGATCGCGACGTCGCCGCGATCCGCCAGTGCAAAATCCAGCCCGATCTCGGTGCCGCGTTCGGTGCCGCTGTTGCCGTGCTCACTGGCCAGCGCGGCCCGGATCGCCGCCGGGGCCCCGGCCGGCCCGCGCAGGAAGCTGCTGTGCTGGTCGGTGGGGATGCCGATCAGGCTGATGGTGGGCAGCATGTTTGTTTCGATCGTGGTGCGGGCGGCGGGACTCGAACCCGCACTTCCAAGGGAAAGCGGATTTTAAGTCCGCTGCGTCTACCGGTTCCGCCACGCCCGCTGGTGCCTGCTCTGCACCGGCGTGGCGTCCGGTGCGGCTCAGCCGTTGAGGCGCTCGCGTAATTCCTTGCCCGGCTTGAAATAGGGCACTTTCTTGGCGTCCACCTTCACGGCGGCGCCAGTGCGCGGGTTGCGGCCGGTGCGCGGATCGCGGGCGCGGGTAGAAAAGGCACCAAAGCCCCGCAGTTCAACGCGTCGGCCCTGGGCCAAGGCATCAGTGATCTCGTCAAAGATGGTGGCGACGATGCGCTCGACATCCTTGATGGTCAGATGCGGATTCTGTTCGGCGACGATGGCAACCAGTTCAGACCTTATCATCTTGGCCTACCTCGTTTGGCGCCACCCCGGCGCATACCCCCCAAAAACAAAGCAATTCTATTGCATTGGCGAGGATGGTCAAGGCGCGCCTGTCAAAAAAGCGCAACCATCGTGCCACAATCTCCGAACGAAGCCCGAATGGCGGCGCCGCACCAACGAAAAACGCCCCGGCAGATGGTCTGCCGGGGCGCATTTCATGGCTTTTCCGAAAAAGCGCGATCAGCTCTTGTCGGCGTCCTCGCGGGCCTTGTTGAAGGCGGCGCCCAGGATGTTGCCCAGCGTCGCACCCGAATCGGACGTGCCGTATTGCGCCACGGCTTCCTTTTCCTCGGTGATCTGCAGCGCCTTGATGCTCAGCATCGGCTTGCGGCCCTTTTCGAAGCCAACCACCATGGCGTCAACCTTCTGGCCGGGCTGGAAACGCTCGGCCTTCTGGTCTTCGCGGTCGCGGCTCAGATCGTTGCGCTTGATGTAGCAATCCGGGCCATCTTCGCCGATCTTCACATCCAGGCCGCCATCGCGGGCAGCGACCACAGTCACCGTCACGATGTCGTTCTTCTTCCAGTCGCCGCCGCTGGTGTTGCGGGTGCCCATGGCAGCACCAGTGCCGCCGGCTTCATCAAGCTGCTTGATGCCCAGGCTGATGCGTTCCTTCTCGATGTCCACTTCCAGCACGCGGGCCGAAACACGCTCGCCCTTGTGGTGGCGCGCCAGGGCGCCTTCGCCGGTCATGCCCCAGGCGATGTCGCTCATGTGCACCATGCCGTCGACGTCGCCATCGAGACCGATGAACAGGCCGAATTCGGTGGCGTTCTTGACTTCGCCTTCCACGATCGTGCCAACCGGGTTGGTTTCAGCGAACACTTCCCACGGATTGCGCTGGGCCTGCTTGAGGCCAAGGCTGATGCGGCGCTTTTCTTCGTCCACTTCGAGAACGATGACTTCGACTTCCTGGCTGGTCGAAACGATCTTGCCGGGGTGGACGTTCTTCTTGACCCACGACATTTCCGAAACGTGCACCAGGCCTTCGATGCCGGCTTCCAGTTCGACAAAGGCGCCATACTCGGTGATGTTGGTCACGCGGCCCTTGTGCTTGGTGTCAACGGCGTACTTGGCAGCAGCAGTCGTCCACGGATCGGCTTCCAGCTGCTTCATGCCCAGGCTGATGCGCTGGGTGTCGCGGTTGATGCGCACGATCTGCACGCGCAGCACGTCGCCGATGTTCAGCACTTCCGAAGGGTGGTTGACGCGCTTGTAGCTCATGTCTGTCACGTGCAGCAGGCCGTCGATGCCGCCCAGATCCACGAACGCACCATAATCAGTGATGTTCTTCACGGTGCCGTCAACGATCTGGCCTTCGGCCAGGCTGCTGATCAGGCCGGTGCGGGCTTCGGCGCGCGATTCTTCGAGGATCGAGCGGCGCGACACCACGATGTTGCCGCGCTTGCGGTCCATCTTCAGCACCTGGAAGGGCTGCGGCAGGTTCATCAGCGGGGTGACATCGCGCACCGGGCGGATATCGACCTGCGAGCCGGGCAGGAAGGCCACGGCGCCGCCAAGATCGACGGTGAAGCCGCCCTTGACGCGGCCGAAGATGACGCCTTCGACGCGCTCGCCAGCAGCGAACTTGGTTTCCAGCGCATCCCAGCTGGCTTCGCGGCGGGCGCGATCGCGGGACAGCATGGCTTCGCCCTGCGCGTTTTCCACGCGGTCAACGAACACTTCGACTTCATCACCAACCTTCAGGTCGGTCTTGCCATCCAGGCCGGCGAATTCGCGCAGGGGCACGCGGCCCTCGCTCTTCAGGCCGACATCGATGACGACAAATTCATTTTCAAGGGCGGTGACAACACCGCGAACAACACGGCCTTCAAAGCTCTGGTTCTCACCGAGCGAGGCATCAAGCAGAGCCGCAAAATCATCACGGGTCGGCTGGGCAGAAGTAGCCATAGAGTATCATTCACCTTCATTTGGGCCGGCGCGGGCAAGGATGGACGGCAAAAGCCGCCTATACCCACGAAACCCCTCGACAAGGCACCATTGCCCGCCGTTCATCGCCGTCGCGGTGGCACCATGCCAGCCGCTCAAGAGAAACCGGAAAAAGCCAAGCGCCCGCACAGGGAGACCCTGCCGGGACGCCGATAACCCCTTACCGGCTGTGCTGTGCGCGTGCCTTTTCAACCAAGGCAATCGCTGCAGCGACAGCCGCGGCTATACTGAGATTGCTGGTATCAAGCAAGGCAGCATCGCTGGCCTGCACCAGGGGCGCGGCAGAGCGCCCGGAATCGCGGGCATCACGCGCATGGATGTCGGCCAGCACATCGGCCAGAGTCTGATCGCTGCCCCTTCCGGCCTGTTCGGCATGACGGCGCTGGGCCCGCACTTCAGGCGCCGCCGTCACGAACAATTTGGCGATGGCATCCGGCGCGATCACCGTGCCGATATCACGGCCGTCCAGCACCGCCCCACCCGGCTGGCGCGCGAACGTCCGTTGCGTTTCGAACAAGGCTGCCCGCACCGCCGGGTGGCTGGACACGATCGAGGCATAATCACTGTTGAGCGCGCTCATCAGATCGGGATCATCCAACAGCGCCGGACCAAGCTGCCGCGCCGCCTGTGCCGCCACATCGGCATCATAAGGATCATGCCCCGCCAACCGCACCGCCAGCCCGCAGGCGCGATACAGCTTGCCGGTATCCATGAACGGCAGGCCGTAATGGCGGGCCAGCGCCTTGGCGATGGTGCCTTTGCCGCTGGCAGCCGGGCCATCAACGGCGATAACGAGGGGAGGGGTGGTGATCACCGGTTGGCGTTAGCGGGCCGGTCGCAGGTGGGCAAGTGGCGGGTAGGGCGGCGCGCAATTGACGGGGCCGGGGCGCAGACCTAGGCTTTGCTTACAGGCAGTTGATCACGGCCATCAAGACCGGACGCGCCAAAAAACGGGGGGACACATGGAGCGTCGCACATTTCTGAAGGCGGCAGGCCTGGCAGCAGCCAGCGGCGTGACGGCTTCGGCAGCCTCTGCGCAATCCCCGCTGAAGTGGCAGCGCACGGCCAAGCCGGCGGATGTGGTGGTGATCGGCGCCGGCGCGTTCGGTGGGTGGACGGCGCTGCGGCTGCGCGAGATGGGCCACTCTGTCACGCTGGTTGATGCTTATGGGCCGGGCAATGCGCGTGCCACGTCGGGCGGAGAAACCCGGCAGATCCGGGTGGGCTATGGCGATCGTGAAGTCTATTCGCGTTGGGTGCTGCGCGGGATGGAGCTGTGGCGGGAGCGGGAACGCGAGTTCGGGTTGCCGTTGCTCTCGCTGGCGGGACGGCTGCAGCTGGCGACCGATCTCAATACCGGCCTGCGCGGCTCGCGGGATGTGTTCACGAAACTGAATGTTGATCATGAACTGATGACGGCGGCCGACATGCGCCGGCGCTGGCCGCAGATGGAGCCGGGCGAGAACAATGTGGGCCTGTATGAGCCCGGCGCCCTGATCGTGCGGGCGCACCGGGCCTGCCTGGCCGTGGCGGAAGCGGCGGCGCGCAAGGGCGTGCAGCTAGTGTCGGGTCGCGCCCAGCCTGGGCAGGCCAGTGGTGGCGCCATGGCCAATCTGGCGCTGCAGGGCGGCGAGACGGTGAGCGGCGCCAAATATGTGTTTGCCTGCGGGCCGTGGCTGGGCCGGTTGTTCCCTGATCTGTTGGGCAACAAGCTGCAGACGCCGCGACGCGAGGTCTATTTCTTTGGCGCACCGGCCGGCGACGACCGTTATTCCTGCCCGAACCTGCCGGTGTTTTCGGAAGCCAGCCACTATGGTTTCCCCAATGTCGACGGCAAGGGCATCAAGGTCTGCCCGGTTGGCGGCGACACGATCATGGACCCTGACAATGATGATCGCATCGTCACGCCGTTCCAGGTGCGCCGGTCGCGCGACTATATCGCCCGCCGCTTCCCGGGGTTGAAGGACCAGCCGATCGTTGAAACCCGGGTGTGCCAGCTGGAAAACAGCGTGGACGAGCATTTCATGATCCAGCGCCACCCGGGCTGGGACAATGTCTGGATCGCCGGCGGCGGCTCTGGCCACGGCTTCAAGCATGGCCCGGTGGTGGGCGAGTATATCGCTGAACGCGTGTTGGGCCGGCCAACCGATCCGGCGCTGGAAGCGCTGTTCCGCGTGAAGGATGACAAATTCTGAACCCGATGCGGCACGGCCGTTGCCAGACAGGCCCAGTTCGCGCAGAATGACCTTCAGGGTCAGTCACTTCGCGGGGGCGAATGATGTCTGCTGGCGGCCCGGGTTCTGCATCGCTTCCAATCATGTTTATCGCGGGTACGCGGCCGGAGGCGGTGAAGCTGGCACCGCTGCTGCTTGATCTGCAGACGCGTGGGCACTGCCCATTGCTTGTGGCGACCGGGCAGCATCGTGAGATGTTTGATGAAGCCTTGGCCGGGTTCGGGCTGCAGGCGGATCATGATCTGGGGGTGATGGCGGCCTCGCCGGATACGGTGGTGGGGCGGCTGGTGCCGGCGCTGGCGAAGGTGGTGCGGGAAACGCGGCCGGCGTGGGTCGTGGTGCAGGGCGACACGAGCTCGACGCTCGCCGGTGCCTTGGCGGCCCGTTATGCCGGGGCGCGGCTGGCGCATGTCGAAGCGGGCTTGCGGACGGGAACGCACGATCCGCACCCCGAGGAGATGCATCGCAAGCTGGTGGCACAGATGGCGCAGTTGCATTTCGCGCCGACTGCGGCGGCAGCGGCGGCACTGGCGGCAGAGGGTGTGTGCGATGGCGTGCACGTCACCGGCAACAGCGGCATCGATGCGCTGTTGTTGATGCAAGCGCGGCTGGCCGGCGATGTGGCACTGGCAGGGGCGGCGGTGACGCCGCTGGCCGGCATCCCGCGTGGGAGGCCGTGGGTGCTGGCGACCATCCATCGTCGCGAGAACCAAGGTCACGTGCTGGGCGGGTTGCTGGATGCGCTGGCCGAATTGGCGGGCGAAGCAGAGATCATCCTGCCGGTGCATCCCAGCCCGGCGGTTTCAGGCCCGGTGCGTGCCGCTCTGGGTGGCCACGCCAGCATCCACCTGCTGCCGCCGCTGCCCTATGCCGGGTTCGTCGCTCTGATGGGGCAGTGTCGCCTTGTGCTGACCGATTCGGGTGGGGTGCAGGAAGAGGCACCGGCCATCGGTCTGCCCTGCCTGGTGCTGCGTGACACCACGGAGCGGCGCGAAGGGCTGTTCAGCGGCAATGCCGCGCTGGTGGGGCGTGATCCGGCGGCAATCGTGGCAGCGGCGCAGCGTGTTCTGGCCGATTACGCGTTGCGGGCAACGATGGCAGAACCAGCCTTGCCTTATGGCAGCGGCGGGGCTGCCCGCGCCATCAATGATCTGCTGTTGGGAGAAGCCTGCAGCCAAGCTGCTCCATCATTGCCACGAACGTTGGAAAGCTCGTTGCGATCGGCCGGGCATCATCAATGACCACCGGCCGTGCCGCGTTCAGGCCCAGCACGGCGAAGCTCATCGCGATGCGGTGATCGAGCCGGGCCGCGATGGTGGCACCGCCGGGAACGAGATCGCCGTCACGGCCTTCGACGATCAGGCCGTCTTCAAGCTCCTCGCACTGTACACCGCAGGCCTGCAGCTCCTGCGCCATCACAGCGATCCGGTCGGATTCCTTCACCCGCAGTTCCTCGATCCCGCGCATGGTCGTCCGGCCTTGCGCGAAGGCGGCCGCAACGAACAGCACCGGATATTCATCAATCATGCTGGGCGCACCGTCCGGCGGAACGTCGATGCCGCTGAGCGCACTGTGGCGGACGTGGAGATCGGCGACCGGTTCGCCGCCAACGGTGCGTTCGTTCAACAGATCAATGCGCCCGCCCATCGCCTGCAGCACTCGCACCAACCCGGCGCGGGTGGGGTTCAGGCCAACATTGCGGATGATGATGTCGCTGCCCGGCACGATCAGCGCGGCGACCATCGGGAAGGCAGCGGACGACGGATCGCCGGGCACCTGTATGGCCTGCGGCTTCAGTTCGGCCTCACCGTGGATGGTGATGATGCGGCCCTGCGGCGATTCGGTAACGGAAAGCTGGGCACCGAATCCGGCCAGCATGCGCTCGCTGTGATCACGGGTGGGGATGGGTTCGATCACCACCGTCTCGCCCGGCGTGTTGAGGCCAGCCAGCAGCACCGCCGATTTCACCTGCGCCGAGGCGACTGGCAGCGTGTAGCGGAGCGGAATCGCCGGGCAGGCACCGGTGAGCGTGAGGGGCAGGGTCTGCCGTCCCGGCCCTGGCGTGGCGGCAATGGTCGCGCCCATCAGGGACAGCGGCGTGATCACCCGCCCCATCGGCCGACCCGACAGGCTGGCATCGCCGATGAACGTCGCTGTGATCGGGTGGGAGGCGACCAGGCCCATCAAGAGCCGCGTGGAGGTGCCGCTGTTGCCCATATCGAGCGCGGTCGCCGGCTGCAACAGCCCGCCAACACCAACGCCGTGAACGCGCCATTCGCCGGTACCCGTGCGCCCGATCTTGGCCCCCATCGCCCGCATCGCCGCGGCAGTGGCCAGCACATCCTCTCCCTCAAGCAGCCCTGTGATGCGGGTTTCGCCCACCGCCAGCGCGCCGAGCATCAACGAGCGGTGACTGATCGACTTGTCACCCGGCACCGTCACATCGCCCGTGAGCGGGCCTGAAGCGGCAAGGCAGAGCGATGCGGGTTTTCCGGCGACGTGATTCATGACGCGGCGCTTTGACAGGGCTTGCCGGCTGTGGCAATGCGCCGGTCTTTCCGGGATGGCTGTGCTGCCCCGGCTCGATTGCGTTTGCCCGGCTGGACCCACGGCCGGGACGATCACGGAGACGATATGGTCAAGGCTGAATGGGGCACCAAGCGTGCCTGCCCGAAATGCAACACCCGATTCTATGATCTGGGCAAGGAAGACCCGGTGACCTGCATTTCCTGCGGCTTTGGCTGGGCGCCGGAACCGGTCCTGAAGTCCAAGCAGACGACGCCGTTTGAAGCCACCAAGCCGCAGGCCGCCGAGGAAGACGCCGTGGTGGCCGTGGATGAGGATCTGGACATCGAGGACGCCGACGTCGAAGCCGGCGAAGCCGATGCCGATGTCGATCTGGGCGATGATGATGATCTGGGTGTCGTCTCGGAAGGCACGCACGACGAGAATTGAGGATATCGGCCGGCTTTGCGAATTTCGGGCTTGCAAGCCTTCGAAACATCGCCTAACCGGCCGCTCCCGGCGTTGCTGGTAACAGCAACGACCACATTGGGATGTGGGGCCTTAGCTCAGCTGGGAGAGCGCTACGATGGCATTGTAGAGGTCAACGGTTCGATCCCGTTAGGCTCCACCATCCCAACCTAAAAACCCCGGCCAGAGATGGCCGGGGTTTTTGCTTTTCAGACGAATCGCTGGCAAGGCGCATCGCCATGAACAGCCGATCCGATTATCGCGTCCACCGCCTGATCCCCACCCGCTGGATGGACAATGATGCTTATGGCCACGTCAACAACGTGGTCTATTACAGCTGGTTCGATACCGTGGTGAACGCCTGGCTGATCGAGCAGGGCCTGCTCGACATCCACCATGGCAACCCCATCGGCCTGGTGGTGGAAACCGGCTGCCGGTACAATCGCTCCGTCGCCTTCCCCGAAACCGTGGAGGCCGGCCTGCGCATCGCCAAATTGGGCAACAGCAGCGTGCGTTGGGAAGTGGGCCTGTTCACCGCCGGCCATGAAGCGCCGGCCGCGGAAGGCCATTTCGTCCACGTCTATGTCGACAGGGAGACGCGCCGGCCCGCGCCGCTGCCCGATGCATGGCGGCAGGCGCTGTTGCCGCTGGTGGTTGCGCCAAACGCCGCCACGCCCTAAGCGCCCGCGATGCACACGCCAGACGACTCGATCCTCATCCTCGATTTCGGCAGCCAGGTGACGCAGCTCATCGCCCGGCGCATCCGCGAAGTTGGCGTTTATTGCGAGATCGTGCCCTTCGCCAAAGGCGGCGAGGCTTACACGCGGATGCAGCCCAAGGGCGTCATCCTGTCGGGCAGCCCGGCCAATATCAGCGATGAAAACGGCCCGCGCATCCCGGATGTCGTGCTGGCCGCCGACGTGCCGCTGCTGGGCATCTGTTACGGTGAACAGTCGCTCTGTTACCAGTTGGGTGGCGCCGTGGTGGCATCGGATCACCGCGAGTTTGGCCGTGCCGAAATCGACATCGTCGACGATTGCGCCTTCTTTGCCGGCGTGTGGGCCAAGGGCGACCGCCCGACCGTGTGGATGAGCCACGGCGACCGCATCGAGGCGATCCCCCCCGGCTTTCGCGCCGTTGCGGTGAGCGCCGGCGCGCCGTTCGCTGCCATCGCCAACGACGAAGCCCGCCGTTACGGCGTGCAGTTCCACCCGGAAGTGGTGCACACGCCCGATGGTGGCGCACTGCTGAAGAATTTCGTCATCAATGTCTGCGGCATCACGCCGAACTGGTCGATGGCCGGCTTCCGTGCATCCAAGATCGCCGAAATCCGCGAGCAGGTGGGATCGGCCAAGGTGATCTGCGGCCTGTCAGGCGGCGTCGATTCGGCTGTGGCCGCCGTGCTGATTCATGAAGCCATCGGCGATCAGCTCACGTGCGTGTTCGTCGATCATGGCCTGATGCGGCTGGGCGAAGCCGAACAGGTCGTCACCCTGTTCCGTGAACATTATCATATCCCGCTGGTACACGTCGAAGCCGAGGAATTGTTCCTCGGCGGCCTCGCCGGCGTCACCGATCCGGAAGCCAAGCGCAAGTTCATCGGCAAGACCTTCATCGAGGTGTTCGAGGCCGAAGCCAAGAAGATCGGCGGCGCTGATTTCTTGGCCCAAGGCACGCTCTATCCCGACGTGATCGAGAGCGTCTCCTTCACTGGCGGCCCCAGCGTGACGATCAAGAGCCACCACAATGTCGGCGGCCTGCCGGAACGCATGAACATGAAGCTGGTCGAACCGTTGCGCGAACTGTTCAAGGACGAAGTGCGCCGCCTGGGTGTCGAGCTCGGCCTGCCGCCAGCGTTCGTTGGCCGCCACCCGTTCCCCGGCCCCGGCCTTGCCATCCGCATTCCCGGCGAAGTGACCAAGGAAGCCTGCGACACGCTGCGCAAGGCCGACGCCGTGTATCTCGACGAAATCCGCAAGGCGGGCCTGTATGACGAGATCTGGCAGGCCTTTGCCGTGCTGCTGCCGGTGCGCACGGTTGGCGTAATGGGTGATGGCCGCACCTATGATCGGGTCTGCGGCCTGCGCGCTGTCACCAGCGTGGATGGCATGACCGCCGATGTCTATCCCTTCGAGGCCAGCTTCCTCACCCGCGCTGCCACCCGCATCGTCAACGAGGTGAAGGGTATCAACCGCGTGGTTTACGACTATACGTCAAAGCCGCCCGGCACCATCGAGTGGGAATGATTCAGGCCCATCCGAGGGTATCCGAAACTACGCCACAGTTCGCCATAACCTCCTGAAAAAAAAGAAAAATCGCCTCAGCGTCTATCGGTATCTATCGGTGGGCACGGATCAAGCGTGACGGCCCGCGTGACGGGTCTCGGCCATATTGATCACCTCCAAAATCCGAAGTACCGTCAGGTGAGATGAGGTCCTTGACGGTACTTTTATGGCTGTAAGTATTTGATACTACGCCATATTTTCCACAAAGGGCCGCCAAAAACCGCATGACGGTACTTTTTTGGAGGTGGCGCGGGAATGCTGACGGATGCTGCGATCAAGGCCTTGAAACCACAGAGTAAGATGTACAAGGTCGCGGATCGGGACGGCATGTACGTTCGCGTCATGCCTTCGGGAGCGATATCCTTTCGCCTCGACTACCGCCTGAATGGACGACGCGAGACCGTCTACCTCGGAAAGTACGGGCGCGATGGGATGTCACTCGCCCGCGCTCGCGAGCTCTGCATCGATGCTCGGCGGGCTGTGAGCGAAGGGCGGTCGCCCGCCATTGAGAAGCAGCGTGAGAAGCGGCGGCTAAAGGAAGCCAAGAGTTTCGGCGAATTTGGAGAAAAGTGGCTCGTCAACGCGCCGATGGCTGACAGCACGCGGGCAATGAGACGCTCGATCTTCGAAAGAGAGCTGCTTCCGGTATGGCGCAATCGTCTCCTTACGGAGATCACGCCGGACGATTTGCGAGCGCATTGCGGCAAGATCGTCGATCGCGGCGCCCCGGCGACGGCGATCCATGTGCGAGATATCCTCAAGCAGATTTACGGGTTCGCCATTCTGCACGGCGAGAAGGTCGCCAACCCGGCCGACGATGTCGGGCCGGCATCGATCGCGACCTTTGCGCCCAAGGATCGCTCGCTATCTCCGACCGAGATTCGGATCATGCTCAGGGAGCTTGAGAAGGTCGCGACTTTGCCGACGATCCGGCTAGGGATGAAGCTGTATCTACTGACGATGGTGCGTAAGAGCGAACTGCAGGACGCGGTTTGGGACGAGGTGGATTTCGAGAACGCCGTCTGGACGATCCCGAAGGAACGCATGAAGCGATCGAAGGCGCACAACGTCTATCTCTCCCGCCAGACCCTCGACATCATGATTGCGCTCAAGACCTGCGCCGGCAACTCGCGATATCTGCTACCATCTAGGTATGACGCCGATGCGCCGATGTCGCGCGCCACATTCAATCGCGTGACCTATTCTGTCGTCGAGCAGGCCAAGAAGGAGGGGTTGCCGCTGGAGCCTTTCACCGTCCACGACCTCCGGCGCACGGGTTCGACGCTGCTGAATGAGTTGGGCTTCAATAGGGACTGGATCGAGAAGTGCCTGGCGCACGAAGATGGTCGATCATCGCGAGGGGTCTACAACAAGGCGGAGTACGAAGTTCAGCGCCGCCACATGATGCAGGAGTGGTCGGACATCGTAGAGGCGTGGGTGGAAGGACGTAAACACACCCCTGTGCTCTTGCCTCCAGCTATGCCTCTGATGGAGCTCGATCCGGCCCTTTGACCGGCCGCGTCTTACGCTTGGAGACGTCTGGATGCTGAGCCCGGCGAATCGGCGCGGCTCGGCGAGCTAGCAGCCACGCTTCGACTTCGGCTAGGTCCCAGACGATACATCTCGGCGACAGCGCAAAGCGTCGCGGGAATTCCCCGCGCCGTTCCATCTCGTAGATGGTGCTGTCTGCCAGCGGCACTATTTCGCGCAGCTGATGACGTCTGATAGTCCGGCGCAAAATCGGACCGGTAGCTCCCGGGTTCATTCTATTGCCTTCCTGAAGTTATCGGAGAGGCAATAGAAAGCGATAGATGTTGAGCGTGGGAAGACTTCGGGGGCACACGTGCGGGAATATCGCACCATAGCGTACAAATCGGATGGTTCACATTTCCGGTGAGAATGACTGCGCCCGACATTTGGCACTGCGACCTTTTTCTGCGGCCTGGGCGATAACGCTGCGCCCACGGTCGTCCGTCGGCCGAGCCACGGGTCAATTGCAGCCAGTCTCGAAGCGGCAGCGCCGGATGGAGAATAGAAGGTGGCGCCTCGCGCTTCGGAAGCAGTAAGGCCTTGGCGGGTAACGAGGCGGCGAAGCTCTTATGCGGTCCGGAAGTGCGCGTGGCGCCAGACGGAATTGCCCATCCAGCCCTGTATTCGGCGCTGTGCCGCCCACACGGTCCAGCGACCAAGTTCCCCTACAATGAGCCGTCCGCCTGGCCTCAAGACCCGCGCCATCTCAGCAACAGACTGCTCGGCGTCTGGGATCAAGCAGAGGACCGTTACTGCAACGACGCGATCAAAGGCGACATCCGGGAACGGCAGTGCGCCGGCTTCCCCTTGTTCAAGAGCGAGGGTGATGCCCTCTTCAAGAGCGCGGGCCTGTGCGGCCTTGAGCATGGTAGGATCCGGATCGAGGCCAGTGACGATCCCGCCTCGTTTGGCTAGCTCTACGGCGAGGACGCCGTCGCCGCAGCCGATGTCGAGGACGCGCAGTCTCGCCTATCAAGCCAGTTAGGGTGTGCTGCTGAAGTCGATCGGTGATCTGTCCCAACGTGCTCGCGCGCCACCGCTCATATGCCTCAACTAGCGGACTGCTACCTTTGGAGGCTGCGGGAGCCATAGCCGTTACGGGGTGCCGGAGCGCATATTTGCGAGGCGGGCAATAACGGCATCGATCTCCTCATCGGTCGTACCGCGGCCGAGGCTGAAGCGGATCGCGCCCATGCCGACTTGCTCGCTCACCCCCATCGCGGCCAACACTGGCGACAGCTCAACGCACCCGGCATGGCAGGCGGAGCCGGTCGAAGCCGCGACCCCTTTCAACTCTGAGAGCACATCTGTGTCAGGCGACAATTACGATGGCCGGTCGCCGTCAATTATGATGGCCGGTTGTGGCCCGCAACGTTCGGTGGCTGATGGCTACAATGGGCTGCGGGTT
>NCEU01000008.1 GCA_002280855.1 Sphingomonadales bacterium 32-65-25 | reverse complement strand
GGTCGGGGCTGCGCCCCGCCCTCCGACCAAGCCTGACCAGCGGCCACACCGGCCATCATAGTTGTCGGTAAACCGGCCAAGATAGTTGTCGCTGACTAGGCGGGTTCATGCAAGGCGTGGTGTTTCCCTCGCCCGGCTGGAATGAAGATTTCTATTGGTGCTCGATGGACCAGGTGACGCGGATCGCGTTGACGTGATCCGCGCCGCCGAAAAATAGCCCGGCATGTTCGGGGCTGGGGTGAAGCTGATTGGTGATGTTCATAATTTCGCTACCTCCAATATCGCCTGCACAAAGCCCTGCGGGTCGTTTTCCTGGATGAAATGGCCGCCCTTCAGCGTGCGGTGCGGTTGGCCTTCGGTACCGGGAACGCGGCCGATGAAACGCGCTTCACCGCCGCGGGTCACCGGATCGCCGTCGCTGAAGCAGCACAGGAAGGGCTTGTGCCACTGGTCGAACACCTGCCACGCGCGCTTCTGGTCCGGGATGGCGACGTTGTTTTCGAACGGCACGAAACTGGGGAAGATGCGCGCACCGGCCTTGTAGCTGCTGTCCGGGAATGGCGCATCGTAAGCGGCAATCTCGGCCGCGCTGAGCGCGCGCTTGGCCCCGGCGTTGATGATCCGGCCGATCGGGAAGACCGGGCTCCATTGGGAAAAGGCCCGCCACAGGGCAAAGGCCCGCGGGGGCGGGCCACCTTCGGGCAGGCCGCCATTGGACAACACCACGCTGGCAAAACGATCCGGCATTTCTGCGACCAGGCGCAGGCCGATCAATGAGCCCCAATCCTGACAGACCAGCGTCATCCGCGTCAGGTCCAGCGCCTCGACCCACTGGCGCATCCAGCCGACGTGGCGGGCATAGCTGTAGTCGGTCTTGCGGGTCGGCTTGTCTGATTTGCCGAAGCCGATCAGATCGGGGGCGATCACGCGGAAACCGGCTGCCACCACCGGGCCGATCATGTGCCGATACAGATAGCACCAGCTTGGCTCACCATGCATCATCAGCACCACGGGCGCGTCGCGCGGTCCTTCATCGACATAATGGATGCGCAGGGGCGTGCCATCGCCGGGATCAGCGATCTCCACATAATGCGACGCGAAGGGAAAATCGCTGATCGCCGCAAAGGCGCTATCGGGCGTGCGTAAGACCTTCACGATTTATCCCCTGCTTTTCGATAATATTGGCACTGCTGGTGCCGTATTGCCGCCGCAAGGTCAAGCCGAAGGCCCGGGTTTCGTCGTATCCACCAGCCGGAACCCGATATGATCGGTGCCCAGCCCGCGTTCCTGGAACTGGCGCGCGGCCGGGCGATAGCGAGCGCAATAATTGGCGGCGCACAGATAGGATCCGCCCTTGATGATGTTGACCGGTTCGCCAGCATCGGCGCGCGATCCGCTGGAACTGGTCCACTCCCAGACATTGCCGATCATGTCGTACAAGCCAAAGCCGTTGGGTTTGAAACAGCCCACCGGCGCTCGCCCGGCAAAGCCATCGGTGCCCAGATTCTTCACCGGGAAAATGCCTTGATAATAGTTGGCTTGCGACTGGCCTTTGGCATCAACCGGTTCCGGCAGTGCGGCTGCCCCGGCGCGAGCGGCATATTCCCATTGCGCCTCGGTCGGCAATTGCTTGCCGGCCCAGCGCGCATAGGCCTGCGCATCCTGCAATGCGATCTGGACCACGGGTTCGCGGTCATGCCCGGCGATGCTTTCCTGCGGCCCGGATGGGTGCCGCCACTGGGCGCCGGTGACCCAACGCCACCAGCGCGGATCCGCTTGCGATGGAATGTTGAACACGGCTGACCCCGGCACCAGCATCTCGGGCGGAGCGCCAGGCATTGCGGGCGGATCGCGCTCAGCCATTGTCCGGTAACCGGTGGCCTGCACAAAGGCGGCGAACTGGGCGTTGGTCACTTCATGGGCGTCGAACCAGAAGCCCTTGACCGTGACCGTGCGCGGCGGGCCTTCTTCCGGATACTGCGGATCATCGCCCATCACGAAGCGGCCGCCGGGCACCCAGATCATCCTGTCATCGGGCAGGCCGGCGCAGGCGTTGCCGGGAGGCGCCGGCGCCTCTGTGCAGGCTGACAGCAGCAGCGCAAGACTGGCCGTGAACGCCAGACGGTGCATCAGCTGTCCGGCATCGCGGCCAAGGCATCGCCCAACAAACGCCGCACCACCGCCTTGGCCTCTTCAACGGGCAGTTCCTGATCATGGCGCAACAGGCGCCAGGTCTGGAAACTCAGGACGACATGCAGACCGCGGGTGCCGGCCAGATCGACCTTTACCGTCGCCGGCAAATGGGCCTCCAGGGTTTCGAACTCCAACCGCAGCATGCGGCGATAATCCTGCATCAGATAGGGCGACTGGAAGCGTTTGAGGCTGGCCGAAATCCGGTAGGGCAGGATGGTTTCAAACACCTTTGATCGCTTGTCGGCGATATCGAAAAGCCTTTCCTTCCAGTCTGCGCCAGCGGGGGCTTGCAGGATGATCGGCATCACCTGTGCCTCGATCACTTCGCCCATCTCGCGGTAAAGCTCATCCATGTCGTCAAAGTGGCGGAAGACCGAGCGAAGGCCGACGCCCGCCACCTCTGCAACCCGCGCCGCGCTGGGCGAAACATCGCCCTTGCTGACCAGATCGAGCATCGCGGCGACAATCTTCCCGCGGCTCGATCGGCTGCGTTCGCGCCGGCCATCAGCCAGCGGCGCTTTCGAACGCGATGCCATCTTGTGCGATACGTTGGTCATGATGGCTTGTTTTGCGGCAAACCGGCATTGGTGCAAGCGACAATAGCGATTGCAAATATTTCTTGGCACTAATAATGCCAATATCAGGGATCAATCTGGCAGCAGCCGCGCGGCGCGACGCCATGGGCGGCCCGGAATGGAGCGGTTGGCGTGATGGCTGAAGGGATCATCTGGGGCACGGCGCTGCTGGCCTATGGCGCCTTCCGGCTCTGGTATGACAATTGGTCTGGCCCGCTGAAACCCGCAGAGATCGATGCCTTTCTGGCCCAGATGGCCGGGCGCTTCGAAGGAACCGGGAACAGCCCGGAGGTGCTGCGCGCCTTCCTTGCAGCCGATGATGGCCGCGAGTTTGTGATGCTCAATCTGGTCAAGGCGCAGATGGACCTGGTGGAAGACCCGAAGACCGGGCAAATGGTGCAGGGCTTTGAACTGCTGAAACGCTATTCGAAACGCTTCATGCCGGTGCTATTCCGCAATGGCGGCCACCCCGGCATCGTCGGGCGAAAGGTGGGCGGCTATGTCGATGCCTGGAACACCGAACCCGATCCCGGCTGGACGGTTTTCGGCCTGATGCGATACCGCAGCCGCCGCGACATGATCAAACTGGTGATGGACCCGGCCTTCACGGCAGGCCACCCGGACAAATTGCTCGGCACGCTGGCGACCTTTTCCTTTCCGACGCAGCGGGTGCTGTCCTTCTATGTGGGCCCACGGGTCACCGTGGCGTTGGTGCTGGCGCTGATTGCTGCCCTGTCGCACCTGATGATGCTGACCATCGCATCATGACCGCGCTGCTGCCGGCCAGCACCAACCACCATTATCGCGGCGCGCGCGCTGCGGCCTGGTTCCTGGCGCTGTACGGCGTTGGCTGGATCGTGCCGGGGATGATCCACAGCTTCCTGCCCGATGGTGGTGCAGGCACGATTGCCGGGCTCGATCTGGGCCACAATCCGGGGCTGATCATTGGCCTGTTCGCTTGGGCCGGGGCCACGCAGATCGCGCACGGGATGGTGACATTGGCGGTCGCCCTCCATTATCGCACATTGGTGCCCTTGTTTTTGTTGGTCAGCCTGGTGGAGCGCAGTTTGCTCAGTTGGTCGGCCTGGGTTGGCCGCGCGCAACCGGGCGTGCATCATCCACCCGAACATTATGCCAGCCTGATCCTGATCCCTGTTATGCTTCTATTCCTGCTGCTCGCCCTGCGCCCTGCCGCGATACAACCCGGAGGTCCACGATGACACGCACGATGAAGTGGCTGGGCGCCTTGGCCCTGCTGGTTGGCGCGGGCTATTTGGGTTTTCAGCAGTATAAGATCTACCTTCCCGGCATCATCGGCGAATGGCGGGAACCAATTGCAGAGAATCGCCCGATCAGTTGGGCGCAGGGTCCTGCGGTGGCCCCTCCTGGCGAGCGTCCGCCCAATGTCATCCTGATCGTCGCCGACGATCTTGGGATGAATGACATCTCGCTCTACGGCGGCGGCGTTTCTGGTGGCGCTGTGCCGACCCTCAACATCGATGCGATTGCCAAGCAAGGGGTTAGCTTTGCCAACGGCTATGCCGCCAATGCGACCTGTTCGCCGTCGCGCGCAGCCTTGATGACGGGGCGTTATCCGACGCGTTTCGGTTTTGAGTTTACCGCCGTTCCCGCCGCCCTTGCTTCAAACCTGGCTCACAGTGGTGGCAATTCACCCTACCCAGCGATTTATCATGAAGAACTGAACCACGATCTGCCTGCCTATGCCGACATGGGTGTGCCGCACGACCAGATCATGTTGCCAGAAATCCTGAAAGCCAGAGGTTATCACACGATCCACATCGGCAAGTGGCATCTGGGCGAGGCCGAACCATTGCGGCCGACGTCGCAGGGATTTGACGAAAGCCTTGGCATGCGTTCGGGCGCAGATCTGTTCATGGCCGAAGACGACCCTCAGGTCGTCAACGCGAAGCTGCCGTGGGATCCAATCGACCGCTTTCTATGGGCGAACCTGCCCCATGCCGTTTACTGGGGAAACAGTCAGCGCTTTCGCCCAAAGGGCCATCTGACGGACTATTTCACCGACAATGCGCTGGCCGCGATCGAGGCCAACAAGAACCGACCCTTCTTCCTGTATCTCGCCTACAATGCGCCGCACACCCCGCTGCAGGCGCTCAAGAGTGACTATGATGCGCTACCGCAGATCAAGGACCATACCCAGCGCGTTTATGGCGCGATGATGCGCCAGCTCGACCGGCGGATCGGCGATGTGATGCAAAAGCTGAAGGACACGGGGCTCGACGAGAATACGCTCGTGATCTTCACAAGCGACAATGGCGGCGCCTGGTATACCGGCATCAAGGATCACAACACGCCCTATCGCGGTTACAAAGGCACTTTCTTCGAAGGCGGCATTCATGTGCCGATGATGATGCGCTGGCCGGGCAGGATCGCGCCGGGCACAGTCCGAAACGATGTTGCCCAGCACCTTGATATGTTTGCCACGATTGCCGCAGCAACCGGTGCGAACGTGCCAGGCGATCGCAAGATGGACAGCTTCAACCTGCTCGCTGCCGGGCCGAAGCGCGAAATCACCTTCTGGCGCTCTGGCGACTACCGCGTGGTGCGTGCGGGCGACTGGAAATTGCAGCTTTCGAAGCGCCCTGACCAAGCCTGGTTGTTCAACTTGGCGAGTGATCCTGCCGAGCGCGTCAACCTGGCCGCGCGCGAACCGCAGCGTGTCGCCCAGTTGCGCAAGATGATCGAAGATCAGAATGCGCAAATGCCCAAGCCGCTCTGGCCCGGCCTGCTCGAAGGCGCGATCCGCATCGACGTGCCGCTCAATGCGGCGTGGAAGAAGGATCAGGAATACATCTATTGGACCAATTGACCGCGCAGCGATGTTTCGGACATGTCCGTCGCTTGCACAGCGGCCTTCTCCTCTTTCCGCCGGGCAGTATGACACGATCGGGCGGTCGTTCCGCGCAGGCTTCCGCTTTGCACTTTAAGGCTTGCTGAGCGGCGGTATCGGTCACAGGCTGCACGTCGGGGCAAGGTGACGGGGGATTGGTCATGAAGAAGAACATCGGTCCGGCAAGCACGATGACCAGGGCCGCCAGCGCCGGCTCGGGGATCATTGTTGCCCTGTGGCGCAGCCTGACGGTGGTTGCGGTCGGACTGGTCTCCGTCACGGCGATGGCCCAGGAAACGAAAACCACCGTGCTGACCGGCGGCATGCTGATCAGCGGCCTCAGCGTGCCGCCGCTGCACAATGCCACCATCGTCATTCGGGGCGAACGGGTGGTCGCGGTCGGCCCGGCGGCAGAGGTGAAGATCCCGGCCGGTGCGACCGTGATCGATACCAGCGGCCAGACCATGATGCCCGGCCTGATCGACGCCCATGCCCACCTGTTCATGATCGGCTTTGGTGACGAGGCCGGCTGGTTCAAGTGGCTGCAGGGGGCAGGCAAGAAATATTCCATCGAGAAGGTGATGGAGCTGTCGGCCTGGCAGTTGCTGATGTCGGGCGTGACGTCGGCGATCGACCTGGGCGGCAATGCCACCGAAAGCATCAGCCTGCGCAACCGCATCAACACGGGCGAAGTGCCCGGCCCACGGCTGCAGGTGTCGGGGCCGCTGGTGACGCGCCGGGCGTTCGGCGGCTTTCCGGCCGAGGCGTCGGCGGTGATCACCACGCCGAAGGACGGCGCCGATGTCGTCGATCGCCTGATCAAGCAGGGCGTTGATGTGATCAAGGCGCATGCCGGCCTGACGCGCGACGATTATTTCGCCATCGTGAAGGCCGCGCATGCCAACCGCGTGAAGGTCCATGCGCATGTTTATGCCGAAGCGGATGTGCGCAATGCCTATGATGCCGGCGTCGATGTGCTGCAACACATGGGGTCGGCTGGCGGCCCCACCTACAGCGCCGATCTGGTGCGCACGATTTCGGAAAGCAACCGGCCCATCGTGCTGACCGCCGCGCATCGCAGCTGGATTTTCCCCGATACCGTGCAGTTCCCCGGCCGGTTGCAGGATCCGGTGCTGAAAGGCTTGTTCCCCGCCGATATCTGGGCGGCGATGCAGGACAGCTTCAAGGAATGGCCGGCCGAAAGCTATTTCGCGGGCATCAACCGGCAGATCAAGTTCCGCAGCCCGCAGGTAAGGCAGCTGATCGAATCCAACGCGCTGATGGGCGTTGGCACCGACAGCGGCACGCCGATGAACTTCAACACCGACGGCCTGGTCCGCGAAATGAAGGTGCTGGTGGATGAAGGCCTGGCGCCGCTGGAGGTGATTGCCGATACCACGCGCGTGAATGCCCGCATCATGGGCAAGACTGACCTGGGCACCATCGAACCCGGCAAGCTGGCCGATATCATCGTGGTGCCGGGCGACCCGGTCTACCACAATCTGAACAATCTGTTCTCTGTCCAGACCGTGGTGAAGAACGGGATCGTCTACAAAAGCCAGGGCAAGCCAATGGTGAAAATGCCGGAGTAGGCCTGTGATGGTCGGGTTTTGGTAACGTCATCCTTGGGAGCGCCGATATGGCCATGAAGACCGTGACCAGTGATGCCGATGAGCGGGGCACGCTCGGTCGCCGCGAGATCTTGCTGGGCGGTCTGGCTGGCGCTGTTCTTTCGGGCGCGGCGGCACGGTCGGCTTCAGCGCAAGTGCCTGCGGCAGCACCAGCAGGCCCGGTGGCCGGCGTTGGGCGTCAGGCGCCAGACGCGCCTGCGACGGGGGCGGCCACGGTCGCGCAGCACCGGGTGGAGGTCGCCGGGCCGCATGGTGTTGTGGCCGCCGGGCACCCGCTGGCATCGATGGCGGGCCTGCGGATGCTGATGCAGGGCGGCACCGCCGCCGATGCGGCCGTGGCAGTGATGGCCGTGCTGAATGTCGTCGAACCTTGGGCATCGGGCGCTGCCGGCAACGGATTTGCCACCTGCATGGACGGCAAGACCGGCAAGATCAGCGCGCTGGCCTTTGCCGGCGCGGCGCCGCAACTGCTTGAAGACACCGCTTCCGCCGCCGACTTGACCGCCGGCCCCAAAGCCGTGGTGACGCCGGGCGCGTTTGGCGGCTGGATCGAACTGGCGCGGCGCCATGGCAAGCTGCCGCTGTCGGTGCTGCTGGAACCGGCCATCGGCTATGCGCGTGATGGCCATCCCCTCGATCCGTCGATTGCCCAGACGATCGCGCGTCAGCAGGCCATGCTGACCCGGTTTCCCACCACAGCGGCGATCTATTTCCCCGATGCTAAGCCGCCTGCGCCGCGGGCGATGTTCCGGAATCTGCCCCTCGCACGCAGCTTCCAGATGCTGGCCGACGCCGAAACGGCGGCATTGAAGGCCGGCGCCAGCCGCGACCGGGCGCTGAGTGCGGCCTATGATTGTTTTTACAGTGGCCCCATCGCGCAGGAGATGGATCGCTTCTCGCGCGCCAATGGCGGTTGGCTGCGGCTGGAGGATATGCAGCGGTACCGGCCGAAATGGGTGGAACCGGTGGCGACCCGCTATCGCGGGCTTGATGTGATCTGCTCGCCGCTGACCTCGCGCACCGGGCTGGAGACCTGCGAGCAGCTGAACCTGATGGAAGGCTTTGATATTGGATCGCTTCCAGCCGACAGCCCGCAGGCGCTGCACCTGATTGCCGAATGCATCAAGATCACCAAGGCCGATGTCTATCGCTATGCCGCCGATCCGGCGTCATCTCCGACACCGGTTGCGACGCTGATTTCCAAGGAGTTCGCCAATCAGCGCCGGCGCCTGATCGATCCGGCCCGGGCCATCGTGTTTCCCGCCGGCGCCGACATTGGCAACGCGCGTGCAGTGGCGCGTTCGCCGGTCGCGGCAGGCAGTGTGCCCGGCGACACCACCAACATCTCGATCGTGGATGGCGATGGCAACGCTGTCGGCGTGACCACCACCTTGGGCGGCGGCTTCGGCGCTGGTGTCATCATGGGTGACACCGGCATGTTCTGCAACAATGGCCTGCGCGAAGGCTCCACGGCGCCCTATCGTGAGCATCCCAATTTCGTGCACGGCGGGCGTGTGCCGCTGCTCGGCAACTGCCCGACCATTGTTCTGGACAAGGGGCAATTCAAGATGGTGTTCGGCTCGCCGGGCGGGGAGACGATCGGCCAGACGCAGTTTCAGCATCTGATCAACGTGATCGACCGCGGCCTGCCGGTGCAGGCCGCCATCGAGGCGCCGCGCCTCGCACTTGATGCCGATCCGGGCTTCTACACGCCGGGGGCTGCGATCACGCTGCAACTGGAATCGCGGTTCTCGTCCGATACGATCGCCCGCCTGCGCGCCATGGGTCATGCTGTCCGGACGGTCGGCCCTTATGCGATCGGCAGTATCCAGGCGGTCTTGCAGTCGCAGTATGGCACGCGGCTGGCCGGGTCTGATCCCAGGCGCATGGGCTATGCCGTTGGCTATTGAGCTACCTGGCCGCAGGACGGAGATGACCATATGACGGGTTTGAAGGGCATCGGACTGGCGGTTAGCTTCGCGCTGTCGGCTGCAACGGCGCAAGCGCAAGCCGCCGGCGACTGGGCGCATTTCGGCGGCACGCTGGGCGATACGAAATATTCGGCGCTGGATCAGATCAACGCCGGCACCATCAATCGACTGAAAGTGGTGTGGCGCGCGCCGGCGCTCGATCCGGCCCTGCGCGCCGAAAATCCCACGCTGGTGCCGTCGAACAATTTCCGCAACGCGCCGCTGGTGGTGGGCGGGGTGATGTACATCAGCAACCAGATCGGCCTGGTGGAGGCGCGTGATCCGGCCAGCGGCCGGATCATCTGGCGTCAGGCGCCCTTTCCTGGCGATCCGCGGCTCACCCCGGCAGCGGCCAGCCGTGCGTTGGCGCTGTGGGGCAAGGGTGCGGCGGCCCGCATCGTCACCGTGCGCGGCTCCTATCTCTATGTTCTGGACGCCCGCACTGGCAAACCGGTCACGGATTTCGGCGATCAGGGCCGGGTCGATCTGCGCGAAGCGCCCAAGACGGTGTTTTCGTGGACGGCACCGGCGCCGATCGTGGTGCGGGATGTGATCGTGATTGGCGGCCAGCCGATCGCCACCGGCGTTGCCGACATCAACAAGGCCTCGCTCACCGGCAATGTGCGCGGCTTCGATGTGCGCACCGGCAAATTGCTGTGGACCTTCCACACCGTGCCGCGCGAAGGCGAACCGGGGGTGGAGACCTGGGAAAATGATTCCTGGCGGGTGGGCGGCAAGACCAAGGTCTGGTCGGCGTTCAGCGCGGATGAAAAACTCGGCCTCGTCTATCTGCCGCTGAGCGCGCCACCGAGCGACTATTACGGCGTGTCGCGGCCGGGCAACAATCTCTATTCGGATTCGCTGGTTGCCGTGGATGCCCGCACCGGCAGGAAGGTGTGGCATTACCAGTTGGTGCATCATGATCTGTGGGATTATGATCTGCCCTCGCCGCCGATGCTGGCCGACATCAAGGTCAACGGCCGCCTGCGCAAGGCGGCCATCCAGGTCACCAAAATGGCCTATGTCTTTGCCTTTGACCGGGCGACCGGCGAGCCGCTGTTCCCCATCGTCGAAACGCCTGTCGCAGTATCGACCATGCCGAGCGAAAAATCGTCGCCGACACAGCCGATTCCGGCCAAGCCCAAACCGTTCGACCGGCAGGGCATGGATGAGGATCAGTTGATCGACTACACGCCGGCGCTGCGGGCCGAAGCGGTGCAGATCCTCAGCCGCTACCAGCATGGCCCCATGTACACGCCGCCATCGGTGGCTGGCGGGCCCGATGGCAAGCTGGGCACGCTGTACATGCCCGGCTGGGTGGGCGGCGCCAACTGGACCGGTGCCGCGCTCGATCCGGAAACCGGGGTGATCTATATCCCGTCGGTCAGCGTGCCGTGGATCGGCCGGGACAATTACAAGCGGCCACCGGAATCAAGCCTGTACATGGAAGGGCCGCAGGGCCTGCCCATGGTCAAGCCGCCCTATGGCCGGATCACGGCGATCGACATGAACAGCGGTGATCATCTGTGGATGGTACCCAATGGCGAAGGCCCGCGTGACCATCCGTTGCTGAAGGATCTCAATCTGCCGCCGCTTGGCCAGGCTGGCCGCGCTGCGCCGCTGCTCACCAAATCCTTCCTGTTCGTCGGTGAAGGCGACAAGGTTGGCCTCAGCATTCCCAAATTGAGCGGCGGCAACATGTTCCGCGCCTATGACAAGAAGACCGGGAAGGTGGCGTGGCAGGCCGATCTCGGTGCCGGCACGACGTCGCCGCCGATCACCTACATGCACAAGGGCAAGCAATATATCGTGGTCGGGGTGGGCGGCGTTGATCATCCGGCCGAACTGGTGGCCCTGAGTTTGAACTGAGGCGGATATGGTTGTTTGCCGTTCTGGAGGAAGCATGCGTTTTCAGACAAAACCCTGGCTGATGGCGGCGCTGATCGCGGCTCTGCCCGCTGGTGCGCCCGCACAACCGGTCGACACGCCGGGTGTCACGGCGCCGCTGACTCCGGCCCAGATCTTGCGCAACTATCCACCCGATGCGCTGTCCGGCGCGGCAGTGGACAAGCCCGTCGTGCTGAAGAGCCAGGGCGGCATGTCGATGCGCGTCGTCAAGCTGGCGGAAGGCCTGTCGCATCCCGATGGGCTGGTGTTCCTGCCCGATGGGCGCACCATGCTGATCACCGAGCGTGGCGGGCGCCTGCGGGTGGTGCGCGATGGCGTACTTGATCCGAAACCCGTTGAGGGCCTGCCGGCGCTCAACAATGTCGGCATCGGCGGCCTGCACGATATCGTGCTGCATCCCGATTTCGCCCGCAACAATCTGCTGTATGTCTCTTACACCAAGGAGGTGAAGCCCCGGCTGACCACGACCTTGGCGGTGGCCCGCGCCCGCTTCGACAATGGCCGACTGACCGCCGTGCAGGACATTTTGGTGGCAGAGGCGTGGGAAAGCCCGCTCGGCACCTATGGTGGCCGCATGGTCTTTGGGCCGGATGGGATGCTGTACATCAGCGTGGGTGACCGCGATGGCACGACAGCCAGCGACCAATCAAGCGCACGCCCGCAGGCGCAGGCCCTGAACAGCCACATCGGCAAGATTCTGCGGGTTCGCGACGATGGCTCGGTGCCGCCCGACAACCCGTTCGTCAAAACGGCCGGCGCGCTGCCGGAAATCTGGAGCTATGGCCACCGCAATGTCTATGGGATGGCTTGGGACCCCAAGAGCGGCGTGATGTGGGCCAGCGAGTTCGGCCCGGCCGGCGGCGACGAGATCAACAAGATCCTGCCAGGGCATAATTATGGTTGGCCATTGGTGTCGCTGGGCCGCCACTATTCCGGCAACCTGGTATCCGACCAGCCCTTCCACCGCGACGGCATGGATGATCCGATCTATTTCTGGAATCCCAATTTCAATCCGGAAAACATGTTCTTCTATACTGGCGACAAGTTTCCCCGGTTGAAGGGCAACCTGATCGTGGCCGGCGCCAACACCAGGAAGATCGCCCAGATGGTCATCCGCGGCGATTTCATCCGGCAGGGCGATACCATGCTGGATGAACTCGGCGTGCGCTTCCGCGACATCAGGCAGGGACCGGACGGCAATATCTATGTGTTGACCGAAGGCCGCCTGCGGGGTCCGAATGACACGGACGGCATGTTGCTTCGGATCGAGCCGTCAACAATGGCCGCGACCGCCAATAATCCGAAGGGCCCCGCGGCGACAGCACCAGATTGACAGGCGTAACGCGAGCACTGGCAGCGAAGATCAGACCGACAAGCGGCGCGGCCTGTAATAATCGATTTCGGAGTGGTGATGTCTCGTATTTGGCCTGGTTTGATTCTCGGCTTTTGTGTTTTCAGTGGAATATTTTCTGCGGTTGCTGTTTTCGCCCAACCGAGATCGCCGGAGCAGTGGGCAGAGGTTGTCAGCGTCATGATCGGACATGGCGCAGTTCTCACCGACGCTGAGTATAGCAAGATTGTCGACTATCTTTCGACCAACCTGGCGCCAAAGGACCCTGCAGGCTGAGCCTGCTTGGGCACAAGCGCGTGGAGCACGCTGTCTGTCGGGTCAGGACCCATTGATCTGAGCGCCGCGATCTTATTCAGGTTCTGCAAGGGGACAGCGGATGAACGATCTTTGTTGACTGACGGGCGAGCAGGTGGCGCGGCTTGAGCCGTACGTCCCCAACAGCCACGGCAAGCCACGGGTTGATGATCGGCTGGTGTTGAGCGGCATCGTTCTCGTGAACCGCGACGGGCTGCGCTGGTGCGATGCAACGCGGGAATATGGTCTACACAGGGCGCTCCAAAACCGATGGAAGTGGTGGGGGGAAAGAGGCGTTTTCCTCCGGATGATGGAAAGACCAGCCGCCGCGGCCACCACGCCCAAGACGATCATGATCGACGCGACTTGCCTGAACGCACACCGGATGGGATCGAGCCTGCGGGTAAAAAGGGGACCTCGGGCGGCTCATCGGTCGCACAAAAGGCGGCATGAATACGAAGCTCCACGCTGTCACGGGTGCCGACGGTCGCCCGCTCAGCTTGTTCATGACCGCTGGCCAGGTCAGCGATTACACCGGCGCTGCAGCGCTACTGGATGATCTGCCCAAGGCACATGATGAGGTGAGGATCGGCGCGCAGAGCGGGATCCCACAGGGGGCAAGCACAGCAGTGCCGCCGCCAGCACGTTTCCAATTTACATCAGGGGCGTGTTAGCTCTGGCATCTCGTCGCTGCGGCCGAAGAAGCGCAGCATGTTTTTGAGGATCTTGCCCGCCAGCGAGGCCCGCTCGGCAGCGACGACTTCGCGCTTCTTGGAGCCCTCCGCGCTCGCGACCCGCCGGTCCGCGACCGCGACTGCAAGAAGCTCCGCCGCATCCGGGTTCGCATCGAGCAGCGGGATCAGATCTTCCTTGTCGATTTCGAACGCCACCGTATCGCTGAGCGCCATGATCGTCGCGCTGCGCGGATCCCCGGTGAGGAGCGACATCTCGCCGAAGAAGTCGCCGGGGCGAAGGGTCGCCACATCGACGTCGCCATCTTCGCCCTTGATCAGCACCGAGGTCAGCCCCTCGCTGAGCAGGAACATCGACTGGCCGGGGTCGCCGGCAGTGATGATCTGGGCGCCCGGCGCGAACTGCCGCATCGTCATCCGCTCGGCGAGACCGGCCAACTCGCGCTCGGCGAACGGCTTGAACAACTGGATCTTCTTGAGCAGCCAGATGCGATTGAGGATGTCGCCGTGATTGTGATTCAGCTCGGGTGTCTCGCGGTTCCAATTGTCGAGCTTGGGGTGGGCGAGGGTCAGGCCGGTCAGCTTCATCTGGCGCTCAACATGGCCGAGGATGATATGCTTCGCCTGTGCCGGGCTCAGATTGAATGGGTCGAGCATATATTGCATCTTGTAGGTGATGCCGGTGGTGTTCAGTTCGCTGATCCGCGCCTTGCAGTCCCAGATCTCCTTGTGCTCACGCGCGGCGGCTTTGCCCGCGGCGTTGAGGACACGGACCGCCCGCTCGCCCGACACCTCGAAATCGAGTGTCACGACAAGCTCGAACTCGGTGGCCGGCTCGGGCTTGGACAAGTTCATCACGATCGCTTCGCTGACGACGCTGTTGGGGATGATCAACATCGCGTTCTCGGGCGTCTTCAGATAGGTGCTGCGCCAGTTGATCTGGATGACGCGGCCCGAAATGGTGGTTGTGCCCGGTCTGCCGACAAGCATGATGAAATCGTTGATCGCAAAGCCCTGGTCGAGATTGAGGGCGATGCCGGAGAAGGTGTCGGAGATCAGGCTTTTGAGCGCGAAGCCGGCAACGAGGCCAATGACGCTGGAGGTGGCGATCGCGCCGGTCATCGGTATCTCGAACAATGTCCCCGCCATGCCGACCCCGGCCGAGACATAGATCAGCCCGTTGGTGATCTGGACCAGCAGCTGCGGGGCATGCTTGCCCGTCGTCCGCCCGACTTGGTTCCAGCCCAACACCTGGACGAGCCGCGCCGCGAGCACCCCTCCAGCCGCCCAAGCCAGGATGTTCAGCGCGAGCCAGGCATGATGCGGGTTCAGACCAGTTGCGCTGGCAAACTGCGTGTGGACGCCGAACTGAACCGCCAGCAAAGGGATGATCAGAGCCGTCGCCAGAATGGCGATCGTGCGGTTCGATACGCGCTTCATTCAAATGACTCCTTCCCGGAAGCGTGCGTTACAACGTTACCACGCTGTGCGGAGCGCGCGTCCGGTCAGTTTCGTAACCAGAAAAAACTCACACGACGTCGCGGGATACGATCGCAATGGCGGAAGGGATTGTGCATGCCCACCAATAATACCGCGGCCGGCCGGGGCACAAAATTTTCTGACAGAGATCCATGCTCGCATCAATGAATGATGAAATCCTTGAAATCTCGCACCAACACTTTTATCCGGCTCTGGGCTGCCCAATCCGTATCGTTCAGATCGCGACTTTTAAAGGTTTGGTAGAGCTTATTGTTAAAAAGAGCGTCAATTGCTGCGTCCATATTCGGCGCCGAGCGCGATAGAACATTGGCATACTCGTCAACGCGCCAGTAAAATCCGTATTTTTTGATTTGTGGGACGCCGGTGGTTTTGCGGGCAAGCTGCTCTGCCGCAACGCCGGCGATGTCTTCAGCGGACACCACGGGCTTGCGCATCGTCAGCATCACCATGACCGTGCGGAAATAATCCTCTTTCCGGTCGTTGGTGAAAAAGAGCTGCACACCGGGTATATCGCGCAATACCGGAACGCCCGAATTACCACGCACCCGCTCACGCTCCGCCAATCCACTCAAGATCACGGTTTGGCCAGGGCTGACCATAAGATTTGCTGACGTCGTCAGGCGGGATTGAGACAGCGCGACGCCGGCCGTGCCAGTGGCCGGCGCTGTTACGAAGGAACGCGCAGCCCTAACCGTCAAAAGCACATGATCATCGTCAATGAACGTCGGCGTGACGGAGAAGCTTACGCCGACCTGTTTATCGACCAGGGAAGCAACCGACCCAGGCGATCCGCCGACCAAAATCGAGATGTTTGCACCGGAGAAAAACGTCGAAGGCAGCCGGTCAATGGCGAGCAGGGTTGGCCGAGCAAGCACCTCGTTGCGGTTCTGCGTCGCGTTGGCGATGTTGAGCGAATAGGCAAGCGCCGTACCTGCACCCAATGACCCGCCAAGCGACAGATTTGTGCTTGTCGGGCCAGATCCAACGAAGCTTGTTTGATTTGACGTCGAGCCGCTAAGGCTTGCCGACATCCCGAAATAGCCCGTCAGATTTTGCAGCAAGTTCGATCCGAAAGAACGCGAAACCGTATCTTCGGTTCGCAACATCACGACATCGATGATCGCCATCTTGGGTGTCCCGCTCGTGGGGCAAGGCGCGGGAATGGCGGGCAACTGAACAGTTTCATCGCCGCTGCTGGAATTCCCTCCGCCCTGCACAGCAATCTGCGCGTCAACTTGCGGGCCGCCTGGACAAACCCACCATGGCTCAACAGGCAAACGCGGCAGTGGTGCTGCGTCGGGCGCCGCGACCGCTGGCGTGACACCCGGAGGATTGGCAACGGCACTTTGCGGCATTGGCGCAGTGGAACTGGTTTCGCCAGCAGATGCCTGATCCGGCGCCACGGCCGGATTTTTCAGCCAGTCTTCCTTATCAACCACATTTCGAATTTCCGACAGCCGATCGTCGAATGATCCGGCATCAGATTGGCCAACGGTTGAGGTGGCGTAGGCGGCACGATAGAGTGCAGCTTTGTCGTTTTCGCCGACTGTTGTGTAGAATACCGCCCGCATCCGCGCGATCACTGCTGGATCGTAGTTCTGCAGTTCCAGTTCGCGTACGGCCCACAGCGCCACTTTGATGTCACCCAGCAGATAGCTGGCCGTCGCCATGCCATAGAGAGCGTCGCTGCTAGCGGGGTTGGCTTCAAGCATCGTTGCAAAGGCATCGCGCGCGTCGCGGTAACGCTTGGAATCGAGAAAAAGCCGCCCGAGCTGGACAGTCGCGCGGGCATCGCCAGGATTGAACTTGGCGGCCAGTTTATACCCGATCTCGGCGCTGTCGCGCATTTCCGGTGTGGACGTTTTACGATATTCCAGATGGTAGGCGATCCCGGCGAGTAAATGATAAGCACCATTTTCGCCATCAAACTTGATGGCTGCATTGAACAGACGCAACGCTTTTTCTGAATCGCCGTCGCGCAGATACTTCAGTCCCTCTTCAGCAACACGCTTGGAATCGACGGCGCGCGCCGGGTTGACCAAACTCGGTTCGCTACCGAAAGCGCCGGCGAAGCGATCTTCAGCCGTGTCAACCTGGCCCATGGTAACAGGCTCTTTCGAAGCGACGCACCCTGCCAAGGCTCCTGCCAGCGCCAGCCCTGAAGCCGCGCGGAGAAAGCCAAGCTTGACCTGGTTAGAATAAGACACGCCGTTACCCATTTTCGATCTCACGTTTTCCATCGCAGAAATGCTTCAATCGCGCCCAAGTGGATCGACTGCGCCCCGGCGCCGATCCCCGCTGAAGAAAATCAGGACATCAAGACAATAGTCATAAGCCAAGAAGATCGCAGGGCCGATGGCCCAGCGAAAAATGCGAACTTTTTTATTTTGTGCAGGTCATTGCAACAAGCTTAGGATTGCTAGTCAATTCAATTCGAGTATTGGTGCTTTCGAGTGTATTTTCTGTGTTTCCGATGGCATTACAATTTGCACCCAAGAGAGATTGATGACTGGCTACAGTTTGCGCAATCCCATTGAGGGTTAGATTAACAAATGCCGGGGACACCATGTATCGCACCCCAAGGACTGTCACCAGAAGCACATTTCCTCTGTCGTCATAGGCGGTTACCGGTCCAGCGACATTGAAGGGGACGCTCACTGAGCCTTTCAGCTGTGGCATACATGCGCCTGTGGGTCGGCATCCATTCACGCTTACAAGGCGTCCGCCCTGCCCCGCCGGAACGCTGAAAGAGAGCGACAAGTGTGCGGTTCCCGCGGGAGCAGTGGTCGCCGCTTGAGCAAATGCTGTTCCAGACAATGCGCCAGTGAGAGCCGCAGCGAGAACGAGTTTCTTCATTTAAACACTTTCTTCCGTGAACATAATCAATAGTGGTTAATTCGCCATTATTGTTTACATTTACTTTACATTTAGAACAGAAATGGCTGCTCTTGACGTTATTGCTTATAGCAATCTTGCGTACATGGTTGCAATACATATCCGCTGAAGGTCGCAGCGCTGCAGATACAGGATCGTCTCGACCATCCACCGGGCCGGCCATTCGCATGAACGCGAAATTGGCAGGGCGAAGGTGGCTCTCGCCGGGATCTGCAATCCCGCACAGCGGCCCGTTTGGCCGCGCCAGCCTGGGGGGCCTTCGGCGTCACGCCAAGGCCCTATGATAGGCCTCCGTAGAAAGAAGGCGTAACTGCGCGTCGTCGTAAGTATTGTAGACAAAAACTTATAAAGATGTAGAGATGAATCGGGCACAGTGTCTTGTGCCATTAAGTTTACTTATACTTTACTGCAAGTAAACTATTAGGAGTGTTAAAAAGATGAAAAGTAATTTCAAATCCGGCTTGCTTTTTGCATCCGCTTTCGCGATGGTCCTCACGGCTTCCCAGGCTTCAGCGGGGATCAAAATTAAAATTAAAAATCCCGTGAAGGCTGTAACCAATACTGTCAACAATGTTACAAACACTGTAACCAATACGACGACCACTCTTGCAAATAATGTGGCTAACACCGCGACTGATACGGCCTCACAGGGCGTTGGTTACGCGAACTTCGCGACGGCACAGGCCAAGGGCTATGCGAATACTGAACTTCTGGAGGCCGCAAATGTGACGGCCAAGGCCAACAAATGGTCGAACCTCGCTGCCGCTGATACGGCTTCGGCGGTCATGGGATTCAAAAACTACGCTGAGCGTATGGCCGCCGATAGTGCGGCTGTCGGTCGGGCCGAATATTCGGTGATCCGGACGAGCGCGCTCAACAATTATCGCCCCGCACTTTCGGAGGCGGCGGCCAAATACGATGTGGCGCGGAAGAATTTGGTTCCGGTGCTCTCGCAGGGCTACAGCGTCGCGAATTACGTTGCGAACACATGCAAGGCCAGCGCAACGAGCAGCTGGGGCAAAATCACGCCGTTCGTCAACAAAGCAAAGCAGTTGAATCCCGAAACGCAGAAAGCCGTTTTCCGCCTGTTGCGCACGCTTGCTCGCGGCAGCAAGCCGGACCAGCAGACCGCGACGGATATGTTGGCGGTTGGCCAAGCGCTCGGGATGGTCACCGCCAATGGCTTTGCGCTGGTTGGCAATGCGTACCAGTCGAACTTCAGCATCTCTGTCGGCGGTTCCGGCGGCTGGATTGCCGGCGTCAATTCTTCGGTGGGCTTCGCAATGGACACGTTCCCCACCAACGGAAAATATGGCATGGCCATCGCCGTTAGCACTGGGGTTCAGGTCGCCGCTGGCACCGCTGATCTCCAGCCCGGTGCTTCGATCGGCTTTGGCCTTGGATGGGGCCCCGGCAGCGCCGCTGGTGCAGAAGGCCAAACCTTGACCGCTGGCGGTGAAGTTGGCGGCATTGATACGGCCGCACAATGGACCCTGCCGCCCTCGCTGGTGCAAGTCCTCGCGACCGATGTCGCCAGGAACGGCTTCGACGTGAACAGCTTGAAGAATGCGCTGACCTCGTCGATCACCGACGGCATTACGACGATGTGCCAGGCACCAGGTATTTCCGCAGGCGTGAGCATCCCGTCTTCGGCGAACTTGGGCAATGTCACATTCAGCCCTGGCTACACCCACGTGGTTTGGAAGGGCTCGCTCTGATTTGACCACTGGGTGCGGCCTGGTCTCTGTGACCTTGCTGGCGGCGTTCAATGCCGCGGCGGGTCGCAAGGATCCAGCACCCACTTTTGGTTGATCATTCCCCGGGATTTTCAACACTGCCGGGAAACAGTTGCACCGCGGGGCCGATGGCCCCGCGGTGTTTCTTGTTTTTAGGATGCCTAATTTGCTTTGCGCCTGCGCGCACGCACCGCAGTGTTTTACCGACAATCGTGAAGCGAGTTATGCACGGCGGTGCAAAAGCAGGCCGCACGGCGGGGCGAAGGCGGCTCTCGCCGGGATCTGCTAGTCCGCACAGCGGCCAGTTCGGCCGCGCCATCCTGGGGGCCTTCGCCGTCATGCAAAGGCTCCATGATAGGCGTCCGTAAAAAAGGGGCTTATTTGTGCATAGTCGTAAGCAGCGTAGACACACAATTCATCATCGATTATCAAATGAATAGTGGACCTCTTAAGTATTTATTTAGTTAAAACGTTCACGGTAATTCGTTCAAAAACTAGAAGATTGGGTTTCCATGAAGAAATTTGCTTATTTCGCGGCAGTCTCTGTCGTTCTTATCGCTCAGGCTGCTTCGGCCCAGAATAAACCCATTCCATCTCAGATTCCTGGTTCGAAATATGGACCAGTTGCCGGTCAGGCCGTGACCATTACGGCCGTCAGTGCGAAGCCAACGGCCACAGTGACGCTTGCAGACGGGAAGGTCTGGCGCTTTCTCCCGAGCCTCAAAGGCGCAACGGTGGCCGGCGTTGCGGTTGCCCCAAGCAAGCTGACCGTGGGCATGAGCTGCGTTTTGAAGGGTACCCGGACGCCCTTGGTAAATGCCATCGAAACTCTGGCTTGCAAGTAAACATAATTACTGAGCTTGAATGTTGCTACAGACGCACGGCGGGGCCATAGGCCCCGCCGTGTTTTTCTGTTTTGCGGTCTGTTGTGCTTTGTGCCTGCGCACACGCACCCGCATTGTTTGCCCGACAATCGTGAAGCGTGTTGTGCACGGCGGTGCAAAAGCAGGCCGCGCGCGGGGCAGGGCGAAGGCGGCTCTCGCCGGGATCTGCTAGTCCGCACAGCGGCCAGATCGGCCGCGCCATCCTGAGTGGCATTCGCCGTCATGCCAAGCCTCTGTGATGGGCGTCCGTAAAAAGAGGGCTTACTTGTGAATAGTCGTAAGCGCCGTAGACACATAATTCATCATCGATTATCAAATGAAAAGTGGACCTTTTAGGTATTTATTTGGTTAAAATGTTCACGTTAATTCGATCAAAAACCGGAAGATTGGGTTTCCATGAAGAAATTTGCTTATTTCGCGGCAGTCTCTGTCGTTATCATCGCTCAGGCTGCTTCGGCGCAGGATAAGCCCGAGCAATCTCAGATTCCTGTTTCGAAACCTGGACCAGCTATCGATCGGGCCGTGACCCTTACGGCCGTCAGTGCCAAGCCAACGCCCAAAGTGACACTTGCAGACGGGAAGGTGTGGCAATTTAGCCCGGGCCCCAAAGGCACCTATAAGGGCGCAACGGTGGCCGGCATTGCGGTTGACCCAAGCAAGCTGACCGTGGGCATGAGCTGCGTTTTGAACGGTTCCCAGAAGGCCTCAGTAAATGTCATTGTAACCCTGGCTTGCAAGTAAATGTAATTACTGAGCTTGAGTGTTGCTACAGACGCACGGCGGGGCCATAGGCCCCGCCGTGTTTTTTTGTTTTGCGGTCTATTGTGCTTTGTGCCTGCGCACACGCACCCGCATTGTTGTACTGAAAATCGTGAAGCGTCACTCACGCAGGCGCGCGCCAATGAAGCAGGGCTGGCCGCAGGAGAATTCGGCAAATTTGCCGGCTTACGAAGCCCCTCAACCCGCCCCGGTGACGCAAGCCGCGCCATCCGTTCATGCGCGCGCGCCTCACAAAATCCATTGCACTCCGCCCCCACCCCGGCAATGTCGCCTGCAAACTGCAACTGGGGAGCCCATCACCATGATCGTCCGCACACTCGCGCTCGCCGCCCTGATCGCCGCAACCAGTGCCGCTGCTGCGCCCGCGGTCACCGAAGCCGATTTCACCGCGCCGAATTTCCGCTTTTCCGACGGCAAGACCCTGCCGCAGGTGAAGCAGCATTACCGCACCATCGGCACGCCGATCCGCAACGCCAAGGGCGAGATCATCAACGCGGTGATGGTGGGCCACGGCACCGGCGGCACTGGCGCGCAGTTCCTGGTGCCGCAGTTCGCTCGCCTGTTCGAACCGGGCGGCACGCTGGATGCCGGGAAGTATTTCATCATCCTGCCCGATGCCATCGGCCACGGCGGATCGTCGAAGCCCAGCGACGGCCTGAAAATGGCGTTCCCCGCCTATGATTATGGCGACATGGTGCGCGCGCAGGGGCAGTTGCTCGATCATCTGGGCGTGAAGCAATTGCGGCTGCTGATGGGCACATCGATGGGCTGCATGATGGGCTTCCAGTTCGGCACCGATCTGCCTGGCCGCGCTGCCGCGATCATGCCGCTGGCCTGCAACGTGATCGAACTGGCGGGGCGCAACCGCATGTGGCGGGCGATGGCGATCCAGGCGATCAAGGCCGATCCCGATTGGCAGGGCGGCAATTTCACCAAGCCGCCCTTGAATGGCATGCGCGTGGGCGTGGCGTTGCAGGCGATGGCCAGTTCCGCCCCGGTGCGCATGCAGGCCGATACGCCCGATCGCGCCAGTTCCGATGCACTGGCCGAACGCGCGATGGCAGCGGGCCTTGCCAGCAGTGCCGACGCCAATGATCGCATTTATCAGCTGGAGGCCAGCCGCAACTACAACCCGGCCCCCCATCTGGCCCGCATCACCGTGCCCGTCACCTGGGTGAACAGCGCCGATGATTTCATCAATCCACCCGGCGTGGGCGAACCTGAACGCCATGTGCGGGCGATGCCGCAGGCCCGCTATGTGCTCATCCCCGAAAGCACGGAAACGCGCGGCCACAGCACGCACACGTGGAGCATCTTCTGGGAAGGCGAGTTGAAGGCGCTGCTGGCGCGCAGCCAATGACCGCGGCGCCGCCCCGCACCCGCGATGGCGGCCCCCTGCTCCGCCTGCCGGCGCGGCTGGGCGTTGGCACCACGCTGGCCCTGCGCGTGGTGCTGGTGCTGGCGCTGTTTGCGCTGGCGGTGGGCGGCCACTGGTGGGAACGCGAAGGCCTGAAAGACAATATCGATGGCCACATCAGCTTTTCCGATGTGGTCTATTTCACCGCCATCACCGTCACCACAGTAGGTTATGGTGATATCGTGCCGGCCAGCGATGCGGCGCGGATGTTCGACACCTTCGTGGTGACGCCAATCCGGCTGTTTGTCTGGCTGATCTTCCTTGGCACGGCCTATGGCTTTTTCTTCGAACGCGGCTGGCAACAGGTGAGAACGCGCATGACGCAACGCAAACTGAATGGCCATGTGGTGGTGTGCGGCTATGGCACCGGCGGCGCTTCCGCCGTGTAGGAACTGATCGCGCAAGGCCTGCCGTGCAGCCAGATCGTGGTGGTGGACAAGGATGCCACCCGCATCGAAGCCGCCTGCGCGCAAGGCGTGATCGGCATCGCGGGGGATGCCAGCCATGATGAAGTGCTGGAAGCCGCCTGCATTGCGCGGGCCGCCCGGGTGATCGTGGCGCCCAGCCGCGACGATGCCGCCGCCCTGATCGTGCTTTCGGCCCGGAGGCTGGCTCCCGCTGCCCGCATCAGCGTTTCCGTGCGCGCCGCCGAAAATGCCGATCTGCTGCACCAGGCCGGAGCCGATGCCATCATCAATCCGGTGCTGCTGGGTGGGCAATTGCTGGCCCGCGCCGCCACTAACGGCCACGCCGTTGATTACATCACGGATCTGGCCGCCGCGCGGGGCCGCGTCGCGCTGTGCGAACGGGCTGTACGGGCGGATGAAGTGGGCCAGCCGCTGTCGTCGCTCAGCACCGGCATGGGCGTGCGCATCATCCGCGCCGGCAAGCCCATCGGCTGGTTTGACGCGGCGGCCCAGCGGCTGGAAGCCGGTGACATCGTGGTGGAAATCGTCCGCGCGGACGGTTGATCAGGCGGGACATTTCCCGACACCCGGTCCTTTCACGAACCGCCCCGCCGCCGCCCCGGTCGGTTCGCCATCCTTCAGCACCTGTACGCCGTTGACGAACACAGTGGACACGCCGGTGGCATATTGCGCCGGCTTCGCAAACGTCGCGTGATCGGTGATGGTGGCCGGATCGAACACCACGACATCAGCGAAATAGCCCGGCTTCAGCAGGCCCCGTTCCTTGATCCCCATGTTGGTCACCGGCAGGTGGCTCAGCCGCCGCACCGCATCCTGCAATGTCGTCGTCTTTTCCTCGCGCACATATTTGCCAAGCAATCGCGCGACATTGCCATAGGCACGCGGGTGATCCTGGCTCAGCAGGAACACGCCCTCGGCACTGGGCGCACCCGCATCCGATCCAAAGCTCATCCACGGCAGCGCTGTCTGCCGCTTCACATTGGCCTCATCCATCAGGAAATAGGCCGTGCCCACACGGCTGCCATCCTCGATCACCAGATCGATGGCGGTATCCTCCGGGCTGGTGCCCCGCATGCGCGATACCTCGCCCAGCGTCTTGCCGGTGAGCGGCTTCAGCTTGGGGTTCTTGAAGCCGAGCAGCAGCACATTTTCCGGATTGCCGGCGCGCTTGGCGAGATTTTCCCAATCGGCATTCTCGTCCATCATCTCGGCCTTCACCCGGGCACGCAGGGCCGGATCCTTCAGCCGCTCGATCCACTTCTCCAGCCCGCCCGATTGCACCCAGATCGGCATCGCCGCATCCAGCCCGGTGGCACCGGCGGTGTAGTTGTACATGTTCGCCGTGATGCGGATGCCCTGAGCCCGCGCCGCCTCGATCTTGCCGAGGATCGTATCGAGCTTGCCCCAGTTCTTCCGGCCCGACATTTTCATATGCCAGATTTCCGCCGGGCCGCCGCTCTCGCGCGCGATGGTGATCAGTTCATCCACCGCCTGTTCGATCCGGTCGCCTTCCGAACGCATGTGGCTGATATACATGCCGCCACAGGCCGCGCTCGCCTTGGCCAGCGCCACGAGCTCCGGCGTTTCGGCATAGGCAGCCGGCGCATAGATCATCGACGTGCCCAGCCCCAGCGCGCCTTCGTTCATCGCCGCGCGCACCAGCCCCTGCATGCGCGCCAGTTGCTCCGGCGTCGGATCAACATCGCTTTCGCCCACTTCATGCACGCGCACCGTGGTGTGGCCCACGAAGCTGGCAACATTGGGCGCGATGCCCTTCTTCTCCAGCGTGGCCAGATACTCGCCCAGCGTCGTCCAGCTGATCTTGTATTTGATATCGTCCTGCCGGAGCGCGCTCAGCCGCTTCATCTCCGGGTTGAGCGGGCCCATTGACGTGCCTTCACCCATGATTTCCAGCGTCACGCCCTGGCGGATGTCACTCTGTGCGCGGCCGTCGATCAGCAGGCTTTCGGTGGCCCAACTCAGCATGTTCACAAAGCCCGGCGAAATGGCCTGGCCCTTCACGTCGGTGACGCTGGCGCCGCCTGTCACACTGGCAGGCGCGGCGCCCTTGCCGATGCCGGTGATCCGGTCCCCGTCCATCGCCAGCCAGCCGGCATAAGGCGCTTCGCCCGAACCATCGACGATCAGGCCATTGGTGAGGACGACCGGTTTGGCAAGTGCCGATGAGGCCAGCAAGACAGCTGCAACAGCCAACAGGCGCATGATCGTTCCCCCTTGATGAGTGGGGGCAAGCTTATGGCGCTATTCCGCCGGCAACAAGGCCGCAATGCCGGCAAACAACGGTGCCAGTTCGCTGCCGCGCGTGCCTGTCAGCGGCGCCAGCACGGCGGCCAGTCGCGCAGGGCGACGACTCTCGCCCAGCGCCAGCAGCAGCCGCTGCTCATCCTCGGCCAGCGCGCCATGGCAGGGCAGATGCAGCCGGATCGGCCGCACCGCGCGCTGGGCCAGGCCCAGGATCAGGCAGCGCAGATGATGTTCCAAGCCCAAACCCGCTTCGCCAAAGCGTTGCTGCAGCAGGGCATGAACATGGGCATCGCGCGCACTGCCCAGCGGCCGCACCATCGCCAGCCGGCGCAGGCACCAGAGGATTTCGCGCTGAACCCGCGTCAATCCGGCCGGATCATCCCGGCGCGGCCGCCCCGACGGCCCGCCACCAGATCCGCTTTCATCATGCCGCACAAACATCGCTCACCTCCATGGCCGGAAGGATGGATGAATTGAGAACGCTTCGCAATAGCAATTCTTGCAACCATGCGCTGATCCGGACTGTGTGGGTCTTGCAATACACTCATTGAAGATATATCTTAAGCGCTCCACACCCCCATCCGGAGTCATCCCCATGCACTTCCGTTTCCACTTCGATCGCGATGGTTTCCACAAGGAGTTCGGCGGCCGTTTCGGCGGCCGTGGCAGCCGCTGGGCCGCCTTTGCGCAGCGCTTTGCCGATGAATTCGGTGATGGCGGTGATGGCCCGCGCCCGCGCCGCCGGCGCTTTGGTGCCGAAGCTTTGAAGATCCTTGTCCTCCACCTGCTGAAGGACGAGCCGCGCCACGGTTACGACCTGATCAAGGCCATCGAGAATCTGTCCGCCGGCCTTTATTCGCCGTCGCCGGGCATGATCTACCCGATGCTCGCCATGCTCGCCGATGAAGGCCTGATCGCCGAAGTCGCTGGCGAGGAAGGCCGCCGCCGCTATGCCATCACCGATGCCGGCCATGCCGCGCTGGATGAAGCGGAAACGCAGTTGAAAGACGCACTGCAACGCCTGGCCGACATGGCGCGCTGCAATGCAGACGACGGGCGCGACGCGCTGCGGGAAGCCATGCACGATCTGCGGAGTGCAGCCCGCGACAGCGTCCGCGACGCCGAATCGCGCGCCGAACGCGCCGAGGCCATCGCTGCCATCCTGCGCGAAGCGGCAGAGAAGATCGGCAAGCTTTAGAACCGAAAAGGTTCAGCTTGCAGCGATCGTCGCCCCGGACTTGATCCGGGGCCCCGCTTTCTCTTTTGCGCCAAGGAAGCGGGGCCCCGTGTCAAGCACGGGGCGACGATCCAAATTTGGTGCAATCAATGCTGAGCGCGCGGTGCCGCTGCCCGCTGCAGTCGGTCGTTGATCGCAAGGCCCAGGCCGTGGTTCGGCACCGGCGCGACCGCAATGCCGGCGCGACCTGACGCCTGTGCCACGTGCAGCAGATCGAACAGGCGTGCGGCGGCCTCGGTGAGGTCGCCACTCGCCGACAGCGTGGCATCACCCTTCACAGGGCCGAAGCCGATGTGAAATTCGTCTGGCCGCGCTGTCGCCGCCGCCAGCCGCACCGGCTGCTGCGGGGCATAGTGGGACTCCATCATGCCTGGGGCCTGCACAGCCGGCATGGCCTCTGAAGCCAGCGGCTCGCCCGCCACCGCCGCAATCGCCTCCACAGCCACCGCGCCGGGCCGCAGCAAACGCCACCCGCCCGCTTCCACTGCAACAATCGTCGATTCCACCCCCGCAGCGCACGGTCCGGCATCGATCACCGGCACGTCCAGCGATTCCAGCACATGGCTGGCACGCGTCGGTGAAATCCGCCCCGAAGCATTGGCCGACGGCGCCGCCAATGGTCCAACCGCTCGCACCAGGGCCTGCATCACCGGATGCGCCGGGCAGCGCAGCGCAATCGTCTCCAGCCCTGCCGTCACCAGGCTGGCCACCGGCGCGTCCGCCCGGCGCGGCAGCACCAGAGTCAGCGGCCCCGGCCAGAACGCCTGCGCCAACGCGTGCGCCAGCGGTGAGAAGATCGCCAATGTCTCCGCCTGCGCCACATCGGCCACGTGCACGATCAGCGGGTTGAAGCTCGGCCGGCCCTTGGCGGCATAGATGCCGGCCACCGCCGCGCCATCATCCGCGCGCGCCGCCAGCCCGTACACCGTCTCCGTTGGCACCGCGACCAGCCCGCCGGCACGCAGCACATCGGCCGCTGCGGCAATGCCGGCGGGATCGGGCGTCAACAGGCGGCTTTCGGGCGGCATTGTGCGCGTCTATACCGGTGCAGAACCGAAAACGGAAACAGCACGGAACTCTGGCCATGCCCTACACCGCCCCCACCACCGAACAGCGTTTCGTGCTCGACGTGATCGCCGATCTGCCCGGCCTCGCCGCGCTGCCGGCCTATGCCAACGCCACGCCCGACATGGTGGACGCGATCCTGGCCGAATCCGGCAAGCTGGCCGCCAACGTCTTCGCGCCGCTCAACAAGTCAGGCGACAAGGCCCACGCGAAACTGAACGACGGCGTGGTGACGCTGCCCGCCGGCTTCGGGGAGGCTTACAGCCAATATGTGCAGGCCGGCTGGGCGGGGCTTGGCGTGCCAGATTCCCACGGTGGCCAGGGCCTGCCCTTCGCAGTCGCGGTCGCCGTGCAGGAACAGCTCACCTCCGCCAACATGGCCTTCGCGCTGTGCATGATGCTGTCCCAGGGCGCCATCGAGGCGCTCGCCGCCCACGCCAGCCCGGAACTGCAGGAGCGTTACCTCTCCAAGCTCGTCACCGGCGAGTGGACCGGCACGATGAACCTCACCGAGCCGACCGCTGGCAGCGACGTCGGCGCGCTGAAATCCCGCGCCGAGCCCAACCCGGATGGCAGTTGGCGCATCAAGGGCACCAAGATCTTCATCACCTGGGGCGAACATGACGCGGCCCAGAATATCGTCCACCTCGTCCTCGCCCGCACGCCGGACAGCCCGGCCGGAACCAAGGGCATCAGCCTGTTCCTGGTGCCGAAATTCCTGCCCGACGGCACCCGCAACGATCTGAAATGCGTCGGCCTTGAACACAAGCTCGGCATCCACGCCTCCCCCACCTGCACGATGAGTTTCGGCGATCACGACCAGTGCATCGGCTGGATGGTCGGAAAGGAAGGTGGCGGCATGCGCGCCATGTTCACCATGATGAACAACGCCCGCGTGCAGGTGGGCCTGCAGGGCGTCGCCATTGCCGAAGGCGCCATGCAGCACGCGCTGGATTATGCCCGCACCCGCGTGCAGAGCGCGAAATTCGGCGGCGGGCCAGCGGCGGTGCGCATCATCGAACATGCCGACGTGCGCCGCACCATCATGACCATGCGCGCGCTGACCGAAGCCAGCCGCGCGCTGGTGTATCTGAACGCCGCCGCCGTCGATCGGGCGCACGCCGGCGATAAGGCCGGGCAAGGCCTCGCCGATCTGCTCACCCCCATCTCCAAGAGCTGGGCCACCGATATCGGTGTCGAGGTCGCCAGCCTTGGCGTGCAGGTGTTCGGCGGCATGGGCTATGTCGAGGAGACGGGCGCGGCGCAGTATCTGCGCGATGCCCGTATCGCCCCGATCTATGAAGGCACCAACGGCATCCAGGCCATGGACCTTGTCGGCCGCAAGCTGGGCATGGATGGCGGCCAACACTGGAAGGACCTGCTCGGCGAAGTCCGCGCCACCCTGTCCGATCTGGATGAGGACGAGGAACTCAAGCTGATCACGCCCTGGCTGCAGGACGCGCTCGATTCCGCGCAGACCAGCTCGGTCTGGCTCGCCGGCGCCAACAACCCGGACGATGTCGCCGCCGGCGCCACGCCCTATCTGCGCCTCATGGGCCTCACGCTCGGCGGCTGGCTGCTCGCCAAACAGGCGCTGGCATCGCGCGCCCACCCCGATCCGCAGTTCGCCGCCGCAAAGCGCGCCACCGCCCGCTTCTTCGCCGAACAACTGCTGCCGCAGGTGCAGGCACTCTCCGCTAGCGCCATGCGCGGCGCAGCCTTGCTCTATGCGATCCCGGAAGACGGGCTGGCGGCCGCCTAAAGCCGCGCCCACACCCGCCCGTTACTCCCTCCGGATGGAGGTGGCAGAATGGGGGTGGAGGATCGCGTGCCGCGCCGCGTGCCAGCCTGGCGGGGGCGGGATGACCGCAACGGCCGGGTGCAGCAACGCTCGCGCTGGATGCTGATTGCCGGCAGTGCGCTGCTGCTGGTGGCGATGATGCTGGCCCGCTGGCTGCCGCACGGACCCGGCCGCGGCGCCGCAAAATCCGCGATTGCAATGGCACCGGCCGTGGTGGCCGCGGTGCCCATCGGCTTTGGCGAGAGGCTGACGCCGGACAAGCTCAAGCTGGTTGATGTGCCGGCCCAGCAGCGTCCCAAGGGGCATTTCGCGCGCATCGATCCGTTGATCCTGGGCCAGGGCCGCACCGCGCTGCGCCCCATTACGGCCAATGAGATCGTGATCGAGGCCGCGCTGGTGGCTGGCGCCACCCGGCTTTCGACCGCGCCGCTTCTTGGCCCCACCATGCGCGCGCTGGCGGTGTCGGTGAACGAGGTGGCCGGCGTTTCGGGGCTGGTGTTCCCCGGCGATCGGGTGGACCTGTTCCTGATCCGCCAGCCCGATGAAGCCATGCCCTATGCCGATCTGCTGGCACAGAACATCCGCGTGCTGGCCGTGGGCAGCGACATGAACATTGCCCGCGAAAAGCCCGGCGTGGTGAAGACCGTGACAGTTGAAGTGAACCCGTTGCAGGCGCAGAAACTCCCGCTCGCCATGGCCACCGGCGAGATCAGGCTGGCCCTGCGTCCGTTCGGCAACCAAGCGCGGGTGCGCCTGCAAAGCCTGCAGGTGAGCGACCTGAACGATGGCACCACCACAAGACTGGTGCGCAAACCCGGCAGCACACCCGCCGCAGCGCCCCGCCCGGGCGCCACCACGCAACGGCCGCGCCAAAGCGTGACCGTGATGCGCGGCGGCGTGGCCACAACGGCCGAAGTTCTGCCCTGATCGGTGTTGAAAAGCCCGGCAATCCGCCAATCAGTACAGGCACCAGACCATGATGATCCGGGCTTTCCTTGACTTTCCCCTAAATCACGCCCACATGAGCGTTGCTAATCGTCGCCTGCGACGGAAATCGACTCGTTAAAATCGGCTCCTCTTCCTTTCTCGCGCTACCAGCTCCAGCCGTGCATTTGCGGCTGGGTTTCTTGTTTTCGCGAAAGGAAAACATCTCATGATCACCGGAACCGTCAAATTCTTCAATGCCGACAAGGGCTATGGTTTCATCTCGCCGGAAAATGGTGGCGATGACAACTTCGTCCACATCAGCGCCGTCGAGCGCGCCGGCATGAGCACCCTGAACAAGGACCAGCGCGTCAAGTACGAACTGGAAACCGATCGCCGCGGCAAGACCTCGGCTGTCAACCTCGAAGCTGCGTAAGCGGCAGGGGCAGGGCAGCGCCGCAAGGCTGCTGCCCGCCCTTCGAGGCGCCCCTGCGCGGCGGTCGTTCCAGCCTTCGGGCCGGAAAACACCCGCGCAGGGTTGCTGCCTTCCTGTTCACACCACCCAATCACGACAGCATAATGGGCGCCCAACTGCGCCAGGACTTTGATGACCATACCCACGATTGAAAACACAAGCCGCGCGCAAACTGTGCGCCGCACGCTCACCCCGCATTACGGCAACCGCGAATATCGCCGTTCACCCGTCCTCACCCGCAGCGAACTGCGCCAGCTGGTGCTCGATCAGCTGGGTTGACCAGCCACCCGGCCCGCCACCCCGCTCTGGCCGGTCCCGCAAAGGATCACAGCATGCGCGCCACCAGCCTGTTCTACTCCACCCAAATCGAACAATGCGCCCGCAACGCCGCGGATGCCGTGCTGGACAATCAACGCGTGATGTTCCTGCGTGCCCAGGCCGCCTGGCAAACGCTGGCCGACAAGGAAATCGCCGCCCAGGTTGAACGCGACAAGCGCCTGCCGGCCTGAACCAGCTTGGTTCAGGGCGCCGGATGCATCGCCCGATCAACCCAGTGCGCGCACAGCGCCCCCGCCAGTTGCGCGGCCACGAACGCCGGCACGCTGGTCGGCGCGATGCCATCGAACGTATCGGTCAGGCTGCGCGCAAAGGTGAGCGTTGGATTGGCGAAGCTGGTTGACGACGTGAACCAGCAGGCCGCCGTGATATAAAGCGCCACGCAGGCCGGCACCGCTTCCGGGCGATGCCGCCCGGTGAGCAGCACGGTGAGCAGCAGGCCGAAGGTGGCGATAAACTCGCCCAGCCATTGCCCGGCGCCGTCGCGCACATGGCCGGAAAACTGCAGGATCGGCAGATCGAACATGGCGTGCGCGCACCACACGCCGGCAATGCCGGCCACCAGCTGCACCGCCATCATCGCCGCGCCGCTGGCCCAGGTGCCTTCGCCGCGCAACCGTGTGACGATGGTGACGGCCGGGTTGAAATGCGCGCCCGATATCGGCCCCAGCATGGCGATCAGCACATACAGCATCGCGGCGATCGCCCCGACATTGCCGATCAGCGCCACCGCGACATTGCCGCCGGCCAGCCGCTCCGCCATCACGCCCGAACCCACCACGCAGGCAAACAGCAGGAAACTGCCCAGTGCCTCGCCCACCAATATCGCCCGCATGCTGCCCCCCGGCCTTGTTGTTGGCGCCATCATCGGGGCGCTGGCGCGGCTGTCAACAGCCGTGCTCAGCGCATCGGGAAGGGCAGCCCGCGCTCCCCCACCGGCGGCAGCACATCATCCACATCGATCACCCGCGCTTCATTGCTGCTGCCGGGCAGGGCGGCCAGTGTCTGGGCGGCGCGATCCAGCACCACATCCCACGCCGCCGCCATGGCCGGCGTGAAGCCTTCGCCGCAGCCATCGCGGATCACGGCGGCAACGATGGGCAGGAAATCGCCAAACACGGCGCGCGGAATGCCATAGGCATCGTGGGTGATGGCCTCGGTGCCCAGGAACGCCCCGCCCCAGCCGCCGTCCGGCGCGTAGGGAGCGGCCAGATCCAGCACCATCTCGAAACTGCGGTTGAGCATCTCGCCGCGGATGCGGCCCGAGGTGTCGCGCCAGAATTCGGCTGCCATGGCCGGGTGCCGCGCAAACAGCCGCGCATAGATCGCCGGCTGCGGATCGCCGATTCGGGCAACGGCCAGTTCCAGGCTGGATTCGACGGCGGCGCGGTGGTGCATGAACCCATGCTGCGTTGCGACCGGGCTGGCCACAAGTGCCGGTTTTGCAGAGGGCAGCAACGCCGAACCGGCGTTAACCCTTTATTATTGGGTTTGCCATTGACAAATTTGTGACAAACTTTAACAAAGCGTTTCTATTGTTGTTGCGTTGGTGTGTTTGCGTAAGGCCAACGCCGAGGTGGGGGATGTTCCGATGTCCGATGCGCGGCCGTTCGTTGATTATTATGCGATCCTGCGGGTTCATCCCGAGTGCGATCACCGCACGCTGGAAATCGCCTATCGCAACCTTGCGAAAATCTATCACCCCGATCATCCGGAAACCGCCGACATCGACATGTTCAATGCGGTGATCGAGGCCTATCGCGCGCTCAAGGATCACGGCAAGCGCCTGGCCTATGACGCGCTCTACAGCAGCAACACCGGCTTCGCGTTTTCCGCTGACGATGACATCCTGGCTGAAGAGCGCACCGCGCTGTCTGATGCCGATGTCCATGCCGAAGTGCTGCTGTACCTCTACAAGCGCCGCCGCGAACGCGCCCAGGAACCGGGCGTGGGCCAGTATGAACTGCAGCGCATGCTGGGCTGCACCACCGAAGCCTTTGATTTCCACGCCTGGTATCTGAAGGCCAAGGGCCTGATCGAAACCACCGACGCCGGATCGCTGGCCATCACCATCGCCGGGGTTGATCATGTGATCAGCACATCGCGCACTGTGGCGCAGGAAAAGCTGCGCATCACACAGTTCGCCGGCAACCCCGGCCCGCGCGCCTGGCCGCACGCCGCCGCCGCCTGAACCGGGCCAGCTTGCACCCCAAGCTGATAGACGCACGCGCTGCTTGGCGTTAGGGAACGGGAAATCCCGTTTCTTCATGCAAAGCAGACCCTCGTGAACCTGTTTACCGACTATGCCGCCGTTCTGAAGGCGGCGCTGGCTGAGCTGACCGACGCTGGCACCCTGCCCACCGGCCTGTCCCATGCCAACGTCACGGTGGAACCGCCGCGCGATGCCAGCCACGGCGATCTGGCCACCAATGCCGCGATGGTACTGGCCAAGCCTGCGGGCATGAACCCGCGCGCATTGGCCGAAGCGCTGGTCGCCGCCCTGCGCACAAAGCCGGGCATCGCCGCCGCCGAAGTGGCCGGGCCGGGCTTCATCAACCTGAAGCTGGCCGACAGCGTGTGGCACGCACAGATCAACGCCATGCTCGGCGCCGGCAGCGATTATGGCCGCTCCACCGTGGGCCAGGCCAAGCGCATCAACGTCGAATATGTCTCCGCCAATCCCACCGGGCCGATGCACATGGGCCATTGCCGCGGTGCGGTGGTGGGCGATGCCCTGGCCGGCCTGCTGGAATATGCCGGCTGGGACGTCACCAAGGAATATTACATCAACGATGCCGGCGGCCAGGTCGATACGCTCGCCCGTTCCGCCCACCTGCGCTATCGCGAGGCGCTGGGTGAGACGATCGAGATCCCGGAAGGCTTCTACCCCGGCGATTATCTGGTGCCGGTGGGCGCGGCGTTGGCCGCCGAGTTCGGCGACGCGCATGTGAACGCGCCCGAAGCCGATTGGTTGGCGCTGTTCCGCACCCGCACGGTCGCCCTGATGATGGAGCGTATCCGTGCCGATCTGGCCCTGCTGGGGATCGAACAATCGGTGTTCTTCTCCGAAGCCTCACTCGGCCCCAAGGTGCAGCAAGCACTCGACACGCTGAAGGCCAAGGGCCTGATCTATGAAGGCGTGCTGGAAAAGCCCAAGGGTGAAGCCGCCGACGATTGGGAACCGCGCCCGCAAACCCTGTTCCGCTCGACCGATTTCGGCGACGACCAGGACCGGGCGATGCAGAAATCGAACGGCAACTGGACCTATTTCGCCGGGGACGTCGCCTATCACTGGGACAAGCTGACCCGCGGTTTTGACGCGCTGGTCAACATCTTCGGCGCCGATCACGCCGGCTATGTGAAGCGGATGACAGCGGCGGTGAAGGCGCTCTCCGATGGCCGCGTGCCGCTCGACATCAAGATCGTGAACCTGGTGAAGCTGCTGCGCGCCGGCGAGCCGGTGAAGATGTCCAAGCGGGCCGGCACCTTCGTGACGCTGGGCGAAGTGGTTGAGGAAGTGGGCAAGGATGTCGTCCGCTTTGTCATGCTCACCAAGCGGCCGGAATCGATGATGGATTTCGATTTCGCCAAGGTGGTGGAACAGAGCCGCGACAACCCGGTGTTCTATGTCCAGTACGCCCATGCCCGCATCGCCTCGCTGGGCCGCAAGGTGCTTGAGGCGGGCGTGGCCCTGCCGGAACCGGACCTGACGCTGCTCGACGCCGATGAGCTGAACGTCGTGAAGATGGCCGCCAACTTCCCGCGCATCGTCGAACAGGCTGCCGACGCCCGTGAGCCGCACCGCATCGCCTTTTATCTGGGCGATCTGGCCGCCGCCTTCCACAGCCAGTGGAACGCCGGCAATGATGATGCGACCCGTCGCTTTGTGCTGGCCGATCGGCCTGATCTGACCGCAGCGCGACTGGCCATGGCGCGCGCGGTGGGGCAGGTGATCAGGAACGGCCTGGCGGTGATCGGGGTGGCCGCTGCCGAGGAGCTGCACTGATGGCGCAACGGGACGAAGACGCCCCATGGCTGGCTGAAGCGGCGCCGCTGCGGGCCGCGCCAAAGAAGCGCCCGCTGCTCAACATCGTCATCGCCGTGCTGGCGCTGGGCGCGGTGGCGGCGGTGGCGCTGCTGATGCTGCTCGGCCGGCGCGATGGCGGCTCGTCCCAGGGTTATATGGAAGCCGATCAGGCACCGCTGATCGAAGCCGATGCCGGCCCCTACAAGGTGCCGCCCGCTGATCGCCAGGGCATGGATGTGCAGGGCGACGGCGAGGTGATCCATGAAGCCGTGCGCGGCGAGAATCCGGGTGCAGTGATTGACATGGGCGCCCTGCCCGAAGAGCCGCTGGGCCGGCCGCGTGATCTGCTGCCGCCGGGCAGCGCAACACCGCCGCCCGCCGCGCCAGCTGGCCAGCCGGTGCAGGTGCAGGTGATGCCGGCCGGGCCGACCGCCACGGCACCCGCCCGCCCGCTGGCGAAACCCGCAGTGCCGCAGCCGGCGCCCGTGGCCGTGAAGCCAGTGCCAGCCAAGCCCGTTGCGGTGCCGCCAGCGCCCGCCAGCAAGCCGCCAGTCGCCGCCCCCAAACCGCCAGCGCCCGTCACCGCGCCGGCAGCCACCGGCAGCAAGACGGTGCAGATCGGTGCCTTTTCGAGCGAGGCCAAGGCCGAAGAGGAATGGGCCCGGGTATCCGGCAAGGCCAAGCTGACAGGCAAGCAGATCCAGAAACTGACCTCGTCCAGCGGCAAGACGATGTGGCGGGTGCGCGGCACGACCGCTGATTCCGATGCCGCCTGCAAGGCCATTCTGGCAGTCAAGGGCGCCTGCGAGGTGAGGAAGTGATGCAGCCGCTTTTCCTCGGGCTCGCCGGCCTTGCCCTGAATGATGACGAGCGCGCGCTGTTCCGCAGCAGCAATCCGGCTGGCTATATCCTGTTCAAAAGAAACGTGGATTCGCCCGATCAGGTGCGGGCGCTCACCCAAAGTTTGCGCGATCTGGCCGGCCGCGATGTGCCGATCCTGATTGATCAGGAAGGCGGCCGCGTCGCCCGGCTGCGCCCACCGCACTGGCCGGAGTTCCCGACTGGCGAACGCTTCGGTCTGCTCTACGACAAGGCGCCGATCACCGCGATCGAGGCCTGCCGGTTGAACGCACTGGCGCTGGCGGCGCTGCTGAAGGACCTCGGCATCAACGTCGATTGCCTGCCACTGCTCGACGTGCGCGACCTGCAAGGCCATGATATCATTGGCGATCGCAGCTTCGGCGCCGAACCGATGGTGGTCTCCGCGCTGGGCAAGGCGGTGCTCGACGGTTTCAAGGCCGGCGGTATCTGCGGCGTCGTCAAGCATATCCCCGGCCACGGCCGCGCCCGGGCGGACAGCCACCTCGAACTGCCCGTCGTCACCGCCACCCGCGCCGAACTGGAGCGCGATTTCGAACCGTTCCGCCGCCTCGCCGATGCGCCAATGGCGATGACCGCCCATATCACCTACACCGCGCTGGACGCCAATCGCTGCGCCACGCTGTCGCCGGATGTGATTGATTTCATTCGCAATGATATCAGCTTTGGTGGCCTGTTGATGTCCGACGATCTGGGCATGCACGCCCTCGGCAACCCACAATCGGGCGGCCACCCGCCGGGCAGCAACGCGTTGCAGGATTTCGGTGCCCGTGCGCTGGCCAGCCTCGATGCCGGCTGCGATATCACCCTGCATTGCTCCGGCGATTTCAACGAGATGCGCAGCATCGTCGAGGCCGCCCCGGTGATGAGCGACGCCGCCGCGACGCGCCTTGCTGCCGCCATGGCGTGGATGGGGCCGGGCGATTCCACCCCGGTGGCCGAATGGGCCGCCGCCCGCGACGCCCTGCTGGCGCTGGCGTGATCGAAGCGGACGAGCAATTCGATCTGCCGGTGCGGGCTGCGCCGGAAACCGCCACGCTGATCCTGCAACTGGGCAGTTGGGAAGGCCCGCTCGATCTGCTGCTCACCCTGGCGCGGGCGCAAAAGGTTGATCTGGCACAGATTTCCATTCTGGCGCTGGTCGATCAGTATCTGGATTTCATCCGGGACGCGAAGGCGCTCAGCCTGGAACTGGCTGCCGATTACCTGGTGATGGCGGCCTGGCTGGCCTATCTCAAATCCCTGCTGCTGCTGCCCAAAGACCCGGAAGCCGAACCCGATCCGGCCGAACTGGCGCTGAAACTGCAATTCCAGCTGCAACGCCTCGAAGCCATGCGCGAATCCGGCCAGAAGCTGCTCGCCCGCCCGCAACTGGGCTGGGACATGTTCCGCCGCCCCAACCCCGAAGGCCTGGCCGAAGAGAAGCGCGCCACCTTCGAATGCAGCTATTACGACCTGCTCTCGGCCTATGGCGCCATCACCGCGCGGCGCTCACGCTCCGTCCATGTCGTCCGCCGCCGGCCGGTGATGGCATTGGACGAAGCCATTGAACGACTGGAACATCTGCTCGGCCGCAGCATCGACTGGACGGAACTGGCGCGCTTCCTGCCGGCCGATTTGGCCGATGAATCCTATGCCCGCTCGGTGCTGGCCTCCAGCTTTGTCGCCGCGCTGGAACTCACCCGCCAGGGCAAGGCGACGCTGAGCCAAGGCGCCGCCTTTGCCCCCATCCTGCTGAAGGCCCGTCATGACTGACGAGACTGTGGATTTCGCCCTGACCCGCGCTTTGGAAGCGATCCTGTTCGCGGCCGACGCGCCCTTGAGCCTGACCGAGATCACCCGCCATGTCGGCGAACGCGGCGACCTTTTGCCCACGCTGCGGGCGCTGGCCACCAGTTACGAACCGCGCGGCATCAACCTCGTCGAACGCGGCGGCAAATGGCAGTTCCAGACCGCGCCCGATCTCGGCCATTTCCTGCGCACCAGCCGCGAGATGGTGAAAAAACTCAGCCGCGCTGGCGTCGAAACACTGGCGGTGATCGCCTATCACGAGCCGGTGACGCGCCCGGAAATCGAGGAAATCCGTGGGGTTGCGGTTTCCGGCGGCACCATCGACGTGCTGATGGAAGCTGGCTGGGTGCGCCCCGCCGGCCGCCGCGAAACCCCCGGCCGGCCGCTGCAATATGCGACCACGCCGGAATTCCTCGCCCACTTCAACCTCAGCAGCCGCCGCGACCTGCCCGGCATGGCCGATCTGAAGGCTGCCGGCCTGCTCGACCGCGAGCCGCCGCGCGAACTGCCGCTGCCGCTGGGTGGCCGCGAGGAATGAAAAGCCCGCTCACGCCATGGGCATGAGCGGGCCTTGAAGCTTCAGCGTAACCGCAGGATCAACGGCGGAACAGCGCCTCACCCTGCTCCAGCGCGGTGCCGGGCGTGTTCGAAACCGGCGTTTCCGGCGCATTGGCGGCGGCATAACGTTCGGCCTGCAGCTGATTGATCAGCGCGGCGCGATCGGCTTCCACCTTCTCCGGATCGACGGTCGTATCGATACCAGCCTTCTTGGCGGCGGCCGCGACCAGCGCATCCATTTCGCGCTGGCTGGTCAGGCCCAGCGTCACCGGGTCACGCGGCTGGAGATTGGCGTAGTTCCAGTGGCTCTTGTCGCGGATGGCGGCAATCGTCGTTTTGGTGGTGCCGATCAGCTTGGAAATCTGGCCGTCGGTGATTTCCGGGTGGTTCTTGATGATCCACAAGATGCCATCGGGCTTGTCCTGGCGCTTTGAAACCGGCGTGTAACGCGGGCCCGACGTGCGACGCGCCTGTTCCGGCATGCGCGAAATCTTGATGTCGTAATCCGGATTGGCTTCGCCTTTGTCCAGCTCTTCGCGGGTCAATTCGCCAGCGCGGATCGGATCGCGACCCTTCAGCTTGGTGGCGGCGGTATCATCGGCAATCGCCTGGATTTCGAGGATGTGCAGGCCGCAGAAATCGGCGATCTGCGAAAAGGTGAGCGCGCTGTTGTCCACCAGCCAGGCGGCGGTGGCATGCTGCATCAGGGGCAGGGTGGTGGCCATGGTCTTGGCTCCTTTGCGGAATAAAAACAGCCGCCCCTTGCGGGACGGCTTGACACAGACAGCTTGTAATGGAGGGCGCACTGTGGCGCAAGGGCGCTCTATGTTGCCCTCCCCCGCTCAACTGGCCGCGCTTGATGCCGCCGATCCGCTCAGCGCCGCCCGCGCCCGCTTCCGCTTGCCACCGGGGATCGTCTATCTCGACGGCAACTCATTGGGGCCATTGCCCGCCGCCCTGCCCGATCGCCTGACACAGACAATGGCCAGCGAGTGGGGCGAGGGCCTGATCCGCAGCTGGAATGATGCCGGCTGGATCGATCTGCCAGTCTCGTTGGGCGCCGCCATCGCGCCAATCGTCGGCGCCGAGCCCGCATCTGTGGTGGCCTGCGATTCGGTCAGCCTCAACCTGTTCAAGCTGGCCAGCGCGGCGCTGGCGCTGCGGCCTGGCCGCCGCACGATCCTGATGGAGGCCAGCGACTTCCCCACTGATGCCTATGTGATGCAGGGGTTGGCGCAGCTGGCCGGTGTCACGCTGAAGCGCGTCGAACGTGCCGATCTCGCCGCCGCGCTGGATGGCGATGTGGCGCTGTTGCTGCTGACGCATGCGCATTACGTAACATCCCAGGTCCATGACATGGCCGCGATGAGCGCTGCTGCGCACAAGGCCGGCGCGCTCAGCCTGTGGGATCTGTCGCACTCGGCGGGCGCACTGGTGGTCAATCTCGATGCCGATGGGGCCGATTTCGCGGTCGGCTGTGGCTACAAATTTCTCAATGGTGGACCCGGCGCGCCGGCCTTCGCCTATATGGCCCGCCGCCACTGGGACACGGCGCAGCCGGCGCTGACCGGCTGGATGGGCCATGCCGCCCCTTTCGATTTCGCCGCCGACTATGCGCCCGCATCAGGCGCGCGCCGCCTGCTCACCGGCACGCCGCCGATCCTGGCCATGCGCGCGCTGGAGGCCGGGGTGGAAACGTTCGACGGGATCGATCTGGCGCAGGCCGAGGCCAAGTCGCGCCAGCTCGTCCACCTCTTTGCCGCCGGCGCGGCGACACTGCCCGACGTCACAGTGGACGCGCCACCCGCTGTTCGCCACGGTGCCCACGTCATCATTCGCCACCCTGAAGCCCGTCGCGTGATGACCGCGTTGATCGCCCGCGGTGTTATCGGCGACATGCGCCCGCCCGATGCCATGCGTTTCGGTTTCCCGGCGCTGACCACCCGCTTTGCCGATGTCGGTCTGGCGCTCGCTGCGTTGCAGGCGGTGCTGACCAGCGGCGAATGGCGGGAAGAGCGTTTCGCGCCGCGCGGGAAGGTCAGCTGACGCTGAGCACGATCTTCCCCACATGCGCGCCGGCCTCCATCCGCGCATGGGCGGCGGCGGCTTCGGCGAGCGGGAACACCATGTCGGTCACCGGCGTCAGCCGCCCGGCCTCGAACGCCGGCCAGATCACGCCTTCCAGCGTTTCGGCGATCGCCGTCTTGAAGGCGATGGGGCGCGGGCGCAGCATCGAACCGGTCAGCACCAGCCGCTTGCGCATCACAAGCGCCAGGTTCACTTCCGCCGTTGGCCCGCGCTGGAAGGCGATGCTCACGTGGCGGGCATCGTCGGCCATGCAGGCGATATTCTTCGGCACATAATCGCCGCCCACCATGTCGAGCACGATGTCGACGCCCTTGCCGTCGGTCAGTGCCAACACTTCGGCCGAAAAGTCCTGCGTCTTGTAATTGATCGCGTGCGCCGCACCGTGTGCCACGGCGGCCGCGCATTTTTCATCGCTGCCGCAGGTGGCAATCGCGGTCAGCCCGACTTCCTTGGCCAATTGCAGCGCGGTGATGCCGATACCGCTGGTACCGCCGTGGATCAGGATCGTCTCCCCCGGTCGCGCCCGGCCGCGGTCCATCACGTTGGACCAGACGGTGAACCAGGTTTCCGGCAGGCCGGCGGCATCCGTCAAGCTCATGCCGGCGGGCACGGGCAGGCACTGGCCGGCCGGCGCGGTGCAATATTCGGCATAGCCGCCACCCGCCACCAGCGCGCATACTGCGTCACCCGGCCGCCAGCGCGCTACCTCGCTGCCCACCGCCACCACGGTGCCGGCGATTTCCAAGCCTATGATTGTCGGCGTGCCGGGCGGCATCGGATAGAGGCCCAGCCGCTGCAGCACATCGGGCCGGTTCACGCCGGCCGCCGCCACCTTCACCAGCACTTCGCCCGGCCCGGGCTGCGGGACGGGGCGGGAGACGGGAATCAGAACCTCAGGACCTCCCGGCGCGGCGGGGTCGATGGCAGTCATATGGCTAGGAATGGTCATGGGACGGATATTGACAGGGCAGCCCGCCCGGTCAACCGTAGCGATTGTGTTCGACGAAGCCGACCTGCCCAAGAAGAAGAGTGACCTGCTGGCCGATCTGGCCCGGGAGGACCTCGATCGCCTCTCAATCGTCGATCTGGACGAGCGCATCGCGGGGCTTGAAGCGGAGCTGGTGCGCACGAAAGCCAAGCGCGAAGGCGCAGCGCAATTCCGCGCTGCGGCCGACAGCCTGTTCAAGAAGTAACCAACCATGACCACATCCCTGGGCACCCATGATTTCGTTGCGGACACGCGCAACGAGACGATCCTGATCAACGTCAATGGCCAGCTGCTCCGCCGCGCCGAAGCAATGGTGAGCGTGTTCGATTCCGGCTTCATGCTGGGCGATGGCGTGTGGGAAGGCCTGCGTGTCCACGCCGGTCGCATCGCCTTCCTTGATCAGCATCTCGATCGGCTGTGGGAGGGCGCCAAGGCCATCTACATGGATATCGGCATCAGCCGAGAGGAGCTGGAGCAGCGAATTTACGCCACCATCGATGCCAATGCGATGAGCGCCTGCCATATCCGGCTTATGGTGACGCGGGGGCTGCGTTCCACCCCCTATCAAGACCCGCGCGTCGTGGTCTCGCCGGCCACCATCGTCATCATCGCCGAGTACAAGGATCCGCTGCCCGCCACGATCGAGAAGGGCATCCGCCTCGCCACTGTGCACGTGCGGCGCGGGTACCCGGACGTGCAGGATCCGAAGTTGAACAGTCATTCAAAACTGAACTGCATCACGGCCTGCATCCAGGCCACGCAGGCCGGCGCGGACGAGGCGTTGATGCTGGATCCACACGGCTTTGTGGCGACCTGCAATTCCACCCATTTCTTCATCGTGAAGAAGAACCGCCGCGGGGTGGAGGAGGTGTGGACATCGTCGGGCGATTATTGCCTCGCCGGCATCACGCGCGGCAACGTGATCGCGGTGTGTGAGGACAATGGCATCCCGGTTTTCCAGAAGAATTTCTCGCTGACCGACGTCTATTCCGCGAGCGAAGCCTTTGTGACCGGCACCTTTGCCGGGGTGGTGCCCGTGACCAGCATCGACGGGCGAAAACTCACCGACGCACGTGGGCCGATGGTTGCGCGCTTGCAGGGCCTGTATCGCGCACTGATCGAGGCCGACGTGGTAGCGCGGGGTCGGCCGTGACCACCCGCATTGCAATGTGGTCAGGGCCGCGCAACCTGTCGACGGCGATGATGCGCAGCTTTGGGGCGCGCGGCGATTGCCATGTGAGTGACGAGCCGTTTTACGGCGCCTACCTTCACCACACTGGCGACGATCACCCGATGGCCGACGACGTGATCGCCGACATGGACTGCGATTGGCACAGCGTCACCGCCGCGCTTTCCGGGCCGTGCGCGAAGCCAATATGGTATCAGAAGCATATGGTGCACCACATGGTTGGCCCGGTGCAGTTGGGAGACCTGAAGGGCTTCCAACACGCCTTCCTGATCCGCGCGCCGGAACGGGTGATCGCCAGTTACGCCGAAAAGCGCGAGGTGGTGACGGCGGAAGGCCTCGGCTTCGCCCAGCAGCGCGCCTGGTTCGAGACGGAGGCGGACCGGCTAGGCCATGCGCCGCCGGTGGTCGATTCGGCCGATGTGCTGGCTGATCCGGCCGGGACGCTGTCTCGCCTGTGCACGGCGCTGGGCATCGCGTGGACCGACTCCATGCTGCACTGGCCCGCCGGCCCCCGCGACACTGACGGGGTGTGGGCGCCGCACTGGTATAATCGCGTGCTGGCTTCCACGGGCTTTGATGGCCGCGAAGGGCCGTTGCCCGTGCCGACGGGCGAGGCGGAGCGGGTGCGCGACGAATGCCGACCGCATTACGACTTCATGGCCACGCACAAGCTGTGACCCCAAATCAAAAGCGACAGGTTGCCCAAGGCTGACGTGCGCGTAATCTGCCACCCAATCATCTTTGGGGAGTGGACCCGTGAATTTCGATTTTTCCGACGAAGCCAAGGAACTCGGCGAACAGGCGCGCAAATTGCTCGCCGAAAAGGCCGGCACCGGCCCGGCGCGCAAGGCGATGGCCGCTGACGCCGCAGCGATGGACGCCGCCCTGTGGAAAGAGATTGCCGAACTGGGCTGGACCGCCGCGCGCGTGCCGGAAGCCCATGGCGGCCTTGGCCTCACGGTCGAGGAAGTCGCCCAGTTGGCTGAAGCCGCCGGTGGCAGCCTCGCCCATGTGCCGCTCGTCTCCACCTTGCTCGCCACCGAAGCGCTGGTGCTGGCCGGCACGGAAGCCCAGCAGGCCAAGTGGTTGCCCGGCATCGCCAGCGGTGAGATCATCGCGTGCGTCGCCTGGAGCGAACCCGGTGCCGTGAGCCCGGCCACGGTGAAGACCGTGTCCAGCGGCAGCGCCCTGACCGGCGTGAAGCAGCCGGTGGCCGATCTTGCCGTCGCCCATGTCGCCATCGTGGCGGCCGCTGGCGCTGATGGCCCACAGCTGTACATCGTCGATCTGAAGGGCGCGCAGACGGCGGCGGTGGAAACCGTCGATCTCGTCCGCCGCCATGGCAAGCTGACGCTGGACAACACGCCGGCCGAAGCGCTCGGCAATGCCGGCGATTATCAGGATTGGCTCGACCGCGCCGCCGTGATTCTGGCCTATGAAGCCATTGGCACCGCCGGCGCCGCGATGGCGATGACGGTGGATTATGCCAAGACCCGCGTCGCCTTCGGCCAGAAGATCGGCCGGTATCAGGCGGTCAAGCACAAGTGTGCGGACATGTATATCAAGCTGGAACTGGCCCGCGCCCATGCCCTGCATGGCCTCGCCATGATTGGCACCAATGGCGCTGAACTGCGCCAGGTGGCGGCCGCCGCCCGCGTCGCCAGCCTGGATGCGCTGGCCTATTGCGCCGAGGAAAATGTGCAGCTGCACGGCGGCATCGGCTTCACTTGGGAAAGCGATTGCCAATTCTATTACCGCCGCAACCGGGCGCTGGTCGCCGCGCTCGGCCCGCGCGGCTGGTGGGCCGATCGGCTGGTGCGCGCGCTGGAACAGCGCAACAGCGCCGCAGCGTGACGAAATGCGCCTCGACAGATTGAGCGGTCGAGGGTGAAAACAGCTTCGGGAGAGACATGATGGATTTTAACGACGCCCCGCAGGAAGCCGAATTTCGCGCCGTTGTGCGCGCCTGGCTGAACGAGAATGCCACCGAATATCGCGATCCGCCCCCGGAAGGCATGAAGCTGCCGGAATTCATCGCGCGATCCAAGGCATGGCAAGCCAAGAAGCACGCCGCCGGCTACACCGGCATCACCTGGCCCAAGATGTTCGGCGGCCAGGGCCTCACCCCCATGCACAGCATCATCTATGGCCAGGAGGAAAGCCGCTGGCACGTGCCGCAGGGCCTCTATTCCATCGGCCTTGGCATGTGCATCCCCACCGTTTTCACCCACGGCAACCCCGAAGTGGTGCAGCGTTATGTGCCCAAGGCGCTGCTGGGCGAGGAAGTCTGGTGCCAGCTCTTCTCCGAACCGGCGGCGGGCTCCGATCTCGCCGGCATCCGCACCAAGGCGGTGCGTGAAGGCGATGAATGGGTGATCGACGGCCAGAAAGTGTGGACCAGCTTTGCCCACGCCTCTGATTTCGGCATCGTCGTCTGCCGCACCGATCCGAACATGCCCAAGCACAAGGGCCTCACCATGTTCATCGTGAACATGAAGGCACCGGGCGTGACCGTGAAGGGCATCAAGCAGATGTCGGGCGGCAGCGATTTCAACGAAGTCTTCTTCGATGGTGTGCGGGTGAATGATTCGCACCGGCTGGGCGCCGTTGGCGATGGCTGGAAGGTGGCGCTGACCACGCTGATGCACGAGCGTTTGGCCGTGGGCGGCAAGCCGCGTTACGCGCCCGGCTATGAAACGCTGATGAAGCTGGCCAAGGGCGTGGAAGCGCCGGACGGCAGCCCCGCCATCGGTGCCAGCGACGTGCGCCAGAAGATCGCCCAGACCTACATCAACGATCAGGGCATCAAGCTCACCCAGATGCGCGCGCTGTCGGCCTTGTCAAAGGGCCAGGTGCCGGGGCCGGAACAGTCCATCTCCAAGGTGGTGGTCGCGAAAACCATGCAGGATCTGGCCAGCTTCGCGCTTGATCTGTCGGGCGGCGATGGCTTTGTGGCTGGGGCCGATGCCGATCCGGAACTGGCCAAGCTGCAAGGGTCTTACATCGGCTCGGCCGGCCTGCGCATTGCCGGCGGCACCGACGAAATCCTGCGCAACATCATCGCCGAACGCGTGCTGGGCCTGCCCGGCGACATGCGGCCAGACAAGGACACGCCGTTCAATCAAAGCGTGCCAGCGTAAACGCCAAGCGCAATATTAAACCGGGAAGGGCGGCTGCCGGCATGGCAGCCGCCCTTTTTGTTCATCCGTCGCGTAACAATCCTGCCCCAAAAGCTTCAAGCCGGTGCAAGAAAATCGTCACGGCGGCGCAATAGGCAGCCCCTAGCGCCTCTCCCATTGCGGACAGGCGATGGGGATAAAGACAATGCGAATGCGGACGTTTGCGCTGGCCGGTGTGGCCAGTCTGGCGGTGGTGATGCCGGCGCTGGCTGGTGAGGCGATAGACGCGCAGGGTGCAGCCGCTGCAGGTGCCGAAGCCGAAGCCGCCGCCGAGGATTCGGAAATCGTCGTCACCGCACCGATCCGCGCCGCGCAAAGACTGGCCATCCTGGAACAGCGCAAGGCCGACAATCTGGTTTCCGTGCTTGCCGCCGATGCCATTGGCCGCTTCCCCGATCAGAACGCGGCAGCGGCTCTGTCGCGTCTTCCGGCCATCGCGGTGCAGCGCGATCAGGGCCAGGAACGCTATATCCAGGTGCGTGGCGCCCCCAACCGCTGGACCAGCGTGCTGGTGGATGGCGTGCCGATCATCGGCGTGGACGAAGGCGGTGGCAGCCGCGCCTTCCGTTTCGACGCCATCCCGTCTGTCATCCTGTCCAGCGTGGTGGTCAACAAGTCGCTCACCGCAGACATCCCGTCCGAAGCGGTGGTGGCGCTGATCGACATGAAGACCTTTTCGCCGCTCGATCGCAAGGGCTTCGATGTAGCCGGCGACGTGGGCTATGGCTGGATGGCACTGGGCGGCGGCCAGCAGCGCCAGGCCTCGCTGCGCGCCTCATGGTCCAACGACAAGGTTGGCGTGCTGATCGCCGGTTCGCATTATCTGCGTGACCAGATCACTGACAATCGCGAGAACAGCTATGATGCCGCCGGGTTGCCGACCGCCTTCGATTTCCGCAACTATCGGCTGACGCGCGAGAACAACGGGCTTTCGGCGGCACTGGAATTCCGTCCGGCCGACGGCCAGCGCCTGTTCCTGAAGGGCATCTTCACCGAATTCAACGATGATGAGGAACGCAACCAATATGTGTTCCAGCTAACCGGTGCAGCATCCGGCACCCGCACCGCCACCGCCGGCGATCTTGTTGGCGTGCCGGTGCGCGGCACCAAGTCTGACAGCGACTATCGCAACCGCAACTATCTGCTCACCGCCGGCGGCGACCATGAACTGGCGCAGGACTGGGCGCTGACCTGGCGGGGCAACTTCACCCGCGTCATCAACAACAGCTATATCCCGCTGGTGCTTCAGAACCAGTCGCTGAACCCGTTCCTGCGCCCCAGCCTGACCTATGACCGCAGCAATCCGGATTTCCCGATCCTGTCGCTGTTCGCCACCGTGCCCGGCCCCGGTACGCCGCCCACTCCGGCGCGGGTGCGCGGCGCGGCGCTGCCGACGCTGAATCAGGCCGGCTTTGATTTCAACGTGGCGCTGCCCCTGGTGTCGCGCATCCGGTCGGAAAGCTGGACGGCGAAGGCGGATATCAGTGGCCAGATCGGTGACATCGCGCTGAAGTTCGGCGCTCAATATGATGATCGCGACATTCGCGGCAATCTGTTCAGCCAGATCACCGTCAACCTGCCCGGCCAGCTGCCGGCCGGCACCTATGTGACCGCCACGCCGTGGGACACGCAGTTCCCGTCCGGTCTCAGCCTCAACTATATCGACAACCAGCGCCTGCGCACTGATCTGGAAGCGGCGCTGGCAGCCCGGCCCGGCGGCTATGATCCGGAGAATTTCATCCGCCCGCAGGAACGCTATGACATCAAGGAACGGCTGTTCGCCGCCTATGCCAGCGCCGCCTATGAACTGCCGGCGGGCAAGATCGTCGCCGGCTTGCGGGTGGAAAATTTCGTGCAGGAAAGCACCGGCACGCTGGTGATCGGCACGGCGGCAACGCCGCTGTCGGTTCGCAACAATTATTGGGATCTGTTCCCCAGCCTCAACGCCAAGTTCGACGTGGCGGAAAATCTGGTGTTCCGCCTCGCCGGCCAGCGCAGCGTGTCGCGCCCGGGCTTCGGCCAGGTGCGTGTGGGCGCCGCCATCAGCGACATTTCAACGCCCGGCACCATCACCGGCGGCAATCCCAATCTGAAGCCGGAATATACCTGGGGCGTTGATACCAGCCTTGAATATTATATCCCCGGCGATGGCCTGCTGTCGGCCAGCTTCTATCACCGTTGGGTGGACAATGTGCTGTTCGACAGCCGTACCCGGGTCAACAGCGACATCTACAACAGCGGCGGCATCGACCGTTCGAACTATGATCTGATCGGCACGCTGAACGGCAACAACGGCAAGCTGTACGGCCTTGAACTGGCGTGGCTGCAGAACTTCACCTTCCTGCCGGGCGCGCTGTCGGGCTTTGGCTTCCAGGGCAACATCGCCTTCATCGGCGGCAGCTTCGACAGCTTCGATCGCAGCGGCGCCGATTTCCCCGGCACCTCCAACCGGATCGTCAACGCGTCGCTGTTCTACGAAAAATACGGCCTTTCGGCCCGCGTCTCCTACCAGTGGCGGTCCGACTGGGTGGACACGCTGGGCGGCTTTGGCGCCGGCTCCACCGGTGACGAACGCCGGGCCGGCTATGCCAACCTCGATATCGCCGTGCGTTACCAGGTGACCAACGGGGTGGTGCTGTTCTTCGATGCCACCAACCTGACCGACGAAGTCTATGTTGCTTATCTGGGCCAGCGTGACCGCCCGACCGAGGTCGAGCAGATCGGCCGGCGCTTCATGGGCGGCGTTCGCTTCAACTTCTGATGGCAGGACCACCCATGATGCGTGCGATTCTCTCGGCAGCCACCGCCATCAGCCTGCTGGTCATTGCGCCCGCCATCAGCCAGCCGGCGGCAGCGCGCGAACGCGCCGTTGTCACCCCGGCCAGCGCCGAAGCGGAACGGGCCGGCCAGGCCATCACCATCCGCTGGCAGGGCCTGGGCGGACGCGTGCGCGTGTGGCAATTGCCGGCGCCTGATGCGCCGCGCAGTGCCGGCCGGCTGCTGGCGACGCTGGCCGGTGGACAGGGCGTGGTGGTGCCTTCTGCCGCCAGCCCGCGGCCGTGGTTTCTGTTGCAGGATGAACGCGGCCGCCAGCTGCGCGTTGCCGAACGCGTGCTGCCACTGGCGGGCGGCATGAACTTCCGGGATCTGGGTGGCTATGCCGGCGCGGGCGGCAAGCCGGTGCGCTGGGGTGTGCTGTATCGCTCGGCGGTCATGGCAGGGCTGACGCTGGAAGATCACCAATATCTGGCGAAGCTGGGCATCCGCACCGTCTGCGATTTCCGCTCCACGGGCGAGCGCCAGCGTGAACCGGTTGCCTGGCCTTCGCCCGGCACGCCCAAGGTGCTGGCCCGCGATTATGAGCTGGACATGGCCCCGCTGATGGCCGCCTTCCGCGGCGGCGACGTGACGCCGCAGCAGGCCCGCACCGCGATGGCCGGGTTCTACCGCGCACTGCCCTATCAGTTCGCCGGCGATTATCGCGCCATGTTCGGCGAACTGCTGGCCGGGCGGGTGCCCTTGGCCTTCAACTGCTCGGCCGGAAAGGACCGCACGGGCATGGCCGCCGTTCTGATCCTGCTGGCGCTGGGCGTTGACCGCGAAACGGCCATTGCCGATTATCTGCTCTCCAACCGCCATTATCGCCCGCAGCCGCCCAAGCCGGGCGCCCCGGTTGATGCGTCGATGGCCATGTTTGCCCGGCTGCCGGCCGGCGTGGCACAGGCATTGATGGGCGTGGAGCGCGCCTATATCGAAGCCAGCCTGGCCGAAATCGAGGCGCGCGGCGGGCTGGACCGCTATTTCAGCGAGCAGCTAGGCCTGGACCGTGCCCAGCGCAACCGCTTACAATCGCTGTACCTGGCCGGCTGATCCGCATCAACTGGCCGGGCAGCCTTCCGGCACCGGCGCCAGGCTCAGTTCCGCCTTGGCCTTCAACAGATCCGCCTTGTAATCCGCTGCGTCCGCGATCTGCTGATAGAGCGCGGTGGCCATCAGCCGGCCGCCGGTCACGTCTGACGCCCAGTGTACCCGGCAGGCGATGCGCAGATCGCCGGTGGCCTTGCCGAACTTCAGCAGCGCGGCGCTGCGTTCAGGCCGCACATCGGCCAGGATCAGACCCCACAGCCAGCCCACCGCAGAATGGCCGGACGGATAGGCAAAGCCGAGCGCCTTGCCACCGTCCACCGCCGCATCCGGGTCGCAAGCCTTGCCGTTATCCGTGGTGAACGGGCGCGGGCGCTTGTAAAAGTCCTTGGCGGCATTCACGCCGCGCGCCAAATCGGCCCCGGCGCGGCGCAGCAGGGTCATGGTCGCCGGCGTCGTTTGCGGGGTGAGCGTGGCGCCCAGCGCGCAGCTCAGCGTTTTCACGAAACTGGGGCTGGTCACGCTGAGTTGTGCAACAGCCTGTTGCCACAGCGGCCTGCCAATGCCGCGACGGCTCTGGCGATAAAGAAACTTGTCGGCCTGTTCCTCGGTGCTGCCGGCCTCGGGCGGCGGCGGCAGCAAACGCAACAAGGCCAGCGGCGGGCGGTTGGCGACATAACCGGGTGCCGCCACCCCGGCGGGGGCAGTCATCGCGGGCTGTTGGGCCGCCAGCGGCGTGGCGATCAGTGAAAGGGCAAGCAGCATCAGGCGCATATCGGTGTCTCCACGGGTGAAGACCATCATGCCGCGCCGCTGCCCGGCTGGCCAGAGGCTCGCAAACATCACTGCGACATTACAAACGTGTTGCAGTGGGCCGTTTGCCCCTTGATATCTGGCCCAGCCGGGCAGACATTGGTTGTAGGCCCTCCATACGGCCGGGCCGGCCAACGGCGCTCCTTTCCCCCGAAGGGCGCGCCACGGAGATGTTGATGCCCTCGTTCACCCGCGAACTTGAAAAGACCCTGCACAACGCGCTGGCCGAAGCCGCGCGCCGCACCCACGAATATGCCACGCTGGAGCATCTGCTGCTGGCGCTGACCACCGATACCCACGCCGCCCAGGTGATGAAGGCCTGCAATGTCGATCTGGAAGAACTGCAGGGCCAGTTGATCCGCTATCTCGATACCGAACTGCAGGCGCTGAAGGCCGATGCCAGCGTTGATCCGTCGCCCACCGCCGGTTTCCAGCGCGTGGTGCAGCGCGCCATCCTGCATGTGCAAAGCTCTGGTCGTGAAGAAGTGACCGGCGCCAACGTGCTGGTCGCGCTGTTTTCCGAACGCGAAAGCCACGCGGTGTTCTTCCTGCAGCAGCAGGACATGACGCGGCTCGACGCGGTTTCGTTCATCAGCCACGGCATCGCCAAGTCCGGCCAGTCCGAAGCCAAGCCACCCAAGGGCTCGGCTGATCGGGAAGAGCCGGAAGAAAAGCCGGCCAAGGCGGAGAAGAGCGACAAGAAAGGCGGCGAAAGCGCCCTCAAGCAGTTCACCGTCAACCTCAACGAGAAGGCCAAGATCGGCAAGGTCGATCCGCTGATCGGCCGCCATGCCGAGGTGGATCGCACCATCCAGATCCTGTGCCGCCGTTCCAAGAATAACCCGCTCTATGTGGGAGATCCGGGCGTGGGCAAGACGGCGATCGCCGAAGGCCTGGCCCGCAAGATCGTCGAAGGCCAGGTGCCCGATGTGCTGCTGCCCGCCGTCATCTACAGCCTTGATATGGGCGCGCTGCTTGCCGGCACACGCTATCGCGGTGATTTTGAGGAACGGCTGAAGAATGTCGTGAACGAGCTGGAAAAGCTGCCGCACGCCGTGCTGTTCATCGATGAAATCCACACGGTGATCGGCGCTGGCGCCACCAGCGGCGGCGCGATGGATGCATCGAACCTGCTCAAGCCCGCGCTGTCGTCCGGCGCCATCCGCTGCATCGGTTCGACCACCTACAAAGAGTTCCGCAACCACTTCGAGAAGGATCGCGCCCTGCTGCGCCGCTTCCAGAAGATCGATGTGAACGAACCCAGCATCGAGGATTCGATCAAGATCCTGATGGGTCTGCGGCCTTCCTATGAGGAGCATCACAAGCTGAAATACACGGCCGATGCCATCAAGGCCGCGGTGGAGCTTTCGGCGCGTTACATCAACGATCGCAAGCTGCCCGACAAGGCCATCGACGTGATCGACGAAACCGGCGCGTCGCAGATGCTGCTGCCCGAAAACAAGCGCAAGAAGAGCATCGGCGTGAAGGAAGTGGAAGCGGTGATCGCCACCATGGCGCGCATTCCGCCCAAGAGCGTTTCTACCGACGACAAGACCCAGTTGCAGACGCTGGAAGGCGATCTGAAGCGGGTGGTGTTCGGCCAGGATGCCGCCATCGAAAAACTGTCCAGCGCCATCAAGCTGGCGCGGGCGGGCCTGCGTGAACCCAACAAGCCGATCGGCTCCTACCTGTTTTCCGGCCCCACCGGGGTTGGCAAGACCGAAGTGGCCAAGCAGCTGGCCAGCATCTTGGGCATCCCGCTCACCCGGTTCGACATGTCGGAATATATGGAACGCCACTCGGTCAGCCGGCTGATCGGTGCGCCTCCCGGCTATGTCGGCTTCGATCAGGGCGGTCTGCTCACCGATGCCGTCGATCAGCAGCCGCATTCGGTGCTGCTGCTCGACGAAATCGAAAAGGCCCACCCCGATCTGTTCAACATCCTGTTGCAGGTGATGGACAACGGCAAGCTCACCGATCACCACGGCAAGACGGTGGATTTCCGCAACATCATCCTGATCATGACCACCAACGCCGGCGCGGCCGACATGGCGCGTGAAGGCATTGGGTTCGGCGCCACCACCCGGATCGGTGAGGACGAGGAAGCCATCAAGAAGATGTTCTCACCCGAATTCCGCAACCGGCTGGATGCCACCGTGCCGTTCGGTTACCTGCCGCCATCGGTGGTCGCCATGGTGATCGACAAATTCGTGCTGCAGCTGGAAATGCAGCTGGCCGATCGCGATGTGCACATCAGCCTGACGGAAGAAGCCAAGGCGTGGCTGATCGCCCGCGGTTATGATCGCCTTTATGGCGCCCGCCCGATGGGCCGGCTCATCCAGGAGAAGATCAAGCAGCCGCTGGCCGAGGAACTGTTGTTCGGCAAGCTGGTCAACGGCGGCGAAGTGCGCGTGCACGTGAAGGACGAGGATCTGTCGTTCGAGATCGTGCCGGCGATCAAGAAGCTGAAGGCCAAGAAAGCCCCCAAGGCGCTGCCGGCGCCCGCCACGGAGGCCTGATCCTTCCGCCAACAGAAAAGGGCGGCGGTGCCACAGCGGCACCGCCGCCCTTTTTTGCATCCGGGACCGATCAGTAACGGACGGTGAACCCGCCCTGCACCATCAGCGGCTGGCCGGGCAGCACGCCGCGGGCGCGATCGATCACATACAGCCGGTCAAACAGGTTGCGCGCCGAAACGAACACTTCCCAATTGCCTTGCGGCGGCCCGTAGGAGACGGCGACATTCACCTGCGCCCAGCCACCAATGCGGCCGCGCTGGCCATCGGGTGTGACGGCCACCAGGTTCACATCATCGGCGAACATGCTGGACTGGCCCACCACTTCCACCTGGCCGGTAAAACCCTTGTGCTCGATGCCCACCGCCCCCGAAATCAGCCATTCCGGCGCGTAGGGCAGACGATTGCCCTTCACGTCACGCGCTGCGCCGCACGGCACCGCACCAGCGCCGGTAGCAACCAACGTGCCGGCGGCGGCACCGTCAAAGCAAGGCACGGTGGCGATCCGGGTGCTGCTGTACCGCGCGGTCGCCACCCAAGTGCTGGCCAAGCGGGCAAACACGTCGGTTTCCGCATCGGTCCAGCCAGCATCGCGGCTCGAAAGGGTGAGCGACAGCTCGCCGCCGCGATGCAGCGTGCGGCCTGCCGAGGTGAGCGTCGCACCAATGCCGCCGGCCACCGATTGCGGGATGATCTGGTTGGCGAAATCCATCACGAAGAAGGTGGCATCGCCCTTTATGCCCTTCACGATGCTGCCGCGCACGCCGGCTTCCCAGTTCCAGCTGAGTTCCGCATCCAGATCGACCGAGCCGCCGGCCGGGGTGATGATATCCTCCACCCGCGGCGGGGCGAAGCCGCGATGGACGCCGCCATAGAGCGTGACATCGCCGGCCACGCGCCAGGTCATGCCGATGCCGGGCAGCAATTTGTCCAGGGTCTGGCGGCCCTCGCTCGGCGCGGTCTGCGCGCCGGTGGGGCGGCCGCCGGCGATCACGTCCACCGGCAGATTGCGGCGAGCGAAATCGATGAACTCGGCGCGCACGCCGGGGATGATGGCGAAATCGCCGAGCTGCAGGCGGGACTGGATGAAGGCCGAGAAGGCCGAGGCATCGCGCTCGTTGTTCTCGCGCACGCCGCCGTTCACGCCAGTGCCGGGCGTGCGCGCGGTGGGCGTGTCGCCATTCCATTGGCGGCGGCGCTGGCGTTCCTCGTGGAAGCGGATGCCCAGCTCGGTCTCGCCGCCAAAGCCCAGGCCGAGATCATCATGATCAAGGCCCAGCCGGCTTTCGAGCCCCCACGTATCATAATCGCGCAGCCGCCCTTCGTTGCCGCACGTCGTGGCCAGGTTGGCCATGCCGCCGCACGCCGGATCGCTGGCATCGTTCGGGCGCTGGCCGCTGTTCGATGATTGCCGCCACCAGTCGCGGGCGAAGTGGTGATAATAGGCCGTGGTCTTCAGCGTCGCCGCGCTCGACAGCGTCCAGCGGTGCGAAAAAGTGGCATTCAGGCGTTCGATCTGGAAATCATCGTTCACAAACACGTTGCCGCGCGGATCGGCGGCAAATTCGGCCCGCGTGAGCCCCGAATAGGTCACCTGGCTGTCTTCCCGGAAACGCGACAGCTTCAGGGTAATGCCGTGATCGGCACCAAGGTCCCAGCTGCCCTTCACAAAAATATCGGTGAAGCGCAGATGCTGGTTGTCGCGGTTGCCGTCGGTCTGCTTGTGATTCACGTGCAGCAGCAGCCCGCCGCCCAGCGCCTGCCCTCCGACCATGCCATCCAGGTTGACCGTGTCGCGATTGCCCACACTGCCAGTGAAGCGCGCGGTCAACTGCTCCGGCGTGGCCGGGGTGATGTAGTTGATGGCACCGCCAATCGTCTGCGGGCCGAAACGCACCTGGGCGGCACCCTTCAGCACCTCCAGACTGGTGAAACGCTCGATCGGCGGGTGATAGTAACTGGCATTGTCGCCATAGGGCGCATAGCCCAGCGGCACGCCATCTTCGAGCAGCAACACCTTGGTGGACCGCACCGGGTTGAGCCCGCGGATGCCGATATTGGGGCGGGCGCCGGCGCCTTCTTCATCGCGCGGGAACAAGCCGGCGACCTGGCGCAGTGCATCATTCACCGTGAACACGCGGCTGCGCTTCAGATCCGTCTCGGTCACCAGCGCCGTCGATCCGGCGATCTGCCCGGCGCGGATGGCATCGCCCACCACGATGATCTCGGTATCGGGCGCGGAATCGCCAGCCGCGGCCGTCACCGCCAGTGATTCGGCGGCCGGCGCAGCGAAAGCCGGAGTGGCCAGCAGCAGCGGGGCCGTTGCCAACAGCACAGCATGGCGGGCCCGCAAAAATGCCCGGAATAGGTGACCGACCATGAAACGCGACCTCTTATTGCAACTCATTCGCAATCGCTTTAGCGGTGGCGCGCGGCAGAGGCAATAATGATAATCAGTCGCAACAAAGATTTTTCAGCCGCCGCCATTCATCGCCGGTCAAGCCAGCCGGCGGCATTTCCGAATGCCTAATCGGGGAGAGATTCCATGGCACGCATGCTGGCGTCCCGCATCGGTCTGGTCGTTCTGGCCGTCATGGCGCTCGTCGCTGCCGAACCCCGCCTTACCCTCGCCTTCGAACAGGTCGGCGATCCGCGGCCACAGCGCTTTGCCCTCACCGGCGAGGTGATGGGCAAGGCGCTGGGGCTGGTGATCAGCTGGTCGGGCGGTGCCCGTCAACTGCTGCGCTGATCAATCCCCGGCAATCAACGCTTCCGCTTCCGCCGCGCTGCGCGCCGCCAATATCTGCCGCGCCACGCCCATCGCGTGCCCGGCGCGCAGCATGGCAGCGAGCGCCTTTTGCCGGGCTGCCGGATCATCGCTGCGTTCGCGCGCAAACGGCCCCAGCCGCTTCCTTCGCGCAAAGGACAGGGCGGTGGCCAGCGCCGCCTGCTCATCGGGGGCCTCACCGCGATCAGCCTCGCCGACTCCAGCCGCGTGCAACTGCTCCGTCACGCGGGCGTAGCCCAGGCCGCGCGCCGCCATTGCCCGGCTTTTCATGGCCGCAAAAGCGGCATCATTGACATAACCCAGCTCTGCCAGCCGGTCCGCCAGCGCTTCCAGTGGGGCCGGCTGATCCCCGGCCCAGCCGCGCTCCTTCAGCTTGCGGGCCAGATAACGCAGCAATTTCAGCCGTGTGGTGGCAAAGCGCGCGGCATAGTGCAGGGCCAGATCGCGCAAGCCAGCCTCGTCCAGCGGCGGCGGGACCCGGCGCTCGCCACCGCGCTTTGGGCGGCCATTTCCTTGCATTTCATTATCCATGCCACTTTCCTGCCACTTTCGGGCCGGAATTTGAACGCCCCCGCGTGCAACAGCCATGGTGTAGAAAAATGACATGCAACGCGGGCCGGGTCGGGCTCTGGCGTTGCGGCAAGGGAGATACCGATGGCCGACACCCCCCAGGCCGCTTCAGCCTCGACGCTGAAACCCACTGCCACCAGCGATGCGCTGCCGCAGCGCCGCTCCAATTTCGCCACGCTCGGTGATGCTCTGGATTACGCCGCGCAGGGGCAGAAGGGCTTCAACTTCCACGATGCCCGCGCCGATCTGGTGCGCGCTTACCCCTTTTCGGAACTCGCCGCCGATGCCCGCCGCCACGCCGCGCACTTCATTGCCGAAGGCGTGCAGCCCGGTGACCGTATCGCCCTGATCGCTGAAACCGGTGCCGGCTTTGCTGCCGCCTTCTTTGGCGCCATCTATGCCGGCGCGCTGCCGGTGCCGCTGCCGCTGCCGACCAGTTTTGGCGGCCGCGAAGCCTATGTCGATCAGATCCGGGTGCAGCTCACCAGCTGCGATCCGCTGATGCTGCTCTCCCCGCCCGGCCTGCACGATATCGTGAAGGATGCCGCCACCGGCCTGTGCGCCGCCCATGATTGGGACGAGTGGTTCAGCGGCGAAGCGCCTGACGTCGCCCTGCCCAAGGCCAAGCCGACCGACATCGCCTATCTGCAATATTCGTCGGGCTCCACCCGCTTTCCGCACGGAGTGGCTGTCACCCACGAAGCGCTGCTGGCCAATCTTTCGGCCCACGCCACCTGCACCCATGCCGCCGAAGGCGACCGGGTGGTGAGCTGGCTGCCTTGGTATCACGACATGGGCCTCGTTGGCTGCATGCTCGCCCCGATGTCCAACCAGGTGTCGGTCGATTATCTCGCCACCGAAGATTTCGCCCGCCGCCCGCTGTCGTGGCTCACGCTGATCAGCCGCAACCCGGATGCCTCGCTCAGCTATTCGCCCACCTTCGGCTACGACATCTGCGCCCGCCGCATCTCGCCGTCGATCCCGGTTGCCGAACGTTATGACCTGTCGCGCTGGCGCGTTGCCGGCAACGGGGCCGACATGATCCGCCCGGAAGTGATGCAGGCCTTTGTCGACACCTTCGCGCCCGCCGGCTTCAAGGCCAGCGCTTTCCTGCCCAGCTATGGTCTTGCCGAAGCGACGCTGGCCGTGACCATCATGCCGGTGGGTGAAGGCATCCAGTGCGACCTGATCGACGAGCGCACCTTGTCGGGCGCCACCGAGCCGCGCGCTGATCACCGCCTGCCCACCCGCTATCGCGCCATCGTCAACTGCGGCAAGGCCGTGCCCGGACTCACCATCGAAGTGCGTGATGAAAACGGCAAGCTGCTGCCCGACCGCAAGATCGGCCGCGTGTTCGTGAAGGGCCTCGGCATCATGGCCGGCTATTTCCGCGATCCGGAAGCCACCGCCGCCTGCTTGAAGGACGGCTGGCTCGACACCGGCGACATGGCCTACATGAAGGATGGCTCGCTCTACATCGTCGGCCGCGCCAAGGACATGATCATCATCAACGGCAAGAACCACTGGCCGCAGGATATCGAATGGGCGATCGAGCAGCTGCCCGGCTTCAAGGCCGGCGACATCGCCGCTTTCTCGGTCACCACCCCGTCAGGCGAGGAAGCCCCCGCCGTTCTGGTGCAGTGCCGCACCAGCTGCAACGATGAACGCATCAAGCTGCGCGACGCCATCAAGACCAAGGTGAAGGCCATCACCGGCATGAGCTGCGTGGTTGAACTGGTGCCGCCGCGCACCCTGCCGCGCACCTCGTCGGGCAAGCTGAGCCGCTCCAAGGCGCGGTTGCAGTATCTGTCGGGTGAGATTCAGCCGTTTGAAGTAGCGGCTTAAAGCGCCGCGCTGTCAGCGTCGCGCCAGCCGATGACCGAAATCACCGCGCCCGGCGCGCTCCTCCCGATCGCCCTCACCGGCGCCACCGGCTTCGTCGGCCGCCGCGTCGTGGCGCTCGCCAATCGCCCCGTGCGCGCCCTTACCCGCCGGCCGCAGCCGCCGCAGCCTGGCGTGGAATGGGTGCTGGGCGATCTCGACGACACGCACGCGCTGGCCCGGCTGTGCGAGGGCGCGGCGGCCGTGCTGCACATCGCCGGGGTGGTCAACGCGGCCGATGAAGCCGGCTTCGTGGCCGGCAATGTCACCGGCACCGCCAATGTGCTGGCCGCCGCTGCCGGCGCGAGCCGCTTTATCCACGTCTCCAGCCTCGCCGCGCGCGAACCGCGGCTTTCACTGTATGGCGCATCCAAGGCGCAAGGCGATGCCCTCGTGATGGCGAGCACCCTTGATTGGGTGATCGTGCGCCCGCCCGGCGTCTATGGCCCCGGCGATGCCGAGATGCGCGATCTGTTCAGCCTGGCGCGCTTCGGCCTGGGCCTTGCTCCCGGACGGCCTGGCGCCCGCATCAGCCTGATTCATGTCGATGATCTGGCCCGCGCCCTGCTTGCGCTGGCAAACGCCGGCCCATCCCGCGAGATCCTGGAAATCGATGATGGGTCCGGCGGCTATACCCACGGCCAGCATGCCAGCGCGATGGCCCGCGCGATGGGCCGCGCCCGCGCCCGCATGATCCCGATCAGCAACCGACTGCTCGGCCTGGCCGCCAGCGTGGCCACGTTGATGGCCGGCTGGAAGGGCGAACTGCCCAAGCTCAGCCGCGACCGGGCCTTCTATCTTGCGCATCCCGATTGGGTGGCGCGCGGCGGCAATGAACAGCTCGGCGCCATCTGGCAGCCGCAGATCGGGCTGGATGATGGCATGGCCGATACGGTGCGCGATTACCGCCAAAGAGGTTGGCTGTAACGCGGCTGGCTATAGCCCCAGCGCCGTCTGGAGCAGGAACACGACAAAGGTGGCGATCAGCCCGCCGATGATCACGCGATAACCCCAGCCGAGATATTTATACTTCTTCTGCGCCAGCACCTGGCCCAGTTGATAGACATCGCGGGCCATGGCCACCTGGATGGCATGATCATCGGCGTTGGTGCGCTCCAGCCAGTCAATCCAGTCTGCCTCGCTCAACTGGGTGAAACCGCCGAAGAACAACAGGTTGGGAGGAGCTGCCGGCCCCTTCCCGCCACCCAGTTTGGGCAGCACCGCCAACATGCACAGCACCGCGGCCAGCCCGGACGACGCCGCCAGCACCAAAAGCGCCGGGTTGGTCGCGGCTTCCTTCACCACCAGCGCAAACACCACCGAATTGACCCCGATGATGATGCTGGCCTTCTGATCGGCCATCGCCGACAGCGTGACATGGTGCTGCTGCATGGTGCGCAGAAGATGGATGGCGTTGGCGTGGCTGACACCCGCAAGCGGCGGCGGCGCGCCCTCGGTTGTCGCGTGGTTACTGATTTCGGTTGTGTCCCCCATGCGCGGCATGATGGCACCAACGCCTGCGCTCCGCAATTTGGCCATGATGTGAGGGCAAGGGGCCAAGAAAGCCTATCATTGGAGCCTTCATGACCGACCGCGCAACCGTTTACGCCCGCATCATCGAACTGATCGAGCCGCTGAACACCAAGAAGGTGGCACTCACCGAAGCCACCAGCTTTGCCGGCGACATGGAAATGGACAGCCTGACCGTGATGGACCTTGTCGCCAGCATGGAAGACGAGTGGGACATCATGATCCCGCTGAACCTGCTCCCCGATCTGGAAACCATCGGCCAGGTTGCCGATGCCGTGGCCGGGCTGGTCGCCAAGAAGGGTTGAGGCAATGACAAATCCTCCTGTCCTCGATCTTCTCGCCAAATATGATCCGCTGATCGCCGAACACGCCGGGCTGCTCTCCACTGGCATCCGCGATCCGTTCGGCATCGTGATGGAAAAGGTGCTTTCCCCCACCGAAGCCATCATCAAGGGCCGCCACACCATCCTGCTCGGCACCTACAACTACATGGGGATGACCTTCGATGCCGATGTGATCGAAGCCGGCCGGCAGGCGCTCACCGATTTCGGTGCCGGCACCACCGGCAGCCGCGTCTTGAATGGCACCTATCAGACCCACGCCGCCTGCGAAGAAGCCTTGAAAGACTTCTATGGCATGTCCCACGCCATGGTGTTCTCCACCGGTTACCAGGCCAATCTCGGCATGGTCTCCACGCTGGCCGGCAAGGGCGATTTCATAATCCTCGATGCCGACAGCCACGCCAGCATCTATGATGGCTGCAAGATGTCCAACGCCGATATCGTGCGCTTCCGCCACAATGATGTTGCCGATCTGGAAAAGCGCCTGAAGCGCCTGCCGCCCGAAGCCGGCAAGCTGGTGGTGCTGGAAGGCGTCTATTCGATGCTGGGCGATGTTGCGCCGCTGCCGGAACTGGTGGCGGTGGCCAAGGCGCACGGTGCCATGGTGCTGGTCGATGAAGCCCACGGCATGGGCTTCTTCGGCGAGCATGGCCGCGGCGTCTATGAAGAACAGGGCGTGGCGGACGATGTCGATTTCGTCGTCGGCACCTTCTCCAAATCGGTCGGCACGGTCGGCGGCTTCTGCGTATCGAACCACCCCAAGTTCGAAATCCTGCGTCTGGTCTGCCGGCCCTACACCTTCACCGCCTCGCTGCCGCCGGCGGTGATTGCCTGTTCCACCACCAGCATCCGCAAGCTGATGACGGCGCACGACAAGCGCGCCCGGCTGTGGGAAGCGACGCGGCGCCTGCACGGCGGCTTGAAGGCACGCGGCTTCCGCCTCGCCACCGATACGCCGGAAAGCGCCATTGTTTCAGTGCTGATGCCGGATCAGGAAACCACCGCGCTGATGTGGTCCACCCTGATCGAGCTGGGCGTCTATGTGAACATGAGCCGGCCGCCCGCCACGCCGGCTGGCGTGTTCCTGCTGCGCTGCTCCATCTGCGCGCTGCACAGCGATGAGCAGATCGACATCGTGCTCGCCAAGTTCGAACAGGCCGCCCAGATGGCCCAACTGGCCCTGCACGAACACGCCTGATTTGTTCATGACGGGGCCATCCCGGGCGGCTATAGGATAGCCGTCCGGTCGCCGTCGCGCCCGGAGAAGGACTTTGCCCGCGGCGTGACCAAGCGCATCGATCGCTATCTGTTCGGCCTGATCATCGTGCCCTTGTTCGGCACGCTGGTGGTGGCCGCCATGCTGCTGGTGCTTGATCGCATGCTGCGCCTGTTCGATTTCGTCATCAACGAAGGCGGGCCGGTCAGCGTCGTCTGGCGCATGCTGGGCAATCTGCTGCCGGAATATCTGTCGCTGGGCATCCCGATCGGCGTGATGCTGGGCATCCTGCTGGCCTTCCGCCGGCTGGCCATGTCGTCTGAACTCGATACGCTGCTGGCCGTGGGCGTGTCGTACAAGCGGCTGCTGCGCGTGCCGTTCGTGTTTGCCGCGGTGTTTGCCGTGGTCAATTTCGGCATCGTCGGCTGGCTGCAACCGGTCACCCGCTATGCCTATGAAAATCTGCGCTTCGAATTGCGTTCCGGTGCGCTCGGCGCTTCGATCAAGGTGGGCGAATTCGCCAATCTCGGTGGCGGGCTCACATTGCGGGTAGAGGAATCCCGCAACCAGGGCGCCGATCTGCGCGGTCTGTTCGTGCGCGCCGCTGGCAAGGATGGTCAGATCGTCGCCGCCACCGCCGCGCGCGGCACCTTCCTGGCGACCGACGATCCCGAATATATCCTTCTGCGCCTGCGCGATGGCACGCTGGTGCACAGCCCCAAGCCTGGCGCTACGCCGCGCGTGCTGGCCTTTGCCCAGCATGATCTGCCGATCCGGCTGCCGGAAATGGCCACCTTCCGCAAACGCGGCGAAGGCAATCTGGAAGCCACCCTGCCGGAACTGTTGCACACCATGGTCACCGCCACCGACGCGACCGAGCAGCGCAGCGCCTCGGCCAGTTTCAATCGCCGCATCGTGCAGTGCGTGATCATGTTCCTGCTGCCGTTCCTGGCGTTGCCGATGGCGGTACCGCCGAAGCGTTCGACCTCGGCACTGGGCGTGTTCCTTTCCATCATCGCGCTCGTCACCTTCCACAAGTTCACCGAATATGGCGAACGCATGGGCACGCTGGGCCGAATTGATCCGGTGCTGGCGCAATGGGTGCCCTTTGCCCTGTTCCTTGGCGTCGCGCTGTGGCTGTTCCGCGTGCTGGAACGGCCCGGCGGCCAGCCGATCGGCGCGCTGGATCGCTGGTTCGGCAAGATTACCGGCTTCCTTTCCGGCCTCGCCGGCAAACTGGTGCGGCGCCAGAACTGGTCCGACGACGTGTTGTCGGCCGGGTAAACGCGTACCGTGAAGCTCCTTTCCATCCTGTTCCCGTCGCGCACCATCGCCTGGTACACCGCGCGCATGTTCTTGGTGCGCGTCGCGGCCTTCATCGTGGGCCTCACCGTGATCCTGCAGTCGCTCGATCTGCTCTCGGAATCCGGCAAGGTGCTGGCGGCGGCCGGCAACACCGAATCCGATCTGTGGGTCTATGTTTCCTTGCGCACACCGCAGATCGTGCAGCTGTTCCTGCCGTTTTCGGTGCTGCTGGCGACGCTGGTGACGCTGGCCACGCTCAACCAGAACAGCGAGGTGGTGATCTTCAAGGGCGCCGGCCTTTCCGCGCACCATATATTGGCGCCGCTGATGGTGGCGGCGCTGGGCGTGGCTGCGGCCAATTTCCTGTGGAACGAACGCATCGGCACCCGCGCCAGCGCCACGCTGAAGGCCTGGCAGGAACAGGAATATCGGAAATCCCCCACCGCTGCGCCCAAGAGCACGCAAAGCTGGGTGCGCGGCGGCGATGATCTGTTCCACGCCGATGCTGTGGCCGGGCGCGGCGACGGCACGCGCCTCACCGGCGTCACCATCTATGATCGGCGCGACAATGGACTGGTGCAGGTGGTGATGGCGGCCAGCGCCACGCCGATCGGCGGCGGCTGGCGATTAAGCGATGTGCGCCTGTTCGATGTGGCCAGCGGTGGCCTTGAAACGCGGGCGAGCCTGGATTTCGCAACCGAGGTGGTGCCGCGCCAGTTCAACACCACCAGCATCAATCCCAATTTCATCGCGCTGTGGGATTTGTGGCCGCAGATCGGCGAACAGCGCGCCGCCGGCAAGCCCACCGATGTGCTGGAGGCCGCGGCCTGGCACAAGATTTCGGGGCCCTTGTCGGCCGTGCTGATGCCGCTGCTCGGCGCGGTCGCCGCCTTTGGGCTGGCGCGATCGGGCAAATTGTTCGTGCGCGCCGTGATCGGCATGGCGCTGGGCTTCGCCTTTTTCGTGGCCGACAATTTCATGCTGGCGATGGGCAATTTCGGCACCGTACCGCCGCTGATGGCGGCCTGGGCGCCGTTCCTGCTGTTCCTGCTGATTGGCGAGGCCGTGCTGATCCGCACGGAAGAATGATCGCCGCCATTCTGCCTTGATTGATTCGTATCACCGCCAGCGATGAGCACTATCACCCTCAAGCGCGTTGAAAGCGCTGCCGACCGCAAGGCCTTCGTCGATCTGGTGTGGAAACTCTACGCCAATGATCCGCACTGGGTGCCGCCGCTGAAATCCGAAATGCTCGGTCTTATCGGCGGGGAGAAGTCCAATCCGTGGTTCGGCCATGCAGAAGCCGCCTTCTGGCTGGCTCTGAAGGATGGCGAAGTGGTTGGCCGCATTTCGGCGCAGGTCGATCAACTGGTGATTGCCCCCGGCGCGCCTGGCGCTGGCCCCGGCACCGGCCATTTCGGCATGTTCGAGTGCATCGACGATCCAGCCGTGGCCGAAGCGCTGTTCGATGCGGCCGAAGACTGGCTGCGCCAAAAGGGCATGACCCGCGCGATGGGCCCGTTCAGCCTGTCAGTCTGGGATGAACCGGGCCTGCTGGTGCAGGGATTTGAAGGCCCGCCTACGGTCATGATGGGGCATCACTTGCCCACTTACGAACGGATGGTGGCGGCGCGCGGCTATCAGGGCGTCAAGGATCTGCACTGCTGGTCGCTGCCGATCGCCCAGCCCTTCCCGGAAATGGTGCAGCGCATCGTCGCCTTTTCGGAACGCAACGCCAAGCTGGTGACGCGGCCGGTGGACAAGAGCAAGTTCGACCAGGAAGCCGCGCTGATCCTCGATATCCTCAACGATGCCTGGTCGGATAACTGGGGCTTCGTGCCGCTCACCCCGGCCGAAATCGCCTATGTCGGGAAGAAGCTGAAACCGATCATCTTCGAAGGCCTCGTGCGCGTGGCCGAATATGAAGGCGTGCCGGTTGGCTTCATGATCACCCTGCCCGACATCAACGAGCTGACCCGCGATCTGAACGGCAATCTCTTCCCGTTCGGCTGGGCGAAATTGCTGTGGCGGCTGCGCGCGCCCAAGGTGAAGCGCATGCGCGTGCCGCTGATGGGCATCAGGAAATCGCTGCAGGGCCACCGCGTCGCATCGCTGATGGCGTTCCAGATGATCGAATATATCCGCCGCGTTGCCGTGACGGAATTCGGCGCCAGCGAAGGCGAAATCGGCTGGATCCTTGATGACAACGGCCCGATGCGCTCCATCGCCGACGCCATCGACAGCCACGTGACGCGCACCTACCGCATCTACGAACGGGCGCTGTAACGAAAAAGGGGAGCGGTCACCCGCCCCCCTTTTCCGTTTTGGCAGAGGCCTCAGCCCTTCGCTGGGATCAGCTTCACGCCGGTATAGCGGCCCGGCGTGTTGCCGCGCTGCACCAGCATCAGCACCGTATCCTTGCCGGCCTTGCGTTCGGCGTCCACGGCCGCGGCGGCTTCGGCCGGGCTGGTCACCGGCTTCTGGCCGATCTTCAGGATGACGTCGCCGCGCTGCAGGCCCTTGGTGGCTGCGTCTGACGACGGGCTGATGCCGGCAATTACCACGCCCTGCACCTTTTCATCCAGCTTCAGCTGCTGGCGCAGCACCGGGGTGAGCGGCTGCAGGGTGATGCCCAGGCTGGCCTTGGCGGCTTCGATGCCGGGGGCCTTGCTGGTGTCTTCAGCGGTCGGTTCGTCGTCCGAAGGCAGGCCAGCACGCTGGGCCACCACGGCTTCGGAGGGGCGCTGCGCGATGATGGCGTTTACCTTCAGGCGCTTGCCTTCGCGGATCATTTCGATCGGGATGGTGGAGCCGATCGGCGTGGTGGCAACGATGTACGAAAGGCTGTTGTCGAAATTCACCTCGCGGCCGGCCACCGTCACGATCACGTCGCCCTGGCGCACGCCGGCGCGCGCGGCCGGGCCGTTGGGTTCGACGCTGGCAACAATCTCGCCCTTGTCCTTGGGCAGGCCCAGGCCGGCGGCGATATCGGCCGAAAGCCGCTGGATGGCGACACCCAGATAACCGCGCTTGACCGCACCGGTCGCCTTCAGCTGATCGACCACCGGCTTGGCAAGTTCAGCCGGAATGGCAAAGCCCAGGCCAACGTTGCCACCGGTGGGCGAGAAGATGGCGGTGTTGATACCGATCACGTTGCCAGCCAGATCGAACAGCGGCCCGCCGCTGTTGCCCTGGTTGATGCTGGCATCAGTCTGGATATAGCGATCATATTGGCCCGAACCGATATCGCGGTGCAGGGCGGAAATGATGCCGGCGGTGACGGTGCCGCCCAGGCCAAACGGATTGCCAATGGCAATGGACCAATCGCCAACGCGCGTGGTTTCACTGTTGCCGAACTGCACGAACGGCAGTCCGGTCGCCTCGATCTTCAGCACGGCCAGATCGGTGAGCGGATCGCGGCCGACCACGCGCGCCTTGTACTCGCGCCGGTCCGACAATGTGACCGTGATCGATTCGACCGGCTGGTTGCGGCCTTCCCCGGCCGAAATCACGTGGTTGTTGGTAACGATATAGCCATCAGCGGCGATGACGAAGCCGCTGCCCAGGCTGGTCGCCTCGCGCGTGACGGGTTCACCGCCGTCCTGCTGTTCCTGGAAGCGCCGGAACAGATCTTCCAGCGGATTGCCGCCGGGCTGGCCGGGCATGCGGCGCATGCGGCCGATTTCCACCTTCTGCGTGGTCGACACGTTCACCACCGCCGGCGCCAACCGCGCCGTCAGATCGGCAAAGCTGCGCGGCGCGCCACCGGGTGGCGCAATGGCCACGGCCGGTGCCACGGCGTTCTGCGCCGGCTGGGTGGCAGGCGCCTGCGCGACGGCAATGGCGGCCAGGCCGGTGGCCAGAACAGCGACGGGGACAAGCGAACGAACGATCTTTGACTTCATGTCTGTCTTTCTGGTTGCAATGCGGTTGAGCCCATCTGGCTTATGCGAACAACACGCCTAACCGTTCATGAACAAGGCCGCGCGGCTCAACGATTGCCCTTGCGGCCTTCGAACTCGCGCAGGAATTCATTGTTCGGCCCCAGGATCACGGTGGCGGTGCCGTCTTCGAACGTGGTGCGATAGGCCTGCATGGCGCGATAGAAGGCATAGAATTCCGGATCCTTGCCGAAACTGTCGGCATAGATGCGGGCCGCGCTGGCATCGGCTTCGGCCTGCACCAGTTGCGCCTGCTTGTTGCCCTGGGCACGGATGGTCGCCGCTTCCTGCTGCCGGGCCGAGGCCATGCGCGCGTACGCTGCTTCCAGCGGCGGGCCCGACGGCAGATCGGCGCGCTTGATACGCACGTCCACGATCTCCGCGCCATATTGCTTGGCCTGGCTGTTCACGGTGGACTGGATTTCATCCATCAATTGGCCGCGTTCCGGCGACAGCAGCGCGGCAAACGGCTGCTTGCCCAGCTCGTTGCGCAGTTTCGATGCCAGGATTCGCTTCAGCGCGTCCGCCGCATTCTGCTCCGTCCCCACGGTCTCCACCATGCGCTGCGGGTTGACGATGCGGAACCGCGCAAAGGCATCCACCACCAACCGCAGCTGATCGGTGGAAAGCACCGTCTGCGCATCGATATCCAGATCCATGATGCGCTTGTCGATGAAGCGCACGTCTTCGATGAAGGGCACCTTCATCGTCAGGCCGGCGCCGGTTTCGCCCAGCTTTGCCTTGGGATCATATTCGTTCACGATCCGCTCCGGCTTGCCAAGGCGCAGCACCACGGCCTGCTTGGTTTCGGGAACGGTGTAGAAACTGCTCATCGCCAGCACGACGAGGGCAAAGCCCAGGCCGGCAAGAATGGCAGGATTGCGGGTCAAGGTGGCCATCGTGATTCTTTCCGTTACCGCTGTGCCGGGGCCGGGGCCGGCTCGGCCGGCGCGATTGCCGCGCGGCGGCGCACTTCAGGCAGCGGCAGATAGGGCGCCACACCGGGAGCATCCACCACGGTCTTTTCCACCTTGGCCAGCACCTTTTCCATGGTTTCCAGATACATGCGCTTGCGCGTCACTTCCGGGGCCAGGCGATACTGGGCATAAACGGCATCAAAGCCGGCGGCATCGCCCTGCGCCTTGGCGACCAGCGCCTGGGCATAGGTGCGGGCGCGGTTCAGATATTGCTGCGCATCCTGCTGGGCGGCGGAAACATCCTTGAACGCGCCATCGATGGCGGCGGGCGGATCGGCCTGCTTGATATCAACGCCGCGCACTTCAACGCCGCTGCGATAAGAGTCGAGCAGTTCCTCCATGCGTTCGCGCACCCGATCGGCGATCTGGGCGCGCTGCGGCCCCAGTGCATCGTTCAGCGAGGCGCGGCTGATTTCGGCACGCATCGCCGATTCGGCCACTTCGCGCACGGTCTTTTCCGGATCGGACAGTTCATACAGGAAATTTTCCGGATTTCGGATCTTCCAGCGCACGGTGTAGGCAAGGTTAATGATGTTCTGATCGCCGGTGAGCATCAGATTCTCGTTGGCGCCTTCGCTCGACGAAATATCGATGATGTTGATCTGCTCAACCTTGCGCAGTTCCACCGCATCGATCGGCCACGGCAGCTTGAAATGCACGCCCGGGCCGGTGGTCGAAACATAGGCGCCAAAACGCTGCACCACCGCAGCTGACTGCGCATCCACCGAGTAGAAACTGGAAAACACCACCCAGGCCGCCACGATCGCCCCGCCGGCCCACACCAGCCAGCGGCCATCGCCCACATCGAAACCGCCGCCGCTGCCGCCATTGCCGCCGCCAAACTGGGTTTTCAGCCGTTCCTGGCTACGCCGGATCAGATCATCGAAATCGCCGCCACGGCTCTGCCCGGGCTTGCCCATCGGGCGGCGCGGCGGGCCTTCGCCCCATGGATTGACGGGCCGGTTTTCAGGCTTCTTGGCCGCCGGCTCTTCGCCTTCGGCACCGGACGGGCTGTCGCCGCCACCTTCACCATTGTTCTGCCATGGCATGGACTGGATGAAACCTTATCGAAAGACGTTGAAACATCTATATACGGACGCCGAACGGGGATTGCGAGACCATGCGGCACTGCGGCGGCATTTGTCTGCGGTTATGGCCTCGACTGCAAGGAAGAACAGGCTGATGGCCGTGAAGAACGATGTGATGACCGCGCTGACCGCGGTGGCCGATCCGGCTGGCGGCGGCACCGTTGTGGAAACCGGCCGCGCCGCTGGCGTCGTGGTGAAGGACGATGGCACCGTGGGCCTGGTGCTGGCGGTGGACGGCCTCGACAAGACCACGGCCGAGCGCCTGCAGGCCACCGTTGAAGCCGCCGTGAAGCGCGTGCCCGGTGTGAGCGTCGCGCGCATCATCCTCACCGCCGACAGAGCCGCGACGCCCACAGCCGCACCGAAAGCCAGCACCGTGCCGGGCATCCGCAAGCTGGTTGCGGTGGCCAGCGGCAAGGGCGGCGTTGGCAAATCCACCGTCGCCGCCAACCTGGCTTTCGCGCTCGCCCGCGCCGGGCAAACGGTTGGCCTGCTTGATGCCGATATCTATGGCCCGTCCGTGCCCACACTGTTGGGCATCGAAGGCCGCGCCCGGGTGGAGAATGACAAGCTGCAACCCGAAGTGCGCCACGGCATCAAGGCGCTTTCGATGGGCATGATGACCGATCCCAACAAGGCGATCGTCTGGCGCGGGCCGATGGCCTCCTCCGCGCTCGTGCAGATGGTTGAACAATGTGATTGGGGCGCGCTCGACGTCCTGGTCATCGATCTGCCGCCCGGCACCGGCGACGTGCAGCTCACGCTCGCACAGAAACTCAAGCCCGATGGCGCGCTGATCGTCTCTACGCCGCAGGATCTCGCCCTCATCGATGCCCGCCGCGCCGTCGCCATGTTCGGCGAAGTGAATGTGCGCGTGCTCGGCGTGGTCGAGAACATGGCCGGTTACTGCTGCCCCAACTGCGGCCATGTCTCCGATCCGTTCGGCCACGGCGGCGCGGAGAAGGAAGCCGAAGCGATGGGCGTGCCTTTCCTCGGTCGCATCCCGCTGCAGATGGCGGTGCGCACAGCATCGGAAACCGCCCAGCCGGTGAGCGGCGAAGCGGCCGCCATCTTCGACGAGATCGCCCGCGGCGTCATCGTCACGGTCGGACTGTAAGGCCATGCCGCTCACCGCCGACGCCGACATCGCCCGCCTGCTGGAAGAGACCCGCACGATTGCGCTGGTCGGCGCCAGCGACCGCCCCGACCGCGCCGCGTTTGAGGTGATGGGAATGCTGCTCGCCCACGGCTACCACGTTATCCCGGTCAACCCGCAGCTCACCGGGCAGATGATCCACGGCCAGGCGGTTGTGGCCACCCTCGCCGACGTCGCCGAACCCATCGACATGGTCGACGTGTTCCGCCGCAGCGAATTCGTTTCCGGCGTGGTGGACGAAGCCATCGCGGTGGGTGCGCGCGCTGTCTGGACGCAACTTGGCGTCATCGACCCCGTGGCCGCCGCCCGCGCTGAAGCCGCCGGGCTGGATGTGGTGATGGATCGCTGCCCGAAGATCGAGATTCGTCGTCTTGGGTTGAAGAAGAAGTAAAAGGGCCTCCGGCGGGCAGGGTCGAGGACCCTGCACCCGTTGGTTTTCGGGCGCACCCTTCCTTCACCTCTCCCCTTGCGGGAGAGGTCGAGAGACGCGCGCAGCGCGGCCCGGGTGAGGGGTACGGCCGCCACCTGTCGCATTTGCAACTGGCCCCCACCCCCACAGCAGCGCAAACAACCCCCAACCACAGGGGACCCCATAATGCGCATCACTCTCATCGCCGCCCTCCTCCTCGCCAGCCCGGCCGCCGCCGAAACCATCGCCATCAAGGCTGGCCGCGTCATCACCGATGCCGCCAAACCGGCGCTCGGCCCCAGCACGATCATCGTGACGGACGGCCGCATCACCGCCATCAACCCGGCCAGCGCGCCCATCACGTCCGGCGCGCGCGTCATCGATCAATCAACGCGCACCCTCAGCCCCGGCCTGATTGATTCCCACGTCCATCTCACCGGCGATCCCGGCCTGCCCTTCTGGCGCGAAGCCGTGGACAGCGCCGAACTTTCGGTGGCCTATGGCCTGAAGAACGCCCGCATCACGGCCAAGGCTGGCTTCACCACCGTGCGCGATCTCGGCAGCGCAAGGTTGGCCGGCTTTGCGGTGCGCGATGCCATCAACAGCGGCATGTTCCCCGGCCCGCGCGTCCTCGCCGCCGGCGCCGCCCTCTCCATCGTTGGCGGCCATGGCGACGTGTCGGGCTTTGCCCCGGTGGTGAATGATGCGCTCGATCAGGGCAACACCTGCACCGGCGCGGTGGAATGCGCTGCCCGCGTGCGCGAAGCCAGCCAGCGGGGTGCCGACGTGATCAAGTTCACCGCTACCGGCGGCGTGCTCAGCCAGCAGGGCCGCGGGCTTGACCAACATTTCACCGACGACGAAATGCGCGCCATCGTCTCCACCGCCCACAGCCTGGGCCTGAAAGTCGCCGCCCACGCCCACGGCCCGCGCGGCATCGAAGCCGCCGCCCGCGCTGGAGTTGATTCGGTGGAACACGGTAGCTTCACCGATGAAGCCGGCGCGAAAGCCCTCGCCGCAAACAAGGGCTGGCTGGTGCCAACATTGCTGCCCTTCCGCGCCACCGCCGAACGGCTGGGCAGCGGCGCCTATACGCCCGTGGTCGAAGCCAAGGTGCGCGCCATCCTGGAACGCCGCGGCAAACAGATCATCGCCGCCCGCGCCGCCGGCGCCCGCATCGCCTTCGGCACCGATGCCGGCGTGTTCGAACACGGCCGCAACGGCCAGGAAGCCAGCGACATGGTGGAATTCGGCGGGATGACCGCGCGTGACGTGCTGATCAGCGCCACCACCGGCGCCGCCGAGCTGCTTGGCCTGTCGTCCGAGATCGGCACACTCGAACCCGGCAAGGCCGCCGACATCATCGCCACTGATGGCGACCCGACCGCGGACGCGAAACAGCTGGCTCAGGTGAAATGGGTGATGGCGCGCGGGAAGGTGATTGACTGATTCGCCAACCGTCTTATTGCAGCAATACGCCTGAGTTCACGGAGCCTTCCCATGCGCGCTTTTCTTCTGCTTGCCGCCAGCCTGATCGCGATTTCGCCCGCGGCCGCACAAACCACCATGGCGCCAGCCGCCGGCAGCGGTACGGCACAGGCCGGCACCCAAACGCCAGCCGCCGCCCTCAGCGCGCTGTTTACTGCCAGCGATTCCGACAGTTTGAAGCGCAATCCGCTGCAGGGCCTGTTCCGTGGCGACACCAGCCGCGCCGACCAGTTGGGCGAGCTGATCACCGATGCCGCCTATGCCGCCGAGAAGCGGGCGGCCGAGAATGAACTCAAGGCGCTGGCCGCCATCGACCGCAGCGCCCTCACCCCTGAGGAGCAAGTCAGCTACGACACGTTCAAGTGGCAGCGCGACACCGATCTCGCGGGGCTGCAGCCGGCGCTGCTGGCCGCCACGGTGCCGCGCCCGATCGATCATTTCTTCGGCTTCCACAGCTTCCTCGCCGAACTGCAGTCTGGTGAGAGCGCTGCGCCGTTCAAGTCCTTGAAAGATTATGAGGATGCGCTGAAGCGCCACGATCAGTTCGCGCTGCTGCTCGATCTGTCGATCCTGCGTTTCCGGCAGGGCATGAAATCGGGCGTGGTGCAACCGAAGCTGGTGGTGAACAACATCATCGATCAGCTGAACAACCTCACCGGCGGCGGCCTTGATGCCTCGATCATGATGAAGCCGGTGCAGAAATTCCCCGATGGCATCAGCGCCGACGAACAGGCCCGGCTGAAAGCGGCCTACGCGAAGATGGTCGGTGAACGGGTCAACCCGGCGCTGATCCACCTGCGCGATTTCCTGAAAACTGAATATCTCCCCGTCGCCCGGGAGGCTCCCGGCCTGGGCGCCATGCCGGGCGGGCCGGACCTGTATCGCTATCTGGTCGCCAGCAGCACCACCACGGCGCTGACACCGGACGAAATCCACAATATCGGCCTGTCCGAAGTTACCCGCATTCTCAAGGGGATGGACGAGGTGAAGGCCAAGATGGGCGTGCCCGGTGACCGCGCCGCCTATTTCACCTTCCTGCGCAGCGATCCGCGTTTCAAGTTTGCCAGTGCGCAGGCCATGGGCGATGCCTTCCGCGCCACCGGCAAACAGGTTGATAGCGTGATTGGCCGCCTGTTCGACACGCTGCCGAAATCGGCGCTGGAAATCCGCCCGGTGCCGCCGCACCGTGAGAAGACCGATGCCGGCGGCAGTTACCAGGGCGGCACGCCCGATGGCAGCCGGCCGGGCATTTTCTATTACAACAGCTATGATCTGCCTTCGCGCAGCAATTATGGCGTCGAGACGCTCTATCTGCACGAAGCCGTACCCGGCCATCATTTCCAGGTCAGCCTGGCGCAGGAGAATGAGAAATTGCCGGCGTTCCAGCGCTTTGGCGGCAACACCGCCTTTGCCGAGGGTTGGGCGCTCTATGCCGAAAGCCTGGGGCCGGAGCTGGGCATGTTCCGCGATCCGTGGCAGCTGCAGGGCCGATATGAAGACGAGATGCTGCGCGCCCTGCGCCTTGTTGTTGATACCGGCATCCATTCCAAGGGCTGGGGCCGCGATCAGTCGATCGACTATATGCTGGCCAACAGCAGCATGAGCCGCACCGATGCCACCGCCGAAGTTGAGCGCTACATCGCCATCCCCGGCCAGGCGCTGGCCTACAAGATCGGGCAGCTCACCATCAGCCGGCTGCGCGCCAAGGCCGAGAAGGCGCTGGGTCCGAAGTTCAATATCAAGGGCTTCCACCGCGAAGTGCTGATGACCGGCGCCCTGCCGATGGCGGTGCTGGAAGCCAAGATCGATCGCTGGATTGCGCGGCAGGACGGGCGGTAAGCGGGCTGTCCTACAGGGACGCGATGGGGTACATTCGAGCTCAGTGCCGTCAACATCAACGTCGCCCCGGACTTGATCCGGGGCCCAGCTTGCCTGGCGCAGCAAGAACAGCGGGTCCCCGGGTCAAGCCCGGGGCGACGTTGCAATTTTGATGCAATAGCCTTCAGCGTCGTCGCTTCAAGCTCTTTGACAGTCAGGTACTTGTGCGATCAGGATTCCCTGATTCCGGCACGAAACGTCAAAACTGACAAAAGCGAACTGTCAGGCCTTCACCAGCCCCTTCTCGATCAGACTGTTGGCGCAATCGAGGATGGTGGAGGCTTCGTCGCGGGTCTGCCAGCCGAGCCGCGCCAGCGCATGCGCCGCGCTGGCCTCGCGGCGGCGGCCGAGTTCGGGCACCACCATCTTCACCGTCGCATCGAAATTGGCGAGCAATTTCAACAGAAAATCCGGCAATCCACGCGTCGGCACCCGTCGCGCCTGATCGCCGAGCCCGGCTTTCAGCACGTCCGCCACCTCACGCATCCACATGAACTTGCCTTGCGCGATGAAGCGCTCACCATCCAGCCCCGGCGTCACCATCGCCAGCACATGCAAGGCGGCGACATCGCGCACATCAACGACACCAAAACCCAGCCGCGGCAGGCCAGGCAACGCCCCGTCGAGCAACTTCTTCACCACTTCCAGGCTGGTCGAAAAATCGGCGCCAAGCACAGGGCCGAGCACGGCAGCGGGGTTGATGGACACATACTCCATCCCCTGCCCATTGGCCGCCATCCACTCCCGCGCCGCGCGTTCAGCGAGCGTCTTCGATTTGATATAGGCGTATGATTCCAGACTGTTGATGTTGGACCAATCGCTTTCCGTGAACGGCGTGCCGCGCTCACTATGGCCGTAGGCGATGGCGGCCATACTGCTGGTCATCACCACACGCTTCACGCCTGCCGCATGGGCGAAACGCAGCGCACGCAAGGCGCCTTCGCGGGCCGGGACGATCAGTTCATCGGGATCCTTCGGCTCGCCAGCCGGGATCGGCGAAGCGATGTGTTGAACGAAGGCAATGCCATTCATCGCCTCGGCCCAGCCGGCGTCGCTCATCAGATCGCAGGCCACCAGCTCCAGATCGGGCAGGCCCAGCATGTCGCGCACTTCGCCAGCGCGGGCCAGATTGCGGATGGTGCCGCGCACCGCCCAGCCATCGGCCACCAGCGCCTGGATGATGAAACCGGCGATATAGCCCGATGCGCCGGTCACCAACACCTTGCCCGTTGCCATATCACCCTCCCGCTGCTGTCAGGATGGCATGGTGGTGGGCAAGTGCCGGCTTGGCAAGCGCGTCGGTGAGGGCCATGAAGCAGGCGTGCAACCCCGCAATCCCTTTGCCGGCCTTGGCGCCACATCGCTGCCGCGCCGTGAATTCGCCGTGGTCTTTGCCGCGTTGCTCACTGTGGCGGCTGGCAATACGGCGCTGCAAACCGTTCTGCCCGCCATCGCGCGTGTGATCCATCTGCCCGACATGCTGGTGGCGGTGATCTTCTCCTTCTCTGCCCTGCTGTGGACGGTCAGCGCGCCCTATTGGGCCCGGCAGAGCGACATCCGCGGCCGGCGGCGGCTGATGCTGGTCGGCTCGCTGGGCTTCATGGTGTCGATGACCGGCTGCGGCATTGCCATCTATGCCGGGCTCAACGGCTGGCTGGCGCCGATCGCCACCTTCGCGCTGTTCGCCAGCCTGCGCAGCCTGTTCGGCATATTCGGATCTGCGGCCAACCCGGCGGCACAGGCCTATGTCGCCGGGCGCACCAACGAACAGGATCGCACCGCCGCGCTGTCCAGCCTGTCATCCGCGTTCGGGTTGGGCACCATCATCGGGCCAGCGGTGGCGCCCTTGTTCATCCTGGCACCATTGGGGCTTTCAGGGCCAATGTTCGCTTTTGCCGCCATTGCCGCCGTGGTGATGGCCGCGGTGGCACGAGTGCTGCCCGATGATGATCCGACCCATCGGCCCGGCCAGGCCCAAATGGGCAGCGGAGCACCGTCGTCGGAGCCCAATCTGGCCGGAGCCACCACCGGCGCCAGTGTGAGCGCCGCCGCCGCCGGCCGGCCCAAGCGACTGAGTGTGAAAGACAAGCGAATTGCGCCCTTCATGATCTTCGGCTTTGTGTCAGGCTCCATCCAGGCCGCCACCGGCCAGGCGCTGGGCTTTCTGGTGATCGACACGCTGGGCGGTGACGCGCTTGATTCACAGCGGTCGATCGCGCTGATCTTCATGGCCGGGGCGTTTTCAACCTTGCTGGCGCAATGGGTGCTGATCCCGCAGCTGCGGCTCACCCCGCCGGCGCTGATGCGCTGGGGAACGTTGCTGGCTGCCGTCGGCACGGCAGGCATCGCCGTATCGGGCAGCCTGTATGCGCTGGTGCTGGCCTTTGCGCTGATGAGCATGGGCTATGGCCTGGCGCGGCCAGGTTTCACGGCTGGGGCAAGTCTTGCCGTTTCCCGCGCGGAACAGGGCGGCGTTGCGGGCGCGGTCACCTCGGTCAACGGCAGCTGCTTCATCGTGGCGCCGGCGATCGGCATCGGGCTCTATCAGATCGGCCCCTCGGTTACCTACTGGCTTGGAGCGGCGGCGCTGGTGGCGCTGGCGGTCTATGCTTTCACCCAGCCCGCCCTAGGTCGCGAACCCGGCGAATTTCACGAGGATTAACTAGAGCGATTGCAGCAGGGCGATCCGGTTGCCTTCACTGTCTTCGAACTCGGCCACCCAGCCATTGGGACCGATATCCTTCTTTGCAAAAAGGGTGCGGCCACCGACAGCATTGGCGCGGGTCAGCACAGCATCAACATCGGTTACGCGAAAATAGAGGATCGGTCCGGCCTTGCCCGGCACGTAAACGTCGCCCTTGACCAGCGCGCCTTCTGGGCCATCGGTGCCAGGAAACATCGCCATGTCGTAGCCATCAACCCGGTCCCGACTCAGCGGCTTGCCGAACACTGCTTCGTAAAAGCGCGTCGCTCGGTCCAGATCACTGACCGGAATCTCGAACCACGCGATCAGCGAGGCATCAGTGGCGGCCACAGGAGCCGCCACCAACAGGGCCAGCGCAATCGCCAGCCACCTCACGCGCCAGCTGGTGCCTCACCCAGACCGGTGCCGCGACGGCCGGCCTTGGGAATGGCAGACGAGCCCGACGAAGGCCGCGCCACCGGAGTGGTGGTGGCGCTGCCGCGATCGACGGTGCCGCCGTCCATGACCTTCTTGATCTCGTCACCGGTCAGCGTCTCATACTCCAGCAGGGCGCCGGCGATGGCGTGCAGCTGGTCGATATTGTCGGTCAGCACCTGCTTGGCACGATCATAGCCGGTGGTGACGATGGCGCGCACTTCGCTGTCGATCATCTGCGCGGTTTCTTCCGACATGTTCTGCGCCTTGGTCACGCTGTGGCCGAGGAACACTTCTTCCTGGTTCTCGACATATTTCAGCGGGCCCAACTTATCGGACATGCCCCACTGAGTCGCCATCGAGCGCGCCAGATCAGTGGCATAGCTGATGTCCGACGAGGCACCGGAACTGACCTTGTCATAGCCGAAGATCACTTCTTCCGCGACACGGCCACCCATGGCCACGGCCAGGTTGGCGTACATCTTGTCCCGGTGATAGCTGTATTGGTCACGTTCCGGCAAGCGCATCACCATGCCGAGCGCGCGGCCGCGCGGGATGATGGTAGCCTTGTGAATTGGGTCAGACGCCTGCTCGTGCAGCGAGACGAGCGCGTGGCCGGCCTCGTGATAGGCGGTCATCTTCTTCTCGTCTTCGGTCATCGCCATGGTCTTGCGTTCGGTGCCCATCAGCACCTTGTCCTTGGCGTCTTCGAATTCGCGCATCGAAACCAGCCGCTTGCCGCGGCGGGCGGCCAGCAGCGCGGCTTCGTTGACCAGGTTGGCCAGATCAGCACCGGCAAAACCCGGGGTGCCGCGCGCGATGGTGCGGGCGTTTACGTCGGGCGCCAACGGCACCTTCTTCATGTGCACGGCAAGGATCTTCTCGCGCCCATCGATATCGGGGCGACCAACTACCACCTGGCGGTCGAAACGGCCGGGGCGGAGCAGAGCGGGATCGAGCACGTCGGGCCGGTTGGTGGCAGCGATGATGATGATGCCTTCATTGGCATCGAAACCGTCCATCTCCACCAGGAGCTGGTTCAGCGTCTGCTCGCGTTCGTCGTTGCCACCACCCAGGCCAGCGCCGCGGCTGCGGCCCACGGCGTCGATTTCATCGATAAAGATGATGCACGGGGCCGACTTCTTGCCCTGTTCGAACATGTCGCGGACACGGCTGGCGCCGACACCGACAAACATTTCAACGAAATCGGAGCCGGAGATGGAGAAGAACGGCACATTGGCTTCGCCGGCAATGGCGCGGGCGAGCAGCGTCTTGCCGGTGCCGGGCGGGCCAACGAGCAACGCGCCCTTCGGAATCTTGCCACCCAGTCGGCTGAAACGGCCCGGATCCTTCAGGAAGTCGACGATTTCCTGCAGTTCCTCGCGAGCTTCGTCGATGCCGGCGACATCGTCAAACGTCACGCGGCCTTCTTTCTGCACCAGCAACTTGGCGCGGGATTTGCCGAAACCCATGGCGCCACGGCCAGCACCATTCTGCATCTGGCGCATGACGAAGATCCAGATGCCAATCATCAGGATGAAGGGCAGCATGTTGAAGAACAGCTGCGCGATCACCGAACGGCTTTCTTCCGGGCGCGCATCAAAGCGCACGCCCTTGGTGCGCAGACGTTCGATCAACTGGGTGTCGCCGGGGTTGAAGGTGCGGAACTCCTCGTCACCGCTGGTGCGGCCGATGATTTCCTCGCCGCGGATCTCCACCGATTTCACTGCGCCATCATCCACGCGCGCCAGGAAATCCGAATAGGCCAGTGTATCACCGCTGCGCGAAGAGCCGGAGCCCTGCATCACGTTCACCGCCACGGCAAGGCCGAGCAGGATAACGATCCACAACCCCAGATTCTTCATCCAGGGGTTGGGCGGACGCTTGGTGGGGCCTTCAGACATGGACAGTTCCTGATCAGATACACACGGCGATACTGGCGATCACACGCACAACCCAAGATAAGGTGGAATGGTGGGGTTGCAATCCGCCTGTGCTGTTCTGCCCCGTTTCAGGCGGCGTTTTGTGGCTTTTTGCCGCCCTTCTGTGGCGGCCGGGTGACGGAAAGTTGCCAGATTGTGCCGGGACGCGCGACGATGCCGGCCAGTGTGCCGGTTGCTCCAGCCCCGAGTCGCGCGGCCAGCCGGGCGATGTCGCTGCCCCGCACCGGCCGCCCGGCCAGCGTTTCCACCGCCCTTGCGAGCAGTCGCTGCACCAGCGCCGCGGGCAGCCCGCCCGCATCAACCAGCAACCGGCCATCGGCTTCCTGCACCCGCCCGGCCCAGGCCAGATCGGCGGCCCAGGCAAGTGCTTCGGCGTCGGCAGCCAGGTGCGCCGCACTGGCCGCCAGGGCCGTCACATCCAGCGCCGGCGTGGCCGCCAGCAAGGCCCGCATGGCCGTGCGATCATGGCGGGGATCGCGGTTGGTGGGATCATCCACTTGCTGCCAAGCATCAGCCGCCGCAAGCGCCGCCAGATCGGCCTTGCGGACCGCCAGCAGAGGCCGCACCAGCATCACGCCGGGCTGCAATCGCCGGGCCGGTCGGATCGCGGCCAGACCGTCACTGCCGCTGGCGCGGTTCAGGCGCATGAGCAGCGTTTCGGCCTGATCGTCGGCGTGATGGGCGGTGAGCAGCAGGCCGTAGCCATGGGCGCCGCACCAATCGCCCATAAGGGCATAGCGGGCGGCGCGGGCGCGGGCCTGGATATTGCTGGTGAAATCCCCGCCTTCACGCACCAGCGTCACATGCGGCAAGCCGCGGGCGGCGCACTGAGCGGCAACACTGGCGGCTTCTGCGGCCGCCTCGGACCGCAGGCGGTGATCAACGGTGAGCGCCGTCACCCGGCCGGGAAAGGCCGCAGCGGCCAGTGACAGCAGCGCCAGGCTGTCTGGCCCGCCCGAAGTCGCCACGGCAATGCGTTCATCAGCGGCCACCGGGCGGCCCAGCGCCGCCGCAATCAGTGCGGCCAGATCAGGCCGCACATTTGGCCCGCTCACGCAGTGCACTTGGCTTTCGTGCGCTGGCGCCCGGCGTCGGCCTTCTGTGTATCGGTCAACTTGGCTCCGTAGACCGATTCAAGCTCGCCCAGCACCTGGCAGGCGTCCTTGGGCTTGGTCATCGCGTTCAGGGCGCCAGCCAGCGCGATCAACGCATCAGGAGCCGGCGTCGAACGCGGCGCCGACTGATAGACATCAAGGAACGCCTTGGCCGCCTGCGGATACTGGGTGCGCGCGGCAAAGCTGCGGCCCAGCCAGTATTTGGCCTGCGGCACACGGACGGATTTCGGCCAATCGGCGATGAACTGGCTCATCGCCGTTTCAACGCCCGGCCAATCGCGAGCTGTCACCTTGGGATAGGCGGCGGTCCAGGCCGCCGCGTCAGTGGCGGGCTTGGCGGCGGGCACAGCCGGCTTGGGGGGCGCCGGTGCGGGCGTTGCAGCGGAGGGGGCGGGCAGCTTGCCCGGCACCGCGGCCGGATCACCGGCAGGGGCCAGCGGCACACCACCGGGATTTTCCAGGGCGTTCAACCGGAACTCGGCATCGCCCTTCAATCGGCGCTGGCCGTCTTCCAGCTGGCGCAATTTATATTCCATCGCCTCAATCTGGCCGGTCATCGACTTCAACTGGCCTTCCAGCGCGTCCACCCGGCCAGTCAGATCGGCAATCGGCGTAGTTGCGGGCGGCGTTTCCGGCGCGGGTGCGGGCGTTGCGGCCTGGGCGGGGATTTCCGGTTCAAAGAATCGCGCGTTGCCGCCGGGAAAGACCTTGCGTTGCACCGCGCGCATTTCCGATTCGAGCGTACCCACCCGGCGATCGAGCTTGCCAACATCCACCGCCTGTGCCGCGAGAGGGGCGGGCAGCAGCACGGCGGCGGCAAGCAGAACAGGCACGAAACGGCTCACAAACAGGCTCCCGAAACTCAACGTGGCGCCGGTTGTGGCGCAGCCTGACTTGCCGAACCCTGAACAGGCGCAGCGGCAGCAGCGGACCCGGCAAAGCGTTCCGCCAGGGCCGGCGCGGTCAGCACGACGCCATCAATGGTTTCAACCGACCCGCCCAGCGGTGGCAGCTTGACGCCGGCCACGCTCACCTCGATCTCGCCGGCGCGACCCGCGCGCAGGACGAGGGGACCATTGTCCTCCGGCACCTTGTAAATGCTGCCGGCAACCATCAGGCCCTGAAATGCCTTGCGGCCGGTGATGCGGCTATAGATTTTCACCCACACGTCCGTTCGCGCGGTCAACGTCACCGGGCCACTGAGTGGGATGGTGGCGGGCGTCGCAGTTGCGGCACTGGCGCCGGGCGCAGCAGCAGCCGGGGCAGGCGCCGGAACGGAGGCTGCTGCAGTGGCCGTGTCAATCGCTGCCGGGGCCGGGGCTGCCACTTGCGGAGCGCTTGGCACCGGATCGAGCACGCCGCTACCATAAAGGCCGAGACCGCCGATCACGAGCACCAGCACAGCCAGCCCGGCGACGGCCAGACCCTGCGACGGCAAGCGGGATTCATCCAGCGGTTCCAGGCTGGGCGCGGATGGCACATGCGGGGTCAGCCGGGTTTCGGCGCGGAATTGGGCGCCGACGCTTTCCGGATTGAGCCCGACGCTGCGCGCAAAGGTCTTCACGAAACCCAACGCGTAAGGCAGCGCCGGCAGCGCTTCATGATCATCGGCTTCGATGGCCATCAGGTGGCGCAGGGGCACGCGGGTTTCGCGGGCCAGATCGGCCAGTTCGCGGCCAGCGGCAGCGCGGGCTTCGGCCAGCAGGGCACCAACCGTCAGGCCCCGATAGGCACCTTGCGGATATCCAGCATTTCCCTGTTCGTCTTCGACCATCCGGGCGAGCCCCAAGCTTTGACACGGACATGGCCATTGTCATCGTCTGGAGTCAATCATTTGCAGGCGGTTTCGCCGGTTATTGCGGCAGCGCAGCACACCCGGAAGACCCTTTACTTGCCCTTGCGGCAGGCTTGCCCTATGGGCGCAGCCGATATGGCCGGCGTAACGCTGGCGATTTTGCCCGCCCAGCCCCTGCCCATCTGATCCGGAAGTACCGCATGTCCACCCGCAACATCGCGATCATCGCGCACGTCGACCATGGCAAGACCACCTTGGTCGACCAGCTGTTCCGCCAGTCCGGCACCTTCCGCGACAACCAGCGCGTGGCCGAACGCGCCATGGATTCCAATGACCTGGAAAAGGAACGCGGGATCACCATTCTGGCCAAGTGCACCAGCATCGAGTGGGCAGACGCTGACAACAATCCCTACCACATCAACATCGTCGACACCCCCGGCCACGCCGATTTCGGCGGCGAGGTGGAGCGCATCCTGTCGATGGTCGATGGCGTGATTCTGCTGGTCGATGCCGCCGAAGGCCCGATGCCGCAAACCAAATTCGTCTGCGGCAAGGCGCTGGCGCTGGGCCTGCGACCGATTGTCGTCGTCAACAAGATCGACCGTCCGGATGCGCGCGCCAGCGAAGTGCTGGATGAAGTGTTCGATCTGTTCGTGACGCTGGAAGCCAACGACGACCAACTCGATTTCCCCGTCCTTTATGCCTCCGGGCGCGGCGGTTATGCCGGGCCGACCGACGACGTGCGTTCCGGCGACCTGAAGCCGCTGTTCCAGAAGATCGTCGATCATGTGCCGCCGCCCAGCGGCGATCCGGAAGCCCCGTTCCGCATGCTGGTTTCGCTGCTGGACCGCGACAATTTCTTGGGCCGCATCCTGACCGGCCGCATCATGTCGGGCACGCTGAAGGTCAACAGCCCGATCCATGCCCTGAACCCTGACAGCACGGTGGCCGAAATCGGCCGCGCCTCGAAAATCTTTGCCTTCCGTGGCCTCGAACGGGTTGCCGTCGATCAAGCCGTTGCCGGCGACATCATCGCGCTGGCCGGCCTGACCAAGGCCACCGTGGCCGATACCATCGCCGAACAGAGCGTGAGCGAAGCCTTGGCCGCCCAGCCGATCGATCCGCCGACCCTGTCGATGACCTTCAGCGTGAACGATAGCCCCTATGCCGGCAAGGACGGCAGCAAGGTGACGAGCCGCATGATTGCGGATCGGCTGGCCCGCGAAGCCGAAGGCAATGTGGCGATCCGCATCACCGAATTGCCGTCGAAGGACGCATTTGAAGTGGCCGGCCGCGGCGAATTGCAACTGGGTGTGCTGATCGAAACCATGCGCCGCGAAGGCTTTGAGCTGTCGATTTCGCGCCCGCGCGTGATCTTCGGCACCGACGAAGCTGGCAAGCGCACCGAACCCTATGAAACCGTCGTGATCGACGTGGACGAAGCCTATTCCGGCACGGTTGTCGAGAAGATGGCGATGCGCAAGTCCGAGATGACCGACATGCGCCCCAGCGGCGGCGGCAAGACCCGCCTGACCTTCTCAGCCCCATCGCGCGGCCTGATCGGCTATCACGGCGAATTCCTGTCGGACACGCGCGGCACCGGCATCATGAACCGGCTGTTCGAGAAATATGGCCCGCACAAGGGCACGATCTCGGGCCGCGCCAACGGCGTGCTGATCTCCACCGAAAGCGGTGAAGCCGTGACCTATGCGCTGGGTTATCTGCAGCCGCGCGGCATATTGATGATCGGCCCGGGCGAATCGGTTTACCAGGGCATGGTGATCGGTGAGAACGCCCGCGAAGAAGACCTTGAGGTCAACCCTTTGAAGTCAAAGGCGCTCACCAACTTCCGTGCCAGCGGCAAGGATGATGCCATCCAGCTCTCCCCGCCCAAGAAGCTGACGCTGGAACAGGCCATCGCCTATATCGACGAGGATGAGCTGGTGGAGGTGACACCAAATCACATCCGCCTGCGCAAGATCCACCTCGATCCGAACGAGCGCAAGCGCGCCAGCCGAGCGCGTTCGGCGGGCTGACAGCCTATCCATTGGGAAAGAGTCGCAGCGGCGAGCAGTCGCTGCTGCGACAATGCAACGATTGTCTGGGGTCGCTGCAGCGCCTACCGGAGCCATCCCATTGTCCCCATTGGCCGCAGCGGGCCAGGCTGACGCCGCGTTGGCACAGTCCTCGAGCTGGAGTTTTCCGCCATGAACGGTTCGATTTACGACGACGACAGCCCCATGGACGCGCCGGCGCCCGCCGATTTCGTCACCATCCCGCAGGCCGAAGCCGAAGATGCCATCCGCACGCTGATTCGCTGGACAGGTGATGATCCGTCCCGCGAAGGTCTGCTCGACACGCCCAAGCGCGTCGCCAAGGCGTGGCGCGAGTACACCAAGGGTTATGCCGAAGATCCCGGCCTGCACCTGTCCCGCACCTTTGCCGAAGTGGGCGGCTATGATGAGATCGTGATCCTGCGCGACATCCCGTTCCAGTCGCATTGCGAGCACCACATGGCGCCGATCATCGGCAAGGGCCACATCGCCTATCTGCCGCGCAGCCGCGTGGTGGGCATTTCCAAGCTGGCGCGCGTGCTGCACGGCTTTGCCCGGCGCCTGCAGGTGCAGGAACGGCTTACGGCCGAAGTGGCCGATTGCATCCAGCAGCATCTTGATCCCGTTGGTGTTGCCGTGGTGATCGAAGCGACTCATGCCTGCATGTCCGCCCGCGGGGTGATGACTCCGGGCGTTGTGATGACCACCAGCCGCATGATGGGCACGTTCCGCAACGATCACAGCAGCCGCACCGAAGTGTTGCGCCTGATGGGGAAGGGCTGAACTGGCGTAGGGGTTGGCCGAGCCTTGCGGACTCGGTCTGACAAGGCCAAGCTAGGCTGATGATCACAACCCCCGTCTTGCTGCTCCTGCTCACTGCCCAGACGGCGCCGCCGCCACCACCGCCGCCGTCCAACAGCGGGACCGAACAGGTGATCGGGCCGGACAAGGGCGGCGTGGACGATGCGCTGGGCCGCGCCGCGACACGCCCCTTGCGCGACCTGAACGTGATGAAGCCCAAGATCGAGCAGGATCTGGCCGACATCATGGCCAACCCTTACGCGGTCAAATCGCTGCGTACCTGCCGCCAACTGAATGCCGAAGTGAATCATATGACATTGCTGGTTGGCCCCGATGTCGATGATCCGGCGCTGGTCGGGAAAAAGGGCCGCAGCCCGGCCGAGCAGTTGTTCGACAGTGCCGAAGGCATCACCGGCAGCCTCATCCCCGGCCAGGGCATCATCCGGCAGATCACCGGTGCCAACAAGGCCGCACGCCAGGCTGCCGCTGCCCGGCTCGCCGGTCAGATCAGGCGAAGCTACATCAAGGGCATCATGAAGGCGCGCGGTTGCCGGCTGGTGCCGGCGCCGCCCGAGAAGCCTGCGCCCAAGAAGTAACCGCCCGGCCGATTTGCCCGAATCTGCTGCGGCCTGTAAGGCGAGCGGCCTTTTTCATCTTGGAATGACCCGCAATGACGGCCGCCATGGCCCCGACCGAGACGACCGGATCCGGCCTGTCGGCGCTGCTGCGCCTTTCAGGGCCGGTCGTGGCGTCGCGGCTGGGCATCATGGCGATGGGGCTGGTCGATACCATCGTGGTTGGCCGCTACAGCGCGGCGGAACTGGGTTATCACGCGTTGGCCTGGGCGGTGACCGGCGTGGTGCTGACCACTGCGCTTGGGCTGCTTTCCGGCGTGCAGGTGATGACCAGCCAGGCCATCGGTAAAGGCCGCGATGCCGATACCGGGGCGATCCTGCGGCGCGGCCTGGCCTATGCCACATGGATTTCGGTGGCGTGCGCGCTGTTCCTTGCCGTGACCGGCGGGCCGATGCTGGTGGCTTTCAACATGGCGCCGGGCCTGGCCGAAGGCGCGACCCTGGTATTGCAGGTGCAGGCGGTGTCGCTGGTGCCGATCATCGTTGCCGATGCCGGGCTGTTCTGGCTGGAAGCCCATGGCCGCGCCATCCCGGGCATGGTGGCAATGTGGCTGGCCAATATCGTCAATCTCATCGTCAATCTGTGGCTGGTGCCGGGGGACAATCTGTTTGGCGTGCACGGGGCCGCGGCCAGCGCCTGGGCCACCTTTGCCAGCCGGCTCTTTCTGCTGGTGGTGCTGGCGGTCGTCATCCTGCGCTGGCGACGGGCGCGGGAACTGGGCGTGCTGTCGCCGGCGCCGCGCGATCCCGTGGCAGCCCGGGCGATGCGCGCGGTCGGCTATGGCGCGGCGGTCAGCTACTTCATCGAAAGCCTGGCCTTTTCGGCGATGGCGGTGTTTGCCGGCTGGATCAGCGTCACGGCGGTGGCGATCTGGGCGGTGGTGATCAACGTGGCGGCAACGGTGTTCATGGTGCCGCTGGGGCTTTCGGTGGCGACATCGGTGCTGGTGGGCCGGGCCTATGGCGCTCGCGATCGCGGTGCCATGCTGGCTTCGGCCGGGCAGGGTTTCGGGGTGACATCGGCCGTTCTGCTAATCGTGTCGCTGGGGGTGTGGTTGTTCCCGGACGCCATAGCCGCGGCCTATTCGCGCGAAACTGCCGTGATGGCCGGCATCGCCAGCGCCATGGTGCTGTCCAGCCTGTTCTTTGCCGCCGACGGCCTGCAGGTGGTGGCCGCGCAAGCACTGCGGGCACGATCAGACATCCGCGCGCCGGCGGTGATCCACATCTTTTCCTATGTGGTGGTGATGATGCCGCTGGCCTGGTGGCTGGGGGTGAAATCCGGCGGCGGTGTGGATGGGCTGATCTGGGCGATCGTAATCGCCAGCGCCTTGTCGGCCGTGCTGCTGTGGGGGCGATTCGTGGCTCTGGGCCGCGCGCCGCTCACGCCGCCAGACGCGGCGCCCGTTTCGCTCCCCGTCTGATTTCGGCGGCCAGATCGGCCACATAAGGTTCGAAATTCACCTGCATCGTGTGGCGGCGGCTGGCGTAATAATGGCCCTGGTAACGCTTTTCCTCGGCCACGATGGTCTGCGCCATCTCCTGCGGGGACGGCAGCGCATAACGGCCGGCCAGAAACGCCGCCAGCAGCTTTGACTGCTGCTCGGCGAGGTTCACCAATGTTGGCAATGTCTGCGCCAGCCCCATGAACCACAGGCCGTGCAACGCCGGATCGGCCTGCACCATGCGCTTGTAGAGCGGGATGTGATTGTCGGTCACCCGCGCATCGTCTGCGCTGAGAAACGGAAATTCGATATTGTAGCCCGTCGCGCAGATGATCGCGTCCAGCACTTCGCGGCTGCCATCGGTGAAGATCACCCCGTCGCCATCGAGCCGGGCGATGGCCGGCTTCACCGCAATGTCACCGCTGCCGACCCGGGTCAGAAACTCGCCGCTCACCGTGGGGTGAGCGTCCAATGGTTCGTGATCAGGGGTGGGCAGGCCATAATCTTCCATATTGCCGACCAGTTGCTTCACCTTTCGGCGGCCGATCCAGCGCGCCAGCGGCAGCGGCAGCCACGGCGGCGCGGCCTGCTTGTCGGCGGGCACCCCGTTGAAATATTTGGGCAGCACCCACACGCCGCGGCGGGTGGAGACGAAGCATTTTTCCGTGATGCTGCGCTGGCCCAGTTCGGACGCGATATCGACCGCGCTGTTGCCCAGGCCGACGACCAGCACGCGCTTGCCGATCAGGTTCAGCGGCTCGAACGGGGTGCGATAATCATGGGCGTGGATGATGGTGCCGTTGAACTGGCCCTCCCACACCGGGCGGTTGGGGCTCCAGTGGTGGCCGTTGCACACGACGACCGCGCGATAGGCCTTGGTGCCGCTCCTGGTGGTCACGTCCCAATTGCCGTCGCTGCGTCGCGCGACGTTCGTGACCGGCGTTTCGAACTGGACCAGGCCCCGCAGCCCGAAATGATCGACATAATCGTTGAAATACTGCGCGATCAGGCTGTGGTGCGGGAAATCCGGCCAGTCGGCGGGCACCGGATATTCCTCGAACTGCAGCCGCCATTTCGAGGTGTCGATGTGCAGCGACTGGTAGGCGCTGCTCATACCGTTGGGGTTGTTGTAGGCCCAGTTGCCGCCGATCCGGTCCGACGCTTCGAACCAGTCGAACACCACCCCCTCGTCGCGCAGGCGTTTGGCGGTGGTGAAACCGGAACAGCCGGCACCGATCAGGGCAACAGGAAGCAGGCTCATGGCAACCATCCTAGGCAGATGTGGCAAACGCGCCACCTGTCGCTTTGCAGGTGCCGCCGCAGCCAATCGCCTTGCCGGCGGACGCGCAATGCTGTTCAAGGCTGAGGCATGACCGCTGCCACATCCCTGCTGCTGTTCGGTGCCACTGGCGATCTGTCGCGGCGGATGCTGATCCCCTCGCTGTTTGGCCTGCACGGTGATGGCCTGCTTCATCCCGATCTCAGAATAATCGGCACCGCCCGTTCCACGCTCGACAGCGGCAGTTTCCGTGAGCTGGCGGCCAAAGCGTTGGAACAGTATCTGGAGGCCGACCGCAGACCGCCTGCCGCCGTGGCCAGCTTCCTTGATCGGCTGGCCTATGTGCCGCTGGACGCCACCAAGGCCGACGGTTTCGCCGCGCTCGGCGCCGAAGTCGGCGACCCGTGCCGGCTGGCGATTTTCCTGTCGACCGCGCCCAGCCTGTTTGGTTCAACCATTGCCGGCCTGTCGAGTGCCGGGCTGGCCTGCAGCGGCGCACGACTCGCGCTGGAAAAGCCGCTGGGCCATGATCTGGCCAGCAGCCGCGCCATCAACGATGCCGTGGCCGCCGCCTATCCGGAAAGCCAGATCTTCCGCATCGATCATTATCTCGGCAAGGAAACCGTCCAGAACCTGCTCGCCCTGCGCTTCGGCAACATCTTGTTCGAACCGCTGTGGAACGCCACCGGCATCCAGTCCGTACAGATCAGCGTCGGCGAAACCGTGGGGCTGGAAGGCCGCGGCGATTATTACGACGGCATGGGCGCCCTGCGCGACATGGTGCAGAATCACATGCTGCAATTGCTGGCGCTGGTCGCCATGGAGCCGCCGGCGCGCCTCGATCCGGCGGCGGTGCGCGATGAAAAGGTGAAGGTGCTGCGATCATTGCGCCCGATCACCGCCCGCGAAGTGGAAAGCCACAGTGTGCGCGGCCAATATGGCGCTGGTGCCATATTGGGCCAGCCGGTGCCCGGTTATCTGGATGAGCTGGCCAAGCCTTCAGATACCGAAACCTTCGTGGCACTGAAGGCCCATGTCGACAATTGGCGCTGGAAGGGCGTGCCCTTCTATCTGCGCACCGGCAAGCGCGTGCCGGAACGCGTGAGCGAGATCATCGTGCAGTTCCGCGATGTGCCGCATTCGATGTTCGGCGATGCGGCGCTGAAGGCCAACAAGTTGATCATCTCCATCCAGCCCGACGAGAATGTCGGCCTGCAGATGATGGCCAAGGTGCCCGGGCTGGACCGCGACGGGCTGAAACTGCGCGCCGTGCCGCTCGATATCGGCATGACCAACGCCTTTGCCGATGTGCGCCGGCGCATTGCCTATGAACGACTGATGCTCGATCTGGTCGAAGGCCGGCAGACGCTGTTCGTGCGCCGCGACGAGGTGGAAGCACAGTGGACCTGGATCGACGCCATCCGCGCCGGCTGGGCCCAGACCGGCATGGCCGTGAAGCCCTATGCCGCCGGCAACTGGGGCCCGGCCGCCGCCATTGCACTGACCGAACGCGACGGCGTGAGCTGGCATGACTGAGCTTGTGGCCGCCGACATCGGTGGCACGCACGCCCGGTTTGCGCTCGCGCGGCTGGATGGCGCTGGCAACGTCGTGGCGCTGGATGAACCGGTGGTGATGCGCTGCGCCGAACATGCGTCGTTACAGATGGCGTGGGAGGCCTTCGGCACCACCATTGGCCGGCCGCTGCCGCGCGCCGCTGCCCTTGCCGTGGCCGGCCCGGTGGTGGGCGAAGAGCTGAAGCTGACCAACAATCCCTGGGTGATCCGCCCGGCAATGGTGAACGAGAAACTGGGCGTTGACGCCCATGTGCTGGTCAATGATTTTGAAGCTGTGGCCTATGCCGTGGGCGCCTGCGGGGAAGGCGCGTTCCAGCATATCTGTGGGCCCGATGTGCCGTTGCCCGACACAGGCACCATTTCCGTGCTGGGCCCCGGCACCGGGCTGGGGGTGGGCCTGCTGGTGAAACGCGGTGGCCCTGACTGGCAAGTGCTGCCCACCGAAGGCAGCCATGGCGATTTTTCGCCGGTGGACAGCCTGGAAGACGCGATCCTGGCGCATTTCCGTCGCCGCTTTGGCCGGGTTTCGGCGGAACGGGTGATTTCCGGGCCGGGCCTGGCCGACATCCACGCGGCGCTAGCGGCGCTGGAAGATCGGGCCATCCAGCCGATGGACGACAAGACGCTGTGGAGCCTGGCCATGAGCGGCGAAGACAGCCTGGCCGCCGCCGCACTTTATCGCTTCTGCCTGGCGCTCGGCACGTTCGCGGGCAATATTGCACTGGCCCACGGGGCCGGCGGCGTGGTAATTGGCGGGGGGCTGGGCGCTCGCCTTGCCGATCATTTGCCGCGTTCCGGTTTTGCCGGGCGCTTTGCCGCCAAGGGCCGATTTGAAACGCTGATGCGCAGCCTTCCCGTCAAGCTGATCACCCACCCGCAGCCCGGCCTGTTCGGCGCGGCCGCCGCCTTTGGACGCAAGCAGCGATGATGGATATCGACAGCCTGATGGGCCTGGCGCCGGTGATCCCGGTGCTGGTGGTGGACGACATCGCCCACGCAAGGCCGCTGGCTGAAGCGCTGGTGGCCGGCGGCCTGCCGGTGCTGGAAGTGACGCTGCGCACGCCGGTCGCGCTGGACGTGATCACCGAAATGGCCAAGGTGCCAGGCGCCATCGTCGGCGCCGGCACGGTGATTTCATCAGGTGATCTTGCCGCCGCGCTGGTGGCCGGGGCCCGCTTCGTGGTGTCGCCCGGCATCACGGCGGCGCTGGGATCGGCGGCGCGCACCAGCGGTGTGCCGTTCCTGCCCGGCGTGTCCAGCGCCAGCGATATCATCCGTGCGCAGGAAATGGGCTTCAACCGGCTGAAATTCTTCCCGGCGGTGGCCGCCGGCGGGCTGCCGATGCTGCGAGCCCTGGCTGCGCCGTTTCGCAACGTGCGCTTCTGCCCTACCGGCGGCATCAGCCTCGAAAACGCGCCGGAATGGCTGGCTGAAGCATCGGTGGCCTGTGTGGGCGGCAGCTGGATCGCCAAGCGCGGCGAAACGGATTGGGCTGCGATCGAAGCGCGGGCGCGGGCAGCTGCGGCCCTGCGCAGCTGAGTTATTCGGCCGGCTTCGGCCTGAACCACCACACGCCGGCCAGCATGAGCGCCGGCACCGCCAGTACCGCCAAAGTCCACCAGCTCGGCACCAGCAGCAGCCGCGTGGCGCCAGCCAGGCTGCCCAGCAGCACGAATTCCCCCACCGCCATCAGCAGCGAACTGCGATAACGGTTTCGAAAGGCGCTGCGCCGGCCCGGCTTCTGCGTCCAGGCCTGCATGGCGGCACTGGCGAGGCCAGCCACCAGCGCCATCGGCAGCATCACCGCCACCGCGGCCGGTGATTTCGGCAGCACAACCAGCGCCAGCACGGACACCATCAACAGGGGCGGGGTGAGCGCCGCCGCCAGCTTGGCCCGGATGGCAACGCCCGGTCGCAAAGGGGCAGCCGCAATCAGATCGGGCGCATCTTCGGCGCACAGCACCAGCCAGGCCAGCGACGACGACAGCGCGCCAGCCAGGAACACGCCGGCCGCCGCCAGCCGCGCCGGCGTCACCTGGCCATCGGTGAAGATCAACGCCAGGATCGGCACCATGAACACCAGCTGCTGGCCGATCTGCGAAATCAGCTCGGGATCGCGACCCAGCAATTTCAACTCTTTGCCGAACAGCACGGCCGTGGCGCTGCCGCCAAAGCGCACCGCCCGGCCGCGGCGCGGCACATGGGGGGCCGCGGTGGGATCGGCCGGCGCCGCCTCCATCCGGCTCGCCGCCAACCACGCCGAACATTGCGCCGCCGCCAGTGCCAGCCCCAACACGGTGGTCAGCGGCAACGGCTGGCCGAACACCGCCTGCGCCGGCCAGTCGAACGGCGCCGGCGGACGCTGCGAGAAGAAGGCAAGTTGGGCATCGAACCACTTGGGCGCAAAATTGGGCGCCTGGCCCAGCGCAAACACCGCCGCTGCTAGGCCAACGCCGGCCACCTGCGCCACCAGCTTGGCCAGCTTGGGGCCCAGCAGCCGATCCAGCAGCGTGGCGATGGTGAGCGCCAGCGCAGTGGCCACCAGCGCCACGGACACCACCACCAATGGGCCGGCAACCCAAGCGACATGGCCAAAAGCCGCGGATAACAGGAAGAAGGGCGCGGTGAGCAGCAGGAACGGCAACGCCACCACCGCCTGCACGCCCGCCACCCGGGCCGCCACCACCCGCGCCACCGGCAGCGGCGCGGTGAGCAGCAATTCCAGCTCGCCGCGATCCCGGCCCAGCCGCAGCACATGGGCATAGGCGGAACTGACCATCACCAGCATCATGCCCAGCAGCACCGCGCCGACCGAGCCCAGCGCGGCCAGCGGCAGATCCGCGCCGCCCCGCACCCGCCACGCCATCACCGCACCGCCAACAATCGGCAACAGCGCCAGCAGCAACATGGCGATAATGCGGCCCCAGCGGCCTTCGCGGCCGCGCGCCTTGACCCGCACATCGTGCAGCACCAGCCACGGCAGGCTGCCCGGCCGCGTGAGTGCAATCATGCCGGCATGTCTTCCTGTGCCAGTTCCAGGAACAATTGTTCCAGCGTGGTGCCTTCAGCCCGGCCGGCGGAAAGCTCGGCCATGCTGCCTTCCGCCACCAGCTTGCCGGCGCGGATGATGCCGATGCGCTGGGCAATGCGTTCCGCCACTTCCAATATGTGCGTCGTCAGGATCACGGTGCCGCCCGCCGCCACCTGTTCGAGCAATATGTCCTTCACCGAACGCGCCGCGGCGGCATCAAGCCCGGTGAGCGGTTCATCAAGGATGAGCAGGCGCGGTTCGTGGATGAGCGCGCCAGCCAGCGCCAGTTTCTGCTTCATGCCGCGCGAAAAGCCTTCGCAGCGGCTGTCGCGCTTGTCCCACAGGGTCAAGCGCTTCAGCAAGGCTTCGGCGCGCGGTTCGGCGTCAGCAGCCGGCACATTCCACAGGCCGGCGATGAAGGCCAGATACTCGATGGGTGTCAGCTTATCGTACAGCAAGGGCTCGTCGGGCAGCCAGGCGATCAGGCGCTTGGCGGCAATCGGATCGGCCAGCGCATCCACCCCGAACACGCTGATATCCCCGGCGTCAGGGCGGGCGAGGCCGGTGACCATGCGCAGCGTTGTCGTCTTGCCGGCACCGTTCGGCCCCAGCAGCGCATAGATCTGCCCGGCCGGCACGACGAGATCGAGGCCATTCACAGCCAGAAAGCCGTCAAAGGCCTTGGCCAGGCCGTGGATCTGTAGGGCAGGAATCAGAGCGTGCATGGGCGCATCGATAACAAACCCCCGACGCCAATGCGATAAATGGGCGTTAACCGGACGAATTCAGGGGTTGAGTGGCATTGCAGAAGGGCGGAAAGTCATGCCCAAGAATAGGAACCGGGGAAGGATCACCACATGCGCATGGCGCTTCTGATTGCACTCTTGGCCAGTTCATCGCTGGCGCAGGCGAAGATGATCCACGTCGGGCCGGGCGGCAACGCCCAGGAAAAGTTGCAAACCGCGCTAATCGAAGCCCAGCCGGGTGACACGGTGCATATCGCGGCCGGGCGTTATGCGCTCGCCGATGGTCTGTCGCTCGATGTCGATGGCGTAACCGTCAAGGGCGACGGGCCGGACAAGACCATCCTTGATTTCACCGCCCAGAAAGTCGCCGGCGAGGGCCTGCTGGTCACATCGGACAATGTGGTGGTGCGCGATCTGGGGATCGAAAATGCCGCCGGCAACGGGGTGAAGTCCAAGGGCAGCGACGGCATCGCGCTGGTCAACCTGCGGGTGGAATGGACCGGCGGGCCGAAATCCACCAACGGCGCCTATGGCCTGTATCCGGTTTCCTCGAAGAACGTGCTGATCGACCGTTCGGTGGTGAAAGGCGCTTCGGATGCCGGCATCTATGTGGGCCAGTCGCAGAACATCATCGTGCGGGGCAGCCGGGCCGAAATGAACGTCGCCGGGATCGAGATCGAAAACAGCTATGACGCCGATGTGGTGGGCAACACGGCCACCAACAATGCCGGCGGCATATTGGTGTTCGATCTGCCCGATCTGCCGCAGCAGGGCGGTCGCAACGTGCGGCTGACGAACAACCAGGTGATCGACAACAACCATGCGAACTTTGCCGCGCCGGGCAATATCGTGGCCGGCGTGCCATCGGGCACTGGCATCATGGTAATGGCCAACTCCAATGTGATGGTGTCGGGCAATCATGTGATGGGCAATAACGGCAGCGCCGTGATGGTGGTCGCCTACACCCAGGCCTTCACCGACAAGGCCTATAATCCGCTGCCGCGCGCCGTCGCCATCGCCGGCAATCATTTCATGAACAACGGCAAATCCCCTAGCTTTGCCGGCGGCAAGGAAATTGCTGCGGCCATGGGCGGCACGCTGCCGCCGGTGATGTGGGATGGTGTCACCCGCTATACTGTGCCGGGCGGCGGTGAAAAATCCGCCGACGGCGGCATCGCCAGTGACGCGCCGGGCATCACGCTCAATCTTGGCCTGCAAGGCACGTCGCCAGCCCAGGCCAAGCCGGCTCCGCTGACCCCGACCAAGCTGGCCGCGGATCGCCCGGCGATCGTGCTGCCGGCCGCTCTGGAGGCGCGCGCCAAGTGAGACGAATGCTGTTGGCCCCGGTTCTGCTCGCTCTGCTGCTGGGCGCGGCTCCGTCGATACGCGTGCAGGGCGATCTGCTGCTGACGACCGATGCGCCACGGCTGGCCGATTATGGCCTGTTCGATGCCGACGAGGTGCCGGCGGCTGGGGTGCGACCCTACACGTTGAACACGCCGCTGTTTTCGGACGGGGCGGAAAAATATCGCTTTGTCTGGCTGCCGCCGGGGAACAGCGCGCAATACCGGGCCAGTGGGGCGCTGGCATTTCCGGTGGGCACGGTGCTGGTCAAACGTTTTGGCTTTCCAGCCGACATGCGGCAGCCTGTTCGGGATGTCCGCATGATCGAGACGCGTCTGCTCATCCACCGCCCGGCCGGCTGGGTGGCGCTGAGCTATGTCGAGCAGCCGGGCGGCGCCGTATTGAAGCGCGCCGGCGTGAAAGTGCCCGTCCAGTTCATCGACAAGGCGGGCCGCGCCCAGGCCATCGATTATGCTGTACCCAACCAGAACCAGTGCAAGACCTGCCACCAGGACGGCGAGGCGATCACGCCGCTGGGCCCGACGGCGGGCAATCTGAATGGCGGGCTGTTCGGCGAGGGGCCGAGCCAGTTGATGATTTGGGCCGCCGCTGGCCGGTTGGCGGGATTGCCGGCGGCGGGCTGGCCCATACTGGCGCGCTGGGATGATGCGGCCGAACCGCTCGACGCCCGCGCCCGCGCCTATCTGGCGGTGAACTGCGGCCATTGCCACAGCCGTGGCGGTTTTGCCTCCAACTCCGGCCTCTACCTCGTGCCCGAAGAGACCACCCCGGCGCATCTGGGCGTGCTGAAGCGGCCGGTGGCGGCCGGGCGCGGTTCGGGCGGGCATGAATTTTCCATCCTGCCCGGCCAGCCCGACAAATCCATCCTGCTGCACCGCATGATCGCATCCGAACCCGGCATCATGATGCCCCAATTCGGTCGCGCACTGGCCCACGAAGAGGGGAACGCGCTGATCCGGAAGTGGATTGCCGCTATGCCCGCTCCAACTGCGCCAACGCTGGCAACAACAGCAACACCGTAAGCCCGGCCAGCATCAGCACGAGCGGCACGCCCAGTCCAGCGCTCACAGCTGCCCCGGCTCCCAGCACGGCCGCAACCTGGAACAGGCTGTTGATGATGTTGTTGGCGGCAATGGCACTGGCCCTGGTGCCGGCGTCGCCCGCGGTTTGCAGCACGGCATAGAGCGGCACCGAAAAGACGCCACCGGCCAGCGCCAGCACGGTGAGATCGATCAGCACGCGCCAGCCGGCGACGACGGAAAAGAAGCTGGCGACATCCTTCGGCGCCGCACCCACTGCGCCGATGGCAAACCACAGATCAACGCCGGCCAGCGCCATGGCCAGCCCGGCAGCCCCGCAAAGGCGGGTGGAGATGCGGCCTTTCAGCCAGCGTCCCACCGCCACCGAACCGGCGGCGATGCCCACTGAAAATGCCGCCAGAAACAGGGTGGCGACGCTTTGCGTGGCACCCATGTCATTCCTGGCCAGCGGCACGAACTGGCTGGTGTAAACCGCACCCAGCGCCCAGAACCACGAAATCGCCAGCGTGGCGATCAACAGCCGGCGATTGGCAAAGGCATGGCCCAGCGCGGCGTGAGCGCGACGCCAGCCAGCCCAAGCCGGCAATGACCAGTGTGATCGGCCCCACCGCCTGTGTTGCCAGCAGCCCGCCCGCGACTTGGCCCAGCAAGATGGCCACAAAGGTGGCGCCTTCCACCAGGCCGGTGCCGGCGAGCAGCTCTTGTGGCTTCAGATGCTGGGGCAGAATGGCATATTTGACCGGGCCGAACAGGGTGGAATGGCATCCCATCAGGAACACCACGGCCAGCGCCAGCGGCAGCGACCCAATTGCCAGCGCCGCCCAGCCCAATGCCATGAAGGCAATTTCGGAAAGCTTTACCAGGCGTGTAATCCCGGCCTTGTCACGCGCATCGGCGGCGGAACCGGCAATGCCGGAAAACAGGAAGAAGGGCGCGATGAACAGCCCGGCCGCTGTGGAGGCCAACAACGCCGCCTGTTTGGGATCAGCCGCCGCCACATCATAGGCAACGATGAACACCAGCGCGGTCCGGAACAGATTGTCGTTGAAGGCGCCCAGGAACTGGGTGGCAAACAGGGGGCCGAAGCGCCGCGTGGTCAACAGGGCCAACATCTGGCGCGAGCCATGCCCTTTTGTGCCGCAGCCGTCCAGACTCGCAACGGCGGCCGGCATGGCATAGAAGGGGCGATTGAGGAGACGCGGGCACGTGCCAAAACAACGGCGCAACGATGATTGGGGCTTCCCGCGCTGGCGGGATTATGGTGCGGAACGCGCCGCCGCCACCGTGCGCCTGTGCGATCGTGATGGCTGCACCAACGTGGGTGACCGTCCCGCCCCCAAGGCGCCCAACAGCCCGGAACGCTGGATGTTCTGCCAGGAACATGCCGCCGAATATAACGCCGGCTGGGATTATTTCCGCGGCCTGACGCCAGAAGAGGCCGCCGCCCGCGCGGCTTCGGAAGACCGGCAGCGCAATTATCGCCGCGCCAGCCACTGGGAATGGGGCGGCGAAGGCGATGGCAGCCGCAGCCGCGCTGAACTTGATGCGCTGAGGGTACTGGGGCTGGATGCCGACGCCAGCGCCGATGCAGTCAAGGCCGCATGGCGTACGGCGGCCAAGGCCAGCCACCCCGACGTGGCCGGCACCAGCCCTGAGGTGGCCGAGCGGTTCCGCGCCGTGCAGGCGGCATGGGCGGTGCTGCAGGCTGCAGATGCCGCGCGCGCCCAGGCCGCCGAACGCGATGCACGTTAGAAAGCCCAGCTTTGGCAAGGACAAGAAAAGCCGGCTTGAACGATAACCGGCAATCGCGTTTTGGGGGATCATGATGACCAAATTTCGCACCCTGTTCACCGCCGGCCTGATCGCCAGCCTGACTTCTGCCCCGGCTCTTGCAGTCGGCCTTTATGGCCAATGGCGCGTCAGCTTTGACGCCCACCCCGGTGGGCCGCTGCCGTTCACGCTGGATGTGCGCGAAGGCAAGACCGGCCCGCAAGCGTGGCTGGTCAACGCGCCGGAACGGCTGAAGGTTGAGCAGGTGCAGGTGACGGGGGACAGCATCACGCTGATCTTCCCAAGCTACAACAGCCGGCTGGAGCTGAAAGCGGCCGGCAATGGCACGCTGGCTGGGACCGCGACCGTGCTGCGCGCCACGGGTACGGTCACGCTGCCTGCCCGGGCCCAGCGCGGCAGCTGGCGCTTCACGCCGACGCCAGTGAAGCCGGCCGGCAACGTGACGGGCCGCTGGAACCTGACCTATGGCGATAACAAGGTGAAGGGCCTGGTGTTGCTGAAGCAAGTGGGTTCCCAGGTATCAGGGACGGTGCAGCTGCCAACAGGCGACATGCGCTATCTGTCGGGCGAACTGAACGGCACCCAGCTCAAGCTCTCCACCTTTGATGGCAGCTTTACCAGCCTGTGGCAGGGCACGCTGGCCGGCGACACGCTGAAGGGCGCATCGTTTGCGGCCACCAGCCGGCCGGCCGGCAATCCGTGGGAAGCGAAGAAGGAGCGCCAAGCGACGATGAATGCCGTGCTGGTCGAGGCACCCGGCGGTGAGCGGCTGTCGTTCCGCCTGCCGACCCCGGAAGGCCAGATGATCAGCCTGAACGACGCCCGCTACAAGGGAAAGGTGGTGGTGATCACGCTGGGCGGTGCCTGGTGCCCCAATTGCCACGACGAAGCCATTTTCATGGGCCCCTACGCGGCGCGCCGGCAAAAGGAAGGCCTGGAAATGATCGGCCTGCAGTTCGAATATGGCACCGATCAGGCCCGTGCGATGCGCCAGATCACCAGCTTCAAGACCCGCTACAAGCTGCCCTACCCGATGGTCTATGGCGGCCAACCCAACGCCGAAGACACCAAGAAGGTGCTGGGCGATCTGGCGCCGGTGAAGGTGTGGCCGAGCACGATCTTCATCGGCCGCGATGGCCGAGTGAAGGAAGTGCACGTGGGCTGGGCCGGGCCGGCGACGGGCGCGCTGAGCGAGAAGGTGAAGCGCGAATTCGACGAGACGGTAACGAAGCTGCTCAAACAGAAGGCCTGAGACAGGCCGACGCGAACCATCCACAGTCGGTTGCAGCGGGTGGTGGCCAGCCACTACCGCAGCCGCAAAGCCCCTGCTAGATAACGGGCATGACCTTTCCCGTTCGCATCGCGCCATCGATCCTGTCGGCGGATTTCGCCCGCTTGGGTGAAGAGGTGCGCGCGATCAGCGCCGCCGGGGCGGACTGGATCCATGTCGACGTGATGGACGGGCATTTCGTGCCCAATATCACCATTGGCCCGGCCGTGGTGAAGGCGCTGCGCCCGCACAGCGACCTGCCATTCGACGTGCACTTGATGATCAGCCCGGTTGATCTATATCTGGAAGCCTTTGCCGAGGCCGGCGCCGATATCCTCACCGTCCACCCCGAATCCGGCCCGCACCTGCATCGCACCATCCAGCGCATCAAGGCGCTGGGGAAAAAGGCTGGCGTATCGCTCAATCCGGCCAGCCCGGTGGAACTGGTCGCCGAAGTGCTGGGCGATATCGACCTTATCCTGGTGATGAGCGTGAACCCCGGTTTCGGCGGGCAGAGCTTCATCACCAGCCAGCTGAAGAAGATCGAACGGCTGCGGCGGATGATCGACGACAGCGGGCGCCAGATCCATCTGGAAGTGGATGGCGGCGTGGATGCCGGCAATGCCGCCACCGTGATTGCCGCCGGGGCCGATGTGCTGGTCGCCGGCACCGCCAGCTTCAAGGGCGGCGCAGCGCAATATGCCGCCAATATCGCGGCCTTGAAGGGGCATTGATGGCAAAACCGCCCCAATCTCCCACGGCTCAGCCCGAACTTGAAGATGAGGATGGCAGCTTGCGCCGTGGCAGCGGTGATCGCGGCCTGTCGCTATCGGAGAAACTGGCTGCGGGACTCACGTCGCGGCTCTATGCCTCGCCGCTGCACAGCTTTCGCCTGCGCGGCCGCTTTCCGCTGAAACTTCTGGCTGCGCCGGCCGATCCGGTGCCCGGCGACCCCCATATCGGTGAGCGGATCATCGCTGGCCGCCTGATCCACGCCGGCCATACGCAAATGACGCGGGACATCAATTTCCGCGAAGCCGGCCCGCCGCCGGAGTGGCTGGAATGGGCGCATGGCTGGGAATGGCTGCGCGATCTGGCGATCCTGCCCGATCGCGAGGCAGCGCGGCGCGCGGCGGAGAATCTGGTCGAACGCTGGTTGGCCAGCATGGGCGAATATGATGCGCTGGGCTGGCGCGCCGATCTGGCCGGGACGCGGCTGCTGATGGCGCTGGGCCATGCGCCGCTGATCCTGTCATCATCGAACCAGATCTATCGTTCGGCGGTGCTGTCGGCGATGGCGACCTGGGCCCGCCACCTTGATCGCGCCGCCCGGCGCGGCACCGAAGGCCTGGCGCAGGCCAAGGCGCTGTGCGGGCTTTATGCCGCTGGCACACTGATCCCCGGCGGCGACGTCCGCGCCAGTGCGGCACTGGCTGGGCTCAACCAGTTGCTGCCGGCGCTGGTGCTGCCCGACGGCGGCATCGCCAGCCGCGCGCCGATTGATGGCCTGACGCTGGCCGATCTGTTGATCTTCACCGCCGGCGCGCCAGAAGCACTGGGCAACCGCGCGCCGCCGGTATTTGCCGATACGCTGGCCCGGCTCGCCCCGGCGCTGCGCGGGCTCATGCTGGGCGATGGCCAGATCGGTGCGTGGCATGGCGGCGCAGTGATCGGCGCCGATGCCCTTGACCGGCTTTCGCGCAAGGCAGCAACCGGCACCGAGATCCGCCGCGGCGGCCGCTGGAGCGGCTATCACCGGCTATCGGCTGGGCGCAGCGTGGTGGTGATCGATGCCGGGCCGCCGCCATCGGCCCGCCTGTCCAACAGCGGCCACGCTGGGACTTTGGCCTTTGAGATGAGCGACGGCCCCGACCGGCTGATCAGCAATTGCGGCGGCGTACGCGGCCTCGCCGCGCCACTGGCGCCGGCGCTGGCATCAGGCCTGTCCACCACCGCCGCCCATTCGACTCTGGTGATTGCCGACACCAATTCCACCCGCATCCGCGACGATGGCACGCTCGCCGCCGGGGTGGAGGAAGTGACGCTGGCCCTGCGCAGCAGCGCCGAAGGCCAGCTGATCGAGACCAGCCACAATGGTTATGCCAAGCGCTTCGGCATGCTGGTGCGCCGGCGCCTGTTCCTCACCGCCGACGGCACTGAACTGGCCGGCGAGGATCTGATCGAAGCGGCGCCTGCCGGCTTGCTGCGCCGCCGCGCCGAACGCAATTTCGATGTTCGCTTCCACCTCGGCCCCGGCGTTTCGGCGACGCCCACCGCCGATGGCATGGGCGCGTTGCTGAAGACGCCTGCGGGCCGCATCTGGGCGTTCAAGGTACGGCTGGAAAGCGGCGCTGGCCGGCTGGCCATCGAACCATCGGTGTGGGTTGATGGGGCCGGCACCATCCAGCGCACCCAGCAGCTGGTGGTTTCCGGCGGCACCCAGAAAATGGCCGCCGATGTGCATTGGAGCCTGAAGCGGGCTGGCAAATAGCAGGCTGAGGCGCTAGGCGGGCGCGAATTCGTCCACCGCTCCGGAAAGCCGCTCCCCATGACCGATCTCGTTCCCATTCGCCGTGCCCTGCTTTCGGTGTCCGACAAGGCCGGGCTGGAACCTTTGGCCGCCGCCCTGGTGGCGCGCGGTGTGGAGCTGGTCTCCACCGGTGGCACGGCGACGGCACTGCGGGCGCTCGGCCACGCGGTGAAGGATGTCGCCGAACTGACCGGCAGCCCCGAAATGATGGACGGACGCGTGAAGACGCTGCACCCGCGTGTGCACGGCGGCCTGCTGGCGCTGCGCGATAACGCCGACCATGTGCAGGCGATGACCGAAAATGGCATCGGCGCCATCGATCTGGCCGTGATCAACCTTTACCCGTTTGCTGCCACCGTGGCCAAGGGCGCGCCGCGCGACGAGATCATCGAGAATATCGACATCGGCGGCCCGGCCATGGTGCGCTCGTCGGCGAAGAACCATGATTTCGTCGCCATCCTGACCAGCCCGGATCAGTATGACGACTTCATCGCCGCGCTGCAGGTGAACGACGGCGCCACCCCACTGGCCCTGCGCCGGAAGTTGGCCGCTGCCGCCTTTGCCCACACCGCCGCCTATGATGCCGCGGTGGCCAGCTGGTTCGCGTTTGCCGATCAGCAAGAGATGTTCCCCGCCGTTCTGCCTGTCGCCCTGACCCGGAAGGAAACGCTGCGTTACGGCGAGAATCCACACCAGCAGGCGGCGCTCTACCTGCCGCAGGGCCGTTCCTATGGCCTCGCCGCCGCGCGCCAGGTTCAGGGCAAGGAACTGAGCTACAACAATCTCAACGATGCCGATGGCGCGCTCGACCTGATCGCCGAGTGGCGCGATGCCGGCCCGGCCTGCGCCATCATCAAGCATGCCAATCCGTGCGGCGTCGCCACCGGGGCGACTTTGGCTGATGCTTATGAAAAGGCCTTCCAGTGCGACCCGGTCTCGGCGTTTGGCGGCATCATTGCGGTCAACCAGCCGCTCGACGGCCCGACCGCCGAGGCCATCACCGGCATCTTCACCGAGGTGGTGATCGCGCCGGGCGCCGATGACGACGCGCTGAAGATCTTTGCCGGCAAGAAGAATCTGCGCCTGCTGATCGCCGAACTGCCCGATCCACGCCGGCCCGGCCTGATGCTGAAGCCGATTTCAGGCGGCATGCTGGTGCAGAGCCGGGACAATGGCGCCGTGCTGCGTGCCGGCTGCCAGGTTGTCACCCAGCGCACACCGACCGACGCCGAATGGGCTGACCTGATGTTCGCCTGGACCGTGGCGCGGCATGTGAAATCCAATGCCATTGTCTATGCCAACGGCGGCGCCACGGCGGGCATCGGCGCTGGCCAGATGAGCCGGCTCGATTCCACCCGGATCGCGGCCCGCAAGGCGATCGACGCCGCTGAAACTGCCGGCTGGCCGCAGGCCCGCACTATCGGTTCGTGCGTGGCGTCAGACGCATTCTTCCCCTTCGCCGATGGCCTGATCGCGGCGGCAGAAGCCGGCGCCACCGCCATCATCCAGCCCGGTGGCTCCATCCGCGACAAGGACGTGATTGCCGCCGCCGACGAGCGCGGGCTGACGATGGTGTTCACCGGGATGCGCCACTTCCGGCATTGAGGGCGCTTTTGGCCTTCTCCCCTCCCGCTTGCGGGAGGGGCCGGGGTTGGGCATCTTCCCTAAGCTTGGCGGCGAAGGAGAGGCTCCCATGCTCGAACGGATCAAGACGGCACTCGAAACCACGCTTGCCGCAGCCAACGTGCCCGGGGCCGTGGCCGTCGTCGGCAACAGCAGCGGCACATTGGCGGAAGTGGCCGTGGGCACAAAGGGCCCCGGCGGCCCGCCGCTGGGCCAGGATGATCTGTTCCAGATCGCATCGATGACCAAGGCCATCGCCAGCGTCGCTGCCATGCAGCTGGTGGAGCAGGGCCGGCTGAGCCTTGATGATGATATCGGTACGTTATTGCCCCAGCTCGCCAACCCGGACGTGCTGGAAGGCTTTGACGACGAGGGCAAGCCGGTCACACGTCCCGCTGCAGGTCCCATCACCCTGCGCCAGTTGCTCACCCACACGTCAGGCTTCGGCTATGAATTCATGTCGGCGGAGCTGACCCAGTTTCGCCAGCACAACCCGGCCGCGCCGGGCAGCCTGGCCAGCCTGAAGGCGCCGCTGCTGGCCGATCCCGGCACGCAGTGGATCTATGGCATCTCCACCGATTGGGTGGGGCTGGCGGTGGAAGCCGCCTCGGGCATGAAGCTGGGCGACTGGCTGACCCGTCATGTCACCGGGCCGCTGCGCATGAACGACACGACATTCGCCTTCGACGACGCCGTGAAGGCACGACTGACCCCGCTGCATGTGCGCACCCCCGACGGCAGCCTGATGCCCTTCCCGGTGCATTTCGGCGGCGGGGACAATGCCGAGTTTCAGGGTGCCGGCGGTGGCCTGGTCTCCACCGCGCGCGATTATCTGCACTTTTGCCGGATGTTCCTGAACCGGGGCCAGTTGAACGGTGCCCGCATCCTGCGCTCCGAAACCGTCACCGACATGGCCAGCAACCAAGTGAGCATGCCGGCCGGCCGGATGACCAGCAACCTGCCCGGCTTTTCCAGCGATTTCGACCTGTTCCCGATGATGGATTGCGGGTGGGGCCTGGGCTTCCTGATCAGCCCGGAACCCGGACCGGACGGCCGCGCTGCAGGCTCGCTGGCCTGGGCCGGCATCGCCAACAGCTATTACTGGATCGATCCCGAATCCGATATTGCCGCCGTGTTGTGCATGCAGCATCTGCCCTTTGGCGAACCGGCCACGGTGGAAGTGCTGCGGGCGTTCGAGCGCGCGGTGTACGGCAAATAGGTTCAGGCCAGCAGCAGCGCCAACGGGACCGCCGTGCCTGCCACCAGCATCAACACGGCCGTACGCCGCGTCGCGCGGCTGTTCAGCGCAATGGCCGCGCCCAGCAAGGCGGACAGGGCAAGCGCCGCTGCCAAAACCGCAACGAAGATCTTCATCGGCAGCGCAGCGCGCTTGCGGGCCGCCCGCTCGGCCTCCTTGACCGGATCAGCTGGCGCTTTGGCGGCTGCCGGCTGTTTAGACGGTTCGGCGTGCGGCACGGTCTGATCGATATGCACGCTGCCCATCCACGCCATCCATGCCGGCGGCGGCGCCCCATCCCAGCCGCTGGCCTGTTGCAGCCGGAAGGCCTGCAACCCGCCGCTGATAGCAAAGAACAGGATCGCTGGCAGAAAGAACACGCCGATATAAAGATGAAGCTGGCGGATGCGCCGCATTGTTTGGGCCTTCATTTTCCGGTCTCCAGTCGCAGCCGGATCGAGGCAGCGTGGGCAGCGAGGCCTTCCACATCGGCAATGGCAGCGCCGGCCGGGCCGATCGCCGCCAGCCCCTGCGGACCGCAATCGAGAAACGTCGTCCGCTTCATGAAGTCCACCACCGACAGGCCCGACGCAAAGCGGGCGCGGCGGCCGGTGGGCAGCACGTGGTTGGGCCCAGCCAGATAATCGCCCGCGGCTTCCGGCGTGTGGCGACCGAGGAAGACCGAGCCAGCGTGGCGCATGCGAGCGAACAGCCAATCGGGATCATCCACCATCAATTCGGCGTGCTCAGGGGCCAGCGCATCGAGCAACGGCAGGCAGGCCGCGAGATCGGGCACCAGGATGATTGCGCCGAAATCACGCCAGGAGGCGCCGGCCACGGCGGCCGTGGGCAAGGTTTCCAGCTGGCGGGCCACTGCAGCTTCCACGGCATCGGCTTCGACCGGCGAGGTGGTGATCAGGATGGATTGTGCCACCGGATCATGTTCAGCTTGGGCCAGCAGGTCAGCCGCGATCCAGTCAGGGTTGGACTTGCCGTCGGACACGATCACCACTTCGGATGGTCCGGCCACCATGTCGATGCCGACCATGCCGTACAGCTGCCGTTTGGCTTCGGCGACAAAGGCATTGCCGGGGCCGGTGATCACGTCGACCCGCGGGATGTGTGCGGTGCCAAAGGCCAGGGCCGCCACCGCCTGCGCGCCGCCGATACGGAACACACGGCTCACACCGGCCACGCGCGCCGCGGCCAGCACCAACGGGTTGACCAGGCCATCTGGGGTGGGCGTCACCATGATCAGATCACGCACGCCGGCGACCACGGCGGGAATGGCATTCATCAGCACGGACGAGGGATAGGCGGCCCGGCCACCCGGCACATACAGCCCAGCAGCGTCGACCGGCGACCAGCGCACGCCGGTGCGCACGCCGGCATCGTCCACCGCATCATTGCCTTGCGGCTTCTGGCGTTCGTGGAAGGCACGGATGCGCGCGGCGGCGAGATCAAGGGCGGCGCGCAGTTCGGGAGCCAGGCCCGCCAGCGCAGCATCAAGATCGGCGCCGGGAATCTCCCAGCCGGCCGCATTCAGGTCGACGCGATCAAACTTGGCGGTGAGTTCGGCCACAGCCGCATCGCCGCGCGCCTTCACGCGCGAGATGATGGCGGCGACGGTGGTGGACACATCAGCAGCATCGTCGCGCTTGGCATCGACCAGCGCGGCAAAAGCCGCCGCAAAGTCCGGCGCAGTCGCGTCAAGCCGCTGCGGCATCGGACTTTTCCGTCAGTTCCCGCATGGCATCGATGATGGCGACGACACGGCTATCCGTCTTGAAGGCGGCGCGGTTGGCGATCAGGCGGCTGGTGATATCGGCGATCACCTCGACTTCCACCAGGCCATTTTCGGCCAGCGTCTTGCCGGTGGACACCAGATCGACGATGCGGCTGGACAGGCCAACCAGCGGTGCCAGTTCCATCGCACCGTTCAGCTTGATCACTTCGGCCTGCAAGCCGCGCGCCGCGAAATGCCGGCGGGTGAGGCCGGGATATTTGGTCGCCACGCGGACGTGAGACAGGCGCGACAGATCGGGATCGAGCGCCGCCGGCTGCGCCACGCTAAGACGGCAATGGCCGATACCCAGATCGACTGGGGCATAGATTTCGGAAAAATCGAACTCCATCAGCACGTCGTTGCCGGCAATACCCAGCTGCGCGGCGCCAAAGGCCACGAAGGTCGCGACGTCGAAACTGCGCACACGGATCACCCGCACATCGTCGCGGGAGGTGGCAAAGGTCAGCTTGCGGCTGTTTTCGTCGGTGAAATCCGCTTCCGGCACGATGCCGATGCGCGCCAACAGCGGCAGCGCCTCCTTCAGGATGCGGCCCTTGGGGAGCGCGATGATCAGCGGCGTCGTCATGATGCGGCGCGGCATAGCGCGGATGGCGGCGAAATGCCAACGCGGCAGATCAGCCGCGCAGCAGCCGGATGATGCCGGAAAAATCCGTGCCCGCGCCGCCGTTGTTGACCAGCAACTGGTAGAGCGCTTCGGCCTGCGCCCCCATCGGCACGCTGGCGCCCGACCCTTGCGCTGCGGCCATGGCGAGCTTGAGATCCTTCAGCATCAGCGCGGCAGCGAATCCGCCTTGGTAATCGCGGTTGGACGGGGCGGTGGGTACCGGGCCGGGGACGGGGCAATAGCTGGTCATGGACCAGCTTTGCCCGCTGGCCTTGCTGCTGATGTCGAAGAAGGTCTGCGCCTCCAGCCCCAGCTTTTCGGCCAGCACGAAAGCTTCGGCGGTGGCGACCATGGTGGCTCCGAGGATCATGTTGTTGCAGATCTTGGCGGCCTGGCCCATGCCTGCCCCGCCGGCGTGGATCACGGCCTTGCCCATCTTTTCCAGGATCGGCTGCGCCATGGCAAAGGCCGCATCTGGCCCGCCGACCATGAAGGTGAGCGTGCCGCCATCCGCCGCCGCCGTGCCGCCCGAAACCGGCGCATCAGCCATCGCCAGGCCTTTGCTGGCGGCCGCTTCGCCCATCGCCTTGGCCGTGGCGACATCGATGGTGGAACAATCGATCAGGATGGCGTGCGGCTGGGCGACGGCGAACAATTCGCCTTCATAGGCAGCGCGGACATGGCTCCCCGCCGGCAGCATGGTGATGATCACATCGGCGCCCGCCGCGGCATCGGCTGCGCTGCTCGCCGCCGTAGCGCCGCCTGCCACGACCCGGGCCAGTGCCTCGGCCGACAGATCGAACGCCCAGACCTCGTGGCCGGCCTTCACCAGGTTGAGGGCCATGCCGCCCCCCATGTTGCCGACTCCGATGAAGGCGATGATGGCCATGTTACTGCCCCGTCCAGTTGCCAGGCCGTTTTTCGACGAAGGCGGCCATGCCTTCTTTCTGATCGGCGCTGCCGAACAGGCCGTGGAACAGCCGGCGTTCGAAACGGACGCCTTCCTTCAGGTTCATCTCGAAGGCGGCGTCGATTTCTTCCTTCACCGCGATGCTGGCCAGCGGCGCCATGCCGGCAATGGTTTCGGCCAGTTTCAGCGCTTCATCGAGCAGCGTTTCGGTGGGAACGACGCGGGCGACGAGGCCGGAGCGTTCGGCTTCGGCCGCGTCCATCATCCGGCCGGTCAGGCACATTTCCATGGCCTTGGCCTTGCCGATGGCGCGCACCAGCCGCTGCGATCCGCCCATGCCGGGCGTCACGCCCAGCTTGATTTCGGGCTGGCCGAATTTTGCATTCTCGGCCGCAATGATGATGTCCGCCATCATCGCCAGCTCACAGCCGCCGCCGAGCGCAAAGCCGGACACGGCCGCGATCCACGGCTTGCGGGTGGCGGTGACATGGTCATAGCCGGCAAAGAAATTGCCGCCGTACATTTGGGCGAACGACTGCCCGCTCATTTCCTTGATGTCGGCACCGGCAGCGAAGGCCTTTTCCGATCCGGTGATGACAAGGCAGCGCTGTGAAGCATCGGCATCATAGGCGGCAAATGCGGCTATCAGATCGGCCAGCACCTGGGAGTTCAGTGCATTCAGCGCCTGCGGGCGATTCAACCGCACAAGCGTGACGGCGCCGCGCTGTTCGACAAGGATGGTTTCATAGCTCATTTCACTCACCCCATCGTCGGAATGACGAACGCGCTGCCGCCATCCATGCCGCCATCCGGCCAGCGGCCCGTGACCGTCTTGCGCTTGGTCCAGAATTGCACGCCTTCCATGCCGTGCTGGCCGATGTCGCCAAAGGCGCTGCGCTTCCAGCCACCGAAGCTGTGATAGGCCACTGGCACCGGAATCGGCACGTTGACGCCGACCATCCCCACATTCACCCGCGCTGCGAATTCGCGCGCCGCGTGGCCGTTGCGGGTGAAGATGGCGACGCCGTTGCCATATTGATGCTGGCTGGGAAGCTTGAGTGCCGCCTCAAAATCGGGCGCGCGCATGATTTGCAGAACGGGGCCGAAGATTTCCTCGCGGTAGCTCTGCATATCAGGCGTGACATGATCGAACAGGGTCGGCCCGACGAAGAAGCCGCCTTCATGGCCCTGCAGGGTGAAGCCGCGACCATCCACCACCAGCTCGGCGCCTTCATCGACACCCATCTGGATGTAGCTTTCGATCCGCGCCTTGTGGGCGGCGGTGACGACCGGACCGTAATCGGCCTCCGGATCAGTGCTGATGCCGATCCTGAGTTTGCCGATCGCTGGCAGCAATTTGGCGCGCAGCGCGTTGGCGGTGTCCTCACCCACCGGCACCACCACCGGCAGCGCCATGCAGCGTTCCCCGGCACTGCCGAAGGCGGCCCCCGCCAGATCGCGCACCACCTGATCAAGATCGGCATCGGGCATCACGATGGCGTGATTCTTGGCGCCGCCCATCGCCTGCACCCGCTTGCCGCGTGCGCAGCCCTGCGCGTGGATATATTCGGCCACGTCAGACGAGCCGACAAAGCTGATCGCGGCGATGTCGGGATGGGCGATGATGGCGTCCACCATCTCCTTGTCGCCATTGACCACGCTGAAAATGCCCTCGGGCAAGCCGGCATCGCGGAAGATATCGCCCAGCAGGTGCGGCAGGGTGGGATCGCGTTCCGATGGCTTCAGGATGAAGGCGTTGCCGGTGGCGATGGCGACGCCGGCCATCCACATCGGGATCATCGCCGGGAAATTGAACGGGGTGATGCCGGCGCCGATGCCGATCGGCTGGCGGAAGGCCCAGATGTCGATGCCCGGCCCGGCGCCGTGGGTAAACTCGCCCTTCAGCACATGCGGGATGCCGCAGCAGAACTCGATCACCTCCAGCCCACGCTGGATGTCGCCGCGCGAATCCGCCAGCACCTTGCCATGTTCGGAACTGAGCACGCGGGCCAGCTCGTCCATGCGGGCTTCGACCAGTTCCTTGAACTTGAACATCACCCGAGCGCGGCGCTGCGGGTTGGTGGCGGCCCAGGCCGGCTGGGCGGCGCGGGCAGCGGCCACTGCCTGTTCGAGCAGATCAGCACCCGCCAATCGCACTTCTGCCTGCACCTGGCCTGAGTTGGGATCATACACCGGGCTGGTGCGGCTGCCGGCAGCCACGGGCGATCCGGCGATGTGATGGTCGATGATGCGCATGAATGGTTTCCTACTCCCGCCGGCCAGCTGGTGCCACCCACAGTTGCATCAGTGCTGGTGGTCGCCGCCGCAGCCTTCGGGCAGTGCCTGCCGGCAATGATCAGCGCCGGTTTCCACCTGCAGCGTGGCATGGCCGATGGAAAAACGGTGGTGGAGCGCGTGGGCAATATTGGCCAGTGCCTCGTCACCCGGGTGGCCAGCCGGCATCACCAGATGCGCGGTCAACACTGCGCCGGTGGTGCCCTGCGGCCAGATGTGGAGATCATGTACCGCTTCCACACCGTCCAGCCGGGTCAGCCAGTCGTTAACGGCGGCCGGTTCGATGCCCGGTGGCACCGCATCCAGCGCCAGCGCCAGCGATTCGCGCAGGAGCCCCCAAGTGCCGCGCAGGATCACGGCCGCCACGGCAAGGCCCAGCACCGGATCAACCCAGGCCCAGCCGGTCTGGCTGATCACCAGCCCGCCCAGCACCACTGCCGCCGACACCCCGGCATCAGCCAGCATGTGCAAGTACGCGCCGCGCACGTTCACATCGCCCTTGCGGCCGCGCATGAACAGCAGTGCCGTGCCGGTGTTAATGGCAACGCCCACCGCCGCAACCAGCATAACGACATTGCCGGCGACCGGCAGCGGATCAAGGAGGCGGTGCACCGATTCAAAGATGATGCCGCCACATGCCGCCACCAGAATTAGCGCATTGGCCAGCGCCGCAAGGATGGGCGAGCGGGACAGACCCCAGGTGAAGCGCGCGCTGGGTGCCCGCTTGGCCAGCGTCAGGCCACCCCAGGCGATCAGCAGCCCGGCGACATCCGACAGATTGTGCCCGGCATCGGCGAGCAGCGCCATCGAATCATACCAGAGGCCCGCCGCCGTCTCGATCCCGACATAAGCAAGATTGAGCACCACCCCGATGGCAAAGGCCCGGCCGAAATCGGGCGGCGCGTGGCTGTGCCCGTGGCCATGATGATCATGACCACCCAGCGGATGGCTGTGAGCGTGGCTGTGCATGGCGGCTTTATGGGTCGCGCGGCGAGGCACCGCAATGAAAAAGGCGGCCCAAACGGACCGCCTTTTCAAGCAACGACTGGAGCGGGTGAAGAGATTCGAACTCTCGACTTCAACCTTGGCAAGGTTGCGCTCTACCCCTGAGCTACACCCGCTCGCCGGTCATTGAGGATGGGGCGTCTAGCACCGGCGGGTTTGGACTTGCAAGCCCCTTTTTTGCCCGAGGTTTCTTGGGCCCTGTGCGCAAGCGCCGTCTTGGCAAACCGCCTCCCCCGCCCCCATATGGCACGCACGACAACACATGGGAGCATCACCCCTTGGCCAGCATTCCCAATCCCGCCGCCGAAAAGGCCAGCATCGAAGCCTTCCGGCGCGACGTGATCGAGGCGTCGAAGACGGCATTGGTGCTGGTCGATTTCTGGGCAGAGTGGTGCGGCCCGTGCAAGACGCTGGGGCCGGCGCTGGAACGGCTGGTTGCAGCCCGAGCACCCAAGGTGGCTCTGGTCAAGATCGATGTGGACAAGAACCAGGCGCTGGCCGCCCAGTTCCGCATCCAGTCCATCCCCACCGTCTATGCCTTCCTTGATGGCCGCCCGGTTGATGGGTTCCAGGGCGCCCTGCCGGAAACGCAGCTGGCGCAATTCATTGACAAGCTGCTGGCGGGCGTCCCGGCCAGCGATGACGAGGCCGCGCTGGAGGAGCAGATCGGCCAGCTGATCGCAGCGGCAGAAGAAGCAACTGCGGCCGGCGCCCATGAAGACGCCATCGCCATGCTGGCAGCGGTGTCCAGCGAGATGCCGGATCGCCATGATCTGGTGGCGCGCTATGCGCTGGCGCTGGTGGCGGGTGGCCAAACGCTGCCGGCCGCTGCCGCGCTCGAAACGGTGCCCGCCGATTCGAAGGACGAACTCGTCGTTCGCGCCCGCGCCGCGCTGGCGCTGGCGGCCGAAGCCCCGGCGGATGACGAGCTAGCCCATCTCGTCGCCCAGGTGACCAATCACCCGGATGACCACGTCGCCCGATTCGAGCTGGCCGGCGCGCTGGCTGCCCGCGGTGAACGCGATGCCGCTGCCGATCATCTGCTGGCCATCATCAAGGCCGATCGCGGCTGGAACGAGGGCGCCGCCCGCACCAAGCTGCTGACCATGTTCGAAGCCGCCGGCCTTGCCGATCCGTGGAGCATCAAGACCCGCGCCGCGCTGCGCGCCATCTGGTTTGCATGAGCGAGAGCGAAGCCCTTGAACCGCTGCCGGCCGCCGTGCCGGTGTTCCCTTTGACCGGCGCGGTGCTGCTGCCGCGCGGGGTGCTGCCATTGAACATCTTTGAACCGCGCTATCTGGCGATGGTGAAGGACGCGATGGCGGCCACAGGCGCTGCCAACCGGGTCATCGGCATGATCCAGCCCAAGGCAGCAGGCGATCCGCCGCCGCTGTACAAGGTGGGCTGCCTGGGCCGGATCACCGAGTATCGCGAAACCGACGATGGCCGCATCCTTGTCACGCTGGTTGGCGTCAGCCGCTTCCAGGTGGGCGCCGAACTGGAGCGCGACACGCTCTATCGCCAGGTGATGACCGATTATCACGGCTTTGCCGATGACCGGGCCGAGGAAGAATCGCTGGATGCCGCCAGCCGCGCCAGCCTGGAAGACGCGCTGCGCCCCTATCTTGATGCGCGCGGGCTCGCCGCCGATTGGGAGGCGGTGCAATCGGCTGACGATGAAGGGCTGGTGACGGCGCTGGCCGGCGCGCTGCCGTTCGATCCGCCCGAAAAGCAGGCGCTGCTTGAAGCCCCCACCCTGGCTGACCGCGCACAAACGCTGAGCGCATTGATGAGCTTTGCCGTTGGGCCAGGCAGCGGCAGCAGCGGCCGCCTCCAATGAGCGGTGCCGCGCTCGATCCGCGCCTGTTGGCCCTGCTAGTCTGCCCGCAGACCAAGCAGCCGCTGCGCCATGATCGGGAACGGCAGGAGCTGGTCAACGACACGGCCGGCATCGCTTATCCGATCCGCGACGGCGTGCCGATCCTGCTGGCCGAGGCCGCGCGCGAGTTCCTGCCCGCGACGGGTTAACCGAAGCGCAGCCCCTTGAATTGCCCGTCTGAACGCCAGCCCCGCATGTAGCTGAAAAACGCGTTCGGCCCGGCCGGATAGCCCACCGCATATTTGGCGCGGTCATCCATAGGCTGGCCTTCGTTGTTGTAATAGCCGGGTGTGCAATCCGGGCTGTTGATCATCATGCCGGGACCGGACAGCAGCAGCTTCACCCAATCTTCCTGGGCCTTTGCGTCCACGTCCACCGTCTTCAGGCCATGATCGGTCATGTGGCGGACGATGGCAGCGATGCTGGTGCCGGTTTCCATCCAGTTGTGCGGCACGTTGACGATGAAATTGGCCGCCTGCGCGAACTGGACGAGGAACAGGTTGGGGAAACCGGCGCTGTTCAGCCCATGCAGCGTGCGCATGCCCTCGCTCCACGCTTCAGACAGCTTCTGGCCGCCCTTGCCCACCGGATCGAAACCGGCGCGTTCCTCGGTCGGCGTGCCGACCTCGAAGCCGGTCGAATGGATGATGCAGTCCACTTCATAATGTTCGCCGTTCACCCACAGGCCGGTCTCGTCGATGCGCTCAACACCCTTGCCGTCGCTGTTGATCAGGGTGACGCTGGGCCGGTTGAAGGCCTGCAGATAAGCATCGTGGAAGCAGGGCCGCTTGCACAGCTGGCGATACCAGGCCTGCAGCGCCTCGCCGGTCTTGCGGTCTTCCACCACGGTGACGGCGCGGGTGCGGATTTCCTCCATCTTTTCATGATCGGCCATTTCCCAGGCCTTCATCATGTTTTCCGGGTTCCATTGCTCAGGCGGCAGGCTCATCACCCGGCTGCGGATGCGGCGCGACAGGTCGGTCCAGCCATCCTTCACCCAGTCTTCCGACGCGCCGCCCATGCCGACATTGCCGGCGAAATTTTCCAGCCAGCGCGTCTGCCAGCCCGGCGTGGCGATGGACTTGAACCATTCCGGATCAATGGGTTCGTTGGCACGCACGTCCACGCTGGACGGCGTGCGCTGGACCACGAACAATTCGCCGGCATCGCGCGCCAGATGCGGCACGCACTGCACGGCAGTGGCGCCGGTGCCGATGATGGCGACGCGCTTGCCCGCCAACTTGTCCATCGGCGCGCCCTCGGCCGAGCCGCCGGTATAGCCATAATCCCAGCGGCTGGTGTGGAACTGGTGGCCCTTGAATGTCTCGATGCCGGGGATGCCGGGCAGTTTCGGCACGTTCAGCGGTCCGGTGCCGATGCCAACGAAATCGGCGGTGAAGTGATCGCCGCGGTCGGTCTCGATCACCCAGACCTGCTTGGCCTCATCCCAAGTGCAGGCGTTCACCTCGGTGTGGAACAGCGCCTTCTCATTGAGATTGAACGTCTGTGCGATCTTCTTGGCCTGGCCCTGAATTTCGGGGGCGTGGGCATATTTCTCGGTCGGGATGTGCCCGGTTTCTTCCAGCAGCGGCATGTAGATGATCGAGGCGGTGTCGCACTGCGCGCCGGGGTAGCGGTTCCAGTACCAGGTGCCGCCCACGTCGCCGCCGGCATCGATCAGGCGGAAATCGGTGATCCCCGCCTGTGCCAGACGCGCGCCCGTGCACAGCCCGGCAAACCCGCCGCCAACCATGGCAAAACGCACATGATCGGTGACCGGCGCGCGTTCCTTGCGTGGCGTGTAGGGATCGCCCAGCATCTGCGGGAAATGCGTTGCCAGCCGCACATATTGCGCATTGCCTTCGGGGCGCAGGCGCTTGTCCCGCTCTAGCCGATATTTTTCGAGGATTGCGTCACGATCGATCATGGCCGGCAACCTGTGGCCAGCCGCCGGGCGCCGCAACGCTGCAATTCGCTAGACCAATTCGCCCTTGAGCAGCGCCGGCAGCTTGCCGGTTTCGCCGCGGGCCTGATTCATGAAGAAGCGCTTCAAGGGCGGCAAGCGTTCGACAGAGGCGAGACCGAAACGGCGCACCAGGCTGGGGGTGCGGCCGGGGATGGCGAACAGGCGATTGAGGCCATCGGTGACAGCGCAGACTAGGCTGTTGTCGAACCGGCGCCACGCCGAGATTTGCGCCAACACATCGGGGCTGCCCAGATCAAGGCCGGAGCGCGCGGCGTTGGTGAGCACTTCAGCGGCGGCCGCCACGTCGCGGAAGCCCATGTTGAGGCCCTGGCCGGCGATCGGATGGATGCCGTGGGCGGAATCGCCGAGCAGCAGCAGGCGCGTGTCGGTATAGCGGGCGGCGTGGTGATAGCCGAGCGGCCACACGGCCTGCGGGGCAATCACCTCGATTTCACCCATGGTGCCGTCGATACGGGCGGCGATTTCGGTGGCGAGCTGTTTGGGGCCCAACTTCTTCGCGGCGTCCATATGCTTGCGGTCAATCGTCCATACGATGGCGGTGCGCGGCCGGCCATCGTCGGTGTCGCGCATCGGCAGCAGCGCCAGCGGGCCCGACGGGTAGAACAGTTCGCAGGCGATATTTTCGTGCGGCACCGTGTGGGCAACCATGGTGATCAACGCGGCGTGATCATATTGCCAGGTGGCGAGCGGAATGCCGGCGGCTTCGCGGGTGGCGGAGCGGCGGCCATCGCAGGCCACGACCAGCGGCGCCTTGAACACGCGGCCATCGGCGAGGGTTAGCGTGGCGGCGTGATCGTCGCGGGCGATGCCGGCCACCGTCACCGGCGCCATCAACGTCACTTCCGGGCATTCGCGCACGGCACGCAGCAGGCCGGTGCGCAGCCAGCGATTTTCCACCATAGTACCGAGCGGATCATTGCCCTCGCCGGCATCGAAATGCAGGAACTGCGGGTGGGCGGCGTCGGTCACGCGAATCTCGCGGATCGGGCAGCCGTGGGTATCCAGAATGTCACCCAGCCCCAGCGCGCGCAGCATGCGCGCCGACGCGCTGGCCACGGCGGTGGCGCGGCCATCGAAGGCCGGCAGAGTGGTGCTGTCCAGATCCTGGGCATCGACGACGATGCTCGTCACTTCGTGCTTGGCCAAAGCCAGCGCCAGCGTGGCGCCAACGAGGCCGCCACCGATGATGATCACGTCTGCATCCATCGTCATACTGGCTTCCTAGCCGACCTGTGCGATTCCCCCAAGCGGGACATGATGTCCGGGCCACAGGCGGTTTTCCCAAGAGTATGCTTGACCGGAGTCATGGCCTGATTCATCTTTAGCTAGTGCCCAAATGGTGAACATGCCAAGGGCGACGCATCGCATTGAAAGGCGCAACCGCAATGGCCACTCGGGCAGCACCTGCCCCCAAGCGCAGCAGCTCCGGTGGACCCGCCTGGCTGCTGCGGCTGCGCCTCGTTTTGGCGCTGGCCCTACGTATGGCGGCGCGCGTGGCCGCCGGCGCGGCGGTGGCCCTGATTGGCGTGGCGCTGGTGCTGGCGCTGTTGAGCTATTCCCCGGCCGATCCTTCGTTCAACACCGCCACGGCGCGCCCGGTGGGCAACTGGATGGGCAGTGTCGGCGCACATGTTGCTGATCTGTTGCTGCAACTGGCGGGCTGGCCGGTGCTGTTGCTCAGCCCGGCGTTGGTATTGGCGGGCTGGCGCGTTGGCCGCGAAGAACCGGTGCCGGTGCCGCGCATGGCTGGTGGCAGCCTTGCCGGCGTCTTGCTGTTGGCGTTTGCGGCAGGCGGTTTCGGATTTTCCGCCATGGGCGCCCCGGCCGGGCCCGGCGGCTTGCTGGGCCAGGGCCTGGCGGCGGCGGCAGACGCCGCAGAAGCGATTCCGGAATTGGCCGATGTGTCGGTGGGGGTGGTGCTGGCCATCCTGCTGGCACCGGTGGGTCTGGCCTGCCTGGCCTGGGGCAGCGCGATCAGTCGCGAGGCAGTGGGCGATGCCATCGCCGCCGGCCAGCGCCTGTGGAACCCGGACACCGAAGCGGAGCCGGGCAACATCGTGTTGCCCAAGCCAACACGCAAGCCGCCCAAGGCCGAAGCTGAACTCACCTCCGATCCGGAGCCTGGCCCGACAGTTGTGCTGGAGCAGCCCGAACGGCCCAGCCGCAGCGGGCGTGACGTGCGCGACAAGCAGAAGTCGCTCGATCTGGGTGATGCCGCCGTGCTGCCGGGTCCATGTACGAACTGGAACCGGCGCCGGGTATCCGGGCCAGCCGGGTGATCGGCCTGGCTGATGACATCGCCCGCTCGATGAGTGCGCAATCAGCGCGCGTGGCCGTGGTGCCGGGCAAGAACGTGATCGGCATCGAACTGCCCAATCCGGTGCGTGAGACGGTGTCGCTTTCCGAACTGTTGGGCAGTGCCGATTTCGACAGCCGGTCCGTCACGCTGCCGCTCGTGCTGGGCAAGGATATCGCCGGCATTCCGGTGGTCGCCGATCTGGCGCCGATGCCGCACCTGCTGATCGCCGGCACCACCGGTTCGGGCAAGTCCGTCGGCCTCAACGCCATGATCCTCTCGCTCTTGTATCGCATGACCCCGGCCCAGTGCCGGTTGATCATGATCGATCCCAAGATGCTGGAACTGAAGATGTATGACGGGATCCCGCATCTGCTGGCGCCCGTCGTCGTCGATCCGCCCAAGGCTATCCGCGCGCTGAAATGGGCGGTGGAGCAGATGGAAGACCGCTATCGCAAGATGAGCGAGTTGAACGTCCGCTCCCTGGCCAGCTTCAACCAGAAGGTGAAGGAAGCCCAGGCCGCCGGCAAACCCTTCGTGCGGCGCGTGCAGACCGGGTGGGACCCGGAAACCGAAGCGCCGATCATCGAGGAGGAAGTGCTCGATTTCGAGCCGATGCCGCTGATCGTGGTGGTGGTGGACGAATTGGCCGATCTGATGATGACGGCGGGCAAGGAAGTGGAATTCCTGATCCAGCGCCTGGCCCAAAAGGCCCGTGCCGCCGGCATCCATCTGATCATGGCGACGCAGCGCCCGTCGGTGGATGTGATCACCGGCGTCATCAAGGCCAACCTGCCGACGCGAATCAGTTTCCAGGTGACCAGCAAGATCGACAGCCGCACCATCCTGGGCGAACCCGGCGCCGAGCAACTATTGGGCAAGGGCGACATGCTGTGGATGGCCGGCGGCAAACTGGTGCGCGTCCACGGCCCGTTCGTTTCGGATGGCGAGGTGGAAGCGGTCGCCGATTTCTGGCGAGCACAGGGCGTGCCGGATTATGTCGAAGCGGTCACCGAAGAGCCGACAGATCTAGATGGCCAGCTCGATCTGACCAGTGCGGGGCTCTCCGGCGGTCGCAGCGGCGATGAGGAGGCGGACGTGTATGCCAAGGCCATCGACGTCGTGGCCAAGGCGCAAAAGGCCAGCACCAGCTTCATCCAGCGCCACCTGCGCATCGGCTACAACAACGCCGCTCGCCTGATCGAACGGATGGAACAGGACGGGTTCGTGAGCCGCCCCGATCACGTTGGCCGGCGCGAGGTGCTGATCGATGAATATGGGCAGCGCCGTTAGGCGCGCAGGAACAGCCCGACTGTCAGGCCGAGGCCGATAAGGATCACCGCGATTTTCAGGCCCTTTTCCGGCACCACCGCCAGCGCCTTCGCGCCGACATAGCCGCCAGCCATCGCGCCGATGCCGACCACCAGCGCGTGCATCCAGGCGACATTGCCAGTGAGCGCGAACAGGATGGCTGCCGTGGTGTTGGACAGCGAGACCAGCACATTCTTGGTACCACCGGCATACCGTACCGGCAGGCCGGCGATGGTCAGGCTGGCCAATGTCATGATACCGGCGCCGCCCCCGAAAAAGCCGCTGTAGATTCCGATGGTCGATTGGGTGAGCACGGTTACCCATGCCGGTGGCGGCGGGCGGTCGGCCGATTTTTTCGGGCCAAAGCTGCCCCAGGCAAACACCGCGGTGGCGAGCAGCACCAGCCACGGCACCATGGCGGCAAACACACGCGTGGGAGTCGCATTGAGCAGCAATGCGCCGGCCACGCCGCCGATGAGCGCGATGGCGGCCAGTGCCTTGAATGACAGACGATCGGCCCCGGCAACCAGTTTTCGTCCGGCGATGCCGGTGGTGATCTGACCGGGAAAAAGCGCCATGGTGGAGGTGATATTGGCCAGTTTGGGATCCAGCCCGGCAGCGATCAGGGCCGGCAAGGTGATGAAGCTGCCGCCGCCCGCCAAGGCATTCTGGGCGCCCGCCCAAAGGCCAGCGCCCAGCAGCAAGGCCAGCATCGCCAGATCGGAAAAATTCAACGCCGCGCCCATGATGGCCGGGGCTGTTCCTGCAAATGCTCCGGATTGGCAACAGAAATCACAGGTTTCGCCACTTGGCAGCCTTGGCGTGGCGACGCATTCACGATAGTTTACACTCCGACATGCAAATTTCGCGCCAATTGGCTGGAGCAGATTCAATGATGGCCGATACCGGGGTAATGGAACAACGCGAACAGCAGCGCGAGCAAGCGGGCGGCCCCGTGCTGCGTGGGCTTTCGGTTGATGGCATCGGCAAGAAATATGACAAGCGGGTCGTACTGCGCGACGTGTCGCTTTCGGTGCGGCGCGGCGAAGTTGTCGGCCTGCTGGGTCCCAATGGCGCCGGCAAGACCACCTGTTTCTATTCGATCATGGGTCTCGCAATGCCGGATTCGGGCCGTATCCTGCTGGATGGCCATGATATCACCGGCCTGCCGATGTATCGCCGCGCCGCACTCGGCCTTGGCTATCTGCCGCAGGAAACCAGCATCTTCCGCGGCATGACCGTGGAACAGAACATCATGGCCGTACTGGAAGTGGCGGAACCCGATGCCCGGGCGCGCTCGGCACGGCTCGAAGAACTGCTGGGCGAATTCAACATCACCCGCCTGCGTGCGGCGCCGGCTATGGCGCTTTCGGGCGGGGAGCGGCGCCGGGTGGAGATTGCCCGGGCGCTGGCCGCCAATCCGTCGATCATGCTGCTCGATGAGCCGTTTGCCGGCATCGATCCCATCTCCATCGCCGATATCCGCGCGCTTGTGGTGCAGCTGCGCGCCCGCGATATCGGCGTGCTGATCACCGATCACAATGTGCGCGAAACGCTGGAAATCGTGAATCGCGCCTGCATCATCTATGATGGCCGCGTGCTGTTCGAAGGCACGCCGGAAGCGTTGGTGGCCGATGAAACTGTGCGGCGTGTCTATCTGGGCGAGGATTTCACCCTGTGATCTGGATGGGGCACAGCGGGGGCTGAGATGGGCTTGGGGCCGCGCCTTGAGCTGAGGCAATCGCAGCAGCTGGTGATGACCCCGCAGCTGCAGCTGGCGATCAAGCTGCTAACGCTGACCAATGTCGAACTGGAAGGCTGGATCGCCGAGGAGCTGGAGCGCAATCCCCTGCTCGCCGCCGGCGATGCCGCCGAGCCGCCGGAACCAGCCGGGCCAAGCGGAGTGGACGCACCGCCGGATGCCCTGCCTGTGTTTGACCTGGCATTTGACGATGCCAGCAGCGCCGGACTGGAAGCCTTGCTGCGTGATGGCATCGGCGGCGGCGATGGCCCGTTGGAAGCCGATTACACCGGCGAGCGTTTCCATCATGACTGCACGGCGGACCAGCCCGCGGATTGGGGTGAACGCGCGGCGCAGGCCGGCAGCGAGGACGACGGCCCGGATTTCGAGCGGATGGCCGGTGGCGAAGCCGGGCTGACCGAAGTGCTGGAAGCACAGGCAACAGCCCGCTTTGACGGCATCGATCTGGCCATTGCCCGCTTCATCATCGATGGCCTTGATGAAGCCGGCTATCTGGTCGAACCGCTGGAAGAGATTGCCGACCGGCTGGACGTGTCGCCAGCGCGAGCCGAAGCGGTGCTGCGCGAGGTGCAGATGTTCGATCCGGCCGGTGTTGCCGCGCGCAGCCTGTCGGAATGCCTTATGGCGCAAGCCCGCGCCGCTGATCGCTGCGACCCGGCAATGGAAAAGCTGCTCAACAATCTCGATCTGGTGGCGCGCGGCGACATGGCCGGCCTGATGCGGCTGTGCAAGCTGGACCGCGAGGATATCGTGGACATGATCCGCGAACTGAAATCCTATGATCCCAAGCCCGGCCTGCGTTATGGCGGGGAAACCGGCACGCCTGTGGTGCCCGATGTGTTCGTGACGCGTGGCACGGACGGCAGCTGGCAGATCAGCCTGAACCAGGCGACTCTGCCGCGCCTCATCATCGATCGCGACTATCACAGCGAACTCGCCAGCGGAGCGGACAAGGCAACCCACGGCTTCCTGAATGAATGCGTGGCCAGCGCCAACTGGCTGCTGAAGGCGCTTGATCAACGCGCCCGAACCATCACCCGGGTGGCCACCGAAATCGTGCGGCTGCAGCAGGGTTTCTTCGAACAGGGCGTCAGCCAGCTGAAGCCGCTGACCCTGCGCCAGATCGCTGAGCTGATCGAAATGCACGAATCGACCGTGAGCCGGGTGACCAGCAACAAATATCTGCTGTGCGAACGCGGCCAGTATGAGCTGAAATATTTCTTCACCTCCGGTGTCAGTTCCGGCGATGGCGAAACCGCGTCGGCCCTGGCCGTAAAGGACCGCATCGCACGACTGATCGCAGCCGAGGGCGAGGATGTGCTTTCCGATGACAAGCTCGTCGAACTGCTCATCGGCGAGGGTTTCGACATCGCCCGTCGCACGGTGGCCAAATATCGCGAGTCGCTGGGCCTTGGGTCGTCGGTGCAGCGCCGCCGGGCGCGGGCACTCAAGGCGGCCTGAGAACGGGAGCCTCGATCCCGGCACCCGTTCGTTATGGCCGCACCCCTTCACCGCAAGTTCAACTATGCTAGGCAAGGGGAAGACGCATGCGCATCCTTGTTTCTCTGCTGGCGATTGCCCTGGCGCTGCTTCCCGGCCCGGCCTGGGCGCAGTCCATCCTGCGCGACGCCGAGACGGAGGCGTTTTTTCGCGAGATTTCGCGGCCGCTGATTGATGCTGCGGGGCTTGATCCGCGCAGCGTGCAGTTCGTGCTGGTGGGTGATCCTTCCATCAACGCCTTTGTGACGGGTGGGCAGAATGTGTTCATCCACAGCGGGCTCATCACGGCGGCCGACAATGTGAACGAGCTGCAGGGCGTGATCGCGCACGAGCTGGGCCACATTGCGGCTGGCCACAACGTGCGCTTTGGCGAAGGTGCCGGGCCGGCCAGCAAGATTTCGCTGCTGTCGCTGGTGGGGGCGGCGCTGGCGGTGGCTGCCGGTGCAGGCGAAGCCGGGATGGCGATTTTGGGACTGGGCACCGCGGCGGCGCAGGGCAAGTTTCTCGCATTCACCCGCGATCAGGAAAGCCGTACCGATCAGGCGGGCGCCGTGTTCCTGTCGAAGGCGGGCATTTCGGGCAAGGGCAGCATCGCCTTTTTCCGCAAGTTGCAGGGGCAGGAGTTTCGCCTCGCCATCCCGCAGGACAACGAATATGCGCGCACCCACCCGCTGTCGTCGACGCGCGTTGCCAATCTGATTGCGGTTTACGAGAAGGATCCGGCCTGGAATACGCCACCCGACAAGGCGCTGCAGGCCAAGTTCGAGCGCATCAAAGGCAAGCTGATCGGCTTTGTGGAGGAACCGCCGCGGGTGATGCAGCAATATCCGGAAGGCACCAACACGGCCGCCGCGCTATATGCCCGCGCCTATGCCTGGCACCGTTCCGGTCACCCCGATCAGGCCATGACGGAAGCGGCCCGACTTGTCGCATTGAACCCCTACGATCCCTATTATCTGGAACTGGAAGGCCAGATCCTGCTTGAATCCGGCAAAGTGGCAAACAGCCTGCCGGTGCTGCGCCGCGCGGTCGAGCGGGCGCCATTCGAGCCGATGATCATCACGTTGTTGGGCCACGCGCTGGTGACGAGCGAAGACCCGAAATTGCAGGCCGAAGCCGAGCCCTTGCTGCGCAAGGCCGTGAGCCTGGACCGCGAGAATCCCTTTACCTGGTATCAGTTGGGCGTGATCTATGATCGGCGCGGCGACAAACCGCGCGCGGCGCTGGCGGCCGCCGAACGCTTCAGCCTGGAAGGCAATGCCATGGGCGCCATGATGAACGCGCGCCTGGCACGCGCGGGCTTGCCGGCTGGCACGCCCGACTTTATCCGGGCAGACGACATCATGCTGGTGGCCGGCGACGCGCTGGAACAGCAGAAACGGAAGAAAAGATAGTCTTATGGCAGGATTCTGGAGCCGGCAGCTGAACATGGCCGCTGTTATCGCGGTGGGGCTCGCCAGTGCCGGCGTGGGTGCAGGAGCGGCGCTTGCGGCGGGCCAGGCGAAAGAGCGCCCCGATCGGGCCGAGATCGAAGCCATCGTGCGCGATTATATCCTGAATCACCCGGAGATCATTCCGGAAGCCGTCGCCCGGCTGGAGCAGGCCGAGGCGCGCAAGGCACTGGCCGCCAGCCGCAGCGCGCTGGAAACGCCCTTCCCGGGTGCGACCGCCGGCAATCCCAATGGCGATGTGAAGCTGGTGGTGTTCTTCGATTATGCCTGCCCCTATTGCCGGCAGGGCCACGCCGATGTGGCAAAGCTGGTGCGCGAAGACCCGAAGCTGATGGTGATCTATCGCGATTTCCCGGTGCTTTCGCCGGCCAGTACCGAAGCGGCGATGGCCAGCCTGTCGGCAGCGACACAGGGGGGATATCGCAAATTCCACGACGCCATGTTCGACAGCCCCGGCCGTGTGAGCTTGGCCCGCACCATGGGCATCGTGAAGGGCGTGGGCCTTTCCGAAGACAAGGTGACCGCCGATCTGAAGAGTGCCGCACTGAAGGCCGAAGTGGACAAGAACCTGGTGCTGGGCCGTGAGCTGGGGCTGACCGGCACGCCGAGTTACATCATCGGCAATCGCATCTTGTCGGGCGCGGTGGGGTTTGACCGGTTGAAGGACGCCGTTGCCGCTGCCCGCGCCGAAAAGGGCCGGTGATGGCGAGAGGCTTCGACGGCGCGGAGATTGCCGTTGTCGAGATTGGCCCAGAATCAGCGAACGCCCGACCGATCATCCTGCTGCACGGGCTGTTTTCCAGCGGCGAGATGAATTGGCGGCGCTATGGCGCGGCGGCCGAGATAGCCGGCGCCGGCTATCGGGTGATCATGCCGGATTTTCGCGCCCACGGGCACAGCGCCGCGCCGCATGAGGCCGCCGCCTATCCACCTGACGTGCTGGCCATGGATATCGAGGCGTTGATTGCCCAACTGGGCCTGACGGATTTCGATATCGCCGGCTATTCGATGGGCGCACGCACGCTGGTGCGGCTGCTGGCGCGCGGGTTGAAGCCGGGCAAGGCAATCATTTCCGGCATGGGGCTGGAAGGGCTGATCGGCGGCACGCAGCGGGCGGATTTCTTCAAGCAGGTCGTGCGGCAGCCCGATGGCTGGCCCGGCGGCAGCCCGGAAGCCTTTGCCGCGGCCTTCATGAAGCAGAACAAGGTGGACACCACCGCCGTTGGCCTGCTGCTCGACACGTTTGTTTCGACGCCGATTGAAGTGCTGCGCGGCATCGAAACCCGCTGCCTGGTGCTGTGCGGGGTGGATGACAAAGACAATGGCTCGGCCCCGGCGCTGGCCATGGAACTGCCCAATGCTGCGCTTGTCGAGATTGCCGGCAACCACATGAGCGCCGTCACCAAGCCCGATTTCGGCACTGCCATCGCCGCCTGGCTGGGCCATCCGCTTTAGGCTTCGCGCCCCACCCAGTGCAGTGCGGCGCCATGCCGGGCGAGCCAGCGTCGGGCCTCGCCAGCGCGCGGATCAAGTTGGCGGTTCAGGGCGTGGAAGGCCGGGCTGTGATCCTGGTGAACCAGATGCGCCGCCTCGTGCGCCACGATGGCAAAGCGCACCCATTCGGGCGCACACACCAGCCGCCAGCTGTAGGCGATGCGGGCGCCGTCGCCACCGCGCGCGCCGGCACAACTGCCCCAGCGGCTACTGGTATCGCCCACCGAAATCCGCGCCAGCGGCCGGCCGAGCTGATTAGCAAGGCGGCGGGTGGCGGGTTCCAGATCCGCCAGCGCCCGGGCCTTGAGCCAGCGTTCGATGCGGCCGGACAGCAGCGACAGCGGCCCGCCAACGCGCAAGGCATCGCCGGCCAGCACCGGGGTGCGAAGGTGATCGGCCTGCCAGTCGATGCGCATCGGCGCGCCATCGACGGGGATGATCGCACCGGGTGCAAACGGGATCGGTGCCGGCCATTTTGCCACCTGGGCTTCGATCCAGGCGTGATGGGCCTTGAGCAGGGCAGCACCCACGTCCTCGCCGCCGCGCGGCGGCAGGCTGATCTCGATCCGGCCCTTGATGGCGCTGGCGCGCAGCCGCACGCCGCGTGCCGTCGGACGCCGGGTGGCGACCACTGGCACAGGGCGGCCGGCGATGATCAGTTCTTCGGGCAATTGGGGGCGTCGCCAGCGCAGCATCAACGGGTCTTACAGCGGCTTATCGATGATGAAGTCTTCAAGATCACCAATGTGATCCTCGCTGATCACACGGCCAGCAACGGATTGGCCGGCGCGGTGGATGGACTCGCGATCACCGGTGATCAGGTGGTGCCACGGTGCCAGCCCCTGGCCGCGGTGAACGCGCAGGTATGAGCAAGTTTCCGGCAGCCAATCGAGATCATCGAGCTTGCCTGGCGTGAGCCGCACGCATTCCGGCACCAACGCCTTGCGGTTGCGATAATCGCTGCACTGCGCGGTGCGCGTATCGAGCAGGCGACAGCAAACGTTGGTGGGGAAGACCTCGCCCGTGTCTTCATCTTCCAGCTTGTGCACGCAGCATTTGCCACAGCCATCGCACAGGCTTTCCCATTGCGCCCGCGTCATGTGGTGAAACGGCGTGGTTTCCCAGAACGGTTTATCGGACATGGGTGGCCAGCAATGCGGTGACGGCGTCGGCCGTGAGCCCCTGATGCGGCAAGAAGGCGACCGGCTTGCCTTCCGGGTCGAACAGATAGACCATGGCGCTGTGATCCATGAGGTAGTTCTGGGGATCGCCGGTATCCATGCGCTTGGCATACACCCCAAAGCGGCGCGACACTGCGGTGATCTGTTCTGGGGTGCCGGTCAGGCCGACAAGGCGTGGGTGAAAGGCCGCCACGAAGGGCTTCAGAACGGCCGGCGTGTCGCGCTCCGGATCAATGGTGATGAAGATTGGCGCCACATTAGCTGCGCGGCCAGCATCCTGCGCTTCGAACGCCTGCAGACCGCGCCCGACCAGCGCCAGATCGGTGGGGCAAACATCGGGGCAGAAGCCATAGCCGAAATAGATCAGCCGCCAGCGCCCGGCAAAATCCGTGTCGCGCACCGTTTGCCCATCCTGATTGGTGAGCGTGAACGGCCCGCCCAGGCTGGCGCCCGCCAGATTGCCGGGCGGCGCTGGTGGCTTGGCAAAGCGCATCCAGCCCAAGCCAGCCGCCAGCACCAGCGCCACCGCCAGCACCAGCCAGAGCCGCAGATTCTTGGACCTGTTCATGGGCGATTGATGGGGCTATGCGCTATCATGGCCTTTAGGGGCATAGGCAAAAGGTGGAAGCTTGTCGATGATGTGCCAAGGACTTCTGCAGCGACTTCTGGTTCTGGTGATGCTGGCAACAGCGATGGTGGCGGCTACGCCGGCCGCCGCGCAGTTTTCCGACAGCTACAACTTCATCAAGGCGGTGAAAGACCGCGACGTCAACAAGGCCATCGAACTGGCCGACCAACCCGGCACCACCGTGGTGAACACCCGCGACGCCGATACCGGGGAAGCCGGCATCCATATCGTCACCCGCCGCGGTGATCTTGGTTGGCTGGGCCTGCTCTACCAGAAGGGCGCCAACCTCAACCTGAAGGACCGCGAGGGCAACACCCCGCTGATCCTCGCCGCCATCAGCCGCTGGAGCGAAGGCGCCGCGACCCTGATCCGGTTGAAGGCGCAGGTGAACGCCCAAAATCGACTGGGCGAAACCGCGATCCTGAAAGCGGTGCAGGCGCGTGATCTAGCCCTGACCAAGGCATTGATCGATGCCGGCGCCAATCCCGACATTGCCGACAACAGCGGCATCAGCGCACGGGCCGTGGCCACCAGCGATCCCCGCGCCGCCAGCATCACCAAACTGCTGAAAGACGTTCCGGTAAAGGCCACCGGCCGCGTGCAGGGGCCATCGCTCTGAGCATGCCCGCCCGGCGGCACGTGGAACGACACGCCGCATGTGCGAACGGGCTTGCGGCGGCTAGGGCATGAAGATGGAAAGGCCCTCCATCGCGGCTTCCGCCTTTGATCGCCCCGGGGTGCGCGTGCGCACGCTGGCCGGCATCCGCTGGATCGCGATCTTGGGCCAGTTCACCACGCTGCTGGTGGTTGGGTTGTGGTTTGGCTATCCGTTGCCTTGGGGATCGCTGCTGGCCGCCGTGGGCGCGTCGGTCATCCTCAACTTCGGCCTTTCGACGCTTTACGAACGCACGGAACGGATGACCGGGCGCGAACTGGCGCTGCACCTGTCGTTCGATCTGATCCAGGCCGGGGTGCTGCTGTTCCTCACCGGTGGGCTGGCTAATCCGTTTTCACTGCTGCTCATCGTGCCGGTCACCATTGCCGCCACTTTGCTCACTGCGCGGGAAATGGCACCGCTGCTGGCGCTGACACTGGCGGTGCTGGTGGTGATCTGGCTGTGGGCCCAACCCCTGCCATGGAGCGGGCCACCGCCAGAATTTCCGCTGATCTACCGCGTTGGCGACGTCATCGCTTATGGCCTCGCCATTGGTTTCCTGGCTGCCTATCTGTGGATGGTCTCGGCCGAAGCCCGCACGCGGGCCCGGGCACTGGTGGCAACTGAAGCCGCGCTCACCCGCGAAGCCCGCATGAACGCGCTAGGCAGCCTGGCGGCCGCGGCAGCGCATGAACTGGGCGGGCCGCTGGGATCGATCAGCCTGATTGCCCACAGCCTGGAAGAGGAATTGGGCGACGATCCCGATTTTGGCGAGGATATTCGCCTGCTCGCCGCCGAAGCCGCGCGCAGCCGGCGGATCATGAAAGATCTTTCCACCCGCGCCGAAGCCGAGGACCCGTTCGCCATCCTGACGCTGGATCTGCTGCTGCACGAAGTGGCGCAAAGCGTGAAGCCGGCCCGCGTGCCGGTACAGGTCGTTGTCTCCGGGCCACAGCCGCTGGTGCAACGCTCACCCGAACTGCTGCACGCGCTCAACAATCTGGTCTCCAACGCCGTGCGCCACGCCGGCACCGAAGTAAGAATGGAGACCTTCATCACCCCGTCTGAAATCCGCGTCGCGGTGGTTGATGACGGCTTTGGCTTTCCGCCCGATCTGCTGCCCCGCCTGGGCGAGCCGATCTTGGGTCCATCGCGGTCAAAATCCGATTCCACCGGTCTTGGCGTGTTCATCGCCACGACGCTGATCGAGCGTACCGGCGGCCGGCTGGCCTTTTCCAACCGGCCCGAAGGCGGTGCCCGGGTGGAGGTGCGCTGGCCAAGGGAAGAGTTTGAGTTTAATGACCCCCAGGGGCAAGGACAGGAGCAATGACCATGGCCAGTGTACCGGAGACCGAGGGCCGCCCGCTGTTGCTGGTGGACGATGATGCCCCCTTCCGGCAGCGTCTTTCCGTGCTGCTGGCGCGCAAGGGCTTTGCCGTCACGTCGGTTGGCAGCCTGCAGGAAGCACGGGTGGAAGCCGCTCGCCTGAAGCCCGCCCATGCTGTCGTCGACATGCGTCTGGAAGACGGCAACGGCCTCGATCTCGTTGCCGAACTGCGCGCGATGAGCCCGGATGTGCGCGTTGTCATGCTCACCGGTTATGGCAATCTCGCCACCGCCGTTGCAGCCGTGAAGGCTGGCGCCATCGATTATCTGGCCAAGCCGGCCGATCCGGAAGACATTGTGCGCGCCCTCTCCGCCGATGGCAGCTCCCGCCCGGAAGCGCCGCCGGAACCGATGTCGGCCGATCGCGTGCGCTGGGAGCATATCCAGCGTGTGTATGAACTGTGCGATCGCAATGTGTCGGAAACCGCGCGGCGGCTGAAAATGCACCGGCGCACCTTGCAGCGGATCCTAGCAAAGCGCAGCCCGAAGTAAGTCGCAGCGGGGCGGCACCTTGCCCGGAGGCCGTTCGACGTCACGCGTCGGAAGCCCCTTTCCAAATCTGCGGCATGCTGCTTCCATGCAGCCATGCTGAACCGTCGCACCACGCTTGGCCTGTTGGTCGCACTGCCCGCCGCTCCTGCGCTTGGTTTCGGGGCCACGGCCTCGGCCAAGCTGGCTGATCTGCTGGCCCGTGCCGCCCAAGCCGATGCCGCGCTGTCGCCCACCGGCTCGCCGGGACGCCGCCGCCCGGCCGGGGAGCCGGTGTTCATCGATCCGCTATCAGACGAATGGGCGACAGCCACGCTGGCCAACAAGCGGCAGGCAGCAGCCGAGCTTGCGGGCATCGACCGAGCCGCGTTGACCCCGGCCGAGCGCATCGCCTACGACGTGTTTGCCCGCAGTGTGCAGCAGGCGATCCAGTTGCATGACAGCGGCCTGTTCGCCATTCAACGCCGGCTGGCGCTGAATCCCAGTTTCGGGCTGCACGTGGAGTTGCCGGATTTCGTCGCCGGCCCCGGCGCGCTGTTCGAAACAGAGGCGGATTATGCCGCAGGGCTGGAGCGGCTGCGGCTGTTCGCCGGGCACATGGACGGCGCCATCGTACGCCTGAAGGAAGGCCTGGCCAGCGGCCATGTGCAATCACGGGTGCTGGTGGAAAATGTGCTGAAACAGGTGGAGGCCATGCTGGCGCTGCCGGCAGACCAGACGCCGTTCATGGCCGCCATCGGGCGCATGCCGCCGGTGCTGGCCAGCAGCACGTCACGCTGGCAGGCGGACTATATGGGCTTGGTCAAAGGATCTGTGCTGCCCGCCTATGCGCGCTGGCGGGACTTTCTCGCCAGCAGCTATCTGCCGGCCACGCCGGTTGGCCCGGGCCGATCGGCAACGAAGGATGGAGACAGGCTTTATGCGTTCGAGCTGGAGCGCCACACCACCATCCCGATGGCGGCGCAGGCCATCCATGATCTGGGCCTTGCAGAAGTGGCGCGCATCCGCGGTGAATTTGAAACCGTGCGAAAGCAACTGGGCTGGACGGGCGACCTGAAGTCGTTGTTCGAACATGTCCGCACCGATCCGAAATTCTACTGCAAGACCCAAGACGAGCTCATTGCCCGCTTTGCCGAGATCGAATCCCGCATCTGGCCCGCCATGCCGCGCCTGTTCCACCGCCGGCCATCCGCTCCGTTCAAGGTTGCGCCGCTGCCGGCCCTGGGCGGGCAGCGCGGCACTGGCTATTATCGCGCCGGTCCGCCCGATGGCGTGTCGCCGGGCATCTTGTTCTTCAACATGGCGATGCTTGATACGCGGCCGATCCCCACGCTGGAAACGCTGACGCTGCACGAAGGCATCCCCGGCCATCATTATCAGGTGACGCTGGTCAACGAAGACAAGCGGCTGCCCGACACCCTCAAGCGCGGCGGAAGCACCGCCTACAGCGAAGGCTGGGGGCTTTATGCCGAATCCCTGGGCCGTGAACTGGGCATGTTCGCCAATCCCTGGGCCTGGTTCGGGCATCTCGACATGGAGATGTTGCGCGCCGTGCGGCTGGTGGTTGATACCGGCCTGCACGCCTTTGGCTGGAGCCGGGATCGCGCCATCGCTTATATGCTGGCCAACACATCGATGGCGCCGCGCGACGTGGCGGTGGAAATTGATCGCTATATCGCGCAGCCAGGCCAGGCCTGTGCCTACAAGATCGGCGAGCTGACCTTTGCCCGCCTGCGCCGCGAGGCCGCCGCTGCGCTGGGGTCAAAGTTCGATGTGCGCGATTTCCATGAGGTCTGCCTTGATACAGGCGCGCTGCCGCTGGCGGTGCTGGAAACAAAGGTGCGCGGCTGGATTGCAGCCGGTGGTGGCCGGCCGGATCAATCGTAACCGAGCAACGCGCTTTCCGGATCGACAAGGCTCAACCAGCGATGCGCGGCACGGCGTGCAAGAGCGAGCGTGATTGCCTTGCGCCGGGCAGGGTTCAATGGCCGCCATGGCGCCTCGCGCACGGCTTCGGCATCAAAGCGATCGGCCACGATGAGCCCGGTCTGCTCTGGCCGGAAGGCTGGGGTGTGGAGATCGCCCATCGGCAGGCCGGCGGGCACCGCCCAGAAGAAGCGGTCACAATGATCAAGATAATCCGGCCATTTGCGGTCGCCGCGCAGATCCGCAAGGCTGATCTTGATCTCGACAAGCGTCAGGCGGCCGGCAGCATCCACACCCAGGATATCGGCCCGGCGGCCCCCGGCAAGCGGCACTTCGGCGAGCGGGCTCACCCCGGCGCGCAACAGCCAGCGGCAGGTGCCGCGCAGCACGTCGGTTGCAGAAAGATCATGCACCATCGCGCAGTTCTGTCGGAACATTGAGGGAACATAAAGCCCCGCAGGGCCAGCACGTCAACGATAGAAGACGTGATTGCCGATCTTCGCCACACGGGCGAGGCGCCAGCCGGGATTGAGGCGGGCAGAATGGAAGCTGTGGGCACCTTCAGCAATATCGTGCCACAGGCCGGCGGCGGCGATACGGGCCACGGCCAACGCGGTGGTGAAAGTGGCGGTGGAGCGCTGGACGCGGGCAGCGTTGAAGTTGAACTGGCGCGGCGCCTTGATCACGCCGCACATGCCCTTGCCCCAGCGGCCGGACTTGGCGCGGTTGACCACGGCCTGGGCGACGGCCAACTGGCCTTCCAGGGTTTCACCGCGGCTTTCGAACCACACGGCGGTGGCCAGGCAATCCAGCTCGGCATCACTGGCGGCAGCGGCAGGCGCAGCGGCAACCATCTGCACCAGCGCGGGCAGGCCAGCAGGTGCCGAGGCCGCGGTTTCGGCCATCACGCGATCATCTTCGCCGGGCAAAACCGGCAGGCTGGTTTCGGCGAGTGCCGGGCCAGCGACGGCGAACAGCAACACTGCAGCGATACGCGCTGCCGCCTTGCCGATGCCATGAAGAGCCTGTGAAACCATAGTGAGTGTTGAAGCGTATGTGCGGCAGGGCAATCAACCGCCGTCGAGCATTTCGGCGACGAACTGCCCTGCCTGCGGGATATCCAGTTCGATCACCCACAGATCGGGGTCGCGACGGCGGGCGCGTTCGATCCAGGCCGGCACGTCTGGCCCGCGCGCCAGTTCGGCAAATTCATAGCGGCCACCCGCACCCAGCACCGCGGCGCGCAGTGCTTCCTCGCCGGCATCACGTGTAACGACGGCAATGGCACCGGCTTCGTCATCGCCGCGCGCCAGCACCGTGCCAAAGCCACCGGCGCTGTTGACCCGGCGGATCAGCGCATCGACCCGCACCCGGCTGGCCAGCCGGGGCAGAGGGCCATATTCATGCACGTCAGGCGGCGACGGCCGTTTGGCCCGCCAGCGCGGCCATTATGGCTTCGGCGGTACCGGCCGCACGCAGCGCCGGCACCGCTTCAGGATCGCGCAGTGCCCGGCTGATGCGGGCAAGGGCCTTCAGATGATCAGCGCCGGCGCCTTCGGGCGACAGCAGCAGCACCAGCAGATCCACCGGCTGGCCATCCACGGCGCCCCAATCGATCGGCTGCGGCAGGCGCGCCACCAGCGCCACACAATCGGCCAAGCCGGCCAGGCGCGCATGCGGGATGGCCACGCCGCCGCCGAACCCGGTGGGGCCCAGCGCCTCGCGGGTGCGCAGGCGTTCGTGGATGAGCAGGGCAGACTGGCCCACCAGATCAGCGGAATGGCGGGCCAGCGTCAACAATGCCGCATCCTTGGACAGGACCGGCAGTTCGGGAATCACCCCGCCGGTCGGCACCAACCCGGCGAAGCCGGGAGCCTGAGATACTGCATTCATTGCCGTTCTATCCTGCCAGTGCGATTTCGCGCGGGCGGTCGGCAGCATCGGCACGGGGTTCGACCCAGCCAATGGTGCCGTCTTCCCGGCGATAGACCATGTTGTGCGCGCCGGTGGCGCTGTTGACGAACAACAAGGCTGTCGTGTTGCGCAAGTCAAGCATCATCACGGCATCACTGACGCTGGTGGTGGGAATATCGACGCGGGTTTCGGCGATGATCAGCGGCGCATCGCCTTCCGGTTCGGCATCTTCGGGCGCGGCAGCAAATACCTTGTATTCGGCATTATCGAGCGGTTGCAGTTCGGCCAGCGGCGGTGCAGTCCGCCCGGCGGCCGGGGAGTGCCGATCCTTCAGCCGACGCATGTAACGGCGCAGTTGCTTGTCGATGCGTTCGGCGGCGGCATCGAAAGCAATATGCGCATCACCGGCGCGCGCCGATCCCTTCAGGATCAGGTCGGCCATGACGTGCATCACGATATCGCACGCGAAATGGCCATATGGGGCCGGGCCCAGCGTGACATGAGCAGAGAGGGCGCGCGGGAAATATTTCGCCACCATCGCACTCAATCGTTCGCGCACATGATCGCCAAAGGCAGCCCCGGTATCAACCTGGTGCCCTGAAATCCGGATATCCATGCTTCTTGTCTCCTCACTCGGCCGTGCACACCGTCAATGGTGTCACGACAGCCAGAGCGGGTCCTTCAGGCCGGCCACGAAACTGGCATGCCGCGCCAGCTCCTCCTCGCTGGCATTGTGGGCCCGTGCGGCCAGACTCACCCGCTCGTAAGGAGTGTCCTCCCCAGCCGTGTCGGTTGCAAGGTCGAATCCGATCTGACGGCCTCCGGTTAACTCGATATAGACACGGGCGAGCAGTTCGGCATCGAGGAGTGCGCCATGCTTGGTGCGTGCTGAAAGATCAATGCCATAGCGGGTGCACAGCGCATCCAGCGTGTGCTTGGCGCCCGGGTTGGCCTTGCGGCTGATCTCCAGCGTGTCGATGGCGCGGGTCATCGGCACGATCGGCATCCCGGCACGCTTCAGTTCCCAGTTGAGGAACTCCATGTCGAAGGCGGCATTGTGGGCGACCAGCGGCGCATCGCCGATGAATTCCAGGAAGCCATCAACCACCTGTTCAAAAATGGGCTGCCCCGTGAGAAAGTCGCTCGACAGCCCATGCACGCGTTCCGCATCCTTGGGCATTGGCCGCTGCGGATCGACATAGGTGTGGAAGGTGCGGCCCGTCACCATGCGGTTGATCATCTCCACCGCACCGATCTCGACGATTCGATGGCCATCCCCTGGCATGATGCCGGTGGTTTCCGTGTCCCAGACGATTTCGCGCATGGGCCCCATGTAGCGATTGGGCGGCGCGGGGCAAGCCTTGCGGTGCCGCAGAAGGCGTCAGCCGTCCGATATCTTCCACGGCCATTGACGGTGCCAAGCATAGAATATCGCAGTCATTACGAGCCAGCACAGAAAACAGTGACCAAGCATCGACAGCTGCAACAATCCCTTTCCCCTACTAGTAGGGTTAGGCAGATCCAGGCCGACAATCGCAAACAATCCGACATGCGCCAACGCTATCCCGGCCAAGCTTTGCCACAGTGGAAAGCGGGCTCGGTGGCGCCAAAACGGCCAGGCGGCAAAGGCGACTGATGTACTGGTCAGCGTAACCCAGACATACAGGTTTACCCAGCTCCGATTGGGAATCAGAAACATTGTGCCAAACCAAACGAGGAATGCGACCACGCCGGCACTCGCACCGAACACCGTCTTCACAGTTTTTCCACTAACCGCTTCACGGCCAGCCACGTCTCCCGTCGGCCACGCCCGGTTTCAATCACTACATCGGCCAAGGCCCGTTTTTCGCGATCCGGCATCTGGCCTTTCAGGATGCCGGCGAATTTTTGCGGGGTCATCCCCGGCCGGGCCAGCACGCGGGCGCGCTGCACGCGATAAGGCGCGGAGACCACCACCGTCATGTGGCAACGCCGCCAGCCGCCCTTTTCAAACAGCAACGGCACATCAAGCACGATGGCCGGCTTCAGCCGGTGCGCGCCGAGGAATTCGCTCTGCGCTTCGGCTACCAGCGGATGCAATATCCGTTCCAGCGCGCGCAGTTTCGTATGATCGCCAAACACGGCCGCACCCAGCTTCTCGCGGTGCAGGCCGCCTTCATGGGTGGTGCCGGGAAACAACTCCTCGATGGCGGCCAGCGCCCGCCCACCCGGCCCTTGCACGCGCCGCACCTCGGCATCGGCATCGAACACCGGCACGCCCAGTTTGCGGAACATCGCGGCCACGGTGGATTTGCCCATGCCGATGGAACCGGTGAGGCCGATGATGATGGTGCGGCTCATTTGGTCAGCATGGCGCGCAGTTCGCCATCATAGCGGCGCGGCGGTTCGGCGCCATAGAACAGCCGGAAGGCTTCGGCGGCCTGGCCGATCAGCATGTCGAGCCCATCGATGGTGATCAGGCCGCGCGCATGGGCAGCGGCCAGCAACGGAGTTTCCAACGGCACATAGACGGCATCGAACACAACTGCATCCGCCGGCAACACTGAAAGATTGATCTTGAGCTCGGGCTGGCCCGCCATGCCCAGCGTCGTGGCGTTGAATACCAGCCCGGTATCGGCGGGCGGCACATCGCCCATTGCCATCACGCCGCCCGGCAACCCAGATGCGGCCAGCAGGGCGCCCGCCGCATTGTAATTGCGCGCCATCACCCACAAGGCAGAAGCGCCGCTGTCGCGTGCGGCGGCAGCGGCAGCCCGCGCTGCGCCACCACTGCCAATCACCAGCACAGGTCGCCCGGCCATGACCGCACCTGCCGGCCCGATGATGCCGGCGGCATCGGTATTGTGCCCGATCAGGCGGTGGTCATTGCCAACAACGATCGTGTTGACCGCACCCACCGCCACCGCTTCCGGCGCCAGGCCGTCCAGGTGCGCCATCACGGCCAATTTGTGCGGCACCGTCACGTTCACACCGCGCAAGCCCATGACGGGCAGGGCGCGCACGAACGTGCCCAGTTGTTCAGGCCGCACCGGAAAGCGGCTGTAATCACCATCGAGGCCCAGCTTGCCAAGCCAGAAGCGGTGGATCAGTGGCGATTTCGAATGGCTGATCGGCCAGCCGATCACACCGGCAACGGCAGGTTCCCTCATGCGGCCAGCACTCCCCTGACCCGCAGATAATCCAGAACGGCAAGCAGCGGGAGACCACGTATCACGAACTGATCACCATCAATGCGGGTGAACAACTGCGCGCCCAGCGCTTCGATTCGATAACAGCCAACACAGCCGAGCACGGCATCGCCTTCTGCATCCAGATAGGCGCTGATGAAGTCATCACTCAGCCGCCGCATCGTCAGGCGAGCCGCACCAGCGCTGCGCCACACGGGCTTGCCGCCCTCGCAGATCACCGCGGCGGAAATCAGCCGATGGGTTGTGCCGGCGAGCTGGCGCAACTGCACCTCGGCGCGCGGACGGGTTTCCGGCTTGGCGATCATGGCGCCGTCGGCAGTGACCACCACGCTGTCTGCCCCCAGCACTAATGCGCCGGGGTGCTGGCGGCTGATCTTCAACGCCTTCACTTCGGCGAGCGCATCGGCAATGCGTTCGGGGCTGGCCTGCTCCGCCACAAGTCCGGCCGTGATCGCCTCTTCATCGACATGGGCCGGCAAGGCTTCGTGCGTCACGCCGGCTGCGTACAACATTGACCGCCGCGCGGCTGACTGGCTGGCCAGCAGCAGCATCATGCCTGTTTCTCCAACCGCGCCTGGTGCAGGTTGATGATGGCCGCCGCTGTTTCTTCGATGCTGCGGCGGGTGACGTCGATCACCGGAATATCATGATCTGCAAACAGCCTGCGAGCAAAGGCGACCTCGGCCTCGATCCGCTCGACATCGACATAGTCCGTATCCGGCGTCTGGCCCAGGGTAAGCAGCCGGTTGCGGCGGATGGATTGCAGCCGGTCGGGCGCCGTGGTCAGGCCAACCAGCAGCGGGCCCTTGACCGTCCACACGTGTGGCGCCGGCGGTGATTGCGGCACAAGCGGGATATTGGCCGTCTTGTAGCCGCGGTTGGCCAGATAGATTGAGGTGGGCGTTTTCGAGGTGCGCGACACGCCCAGCAAGAGGATATCGGCCTCTTCCAGCTCCTCAAGGCCGGTCTGGGCGCCATCATCGTGCACCATCGTGTAATTGATGGCATCGACCCTGCGGAAATAGGCCTGGTCCATCACATGCTGGCGCCCCGGCCGGCGCGTGGCCGCCTGGCCGAGCAGTTCCGACAGCGCCGAGATGGTGGGATCGAGCGGTGACACCATCGGCAGACCCAGCGTGGCACAGCGCATTTCCAGTCGATCCCGCACCACCCCGTCGACCAGCGTGTAAATGACCAGCCCCGGCTTTTTCGCCACTTCCTCGATGATGCGATCAAGATGGCCTTCGCTGCGCACCATTGGCCAGAAATGTTTCACAGCCTGTGCGCCCTCGAATCGGGCCAGGCTGGCCTTGGCCACCGATTCCAGCGTTTCGCCGGTGGAATCGCTGATCAGATGCAGGTGCAGCACGTCCGGCACCGTCACACCTGACCCTGCCAACAAAAATTGCCGCCCATGACTCTGTGGATAAGCATCAGGGCAAAGCGTTAACGCTGCTGTGGAGCATCCGGCAAGCGGCAATTCCACCCAACCACCCCATGACCGCGGGCGGTTTCATCAGGCTGCGGACATATGCACAGCCGGGCCTGTGGAAAACGGGGATGATCGCTACGACTCGCGCGATTCCGGCGAGTCGCACAGATCCTTCCCTGTGGATCAAACGGCTGAACCGATTTTATCCCCACGATTCCGCCCCCTACTACTACCAACAATTTCTAAGTTTAATTTTAGATCTGGTTGAAAGACGGCAGGCCGCGCTGCGGGCTTGACCGGGGCGACGGGGCACAGGCAAGGAGGCGTCATGGCTGATCAACTTCATCAGGATCCCCCGCTGCTCGCCGTGCTGAAGGGCGAACGTCGCGACCCGCCGCCGGTCTGGCTGATGCGCCAGGCTGGGCGCTATCTGCCGGAATATCGCGCCTTGCGAACCGAAAAGGGGGGCTTCCTCGAACTGGTCTATGACAGCGATGCCGCAGCCGAGATCACCATCCAACCGCTCAAGCGGTTCGGCATGGACGGCGCCATCCTGTTTTCCGACATCCTGATCGTGCCGCACGCCATGGGCCAGGGCCTGACATTCGGTCCCGGCGAAGGCCCGCAACTGACACCGGCGCTGCACGATGGCGATTTTTCCCAGCTTGAGCCCAATCCGCTGCATTTCGCCAAGATCTATGAAACTGTCGCCAAGGTGCGCAAGGCCATTGATCCATCGGTGACGATGCTGGGCTTTGCCGGCTCACCGTGGACCGTTGCAACCTACATGGTGGCTGGCCATGGCAGCAAGGATCAGGCCGAAACCCGCCGTTTGGCCTACAAGGATCCGGCACGGTTCCAGGCGCTGATCGATCGCATCGTGGCAGTGACGGTGGATTATCTGTCGGGCCAGATCGAAGCGGGTGCACAGGCCATCCAGTTGTTCGACAGCTGGGCCGGCACGCTTTCGCCAGCGCAGTTCGAACGCTGGGTGATTGCGCCCAATGCCGATATCGTTGGCCGCCTGATGGTGCGCCATCCGGAGGTGCCGATCATCGGTTTCCCCAAGGGCGCGGGCGCCAAACTTGCAGCCTATGCCGCCGAAACCGGCGTTGATGCCGTGGGCCTGGATGAAACTGTCGATCCGGCTTGGGCTGATTCCATGTTGCCGCCTGGCATGCCGGTGCAGGGCAATCTCGATCCGTTGGCACTGATTACTGGCGGCGAAGCGTTGGAACAGGCCGTCACCCGCATCCGCCACGCGCTGTCGGGCCGCCCGCATATCTTCAACCTTGGCCATGGCATCCTGCAGGACACGCCGATCGAGCATGTCGAGCATCTGTTCGCGTTGCTGAAGAAGCCGCTCTGAACCATGACGGAGTGGGGCGTCGGCTGGCTCGGCGAAGCCTATCTGTGGGTGAAGGCACTGCACGTCGCCTTCGTCATCTTCTGGATGGCGGGCCTCTTCATGATCCCGCGCTTCCTGGTCTATTGGCACCCGGTGGCGCCGGCTGCGCCGGAATCAGCGCTTTGGGATGAACGCTGCCGCCGCCTGCGCCGCATCATCCTGTCACCTGCCATGGTGATCAGCTGGATTGCCGGCTTGTCGCTGGGTTTTCATCTTGGCTGGCCGCTATGGCTGGTGGTAAAGTTCGGCTCTGTATGCCTGCTCACCTGGTTTCATCATTGGAGCGTGGTTATGGCAAAGCGCTTTGCCGCTGGTGAACGCCCGGTGACCGAAAAGCGGCTGCGGCTCATGAATGAGATTCCCTCGCTGGTCACGCTGGCTGTGGCGGTGCTGGTGATCGTCAAGCCCTTCTGATGCTGCCGGTGCTCGCCGTGCTGCCGCAGCTGCAGGCGGCACTGGCCGGCAACCATCCTGTGGCGCTGGTGGCGCCGCCCGGTGCAGGCAAGACCACCGCGGTGCCGCCCGCGCTGCTGGGCGAAGAGTGGGCCAGCGCTGGCAAGCTCATCCTGCTTTCTCCCCGTCGTCTTGCTGCCCGCGCCGCGGCCGAGCGCATGGCCGAGCAACTGGGGGAGCTGGTTGGCCAGACCATTGGCTATCGAACCCGGCTGGATGCCCGCACGTCGGCCGCCACCCGCATTGAGGTGGTAACCGAAGGCATTTTCACCCGCATGCTGGTTAGCGATCCCGAACTGGCGGGCGTGGCCGGTGTCTTGTTCGACGAAGTCCATGAACGCAGCCTCGATTCCGATTTTGCGCTCGCACTGACATTGGAAGCGCGTGCAGCGCTGCGGCCTGACCTGCGCCTGATGCTGATGTCCGCGACACTGGATGTGGCCGGGTTCGCTGCCATCATTCCGGGCTTGGTCCAGGTTGAATCGCAGGGCCGCATGTTCCCGGTGGAATTGCGCCACATCGGCCGCAATTCCGCTGAACGACTGGAAGATGCCATGGCTGCCGCAATCCGGAACGCGCTGGCCAATGAAAGTGGCTCCATCCTGGCCTTCTTGCCCGGCGTCGCCGAGATCGAGCGTACAGCAGAGCGACTGGAAGCCCGGCTGCCCGCCGATACTGATCTGTTCCGCCTGCACGGCACCCGCGAAGCCAGTGATCAGCGTGCCGCTATTGCGCCGCCACCGCCTGGCCGCCGCAAGATCGTGCTGGCCACCAGCATTGCGGAGACCAGTATCACCATCGACGGTGTGCGGGTCGTGATCGATTCCGGCCTGTCGCGCCGGCCACAGCTGGATCGCAGTGTTGGTCTTTCCCGCTTGGTCACCGTGCGATCGAGCCAGGCAGCTGTGACCCAACGCGCCGGCCGCGCCGGCCGCACTGCGCCGGGTGTGGCGATCCGGCTGTGGGAAGCGGCGGAAACACTGGGCCGGGTGCCCTTCGATCCGCCGGAGATCATCGAGGCTGATCTGGCTGGGTTGGTGCTGGATTGCGCCCGCTGGGGTGTGCCCGATCCGGCCAGCCTGCCCTGGCGCGACCTGCCGCCGGCCGCAGCCGTGGTAGAAGCGCAAGGGCGATTGCGAGCTTTGGCGGCGATTGACGACGTGGGCCGTGTAACAGCGCATGGTGAGCGTCTGGCAGCGTTACCCATGGCGCCAGAACAGGCCCACATGCTGGTGACAGCGGCGCAGCGCGGTCACGGCCTGCTCGCGGCGCGGATCGCCGTGCTGATCGGCGAGCGCGGTTTGGGTGGCCGCAGTGATGATATCGAACAGCGCCTTTCCGGCTGGGCGCGCGAACGCGGCCAGCGCGCCGACGCCGCGCGCAAATTGGCGCAGCGTTGGGCCAGAGCGGTGGGCGCAACAGAGACTGACATCAGCATTGAAACTGCCGGCGAGGTGTTGGCCTTGGGCTATCCTGACCGGGTGGCGAGACGCCGGGGAAACGCATTCCTGATGGCCAATGGCCGCGCCGTCGCACCGCCCTCGGACTCGCCGCTGACGCGCTGCGACTGGATCGTCGTGGGCGATGCCAGCGGCAGCGCAGCGGGCGCACGGCTGCTGTTGGGCGCGCCCCTGCACGGCGACGTCGAGAAGATTCTGGCCAGCCGCATCGAGAATCGGGCGGTGTTTTCCTTTGATCCTGCGACCAGCGGCGTGACGGCGGAAACCCAACGCCTGTTCGGCGCCATCACGTTGGCCCGCCAACCAGTCGAGCGACCCGATGCAGCCAGAATTCGCACTGTCCTGCTCGATGCCGTGGCGGAACGCGGACTTGGCCAGTTGCCGTGGGGAGACGCTGCCACTGCGCTGCGCGCCCGGCTTGCCTTTGCCTCTGCCCACGGCCTTGATCTGCCGGCCAGCGACGATGTTGCCTTGCTGGCCAGCCGTGCCGACTGGCTGGCGCCGCTGCTTGGCCGCCGGCTGGCTGACCTGCAGGATGTCGCGCTGGCCGAGGCGCTGTTGAACCGGCTTGACGGGAGCCAGCGCCAGCGGCTCGACACGTTTGTGCCCGGCCGTTTCACCACCCCGGCGGGTAGCAGCCATACCATTGATTATGCAGCCGATGGTGGCCCGGCGGTGGACATGCGGGTTCAGTCGCTGTTCGGTCTCGCCCGCCATCCCATGGTCGCTGATGGCCGAGTGCCGCTCACGCTGCGGCTCACCTCGCCGGCAGGCCGGCCGATCCAGGTAACCAAGGATCTGCCGGGCTTCTGGACCGGCAGCTGGGCGGAGGTGAAGAAGGAACTGAAGGGCCGCTATCCCAAGCATCCATGGCCGGACAATCCGCTGGACGCACCGCCAACACTACGGGCAAAACGGCCTGGACAATGAGGGACAAGGGTATGGACAATGTTGCGATCGCCGCCGCTCTGTTTGCAGCCCTAGCTGCAGATGATGCCACTACGGTTCGTCGCCTGTGCGCAGCGGATTTCACGCTGGTACAGAACGGTGGCGCGCCGATGGGTCTTGATCAGCTGCTGCGCTTCAATGCGGCCGTGCACCGGGTGGTGCCGGGCTTTGGGTACAGCGAGGCTGTCTGTTCGCCCACAACCACTGGTTTTGTCGAGGAACATGTGGCTGGTGGCACCATGGCTGACGGGACTGTGCTGCGTCTTACGTTGTGCGTTGTTGTCGATGTGACCGGCGGGCGCGTGACCCAGGTCAGGGAATACTTCGACAGTGCGGCGGCCGCACCCCTGGTGGCGGCGCTTTCACGCAGCTAAGGGCTCAATCGGGCGGGATCAGGCCACCACGACAGGCTTTGCCGGTCATGCGCCGATGTCCAGACACCTGAGGGCGTGTAGCGAACCGCGCCGCTGCCGGTGACGGCCCCAAGCCGAGCGCGGATGGCCAAGGTTGCCGCATCAATCACCACCAGCGACTGCCCGGCCGTGGTTCTGAGCCAGATCTTGCCGCCGCCTGTATCAATGTCACCATAGTTGAGGCTGGTATCCACCTTGATCCGGCCGCTGACCGTGACGCGGGCCGGATCGACGCGGGCGACGGTGCCATCGGCCTGTTCCTGCACCCACACGGCGCCTTCACCAGCCACCAGGAAACCGGGCTTGCGGCCCAGCCGCGTTTGGCCGATCACGCGATTGATGGCCGGATCAACCTTCTGGATGAGATTCTTGGAGCCGCTGACCGCCCAGAGCGCCCCATGGCCAAAGGCGAGATAATTGCTGCCAGGTGCCACTGTGATCCGCGCGCTCACCCGGCCCAGCGCCGGATTGATACGCGAAATCACACCGCTGGCGGCGCTGGCCAGCCACACGGATCCTGCCCCCGCCACCACGTTCATCTCGCCATCGGCAGCGGCGATCCCGGTGGCAATGACGGTGGTGATGCGCGCTTTGCGCCGGTCGATGCGGCTCAGGGTCTTGTCGTCACAATCGGCCACCCACAGGGCATCCGCTGTCAGGGCCATGGTGCCGCACGGGTGCCGCATCATCACCGTCGCCAGCTTGCCGCGGCGCGACCAGCGCTCAACCCGGCCCTTGTTGGTCACCCATACGCTGTTGCCGTCAACGGTCAGGAAATCGGCGAAGCCGGGAACCGGAATGATCTGTTCGGCAGGCGCAGCGGCCTGCAGGGCAAATGCAGTCGGGATCAACAGGGCAGGGCGCAGGCGGGGCACGGTCGTGATCAGGCGCTTCTCGCCTTCCAGCGATTGATCAACGGCTGGAAGGGGAACAGGAACTGCTCGGCAATCGTCAGGCGCCGTCGTTCATCCTGGCCAACCACGGCGGATTCGCCTTCGCGATAAGTGCCGAAAATGCGATCATACAGGATCAGCACATTGCCATAGTTGCAGCGCGTATCCTCATAGCTGAGCGCGGTGTGATGCAGGCTGTGATGGCGGATGGTGGTGAAGAAGAAGCTGTACCATGCCGGCGGATCGGAGCGAACGTTGGCGTGGGCAAAGGTTGAAATGGCTGTGCCCAGCGAGGCGGAGGCAAAGATGGCCGCCTTGTCGAAATCGAAGAGCGCGATGACGCTGAGCGAAATCAGGAACAGCTCGATCGGATTGCCGACATAGCCCTTGGCCGCATTCAGCTGGGTGATGTGATGATGCGGCGCGTGGGTGGCCCAGAACAGTGCATTGTTGTGCATCAGCCGGTGCATCCAATATTGCCCGAATTCGAACAGAGCCATGACCATGAAGGTCTGCACGAGAAATGGCAGCGATTTCAGCCACGGTGACGTCAGACCCAGCGCTTCCTTGGCGTTACGCAACGGACCTTCCGCGAAGGTATCGGTCATCCAGCTGATCGCCGTAAAGCCCAGCACGACATAAAACACATCTGTGCTCAGCTCACGCCAGTTGATGCGCCAGCCTTCATGCCGTTCGAACCGCAATTCGAGCAGTTGCACGAAGAGCACCACTGTCACGATCACGATGACCAGGGTGGCCCTGTTGTCGATCAATGCAGCGGGTGCATTGCCCCAGAACAACAGAAGTGCGGTTACCGTGACCGGCGGCAGCAGGTTCAACAGTCCCTGCCTCATGATATCATCCCCCAGGCGACACTCAGTTCGGCCGAGTACATGACCGGTTGACGTCGCAACATCCCGAAGCTGCCAATGGCCGAAGTACATCATGTCTGGCCACATCTGGCAATGGCGGGGCTGGTGGGCGGCACTGCGCCGAAAAATGGTGCACCCGGCAGGGGCGCCGTTCAAGTGAAAACTGCGTCTCAGGCGTCCGAACGCGCGCGCGGGCGGAAGGGCAGCGGCAAGAGCGCAATGCCGTCTTCGCGCAGGGCCTTCACCTCGTCGGGCGTGGCTTCACCATGGATGCTGCGGGCTTCGCCGGCCTCGTGGATGGCGCGGGCTTCGGCGGCAAAGCGGTCGCCGACATAATCGCTGCTGGCTTCAAATGCGCGTTGCAGCATCAGCAATCGGGCCATTGGATCGTCATTGGCCAGACTTTGCGTGTCACCCCCGCGGTTCGACTTGGCGGGCACGGCCGGTGCCATCACTGCCTTTACCACCTGCGCACTGCCGCATATCGGGCATTCGAGCAGGCCGCGCTGCTGCTGATCATCATAATCGCCGCTGGAGCCGAACCAGGCTTCAAAACGATGCGCCGCCTGGCAGACCAGATCATAAACGATCATGGCGCCACCACCCGGAACGGCCGGGCGTGTTCCAGCGCGGGCACCTTGCCGCGTGCGGTGGCAACCTGCCCCATGTCGACGCTGGCAATGCCGATGCCCGGCGCTTCGCCCATGTCGAGCACCACCTCACCCCACGGCGAGATCACCAGGCTGTGGCCATAGGTGGCACGGCCATCGGCGTGCTCGCCGGTCTGCGCGGCGGCGATCACCCAGCAGCCAGTCTCGATGGCGCGGGCGCGCAGCAGCACATGCCAGTGGGCCTGGCCGGTAGGCCGGGTGAAGGCGGCGGGGACGGCGATCATCTGCGCGCCGGCTTGGGCCAGCGCCCGGTGCAGCGCCGGGAAGCGGACGTCGTAACAGATGGTCAGCCCGAGCGCGCCCCACGGGGTAGCGGCCACCACGGCTTCCTCGCCGGCGTCATAGGCGGCGGACTCGCGCCAGCTTTCGGTGCCGAGCGCGACATCGAACAGGTGGATCTTGGCATAGCGCGCCGCAATCTCACCATGGGGGCGGATCAGGAAGCCGCGGTTGACGAACTTGTCGCCCGTGCCCCGCAAGGCCAGGCTGCCGAGGTGAACCCAGACGTTATGTCTGGCTGCTGCTGCGCGCACGGCGGCAAGCACAATATCATCAGCTTCGTGGTGGATCTTGCCAGCAGCGCGCGCCCGGTCGCGATCGAGCATGCCGCTCATTTCGGGCGTGAAGATGATCTGGGCGCCCTTGGCTGCGGCTTCGCCAATCTGTGCGGCCAGAAGTTCAGCCTCGATCACCGGATCGATGCCGGTGTTGGTCTGGATCAGGCCGATGCTGAGCATCATGCCGCGAGTAGCGGATCCAGCCCGCCGGCGCGATCCAGCGCCTGCAGATCGTCGCAACCGCCGATGTGGCGGCCGTCGATGAAGATTTGCGGCACCGTCTGGCGGCCGCCGGAGCGTTCCAGCATTTCGGCCCGGCGTGGACCGCCGGTGGAAATGTCGATCTCCTCAAAGGCAGCACCCTTGGCTTTCAGCAGCGCCTTGGCCCGGGTGCAAAAGGGGCAAAGAAACTTGGTGTAGACTTCGATCGTGGCCATTGTGTCCCATCCTTGTCGAAGCGATTTGTCACACGCGCGACATATTTCCCTGCCCCTCGCGCAGGGCATGGGCATAGGTCAAGACCTCCACTTGTCGCGCCCCTGCCTTGATCAGCTTTGCCGCGCAGGCAGAAACGGTGGCGCCGGTGGTCATCACATCGTCCACCAGCACGACGGTGCGACCCTTGATCTGCTCCGGACGCGCCACGCGGAAGGCGCCGGCCACATTCTTCTGGCGGGCGCGGCGGCCCAGGCCCTTGGTGGTGGGTGTCGGCTTGATGCGGTCGATCGCATCAACCGCAAGCGGCCGCCCGGATTGGCGAGCCAGCTGACGGGCGATTTGTGCTGCCTGGTTGAAACCGCGCTGCCACAGTCGCCAGCGGTGGGAGGGCACCGGCACGATCACCGCGTCTTCGGGCAGATCACCGGCCGCACGCAGAATGGCGCGGGCCATCATGCGGGCCAGATGTAGGCGGCGGCCATGCTTCAGCGCCAGCACCAGTTGCCGTGCCGGGCCACCATAGGCAAAGGGCGCCCGGGCACGGGCAAATGGTGGTGGATCGGCCAGACAGGCGCCGCACAGCGCGGCCGCATCGCCGTCGTGCGGCAGCGGCAGGCCGCAACAGGCGCATTGTGGCGGGCCAAGCGCCTGCAGATCGCTAAAACAGGCCGCGCAGAAGCGATCATCGCCATCGACGATCTCGCCGCAGCCGGGGCAGCGGGGCGGCAGCACCACGTCGACCACGGCGCGAAAGGGGGTTGTCACCAAGGCAAGCACGGCCACCATTACGGGAGTTTGCGCCCGCACCAGCGGCGCGTAAAGGGTAGGGTAATGACGGATACCCTGCCCTTTGATGCTACGCTGCGCCGCCGCCGCCATGCTGCTGCTGCGCCAGGTTTTGGCCGCGTATCTTTCCTGCATGATGTGATGGCCGAAGAACTGCGCGAACGCGTTGCTATGGTGGCGCGGCCGTTTGCAGATGTGCTCGATCTTGGCGGGCCGCGGGCAATCTGGCCAGGCGCAAAGCGGGTGGCGCTCACCGCCAATGAGCCCGGCGTTATGGTCGGCGATGAGGATCAAATGCCCTTTGCCGATGCCAGCTTCGATCTCGTAGTCTCGGCCGGGGCGCTCACGACGGTGAACGATCTGCCCGCCGCGCTGGCCGGCATTGGCCGGGTGCTGCGTCCCGACGGCTTGTTCGTGGCAGCGTTTATTGGCGGCATGAGCTTGGTGGAGCTGCGTGCTTGCCTGCTCGAGGCTGAAGCGGCGATCACCGGCGGGGCTGGCAGTCATACCGCGCCGATGGTGGAGGCCAGTGCCGCCGCCGGCCTGCTGGCCCGCGCCGGCTTTGCCATGCCGGTGGCTGATATCGAGCGCATCACCCTGCGTTATTCGAGCCTGTTCGGTCTGTTCGATGATCTCACTGCCATGGGCGCGCGTTCAGTGCTGCGTCGGCGCCGGCCGTTGCGGCGTGATGTGCTGATGGCGGCGGCGCAGCGTTTTGCGGCACTGGCTGACGATGACGGCAAGACCGACGTGACCATCGAGATATTGCATGTCGCTGGCTGGGCGCCTGGCCCTGGCCAGCCCAGCCCCAAGGCACCGGGCAGCGCGACCACCAGCCTGGCTGCAGCGCTCAAGAGCCGAGTGTAGCGCGGCGCGCGGATTCCCCCTACGCTAATCCGATGGATGCCGCCGCCACCTATCTCGTCGTGATCGACGACAGCCCGGAAAGCCGGGTGGCGATGCGCTTTGCCGTGCTGCGCGCGGCGCATGTGGGTGCCGATGTGCGGCTGGTGAGCGTGGTGCGCCCTACCGAGTTCATGCATTTCGGCGCCGTGCAGTCGATGATGGCGGCCGAAGCCCGCGCCGATGCCGAGGCGCTGCTGACGCAATTGGCCGGAGAGGCCGAGGCGATGGAAGGCGCGCGACCGGGTGTGCTGGTGCTGGAGGGTGATCCATCGGCCGTGATTCTGGCGCATGTGAAGGACAATCCGGGCGTTCGTGCGCTGGTGCTCGGCACGGCCAGCCGCGGCACGCCGGGGCCGCTGGTCAGCTTCTTTGCCGGCGAACGCGCCGGCAGTCTGCCCTGCATCCTGATGCTGGTGCCCGGCAGCCTCGATCCGGACCGGCTGGTAACGATTGCCTGACCCTGGCGCCTGAATCACGACAGAAATTGTCTGAATTGACTTGAAGCGAGCCAGCCAGTGGGCCATATCGGCTGCGTATCGTTAAGAGGCCCCGCCCATGTTCATCGAAACCGAACAGACCCCAAATCCGATGACGCTGATGTTCCGCCCCGGCCAGAAGGTGACCGGCGCGGACGGCGTGGACATTCCCACCCCGGAAGCCGCCGAAGCATCGCCGCTGGCAGCCGCGCTGTTCGCGTTGGGCGATGTGGACCGGGTCTTCTTTGGTCATGATTTTGTTTCGGTCACTCGGAACCCGGCGGGTGCTGACTGGCCGGCGCTGAAGCCGCAGATTTTGGGCGTGTTGGTTGATCATTTCACCAGCGGTGCGCCGCTGTTCACCGGCGCCGTGCAGGAAGCCGCCACCGATGACGATCCCGCGGATGCCGATATCGTCATGCAGATCAGGGAGTTGATCGAAACCCGGGTGCGCCCGCAGGTGGCCGAGGATGGCGGCGACATTGTCTATCGCGGCTTCCGCCAGGGCACCGTGTTCCTCGAAATGCAGGGTGCCTGTTCCGGCTGCCCATCGAGTACGATGACGCTGAAGATGGGCATTGAATCGCTGCTGAAATATTATGTGCCCGAAGTTCTCGACGTGCGGGCCGTCTGATCATGGCCACATCCCCGCTGGATGGTGCTGCGCTGGCGCAACTTTTCACCGATGCCCGCACGCATTATGGCTGGGACGCGACGCCGGTTGCCGAAGCTGATCTGCGCCAGCTCTATGATCTGGTGAAAATGGGGCCGACTTCCGCCAACGGTTCTCCGGCGCGGTTCATCTTTTGTCATTCGGTTGAAGCCCGTGAAAAGTTGGCGGCGTGCGTAAGTGTGGCCAACCAGCCCAAGGTGAAGGCCGCGCCGGTCACGGTGATCATCGGCTTTGATCCGAAATTCTATGACAAGCTTCCCGAGCTGTTCCCGCATGTTGATGCGCGGCCCTGGTTCAACTGGAGCGCCGATTTTGCCCGCGAAACCGCCTTTCGCAACAGCAGCTTGCAGGGTGCGTACCTGATCATGGCGGCGCGCGGTCTGGGCTGGGACACCGGGCCGATGTCGGGTTTCGACAAGATGGCCGTGGATGCCGCCTTCTGGGGCGAGACCGGCATCGAAACCAATTTCATCTGCTCGCTGGGCAAGGGCAATGGCGAAGGCCTGTTCCCGCGCCTGCCGCGCTTGTCGTTTGAGGATGCCGCGCAAATCCTGTAGCGGCGCGACTGTGACCGTCCTTGCCCTTTCCACGTCCTCACCGGCGCTGTCGATCGCGCTGATTGACGGCTGCCAAGTGATTGCGCGCCATCATCAACTGATCGGGCGCGGCCATGCCGAGGCGCTGGTGCCGGCGATAGCGGCTCTGCTGGCGGGGCGGCGGGCTGAAGCGATCATCGTCGATATCGGGCCGGGCAGCTACACCGGCATCCGCATCGGTATCGCTGCGGCCCGCGCGCTGGGGGTGGCGTGGGGTGTGCCCGTGCATGGCGTCTCGGCGCTGGGGCTGGTGGCGGCGCAGGCCTTTGCCGCTGATCCGACCTTGGACAGCGTGTTTGCGCTGATCGATGCCGGGCGTGGCCATGCGGCCGGCGCACTCATCGGGCCAGACCTGGTGGCGCCGCTGCCGGCGGTGGTCACTTCGCTGCCGGCGGGTGCCGCCGCGGCGGGCGCTGGTGCCGGCCTGCTGCCGGGCGCTGCCGCGCTGCATCTGGATCACCCCGATGCGGCGTTTGCCGGACATTTGCCGGCCGCGGCACTTGGCCTGCCGCAGGCGCTTTACGCCGGCGATTGAGCCGATTATCCCGTCGCCTGTGGACAGCGCTGCCGCCCCGGAAATCGTTCTGGCCATTGTGCCGGCTGATGAGCGGCATCTTGATGCGCTGATGGCCGTGATGCACGCCGCCTTTGATCCGCGGTATGGCGAAGCTTGGTCGGCGGCGCAGCTTGCCGCCACCCTCACCCTGCCCGGTTGCTGGGCCCGCCTGGCGTTGCTGGGGTCGCAGGCCGTGGGTTTCAGCCTGTGCCGCGCGGCTGGGCCGGAAGTGGAATTGTTGTTAATCGCGGTCACGCCGGCGGTTCACCGGCAAGGCATTGCCGGTCGGTTGCTGCTGCGCTGCCAAGAAGACGCCATGGGGCGCGGTGCCAGCGAATTGTTCCTGGAAGTGCGTGAGGATAATGAACCGGCCAAGTATCTCTATAATCGGGCCGGTTTTGTGCAGGTTGGGCGCCGCGCTGACTATTACACGGCCAACGACGGCAATCGGCGTGCGGCGATTACGATGCGATATAGTCTCGAACAGTTGGTAGGATAAGGATTTCGGGTTGCAAAATCCTTTAAAAACGCTCAATGTGACAATTGCGGGATCTAGAACCGCAAATGTTCACGGGTCAAGGACATAAAAATGACGGAAAATTCACAGTCTCACACCGAATTGCTGGCTTTGACAGCCGATATTGTCGCCTCGCACTTTGCCAACAACACGGTTGCGCCGGCCGAAGTGCCGGGCGTTATTGAAAGCGTTTATGCTACGCTCGCACGATTGGGCACGCCCATCGTTGTGCCGGTGCCCAAGCAGGAGCCGGCCGTTTCGATCCGCTCTTCGATCAAGCCGGATCACATCGTTTGCCTGGAAGACGGCAAGAAGCTGAAGATGCTGAAGCGTCACCTGATGACGCGTTACGGCATGACGCCCGATGATTACCGCACCAAGTGGGGCCTGCCGGGCGATTATCCGATGGTTGCGCCCAACTATGCCGAACAGCGTCGTACGCTGGCCAAGTCTATTGGTCTCGGCACCAAGCGCACGTCCAAGCCGCGCGGTCGCCCGCGCAAGAACCCGGCCTGATCCACCAGGCTGCAATTGCCGGTGCGGGGGAGGGCCTGCACCGGCAATTGCCCCGCTTGCCCAAGCCCGCCTTGGCCCCTAATTGGGAAGCAGGGCGGGCTTTGGTGCGCCCGGCGGGAGAATGATCGTGACCACGCCCATCGACATCGAGGCGCTGTGCCTGAAGAAGGGCCTGCGCATCACGGAACAGCGCCGGGTGATCGCCCGCGTGCTGAGCGAAGTGACCGACCACCCCGATGTGGAATCGCTGCACCGCCGGGTGGCGGAGGTTGACCCGCGTATTTCCATCGCCACCGTCTACCGCACGGTGAAACTGTTCGAAGAAGCTGGCATCCTTGAACGCCATGAATTCCAGGGCGGCCGGTCTCGTTATGAAACCGTGGCCGATGGCCACCATGATCATCTGATCGATATCGACACCGGCGACGTGATCGAATTCCACGATCCTGAACTTGAAGATCTGCAGCGCCGCATCGCCGAGAAATTGGGCTATCGCCTCGTTGATCACCGCATGGAGCTGTATGGCCAGGCCCTCAAGAAACCGGCCTGAGGCCATTATCTGATGCAACGCCGTCCGCCGTCGGTCCGGCGATGGGGAAAGACCCGCACCGCGCTTGGCGCCGCCGCCACCGCTGCTGCCACCGTGCCGGCTGAGCTTCTGCTGCGCGCCATCACCTTGCGCAACCGGCCCTATCTTCCGATCTGGTTTCACCGCGGCCTGTCGCGTTCCCTTGGCGTGCGGATCATCACCCACGGCGAGCCACCCCGGCGCGGCAAGGTGCTGTATATCGTCAATCACCTGAGCTGGACCGATATTCCAGTACTCGGCGCGCGCATTCACGCCAGCTTCGTCGCCAAATCGGAAGTCGCGGGTTGGGGGCCGGTCGGCTGGCTCGCCAGTTTTGCCCACACCGTCTATATCGCGCGCGATCGCCGTTCCACCGCCGCCATCCAGAAGAACGAGATAGCCGATCGGTTGAATGCCGGCGGGTCGATCATCCTGTTTCCGGAAGGGACCAACAGCGATGGCACCGGCGTGCTGCCATTCAAATCCGCGCTGTTTTCGGTGGTGGGCGACGTGCCCGGCCTGATCATCCAGCCGATCACCTTGGCCTATACGCGCGTCAACGGCCTGCCGGTTACCCGCCGGCAATTGCCCGATCTGGCCTGGGTGGGTGATACCGAACTGGCGCCGCACGCCATCACCTTCGTGGGGCTGGGCCGGGTGACGGCGGAAATAGTGTTCCACGACCCCATCGATCCGGCCGAACACGCCGATCGCAAGGCGCTGGCGCGGCACTGCCACACGCTGATCGCCGCCGGTTACCGCCGGCTGATGCGCGGTGGATGACAGCGGGGATGATAGCGGGGATGACCGGGCCGGGCAAAATCGCTATGAAAGGACAACAATCCCTCGGAGCCGCAACTTGACGTCACCAGCCAGCCCCAAGACCTACCACGTCAAGTCCTTCGGCTGCCAGATGAACGTCTATGACAGTGAGCGGATGGGCGATCTGCTCAGCGCCGACGGGCTGACCGCCGTCGACACGCCGGAAGCAGCCGACGTGGTGGTGCTCAACACCTGCCACATCCGCGAACGTGCCGCCGAAAAGCTCTATTCCGACATTGGCCGGCTGCGCCAACCCCGCGCTGATGGCAGCCGCCCCACCATTGTGGCCGCCGGTTGTGTGGCCCAGGCCGAAGGGGCTGAAATTGGCAGGCGGGCGCCGGATGTTGACGTGATTGTCGGCCCGCTCGCCTATCACCGCCTGCCCGAATTGCTGAAGCAATCAGAAACCGGCCGCGCCGTCGATATCGACATGCCGGCGGTGCCCAAGTTCGATTCCCTGCCCCAGCGCCGCATCGCGCAGGCATCGGCTTTCCTCACCGTGCAGGAAGGCTGTGACAAATTCTGCACCTTCTGCGTGGTGCCCTACACGCGCGGGCCGGAAACCAGCCGACCGGCGGCAGATCTGATCGCCGAAGCTGAGGCGCTGGTGGCGCGCGGCGTGCGCGAGGTCACCCTGCTCGGCCAGAATGTGAACGCCTATAATGGTGGGCTGAGTCTGGCTGGCCTGATCCGTGCGTTGGCGCAGATCGATGGGCTGGAGCGCATCCGTTATACCACCAGCCACCCGCGCGACATGCAGGGTACAGGCGGAGATGACCTGATTGCTGCCCATGTCGAGGTGGCCAAGCTGATGCCCTATCTGCATCTGCCCGTGCAGTCCGGCTCCAGCCGGATCCTGAAGGCGATGAACCGGGCGCACACGCGCGAATCCTATCTGGCAACGCTGGCGCGGCTGCGGGCAGCCCGTCCCGATGTCGCGCTGTCAGGCGATTTCATCGTGGGCTTCCCTGGCGAAACCGAGGCCGATTTCCAGGACACGTTGTCGATCGTGCGGGAGGTGCAGTACGCTGCCGCCTACTGCTTCAAATACAGCATCCGTCCCGGCACACCGGCCGCCGCCATGGCCGATCAGGTGCCCGAGGCGGTGAAGGATGAACGGCTTGCCCGCCTGCTGGCCGCCGTCGCCGAAGGCAGCCTGGCGTTCAACCGCTCCACCATCGGCCGCCGCTGCACCATTCTGCTGGAACGGCCGGGTCGCAAGCCGGGGCAATTGATCGGCAAGACTCCGTGGCTGCAATCGGCGGTGGTTTCCATCCCCGGTGCGGCCATCGGTGACCTGGTAGAGGTCGACATTGTCGATGCGCACCCCAATAGTGTCGAAGCCGTGCCTGTCGTTCCCTCCAGCCAGGAAAGTGCTGCAGCCTGATGTCGAAAAAAGCCCCGCGTGGCCCGCTCGCCGCCACTGACCGTGTCCGGCTGGAGATCGAATTCGACAAGGTGCAATTGCTGGGGCCGTTGTTTGGCCAGTATGATCAGAATCTGATCGCGCTCGAAGGCCAGTTGGGCGTCTATATCAGCGCGCGCGGCAACCGCGTGGTGGTGGAAGGGCAGGCCGATGCCGCCGCCCGCACCCGCGATGTGCTCACCGGGCTTTATAATCGCCTGCTGAAGGGCGAAACCATCGATACCGGCGATGTGCTCGGCGCTGTTGCCATCGCGTCTGATCCGTCCCTTGATGGCCTGGAGCAGGCCGATAGCGGCCGCCCCAACGCCACCGCCGCCATCCGCACGCGCCGCAAGACCATCGTGGCGCGTTCCCCCACGCAGGTCCGCTATATCGAAGCGCTGGGTTCGTCCGACGTCATCTTCGCGCTGGGCCCGGCCGGCACCGGCAAGACCTATCTGGCCGTGGCGCAGGCCGTGAGCCAGCTGATCGCCGGCAGTGTGGACCGGCTGATCCTGTCGCGCCCCGCGGTGGAAGCCGGTGAACGGCTGGGCTTCCTGCCCGGCGACATGAAGGAAAAGGTCGATCCCTATCTGCGCCCGCTTTACGATGCGCTCTACGACATGCTGCCCGCCGAGCAGGTGGAGCGGCGGCTGGCATCCGGCGAGATCGAGATTGCACCTTTGGCCTTCATGCGCGGCCGCACGCTGGCCAATGCCTTCATCATCCTGGATGAAGCGCAGAACACCACGCCGCTGCAGATGAAGATGTTCCTGACGCGGTTTGGCGAACGCAGCCGCATGGTGATCTGCGGCGATCCCAACCAGGTCGATCTGCCGGTGGCGGGTTCATCCGGGCTGGCCGATGCCGTGCGCCGGCTGGACGGGGTGGAAGGCATCGCCACCCTGCGCTTCTCGGTGAAGGAAGTGGTGCGCCATCCCATCGTCGGCCGGATTGTCGAGGCGTATGAAGGCCCGGCGAAAGACGGCTGATGCTGGTTGTTGAAACCGATGTGGTGGCGGGTGACTGGCCGGCGGCGGACTGGCCGGCGCTGACGCGCGCCGCCGTGGCGGCCGCACTGGCTGAAACCCCCTATGCCGATCTGGCCGATGCATCGATGGCGGTGGAAGTGGCCGTGCGCCTTTCCGACGATGCCGAAGTGCACACGCTTAACCGCCAGTACCGCGACAAGGACAAGCCGACCAACATCCTCTCCTTCCCGATGCTCGCTCCTGACATGCTGGTGAGTCTGGCCAACAGCGACGACGGCGAAGTGCTGGTGGGCGATCTGGTGCTGGCGGCTGAGACCGTGGTGCGCGAAGCCGCAGAGAAAGGCTGGAGCGTGGCGGACTATGTTGGCCATCTGGTTGTCCACGGCACCCTCCACCTGCTAGGGTATGACCACGAAACCGGTGATTGGGATGCCGAGCAGATGGAAGCGCTGGAACGCGCCGCCTGCGCCCGGCTGCACCTGCCCGACCCGTATGAGGAAGACCAGTAACCATGCCTGAGGGCGACAGTAGCGGCGACAGCCATTCTCGATTGCGCGGCAGCCGCTGGTGGCGGCAGCTGCGCCAGTTGATCAGCCGCACCCCTGAACACAGCTTACGCGAAAGCCTGGAAGAGGCGATCGACGAAGCCGAAGACGCGCCGGCCAATGGCAAGGGCAGCGACGATCTTGGCCCGGTGGAACGCGCCATGATGCGTAACATGCTGCACCTGGGCGATGCCTGCGCCGGCGACAGCGCCGTACCGCGCGGTGATATGGTGATGTTCGATGCCGATGCCGGCTTCCCGGCGTTGGTGGCACGCTTCCGCGATGCCGGTCACAGCCGCATGCCGGTGTGGCGCGGCGACCGCGACAACATCATCGGCATGATCCACATCAAGGATGTCTATTCCCGCATTGCCGATACCTTCAACGATGCGATCAGCTCCGCTCCGCTGCACGATCTGCCCATCGAGCCGCTTCTGCGCGAAGTGCTGTTCGTTCCGGCTTCCATGCGAATCGTCGATCTGCTGGCCCAGCTGCGCGCCGGCCGCACCCACATGGCGATCATCATCGATGAATATGGCGGCGTCGATGGACTCGTCACCATTGAAGACCTGGTGGAAGAGATCGTCGGCGATATCGAGGACGAACATGACGAGGTGGAAGCCGCGCTGATTCAGGAGGTCGGTGACCGCCTCTGGGAAGCCGACGCCCGCCTCGCCATCGACGATCTTGAACAAACCCTCGACGTGAACCTGGCCGATGACGAAGTGGGCGAAGACGTCGACACGCTCGGCGGCCTCGTCTTCATGCTCGCCGGCCGCGTGCCGGCCCCAGGCGAGTTCGTCGACCACCCGGCGGGCTGGCGTTTCGAAGTGATCGACGGCGATCCGCGGATGGTGAAGCGCCTGCGGATTCAACCGCTGGCGGTCTGATTTTCGGGAAGAAAGTCGGCCTCTGGCCGCTTATCTGCTGCCGAACAGCGCGCTGCCCACGCGAACCACAGTCGAACCCAGTAGCGCTGCCGTCTCGTAATCGCTCGACATACCCATTGAGAGCCCGGACAGCCCCAGCCGTTTGGCGTGTTCGGCGAGCAGGGCGAAATAGGGGGCGGGTTCGACAGCGGCCGGCGGCACGCACATCAGGCCGATCACGTTGAGGCCGGCGTCGCGGGCCTGGGCGAGCAGGGCAGGCAGGTCGGCAAGAGCGCAGCCGCCCTTTTGCTCCTCATCGCCGATGTTGACCTGCAAGTAGCAGGCCGGGTGCTTGCCGGCGGCGGCTTGGGCCTTGGCCAGCGCAGTCACCAGTGACGGGCGATCAACGCTGTGGATCACGTCGAACAGTGCCACCGCTTCGGCGGCCTTGTTGGATTGCAGCTGGCCGACGAGGTGGAGCGTGATGCCCGGCGTTTCGGCCAGCATCTCCGGCCATTTTGCAGCCGCTTCCTGCACGCGGTTTTCGCCGAAGTGGCGCTGGCCGGCGGCGATCAGGGGCCGGATGGCATCGGCATCGAAGGTTTTGGAGATGGCGACGAGCAGGGGCGTTTCCGAGCGGGCAGCGTCGCGGCAGGCTCGGTCGAGGCCTGCCTGCACGTCTGCAAGCCGCTGTTCTGCGTCGCTCACTGGATCAGAAAGCGATGTTGGTGCCGAAATAGACGGCCTGATCGTCGCGGTTGGGCAGCACCAGCGATGGCGGTTCCGGCGCGATCCGATAGCGCAAGCCGCCGGTGACCGAGAAGCGCGGCGCGACGCGATAGGCGCCGCCCAGTTCCACGCCATAGCGGCGGGTGAGCGGCGCGAAGGCCAACGGCTGACTCTGTTCGGCCGTGCCCTGAAGCGACGTGCGCCAGTTGCGGCCACCATAGGACAGACCAAGGCTGAGCTGATCGGTCATGCGGCCGTTCAGCGGCGACATTTGTACCGGTTCGGCATGGCTGTAGCCGGTATCGACCGCAAAGCCCTTCCAGCCCAGCGACAGGTTCACGTTGTAACCGGCGGGCACCACGAAGCGATCGGCTGGGGCGGCGGCGCGCGAACGATCGACCACCGGGGTGGTGACGCGGGCGGCGACGCCCAGCGAGAGGGCGCGGCGGTTATCGGCCTGGCCTGACGGCGTGAAGCGGAAACCGCTGCCCAGCGATTGCGGCATGGCCGGAGCGCCGGGGGCGGTGAAAGCGAAACGGCCAAATTCGCCAACTTGCGGCTGGAACGGAGTGAGCGGTGTATCAACCACCAGCCGCTGTTTGGCCGGCTTGGGCTTGGCGGCCAGCGCCGGGTTTGCCATCACCGCCACGCACAGTGCTGCCACCGCCAGCCAGGACTTGGCTGGATTCTGCGGCGCGCTTGGCAGCGCGAGCGAATCGGCACGCGATTTCATACAATTTAGTCCTATCAACACCGGACCATGAATCCCATATGACAATACGCGTAGAATATGCCTGAACGGCCGTGCGCCACGCGTTTTCACCGCGCCTGTGGCGGCATGTACACAGTTGCAGGCCGCTGCCTCGCTCCTCCGTCGATTTCCGTGGGGCTGCGGGCTTGGCGGGGCGGGTGCAACATGCCAAAAGGCAGGCCGGACTGTGGCCGGTTCCGGCCCGAATTTCGTGATGAAGGTTTTGCCATGCGGCGAATTTCTACCCTGGTCTTCCTGTCGGCGCTGGCCGTGCTGTCGCCGGCTTGCGGCAAGAACAAGAAGCCCAGGCTGTCGGCAGAGGCGCCGGCCCGGGTCACCACGCTGGGCATTAACGCTTATCTTTGGCGCGCCGCGCTCGATACCATTGCCTTCATGCCGCTGGCTCAGGTCGATTCCAACGGCGGCGTGATCATCACCGATTGGTATGTTTCCCCGCAGAGCGCCAACGAGCGGGTGAAGGTGACGGTGACCGTGCTCGATACCGAGTTGCGCGCCGATGCCGTGCGCGTGGCCGTGCAGCGCCAGACACTGGGCGCCACCGGCTGGACCGAAGCCACCGTGCGCGCCGGCACTGTGCAGCGGCTGGAAGAAACCATCCTTGGCAAGGCCCGCGACCTGCGCCGCAATACCATTTCCCCGGATCGCTGAGTAACTGCATGTCCCGGTTTGACCACCAGGCCGCCGAAGCGCGGTGGCAGGCGCTTTGGGACGAACGGCAGAGCTTTGCCGCGCACGACGACAGCCCCAAGCCCAAATCCTATGTGCTGGAGATGTTTCCCTATCCATCGGGGCGCATCCACATGGGCCATGTGCGCAACTACACCATGGGCGATGTGGTGGCGCGCACGCGGCGGGCGCAAGGTTTCGAAGTGCTGCACCCGATGGGCTGGGATGCGTTTGGCATGCCGGCCGAAAATGCCGCGATGGAAAAGGGTGTTCACCCCGGCGGCTGGACACGCGCCAATATCGCCGCGATGCGCGCGCAGCTGAAGCGGCTGGGTTTTGCGCTTGATTGGTCACGCGAACTGGCCACCTGCGAGCCGGATTATTACGGCCAGGAACAGGCGCTGTTCCTCGACATGCTGGCCGCCGGGCTGGTGTACCGCAAGGAATCGGCGGTGAATTGGGATCCGGTCGATATGACCGTGCTGGCCAACGAACAGGTGATCGACGGCCGCGGCTGGCGATCGGGCGCGCTGGTCGAACGCCGCAAGTTGAACCAGTGGTTCCTGAAGATCACCGATTTCGCCGACGATCTGGTGGACGGGCTCAAGACGCTCGATCAGTGGCCTGACAAGGTCAAGCTGATGCAGGAAAACTGGATCGGCCGCTCCACCGGGCTGCGCTTCACCTTTGCGGTAGAGGGCGGCGGCAGTTTCGACGTGTTCACCACCCGGCCCGACACGCTGTTCGGCGCCAGTTTTGCCGCCATCGCCGCCGATCACCCGCTGGCGCGCCAGTGTGGTGAGACCAACCCGGCATTGGCGGCGTTCATCGCCGAATGCCAGGCCGGCGGCACGGCGGCAGCCGATATCGAAACCCAGGAAAAGCTGGGCTTCGACACCGGTCTCAGCGTCATCCACCCGCTCGATCCCAGCATCCGCCTCCCGGTGTTCGTCGCCAATTTCGTGCTGATGGATTATGGAACCGGCGCACTGTTCGGCTGCCCTGGTCACGATCAACGCGACCTCGATTTTGCCCGCAAATACCAGCTGCCGGTCATCCGCGTCGTCGCTGCCGAGGGCGAGGAAAACGCCCCCATTCACGACGAGGCCTATACCGGCCCCGGCCGCATGGTGAACTCGCGCTTCCTCGACGGCATGAGCGCCGACGACGCCCGCGCCGCCGTGATCGCGCGGGCCGAGGCCGAAGGCTGGGGCGAAGGCGTGACGCAATATCGCCTGCGCGATTGGGGGGTGAGCCGCCAGCGTTACTGGGGCACGCCGATCCCGATCATCCACTGCGAGATCTGCGGCGTCGTGCCGGTGCCGAAGAAGCAGTTGCCGGTGATCCTGCCGGAAGACGTGACCTTCGATGTGCCGGGCAACCCGCTCGATCGCCACCCGACGTGGAAGCATGTGGATTGCCCGCGATGCGGGAAGCCGGCCCGGCGTGAGACCGACACGCTCGACACCTTCACCAATTCGTCGTGGTATTTCATTCGCTTCGCCAGCGCGCCCGATGATCGCCCGTTCGATCCGGCGGTGGCGGCGAAGTGGCTGCCGGTCGGCCAGTATATCGGCGGGGTGGAGCATGCCATCCTGCATCTGCTCTATGCCCGGTTCTGGACGCGTGCCTTGCAGCATATCGGCATGCTCGATGTGGCGGAGCCGTTCGCCGGTCTGTTCACGCAAGGCATGGTGACGCACGAAACCTACAGCCGGCCGCAGGGTGAAGGCCTGCCACCCGTGTGGTTCACGCCGGACGAGGTGGAGCGCACCGGTACCAGTGCGACATTGAAGGATGACGGCTTGGCCGTCGAGATCGGCCGCGTCATCAAGATGTCGAAGTCCAAGAAGAATGTCATCGACCCCGATGCCATTCTGGGCCGTTACGGTGCTGATGCCGTGCGCTGGTTCGTGCTGTCTGATAGCCCGCCGGAACGCGATCTGGCTTGGTCCGAAGCCGGCATCGATGGCGCCTGGCGCTTCGTGCAACGCGTGTGGCGGCTGGCCGAAGACACTGCGACCGCGGCCGACGGTGCCGCCGACGTGAAATTGGATCGCAGCGTGCACCGCGCCATCGCCGCCGTGACCAGCGACATTGATCGGTTGCAATTCAACAAGGCTGTCGCTCGGCTGTATGAGCTGGTGGGCGCACTTGAACGCAGCGCCGCCGGCCCCAGCCGCCGTGCCGGAGTGATCACGCTGGTGCAGCTGGTGGGGCCGATGGTCCCGCACCTGGCCGAGGAAGCGTGGGCATTGCTCGGTCAACCGGGCCTGGTCTGCGATGCCGCCTGGCCGGTCGCCAACCCGGCACTGTTGGTGGACGATGAAGTGACCATCGCTGTGCAGGTCAACGGCAAGCTGAAGGGCGATTTCACCGCCGCCAAGGGCAGCGACAAGGCCGTGCTGGAAGGCGCTGCGCTGGCGTTGCCGAATGTGCAGCGCACCCTTGACGGCGCCGCGCCAAAGAAGATCATCGTTGTTCCCGATCGCCTGGTGAACATTGTTGTCTGATGCCCGCCGCCTTCTGATCCTTGCCGCGCTGGCGCTGCTGGCGTTGCCCGGCTGCCAGCTTAGCCCAGTCTATGCCGGCGGCAATGCGTCCGCCCCGGCAACGCTGCTGGCCGATATCGCCATCGCACCCATCCCGGAACGCGCTGGCTTCATGGTGCGACAGGCGCTGGAAGACCAGTTCGGCCTCGCCGTGGCCAGCCCGCGCTATCGCCTTGAAATCGCTCTCGATGATCAGATCACCGCCTTTGGTGTGCGCGGCGATTCCTCGGCGGCGCGTGAACGGCGTACGCTGCGTGCCCGCTATCGGCTGGTCGATGCTGCCACCGGCACCGTTCTGGTGGATGATACCGCTGCGGCCGACGCCGGCATCGATCGTGTCAGTTCCAATTTCGCCGTTGTCGCCGCTGAAACGACAGCGCTGGAACGTCTCTCCGTCGATCTCGCCCGTCAGATCAGCGCGCGCCTGGCCCGCTACGCCCGCGCCGCCAAAGGCTGATGAAGACGGACGCGGCCCGGATAGCGGCCATCGCCCGCGCCTGGCCCGCTGATGTGCGGCTGGTGTTGTTGCACGGCCCCGATGAATCCGCCTCGCGTGACATGGCTGGGCAGGTCACGGCCGGCCTGGGCGCCGGCGTGACCATCACCGAATTGGCAGGCAGCGCGCTGAAGTCCGACCCTCAGGCTCTGATGGCGGCCGCCACCAGCCTTTCGATGTTCGGGGATCGCGAACTGGTGCGCGTCGACGGCCTTGACGATGATGCGCTGGCGGCCGTCGAGGCGTTGCTGGAAGGTCCACCCGGCCACCCGGTGCTGGCTGTGGCCGGCAGTTTCAAGAAGGGCAGCAAGCTGCTGACCTTGGCCGACAAGCACCCCGCCATCGCCGCCTGCATCAATTACGAAGCGAGCCTGCGCGATGCAGGCCGCTTGCTCGGCGAGATGGCCGCGCCGCTCGGCTTGCGGCTGGAACGCGGCGTGCCCGAAGCCCTGTTCGAAAGCGCCGGCGGCGACCGCATGATCATGCGCCGCGAGCTGGAAAAATACGCCCTCTACAAGGACTCAACCCCGGAAAGCCCGAAGCAGCTCGGCGCCGAAGATCTTGCCGCACTGGGCATTGCCACCGGTGAAGCCGAGCTGTTCGCACCCATCGCGGCCATCACGACCGGCAACGTGGCCGAAGCAACGGACCTCATTGGCCGCCTGCCCGATGGCACCGCCATCCCGCTGTTGCGCGCCCTCGAGCGCCGTTTCGCGCAACTCACCCTGCTGCGCACCGAAGTCGATGGCGGCGACACGCCGGCCGCCGTCGTCGAAGGCCAGGGCAAGGCCATCTTCTGGAAAGAAAAGCCTATCATCATCAAGGCGTTGTCGCTGTGGAGCCAGCCGGCCCTCGCTGCGGCCATGGGCGACATCCTTGCCGCCGAGCGGGCCGTGAAAGCCAGCGGCAGCCTCGCCGATCTCGGCGCGCAGCATTTGTTGCTTGATCTTACCCGCCGCGCTGCCGTTGCCGCCCGTAGGCGTTAAAAGGAGCCTCCGGCGGGCAGGGGCTGAGCCCCTGCACCCGCTTTCGTCTTGGACCGATCCTCAGCGCAAAAGGCAGCGCCTGACAGCAAACGGGTGCAGGGTCTGCGACCCTGCCCGCCGGAGGCATTTCCCCCTTAAGCCACGCCGAGTTTGCTGCAAAGCAGATCGAGCTGATCAAGATCGGCAAAACGGATAGTGAGGCTGCCGCTGCTGGCGCCGGGGGCGACCTGCAGGGCGACTGGCATCCCGAGCGCTTCGGCGAGTTGTTCTTCCAGGGCGTCGCTGTTGGGATCGTTGGCAGCGGCCGCCGGAGTGGTGCGCGGGGCCTTCGGCTTGGCCTTGCCGCCGGAGACGAGGGCTTCGAGGGCGCGAACTGAAAGGCCTTGTTTTACAGCCCGTTCGGCCAGGGCTTCGGCATCGGCTGCACCAACGAGGGCGCGTGCGTGCCCCATGGATAGAGCGCCCGATTCCACCAAGGTCTGCACCGATGCGGGCAGATCGAGCAGGCGCAGCAAATTGGTGACATGGCTGCGTGATTTGCCGACGATATCGGCGAGCACAGCTTGGGTGTGGGCGAAATCGGCAATGAGTTTCTGGTAACCGCGGGCTTCTTCAATGGCGTTCAGATCGGCGCGCTGGATATTCTCGATCAGCGCAATTTCAGAGACTTGCCGGTCGTCGAGTTGGCGGACGACCACCGGGATCTCGTGCAGGCCGGCAGCCTGTGCGGCGCGCCAGCGGCGTTCGCCGGCGATGATCTGGTGTCGGCCATTGAAGCGGCGGACCAGGATCGGCTGCAACACGCCGTGAGTTTTCACTGAGGCGACGAGTTCCGCCATCGCCGTTTCATCGAACTGGCGGCGGGGTTGGCCTGGGTTGGGAACGATGTCGGCGACGGGCAGGCGCACAACGCCCGGCGCAGCGGCGGTGGGCGGCGCCGCGATATCGTCGAGCAGGGCCGATAGCCCGCGCCCAAGGCCGGATTTGCGTTTGTTGTCTGTCATTTATCCCTCTTCATCCGGCGAGTGCCAGCGGGCCTTCGATGCGTTCCAGCAGCTCGCGGGCCAGCGCCAGATAGGCTTCCGAGCCGGCGCAGCGGCTGTCATAGATCAGCGCCGGCAGGCCGTGGCTGGGCGCTTCCGACAGGCGAACGTTGCGTGGCACCATGGTTTTCAACACCTTGGCGCCCATCACCGCCCGCACGTCGGCGCAGACCTGATCGGAAAGCCGGTTGCGGCGATCGACCATGGTCAGCACGATGCCAAGCAGTTCCAGCCGGCGGTTGAGCCCGGCCTTCACCCGTTCGATGGTACCGAGCAGTTGGCTGAGTCCTTCCAATGCAAAGAATTCGCTCTGGAGTGGCACCAGCACGGCATCGGCGGCGACCAGCGCATTGACGGTGACGAGGCCCAGCGACGGCGGGCAATCGATGATCACGAAATCCTGTGGCGGCAAAGTGGCCAGCGCATCGGCGAGCCGGTGGGATCGGCGATCGGCATCGACCAGCTCGACCTCTGCCCCAGCCAGGGCGGCATTGGCTGGCAGGATCGAAAGACCCGGAATGGCTGTCTGGCGCAGTGCTTCGGCGGCGGGAACGCCATCCACAAGCACTTGATAAATCGAGGGATCGCGATCCTTGCGACCAATACCCAACCCGGTGGAGGCGTTGCCCTGGGGGTCGGCATCAACCAGCAGCACGCGCTTGCCAACGGCAGCCAGCGCCGTGGCAAGATTCACGGCGGTGGTCGTCTTGCCAACGCCGCCCTTCTGATTGGCGACCGCGATAATCATCGGCGTTTAACCCCTTTCGCGACCACGACGCGGGCATCGGAATCGGTGCGGCTGGGAATCAGCTCATGGGCAAAGTGGAACTGCTTGGCCGCGCTGGCAAGCTCTTCCTGCACGCGGGCGCCCTTTGGCAGGATCCAGCGCGTGCCAGAGCCGGCGAAACGCAGGCCCCAATCAAACAAGGTTTCCAGGCTGGCGGCGGCACGGGCTGTAATGATGTCATATTTGCTGCCGGCAAGTGCCTCCACGCGGACGTTAGCGACCGTGACGTGGCCGGCGGTGTCCGTTTCGTGGGCCACCGTGTCCAGAAAGCGGCATTTCTTGGTGATGGATTCGACGAGCGTGATGTTGGAATCGGGATCAAGGATGGCGAGGACAAGGCCGGGGAAACCGCCGCCGGCGCCGATGTCGAGCCATGACCTGCCGCTGCCGGCGATTGCCAACAGCTGTGCCGAATCACGGAAGTGGCGATCCCAAATGTGCGGCAGGGTCGATGGGCCGACAAGGTTCATGCGCTGCTGCCAATCGGTGAGCAGTTCGGCGTAACGATCGAGCTTGGCCAATGTTTCACGTGAAACATCGAACTCGGCCGCGAAGGCGGCGCGGGGGTCGTCGCTCATCTCAAGCCGCCCTGCGGGTTGTGTGCGGGAGCAGGGCGATCAAGGCGGCGGGTGTGATCCCCGGCACGCGGCTGGCGGCACCAAGGGTGAGAGGGCGGGCACGGCTGAGGCGCTCGGTCATTTCCTTGGAAAGCCCCGCCACAGCCGCGTAGTCAAGATCGGCGGGCAGCGTCAGCCCTTCGTCGCGGCGCAGGGCTGCGACTTCGGATTCCTGCCGGACAATGTACGACGCGTAGTTCGCATCCACCGCCAGGCTGGCGAGCAGATCATCAGGCATTTGCGCCAGTTCCGGCCAGACGCGGCGAGCCGCGTCATGGGTCACGGCCGGGAAGCGTAGCCAGTCGAACAGGGAGCGCAGTTGGCCGTCCTGGCGAACCTCGATACCTTGACTGGCCAACTGGTGCGGTGTGGCCGACAGCGTGTCGAGCAGGGCGCGTGCGGCTGCGCGCGAGACCTGCTCCGCCGCGAAATCATCGGCCTGCGCGTAGGGGATGAGGCCGAGATCAAGGCCCAGCGGGGTCAAACGTTGATCGGCATTGTCGGCCCGAAGGCGCAGGCGATACTCGGCGCGACTGGTGAACATGCGATAGGGCTCGGCCACGCCGTGCGTGGTGAGATCGTCGATCATGACGCCGATATAGGCCTGGGTGCGATCGACGATCAGCTGGGGCAGCGCCAGCGCGGCTGCGGCAGCGTTAGCGCCGGCCACAAGGCCTTGTGCAGCGGCCTCCTCATAACCGGTGGTGCCGTTGATCTGGCCTGCGAGGAACAGTCCTGGCACATCCTTGGCGGCAAGGCCGGCCGTCAATGCCCGCGGATCGACATGGTCATATTCAATGGCATAACCGGCCCGCAGGATGCGAGCGCGTTCCAGGCCTTTGATCGAGGCGATGAATTTTTCCTGCACATGCAGCGGCAATGAGGTCGAAAGGCCGTTGGGATAGATGGTGATGTCATCATAGCCCTCTGGCTCCAGGAAAATCTGGTGGCCGTCACGATCACCAAAACGCACCACCTTGTCCTCGATGGAGGGACAATAGCGCGGGCCAACCGAATCGATATGGCCACCATACAGCGCCGATTCCCCGAGGTGATCGCGGATGATGCGATGCGTCTCCACATTGGTGCGTGTGACAGCACACGGAATCGGCGGCCGGCCATTGGCCTTGCCGAAGCGACTGAAACGCGGATCATCTTCGTCGCCGTGCTGCCATTCCAGCGCCGCCCAATCGATGGAGCGGCCATCAAGTCGGGCCGGCGTGCCCGTCTTTAGCCGGCTCACCGGCAGGCCCATTGCCCGAAGCGCTTGGCCAAGATCGCTGGCCTGCGCTCCGACCCGGCCACCGGCTTCACGGGCCGATCCGATGTGCATCATGCCGCCAAGGAAGGTGCCGGTGGTGAGCACGACAGCAGGCGCGCTCAGCCGGCCCTGCGCCGTCTCAACACCGACGATGCGATCCTGTTCGAGGATCAGGCCCTCAACGGCGGTGGCAATGATGGCGAGCGCCGGGAACTCGGCCAGTACCTCGGCCATGGCGGCGCGATACAAGGCGCGATCCACTTGTGCGCGCGGGCCGTGCACGGCCGGGCCCTTCGACCGATTGAGCAGTCGCGACTGCAACCGAGCCGCATCGGTGACCCGCCCCATGATGCCACCCAGTGCATCAATCTCGGTGACGAGATGTCCCTTACCGATGCCGCCCACTGCGGGATTGCAGCTCAGCGTGCCGGGATCATCGGCGCGCAGCGTCACCAACGCCACACGCGCGCCGCGCCGGGCGGCGGTAGCAGCAGCCTCGCAACCGGCGTGGCCGGCACCGACAATGATGACGTCGAAATCGTGCATGACGGCTTCCATAGCGATTCGTGGGCGATGTTTCACGTGAAACATGGTGGGCGAAGAAGAAGGGCCTCCGGCGGGCAGGGCCTGAGGCCCTGCACCCACTTTCGATTCTGGGCCGAGCTCGCGTTTCATAGGGCCGCGCCGCAGGCATTATTTACTGCCTGCGGCGCAGGAGCGTGCTTGTGGCGCGTGGGCCACCCGAAACAAACGGGTGCAGGGGCCGCGTCCCTGCCCGCCGGAGGCCCTTCTTCCTACTTCCCGATGCAGAAACGGCTGAAGATCCGGTCCAGTACATCGTCCACGTCCACCCGACCGGCGATGCGGCCGAAGGCATGGGCTGCTGCACGCAGGGATTCGGCGCGGAGGACGGGTTCGGGGGCGTGGGCGGCGTCGCGCAGGGCCGATTCGGCGTCGGCGAAGGCGGCGCGGTGGCGGGCGTGGGCGAGCAGGGCCGGTTCGCCGGGGCGGGTGGTGGTGTGGGCCCAGGTGGAGAGCCAGTCACGAAGTTGCCCCATGCCTGCGCCGGTGGCGGCGGAGACGGTGAGGGCGTCGGGTGGCAGTTCGGGCTGCGCGAGGTCGCTCTTGTTGAGCAGCCGAAGATGGGGCGGGGATTCGGGTGCTGGGGGCCAGTGGGGAGAATCGGCGCTGGCGACGCTGATGACGAGATCGGCGGTGGCAGCGCGGGCGCGGGCGCGGGCGATGCCTTCGGCTTCGATGGGGTCGGTGGTGTCGCGCAAGCCCGCGGTATCGATCAGGACGGCGGCGATACCGCCGAGATCGATGGGTACTTCAATGGCGTCGCGAGTGGTGCCGGCGATGGGCGTCACGATGGCGGCGTCGCGCATGGACAAGGCATTGACCAGGCTTGATTTTCCGACGTTAGGTGGGCCAGTGACGGCAATTGTCAGCCCGTCGCGGATGCGCATCGCGCGGCTGGAATCGGCGATCAGGGCGGCGAGTTCATCGGCGAGCGCGAGGAGCTGGTGGCGCGCGGCTTCGTCGAGGCGTTCGGCGACATCGGCTTCGTCTTCGGCGAAATCGAGCCCTGCTTCGGCTTCGGCCAGCACCATCAGGCAGCGTTCGCGCCATTGGTCAGCCAGCCGGCCGAGGGCGCCGCCGGCGAGAGCGAGGGCCTGATCGCGTTGGCTGGCGGTTTCGGCGGCGACGAGATCGGCGAGGCCTTCGACTTGGGCCAGGTCCATGCGGCCATTGGCGAAGGCGCGGCGCGTATACTCTCCCGGTTCGGCCAGCCGGATGCCGGGCAGCGCCGTGAGGGCGGTGAGCACGCCGGAGATGACGGCGGGGCCGCCGTGCAGGTGGAATTCGGCAAGGTCTTCGCCGCTGGCGCTTGTGGGGCCCGGGAAGATGGCGACGAGGGCCTCATCGAGCAAGCTATCGCCCGCGTGGAGCTGGCACAGGCTGAGGCGGCGGGGTGGCGGGATGCGGCCGGCCAGGGCCTGTACGGCGGCAAAGGCGGCCGGGCCAGACAGGCGAATAACGGCGAGCGCAGCCGGTGGACGGCCGCTGGCCAGCGCCGCAATTGTATCGGTCATGGCAGGATCGTTCAGCCTTGGGACTTGCCGGCAGCGGCGCCGAGCCCGGCCATCATCAGTTTCTGCCATTGTTCGAAACCGCCGGCGATGCCGGGTGCCCAGTTCTGCATCATGCGCTGCCAATCGGCGGCGGTGATGCCTTCGGTCATCGCTGTCTTCATGCGATCGAGATAGACATCGTGCAGGGGCTGCAAATCGGGCAGGCCAAAGAAGGTGCGGGCTTCTTCGGGTGTGCAATCAATGTCGAAGCTGATCTTCATGGCCGCAATGCCTCTTTTCCTTGGCTCGGTTCGCGCTAGTGTAGCGGTGGGAAGTGGCAATCGGCAAGGCGATGCTGAGTCGAACTGCCATTCAAGCAAAAACAAACAGTTACCGCGCAACATAAGTGCAGCATGAAGGGGAATGGGCATGAAGGCGATCCGGATCGATGCCAGTGGTGGCCCGGAAGTGATGCAGTGGCAGGATATCACTCTGCCGCCGCCGGGGCCGGGGGAGGTGCAGCTGCGCCACACGGCGATCGGGCTGAACTTCATCGACACCTATCACCGTTCCGGCCTGTACCCGATTGCCTTCCCATCAGGGCTGGGGCTCGAAGCGGCTGGCGCGGTTGAAGCGGTGGGAGAGGGCGTGACGCTGAGCGTTGGCACGCGCGTGGGCTATTGCTGGGGGCCGATCGGCGCCTATGCCACCCACCGCAACATTGCTGCGGCGATGCTGGTGCCGTTGCCTGATGGTGTGTCGGACGAGATGGCGGCGGCCGGGCTGTTGAAGGGCTGCACCACCGAATTCCTGGTGGAACGTTGCGCGAAGGTTCGGCCAGGGGACTGGGCGCTGCTGCCGGCGGCGGCGGGCGGTGTGGGCCTGTTGCTGGTGCAATGGCTGAAGCTGGCGGGGGCGACCGTTATTGCGGTTGCCGGCACGCCGCAGAAACTGGCGCTGGCCGCCGCGCATGGGGCGGATTATGGCATTCTTGATGGCAGCGACGTGGCGGCTCAGGTGCGGGCGCTGACCGGTGGACGCGGTGTGGACGTGGTGTTTGACGGGGTGGGCAAGAACAGTTGGGATTCAAGCCTGGACAGCCTGAAACGGCGGGGCCTGATGATCAGCTTCGGCAATGCCTCCGGCCCGGTTTCGGGGGTGGATCTGGGTATATTGGCGCGCAAGGGATCGCTGTTTGCGACGCGGCCGACGCTGTTTGATTATTATGCGACGCCCGAAGAGCGGCTGCAGCATGCAGGCCGCGTGCTGGGGCTCATGGCTTCTGGCGGGCTGAAGCTGGCGATCAACCAGCGGTACAAGCTGGCCAATGCTGCCAAGGCGCACGAGGATCTGGCAGCGCGGCTGACGACGGGATCGACGGTGATGGTGCCGTAGGGGCGTTACATCCCCACCATCGGTTGCACGATTGGGGCGACTTCGTTGAAGCCCTCCCAGATCATCTTGCCTGCGACATAGACGATCACGACCAGGCCGACATAGGCGATCCAGCGATAGCGTTCGATATATTGGGCGATGATGTTGGCGGCGATGCCCATCAGCGCGACGGAGAGCACAAGCCCGGCGATGAGAATATCGGGGTGGTCGCGCGCTGCACCTGCGACGGCGAGCACGTTATCAAGGCTCATCGACACGTCGGCCAGCGCAACGCTCCACGCGGCGGCGGCAAAGCTCTTGGCCGGCGGCGGGGCATTGGTGGCGACGAAGTCATCATCATCGCCGGGCGCGTCGATCAGGGCGGCGCGCGGGCTGATTTCGCGCCACATGCGCCACGCCACCCACAGCAGCAGCAGCCCGCCGGCGAGTATCAGGCCGACAATCTGCAGCAATTGGGTGACCGCCAAGGCAAAGATGATGCGCAGCACCAGCGCAGCAATGATGCCGATCAGGATGACCTTCTTGCGCTGGGCCGCCGGCAGCCCGGCCGCGAGCGCGCCGACCACGATGGCATTGTCGCCGGCCAGCACGACATCGATCATCACGACCTGGCCAAAGGTGGACAGGGCTTCGGGGGTGAGCAGGTGGGCAATGTCCATGGCGGGCATGTAGGGTGTTGCGGGCCGGAGTGCCAGACTATTTGGGATTCGCCAGCACCGCGACCAGATCGGAGAGATAATCGCGGCCCTGCATCAGGCTGCGCACGCTGATACGCTCGTTCAGGCCGTGAATGCCGTTGCCATCGGCATCGATCATCGTGCCGGGGGCGCCATACACCGGGATGCCTACGGGCGTGATGAAGATGGCATCGGTGGCGCCGGTGCTCATCATCGCCAGCATGGGCACGCCGGGGAAATGCTTCGCGGCGATGGTCTGCATCGGGCCGATGATGGCGGGGTTCATCGGGGTGGGCTTGGCCACCGGGCGGATTGGCAGTTTCAGGCTAACGTTCACCTTGGCGTTGGCGATGATCTTTTCCAGATCGGCTTTCAGCGCACCCGGATCGGTGCCGGGGAACATGCGGCAGTTCACGTTGGCGCGGGCGCGCTGGGCCAGGGCATTTTCGGCGTGGCCGGCTTCCAACAGGGTGGTGACGCAGGTTGTGCGCAGCACACTGTGATTGGTCGGGTCCATCGAAACGATGCGATTGGCTTCCGCATCATTCGGGTTGGTGAGCAGGCGGGCCATGGCGGGGCCAACCGGATTGGGCATCACCTTTGCCAGCGTGGTGAAATAGGTGCGGGTGGTATCGGTGAACTGCACCGGGAATTCGTGCCGGTTCACGGCGACCACGGCGGCAGTGAGATCGGTGATGGCGTTGTCAGGCCGGGGCACGCTGCTGTGGCCGCCGGGGTTGGTGGCTTCGATCCAGAAATTCTGCACCGTCTTTTCGCCCACCTGCACGGCCAGGCCCTGCGGCTTGCCATCGGGGCCGTTGCGGCCGCCGCCGCCTTCGTTCAGCGCGAATTCCGCCATGATCAGTTCGGGGCGGTTCTTGGCCAGCCAATCGGCACCGTTGAAGGCGTAGGTGGTCTCCTCCCCGCAGGTCAGCGCCAGCTTGATGGTGCGTTTCGGCGCCTTGCCGGCCTTCATGCGGATCAGGAGATCGGCCCAGATGCTGGCCTGCGCCTTGTCGTCAAAGGTGCCGCGGCCATAGAAATAGCCGTTTTCCTCGATCAGCTTGTAGGGATCGCGCGTCCAGTCTTCCGGCTTGGCAGCAACCACGTCGAGGTGGCCGAGCAGCAGCATCGGTTTCACCTTCGGATCGCTGCCCTTCAGGTGGACAACGATGCCGCCATCCTTGGGGAATTCCGGCACGCTGAACTGGGTGATTTCGGCATCGCCGAAGCCTGCCGCCTTGAAGCGCACGGCGAGCTTTTCGGCCGCTGCGGTGCAGCTGCCGGTGGTGACGCTGGTGTCGGTCTCCACCATCTCCTTGAACAGAGCCCTGAACTGGGCCTCGCCCGGTTGCTGGCTGACATATTGGGCCTGGGCTGCGGTGCCAGCGAACAGGGCTGTAGCGAGGAAGAGCGCGCGCATCGGTTTATCCTTATTTGGCAGCGTAGGCGTTGATCAGATCGAACAGATAATCGCGTTCCTTCATCACGCCGGCCACCGAGATGCGCTCGTTGAGGCCGTGGACGCCGTTGCCATCGGGCATGCCGAAACGGCCGGGCATGCCATAGGTCGGCATGCCTGCAGCGTTCAGATAACGACCATCGGTGGCGCCGGTGGCCATGGTCGGGATCAGGGGGATGCCGGGGAAATGCTTGGTGGCGAGCGCGACGGCAGGGCCATAAACCATGTCCGACAGCGGCGGCGGCGGCGCGGCCTTTTCTGGATTTTCCGAAGCGCGCGGGGTGACGGTGATGGTGGCGTCGCCCAGCCGCTCCACGATTTGCCCGCGCACCTTTTCCACGCTCTCACCGGGGAACATGCGGCAGTTCACATTGGCCTGGGCGCGCTGCGGCAGGGCGTTGCGGGCGTGGCCGGCGTCCAGCATCGTCGCCACGCAGGTGGTGCGCAACGTGCTGTGCCAGCCCGGATCCTTCGACACGATGGCTTCGGCAGCCGCGTCGGCCGGATTGGCGAGCAGGGTGCGGATGGCGGCTGCGGTGGGCGCATCGCTCAGCTTGGCCATCTCGGCGAAATAGGCGCGCGTCGTGTCCGACAGGATCACCGGGAAATCATTCTTCGCCAGGTTCACCAGGCCGGCGGCGAGTTCATTGATCGCATTGTCCGGGCGCGGCCGGCTGCTGTGGCCGCCGGGGTTGCGGGTTTCCAGGGTGAAATCCTGATACACTTTCTCGCCGGCCTGGAAGGCGAGGCTGATCGGCTTGCCGGTCGCGTCGGCCTTGCCGCCGCCGCCTTCGTTCAAGGCAAATTCCGCGTCGATCCAGTCGCGGTGCTCTTCTACAAGCCACTTGGCGCTGTTCCAGGGCCCGCCTTCCTCACCACAGGTCAGCGCCAGCTTCACGGTGCGCTTCGGCGCCTTGCCCTGCTTCAGCCGGATCATCGCATCGGTAAAGATCGCGCCGTGGGCCTTGTCGTCGCTCACGCCGCGGCCATAGAAAAAGCCGCCCTCTTCGATGAAGGCGAACGGATCGCGTTCCCAATCCGCGCGCTTGGCCTCCACCACATCAAGGTGGGACAGCAGCAATATCGCCTTGGCCTTCGGATCACTGCCCTTCAGCGTGGCCACCATCCCGCCATCCTGCGGGCGTTCGGCGGAACCAGGGAACAGCCTGATATCGGCATCGGTGTAACCGGCGGCCTTCAACCGCGCCGCCATCCGCTCGGCGGCCACATTGCAACTGCCGGTGGACACGGTGGTGTTGGTCTCCACCAGCTCCTTGTAGAGCGCCCGGAATGCCTGCTGATCAGGGCGCAGCGCCTGAGCGCTGGCCGGAACGGCAATGGTGGCGGCCAGAAGTGCGGCGATGAATGTGCGCATGATGTTTCCCCTTGCTGCCGGCATCAAAGCGGGGCGGCTGCGGTATGGCAAGGGGCAAAGGCGATAGGAAGAAACGGCCTCCGGCGGGCAGGGCCTGAGGCCCTGCAGCCACTTTCGTTGTTTCAATCCTGTCGCACGAGGTCGTCGTCGTACTGGCTGTGAGAAATGGGCCGCCCGAAAACAAACGGGTGCAGGGTCTGCGACCCTGCCCGCCAGAGGCCCCGGCTTTTCCTCTTCCCTTCAGCGCACAATTAAACGCTGGGACAGGCTGCCCGGAATGCCGGACGAACATCGCGGGCCTTTGGAACTTCTGCGCGCGGCACGGGTTTGATGGTCATGGGAAAAGGAGAATTCACCATGACGGATACAAGCGCACGCACGATGGGACGGAAGATGACGATCGGCAACGGCGGCACATCGGCCTTGATGGCCGGGGTGGCTGGTTTCGGGCTGGGCATGATGGTTTCGGCCGGTCGCAAGGCGGCGTCGCAAGCGGCGACCTTTGCGGCGGGTGACTGGTTCGAAGGCCTGAAGGCCGAGCATCAGGCCGCGCGAACGCTGCTGGAGCAGCTGTCGGCCACGCGGGAAGAGGATGTGGCCAAGCGCGCCGCGCTGGTGCTCGAACTGCAGTACGCCATGGGCAAGCACCAGGTGCAGGAAGAATATGTGATTTACTGCGTGGTGGCCGAACATGGCCAGAGCGATGTGGCCGAAGCGCTGAACACCGATCATTTCGAGGTGAAGCAGGGCCTGTATGCGCTGGAAATGATCGGCAAGGAGAAGGGTGCAGGCTTCCTGGAAAAGGTCGCCGCCATCCGCACCGCCTTTGAATCGCACGTGCGCGAGGAGGAGGACGTGGTGTTCCCGACCTTGCAGGCGATGTTGACCGACGAGGAGAAAAAGGCGCTGACCAGCCGCATGAACCGTGAAGGGTTCAAGGTGGCCTGAACCGCCGTTCGCAGACGACATGTGGGGCGGGAACTGATCCCCGCCCCATAGTCATGTTCAGTCCCGCAGAAGCTCGTTGATGCCGGTCTTGCTGCGGGTTTGTGCGTCCACCGTCTTCACGATCACGGCGCAATAGAGGTTGGGGCCGGGGGTGCCATCGGGCAGCGGCTTGCCGGGCAGGCTGCCGGAGACGACGACGGCGTAGGGCGGCACGCGGCCCATGTGGATTTCGCCGGTGGCGCGGTCGATGATCTTGGTCGACGCGCCGAGGTAGACGCCCATCGAGAGCACGGCGCCTTCGCCGACGATGACGCCTTCGGCGACTTCGGCGCGGGCGCCGATGAAGGCGTTGTCCCCGATGATGACCGGGTTGGCTTGCAGCGGTTCGAGTACGCCGCCGATGCCGGCGCCGCCCGAGATGTGGACATTTTCACCGATCTGCGCGCACGAACCGACCGTGGCCCAGGTATCGACCATGGTGTTCTTGCCGACGCGGGCGCCGATGTTGACGAAGCTGGGCATCAGCACGGCGCCGGGCGCGATATAGGCACCGCGGCGGACGACGGCACCGGGAACGGCGCGGAAGCCGGCCGCACGGAATTCGGCATCACCCCATCCGTCGAACTTCAGCGGCACCTTGTCGTAGAAGCCGGCATGACCGAAGCCGGGCATCACCACATTATCGTGCAGGCGGAAAGACAGCAGCACGGCCTTTTTCAGCCATTGGTGGGTGATGCCGTCCGGCTCGGCCACGCGCAATTCGCCGGCGTCGAGCGCCGACAGCGCCGCGTTGACGGCGGTGCGCAGCTCACCGTGGGTGGCGCTGGTGACGGTCGTGCGCTCTTCCCAGCCGGCGTTGATGATGGCTTCGATGTTCATGCGGTTTCCACCTGTTCCAGCACCTGCCCCAGGAAGGTGGCGAGGTCGTTGATGATGAAGTCGATGTGATCGCGGTCGCTGCCCGGCCCTTGTTCGCTGCCGTTGTCGATCCACACGGTTGTCATGCCGATCGCCTTGGCGGGCGTCAGGTTGCGCGCCATGTCTTCCACGAACATCGCGCGTTTCGGATTGATGCCGTGGGCGGCGCACATGTGGGTGTAGGCCGGCGGCTGCGGTTTCGGCACATAATCCAGCGCGTGGATGTCGTGCATGCCGTCGAACGCGTGGGTGAGGCCAAGGCGTTCCAGCACGCGCTCCGCATAAGGCGCATCTGCATTGGTGAAGATATATTTGCGCCCCGGCAGGCGGGCGATCAGGTCACCCAGTTCCGGGTGCGGGCGCAGCACGTCGATATCGACATCGTGGACATTGGCCAGGAAATCGTGGGGATCGACATTGTGCAGCGCCATCAGGCCGGGCAACGTCATGCCGTGGCTGTGATACAGTTCCTTCTGGATGCGGTGCGCCTCGATCGGATCAACATTCAGCAGGCGCTGGATATAGAGGCCCATGCGCCGATCGATCTGCGGGAACAGCGCCGAGTGCGCCGGGTACAGCGTGTTGTCGAGATCGAAGATCCAGTGATCAATATGGGACAGCGCGGCCATGGCGGCTGGCCATAAGCGCAAAGGGCGGCGCTGTCATCGTGGCAATTTGTGTGGATGCGGGGCCGCCGGCGGGCGGGCGGCAGGGGGCGTGGGTGCCGAGCAAGCGGGTCGGATCGCTGGAACGGCACCCATGCCAACCTGAACGGAGGAACAGGCGTGCGCCGCTATGGACCACCCTGGTTCATTGTGCACTGCGGCAAGACCGCCGCGCTTCAGTGTGTCGCGGGTGTCAGGCGCGGCGGCTGGCGCGCGGGTCGCTGCCGGACGGGCGCATGCGCAGCACATTCAAGGGCCGCAGGGCACCGGCCAGCGGATCGGGCAGCGGCACGGCCAGCGCCCCGATGCCGGCCAGCCCGTGCGCCACGGCCCGATAATGCGCATCGCCAACAAGGCCGCTGTTGTCGGGCCACAGCACGTTGAACCGGCCGGCAAGCAGATCCTGTGCGGCCAGCAGGCCTTCGACCCGGATGCGGCGGTGATTGTCCCAGGTGAGGGTGAAGCGCGGATCGGCGGGATCGTCGAGCGGATCGACGGGCGCATCGCGGCGGAAGCGGCACGCCAGAACGCTGCCGGCAAATGTGCCCTTTTCGCTAAGCGCGGTGATGGTCTGGGCCGGCATGCTGAGGTTGAAGCCGCCTTCGTTGCCGGCCAGGCGGACATGGATGATGCGATCGCGCATGCCAACCTGGTTGTAGAGGCTGACATCCCCCCAGGTGCGGGCGGTTTCAACGACGCGCAAGCCCAGCCCGGCCAGTTGCGCCAACGGGGTGCCCGCGGTCGGTTCCTTGTAGAAGGCAACGCGATCACCATCGGCAAAGGGCATGATCAGATCGGTCAATTGCAGGCTGCCGGTGTCGGCGCGGGTGCCGCCCAGCGTGCGGACATTGCCGGGCACCGCCTTGCCGCGCATCGCGGCGCTGTCGAGGACGCCATATTCCTCGATGGAAAGATCATCATCGGGATAGAGAAGATTGATGGCGAAGGTTGGCCGGCTGGGCACCACCGCATCGAACAGGTGGATGGGGAAGTTTGAGGTGATGCCGCCATCGGAAAGATAGAGGCGTGACAGGAACGGCGTGCGTTCTTCCGGTACTTCCGGTTGGCCGACCCAGCGCAACACCCACAGCGGCAGCGGCGTGAACAGGCCGGGAAAGGCCATGGAGGCGCGGGCGCCGACCAGGATCGGGATGTGCCGGCCCTTGGGCAGCAGCCGCAGCCGCTGGCGCAGATCGCCATGGCGGGCCGCGGCCGTTTCTACTTCGTCGCGGCCATAGCCCAGATCATCGGGGATTTCGGTGTTGCTGGCCACGGCCCAGGCATTGGCGTCCAGCGCCTGCAGCACCGGTTCGGGAAACAGCCGTGCCCATTCGGCAGGATCGTAGAACAGCCGCTGGTTGTCGAACAGGAAGGGGAAGCTGGTGGATTGCACGCGGTTGAGATCGCTGCACACCAGCACCAAATCGATGGCGCGCGGATCGAGCGCACTGGGTTCGGGCAACAGGCCCAAAGACCACAGTCTGCCGAAGGTCAGCACTTCGCTTGTGCTGTCTTGATCCAGGCCGGCCAGTTGCTGGATGGTCTGGTGCAGCCAAAGGGTGAGCGAAGGCAGTTGGCGCTGGTTGATGGTGTGAGACGGCAGGGCGAAGCCGGTGGCAAGGCCCAGGCCGTTGGCCACAATCGGCTGCAGCAGCCGGTTGAGACTGTCGAGCGAGAGTGGCACCGCCTGCACCAGGCTGGCCTTGAGGTTCCACCAGCCGGCGAAGGCAAGGCTGGCGACGGCGGCCAATGCGGTGGCGAAGCCCTGCACGCCAGGGCTGCAGCCAGCGGTGAGCAGCCAGCCGAGGCCGGCACCGGCGAGCATTTCTAGGGCCGTGGCCCCGGCGGCGAGCCACAGCGCGCGGCGGGCGTTGCCCGGCAATGTGGGGAGTGCGGCCTTGATCAGGCCCAGGATCGCGGCGGGCTGGCTGTTGAGCGCGCCCTTCAGCGCATCGAGCAGCGGCGCGGTGCCCGGATCGCCGCAGAACATGGCATCAAGCCGGGAGGCGCCCTGATCGGTGCGCTCGGCCAGTTCTTGGTGCAGCCAGGCCATGCGTTCCCGGGCCTTGGGGTTCCTGCCCGTCCGCAGGCCATATTCCATCGCAGCGGCCGCCACCGCGCCGATGGCGCCGGCCGATGTGCCGCCGATATTGCGCAGGCGGAACGTTTCAGAAAGGGTGGCGATGGCGCCGGGATAGACGAGGCCGCTCGTCACCCCGCCCTTCATGATCAGATCGCATTCCTGGAGCCGTCCGGCGGCGTCGATCGACTGGATGGTGTGCGGATCGGTCATGACGGCGCCTCCCACTGGAAACAGCAGTTCGCGACCCTACCAATCAGTGTGCCATCACGGCATCGCAAAGGCCAAGCATGAACTTGGCCAAACCGGGGTTCAGGCGAAACGCTGTTTCAGTGCCACCATGGCCAGCGCGGCGGCGGCGGCTTCGCCGCCCTTGTTCTTCTGCGTCTTGTCCGCCCGGGCGATGGCCTGGGCTTCGTTTTCCACCGTCAGGATGCCGTTGCCAATGGCGAGGCCATCCAGCGTGAGCGCCATGATGGCCCGCGCGCTTTCACCGGCGACGACTTCGAAATGATAAGTCTCGCCGCGGATCACGCAGCCAAGCGCGACATAGCCATCATATTCGCCGCTGGCATCGGCAAAGGCGATGGCGGCGGGCACTTCCAGCGCGCCGGGCACAGTGATCACGTCGTGGGTGGCGCCGGCGGCCTTCAGGGCCTCGGTCACGCCGTCGCGCTGCATGTTGGCGATGTGGGTGTAGAACGGGGCTTCGACGATCAGGATGTGCATGAGATTCAGCTCCGGGGGGGGATGGCGCGTTCGCCAACAACGTGCAGGCCATAGCCTTCGATGCCGACGATGTTGCGGTGCTGGTTGGTGAGCAGGATCATGTCGGTGACGCCAAGATCAACCAGGATCTGCGCGCCGATGCCGTAATCGCGCAGCACGATGGATTCGCCCTGGCCCTTGGCGCGCATCTGTTCGGAAATGGCGGTGGGGCTGCCGTCGCGGATGATGACGATGACGCCGGCGCCTTCCTCGCCGATGGCGTCCATGGCGCGGCCCAGTTGCCCGGCGCGTTCCCCTTTTTCGGCGAACATGTCGGTGAACATGGATTGGGTGTGGACGCGCACCAGCGTGGGCTTGCCGGGCTCGATGCGGCCTTTTTGCAGCACCATATGCTCACCATATTCGGCGGTGTTGGCATAGGTTTTCGCCAGCCATTCGCCGCCGTGCCAGCTTTCCAGCTTCGTTTCGGCGACGCACTTCACCAGCCGGTCATGGGCGTGGCGATAGGCGATCAGATCGCGGATGGTGCCGATCTTCAGGCCGTGGCGGCGGGCGAACGGGATCAGATCGGGCAGGCGCGCCATGGTGCCATCGTCGTTCATGATCTCGCAGATCACGCCCGACGGGCTGAGGCCGGCCAGCCGCGAGATGTCCACACTCGCCTCGGTATGGCCAGCGCGCACCAGCACGCCGCCATCGCGGGCGACGAGCGGAAACACATGGCCGGGGGAAACGATATGCTCCGGCCCCTTGGCGGCATCGATGGCCACCGCGATGGTGCGGGCGCGATCGGCGGCGGAAATGCCGGTGGTGACGCCTTCCTTGGCCTCGATCGACACGGTGAAGGCGGTGCTGTGCCGCGTGCCGTTGTGCTGCGCCATCAGCGGCAGGCCGAGCGCCTTCACGCGCTCTGAAGCCAAGGCAAGGCAGATCAGTCCGCGGCCGAACTTGGCCATGAAGTTGATCGCATCGGGCGTCGCCATCTGGCCGGGGATGATCAGGTCGCCTTCGTTCTCGCGGTCTTCATCGTCTACCAGGATATACATGCGGCCGTTGCGGGCCTCGTTGATGATATCCTCGATGGGGGACAGAGCCGGCCCGCTGCTGCGATCGGCCAGCCAGTTTTCCAGTTTCCGGAGCGTATCGGTGGTGGGGTTCCACTCGGCTTCGTCGAGCGCGCGCAAGCTGTTGGCGTGCAGGCCGGCGGCGCGGGCCATGCCGGCTTTTGATTCCTCGCCGCTGGCAACAAGGTCACGCAACCGGGCAATCAGGGATTCGCTCATCGGGGCCTCACATCGAAATGTGAGGATGGGATGCACCCATCACATTGTGCTGTCAAGACTTGAGCTGGTTCATCCGGAACAGGTAGCGGGCGAGCACATCGATCTCGATATTCACCTCGTCGCCGGCCTTGGCGGTGCCGAAGGTGGTCCATTCGGCGGTGTGCGGGATGATGTTCACCGTGAACCAGTGGCCAAGATCATCATCGCTGACCTCGTTCACCGTCAGCGACGCGCCGTTCAAACAGATGCTGCCCTTCGGCGCCACATAGGGCGCGACGCTGGCCGGCATCTGGAAGGTGAAGCGCTTGGAATCGCCTTCCGCGGTGATGGCGGCGATCTGGCCGACGGCATCGACGTGGCCAGTGACGATGTGACCGCCGAGTTCATCGCCCACCTTGAGTGCGCGCTCAAGATTGAGCCGCGCGCCTTGGCTCCACATGCCGCTGGCGGTGCAGCGCAGGGTTTCGGCGGACACGTCGAAGCTGATGCTGTTCGCGGTCTTGCTCACCACCGTCAGGCACACGCCCGAATTGGCAACGGACGCGCCGATGGCGATGCCGGAAGTGTCATACCCGGTCTGCACGGTCACGCGCAGATCGCCGCGCTCCTCCACATGGATGATGATGCCGATGTCGGTGATGATGCCGGTGAACATGGGGCAGCCCTATCGCGTCCGTGTGTAACGTTCAATGCGGTCGGGGCCGAGCATCATCGCTGGCCCGGCGACCCAGCGGCCGTGGGCGTGCGGCAGATCAGCCAAGCCAATGTCGCCCAGCGTGCGGCCCGCTCCGATCAGGATCGGCGCGCGCATCAGCAGCAGCGTATCGACCAGATCGGCGGCAGCCAAGCTGGCGGCGAGGCCCATGCCGCCTTCGACCAGAACGGACAGCGCCGGATCGGCGGCGAGCGCAGCGAGATCGGGGAATTGGCTGACATGGTCCGGCAGGCCGTCACCGCGCCCGACAACGCCGATGCGCGGGCTGTGGGATTCGAGGCCGGGCAGGCGCACATCCAGCGTGGGCGCGTCCGCATCCCAGGTGCCGCGGCCAACCACGATCAGATCGGCGCGGGCGCGTTCCAGGTGGGCGGCAGCGCGGGCGCGCTCCCCGGTGATCCATTTGCTGCGGCCGTCCCCCATGGCGATGGCGCCGTCGAGCGACACCGCCAGTTTCAGCGTGATGTGCGGCCGGCCCAGTTTGAGCCGCGTCAGGAAGCCAGCCAGTTGCTGTTCGGCCTCGGCGGCGCGCACGTTGCTCGTCACCGCGATGCCGGCTGCGCGCAGTCGCGCCACCCCATCGCCATCGGTGCGCGGATCGGGATCATGCGCGGCGATCACCACCCGCGCCACGCCGGCGGCAATCAGGCTGTCGGCACAGCTGGGCCCGCGAGGGCTAACATGGGCGCAGGGTTCGAGCGTGACATAGGCGGTGGCACCCTTCGCTGCGTCGCCAGCCTGCGCCAGCGCGACTGCTTCGGCATGCGGACGGCCGCCGGGCTGCGTCCAGCCGCGCCCGATCACGCGGCCATCACCCACAATCACGCAGCCCACTGAAGGGTTGGGAAAGGTCGTGCCAATGCCGCGGCTGGCCAGCGCCAGCGCCGCGCCCATGTACCGCCAGTCGTCGGCGGCGCTCACGAGCCAGAGGTCATTCGATTGGCGGCTCGGCTGGGGCCGGCACGCGCACGATGGCCTGCACAGATGGCTCTGCGGCGACATAGGGCAGATCCCGCTTGAAGCCGCCGCCCTTCACATAGTCATCATATTGTTTCTGCGCGTCGATCTTCGCCTGGCCAGATAGCGTGGCAATGGCAGCGCGGGCTTCGACCAAGCGGGCTTCGCGCGCGGCCTTTGTCGCCTTCACATCGGCGATGGCATCATCCCGGCTGCGGTCTGCCTTCCAGCTTTGCGCATAGATGATCACCGAATCGGGCTTCATGTAGCCCCAGCGCGATTCGAGCAGGAACATCGTCATCAAGATGGTCGTGGCCAGCACGGAGCCGGCGGCGATCCAGTAACGCCGGCGGCGCTGGGTGGCATCAGGGGGATCAAGAAAGGCCATAGCGGCCAAGATAGGGGCGCGGCGCGCGCTTGGCCAGAGGGGCGTCAATTCGACTGGGGGGCCGTCAGCATGGCGATGATGCGGGCGGCGGCGTCGGCGGGCGTGGTGCTGGCGGTATCGATGATCAGCGCCGAGGCCGGCATGGCCGCTTCACAGGCGGCGAAATCGGCGTGAAGCTGTTCGAGCAGGGCGGTATCGCGCAGCTTGCCGAAACGGGCACGATCGTCGTTGGCGATGCGGGATATCTGCCCGGCCAGATCGAGGCGCAATTGCACGAAGATGGTCTCGCCGCCGCCAGCCGCCACCATGCCCGCCACCTGTTCGGGAAAGCCCGGAGAGACGCTGGATTCGGGCTGGAAGGTGAAGATCAGCGAGCGGTCTTCGGCGACCGCGGCGCGGATCACGTCGATCCAGAAGCGTTCGCGCAACGCCACGAATCCCGGCGAGCCGAACGGGAAGACGGCGTGCACTGCATCGACGATCAGGTGATTGTGAAACAACGGCAGCCCGGTCGCATCCGCCACGGCCCTGGCGATGGTGTATTTGCCGGCAGCCGGTGGCCCGTGGAGGAAGAGCAGTTTCACGGGGCCAAGCGGCGCAACGCTTCGTCGCGGCCGATCAGCGGCAGCAGGGCCGCCATTTCCGGCCCGTGCGGCTGGCCCGTGAGCGCGAGGCGTAGCGGCAGGAACAGCGCTTTGCCCTTGCGGTCGGTGGTGGCCTTCAGTGCGTCGATCAGGCGGTTCCAGATATCATCGCCCCAGTCCAGGCCGGCCAGCGTGGCGGCGGCAATGGCCAGATAGTCGGGTTCATCAGTGGCGGCAGAGATTGGTCCGGCGATGATCTGGTGCCAGGCTGCGGCTTCATCAAGACGGGCAAGATTGGGCCGGATCGCCAGCCATTCGCGTTCGCCAATGCTGGCCGGCAGGCGGGGGGCGACGTCGGCGTGTTCCATGTGGTGGATGCAGCGGGCCGACAGGCTGGCAAGATCGGCTGGATCGAAGCGGGCAGGCGCGCGGCCGAAGTGGCTGAGCGCAAAGCCGGGCAACAGATCAGCAAGGCGCGGCAAGGGCTCCACCGGCTGCGAGGTGCCCAGGCGGGCGAGCAGAGCGGCGACGGCCACCGGCTCGATGCCCTGCGCTGCCCAAGCATCGACGCCTTCGGAACCCAGGCGCTTCGACAGCGCCGCATCCTTGCCGGTGAACAGCGCCATGTGCGCGAGGCGTGGCGGTGCGGCACCCAGCGCGGCAAACATCTGCAGCTGTACGGCGCTGTTGGTGACATGGTCTTCCCCGCGCGCAATGTCGGTGATGCCCAGATCGATATCGTCCACCACCGACGGCAGCATGTAGAGCCATGAACCATCGGCGCGGCGCACCACCGGATCGGCCAGCGCGGCGGCGGGGAAATGGCAGTGGCCTCGAACGCCGTCCTGCCACTCGACATCGGCGGTTTCGTCCATTTTGAAGCGCCAATGGGGCTTGCGGCCTTCGGCTTCCAGCTTCGCCTTGTCGGCACTGCTCAGCGCCAGTGCGGCGCGATCATAGATCGGTGGCAGGCCGCGCGACAGGGCAACGCGGCGCTTCAGCTCCAGCTCCTCGGCGCTTTCATAGCAGGGATAGGCCCGGCCCTGCGCGGCGAGGCGGGCCAGTGCGTCTTCATAACGGTCGAAGCGGTCAGACTGCTTGACCTCCAGGTCGGGCGTTAGGCCCAGCCAGGCGAGATCATCCCGGATGGACTGAGCCGATTCCGCCGTTGAGCGCGCCAGGTCGGTATCATCCAGCCGCAACACAAAGCGGCCACCCGCCGAACGGGCGAGCAGCCAGTTGACCAGCGCAGTGCGGATATTGCCGGCGTGGAGCCGGCCAGTGGGCGAGGGGGCGAAGCGGGTGACGATCATGGACCTGCCCTTAGGGCAAGTCGCGGATCATTTCACCCGGATATGCCGTGCGACCGTGCGTTCCTTCACCTGGGCACCATAGATCACGCCCGTCTTGTCCACCCACAGACCTTCGGCGCCGCTGGTGGCGCCGGCGTCGGGGGCGGGATCGGGATCGGGGATGAAGGCGGTCACCTTGCCATCCTTCACGGATCCGATGCGGATGCCGCGCTGCCAGCCAGGGTTGTAGCCATAACCGACCGGGCGACGGCTTTCGGAGTCGCCGCTGTACATGATGTCGTTGGCGTCGATGAACAGGCCGGACGGGCGGCCGAACTGGGTCCAGCTGTTCAGCAGCTTGCCCTTCTGGGTGTAGACCTGCACGCGGTTGTTCCAGCGGTCGCCCACATAGAGCAGGCCCTTGCTGTCCATGGCCAGCGCGTGCGGCACTTCCAGATCGCCCTGGCCCTTGCCGGGTTGGCCCCATTGCATGAGGAACTTGCCGGACTTGTCGTACTTCAGGATGCGGGCAACGCCGCGATCGGCTTCGTGGCCATCGGCAACGAAGATGTCGCCGTTCTTCGCCACGATCACCGCGTTGGGCTCGGTAAACACGTCAGTGCCCTTGCCCTGCACGCCGGGCTTGCCGAGCGTCATCAGCAATTTGCCTTCCGGGCTGAATTTCAGGACGGTCGCGCCTTTGCCGGGGATGGCCCGCGCGTCGGTGAGCCAGACATTGTCCTGGGCGTCGATGTAGAACCCGTGTGGAAACACAGTCAGCCCGCCGCCGAACGCCTTGATGAAATTGCCCTGTGCGTCGAACTCCATGATCGGATCGATCTGGCTGTTGCCGCAATTGTTGGCGCCGCAACGTTCCGCCACCCAGATGTGGCCCTTGCTGTCCACACCCACTGCGCTGGTCGAACCCATCACGCGCCCTGCGGGCAGCTTCAGGAAGCCCAGTTCGCTGCGATAGGGGTTGGGCTGCTTGTTGGTTTCAGCCGTCAATGGTGCCGGCTTGGGCAGTGTCTCCACCGTCCACACCGGGCGGGGTGGGCTGGTTGCCTGTTGTGCGTTCACGGCGCTTCCGGCCAGCAGCAGTGCCAGCATCATCATCCGCTTCATGGCCAATTCCCCCAGGTGGTTCAGCGGCCGCTGTTGGCCGGTTTTTCTGCCGTGATGCCGATGGTCGCCAGCACTTCCGATCGCTTGTCGAGCGGCTGGGCGCCGGCCGGGAAGCCGTTGTTCTTCAACAGGAAGGCCAGCACATCAGCATATTCATCGCGCGTCATCGATTGCGGATCATTCTGCGGCATGGTGGTGCGCACGCGGTCATACAGATCGCCCACCGTCATCGTGTCCCAGTGGGAAACGAATTCGCCGCCGATCAGTGCCGGCGCCTCGCCGGTGCCATTGAGCGCTGCGCCGTGGCAGGCGCCACAACGCTGGGCATAGACACCGGCACCGCGATCGGCCTGTTCGCCGGTGTAGATGCCCTGCCACACCGATTTGCCGGCATCCTGGGCCACAGCGGCACCAGCAAGGCCGAACGCAATCAAAAGGGGCAGGGCAATCTTCACGGTCTTGAGGTCCTTATCGCTTGCTGGGCAGGGCATAGGCGAGGAATTCGCCTGATGCATTGCCGCCGCTGGTCGGCACAATGATATACTGCTTGCCGTTCACCATATAGGTCATTGGCGAGCCGGATTGGGTGGAGGGCATGAACACAGCGCCCACTTCCTTGCCGTTCTGCTTGTCGTAGGCGCGCAGCATGGCGCCGCGCGGGCGATCCTCGGTGCGGGTGAACTGGTTTTCACCAGCGATCACCAGGCCCTTCGTCACCAAGGTGCCAATCTGATAGGTGGACTGGCCAGTGCGCGGGATGCCGCCCATCGCCTTGATCGCCGGGTGGTTGCGCACGAAGTCCGGCGTTTCGCCATGGGCCACCTGCCACTTGATCGTGCCATTGTTCACATCGATGGCGCTGATCGTGCCATAGGGCGGCTTCACCAGCGGCAGTCCATCAACGGCCAGGCGCGGCGGGCCGCCGCCACCGGCGCCGGGCGGTGTGGCTGGGGCCGGGCTGTCGGCACCGGCGCCTTCGCCCGGGCCCTTGATCATCACCACCGGCTGGCCGGCAACGCCAACCACCAGCGGAATGTCCGAAAGGCCGGCCGGCGGCGGCAGCAGGCCGGTCGAGGAAATGCAGGCGCCGCAGGCATAGACATAGGCAATGCCGCTTTCGGGATCGAACGAACCGCCCGGCCAGTTGGTGCCGCCTTGTGCCCAGTTGTTGATCACCCCGAACTTCTCCGGCGTGGAGACGATCGGCGGGGTGTAAACCGGGCCGAGCACATATTTCGAGGTCAGTTCCAGCGCCTTTTTCTTCATGTCTGGCGTGAAATCGATCAGGTCCTTTTCCTCGACGCCGTTGCGGGCATAAACCGGCGGCTTCGACGGGATCGGCTGGGTGGGCGAATACCATTCGCCGGGCACATTGCCCTTGGCCACCTTGGTTTCCTTGATCGGCCACACCGGCTGGCCGGTGGCGCGATCGAAGACGTAGAAGAAACCCTGCTTCGATGGCAGGCCGACAACCTTGCGCGGCTTGCCATCCACGGTCACGTCCATCAGCAGCGGCGCGCTGCTGTTATCAAGATCCCAGATTTCGTGGTGGATCAGCTGGAAATGCCAGCGCCGTTCGCCGGTCTTCAGGTCAACCGCGACCAGGCTGTTGCCGAACAGGTTGGGGCCGGGACGCTTGCCACCGAAAAAGTCGGACGTTGGCGATTCCACCGCGAGATAGGCGAGGCCAAGGTCTTCATCGACCGAAACCTGCGTCCACACGCCGGTGTTGCCGTTCACGTCGGCCGAATTGTTGAGCCAGGTTTCGTAGCCGACCTCGCCCTTTTTTGGCACCGTGTGGAAGGTCCACATGCGCTTGCCTGTGCGCACGTCGAACGCGCGCACATAGCCCTTGGTGTTATTGTGAGTCTTGGGCGTGAAGCCTTCGCGGAAAGCGGCACCGATGATGATGGTGTTGCCCGAAACCGCCGGCGCGGAGTGGACGCCGACTTCGCCGGTATCGAGATCGCCGAGATCCTGATCGAAATCGGTCTTCAGATCGACCACGCCGTTGGTGCCGAACTCCGGATCGGGGCGGCCGGTATCGGCGTCGAGCGACACAAGGCGATAGCCGATGGTGACATAGAGGATGCGGCGCCTGGTGCCGTCGGTCCAATAGGAGAGGCCACGACCGGACAGCGCGCGCGGGGATTCGGCCGAGCGCTTGCCTTCGTGCACGGCATATTGCCAGAGCAGCTCGCCAGTGGCGCCGTTCAGCGCGACGACGGCGCGGCGGGTGCCGCCGGTGGTGTAGATCACGCCGTCAACGGCGAGCGGGGTGGATTCCAGCTTGTATTCCGGGCGGCTGCCCAGAATGTCGGTTTTGAAACGCCAGGCGATTTCCAGGTCCTTGAAATTCTCCGGGTTGATCTGATCGAGCGGCGAATAGCGGCTGCCCTTCAGATCGGCATTGTAGGTGGTCCAGTTGGCGACACCGTTGGTGGTGCGCGCGGCGGCAACGCCTTCCTTGCCCGGCGTCTGAGCGCCAGCGGCGGTGGTGAGCAGCAGCGCTGCGGCGATTGGCAGAATGATCTTCATGGTTTTGCCCCTTGTTTCGTCGTTCACGCCGGCATCGCCATGACTTTGTCCAAGCCTGTTTTCAAGCTGGCCTTCTGCGCGTCGGTCAGCTGCGGATAGGGCGTGCGCGCATACATCATCGGGCCACCCATCCTGAGCGACAGAACGTACTTCATCGCGGCATAGGTGTTGGCGCCCATGTTGTGATCGCGCATCACGCCGCCGGCGGCGCGCAGGTGGGCAAGCTTGGCTTTCCAGTCACCCTTGGCGCGGTAGGTCTTGAAGATGTCGGCGCTCTTGTCGCTGAACATGTTGCCGTCGGCCAGGATCGCGCCCATGCCGGCTTCGACGGCCGGGATCAGGTTGTTGGACGTGCCGCAGCGCATATTGAGTTCCGGGAAGCCCTTGAGGAACTCCGCAAAGCCTTCGGCGTTGCCTGATGAATCCTTGATGCCCGCGAGGTGCGGATATTTCATCATGGCCTTGAGCAGCTCGATGGTGATCGCCACCTCCGACGTGCCGGGGATATGGTAGAGGTTGATCGGGATCGACACCGCTTCGAACAGCTGGGTGTAGTAGTGAATCAGGCCTTCGGTGGGCGGCTGGTTGAAGTAGAAGGGCGGGATCACCAGCAGGCCATCGGCACCCACGCTTTGGGCATGCTTGGCCAGATCGATGGTTTCCACGATGTTGGGCGTACCGGGGCCCACCATGATGTTCATGTTGCCCTTGTGCTTCATGGCGGTTTCGGTGACGAGCTTGCGTTCCGCCACCGAGAAGCTGGGGAATTCACCCGAGGTGCCGAGCACGACGACACCATCGGCGCCGCATTTCTGGTGCCATTCCATCACCGCCTTCATGGCGCCGGGATCGAACTGGCCGCGGGCATCGCAGGGGGTGACGGTGGCGACCCAGTAGGCCACCTTCTCCTTGGAGCCGAGGCGGCGTGCGCCGCCCATCTGCGCGGCGGCCGGTGCAGCAGCGCCCAAGGCGCCCCCGGCTGCCACCACGCCTGCGGCCAACGCCAGCGATTCCCGACGGGTGATATCCATGATGTTCCTCCCCAAAGCGGCCATGCTGGCCTGTTATTATTGCTCTATCATCGCGCCAAGGCCTCGATGCGGCAAGATATTTGCATGGGGAACTGCCCTCATCATTGAAGGGGGTCAACAGATCAGTTCGAACCGGCCGCGTTCCGGATCGCTGGCGTTTCGCTGCCAGCTGATGCTGGCGCAGCGGCCCAGCACATCGCGTCCCATTTTCAGGATCGGCCAGCCGCGCTGGCGGCCGCGCTTGCCGGTGACCAACGCCGCCTCGTCGCTTTCGGCATCGGGCGGCAGTTCCGCCTTGCCGGCCCAATCGAACAGCCGCACGTCCACCGTGGTCACGGTTACGCCGGCAATCGCCAATGGCCGGTCAAGCACGAGGCTGCGCACCGGGCGGGCGACGCCAAAGCCGATCAGTACCCGACGCGGTGGGCCAAACAGCTTGCCATTGCCCACTTCGGCCAGGCGGCTGGCGGCAGCGACGCTGGCCACGCTGACGGGTCGCAGAGGGTGGAGCTCAACCTCGATCGGTATGCCCTTGGGCAGCGGCCAATCGAACTTGGTGCCGCTGCTGCGCGCTCCGGGCTCCGCGGCCACCGTCACCACCCGGTCAGACGGCTGGCGCGGCCGGAAGACCAGGCGCACCCCTTCGTGGGGCAGCAGCCGAAGGCCGATCACGCCATCGCTGCCGGCCACGGCTTCGGCCGGAGCGGTGGCGTGGGCCAGCACGCGTACGCTGGCGCTGCGTCCGGCGATGCTCACCTGTTCCTCGCTGTAGGGCACGGCAACGCTCACCTGTCCCACGGCGACGCGGAAGCGGCCGCGGTCCACGGTGTCGCCATCGGCGCGAGTGTCGGCGGCCAGGTTCAGCCGCGCAACGGCGGCTGGGCCAAGCATGATGAGGGGGTCGCTACCGAAATCGACTGTCAGCCGCACCGGTTGGCCAGCGATTAGCGCCTCGATCACCGGCGCGGCGCCGGGCAGCACCAACGCCGGCAGCGGCGGCGGCGGAACCGGCTTTCTGGCGGCCAGCGCCGGGGCCGCCAGCGCAAGCAGCAGGCTAAGCCGTGCGAAACGCATTGCTGATGGGATAGCGCCGGTCCCGGCCAAAATTGCGGCGGCCGATCTTCACGCCCGGCGGCGCCTGCCGGCGCTTGTATTCGGCGATGTAAAGCAGCCGTTCGATGCGGGCGACGGTGGCCGTATCCAGTCCTTCGGCGATCAGATCACTGGCCGAACGCTCTTGCTCCACCAAGCCATAGAGGATGCGATCGAGCAGATCATAGGGCGGCAGGCTGTCCTGATCGGTCTGGTTGTCGCGCAGTTCGGCCGTGGGCGGCTTGGTGATGACATTGGTCGGCATCACCGGGCCGGCGGGGCCCAGGCCAAGCCGCGGCTTATTGGCGTTCCGCCATTCGCAAACGCGGAATACGGTCGTCTTGTAGAGGTCCTTCAGCACCGAAAAGCCGCCGGCCATGTCGCCATAGATGGTGGCATAGCCAACGCTCATCTCGCTCTTGTTGCCGGTGGTGAGCAGCATCGGCCCGAACTTGTTGGACAGGCCCATCAGCGTGAGGCCGCGAATGCGGGACTGGATATTTTCTTCCGTCGTGTCGCGGGCCCGGCCCTCGAACAGGGGCGCCAGCATGGCGTCAAACGCCGTCATCGCAGGCTCGATGCGCACTGTGTCGAGCTGGCAACCCAACAGCCGGGCGCATTCGGCGGCATCATCCAGACTGTCCTGGCTGGTGAACGGGCTGGGCAGCATCACGCACCACACGCGGTCGGCGCCGAGCGCATCGACAGCGACCGCAGCCGACAGCGCCGAATCAATCCCGCCCGACAAGCCGAGCACCACGCCGGGGAAGCGGTTGCGGTTCACATAATCGCGCAGGCCCACCAGCATGGCGTGATAGACATCGGCGGGGTCGTCATCCTGCGGGCTCAGCTCGCCGGCCGCGCAGGTCCAGCCGCTTTCCCCGCGTACCCACTGCGTCAGCCGGATCGTCTCGTCCCAATCGGGCAGTTGGTGCGCCAGCGTGCGGGTGGCGTTCAGCACAAACGACGCGCCATCGAACACCAGTTCATCCTGCCCGCCAACGCGGTTCAAATAGACCAGCGGCAGGCCGGTTTCGACCACACGGGTGACGGCGAGGTTCAACCGGCGATCATCTTTGCCGACCTCGAACGGGCTGCCATTGGGCACGATCAACAGTTCTGCGCCGGTTTCGGCCAGGCACTCGCACACGTCCGGCGTCCACATGTCTTCGCACACCGGCACACCGATGCGCACGCCGCGCAGGTTCATTGGCCCGGGCAGCGGCCCGGCGCTGAACAGGCGCTTTTCGTCGAACGTGCCGTAATTGGGCAGATCATGCTTGCGGGTGATGCCGGCGATGCGGCCGCCATCGAGCAACAGCATGGCGTTGTAGAGCTTGCCGTCCTCCAACCAAGGCGCGCCGACCAGCAGCGCCGGGCCGCCGTCGGCCGTGGCCTGCGCCAGCCGTTCCACCTGCACCTTTGCCGATTCGACCAGCGCCGGTTTCAGCACCAGGTCTTCCGGCGGATAGCCAACGATGGACAGTTCGGGGGTGACCAGCAAATCAGCCGCCGGCACCGCACTTCGCGCCGCCAATATGGCATCGGCATTGCCGGCCAGATCGCCCACGCTGGCGTTCAACTGGGCAAGGGCGATGATGAGCCGATCAGTCATGCGCGCCGCGATACAGCGGATTTGCGCATCAGGCCAGCCGGGTGCGACCCGTGAGCGCCATCGCGGTTTCCAGCTCGGCCCGCAACAGCTGCAGCACATGCGCCACGCCTGCCTGTCCGCGCGCGCCCAATCCCCACACCCAGGGCCGGCCGATCATCACCGCGCTGGCGCCGAGCGAGACATAGCGCAGCACGTCCAGCCCGGAGCGGACGCCGCCATCGGCCATGACCGGGATGCAGCCGCCCAGCCGATCCATGATCGCCGGCAGCGCCCGCGCCGCCGAGATCGCGCCATCCAGCTGGCGACCGCCGTGGTTGGACACGACAATGGCGTCGGCGCCGTGGTTCACCGCCAGTGCCGCATCTTCGGGGTGGAGAATCCCCTTCACGATCAGCGGCCCCGGCCACAGCGAACGCACCCACGCCAGCCGATCCCAATCGGCGCTGGCATCGAAGTTCCGCGCGATCCAGCCGAGATAATCCGAAAGCGGCGCCTTCGCCCCCACCAGCCCGGTGAGATTGCCCATTGATATCGGCCCGCCCAGCAGCCCCACATCCACCGCCCAGCCCGGCCGTGCGGCCACCTGCGCCGCGCGGTGCAGCATGCCGGCCAGCCCTGGCGCACCGGTGAGACTGGAGCGCACATCGCGATAGCGCGCGCCCGGCGTCGGCAGATCGACGGTGAGCACTAGCGCCGGGCAGCCCTGCTCCCGCGCTGTGGCGATCATGGCTTCGTTGGCGGCCTTGTCTTTCGTGAGATAAAGCTGGAACCACGGTGCCGAGCCGCCGCCCTGCGTGACTTCTTCGAGGGAGCACACCGACACGGTGGACAGCGCCATCGCCACGCCTGCCGCCCGCGCTGCACGCCACGCCTGCACCTCGCCGCGCCGTGCATGCAGCCCGCCCAGCCCCACCGGCGCCAGCACCACCGGCATGGAGAGCGCCTGTCCGAGCAGTTTCACCCGCGTGTCGATGCGGGAGACGTCCACCAGCACGCGCTGATCGAGCTGGATGGCGGCGAGATCAGCAATATTCGCGGCGAGCGTCTGCTCCGCATAGCTGCCGCCATCGGTATAATCGAACAGGAAGCGCGGTACGCGGGCCTGCGAGGCCGTGCGGTAGTCGGCGATGCTGGCCAGCTTCACCATGGACAGATCACTTGGCCGCCTTTGCCGCCGCCACCTGGTCCTCCACGCTTTTCAGCAGCGCCGGCACGTCGTGCACGATGCCATCGCGGATGGTCCAGCGGATGCCGCCCTTGGTCACCGTCTTCTGCGTCGCCTCATCCAGGCGGGCAAAGCCAGTGCCATACAGCGTCTTTAGATTGTGCAGCGGGTTTTCCGGCACCACGATCAGATCGGCGCGCATGCCCACCCGCACCAGGCCAAAGTCCGGCTCGCGGCCCTTGGGTTCCTCCAGCGTGCGGGCGCCGTTGATGGTGGCAGACTGGATCACCTCGAGCGGCGCGAAGCCGGCTTCGCGCAGCAGTTCGAGTTCAAGGATGTAGCCGAAACCCCACGTCTGCCAGATGAAGCCGGGATCGCTGCCCGTCGTCACCCGGCCGCCCATATTCTTGTAATCATTCACCAATTGCATGTATCGCGTGTAAAACCGCCGCCATTCATATTCGCGCTCGCTGGTCCAATCGAAGAAATAGCTGCCGTGGTTGTCGCGGTTGCTCTCGAAGAACCCGGTCAGGCTCGGCAGCGTGTAGCGATCGTGCCATTCCGCCCGCTTGGCCCGCATCAGATCACGGCTGGCGCTATAGATGTTGAAGGTGGGATCGAACACCACGCCGCTGGCTTTCTGCGCCTTCAGATAGTCCACCCACTCCGGCCCGCCCGGTTCGTGGATCTGGTTCCAGATCTCGGCGATGCCGCCGAAACGCTTCTGCTCGTCGTTGAAATTATAATCGGCCGGCGTGTCCTGCACGCGGCGGCCGTCCAGAAGGCTTTCAAAATGCCCGTAAAAATGGGTGATGGTGCCCAAGCCAGCCGCGGCGGCATCGCGGGCGTTGAATTCGGCGATGTTGGGCTGGGAAAGATGGGCGACAGTGCCCAGCCCCAGTTTCTTCGCCTCGGCAATGGCGGCGCGGTCGATCTCCGGCGTCTCGTCACCCCGGTTGAAGAACTTGATACCATCGATGCCGGCGCTCGCCGCCCAGCGCACCCACTCGCGCGCCTTTTCCGGCGTCGTCACCCGCCCGCCCTTCCAGCCGGCGCCCGCGCCACTGCCAAGTGTTTGATAAACATAGAGGCGCGGCGCGATGATCTCGCCCGCCGCCGCCCGTTTGCGCTCGTCAAAGGCGCGCGACACGTCGCCGCCAAAGAAGGACACGCCGCGCACCGTCGTCACCCCGTGCGCCAGCCACAGCCGCCAAGCGTAGCTGGGGTCGTCCATCTTGTCGGGGTCGCCGTTGTGGCCGTGCATGTCCACGAAACCGGGCAGGATGTACATCCCGGTCGCATCGATTTCGCGGGTGGGGTTCTGCGGCGCGCGGCCCGTCTTCATCGGCAGGCCCGGCGTGCCGGCGGCCCGAATATCCGTGATTTTTCCACCATTTATGATGATATCAGCCGGTCCGTACGGCGGCCCGCCATTGCCGGTGATGATGGTCGCCCCCCTGATCACCAGCGTTTCATACGGCCCGGCGGCCATCGCGGTGTCGCGCGGCGGGGTGGGCTTCATCTGGGCGCTTGCGGTGCTGGCCAGCAGCCCCAGCGCGATGGCGATCAACGTTTTCATGCACTTCCCCCTCTTGGCCTCCAGCATAGACGCAGCCCGGCCCGCCCGCTAGGCTGCTGCTATGGACTGGATTCCTCTCGCCATTGGCTATTTTCTCGGCTCGATCCCGTTCGGGCTGTTGCTCACCCGGATGATCGGCATCGATATCCGGCAGGTGGGCAGCGGCAACATCGGCACCACCAATGTTTTGCGCACCGGAAACAAGGGCTTGGCCGCAGCCACTTTGCTGCTGGACGCTGGCAAAGGGGTGGCGGCGGTGGCCATCGGGCGGTGGCTGGGTGGCGAAATGGGGGGAATCGTGGCCGGCACAGCGGCTTTTGTGGGCCACTGTTTTCCGATCTGGCTGAAGTTCCGCGGCGGCAAGGGCGTCGCGACGATTTTGGGGGTGACTCTGGCTGCCGCCCCGCTCGCCGGGGTCATCGCATTGGCCACCTGGGCCTGCGGCGCCCTTGTCACGCGCTACTCAAGTGTGGGCGGCATGCTGGCCGCCATCGCCTGCCCGATCGCCGTCTGGTTCCTCACCGGCAATCTCGGCTGGGCCACGCACCTGGCCATGCTGGCGGCGCTGCTGATCTTCCAGCACCGGGATAATCTCTCCCGCCTCGCCGCCGGCACCGAATCGAAAATCGGGCAAAAGTCCAAATGAGCCTGCCGGGTGACGCCGTCTCCCGGCTGCGCCTGATCCGCACCGATTCGATTGGCCCGGTCACCTATCGCCAGCTCATTGCCCGCTTTGGCGATGCCGAAACCGCGCTGAAGGCGCTGCCCGATCTCGCCCGGCGCGGCAATCGCAGCCTCGCGCTGCACCCCGAATCCGAAGCACTCGCCGAACTCGAAACCGCCGCCACATTGGGCGCGCATCTGCTCTTCCTCGGCACCGCGGATTATCCCGCGCTGCTCTCCGGCACCGAAACCGCCCCGCCCGTGCTCTATGCCCGGGGAGACCTCGCCCTGCTCGATCGGCCCGCGGTGGCCATTGTCGGCGCCCGCAACGCCAGCGCGGCGGGCACGCGCTTTGCCCGGCAACTGGCGATGGACCTGGCCGAGGCGGAGCAAGTGATCGTTTCCGGCCTGGCGCGCGGCATTGATGCGGCGGCGCATGTGGCGGCGCTGGATCGCGGCACCATCGCCGTGGTCGCCGGCGGGGTGGACGTGCCCTATCCGCCCGATCACGCCGATCTGATGGCGCGCATAGCAGAGCAAGGCCTGGTGATCGCCGAACAGCCGCCGGGGATCGAGCCGCAGGCCCGCCACTTCCCGCGCCGCAACCGCATCATTGCAGGGCTTTCCGCCGGCACCATCGTGGTGGAAGGCGCGCCCAAATCGGGCAGCCTGATCACGGCGCGCATCGCGGCCGATCTGGGCCGCGAAGTGATGGCCGTGCCCGGCAGCCCGCTCGATCCGCGCGCGCAGGGCTGCAACCTGCTCATCCGCGAAGGCGCCACCCTGATCCAGACCGCGGCCGACGTGCTGGAGGCGCTCTCCACCCTCTCCGGCCAACCCGCGCTGCGCTTCAACGCGGCCGAGCCGCTGCCGCTGCCAGACTTCGGCCCCGCTCTGGCCCCCGATCCGGCTGCCCGCGCGGCGTTGCTCGCCCTGCTTTCGCCTGCGCCCGTCCACGTGGACGAACTCATCCGCCTCTCCAGGCTCCCCGCCGCCCAGGTGGCGAGCGTGCTGCTGGACCTGGAACTGGAAGGCGCGCTGACTCGGCACGCCGGAGCGCGGGTGGCGTTGGGGTGAGGGGAATTCGGTTGACGGATATGCGTCCCCATTGACGACATTGGCGACATGCGAACTGGTGCCCGGATCCCGCCGGACCGATCAACCTAGCGCCCAACGCAGACGGATGAACGCCGAGCGCCCCGGCCCTGGCAGGCGAGCGCCCACCGGAACATCCGACTGGGCGATCCGGTTGTATCCGGCGAGGTGCTCCAGATACTGGCGGTCGAACAGATTCTCGATGCCGGCATCCAGCCGCAGCCGATCGCGGATCAGCCAATGGCCGGTGAGATTGGCCAACACATATCCGCGCGTTGTTGCCTCACTGTTGGTGGTGGACACGCGGTTCTGGGCGGCAAAGCCTTGCACTTCGAACGCCAGCATCCAATCATTTGCATCCCATGCCAGCGCGAGCCGACCATTGGGCGGCGCGATGCGATAGAGATTGTCGGGAATGTCGCGGCGGCGGCCGCGCACATAGCTGGCGACGCCATCCAGGCGCAGTGGGCCAGCCAGGCGAGTGCCGAAGGCGATATCGGCACCCCAGATTTCGGCATCGACATTGGCAAAGCGCAGCGGGGTTGCATCACCATTGGCGGCAGAGACCATCTCCACCGACGTGTTGATGAGGCCCGGAGTCCCATCGAAGGGCACGCCCTGGATGAAGTTGTCGACCCGGCGATAGTAAATGACCGGGCGGGCGTAGGCGGTTGACGACTGCCAGTCGAAGCCGACTTCGGCGATCCAGGCGGTTTCCGGCGTCAATCGCGGATCGCCTACGTAGATGTTGCCATCGGCGAGGCCCCCGCTGGCTTCGGTGGGCAGCCAGGAGAAGCGCTCGATCAGGCTGGGCACCCGGGTCTTGCGGGCCAGCATCAGGCGCGGCGTGATGCTGCCGGCCTCGGCCCACAGACGCAGTGCGGCGTCCACCGTCGTGCCCTGCCACGCCCGCACGCCGTTGCCGAAGGCCCGTGCCAGGCCCGCCGGGCCGGCTTGTAGGCCGGGGCCAAAGCGCGGCGCGGCGACACGGGCGCGATGGCTGTCAACGCGGACGCCCAGTTCAGCCTCCACCGGGCCGGCACCGGTACGCCACTCGGCAAATCCGGCGATGCGTTCCCGCTGGCCACGATCAAGTGCATAGACGAAGAAGGCCGGCATTGCCGGGTTGGTGATGACATAGCCATTGTCCACCTGCTGCAGATCGGCACCGATGCGCAGATGGCGGCGATCACTGCCGAACCGCAGCGCGAGATCGGCGCCCAGCGTGTTGGCATAGGTATCGGTTTCGCGCTGCATCACGGTGACCGGAGCGGGACGCAGGGTGAAATTGTTCATGCGGTGGCGCACGGCGGTATAGTCGGCATGAGCGGCCAGCTGCACGCCATCGGCCACATCGCCTTCGAACCCCAGCCGGGCGAAATCGGTGTGGAAATAGATGATGTCCATGGCGAAGGGCGGGTTGCCGGAGCGACCGGTTTCCTGCCGGCGATATTCGAACGACAACGTGCCCGGTCCGGTGCGGACCCCGGCGTGAACGCCATAGACGCCGCGCCGATAGCTGGTGCCGGCGATGCGCCCGCCGGGAAAGCGCGTGTCGCCGCCTTCTTCCCACGAGGCGATGACCCCCAGCCGCAGATCCCGGCTGGCGAGCCCGGCGATGCCGCCAACCGCGAAGCTTTCGTCCACGCTGCGCACCTGGCCGGTGATGTCAGCCTGTGGCGACAGGCTGACATCACCGGTGCCGAACTGCACCTGTTTCAGCACCGCGTTCACGCCGCCGCCCAGGCCGGGCCCATCGCGCACCGGGGAAATGCCGCGCGCGATCTCTACCCGGTCCACCAGCACCATCGGGGCATAGTGCATGGGCGGGTCCATGGCGTTGGGGCCGCCAGTGGCGAAATTCTGGCCATTGATCCGCAACAGGATGCGATCGCCGAACAGGCCCCGCAGTTGCACCTGGCCTGACAGCGTGCCGTTGTCGATCAGCGCGGCACCGGGCTGGCGAGCAATAAAGCCGGCAGCATCCGGGCCGGTCTGCTGGTCGTCTTCAGCATCGATGACGGCCTGCAGGCGCGTGATGCGGGGCGCTGACACGACGATGGTATCGGCGGGCGCGTCTTCGGCAAGTGCGGGAGAGGCCGCCACCAGGGCAGCGGCAAGGGTCATGCGGGAAATGGTCATGCGGAAAACTCTGAACCTGTGGCCTGCGGCAGGGTGGCAGACACGCCACACCGCGCACGGCGATGATCTCGAAACGGGCGGATCAGATCACGGCGGCCCAAGGCCGACCGCGATCAGGCCAGAGCAGGCGGGGCGTGGGAAGGCGGCGGCGGTGCCGCCAGGCGGGCGATCCGAGGTGCCTCTGGCCTTGCAGCCGCTGGCATCGACGAAACCCCCAATAGTAAGGCCAGGGCCGCTGGTGGCGGCACAGGCAGGGCTCCATGATCCAGCCCGGCGGCAAACACGCAGGGACGGTCTGCCGCGTCATGCTTTTCGCCGGCTGGCGCGCCAGCTGGAATTTGGACCGCGATATCAAGGCCGGAGCAGAGCTGGATCAACATGCCCTGCGGGGTTGCCGCCGGCATGAAGCCGGGCGGCATCATGATCCGCAACGCCAACGCAAGCCCTAGGGCCAGCGCCAGCAGCGACTGACCCGCCTGCGAATGGCGGACCCAAGTGATCATGACCCGCCGTTATGGTATGTTGGTGTTGCGTGCAATCAGGGCTGACCGCAATGGTGCGCCTCGCTGATAATGCCTGTTGTCAGTGACGCCATCGGGTGCGAACGGCAGCTCTCTTGCCGGGGGCTCCCGCTATCTCCCTGTCCGCTACCGGCCTAGAAGCCGACACGCTACCTGCCCCTGCGACCCCGCACCCCTTGACGCCCCTTGCCCCGCCACCCCACCCTCGCGCGTATACGTGAGGGACTCTAATGCAACTCGTTATCGTTGAATCGCCGGCCAAGGCGAAGACCATCAACAAATATCTCGGCAGCAGCTATGAGGTGCTGGCCAGTTTTGGCCATGTGCGCGATCTGCCGGCCCGGGACGGCTCGGTGGACCCCGCCCAGGATTTCGCCATGGCGTGGGAGGTTTCGGCGGACCGTTCCAAGCAGCTCGCCGCCATTCGCGAGGCGGCGAAGCGGGCGGACAGCGTGATCCTGGCGACCGATCCTGATCGCGAGGGGGAGGCGATCAGCTGGCATTTGCTGGAATGGCTGAAAGACAAGCGCGCGCTGCCCAAGGGCGGGGCGAGCCGGGTGACGTTCAATGAAATCACCAAGGCCGCTGTCACCAAGGCCATGCAGGCCCCGCGCGATCTCGATCAGCCGTTGATCGATGCCTATCTGGCGCGCCGCGCGCTGGATTATCTGGTGGGCTTCACGCTTTCCCCGGTGCTGTGGCGCAAGCTGCCCGGCGCCAAGAGCGCAGGCCGCGTGCAATCGGTGGCGCTGCGCCTGGTGGTGGAGCGCGAGCGCGAGATCGAAGCGCACAAGGCCCGCGAATATTGGCGTGTCGAAGCCGAGATGATTGCCCCCAACGGTGCCACCTTCAAGGCGCGCCTCGCGGTGCTGGACGGCAAGAAACTGGCGCAGTTTGATCTGGACAATGTTGCAGCCAATGCTGCGCGGGAAGCCATTGAAAAGAATGGCTTTACCGTGCGGACGGTGGAGACCAAACCGGTGAGCCGCAACCCGGCGCCGCCGTTCACCACATCGACCCTGCAGCAGGAGGCGTCGCGCCGGTTGGGATTTAGCGCGAGCCACACCATGCGGGTGGCGCAGAACCTGTATGAAGATGGCCACATCACCTACATGCGGACCGACGGCGTGCAGATCGCCGGCGAAGCCATGGCCGCCGTGCGCGACATGATCGCCCGCGATTATGGCAGCAAGCCCGATGTGCTGCCGGAAAAGCCGCGATTCTATGCGACCAAGGCGAAAAACGCCCAGGAAGCGCACGAAGCGATTCGCCCCACCGATTTCTCGCGCCGGCCGGGCCGGGCGGATACGGATGCGGATCGGCTGTATGCGCTGATCTGGAACCGCACGGTGGCGAGCCAGATGGCCAGCGCCCGGCTGGAGCGCACCACGGTCGACATGTTTGACGATGATGGCCGCCACGGGTTGAAGGCCACCGGCCAGGTGGTGATCACGCCGGGGTTTTTGGTGCTCTACACCGAAGGCCGGGATGAACCGGCGGAGGACGATGAAGACGGTGCCCGTCTGCCGCGCCTGGCCGGCGGCGATCGTTGTGCGTCCAAAACCGTGGAGGCGATCCAGAGCTTTACCGAGCCGCCCGCGCGCTTTTCGGAAGCGACGCTGGTGAAGAAGCTGGAGGAGCTCGGCATCGGGCGGCCGTCCACCTATGCCAGCACCCTGCAGACTCTGCGCGACCGCGCCTATGTGCGGGTGGAGAAGAACCGGTTCTTTGCCGAGGAAAAGGGCCGGCTGGTCACGGCGTTCCTGGAGCGATTCTTCACGCGCTATGTGGAGTATGATTTCACCGCCGACCTAGAAAGCCAGCTGGATGATGTGTCGGCCGGCGATGCCAGCTACCTGGAATTGCTGCGGGCGTTCTGGGCGGATTTCCAGCCGAAAACTGCCGAGATCATGGAGCAGCGTCCTTCGGACGTGACTGCCGCGCTGGACGAATATCTGGCGCCGTTCCTGTTCCCCGACAAGGGCGACGGGGTCGATCCGCGCGTGTGCCCGAAGTGCGGGGCGGGGCGGCTGAGCCTGAAGACCGGGCGGTTCGGGGCGTTCGTGGCGTGCTCCAATTACCCGGAATGCAAATATACGCGGCCGTTTGCCAGCGAAGGCGGGGCAAACGATGGCCCGCAGGAACTGGGCAATGATCCGGTGACGGGCGAGGCAATCAGTGTGCGCACCGGCCGTTTTGGCCGTTTCGTGCAGCGCGGTGAAGGCGAAAAGCCGGCGCGGGCCTCCATCCCCAAGGATGTGAGCATCACCGGGCCGGAAGACATTGAGTGGGCGATCAAGCTGCTCAACCTGCCGCGCACCATCGGCCCGCATCCGGAAACCGGCGAGCCGATTACGGCCAGCATCGGGCGCTATGGGCCGTATCTGGCGCACAATGGCGCCTATGGCCGGCTGTCCAACACGGCCGAAGTGTTTGAAACCGGCATGAACGCCGCCGTGGTGAAACTGGCCGAAGCCGCCGCCGCCAAGGCGGCCGGCGGCCGCCCGCAACGCGGGGTGGCGACGGCGCTGGCCGAACTGGGTGCGCATCCGGAATCTGGCGCGGCCGTGCGGGTCCTGGCCGGGCGTTACGGGCCGTACATCACCGATGGCACCACCAACGCCAACGTGCCCAAAGGCAGCGAGCCAACGGCGGTGACGCTGGAGGAAGCCATCGCCCTGCTCGCCGCCCGCGCCGCCGCTGGCCCGTCGAAGAAGGGCAAGAAGGCCCCGGCGAAGAAGGCTGCGCCGAAGAAGGCTGCGGCCAAGAAACCGGCGGCGAAGAAGAAGGCACCAGTGAAGAAGAAAGCGGAGTAAGTTTTGGCCTCCGGCGGGCAGGGGCTGAGCCCCTGCACCCGCTTTCGTTTTTGGCCGGCGCGCTTGGTGAAGGGCTGCCCCAGAACGAACGGGTGCAGGGGCTCAGCCCCTGCCCGCCGGAGGCAACGCTTTCTAATTACAAGATATACTTCGATAAATCGCGGTTCCCTGCGATGTCGCCGAGTTCGCGGGTCACCATCGCTGCGTCCACCACAACCGTGTCGCCGCCGCGTTCGCTGGCGTCGAAGCTGACGGATTCGAGCAGCTTTTCCATGACCGTGTGCAGACGACGGGCGCCGATGTTTTCCACGCTTTCGTTCACCTGGGCGGCGGTGCGGGCGATGGCGTCGATGCCGTCGGGCGTGATCGTCAGCGTCACGCCTTCGGTGGCGAGCAGGGCCGCATATTGGCGGATCAGGCTGGCATCGGTGTCGGAGAGGATGCGGCGGAAATCGTCTTCCGTCAGGCCTTTCAGCTCGACCCGGATGGGCAGGCGGCCTTGCAGTTCGGGCAGCAGGTCGCTGGGCTTGGCGACGTGGAAGGCGCCGGATGCGATGAACAGCACATGGTCCGTCTTCACCGGCCCGTATTTGGTGGCGACCGTGGTGCCTTCGATCAGCGGCAGCAGGTCGCGCTGCACGCCTTCGCGGCTCACGCTGCCGCCGCGCACGTCACTCACCGCGATCTTGTCCACCTCATCCAGGAACACGATGCCGTTGGCTTCGGCATTGCGCACGGCTTCGCGCTGGATCTCCTCGTCATCGAGCCGCTTGTCCGACTCTTCGGCCAGCAGGGCGTCCCAGGCGGCATCCACCTTCATCTTGCGGCGCTTGGTGCGGCCGCCCATCGCCTTGGCCATCATGTCCGAAAGGTTGATCATGCCAACCTGGCCGGGCTGCATGCCGGGCATTTCGAAACTGGGCGGGGTTTCGGCCACGTCGATCTCGATTTCGCGGCCCTTCAGATCGCCGGCTTCGAAGCGCTGGCGGAAGGCGAGGCGCGTGGCTTCGCTGGCATCCTTGCCCACCAGTGCGTCGAGCAGGCGGGCGAGTGCGGCGTCTTCCGCCTTGTCCTTCACGGCGCTGCGGCGGGTTTCGCGGACGAGGCGGATCGATTCCTCCACCAGGTCGCGGATGATCGAATCCACGTCGCGGCCGACATAGCCAACTTCGGTGAACTTGGTGGCTTCCACTTTGATGAACGGCGCGTTGGCGAGCCGGGCCAGCCGTCGGCTGATCTCGGTCTTGCCGCAGCCGGTGGGGCCGATCATCAGGATATTCTTGGGCACCACTTCATCGCGCAGATCGTCGGGCAGCTGCTGGCGGCGCCAGCGATTGCGTAGGGCGACGGCGACGGCGCGTTTCGCGTCATCCTGCCCGATGATGTGGCGATCGAGGGCAGCGACAATCTCGCGGGGGGTCAGATCGGCGCTCACAGGGCAATCGCTTCCAAGGTCAGTTCCTCGTTGGTGTACACACACAGATCGGCCGCAACCTTCATGGCGCGCCGCGCAATGGTTTCGGCGCTGTGATCTGAATCGGCCAGCGCGCGGGCGGCGGCCAGGGCGAAATTCCCGCCCGAACCGATGGCGGCAATCCCACCTACGGGTTCCAGCACGTCGCCATTGCCGGTGATCACCAGCGTCACCTGCGTGTCGGCCACGATCATCATCGCTTCCAGCCGGCGCAGATAACGATCGCTGCGCCAATCCTTGGCCAGTTCAACGGCGGCGCGCATCAACTGGCCGGGGTGGCGTTCCAGCTTGGTTTCCAGCCGTTCGAACAGGGTGAACGCGTCGGCGGTGGCGCCAGCAAATCCGCCGATCACCTCGCCCTTGGGCCCAAGCCGGCGAACCTTCTTGGCGTTGGGCTTCATCACCGTTTGCCCCATCGTCACCTGGCCATCGCCAGCAACGACAACCTGCCCGCCCTTGCGGACGGAAACGATGGTGGTGCCATGAAATTGGGGAAGTTCGCTCATCAGGGGCCCTTTCGTGTCTCTCCATGTAGGCTTCGTGCCGCAGAGTAAAAGGGGGCAGCTTGGGACGCGACCTTGGCAGCAAACTGGGTTATCATGCTGGCATCGCCTCGGGGGCATGATCGTGCTGCATTATCTTGATGTGATGATCGGGTTCGCTTTCACCATGCTGGTGATCAGCCTGGCGGTGACGGCGATGGTGCAGGCCTTGCCGATCTACATGCGCAATTTGAAGGGCGAGGCGCTGGAGCGCGGCCTGACCGATCTGATGGTGCGGGTGCTGCCGGGGCTGGAAAGCCACGCCAAGGTGATTGTCGATCATATTCTGCGCGATCCGCTGCTGTCTCCGCCGCGCAGCCCGCCCTACACTTGGTTCGTCAAGCCGCAGGACGGCAAGGAGGTGCCACGCGCGCTCAGTGGGGTGGTGCAGCGCGAGGAATTCGTGCGGCTGCTGCTGGATTTCATGGCGCAGGACGACAAGCCCGATGAGTTGCAGGCGGTGAAGGACGCCCGTGCCGAGATCAAGGCGATGCTGGCCAAGCTGGACCTGACTGACCCCAAGGACCTGTTACTGCGGATCCGCACCCGCATCGCCAATCTGGAACTGCAATATCCCGACTGGTCGAGCAGCCAGCGCGCCAGCAAGGCCATTCTCGAGGCGTTCATGGCCGGGCCGGGCAAGGATTTCATGGCCAAGCTGGTGGGCTGGTTTGATCAGACCATCGATCGGGTGGACGCTGCCTACACCGCGCGTGTGCGGATCTGGACAGCGATGTTCAGCATCGCGCTGGTGGTGGTGCTGCATCTGGATACGTTCGCGCTGATGGCGCGGCTGAACGCTGATAGCGCGCTGCGCGACAAGGTGGTGGCATCGGCCGTGAGCGCGATGGAGAAGGGCCAGTTCGCGCCGCCGCCTTCCGGCGGTTCTGTCAACGAGGCGCAGGCATTGGCGTGCGCGCGCACCCATCTCGCCAGCCCCGGCCCCGCCCGCGGCCTTGATGCCTATGCCAATTGCATGGGGCTGGCCGAGGCGACCAAGCTGGAACTCGTGTCATGGCCGCACGATCTGGACGCCTGGGCCAGCCGCTGGCAGCCGTTCAGCTTTGCGCTGCTGTTGCAACTGCTCGGCATGAGCCTGTCGATCTCATTGCTCTCGCTGGGTGCGCCCTTCTGGTACGCCACCCTTTCCAACCTCATCAAGCTGCGCTCCACCATGTCGCAGAAGGACGAGGCAGCACGGGCGGAGCGGCAGACAACGCAGGCGGGTTAGGGGCGGCGGCGGACTTGTTCGGTCTTGCCGTCCGCAGCCAGGCCTTGCTCATAGCGGTCATGCAAAGCCGTCAGCAGCTTCTTTAAAGAGCCATATCCGGTCTTCTTGAGATAGGCCGGCTCTTTCGCGCGCAGAGCTATGCCAAGAGCGCTGAACGTTATCCATTGTGCATCCGCAGGCAATGCATTTTGAAGCCAAGGGATGGCCAACTTGGGTTGTCGAACCGGGGTGGGCTGGGCAGTCTTTGACTTTGCCGGTGGGCTGGTGGGCTGTTTGGGCGTGGCAGGTTTTGATGGTGTTGCCGCCAATGGGAAGAACCCATCACACGCGGCTTTCAGGGCCTCGGCGACCTTGGTATGAGCAAAGCAATACACCTTGAAGCCATCCTCGCGGACGCGTTTTGCAAGACTGGTGAAGTCACCGTCAGCCGAAACGATGCAAAATCCGTCTACGGACCGCCTGTGCAGGAAATCCATCGCGTCGACGACCAGTGCGATGTCGCTGGCATTTTTTCCGGCCGAAGTGTGCCCGTTTTGATGGGCCGAGCCGCCATGTTGGCTGATGACCTTCGGCCAATCCTTCACGGTTTGCTTGGTGAAGTCACCATAAACCCGCCGGACAATGGGATTTCCCAATTTGGCGACTTTCGCGAATAGCAGGCCAGCATCCTTTGCCGGAACATTTTCGCCATCAATCAGCACTGCAAGCCGAAGCATGCTACCAATACTGTTCATGTTCGCAGCCTGCACCGGTTGGCCCCGTTGCCGCAAGGGGGCATGCAAACTTGCCCGTGGGGCCGCGATGCTCTAGGCGCACCCCCCAAGGAGCAGGCTCATGACAGCGCGCACGGCAAGCATTTCCCGCGTGACCAAGGAAACCCAGGTCGAGGTGCATGTGAACCTTGACGGCAGCGGCACGTACGACGTGTCGACCGGCATCGGTTTCCTCGATCACATGCTGGAACAGCTGTCGCGGCACAGCCTGATCGATCTCACCGTGAAAACCACGGGCGATCTGCACATCGATGGCCACCACACCACCGAAGACACCGGCATCGCGCTGGGTGAAGCCGTGGCAAAGGCACTGGGCGATCGGCGCGGCATCACGCGTTATGGCGATGCGCTGATCCCGATGGATGAAACGCTCACCCGCGTCGCGCTTGATATTTCGGGACGGCCCTACCTTGTTTGGCGCACATCGTTCAGCCAGCCCAAGCTGGGCATGCTGGATACCGAGATGTTCAAGGAGTTCTTCGCGGCCTTTGCCGGCAGCGCGGGCATCACGCTGCATATCGAAACGCTGTATGGGGTGAATAATCACCACATCGGCGAAAGCTGCTTCAAGGGCGTGGCGCGGGCGTTGCGGGCGGCGGTGGCGATCGATCCGCGTAAGAGCGATGCTATCCCGTCGACCAAGGGTACGCTTGGCGGTGCCTGATACGCTTGCGCTGGTTGATTATGGGGCCGGCAATTTGCGCTCTGCGGCGCGGGCGCTGGAGCGGGCGGGTGCGCGCGTGGTAGTGACCGATGATCCGGCGGTGATTGCTGGGGCGGCGCGCATTGTGCTGCCCGGCGTCGGTGCGTTCGCCCAGTGCATCGGCCAGCTGCGCGAGAAAACCGGCATCGAGGCGGCGCTGAACGAAGCGGTGAACGGGCGCGGCGTGCCGTTCCTCGGCATTTGCGTTGGCATGCAGTTGTTGGCCAGCGAAGGCCATGAGCATGGCGTTCACAAGGGCCTGGGTTGGCTGCCGGGCAAAGTCGAGCGGCTGACGCCTTCGGACCCGACACTGAAGATTCCGCACATGGGCTGGAACCGGGTGGACGCAGTGAACGGCGCTGATGTGCCGTCGGGCGATGCCTATTTCGTGCACTCATACGCCTTCACGCCCGACGATGCGGCCGATGTGCAGGCGGTTTCCGATCACGGCGGGCGCTTTGCCGCCATCGTCAAGCGCGGCCATATCACCGGCGTGCAATTCCACCCGGAAAAGAGCCAGGCTTACGGGCTGGCGTTCCTCTCCAACTGGCTGAAGTCATGATCATTTTCCCGGCCATCGATCTGAAGGGCGGCCAGTGCGTGCGCTTGGCCGAAGGCGATATGAACCGCGCCACGGTTTATGCTGATGACCCTTCGGCACAGGCGGCACTGTTCCGCGCCGCGGGCGCGACGCATCTGCATGTTGTCGATTTGGATGGTGCGTTTGCGGGCGATTCCCGCAATGCGGCCGGCGTGAAGGCGGCCCTGTCGGGCTTCGGCGGCGGCAAGGTGCAGGTTGGCGGCGGCATCCGCACAGCGGCGCATGTGGAAGCCTGGCTGGCGGCTGGCGTGTGGCGCGTGGTGATGGGCACGGCGGCGTTGGAGAATCCCGATCTGGTGCAGGGGCTCGCCGCCGATCATCCGGGGCGGATTGTCGTCGCCGTGGATGCCCGCGATGGCATGGTGGCGACGCGCGGCTGGGCCGATGTGTCGACGCTGCCGGTGGCCGATCTGGCCAAGCGGTTCGAGGATGCCGGGGTCGCCGCCGTGTTGTTCACCGATGTTGGCCGCGATGGCATGCTCAAGGGCGTGAATGTCGAAGCGACGGTGGCCTTGGCGGCGGCGACCAGCCTGCCGGTCATCGCGTCGGGCGGCGTGGCCTCCATCGCCGATATCCATGCGTTGCTGGGCAAGCCCGGCATCGAAGGCGTGATCACCGGCCGCGCGCTCTATGATGGCCGGCTTGATCTGGCCGAGGCGATCAGGGTTGCGGCATGACGCTGGCGGTCCGCATCATCCCCTGCCTCGATGTCGCCAATGGCCGCGTGGTCAAGGGCGTCAACTTCGTCGCGCTGCGCGATGCCGGCGATCCGGTGCAGGCCGCCGCCGCCTATGATGCGGCCGGCGCCGACGAACTCTGCTTCCTCGACATCACCGCCAGCCACGAAAACCGCGGCACATTGCTCGATATCGTCGAGCGCACCGCCGATCAGTGCTTCATGCCGCTCACCGTCGGTGGCGGCGTGCGTTCGGTGGAGGATGCGCGCGCGCTGCTGCTGGCCGGGGCGGACAAGGTGGCCGTGAACAGCGCTGCCGTGGCACGCCCGGCGCTCATTGGCGAACTCGCCATGCGCTTTGGCGAACAATGCGTGGTGGTGGCGGTGGACGCCAAGGCTATCGCGCCCGGCAAATGGGAAATCTTCACCCACGGCGGCCGCAAGGCAACCGGCATCGATGCGGTGGCCTATGCCATCGAAGCCGCCAGGCTGGGCGCCGGCGAAATCCTGCTCACCTCCATGGATCGCGACGGCACCAAGGCCGGTTACGATCTGGCGCTGACCCGCACTATCGCCGATGCGGTGCCGGTGCCGGTGGTCGCCTCAGGTGGGGTCGGCAACGTCGCCGACCTTGTCAGCGGCGTGCGCGACGGCCATGCTTCGGCGGTGTTGGCCGCCTCCATCTTCCATTTCGGCGAAGTGACCGTGGCCCAGGCGCGCGCGGCCTTGGCTGCGGCCGGGCTGCCGGTGCGGGAGGTGTTTCATGGAGCGCTTTGACCAGTTGCTGGCCACCATCATCGAACGGCGCAGCGGCGATCCCGCAACGTCTTACGTGGCCAAACTCACCGCCAAGGGCCGCGCCAAGATGGCCCAGAAACTGGGCGAGGAAGCCGTGGAAGTGGTGATCGCCGCAATGAGCGACGACAAGCCGGGCATGGTATCGGAAAGCGCCGACCTGATGTTCCACCTGGCCGTCTTGCTCGCCGATGCCGGCCTGTCGTTCGACGATGTGCGCGCCGAACTGGAACGCCGCGAAGGGGTTTCGGGTGTCGAGGAAAAGGCCAAGAGGTCGACGTAAAGGGGCCTCCGGCGGGCAGGGGCTGAGCCCCTGCACCCACTTTCGTTTTCGGGCTATCCAAAATCGACGGGTGCAGGGACTGCGTCCCTGCCCGCCGGAGGCCCACCTTCTTCCTTCAAGCAATCCGGCTGAACGCCTTCAGCTTGCGTGCCGTCGCCTGCGCCGCGGCAGTGTCGCCCTTGGCCAGCACGGCCGCCAGTTCCAGCCCTTGCCGCTTCAGGAGGGCTTCAAAGCCATCCTGTGCGGGCAGATTTTCCAGGCCCTTCAACAGTCCGGCCGCGCGGGTGGCGTTTCCGGCGTCGAGATCGAGCAATGTGATGGCGAAGAACACGCGGGTGGAGGGCAGGCCCGGCGCCAGTTTCAGCGCCTGAGCGTAGCAGCGCTCCATCTCGGATTTCTTGGCGCCAAGCGCGGTGCCGGCGAGGAAGCTGCCCACGGTGGCGACTGCGCCGCCGTGCCAGCCGCCCAGCGCGCCCCACACCAGGCTGTTATCGGGGTGGGCGGCGCGAATGGTTTCGAAGCGGCGGCGGGTTTCCTTGGCCAGCGCGATGCCGCGGGTGAGCTGGGCGCGATAGGCGATGGCGACGGCCTTTTGCAGTTGCGCCGGCACGCTGGCGGGATCGCGGGCCAACGCCTTGTCGAAATCACCTTCGGCGGCCGCAACGATGGCCAGCGCACGGGCTTTGTCGGTTGTCTGGTAGCCGGCGATGGCGAGCCCGGCGCGGCCTGAAAGGATCAGGCTCTCCACCGTGTTCTCCGCCCGTCCCTCGCGCACAGCACCGGCCCAATCGCCGGCGCGGAATTCATCAATGGCGGTGGCACCGGCTGGGCTGGCGAGCGCCAGAAGCAGGGCGGCGAGGGTGGTGCGCATGCTGTTTCCTGCTTGGAGAGGCTGAACTTGTCGGCAATACTCACGCTTCATGCCAGAACGGCAGCTGAATCCCAGCACGCGGAGTTGACGCAGATGAACGATTTTTCGGGCAGATCAGTCATGGTGCTGGGCGGCAGCCGCGGCATCGGCGCGGCAATTGTGCGCCATTTCACGGCGGCGGGTGCAAAGGTCAGCTTCAGCTATTCCGGTTCGCCCGATGCAGCGGCAGCGGTGGCGGCTGAAACCGGTGCCACGGCAGTGAAGGCCGACAGCGCCAATCGTGACGAACTCATCGCAGCGGTGGCAGCCGCCGGCGCGCTCGACATCATGGTGATCAACGCCGGCGTGGGCATTATGGGCGATCCGCTGACAATGGATCCGGACGTGGTGGACCGGCTGATCGATATCAACGTGCGTGCGGTCTATTTTGCTGGGGTCGAGGCGGGCCGCCAGATGCACGACAATGGCCGGATCATCATCATCGGTTCGATCAGCGGTGATCGCGCGCCGTGGCCCGGCGGTACGGCCTATGGGATGTCCAAATCCGCCGTGCAGGGCATCGGCCGCGGCCTGGCCCGCGATTTCGGTGCGCGCGGCATCACCGTCAACGTGGTGCAGCCCGGCCCGGTCGACACCGACATGAACCCGGCAGACGGCCCGATGGCCAAGATGATGCATTCCGGCATGGCCATCAAACGTCACGCCACCGCCGATGAAGTGGCATCACTGGTGCTTTACCTCGCCAGCCCGGCTGCCGCGATGATCACGGGCACCACGCAGACGATTGATGGCGGGGTGGGGATTTAAGAGAGGTTTGGAAGACGGGGCTTCCGGTGGGCAGGGGCCCCGCCCACCGGAGGCAAAAAAGCGTCAGCCCTGCGCCAGCGCGTCCGCGATCAGGGCGCGACTTTGGGCCAGCCCGTAGAGGGCAATAAAGCCGCCCATGCGGGGGCCGTTCTGGCTGCCGATGAGGATTTCGTAGAGCGATTTGAACCAGTCGCGCAGGTTTTCGTAGCCGGCGGCCTTGCCGGCTTCGTAGACTTCGAACTGAAAGGCTTCGGCGTCGCCGTCTTCGCCCACGGCCGCCAGACGCGCGTCGAGGTCGCGCAGGGCTACGGCTTCGGTCTCGGTCGGCGCGCGGCGGTTGAGACCGGGGACGACGAAATCGCGCGCATACGCCGCGGCGTGGTGCACCAGCCGATCGAGCATCGGGTGGGTTTCCGGGCTGGAGCCGGGGGCGTATTTCTTCACGAAGCCCCACAGCCGCGCCGGATCGTCGGTGGCGGCGACCGAAGCGAGGTTCAAGAGCAGCGAGAAGCTGACGGGCAGAATTTGTGCCGGCGGCTTGCCTTCGTGGATATGGTGCACCGGGTTGCCGAGCTGTTGTTCGATCGGCTGTTCCGGGTAACGGCTGAGGAAATCGGCATAATCCTCGATGGCGCGCGGGATCACGTCGTAATGCAGGCGCTTGGCCTTGCGCGGGCTCTGGAACATGTAGAGCGCGAGGCTTTCAGGCGGGCCGTAATCCAGCCATTGTTCGATAGTGAGGCCGTTGCCCTTGGACTTGCTGATCTTGGCGCCTTCGCCATCCAGGAACAGCTCGTAATTGAAGCCGGCCGGCGGGTTGCCGCCCAGCGCGCGCACGATCTTGCCGGAGAGCATGACCGAATCGATCAGGTCCTTGCCGGCCATTTCGTAATCGACGCCCAGCGCCAGCCAGCGCATTGCCCAATCCACCTTCCACTGCAGCTTGCAATGGCCACCGGTGACGGGGACGGTGACGGTGTCGTTGGTGCCGGGGCGGACGTAGGTGACGGTGCCCGCCGCGACATCGCGCGCGATGATCGGCACTTGCAGCACATGGCCGGAGACGGGATCGACCGGCAGGAACGGCGAGTAGGTGGCGCGGCGTTCGGGGCCGAGGGTGGGCAGGATGATGCCCATCACGTCGTCATAATGCGTCAGAATGCGCAGCAGCGTCGCATCGAACATGCCGCTGGCGTAGCATTCGGTCGAGCTGAGGAATTCGTAATCGAACCCGAACGAATCGAGGAAGGCGCGCAGTCGGGCGTTGTTGTGGGCGCCAAAGCTGCTGTGCGTGCCGAACGGGTCGCGCACCTGGGTCAGTGGCTTGCCCAGGTCTTCGCGCAGCATTTCGGGGTTGGGAATGCCGTCCGGCACCTTGCGCAGCCCGTCCATATCGTCGGAAAAGGCGATCAGGCGCGTCTTCACGCCCGGCACCAGCGCTTCGAAGGCGCGGCGGACCATGGTGGTGCGCACCACTTCGCCAAAGGTGCCGATGTGCGGCAGGCCCGACGGACCATAACCGGTCTCGAAGATCACCGCGTGGCCGGCCGGCACGCCGTTCGGATAGCGCGCCAGCACCTTGCGGGCTTCCTCGAACGGCCAGGCCTTGTTCTCAAGAGCGGCGGCTTGCAGGGTTTCGGTGGTGATGGTCATGGCTTTTGGCTATCGGTTGGGTTCGGCCTTCCTCTGGCGACTGAACTTCATGAGTGCAACTGAATCCCGCGATGCGCCGCTGGCGATCCCGGCGCTGGTGGCCAGCCATGCCGGGGTGTGGATTGCCGCGCCCGATGGCAGCGTGCGTGGTGTAGGGCGCGGCGAGGCAATGGCGCGGGCGGGGGACAGCCCGCACCTGCTGCTGAATGCGCCGGTGACGGCGAGCCGGCTGGGGATTGGCGAATTGTCGGGCCTTGATCTGCTCGAACTGTTCGCTTTTCTGCACCCGGCGCGCTTTGCCGTGCCGACGGCGCATGGGCTGGCGGCGGCGTTGGGGATCGCGCCGCCCAAGGGTGAGAGTGATGCCGGCTTCCTGCAGCGCGCGGCCGGGGCGTTGCTGGCGGTGGCGGCACAGCCCGATTGGCCGGAACGGCATGGCGCGTGGACGTCATTGCAAAGCCTCGCCCGCCAACGCTGGGGCTGGGCGCCGCATTTGGCCAAGCTGATCGAAAAGCCGCGCGCGCCCGAACGCCATGTGTTCCAGCTGCTCCCCAAATGGGAGGAAGCGCCACCGCGCCCCACGCCGCGTGTGGTCGCGCTGGAAGATGGTGCCGTGGCGGCGGAACTGGCACGGCTGGTGGGGACAGGCGCGGAACAGCGTGACGGCCAGCGTGATTATGCGCGGGCGGCAGCGGCGGCGTTCGCCCCGCGCGATGCCAGCGGCGCGCCGCAGATGATGCTGGCCGAAGCCGGGACGGGCATCGGAAAAACGCTGGGCTATCTCGCCCCGGCGGCGCTGTGGGCGCGCGAGGCGCAAGGGACCGTGTGGGTGGCGACCTTCACCAAGGCCCTGCAACGCCAGCTGGATGCCGAAACCGCGCGGGTGTGGCCCGATCCGGCCGAGCGCCGCGCCAAGGTGGTGGTGCGCAAGGGCCGCGAAAATTATCTGTGCCTGCTCAACCTGGAAGACGCGGTGCAGGGCGGTTTTGGCGGGCGCGCGGCGGTGTTTGCGCGGCTGGCGGAGCGCTGGGCGGAATACACGCGCGATGGCGACATGGTGGGCGGCGATCTGCCCGGCTGGTTGCCGCCGCTGTTTGGCCGCACCAGCTTTGCCGGCCTCACCGACAGGCGCGGGGAGTGCATCTATGCCGCCTGCCCGCATTATCGCAGCTGTTTCATCGAACGCGCGACCCGGGCCAGCGCTCAGGCCGATCTGGTGATCGCCAATCATGCTCTGGTGATGATCAACGCGGCGCGTGGCCGGGCGGAAGGCAGCGGCCTCACCCGGCTGGTGTTCGACGAAGGCCATCACCTGTTTGATGCCGCCGATGCAACGTTCGCGGTGGCGCTGACCGGCCGCGAGGCGGTGGAATTGAAGAACTGGCTGCTCGGCCCGGAACGCGCCGCCGGCCGGGGCCGACGGCGCGGGCTGGCGGCCCGGCTGGCCGACGCGATCAGCTATGATGACGAGGCTGCGCTGGCGGTGGAGCGTATTGCGGCGGCGGCGCGGCACTTGCCCGGCGAAGGCTGGCTGGGGCGGGTGGGCACCGACGATCCGGAGGGTCCGCTGGAAGGCCTGTTCGCTGCCGTGCGCGGCCAAGTGCTGGCGCGCGCCGAGGAGGCTGATCACGGCTACGGCCTCGAAACCGAAGTCGCCGAAGTGCTGCCGCGTCTGGTGGAGGCGGCTGCGGCGGCCAGTGCGGCATTGGGCGCGATGGTGACGCCGATGGCGCAGCTGGAAGGCCGGCTGGCGCTGCTGCTCGAGGATCCGCCCGATTGGCTCGACGGCGGCGCGCGGGCGCGAGTGGAAGGCGCGCGCGCCGGGCTGACGCTGCGGGCGCAGTTGCTGGGCGCGTGGCAGCAACTTTTGGCCCGATTGGGCGGCCCGGCCGATCCGGATTTCATCGACTGGCTGGATCTGGCCCGGGCGGAAGGGCGTCTGCTCGATGTCGGCATCCAGCGCCGTTGGCTCGATCCGATGCGGCCCTTTTCCGGTGCGGTGCTGGAACCGGCGCATGGCGTGCTGGTGACGTCGGCCACGCTCCGGTCGCGGCCCGATGCGTTGGCCGATGATTGGCGGGATGCCGAACTGCGTACCGGCGCGGCGCGGCTGCCGCGCCCGGCCAAGCATTTCGCGGCATCAAGCCCGTTTGATTACAGCGCCCAGGCGCGCGTGCTGATCGTGACCGACGTGAAACCGCGCGATATCGCCGGGCTGGCCCATGCCTATCGCATGCTGATCGAGGCGGCGGGCGGCGGCACGTTGGGTCTGTTCACGGCCATTGCCCGGCTGCGCGCGGTGCATGCGCGGCTGGCCGACCCCTTGGCGCGCGCTGGCCTGCCGCTTTATGCCCAGCATGTCGATCCCATCGATACGGCAACGCTGGTTGATATCTTCCGGGCCGAACCGGGGGCGAGCCTGCTGGGTACGGATGCGCTGCGCGATGGGGTGGATGTGCCGGGCACGTCCTTGCGGCAGGTGATCATGGAAGGCGTGCCGTGGCCGCGTCGCACCGTGTTGCACGCAGCAAGGCGGCTGGCGGGTGGCGGTAACAGCTTTGATGATCGGGTGGTGATGGGCCGGCTGGCGCAGGCGTTCGGCCGGCTGATCCGGCGCGCCGATGATCATGGCCATTTCGTGCTGCTGGGGCCGGCGGTGCCGTCGCGGCTGCTCGGCGCCTTCCCGCCCGGTGTGCCGATCGAGCGCGTATCGCTGGAAGAGGCGGTGCGATTGGTGAAGGCCGGCGTTTCGGCCTCTGGAATCGCCGCCACTGATGTGCCAAGCCTTGGCCACACATGAAGACGCTCACGCTCTTGCGCCACGCCAAGTCCGGCTATGACGATCCCCTGCTGCGGGATTTCGATCGGCCGTTGAACGATCGCGGCCGGCGGGCGGCGATGAAGGTGGGGCAGTGGCTGGGTGCAGCGATCAGGCGCGGCGACATGCCGGATTTCGCGCTGGTGTTTGCCAGCCCGGCGGTGCGTGTGCGCCAGACAATCGAAGGCCTGGAAGCCGGCATGAACCGCCCGCTGGCGCCGGTGTATGAACAGCGCATCTATCTGTCCTCATCCGCCACGTTGATCGAACTCTGCGCCGGTTTTTCCGACGAGTTTTCCGATGCCATGCTGGTCGGCCACAATCCGGGGCTGGAAGATCTGCTGCTGGAACTGGTGCCGCCGGGCGGGAAACTGCGGGCCGAGGCGGAGCTGAAATATCCGACCGCGACGCTGGCGCGGCTCGACATCGCCATCGATCGTTGGGCGCAGATTGATGGCGGCCGGGCGGAGCTGACCAAGTTCGTGCGGCCGCGTGATCTCGATCCGAGCCTGGGTCCAGACGATTAAAGTTTGAGCACGCGCCCCAACCGCCCGCGCACGGCCCACATGATCGCAGCGCCCGCCAGCGGGAAGGCGGCGTGGAGCAGCCAGAAGGCACTGATGTCCATCGTCTCGTAAAAGCGCCCCAACCAGCCCGATATGGTGCTGCCAAGAAACACCGCGAACTGCACCGCGCCCAGCATCACGCCGGTGATGGCCATCGGGGCGGCGCGGGAAAACAGCGCGTTCACCGTGGGAACGAGGTAGAGCCAGCCGGTGTTGAGCACGAGGTGGAAGACGACAACCCACAGGATCGGCGTGGGAGCCGGCCCGCTGCCCGCCGCCAGCCAGACAAAGGCGCTGCCCATCAGCGCCATGCCGATGCCGATCTTGCCCAGTTCCTTCGGCTCCTTGCCGCGTGCCGCCTGCCAGCGCCACAGCGCCAGCGCCGGCGGCACGGCGAGAATGGGGGCCAGGCTGTCAAACGCCTGCAGCCAGGTAACGGGCACGTCAAAGCCCAGCACCATGCGATCCAGATGATCGCGGCCCCACAGTGAATAGACGTTCCACACCTGCGATTGCGCCAGCCAGAACAGGCTGGTGAGCAGCATGACGCCGATCAGCGCTGCGATCGTCTTGCCGTCGCCCGGTTCCAACCGGGCGCTGCGGCGGGTTTCGGGCGGGGTATCGGCCGGCATCAGGCCGTTGCCCACCAGCAGCGTGATCGCGGCTAGTGCCATGCAGCCGCTGGCCGCGGCAAAGCCCCATTGCCAGTTCACCCGTTCGCCCAGCGCGCCGATGAGCAGCGGGCCGAGGAAGGCGCCGGTGTTGAGGCCGGCGGCAAGAATGGAGAAGGCCGCATCGCGGCGACCATCGTCGCGGGCATAGAGATGGCCGGTTTGTGCGTTCAGGTTGCAGCGCAACGCGCCCGCGCCGAATGCGCAGACCAGCAGGCCGGGCAGGAATGTTGCCGGGATCACCACCATTACCATGCCGGTCGTGGCCAGCACCGCACCCAGGATGCAGGTGAGGCGCGGGCCCCAGTGGCGATCGCCCAACCATCCGCCCAGAAGCGGGGTGAGGAAGAAGAGGCCAAGATAAAGCCCCATGGTCTGGGTGGCGAGCGCCTGCAGGCTCATCGGGCCGAACAGGCTTTCCAGCAGGCCGCGCCATGCATCGAAGCCGCCAACACTGGCCAGCTGATCGGGCGTGAACAGGAAATTCGCCATATAGAGGATGAGCAGCGCCTGCACGCCATAGACGCCGGCCGCCTGCAGCGCTTCCGCCACGGTGACGATGGTCAGGCCCACCGGATGGCCTGCGAAAGTGCGCGTTTCCCCCATGGCCAGCACCGTGGACGGTGGCCGCGTCACCCGCAAGGGGTGATTAGCGCGGGGCGTCCTCTGCAGCGCGCCGCCGCTCGCGTGCTGCACGTTTGGCTGCCTTTTGCGCTGCGCGGGCGTCGCGCTCGGCCTGCTCATCCGCCTTGCGGGCGGCGCGGCCGCGCTTGATGTCGGCCTCTTCCTGGCTTTCAGTGGCGGTGTCGTAGATGATTTCGCCGGCCTTGATCGGTGCGGTGATGATGGTTTTGGCGGCGCTCATCAGGCACCCGCCGAGCAGCAGCGGCAGGGGAAGCAGAAGCAACGGGCGCAACAACATGGTTACCTCATAACAGCAGTTTGCTGACTCTTTGATAAAGCCGCCTCAGGCAATTGCGGCTGCTGGCAGCGCCAGCAGCTTCGGAATCGCCGCTTTGAACGGAAAGAAGCCTTTCTTCGCGTGCGGCCAAGCGACATCGTCCCACGCCCGCCGCAACCGCACCAGCTGCACGCCGTCGGCAGCCAGCGCGGGGGCCAGCACGTCGAGCCGGTCCTTCACCGGGCCAACGGGCGCATCAGCGGTGATGATCTGCGTCAGCCGGTGGCGGGCGGCCCAATCGCGCATGGCGTCCACGCCGAAGGTGGCATCGACACGTTCCGGCTCCAGCCCCAGCCGCGTGGCGGCGCGTTGCAGACCGTCGGCCAGCATCGCCATCGCGACCTGGTGTTTCAGCGGCGCCGGGGTTCCGCCGATATCAGCTGTGGCGGCCAGCGCCACGATGGCGCCGGGCAGGGCCAGCGTTTCAAGGCTGGTATCTTCCGTGGTGACGAACAGACCGGTGCGGGCGGTGGAATCGGCTTGGATCACCGGTGCGGGCGTGATCGGTGGCGGGATGATGTCCGCCGGCCACGGTGTGGCCTCGCGGGCCAATGGCGCGTCCACGGCAAAGCGCCCGCCCGAAAGGTCGCGGATCAGATCGGCGCGGGCCAGATAGGTCTTGCCGGCCGTTTGCAGGCCCACCACCCAGCGCCAGCCAAGCGTGTTGCTGGCCGGGCAAGCATCGAGGAGGTGCTTGTAGAAGAAGGCTGCGCCCAGTTGCCACGGCAGGCGCAGGGTGAAGCACCAGATGCTGGCAAAGCTCATCCGCACATGGTTGTGCAGCCAGCCGGTTTCGATCAGCTCGTGCACCCAGGTATCGAAACAGTCGATGCCGGTGTTGCCGGTGAGTGCGAGTTCGTACCGGCGCTGCCATTTGCCGACCTCGGCCAGCATCGCCTCCATGCGCACCACATCGGCCTGCCATCGCGTCCAGATTTCCGGGCGCTGCTGCAGCCAGCCGACCCAATAGGTGCGCCAGCAAACTTCCTGCACGAACTTTTCCGCTCCGGTGAAACCATGAGCAGCGATGGCAGCGGCGGCGACTTCTGCCTCGCTCAGCAGCCGGCGGCGGATGGCGGGGGACAGCAATGAGGTGGTCGCCTTGCCGTCTGGCCCGCCATCATGATTGCGCCGCGCGGCATAGGCGCGGCCGGCCAGCGGGACGAACTCCTTCAGGCGGGCAAGGGCATCGTCGCGGGTAAGGGGGAAGCGCATGAAGGGCGGGATAGCGGCTCAGCCGCCGGAGCGCCCTTGCCGCGATGCCGCACCGTCAGACCGTGAAGCTTTCCCCGCAGCCGCAGCTGCCCTTGGCGTTGGGGTTGTTGAACACGAAGCCAGCGGTGAAATCATCCTCGCGCCAGTCCATCGTGCTGCCGATCAGATACATCAGGCTGCCGCCGTCGACGAACAAGGTGCCGCCGGGCGTGTCGATGCGCTCGTCTGCCGGCTTGGCAGCGGTCACGTACGCCAGATCATAGGCCAGGCCGGAACAGCCGCGGCGCGGGGTGGACAGGCGCACGCCCACGGCATCGGCCGGGGCGGCGGCCAGGATCGCGGCGATGCGGTTGGAAGCCCCTTCGGTCACGATCAAGGGCGCGGGGCGAGGGCGACGCAGAGTTGTCGTCTGTTCCATCACAACATTCCCATCTCGAGCTTGGCTTCGTCGGTCATCTTGCCGGGGTCCCACGACGGTTCCCATACCAGATTGACGTCGCAGCTTTGCACACCCGGCACGGCGCAGACGCGGATTTCGACTTCGCCGGGCATGGATTCGGCCACCGGGCAGGTTGGCGTCGTCAACGTCATCGTCACCACGGCGTGACCGTTATCGACTTCGACGCCATAGATGAGGCCAAGATCATAGATGTTCACCGGGATTTCCGGATCGTGGATCTGGCGCAGGGCGGCAACAATTTCATCCACGAGGTCGCTGCTCGCGTCGGCAGGGGCCGGCTCGGGCTTCTGCTTGAGGAAGCCATCAAGATAGTCCGGCGTGTGGCCACTCGATTCCGCTTCCTGCATGGCGCGGATCGGCGGCGCCTTGGCCACCGGCTTGGCTTCGTTGACTTCTTCAACTTCGAAGGCGCGATCAGACATTATTTGACCCCAAAAATACGGGAAACACGGGCAAGCCCATCCACCAGCCGCTCGACATCGCGCGGGCTGGAATAGAGGCCGAAACTGGCACGGGCGGTGGCCGGCACGCCGAGCAGGTTCATCAACGGCTGGGCGCAATGATGCCCGGCGCGAATGGCCACACCCGCTTCATCCAATATGGTGCCGATGTCGTGCGGATGCACCCCCTGCATGGTGAAGCTGAGGATGCCGGCCGAATCTTCCGGCCCCCACAGGCGGATGGAGTTGAGGCCGGCGAGGGCTTCGCGGGCCTTTGCAACCAGCGCGGCTTCATGGGCGTGGATGCGGTCGATCCCGATGCTTTCCACATAATCGATGGCGGCGGCCAGGCCGATCACACCTTCGATGTGCGGGGTGCCGGCTTCGAAACGGCCGGGCGGCGGGGCATAGGTCGTCTTCTCGAACGTCACCGTTTCGATCATGGCGCCGCCGCCCTGCCACGGCGGCATGGAGGCGAGAATCTCGGCCCGCGCCCACAGCACGCCGATGCCGGTCGGGCCATACAGCTTGTGGCCGGACAGCACATAGAAATCACAATCCAGCGCCGCCATGTCGAGCGCAAGGCGCGGGGCGGCCTGGCAGCCATCAACCATCACAAGCGCGCCGGCGGCATGGGCGGCATCGGCAATGCGGCGCACATCGGCAACGCCGCCGAGCACGTTGGAGATATGGGCGATGCTGACCAGCTTCGTATCCGGCCGGATCATGGCGATCAGCGCATCTTCATCGATCCGGCCATCGTCGGTGAGCGGCGCGACGTCGAGCAGGGCGCCGCTGCGTTCGCACAGCATCTGCCACGGCACGATATTGCTGTGATGTTCCAGTGCGGAAATGAGGATGCGGTCACCGGCAGCCAAGCGCTGGCCCCAGCTTTGCGCGACCAGGTTGATGCCTTCGGTGGCGCCGCGCACGAACACCACTTCATCCGGCGACGCGGCCCCGATGAAGCGGGCGACGGTGGCACGGGCTTCTTCAAAGCGCAGCGTCATCGTGGCGGAGCGCTCATAGACGCCCCGATGCACGGTGGCGTAATCCGGGCCATAGACGCGGGCGATGGCGTCGATCACCGCTTGCGGTTTCTGCGACGTTGCCGCCGTGTCGAGATAGGCCCAATCGCCGGCAAGCCCGGGGAAATCGCCCTTCAGATTGAGCAAGGCAGGCGCGGTGGCCACGCTCACGCTGCCGTCTCCAGCAGGGCGGTGATCTCGGCGTCGAGCGCTTCGGTGGTGGCTTCGTCCAGGCCCTCCAGCGCATCCGACAGGAAGGCGCGGGTGAGCAGGGCGCGGGCCTGGGCGGGGGGCACGCCGCGGCTGGTCATGTAGAAGAGGGCATTGTTGTCGATCTCGCCGATGGCAGCGCCGTGGGCGCATTTCACATCATCGGCGAAGATTTCCAGCTCCGGCTTGGCGTTGGCTGTTGCACCGCGGTTGAGCAGGATGGCCTTGAATGACTGGCTGGCGTCGGTCTTCTGGCCTTCGCGCGCCACGGCGACCTGGCCGAGATAGGAGGTGGTGGCGGTGCCGCCCGCGACCGCGCGCACGATCTGGCGGCTGGTCGAATTTGGGCCGACATGGCGCACGGTGGTGACCAGTTCGATGGTCTGCGCACCCCGGCCAATCAGGATCGCACCAAGCTGGAAATCAGCGCCGTCGTGTAGCGTCACGTCGAGCGCAATGCGGCCGTAGGCGCGGCCTGAATCCAATATGGTCATCCGATACACGCCGCCCGCGCCGATATTGATGGCGAGGTGGCGGATGCCTTCGTCCGTGGCGCGGATGATGTCGGCGTGGCTCTCGCCGGCCGGCACCACCACTGGTTCGACCGCAACCGGCCAGTGGCGGGCGACCGCCTTGAGGTCGCTGTAGCGCCAGGCTTCATCCTTGCGGGTGGGCAGCGCGCTCATGCGGCGATGGCGGAATAGCCTTCCGCCTCCAGCTTGTGCGCCAGTTCCGCGCCGCCCGAATGGACGATGCGGCCATCCATCAGCACGTGGATATGATCGGGCACGACATAATCGAGCAGGCGCTGATAATGGGTGATCAGCAGCGTGGCACGATCTGGCCCGCGCATCGAATTGATGCCATCAGAAACGACGCGCAGCGCGTCGATGTCGAGGCCGGAATCCGTTTCATCCAGCACCGCCATGAACGGCTGCAGGATGTGCATCTGCACCATCTCGTTGCGCTTCTTCTCGCCGCCCGAAAAACCCTGGTTCACGGCGCGCTTCATCATGTCGAACGGCAGGCCCAGCTTCTCGGCGGCGGCCTTGGCCAGCTTCATGAATTCGGCGCCGGATGCTTCCGCTTCGCCGCGCAGCGTGCGTTGGGCGTTGAGCGCCGTGCGCAGGAACAGCAGGTTCGAAACGCCGGGAATCTCCACCGGATATTGCAGGCCCAGGAACAGCCCGGCAGCCGCGCGTTCGTGCGGTGCCTTGGCCAGCAGATCCTCACCGCGGAAGGTGACGGAACCGCCGGTCACTTCATAACCAGCGCGGCCGGCCAGCACATAGGACAGGGTGGATTTGCCGGCGCCGTTCGGCCCCATGATGGCGTGCACCTCACCGGCATTCACGGTCAGTGTCAGGCCCTTCAGGATGGTCTTGCCATCGATTTCGGCGGTGAGATTGTCGATAACGAGCATTTGGGGGCAGTCCTTAACGGGTCTGGTTCTGGCGCTTGACGATGGTGACCACCGCCTGTTCGCGCAGTTCTTTTTCGATCACGCCCACGCTGGCTTCGGCAACGGCCTCGGCCTGATTGGCTGTATGGTTCGGGTGGCCAAGGCGGTCGAAGGAGGCGACCTTGAGCCTGAGTGCGCCGCGCAGCGGGCGGCAGGCCTTCACCGCTTCGATGGCGATGCTGCCGGCCGGATCGTTCGACACGTCGGCCGCGGCGACCTTCTCATCGACGCACTTGCCATAATCGGCAGTAAGCTTGTCGAGCTCGGCGCGAAGCTGCTGGCCCTTGGGATCGGGGCGCGGCGGCGCGGCATCGCACGCGGCGAGACTGAGCAGAACAAGGCCCAGAGCCAGCCTCATCCCACGCTGCCTTCCAGGCTGATGCCGAGCAACTTCTGCGCTTCCACCGCGAATTCCATCGGCAGCTGCTGCAACACCTCGCGGCAGAAGCCGTTGACGATCAGGCTGACGGCAGCTTCCGCATCCAGCCCGCGCGACTGGGCATAGAAGAGCTGATCGTCGCTGATCTTGGACGTGGTGGCTTCATGCTCGATGGTGGCGCTGGGGTTGCGCACCTCGATATAAGGCACGGTGTGGGCGCCGCACTGGCTGCCGAGCAGCAGGCTGTCGCACTGGGTGTGGTTGCGCGCGCCTTCCGCCGTCGCCGCCACCCGCACCAGGCCACGGTATGTGCCACTTGAGCGCCCGGCGCTGATGCCCTTCGACACGATGGTGGACGTGGTGTTCTTGCCCAGATGGATCATCTTGGTGCCGGTATCGGCCTGCTGGCGATTGTTGGTCACGGCGACCGAGTAGAATTCACCCACGCTGCCATCGCCCGACAGCACACAGCTGGGGTATTTCCAGGTGATGGCGCTGCCGGTTTCAACCTGCGTCCAGCTCACCTTGCTGTTCTTTCCCAGGCAGTTGGCGCGCTTGGTGACGAAATTGTAGATGCCGCCCTTGCCTTCCGCATCGCCCGGATACCAGTTCTGCACGGTCGAATATTTGATCTCGGCATCGTCCAGCGCAACCAGTTCCACCACGGCGGCGTGCAGCTGGTTTTCATCGCGCATCGGGGCGGTGCAGCCTTCCAGATAGGAGACATAGCTGCCCTTGTCGGCGATGATCAGCGTGCGTTCGAACTGGCCGGTGTTGGCGGCGTTGATGCGAAAATAGGTGCTCAGCTCCATCGGGCAGCGCACGCCCGGCGGGATGTAGACGAAGGTGCCATCGGAAAAGACGGCGCAGTTCAGGCAGGCAAAATAATTGTCGGTGACCGGCACGACGCTGCCCAGCCACTTCTTCACCAGATCGGGATATTCCTTCACCGCCTCGCTGATCGAGCGGAAGATGACGCCGGCCTTTTCCAGTTCGGCACGGAAAGTGGTGGCGACGGACACGCTGTCGAACACGGCATCGACGGCGATCCGGCGCGAGCCTTCGACGCCGGCCAGCATCTTCTGCTCCTCGATCGGAATGCCGAGCTTTTCATAGGTGCGTCGGATTTCGGGATCGAGTTCATCGAGCGAGGCCAGGGTCGGCTTGGCCTTGGGCGCGGCGTAATAATAAGCGTCCTGATAATCGATCGGCGCGATATCGAGCTTGGCCCAATCCGGGCTTTCCATCGCTTCCCACTTGGCAAACGCCTTCAGCCGCCAGTCGAGCAGCCATTCGGGCTCGCCCTTCTTGGCGGAGATGTAGCGGACGGTATCGGTGGTCAGCCCCTTCGGGGCCATTTCCGATTCAACGTCGGTGGAAAAGCCCCATTTGTAGGTGGCAAGATCGGCAACCGCGGCACGTGCTTCGGCATCCTGGATGGGGGCATCCTGAACAGGTTCATTGTCCACGGCAGTGGCAGACACGTCTTCAGACATCACTCGTCTCTTTCAGTCAGTCAGCCAGCGCCGGGGCGGGCGCCGCCAAAGGTGCCGCCGCTGCCGCCGGCCGCACCAGATCGGCCAGTGTCACGGCGGCAAGCGCGCCACGCACGGCCTGGTTGATCGGGGCCCAATGGCCCCGGATCGCGCAATGGCCTTCCATCACGCAGTCGTTCACGTCGTTCCCGGCACAGCTGGTCAGCGCGATCGGGCCGTCCACCGCTTCCACCACGTCCACGACACTGATGTTGGCCGGGTCGCGGGAAAGGGTGAAGCCACCGGCCACGCCGCGCGATGCGGTCAGCAGCCCGCCGCGCGCCAGTGTGCCCATCAGCTTGGCCACGGTGGGCGCCGGGATCATCGTCAATTCCGCCACCCGCGCCGCCGACAATTTCACCCCCGGCTCCCGCGCGGCCGCGGCCATCACGACGACGGCATAATCGGCAAGGTTGGTGAGACGAATCAAGCGTCGGTTCCCAGCGGTGCCCGCAAAGTGGACAAATCTGGTCTACTTATGCGGTTCGGGCCGGCTGGTGTCAAGGTTTGCGCCGCTTTGGGCCCGGCGTCACGCTCAGGCGATGCGCACCAGGCTGGGCAGGCCAGGCAGGTGCCGGCGCTGGGTCATGGTGGCGCGGGTGAGCGGGGCGAGCTGGGCCTGGAAGCGCGCCGGGGTAAGGCCGGTGAAGGCGCTGAATTCGCGAATGAAGTGTGCCTGATCATAGAAGGCATCGCCCGCCGCATCCGACCAGCCTTGCGCGTCGCCCATGCCCAAGCGCACCGCAGCGCTCAGCGCCCGATATTTGCGCGCCAACAGCTTGGGCGAAGTGCCGTAGATTCGGTTGGTGAGCCGTTCGACCGAGCGTGACGACATGCCCGAGGCCGCCACCAGTGCATCAACCTGTGGATTGGGGCTGGCGGTGAGCCATTCATCGGCCAGCCGGGTGAACCAGCGAGCGGCGTGACGGTTGGCCGCCAGCCGCGCCTGCAGGAAATCGGTGACCACGCGGGCGCGGCCGGCATTGGTGGATGCGCTGGCAAGCGCGTCCATCAGGTTTGTCACCAGCGCCGGTGGCAACACGCTGCCCAGATCGGTGGCATTGTCGGCCAGTTCGTCAGCCGAAAGCCCGATCAGTTCGGCCCAGCCCAGGGGCAGCAGGCCAATGCCAAACAGGCGAAGCCGGGTATTTGCACTATAATGGGTGGGTGCGGTGGTCGGGCCCTGCAGGATGGCCCCGCTGCCCTCCCATTGCCTGCCCGATTTATAGTTGTTGCGGGCCACGCCATCGACCAACAGCCGGATCTGGCCCAGTTCGGCGCGCATCAGATCAGAAAACCCCGGCGCCGCGGTTTCGAACCAATAAAGCGCCGACACGTGCAGCCGCAGTGCCGGCGGCGGCTCGAAATACTGGATGGAAATCATGGCCTGCCCTCCCCGGCTGGTCATGCCTTGTCCGCTGCTGCCACAGCATTCATTGCAACCCTATTACCTAACGATAACAGAAAGAACCATTTTGGCAACGCGCCACAAAAAAGCGGCCCGGACAGCAGAGCCATCCGGGCCGTTCAAGTTCGGGAAGGCCTGAAAAACTGGCCTTCCACGGGTCGCGGATTGTTCATAGGATCAGTTGCTGGAAACCGATTGTAGAATTCCGACAATAGCTACCCGGCCCGTGCGCTTGCTTCAGACGGGAGGCACCGCCCAGGCCAGGCGCGCCGGTCCGCGGCCGGGCTGGCGATCAACCTGCACGCCGCGTGCGGCCAACGTGGTGGCCAGCGCATCGGCATCGCCGCTGGCGACCACGGCCAGATCAAGCCGTTCGGCGGCCCAGGCCACGGTTTCGGGATCGGCCGGATCGGGTGGCAGCGGCGGCGGCACCAGCAACACCCGCCAACCGGGCGCGGTGGCGGCCACCCGGCGTTCGAGCGTTCGGAAACTCGACAGCCCGGCGCCCGGCAGCGACGCTGCCACGACGCGGGCTAGTTTGGCCTCTCGGTCAATCAGGATGGATTCGGCGGGCACGCCTGCCACCAGCGCCAGCCGTTGCGCCAGTTCGGCCCCTGGCCGGGCGGTGGGGCGGGGTTCGGCGGGCGTTTCGATCCCGCCCAGCGGCACTTGTTCCAGTGTCAGCGTGACCTCGCGACCGAGCGCGCCGGACAGGCGGGCTTCCAACGCTGATTCGACGCCGCGGCGCGGCCGGGCGGTGAACACCAGTGCATTCACGCTGATCGGTGTGCTGTCCAGCACCAGCTCCACCTCTCCCAGCCGGCTGGGGCGCGGGAATTCGGCCATCAATGTTTCGCGCACCCGGCGTTGGGCCAGGCTTTCCCAGCCGATCTGGCGCAGCGCCAGCCCCAGCGGCACTGCCAGCGCCACCAGCGTGATCAGGATTAATGCGCCCTGCACGGCACCCTGCCGCGGCGACAGGCTGGCGCCAAAGCCATAGAGGCGCGCCATCGCCGCGCAGGCCAGCGCGATCGCCATCAGGTTGGTAAAGAACAGAAAAGCCGCGCCGCCGGCCACATCGGCATTGGCTGTGGCGATCCCAAAGCCCACCGTGGCCAGCGGCGGCATCACGGCGGTGGCGATGGCCACGCCCACGATGGCGCCCTGCCGGCTGCGCAGCGTGGCAAAGGTGCCTGCCAGCCCCGACAGCAGCGCCACCACAAGATCGAACAGATTGGGCCGGGTGCGGGCCGCAATCTCGTCGGTCACGGTTTGCAGTGGCGAGAAGATCACCAGCAGCGCGGCAAAGCCCACCGCCACCGCCACGCCCAAAGCCAGCGCCACCAGCGCCCGCCGCATCGCCACCAGATCCCACACGGCCAGGCCAAAACCCAGCCCGACGATCGGCCCCATCAACGGGGACAGCAGCATAGCGCCGATCACCACGGCTGGGGACGACAGCAACAGCCCCAGCATGGCGATGCCGGCGGCGATCACCACCATGAACAGATAACGCCCCGTCCAGCGCGCATCCTCCTCCACGCTGGCCAGGATTTCGGCATGATCGATGCCCCGGCGCAGCTGCACCAGCCATTGGCGGGGCGAAAGGGAAAGCGGTTCAGCGGTCATGTCCATTGCGTAACCCCCTTGCGCGACGTGGCAAAGCCCCTATGCGCAGCCTCCATGGGCAGCACCGACAATTCAGCGCAAGCCGGCGCGCGCTGGGCCTTTCCGGCCATGATCACCGGATCGGCCTGCCTGGCCTTTGGCCCGTGGCTGGTGCGGTTGGCCGATGTGGGGCCGCTGGCTTCGGCCTTCTGGCGGCAGGCGCTGGCCGTCCCGTTCCTGCTGGCGCTGGCCTTTGTCGTGCGAGCCCCCGGCGGCAAACCGGCGGGCTTTGCCGGCACCACTTTGGGTATTGTTGGGCTGACGGCGCTGGCCGGCTTCGCCTTTGCGGCTGATCTGTCCGTCTGGCACCTCGGCATCATGCGCACCACGCTGGCCAATTCGACACTGTTGGCCAATGCCGCCACGTTCATGCTGCCGCTATATGGCCTGCTCGTGCTCGGCCAGAAATTGTCGCGGCCGCAATGGTGGGCGCTGGCCTCTGCGGCGGCGGGGGTGACCCTGCTGCTCGGCCGCAGTGCCGAACTGTCGCCGCGTCATTTCGCGGGCGATCTGCTTTGTCTGGCGGCCGCTGTCTTTTACACCATCTATCTGATCGCCATCGAAAAGGTGCGCGGCACACTGCAGGCGATGCCGGCGCTGGCGCTGGCAACGCTGGCTTCCGCCCTTGCGCTCGCCCCCTTGGCGGCAAGCGGCGTATTCTGGCCGCAGGATTGGACCCCGGTGCTGGGCCTCGCCATCGGCAGCCAGGTGGTGGGCCAGGGCCTGATCGTTTATGCGGTGCGCCACCTGTCGCCGCTGGTTGTGGGTCTGTCGCTGCTGGTGCAGCCGGCCATCAGCGCGATGATCGGGGCGTGGCGTTTTGGTGAAGTGCCGGGGTCGCTGGAAATGGTGGGCGCGCTGATGGTGGTGGCCGCGCTGGTGATCGCACGGCTGCCGTCCCGCGCCTAGAATTTCGGCTGCGCTGTCCAACCCGGCTTCTGCCAGCGGTTGGCGACGGCGAGCCCAACGCGCCACGCCGCCTCGGCCTCCTGCGCGGCGGCTTCGAAGGTGAAGCTGCTGCGCACCTCGTCACACGGCTGGTGATAGCAGCGCTGGTTGTAATCATCGATCAACGCTTGCCCGGCCGTCACGCCGCCCGCCACCAGATCGCGCCCGGCGCGGAAGGCCAGCGCCGGCACGCCCAGACGCGCAAAGGGGAAATGGTCGGACCGGAAATACCAGCCGGCCTCCGGGTTCGGCTCGGGCACCACCACCAGGCCCATGGCTTTCGCGGTATCGGCCAGATCGGTTTCCAGCGTGGTGCGTCCGCCGCCGATCAGTTCCAGGCTGCGGGTGCGCGGCAGCAGCACATGCGGATCAAGATTGATCACGGCCACCGTGCTCGCCAGCGGCACCAGCGGATTGGCGGCGTAATGTTCGGCGCCGAGCAGGCCCTTTTCCTCCGCCGTCCATGCCGCAAACACCAAAGTGCGTGCCGGGCGCGGGCCGGCGGCAAAGGCGCGGGCGACCTCGATCAGTTCGGCGGTGCCGGTGGCATTGTCGATGGCGCCGTTGCGGATGGCGTCGCCCTTCGCATCGGCCACACCCTGCCCGTTGGCATCCCAGTGCGCGCCGAACAGCACGGTCTCGCCGGCCTGGGTCGTGCCGGGCAGCTTGCCCACGACGTTGTAACTGGTGAACGGCGTCGCGGTCAGCCGGCCGCTCGCGTTGGCGGTGGCGGGCAGCGGCAGGGCGCGGAAATCGGCTTTGCGAGCGGCGGCCTTGGCGCGAGCCAGATCCAGGCCCGCAGCGGCCAGCAACCGCTGGCCCAGCCCGCCTTCGATCCAGCTGGCAAAGCGGAAAGCGCCGCCAAATGTCGTCGCGCCCGGCACCATCTGCGCCACGCGTTCGGTGCCGACCAGCTGCGCCAGCGGATAGGAGGCGGCGAAATCCTCATGCAGCACGATGGCGCCCACGGCGCCGGCCTTGGCGGCGGCCGCCATCTTGTTGCCGACGCGGCCAGCATAAGTAAGGCGGCGGCCTTCAAAGCCCAGATCGGCCCCGGCTTCACCATCGGGATCGCCGGCGAGCAGCAGCACCACCTTGCCGGCCACATCCACCCCGGCATAGGGATCATGCCCACCCGCCACCACGCCAAACCCGGCAAAGACCATCGGCGCGGCGCTGATCGCCATGTCACCGGGCAGGCGCAGCGCCAGCGTGGCGTTCTCGCCCAGTCGAATCGGCAGCGCCGTGCCGTTCATCTGCACCGACAGTGCGGCGCCGGGCGCGCGATCGAGCCGGATCAGCGGCACCGGTTGCAGCCAGCTGCCCTGGGGCCCGGCCGGTTCCAGCCCGGCGGCCTGGAGGCGGGCGGCGAGGAAAGCCAGCGTTTGCGCCTCGCCCACCTCGCCCGGCCCCCGCCCGGCAAAGGCATCGGAGGCGAGGGCCTTCACGTCGTCGCCGATCCTGGCGGCGGAGAAACTGAAGGGTGCAGCCTCAACCGGGGAGGTGAGGAGCAGGGCGGAGAGGAGAAGGGTGCGCATGGCGACAACCTTGGCCCTTTGCCCGCCTGCTCGCAAGCTCTGGCGGGATGGCGCGACTGCGGCTATGTTCATGGCTCGTTCCTGTTTCTGCAGGAAGCCCGTCAGAGGATCCGCACTTGACCGAAATCCTGATCGCTCTTGTCGCGTTGCTGCTTGGCGTCGCCCTTGGCTGGTTTGTGGCCGGGCGGCAGCTGGCGGCCCTGCGTGCCGAAGCGGCGTTGCACCGGGAAACCATTGGCCGTTCGGCCGTGGAGATCGAAATGCAGCAGAAGCGGCTGGCGGCGCTGGAAGGTGCCGAGCAGGCACGCGAAGCCTTGGCCAACGAGCTATCCGCGATCAAGGCCAGCCAGAGCGAGCGTGACCGTGCCCACGCGGCCGAACTGGCGCGACTGCAGGAAACGTTCGGGGCGTTGGCCGGCAAAGCGCTGGAAGCGGCGCAGACCAAGCTGGCGGAAAGCGCCGAGCAACTGATGGCCAGGCACCGCGAAGCGGCCGGGGCCGGCCTGGAAGCCAATCGTAACCAATTGGCCGAACTGATCGCGCCAGTGAAGGACACGCTGGTCAAATATGAAAGCCGGCTGGGCGAAGTGGAAGCAGCGCGCAACGAAGCCTATGGCAACCTGAAGGCGCAGCTGGCCAATGTCGTGCTGGGACAGGAACGGGTGAGCGGCGCGGCGGCCAAACTGGAAACCGCGCTGCGGTCGTCCGGCAAGGTGGCCGGGCGCTGGGGCGAGGAACAGTGCCGCAACGTGCTGGAAGCCGCCGGCCTGGTGGAAGGCATTGATTTCGAAACGCAATGGTCGGTCGATGGCGAGGATGGCAAGCAACAGCGCCCGGATTTCAAGATCAACCTGCCGGGCGGGCGTGTGCTGGTGATCGACGTGAAATGTTCGATCGACGCCTATGTGAGTGCGGCCGAATGCGATGATATTGCCGCGCGGCAGACCTATCTGGCCGCGCACGCCCGCGCCGTGCGAACCCATGCGGATGGTCTGGCCAAGAAGGATTATGCCAAGGCGGTAGGCGGTGCGGTGGAGTTTGTCGTGCTGTTCGTGCCTGGCGAGAATTTCCTGGGGGCCGCGCTGGAACAGGATCGCGGGCTGATGAATGACTTCTTCAAGCGCCAGGTGGTGTTGGCTGGCCCGGTCAATCTGGTTGCCGTGGCACGCACGGTGGGGGCGCTGCGCGATCAGGCGCGGCTGGCCAAGGAAGCCGCCGAAATCGCAAAGCTGGGCCGCGACCTTTATGATTCGCTGCGCATCATGGGGGGCAATTTCGCCGCCGTGCAAAAGTCGCTGGAAGGCGCGGTGGGCAATTGGAACAAGCTGGTGGGCCAGGCAGATTCGCGCGTGATGGCGCGGGCCCGGCGATTCAAGGATATGGGGGCGGCCACCGGGCTGGATGATCTGACCGAACTGGTTCCTGTGGCCCAGGTGCCGATGCTGCCAACATCGGGAGAACTTGCGACCGGAATGCTGCTGCCGCCCGCTGCCGAATGATCAGTCGAACACGCCCGCCACGATCAGGATCAGGAAATAAAGGCTGAGCGTGAAGGCCGCTGCGATCGACAGATAGACGGTTCGCCAGCCGGCGCTTAAGACGCCAAGGCCATAGGCACCGCGCAGCGACGCGAACATGTGAAGCGATGGCGCCAGCAGCAGCGGCACCCAGAAGGCCTCTGTCACGATGTTGGCTGTCAGCGCCAGGCTGCCGGCAATGAACAGCAGGCTCATGAAGCTGATCGAATAGAGCGCGAAAATGGCATGATCATACACGCCAACACCGCGTTTCCACAGGAACACCAGCCACAGCCACGGCAGCGACATCGGCACCAGCAGGAAGCTGAGTTTATAGGCCTTGGTCTGCAACTTGTAGAGCACCAGCCGGGGATTCTTCAGGGCCTCGCTGCCCTTGGCGTCCAACGCCTTGATGCCGGTGTTGACCTTCAGTTTGCCTGACCGGGCGGAGGCTTCGATCTCGTCGGCGATCTTGTCGGTGACGCTGACATTGGCACCGGGCACGCCAACGGCGGTCACCAGGCGGCGCCCAGCTTCCAGTTCGGCCTGCTTTGCCGTGTCGCCCCTGGCCTTTGCTTCGATAATGCCGGCATCGATATCGGCCAGCGCCTTGGCAATGCCGGCTTTGTCGCTGGTAACGGCAGCCTGGCCGGAACCCTGATCGACCGTGGCCACCGTGTCGTTGATGCTGACGAACGACAGCACGAAGAACATCAGGAAGATGACCATCAGGAACAGCGGCACTGGCGCAACATAGCGGGCGCGGTGGCCGTCGATATAGCTGCGGATCAGCCTGCCCGGCCGGAACAGCAGCATGGGCAGGGTGGTCCAGGCCTTGCCGTCAAAGTGCGTAATGCCGTGCAGGAATTCGTGGAACACAACGCCGATGCTGCGGTGCAGATGGGCGCGTTGGCCGCACTTGCTGCAGAACGGGCCAGACAGCGCGGTGCCACAGTTGGCGCAGGCGCCGCTCTGCCCGCCGTCGCCCGCAGGCCGATCCAGCGCATTGGCAGCCAGGCCAGCCGTGACCAAGGCGCCTGCCGCTTCGATCTGGTCAGACATCAAGCCCCCCGGTGTCTTTGAACTTTGCCTGTGAACGCGGTGATGTTTGGCGTGAAATCCACAGCAAAGGCAAGTGGACAAGCCGCCACCACATTGCTTCGCCTGTGCCCCGGCGCTAGGGTTCAGGCCAAGATAGGGAGATAATGATGGCGGGCGTGAACAAGGTGATCCTGGTCGGACGGCTGGGCAAGGATCCGGAATCGAAAACCTTCGCCAATGGCGGCACCGTGGTGCAGTTCACCATGGCCACGTCGGAAAACTGGCGCGACAAGGCCACCGGCGAGCGCAAGGAAAAGACCGAGTGGCACAACATCGTCATTCGCAACGAGAATATCGGCCGGGTTGCCACGCAATATCTGCGCAAGGGCAGCGAAGTCTATGTCGAAGGCGCGATCGCCACGCGCAAATGGCAGGATCAGAACGGCGCTGACCGGTACACCACTGAAATCGTTATCGGGCCTTTCAAAGGTGAGCTGACGCTGATCGGCGGCCGTGAAGGCGGCGGCGGCGGGATGGCTGGTGGCGGTGGTGGCCGCGGTGCCGATGATTTCGGCGGCGGCGGCGGCGGCGGTGGCTATGGCGGCGGCGCGCCTGCGGGTGGCGGCTTTGGCGGTGCTCCGGCCGGCGGCGGCAAGCGCCCGGGCGCGTTTGACGACGATCTCGACGACGACGTGCCGTTCTGAGGTTCAGCTCTTCTTCAGCACCGCAAACGGGCTGCGCAGAGCAACCGCTTCGTCTTCGCTGATCACGCCGGCCACGCTTACGGCCGAGCGCGGATAGGGATCAAGGCCGAGCGCAAAGGCCTGGGCGGTGATCTCGCCAAGATCGACGATATCGCCCTCCAGCTGTTCAACGTCGAGATCGGCGCTGGACAGTTCGATCTCGCCGCCCTCGGGCGTGGCTTGCGTCAGCAGCAGCGCGATGCGTTCGGTCACCAGGAATGGCACCGGCTCGCCGCTGGCGACGCAGGGCTGGGTGCCGGCACCGTGTACTTCGCCGGTGATGCGGATGCCGTTGGTGTCGCGCTTCACCTCCAGCGACGCCGTCAACCGATCGAGGCTGAGCAGGGTAAAGCGGGCGGCCAGCGCGGTGCGTTGGCCGGCATCGGCTTCGAGCATATGCTGCTTGGGGCTGCCGATTTCGTGGGCGCGCACGACGTGGCTGAATTCAGGGGCGGCGCTGCTCACAGGGTCGGCTCCAGGTCGCCGGCGGCCAGCCGGTCATAGGGGGTGGCAGCAAGGCGGCTCCACAGGCCTAGCGCAGCCGCTGCCACGAAGGCGACCGCGGCATCGGCCACCGGTGCGCCGCGATACAGATTGCGGCGCAGGGCCTGGCCCATGGCTTCGGCATCGCCGCGCGCATCGCGATAGGCGCCGATGCGGCCGCCCAGCGCGGCCATCATGCGGCCCATGTGCTTGGGGATCACCTGATCACCAATGCCGTCCTGGCGCAGATTGCCCTCCATGTCGGTGAGGAAATGATCGGCCAGATCGGCCGAAAGCTGCGCCGCCGGGTGGTGGGCATCACCGCCTGCCACGTCTTCCAGCCGCAGCAGCAACAAGGACAGCACCAGCACCACCATGTCGAAGCGGCCATCCAGTGTATCCGGCACGGCCCCTTCCACATAATAGTGCGGCTGCCGCGCTTCGTTCACCACGGCGGCATAAAGCGGCGCCACAGGCGACGGCGATGCGCCGCCAACAAGGCGTTTCAGGCGATCAATCAGACCCATGCGAGGACGCGCTAGCATAATCGCCTCGGCTGGCATAATGAACTTGCCGAACAGGGATGTCGCAGCGGGGGCGGCGCTGGAGTGTGAGATGAAGACCGGATTTGCCACCATAGTGTTGATCGGTGCCGCCCTGGCCACCAGTGGCTGCTCGCGCATCAAGGCGCAGCAGGGCTATCTGATCGATGAAACCCTGTTCACCTCGATCCTGCCTGGTGTGGATAATCGCGAATCGGTCTCACGCACCCTGGGCCGGCCAACGTTCGCGGCCCAGTTCGATACCGGCAGCTGGTACTATGTCAGCCGCCTCACCGGCCAATATGCCTTTGTCTCGCCGAAAACCCTGCAGCAGCAGATCTTGATCGTCAGCTTCGATGAACAGGGCAATGTGTCGACCGTCCAGCGCCGCGGCATGGAAAAGATCGCCCGCATCAACCCCGAAGACGACAAGACCGCAACGCTCGGCAAGTCGGAAAGCTTCTTCCAGGAGTTGTTTGGCAACGTGGGCCAGGTCGGCGCCGCCGGCGGCCCGCTGGGTGGCCAGCCGACAGGACGCGACGGCCCGCGCTGATCAGCGTCGCCGCGATGTGCCGCGCGCTTCTGCTGGCCGGCCTGCTTGCCGCCCCGGCGCTGGCCGCTGATCAGCGTCCCGATCCTGTCGCCCAACCGCGCCTGGAAGGCCGTTGGCTGGGCCTTGCCGCCTCCGATGCGCCCGCCGCCTTGTGGTGGGCTGGCCCCGCCCAACGCGATGCCGCCGGGCCCGACACGTTGGGCGAAGCGCTGGCCAGCGTTCCGGGCCTGATTCTCACCCCTGCTCCCGGCAATGGCACGGCCGCGCTGATCGTGCGCCACGGCCGCAGCCAGCCCGATGTGCACTTCGGCCCGGTGGCCCAGCCCGGTGCGCCGCTGCTGCTCGCCGGCCTGTTCAATCATGATCTGCTGCTGGTGGCGCCTGCCGGTGGGCTGGGCGGCGCGGCCGGCGATATCAGCCTGTCGCTGCGCCGGCCGGGTGACCAGCTGGCCGGGCTGGGCGAGTTTGCCGCCGGCGCGTTCGGTAGCCGCCGCGCGCTGGCGCGGATTGATGTGCCGGTGAGCAGCGGCATGCGGCTGGGGTTGGGTGCGCATGTGCAGCATGATCTGGGCTGGCTGCACAACACGACCACCGGCGAACGGCTTAATCGCGGCTTGCGCGGCGGGCTGGCTGGCACGCTCGACATCGATTTGGCCCCCACGCTCAGCCTGGCGCTGACCAGCCTTTATGCGCGGAGCAAGGCGGGCAATCTGCCGGCCTTTGCCTGCAATCCCAATTCGCCGGCAACATGCGATGGCCGCTTTGCCAGCACCGGGTCTGCCGATCTCGCCGCGCAGCCGCCGGGCCAGCGCGCTGATGTGGCGCTGCATGATCTGCGGCTGGTGCATCAGCGTGAGGCGCTGCGGCTGGAACTGATCGGCACTGTGGCGCGGCAGACCGGGCAGCTTGGCCTTGATCTGGGCCAATCCATTCGCCTGGCCAACCCAGTTGCCGCCGGCTATGGCCTGATTGCCCGAAGCGTTGAGGAAAATCAGGGGCTTGATTTGATTGGTCAGGCGCATGTGGGCGCGCTGACCGTGCGCGCCGGGGCCGGTTTCCGTGCGGCGCAGACACGACGTGATGCCATCGATACGTTGGCCGGCGCGGTGCTCTCTGATCGCCAACTGCGCCAGGACCGTGACAGTGTTCATGGCTTTGGCCAGTTGCGGCTGGAAGCCGGCCATGGCCTGGCGCTGGAGGCCGGGGTGCGGGTCGACCGCCAGACGCTGACGCTGGCCGTGAGCGACCGCCGCACCGGCTGTGCGCCCAATGCCATACCCTGCCTTGCGCCGGCTGGCCCGGCCCGGCAGGAACGCACGCTCTTCACCCCTGAACTGGCGCTGTCGTGGGCGCCTTTACCCCGTTTGCGGCTGTTTGCGCGCAGTGCCCGCAGCGCCCGGCTGCCGGGCTGGAACCTGCTGGCGCGCAGTACGGCCGAACTGGTGCTGATGCCGGATGAAACCGGCTGGCACCACCAGGCCGGGGTGAAGGCCGATCTGTGGGATGGCCGCGCGCGCATGGACGCCAGTGGCTTTGTGGCGCGCACCCGCGGGCTGGTCTCGCCGCTGCTCGGCATTGATCCGCTGGCGATGGCAGTGGCGGCGACGCAACGACGGGACATGCGCAATCACGGGGTTGATGTGGTGGTGAGCGCGCGTCCTCTGGTTCAGTTGGAACTGTCGGCGAACCTTGGCTGGCAACAGGCGCGCTGGACCGGAGCGGTGCCGGCGGGCGGGCCCAATCGTCCGCTCTATGCGCCCGATACCACGGCCAGCTTGTCGGCGGCGTGGCGGCAGCCGTTGGTGGGCACCGGTTCCGTGCTGGTACCGCGCGTGGCCGCGCGCTGGCGCAGTGCCATGGCGGTGGGGCCGGCACTGGGTCTGACCGATGGAATCTCGCCCGGCGGCTGGCAGGTGGCCGCCGCCCTGCAATTGGAGATCCCCAATGGCGGCTGGCTGATGAGCCTGGAGTGCGAGAATTGCCTCGACCAGACGCTCACCGACGGCGCCGTGGTTGGCTTGCCCACGCTGAACCCGCCGCGATTGCGCTGCGATGACAAAATTCCGCTTGCACCGTGGGGGACAAGCCCGCTTTAAGCCATTCATCAGGGGAAAACTGATACCAAGTGCCCCCCGAGGGGCGTGTTTCACGAGAAGGGGAATTTATGGCCATTGAAGCCAAGAGCGGACGCAATACCTCGGCGCTGATGAAGCCGCTGACGCCGCAAGGCCCGCTCGCCGCCGTTGTGGGCGCCAGCCCGCTGCCGCGCGGCCAGGTTGTTGCCAAGGTGTGGGACTATATCCGCGCCAACAATCTGCAGAAGCCGACCGACAAGCGCGTGATCCTGGCCGATGACAAGCTGAAGGCTGTGTTCGGCAAGGACGAGTGCACGATGTTCGAAATGAACAAGTTCATCGCCCAATATCTGAAGTAAGCACTTCGGAACAATTTGAAGGGGGCGCTGCCGGGGATGACCCGGCAGCGCCCCTTTCGCGTTCACGGGCAGGCATTCAGTCTGGCAGTTTCCGGAAGCGCGCGATGAAAAAGCCATCGATGCCGCCTTCCACCTGGCCGGGCAGGGTGCGCACCCAGCCATCGGCGGCGGGTTTGAGGCCGGCGGGCAGCTCGCTGGCCTCGATCATCTCGCGCGGCAGGCCGGCAATCACGCGCTCGGCGATGCGTTCGCCTTCCTGGGGGAACAGGCTGCAGGTGGCATAGATCAGCCGGCCACCTGGTTTCAGCCAGGCCGCGGCGCGGCGGAGCAGGGCGGCCTGCAGCAGGGTGACGGGCGCCAGATCGGTATTGCCCTTCAGGTGCAGCACATCCGGGTGGCGGCGGAAGATGCCGGTGGCCGAACAGGGTGCATCGATCAGGATATGATCGAACAACGCGTCGGGTTCCCAGCGCAGGGCATCGGCGGCGACCAGTTCGGCCGTCAGCCCAGTGCGCGCCAGATTCTCGCGCACCCGCTCCAGCCGGTGATCCGACACGTCGAGCGCCGTCACATGGCAGCCGCGCGCTGCCAATTGCAGCGTCTTGCCGCCTGGCGCCGCACACAGATCGAGCACGCGATCGCCGGCCTTGGCCGGCAGCAGGCGGGCGGGCAGGCTGGCGGCGAGATCCTGCACCCACCAGGCGCCTTCGGCAAAGCCGGGCCATTCGGTGATGCTGCCCTTCTTCGCCGTGCGGACATGGCCGGGGGCGAGGCTGATGCCTTCCAGCGCCAACGCCCAATGATCGGTTTGCGACGCGTCTTTCAGGGTCAGGTCGGTCGCCGGCTCTTCGGACAGTGCGGCGCTGGCGGCTTCGGCAACGGCCACGCCCCAATCGCGCGCCCAGAATATATCGAACGGGCTGGGCAGGCGCGGCGCTGCCGGCAGGGTGGCCGGGCGGCGGATCAGGCTGCCGAGCACGCCATGCACCAGCCGGCGCGGCCCGCCTTCCACCAGCGGCAGCGCTGTGGCCACCACGGCGTGCGGCGGCGTTTCCAGCTTCAGCCAGCCGGCCAGAGCGACGCGCAGGGCGTGGCGGGCGCGGGCATCGATGGGGAGCGGCCGCGGCGTCGCGCTGTCGATCAGCGCGTCCAGTTCCGGCAGCCAGCGCAGCACGGTCAACGCCAGCAACCGGGCCAGCCCACGATCCTGCGGCAGCGGCAGATCATCGGCATGGCTGGTGGCGGCATCGAACGGGGCGCCGCGATCCAGCACCGCCTGAACGATTTTCAGCGCGGCGCGGCGGGCGGCAACGCCGGTATCATCGCGATTGGTTGTCGGGCGGCCAGAGCGTTCCGGCTTGCGTTCGGGTTTGCGGGGTTGGTTCATCGCCCGCCCCTTGCCGCAAATGGGGGCGCTTTCCCACCTATTTCCGTCTTCCAAGGAAACTGCCGATCACCTTGAAATAGGAAACGGGGAACAGGCGCACCATCCAATCGATGAAACGCGCATCCGGCCCAATCAGCACGCGGGTGCTGCGTTTGGCCATGCCAGTGATGATGGTTTCGGCCGCCTGTTCGGGCGTGGTGGGGGCGTTCTTCTCAAATTCGGCGGCGAAATCGGTGTTGGGGTCCTGCCCCGGCAACAGCGCGATCTGCTTGCTGTTTTTCGCCACGTTGGTCTTGATGCCGCCGGGGTGGACGCGGATCACGCTCACGTTGGGATCAGTCACCGCCAGTTCCAGCGCCATCGCCTCGGTCAGACCGCGCACCGCATATTTGCTGGCGTTATAGGCGCTTTGGGTGGGGTAGCCCATCATACCGAACACGCTGGAAATATTGACGATCCAACCGATGCCATCCTTGGCGGCTGCACCCCGCACATGCGGCAGTGCGGCGCGGCAGCCGGCGACCACGGCATTGAAGTTGACGTTCATCACCCGGTCGAAATCCGCTTCCGGGCAATCGGCAAAGGGCGCCACCACGCTGAGCCCGGCATTGTTGATGATGCCATCCAGCTTGCCGAAATCCGTCACCGCGCCCGCAACCCAGGCGTTGAGTGCAGCCGTGTCGGTCACATCCAGCGCCGTGATGCTTGCCGGCCGATTGCCGAGCAGTCGCTTGGTCTCCGCCAAGCCGTCCGCATCCTTGTCGGCCAGCGCCAGCACCGCGCCGCGCCCGGCCAGATTCAGCGCCAACGCCCGCCCGATGCCGCTGCCGGCGCCGGTTATGGCAATCACCTTGTTGTCGAACATGTTACGCCCCCTGCTTCGCTTCACCCCATTGCTAACAGGCGGGCGGCGGTGGCAACACTGATTTATGGACAAGGACAAGCCCCAGACCCCCGATCCGCGCGACAAGCAGCCGGAAGCGCCGCCACCGCCGCCAACCGACAAGGAAGTCGGCGGCCGCAAGGGCCCTGATCCGGTGCGCTATGGCGACTGGGAAAAGGGCGGCATCGCGGTCGATTTTTGAGAGCGCGCTATTCTGCTTTCAATGGCCGCGCCAGCAAAGCGCTGATGGTTTCGCCTACCGACGCGCCGGCCAGCAGGGCGGCGACAGCCTCGGAAATCGGCATCTCGATACCGGCGGCGCGGGCAGCTTCCACCAGTACGGGCGCGGTAGCAGCGCCTTCGGCGACCGCCGGGCCGGCGAGCAGATCGGCGAGTGAGCGGCCCTGGCCGAGGCCGACACCCAAGCGGAAGTTGCGGCTGTTTTCCGATGAGCAGGTGAGGACGAGATCACCCAGCCCTGACAGGCCGGCGAGCGTTTCGGCGCGGGCGCCGCGCGCCACACCAAAGCGGGTCATTTCGGCAAAGCCGCGCGCGATCAGCGCCGCGCGGGCGTTGAGGCCGAGGCCGGCACCGTCCACCACACCGCAGGCGATGGCGAGCACGTTCTTCACAGCGCCGCCGATCTCCGCCCCCACGACGTCGTCGGACTGGTAGAGCCGGAAGGTCGGGCGGGCCATCGCGGCCACCAAACGCTCGCCTAGTGCGCTGTCTGAGCACGCCAGCGTGATGGCGCAGGGCAGGCCCTTGGCGACTTCTGCGGCGAAACTGGGGCCGGAGAGGACGGCGATGGGGTTGGGCACAAGGCTCTGCGCCACCTCCACCATGAGTTCGTGGCTACCGGCTTCAATGCCCTTGGCGCACAACACCAGAGGCGTGGTGGCGAGGATCGCAGCCTGGCTGAGGACGGCGCGGAGATGCTGGGCAGGCACAACGACGAGGATGATCGCGCAGGCCGCAATGTCGGCCAGATTGGTCGTGGCGGTGATGCCGGCGGGCAGCGGGATGCCGGGCAGGAAGACCGAGTTCTCGCGGGTGGTGTTGATGGCGCTGATCACCTCGGCCTCGCGTGCCCACAGCGTCACCGGGCCATTGCTGGCCAAGGTGCTGGCCAAGGCCGTGCCCCAGGCGCCGGCACCGATGACGCCAAATGTGGTCACAGCCAGCCCCCCGGCGCATGGATTGTTTGCTTGCGCGTTGATGCGCGCGGGGCGCCGGCGCCGATGACGCCAAATGCCGTCATGCCTTCACCCCGGCGCCGCGCACGGCTTCGGCAGCAGGATCGAGCGGCCAACGCGGGCGGGCGGGGGCATGGAGATCGTCCACATCGCCCGTCTTGAGTCGCTCCAGCCCGGCCCAGGCGATCATCGCGCCATTGTCTGTGCACAGCCACATCGGCGGGGCGACAAAGGGCAGGCCGTGGGTGGCGGCAAGGCCGGCCAGTGCGGCGCGAATGGCCTGATTGGCCGCCACCCCGCCGGCGACCACCAGGGCGGTGGCTTCCGGGAACGCCGCGATGGCGCGCGCGGTGCGGTCGTTCAGGCAATCGCAGGCGGCCTGCTGGAAGCTGGCGGCGAGATCGGCGATGTCCTGTTCCGTCGGCTCCGCAATGGCAGCGCGGGCGCGCAGCACGGCGGATTTCAGGCCAGCAAAGGAGAAATGCGGTTCGTCGCTGCCCACCAGCGGGCGCGGCAGCGGGAAGCGCGCCGGGTTGCCCGTTTTTGCGGCGCGTTCCAGCGCCGGGCCGCCGGGAAAACCCAGGCCCAGCACCTTGGCGGACTTGTCGAAGGCTTCGCCCACGGCATCGTCGATGGTGGTGGCCAGCCGGCGATAGCGGCCGACGCCTTCGACACCGAGCAGCTGGCAATGCCCGCCGGATACCAGCAGCAGCAGATAGGGGAACTCAAGCGAGGCATCTGCGAGGCGCGGGCTGAGCGCGTGGCCTTCGAGGTGATTGACGGCGATCAGCGGTTTGCCCGCGGCAAAGGCCAGTGCCTTGGCGGTGACCAGCCCGACCATCACGCCGCCGATCAGGCCCGGCCCTGCGGTGCCAGCGATGGCGTCCACGTCGGCCAGCGTGATACCGGCTTCGGCCAATACGGTTTCCACCATCGGCGCCAGCCGGTCGGCATGGGCGCGGGCGGCGAGTTCGGGCACCACGCCGCCAAAGCGTTCGTGGGCTTCGTTCTGGCTGGCGATGCGCTGGGACAGAATGGTGCGATCACCGCGCACCAGCGCAACCGCGGTTTCATCGCAGCTGGATTCGATGCCGAGAACCAGTGGGCCAGTCATGGCGCACAGCTAGGGCCAGTCTTGCCAATCCGCAACCGTCGCGCCATGGCAGGCGCATGAGCTTCAAGATTGGCACCCGCGGTTCTCCCCTTGCGCTGGCCCAGGCGCACATGACGGCTGACGCCCTGAAAGCCGCGCATGGCTGGGGCGATGCAGACGTGGAGATCATCATCATCCACACCACTGGTGACAAGGTGCAGGATCGCGCGCTGGCCGAGATCGGCGGCAAGGCGTTGTGGACCAAGGAACTGGATGCCGCCTTGATGGATGGCCGAATCGATATCGGCGTGCATTCGATGAAGGACGTCGAAACCCTGCTGAAAGACGGTATCTGCCTCGCTGCCATGCTGCCGCGCGCCGATGTGCGCGAACGGCTGATCGGCGCCGCCAGCATCGCGGCGCTGCCGCAGGGTGCGCGCATCGGCACCTCAAGCCCGCGCCGGGCGGCGCAGTTGAAGGCGAAGCGGCCGGATCTGGTCACTGAAATCCTGCGCGGCAATGTTGCGCGCCGGCTGGCCCAGGTTGAAGCGGGCGTTATCGATGCCACATTGCTGGCCGCCGCCGGCCTTGATCGGTTGGGGCAGGATGTGGGCGCGCTGATCGAGATTGACGAAATGCTGCCCGCCAGCGCGCAGGGTGCCGTGGGCATCACGGTGCGCGACGGCGACGAGGCGACGCTGGCGCGGCTGGAACCGATCAATCACCTGCCCACCTTTCAGTGCGTCACCATTGAGCGCGCGTTCCTCGCGGCGCTGGGCGGCACCTGCCATTCGCCGGTGGCGGCGCTGGCTCGGCTGGAAGGTGAAGGCGTCACCTTCCGCGGCCAGATCCTCGCCGAGGATGGCAGCGAAATGCAGGAAGGCGGCTTCAACGCCGCTCTGCATGAAGCGCATGAGCGGGTGGCGGCGTTGGCCGCTGAGCTGCTCGGCCGCTCCAGCCCGGCCGTGCGCGGGCTGTTCACGGCCTGATGCGCATCCTGGTCGTTCGCCCGCAGCCAGGTGCGGACGCGACCGCCGCCCGGCTGAGGGCAATGGGGCATGATCCGGTGGCCCACCCACTGCTGGCGACCCGGCCACTGCCGTGGGCTTTGCCGGCCGAATCGCCAGATGCCGTGATCCTTTCAAGCGCGGCGGCCGTGCGTCATGCCGGGCCGCCGGCTGATGTGCTCAAGCACCTGCCCGCGCACGCGGTTGGGGAAGCAACCGCCGCTGCAGCGCGCGCCGCCGGCTGGAGCGCTGTGAAGGCTGGGCCGGGCACAATGCAGGCACTGCTTGACGGCTTGGTGAGCGGGCAATTTCTGCACCTCGCCGGCGCCGATCTGACAGCGGTGACGGTGCCGCCCGCGCTCGGCCTCATCCGCGTCACCGTTTACGAAACGCCGCTGCTGCCGCTGCCGGGTCTGCCCGATGTTGATGCGGTGCTGCTGCACTCGCCGCGCACGGCAGCGCAGTTCGCAGGAGAATGGGACCGGCTGGGCGGCCAGCGCGCCGCATTGCAGCTGTTTGCCATCAGTGGGGCGACGCTGGCCGCCGCTGGCAGCGGGTGGAGCACGGCACGTATGGCTGCTGAACCGACCGAGTCGGCCCTGCTGGCGATGCTGCCCAAAGCCTTGTAGGAAGGCGCCATGAACGATCCTTTCGACCGCAGTGACATCGGAGAATCGAGCCTTGCCGCCACCGAGCGGCTGCGCGCCCGGCTGATGACGCAGGGGCCGGCGGGCCAGCAGCAAGCTTCGCGGCGCGGCGGTTTCGCCTGGGCGATCGCGGCGGCGCTGTTCGCCTTTGCCGCCGGGTTGATCGCCAATCCCTGGTTCGAACAGACCGTGCGCGGACGGCTGCCGTTCGTCGCGGCGGCAAGCAATGGCGAGGCTGACGCGCTCGAAAAGCGGCTGGCGGCGCTGGAGCGCGCCCGGGGGGCAGCGCCAGTGGTTGCGTCGGAGCGGCTGGCCCGCACCGAAGCCAAGGTGGAAAGCAGCACCGATCAGATCCAGCGTGATGCGGAGCGCATCGATGAATTGAACCGCCTGCTTGCCCAGGTTTCGGCGCGGGTGGCGGCTGAGGAAGCCCGCGATGCCAGCGTGGTTGCCACAGCGCAGGGTGCCGCCGATCGGGCTGAATCGATGCTCACCGTGCTGCTGCTGCGCCGCGGGGTGGAGGATGGCCGCCCGCTCGATGCGCTGCTGCCCGCCACGCGCCGGCTGTTTGGTGAGCAATATGCCGACGAATTGGCGGCGCTTGAGGCGCTGTCCGCCACGCCGGTGACGCGGGCGCAGTTGGCGCGGCAACTGGCCGGTCTTTCGGATGCCGGGCCGGGTGCGACGCGGCCCGATTGGTGGCAGGCATTCATGCGCCGGGTCGAAACCACCTTCTCCGCCAGCGAAGGCGCTGGCCCGGTGGCACAGGCGCAGGGCCTGATGGCGCGCGGCAACGTGGCGGCCGCGGCGGCCGCACTGCGCCGGTCGACGGCTCTGCGCGGCAACGCCACGGTGCGCGGTTGGTTGGCGGCGGCGGATCGCCTGCTGGCCGGCGAAGCGGCGCTGGTGGCACTGGAAGCCGCTGCCGCTACGCCGCTGCCGGCACCGGCGACTGTTCCCGCGCCGACGCGTTGAGCGACACAGCCTCCCCGCGCGCGACGAGGGCCTGGGCTCTGGCCCAGGCGGTGCGCGATCCCTATGTGATCCTGATCACCATCTATATTTTCATGCCGTGGTTCGTGCGCGCCGTGGTGGGCGATCCGGTGCAGGGCCAGGCGCTGGTGGCGCAGGGCGGCAAATGGGGCGGCTGGGCGGTGATGCTGTCCATGCCCTTGCTGGGCGCCACGATCGACCGGTTGGGGCCACGCAAGCCGCTGCTGGCGCCGGTCGTGCTGGCGATGGTGGTGATCACCACCAGCCTGTGGTGGGTGATGCCGGCCGGTCATGCAGGGCTGGGCGTGATGTGGGTGATCGGGGCCGGCGCGGTGATGACCTGGCTGTTTTCGGCGCACGAGATGCTGCACAATGCGTTGCTGGTGCCGGCGGCCGGCCATGCCGGCGTGGCGCAGGCCAGCGGGCTGGGGCTGGCCGGCGGCAATGCGATGAGCGTGGGGCTGCTGCTGTTCGTGCTGCTGACCTTTGCGCTGCCGGGATCGGTGGATTGGCCGTTCGTGCCGGTCACGCCCTTGCTGGGCCTTGATCCGGCGCTGGGCGAACCGGCGCGCATCACCGGGCCCATCGTGGGGGCGCTGATGCTGGTTGGCAGCATACCGTTGTTCCGGTCCGTGCCCGACATGCCACGCACAAGTGCCCGGCTGGGCGCGGCGCTGGCGGGCGGCGCCAATGATCTTTGGCGGCTGGTGCGCGATGTGCGCGGCAATGCCAATCCTTTGCTCTATCTGCTGGCGCGGATGATCTTCACCGATGGCCTCACCGCCATCCTGCTGTTTGGCGGCATTTATGCGGCGGGCGCCATGGGCTGGGGCACGTTGCCGATGCTGGGCTATGGCATCGTGCTGAGTTGTGCGGCGGTGGCGGGCGGGCTGCTGGCGCCGCGGCTGGATGGCTGGCTGGGGCCGCGCCTTGCCCTCATGCTGGAACTGCTGTTGCTGATTGTCTTGCAATCGCTGGTGCTGGGCATGGGGCAGGATCGCATCCTGTTCCAGCCGGCCGCGACCACGCCGATGTGGGATGGGCCGATGTTCACCACACTGCCGGAACTGGTGTTTCTGGGCCTGGGTTGCGGCCTCGCCATCACGGTCACGGCGGCCTACGCCTCGTCACGCACCCTGCTCACCCGGCTGGTGCCGCCAGACCGGCTGGGGGCTTTCTTCGGTCTTTATGCCTTGTCGGGCACCGCCACCATGTGGCTGGGGCCGCTGCTTGTTGAACAGGCAACGCGGATTGGCGGCAGCCAGGCGGCGGGTTTCGTGCCGGTGATCGGCCTGCTGGCGGCGGGGCTGGCGCTGCTGTTGTTCGTGCGCGGCGGCGGGAAACTTTAGCCCTCGATTTTCTCGCGGGCATAGGTGCCCCACATCTGGCCGCGCAGAATGTAGCCGGATTTGCCATCCTTGCTCACCCGGCACCAGATATCCTCGCACAGGGTGATGTTCACCACCGCGCCCGGTGCGATCCGCCAGGCGATGCGGCTCTTCATGTCGGGCGCGACGTAAAGAAGGCGGGACTGATCCCGCACCATGCCGGTGCGCTGCCCGGTGAGCAGCGCCTTGTTCATCCAGCCGATGGTGCCATCAGGATCGCGCACCTGCCGCCAGATCTCATATTCTTTCAATATCTCCATCGGCAGGCCGGGGCGCTTGTATTCCCACAGGATTGGGAAACGCTCGCCGGGGCCGGAACGCATCATGGCGCTGCCGCCCTTGATCGAAACAAAGCGCGGTTTCGGCAGGTCGGTGGTGCCATCGGCGAATTCGGCGGCGTTCGCGGCGGTTGCGGCGCACGCAATCAACAGGATCAGGGCGGTCTTCATGGGCCTTCCTCTTGACCGTTTGGCCGTTGCCGCGCAAGCCTTGCCACATCGCAGCGAACCTGAATTCGGACCCGTTCATGCCCAACAAGCCCCGCCCCAAGGTCATCGTCACCCGCCGCCTGCCGCAGGCCGTGGAAACCCGCATGGCCGAATTGTTCGATGTCGAACTCAATCTCACCGATACGCCGTTCACGCAGGAACAACTCTGCACGGCGGCGCGCAATTGTGATGTGCTGGTGCCCACCGTAACGGATCATGTGGATGCTGCGGTGTTTGCGGCGGCAGCCGAGGGTGGCCGGCTGAAGCTGTGTGCCAATTTCGGCGTCGGTGTTGACCATATCGATCTGCACGCCGCCCATGCTGCCAAGGTGACGGTGACCAACACGCCCGGCGTGCTGACCGAGGATACCGCCGACATGGTGATGGCGCTGATCCTGGCGGTGCCGCGCCGGCTGGGCGCCGGTGAAAAACTGGTGCGCGCCGGCGAATGGGCCGGCTGGTCGCCCACCGGCATGCTGGGCCACCGCATTACCGGCAAGCGGCTGGGCATCATCGGTATGGGCCGCATCGGCAGTGCCGTCGCCCGCCGCGCCCGCGCCTTCGGCCTGACCGTGCATTACCACAACCGCCACCGCCTGCCGGCCAGCGTGGAAGCGGAAATGGAAGCAACCTGGTGGGCCGATCTGGATGCCATGCTGGCACGGGTGGACATCATCACCATCAATTGCCCGCACACGCCCGACACCCACCATCTGATCGACGCCCGCCGCTTTGGCCTGATGCAGAAGAGCGCCTATCTCATCAACGCCGCGCGCGGCGAGATCGTGGATGAAAATGCGCTGTGCGAAGCGCTGGCCAGCGGCCAGATCGCCGGTGCCGGCCTGGACGTGTTCGAACATGAACCGGCGGTCGATCAGCGCCTGCTGAAGATGACGAACGTCGTGCTGCTGCCCCACATGGGCAGCGCCACCTTCGAAGGGCGGCAGGCGATGGGCGAAAAGGTGATCGCGAACGTCCGCGTGTGGGTGGATGGGCATCGGCCGCCGGATATTGTTCTCGAAGGTTGGGCCTGACGCTTTTTCCCTCCCGCAAGCGGGAGGGAAGGCAATCGCTCCTGCCGCGCTAGGCTGCGCGCAACCAAGGGAGCCACCACCATGAAAGCCATCCGCCTTCGCCACCCCGCCGGCATCGACAATCTGCGCCATGAAGACATGCCCGATCCGGGCGCGCCCGGCCCCGGCCAGATCAAGGTGCGGCTGCGGGCCAGCAGCCTGAATTACCATGATTATATCGTCGTTGTCGGCGGCATCCCCACGCCGGACGGCCGGATCCCGATGAGCGACGGCGCCGGCGACGTGCTGGCCGTGGGCGAGGGCGTCACCGAATTCCGCACCGGCGACATTGTCGTCTCCACCTTCTTCCCGACCTGGCTCGACGGCAAGCCCAACATGGCCGGCTTTGCCGGCGTGCCGGGCGACGGCGCCGATGGCTATGCGGTGGAGGAAGTCGTTGGGCCGGCCACCAGCTTCACCCACGCGCCGTTCGGTTATTCCCATGCCGAATCCGCCACCCTCACCTGCGCCGGCCTCACCGCCTGGCGCGCATTGGTGCCGGAAGGCAATCTGAAGGCCGGTGATGTCGTGCTGGTGCAGGGCACCGGCGGCGTTTCCATCTTTGCGCTGCAATTTGCCAAGGCCATGGGCGCCACCGTGATCGCCACCAGCTCAAGCAACGAGAAACTGGCGCGGTTGCAGGCGATGGGCGCCGATCACCTGATCAATTACAAGTCCAACCCCAAATGGGGCAGCGAGGCCATGAAGATTACCGGCGGGCGCGGCGTCGATCATGTCGTGGAGATCGGCGGGGCCGGCACCATGCCTGAATCCATCACCGCCTGCTCCGTTGGTGGCCACATCAGCCTGATCGGCGTGCTGGCCGGCTATGCCGGGCCGATTCCCACCGTGCAGTTGATGGGCAAGCAGATCCGGCTGATCGGCATCACCGTCGGCACGCGCCGGCAGCAGCAGGACATGATCCGCGCCATCAACCAGAACGGCATCCGCCCAGTGATCGATTCGCACTTCCCGCTGGCCGAACTGGGTGCTGCCTTCCGCCACCAGGAATCGGGCAAGCATTTTGGGAAGATCTGCGTCGATATTTGAAGGCAGAAGGGGCCTCCGGCGGGCAGGGGCTGAGCCCCTGCACCCGCTTTCGTTTTTGGTCGGTGCCGGTTCTTGGAGGATAGCGCCGCAGGCAACTATTCCATGCCTGCGGCGCCAATTTGCGCATGTTGAACGGGAGCCGCCCGAAAACCAACGGGTGCAGGGTCTGCGACCCTGCCCGCCGGAGGCATCATTTTTCTTGAACCTCACGCCCCGGTGAGAATCCGGTCCACCAGTTGCTTCACCGTCGGGATGAAGCCGTTCGAATACCAAGGGTCGCTGGCGAAGCGGTAAGCGCTGTGGCCGGCAAAGGCCAGATTCTGTTCCGGATCGCCGCCATGGGCGATATCCTGGAGTGTTTTCTGGATGCAGAAGCTGCGCGGATCGGCGAGACGCCCGGTGCTGTTGCTATCCGTATCCTTCCACGCCGAAAAGCCGCAGTGCGACAGGCAGCCCATGCAATCGGCCTGATCCTTGCGGATGGTGGCGCGTTCGGCCGGGGTCACGAACACCAGTGTGTTGTCCGGGGTTTTCAGCGCTTCGGTAAAGCCCGCGCCATGCCATTCGCGCGCGTGCAGCAGATCGCCGCCGGTCACGAAAAAGCGTTTGCTGCCGACGCCGACATCCAGTGCAAACTGGTGATCGCCGGTGGCCGTAGTGGAAAAGGCGATTTGCCGCTCGCTGCGCGTTTCCAGCGCGCGCAGGTAAGGATTGCGGATGGCCGACGAATAGAACCCGGTCGGCGAAAATTTGTGCAGCAGGATATCGCCTTCGTTCAGATGCAGCAGGCGCTCTTTCCACGCCTGCGGAATCGGGCTTTCCTGAGTCAACAGCGGCCGCGTGCCGAACTGGAACACCACCTGGCCCAATTCGGGATTGTCGAGCCAGTTGGCCCATTCGTCCAGCCGCCACACGCCGCCGGCCATCACGATCGGCACCGATTCGGACACGCCGAGTTCCCGCATGGTGGCGCGCAGCTCGGCAACGCGCGGGTAGGGATCCTGGGGCGCGAGCGGGTCTTCGGCGTTGGACAGGCCGTTGTGGCCACCGGCCAGCCACGGGTCTTCATACACCACCGCGCCCAGCCACTCGGCCGCCTTGGAATAGGCGCGCTTCCACAGCGCGCGGAACGCCCGGGCCGAGCTGATGATCGGGTAATAATGCACGCCATATTGCGCGGCGATTTCAGAGAGTTTGTAGGGCATGCCGGCCCCGCAGGTCACGCCGTTCACCATGCCGCGCGTGCCTTCCAACACGCCATGCAGGATGCGCTGGGCGCCGCCCATTTCCCACAACACATTGATGTTGATGGCGCCGATGCCGCGCTGCAATTCCGGGGCGGCGATCTCATAGGCGCGCTGCACCTGGGCGATGCCGCCATCTATGCCGTACTGCACCAGTTCTTCATGACGATCGCGGCGGGTGGCGGCGCGATAGATTTGCGGGATGATGTTGCCATCGGCGTCATAGCTGTCGGCGTTGACCGCGCTCACCGTGCCAACGCCGCCGGCCAGTGCCCAGGCGCCCGACGAGGCGTGGTTGGTGGCCGAAACACCCTTGCCGCCTTCCACCAGCGGCCACACCTCGCGGCCACCCATCACCAGCGATTTCACACCCGAAAGCATCGTTTTCCGTTCTGTCACGGCCGGACCCATCCACCGGCCACCGCTCTCTTGCGGCAAAGATGTGGCAGTGTGCAAGCCGTGCTGTTGTCTCAGGTGGTCATTGGCAGCCTGCATCTGGCATAGCGGAAGGCCGGCCCGTCGAGATCAACCCGCGGGATCTCATCCTTTTCGCGCCAGTAATCCTGGGTGTGGCGCCATTCCGGGCCGGGCGCGGTTTTCGGCAGCAAGTGCTGGCCGCGGGCGAGATAGCCGGGGTTGAAGTCCTCCGGATCAACCCAGAGCCCGCGCGGGCTGTCGGCAAGATCGGGCGGCAGCACCACCTCGACCTTGTCGACGCCTTTTTCGTCCATGTGCTGCAGCAGCCGGCAGGTGAATTCGGAGATCATGTCGGAGCGTAACGTCCAGCTCGCCCGGAAATAGCCGAACACCCAGACAAGGTTGGGCACGCCGGTGAACATCATGCCGCGCCAGGTCACGGTATCGCCCATGTCCAGTGGCTTGCCGTCGATGGAGAAGGTGATGTCGCCGAACACACACAGGTTGAAGCCGGTGGCGAGCACGATCATGTCGGCCGGGACGGTGGTGCCATCCTGCATCTCGACGCCATCGGGGGTGAAGCGCGCGATGGTGCCGGTGACGACATCGGCCTTGCCGGCGCGCACGCCAGCGAACAGATCGCCATCGGGCACGAATGCCAGTCGTTGCCGCCATGGCCGGTAGCTGGGTGTGAAGTGCTTCATGTCAAAGCCTTCGGGCAGCAGCGCCTGCACCCCAGCCAGCAGTTCGGCCGCGACGGCTTCAGGGGCTTCACGGCACTGGCGCACGATCTGATCCTGATCGAACAGGATCTTGCGCCGCACCACATCGTGCACGACAGCCGGATCCAGGCCCAGAGGCCGCAACATCTCGGCGGTTTCATTCACGTTCTGACCCGGCATGAAATAGGTTGGGCTGCGCTGGATCATGGTGATGTGAGACGCCTTATCCGCCATCGCCGGCACCACGGTGGCCGCCGTTGCGCCCGATCCAATCAGCACGACGCGCTTGCCGGCGTAATCGGCGGTTTCGTCCCACTCCTCGGTGTGCACGATGGGCCCCTTGAAATCGGCCATGCCCGGATAGTCCGGCCAATAGCCCTGGTGATGCCGGTAATAGCCTTGCGCCATCCACAGGAACGGCGCGCGAAATTGGCGGTGCGTGCCATCGGCCAGGGCGGCGGTGACGGTCCAGCGCGCGGCCCTGCTATCCCAATTGGCGGTTTCGATGCTGTGATTGTAGCGGATGTGGCGATCGAGGTCGTTCTCCTCGATCATCTCGCCCAGATAGGCCTGGATTTCGGTGGCCGTCGCGATCGGCGGCCCCACCCACGGTTTGAAGCCGAAGCCGAAGGTATAGAGATCGCTATCGGACCGGATGCCAGGGAATTTGTGGGTGAGCCAGGTGCCGCCGTAACTGGCCTCCCGTTCCAGTACCAGGAAGCGCTTGTGCGGCAGGCGTTGCTGCAGGTGCCAGGCTGCGGAGAGCCCGGAAATGCCGGCACCAATCACCAGCACATCAACATCGGTGATCGCGCCTGAGCCTGTGCTTTCAGGGGCCGGGCGGGCCGGGGTATGAGCGTCCATCATCTATCCTCCCAAATCTGGATCGCAGTTTCGGGCCGGTGGCATCCTGGTGCCTTGATCTGGATCAATGGCCACGCCTGCCCTTTTCCACAGGCGCGCAATCGGGCAATGCCGCCTCCATGAGCGAATCTGCCGTTTCCGATCCGACCACCATCCGCCGGCTTTACGGCCGCCGGCAGGGCCACGCCTTGCGCCAGGGCCAGGCCGAACTGTTTGCCGATCTGTTGCCGCGCATTGCGGTGCCGGGGGAAGGGCCGATTACCGCACCGGGCCTGTTTGGCGATGATCGCCCGCTGTGGCTGGAAATCGGCTTTGGCAAGGGCGAGCATATGGCCGGGCAGGCGGCGATGCGCCCCGATGTTGGCCTGATCGGTGCGGAGCCGTTCGTGGATGGGGTGGTCGGCGCGTTGATGGCGGTGCGCGATGGTGGTCTCACCAACGTGCGCATCCACCATGGCGATGCGCTTGATGTGCTGGAACGGCTGCCCGAAGCCAGCGTGGACCGCGTGTTCCTGCTCCACCCCGATCCCTGGCCCAAGGCCCGCCACGCCAAGCGCCGTTTCATGAACCCCGGGCCGATTGATCGCATCGCCCGCGTGCTCAAGCCGGGCGGTGAATTCCGGTTCGGCACCGATCACCCGATCTATTGCCGTTGGGCGCTGATGCAGATGGCCAAGCGCAGCGATTTCCGCTGGTTGGGCGACACTGCGGCGGACTTCCTCACCCGCCCCGCCGATTGGCCGCAGACGCGCTATGAAGCCAAGGCGCGCCGGCTTGGCCATGAGGTGTGGTATTTCCGCTGGCAGCGGCAGTGAGCTTGGCTGTGACGTTGCGGCCATTGACCACGCCGCGTCATTTCGCCTAGGCCAAGGCCTGTGAGCACCTATCTCGACTTTGAAAAGCCGATCGCCCAGATCGCCCAGCGCGCGACCGATTATCGCGCCGCCGGCGATGATGCCGGCGCCCGCCACGCTGAAGGCGCCGCGCGCCGCCTGCTGGCCGAAACCTATGCCAAGCTGTCGCCATGGCAGAAGACGCTGGTCGCCCGCCACCCGGCGCGGCCGCATTTTTCCGACATCGCCAAGGCACTGGTGGAGGATTTCATGCCGCTGGCTGGTGACCGTGCCTATGGCGAGGATCTCGCCATATTGGGCGGGCTGGGCAAGCTGCGCGGGCTGAACGTCCCCGTGATGCTGATCGGCCACGAAAAGGGCAACGACACCGCATCGCGCGTTCGCCACAACTTCGGCATGGGCCGGCCCGAAGGCTATCGCAAGGCAGCCCGGCTGGTGGAGCTCGCCGCCCGATTCAACGTGCCGGTGATCACCTTGGTTGACAGTGCCGGCGCTTATCCCGGCGTTGATGGTGAAGCCCGCGGCCAGGCCGAAGCCATTGCGCGTGCCACCGCCGCTTTCCTCGGTGCGCCGGTGCCGATCATCACCGCCATCACCGGTGAAGGCATGTCGGGCGGCGCCATCGGCATCGCCGCGGCCGATCGGGTGATCATGCTGGAACACGCGGTTTATGCGGTGATCTCGCCGGAAGGCTGCGCCTCCATCTTGTGGCGCAATGCCGACAAGCAGGCCAATCGCGCGGCAGACGCCGCCGAAGCGATGAAGGTGACAGCTGCCGACTGCAAGGCGCTCGGCGTGATCGATACCATCGTGTCCGAACCGCTCGGCGGCGCCCATCGTGATCCGGCGGCCGCCATCGCCTCGCTGTCGATGGCGATTGCCAGCGAATTGCAGCCACTGCTGGCGCTGTCGCCGGCCGCGCTGGTGAAGGCTCGCCGCGCCAAATATCTGGCGATGGGCCGCAATCTTTAGAACTGCCGGCCGCCGCCGTCTGGCGCGGTGACCCGCTTTCACGTTATGCTGCGCCGATGAAAAATCTGGTTCGCACGCTTGCCTTGTCAGCCTTGCTGGCCGTCCCGGCGCTGGCGCAGGCACCCCCCGGCCTGACCGAAAGCGAGCGCCGATCCGGCGCGCAAGCCCATCCGCAGATCCTGCAGCAGTTCGGTGGCGCCATGAGCGGGCCGGTGGCGGATTATGTGCGGGGCGTGGGCCAGAAGATTGCCGTGCAATCGGGCGGCGGTGCGCGGGCGACGGATTACACTGTCACCCTGCTGAATTCCAATGTGAACAACGCCTTCGCCATACCCGGCGGCTATGTCTACATCACCCGGCAATTGCTGGCGCTGATGAACGGCGAGGCTGAATTGGCCTTCGTGATGGGCCACGAAGTGGCGCATGTCGCGGCCCGGCATGGCCAGAAGCGCCAGAACCGCGCCGCACTGTCCAACGTGCTGGCCGGCGTGGCCGGGGCGCTCACCGGCTCTGATCTGATCGGGCGCGGCGCCGGGCTGGTCGCCGGGCTGACCACGCTGGGCTACAGCCGCGATCAGGAACGCCAGGCGGACAGCCTGGGGGTGCGCTATCTGACCACTGCCGGTTATGATCCCAATGCTGCCACCGACAGCCTGGCCGCGCTGGGCGCGCAGACGGCGCTGGAAGCGCGGCTGAAGGGCCAGGGCGGCGCCGAACCATCGAAATGGCTTTCTACCCATCCGCCCAGCGGCGAACGCGTGGCGCGGATGCGCACTGAAGCGCAAGCGATCAGAGTCACGAGCCGCACCCTCAACCGCGATGCGTTCCTCAATGCCATCGATGGCATGATCTATGATGATGATCCGGCCGAAGGCGTGGTGGTGGGCAACGGCTTCCGCCACGGCGGGCTGGCGCTGGCACTGGATGCGCCGCGTGGTTTCGCGATCAGCAATTCGCCGCAAGCGGTTTCCGGCAGCGGGCCGGGCAATCTGCGCTTTGATCTGCGCGCCGCCGATGCGCGCAACGCTGATCTGAACAGCATCGCCGGCGCCCGCTGGCAGCAACTGGGGGTTTCGGCCCAGCCGATGCGTGCCACACGGATCAACGGGGTGGAGGCGCTGGAAGGCAGCATCCGCGCCGGATCGCAGGCCGGCCCGGTGGAAGCGACGCTCACGGTGTACCGCTGGTCGCCGCAGCTGACGCTCACGCTGGTCAGCATCGCGCCGCAGGGCCAGCTGGGGGGCGTGGCGCCGGTGGCGGCCAGCGTGCGCCGGCTCAGCCCGCAGGACATCGCCAGCATCCGCAGCCGCCGCGTGCAGGTGGTGCGGGTGGGAGCGGGCGACACGCTGCAGAGCCTGGCCAACCGCATGGCCTATGATGACGACAAGATGGCGCGTTTCCTCACGCTCAACCAGCTGGGCGCCAATGCCCGGTTGAAGGCCGGCGACCGTGTGAAGCTGGTGACGTTGCGCTGATGAAGATCGTGCATGTGGTGGCCGCCGCCTTGGTGGATGGCGATGGCCGGGTGCTGCTCGCCCAGCGCCCGGAAGGGAAATCGCTGGCCGGCCTGTGGGAATTTCCCGGCGGCAAGCTGGAGCCGGGTGAATCGCCGGAGGCCGCCCTTGTGCGCGAGCTGGATGAGGAACTGGGCATCGTGGCCGAAGACTTGGCGCCCTTCACCTTCGTCAGCTTTGCCTATCCTGATTTCCATCTGGTGATGCTGCTGTACTGGTGCCGGCGCTGGCAGGGGCAGCCGCACGGCCGCGACGGCCAGGCGCTGCGCTGGGAACGTCCGGGGGCCATGGCTGCGCTGCCAATGCCGCCCGCCGATGTGCCGCTGGTCGAGGCGTTGGTCGCAGTGATCGGCGCCTGAGCCCGCCGCCATGGTTGCACCTGTGTGACAGGGCGGCTATGGCCGGCCAAACCCGTCAGCGAGGGCGCGCGACATGAAGATTCTGGCCGGCAACGGCAATCCCGAACTGGCCCAGGCGATTGCCGCCTACCTGGAAATCCCGCTCACCAGCGCGTCGGTGCGCCGCTTTGCCGATGAAGAAATCTTCGTTGAAATTCATGAAAATGTGCGCGGCGAAGATGTGTTCGTGGTCCAGTCCACCGCGGCGCCGGCCAATGACAATCTGATGGAATTGCTGATCTGCATCGACGCGCTGCGACGCGCGTCGGCGCGGCGGATCACGGCGGTGGTGCCCTATTTCGGTTACGCCCGCCAGGATCGCAAATCGGGCTCTCGCACGCCGATTTCGGCCAAGCTGGTGGCCAATCTCATCACCATGGCGGGCGCTGATCGCGTGCTGTGCCTTGATCTGCATGCCGGCCAGATTCAGGGTTTCTTCGATATCCCCACCGACAATCTGTTTGCCGCGCCGGTAATGGCCGCCGACATCACGGCGCGCATGGGCATGGAAGATCTGATGGTCGTCTCGCCCGACGTGGGCGGCGTGGTGCGCGCCCGCGCCCTGGCCAAACGGCTGGGTAACGCGCCGCTGGCCATCGTCGACAAGCGCCGCGAACGGCCCGGCGAATCGGAAGTGATGAACATCATTGGTGATGTGCGCGGCCGCCGCTGCATCCTGGTGGATGACATCGTCGATTCGGCCGGCACGCTGTGCAACGCGGCCGCCGCCCTGCTCGAATCCGGCGCCAAGAGCGTGACAGCCTATGTGAGCCACGGCGTGCTTTCGGGTGGCGCGGTTGCGCGCGTCGATGGTTCGGCGCTGGCAGAACTGGTCGTCACCGATTCGATTGCGGCGACTGCGGCGGTGAAGGCCGCGCAGAAGGTGCGGCGCATCACCATCGCGCCGCTGCTGGCCGAAGCCATGCGGCGGACGGCCGAAGAAAGCTCGGTCAGCTCGCTGTTTGATTGAGGGCCGCCGCCCGAGCGCTCAATCGCCTGTCGAGCGATTGATCACCGTGCCATCGGGTTTGTAGACCTTCTCCGGGGTCACATATTCGCCCTTGGCCGTGCAGATGCCGCCCGGATCCTGCGCGCGCATCTTGGCACAGAATTCCGTATCGGGCTTGGGCTGGGCCTGGGCATAGGCTGGCGCAAGCGCCAAGGCGCTGCCCACGGCAATCGCCAAGGCACCAAGAGCGGCGGAGATGATCGAGCGGTTCATGAGGCGGTGATACACCGCAATGGCTTGCGCCGCCATGAACAACCGCACTAATCCGGTGCGGTGTCGCCACCGCTCTCCCCTCCGCCGCAAGCGCGGCTGCTGCTCGACAGCGCTGCGCTGATCGCCAACTGGCAGGATTTCGCCCGTGCCGTGGGTGGTGCCGCTTGCGGTGCGGCGATCAAGGCCGATGGCTATGGCTTGGGCGCGCGTGAAACTCTGGTACGCCTGGCCGCGGTCGGCTGCCGGCATTTTTATGTGGCGCACTGGCAGGAAGTGCCACCGTTGCTGCCGTTGCCCGATGGCATCATCCTCTCGGTTCTTCATGGCGTTACGGCGGACGAGCTTCCGGCCGCGCTCGCCTTGCCAGCTCGGCCAGTGCTGGTAACAGCTGGACAGGTCGCGCTGTGGCGGCAGACCGGTCGGCCATGCGAAGCGATGGTGGACAGCGGCATGAACCGGCTCGGCATTGCCCCGGCGGAAACGGCGGACGTGCTGGCCGGAATGGAGGTGGCGGTGCTGCACAGCCATCTCGCCTGTGCCGACAATCCGGCGCACCCGCTGAATGAGGCCCAGCGTGCCTGTTTTGCCGAGGTGACGGCGCGCGTGCCAGCGGGCGCCTATGCCTTGGCCAACAGTGCGGGCATCGCGCTTGGCCCGGCGTTCCATCTTGATCTGGTGCGTCCCGGCATTGGCCTGTTCGGCGGCGGGTTGATGCCGGATGGCCGCGTGTCCCGCACAGTGGGCCGAATGCAGGCTCGCATCATCCAGCTGCGCGACGTGCCGGCCGGCGGCTCGGTGGGCTATGCGGCCGCGTTCGTGGCCAGCCGGCCCAGCCGCATCGCCACGGTGGCCTTGGGCTACGCCGATGGTTATGCGCGCGGCCTGTCGGGCGTGGCCTGGGCGAGTGCGGCTGGTGTGCGCTGCTCGGCAGCGGGCCGCGTCTCCATGGATCTGGCCGCGTTTGACGTCACCGACGCGCCGGCGTTGGCCGAGGGTGACTGGCTGGATATCCCCTTCGATCCCGAAACCATGGCCAGCCTGTCGGGCCGCACCAGCTATGAACTGCTGGTGGCGCTGGGCCAGCGTTTCGAACGGGTGTGGGCATGATCGCTGCGCTGGTGGCGATCGGCGCGCCGGTGCTGGCGGCGCTGGCGAGCATCGGCCGGCTGACGCGCTTTGCCGCCACCGCGCTTAGCCGGCTGCTGCAACCGCCGTGGTATCCAGCCCAGTTGGCGCAGCAGATGCTGGTGATCGGCTGGCTGTCCTTGCCAGTGGTTGGCTTGACCGCGATTTTCACCGGCTCCGCGCTGGCGCAGCAGATCTTCATCGGTGGCAGCCGCTTCAACGCGGCCTCTACAGTGCCGGCCGTCACCGTGATCGGTGTGGTGCGTGAACTTGGCCCGGTGCTGGGCGGTCTGATGGTGGCCGGCCGTGTCGCCAGCGCCATGGCCGCCGAACTGGGCACGATGCGGGTGACGGAACAGATTGACGCGCTGGTGACGTTGCGCACCGATCCCTTCCGCTGGCTGGTCGGCCCGCGCATTCTCGCCGCCGTGCTGGTGATGCCATTCCTGGTGCTGGTGTCGAACGCGCTGGGCGTGATGGGCGGCTGGCTGCTGGCGACGCAGCGGCTGGGCTTCAACAGCGCGCAATATCTCGCCACCACGCAGCGGTATCTTGAGGTGGATGACGTCGTCTCGTCGCTGGTGAAGGCCGGCGTGTTCGGTTTCTTCATCGCACTCATGGGCTGTTACCACGGCTATCACAGTGGCGGCGGTGCAGCCGGCGTCGGCCGGGCGACCACCAATGCGGTGGTCTCCAGCTTCATCCTGATCCTCCTGTCCAACCTGATCATCACCGTGATCGTGTTTGGATCATGACGCCCCGTATTGAACTGGCTGGCGTGTCCAAGCGCTTTGGCAGCCGCCAGGTGCTCGATGGCCTGGATGTGGCGGTGATGCCGGGCGAAAGCCTTGTGATCATTGGCGGTTCCGGCACCGGCAAATCGGTGACGCTGAAGTGCATATTGGGCCTGATCCCTGTCGATGCGGGCTCGATCAAGGTGGACGGGCAGGAGGTCGCCGGGCTGAAGGGCGCGGCGCTTGATGCCCATCGCACCCGTTTCGGCATGTTGTTCCAGGGCGGCGCGCTGTTCGATTCGCTGCCCGTTTGGCGCAACATCAGCTTTGCTCTGCCCGGCAGCACCGCCGATCGCATGGCCGCCGCCATCGACAATCTTGCCCGCGTTGGCCTCTCAGCGGAGGTGGCCGACTTGAAGCCGGCGGAGCTTTCCGGCGGGATGCAGAAACGTGTCGCCCTGGCCCGCGCCATCGCGGCGCGTCCGCCGATCATCTTCTTCGATGAGCCGACGGCGGGGCTGGACCCGATCACGGCGGCGGTGATCAACCGGCTGATCCGCACTTTGGTTACGGATTTGAAAATCACCGCAATTACCATTACGCACGACATGGCGAGTGTGCGTTTGATCGCCGATAGGGTTGCCATGTTGCACGCGGGGAAGATCATCTGGAACGGGCCGTTGGCTGGCCTTGATGCCTGCGACAATGCCTACGTGCGCCAGTTCATCACCGGCAGTGCCGATGGTCCCATCCAGATGCCGGGTGCCCGGCCTTGAGCCGCCCGAATCAACCCTTTACCACCGGCTCCACCGAGCTGGCAGCCTTGCTGGTGCGGGTCGCCGATGGCGATGCCGCCGCCTTCCAGGCATTTTATGATCGCACCAGTGCAAAACTCTTTGGCGTGATCCTGCGTATCTTGATCGAACGGCAGGAATCCGAAGACGTGTTGCAGGAAGTGTATCTCATCGTGTGGCGAAAGGCGGCGACCTTTGATGCGGCGAAAGCCAGCCCGATCACGTGGGCAGCCACCATCGCGCGCAACCGCGCCATCGATCGGTTGCGCGCCCGCCCGCCGCGCGCCCAAGTCCCGATGGAGGCCGCCTTTGATCTGGTCGATGACGGACCGGCGCAGGATGCCGGGCTGATCCATGATCAGGATGCACGGCGCATCGCGGCGGCGCTGTCCACGCTGGAACCGCGCCATGCCGCTGCCATCCGCGCCTGCTATTTTGACGGTGTCACCTATGATGAGCTGGCAGCGCGTGAACAGGTGCCGGTGGGCACGTTGAAAAGCTGGGTACGGCGCGGCCTGATCCGCCTGCGCGACCTGCTGGAAGGAAGCCAGGCATGAGCCAGCAGCCCCAGCCCAACGGCCTTGATGGCCTGACCGAACTGGAAGCGTTGGCCATGGACCATGCGCTGGGCGGCGGCAGCCGTGCCGAGCGCAAGGCGGCCGAACTGCGCCTGCTGAGTGATCCCGAATTCCGCGCGGCGGTTGAACGCTGGCAGGTGATGCTGGCGCCGCTGGATGATGTGACGCCGGGCATTGCCCCGCCGCCATCGGTGTGGGCGGCAATCGCAGCAGAGGTGGAACCGCAGCCGCGGCTTGCCGCGGCACTGCCGGCGGTGGCCGGCGGTTGGTGGAACAATCTGGGCCTGTGGCGGTGGCTGGCGTTTGCTGGCCCGGTGCTGGCGGCGGTGGCCGTCGCTGTTCTGGTGCAGCCCGGTGCCGTGGCGCCCGGTGTGCCGGCCATAGTTGCCGATGGCCCGGCGCTGGTGGCAACGCTGGCCGATGCCGATGGCAAGCCGCTGATTGCCGCCGCCTTTGATCCGGCCAACGGGCAGGTGCGTTTTGCCCCGGTTGCAGCCAGCGATAAGGCCACTGGCGGCACGGTGCCTGAACTGTGGGTGATCGAAGGCAAGAACCCGCCGCGGTCGCTGGGCGTGATCGATATCGCCGCTGGTCGCAGCCAGACCATCCCGCGCGATCGGCTGGCCGGACTGAAACCCGGCGTGATCCTGGCGATTTCCATTGAACCCACCGGCGGTTCGCCCACCGGCGCGCCCACCGGGCCGGTGATTGCCACGGGCAAATTGTCGGCTGACTGATTGCTGGCCCATTTCGTCGCAGCGGCACTGGCATGCGCAGCCTTGTCACCCATCTCACGTATCTGAAGGGTCCGTCTATTGTGGCGGCACCTGATCAACGAGATGGAGAATCTCATGCGTTCCAACACTGCCCTGCGCGCTGCGCTGTTTGCCATTGCCGCGGCCGGCCTGTCCCCAATGGTCAGCGCACAGCCGATCGTGGGCGGCGCCCCGATGCTGCCCACCAATGATATCATCGATAATGCCGTGAACTCGGCCGATCACACCACGCTGGTTGCCGCCGTGAAGGCCGCTGGCCTGGTTGAAACGCTGAAGGGCGAGGGCCCGTTCACCGTGTTCGCCCCCACCAACGCCGCTTTCGCCAAGCTGCCGGCCGGCACGGTGGAAACCCTGCTCAAGCCGGAAAACAAGGCCATGCTCACCGACGTGCTCACCTATCACGTGGTGGCCGGCAAGTTCACCGCCGCTGATGTGGTGAATGCCATCAAGGCCGGCGACGGCAAGGCCGAACTGACCACCGTGCAGGGCGGTAAGCTGACCGCCTCCATGATGGGCAAACTTGTGATGCTGCGCGATGCCAAGGGCGGCATGAGCCATGTGCGCATCGCCGATGTGATGCAGTCCAACGGCGTCATCCACGTCGTCGACGCGGTGGTGCTGCCGTAAGCGTTTCGTTCGTGGCGTATCCACGGGGGCCGGCTCACCAGAGCCGGCCCCCGTTTTGTTTCACGCGGTCGCCGGCTCGGCAGTGCTGTCGTCTTCTTCGGCCTGTTGCAGCGCCCACATCTCGGCATAGGCGCCGGCCTGCGCCAGCAATTCCTCGTGGCGGCCGCGCTCGATGATGCGGCCGGCGTCCATCACGATGATCTCGTCGGCATCGGTGATGGTGGAAAGCCGGTGGGCGATAACGATGGTGGTGCGCCCGGCGGATACACCGCCCAGCGCGTCCTGGATGCTGGCTTCGGTGGCGGAATCGAGCGCGCTGGTGGCTTCATCAAGGATCAGGATCGCCGGGTTCTTCAGGATGGTACGGGCGATGGCGACGCGCTGCTTCTCCCCGCCCGACAGTTTCAGCCCGCGTTCGCCCACCTGCGTCTTGTAGCCATCGGGCAGGCTGAGGATGAAATCGTGGATGGCCGCGCCGCGCGCCGCCGCGATGATCTCGGCCTCCGATGCATCGGGCCGGCCATAGGCGATGTTGTAACCGATCGTATCGTTGAACAGCACCGTATCCTGCGGCACGATGCCGATGGCGCGGCGCAGACTGTCTTGCGTGACATGGGCGATATCCTGCCCGTCGATCCTGACTTGCCCGCCCTTGATGTCGTAGAAGCGGTAGAGAATGCGGGACAGCGTCGATTTGCCGGCGCCCGAATGGCCGACCACGGCGAGCTTGCGCCCCGGTTCCACGTCGAAGCTTACGCCGTGCAGGATCTGCCGGCGCGGATCATAGCCGAACTGCACGGCGTCGAAGGTGACCCGCGCGCCCGCCAGGCTGAGTGGAACCGCGCCCGGCGCGTCGGCGATTTCCGGCGCGGTGTCGATCAGGCGGAACATCGCGTCCATGTCGATCAGGCCCTGGCGGATTTCGCGATAGACCATGCCGAGCAGATCAAGCGGGCGGAACAATTGCATCAGCAGCCCATTGACGAAGGCAATATCGCCGATGGTGAAGCGGCCCTTATTCCAGCCCCACACCACATAGACCAGCGCGCCGGCCATCAGCGCGTTGGTGATGAAGCTCTGCCCGATGTTGAGCCAGGCGAGGCTGACTTCGGATTTGGTGGCGGCATCGGTGTAACGCTTGATGGCCCGGCCATAATTGGCGTTTTCATGGCTTTCCGCGTTGAAATATTTGACCGTTTCGTAATTCAGGAGGCTGTCCACGGCGCGCGCGGTGGCGTTCTGGTCGCTGGTCACCATTTCGCGACGCAGGTTCGCGCGCCAATCGGTGATGCGCTGGGTGTAGACAATGTATGCCGCCACCATCGCCAGCGTGGCCACCACCAGTTCCCAGCCGAAACCGCGTCCGAACAGGATGCAGACGGCGGTGAGTTCGATCACGGTCGGGAAGATGTTGAACAGCAGGAAATAGAGCATGGTGTCGATGCTCTTGGTGCCGCGCTCGATCAGCCGGGTGAGTGCGCCGGTGCGGCGTTCGAGGTGGAAACGCAGCGAAAGCCGGTGGATGTGGCTGAACACATCAAGGCTAAGGTGGCGCGCGGCTTCCTGGCCAACTTTTTCGAACAGCGCGTTGCGGAAATTGTCGAACAGCACGCCGCCGAAGCGGGCGAGCGCATAGGAGGCGACCAGCGCCATCGCCACGCCGGCCCCGCCCGACAGATTGGCCGACATCGCATCCAGCGCCAGCTTCAGCGTGTAGGGCATGGCCAGCATGACGCTTTTGGCCAGCAGCACCAGGCACAGCGCGCCGACCACGCGCAGTTTCAGATCGGAGCGATCGGCCGGCCACAGATAGGGCAGGAAACGCTTCAGCGTCTTGAAATCGGCCTCACCCTGCGGTGGGCCGGACGGAGCGGCCATGGATTGCATGGGGACGCATATGGGCCGCGCACGTCGCCGGCACAATGGGAAGCATTGCCCCACACTTGCCCCGCCCGCCCCGAACGCCCATGGTACGGCCATGCCGCGCACCCCCCGCAACAACCCGCACAACAGGACTCTGGCCGGCCTGCCCGACCGGCAAGCCATCCTGGATTTCATCGCCACCCAGAAAACCAGCGTCGGCAAGCGCGAGATCGCCAAGGCGTTCGGCCTGCACGCGCAGGACAAGATCGCGCTGAAGGCGTTGCTGAAGGAAATGATGGAGGCCGGCGAGCTGGAAACCGGGCCGGGGCGCAACCTGCACAAGGGCGGTGGCCTGCCCAAGGTAACGGTGATCCGCATCTGTGATGTGGCCGATGGCGTGGCGATTGCCGTGCCCGATCGCTGGGAACACGCCACCCCGCCGCCGCGCCTGCGTGTGATCGAGCCGCGCCGCCGCGCCGTGTTTGGTCTGGGTGATCGCCTGCTGGCGCGGATCGAGGAACAGGGCGGCGGGCTGCTGGCGTTCCCGATGAAGGCGCTGGCGAAATCCGATGAGTTCGTGCTCGGCATCTTGCGCAAGGAAGCGATGGGCTGGCGGCTGGTGCCGGTGGACAAGAAGGCGCGCACCGATCTGGCGATCAACGATCCCGGCGACGGCCAGCCCGGCGATCTGGTGCTGGCCGAACCCAGTGGCCGCCCGCCGCGCCAGTATGGCCGCGTTGTCGAAGTGCTGGGCGATCCGTTCCAGCCCAAATCGTTCAGCCTGATCGCCATTCACGCCAAGGGCATCCCCAACCGCTTTGACGAATCGACGCTCGACGAGGCCGAGCGCATGGCCCGACAGTCGCTGGGTGAGCGCGAGGATCTGCGCGCGCTGCCGTTCCTCACCATCGATCCCGCCGACGCGCGCGACCATGACGATGCGGTGTGGGCGGCGCCGGATGACGAGAAGCCCGGGCACTTTCGCGCCATCGTCGCTATCGCCGATGTCAGCTTCTACGTCCGCCCCGGCACTGCGCTCGACCGTTCGGCACGCAGCCGCGGCAACAGCGTCTATTTCCCCGATCGCGTCGTGCCGATGCTGCCGGAGGTGCTATCCGCCCATGTCTGCAGCCTGGTGGAGAATGAAGATCGCGCCGTGCTCGCCTGCCATTTGCACATCGATCCGGAAGGCAGATTGCTCGATTGGCGCTTCACCCGCGCTGTCATCCGCTGCGTCACCAACATCGCTTATGAAGAAGCGCAGGCGACCATGGACGCTGAAAAGGGCGAATGGCTGCACGTGCTGAAGCCGTTGTGGGCCGCATGGGGCGCGCTGGCCAAGGCGCGCGCCGACCGCGAACCGCTCGATCTGGAGCTGCCCGAAAAGCGCGTGGTGCTGGATGAGGCCGGGCGCATCGCCGGCATCTCGATCCGCGAGCATCTGACCGCGCACCGCGTGATCGAAGATTACATGATCGCCGCAAACGTCGCGGCGGCCAAGGCGCTCGAAAAGAAGAAAGCCGGCTGCATCTTCCGCTGCCACGAGGCACCGAGCCGCGAGAAGATCGTCGCGCTGCGGGATTATCTCGAAACGCTGGGGCAGAATATCGCGTTGGGCCAGGTGGCCAGGCCCGCCGTGTTCAACCGCATCCTCGCTCGTGCCAAGGATGGCGAGAATTACCAGCAGGTCACCGAGCAGGTGCTGCGCACCCAGACCCAGGCCTATTATTCCCCGGCCAACGTCGGCCACTTCGGGTTGAGCCTCGGCAGCTATGCCCACTTCACTTCGCCGATCCGCCGTTATGCCGATCTGGTGGTGCACCGCAGCCTGGTCGCGGCCTATCGCCTGGGCGATGGCGCGCTGCACAAGGAAGAGGAAAAGGGCCTCGACAAGACCGCTGATCACATCAGCATGACCGAACGCCGCGCCATGGAAGCCGAGCGCGACACCATCGATCGCTATGTCGCGGCGTTCCTCTCGACCAAGGTCGGCGAGATCGTGAAGACGCGTATCACCGGCGTGGCTAAGTTCGGCTTTTTCGCTACCGTCGATGGCCTGGGCGGCGACGGGTTGGTGCCGGTCTCCACGCTGGGTGATGAACGCTTCGTGTTCGATGAAGACGCCCGCATTCTGGAAGGCATCCAGACCGGCACGCGCTATGCCGTCGGCCAGCGCATGGAACTGCGCCTCGCCGAAGCCAGCCCGATCACGGGTGCGCTGCGCTTTGAATTGCCAGAGGGCGGCAGCAGCGGCGGCCCGCGCCGGGATCGCGCCCGGCCGCGCGGGTTCACGCCTAGGCCGGGCAAGTCGCGGGTGCCGCCGGGCGTGCGGCGCGGAAGGAAGTAGAGCCTCCGGCGGGCAGGGCCTGAGGCCCTGCACCCACTTTCGTTTTCAGGCGCGCTTGACGATGCGGCCGCTTTTCTGCTGCTGAACATCATGGATTGCAAAGAGGGGTTGTCGATGAAACTTGTGACTGCACTGCTGCTGACGGCGCTGGCCGCACCCAGCCTCGCCCAGGAGAAGCGCCAGACGCCGAAAGACGTGATGGTGGCCGAAGCCGATGCCGCCACCGCCCGTGCGCCGGTGGAGGAACAAGCGTTCGTGTCCAAAGGCAGCGTGAGCATCAAGGGCAAGGCCGTGGCCTATACCGCCACTGCGGGCACGCTCACCATCCGGGATGACAATGCCCGGCCCACCGGCAGCCTGTTCTACACCGCCTACACCACCGGTGAGGCCAACCGCCCGGTCACCTTCTTCTACAACGGCGGGCCTGGTTCGGCGACGATATGGCTGCACATGGGCAGCTTTGGCCCGGTGCGCGTGAAGACAGACAAGCCGGTTTACGTGACGCCCGATCAATACAGCGTGACCCAGAACCCGTGGAGCCTGCTCGACAAGACCGATATCGTCTTCATCGATGCCATGGGCGCCGGCTGGTCGCGGCCACTGGGGGACAAGACGGGCAAGGATTTCAACGGCGTCGATCAGGATGCGGATGCCTTTGCCCGCGCGATCATGCGCTATGTCTCCAAGAACAACCGTTGGAAATCGCCGAAATTCATCCTCGGCGAATCCTATGGCACGCTGCGTTCCGGTGTGGTGGCGCGGATGCTGGAGGAACGTGGGCTTTCGCTGCACGGCGTCGCGCTGCTGTCCACCATCATGAACTATGGCGTGCGCCAGGCCGGCTATGATCAGAACCACATGGTGCTGTTCCCCGGCTTTGCCGCGACCGCCTGGTATCACGGCACGCTGCCGGGCCAGAAGCCGGCTGATCTCGACGCCTTCGTGAACGAAGTGCGCGGTTTTGTGTCCGGGCCCTATGCTGCCGCCCTTGCCAAGGGCAGCAGCATTTCGGATGCCGAAAAGGATGCCGTCGCCCGCCAGATGAACGCCTATACCGGGCTGCCCATCGATTTCGTCAAGCGCGCCAACCTGCGGGTTGATCTGCAGCATTTCCAGACCGAACTGCTGCGCCCGCGCGGGCTCTCGATTGGCCGGCTCGACACCCGCTACACGCTGCCGCCCACCGATCTGAACGCCGCCAGCCCGGATGAGGATCCGGCCGGCACCGCAATCACCGGCGCCTACATCTCGGCCTTCCACGATTATGCGGTGAAGACACTCGGCGTGAAAACCGAACTGCCCTACAAGCTGACGGCGCGCGAGCCGGGCTACAGCTGGGACTGGTCCCACCGCCCACCGCGCGGCGGCGTGCAGACGACGCCCAACACGGCGGTTGACCTCGCCTTCACCATGCGCGCCAATCCGAAGCTGAAAGTGCTGTTCCTCAACGGCTATTACGACATGGCAACGCCCTTCTATGGCGCCGAATTCGACGCCAGCCACATGCTGCTGCCGGCCGATCTGAACCGGAACATCAAGTTCACCTATTACCAGTCGGGCCACATGATCTATCTGGCGGAATCCGAACTGGCCAAGATGCGCGACGACGTGGCGGCCTGGTACGATGAGGCGTTGAGGTAAGGAGAGCCTCCGGCGGGCAGGGTCGCAGACCCTGCACCCGTTGGTTTTAGGGCGGCCCCTGTTTCTCCAGCGCAAACCAGCGCCGCAGGCAATGGACAATAGCCTGCGGTGCTCTCGTCAAAACACAAGTGCGGCCCAGAAACGAAAGTGGGTGCAGGGCCTCAGGCCCTGCCCGCCGGAGGCATGACAGCGCCGCCGTTCAGCGGCCTTCAAGGACGCCCACGACCGCCAGGAAAACGTCGGCACGGATCTGCACGCCTAGGTGGCTGCTGCTGATTTCGATCGATCGGCCGTGGTTGTCGCGGCAGATTTGTCCGGCGACCAGTCCGTCGGATTGGCTCCAGATAGCGGTGCTGGGGACGGGTAGGGGGGCGGCGATTTCGGCGCTGCGGGCGGCCACCGCCGGATCATCGAGCCGTTCGCCGGTGAACCATTCGAAGAACCGCCAGACATTGGTGGCTTTTCCGCTGCCGGCAAACGGTGAACTGATGGTGATGACTTCGCGCACCAGATCCGGCCGGCGCTGCGCGACCAGCCGCGCGATCATACCGCCGAGGCTGACGCCAATCAGGGTCACCGGGCCGCTTGTGGCGGCGATCGTCTCAAGGCGTTCGATGAGCTGTTCGGCCTGGGCGCCGGTCGTTCGCGCGCCAAAGTTGCGGCCCAAACCCCAGCTGTGCGCCTGGTAGCCCCGTTTCCGCAGGAAGCGCTGCAGCGGGAAAAACGCCCGCTCCCCTTGCATGAGGCCGGGCAGCAGCATCACCGGGCGGCCGTCACCAGTCTGTTCGCCGCGCAACAGGCTCTTGTGGCGTGGCAGGTTCATCACGGTCCAGGCGGCACGCGGCAGTTCGGCGGCCCACAGCAGTTTGGAGGGCGGACGGATGGATTCGGTGAACACTGTCATCGTTATGTCATATAACGGTAACCGCTTCGTCGCAAACCACATCGGGGCATAGGCTTTTTGTCGAAAGCGCATCGGCTTGCGGAATGCGTTTGCCGTTGCAGTGCTGTCCAAAATCGAAAGTGGGTGCAGGGGCTCAGCCCCTGCCCGCCGGAGGCTCTCCTCAATCCACTTCAATCCTGATCGCATCCCCCGGCGCCATCGCGTCGAGCCAGCGCGCCAGCACGTCCCGCTCCATCGCCACGCAGCCTTCGGTGGGCCGCCCATCCGGTTGGCGGACGTGCCAGAAGATGGCGCTGCCGAGGCCGGGGACGGGTGGGCTGTCGTTGTGGGCCAACACCAGGATGAGGTCGTAGGCGTGATCGTCGCGCCAGAGGCCTTCATGGCTGTGGGGGTGAGGGATGCTGACGGGGCGGTTGTAGGCCGGGTCGGTGGCGCCGTCGCTCCAGCCGTCCCACGGGCGCAGCCAGCGCCAGGGCAGGGCGGTGCGTGGGGCGGGCAGGCGATCGGGGCGCAGGAGCGCGGCGCGGATGGGCCAGAGACCGAGGGGGGTCTTGCCGTCGCCTTCGTGTTTGTCGGCGCACGCGCAGAAGCCGCCCTTGCCGAAGCTGGCGGCGTGGGTTTCGCCGAACGCGCTGACCGTGCCGGCGGCAGGGTTGGCGCGGAAGATGGTCACAGCATGTGCCCCTGCCGGTCGCGCTTGGTGGCGAGGTAGGCGGCGTTGTGGGGGTTGGGGGGCATGTCGTGGGCGACGCGGCTGACGGTGAAGCCGTGGGCAGCGAGGCCGGCGACCTTCAGCGGGTTGTTCGTCATCAGCGCGACGTTGGAGACGCCCAACGCCTTGAACATGGCGGCGGCGAGGCTGAAGTCGCGCTCGTCGGGTTCGAAGCCGAGGCGGGTGTTGGCGTCCACCGTGTCCCAGCCCTGATCCTGCAGGGCATAGGCGCGCAGCTTGTTGAGCAGGCCGATGCCGCGGCCTTCCTGTTGAAGGTAGAGCAGGATGCCGCCGCCGGGATTGGCCGCGATGGCGGCAAGCGCGGCGTGGAGTTGCGGGCCGCAATCGCATTTCAGGCTGCCGAGCACGTCGCCGGTGAGGCAGGAGCTGTGCAAGCGGGTGAGTACCGGCTGGCTCACATCCGGATTGCCGATCACCAGCGCCAGATGCTCCGGGCCGCCATCATCGGGGCGGAAGGCGACGACCTGCGTATCTTCGGCGCTGGCCAGCGGCAGGCGGGCGCGGCTGGAAATGTGGACGCGGGCCACAGACGCCGGCAAGGCAAGCGCGGCTTCGGAGGGGCAGGTGACGGCAATTTCTGCCCCGGCCAGCGGCACGGCATAAACGGCGGGGATCAGGCCGGCATGTTTCACCAGTGCAATCGCGGCGCGGGCCGAGGCGGCATCGCCGTCCAGTGCGCGGGTGCGGAACGGGCCCTTAAACGGGGTGGCGAGATCGAGCACCGGATCGGCAACGGCACGGCTGCCGGCGAGATCGAGCCAGTCGGGCCGGTCGACCCATACCGGTTCGGGATCGGGCGCGGCCGCCGCAATCTGGTTGGCGAGGTTCAGCACGGCAGCGCGGCGCGCGGTGATGATCAGGCCGGCGCGGCTGCGGGTTTCCAGCGCGGCCAGCGTTTTGGCATCGGCAAGTTCGGCGGAGAGGATGGCCAGGCTGCCCACGGCCACGGCACGACCGCGGCGCAGGGCATCGCTGGCGGCTTCGGCCAGATAATTGGCCGCGATGCTCACAGGTCGAGCGTCACAATCTGTGGGATGTGATCGGAAGGCTTGCCCCAGTCGCGGGCGTCCCGGATGGCTTCGAAACCGGTGGCTTGTTTGGCGACGCTGGGTGAGGCCCAGATGTGATCGAGGCGGCGGCCGCGATCCGACAGGCGCCAATCGATATTGCGATAGCTCCACCAGGTGAAGAACTTCTCCGGCGCCGGGTTGAAATGGCGGCCCAGATCCACCCAGTCGTGGCTCTGCTGCAAGCGGTTGAGCGCGTCGACTTCCATCGGCGTGTGGCTGACGACATCGAGCAGGGCCTTGTGGTTCCACACATCGCAGTCCAGCGGCGCGACGTTGAAATCGCCGACGATCACGGCGGGCTCCTTGAGCCCTTCCGACCAGCGGGTCATGCGCTCGATGAAGTCCATTTTCTGGCCGAATTTCGGGTTCACCTCGCGGTCGGGCACGTCGCCGCCGGCTGGCACATAGACGTTTTCCAGCAAGACGCCGTTTGGCAAACGCACGCCGATGTGGCGCGCTTCGCCATTGTCCTGCCAGTCATAGCGCCAGGCGCCTTCCAGCGGCACGCGGCTGATGGTGGCGACGCCGTGGTGCATGCGCTGGCCGTTCAGGATGCGGTGCGTGTAGCCCAATTGATCGAACAGGCCGTGTGGGAAAATGTCGTTGGCGACCTTGGTTTCCTGCAGGCACAGCACATCGGGCTGATGATCGCGCAGGAACTGCTCCACGATATCGGCGCGGGCGCGGACGCTGTTGATGTTCCAGGTGGCGATCCTGAGTGAATTTGGGCGAAGAGACATGGGACGCATTTAGGCGAAGCTTTGTCGCTCGTCACCTGCTCAGAAACGAGTTGACCCCTGGCACCGGGGGCGTGGTGCCAGGGGTCTTGTCTGCGCTCGTCACGCACACAGGCGGAAATTTTTACGCGGTGCTGTCCGGTCAACAGGGGGCAAACCCGTCAGCACCAACCGCCTGATGAACTGCTTATGCCTGATTCGACCTTGCCCCATCATGAACGGGATTCAGGGTCTGTGTTCAGGTTGGGCAACCGCGTTATCGGGGCCCATCCTTGCGCGGATCGGTGAAGCCGAACGACACGCCGGCCAGGCTGGCGCCATAGCGCACATTGGCCAGCCGCACCTCGCTGCGGCCGCCTTGCGCGTCCAGAGCGGTCCACCCGGCCAGTGCCAGACCGCCCGGTGCACCGGCGGCGCGCACGAAGCGGATCGAAAGCGTGCCGAATTCCGGCCGCTTGGGATCGCGGGCGGCGACTTCCACGCCGTCGGGCGTGTCGGCGGTAATGCGGGCGATGGGGGCAAGATCAGGCTCGGCCGCCAGCAGGATCTGCAGCGGTGTGCGGCGCACCGGCCACTGGCTGACCTGCTTCACTTCATAATCGATGAACGACAGCGTGCGGCCATCGCCGACCAGCAGCATTTTCGCTGTGTTGTACTGGAATCGCACCTTGCCGGGGCGGGCCAGCCATAATTTGCCAGCCAGCACGCGGCCATCGGCGCCGGCCTGGGTGAAGTCGGCCGAAAGGCTGGTTGTGCCTTTCAACGAGACGGCGATATCGGCCAGCGATGTTGCGCTGGCCGGGGCGGCAAGGGCAAGAAGAGGGAGCAGGAACAGCTGTTTCATGCCTCTGCCTTAGCCGGCAGCGGCTTCACACGCCATGAACGGAATGCAGCTTATGCAGCGGCGCCCAGGTAACCCAGCTGCGCCGCCTTGAAGATGGTCTGGCTGCGGTTGACGGCGTTCAGCTTCTCGCCGGCGTTCTGGATGTGGAAGCGCACGGTGGCGTGGCTGCGCGACAGGATCAGGCTGATTTCCTTGTCGGTCTTGCCGATGCTGGCCCAGCGCAGGCACTCCACTTCGCGCTTGGTGAGCTGGCAATCGCCCGGCAGCCAGCGGCGGGTGCGATGCGCCTTGACGTAACCCGCCAGGAACCGATGCGACATCAGTGCCAGGATGTCGGCCCATTGTTCATATTCAGCTGAAAGATCGGTGCGGCTGGCATCGCGCGAGACGAAGCAGACGGCGCCGATCTGGCCAAACGGCAGATGCACCGGCACCACGATGGCCGCCTTGGTGAGTGCCCGTTTCTCGAAATTGTCGAGGCTCATCTCGTCGAGATAGGGGTTGGGCTGACGGGTGAAAAAGCCCGTGGCATTGGCCCAGAACACTTCGGATTCATACCGGCAGGCGCGCGGCAGTGGGGACGACAGGGCGAGCTTTGAATCCTTCCACCAATGCTCGTTCTCGCCGGTCCAGCCGAACACGTCGGCGGCGAGGATATTGCCGTCGATATCCTCCATCGGCGCCTTGGACGCGATATTGTCGACCGCGATGACATGCAGGCCAGTGCATTCCAGCACAATGTCGCGCATGGCTTCGGCAGCCTTGCGGGCATCACCCATTGATCGAACGGAAACGGCGGCAAGGCTGGCGTGCAGGTCCATCGGTCACTCCCCAGAACATGGTGCGAGGGTTTGGTCTCTATCGGACCCTTGGGGCGAACCCCGTGCTCCCTCACGCTTATCGTAGGACGCGAAGTAATCACAGCCGGACACGCCCTGCAATGGGCTTTGACCGAACAGGCCAAAACAGTGGACCGATTCGGCGAAATCGGCGGCCCATGCTTGCATGTTGTCAGCACTTTGCTAGGTAGTGCCTCACCGGGGGGGAACGGACAGTGCTTGCGCAAGCAACGAGGAACATTCGCGTGTTGGCAGAATGCATGGCGGCAGCCAGCCATTGGTTGCGAGTCGCCATTGCAGTGAGCGTGCTGGCGGGTGCCGCTGTCGAATCGCCGTTGGCGGCCGCGCCGATTGATCGCGCCGTGCACCAGGGCGTCGCCAGCTGTGGCAGTTCCACCTGCCATGGCCGCCAGGAAGCCACGGGGCCACGTGTGCGACAGAACGAAGTGATCAGCTGGTCTGATCCCGCCAGCCTGACCGGCGCGCACAGCCGCGCCTGGAAAGTGCTGAACGAGCCGCGTGCCCAGGCCATCGGCAAGCGTCTGGGCATCACCAATGTCGCGGCCTCCAAGGAATGCATCAGCTGCCACGGTGATCCTGCACCGTTGCGCGGGGCGAAATGGCAGCAATCCGATGGCGTGGGCTGTGAAGCCTGCCACGGCGGATCGGAACGCTGGCTGGCCAGCCATGCCAGCGTGAACGCCAGCCATGCTGACAATGTCGCCAAGGGCATGTGGGCGGTGAATGACCCGGCAGTAAAGGCCAGCGTGTGCCTCGATTGCCATTTCGGTTCCGACAAGCCGGGCCAGTTCGTGTTCCACCGCATCATGGCCGCCGGCCACCCGCGCGTGGCTTTCGAACTTGATCTGTTCACATCTCTGCAGCGCCACCATGACGAGGATGCCGATTATGCCGCGCGCAAGGGTGTCGCCGGCGGGGTGAAGACCTGGGCCGTGGGCCAGGCGCTGGCAGTGGAGCGCGCGTTGTCGCTGTTGCCCGCCGCATCGGGCCGCCTCAACGGCCCGGATTATTATTTCTATGATTGCCGTTCCTGCCACCGGACCTTCAGTGATGATCCGGCGGCGCAGATCGTCGCGCGCACCAACGGCTGGCGGCCGATTCCGCCGGGCCAGCCGGTGTGGAACGATGAACAGATGATCATGCTGGCGGCTGCCGCGCGTGTGGCGGCGCCGGATGTGGCGCGCAGTTTCGACAATCAGAGCCGTGCCTTCCACACCGCGCTGGGCGGCGATCGTGCCGGGGCGATGAAGGCGGCGGTCACGCTGAAGGCGACGGCAGCCACGCTGGCCCGGCGCTTTGCCGGCACCAGCTTTGATCGGGCGCAGACTTTTGCGCTGATCGATGCCGTGCTGGTGGGCAATGCTGCTGCTTACACGGATTATCAGGGCGGCGCGCAGGCGGTGATGGCGGCCGATACGCTGCTTTCGGCGCTGGTAACAGCTGGCCAGGTCGATCGCGGCGCGGCACAGGCGCTGCGGCCTGATCTTGATCGCGCCTACGCGCTGGCCCGCGATGCCAACCGCTGGGATCCTGCCGCGTTCCGGGGCACGCTGGCGCAGATTGCCGGCCGGTTGCGGGGCCTGAAGTGACGCCCAGCCGCGCCCGGATCACGGCAGGGGTTGCAGCGCTGGCGCTGCTGCTGGCTGGCTGTGGCGGCACCAGTGCGCCGCCGAGCCAGGCCGCCAATCCCGCCCCAAGCCCGTCGCCCACGCCAACGCCGACCAGTGTGTTCACCAAACCGGCGCAGGAGGCGCTGAGCGTCGCCGACGTGCAGTCGGTCATCGCCCGCGCTGCCGCCGAAGCCTCGGCCCGCAATCTGCCGGCCGTGATCGCCGTGGTTGATCGGGTCGGCAATGTGCTTGCCGTCTATCGCATGGCCGGCGCCCGCGCGACCGCCACCACGCGGCCCAACGCCAACGGTGCCAATATCGACGCGCAAGGCGTGACGGTGCCGGCGGAACTGGCCGCGATCGCCAAGGCCATCACGGGTGCCTATCTGTCGTCGGGCGGCAACGCCTTTTCCACCCGCACGGCCTCGATGATCGTGCAGCCGCATTTCCCGCCGTCCACGCGCACGGTGGGGCTTGAATCCGGCCCGCTCTATGGCGTGCAGTTCAGTCAGCTGCCCTGTTCCGATCTGTCGGCGCGGTTCGGTGTCGGCAGCCCGTTCATCGGCCCGAAGCGTTCGCCGCTTGGCCTGGCCGCCGATCCGGGCGGCTTTCCGCTCTACAAGAATGGCGTGATGGTTGGCGGCGTCGGCATCATGGCCGATGGCGATTATGGCTTTGATGCCGAAGTGGTGGATGTGGACGATGATGCCGAAGAGCATATCGCGCTCGCCGCCACCGCCGGCCACGCTGCGCCCGAAACCATCCGCGCCGAACGGATTTCGGTGGACGGCACATTGCTGCGCTATTCCGACGCCGTTGCCGCCGGCCTGAAGAGCAATCCGGCCAGCCCGCCGGCCTTTGCTGGCCTCGCCGGCAGCCTGGTGGCAGTGGCCGGCTTCAATGCCGCCGGCGTCATTGCCGGCACGCCTTATGGCAGCGAGGCCAGCGGCGTGCGCAGCGCCGCGCTGGCCGAATTCAACCATCCTGATGCCTTCATCCTCACCGATGGCAGCGGCGCCAATCGTTACCCGATCCGTGCTGGCACCGACGTCGGCGACATCGCTCAGCCGCTGACCGCCGCCGAAGTGCGCGCCGTGCTGGAAGAAGCCTTTACCGTGATGGCGCGAAGCCGTGCCCAGATCCGCCGGCCGCTCGACAGTCGCGGCGAGGTGTCGATCACGGTGGTGGATACGCGCGGGGTCGCACTGGGCCTGGTGCGCGCGCCGGATGCGCCGGTTTTCGGTATCGACGTGGCGCTGCAGAAGGCGCGCACGGCAGCGTTCTTCTCCAACCCGCGCGCCGCCGCTGACCTGGGCGCGGTAACCACGGCAGCCGGGGCGGCTGATGCCAATGTCCGCGATTTCGTCAGCCGTACCAACGCCTTCTTCGGCGGCACCGGCTTCCTCACCGGTGCGTTCGGCGTGTCCAACCGCGCCATTGGCAACATCAGCCGGCCCTATTTCCCCGATGGCGAAGCCGGCCGACCGCCGGGTCCGCTGTCGCGCGACATCGCCGGTTGGTCGCCGTTCTCAACGGGGCTCCAATCGGCGCTGATCGTGCAGAACCTGGTGCAGGTGCTGGGTGGCGGCGATCCGCGCCAATGCACCTTCCTGCCCAACACCGGCAGCGGGCAGAACCGGCTGGCCAACGGCATCCAGATCTTCCCTGGCGCCGTGCCGATCTATCGCGGTAATGTGCTGGTGGGCGCCATCGGCGTGTCTGGCGACGGCATCGATCAGGACGACATGGTCAGCTTCCTGGGGCTGAGCAACGCCAGCACAAGGCTCAATGGCAGCATTGGCCTGCCGCCGGCCAGCATCCGTTCCGATCAGGTGCAGGTGACGGTTGCGGGCACGCCTGTCCGCCTGCGCTTTGTGGGCTGCCCGTTTGCGCCGTTTGTCGACACGGCCGAAAACAATGTCTGTCAGGCGCGTTGAGATGCGGGCACTGATCCTCATCCCCCTTTTGGCCACCGCCTCGCCGGTCATCGCCAAGCCGTTCGGCAAATGGTTTGACTGTTATGCCAAGGTCGCCCCGCCGGCCGAGCGTCTCCCCGCCGAAGCGGAAGCCGGCGCGGTTGATCCGAATGCCGTCCCGCTGGATGGCCGGCGCGTGCCCGGTATGGGCGGTCCGCAGACGTGGGACCCGGTTGTGCAGGCCAACCAGGGCGCGGTCGCCGGGCCGAAACAGGGCGATTTCCCCACCGATCACCTGCCGGTGCCCGATCGCTGGCGCCTGGTCGAAACGCTGGGGTTGGTGAAATCCAACTGGAAAGACCCGTACAATCAGAACACGCTGAAGGGCGACCGGCCGGTCTGCGGCACCCATGATCTGTTCGTGCAGCTGACAGCGATTTCCGACACACTGGCTGAACCGCGCAGCTTTCCCACACCGGTCGGCGTGCAGACCACCGAGCGGCCGGGCAGCAACGACACCTTTGGCCGCCAATACAGCGAAGTGTTTGCGCAGACCTTCATCCTGGGCGCGGCGCTGACCAAGGGCAGCACCGCCTTCAAGCCGCCGGAATATGAACTGCGCGCCGCCATCGCCTTCAACATGAACCATGTCGATGTGACGGAACGCCGGGTGCTTTCCGTGCTGCCGTCGAAGCGCAGTCTGCGCACCGATGCGTTTGTGGGCGTGCAGGAATTGTTCCTCGATTATCACTTGCGCAACACGTCGGATCGGTATGATTTCGATTCGCTGCGCATCGGCATCCAGCCGTTCTCCAGCGATTTCCGCGGCTTCCTGTTCCAGGATAACCAGCTCGGCGTTCGCCTGTTCGGCAACCGCGACAACAACCGCTTCCAGTACAACCTCGCGGCCTTCTGGCGGCTCGAGAAGGATTCGAACTCCGGCCTCAACGCCGTCCTGCGCAGCCCGCGCAACGATTTCGTGGTCGTCGCCAATCTCTACCGTCAGGATCTGCCGGTGCCCGGCATGACCAGCCAGGTCAGCGTGATGTGGAATGCCAACCGCGAACGCAATGATGTGCAGGTCGATACCAACGGCTTCCCGGTGCGGCCTTCGTTGCTCGGCACATTGCGCGGCCGCAGCTATGATGTCGTGTATCTCAGCTACAACGCCGATGGCCATATCGGCCGGCTGAACATGACCTTCAGTGGCACCTATGCCGCCGGCACCAACCGCAACAACATCTTCACCGATCGGCGCGCCAAGATCAGCAGCTGGTTTGCCGCGTTCGAGCCCAGCTATGACCGTGGTTGGGTGCGGGTGCGCGGTTCGGCCCTGTTCGCCAGCGGCGATTCAAATCCGTTCGACGATACCGACAGCGGCTATTCGGCGATCTTTGAAAACCCGCAGTTTGCCGGTTCCGACACCAGTTACTGGATCCGTCAGACCATTCCCTTTGCCGGCGGCGGCCGTGTCATCTCGGTCAACAGCCGCAACGGCATCCTGAACGATCTGCGATCGTCCAAGGAACAGGGCCAGGCCAATTTCACCAACCCCGGCACCATGTTGCTGGGCGCCGGTGCGGATTTCGACGTGCTGCCCGAACTGCGGGTGAGCGGCAATCTCAACCATCTGTGGTTTGCCACCACGGCCACGCTGCAGGCGCTGCGTGTGGAAGGCACCATTCCCAAGGATATCGGCTGGGATCTGTCGGCAGCGGCCACCTACCGCCCGCATTTCAACCAGAATCTCGTGTTCCGCCTGTCGGGCGCGCTGCTGAAGCCCGGCGATGGTTTCCGCGATCTCTTCACCAACGCACCCCGCACCGGGTCTTATTATTCGGTGCTGTTCAACGCTGTTCTGGCTTATTGACATGCTGAAGCGCCTGCTCCTCCTTTTGATGGTGCCACTGGTCGGCATGGCCTTCGCGTCCGAAGGCGAAAAGCCGGTGGCGCGGGATTACACCCGTGTCCATGCCGGGCCGGCGCCGAAATGGCAGACGGCGGAACTGGCCGCTGCCAAGTCCGCCGGCTGCATCAGCTGCCACACCGCCAGTGATGAAGCCACGATGCACGCGCCCAAATCGGTCGTGCTGGGCTGCACCGATTGCCACGGCGGCGATGCGAAGATCGTCGCGCCGGGTGGGTTGGCAGCGACCGACGCCAATTACATCAAGCTGCGCGATGATGCCCACGTGCTGCCGATGTTCCCGGAAAGCTGGCACTTCCCGTCGTCGGCCAACCCCAAGCGCAGCTATACCCTGCTCAACCGCGAATCCCCGGAGTTTGTGCGTTTCGTCAACCCGTCGGACTATCGCGCCGCGCGTGATGCCTGCGGTTCCTGCCACCTTGAAATCATCGAGCGGGCCGAGAGCAGCCTGATGGCCACCGGCGCCATGCTGTTCGGCGGCGCGGCCTATAACAACGGCATCCTGCCCTACAAGAATACTGTGCTGGGCGAAGTATACACCCGCCCCGGCCAGGCCAAAGCCATGCTGGGTGCATGGAACGGCGATGCGTCGGGCCATGGGGAAGTCGGGCTGAAGCACGAAGAAGGCCATGGCGCAGCGGCAGGTCACGGCGAGAAGGCAGGCCATGGCGGCGGCGCTCATCACGACAACAGCCTGCCGGGCTTCATGTTCAGCCCCGGTACGGGCGGGCGCAAGGTGGGCGAATTGTCTGACGCTGAAAGGGCGCGCGGCGCGCTGCCGTTCCTCGCCCCGCTGCCGGCGTGGCAGGTGATGCCGCCCGGCGATATCTTCCGCGTGTTCGAACGCGGCGGCCGCAACATCAATCCCATCTTCCCGGAAATCGGCCTGCCCAACTCACTGGGCTCCATCCAGCGTCTGGAAGAGCCTGGCCGCCCCGATATCCGCCAGTCCAACCGTGGCCCCGGCACCGGCCTGCGCATCTCGGTGCCAGTGATCAATATCCACAAGACCCGCCTGAACGATCCTTTCACCTGGTTCATGGGCACCAATGATCAGCCCGGCGATTATCGCACCTCGGGCTGCGGTTCTTGCCACATCGTTTATGCCAATGATCGCGAAGTGCGGCATTCATCGGTGTATGCTGCGGCCGGCCGTGACGGGCAGACCCAAACCGCCGATCCAACGATCTCGAAAACGGAAAGCGGTCACCCGATCAAGCACGCCTTTACCCGCGCCATGCCGTCCAGCCTGTGCATGAATTGCCACATGCACCAGCCCAACATGTTCGTGAACACCTACTATGGCTACACGATGTGGGATTATGAAAGCGACGCGCCGCGCATGTGGCCGGGCAAGGAAAATCCGTATCCCAAGCCGCCAGGGATGAGCGAAGCCGAGTATCAACGCCTGTTCAAACAGCAGCGTTACCCCACGGCCGCCGAAGTGCGCACCACCAACGAGCGCAACCCCGAAGCCGCAGCGGCGCGCGGCGCCTGGTCTGATCTGGATTTCCTGCGGACGGTGAACGACCGCAATGACCAGATGAAGGATACCCAATTCGCCGATTATCACGGCCACGGCTGGAATTTCCGCGCCGTGTACAAGCGAGATCGCGAAGGCAATCTGCTCGATGCCGGCGGCAACATGGCGAGCTATGGCACCGATACCGCGCACATCGTCGATCCGAATGATCCGGAAAAGTTCCGGAAGGCCGGCCAGCCGCAATTCGTGAAACCTGCCGCCACGCCTGGCCCCGGCCAGCCCGGCAAGGCAGTGCACCTGATGGATATCCACACCGAAGTGGGCATGCAGTGCGCCGATTGCCACTTTACCCAGGATGGCCATGGCAACGGCATGATTCATGGCGAAGTTGCCAACAGCGTGGAGATCGGCTGCAAGGATTGTCATGGCACCGCCGATGCCTATCCGACGGTGCTAACCTCCAACTTGGCCGCGCCGCCGCCAGGCAGCAATCTGATCGCGGTGCGCAACCCCGATGGCCGGCTGCGCTTTGAATGGAGCCAGGATGCCGCCGGCCGCCGCGTGCTGCTGCAACGGTCGTCCAGCGATCCCAAGCTGGTCTGGCGGGTGAAGCTGGTGAAGGACAGCGTCAACCGCGATCACCCCGATTTCAACGCCAAGGCAGCGCGCGCCAAGCTGGTGGGCACGCTGGCCAGCACGGGCGGCAAGATGAATTTCGGTCCGGGCGTGGGTGAACGCGCGCACAAGGACGACAACATGGCCTGCTTTGCCTGCCATACCAGCTGGACCACCAGCTGCGGTGGCTGCCATTTGCCGATCGAGGCGAACTGGAAGACCAAGACCCACAAGTACGAGGAGCAGGAAACCCGCAACTTCGCGACCTACAATCCACAGGTCGCACGCGATGAGATCTTCCAGCTCGGCCGTCACCAGACCACGAAGGGCGGCATCATCACGCCGATCCGTTCAAGTTCGGCGCTGATCCTGACCAGCACCAACATCAACCGCGAGCGCATCTATGTGCAGCAACCGCCGATTTCCGCGTCGGGCTTCTCGTCCCAGGCCTTTGCGCCGCACTACCCGCACACGGTGCGCACCCAGGAAACCAAGACCTGCACCGATTGCCATGTGAGCGATGAGGACGACAACAACGCCATCCTGGCGCAGTTGACCCTGCAGGGCACCAACTTCATCAACTTCGTTGGCATGCACGCCTTCTTCGGCCTGGATCGAGCCGTCGAAGCCGTGCGGGTGACCGAGTTTGGCGAGCCGCAGGCGGTGTTTGGCTCCTATCTGCACCGCTATGCCTATCCCGATTTCTGGAAGCTGCATGTCGAACAGAACAAGCGCGAGCTGATCAACTGGACCCGCGGCCGCATCTTCGACAAGAAGCTTTCCGGGGAGACAAACCCGACCGAGGAAATCCGCAACATCACGCAAGGCGCCAGCGGCGAAGTGCGCTGCATCCAGAACCGCGGCGAATATCTCTATGTTGCCGAAGGCAAGGGCGGCTTTATCGCCTATGATATCGCCAATCTGTCGAACAAGGGTGTTTCCGAACGCATCGTCAAATCGCCGTTCTCGGCGCTGGGCCACGATGCGCAGGTGAAGACCGCCAACGCCACCTGCATGGCGATCGCCACCAACCAGCCGATCGCCGTGCCGCGCAACGACAAGATCGTGGGTGAGCAGGACGCCCGCGCCGCCGGCAAACCGCTGGCCGATCCGCTCGCTGGCTACAACCAGGAGCAGAAGATGCACGAGATCTACCGCTATGCGGTGGTGACCGATGCGGTTGAAGGCCTGGTGATGGTGAATGTCGACACGCTCACCGACGGCGAGCCACGCAACAACTTCCTGAAGCGCACGGTGCTCGTGGGCGGCAAGACAGCGTGGAATCCGGACGGTGTGCTGAACGGCGCCCGCCATGTCACGCTGGCCGGCTACATGGCCTATATCACCACACCGCGCGGCGTGGTGGTGGTGAACCTCGATAATCCCAAGGCACCCAAGCTTGCGGCTGCCCTGCCGTTGAACGACGCGCGGGCCAGCGCAGTGCAGTTCCGTTACCTGTGGGTGACGACGGCGGCCGGCCTGGAAGTGTTCGACATCGCCGATCTGTCGCGGCCAGTGCATCATCCCGAGGCAACGCTGCCGATTGCCGATGCGCGCAAATTCTACCTGGCCCGCACCTATGCCTATGTCGCCGCCAAGGGCGAAGGCCTGGTGATCGTCGACATCAAGAAACCGCTGGCACCTAAGCTTTACCAGCGCTTCACGGCGGGCGGCACGTTGAACGATGCGGAGGATGTGGTGGTTGCCACCACCAACGCGACCTTGTTCGCCTATGTTGCCGACGGGAAGAACGGCGTGAAGGTGCTGCAATTGACCAGCCCAATCAGCCAGCCCAACTTCTATGGCTTCTCACCCAAGCCGATGCCGGAACTGATCAGCTTCGCCCGCACTGCCCGCCCGGCGCTGTCGGTGGCCAAGGGGCTGGACCGTGATCGGGCGGTGGACGAGACCGGCAGCCAGATCGCTATCCTCGGCCGCCTCGGCTCACGCCCGTTCAACCGGAAGGAAACGGAGCATTTCTTCATCGGTGAGAACGGCCAGCCCTATCGTGTGAACGACCGGGTGGACATGGGGGCCTGGTCACCGCTGCGCAAGTAATGCGGTGACCCGACCGTAATGCATAAGTCATGCCGGCCTGCGCCAGCATGACGGTGTGGGCTTACGGCGCGACCAGCGGGAAATCCGGCTTCGGCGGCTGGAACAGGCCCATGAAGCGTTGCAGCACGGCCAGATCACCCTTGATGTCGAGCTGCCCTGCCGCAATCAGGTCGGGCGCTTTCACCGCGCCGCCGATCAATCCGATCAGCGCCCGGCGCGGTACCACCAGCGTGGCCTGCGCGGGATTGGTGACGCCCTTTTCGTGCAGCATCACGCCGTTGCCGATAGTGACGAGATGGCGTTCCTTGGCATCGGGAATTTCAAGCGCAATGGTCATGGGGGCGATAGCGCGGTCAGGCACCAGCCGCACGCTCATGCTGTCGAGCAGCATCGACACGGTCAGATTGGCGGCAATGCCGGCTGCGCTGGCCTGCTGGCCGGGCTTGATGCCCTGTTCCAGCTCCTGCGCGCCGGTCAGATAGAAATTGCGCCACGGCGCGGTTTCGGCGCGCCAGGCCAATTGGCGATAGACGCCGGCCAGCGCTGCCTTGGCGCCCTTGGTTTCCGGCGCCGCGCGCACCAGTGTGGAGAGCAGGGTGGCCGCCCAGCGGTCATCGCCCTTGGCAGCGGCAGCCTTGCCGGCCGCCAGCACACGCTTGGCACCCCCCATCTGCGCCACCAATCGCGGCGCCAGATCCGCGCGCGGCAAGGGATCGAGGCTGGCCGGATCGCCATCGAACGCGCCCAGATAGCGCTGATAGACCGCGCGGGCGTTGAATTTCAGACTGCCATAATTGGGCCGGTTGAACCAGGACCGGGCCAGCGGTTCCGGCAGCCTGATTGCTTCACCGATCTCGACGGCATTCTTGCCTTCGTTCATCAGCCGCACGCTTTCGTTGTGCACAAAGGCATAGGCCTGCGCGTGGCGCAGCATATAATCGCCGATCACGTCCCGGCCCCAGCGCGGCCAGAAATGGCTGGTGAACAGGATATCCGACTCACCGCCCCAGCGGCGGCGGGCCGCGAGCAGATAATCCGCCCAGCCCTTGGCATCGCGCACCAGCGCGCCGCGCGGCGTCAGCAGATTGTGCATCGAGGCATTGGCATTTTCGGCGAGGCACAAGGCCTTCCAGGCCGGCAGATAGAAGTTCATCTCCGCCGGCGCTTCGGTGTCGGGCGTGAGCTGGAACTGGAACTCCACCCCATCGATGATGCGGTTGCTGCTGGCCGGCGTGATGCTGTCGGTCGGCGGGATCAGGCCATAGGTGCCGGGCGTGTTGAGCGACGACAGGCCGGAGGAGACATGTCCGGCGGGATTGTGCGGCAAGTTGGTGCCAAACATGTAGACGGCGCGGCGCAGCATGGCCGGGCCAGCGATGACATTCTCCGAAACCGCATGCTCCATGAAGCCTTCCGGCGCGATGATCTGCACCTTGCCGGCCGCCACATCGGCCGGGTTCACCACGCCCAGCACGCCGCCGAAATGATCGACATGACTGTGGGTGTAGATGACCGCGACCACCGGCCGCTTGCCCAGCTTGTCAGTGACCAGCGCCATTGCGGCTTTGGCGGCTTCGGCGCCGGTGAGCGGATCGACGATGATCCAGCCACTGTTGCCGCGGATCACGGTCATGTTGGCGAGATCGAGCCCGCGCACCTGCCAGATGCCATCGGCCACCTGGAACAGGCCGTGCTTCGCCACCAGCGTCGCGTTGCGCCACAGGCTGGGGTTCACGGTCGCAGGGGCCGGGCCGCTGAACTGCGCCTCGTCGGCCAGATCGCGCAGCACGTCGCCTTTGTCGTTCCTGATCTTGCCGTCGGGGATGGAGCCGAGGAAGCCGCGACTGGCGAAATCGAAATCCTGTTGGTCTGCCCAATTCAGCGTGGCGGCCAGCGCTGCATTATCGGCCTGCGCCTGTGGGCTGGCGGTTGGCGGTGCCTGCGCGGCAGCAGAGGCGAGGAGGAGGGCGATGAGGTGCGGTGTCATGCTGCGAGGCTAAACCTGCCCAGCCACGCCCTCAACTGTGAATTCGCACAATCAGGCTCTGGCTTGCCGTGGCCAGCAAGGTGCCATCCTGGGCAAACAGGTGCACGCGGCCATGGGCAAAGCCGGCGTGCACGGCATGGATGCGGATATCGGCTAGCACCCATTCGGTGGGCACGAAATTCATGTAGCGGATGGTGTTGTCGAGGCTGTTGCCGCCGGCGTTCGCTCCCATCGCGTTGCCGACGCCCGAAGGCAGGAAATCCGCCATCACCGCCAGCACCAGCCGATCAATGGAGAGATCGCGATTGACCGGCCGCACCCATAGCCGACCAATGCCATCGGTTGCCGGCGGTGCCTTGCCCCGCTCGCGACCGAAACTGCCGGCGGCCACGCGGCGTTCCCACTGGCTGTTCATGTCGTCGGGATCGCGCTGCCAGCGGATGGTCATTTCCGGGCAGTCTTCCGGCAGCGGCACGGCGGGCATTTCGGCCCATTGGTGATGCGGGCTGTCGGGCCGGCTGCCCAGCGCGGCGTTGACGGTGATGATCTCCTGATCGGAACCGTCAGGATTCTTGGCATGCGTGATGACGCGGGCCTGGCTGTTGTACTTGCCGGTCACCGGCACGATCACTTCCAGATCAAGTTCCGTCCCCGGCCTTGCGTAGCTGAGATATTGCGCCGCTGCCCACACGGTCGGGCGGCCGGTGAAATGCTCCACGGCCGACAAAGCACTGGCAAGGCCGACGCCGCCGAACATGAACAGCCGGTCGGGCGGGCCGACGCACAGATTCTTCGGCACGGTGAAACGATAGTGGCCGGGGCGGTCAGTGGGTTCGACGGGGATGAAGGGGTGCAAGGCTCAACTCTCGATGAAGGCGCGGATGCGCAGCGTGAAGGCCGGATCCGCGAAACGGGAAATCGGGGCGGGGGCGGTACCGGTGTCGGCGAGCAGCGCACTGGCGCGGGCCTTCAGATCGTCTGCATCGGCGGCGACATGCAGGCCGGGGCGGACGCCGACATGCTTGGCAGTGGCCAGTTGGTGATCGGTGTTGTGTTCGCCCATCGCTTGCAGGCGCGGCAGCATCAGGATCGGTTTGCCGGCTTCGATGGCAGAAATGATCGATCCCATGCCGCAATGGGCGACGAACAGCGCGCAACCGGCCACGCGGGCCTGATAATCGGGCAGCGCCAGCTTGCGCACCCACTTGGCGTGGCGTGGTTCATAGTCGCCCTTGCCGATCTGGATCTCGACCGGGATGTCTGGGTTGGCAGCGGCCCATTCGTCCATGGCCCGGGTCAGGCGGTCAAACGGCATCATCGATCCGACCGAAACAAACACGCCGCTCACAGCACGCTGCCCCAGTGTTCAACCTTGTCGGCGGCGAGGTGAGGCCACTGGGTGACAACCTGGCTGCACACGCGGCCTGCCTGCCCGCCGCTGCCCGACAACACTTCGGAATTGGCGATGCTGTCCACCCACAGGCTCTTGCAGCCAAACGGGCGGGCCAGCGTCGCTGCGATCAGGCCGGGCAGCGCGCCGGTGGTGATGATCACCTGCGGGCGGACTTTCATCAGGATGGCGGCGATATCCAGCGTGGCGGCCGGAATGCGCCACCAATCGGCGCGGGAGACATCCCGGAAGGTGAAAAAGGGCGCATCGCCCACCAGTGCCCGCGACGTGGGGTCAACGGTGGCGATGCTCACCGCATGGCCGTCCCAAGCTGGGGACAGGCGCATCAGCTGGATGAAATGCCCGCCGCCGGACGCAATGGCCAGCACACGCTTGCCCATGGCTCAGGCCGCCACCGGCGTCATGGCGTCCATCGCCAGCGTATAGCTGCGCTTCCTGTCCTCATGGCCGTGCAGGATGTTGACCAGCATCAGCTCGTCCGGCGCATATTCCTTGATCACCTGCTCAAGTCCGGCCCGCACCGTTGCGGGGCTGCCGGCGACGACGCGGCGGCTGGCGAAGGCCTTGGCCACATCGGGCCGGTCCGCCAGCCAGGCCAGCGCCACGTCGGGCGGCGGTACGGAGATCGATTTGCCCATCAGCAGGTGCGCGAACATCATGCGGGCCGGGGCGGCAAGGCGCAGGGCGGCTTCGTCCGTCTCCGCGCACACCGTCCACACCGCCACCATCAGGCGCGGTTTGTCGCCGGGGTGACGGGGGATGAAACGGTCGCGATATTGCTCAGCCAGTTCGCCCAGCTGCGGCGCGATGAAATCGGCGAGGCAATAGGGCAGTCCCAGATCAGCGGCGAAGGCCACACTGTCGGGCGAGGAGCCGAGCACCCAGGGTTCGGGCACGTTCGGCCGGCCGGGCAGGGTGGCGGCATAGGCGTGGAAGGGGTGATCGTCGGGCAGTGAGTCTTCCAGGTAACCGATCAGCTCGGCCAGCTGCTGCGGGAACTGGTTGGGCGCATATTGGCGCCGGTCCTGCTGCAGGGCGACGGCCGTGCGCTGGTCACTGCCCGGCGCACGGCCCAGGCCCAGATCGATGCGGCCGGGGTGCAGGCCGGAAAGCAGGCTGAACTGTTCCGCCACCTTGAGCGCCGAATAGTGCGGCAGCATCACACCGCCGGAGCCGACGCGGATGCGCGACGTGGCGTTGGCGACGGCGCCGATCAATATTTCGGGCGCGCTGCCGGCCAGCGCCTGGCTGGCGTGATGTTCGGCCAACCAGAAGCGCTGATAACCAAGGGCTTCGCAATGGCGGGCGAGATCGATCGAATTGGCCAGCGCCTGCGCCGGGGTGACGCCTTCCGGAATCGGCGTCTGGTCGAGAACGGAGAGCGGGATCATTTCGTGCGCTCCGGCAGCCGGGCCAGGATGGCGCGGCGTTCATCGTCGTTGGCGTGCGGCCAGCGGCTGATCTCGTCCATGGTGCGGCGGCAGCCCTGGCACCAGCCGGTCCGCCGGTTGATCTGGCAGACATTGGTGCAGGGGGAGGCGACGCTGCGCAGTTCGCTCATGCGCCCCGCCCTCCCTTGGCCTTCCGCGCGGCCTTGAGCAGGTGATAGAGCAGCAGGCCGGTGGGCCCGGCGAGGAAGGTGAGCGCCAGGCACGGCAGCAGCAGCCAGTGCGGCAGCGCATCATCCTCGGCCTCCCAGCTGCCCACCCACAGATCGAACACCAGATAATGCACCCAACCCGCCAGCAGCGCCTGCGGGGAGGAAAGCAGCAGCCGTACACCTTCCAGCGTGTCGAAACCTGCGCCCGGCGGTGGGCCGTCACCCGCAAGGCCCGTCGCCAGCAGCGTGACATACAGGCCCGACAGTAGCACCGCGATCACCCGCGCCAGCAGCACCAGCTTTGCCCTGGCCAGCGGCGCGCAGGCAAGCGCGAGCCAACCGGGCAACACGGCGGCGCTGGCAAGACTGAACAGGCTTTCGGGCGTCATCGCGGCGCACAATGGTGGTGGGCGCGGTGATGGTCAAGCGAGCGCCGCTGTGGCAGCATCTGGCAAAACTGGGGAGGACTGACGATGAAGCAGGTGATTGGGCTGGCGGTGATGGCCGTGGTGTTGGTGGCTGCCGCGCCGGCCGATGTGGTTGGCGCGCCGGGAAGGCCTGAAGCCATGTTGGCGCTCGACGCTGGCCGCAAGCCCGCCGAAGTGCTGGCCCACAGCCTGATCCGCCCCGGCGCCCGCGTGATGGATGTGATGGCCGGCCAAGGCTATTACACCGAGCTCTTGGCACGCCATGTCGGCCCCAAGGGCAAAGTGTTTGCCATCGAGCCGGTCAACTACATGGAAGATCCCAAGACCGTGGCCGCGTGGGACGCGGTGAAGCAGCGCAATCGTAACGTGGAGCTGATCATCGGCGCGCCGGGTGAGGCCGCCATGCCCGACAAGCTCGACGCCGCCTTCTATCACCTCACCTATCACGACCTCTATTGGCAGAGCGAAAAGTTCAAATATCCGCGCACCGATGTCGATGCCTACAACGCCCGGTTGTTTGCGGCGCTCAAACCCGGCGGCGTGGTGCTGATCATTGATCATTACGGCGTGCCCGGCATGGACAGCCGCGCCCAGGCCGACAAGACCCACCGCATCGATGCCGCAGTTGTGATGGCCGACATGGCCCGCGCCGGCTTCCGCTTCGCCGGCAGCGTGCCGATCCTGGAAATGACCGGCGACGATCCAACGAAGCTGGTGTTTGATCCCAGCCTGCGCGGCAAGACCAACCGCTTCTACTATCGGTTCGTGAAGCCCTGACCGGATGGCCTTGAGCCCATGGCTCTGAGCAGTGACCGCGATATCGAACGCCTGGCGCTGGCGATGATCGCCTGCACCTTGCCCAAGGCAGAATGGACCCATGAAGGCCATTTCGCCGCCGCGTTGTGGCTGCTGCGGCACCGGACGCATTTGGCGACGCCCGAGGCCATGCGCGGGCTGATCATGCGTTATAATGAGTCAACCAACACGCCCAACACCGACACGGGCGGCTATCACCACAGCATCACCGTCGCCTCGCTGCGGGCAGCGGTTCATCAGCTGGGTCGCCATGCGCCCGATGAGCCGCTGCACGAAGTGCTGGCAGCGCTGATGATGTCACCGCAGGGTCGGTCTGACTGGTTGCTTGCCCATTGGAGCCGCGACGCGCTGTTCAGCGCGGTGGCAAGGCGTGACTGGGTTCCACCAGATCGCGCCCCCTTGCCGTTCTAGCGCGGCCAAAAATAAAAGTGGGTGCAGGGGCTCAGCCCCTGCCCGCCGGAGGCCCCTTACCTGCTCAACTTGGCAGCGCCGCCGTCACTTCGATCTCGATCTTCATGGCGGGATCGAGCAGATCGGCGAAGATCACCGTGCTGGCTGGCGGGTGGGCGCCGAAAGCGGCGCGCAGTTGTGGCCAGCAGGGTTCGAAATCGGCGCGATCGGCCAGATAATAGGTCACGCGCACGACGTGGGCGAAATCCGTGCCCGCCGTTGCCAGCGCGCGGCCGATTATGGTGAGGGCGTTGGCGCACTGGCTTTCGACGTCGACCGGCAATTCCCCCGTGTCCGGATTGCGGCCGACGGTACCTGAAACGAACACGAAGGGCGGTGCGACCACGGCGCGGCAATAGCCCACCAGCGCCTCCCACGGCGCGCCACTGGCAATGCGGGTGATGGTCATGTCAGTTGCGGGAACGACCGCCGCCGCCGCGCACATTGGCCAGGCTGGAGCCGGAGACACCGGCATCGCCCAGCGCGGTGATGGCGCTGGCCACGTCCACCGCCTGCACGGCGCGGGTGGGCTGTTCGACCGCGCCGTCCATGGCGACGACATCGCCGGCCAGGCTGTCCATCACGGCATCGGGCAGATCATCGGGCTCTGCGAAACGGCTGGCCACGGTGAAGGGGAGTCCACGCTGGCGCGATTCCAGCACGTCGAACCCGATGTTCAGCAGTTCCTGCATGTTGTTGTCACGCCCCAGCCGGCTGGGGCCGCCCAGCACCACGGCGACCAGGCGGCGTTCCCCGCGCACGGCCGAAGCGGCGAGGGTGAAGCCGGCGGCGTTGGTGAAACCGGTCTTGATGCCGTCAACGCCGGGCATGGTGCGCAGCAGATGGTTGTGATTGGCGACGGCCATGCCGCGATATTGGTAATGCGCCTTGGAGAAGAGCGGATACTGGGTGGGAAAATCGCGCAGCATGGCGCGCGACAGCACGGCGATATCGCGCGCTGTCGTGGTGTGATCGGCGTGGGGCAGGCCCGATGCGTTGTAGAAACGCGTATTCATCATGCCGAGCCGGCGGGCCGTTGCCGTCATGCGTTCGGCAAAGGCGCTTTCGCTGCCGCTGATATGTTCGGCCAGCGCGACCGAAATATCATTGGCGCTCTTGGTAGCGATCACGCCGAAGGCATCGCGCACGCTGATCGAGGCGCCCACGCGCAGGCCCAGTTTCGATGGTGCCTGATTGAAGGCGCGGCGGGAAATGCGGAGTTCGTCGTCCAGCTTCAGCCGGCCGGCGGCCAATTCCTCGAAGGCGACATAAAGCGTCATCACCTTGGTGATGGAGGCGGGATAGCGGGTTTCGTCGGCGCGGCGGGCGTAAAGCACTTCGCCGGTGCTGTTGTCGATCAGGATGGCGGCATAGCGCGGCGCGGAATAAAGGCTGGCTGCAAAGGCAGATGGCGCCGCAAGCGCCAAAAGAGTCAGAAGTGTTCGTGCCAGAGCCTTGATCAGCAAAGCGAAGTTTCCTCTCCTGCCCAGAAATTAAGATTAACCTGATTGGCACAGGCAAGGGAAGGGGCGAATGACGGTGGCGCAGCGACGCAGCCCCGGCCTGTCTCCCGATTGCAACAGATGGGCGCTGCCCTTGCCCTTTGGTGCTGCCCGTGCGATGCGCCGCGCGCCCAAACATTGCCGGCGACACAGTTGATGAACGCACCATTTTCCCTGTCGAAGAACCCGGTCAGGAACCGCCGCACCTTTGCGATCATTTCGCACCCGGATGCCGGCAAGACCACGCTGACCGAGAAATTGCTGCTGTTCGGCGGCGCCATCCATGCCGCCGGCGAAGTGCGCGCCCGCGGCCAGAACCGCCGGGCGCGGTCGGACTGGATGAAGATCGAGCAGGCGCGCGGCATCTCCGTCACGTCGAGCGTGATGACGTTCGAGCGGGGTGGCGTCACCTTCAACCTGCTCGACACGCCAGGCCACGAGGATTTTTCCGAAGACACGTATCGCACGCTCACCGCTGTCGACAGCGCGGTGATGGTGATCGATGCCGCCAAGGGCATCGAGGCGCAGACGCGCAAGTTGTTCGAGGTCTGCCGTCTGCGCGACGTGCCGATCATCACCTTCATCAACAAAGTGGACCGCGAAGGCCGCGACCCTTTTGATCTGCTTGATGAAGTGGCTGACATGCTGGCGCTGGACGTGGCGCCGCTGAACTGGCCGGCCGGCATGGGCGGCGAGTTCGAGGGCATTTACGATCTGAAGCGGCGCCGCTTCCACAAACCAGACGGCACCGCCACCGGGCTTGCCGGCGACGTGGTGCAGGTGGATGGCCTGGATGACCCGCGCATCGACGAACTGGCTGGGCCGATGGCCGGACGCCTGCGCGAACAGGCCGAGTTGGCCGAGGGCGGCTATTCTGATCTCGATATCGAGAAATATCGCGCCGGCGCGCTCACCCCGGTAATCTTCGGTTCGGCGCTGAAGGATTTCGGCGTGGTTGATCTGATCGACGCGATTGCCGCCATGGCACCAAGCCCGCGCCCGCAACCGGCGCTGCCGGCGGCGGTGGACCCGGATGGCACCCAGGTTTCCGGTTTCGTGTTCAAGGTGCAGGCCAACATGAACCCGCAGCACCGCGACCGCATCGCCTTCCTGCGGCTGGCCAGCGGGCGGTTCCGGCGCGGCATGAAGCTGAAGCAGATGGCCACCGGCAAGATGATCGCCATCAACTCGCCGATCTTCTTCTTTGCGCAGGACCGCGAGATCGCCGATGAGGCTTACCCCGGCGACATCATCGGCATCCCCAACCACGGCGTGCTGCGGGTGGGCGACAGCTTGGTGGAGAAGGATGATGTCACCTTCACCGGCATCCCCAATTTCGCCCCCGAAATCCTGCGCCGCGTGCGGCTGGATGATCCGACCAAATCGAAACAGCTGAAAACCGCGCTCACCGACATGGCGGAAGAGGGCGTGACGCAATTGTTCAAGCCGGCGATCGGCAGCCAGTGGATTGTCGGCGTGGTTGGCCAACTGCAGCTGGAAGTGCTGATTTCGCGCCTCGACGCCGAGTATCGGGTGGCGGCCAGCTTCGAGCCCAGCCCCTATGAAACCGCACGCTGGATTTCCGGCACGCCTGCGGCCATGAAGGCATTCGTGGATGAACATCGCAGCGCCATGGCCGAAGATCGCGACGGAGCACCGGTGTTCCTGGCGCGGGACAATTGGGAATTGAACTTCGTGACGGGCAGATTCCCCGACATCAAATTCTCCGCCACGCGGGAACGCGCCTGATGGCCGGCCTGCCTGCCCGCCTGCCAGTGCTTTGGGCGCAGATCCGCCCCTATCGCTGGTGGATCGCGGGCGGCATCGTTGGCCTGCTTGCATTGCTGTTCACCTGGCTGGTCGCCACCGCGCCGCTGGGCCGCGCGCTGGAACCGGCCAAGCAGCCCAGCCTGATCATCACCGACATGAACGGCAAGGCCATCGCCCGGCGCGGCGATTACAAGGAAGAGCCGGTGAAGATCGGCCAGCTGCCTGCCCATGTGCCGGCGGCCTTCATCGCCATCGAGGATCGCCGCTTCAACGATCATTTCGGCGTTGATCCCATCGGCATCTTCCGGGCGCTGGTGACCAATGCCCAGGCCGGCGGCGTGCGCCAGGGCGGATCGACGCTGACCCAGCAATTGGCCAAGACCAGCTTCCTGTCGTCGGAACGCTCGATCAAGCGCAAGCTGCAGGAAATCATCATCGCCCTCTATCTGGAAGCGCGGCTGAGCAAGGACGAGATCCTGCAGAACTATCTCAGCTCAGTGTATTTCGGCGATGGCGCCTATGGCATCAGGGCTGCGGCGCGCACCTATTTCGACAAGGCGCCCGAGCAATTGTCGCTGGGCGAAGCCGCCTTGCTGGCCGGCCTCGTGCAGGCGCCGTCGCGCCTCGCGCCATCACGTCACTTGAAGCAGGCCAACGAGCGCGCCGCGCAGGTGCTGGCGGCCATGGTGGAAACCGGTGTGATCACGGCGGCGCAGGCCAAGGCCGCGCGCCCGGCCGCCTATCGCCCTGGCCGCAAGAGTTTGCCCACCGGCAGCTATTTCGCTGATTGGGTGCTGCCGCAGGCGCGCGAGGCGACCGAAGCCGATTATGGCGAGATTGTCGTGAAGACGACGCTCGATCCCAAGCTGCAGAAGATCGCCGAAGATATCGTCAAGGATGGTCTCGCCCGTGCCGGCGGTTTGAACGTGAGCCAGGCGGCGCTGGTGGCGATGCGGCTGGATGGCCGCGTGGTCGCCATGGTGGGCGGCACGGATTACAAGGCCAGCAGCTTCAACCGTGCCACCCAGGCCCAGCGCCAGCCGGGCTCCTCGTTCAAGCTGTTCGTCTATCTGGCGGCGCTGGAGGCCGGCAAGAAGCCGGGTGATACCATTGTCGACGAGCCCATCGAACTGTGCGAACCCGGCCAGCAGCCGGGCGAATGCTATGCGCCCAAGAATGACGATCTGCGCTTTCGCGGCACCATCAGCCTGGCCACCGCCTTTGCTGCCAGTTCCAACATCGCCGCGGTGAAGTTGGCGCAGGAAGTCGGCATTTCCGCCGTGGCGCGCCAAGTGAAGAAACTGGGCATCGACGGCGGCGTGAGCATCTATCCGGCGATGGCGCTGGGCACGACGCCGATCCCGCTGATCGACATGACGCGCGCCTTTGCCGCCGTGGCCAGCGGGAAATATCCGGTGAAGGCCACTGGCCTGTGGCGCGATGATCCCTGGCCGGAGAAGGTGACGCCGCCGGAAGACACCAAGGCCAGCTGGCCGGTGCGTGCCGACATGATGCAGCTGCTCTCCTCGGTGGTGCGCAACGGCACCGGCAATGCGGCGCGGCTGCCGATGCCGGCCTGGGGCAAGACCGGCACCACGCAAAATCACCGCGATGCGCTGTTCATCGGCTTTGCCGGTGATCTGGTCGTGGGCATCTGGGTGGGCAATGACGACAATTCACCGATGGCGGCCAGCATCGTGGGTGGCGGCCTGCCGGCGCGGCTGTGGAAGGGCTTCATGCAACGCGCACTGCAAGCCGAAGGCCGGCTCGAGGTGGAGCAGGAAGCCGCCCCGGTGGAAGTCGACATGGAGGCGCTGGCCGCCGACATGGCAGGCATGACCATCGACCTGAACGGTGAGCCCAACAACCCGCCGCCGGTAATCGACATTCCCGACGAAAGCGTGACGGCGCCGCCGGAACCGCCGCAGGTCGTGCCTCAATCCTTGTAGAGCTTGTCCAGCCGCTCGCCGTAAACCTGTTTCAGGACATGGCGGCGGATCTTCAGTGACGGGGTCAGCTGCTGGTTGTCGGTGCTGAACGCCTCATCGGCGATGATCACCCGGCGCACCTTCTCGATCACGCTCAACTTCTGGTTCACCCGGTCGACAGCGGCCTGCAGGGTGCGGACATACTCCGGCTCGTCCTTCAATTTGTGCAGATCGGCCGGCAGCCCCTTGTCGCGGGCGAAGCTCAGCGCCCATTCGGCTTCGGGCACAATCACGCCAACCAGATAGGGCCGGCGGTCACCATAGACCATGGCCTGGGCGATCTCGTCTTGCAGGGTGAGCATGCCTTCGACGCGCTGCGGGGCAACATTGTCGCCCTTGTCGTTGACGATGATGTCCTTCTTGCGATCTGTGATGACCAGATGGCCATCCTTGTCGAGATGGCCGATGTCGCCAGTGTAGAGCCAGCCGTCCTTCAGGGCCTTGTGGCTCTCGGCGTCGTTCATCCAGTAACCGTCCATCACCAGTTCGCCGCGCACGAGGATCTCGCCATCGCTGGCGATCTTCACCTCGACCTGGTCGAGCGGCGGGCCGACCGTATGCATCTTCAGCTTGGCGCGTGGGCGGTTGCAGCTGACAACCGGGCCGGATTCGGTCTGGCCATAGCCTTGCAGGATCGGGATGCCGATGGCGGTGAAAAAGATGCCGACTTCGGGATTCAAGGGCGCGCCGCCGGCCACCATCGCCCGCAGCCGGCCACCGAATTTGGCGCGGATGGATTTGCGGATGGTGCGTTCCAGGGCCTGATCGATCAGCTTCTCGGCGAGGTTCAGGCTTTCGCCACGGGCTTCCTTGCGGGCGATCGCCAGCGCCTGATTGAGCAGGGTGATCGCCAGCCCGCCTTGCTTTTCGATCTGCTTGGCGATGCGCATGCGCAGCACTTCAAACAGGCGCGGCACCACCACCATGAAGGTGGGGCGCACTTCCTCGATATTGCTGGCCAGCTTCTCGAGCCCTTCGGCATAGGCGATCTGGCCGCCCATCCCGATCGGCATATACTGCCCGGCGGTGTGTTCGTAACTGTGGCTGAGCGGCAGGAACGACAGGAACAACTCGCCGGGCACATCGCCGGGGAAGAAATCCTGTTCGATCACCGTGATGGCGCCGGCAATGTTGCGCATGATCGCGCCATGATGCTGGCGCACGCCGCGCGGCAAGCCGCCGGTGCCGCTGGTGTAGATGATGCAGGCCAGATCCTCGCGCTTCATGGTGGCGCGCGCCTTGAGGGCAGCGCGGTCTTCGTCCAGCATGGGCGCGCGGCCCGCGATCAGTTTGCTCCAGTCGTGGATGGCCAAGCCTTGCACCTCCTGCACCGGTTCCAGCGCAATGATGGTGCGGCAATTGTCGGTGGCCATGGCGGCAGGCAGCAGCGTCTTGGCCAACTTGGGCCCCGATACCAGCGCCGCTTTTGCGCCGCTGTTGGTCAGGATATGGGTGTGATCGGCTTCAGTGTTGGTGATGTAGGCCGGCACGGTGATGGCGCCAGCGGCCATCACGGCGAGATCGGCCAGGCACCATTCCGGGCGGTTTTCCGAAACCAGCACCACCCGGTCACCCCGGTTGATGCCGGCAGCGATCAGTGCGGCCGACAGGCTGGCGACGATATCGCGGGCTTCGCCCCAGCTGATCGTGCGCCAATCGCCGCCAACCTTGGCGACCAGGAAGGGCGCGGCCGGTTGTTCATCGGCCCGATCAAGAAACAGCGTGACCAGATTGGGCGCGGCATCGATGCGCGCGGCAATGGCGGCAGGCCGCAACGGCGGCAATTTCGGTAACATCGTCCTCTCCCAAAGACTTTTCTGTGGGGCGTTGGCCGCCCGCTGTTCTTGTCGTCAATAACCGGCCGGCCGGCCTTCGCCACGGGCATCAGCACCGCCGCGCCAGCCACCCGCCACGCGTTGCACCCCGTTCAACTTCAACGGAAGCGCGGTCGCCACCGGCTTGTGGCCCATGGCAGTGAAGGCCGGAATCATGGTTTCGAGCATGGTGCCCTTTTCCACGGCAAAACGATCCCCGATGGCAATCAGCTGTGGCAGCGCGATGGCCTCTTCCACCGGCAGCCCCCAATCGAGCACGCCGATGATGGCCTTGGTTACCTGCGCAATGATGGTGACGCCGCCGGCCGCACCGATGGCCAGGATCGGTTTCCCGCTCGCATCATAAACGATGGTGGGCGACATCGCCGAGCGCGGTCGCTTGCCCGGCTGCACATGGTTGGCGGTGAGCTTGCCCTGGTCTTCCGGGGCGAAATTGAAATCGGTCAGCTCGTTGTTGAGCACGAAGCCTTCGGCGACCAGGCCGGAACCGAACGTCTTTTCCACCGTGGACGTCCAAGTGGTGATGTTGCCGGCGCTGTCGGCCACGGCGAAATTGGTGGTGCCGGCCACTTCATTGTCTGCGGCATTCACCCGCGCGGTCGGCGCGCCGGCCGGCATGCCGGCTTCGGCCTTGGCCATGCGGTCACCCGCATTGATCAGGGCGGAACGCGCGCCAAGATAAGCCGGATCGGCCAGGCCCTTGGTCGGCACCGCCACGAAGCCCGGATCGCCAATCCATTTTTCGCGGTCGGCATAGGCGAGGCGCTGGCTTTCGCCGAACAGGTGCCAGGAAACCGGGTTATCCTTGCCCAGCCCCTTCATGTCGAAGCGTTCCAGCTGCTTGAGCATGGCCAGCACGCCGGTGCCGCCGGAGGATGGCGGGCCCATGCCGCAGATCTTGTATTGGCGGTAGGTTCCGCACACCGGATCGCGCACTTCGGCCTTGTAGGCAGCGAGATCCGCCAGAGTCATCGCCGTCGGATTGGCGTCGGCGGTGCTCACCGTCTTCACAATGCTGGCGGCAATCGGGCCCTTGTAGAACGCGTCCGCGCCCTTGGCTGCGATCAGCCGGAGCGTGGCGGCGAGCTTGTCGTTGCGGAAGGTGGTGCCGGCTTTCAGCGGGGCGCCGTCCTTGTCGTAATAAAGCGCGCGGCCTTCCGGCCCGGCCTGTTTCAGACTGTCCTGCCCAAAGGCGATGAAGCGTGCCATGGTGGGCGAGATGATGAAGCCTTCGGCCAGCTTGATCGCCGGTTCAAACAGCGTGGCCCAGGGCAGCTTGCCCCACTTCTTGTGTGCTTCGGCAGCCAGCGCGACATTGCCCGGCACGCCGACGCTGCGTCCGCCGGTGGCGGCCTTCATAAACGGCATTGGCTTGCCATCCTCACCGAGGAACTGCTCCGGGCTGGCGACGCCGGGCGCTTTTTCACGGCCATCGATGCTGCCTACCGGGCCGTTCGCCGGCTGATAGACGATAAAGCCGCCGCCGCCGATGCCGGAGCTTTGCGGCTCCACAACGGTGAGCGCCAGCATGGTGGCAATGGCCGCATCGGCAGCGCTGCCACCGCGCTTCAGGATGCTCAGCCCGGCTTCGCTGGCCAGCGGGTGCGCGGCCGACACCACCGCCTTGAACGGGCCGGCGCCAGCACTGCTGGCGGCCTGTATGGGCCCGCTGTCTGCATCCTTCGGGATGGGCTGGGCCACGGCCGCAGTGGCGAGGAAGGAAGCGGCGATAAAGAGTGTGGTTTTCATGGGACGGGCACCTTAGGCTGATTTGCGCGTCTGAAAAGTGGCTAAACTTGTGGGGCGCCCACTGCGGCGCCCACGCTGGCAAAGCCGTCGCGGCGCAGCAGCGCGGCCAGTTCCGCCTTGATGCGGCCCACCAGCCCCGGCCCGTGGTAGACCAGCGCCGAATAAAGCTGCACCGCGCTAGCGCCGGCACGGATGCGGTCATAGGCGTCCTGCCCGCTGGCGATGCCGCCCACCGCGATCAGCGGCAGCGCGCCGCCGGTTTCGGCGCGGAAACGCGTGAGCGCTGCCATCGCCAGCGGCTTCAGCGGCTTGCCCGACAGGCCGCCGGTTTCGCCGGCATGGCGGCTGGCCAGCGCCGGCCGCGTGATGGTGGTGTTGGACACGATCAGCCCATCCACGCCGCCATCGATGCAGGCGCGCACGATCGTGGCCCAATCATCTTCACCCTGATCAGGCGCGACCTTCACGAATACGGGCACATCCAACGCCCCGCGTGCCGCCATCACCCGCGCAATCAGATCGGCCAGCGCCGCGCCATCCTGCAACGCCCTCAGGCCCGGCGTGTTCGGCGAAGAGATGTTGACCGTCACGTACGACGCCAGCGGCGCCAGCGCGCGCAGGGCAACGACATAATCATCGGTACGGTCTTCGCTGTCCTTGTTGGCGCCGAGGTTGATGCCAACGATGCCGGGCCGGCCGGCGCGCGCCGTCAGCCGGGCATGGGCGAACTCCACGCCCTTTGAATTGAAGCCGAAGCGGTTGATCACCGCCTCATCTTCCACCAGCCGGAACAGCCGCGGCTTCGCATTGCCCGGCTGTGGTCGCGGGCAGACGCTGCCGCATTCGACAAAGCCAAAGCCCAGCTTGAGCATGGCATCGGGCACTTCGGCATCCTTGTCGAAGCCGGCGGCGAGGCCAATCGGATTGGGCAGGGCGAGGCCGGCAAGCGTGGTCGCAAGAATGGGATCATCGGCGGGCGCGGTCGGCACCAGCCCCGTTTTCAACGCGGCCAAAGTCAGATTGTGCGCGGCTTCCGGATCAAGCGCGAACAGCAGGGGTTTGAGAGCGGCAAACATCGGTCACCGCCATGGCAGGGCGACGGATGGGGTTCAATCCCCCTCATCGTCCCGTCCAACCATGTCCAGCGCCCGCGCCCGGCGCTGATGCAGCCCGCACCAGTGCAGCAACGCCTCCTCGCGGCCATGGGTGACCCACACTTCGGCCGGGTTCAACTCGGTGATGGTGGCGGTCAGCTCGTCCCAATCAGCGTGATCGGAAATCACCAACGGCAGCTCGATGCCGCTCTGCACCGCGCGCTGGCGCACACGCATCCAGCCGGATGCCATGGCGGTGATCGGATCGGGCAGGCGGCGGCTCCACACATCGCGCAGGGCCGATGGCGGCGCGACGATGATGGCGCCTTTCAGCGCATCGCCTTTCAATGTGCCCACGGGGTGCAGATCACCGAGCGCGACGCCGTGCGCTTCGTAAAGCGCGCACAGGGCCGTCATCGCGCCGTGCAGATAGATGGGCGCGTCATGGCCGGCGCGGCGCAGTTCGGCGATCACCCGCTGCGCCTTGCCCAACGCATAGGCGCCCACCGCCACGCAGCGATCCGGATTGGCGGCCAATGCGGCCAGCAGCCTGGTCACTTCGCCAGCCGTTTCGGGATGGCGGAACACCGGCAGACCGAAGGTGGCTTCGGTGATGAAGATATCGCAGGCCAGCGGTTCGAACGCGACGCAAGTCAGATCGGCGCGCCGCTTGTAATCGCCCGAAACAATGATGCGGGTGCCGGCCTTTTCCAGCACCACCTGCGCCGAACCCAGCACATGGCCGGCGGGCAACAGCATCAGCGACAGCCCATCGCCCAGCGCCAGCCGTTCGCCATAGGCCAAAGCCTGCCCACCCGGCTGCGGGCCAAAGCGTTGGTGCATGATCGCCAGTGTTTCGGCGGTGGCCAGCACTTTGCCATGCCCGGCGCGGGCGTGATCGGCGTGGCCGTGGGTGATGATGGCGCGGGATTGCGGGCGTGATGGGTCCACCCAGGCATCGATGCCGGGCAGGTAGAGCCCTTCAGGCCGGGGCGTGATCCAGTCAGGTGCCATGCGGGCCACGATGCCGGCTTGCGTTTGCCCTGTCACCCTTGCCATGGGTCGCAGCTGTGGAACTGCCGAACATCATCAACAGCTGGTTTGCTGTGCGCGGCTGGCAGGTGCGTGCGCATCAGTTGGCGATGCTGGATGCCGCAGCACGCGGGCGGCATGCGCTGCTGACGGCGCCGACCGGGGCGGGCAAGACATTGGCGGGGTTCCTGCCGACGCTGGCCGATCTGGCAGCCGCGCCGCATGAGGGCCTGCACACGCTCTACATCTCGCCCTTGAAGGCGCTTGCGGTGGATGTTCAGCGCAACCTCATCACGCCGATTGCCGAGATGGGCCTGGATATCAGAGTGGAGACCCGCACTGGCGACACGCCGGCAGCGCGCAAGGCGCGGCAGAAGGAGGTGCCCCCGCACATCCTGCTGACGACGCCGGAAAGCCTCGCCAATCTGCTCTCCAACCCCGAGGCCGCGGCGATGATGGCCGGGGTGAAGCGCGTCATCATCGATGAAGTTCACGCCTTTGGTACCACCAAGCGCGGTGATCAGTTGATGCTGTGCCTCGCCCGCCTGCAACGACTCGCGCCAAGCCTGCAGCGTGTTGGCCTTTCGGCCACCATCGCCGATCCGGAAAGCTGGGCCGGCTGGCTGGCGCCCGATGCCGACTCCACGCAGGTGGAGATCGTAGTGGCGCAAGGCGGTGCCGATCCCGCCATCGACATTCTCGTCATCGATGATCGCATCCCCTGGGGTGGGCACAATGGCCGCTGGGCGGCGCGCGCTGTCATGCGCCGCATCGAAAGCGCACGGCTGGCCATCGTGTTCGTCAACACCCGCGCGGTGGCCGAACTGGTGTTCCGCGATCTGTGGGCGGAAAATGACCAATCGCTGCCGATCGGCATCCACCACGGCAGCCTGGCGCCCGAAGCCCGCCGCAAGGTGGAGGCGGCGATGGCGGCCGGAAAATTGCGCGCCATCGTGGCGACCGCCAGCCTCGATCTCGGGCTCGATTGGGGTGACGTTGATCTGGTCATCCAGATGGGGGCGCCCAAGGGCGCCTCGCGCCTGCTGCAACGCACCGGCAGAGCCAATCACCGCATGGATGAAGCCAGCCGCTGCCTGATCGTGCCCGGCAACCGCTTTGAATATCTGGAGGCGCTGGCCGCCCGCGATGCCGTGCAGGCCGGCGAGTTGGACCCGGACGGTTTCCGCCCCGGCGCGCTTGATGTGCTGGCCCAGCATGTCGTCGGTTGCGCCGCTGCCGGGCCGTTTTTCCCCGATGAACTGTACGACGAAGTGAAAAGCGCTGCACCCTATGCCGGCGTCACCCGCGAAAGCTTTGATGCTGTGCTCGGCTATGCCGCGACCGGCGGTTACGCGCTGAAAGCCTATGAGCGTTACCAGCGGCTGGTAGCGATGCCCGATGGCCGGCTGCGGCTGCGATCGGCGGCGCTGGCGCGGCAGTGGCGGATGAACAGCGGCACCATCGTTGAAGCGGTTGCCATGAATGTCGTGTTCGGCAGCGGCAAATCCAATCGCCACGGCCGCAAGCTGGGCCAGGTGGAGGAGTATTTCGCCGGGCAGCTCCGGGTGGGGGACAGTTTCATGTTCGCCGGGCAGACGCTTGAGGTCACTGGCTTCGAAGGCGCCGATATCCATGTCCGCATGGGCCGTGGCAGCCCGAAAGTGCCGGTCTATGCCGGCGGGCGCATGCCGATGACAACCCGGCTGGCGGCAAGGGTGCGCGGCCTGATGAATGATCGCGCGCGCTGGCTGGGGATGCCCGACGATGTCCGTGAATGGCTGGCCATCCAGGATCGCGTGTCGCGTCTGCCCGGCTCGGATGATGTGCTGGTGGAGACGTTCCAGCGCGATGACCGCTGGTACATGGTCGTCTATGGCTTTGCCGGCCACCCGGCGCACCAGACGCTGGGCATGCTGGTGACGCAGCGCATGGAGCGGGCGGGGCTGAAACCGCTGGGTTTTGTCGCATCGGATTACGCCATGGCCTGCTGGAGCCTCGATCCGGTCGATGACCCGCAGCCCTTGTTCGATCCGACCGTTCTGGAGGATGAACTGGCGCAATGGCTCGCCGCCTCGCCGTTCCTGCGCCGCGCGTTCCGCGAGGTCGCCATCATCGGTGGCCTGATCGAGCGGGTACAGCCTGGCGTGCACAAGAGCGGCAAGGCGATGAGCGTGTCGTCCGACCTCATCTATGACGTGCTGCGCCGCCACGAGCCGGACCATCTGCTGCTCACCGCCGCCTGGACGGATGCGCGGGGCAAGCTGACCGATATCGCCCGGCTGGCCGCCCTGCTGGAACAGGCGCACGGCAACCTCAGCCACGTTCGCGCCGCGCATGTGACGCCGCTGGCGGTGCCGTCGCTGCTCACCATTGGCCGCGAACGTGTGGGTGACAGCGCGGACTCGGCACTGCTGCTGGAGGCCGAGGCGCTGATCGCCGAAGCGATGCGGGTGGATTGACCTTCAGGGCAGCGCGGCTCTAACGCAGCACCATGTCTGTTTCCTTTTCGTTCGCTGGTGAGGCGTTGCAGCCGCTGCCCTGCGGGGCCTTGTGGTGGCCGGGCGAGAGCACCCTGTTCGTTGCCGATCTACACTTCGAAAAGGCCAGCCATTTCGCCGCGAAGGGCTGGCTGCTGCCGCCGCACGCAACGGCTGAAACGCTGACCAACTTGATCGGCGCGGTCGAAACCACGGGGGCACAGCGGCTGGTCTGTCTGGGCGATTCGTTCCACGATGAAGCGGGCCCCGATCGATTGTCGGACGAAACCCGCCGCGCGCTGATGACGATGACGCGCAGTCTCGATTGGTGGTGGATCACCGGCAATCACGATGAGGATGCCGCCGCCGTGCTGGGCGGCCGCGTCATGGTGGAAGGCCGCATCGGCCCGCTGGTGCTGCGCCACGAAGCCGATCCGGCTGATCCGACGCCCGAACTGTCCGGCCATTTTCACCCCAAGCTGGTGATCCGCCACCGTGGCCGCCACATCGCGCGCCGTTGTTTTGCGCACGGCCCGACCAAGCTGATCCTGCCCGCCTATGGCGCCTTTACTGGCGGGTTGGATATTGCCGATCCGGCCCTGCAGGCGGCGCTGGCCGGGCCGGCGACGGCGCTGGTGGTGGAAGGGGATCGGCTGTTGCGCTTTCCGGTAGGTTGACGTTGCAGCCCCATCGCGAGACGCTTGGCCCATGAGCAGCGATTTCGATCTCGTCATCCGCAAGGGCCACATTGTCGACGGGAGCGGCAGCCCCGGGTTCGAATGCGATGTGGCGGTCAAGGATGGCCGCATTGCCGCCGTTGGCCAGGTCAATGGGCGCGGCGCCGAGGAAGTTGACGCCAAGGGCCTGCTCGTTACCCCCGGTTTCGTCGATGTCCACACCCATTATGACGGGCAGGCGACCTGGGATCAGCGCCTGCAACCCTCGTCGTGGCACGGCGTCACCACGGTGATTGCCGGCAATTGCGGCGTGGGCTTTGCGCCGTGCCGGGTGGAAGATCAGGATCGGCTGATCCGGCTGATGGAAGGGGTGGAGGATCTGCCCTTCCCGGTCCTCAAGGATGGCCTGCCGTGGAACTGGCAGAGCTTCCCTGAATATCTCGACAGCTTGGCTGGCCGCGGCTTTGACATGGATATCGGCCTGCAACTGCCGCACGCGGCGCTGCGCGTGTTCGTTATGGGCGAACGTGGCGCCAATCGCGAAGCGGCCAGTGCCGACGAGATCGCGCAGATGGCGGCGCTGGCCGAAACGGCGATGCATGCCGGTGCGATGGGCTTTTCGACGTCTCGCACGCTCAACCATCGCACGTCCGACGGCCAGCCGACGCCAACGCTGACGGCGGCTGAGGACGAATTGATGGGCATCGCGCTGGCGTTGGGCCGGGCCGGCAAGGGTGTGCTGCAATTCGTGTCCGATTTCGCTGATCCCGTGGCGGAATTCGCCATGATGCGCCGGCTGTGCGAGGCCTCGGGTCGGCCGCTCAGCTTTTCGCTTGCCCAATCGCCCGTCGCGCCGCTGGGCTGGCGTAAGTTGCTCGACATGCTGGAACAGGCCACAGCCGCGGGGCTGCCCATGAAAGCGCAGGTGGCGGCGCGGCCCGTCGGTGTGCTGCTCGGCCTTGATCTCACTCTCAACCCGTTCAGCCTGCATCCGGATTGGCCCAAGAGCGCCACCCTTGACGAGCAGCGCCGACTGCTTGCCGAACCGGACTTTGTTGCACGCCTGGTCGCCAACCCGCCGCCGGCCGCCAATGCGCTCGGCACGGCGCTGCTGCACCGCTGGGGCGACATGTATCAGCTGGGTGATCCGCCCAATTATGAACCCCTGCCCGAAACCAGCCTCGCCGCCGAAGCGATGCGGCGCGGCGTGGCCTATGAAGTGGTGGCGGCGGAATGGCTGCGTGCGGGCATGATCTATGTGCCGTTCCTCAATTTCGCCGATGGGGATCTCGATGCCGTTGGCACCATGCTTGCTCACAAGGACACCATCCCCGGCCTGTCCGATGGTGGCGCGCATGTCGGCATGATCTGCGACGGCAGTTTCCCCACCACCTTGATCACCCACTGGGCGCGCGATCGCAGCCATGGTCGGCTGCCGCTGGAATTCTTGATCAAGCGCCAGGCGCACGACACGGCACGGGCGCTGGGCCTGACCGATCGCGGCCTGCTGCGCCCCGGCCAGCGGGCAGATGTGAACCTCATCGATCTTGATCGGCTCGCCCTGTTGCCGCCGGATGTGGCGCATGATCTGCCCGCCGGGGGGCGCCGCCTGGTGCAGCGTGCCCGCGGGATCCGGGCAACGCTGGTCGCCGGCCAGATCACCTACCGCGAGGGCGAAGCCACCGGCGCGCTGCCTGGCCGGCTGCTGCGCGGCGGCACAAGTGGCTGAAAAGGCCGCGACTCGGCGCGTCCAACACGCCATTCATCGAAGTTTCGCTTGACCGGCCGTCTCTGTTGGCAATGGATGATTGCCACACATAGAGGTCAATATGTCGATCAAACCCGTTAAGACCGCCGTTTTCCCGGTGGGCGGCCAGGGCACGCGGTTCCTGCCGGCCACCAAGGCCATGCCCAAGGAAATGCTCCCTGTGGTGGACAAGCCACTGCTGCAATATGCGGTGGACGAAGCGTTGGCCGCCGGTATCGAGCGGCTGGTGTTCGTGACAGCCCGCGGCAAGGGCGCGCTGGAGGATTATTTCGATGTTGCCCGCGAGCTGGTGGACAGCCTGAAGGCCAAGGGCAAGACGGCGGAACTCGCCGTTCTGGAAGCCACCCAGATCGAGCCTGGCCGCATGGTCTATGTGCGCCAGCAGGATCCGGCCGGGCTGGGGCATGCTGTTTGGTGCGCGCGCCACGTGGTGGGGCGTGAAGCCTTTGCCGTGCTGCTGCCCGATGAACTGCTGTGGAACCCCGCCAACCCGGCGCTGAAGGAAATGCACGACGCCTACCGGCGGCTGGGCGGCAACATTATCTCTGTGCTGGAAGTGCCGGACGAGCATACGCATCGTTACGGCATCGTTTCGCCCGGCGCTGTCGATGGCCTGATCACCGAAGTGACGGGCCTGGTGGAAAAGCCGAAGCAGGGCACGGCCCCATCGCGGCTGGCCGCCATCGGCCGTTACATCTTGCAGCCCGAGGTGATGGACGTGCTGGCGTTGGGTAAGCGCGGCGCCGGCAACGAGATTCAGCTCACCGATGCCATGGCGGAAATGATTGGCCAGCAGCCGTTCCACGCCCTCACCTTCACCGGCACCCGCTTTGATTGCGGCGACAAGGCCGGGCATGTGACGGCCAACGTGGCGCTGGCGCTGGAGCGCGAGGATGTTGGCCCGGCCGTGCGCGAATGGCTGCGCAGCCAGCAGTTCTGAACGATCAGGGCAGGGCAACCACCCGCAGCGCCTTGATCTGCCGCACGGAGCGGGCTGCACGCACTTCGCCGGGCACCACCAGCCGTAGCGGGCCATCGGCGGCGGCCAGGGGCTGGCCATCGCAGGCGTTCGCCACCAGCACGGCGCGGTTGCCCAGCTTGGGATCAAGTTCGGCCAGGCTGAAGGCGACGCGATAGCCGTCACCAGCCTCCGCCACGATCAGGGTCGTCAGTGCCGGGCCGCGCAGCGCCTCGCCCGCCGGCAGGCCGGCCGCTGCGGCCAGATCGGCCAGCCAGACGCCGGTACAGGCATGGCTCTTCCCGTGTGCCGTGAGGGTTGCATTGGCCACTGGCAGCCGTGCCAGCGTCGCAGCGTCCACGGGCAGGCTGGTAGGCAGAGCGGCGCTGGCGGCGAGCAGGGCAAGGGCGGCGGCGATCATGCAATGTCTCTCAGCGGTGACAGTTGGGCCACGATAGCGCCGCTGCGAGCATCCGCAACATTGACGGGCGGCGGATTCGCGATAGGGGACGGCGGATGACCAACGCTGATGCCCCGTTCGATCCCCGCCTGCTGCGCGATGCCTTTGGCTGCTTCGCCACCGGCGTCACCGTGATCACCAGCCAATCACTGTCGGGCGAACGGGTGGGCCTCACCGCCAACAGCTTCACCTCGCTCAGTCTTGACCCGCCGCTGTTGCTGTTCTGCCCGGCCAATGGCGCTTCGGCGCTGCCGGTGCTGCGCGAATCGGGTCGCTTTGCCATCAACATCCTTGATCTGGACGGCCAGGCCGTCGCCGATCGCTTCACCAAGAAGGGCATCGACCGCTTTGCCGAGCATGACTGGCAGGATTGGGATGGCGTGCCGGTGCTGGCGAGCGCCAAGGCCGCCTTTGCCTGCACGCTGCACGCCGATCATGATGGCGGCGATCACCGCATCATCGTCGGCCGGGTGACGCGGCTGGCGCTCGACCAGGCCCGCGAGCCGCTGCTGTACCTGCACGGCCGCTATCGCCGGGTGCATGTTGGCTGAAACGCCGGCCTCGAACCCAAACCGGGACGCAGCCGAAACAGCTGCCTTGGCCAAGGGCGGGCGCACCAGTTTCTTTGGGTATGTGCTGCGGCTGGCGGCGCGCTTTCCCTTCCTGTTCATCGCTGGCCGGCTCTATGGCGCCGAAGCGCTGGGCCGCTTTGCTTATGCCACCATGGTGGTGGAACTGGTGGCGATGCTGGCCACGCTCGGCCTGAAGCGCGGTCTCGCCGAAGACATGGCGCGCCGCCCGCAGGATGAAGCAGCCGCTCTGATCGATGCGTTGCTGGCAGCGCTGGTCGCGTCGCTGGCCGGGGCAGCGGTGCTGGTGCTGCTGCCCGAACTCGTGTTTCCGGCCACACGGCTGGCGCCACTTGATCGGTGGTTCGCACTGATTATCCCGTTCATCGCGTTGGCCGATGTGGCGTTGGCTGGCCTGGCCTTCCACCATGATGTTGGCGCGCAGGTGCGGGCCCGTTCGATCATCGAGCCCTGGGTGTTGTCGATTGCCGCGCTGGCGCTGGCGTTCACCGCCTTGAAAAGCGACGGCATGCTGATCGCCTATCTGCTGTCGATGGTGGCGGCGTTTTTCGCGGCTCTGTCGCCGGCGCTGCGCCGCTTTGGCTGGCCGGGCGGTTGGCGGCTGGATGTGGGGCGTATCTGGCGACTGGTGAGAACCAATGTGCCACTGGCCGGGGCCGATATCGCCGAATGGGGCGCGCGCCGACTCGACATCTTCATCCTTGGGCGTTTTGCCTCGGCCGAGATCGTGGGCATCTATTATGTGGCGCAGCAGATCGCCTCGCTGCCGCAGCGTTTGAAATCCAGCTTCGATCCCATTTTGGGCCCGGTACTCACTCGCAACCTTGCTGCCGGCAATCTGGCCAAGGCGGCCGGGCATGTGCGCCAGATCAGTTTCTGGGTGGCAGCGGTGCAGCTCGCTGCGGTGCTGGCGCTGGGTATTCCCGGACAGGCTGCGATGGGCCTGTTTGGCCCGGCCTTTGCCGCCGGCGTGACGGTGCTGGCCGTGCTGCTGACCGTGGAACTGTTTGCCGCCCAAGCCGCCGTGGCGGAAGGCGCGCTGATCTATGTGGCGCGCAATGCCAATCTGATGTGGTCTGTCATCGGGCTGGCGGTGCAGGCCGGGCTGTCGCTGCTGCTGGTGCCGATGGCAGGCCCATTGGGTGGCGGCGTGGGTGCGGCGCTGGCGCTGGCGATCGCGGCGTTGCTGCAATCGGTGGCCAAATCCCGGCTGTTGCAGGCGCGGCTGGGTCATGCCGTGTCTGGCTGGCGGCCGTCGTTGCTGCTGGCGGGCATTCCGGCCTTTGGCGTCGGCCTGCTGGTGCTGCGCACGCCGGAACCCATTCAGCTTTCGATAGGCTTTTTCGCGATTCTGGGCAGCTATGGCCTGATCATCTGGCGCTTCGGCTTCAAGGGCGCCGATCGCCTGCTGTTCGCGCGCGGCCTGAAGAAGATCGAAGATGAAGCCGCCAGCTTGCCGTTGGCGCCGATCCTGCCGCCGGACGCGCGCTGATCACATGCCCGGCGGTGGCGCTCCGAAGGCGTTGCCGTCGATGGCCGCACCTGGCGTTCCGGCCACCACGCTGGCGTAAAGATCAGCGCCCAGTGGCATTGCCGCGAGGGCAAAGCCCAGAGCCAGCGCGATTGGTCCGGCCGCCAGCCCGATGATCCAGGCCGGGTGCAGGCCTTCGCCGGCGCGCCATTCGCGCAGCGCCAGATAGGCGGGGAACAACATGCCGGGAATGGAGGTGATCTCCATCGCCCACGGGATCAGGAAGGGCGCCGGCAGCAGCCGACCGAAGGCCGGGCCCATGATCGTGGCCAGCGCGCACAGGTGCAGGCGGCGGTGCCAGCCGGTATCGCGGCGCTTGGCAATGGCGCCCAGCGCCAGCGCGGCAAAGGCCACCAATGTGAGCGGGTTCTGCATCATGAAATATTGCGGGCGGAAGAAGAACGGCGTGCGCCCGGCCTGCGCCACCGCGATGGTGATCGCCACACCGGCAAACACCATGGCGATGATCCACACCAGCCCCAGCCAGCCCAGGCGGCGGTGCCATTCCAGCCGGCCACTGGCGGCCAGCCCGGCCTGCAGCAGCGACAGGCCAACCCAGCCAAAGAAGATGATGCCGTGGATATGCCAGATCGCCGGCATGGCGAAGGTGGAGCGACCCATCGCCAGGTGCAGGGAAAAGGCCGCCGCAAAGATCAGCGCCATCACGCCGGTGATGCGCGCCTGCGTGCCCAGCCAGTCGTGTGTGGGTGAGGCCCGTGTCGCCATGATCGTTCGTCCCCCCGGTGAACAGGGCGAATTGTAATACCTGGCAGGCGCTGCGTCCATCTTTTCGCCAGCTAGGCGCAGGCGCGGCGCTGGGCCAGCCTGCGGGCAACAACCCCAGCGGAGACCAAGCATGATCGGTGTGATCGCAACCCTGAAGATCCAGGACGGCAAGGCAGAGGATTTCGAAGCGGTGTTCCGCACCCTTTCAGCGGCCGTGCGCGCCAATGAGCCGGGCAATCTCTGTTATCAGCTCACCCGCTCGAAGACGGATCCGACCACCTACAAGGTGCTGGAAGTCTATGCCGATGCCGATGCCCTGAAGGCCCACGGCGCCAGCGACCATTTCAAGGCCGCCGGCCCAGGGCTCGGTGCTTGCCTCGCTGGCAAGCCCGAGGTTGAATATTTGGACGGGGTGGCCTGAGCCACCCCTGACCGGTCTTAAAGCGCCGCCTTCAGCGCGGCGACGAGGTCGGTCTTTTCCCAGCTGAAGCCGCCATCGGCGTCCGGCGTGCGCCCGAAGTGGCCATAGGCGGCCGAACGCTGGTAGATCGGGCGGTTGAGGCCCAACTGCGTGCGGATGCCGCGCGGGGTGAGGGCAAAGCCCAGCTTGGCCGGATCAGCCAGCACGGCTTCGACGGCGGTTTCCGATACGGTGCCGGTGCCGTGCAGATCGACGTGGATCGACAGCGGCGCCGCGACGCCGATGGCATAGCTCAACTGGATGGTGCAGCGCTTGGCGAGGCCAGCGGCGACGATATTCTTGGCGAGGTAACGGCACACATAGGCGGCCGAACGGTCAACCTTGGTCGGATCCTTGCCGCTGAAGGCGCCGCCGCCGTGCGGTGCGGCACCGCCATAGGTGTCCACGATGATTTTGCGGCCAGTCACGCCGGCATCGCCATCGGGGCCGCCGATTTCGAACTTGCCGGTGGGGTTGAGGTGCAGCACCGTATCGACGCTGAGGAAGCTGGCCGGCAGCACGTTGGCCAGCACGCCCTTCACATAGGTTTCCAGTTCGGCGAACTTGGCGGCATCACCGCCCTTTTCGCCATCCTTTTCCCACGGCTTGCAATAATTCGGCGCGTGCTGGGTCGAAACCACTATGGCCATGGCGGCCACCGGCACTTCGTTTTCGTAGCGCAGGGTCACCTGGCTTTTGGCGTCCGGCTCCAGGAACGGCGCCACGCCGCTGTGACGGTCATCCGCCATCTGCTTGAGGATGCGGTGCGAATAATAGAGCGTGGCCGGCATCAGATCCGGGGTTTCATCGGTGGCATAGCCGAACATGATGCCCTGGTCGCCGGCGCCTTCGTCCTTGTTGCCGCTGGCATCGACGCCCTGCGCGATGTCCGACGACTGCGGGTGCAGGTGGTTTTCAAAGGTCAAATTCTGCCAGTGGAAGCCGGCCTGTTCATAACCGATGCGCTTCACCGTCTCGCGCACGGCGCGTTGGATTTCTTCCTGCGCGCCCGGTTCCCAATTGCCGGCCACATCGATCATGCCGCGGCCACGCACTTCACCGGCCAGCACGACGCGGTTGGTGGTGGTCAGCGTTTCGCAGGCGACCCGCGCTTCCGGGTCCTTGGCCAGGAACAGATCGACGACGGCGTCGGAAATCTGGTCAGCCACCTTGTCGGGATGGCCTTCGGACACGGATTCGGAGGTGAAGATGAAGCTGCTGCGGGTCATGACACACTTCTCACGATGAGGGGACGCGCCGTCATACGCACGACGGCCCGCTCATGCAAGTCGCATAACGACATCTTTATATCATTAATCGTCTTGCATCACGCCGGGATGGTGCGCATCGGCCGTGGCGGCAGCGGTGGCCGGTGCCGTTCCACCAGCCACCCGGCCAGCGCCAGCAGCAGCGCCAGTACCGCCACCGGATACAAGCCCAACCGGGCGAACAGGGATTCGGGCTGCGGCGGCGGCAGGCTGGTCACGATGGTGCCGATCTCGCCCTGAGCCAGCGATGAGCGTACCCGGCCAAAGCCATCGACCACCGCGCTGATGCCGGTGGGGGTGGCGCGGGCCACGGGCAGGCGTTCCTCGATGGCGCGCAGCCGCGATTGCGCCAGGTGCTGCGGCGGCCCCCAGGCGCCGAACCAGGCATCGTTGGACACATTGGCGATCCAGCCTGGCCGGTTGCCCCGATCGGCCACGGCCTGCGGGAAGGCGATTTCGTAACAGATCATCGGCGACACGCTGGTGAAGCCCGGCAGCATCAGCGTGCGCGGGCCGGGGCCGGCAGCGAAATCGAAATCGCCGGGGACGAGCCGGGCGATTCCCAGTGGCTCCAGCCAATCGCGCATCGGCACATATTCGCCCAGCGGCACCAGATGCGCCTTGTCGAACCGGGCGACGATGCGGCTGTCACCGGCGATGGCAAACAGGCTGTTGGCATAGCGTGCGCTGCCATCGCGATTGCGGCTCACCCCGGTGCCACCGGCCAGCAGCAAATCGCCGCGGCCGATGCTGCCGGCAATACGGGCCAGCGCCGGCGGATCGATTTCCACCAGCGCGTCGATGGCACCTTCAGGCCACAGGATCAGCGTGGGCTTGCGCGGCAGCAGCGCAGTGCCGCCGCCGGCCTGTTCCGGCGTGGGCGCGGCAAGGCCGGGTGCCAGCTTGTTCTTCATCTCACCCGTCACCTTGTCGGCGCTTGGCGGTACCGGTGAGACCACGCCTTCGGTTTCGGTGAGCTCGCGCCGCGCCACTTCGGCATTCTGCAGCACCGGTCGGCCGGCTTGCGCAGCCTGGTTCAGCCCTTGCCGGGTGAGCCTGATATAGGTGGCAAGATGGCGTTCGGCAGAGGCGGCATCATAGCGTTCATCCTGGCCAATGCCGGGCTGCACGATCACCAGCGGCGTGCCGATGAATTCATTCTCGGTGATCATGCTGCCCCCCAGCAGTGCCAGCAGGAAGGTACCGGCAAGCGTGCCAATGCCCGCCGCCCGCCAGCGGCCGGGATTGCGGACCAGCCACAGCAGCGCCACGCCGCAGGCCAGCGCCAGCATCGAAAGCCCGGTACTGCCCACCACCGATGCCAGCTGCGCCACTGGCGTTTCCAGCCATATTGCCCCGGCCGGGTTCCAAGCAAAGCCGGTGAGCAATGTGCCGCGCAAGGTTTCTGCCAGCGGCCAGAGCGCCACCAGCCATAGCGCACGCGCCACCGGCTTCTTCGCCAGCCGCACCGCCAGCCCGGCCGGCAGCGCCACGAACAGCGCCAGATACATTGCGAGGCCGATCACCGCGACCCAGCCCAGCGCGGCCGGCATCTTGGCCTGATAGGTGAAGGACGTGGCGATCCAGTTCAGCGACACGGCAAACATCGCCGTCCCGAACAGCCAGCCACGCCCAGCCGCCGCCCAGCCGCTGCCGGCGGTGACGACCAGATGGGCAAACAGTGCCAGGCCAACCAGCCCCAACGGCCACAGGTTGAGCGGCGCGAAGGCCAGAGCGGTGACGGCGCCGGCAACAGCTGCGACGATCAGATTGCGGGGTCCCTGCATGGTTGCCGGTGGTAGCCGGCTGCCTCGCCGGAGGCCAGTGGCCTTTTGATGACAGGCCGGCCGCAATTCGGCAGTGGCAGCCCGGCCCGCGCCATGCCACACAGGCGGCGATGGCTTCCGCTCCGACTGCTGCATCCGTGCCCCCGCCCGAGCTGGCTCTGGCGCTGTCGGGCGTCACGCTGGCGCTGGGTGGCCGCCCGGTGCTGGCTGGCATCGATCTGGTGGTGCGCCAGGGCCAGTTCGTGGCACTGGTCGGCGCATCGGGGGCGGGCAAGTCCAGCTTGCTCCGGCTGATCAATCGCATGCTGGAGCCTGATGCCGGCACAGTCGCCGTGCACGGCGCCGATGTCGCCGGCCTTGATGCGATGCAGCTGCGACGCGGCATCGGCTATGCGGTGCAGGGCGGCGGGCTTTTCCCGCACTGGACAGTGGCCGATAACATCGCCGCCGTGCCCTGGCTGCTGGGCTGGCCCAAGCCAAAGCGCATGGAACGGGCGGCGGAATTGATGGCGATGCTGGAACTGCCGCCGCATCTGGCGCAGCGCTTCCCAGGCGAACTGTCGGGCGGACAGGCCAGCCGGGTGGGTCTGGCGCGGGCGCTGGCGGTGAGCCCGCGGCTGCTGCTGCTTGATGAACCCTTCGGCGCGCTTGATCCCGAGACCCGTGACGAACTGGGCGACCGCCTGCTGGCGCTGCACCGGGCGCAGGGGCTGACGACCATCATGGTCACTCATGATCTGGCCGATGCGCTGCTGCGGGCTGACCTGATGGTGGTGCTGGATGGCGGGCGGGTCGTCGCCTGCGGGCCGCCGGCAGATGTTGCCGCCGATCCGCACCCGGCGGTGCAGAATCTGGTGGCAACGCCGTTGGCGCAGGCGCGGGCACTTGCCGGGATGGCGCGATGATCGCCGGCTGGGAAACCCTGCCCTCGGCACTGGCCGCACATCTGGCGATCAGTGCAGCGGCCTTGGCGCTGGCGCTGCTGGTGGCGACTCCGCTGGTGCTGCTGATGCCGGGCCGGCCCTGGCTGCGCCGCACGGTGATGGGGCTGGCCAGCGTGGTGCAGACGGTGCCGGCGCTGGCGCTGCTGGCGCTGTTCTTCCCGCTGCTGGTGCTGCTGCGCAATCTGACCGGGCTGCCGGTGCCCTCACTGGGCCTGCTGCCGTCACTGCTGGCGCTGGCGCTCTATGCGCTGCTGCCGCTGTTGCGCGGAGGGGCAGGCGGGTTGGCTGCCGTGCCCGACAGCGTGCGCGATGCGGCCCGCGCCATCGGCATGAGCGCCAGCCAGCGGCTGTTCCATGTTGAACTCTCGCTGGCCGCGCCTGTGGTGATGGGCGGCGTGCGCACCGCCGCGGTGTGGACCATCGGTGCCGCCACATTGGCCACAATGGTCGGGCAGGAGAGTCTCGGCGATCTGATCTTCGCCGGGTTGCAGTTGCAGGATTGGCAGCAGGTGCTGCTCGGCTGCGTGGCGGCGGCCGCGCTGGCGCTCATCGTTGATGGCGCACTCGGTTGGTGCCAGCGGGGGATTGCCGAACGGCGCTGGGCGCCGGCGGCCAAGGGCCTCGTCCTGCTCGTCCTGCTGGCGGCGGGCGTCACCGGCTGGTGGCTGCAGAGCCGCCCGGCCACACAGGTGCGGCCCGTGCTGATCGGCACCAAGACCTTCTCCGAGCAATATATCCTGGCCGAACTGATCGCGGCTGATTTGCGCGCCGCCGGCCAGCCCACGGGCGTGCGTTCCGGTCTGGGATCGGGCATCGCCTTTCAGAGCCTGGCGGCCGGCGGAATCGACATTTCCATCGATTACACCGGCACGCTGTGGACGCAGGCGCTGGGCCGCAGCGATGTCGTGCCGCGTGCCGATATGCTGCGTATCCTCACGGAACAGTTGAAATCCCGCTATGGCGTCACCGTGGCGGCGCGGCTGGGCTTTGAAAATGCCTATGCACTGGCCATGCGCCGGGCCGATGCCGAACGGCTGGGCGTGCGCAGCATTTCCGATCTGGCGCGGGTTTCGGCCAAGCTGAAACTGGCCACCGATCTCGAATTCCTGTCGCGCGCCGAATGGACGGCGATGCGCAGCAGCTATGGTTTGGAATTCGCCAGCATGCGCGCCTTCACGCCGGTGCTGATGGTGGCGGCGCTCAAGGATGGGGCCGCGGACGTGATCACCGCTTACAGCAGCGATGGCGCGTTGGCCGGGGCGGATATCGTGCTGCTCACCGATGATCGCGGTGCACTGCCGGCCTATGATGCGCTGCTGCTGGTGGCGCCGGGGCGTGATGATCTGGCGCGGCGGCTGGCGCGTTACGACGGGCGCATTTCTGTGGATGCCATGCGCATCGCCAACTGGCAGGCCGATCGCCCCACCAACAAGCGCAGCCCGGCCGAAGCGGCGCGCTGGCTGGCCACGGAAACTGGCTTGCAGCGTTGAGCCGCCCGGGCCAAGCTGTGGCCCATGAAGAAACTTCTCCTCGCCCTTTTCCTGCTGTTCGCTGCTCCGGTGTTCGCCGGCACGCCGGCTGATCTCCATGCGCTGTTTGCCGATTGGCGACGCTTCCATGCTGGGCCAGGCGGCGTTCCGGATTACACGCCGCCGGCCGTTGCGGCGCGGGCCGAGGCGCTGAAGGGCTTCCAGGCGAAACTCGCTGCCATCGACACCAAGGGCTGGAACGCCGCCGACAAGGTGGATTGGCAGCTGGTACAGGCCGAAATGAACGGCCTGAAGTTCGATCTGGAGGTGGCAAAGCCGTGGGCCCGCGATCCGGCCTGGTATCTCTCGCTGTGGAACGCGCAGAGCGACACGCCCGCGCATGAAGGCCCGGTCCACATCGCGCCGATCGATCCGTGGCGTTATACGTTCCCACTCAGCAAACCGGATGCCGATCGGCTGGCCGGTGAACTGGCGCATATCCCGCCGCTGCTCGCCCAGGCGCGCGGCAACCTGACCGGCAACGCGGCTGATCTGTGGAACGCCAGCCCGATCACGCTGGCCGAGCAGGAAGAGGGGCTGGTGGGGCTTGCTGCCAAGGTGAAGGGGCACAAGCTGCTCGAACGCCGGGTTGCCGAGGCGCTGGCCGCCACGCGCGATTTCATCGCCTGGGTGAAGGCCGAGGCGCCGAAGAAATCAGGCCCGTCCGGCGTCGGGGTGGAGGCCTACAACTGGTATCTGAAGCACGTGCAGCTTTCGCCCTACAGCTGGGAGCAGGAGGTGGCGATCCTGTCGCGCGAACTGGCCCGTGCCCATGTCGGCCTGCGGCTGGAGGAAAATAACCACAAGGCGCTGCCGCCGCTCACCAGCCCGGCCAGCCAGGCGGAATGGGATGCGAAAAGCCTGGCCGACATCGATCATTTCATTGATTTCATGGACAAGACCGGCGTTGCCGCCATCCAGCCCTACATGAAGCCCGAACTGGCCAAGCGCATGGGCAAGTGGGTGCCGGCGGCACAACAGGATTTCTTCAAGATCGCGCAGGGCCGCGCGCCCAACAGCCTGTTTGCGCATTTCTATCACTGGTGGGATTTGGCCGAGATGCAGGTGCGCCCGCACCCTTCGCCGATCCGGCGCGGGCCGCTGCTGTACAACATCTGGATCAGCCGGTCCGAAGGCAATGCCACGGCGATGGAAGCCATGATGCTGGATGCCGGCCTGTTCGACAACAAGCCGCGGTCGCGCGAAGTCGTGTGGATCATGCAGGCCCAGCGCGCGGCGCGCGGGCTGGCCTCGCTCTATGCCCAGGCCAACCAGATCGACCTCAAGGCCGCGATGGCGATGCAGGTGGCGCGCACCCCCAACGGCTGGATGAGCCCGGATCTGCCACTGCTCGGCTTTGAACAGTCGCTCTATCTGCGGCAGGTGGGCTACGGCCCCAGCTATATCACCGGCAAGGCCCAGATCGAGCAGTTGTTCGCCGAAGTCGCCGAGCAGGAACGCGCCGGTCTGCCCGGCGGCACCTTCACGGTGAAGGGCTTTTATGACCGGCTGGGCGGCTTCGGCATGATCCCGGTCAGCCTCATTCGTGAACAGTGGGTGGGTGTTCCGGTCGGCCAGTAAGGCCGACACGGCTCACTTTGCGGCCCGTGGAATCAGATGGAGCTGCGTCTGCCGCCCATCGATCCAGCGGAACGAACTGCCGTTCCAAAAGCCATCCACTTCCAGCGGGAAGCGGATTTCGGCGTTGCTCCATTCGGGCACCTTGGCCAGCGCCGCCAGTTCGATCGACCAGGCCGTGTCGGCGTAGATGCGATAGTCGCCGCGGCCGGGGATCGGGTTCTGATGTTCCCAATTGCCGATCCAGGGCCCCGCACCATGGCCGTGCAGGCCAATGCTGTGCGTGTAGATGATCGGGTTGGTGCCAGCGGCAATCGCCTTCTGGCGCGCGGCCATCAGCACTTCGTTGCCGGTGGCGCCGGTCTTGAAACTGGCAACCAGCGCATCCTGCACCTTGTTGGCGGCCGCCATGCCGGCCTTCAAGCCCGCCGGCGCATCCGTTTCGCCGGGGCGCAGCACATAGGCCAGTTGCTGCGTGTCGGTCTTCAGGCCCAGCATGCCGGCGCAGAAATCGACATGCAGCAGATCGCCGGGCATGATCACCGGGTTTTCCGGCAGGGTCTGTCGGCCCGGCGTGATGCCGGGGGCGCCCGCGCGCTGCACCGTCACTGATGGCTGGCACCAGGCATCCTGGCGCAGATCGGCCAGCCGTTCTTTGTACCACCAGACAACGTCTTGCGTGGTGGTCACGCCCGGCGTGATCACCTTTTCCGACAGGCCTTCGGGGATCAGCGAATGCGCCACGCGCATGATGCCGTTGTACACGTCCATGTCTTCGGGTGTGCGGGTTTCCAGATAGCCCAGCGCCATGCGTTCATGGCTTTCCAGCTTGGCGGCCGCCGGGCCCAGGGCGGTCAGCAGTTGGCGATGCTCGCCCGCCGAAAGCCCGTTGGCCAGCGCGAACGTCGGGTTGATGTTGATGGCGATGCGCTTGGGGTTGCGCTCGGCGATCAGCTGCGCCACCCGGCCCCATTGTTCGGGCTGCGCTTCCGGATCCCAAGCCGCCGGGAAGATATCGCCAACCGGATAGCGCGACACGGCCAGCCGCTCGACGCCCTTTTCCGGTCCGCGATCGAAGAAGATCAGCACCATGGTGCGCCGCGCCGAAGCCCAGGTGGCCGGCAGCATCGTCTTCACCACCGGGTCTTCATTATACTCGCTGGAAACGAGGACCCACATGTCCACGCCCACTTCGCGCATGATCTTGGGCACCACCGTGTCCAGCCGGGCCTTGATCAGCCGGTCGTGCGCCGCCACGCGGTCGCGCAAAGCTGGCACGCCGGGCCGCTGATAATCTTGTGCAGCAGCGCCCGTGGCGACCATACTGGTGGCCATCAACAATGCAGTGAATATCGCTTTCATGCCCGTCTCCCTGTTCGGGATCGGTGTAGGCGAGGTTGCGACGCTTGTCAGCCGGCTTTGAAGGGTTCGGGCGGTGGTGCTGCCGGGGAGGATTGAACTCCCGACCTCAGCCTTACCAAGGATGCGCTCTACCACTGAGCTACGGCAGCACGGCCCGAACCAACCCGCGTTAAAGCGGGAAGCGGCCCTATGGCCAAGCCCTCCCTCACTGTCAAGCATTGTCCATTGACACTGACGCCGCCACACACTTGGGCTATGAGGCGAACCATGACCAAGGAAACCGAAAAGCAGGCACAGGCGCGCGCCGAACGGCTGGCGGCGGCGCTGCGGGCGAATCTGCGCAAGAGGAAAGGGCTGGGCGATGCCGGTGACCCGGCACGCAGCCAGCACCCCTCTCAGACTGAAAAGCCCGATTAGTTCCCGCTTGCCAGCGCCTTGGCGACGGCCGCCGTCACTTCCGGCGAGGTCGGCGTGGTCTTGGTGCCGAAGGCGGCAATCAGGCGGCCATCCTTGCCGATCAGATATTTGTGGAAATTCCACTGCGGGGTCTTGTCTTCACCCAGCGTGTTCGCCGCCCACTTGTACAGCGGGATGGCCTTGGGGCCCTTGACCACAGCCTTTTCGGCCATCGGGAACTTGATGCCGAACTTGCTCTCGCAGAACTGCTTCACTTCGGCATTGCTGCCATATTCCTGGCCGCCGAAATCGCCCGACGGCACGCCCACCACCGTAAAGCCCTTGGCCTTGTAGCTGTCATGCAGCGCCTGCAGGCCTTCATATTGCGGCGTGTACCCGCACATGGAGGCGGTGTTGACCAGCAGGACCACCTTGCCCTTGTACTGCGCCATCGGCATCGGCTTGCCGTCGATGGTCTTCAGCGTGAACTGGTGCAGGCTCTTTGGCGCAGGCGCGGCGGCAATAAGTGCGGTCAGCGCGGCGGCAGCGATGGCGATGTGCTTGATCATGATGGCGGCTCCCAAACGTGATTTGACGCGGTGATACCACGGCTGCGCACAACCGCGAAGGTGAAGGGTGACGCAGGTGCTCAGAGCGGCGCGCAGGCCTGTTCCAGCCAGCGCTGCTCTGCCGGATCGGTGAGCAACGGCCCGATCTCGGCGGCCACGCGGGCGTGATAGGCGTTCCACCATGCGCGCTCCTCGACGGTGAGCAGGTTCACATCCACCAACCGGCGGTCGATCGGCGCCAGCGTCAGTTCCTTGAAGCCCATGATCTCGCGCTCGGCGCCCTCGGCGCTGCGGCGTTCGACCAGCACCAGATTCTCGATGCGGATGCCATAGGCGCCCTGCTTGTAATAGCCGGGCTCGTTGGACAGGATCATGCCCGGCTGCAGCGGCTCGTCGCCGCCCGGCTGCGCCGACCAGGCCGCGGCGATGCGCTGCGGGCCTTCGTGCACCGAAAGATAGCTGCCAACGCCGTGGCCGGTGCCGTGGTTGTAATCGAGGCCCACGCTCCACAGATGCTGACGGGCCAGCGCATCCAGTTGCACGCCCTTGGTGCCGGCCGGGAAGATGGCACGGGCCAGTGCGATATGGCCCTTCAGCACCCGGGTGAAGCGGTCCTGCATCTCTGGGCTGGGGGTGCCGACGATGAGCGTGCGCGTCACATCGGTGGTGCCATCGCGATACTGGCCGCCCGAATCGACAAGATAGATGCTGTCGTGCGTGATCGGCAGGTTGGTCTCGTCCGAAACGCGATAATGCGGCAAGGCGGCGTTGGGGCCGGCGGCGGAGATGGTGTCGAACGACAGATCTTCCAGGCTGTTGGTTTCGGCGCGGAACTGGCGCAGCCGTTCAGCGGCACCCAGCTCATCGAGTCCGCCCTTGGGGGCCTCGCTGTCGAACCAGGCCAGGAAGCGTGTGAGTGCCGCACCGTCGCGCACATGCGCGGCGGTGGTGCCGGCGATTTCGGTGGCGTTCTTGACGGCGCGCGGCAGTACGGTCGGGTCACGCGCCTCGATGATGCGGGCGCCGCCGGCTTCCAGCGCGTTGAAGATGGCGGCGACGCACGATTGTGGATCGACCACCACGGTCTGGCCGGTCATCGCCTTCAATGCCTCGGCAAAACCATCGCGCGGCTGGCAGCGCACCGCGTCACCCAAATGCGCGCGCACGGCCGGGGTGATCTTCTCCGGCGCCGTGAACAGGTCAACCGAGCCATCCTTGTGGGCGATCACGAAGGCCAAAGCGACCGGCGTGCGCGAGACATCCTTGCCGCGGATGTTCAGCAGCCACGCAATCGAATCGAGCGCGGCGATCACCACGGCATCGGCGCCCTTGCCGGCCAGCCACGTGGCCACTTCGGCCCGCTTGTCAGCGTGGCTGCGGCCGGCGAACTGATCATCATGCACCTCGATCGGCGCCAGGCTCGGCGCCGGACGGTCGGTCCAAACCGCGTCGATGGGATTGCGTGTTACCGCCACCAGTTCGGCGCCGCGCGGCTTCAGCTGCCCCGCAGCCTGCTTGGCCCAGGCGCTGGTGTGCAGCCAGGGATCATAGCCGATGCGCTGGCCGGCCTGCGCCTGTTCCCCCAGCCACTGCGCGGCACTTGTTTGCGGCACATCTTCGTAGGCGAACAGATCGGCCGGCACCTGCTGGCGCACCTGCACGGTATAGCGGCCATCAGTGAACATCGCCGCCTTGTCGTGCATCACTACCGCGCTGCCCGCCGAACCGCCAAACCCGCTGATCCATGCCAGCCGCTGGGCATATTCGCCCACATATTCGCTCATATGCTCATCGGTGAGCGGCACCACGAAACCGGCAAGATTCTGGGCGGCAAGCTCGGTGCGCAATGCCGCAAGGCGTGAGGCGATGGTGGACACGGATAATCTTCCCTCTATCAATGCGCCTTCAGATAGGCGCACTGCCCCCGCGCCTCAAGCACAGGAAATCTTGATGCGTCTGTTTGTTGCCGCGTTGATTGCCGTTGCCTTCCCTGCCGGAGCCTTTGCCCAGATGAACCCGCCTATTGCCGCCAAGCGCCCGCACAGCTTCATCCACCACGGCATCACCGTGGAGGATCCGTACAACTGGCTGAAGGACCCCGGCTATCCCACGGTCGATGATGCCGATGTGCTGGCCTATCTGAACGCCGAGAATGCGTATTTCGAAGCCCAGATGGCGCCCATCGTGGGGTTGAAGGGCAAGCTCTACGAAGAGCTGAAGGGCCGGGTGCAGCAGGATGATGCCTCGGTACCGGTGCCCAACGGCGCTTTTGAATATTGGTGGCAGTTCAAGCCGGGCGATCAGTATCGCACTTGGGTCCGGCGGCCGAAAGCGGGCGGCGCCGAACAACTGGTGCTGTCTGAACCCGAACTGGCCAAGGGCCATGACTATTTCCGGCTCGGCGCGCAGTCGGTCAGCCCCGATGGCCGGTTGGTTGCTTATGCGACCGACAGCGACGGCAGCGAGCGGTTCACCATCCGCATCCGTGACATCGCGAGCGGAACGGATATCGAGACCGTCACCAAGGTCAGCGTTGGCGGCATCGAATGGTCGGCGGATTCCAAGGCCATCGTCTGGACCGAGGTCAACGACAATTGGCGGCGCATCAAGGCGCGGCTGCACGTGCTGGGCCAGACCGGTGAAGACCGCGTGCTGTTTGAGGAAACCGAGGACAAGGGCTTCGGTGTTTCCGTGGCCAAGAGCCAGGATGGCCACTGGCTGATCATCACCACGTCAGATCATGTGACGAGCGAAGTGCGGCTGGTGCCGGCCGCCAATTCCACCGCGCCGCCGCTGCTGGTCAAGCGTCGGCAGGCCGGGGTGAGCTATGAGGTGGACGTGCGGGGGGATCGCCTGTTCATCCGCACCAACGATGATCATGTGAATTTCCGCGTCGCCACCGCCAGCCTCAAGGCACCGGGCGACTGGACGACACTGATCGCCGGGTCGGATCGTGATTACATCACCGGCATCGCCGCCTTTACGTCGTATCTCGGCGTGCAGGGCCGCCGCGACGGGTTGGACCGCATCGTGCTGCGCAAGGACGACGGCAGCGAGACCGTGCTGCCTTTTACCGAAGCCGCGTATACGGCCAGCATCGGCAGCAATCTGGAGCCTGATGCCCCGCTGCTGCGCGTCAACTACGCCTCGATGGTCACGCCGGCCACGGTCTATGATTATGACGTGAAGGCCGGCGCACTTGTCACCCGCAAGGTGCAGAAAGTGCCATCGGGCTATGACGCCAGCCAGTATGAAAGCCAGCGCTTCTTCGTGACGGCGCGGGACGGCGTGAAGGTGCCGGTCGCGATCGTCTACCGAAAGGGCTTCAAGCCAGACGGCAGCGGCAAGCTGCATCTTTATGCTTATGGCGCCTATGGCATCCCGACCATGCCCGGCTTTTCGGCCAATCGCCTGAGTTTGCTGGATCGCGGCATGGCCTATGCCGTCGCCCAGATCCGCGGCGGCGACGATCTGGGTTACCAATGGTATCTGGATGGCAAACTGGCCAAGCGCACCAACACGTTCAACGATTTCGTCGATGTGGCGAAGGGTCTGGTCAAGGCCGGCTGGGCGGCGCCGGGCATGATCTCGGCCAGCGGCGGTTCGGCTGGCGGCGAGTTGATGGGTGCCATCGTCAACCAGGCGCCAGAACAGTTCCGCGCCGTTGTTGCGCATGTGCCGTTCGTCGATGTGCTCAACACCATGCTGGATGAATCGCTGCCGCTTACGCCCGGCGAATGGCCGGAATGGGGCAACCCGATCACCAGCAAGACCGATTTCGAGCTGATCCGTTCCTATTCGCCCTATGATCAGGTGACGCGCCAAGCTTACCCGCCGCTGATGGTCACCGCCGGCCTCAACGATCCGCGTGTGACCTATTGGGAGCCGGCCAAGTGGGTGGCCAAGCTGCGCGACCTGAAGACCGATTCCAATATCCTTGTCTTCAAGACCAATATGGGCGCCGGCCACGGTGGCAAATCCGGGCGCTTTGCGGCGCTGGAGGAGCTGGCCGAGGAATATGCCTTCATCCTGACCCAGTTCGGACTCGGCGATGCCGCCGCCCGCTGACCGACGCAGCTTTGCGATTCAGGTCACCGCCACGGCGGCCGACATCGATGAGCTGGGCCATGTCAACAACGCGGTCTATCTCAAATGGATTCAGGATGTGGCGACGGCGCACTGGAGCGCGGTCGCCCCGGCCGAACATCGCGATACCTATGTGTGGGTCGTGACCCGGCACGAGATCGACTATCTGAAACAGACGCTGGACGGCGAGACGCTGACGCTCACCACCTGGGTGGGTGAGCCCAAGGGCGCGCGCTTTGATCGATACGTCGAAATCGCTGGTCCGGATGGCGCGCTGCGGGTGAAGGCTGTCACCACTTGGGCCATAATCGACAAGGCCAGCGGCCGGCTTGCCCGCGTGCGCCCCGAAATCGCCGCACCGTTCCTGCGAGGCTGATTCAGGCTGGCCTGAACAGCGTGAACAGGTGAACGGCGGCGAACAGCACGCCGGCCACGCCGGCAAAGGCGATTCCGTTCCACGGCAGATGCGCGTGCCAGGCCAGCGGAGCCCGGATGCGCGCCACGCCGCCCACAGCCCCGGTCACGGCCAGCGCCAGCCCGGCAGCCAGCAACATCCATGTCGTTTGCACATCCATCGGCCGCGCTTTGGCAGGGCGTTCAGCCGCAGGCAATGTCCTGCCTTGCAGGGGCAACGGGACAGGGCTACCCATCAGCCCATCGTTCCTCTGGGGAGAAACAATATGATCCGTTCATTCGCCATTGCCGCCATCATGGCCAGCATTGCCGCGCCCGTTGTCGCCGGCCCGATCGAAGACGCCATTGCCGGCAGCTGGCGCAAGCCGGCCGACGCGGCCCGCGACCAGTATCGCCACCCGGCGCAGACGTTGAAGTTCCTGGGCGTGAAGCCCGGCCAGACCGTGGTGGAAGTGTCGCCGGGCGGCGGCTGGTACACCGAAATCCTGGCACCGGCGATGAAGGGCAACGGCAAATATGTCGCCGGCCTCGCCAATCCGCTGGCTTCGGTGAACGCTGCCAAGAGTGTCGAGAATTTCAAGACCAAATATGCCGACAAGGCCATTTATGGTGACATCGGCATCGGCACGTTCGGCAAGGGCGTCGCCGATATCGTCGAACCGGGCAGCGCCGACGTGGTGCTCACCTTCCGCAATGTCCACAACTGGCACATGAGTGGTTGGGATCAGGAAGCGTTCAACGCCTTCTTCAAAGCGCTGAAGCCGGGTGGCACGCTCGGTGTGGTCGAACACCGCCTACCGGAAGGCCGCCCGGATGCCGACATGAAGAAGAGCGGCTACATGAAGGCATCGTATGTGAAGATGCTGGCCGAAAAAGCCGGCTTCAAGCTGGCCGGCTCGTCGGAAGTGAACGCCAATCCCAAGGACACCAAGGATTATCCCGATGGTGTGTGGACCCTGCCGCCGACCTTTGCGAAGGGCGACGTGGTAGTCAGCGACAACTATCTTGGCCGGTTTACCGACAACTATGATGGCCGGTGTGGCCGCTGGTCAGGCTTGGTCGGAGGGCGGGGCGCAGCCCCGACC
>NCEU01000002.1 GCA_002280855.1 Sphingomonadales bacterium 32-65-25 | reverse complement strand
AACGGCCACCCCGCCGCTCGCATCGACGAGCTCATGCCGTGGAATTACCCGAAAAAGTCAAGCTGACCGGCACAACGGGGGCCAGCCACCGCTTACGATGAAGCGATCGAGCTGATTGCCGATAACCTCGGCAACGCGAACATCTGGGGCAGCATGGCTACCTTCCCTCCCGGTTCCAGTCGCGAGGCCGTCAATGCCGTCTCGCTGAAGTCGTTCTGGCTCGATGTCGATGCCCACGGCAAGGGCCCTTATGGCACGCCTGACGAAGCGTTGGCGGGGATCAAGACCTTTGTTGCCAACGCAGGTCTCCCCAAACTGAACTTCGTTCACATGACCGGTCATGGGGCGCAGGCCTTCTGGGTGCTGCCCAGCTCTATCTCGAAGGCTGACTGGCAGCCGGTCGCAGACGACCTTCAGGAGCTGGCCGAGCGCATGAGCCTTGATGCGGACCCTATCACCGCGGACGCAGCACGTATTCTTCGGGTACCCGGCACCCACAACTACCGAAGCCCGGACAAACCTGTCGCTACTGTCGTGCATAAGGTGAAAGACGGTTACACCGATCTTACGTCCTTCCATGCCGCCATTAGCACCGCGCTGTCGAAGTTGCCGCCACCGCCCCAGAAGCCGCCTAAGGCACTGCCTGCTGGCATTCCCGACACTCCTGAAAACGTTGCACTGGTCAAGGCGATGCTTGGCGCAATCGACCCCGATTGCGATTATGATATTTGGCGTAATATCTGCTGGGCCTTGGCCGCCTCTGGGCTCAGCAACGCTGAGAAGCTTGCCGCTGACTGGAGCGCAGGGGGTGCTTCATGGGATGAAGCTGCCTTCCACACGGTTTGGGATAGCTACGACCCGGACCGAGAGAAGGCCGTCCGTTTTGGGACCTTGGTCTTTAAGGCTCGGGAAGCAGGTTACACGGGGGATATCCCCCGGGAAGAAGAGATTTTCGCCAAGCTGGAGTTCAAGAACGACGCTTCTGCACGGGTAACTATCACGCCGAGGGGCCTCATCACCCAGCGTGCTTCGGACATCGAGCCGCAGCCTGTCGAGTGGCTCATTGAAGGCGCAATCCCTATGGGGATGATGGTTGTGATTGGCGGTCAGCCCGGCATGGGTAAGTCACAAATTGCGATCAAGCTCGCTGCTGCAATCACTACCGGGGAGGGCCTCCCCGATGTCTAAGCCGAAGATCACGGGAAGCGTGATCATCCTCGCCAACGAAGATGATGCAGCCCATACGATCCGTCCCCGGCTCGATGCAGCAGGGGCGGACACCACGAAAGTCTATATCGTCGAAGGCGTGGCTCGCGAAGGTCAGCAGGTCGACCTATTCCAGCTTGATACCGATGTTGCGGCGCTGCGCATCAGGGCCGAAGAAATCGGCGATGTGCGTCTCATCATCATCGACCCACCGTCTGCCTACCTTGGCCCTAAGGTTGATGCCTACAAGGAGTCAGACGTTCGTAAGGTGCTGGCACCGCTCACAAAGCTCGCGCATGATACCGGTGCGCTGGTCCTACTGGTCGTGCACCTTAACAAGCGTAGTGACGGCGGAGCGCAGCAGCGTTTCGGCGGGTCCACTGCTTGGATCGCAGCGCCTCGCGCAGCGTTCTTGGTCGCGGAGGAAGAGTCGTCTCGCCGTCGCTTTATGCTACCGGTAAAGAACAACCTCGGAAATGACCGCCTCGGCTTCGAGTACCGGGTCTCTGAAACCCTGCTGAATTACGGGTCGGGCCCAATCAAGGCACCCTTCATTGAATGGTTGGGGACAAGCAACCGTTCGACCACCGACTTGCTGAACCCACCCAAGCCCAAAGAGCGGAGCGCGCTGGATGAAGCAAAGGAGTTCCTGATCAACCAGCTTGCCGAGGGCGCCAAGCCTGCGGCTGAGGTCCAGGACGCCGCGAAAGTTGCGGGCATTAGTGCCGCTACATTGAACCGCGCCAAAACCGACCTCAGGGTCAAGTCCAATAAGGTTGACAGCGGCTGGAACTGGGTATTGCGGAGTATTTTCGATGAATAAATGGAAAGAGCCGGGAGACGGCGAATACACCCGCCATCTTGATGATGGCAGCATGGTTAAAGTGTTTGAGCAGATGCCTTTTTGGCGGGCCGTTATCGATGACCGCATGGTGGACAACATCTTTTTTGAGGCACTTGATGCCATACAAGCGATTGATAAGTGGGAAGCAGGGCATGGCGAGATTACCCTTCACCCCATCGAACGCCGTTGGTTGGGCGACGACCGCAAGGGATACACACGGCCATCCCAGCGCGGCGAACTGAAGGTAACGCAGTCGTCCTGTGGCAACTGGAGGATCAATCTGGTCCCTGAGCGCTGTTTTGGTTACCCGAGTACCGCATGCAACCATGCCGACGAGCGCCTGCCCTGATGGATGGCCAAGATGATCACCTTGGCTACCATGGTGATCTTGAGCACCTTGATCACCTTGAGTGCCTTGGGGGTGTTATAGAGGGAGAAGATGATCAAGATACTCAAGGTGCTCAACATTCTCATGGTAGGAGGCTTGAGCATCTTCCTTTCATGAGGTCAGCGAACAATTCAGCCGCCGTCCGTCCAGCCCGCACCTCGGCTGATGTAATGTAACAAGACCCGTCGATGCCCCTTCCAAACATCACCTCAGGCAAGACGCAGCGCTGCGCAGCCAAGTGCAAGGCGCGGGGTGATCGGTGCCGCAACCCTGCCGCGTTTGGCACGGCTGTTTGCCGTTATCACGGCTCCCGAAGGCCGGAGACGGTCAAGCGAGGTGCCAACCACCCGCAGTATAGGCATGGCGGGGAGACGCTGGAGGCAAAGGCCGAAAGCAGCCGGAGGCTTGCCGAACTACGGGAACTGGAAGCACTATCGTTTGCCCTCGGTCTCGCAAGTGGGGGGAGGTGGCGCGGACGGAAGCCCAAAGCCGATGTTCTCCGATAATCAGCTTTCCGTTTAAAGCGTGCCAACCTAGGGGATGGCAGCATGCCATCAGTTTCTGTCAGAAGCGGAGCTTCGGCTTACGACCCAAGCCCAGTCATTCCCGACCGAAGCGCTCAATGTCTGGTTTCGCTAGAATCCGCCATTCCGGTTTCGGGATCGCGCGTCGACCTCGCTCATGACCGAAGATGGGTGGGAAGCGGAAGGGCGGCGTTCAGCCAATCCGTTGTTCGATTAGGAGTAGACCGCAAGCAGCGAGCAGTTACATTTTCGCCATGCCTCGCTCATCCCCTCTCAAACTCAAGATCCAGATCATGTGCGGCGACGAGATTGCGTTGGGCCCCGGCAAGGCCGAACTGCTCGATGCCATTGCCGGACATCGCTCGATCTCGGCCGCGGGGCGCGCGATGGGGATGAGCTACCGCCGCACCTGGCTGCTGGTCGATGCCATGAACCGATGCTGGCAGGGGCCACTCGTGGCAACCACGCCGGGCAACCAGAAGGCTGGCGCACACCTGACGCCGCTGGGCGAGGAGGTGTTGGCCCAATACCGGCAGCTGCAAGGCGCCGCGGAGCGGGCCGGCAGCGCCGGGTTTGACGCGATCGCCGCGCACCTGCTCTCCGCACCGCGCCCCCCGAAACGCAGCGAGGGGCTCGCTCAGGGCGACCCTAGCGCCGCAGCCTGAAGGTCACCCCGACAGTGCGCGGATCGCTGGGCGTGCCGAGGATCAGCCCCGAATTGCCCGCCTGGATCGTCAGGTTCTGGATATAGTCCGCATTAAGCAGGTTGCGTGCGAAGATCGCGATCTCCCAGCCCTTGCCTTGTGAGTCCTCGCGCCTGTAGCCGACGCTGGCATTGGTGAGGTTGTAGCCTTCGATCAACGTGAAGCGCGAAAGGGTCGGGTCGCCGAAATAGCCGCTGCGCCAGTTGCTGTCGGCATGGACGAAGACCGCGCCTGCGCCAGCGGGCACAGCGTAGTCGGCGCTCAGCGTCTCGGACCAACGCGGCAGGCCCGCCAGCCGTTTGCCGGTAAGGTCGCAGGCCGCGGTCGCCGCGGTCTGCGGTTCGAGCGGGCAAGGCCCCGCGGGATAGTCGGTGTAAGTGCCATCGCCATAGGCCAGCGCGCCGACCAGCGTAAGGTTGCCAATTTGCAGCCGAGCATCGGCCTCGATGCCCTGCACGCGCACCTCCGGGATGTTGGACAGATAGCCGCGCAGCGCCACGGTCTGGCTCGAATCCACCACTGTCGCCTGAAAATCGCTGACGGTGGTGTGAAAGGCGGCGAGGTTGAGCGTCAGGCGCCCGTCCCAAAGGGTCGACTTGATCCCGGCCTCCCACGTCGTGTTGCGTTCCGGTTCCACAACTGCAGTCGGCAGCGCTGGCTGGTTGTTCGCATCGAGCGGCAGTCCCGACATGTTGATCCCGCCCGATTTGAAACCCCGCGCGACGCTGGCGTAGAGCAGCACTTCATCGCTGGGCTGCCACGCAACGTTGGCGCGGCCCGAAAGGCTGCCGTCGCGATCGCGCGCGGAATAGGTCTGCGGTCGCAGCACGCCGAGGCGCGCGTTGATCAGCGCGGGCGAGGTTGTAGGCGGCCCGCCGAACACCCGCGTGCTGTAATCGCCTTCCTTGGTCTCGTAGGTGTAGCGCAACCCCCCGGTCAGCGTGAGGCTCGGCAGGATCCGCCAGTTCACCTCGGCAAAGGCAGCATAGCTGTTGGTCGCAAAGCGCGTGTCGCCTGTCTGTCCATAGCCGTCGAGCAGGTTTGCCGGCACCGGTGTCGCATTCGAGCCCGTGGTCGGGCCGATCAGCCACGGCGCGCCATAGGGGCCATACACGCTGTTGGGCTGCCCGGTCAGCACCTGCCGGAAGTAGTAGAGACCCGCGACGTATTTGAACGCGCCCTCGCCGTTGGAGGCGATCCGCAGTTCCTGGCTGATCTGGGCCTGCCGCGAGGGGATGCGCTGGATCAGCTGGATCGGCAGGCCGGTATAGTCGCGGTCGTTCGCCGCGTCCCAGTTCCAGAACCGCCACGCGCTGATTGAAGTGACGGTGGCCGCTCCGATGTCCCAGTCCGCGGTTGCGCTGACCCCGCCCTCGCTGGTCTTGACCGCCAGTGGCGCATCAATGTCGGTGAGCCGGTCATAGGGGTTGGTGCTGGGCGGGGCATAGCCCGCCGCCGCCGCGAGCGCGGGGAACTGGCGGGCCGCAGGACGCAAAGACGTGCCGATGCGGAGGAAAACCTGCGTGCAGCATTCGCTGTCAAAGTTGGCGAAGTCGGCGATCACCCGGAGCCGGACATCGCTCGACGGCTGCCACAGCAGTTGCCCCCGCACCGCCTGCGCGCCGAGCGTATTCGGGTCGCGCCCGTTGACGATGTTGCGCAGCACGCCGTCGCGCCGGGTGAGCGTGCCGGACAGGCGGAATGCGAGCCTGTTGCCCGCGATCGGTCCCGTCGCTGAGACCCGCGTCTGCACGAACTGGCGTTCGCCCACACTCAGCTCGGCATTAACCCCGCGCGTGAAGCTCGGCGCGGCGGAGACGATGTTGATTGCGCCCGCGGTCGTGTTCTTGCCGAACAGCGTGCCCTGCGGACCGCGCAGCACCTCGATCCGTTCGATATCGGAAAAGTCGAAGGCGGCCGTCGCGGGCCGCGCGTGATAGACGCCGTCGACATAGTAGCCGACGCCCGGCTCAAGCCCGTCGTTCGCCTGGCTCACCGCCACCACGCTTGATCCCAGACCGCGAATTGTGAAGGCGGTGTTGCGCGGATTGGCCGAGGAATAGTTGAGCGCGGGCACCAGCGTCGTCAGGTCGCGGGTATTGAGTGTGTAGGATTGTTCCAGCCAGTTGGTGTCCAGCACAGAAAGTGCAGCGGGCACGTCCTGCGCATCTTCCGGTCGCTGCCGCGCGGTAACGATAATGGGGGCGTCGGCCTCGGTCTCGAGCCGCACCTCTTCGGCCATCGCCGGTGCCGACAGGACAAGTGCGGCGCTGCCAAGCAGGCCGGCTGAAGGAATGGTGCGCAAGCGTCCCCCTGATCGGACCTTCAAATCTATATCTGACAGTATATAGATATTCCGATCAGGCAATGGCGATTTGTGCCGGGTGTCCCCTCCGGTAGGGCAAGATCCTAATGGCCGCTCAGGGTCGTAACGCGAATTTCGGCTTCTTGGCAGAACCCGGGTCGAAGCTGACTGACCGGTCTTGGCGGAACCGGTCATCCGGCATCTACATCAGGAAGGGCAGCAAAGTCCCATTTGCAGTCATTTTCGACTGGGCGGCGCGCCCCTAACAGTCGACCCTCCGACCCTCATCGCTATGTGCGCAAACCGACCCCATCAAACGCGCACAATCGTATGCCTAGAGGAAGCGCGGGTCCCATATCTGGGAAAAGGGGGGTACCCCCGGGGTGGGGTCTGGCTGGGCAGGGATTTGAAGGGGGGTGGGGGTGCGTGTTCTTGCCGCTCCACATGCGCCTCCCTGCAGATAGCCGCTTTGTTCACCTACGCTCGCCTACAACCGCTCCATTTGGGGGCCATATCGGGGGCCACCTCACCAACATATCTGGAATATCTTATTCTATTCAGAGCCTTATGAAGACATTGCGGCTCCCGCTACCGCTCCAAACTTTTGTTCCCGACTGTTCGTGCCCGGCTTTACAAAACGCGGTCCTGCTTCGTATTTCTCCCATAATTGATCGTTGGCGTTCCCGCCCGGCATCCCGCAGCCTCTGACGTTGAGGGCCCTGTTGAGGGCCCTGTTGAGGGCCCTCCGCCGACGGGTGTAGTGTGGATGCCACCAAGCTCGAGCCTTATATGTAGCGGAAGACAACTGTAATGGCTCTTACTGATGTTACCGTTCGCAACGCGAAGCCTCGCAAAAAGGCCTATATGGGTTAACAATTGCGGCACATTAAACGACCCAAGCGTATTATTGCAAATAGTTCTCAAATAGAGACGCTAGCGTAGTGCCGGGGTCTCGCGTCGCTCGCGCACTTAGTGTTCAAAAGGAACCTTGCGGGTATGGGAGTGCCAGCATGTCAGATGCATCATTCCGTTACGAGTTTGTTAGTGACCAAACGTTGCAAGCGCATTCAATCATTGGAGAGCAGTCTATGAGGGCAAAAGTAGTTGGCGGCTCATTTGGCGCCGTCGATTCCGCGAACATAAATGTCGATTGGAATGGGAAGTTGAAAGATATAGAGTTACGGGAAAAAAATTTAATAATTTGCACCCTTCTTCCCGTTCATGTTAAATCTATTTCTTTACTTAGCGAACAAGATAAAAAATCATTTCTTCAAAAAGCTGCCGCAGGTGCAATTGGAGGATTCGCTTTCGGTGGCGCTGGACTAATTGCCGGAGCTTTGGCAGCAGGCAACAAAAGAACCATACTTGCACTTGTTTCATTTAAAGATGACAGGTCCTGCGTGATGGACCTCGACGATAAAGCATTCAGAGCAATTTTATCGTCTGTTAAGTTTTGAGCGAGCGAAGCCTCCTCCATTACGCCACACCTTATAGAGGGGGGGGTGGTGGAAGTATCAGAACTCTCCACCCTCCTTCCTCCACCCACCTCTGAAAGGTGTGGCGTGATGGAGCAATGCCCGCCTCGCGGGCTTTTGCCTAAATCGTCCGGGCACCCGTTCCATCGCAGCCGGGCGAGCGCGCGTGCCGCGCGCCGACTCCGACAAGATCGGCCGGCGACCAAAAAAGGCGGCCCTCAGGCCGCCTTTTTCGTGTGTCCTTCGACGGCGTGGCTCCGCCACGCTCTTCCTTCTTGCTTCATGCCTTCAAGGCAGACTCGACGGCTCTGCCGCCGGCTGCCTCCTCACTCCGCTGCTTCCCCCAACGGCGGCAGATTATGGCCCAGCAGGCGCAGCAACTCCGCTGCCGCTTCCACGATGTTCGTCCCCGGCCCGAAGATCGCCACCGTGCCCACCGATTTCAGGAAGTCATAGTCCTGCGCCGGGATCACCCCGCCGGCGATCACCTTGATGTCCGATCGGCCGGCCTGCTTCAGTTCATCGATCAACGCCGGCACCAAAGTCTTGTGCCCCGCTGCCAGCGACGACGACGCCACCAGATCCACGTCGAGCTGCAACGCCAGGTCGCGGGCTTCCTCGGGCGTCTGGAACAAGGGGCCAACGGTGGCATCAAAGCCCAGATCGGCCAGCGCAGTGCCGACCACCTTGGCGCCGCGGTCATGCCCGTCCTGGCCCATCTTGACGATCAGCACGCGGGGTTTGCGCCCCGTGCGGCGCTCGAACGCCTCCACGCCTTCGGCCACGCGCACATAGGCGGGATCGGCCTTGTAGGCATCGGCATAAACGCCCTTCACCATCTTCACGATAGCAGCATGGCGGCCGAACACGTCTTCCATCGCGGCGCTGATTTCACCCAGGGTGCAGCGGGCGCGGGCGCATTCGATGGCCAGGGCCAGCAGGTTTTCACTGCCGCGCGCGCCTTCGCGCAGGGCATCGAGCGCGGCCTGCGCCCGGGCCGGATCGCGCGACGCCTTCACGGCCTCGATGCGGGTGATCTGGCTGGCGCGGACGGCCACGTTATCCACGTCCAGCACCGGCACTTCATCGACGCTGCCCGGCTTGTATTTGTTGACGCCGACGATGACCGTCTCGCCCATGTCGATACCGGCCTGCTTGGCAGCGGCAGCGGCTTCGATATTGAGCTTGGGCAGGCCGCTGGCGACGGCCTTGGTCATGCCGCCCAGCGCTTCAAATTCGTCGATGATGGCCTGGGCGCCATCCACCAGTTGCTTGGTGAGCGCTTCGACATAATAGCTGCCGCCCAGCGGATCGACGACCTTGGTGATGCCGGTTTCTTCCTGCAGCACGATCTGGGTGTTGCGGGCGATGCGGGCGGAAAAATCGGTGGGCAGCGCGATGGCTTCATCCAGCGCGTTGGTGTGCAGCGATTGCGTGCCACCCAGCGCGGCGGCCAGCGCCTCCACCGTGGTGCGGATGACGTTGTTGTACGGGTCCTGCTCCTGCAGGGACACCCCGCTGGTCTGGCAATGGGTGCGCAGCATCAGGCTGCGCGGGTCCTTGGCGCCGAAATTGGTCATGATGCGCGCCCACAGCGTGCGGGCAGCACGCAACTTGGCCACTTCCATGAAGAAATTCATGCCGATGGCGAAGAAGAAGCTCAGCCGCCCGGCAAATTCATCGACATCCAGGCCCTGGCCTTGCGCGGCGCGAACATATTCCATGCCGTCGGCCAGCGTGTAGGCCAGTTCCTGCAGCGCCGTCGCCCCGGCTTCGTGCATGTGATAGCCGGAGATCGAAATGCTGTTGAATTTCGGCATGTTGCGCGCCGTGTGGCTGATGATGTCGGCCACGATCCGCATCGAAGGTTCGGGCGGATAGATATAGGTGTTGCGGACCATGAACTCCTTCAGGATGTCGTTCTGGATGGTGCCATCCAGCTTGGCCTGAGGAACGCCGGATTCCTCGGCGGCCACGATGAAGAAGGCCAGACAGGGGATCACGGCGCCGTTCATCGTCATGGAGACGGACATCTGATCCAGCGGGATGCCGTCGAACAGGATCTTCATGTCCTCCACGCTGTCGATGGCGACGCCGGCCTTGCCAACATCGCCGGACACGCGCGGGTGATCCGAATCATAACCGCGGTGGGTGGCGAGATCGAAGGCAACCGAAAGCCCCTTCTGCCCGGCGGCGAGGTTGCGGCGATAGAAGGCGTTGGATTCCTCGGCTGTCGAGAAACCCGCATACTGGCGCACCGTCCACGGCCGCCCGGCATACATGGTGGCACGTACGCCTCGCGTATACGGTGCGAAACCGGGCAGGCCCGGGTCCCAGCCTTCGGTGTCCTCGGCGGTGTAGAGCGGCTTGACGGTGAAGCCTTCAGGGGTGTGCCAGTCCAGCGACTGCCCCTTCACTTCCTTGGCGGCCATCGCGGCCCAATCGTTCACGGTTGGCTTAGTCATGTCACTCTCCGTCTTGCCATCCGCTTAAGCAAGGCGCAGCGCGGCTGGCAAGCTGGAGGAACTGCGATGTGGTCGCAGGGGGCGATCGGGAACCAATCCGCTGCTGCGGCGTTGATTTCTTCATGGCCATTGAACCCACCACACAAGCAGACCCGCCCGAAATCATCTCCACCGTGAAGGCGCGGGGCGGCGTCACCGGCAACAAGGTGCGTTATGTGCTGGCGATTTCGCTGCTTCTGGTGGTGGCCGGTATGGTGGCTGTCTATCTCGGCGTGCCCGGCGGCCTGATGGACGGAGCAACAAGCGCGCCGGGGAAGAACTGATTCACTCCGCCGCTTCGGCCAGCATTTCCACCTTGGGGCTGGCGGTCGCGGCAATCGCCAGCAGGCGCTTCTCGATGGCCTTCAGGCGCACCGGATTGTCGATCTTGGCGCCGGTCAGATCAGTAACGTAAAATGTGTCGGTGGCCTTTTCGCCATATGTGGCGATGTGGGCGCTGTGGATGGTCAGCTTCTGCTGGAACAGCCCATTGGTCAACGCATAGAGCAAGGCCGGGCGGTCAGAGGCGTTGACCTCGATCACCGTGTAGCGGTTGCTGGCCTTGTTATCGATCAGCACGCGCGGTTCCACCCGGAACAGTTCCGCCTTGCGGCGGGCCAGTGGCCGGGCAGCAAGCTTGTCAGCCAGGCGGATGCGGCCTGACAACACATCCTCGATGCTGCGCCGCAGCCGCGCCAGTTGCGACGGTTCGACAAAGGGCCGGCCCAGCGGATCCAGCACGACGAAATTGTCGATCGCCATGCCATCGCGGGTGGTGTGGATGCGGGCATCGAAGATATTGCCGCCGGCAAGGGAAATGGCGCCGGCGATGCGGTAAAACAGCCCGGGGTGATCGGTGGCATAGATGGCGACCAACGTGGTGCCGCGCGCTGGATCGGGCGTGCAGGAAATCGCCAGCGGCGCGTCCCCCGCACCGGCCACCAGCGCGGCATTGGCGGTGAGCACGTCTGACGCTTCGGCCACCCAATAGCTGTCGGCAAAGCGGCGGGCATAGGCGGCAAATCGCTGTTCGGGCCAACCCAGCGCATCGCGCAGGCCGGCCTGTTTGGCGGCGATGCGTGTCGCGCGGCCGGTCTGCTTGTGGCCCAACCGCAGCACTTCTTCCGCCGAATCATACAGTTCGCGCAGCAATTGCGCTTTCCAGCCGTTCCACACGCCGGGGCCGACGGCGCGGATATCGACCACGGTCAGGATCAGCAGCAGGCGCAGGCGTTCCGGGCTGGCAACGGCTTCAGCAAAATCCAGGATGGTCTTGAAATCAGAAAGGTCGCGCTTGAAGGCTGTACGGCTCATCAGCAGGTGAAACTCCACCAGCCAGGCCACGGTTTCGGTTTCTTGCCTCGTCAGGCCAAGGCGCGGGCACAGGCGCCGCGCGATATCGGCGCCGATCAGGCTGTGATCCCCGCCGCGCCCCTTGGCGATGTCGTGCAGCAGCACCGCCACATGCAGCACGCGCCGGTTGATGAGCTGGTGAATGATGGCCGACGACAGCGCATGATCGGATTTCAGTTCGCCGCGTTCGATCCGGGCCAGCAGGCCGATGGCGCGGATCGTGTGCTCGTCCACCGTGTAGTGGTGGTACATGTCGTACTGCATCTGCGCCACAACACGGCCGAAATCCGGAACAAAGCGCCCGAACACCCCGGCTTCGTTCATCCACCTGAGCACGGTTTCAGGATCGCGTGGGCTCGTGAGCACCGCCAGGAACAGCGCGTTGGCGGTCTTGTCGCGGCGCACCCGCTCGTCGATCAACTGGGCATCGCGGGCAGCAACGCGCATGGCAAGCGGGTGGATGGAGAGCCCCTGGCTGTCGGCAAGCGCGAAAATCTCCAGCAGCCGCACCGGATCGGCCTTGAAGAAATCATCACTGGGCACGCCGATCTGGCCGCGCCGCAGGGTGAAGCCCTTCAGCCGCGCGGGCCGGCGGGTGAGCGTGGGCAGCCAGGCCAGGCGAGCGGTCGATTCATCGAGATGGGCGAGGAACAGCCCGGTCAAGTCGCCCACCGACTTCGCCATCAGGAAATAGTGGCGCATGAAGCGTTCCACCGCGCTCATGCTGTCACGATTGGCATAGGCCAGCCGGGCGGCGAGTTCGCGTTGCACGTCGAAGGTCAGGCGTTCCTCGGCGCGGCCGGTGATGTGGTGCAGCATGATGCGCACCGACCACAGGAAGCTTTCGGCGCGGCGGAACTGGCGCAATTCGTCTGCCGTCAGCAGGCCCTTGTCCACCAGTTCGGCGACGCTGTGCACCTGGTGCAGATATTTGCCGATCCAGAACAGCGCGTGCAGATCGCGCAGGCCGCCCTTGCCCTCCTTCAGATTGGGTTCGACGACATAGCGACTGTCCCCCATGCGCTGGTGGCGGGCTTCACGTTCGGCCAGCTTTTCGGCCACGAAGGCGCGGGCGGTGCCAGCCACCACCTCCTTGCGGAAGCGGGCATTGGCTTCATCGAACAGCGGCTGATCACCCCAGACGAAGCGGGCTTCCAGAAAGGCGGTGCGCACCGTCATGTCGGACCGGGCGATGCGGATCACGTCGTCCAGGCTGCGGGTGGCGTTGCCCACTTTCAGGCCGAGATCCCACAGCAGATAGAGCAGGGTTTCGATGACCTGCTCGCCCCACGGCGTCTGCTTCCACGGCGTGATGAACACGATGTCCACATCGGAAAACGGCGCCATCTGGCCGCGGCCGTAGCCACCCACCGCCGCCAGCGCCAGGCGTTCAGACTGGGTAGGATTGGCCAGCGGATAGAGGCTGGCCACCACCGTATCGCAGGCAAGGCGCAGCAGCTGATCGGTCAGGAAGCTTTGAGCGGTGGCCATTTCCAGGCCGCGGCCGGGGTGCGCCTCCAGCCGTTCGGCAATCTCGGTACGGCCAGCGAGCAGCGCGCCACGCAGCGTATCAGCCAGCAGCCGGCGGCGATCGGCAAAATTCTCGCAGCGGGCCAGCCCGCTGGCCAAGCCATCGGCCAAGGCGCGGCGATCGATGATCGCGCGGCGGTTGTGGATGGCATCAACCCTCAACATTGCAGTGCAGCATAAGCCCTGCGCGGTGCAAAGGCCATGGCCTCATCCCCACAACGCTGCGTCCGGCGGATAGACGTCGCTGGCCTCGAAGCGCAGGCCGTGCGGGCGGTCCTCAATCAACAATGGCCCATCCAGATCGGCGTAGCTGCCCTGCATGGCAACCATGAACGCCGGCGCAATGGCGAGGCTGGTGCACAGCATGCAGCCCGTCATCACGCCCAGCCCGCGCGTGGCGGCAGCATGGCGCAGGGCCAGCGCTTCGGTAAGGCCGCCGGCTTTATCGAGCTTGATGTTGATGAAGCGGTAGCGGCCGATGATGGCATCCAGACTGTCGCGGTCGTGGCAGCTTTCATCGGCGGCCAGCGGCACGGCGCAGTTCAGCCCCTCCAGCTCGGCGTCACGGCCGGCAGGCACCGGCTGTTCGACCAGTTCGACGCCAAGCGGTGCCAGCTGACGCAGCGTGCGTTCGATATCGGTGCCGCCCCAGGCTTCATTGGCATCGACGATCAACCGGGCATCGGGTGCGGCGCGACGCACGGCGGCCATGCGCTCCACGTCCGCCGCTGGCCCGCCGTCGCCGCCCAGCTTCACCTTCAACAATTCGCGGCCCCGCACCGCGCTTGCCGCCGCCGCCATCATCGCCGGATCAGCGAGGCTGATGGTGAAAGCGGTGAGCATCGGCTGCGGCACCGGCAGGCCGAGCGTTTGCCAGACCCGGCGGCCGGACTGTTTGGCTTCCAGATCCCAGAGCGCGCAATCCAGCGCGTTGCGCGCGGCACCGGCGGGCAGCAGCGCCAGCAGATCGGCACGGCCGGCCCCCGCCGCCACCGCACCGGCACAGCCCGTCAGTGCCGCCAGGGCCAGTTCCGCCGAATCGCCCTTGTAATAGATGGCGGTGCCCTCGCCGCGGCCGGTGTGCGGGCCATCGCTGACCTCTGCCACGACGACATCGACATGGGTTTTGGCACCGCGCGAAATGGTGAAGCTGCCTTGCACAGGAAAGCGTTCGATGCGGGCGGCGAGCGAGCGGGCCATGTGCACCGCACTGCCCCAAGCCGCGCCCTGCCGCAACAGGCTTTGCGCCAATGGCAAAGCAGGGCATGCTCCTGCCATGAGCGATGAGGAATCAGTCGAACTGGACGCGGTTGCCACCGTGTCGCGCATCACCGCCCTGGAAATGCTGGTGCGCCAGATCATGATCGTGCAGCTTCGCATCCTCGACAAGATGGGCGAGATCAAGCTCGATCCCGATTATGTGCAGACCATCCACAAGGCCTATGCCGAAAAGGTCGATGAAAGCCCGATCATCCAAAGCGCCAGCCCCGACGTGAACTATGAATTCAAGATGATGGTGCTACACAATCTGGAGCGCTTCTTCGACGATATCGAACGCCACGTGAAGGACAATCCGGCCTGAAGCCAAGAGCTTGGGTCGCTGCGTGAAACGACAGGCCTCGTGTCATAAACATTGACGGGCCCGGCAGGCGTGGCATCGTGGATCCGAAGGCCCGACGCGGCCAAAAGGGGAGAAACTGATGCGGCGCACGATAATGGTGGCGGCATTGCTGCTGGGCAGCAGCGCGATGCTGGCCAACTGCGATGGGCCCAAGCCCACGGCCAAGAGCGCGGCTGCGGTGAAGGAAAGCGAATTTCCAGATCGGCCGTTGTGGGGTGATACCCACCTCCACACCGCCAACTCGGTCGATGCCTTCGGCTTTGGCGTGCGGTTGGGCCCGGAAGAGGCGTTGCGCTTTGCCCGTGGCGAGGAAGTGACGGCCACGACCGGCATGAAGGCCAAGCTGTCGCGCCCGCTCGATTTTCTGGTGGTGACCGATCACGCCGAGGCGTTGGGCGGCACCAAGGCAATTGCCGATGCGCCGCGCCTGCTGATCCGCGATGCCACCATGCGGCGTTGGCACGACATGATGAACGAAGGCCCGGCTGGATCGCAGCGCGCCATGGCCGAAATATTGGATGCGCGCGGCCGCAATGCCATTCCCGAAGCCATGCTCAACGCCGATGGCGCCGCCAAACGCACAAAAAAAGTGTGGAACGCCAACGTGGATGCCGTCGAACGCTATAATGAACCCGGCACGTTCACCGCCTTCCACGGCTTTGAATATACGTTGATGCAGGGTGGCAACAATTTGCACCGCAACATCATCTTCCGCGACGGTGAAGACAAGGTGCGCACCGTGGTGCCGATCGATCCCACCTACAAGGCGACCCCGAACGAGATCTGGGACTATATGGACGCCTATGAGAAATCGACTGGCGGCCGGGTGCTGGCGATCCCGCACAACAGTAATCTTTCCAACGGCCTGATGTTTGAACTCACCCAGCCCGGCGGCGGCCCGATGACCGCGGCCTATGCCAAGCGCCGCGCCCGGCTGGAACCGGTGGTGGAGATCACCCAGATCAAGGGCGACAGCGAAGCCCATCCCTTCCTGTCGCCCAACGACGAGTTTTCCGGCTATGGCGTGGCCGGTTGGGAGATGAACAATCTCCTCTCCAATCAGCCCAAGGTGCCGTCCATGTATGCCGGCGAATATGTGCGCGAGGCATTGAAGCGCGGCCTGGCCCTGGAAGCGCAAACCGGCGTGAACCCCTACAAGTTCGGCCTGATCGGATCGACCGACAGCCACACCGCCCTCGCCACCGCCGATGAAGACCAGTTCTTCGGCAAGCACAGCGGCACCGAACCGAGCGCGGCCCGGACCATGGCGCCGCAGAACCTGGGTACCCGCAAGGGTCGTTTCGGTTGGCATTATCTCGCCAGTGGCTATGCCGCCGTGTGGGCCAAGGCCAACACCCGCGCTGCCATCTTCGATGCGATGACGCGGCGCGAAGTCTATGCCAGCACCGGCCCGCGCATGACGGTGCGGGTTTTTGGCGGCTGGGATTTCACCGCCGATGATCTGAAGGGCAATTGGGTGCGTGCCGGCTATGCCCGCGGCGTGCCAATGGGCGGAGAGCTGAAGCCGGGCAAAGGTGGCGCACCGCGGCTCCTGATTTCGGCCCTGAAGGATCCGGAAGGCGCCAACCTCGATCGCGTGCAGGTGGTGAAGGGCTGGATCGACAAGGCCGGCAAGACGCACGAGCAGGTGTTCGATGTGGTGTGGAGCGACCCTGCCAAGCGCAACCCGGTGGGCGGCAAGCTGCCTTCGGTGGGTGATACGGTCGATGTCGCCACCGCCACCTACAAGAACAACATCGGCGCCGCTGCGCTGACCACGGTGTGGACCGATCCCGCCTTCGATCCCGCGATCAGCAGCTTTTACTATCTGCGCGTGCTGGAAATCCCGACGCCCAGTTGGCCCGCCTACGATGCGGTGAAGTACAAGCTGAAGCTGCCGCCGGAAGTCCGCGTGAAGAGCCAGGAACGTGCCTACACCTCGCCAATCTGGTACACGCCCAGTCAGAATTTGGGCAAGAGCTGAGGCGCAGGCATGACGGCATGGCGAACCCGCGCGGCGGCGCTGCTGCGCGAGCCTCTGGTGCATTTCCTGGTGCTGGGCGCCCTGGTGTTCATCGCGATGTCGGGGCGCGCACCCGATCTGGGCGAGCGCCGCATCATCGTTGATGAGCCGGTGGTGGCCGGCCTCGTCAACCATCATGTCCGCGCTTTCCGGCGCCCGCCCACGGCTGAAGAACTGGACGGTCTGATCCGCGATCATGTCCGCGGCGAGGTCTATTACCGCGAGGCGCTGCGCCTGGGCCTCGATACCGACGACGAGGTGGTGAAAAAGCGGCTGCGCAACAAGATGCTGGCCATTGCCGGCGCCGAAGCCGAAGCCGCGCAGCCCAGCGATGCCGAACTGCACGCGCTGCTCGATGCCGATCCAGCGCGCTATGCCGCGCCGCCACGTTATCGGCTGGAGCAGATCTATCTCGGCCCCGACGCCCCAGCGCTGCAGGCCGCCGCTGCCGCCGAAATAGGGCGCATACCCAAGGGCGCGCGACCCAGCATCACGACGCAGCCGCTGCCCCTGCCCGCCCGTTTCGACGATGCCAGCCAGACCGATCTGGCCGAACAACTGGGCGATGATTTCGCCACCGCCCTCGCCCGGTTGCCGGTAGGCACTTGGATGGGGCCCGTGGTTTCCGGCTTTGGCCTGCACCTGGTGCGCATCGATCAGCGGGTGCAGCCGCCGCCGCCGCGGCTGGCCGATGTGCGCCAGCGGCTGGAAAATGATTGGCGCAGCGACGCCATCCGCAACGCGCAGGACGCGCACCTGCAACAACTGCTGGACAGCTACGCAGTCGAGATCAAGCGCCCGTCATGATCGGCCTGCTGCTTCGCGCGCTGGCCCTGCTGGCGCTGTTGGCCGGTGCCCTGCCGACCCGGGCTGATGAATTGCGTCCTGGCTATCTGGAGCTCACGCAGCGCAGCGCCAACGACTGGAAGATCGTGTGGAAAGCCCCCGTGCTTGGCGGGCTGGCGGCCAGCGCAACGCCATTGCTGCCGCCGTTCTGCCGTGTAACCATGGAAGAAGCGCGGCTTTCGGTGGGGGCCTTGGTGGCAACCGGGCGCGCTGCTTGTTCCCGAACGCTGGATGGGGCGAGCGTTGGCCTGGCCGGGCTGGAACCCGGTTTCACCGACACGCTGCTGCGAATCGCGCCATTGGACCGGCCGGTACAGACGGAGCGGCTGCTGCCCGGCCGCGCCACCGCCATCGTCGCTGCCGTGCCCGACACCCTGCAGGTGGCGCGCACCTATTTCGCGATCGGTGTCGATCATATCGTCGGCGGTTTCGATCATCTGCTTTTTGTGGTCGCCCTCGTGCTGCTGTTGCAACGCGGCTGGCCGGTGGTGGCGGCCGCCACCGCCTTCACCATCGCCCATTCGATCACCTTGGCCGGCACCACGCTAGGCCTGTTCGGTTTGCCGCAGGCGCCAGTGGAGGCGGTGATCGCGCTTTCCATCATCTTCCTGGCCGTGGAGATCGTGAAGGCAAAGGCCGGCCAGCCCCGCCTGTCGGAACGGCTGCCGTGGCTGGTCGCTTTCCTGTTCGGCCTGCTGCACGGCTTTGGCTTTGCCGGCGCCCTGCGCGAGATAGGCTTGCCCGAAACGGATCTGCCAATGGCGCTGCTCACCTTCAATCTTGGGGTGGAAGCCGGCCAGATGCTGATCATTGCAGCCACGCTCGCCGTGATCGCCGGGCTGCGTCGCCTCACACCCGCCGCGCTGCGCCCTGCCGTGCTGACCAGCGCCTATGCCATCGGCTGCATCGCGAGCTTCTGGTTCATCGAACGCATCTGGGCCTAAAGCACGGACCTGATCACCAGATAGATCAGCGACGGCCCCAGCAGGCAGCCCAGCCCGGTGTAGAAGGTGGAGGTCATCGCGCCATAAGGCACCAACTTGGGATCAGTGGCCGCCAGCCCGCCGGTCACGCCGCTGGTGGTTCCCATCAGCCCGCCATACACCATCGCGCTGACCGGGTTATCCAGGCCGATGCGCCGCGCCACCAGCGGCGTTGCTACCATCACCAGCACCGCCTTCACCAGCCCCGCCGCGATGCTGAGCGAGATGATCCGCGACGAGACGCCCAGCGACGCGCCCGTCACCGGCCCGACGATATAGGTCGCCGCGCCCGCGCCGATGGTGGTGATCTCGGCCGGATCGGTGAGGCCGAACGCCAGCGCCACCGCAGCCCCCACGGCGAATGACAGGATCACGCCGATGGGCACGGAGAGCGCGCCGACCAAGCCGGCCTTGCGCAGATCTTCCATCCGCACGCCGAACGCGGTGGCGACGATGGCGAAATCGCGGAACATGTTGCCGCCCAGCACGCCGATGCCGGCCAGCAGCGGGTAATCGGCCACACCGTTCTTGCCGCCGGTATCGGCCCCCGCCCAGAAAGCGAGCAGCAGCCCCAGCGCGATGGCGATGGCCGATCCATGCACCGTGCCGCGCGCAACATGGCGCGACAGCCAGTAAGCCACCACCATAATGGCGCCGACAAAGACGAACGCCACCAGCAGGCCGTTGGTGCCGGCAAATTCGACGATCTGCTCCATCACGGCCGCTGCGCCCAACTGCTGAGCACTGGCACCAGCGCAAACGCCGCCAGCACCGCCAGCACGCCCGCCACCGCCGCCATCACTCCGCCCGACACCGCGGCAAACACATTCTGCCTGGCGGCCATGGCGACGATGATCGGAATATACATCATGCTCCAGAACTGCACGCCACTGCCCGTTGGCGTTTCCGGCCCCAGCCGCCGCCCCGGCAGGTTGGTGAGCGCAATCAGCAGCAGCATGGCGACACCCACGCCGCCGACATTCGCCTCCAGGCCCAGCGCTGCGCCCAGCAAGTCACCAACAAACAACCCGGCCAGCGTGCAAGCGGCGAGCAGCGCAACACCCAATATAGGCATCAGGCCAACTCCGGCGGCAGCCGGTCGATCACGGGCTTTGCCGCCTGCTCATAAGCGTGGGCGAGCTTCAGGCAGGCCAATTCGGCGCCGCGCCGGCCGATGATCTGGATACCGGCCGGCAGGCCACCTGGCGAGAAGCCCGCCGGGGCCGCCAGCGCCGGCAGGCCGGTCATCGTCACCAGGAACGTGCCGAGCATCCATTCATGATAGGTGCGCATCGTCTTGCCAGCCACAACAGTTGGCCACAATTGCTCCACCGGGAAGGGCAGCAGCTGCACCGCCGGCGCCACCAGGAAATCATGGCGTTCGAACAATTTGTCCACTGCACGGGTCCACGCGCTGCGCACCGCCGATGCGCTGAGCACCTGGGCGCCGGTGATATTGCGGCTGTTGGCGATTTCCCAATGCGCCTGCGGGCCGATCAGGTCGCGCGTCGCCGGATTGTCGGCCAGGCGCTGAGCGCCGGTGCCCGACATCCAGCTGCGCAGCACCAGCAGCGCCTGCCACACCGGCTCGATCTCGAAATCCACCTGCGCGGCATCGACCGTGCAACCCATGGCGCGAAACGCCGGCAGCGCCCCTTCGCAAATCTTCAGCACCGCGGGATCATGCGGCACCCGCCCGCCCCAATCGCCCAGCCAGCCGATGCGCGTGCCCTTGTGATCAGCATCGAGCGGCCCGGCAAAGGCGCGGGCATCGACATCGATCGATTGCAGCGACCCAGGATGCTTGCCGGCCATCACCGACAGCACCAGGCCCAGATCGGCGACATGCCGCGCCATCGGGCCGGGAACGCCCATCTTTGAAATCCACTGTTCATTGCCTTCCGGCGGGATGACGCCGGTGCCGGCGCGAAACCCGAAGACATTGTTCCACGCCGCCGGGTTGCGCAGGCTGCCGCCGAAATCCGAGCCATCAGCCAGCGGCAACATGCGTAAGGCCAGACCGACCGCAGCACCGCCGCTGCTGCCGCCGGCCGACTTGCTGGTATCAAAGCTGTTGCGGGTCGGGCCATAGACACGGTTGATGGTGTGGGAGCCAAAGCCGAATTCGGGCGCGTTGGTCTTGCCGATGAAGATGGCGCCGGCGGCGCGCAACCGCTGCACCATGATACCTTCGCTGGTGGGGATCTTGTTCTTGTTGACCAGCGAACCGTTGGTGGTCCGGATGCCGATCACGTCGGCCAGATCCTTCACCGCCCACGGCAGGCCGAACAACGGCCCCGGCTTCTCTCCGGCGCTGAGCCGCGCATCCATCGCGCGCGCCTGGGCCAGCAACCGATCACCATCCTGCAGCGCGACGATGGCATTATGGGCCGGATTATGGGCAGCGATCTGCGCCAGCACAGCGCGCATCACCTCAACACAGCTTGCCTTGCGCGCCGCGATCAGGGCGGCGATGCGCCGGCCCGGCATTGCCAGCAGCGGATCAACGGGTGCAGCCGCCAATGCCGGAGCCGACGCCATCGCTCCCAGTGCACCAGCACCCACGATGAAATCCCGGCGAGTCGCCAAATCCTGCCCCATCCCCTGCTCCCCGATCGACAGGAAGAGGTTTGTTGGGCGCTACCGGCTTCGTCAATGCGGATTTCGCCGTGATCATGCGGCACTGCCGACACAAAAGGCGCAAACTGTGGAGGCCCGACCGGGAATCGAACCCGGGTGCACGGATTTGCAGTCCGTTACGTCACCACTCCGCCATCGGGCCTCGCAAGTGGAGCGCTGCCCTAGCAAGGCGGGGGCGTGGGGGCAATGGCCTATGTTGCAGAGGACGCTTTGCGCTGCACTGCAACCTGATCCGGCGATTCGGCCATTGCGCGACACGCCGCCGCAGGGCAAAAGCCGTGGCCATGATGACGACTGCCTCCGCCGCCCAGCGCCAGACCATGGTGGATTCCCAGCTGAAAACCGTTGGGGTCACCGATGCCGGCGTGCTGGCGGCCTTTGCCGAAATCCCGCGCGAAGCCTTTCTGCCACCAGCCCTCGCAGCGCTGGCCCAGGCCGACGCCGCCCACGAATTGGCACCTGGCCGTTATCTGCTGGCACCGCTGGCGCTGGCGCTGTTGCTGCAGCACGCCGGCGTGCGCGCCGGGGAGCGTGTACTGGTGGTAGGCAGCGCTTCGGGCTATTCGGCGGCCGTGCTGGCGCATATGGGTGCGAAGGTGACGGCACTGGAAAGCGATGCAGCACTGATCGCCATGGCCGAAGCGGCCGGCGTGCCCAGCGTCTCCGGGCCACTGGCCGAAGGCTGGGCGGCCGCTGCTCCCTATGATCTGATCCTGTTCGAAGGCGCCATCGCCGCCGTGCCACCGGCCATCGCCGCCCAACTGGCACCCGGCGGCCGAATCGCCGCCGTGCTGCGCCAGTCGGGCGTTGGCCGCGGCTATGCCGGGCCGCTTACGGCGGGCGGTCGCCCGGCGGGCCTGCCGTTCATCGAGATGGCGGCGCCCGATCTGCCCGGCTTTGCCCAGCCGCGCGAATTCGCCTTTTGACCCGAGATTTTCTCGTTCTGCCTGCACAGCGGCAGTGGCGCTTTTCTTCATGATGTCGTAACTGTTTCGCATGAGCGAGCCGCCGCCTGCACTTGACGTCATTCTTGCCTCCATCCGCGCCCGGGTGATGGAACCCGGCAATGATGACAATGAAGATTCGCCGCCGCCCGCGCCCGCATTGGCCCCGGCACCGGCACCGGTTTCGCTCGCCAATGTGACCCTGCCGGCCAGCAGCACCGGCATGACGCTGGATGAACTGATGCGATCGATGCTGGCGCCGCAGATCAAGGCCTGGCTGGACGCCAACATGCCGGAAATCGTCGAGAAACTGGCGCGCGAGGAAATCAAGCGCCTCACCGGCAAGCTTTAGGGCTTTTTTGTAGGGCTTTCCCGCATCGCACCCAGCGGCTATGCGCCGTGGGCTATGATCGACAAGATTTTCGACCCCGCCAGCTTTGAACAGCGTTGGTATGCCCATTGGGAACACAACGCCCGCTTCCGGCCGTCCCGCCCGGATGCGCAGCCGTTCACCATCGTCATCCCGCCGCCGAATGTAACGGGCAGCCTGCACATCGGCCACGCGCTCGACAACACACTGCAGGATCTGCTGATCCGCTGGCACCGGCTGAATGGCCGCGATGCGCGCTGGATCGTTGGCACTGATCATGCCGGCATCGCCACGCAGATGGTGGTGGAACGCCGCCTGGCCGAAGCGCAACAGCCCGGCCGCACCGCCATGGGCCGCGAGGCGTTCGAAGCCAAGGTATGGGAATGGAAGGCCGAATCCGGCGGCACCATAACTGGCCAGCTGCGCCGCCTGGGTGCCAGCTGCGATTGGGAGAACGAGCGTTTCACCATGGACGACGGCTTCAACAAGGCCGTGCTCAAGGTGTTCGTTGAGCTCTACAACCAGAAATTGCTCTATCGCGACAAGCGGCTGGTGAACTGGGACCCGAAGCTGAAGACCGCGATTTCCGATCTGGAAGTGGAAACCCGCGAAGTCGCCGGGACGTTCACCCATATCCGTTATCCGCTAGCTGATGGCGCGCGCCTTCCCAATGGCGCAGATCACATCATCGTGGCCACCACCCGGCCCGAAACCATGCTGGGCGATACCGCCGTGGCCGTGGGCGCCGATGATCCGCGCTATGCTTCCGTCATCGGCAAGCATGTGCTGCTGCCGATCACCGGCCGCCGCATTCCCATCATCGCCGATGAACATGCCGATCCGGAACTGGGTTCGGGCGCGGTGAAGATCACGCCGGCGCATGATTTCAACGACTGGCAGGTGTATGAGCGCAACAAGGCTATCGGATGGATCAACATCCTCGACGCCGAAGCCCGCATCTGCGCCGCCGATGGCGTGCCCGCCGATTATGTGGGCCTGAGCCGCGAAGACGCCCGCAAGAAGGTGGTCGCCGATCTCGAAGCCCTCGAACTGATCGAGCGCATCGAGCAGAAGACCATCCAGATGCCCTATGGCGACCGCTCCGGCGTGGTGATCGAGCCATGGCTGACCGACCAATGGTATGTGAACGCCGCCGAACTGGCCAAAGATGCGCTCGCCGCCGTGCACGATGGCCGCACGCAGTTCGTGCCGAAGACCTGGGAAAAGACCTATTTCAACTGGATGGAGAATATCCAGCCGTGGTGCGTGAGCCGCCAATTGTGGTGGGGGCATCGTATCCCAGCCTGGCACCGCTTCAATCAAGTGACACTTGAGACCGCGATTTACGTTGCAGAGAGCCAGAGTGAGTTTGAGGCGCAGGCATTGGCGACTAATGGAACCGCCCCGACCATCATTTACTTTGGCACCCGAAGAGAAGCTCTTGAGTACGCGCCGGCAGACGGAATCCCTACCGATGTCTGGCTGGTTTATCAGGACGAGGACGTACTAGATACTTGGTTCTCGTCGGCGCTGTGGCCGTTCGGCACGCTCGGTTGGCCAGAGCAGACGACCGATCTCGCCCGCCATTACCCCGGCGACGTGCTGGTGACAGGTTTCGACATCATCTTCTTCTGGGTGGCCCGCATGATGATGCAGGGCCTGCATTTCATGGACGATGTGCCGTTCCGCACCGTTTATTGCCACGGGCTGGTGCGCGACGCCAAGGGCCAGAAGATGAGCAAATCCAAGGGGAACACCGTCGATCCTCTGGTGCTCATCGATCAATATGGCGCCGATGCGCTGCGATTCACGCTCACCGCGATGGAAACGCAGGGGCGCGACATCAAATTGAGCGAAAGCCGCATCGAAGGCTATCGCAACTTCGCCACCAAGCTATGGAACGCGGCGCGCTTTGCCCAATCCAACGGCATTGGCGGAAGTGCCTCGCCGTTGCCCCCCACCGCCAGCCAGCCGGTCAACCGCTGGATCATCGGCGAAGTGCGCGCCACGGCGAAAACGCTGGAACAGGCGATCGCCGATTTCCGTTTCGATGCCTATGCCGACGCCATCTACAAATTGGTGTGGAGCCGCTTCTGCGACTGGTATCTGGAACTGATCAAGCCGCTGCTGGCGGAAGGCGCGGACGCTGCCGTGGCCGCCGAAACGCGCACTGTCGCCGGTTGGGCGCTCGATCAGATCCTCGTCATGCTGCACCCGGTGATGCCGTTCCTCACCGAGGAATTGTGGCACCAGCTGGCCATCCGTGACGATCTGATCCTGGCCGAATGGGTGGCCACCGACGCCATTCCTGAAGATGCCGCCGCAAGTGCGGATATCGACTGGCTGATCGGCCTGATTTCCGAAGTCCGCTCGGCGCGAACCGAAGTGAACGTGCCGCCTTCGGCCAAGCTCGCCTACGCCGTGGACGGCGCCTCAGCTGCAACGCAGGCGCGGCTTGCGGCCAATGCAGCGGTCATCGAACGCCTCGCGCGCATCCTTCCCGGCGAGGTCCCAGCGGGCGGCCGCCTGCAAGTGGTGCACGGTGAAGCGACCATCCTGATTCCCATTGGCGACGTGGTCGATCTCGCCGCCGAGAAATCCCGGCTCGACAAGGCGATGGCCGCCGCAATCAAGGAACGTGATGCGCTGGCGGGACGCCTGAGCAACCCTGGCTTCACCGACAAGGCCAAACCCGAAGCCGTGGAAAAGGCGCGCGAAGACCACGCCGCCCGCAGTGCCGAGGCCGAGCGGCTGGCGGCGGCGCTGTCGCGCCTGGGCTAAGACTTCCCCCTTGGCGGCAGCCTCCAGCCTGTTAGGCTGTCGCCATTCCAATGGGGAATTCCACATGCTCTATCGCTCCATCGCGCTGGCCCTGCTGCTCGCCACACCCGCACTCGCCCAGCCCGCCGCCGCGCCGGCCGCCAGTGTCGCCGACAACCCCGATGTATTGGCCGCGGAGCGCCTGTTCAGCGCCTGGCTTGAAGGCCAGATCGCCTATCGCGGCCTGCCTGGCGTCGCCGTCGGCGTGGTGCATGATCAGCAACTGGTGTGGTCAAAAGGCTTCGGCTTTGCCGACATCGCGTCGAAAAGGCCGATGACCGCCGACACCCGCTTCCGCATCGCATCCAACTCGAAGATCTTTGCCGCCATCGCCATCCTGCAACTGCGTGAAGCCGGAAAGTTGCGGCTGGACGATCCGGTGAGCAAACATCTGCCCTGGTTCACGATGAAACCGGCCGGTCCGGACGATGGCCCGATCACCATCGAGCAATTGCTCTCCCACTCATCGGGCCTGCAGCGCGAGGCCGGCGATCATTGGTCGAGCTTCGATTTTCCCAGCGAGGCCGAGCTGAAGGCGCTGATGGCCGGGCGCCAGTCCGCGTTCCCGCCGCAGACGCGCTGGAAATATTCCAACCTCGCCTTTGGCATCGCCGGGCTGGTGGTGGAGCAAGTGAGCGGCCAGCGATGGGCCGATTATGTGAACGCTAATATCCTGAAACCGCTGGATATGACTGCCAGCAGCATCGATCGGCCCGATCCCGGCCTGGCCACGCCCTACGCCAACCGCACACCCGATGGCACCCGCAGGGTGCATCCGTTCGTGGATGCCAAGGGCATGGCGGCCGCGACGGGCGTGACCAGCAATGTGAACGATTTGGCCAAGTTCATCTCCGCATGGTTCCGCCGGGCGCCCAAGGCCGGTGGCAACAACGTGCTTTCGGCCGGTTCGTGGCGCGAAGCCCTGCGCGTGCGCAGCGTGGACGAGGATTGGGAATCGGGTTCGGGCCTGGGCTTTGATATCGAGCGCTTCAAGGGCAAGACCTATGCCGGCCATGGCGGCGGCTATCCCGGCAACACCACGATGACGATGGCCCAGATCGACGACAAGGTGGGTGTGATCGTGCTGACCAACACCACCGATTCCAACCCCGGCGACATCGCTAACCAGTTGATGGCAACGGTTGGCGATGCCGTGGCAAAGGCCGCCAAACCAAAGGCCACGTCCTGGGATCCGGCCTGGGCGCGCTTTGCCGGCCTCTATCGCGGCAATTATAGTGATGGCATCACCCAAATCGTGCTGCTCAACCAGCAATTGGTGGTGATTTCGGGCAACGCCCGTTCCACCGAAGTGCGCGAAAAGCTGGAACCGCTGGGCGAAGGCCGCTTCCGGCTGATGGCACCCACCGGCGGCGGCCCCATCGGCGAAATCGTGTATTTCGAGGAAAAGGACGGCAAGGTGACCCGCATGTACATGGGCGACGGTTGGAGCGAGCGCGTCAACAACTACTGACGCGCCCCCTTTCCCCGCGCCCGCCATCTGCTAGAAGGCCGGCGTGCACCGCTACGCAAATCCCACGCGATTCCTGAAGATCGCCCGTGTCGTCACGCCGATCGTGGCACTTCTTGGCATGGCGCTGACCGCGGCCGGCCTGTGGATTGGCCTGTTCGCCAGTCCGCCGGATTACCAGCAGGGGGAAAGCGTGCGCATCATGTATGTGCATGTGCCCGCCGCCTGGCTGGGCGCGGGCGGTTACATGAGCCTTGCCATCGCATCGGCCACCGCGCTGATCTGGCGCCACCCGCTCGCCACCATTGCCGCCCGCGCAATCGCGCCGGCGGGTGCGGCCTTCACCGCAATCTGCCTGATCTCCGGATCGCTGTGGGGCAAGCCGACCTGGGGCACATACTGGGTGTGGGACGCGCGGCTCACCTCCATGCTGATTCTGCTCTTCCTGTATCTCGGCTATCTGGCGCTGTCGGCAAGCGAAGCGGAAAAGGGCGGCGAAGCCCGCGCCTCGTCCATTCTGGCGCTGGTTGGCGTGATCAACTTGCCGATCATCAAATATTCGGTGGAATGGTGGAACACACTGCACCAGGGCAGCAGCATTTCGGTGGTCAACGCCTCGTCCAAGATCGCGCCGGCCTTGCTGACGCCGCTGCTGCTGTCGGTCGCCGGCTTCAGCTTCCTGTTCGCCGCCATCGTCCTGATGCGGATGCGGGCGATGCTGGCGCAGCAGCGCGTTGACGCGCGCAGCCGGCGCATGGCGGAGGCTTTGGCGTAATGGATGGTGTCGTCACCCGCCCCGACTTGTGGGCCAATTTCATCTGGCCGGCCTATGCCATCACGCTGGTCGGCCTTGTTGGCCTGCTGGCGTGGGCCTACATCTCGATGCGAACGGCCGAGAAAAAGGCCGATGAGGTGAAACGCCCCCGAGGGTCTCTACAATGAAAGCCAAACATCAACGTCTGTGGCTGGTCGTCGGCGCGCTCACCGCGCTCGGCGGCGCTGGCGTGCTGGCGTTTTCGACGCTGGGCGAAAAGGCGACCTATTTCTACGCGCCCTCCGATCTCGCGAAAGGGCCGGCGCCCACTGACGCGATCCGGCTGGGCGGCATGGTCGAAAAGGGCTCGATCCAGCGCGATGGCGAAACCATCCGCTTCGTGGTGACCGACATGGCGAAGACGGTTCCCGTTACTTACACCGGCATCCTCCCCGATCTGTTCCGCGAGGGCCAGGGCGTGATCGCTGAAGGCAAGATCGATCCCGCCACCGGAAGGTTCACCGCCGAGACCATCCTGGCCAAGCACGATGAGAAATACATGCCGCCCGAAGTGGCTGGCGCCATGAAGAAGACCGGCGCGGTTTCAACCGGCGGCTGATGGCACGTCCTGTTTCGCCGCTGTGGGGCGGCCTGTTCACCACCGCTGCCCTGTGTCTTTGTGCGCCACTGTCGCTTGATCTGGGGCCGGTGCCCATCACCCTGCAATCGCTGATCGTCTGTCTGGCCGGCGCACTGGCGGGCGGGGCTGGCGTGCTGGGCGTACTGGGCTGGTTGCTGTTGGCGGCGCTGGGCTTGCCGGTGCTGGCCAACATGAAGGGCGGCCTGCTGGCGATGGGCGGCTTCAGCGCCGGCTTCATCGTGGCGCTGCCACTGGCGGCGCGGCTGGCGATGCGCTGGCAGCCGGGCTGGAGCTGGCGGCAAACACTGTTGCTGATGCTTGCCGCCCATGCCCTGCTGCTGGCGCTGGGCGGCGCCGTGATCACCCTGCGCGGCGGCGACGTCACCGCACTGGCCGTGCTGCTGCCGGGCGCAGGGGTAAAGGCAGTGGTGGCAACTTTGGTGCTGGTGATGGTGGGGCGACGGCCTGCCTAATCGTGCTGCGGCACCCGCGTTGTGCCCCAGGCGTCGCCCATGTCTTCCAGCACCAAGTCAATCACTTCGATGCGCGCACGGATAGCAATACCGGCGGCGCAAGTGATGACCAGCCAGTCGCCATCCTGGGCCAACGAGAGGATAACTGTCACCGCTTCGGGATCATTGGGCCAGCCGGCGCGCTGCACGGCGTCAACCGTCTCCACCCGCAGGGCGCTTCGGATGCGGCTCGGCGCGTCGGCCTCACGGCGGTAGCGGTTGATCAGCAGCGCCAGCCGCCGCGCCTTGCGATCATAGCCGACATCGGCCAGCCGCAACGTCGCGTCCTGCAACAGCGCCGAGAAGGTCTCGATATCGCCGGGCTCCTGGCCCAGCAGAGCGAGGCGTTCAGCCATCCCCAACCCGCTCGATATCGGCGCCCACGGCCTGGAGCTTTTCTTCCAACCGCTCGTAACCGCGATCAAGGTGATAGACGCGGCTGACCGTAGTTTCACCTTCCGCCGCCAGCCCAGCCAGCACCAGGCTCATCGAGGCGCGCAGATCGGTGGCCATCACTTCGGCACCATAGAGTTTCGGCACGCCGCGCACGATCGCGCTGCGGCCGCGCACGGTGATGTCCGCTCCCATGCGCGCCAGTTCCGGCACGTGCATGAAGCGGTTTTCAAAGATGGTTTCGGTCAGCAGCGACGCGCCATCGGCCACGGTGAGCATCGCCATGAACTGCGCCTGCATATCGGTGGCGAAACCCGGATAGGGCGATGTTGAAACATTGATGCCCTTCATCTCGCCATGGCGGCGCACGATGATGCCATCGGGCGTTTCCTCGGTTTCAACGCCGGCTTCGTGCAGCATGTCCAGCGTCACACCCAGATCCTCGGCCGACGCGCCGACCAGTTCCACCTCACCGCCGGCAATGGCCGCGGCGCAGGCATAGGAGCCCGCCTCGATGCGATCAGGCATCACCGCATAGGTGGCGCCGTGCAGTTCCTTGACGCCGGTGATGGTCAGCTTCTCAGTGCCGATGCCCTGGATCTTGGCACCCATGGCAACCAGGCAGTTGCACAGATCGACAATCTCCGGCTCACGCGCGACGTTCTCCAGAACGGAAGTGCCCTTGCACAGCACGGCAGTCATCACCGCATTTTCGGTCGCGCCCACAGAAACGATGGGAAACACGTAACGTCCGCCCGGCAGGCCGCCCATCGGGGCCGTCGCCTTCACATAGCCGGCCGCCAGTTCGATGTTGGCGCCCAGATGCTCCAGCGCCTTCAGGTGCAGATCGATCGGGCGGTTGCCGATGGCGCAGCCGCCGGGCAGCGAAACCGTGGCTTCACCGGCGCGGGCCAGCAGCGGACCGAGGACGAGGATGGACGCGCGCATCTTGCGCACGATGTCGTAGGGGGCCAGCGTCGAGGTGATGCGGTTGGCGCGCACCGTCATCACGCGGCCGAATTCATCGGGGCTGGTGCCTTCAATGGTGGTCGACAGGCCGTGATTGTTGAGAAGGTGGCCGAACGTATCGATATCGGCCAGCCGCGGCAGGTTGCGCAGGGTCAGCGGCTCGTCGGTGAGCAGCGCACACGGCATCAGCGTGAGCGCAGCGTTCTTGGCGCCGGAAATCTGGATGCGGCCCTTCAGGCGGCGGCCCCCGCGGATGACGATCTTGTCCATGTCGCGGGTTTAGCGCGGTTGCGCGGGTTGCGCCACTGGCCGGCGCAGGGAAAACGTATAGACCGCCAGGCCCGCCCAGATGCAGCAGAACGCCGCCAATCGCGCCGGATCCAGCACTTCGCCAAACAGCAGCACGGCTTCCAGCAGCACCATTGTGGGCGCCACATATTGCATCAGCCCAAGGGTGGAGAGCGGCAGCCGCCGCGCTGCCAGGCCGAACAGAAGGAGCGGGATCGCCGTGGCCAGCCCGCCCAGTGCCAGAGTGGCCGTCGTCATCAGCGGCCAGCCGGCAAAGCCTTGCGGCGTCTGTGCCACCCACAGCGCCGCCATCGGCGCCAACAGCAGCGTTTCGACAAACAGGCCGGTCGCGGTATCCACCGCCGCCTGCTTGCGGATCAGACCATAGACGCCGAACGACAGCGCCAGCGCGAGGGAAACCAGCGGCAGTGAGCCGCGCTCGATGGTGAGCACCGCCACGCCCAGCGCCGCCAGCCCGACCGCAACCCATTGCAGCCGACCCAGCCGCTCGCCCAGCAACACCACGCCGAACAGCACCGAAACCAGCGGATTGATGAAATAGCCCAGCGACGTATCGATGGCGTGGCCAGCCAGAATCGCCCAGGTGTAGACGCCCCAATTGATGGTGATGCACACCGCCGATGCCAGCAGCATCAACAGCAGGCGCGGCTGGCGCAGGGCGGCGCGCACCCGCTCCCAGCCCTTCAGACCAGAAATCAGCACCACCACCACCAGAACGGTCCACAAGATACGGTGCGCCAGCACATCGGCCGCCGGCACGCCTTGCAACAGCCGCAGGTAAAAGGGCAGCACGCCCCAGATCAGATAGGCGCCCATGCCGGCGAAAAAGCCAAGGCGGGCTTCGGAAGGAGATGTCGCGCTCACCCGGCGGCGTTAGCCGGCATTGGCGGTGCGCGCCACCCCCGGCGTCGTCACAGTTTCGGCAACGTCACGCCGCGCTGACCCATATATTTGCCGGCCCGATCGGCATAGCTGACCTCGCAGGGTTCATTGCCCTTCAGGAACAGGAACTGGCAGGCGCCTTCGTTGGCATAGATGCGGGCGGGCAGCGGCGTGGTGTTGCTGAACTCCAGCGTGACATGGCCTTCCCAGCCCGGCTCCAACGGCGTCACGTTCACGATGATGCCGCAGCGGGCATAGGTCGATTTGCCCAGGCAGATCACCAGCACGTCGCGCGGGATGCGGAAATATTCAACCGTGCGGGCCAGCGCGAAGCTGTTGGGCGGGATCACGCAGACATCGGTCTTGCGATCGACAAAGCTGTTGGCCTGGAAATCCTTGGGATCGACGATGGCGCTGTCCACATTGGTGAAGATCTTGAACTCGTCGGCCACCCGCGCGTCATAGCCATAGCTCGACAGGCCATAGCTAATGCAGCCGCCGCGCGTCTGGCGCTCCACGAACGGTTCAATCATGCCCTCGTTCAGGGCGGTTTCGCGAATCCAGCGGTCGGACAATACGGACATCAGTGGCCTTTGATGTGGAGGACGCAGATAAGGGTGAACAGGCGGCGCGCTGTGTCGAAATCGACGATAGCGCGGGTTTCCAGCCGTTCCTTCAACAGTTCGGCGGCATCATTGTGGATGCCGCGCCGCGCCATGTCGATGGTTTCGATCTGGCCGGGGCTGGCCTGGCGGATGGCCTGGTAATAGCTGTCGCAGATGGCGAAATATTCGCGGATGGTGCGCCGGAACGGGCTGAGCGCGACCTGAAAGGCATCGACCTGGCTATCGTCACCATTGCTCACCGTCACATCCAGCCGGCCATCCTCCACGCCGAGCAGCAGCTTGTACGGCCCATGGTGGCCGGCATCAGCCGCCGCGATCGGCTTAAATTCATTGCCTTCCAGCAGATCGAAGATGGCAACGCGGCGTTCCTGCTCGATATCGGCATTGCGCCACAGGATAGTGCGTTCATCCAGTTTGATGTCGATCAGGCGATATTCAGCCGTCATTCTGCGGCCGCCGGCATTGCGTTCACCAATTTGGCCAGCGCATCGCGCACCGGCTGCAGATCATCATCCTGGGTCTTGCCCAGCCGCACCACCACCAGCCGCTTTGATGGCACCGCGACCACATATTGGCCCAGATGCCCAAGCGCCGCGAAGGCATCGGCAGGGCCGGCACGCCAGAACAGCGCATTGTCCTGACCGGAAACCTGCCGGCGATTGAGCCAGAATTGCCCGCCATAACCGGGATTGGTGGGCGACGGCTCGCGCACGAAGCGCACCCAATCCGGCCGCACCACCTGCACGCCGGCGACCACGCCGCCATCCAGATACAGTTGCCCAAACGCCGCCCAATCGCGCGCGGTGGCAAAGCACAGCGAGCCACCGTAAAGATTGCCCTGCGGATCAAATTCGCACAGCAGACTGGCCATCCCCGCCGGCCTGGCCAGCCGATCATTGATGAAGGCGCGCACCTTGCGGCGGCGTTCGGCCGGCGTCGCGCCCGGCGCCACCACGTCGGAAACGATTCGCGCCAATATGTGCGTGGTCAGCGTGTTGTATTCGAAACGGGTGCCGGGCGGCACCTCCAACGGCTCCGCCACGGCCGCCTTGTAGATATCGCCCGACGTATCGGCGAACAGCGCACGGTTGGTGTCGGCCCGTTCGGGTTCCGGCCCGGCTTCGATATGCTTCACGCCCGACGCCATGTGCAGCAACTGCCTGAGCGTGATCTTCGCCCGCGCATCGCCCTGCCATTCCGGCACCGGCGCGGGCGTATCCAGCTCCAGCTTGCCATCGGCGACGAGAAACCCAACCAGCGTGGCAGTGATGGATTTCGCCATCGACCAGCTGATCAGCCGCGTGCCGGGGGCATAGCCGGGGGCATAACGTTCATAGATCGGCCTGCCGTCCTTCAGCACGATCACCGCGCGCGTTTCCTTCAGCGCCGGATCGGTGAACAGCGCATCGGCGGCGGGCAGGGCCGAGGCCGGTACAGTGGCCGGAATCGCCACTGGCGATCGCTCGGGCTGCGCCAGGGCGCCCCCTGCGGCCAGCAACAGGGTTGCGGCTGCCGCGATGTTTCTCCACCTTGTCATGAAATTCACGCTAAAGGCCCTGCCCCCATGCTGGCAAGTGACACATCACCCCCCGCTGCCCCTTCGCGCCCCAAGCCACTCTGGCGGCGCTGGCTGATCTGGGCGCCGCTGTTGCTGCTCTGCTTGGCGGCGGGCGGTTGGCTTGGCCTCAAATATTCCACCACGGGCCGGCAGGCGGCACTGGCCACCGGCTATATCGCCCAGGTCACCTGCAGCTGCCGTTTCGTCAGCGGGCGGGACATGGCCAGCTGCGACACCGATCGCGAACCCGGCACCGAAATAGTCAAGGTGGAGGAAGACAGCGCCAACCGCACGATCTCGGCCAAGGTGCCGCTGCTCTCCAAACGCATCTCGCGCTTCGATCCGGAATATGGCTGCACGCTGGACGCGCCTTAAAGCCATCCCCGCCAACGAAAGATCGCATACGGCAGCACGGCGGCGGCCAGCATGATGCCGAGCGCCATCGGGTAACCCGCCACCCATTGCAGTTCCGGCATGTGCGCGAAGTTCATGCCATAAACACCGGCCACGAGCGTGGGCGGCAGAAACACGATGCTGGCCACAGAGAAGATCTTTTGCACCGCAGTCTGCTCGATTGAGATCAGGCCCAGCGTTGCATCGAGCAGGAAGGTGAGATTGCTGCCGATGAAACTGGCCTGATCCGCCAGGCTGGCCAGATCGCGCACCTGCGTCTTGATCTGGGCGGAAAGGCCAGCGTCTTTCGGCGCGGCGAACTGCAGGAACGACAGCGCCCGCGTGAGCGACACCACCGATTCGCGTGCCTTGCTCAGCCCATCCTGCGCCGCGCCCAACCTGGTCAACAGCGCCTGCAAGGCGAGATTTGACCGGCGCTGCTGCTGGCGGCCACGGGCACCGGCTTCGGCACGGCGGAAGGCGGCGCGGCTGATCTGGTCCACTTCGCGGCCCACATGCTCCAGCCCGTCCGCCAGCCGATCGACGATGGCATCGATCAGCCCCATCAATGCCATCGGCGCATTGCCGCACTGGCCAGGCGCGCGTTCCAATTGCGCGACAAAGCGATCAAAACTGCGAATCTCGGCATAGCGCACCGTCACCAGATGGCGCGCGCCGAGCACAAAGCTGACCGGCACGGTTTCCGGCGTTTCGGTGATCAGCCCGGTGGCCAGCGTCGCCGTCATCACGATGGCGCCATTGTCGACATACAGCCGGCTTGATGTCTCGATCTCCGCCATCTCGTCGGCCGTCGGCACTTCAAAGCCCAGCGCGGTCTCGACCTGCCGTTCCTCCTCGGGTGTGGGGTTGAACAGGTCGATCCACACCGCATCGGCCGGCAGCACATCACCCGTGCCGATCAATTGGTGGCCCGTGGCAGAGAAAATCCGCAGCATCGCGCCTACCATGGCGCAACCGCAACAAGTTTGCACCCCTTGCCTGCGGCGCCTGCAACCAATTGGACTTTGGCTGCGAACAGGCCATTAACAGCCATGGCCACCGCCGCCCCTTCCCTTTCCAACCTGCGCCCCGATCCCCGCATCGTGCTGCGCCACCACTGGCTGGTGCGCCTCACCCACTGGCTGAACGCGATTGCCATCATCATCCTGCTGATGACTGGGCTGAACATCTTCGGCGCCCATCCCCGGCTCTATTGGGGCGATGCCGGATCGGTGGACCAGCGCGACCGACTGTGGCTGGAAACCGGCGCCTCCCCGCCATGGCGCAACCCCACCGGCTGGATCGACATCGCCGGCACCCGGTTCGATACCACCGGTCTCATCGGCGTGTCGCAATCGCCAAAGGGCACCACCAGCTTCGTCGCCTTCCCACACTGGGCCACCCTGCCGTCCGGCCGCGACCTCGCCACCGCGCGCACGTGGCATTTCTTCTTCGCCTGGGTGATCATCCTCAACGGCTTGGCCTGGCTGCTCTACGGCTTGTTCTCCGGCCGGCTGTGGCGCGAGATCCTGCCCAAGCGCGCGCAACTCACCCGCGCCCACCTGTGGCACGACTTCGTCGAGCATCTGAAACTCAACTTCCCCAAAGGCGAAGCCGCACTCTCCTACGAAGTGCTGCAACGCTTCGCCTATGCCGGCGTCACGCTACTTCTCATCCCCACCGTCATCCTCACCGGCCTCGCCATGTCGCCGGGGATGGACGCCGCCTGGCCGTGGCTCGATCAGTTGTGGGGCGGCCGCCAATCGGCGCGTTCGGTGCATTTCATCGCCATGGCCGGCATCGCCGGCTTCCTCCTTCTCCACCTCGCGCTCGTCGTGCTCTCCGGCCCGTTCCGCCAGATCGGCGCGATGATAACGGGCCGGCTGACCATCGGAGGCGACAAATGATCCTTCATCGCCGCCACCTCCTCACCGCCTTGCCCGCAGGCCTGCTGCTCACCGGCTGCGACGCGCTCACCCGCAATTCCACCGCCAAGGCCGTGATCGGCGCTGGCGAACAGGCCACCTATCGCTGGCAGCGCCTGGTCGGCCGCGACGGGCTGGCGCGCGAATTCGCGGCGTCCGACATCTCGCCCACCTTCAAGATCAACGGCACCCACGAACCCACCAACCCCGAATGGCAGCAGCTTGCCGCCGGCCAATTCGCCGATTGGCGCCTGAAGGTGACCGGGCTGGTGCAGCGCGAGCTCGCCCTCACCCTCCCGCAACTGCGCGCCCTCCCCCAACGCACCCAGATCACCCGCCACGATTGCGTGGAAGGCTGGAGCGCCATCGGCCAATGGACCGGACCGCAACTGGCCCCCATCCTGAAAGCCGCTGGCCTGCAGGGCGGCGCCCGCTACATCGTCTTCCTGTGCGCCGATGATTACGGCGGGGAAGCCAGCAAAGGCGGCCTGCAATCCGCCAGCCGCTATTACGAAAGCGTGGACCTCGTCGACGCCTTCCACCCCCAGACAATCCTGGCCCACAGCCTCAACAACCAGCCCCTCGGCACAGGCCACGGCGCCCCGCTTCGTCTGCGGGTCGAACGCCAGTTGGGGTACAAGCAGGCCAAATATCTGATGCAGATCGTGATCGCCGACAGCCTGGCCCCGTTCGGCGGCGGCAAGGGTGGCTACTGGCCGGACCGCGGGTACGAGTGGTACGCGGGGACGTAGTTCGCCGAAAAAACACAAGAAGAAGCAGAGCTGCTGGCGGATTATTTCTGTCTTGGTATCGCGAACAGCCGCCCGTCTGTCCTACACGAGCAAAGCCTGTCATCATGGCAATGCCCGGCGTTTGGGCGCGGCATGGCAGTGTGTGGCGAAAACATCCTGAAACCCGCAAGAATCGGAAAAATTGTCAAAAGTGGACGGGGTGGAAGGAGGGTGTGATTCGCAAGGATTGGCCCGTGATGGCGTGGGCGGCGGATTCTGGCAGAGAGGGGAGGACTGGAGGTGGCAGCGGGTCGCGGCGCATCAGTGATTGCCTGGAGCGGGCCGTTGGTGGTCGGGATTGGCGCCTCTGCGGGTGGCTTAATTGCGTATGAGGCCTTTTTCGCCGCAATGCCGGCCGATAGCGGCATGGCCTTTGTGCTCGTGCAGCATCTTGATCCGGACCATGAAAGTGCGTTGGCCGAAATCCTCGCCCGCCATACCGTCATGCCCGTCGCTTTCGCCTGTGATGGGATGATCCCGTCGGCCAATACGGTGACGATTATCCCGCCTGGCACCATCCTCACCATCCACGACGGCCGCCTGCGCCTGACAAGGGCCCCCTCGGTGAAGGCGCGGCGCATGGTTGTGGATCTGTTTCTTGTTTCTCTCGCCGACGATCAGGGCCCGAATGCGGTGGGGATCATCCTTTCCGGCTTTGGCAGCGATGGCACCGCCGGCATCGCGGCCATCAAGGAACGCGGGGGGCTGACGATGTGCGAGGCTGCGTTTGATCATCACGCCAAGCTGGGTATGCCGCAGAGCGCTGCAGACAGCGGCTTCGTCGATCTTGTGTTGCCCGTGGAGGACATGCCAGCCGCGTTGCTGGCGTACCTGGCCTAGCGGCGCGGCCCATTCACGCCGGCGGGATTTCGCCCAAGGACGCCGGATCGGGTGCTTCGTCCAGATCGAGGGCGCCGCGGATGATCGTGTCGGCGCCGGACATGATGTCACCGCTGCACAATTGCAGATCGAGCCGCTCAAGATCGCGGCGGCGGTACTCGGCTTCGATGGCGTCGATCATCGTGTCAGGCGTGCCGAGCGAGGCGAGCACTTCACGGCCCATGGCCACGGCGCCGTCCAGCGTTTCGCGCACCACCTGTTCCACGCCGGCCTGGCGCAGCGCGATATTGTGGCTGCGGTCAAAAGCGCGGGCGATGATCGGCAGATCGGGCCATTCGGTCTGAATCGGTTGCAGCACTGCCTTTGGGTCCCAGCGGCCATCGATGGCAAACACAAGGGCGCTGGCGGTTTCGATGCCGGCGGTGCGCAGGATATCGAGGCGGGTGCCATCACCCCAGAACACGGTGTTGCCAAAGCGGGCGGTGATATCGATGAGTTCGGCATCCAGATCGATGGCCGTGATGGCCTGGCCACGGGCCCGCAGCATCTGGGCGATCACCTGCCCCACCCGGCCGCTGCCGACCAGCACGACATGGCCGCCGTGGCCATCGGTGCCGGCGCTTTCCGGGCCGTCGCGGCTGCCGCTGCCATCATCAGGCACGGCCAGCAGCCGGCCGGCAAGGCGGAACAGCAAGGGCGTGAGCGCCATGGAGAGAGTAACGACGGCGCCAAACAGTTGCGCCGCCTGATGGGTGATCAGCAGCCCGCGTTCGGCTTCGGCAAAAAGCACGAAGCCGAACTCGCCGCCCTGGGCCAACAAGAGCCCCATCTTTATGGCGCGCCGCCAATCCGTGCCGAAACTGCGGGCAAGTGTGGCGATCACCGTTGCCTTCACCGCCAGCACCCCCACAACCAGGGCGATCACGAGGCCCCAGTTCGCCGCAACCACAGCGAGATCGAGGCTCATCCCGATGGCAATGAAGAACAGGCCGAGCATGAGGCCGCGGAACGGTTCGATGTCGGTCTCCAGCGCGTGGCGATACGGCGATTCGGCCAGCATGACGCCGGCGACGAACGCGCCCAGCGCCATGGACAGTCCCAGGCTGGCCATCAGCAGCGCGCTGCCCATGACGCACAGCAGGGCCGCGGCGACGAAGGCTTCGCGGGCACCCAGCGAGCCGATGATGCGGAACAGCCGCGGCAGGGCATAGCGGCCGATGAGCACCAGCAACGCCAGCGCGCCCACGGTTTTGGCGGCCATCATCCAGCCCGGTTCAGGATTGGCCACCGGCGCCCGGCTGAGCGCGGCGACCACGGTGACCATCGGCACGATGGACAGATCCTGAAACAGCAGCATCGCAAAGCTGCGTTCGCCGAACGGGGTTGCGGCCAGCTGCCGTTCATTGAGCAGTTGCATCACCAGCGCGGTGGACGACAGGCCAAGCGGCAGGCCAACGACCAGCGCGGCCTCCCAGGTAAGGCTGGTGAGCAGCAGCAGCAGCCCGGTGAGAGCGAGGCCGCACAGCAGCACCTGCGCCAGACCGAGCCCGAAGATGTCGCGCCGCAGCGCCCACAGCCGCGAAGGCTGCAATTCCAGCCCGATCACGAACAGCAGCAGCACGATACCGAATTCAGCGAACTGCAGCGTCTGTTCGGCATTGCCCACAAGGCCCAGTACGGACGGACCAATCAATATGCCGGCGGCGAGATAGCCCAGCACCGCCCCCAACTTGAAGCGGACGAACAGCGGCACCAACACGACCGCTGCCGCCAGATAGACGACGATATCGCGCAACAGGGTGGAGCCATGCTCCATCAGGCAGCGACCTGCCCGGCTTCGGCCAGCGCGGCCAGCACGGCATCAAGCGCCAGCAGGATCGAAGGATACCGGGCGCGGTGAGCGCGGGCCGGTGCGAACATCGCCCAGCCTTCGGGTGCAGATTCGGCACGGCTGCCAAGGAAATCCGCCAGCGCGGCGCGGGTGGCGGTTAGCGTGGCGGCATCCATGCCGGGCGCGCGCTCCATCACCACGGCGGCGCTGGCCTGACCCAGAGTGCAGGCCTTGGTTGCGTCCAGTGCTGCCGCCGCGATTTGGCCATCAGGACCTACCGCCACATCGGCGATGATCTTGCTGCCGCACACCGGCGAGACGCGGGTGGCGCTGCCATCAGCCGCCGGCAACCGGTGCGCGGTTTCGCCCGCCAGTTTCAGGCGCAGGATCGCGGCGTTGTAGAGGGCTTCGGACATCGGCCCCACCTTAGCCGCCCCGCTCCCCTTATGGATAGGCGGGAAAATGCCGCCCTTCAGGCCCGCCGCCAGATCGTGCCACCAGGGCCGTCTTCCAGTACCACGCCTTCAGCCACCAGCGCATCGCGAATGCGATCGGACTCGGCCCAGTTCTTCGCCTTCCGCGCCGCCACCCGTTCGGCGACCAGCGCGTCGATGCGGGCCGCATCCGGATCAGCGCTGCGCTGCTCGCTGGCATGGCGGCTCCTTTCCGGGCTGAGCGACGGCAGGCCCAGGAACGCGAGCGCGCCCAACAGCGCCTCACGGTCCTGCTCGATGCCAGCGATGGCCGCCAGCGCGGCGGGCGTGTTGAGATCGTCGGACAAGGCTTCCACCACGGCAGCTGGCGGCGGCGGGCGCACCCCCTTCGGGACATCGCCCAGCTTGCGCAACCATTTGTCCAGCCGGCCGCGCACCTGGCCCAGCAGCGCCTCGTCCCACAGCAGCGGCTGGCGATACTGGGCGGAGAGCAGGCCGAGGCGCAGTTCGTCACCGGTCCAGCCGGCCTCCACCAGTTCACCAACGCTGAGCACATTTCCCAACGACTTCGACATCTTCTCGCCGCCACCGAAGTTCAGGAAACCGTTGTGCATCCAAATGTTGGCCAGTGGAGCGCCGTCGTGGGCACAGGCGCTCTGCGCGCACTCATTCTCATGGTGCGGGAAGGTGAGATCGACGCCACCGCCGTGAATATCAATGGTGGTCCCCAGGCTTTCTGCAATCATCGCAGAGCATTCGATGTGCCAACCCGGCCGGCCGCGGCCCCACGGGCTGGGCCAGCCGGCCTGGTCCTTGCTCGACGGCTTCCACAGCACGAAATCGGCGGCGTTCTTCTTGTACGGCGCCACTTCCACGCGGGCGCCGGCGATCATCTCGTCCAGCGGCCGGCGCGACAGGCTGCCATAATCGCCGTGGCTGGCAACATCGAACAGCACATGGCCTTCCGCCACATAGGCATGGCCCTTGGCGATCAGCAGCGCGATCATGTCGACCATCGCCGGGATGCTGGTTGTGGCGTGCGGGTGCAGATCAGGCCGTTCCACCCCCAGTGTTGCGGCATCTTCCAGATAGAGCGTTTCATACCGCTCGGTGATCACGTCGATGCTCACGCCTTCGGCGCCGGCCTTGTCCATGATCTTGTCGTCGATGTCGGTGATGTTGCGGGCGTAAATCACCTTGTCCGGGCCATAGCTGTGGCGCAGCAGGCGTTGCAGCACATCGAACACCACAGCGGGGCGGAAATTGCCGATATGCGCCCGGCCATAGACGGTAGGGCCGCAGACATACATCGTCACCCGATCCGGATTGATCGGCACCAGTTCCTGCTTGGCGCGGGCAGCGGTGTTATAGAGACGGATCATCAGATGGACGTTCCCGGCGTGGATTTTTCCTGATCATCGAGCAGCTTTTCGAGCGAGTTGCGCTCCTGCTTGCCATACCCGTCGCTTTCCTCGTTGTCGCCAAAGCCGGGCAGTCCGGCATGAGGGTCACGCTCAGGGTTGATCAGCTTCTGCTGCTGGTTCCAAGCATCGCCAACGTAAGAGACCATGGCGCTCGCCACCAGCGCCAGCGTTGGGGTCGTCTTGGCTCGTGCCAGCCAATCGGGCCGGCTGTCGTCACCCGGCACGATCTTCATGCCCAGCGTGATCAGCAGGAAAATCAGGCTGGCGGCCAAAAACCCCTTCACCAGGCCAAAGCCCAGCCCGAGCAGGCGGTCCACCGGGCCAATCACACTGCCCTTGGCACTGTTCGACAGGAAACTGCCGATCAGCTTGACCAGCAAAACGGCGAGCAGGAACGGCCCCATCACGGCGGCGACGGCGGCAATCAGTTCGCTGCCACTGGCCGTTTCGAAAATGGCGCGGGCCGGCGTGTAGAACAGCCGCACGGCAATGAAGCCAACCACCCAGGCCGCCAGGCTGGCAACCTCGGCAATGAAGCCGCGCATCAGGCCAAAGGCGGCCGTGATGCCGACAATCAGCACCACGATCCAGTCAAAGCCGGCAAGCTGCGTTACAGTGTCCATACAGCAGCGCCTATCCGATTTGGCAGCGCCGCAAAAGCCTATTCCGGCCGGCCAAGATGATCCACCAGCCCGTTCATCGTGCGAAACCCACTCACCAGCATCGGCCCGCCGCCAGTGGTGCCGTCCGGAACAAATGCCCGGCCGAAACCCAGCTTCGCCGCCTCTTTCAGGCGCAGGCCCGCCAATCCGGCCGCCCGCAATTCGCCCGACAAAGCAACTTCACCAAAGGCCACCGCATCCGCCGGCAACGGCCGATCGGTGAGCGCCGAAACCAGCGCACAAGCCACCGCGAGATCGGCCGCCGGATCGGCAATCCTGAGGCCGCCGGCCACGTTCAAATAGACTTCATGCCCGCCAAACGCCAAACCGCAGCGCGCTTCCAGCACCGCCAGCAGCATCGCCAGCCGGCCGGAATCCCAACCCACCACGGCCCGGCGTGGCGTCGCGCCCGATGGCACCCGCACCACCAGCGCCTGGATCTCGCACAGCACCGGCCTTGTGCCTTCCAGCGCCGGAAACACCACGGCGCCTGTCACGCTGGCGCCTTCGGCACGGCTGGTCAGGAACAGGCTGGATGGGTTGGCGACTTCCTCCAAGCCATCAGCACCCATCGCAAAAACGCCGATCTCGTCCGTTCCGCCAAAGCGGTTCTTCACAGCGCGCAAGATGCGATACTGGTGGCTGCGCTCCCCTTCGAAATAGAGCACGGTATCGACCATATGCTCGAGCACGCGTGGCCCGGCCAGTTGCCCGTCCTTGGTCACATGCCCGACCAATATCAGCGCACAGCCCGACAATTTGGCATAGCGGATCAGTTCCTGCGCCGATGCCCGCACCTGAGAAACCGTACCCGGCGCGCCTTCCAGCGTGTCCGAATGCATCGTCTGGATCGAATCGATCACCAGCAGCCCCGGCGGCGCTTTCAGCCCGGTCAGCGTGGTCAATATGTCCCGCACATTGGTTTCGGCGGCCAGTGCCACATCGGCCTTGGCCAACCCAAGCCGCCGCGCCCGCAGCCGCACCTGATCGGCGGCTTCCTCCCCAGACACATAGGCCACGGCTGCCCCGGTCCGCGCCATCTTGCCCGCCGCCTGCAACAGCAGGGTAGATTTGCCGATGCCCGGATCGCCGCCGATCAGCGTTACCGAACCCGGTACCAGCCCGCCGCCCAGCGCGCGATCAAGCTCGGCAATGCCGGTGCTCAAGCGCGGCGGCAGCGCCACATCATCAGCCAGGCTCTCCAGCGCGATGCGACGCCCACCGGTTTGCAGCGATTGCTTGGCGGCAAATGGCGTGAACACCGGGGCGGCTTCCTCCACCAGCGTGTTCCATTCCTTGCAGTCCCCGCACTGCCCCGCCCAGCGCGGCGCCACCGCCCCGCAGGCCTGGCACACGAAGCGCGTCTTGCCCTTTGCCATAACATCCCATTCAGAACAGATAGGAAACATTAGGCGGGCGCGCCGGGTCTTGCAAGCGGCATGCCTGCCGTGCCAGATGCGCCAATGCGCACCCTCCTCCTCTTCCTGCTCCTCGCCACCGCTGCACCGGCGCTTGCTCAGCCAGCACCGATCAAGGCCGCCCACGCGAAGATCGCCGCCGATTATGATCAAACCATCGCCGAGGTGATCGAGCTGACCGAAATCCCCGCCCCGCCGTTCAAGGAAGCGGCGCGCGCAGCGCGGATGGCCGAGAAATTCAAGGCGCTGGGCTTGAGCGACGTGCACCTGGACTCTGTCGGCAATGTCATCGGCATTCGTCCCGGCAAGGATCGCGCTGCCAAGGCGCTGATGGTCGCCGCCCACCTCGATACCGTGTTCCCGCCCGATGTCGCCATCAAGGTCCGCCGCGAAGGCGACACGCTGCACGCGCCCGGCATCGGGGACACCACCGTCACGCTGGCAGCCCTGCTCGCCTTCGTCCGCGCCATGGATGCCGGCAAGATCCAGACCACGCGGGACATCATCTTCGTCGCCAATGTCGGCGAGGAAGGCCAGGGCGATCTGCGCGGCGTGCGCCATATCTTCTCGGCCAGCCCGCTCAAGCCCCGCATCGGGGACTTCATCAGCTTCGATGGCAGCAATGTCGCCCGCATCGTCAACGGCGGTGTCGGCTCCCGCCGCTACCGCGTCGCCTTCAAGGGTCCGGGCGGCCACAGCTATGGCGCGTTCGGCATCGTCAACCCGATGGGGGCCATGGCCGGGACCGTGCAGGGCCTGTACAAGATCGTGCCGCCCACCGATGTGAAGACGACCTTCGCCGCCTCTACCATCGCCGGCGGCACTTCGGTCAACTCCATCCCCAATCTCATCCTCGCCGAATTCGACATGCGCTCGGCATCCACCACCAATCTGAAGGCGCTCGAAAGCCAGTTCCTGAAGATCATCGAAGACAGCGTCGCCGCCGAAAACGCCGCCCGCGACACGCGCTATGGCAAGATCAGCGCCGTGCCCGAACTGATCGGCGACCGCCCAGCCGGAACCACACCGGCCACAGACCCCCTGGTGCAAACCGCCGAACGGATTCTGAAAGCCGGTGGCTACGATGCCCAGCTGATGCCCAGCTCCACCGACAGCAATATCCCGATCAGCCTCGGCATCCCGGCCATCACGCTTGGTGCCGGCGGCGGCGGCTTCCGCGCCCACGCGCTGGATGAATATGTGAACGTGGAGCGGGGCACCTTCGTGAAAGGGCTGACTACGGCGTTCGACATCGTGGTGGAAGTCGCCAACATCAAGCGCTGAGGCACTTGCCTCTACTCGCCTTGAAATTCCCCAGCACTTGCGGGGGCTTGAAGCGTCAGCCAGACTGATCTGTGAAAGGAGGCCCCTTTGCAGACAAAGGAGCTGCGCCTCGCGTTGGTCTGTTACGGCGGGGTAAGCCTGGCGGTGTACATGCACGGCCTCACCAAGGAGGTGTGGAAACTGGCGCGCGCCTCGATGCGGCGACACAGCCCAGCCGGGTTGCCGCCAGCCAGGGACAGCGAGATTGTCTACCAGGCGCTGCTCGACAGCCTGCCCAATCTTGACCTCAGGGTAATGTGCGACATCGTTGCCGGCGCCTCGGCCGGCGGCATCAACGGCGTGCTGCTGGCCCGGGCCCTGGTGGAAGGGCATGACCTTGATGCCATCCGCAGCCTCTGGTTGGATGGCGCGGATTCCGATGTGCTGCTCGACCGCAAGGCGGCGTCGCGGCCGCTGTCGAAACTCTGGGCGATCCCGCTGGTATGGTGGGTGCGCCGGCGTGGGCTTGAGGATGAAGACAAGGCCGAGGTTGCGGCGCACGGCGAGGTGAAGCGCAAGCTGTCCCGATTCATGCGCAGCCGCTGGTTCAAGCCGCCGTTTTCCGGTGCGGCATTTTCCGGCCTGCTGGCCGATGCCTTTGCTGCCATGGAAAATGGCGAGCGCACCCCGCCGCTGGTGCCGCCGTTGCACCCGTTCGATCTGTTCGTGACGGTGACCGATTATCACGGCGCCCCCCAGCGCCTGCGGCTGAACACGCCGGAAGAAGTGACCGAACCCGAACATCGCCTGGTGATCGGCTTTGCCTGCCCCGGCGACGGCGCCGAGCGGCATCTGGGGCAAACGCCGGATCTGGTGTTTGCGGCGCGGGCCACGGCAAGCTTTCCCGGCGCCTTCCCGCCGGCACGGATTTCCGAGATCGACGACATGCTCAAGGGCCGCGGCGAGGATTGGCCCGGACGGCAGGCCTTCATCGATCGCGTGCTGCCCGGCCGCACTCAGCCGGAAAGCGTCGACCTGATCGATGGTGCCGTGCTCGACAACCGGCCCTTTGGCCCGGCGCTGGCCGCCCTGGGGAAACGTCCGGCACATCGCGAGGTGGACCGGCGCTTCGTCTATCTCGATCCCAAACCGGGGATGCACGACGATGGCGCGGTCACCGGCCAACCGCCCGGCTTCTTCGGCACCATTCTGCGCTCCCTCGCCGATATCCCGCGGCAGCAGCCGATCCGCGACAGCCTGGGTACGATCGAGGCGATTTCGACCCGGTCGCGCCGGCTGCGCCATATCGTGATCGGCATGATGCCGCAGGTGGATATCGCCATCGATGCCGCCATCGGCATGCGCCTGCTGCTGTTCTCGCCCAGCCTGGAACGACTGGCAGCCTGGCGCAGCCGCATGAACAGCGAGGCCGCGAAGGCGACCGGCTTTGCCTATGGCGCCTATGGCCGGCTGAAATTCGCCATGGTGACCGAGCGGCTGGCCGAACGGATCGCCGATCTGGGCGGGCAGGAGGTCGGCGCGGTGCGGGCCAGCCTGTGGCGCCACCTCAACGCCGGCGGCGTCAACAAACCGGAGAGCGCCATCGGCAAAACCGGTGCAGCGTCGCCCTATGTGCTGTTCCTGCGCAATTTCGACGTCGATTTCCGCATCCGCCGCCTGCGCTTCCTGATCCGGCGGGTGAACATGGAACTGGCCGGGGCGGATGAGGAAACGGCAGCGACTCTCGGCAAGATCAAGGCCGGGCTTTACGCCATTCTGGGCCCGCACCTGCTGTGCTGGTCCAGCGCTGGCAGGCTGGCAGCCGCGGGCAACGCCATCGCCGATCCCGCCAGTGCGCTTGCCGCCGTGGCCAGCGCCCTGGACCTGAAGGGCCTTGATGCCCGCAGCGACCAAGCACTGGTAGACCTTCTGGCCAGCGGGCTGCCGCGCCGGCTGCGCCGCGATCTGGTGGCCGCGTATCTGGGCTTCCCCTTCTTCGATATCGCCATCCTGCCGCTGATCGCCGATGGCAACATCGACGAGCTGGACGAGATCAAGGTCGATCGCATCAGCCCGGAAGACTGCTCGGCTTTGACCAGCGCCGGCGGCCAGCGTCTGAAAGGCGCGCTGTTCAATGCCTTCGGTGCCTTTTTCAGCCGCGCCTATCGCGAACATGATTATCTGTGGGGCCGCCTGCACGGGGCGGAGCGGCTCATTGATCTGATCGTCTCCTCCCTTCCCGCCAAGGCCAGGCCCGATGCGGCCACCCTCGGCGAAATCCGCCGCGCCGCCTTCCGCGCCATCGTGGCGGCAGAACGGGCGCATCTTGTTGACATTCCAGACACGATCGCCGCGCTCGACGCCGCGCTGGCCGAATGATCACTCCGCCGGCTGGGTTTTCCCTGCCGGCCGGTATTGCCGCAAATAATGGATGATGATCGCCATGCCGAACATCGTCGGAATCGCCCAGATCGCCGGGTTGAAGGCGTGGGTGGGAAACATCTCGATCAACCCCACCGAAAGGAACGCCGTGTAGGCCGCGATCCCGGTCGCCACCATCGCCTTGAAATGTTCGGGGATATAGGCGCGTGGGGATGCCGGCGTGCTGAAGATATAACGGAAATAGGTGGTGCTGGTGCCAAAGCCGAGCAGCGCCACCATCACCATCAGGATCGGCTCCATCACCGGGCCATTGCGATCCAGCAGATACAGTCCATGCACCAGGCAGATGCCCGCCGCCAGCATGGTGCCACCCTGCACCGCCAGCATCGACCAGTGCCGATTGCCGGGATGGTCCCGCCGGTTGCTCACCATCACCAGGCCATAACGCGTCATCGAAATCGCCAGCAGGCCGAGATAAACCATCATCGTGCCGAACATGCCGCGATAGAGCACTGCGTCGGTCAACTGCGGGTGCATCGCCAGCGGCCACACCAGAGACAGCGCCCCCATCCCCAGCGCCTGTGCCGCAGCGGTGTAGATGGACGCCGAAAACACGAACCCCCACCGCCGATGCGCCGGGCCACCCTTGCGCGTCAGCACCGCCCCCCAGAAACTGGTGAGCGCCACCACGCCGGCTCCGACGTGAATGGCCAGGAAGATATGGAACAGCCAGGGCATGGGTTGTGTGATCAGTGCCTTTTGGGTGCTTGCATTCCTTGGCCACATCGGCGGCCCAAGGGCAAGAGGATCGGTGTTGCTTCAGCCGGCAGGCGGCCAGTCTTCCCCCGCCGCAAGCGCCCTGAGCTCCGCGCGCAGTTCTGCCACTTTTGACGATTCGTATCGAATTGGGGAATTTGTCTGCGCGGCCCGTCGCTCCAACCGCTTCAAATGAAACAACAACAGCCGCGCATCGCACGGACGCCGCCGCACCGCCACGGTCTGGCCATCCCGCTCGATCACCTCCTCCTCCCCCTCCAGCACCCGGTCCATCGCCAGATCCTCAATCCAGCGATCCCGATCGGCCAGCGCGTCATCCCAGGCGCGGGCAAACTCCCAGCTGTGCAACTGCCGCCGCAACCAATAGGCCGATTGCTTGCTCATCCCTGCGGCTTTCGCCGCCGCCGTCACATTGGCCGTGGCGGCGAGATGATCCAGAAACCGCTGCTGCCGGGCTGGCGTCCAGCCGTTGTGCTGCGGGCGGAGTGCGTGCGGCTTGGAGGGCTTGGGGCTGTTCATAAAGGTTAATATAACCGATGAACGAGGTTGTAGGACAGATGGGGACAGAGGAAGTGAAGCCTCCGGCGGGCAGGGTCGCAGACCCTGCACCCGTTTGTTTTTGGTTGGCCCTATGACCAAAAATTACACCGTCGCCCCGGACTTGATCCGGGGCCCCGCTATTCTTGCAACCGGTGCGGCGGAAACCAATCGTCCCACAGATCTCGCCAATCCGGATTGTCGGCTTCGATCAGGGCGAATTTCCAGTCGCGGCGCCAGCGCTTAAAGGTCTTTTCGCGAGCGATGGCGGGCAGGATTTCCTCGAACCGCTCAGCGTAGACGATGCGGGTCAGGCCGTATTCGGCAACATGGTCTGAACCGGTCCCTTCGCGATGCTGCTGCACGCGCCTGACGAGATCGGCGGTGACGCCGACATACATGGCACCGCGATAGCGGTCCGCCATGATGTAAACCCAGCCGCCTTTTGTCATTGGGGCAGTCTCGGTCAATGGAGTGGAAAAGAAAAGCGGGGCCCCGGATCAAGTCCGGGGCGACGAGGTTCTTTTGTTGAGAGGGCGACTCGAAAACAAACGGGTGCAGGGGTCACCCCTGCCCGCCGGAGGCTCTTCTAGTTTTTCCTTGTTTCGGCCTGTGGCATGATCCCCACCATGACCGCCCTCACCCTTGGCCTGCGCTATTTCGCTGGCGTTTTTGCCATCGCCTTTGCGTTGGGCACAATCCGCACGCTGTTGTTGGCCCCGGCCATCGGCGCCATGGCCGCTGTGGCGATGGAGCTGCCGATCATCCTGGCAGTCAGCTGGTGGTGGGGCCGCCGCTTGCTGGCGTGGCAGTGGCTCAACCTGACGGGGCGGGCCATCATGGGTGGGACGGCATTCGTATGGCTGATGCTGGCGGAATTCACGCTGGCGTTGGCGTTCGGGCGGGCGCCGGGGGCGTATCTGGCGTCGTTCCTCACGGCTGACGGCCTGCTGGGGCTGGCCGGGCAGTTGGGATTTGCGGCCTTGCCCCTCTTCATAAAGCCCGCCCGCGCCTAATGCTGCCTTGCAACATCGGCAGGCCCATGCTAGCCGCGCCCCGCACACGGTGAACCATGTTCATCGCGCCTTTTGTCATATCCGATTCAAAACGGGGCTGAAGCCTTGGACGCACAAATTTCATCCAGCGTGGCCACCGGCCTTTCCGGGCGCTATGCCCGTGCCTTGTTCGCGCTGGCGATCGAGGGCAAGGCGCTTGCCGCCGTTGAGGCCAGCCTGGCGACGCTGACCGAGGCGCTGGCCGAATCGGCTGATCTGACAGCGTTGACGTCGTCGCCGCTGGTTGGTCGCGGGGCGGCGGGTGCCGCTGTCGCTGGTGTGGCCGATGGGCTGGGCCTTGATGGCCTGACCAAGAATTTTCTGGGCGTGCTTGCCGCCAATCGCCGGCTGGCCTTGCTGCCGGCGGTGATCCGCGATTTTGCCGCGCTGAACGCTGCCCGCAAGGGTGAAGTGACCGCCACCGTGACCGCCGCGCACAAGCTGACTGCGGCGCAGCAGAAGGCGGTGGCCGCCAAGTTGAAGGCCGGCATCGGCCGCGATGTGGCGCTGACCGTGAACGTTGATCCGTCCATCCTGGGCGGGCTGATGGTGCGCGTTGGCAGCCGCCTGATTGATTCGTCATTGAAGACCCGGCTCGACATGCTCGGCCAGGCACTCAAAGCTTAAAAGAGGACCACCCAGATGGACATCAATGCCGCTGAAATCTCGCGGATCATCAAGGATCAGATCGCCAATTTCGGCACCGAAGCGCAGGTTTCGGAAGTCGGCCAGGTGCTCAGCGTTGGCGACGGTATCGCCCGCGTGCATGGTCTGGACAATGTGCAGGCCGGTGAAATGGTCGAATTCCCGGGTGGCATCAAGGGCATGGCCCTGAACCTGGAAGCCGATAACGTTGGTATCGTGATCTTCGGTTCGGACAGCGCCATCAAGGAAGGCGACACCGTCAAGCGCACCGGCACCATCGTCGATGTGCCGGTGGGCAAGGGCCTGCTGGGCCGCGTTGTTGACGGTCTGGGCAACCCGATCGACGGCAAGGGCCCGTTGGTGGACGTGACCCGCATGCGCGTGGAAGTGAAGGCGCCGGGCATCATCCCGCGCAAATCCGTCCACGAACCGATGCAGACCGGCCTGAAGGCGCTCGACGCGCTGGTGCCGGTTGGCCGCGGCCAGCGCGAACTGATCATCGGTGACCGTCAGACCGGCAAGACCGCTGTCGCCATCGACACCTTCATCAACCAGAAGGGCGTGAACGCCGGCACCGACGAGAGCAAGAAGCTCTATTGCATCTATGTCGCCGTCGGCCAGAAGCGTTCGACCGTGGCGCAGATCGTGCGCGCGCTGGAAGAAAATGGCGCGATGGAATATTCGATCGTGGTCGCCGCCACCGCTTCGGAACCGGCCCCGCTGCAGTTCCTGGCGCCCTACACCGGCTGCACCATGGGCGAGTTCTTCCGCGACAACGGCATGCACGCCGTGATCGTGTATGACGATCTTTCCAAGCAGGCCGTGGCCTATCGCCAGATGTCGCTGCTGCTGCGCCGCCCGCCGGGCCGCGAAGCCTATCCGGGTGACGTGTTCTATCTGCACAGCCGCCTGCTGGAGCGCGCCGCCAAGATGAACGACGCCAACGGCAATGGCTCGCTGACGGCGCTGCCGATCATCGAAACCCAGGCCGGCGACGTTTCGGCGTACATTCCGACCAACGTGATTTCGATTACCGATGGCCAGATCTTCCTGGAAACCGAATTGTTCTACCAGGGCATTCGCCCGGCCATCAACGTCGGTCTGTCGGTGTCGCGCGTCGGTTCCGCCGCGCAGACCAAGGCGATGAAGAAGGTCGCCGGCTCGATCAAGCTGGAGCTGGCGCAGTATCGCGAAATGGCGGCGTTCGCGCAGTTCGGTTCGGATCTCGATGCCTCCACGCAAAAGCTGCTGAACCGCGGCAAGCGCCTGACCGAGCTGCTGAAGCAGGGCCAGTATCAGCCGATGCCGTTCGAAGACCAGGTCGTCAGCATCTTTGCCGGCGTGAATGGCTTCCTCGACAGCATCGATGCGACCGCTGTCACCCGCTTCGAAGCCGCGCTGCTCAGCCACGTGAAATCGGCCCATGCCGATGTGCTGGCCGACATCCGCGACAAGAAGGATCTTTCGGCTGACACCACCGCCAAGCTGAAGGACGTCATCGGCGCCTTCGTGAAGACCTTCGCGTAACAGCAATCTGTCGCCGGGGCGTTCGCGCCCCGGAGACGATGAGAGAAGCAGATGCCCAGTCTCAAGTCTCTGAAAATGCGCATCACTTCGGTGAAGTCGACGCAGAAGATCACCAAGGCCATGAAGATGGTCGCGGCGGCCAAGCTGCGCCGGGCGCAGGAAGCCGCCGAAGCCGCCCGCCCCTATTCGGTGCGGATGGCCGCCGTGATGGCGTCGCTCGCCAGCCGCGTGACGGTTGGCCCGGAAAGCCCGCGCCTGCTGGCTGGCACTGGCAAGGATCAGGTTCACCTGCTGGTGGTGTGCTCGTCGGAACGCGGCCTTGCCGGTGGTTTCAACAGCAACATCGCCAAGCTTGCCCGCCGCACGATGGATGAGCTGCTGGGCCAGGGCAAGACGGTCAAGCTGCTGTTTGTCGGCAAGAAGGCGCGCGCGCCGTTCGCCCGCACGCACAAGGATCTGATTGTCGGCACCATCGACATGACCCACATCAAGAACGTTGGTTTTGCCGATGCCAAGAGCGTGGCCGATGAGGTGGTTGCCCGCTTCGAAGCCGGCGAGTTCGATGTCGCCCACCTGTTCTTCTCCACCTTCAAGTCGGCGCTGACCCAGGAGCCGACCCGGTTGCAGATCATCCCCGCCGCGCTGCCTGCTGGTGGCGCTGCCGGTGCCGATGCCTCGGTCGAGTATGAGCCGGACGAGGAATCGATCCTCGCCGATCTGCTGCCGAAGAACCTCGCCGTGCAGGTGTTCCGCGCCCTGCTGGAAAATGCCGCGTCCGAACAGGGCAGCCGCATGACCGCCATGGACAGCGCCACCCGCAACGCCGGCGACATGATCAACAAGCTTTCCATCACCTACAACCGCACGAGACAGGCCGCGATCACCAAGGAATTGATCGAGATCATCTCGGGCGCCGAAGCCCTTTAAGGAGCACGCCACCATGGCCAATACCACCAACAATGTCGGCCGCATCAGCCAGGTCATCGGCGCCGTTGTCGACGTGACCTTCGAAGGCGAACTGCCGGCGATTCTGTCCGCCCTGGAAACCAGCGTGAACGGCAACCGCCTCGTGCTGGAAGTTGCCCAGCACCTGGGTGAAAGCGCCGTGCGCTGCATCGCCATGGACGCCACCGACGGCATGGTGCGCGGCCAGGAAGTGACCGACACCGGCAGCCAGATCCGCGTGCCGGTGGGCCCGGCCACGCTGGGCCGCATCATGAACGTCATCGGTGAGCCGATCGACGAGCGTGGCCCGATCGATCAGACCAACACTGCCCCGATCCACGCCAAGGCCCCGGAATTCGTCGATCAGTCGACCGAATCCAGCATCCTGGTCACCGGCATCAAGGTCATCGATCTGCTCGCGCCTTACGCCAAGGGCGGCAAGATCGGGCTCTTTGGGGGCGCCGGCGTCGGCAAGACCGTGCTGATTCAGGAACTGATCAACAACATCGCCAAGGGCCACGGCGGCACCTCGGTGTTCGCAGGCGTGGGTGAGCGCACCCGCGAAGGCAATGATCTTTATCACGAATTCCTCGAAGCCGGCGTCATCGCGTCGGACGCGGATGGCAACGCCATCTCCGAAGGTTCGAAGGTCGCCCTGGTCTATGGCCAGATGAACGAGCCGCCCGGCGCCCGCGCCCGCGTCGCCCTGTCGGGCCTGACGATCGCCGAATATTTCCGCGACGTCGAAGGCCAGGACGTGCTGTTCTTCGTGGATAACATCTTCCGCTTCACCCAGGCCGGTTCCGAAGTGTCCGCTCTGCTGGGCCGCATCCCGTCGGCCGTGGGCTATCAGCCGACGCTCGCCACCGACATGGGCGCCCTGCAGGAGCGCATCACGTCGACCAACAAGGGTTCGATCACCTCGGTGCAGGCCATCTACGTGCCCGCCGACGATTTGACCGATCCGGCCCCGGCCGCGTCGTTCGCCCACTTGGACGCCACCACCGTGCTGAGCCGCGCGATTTCGGAAATGGGCATCTACCCGGCCGTCGATCCGCTCGATTCGACCAGCCGTGTGCTCGCCCCGCGCGTTGTGGGTGAAGAGCATTACGCTGTCGCCCGTTCGGTTCAGGAAGTGCTGCAGAAGTACAAGAGCCTGCAGGACATCATCGCCATTCTGGGCATGGATGAACTGAGCGAAGAAGATAAGCTGGTCGTGTCGCGCGCCCGCAAGATCCAGCGCTTCCTGTCGCAGCCGTTCCACGTCGCCGAAATCTTCACGGGTTCGCCGGGCGTGTTCGTGCAGGTGGAAGACACGATCAAGGGCTTCAAGGCCATCGTCGCCGGCGAATATGATCACCTGCCGGAAAACGCCTTCTACATGGTCGGCACCATCGAAGACGCCGTCGCCAAGGCCGCCAAGCTGGCGGCTGACGCGGCCTGATCCAACACCCCTCCCCCAGTGGGAGGGGAAAGGAACCGAACATGGCTGAACTGCTCGATTTCGAACTCGTCTCTCCGGAACGCCGCCTGGCCAAGGCCAAGGTGGCGATGGTTGTCGTGCCTGGCGTGGAAGGCGATTTTGGTGTGCTGCCCGGCCACGCGCCGATGATGTCCACCATCCGCCCCGGCGCAATTGCCATCCATGAAGCCGATGGCGGCCCGGCCACCATGCGTTTCTTCATCGACGGCGGCTTTGCCGAAGTGACGGAAACCGGCCTGACCATCCTCGCCGAAAAGGCAACCCCGGTGGCCGAGATCGACGTGGCCGCCGTGGCCACACAGCTCGCCGCCGCGCGGCAGGCTGGCGATGATGCCGCCATCGCCCGTCTGGAAGCCATGCAGGCTGCCGTTACCAACTGATCCGGCGACCATCGCCATCGCACACGCCCCGCGCCGGATTGCCGGCGCGGGGCGTTGTCATTCAGGGGGCAGCAAGCCGCGGCCACGCACAACGGTGATGCGATTTGGCGGTTCCCTGTGCCGGCAAAAGCGCCTAATCTGATGGGATAATCCCGCCTGCGGAGCCGATATCCATGCGCCTGCCCTTCGTTCTTCTCACCGTGGCAGTGGCGCTCCCTGCCGCCGGACTGGCCTTTGCCCAGCAGCCGCCCGCCAACCCCACCACCGCGCCGCCGCGGCCGACCATGCTGAATCCGGCCGATCTGCCGACCGGCGATGGCAGCCAGCCGCGCCAGCGGTTCGTGACGGTGTTCGACAACGAGGCCTGCCCCAAGCCCAGCTCAGCCGATGAAGTGGTGGTGTGCGCGCGCCTGCCGGGATCGGAAGTGTTCCGCATCCCGGAGCGGCTGCGCAAGGCCGAGACACGGCAGAGCGTGCTGACCCAGAATCGCGCGTTGCTGCTGGGTGATGGCACCGGCGGTGCCGGCAACAGTATCGGCAGTTGCAGCGCGATCGGCCCGGCCGGCTTTACCGGCTGCGATCGCAAGATGGTGGATGCGTGGGCGCAGGATCGCACCAACCGCATGGGCTATAACGAACCGACTCCGCGCAACTAAGCCGGAAATCAGCCGGTTACAGAAAGATCAGTGGCGCCGTGGCGTCCGCTGCGGCGTCATGCCGTGTTTGTGAGACGCACGCCACTTGTCCAACAGCACCGGCATCAGCCCAATGACCACTGCCAGCAGCGCAATATAGACCGTCATGGAAAGCCCCCCTTCGCATCAGTCATCGAGAAGGTTAATCGACATTCACACAAATGCAAGAGGGGCGCTCCGGCTGCCCGGAACGCCCCCCCCCCCTGTCATCGGTATGTGACGGTCAGCGGACCGGCTTGACCGTCGGCGCCACGTCGGGCTTGGCCGGATCGAAGCGCACCCGCACGGTTTCACCGCTGCTGCCGGGGAAATTGGTGAACATGGCCGTGACCAGATTGGGCACCAGCCGGGTGAGATTGTTGCTGTTGCTCACGGTTTCGGCGCGGCCTTCGAACACGCTCTTCTTGTCGGTGTTGCGGTTGATGCGCATGGCAACCACGGTGTTGTAGTTGGTGACGCTGTAGACTTCATTGTTCCAGCCGCCGCCCCAGCCGCCGAACCCGCCAAGACCGCCAAAGCCGCCGCCCCAGCCGCCCCAGCCGCCGCCCCAATAGGGGCCCCAGCCGAAACCGCCAAAGCCGCCGCCCATGCCGCCCCAACCCAGGCCGAGCCGGCTCTGCACCTTCTCACGCGGTGCAGAGACGTGATAATCCAGCTGCACCGTCAGCGCGGCGCTTTCCGCATTGGCGGCTTCCTGAAATCCAGCGGTGACCAGTTTTTGCCGGACCAGATTGGCATAGGTGGCAAATTCCAGCCCGCCTTCATTGGTCTTGTCCCGCGGTTCGATCACGAAGCTGGTGCCCGACGGCGGTGGCAGCTGCTGAAACCGCGCCACGCGCGCTTCGAACGGCGCCATGCAGGCCGACAAGGCCAGGGCCGCAACCAGCGGCAACAGCAGTCGAGCCTTGGGATGGATGATCATTCGGCGGCACTCCACATGAATTATCTGTAATGATAGACGCGAGTGTGCGCCAAGGCAACTGACTGGCGCATGAATGGCACCCTTCCGGGCCTCATGGCAACCACTGCAGTTACGATATGAACCCCACCGCGCGATGCACCTCGGCCAGCACCGGCTCGGCAATGGCCCGCGCCCGCTCCGCCCCGCGCGCGCAGATCGCCTCGATCGCCACGTCATCGTCTTTCAGGGCATTGAACCGCGCGGTGATGGGGCCGAGTTTGGCCACCATCACGTCGGCCAGCGCCGGCTTGAAGGCGCCGAAGCCCTTGCCGCCAAAGTCGGCCAGCACCTGGGCGACCGTGGTATCGGTGAGCGCGGCCATCAGGTTGACGAGGTTGGCCGCTTCCGGCCGGCCGGCAAGGCCAGCGGCTTCAAATGGCAACATTTCCGCATCGGATTTGGCGCGCTTCACCTTGGCGGCGATGGTGTCGGCATCGTCGGTCAGGTTGATGCGGCTCTGATCGGAAGGGTCGCTCTTCGACATCTTGGCGCTGCCATCGCGCAAGGACATCACGCGGGTGGCTGGCCCTTCGATCACCGGTTCGGGCAGCGGGAACAGCTCCACGCCCATATCGGTGTTGAACTTCATGGCGATATCGCGTGCCAGTTCCAGGTGCTGCTTCTGGTCTTCACCCACCGGCACGTGGGTGGCCTTGTAGGCAAGGATGTCGGCGGCCTGCAGCACCGGGTAGGTGTAGAGGCCCACGGAGGCGCCCTCGCGGTCCTTGCCGCTCTTTTCCTTGAACTGGGTCATGCGGTTGAGCCAGCCCATGCGCGCCGTGCACATCAGCACCCAGGCCAGCTCGGCATGGACGCGCACGCGGCTTTGCGGGAACAGGATGCAGCGTTCAGGATCGAGGCCAGCGGCAATCAGGGCCGCCACCATCTCGTGGATGCCGCGGCGCAGGGTGGCAGGATCCTGCGCCACGGTGATGGCGTGCAGATCGACCACGCTGAAGATGCACTCGGCTTCATCCTGCATGCGCACCCAGTTGCGGATGGCGCCCAGATAATTGCCCAGGTGCAAATTGCCGGTGGGCTGGATGCCCGAGAAAACCCGCTTCATGCTTTTTTCCGTTTCACTTGCGCAACAAGGCCCTTCACCGTGAACAGGCCCAGCAACCGCGCCCCCGCCAGATAGGCCAAGCCACCGCCGCCAATCAACAGGGCAAGCGCCACCGCCTCCATGGCAAAGCCGCGCGCCGCCAGTGGTGCCAGCAGCGGCATGGCACCGAACAGCACCGCCACCATACCCAGCGTGGCCAGTACGAGGCGCGGCAGCAGCCGGCGCGCACGATCATCAAGGCTGAAATGCCCGCGCTTGCGCAGCAGCCACCACAGCGCCAGCGCGTTCACCCACGCCGAAATCGCCGTGCCCAGCGCGATGCCGACATGGCCGAGCGGCCACACCAGCGCCAGATTGGCCACCAGATTGACCAGCATCGCCGCAATCGCCACGCGCACCGGCGTGGTGGTGTCACTGCGGGCGTGGAAGCCGGGGGTGAGCACCTTGATCAGCACGTACGCGGGAAGTCCCAATGCAAAGCCCGACAGCGCGGCGGCCGTGGCCAGACTGTCGGCCGCGGTGAACTCGCCGTGCTGGAACAGCAGCGCCACGATGGGCTGGGCCGCCACTACAAGGCCAGCGGCGGCCGGCAGGGTGAGGATCAGTACCAATTCCATGGCGCGGTTCTGCTGCGAAATGGCACCAGGCACATCATCGGCGCCGATCAGCCGCGACATGGTGGGCAACAGTGCGGTACCAACGCCGATGCCGATGATGCCCAATGGCAACTGGTTGAGGCGATCGGCGAAGTAGAGCCAGCTGACCGCGCCATCGCCCAGGAAGCGCGCGGCGAGCGCCGTGGAGATGAGCAGATTGATCTGCACCGCGCCGGCCCCGAAGGCGGCGGGCACGATCAGCTTCAGCAGGGTCTTCACCTGCGGCGTGAGGCGGGGCATGCGCAGCTTGAGATTGATCCCGGCGCGGGCGCACCACCACAACAGCCAGACCAGTTGCGCAATGCCACCCAGCGTCACGCACAGCGCCTGCACGCGGGCAGCGGCCACATCATCGCCACTGCCCGACCACAACAGGCCTGAGATCAGCACGATGTTGAGCAGGATCGGTGCAGCGGCATTGACCGCGAACCGCCCGACCGAATTGAGCAGACCGCCCAGCAGCGAAGTCAGGCTGATCAGCATCAGATAAGGGAAGGTGAGCCGGGTGAAATCAACGGTGAGCGCGAACTTCTCGGGCGCCGCATCCGGGAAACCGCCGGTGAGCGCCCACACCACCGGGACTGCGCCCGCCACCATCACAACCGTGAACAGCAGCAGGAACGGCAGCAGCACTGCCAGCACATCCTCGGCAAAGCGCTTGGCACCATCGATGCGGCCGCCATCGGCACCCACCTGGCGATTGAACATCGGCACGAAGGCCGAGGCAAAAGCGCCTTCGGCAAACAACGCGCGGAACAGATTGGGCAGGCGCTGGGCGATCAGAAAGGCATCGGCGGCCATGCCGGCACCCATCAACGACGCCTGCAGCACATCGCGGGCGAAGCCACCGATGCGGGACAGGAGCGTGAGGCTGCCGATGGTGGCGGTGGCGCGAACGAGATTCATTGCGCCACCGGATTAGGCAATGCCCCGGAAAGTGCAAGACGACAGTGCCCCAAACGAAAACGGGCGACCCGAAGGCCGCCCGTTTCGTACGTTTGAGGCGTTCGCTTAAGCGTTGCCGACCTGGCCCTGCTGGGACATGTACAGCGCGCCGAAATCGATCGGATCGAGCATCAGCGGCGGGAAGCCGCCGTCGCGCACGGCGTCCGCAATGATGCGGCGGGCGAACGGGAACAGAATGCGCGGGCCTTCGATGATGCAGAAGGGCTCGATGGCTTCTTCCGGCACATTCTTGAGGCCAAACAGGCCGGCATAGAGCAGCTCGACCATGAAGGCAGCGCCGGCATCGACTTCGGCCTTGGCGCTGATCTTCAGTTCGACTTCGTACACGTCATCGGCGGCCTTGCGGGCGTTGACACCCACGTTGACGTCGATGCGCGGCTGGCTCTGCACCTGCAGGCTGCCCGGTGCGTTCGGATTCTCGAACGAGAGATCCTTCACATACTGGGTAATGATCGCCACCTGCGGCATCGGCTCGTTGCCCAGGTCTTCGGGGCCAAAGCCATTTTCGGGATTGGCGCCCAGATCGATCTCGTCAGCCATGATGGCGATCCTTCCGGTTGAGGCTTATTCGTCGTCGCCGAAGGTTTCGACCGGGCCCGAATCCTGGCCCTTGGCATCCACGTCGCGATCGACGAACTCGATGATCGCCATGGCAGTGGCGTCCGAACGGCGGAAGCCAGCCTTGACGACGCGGGTGTAACCACCCTGGCGGTCGGCATAGCGGGCGGCCAGAGTGTCGAACAGCTTGATGAGCTGGGTGTCGTCACCCAGGCGGGCGTCGGCGAGGCGACGGTTGGACAGGCCACCGGTCTTGGCCAGCGTCACCAGCTTTTCAACGTAGGGACGCAGTTCCTTGGCCTTGGGCAAGGTGGTCTTGATCTGCTCGTGCTTGATCAGGGCAGCAGCCATGTTGCGCAGCATCGCGATGCGATGGCTGCTGGTGCGGCTGAGTTTGCGGTGGGCTACGCGATGGCGCATGGGTCTTACTCCGTTCGTTCTGGGGCCGTGTAAGGTACCCCGGACCAGGCTGATGATGGGGTCAGCCAGTATCCCCTGCCTGTGCCAGCGGGCGCAGCCGATTGGCCACGCCCGCCAAACAGGACTTAGAATTCTTGTTCGAGCTTCTTGGCCATTTCCTCGATATTCTCGGGCGGCCAACCAGCGATTTCCATACCAAGGCGCAGGCCCATCTGGGACAGCACTTCCTTGATCTCGTTCAGCGACTTACGGCCGAAGTTCGGGGTGCGAAGCATTTCGCTCTCCGTCTTCTGCACCAGATCGCCGATGTAGATGATGTTGTCGTTCTTCAGGCAGTTGGCCGAACGCACCGACAGTTCCAGCTCGTCCACCTTCTTGAGGAGGTAACGGTTGATGCTGGCGCTGTCGTCCACTTCCACAACGCCGGTGGCGGTGGTGCTGGCAACCGGAGCCGCCGCAGTGGCGTCTTCGAAGTTCACGAACAGCTGGAGCTGGTCCTGCAGGATCTTGGCGCCATAGGCGAGCGCGTCTTCCGGCGACAGGCTGCCATCGGTTTCCACCGAGATCGTCAGCTTGTCATAGTCCAGTTCCTGGCCAACGCGGGTCGGATCGACCTTGTAGCTGACCTGGCGCACCGGCGAGTAGAGCGCATCAACCGGCACCAGGCCGATCGGCGCATCGGCCGGGCGGTTGGCGCTGGCCGGCACATAGCCCTTGCCGGTTTCCACCGTCAGTTCCATGTTCAGCGTCGCGCCTTCGTCCAGCGTGCAGATCACCAGATCCTTGTTCATCACTTCCATGTCACCGGAAACGGCGATCTGGCCAGCGGTGACCGGGCCTGGGCCGGTGGCGTTCAGATAGACGCGCTTGGCGGTATCACCGGCCATGCGGATCGCCACCTGCTTGATGTTCAGCACGATGTCGGTCACGTCTTCACGCACGCCAGCCAGGCTGGAGAATTCGTGCAGCACGCCATCGATCTTGATGGCAGTGACAGCCGCACCCTGCAGCGACGACAGCAACACCCGGCGCAGGGCATTGCCCAGCGTCAGGCCAAAGCCACGCTCCAGGGGTTCGGCGACAAAGGCCGCCTTCTGCTTGGCGTCACCGCCGGGGCGTTGCTCCAGGCGGTTGGGCTTCTTGAGTTCGGTCCAGTTCTTGGCGATGACTGCCACGGGGTTCACCTTGGTCTGGAGTGTGGGGGTCTCGGGAGGAGCGGATCGTCATCCGCCGGTCCCGTTGGCCCCTGGATAGGAAACGCTGGGCGCCGCAACGGAGCCCGGCGCCAGGCAAACGGTCAGACGCGGCGGCGCTTGGGAGGGCGCACGCCGTTGTGCGGGATCGGCGTCACATCGCGGATGGCGGTGATGACGAAACCCACGGCCTGCAGGGCACGCAGCGCCGATTCACGGCCCGAACCCGGGCCGCGCACTTCGACTTCGAGCGTGCGCACACCATGTTCGGCGGCCTTCTTGCCGGCGTCTTCGGCAGCCATCTGCGCCGCGAACGGCGTCGATTTGCGGCTGCCCTTGAAACCACAGGTGCCAGCCGACGACCAGGCAATCGCATTGCCCTGCGCGTCGGTGATGGTGATCATGGTGTTGTTGAAGCTGGCGTTGACATGGGCAACACCGCTGGTGATGTTCTTGCGCTCCCTGCGCTTGATACGGGCGACTTCGCGAGCCATTTGATTAATCCTTGCCTGATGAGAAGAAGATGATGAGCGGCGCGAACGCGCTTACTTCTTCTTGCCGGCGATCGGCTTGGCCTTGCCCTTGCGGGTACGGGCGTTGGTGTGGGTGCGCTGGCCGCGGACCGGCAGGCCCTTGCGGTGACGCAGGCCGCGATAGCAGGCCAGGTCCATCAGGCGCTTGATGTTCATCGCGTTCTGGCGACGAAGATCACCTTCCACGGTGAGTTCACGATCGATCTTTTCACGGATCAACAGGATCTCGGCGTCGGTCAGTTCCTGAACGCGACGCTCCCGCGGGAAGCCGAGTTCATTCGCCAGACGGGTCGCAGTGGTGCGACCGATGCCGTGGATGTAGGTGAGCGCAATCTCAACGCGCTTGTTGGTCGGGATGTTCACACCCGCAATACGTGCCACAGTCGTTTTCCTTTCATGCTCCACGGCGACCCTGGGCAGATGTCGCCATCTCAAAGCAATATGCCGGCCGCCCAACGGGCCGCCGGTTCCTAAATCCGATCAAACGGAAGAGAGGCGGTTAGACGCGAGTCGCCGAAAAGTCAAGCTGCTGACAGGGAAGCGCCTTCAGGCATCGACAATCTTGTCGATGGAGGCGGCGACTGCATCCATATCGGCCATCCCGTCCACACGCGCAACAATACCGCGGCCTTCATAATGCGGAATGATCGGCGCGGTCTTGGCGCGATATTCCATCATGCGCTGGCGCACGGTATCGGCATTGTCATCGGCGCGGCGCTTGAAGTTGCTGGCACCGCACGCATCACACGTGTCGGCAACCTTTGGCTGCTTGTAGCGATCATGATAGCCCTCGCCGCAACTGCCGCAGGTGAAACGGCCGGTGATGCGATCGACCAGCGCGTCTTCATCAACCACCAGCTCGATCACATGATCCAGTGCCAGGCCCTTTTCGGCCAGCATGGCATCGAGCGAATCCGCCTGCACATCGGTGCGCGGGTAGCCATCCAGGATGAAGCCGGCGCGGGCATCGGGCTGGTCCAGCCTTTCGGACAGGATGCCCGAAACGATCTCGTCGGAAACGAGCCCGCCGGATTCCATCACCACCTTGGCCGCAAGACCCACCGGCGTGCCGGCCGCAACAGCGGCGCGCAGCATGTCGCCTGTGGAAAGTTGGACCATGCCGCGTTCCTTGACGAGGCGGCTGGCCTGGGTGCCCTTGCCCGCTCCCGGCGGGCCCAGCAGAATGAGATTCAACGACGATTCCCCCGAAGTTTGGACTTCTTGATGAGTCCCTCGTACTGATGCGCCAGCAGATGGCTCTGGATCTGCGCAACCGTGTCCATTGTGACATTGACGACGATCAGAAGGCTAGTCCCCCCAAAGTAGAAGGGTACCTTCAGCTCGCTGATCAGGAATTCCGGCAGCAGGCAGATCAAGGTGAGGTACGCCGCACCGATCACCGTCAGGCGGGTGAGCACGAAATCGAGATATTCCGAGGTGCGGGTGCCGGGGCGGATGCCGGGCACGAAGCCACCGTACTTCTTCAGATTTTCCGCCGTCTCGTCCGGGTTGAACACCACGGCGGTGTAGAAGAAGCTGAAGAAGATGATGCCGGCGGCATAGAGGAACATGTAGAGCGGTGCGCCGTGCTGCAGCGCGGTCGTCACCGTCGTCATCCATTCCGGCATTGTGCCCTGCTGGCTGAAGAACTGCGCCACGGTGAGCGGCATCAGCAGCAGCGAGCTGGCAAAGATCGGTGGGATCACGCCCGCGGTGTTAATCTTCAGCGGCAGGAAGCTGGAATCGCCCTGGAACATGCGACTGCCCATCTGGCGCTTGGGATACTGGATCAGGATCTTGCGCTGCGCGCGTTCCATCAGGCAGATGAAGGCGATGGTGCCCAACGCCACCACGGCCACCAGCAGCACAAAGCCCGCCGACAGCGCGCCAGTGCGACCCTGTTCGAACAGGGTGCCCAGCGCCGAAGGCAGCTGCGCCACGATGCCGGCCATGATGATCAGCGAAATGCCGTTGCCGATGCCGCGGCTGGTGATCTGTTCACCCAGCCACATCAGGAACATGGTGCCGCCCAGCAGCGAGATCACCGTGGAAATGCGGAAGAACCAGCCCGGATCGATCACGGCAGACACGCCCTGGCCGGCGCCCCAGCCTTCGAGGCCGACGGCAATGCCATAGCCCTGAACGATGGTGAGGAACACGGTGCCATAGCGCGTGTACTGGTTCAGCGTCTTGCGGCCGGCCTCGCCTTCCTTCTTCAGCGCCATGAAGCTGGGAACGAGGCTGGTGAGCAGCTGCACCACGATCGAAGCGGTGATGTAAGGCGTGACGCCCAGCGCGATCAGGCTCATGCGTTCCAGCGCGCCGCCGGAGAACATGTTAAAGAAATCCAGCACGCCACCGCGGGTCTGTTCGAACAGGCTGGACAGCGCCAGCGGATCGATGCCGGGCAGCGGCACGAACGAGATGAGACGGAACACCACCAGCGCGCCGAGCGTGAACCAGATGCGGCTCTTCAGCTCGGTGGCCTTGGAGAAGTTGGCGAACGACAGGTTCGAAGCCATTTGTTCGGCGGCAGACGCCATGGATATCCTACCCGATCAAGCGTGTCTGAAACGGCAAAGCGCCGCATGTCCGTCCCATGTAGGCGACACGCGGCGCAATTGCCATGGGGTCGTTTGACCCGGTTGCTTCTTTACTTGGCGGCCAGCGCGGCAGCCTTGGCAGCGCGCGCAACGGCGCGGGCGGCCTTCTGCTCGTCCTTGGTCAGCGGCGCCGGTGCCGGGGCCGGCAGTTCGATCGAGCCGCCAGCGGCTTCCACGGCCGCCTTGGCCGAGGCCGAGGCACCAGCGAGCTTCAGCGACACCTTGGCGGTGAGCGCACCCACGCCGAGCAGGCGCACGCCATCACGCGCGGTGGTCAGCACCTTGGCGGCAACCAGCACATCGGCGTCGATCAGCGTCTTGGCGTCCAGCTTGCCAGCATCGATGGCGGCCTGCAGCGTGCCGAGATTCAGCACGGCATAATCCTTGCGGAAGATGTTATTGAAGCCGCGCTTCGGGATGCGCATGTGCAGCGGCATCTGGCCGCCTTCGAAGCCGTTGATCGACACGCCCGAACGGCTGGTCTGGCCCTTCTGGCCGCGACCGCCGGTCTTGCCGACACCGGAGCCGATGCCGCGGCCGACGCGCACGCGCTTCTTGCGGGCACCAGGATTGTCGTGAAGGTCGTTGAGCTTGGTGGTCATGAATTGCACTCGCTTTCGCTTACGCGCTGGATGTTGGTCTTGAAATGGCTGGGCACCCCAGGATGATCCTGCGGTGCCCGGCGCTTGTTCTGGCTCCCGGCCGGAGCCGGGAAAAGAGGTCAGGCGACCTCTTCAACCTTGAGAAGATGCGCCACCTTCTTGATCATGCCCCGGATTTCCGGCGTATCGACATGCTCGCGGCTGCGGTTCATCCTGTTGAGGCCGAGGCCGATCAGGTTCTTTTCCTGGATCGGCGTGCGGCGGATCGGCGAACCGATCTGGGTGACTTTGACTTTGGCCATCATGCCTCTCCTCAGGCCACCGCTTCGGCGTCGGCTTCAGCCAGCTTGGCAGAAGTGTCACCGCGGCGCGACAGCAGATCCACAACCTTCTTGCCGCGACGCTGGGCGACGCTCTTCGGGCTGACCTGGCCAACCAGGGCCGCGAAGGTGGCACGGATCATGTTGTAGGGGTTGTTGGTGCCCACCGATTTGGTGACCACGTCGGCAACGCCCAGCGATTCGAACACGGCGCGCATCGGACCACCGGCGATGATGCCGGTACCCTGCGTGGCGGAACGCACATAAACCTTGCCGGCGCCGAAATGGCCATAGCCATCATGGTGCAGGGTGCGGCCATCGCGCAACGGCACCCGCACCATCGCCTTCTTGGCGGCGGCAGTGGCCTTGGCGATGGCTTCCGGCACTTCGCGGGCCTTGCCGTGGCCGAAGCCAACGCGACCCTTGCCATCACCCACCACGACCAGCGCAGCAAAGCCGAAGCGCTTGCCGCCCTTCACGGTCTTGGAGACGCGGTTGATGTGAACGAGCTTTTCGATCAGCTCTTCGCCAGCGGGTTCGCCGCTGTTGTCACGGCCACGCTTGTTGCGGTCACCGTCACGACGGTTGCCGCCGGGGCCACCGCGGCGATCACCACCGGGGCCACCACGACCACGACCACGACCAGGCCCGCGGGCTTCGGCTTCCGGCGCAGCGGCGCCGGTCACTTCGATTTCATCGCTCATCTCAGAACTCCAACCCGCCTTCGCGGGCTCCCTCGGCCAGCGCCTTCACGCGGCCATGGAAGAGAAAACCGCCACGGTCGAACACAACGGCCGAAACACCGGCCGCCTTGGCCCGCTCGGCCAGGCGCTTGCCAACGGCAGCAGCGGCGCCAGTGGTGGCACCAGTGGTCCCACGCACGTCCTTCTCCAGGGTGGAGGCGGCCGCCAGCGTGACACCGTTGGTGTCGTCGATGATCTGCGCATAGATATGTTGCGACGAACGATGCACCGACAGGCGCGGGCGACCGCCGCTGTTGCGGGCGATGGCCGTACGCACGCGGCGACGACGCTGGTCGAAATGGGTAAGCCTGCTCATTTCTTCTTCCCTTCCTTCCGGAAGATGACTTCGCCACGGTACTTGATGCCCTTGCCCTTGTAAGGCTCGGGCTTGCGCCAGCGGCGGATCTCGGCGGCCACCTGGCCAACGCGCTGCTTGTCGGAACCGGTGATTTCCACCGTCGTCGGGTCAGGCGTCTTGATGGTGATACCGTCGGGGATGGCAAAATCCACGTCGTGGCTGTAGCCGAGCTGCAGCTTCAGGTTGGCACCCTGCACCGAGGCGCGGTAGCCCACGCCGGTGATCAGAAGCACCTTGGTGAAGCCATCGGACACGCCGGTGACGAGATTGCTGACCAACGTGCGCTGCATGCCCCAGAAGGAGCGGGCCCGCTTGGTGTCAGACGCGGGGAGAACCGCGATCTCGGCAGCTTCGATGGTGTAGCTGATGTCATCCACCAGCGGCATGGACAGCTCACCCTTGGGCCCTTTGACCACAAGAATGCGGTCATTGATGGTGGCGGTGACGCCGGCCGGAATGGCAACTGCTTTTTTACCGATGCGCGACATGGTCAGAACACCTGGCAGAGGATTTCGCCGCCGACATTCTTCTCGCGCGCTTCCGCGTCGGAAAGAACACCCTGAGGCGTCGAAACAATGGTGATACCCAGGCCGTTGCGAACGCGCGACAGCTCGGTGGAGCCGCTGTAAACGCGGCGGCCGGGCTTGGACACGCGGGCAAGGTGCTGGATGGCGGGACGACCTTCGAAGTACTTCAGGTCGATCCGCAGGTTCTGGTGGGCGCCATCAAGCACCGGGACATAGCCCCGGATATAGCCTTCGCGCTGCAGAACATCCAGCACGCGGGCGCGCAGCCTGGAAGCGGGGGTGACGATCGAATCCTTGCGGGCCTGCTGGCCGTTCCGGATCCGGGTGAGCATATCGCCCAAGGGGTCAGACATTGACATCGGGCTATCCTTACCAGCTCGACTTGGTCACGCCGGGGATCAGGCCCTTGTTGGCCAGTTCCCGCAGCATGATGCGCGAAAGCTTGAACTTGCGGTAATAGGCACGCGGACGGCCGGTCAGCTCGCAGCGGTTGCGCACCCGGGTCGGGTTCGCATTGCGCGGCAGCTCGGCCATCTTCAGGCGGGCCATCAGACGCTCCTCATCGGAACGGCTTTCATCGTTGGCGATCGCCTTGAGCACGGCATATTTGCCGGCGTACTTCACCACCAGCGCCTTGCGGCGCTCGTTCTTGTTGATCATCGAAAGCTTCGCCATGGTTCAGGCCGCCTTCTGTTCGAGGGTGTAGCCAACGAACGGGAAGCCGAACAGCGCCAGGAGCGCGCGGGCTTCTTCGTCGGTCTTGGCCGTGGTGGCCACGATGATGTCCATGCCGCGGATCTGATCGACCCGGTCATAGTTGATTTCCGGGAAGATCAGCTGTTCCTTGATACCGCAGGCATAATTGCCGCGACCATCAAAGGACTTGGCCGACAGGCCACGGAAATCGCGAACGCGCGGCAGCGCGATCGTGACGAAGCGGTCAAGGAATTCATACATGCGCTCGCGGCGCAGCGTGACCTTGCAGCCGATCGGCATGCCTTCACGCAGCTTGAACTGCGCAACCGACTTCTTGGCCTTGCAGATCACCGGCTTCTGGCCAGCGATCAAGGCCATTTCACCGGCAGCCTGATCGACCTTCTTCTTGTCCTGGGTTGCATCGCCGACGCCCATGTTGAGCACGATCTTGTCGATCTTCGGCACTTCCATCATGTTCTTGTAGCCGAACATTTCCACCATCTTCGGGCGGATCGTTTCAGCATACAGAACCTGCATGCGGGGGTTGAGCTTCTCAGCCATTGATCACGGCTCCCGACTTCTTGGCGACGCGCACCTTTTTGCCATCCACCACGGCAAAACCGACGCGGGTCGGCTGGCCAGTGGTCGGATCTTTCAGCGCCACCTTCGAAACCGCCATCGGCGCTTCAATGCGCTCGATGCCGCCTTCTGGGTTGGACTGGTTCGGCTTGTTGTGACGGGTGATCAGATTCACACCGGCCACCACAACCTTGCCGTCACGCGGCAGGTTGCGGGTCACGGTGCCTTCCTTGCCCTTGTCCTTGCCGGACAGGACAATCACGGTGTCACCCTTCTTGATCTTCGCAGCGCTCATTACAGCACCTCGGGGGCAAGGCTGATGATCTTCATGTGACCCGTGGCGCGCAGTTCACGCACCACTGGCCCGAAGATACGGGTACCGATCGGCTCTTCATTCTTGTTGATCAGCACGGCAGCATTGCTGTCGAAACGGATCACCGAGCCGTCGGGACGACGGATATCCTTGGCGGTGCGCACCACAACAGCGCGGTGCACATCACCCTTCTTCACCTTGCCCTTGGGCTGCGCTTCCTTCACCGACACCACGATGATGTCGCCGACGCCGGCAAACCGACGCTTGGAGCCGCCCAGGACCTTGATGCACATCACCCGCTTGGCGCCACTGTTGTCCGCCACGTCGAGGTTCGTCTGCATCTGGATCATGCGTTCGATCCTTCCATTATGTCTGCCGATTCCGACCGGCAGACGGCTTCAATACCCACTCGAAACGCCGGCTCAGCCGACCTTTTCGAGCACTTTCCACGTTTTCAGCTTGGACAGCGGGGAGCACTCTTCAATGCGCACCGTGTCACCAGCCTTGATCACATTGCCCTCGTCGTGGGCGTGATACTTCTTCGAGCGACGGATGATCTTGCCGTAGACCGGGTGAGCGACCTTGCGCTCCACCAGCACGACCACCGTCTTGTCGCCCTTGTCGGACACCACGGTGCCCTGCAATACGCGCTTCGGCATGTCTTATGCTCCCAGCTGCTGGACGGCCTTGCGGGCCGATTGCAGCGTCTTGATGCGAGCAATGGTGCGGCGCACGACGCGCACCCGGCCCGGCTTTTCCAGCTGGCCGGTGGCCGCCTGGAACCGCAGGTTGAACTGCTCGCGCTTCAGCTCGGAAAGCTGGTTGGCGAGTTGATCGTCGGTCGCAACCTTCAGATCAGCGAAAATCTTGTCGGCCATGGGTCTCAGTCCTGTGTGGTCGGTTCGCCGAGGCGGACCACCATCTTGGTCTTGATCGGCAGCTTGGCAGCAGCGCGTTCGAAAGCGCCAGCGGCCACATCGTACGGCACGCCATCAAGTTCGAACATGATGCGGCCGGGCTTGACGCGGGCCACCCAATATTCCGGCGAACCCTTGCCCGAGCCCATGCGGACTTCGGCAGGCTTGGACGACACCGGCAGATCGGGGAAAATCCGGATCCACAAACGGCCCTGACGCTTCATGTGACGCGAGATCGCGCGGCGGGCCGCTTCGATCTGGCGGGCGGTGATCCGCTCCGGTTCCAAGGCCTTGAGGCCGAAGGCGCCGAAGTTCAGCGCCGAACCACCCTTGGCATCGCCATGGATACGGCCCTTGAACGCCTTGCGGAACTTGGTGCGCTTAGGTGACAGCATTTCTTTCTACTCCTCAGCGCGCCGGACGGACGCCAGAGGTCTGGGCTTCCATCATCAGGCGATCCTGGGCCATCGGGTCGTGGCCAAGAATTTCACCCTTGAAGATCCAGACCTTCACGCCGCACACGCCATAGGCAGTGTGGGCCTGATGTTCGGCATAATCGACGTTGCCGCGCAGGGTGTGCAACGGCACACGGCCTTCGCGATACCATTCGGTGCGGGCAATTTCAGCGCCACCCAGACGACCGGAACAGGTGATCTTGATGCCTTCGGCACCCAGACGCAGCGCCGATTGCACGGCACGCTTCATGGCGCGGCGGAACGCGATGCGGCGCTCCAGCTGATCGCACACACCGGCGGCCACCAGCTTGGCATCGATTTCCGGCTTGCGGATTTCAACGATGTTCAGGCTCACGTCGCTGCGGGTCATCTGGGCGATCTGCTTGCGCAGCTTCTCGATGTCCGCACCCTTCTTGCCGATGATCACGCCGGGGCGCGCAGCAAAGATGGACACGCGGCACAGCTTGGCCGGACGCTCGATCACCACCTTGGAGATGGCGGCCTGGGCATGATGCTTGATGATGAACTCGCGGATGCGCAGATCTTCCAGCAGCAGGTTGCCATACTCGTCGCCCTTGGCGAACCAGCGGCTGTCCCAGGTGCGGTTGATCTGCAGGCGCAGACCGATGGGGGACGTCTTGTGACCCATTAGTTTGCTCCCTCTTCATCGGCTTCGCGCACGACAACGCGCAGACGGCTGAACGGCTTGGTGATGGCGGAGGCTCGGCCACGCGCACGCGGCGTGAAGCGCTTCATGGTGATCGCCTTGCCAACACTGGCTTCCTTCACGACCAGCGCGTCAACATCCAGGTTATGGTTGTTTTCAGCGTTGGCCACGGCAGAGGCGAGAACCTTGCGGACGTCCACGGCCATTGCCTTGCGGCTGAACAGCAGGATGTTGAGCGCGTCCGACGCCTTGCGGCCACGGATCAGACCAGCAACCAGGTTCAGCTTGTAAGCCGAACCGCGGATGGTGGTGGCAACGGCCAGCGCCTCACGGTCGCCAACCTTGCGGGGGGATTTGGGCTTGGACATCAGCGCTTGCCCTTCTTGTCGGCGGCGTGGCCGGGGAAGAAGCGCGTCGGCGCGAATTCACCGAGCTTCATGCCGACCATGTCTTCATTGACCATGACCGGGATGTGCTTCTTGCCATTGTACACGCTGAACGTGAGGCCAACGAACTGCGGCAGGATGGTGGAACGGCGCGACCAGGTCTTGATCGGCGCACGCGCACCGGAGCCCTGTGCGGCTTCGGCCTTCTTCAGCAGCGAGAGATCCACAAAGGGACCCTTCCAGACGGAGCGGCTCATGCGCGCTTACCTCTTCTTCTTGGCGTGGCGCGAACGGATGATCATGTGATCCGTCGCCTTGTTCGAACGGGTCTTGGCACCCTTGGTCGGCTTGCCCCAAGGGGTCACCGGGTGACGACCGCCCGAGGTGCGGCCTTCACCACCGCCGTGCGGGTGATCGACCGGGTTCTTGGCAACGCCGCGGGTGAGCGGACGATAGCCGAGCCAGCGGTTGCGGCCGGCCTTGCCCAGGTTCTGGTTGCTGTTGTCCGGGTTGGACACGGCGCCCACGGTGGCCATGCACTCGGCACGGACATAACGCTGCTCGCCCGAGTTCAGGCGAACCATCACCATGCCCTTGTCGCGGCCCACAACCTGCACGAAGGTGCCGGCGGCGCGGGCCATCTGGCCACCCTTGCCGGGCTTCAGCTCGACGTTGTGGACAATGGTGCCAACCGGCATCTGGCCGATTTCCATCGCATTGCCCGGCTTCACGTCGACCTTCTTGCCGGCGATCACGCTGTCACCAACGTTCAGGCGCTGCGGCGCGATGATGTAGGCAACGGTGCCGTCCTTGTCGGCATATTTCACCAGCGCGATGAAAGCCGAACGGTTGGGGTCATACTCGATGCGTTCGACGGTCGCAGCGACGTCCCACGTGCGGCGCTTGAAATCGACGATGCGATACAGGCGCTTGTGACCGCCACCAATGCCGCGCGCGGTGGCGTGGCCCTTGTTGTTGCGGCCGCCGGTCTTCTTCAGACCTTCGGTGAGCATCTTGACCGGGCGACCCTTGTGCAGGGACGAACGATCGATCAGCACCAGGCCGCGCTGGCCGGGGCTGGTCGGATTGAATTTCTTGAGTGCCATTGTCCCTGCCCTCAGATGCTGGTGGTCACGTCGATGCGATCGCCATCGGCAACCGTCACCACGGCCTTCTTCACATCAGACCGGCGATATTCCTGGCCACGCCAGCGCTTGGTCTTGCCCTTGGCCACCATGGTGTTCACGGCCAGCACCTTCACGCCGTACAGCGCTTCGATGGCAGCTTTGATCTGCGGCTTGGTGCTGTCCTTGGCGACCTGGAAGACGACCTGGTTGTACTCAGACACCAGGGTCGACTTTTCGGTGATCACCGGCTTCACGACCACGTCGTAATGCTTGATGTCGATGTTAGCCATTGACCCGGGCCTCCAGAGCCGAAACGGCAGCGCGGGTCAGGACCAGCGTGTCGTGCTTGAGAATGTCATAGACGTTGGCGCCGATGGCCGGCAGCACGTCGATGTGGGGCACGTTGGCCGAAGCGCGGGCAAAACCCACATCAACCGCAGCGCCATCGATGAACAGGCCGGACGTGATGCCGAGCGCGCCCATCGAAGCCAGGAACGCCTTGGTCTTGGCTTCGCCAAGGTTCAGGTCTTCCACCACGATCAGCTTGCCTTCCTGGGCCTTCACGCTGAGCGCGGTGGCCAGGCCGAGACGGCGGATCTTCTTGTTCAGCGACGGATCGAAATCACGCACGCGCGGACCGTGGGCCTTGCCGCCGCCGATAAACTGCGGCGCAGCGCGGTTGCCGTGACGGGCACGACCGCCGCCCTTCTGGTTGCCCAGCTTCTTGCCGGTGCGGGCGACTTCGCTGCGTTCACGTGCCTTGCGGGCGGTGCCGCGACGCTTTTCCAGCTGCCAGGTCACAACGCGGTGCAGAATGTCGAGGCGCGGTTCCTTGCCGAACACGGCGTCCGACAGTTCCAGCTCGCCGGCATCAGCCGCGGTCAGGGTCTTCACCTGAATCTTCATGATCAGGCCTCCGTGGTTTCGTCAGCAACGGCCGGTGCGGGATCAACCACATCCGCAGTCACGACGTTGGTGTTGGCAGCCACCTTGAGAGCGGCCGGGTACGGGGCGTCGGCGTTACGGGCAACCTTGACGGCGTCCTTGATGAGCAGCCAGCCGCCCTTCGAGCCGGGCACTGAGCCCATCACGAAGATCAGACCGCGCTCGACATCGGTCGACACGATTTCCAGGTTCTGCTGGGTGCGCTGCTTGGCACCCATGTGCCCGGCCATCTTCTTGCCCTTGAACACCTTGCCCGGATCCTGGCGCTGGCCAGTCGAACCGTGCGAGCGGTGCGAGACCGAGACGCCGTGGGTCGCGCGCAGACCGCCGAAGTTCCAGCGCTTCATGACGCCGGCAAAGCCCTTGCCCTGGGTGATGCCGGTGACATCAACCATCTGGCCCGGGATGAAATGATCTGCAGAAATGGTGGCGCCGGGTTCCAGCACGGCATCTGCTGCCACGCGGAATTCCGCCACCTTGGCCTTGGGCTCCACTTCGGCCTTACCGAAATGGCCGCGCTCCGGCTTCGTGGTGTTCTTGGCCTTCTTCGCGCCAGCGCCAAGCTGGACAGCGGTGTAGCCATCGGTCTCGTCGGTCTTCACCGCGATAACCTGGTTGTTCTCGAGGGCAAGAACGGTGACCGGAACGTGCCGGCCGTCGTCGCGGAAAATCCGCGTCATCCCCATTTTCTTCGCGATCACGCCTGTGCGCATGATCTGCTCCTTTCATCAGAGGCCCCATCCGGTGTTCCCGGGGGAGGGGCGTGACCCTTCCAAATTCGCTCCGCGTATTTGGTCGAGACGGTTACTTGCCGAGCTTGATTTCCACGTCCACGCCGGCGGCCAGATCGAGCTTCATCAGCGCGTCCACCGTCTGCGGGGTCGGGTCAACAATGTCGAGGAGACGCTTGTATGTGCGCACCTCGAACTGTTCACGGCTTTTCTTGTCGACGTGCGGCGAGCGGTTCACGGTGAACTTCTCGAAGCGCGTCGGCAGCGGAATCGGACCACGGATGGCCGCACCAGTCCGCTTGGCGGTGTCGGCGATCTCACCGGTGGCCAGATCGAGCACACGATGGTCAAAAGCCTTCAGGCGAATGCGGATGTTCTGAGCGTCCATGGCACCAATCTTGTCAAACAGCGTTCATTCAAAAAAAGCGGACCGACACATCCCCGCCAGCTCATCACTGGATGTGAGGTCGGGGTTGCACCGGCCGCTTCAGAATAACTGCCCCTGGGTTTCAAGCCGCGGGGCCCGGCTTTTCTCATCCACGCTGTGTTTCCACGCGCTGACGAATCAGGGCCGCTTCCCTAGGGAAACGGCCCTTTACACTCACTTGATGACGGTTGCAACCACGCCGGCGCCAACGGTACGGCCGCCTTCGCGAATAGCGAAGCGCAGACCCGGATCCATGGCGATCGGAGCGATCAGCTTGACGGTCAGCTGCACGTTGTCGCCCGGCATCACCATTTCGGTGCCAGCCGGCAGTTCAACGGTGCCGGTGACGTCGGTGGTGCGGAAGTAGAACTGCGGGCGGTAGTTGGCAAAGAACGGCGTGTGACGGCCGCCTTCATCCTTCGACAGCACGTAGACTTCGGCGGTGAACTCGGTGTGCGGCTTGATCGAGCCGGGCTTGCAGAGCACCTGGCCACGTTCCACGTCTTCACGGCCAACGCCGCGCAGCAGGGCGCCGATGTTGTCGCCAGCCTGGCCCTGATCGAGCAGCTTGCGGAACATTTCGACGCCGGTGCACACGGACTTGCGGGTGTCGTGGATGCCGACGATTTCGATTTCTTCGCCAACCTTGACGATGCCGGTTTCAACGCGGCCGGTCACCACGGTGCCGCGACCCGAAATCGAGAACACGTCTTCGATCGGCATCAGGAACGGCTTGTCCAGCGGACGCTCCGGCTGCGGGATGTAGCTGTCGACAGCGGCCATCAGCGCCAGGATGGCTTCACGGCCCAGCTTGTCGTTGGTGCCGTTCAGCGCGCAGACGGCCGAACCACGGACGATCGGAATGTTGTCGCCATCGAAATCGCGCTTGGACAGTTCTTCGCGGATTTCCATTTCGACCAGCTCGAGGATTTCCTCGTCGTCGACCAGGTCGCACTTGTTCATGAACACGACCATCGACGGCACGCCGACCTGCTTGGCGAGCAGGATGTGCTCCTTGGTCTGCGGCATCGGGCCATCGGTGGCGGACACGACCAGGATCGCGCCGTCCATCTGCGCGGCACCGGTGATCATGTTCTTCACATAATCGGCGTGGCCGGGGCAATCGACGTGGGCATAGTGGCGGTTGGCGGTTTCATACTCGACGTGGGCGGTCGAGATGGTGATGCCGCGCTCACGCTCTTCCGGGGCCTTGTCGATGTTGTCGTACGACGTGAAGGTGGCGCCACCGGTTTCAGCCAGGATCTTGGTGATCGCGGCGGTCAGCGAGGTCTTGCCATGGTCGACGTGACCGATGGTCCCGATGTTGCAGTGCGGCTTGTTCCGCTCGAATTTTGCTTTGGCCATGGCCTTGAACCTTCTTCCTTGCTCAACGTGTGAGGCGTTCAACGATTATGGCGGGTCCACAACGGAACCGCCCTGGCGGTGGTGTCAGCGGAGAACCGGCCGAATCATCGTGCCCAGAGGCGCGCTGACTAGCCGGCTTTCGCGAAAAATCAAGCCAGCTTGAGCTTGATTTCCTCAGCCACGTTCGACGGCACTTCGTCGTAGTGGCTGAACTGCATGGAGTACTGGGCACGACCCTGCGACATCGAGCGCAGATTGTTCACGTACCCGAACATGTTGGCCAGCGGCACCATGGCATCGATCACCTGCGCATTGCCGCGGGTATCGGTGCCCTGGATCTGACCACGGCGGCTGTTCAAGTCGCCGATCACGTCACCCAGATAATCTTCCGGCGTCACCACCTCGACCTTCATGATCGGTTCGAGGATCTTGATGCCGGCCTTGTCCGCCGCTTCGCGCATGCCGCCACGCCCGGTGATTTCAAACGCCAGGGCCGAAGAATCGACGTCGTGATAAGCGCCGTCATACAGCGTGGCCGTGAAATCGATCAGCGGGAAGCCGATCAGGTGGCCCGACGAAGCAACTTCGCGGATACCCTTTTCGACGGCCGGGATATATTCCTTGGGCACGTTGCCGCCCTTGACCTCATCCTTGAAGATGACACCCGAACCGCGCTCGCCGGGTTCGACAGTGAACTTGATCCGCCCGAACTGGCCGGAGCCGCCGGACTGTTTCTTGTGGGTGTAATCCACGTCCACCTTGCGGGCCAGCGACTCGCGATAGGCCACCTGCGGCGCACCCACATTGGCTTCGACCTTGAATTCGCGGCGCATGCGATCCACCAGGATTTCCAGGTGAAGTTCGCCCATCCCCTTGATGATGGTCTGGCCGCTTTCATTGTCCGACGACACGCGGAAAGACGGATCTTCCTGCGCCAGGCGGTTGAGGGCGATGCCCATCTTTTCCTGGTCGGCCTTGGTCTTGGGTTCCACGGCCACTTCGATCACGGGCTCGGGGAACTCCATGCGCTCCAGGATGATCGGCTTCAGCGGCGCACACAGCGTGTCACCCGTGGTCACATCCTTCAGGCCAACCAGCGCGATGATGTCGCCGGCAAAGGCTTCCTTGATGTCTTCACGGTTGTTGGCGTGCATCAGCAGCATGCGGCCGATCTTTTCGCGCTTGTCCTTGACGGAGTTGAGCACGGTCGAGGCGGCTTCCATCTTGCCCGAATAGATGCGGGCAAAGGTGAGCGTGCCAACGAACGGATCGGTCATGATCTTGAAGGCCAGCGCCGAGAACGGCGCATCATCCGACGCTTCGCGGATTTCGTCCTGTTCTTTCAAGTTGATGCCGTGCATCGGCGGAATGTCGAGCGGGCTCGGCAGATAATCGACCACGGCATCGAGCAGCGGCTGCACGCCCTTGTTCTTGAACGCCGAACCGCACAGCACCGGCACGAAATCGAAGTTCAGCGTGCCCTTGCGGATCAGCGCCTTGAGCTGGGCCGTCGTCGGCTCGGTGCCTTCGAGATAGGCCTCCATCAGCGCGTCGTCCTGCTCGACGGCCATTTCGATCAGCTCGGAACGGGCGACAGCGGCGGCTTCCGCCATGTCAGCCGGAATGTCCTTGTATTCGAACTTGGCGCCCAGGCTTTCTTCGAGCCAGACGATGGCGCGGTTCTGCACGAGATCGACCAGACCGATGAAATCGCTCTCAAGGCCAATCGGCAGATACAGCACCGCCGGACGCGCGCCGAGGCGATCCTTGATCATCTGCACGCAGCGATTGAAGTTGGCACCGGTGCGATCGAGCTTGTTGACGAAGCACATGCGCGGCACTTTGTACTTGTCGGCCTGGCGCCACACGGTTTCAGACTGCGGCTCAACGCCCGCCACGCCGTCAAAGCAGGCCACGGCACCATCGAGCACGCGCAAGCTGCGCTCCACTTCGATGGTGAAATCGACGTGCCCGGGGGTGTCGATGATATTGATGCGGTGCTCGGGGCCATTGCCTTCGTCAGCCGACCACAAGCAGGTGGTTGCCGCACTGGTGATGGTGATACCGCGCTCTTGCTCCTGCTCCATCCAGTCCATGGTGGCGGTGCCTTCGTGCACTTCGCCAATCTTGTAGGACTTGCCGGTGTAATACAGGATGCGCTCGGTCGTGGTCGTCTTGCCGGCATCAATGTGGGCCATGATGCCGATGTTGCGATAACGCTCAAGTGGATGAGTGCGGGGCATGGGAAAAGGGCCTCGGGCTTAGAAGAACAGGATTGGTGGCCGGCACTGCACGCAGCGCCGGCCAAAACGATTTACCAGCGATAGTGCGAGAAGGCGCGGTTGGCTTCCGCCATCCGGTGCGTGTCTTCACGCTTCTTCACGGCCGAACCACGGTTGGCAGCGGCGTCCATCAGCTCGGCTGACAGGCGGGCGGCCATGGTGTGCTCGGCGCGCTTGCGGGCGGCCGAGATGATCCAGCGGATGGCCAGGGCCTGACCACGTTCCGGACGCACTTCGACGGGCACCTGATAGGTGGCACCACCGACGCGGCGGCTGCGCACTTCGATACCCGGGCGCACGTTGGCCAGCGCATCGTGGAACACGCCCAGCGGTTCGCGGCGGCTCTTGGTCTCGATCACTTCCAGGGCGGAATAGACGATCGATTCGGCGACCGACTTCTTGCCCTGCAGCATGACGAGGTTCATGAATTTGGAAAGCACCTGATCGCCGAACTTGGGATCCGGCAGGATGACGCGCTTTTCGGGGCGACGACGACGTGACATGATCTATATCCCCCTTACTTCGGACGCTTCGCGCCGTACTTCGAACGGCTCTGCTTCCGGTTCTTCACACCCTGCGTGTCGAGCACACCGCGAACGATGTGGTAGCGCACGCCGGGAAGATCCTTCACGCGGCCGCCGCGAATCAGCACGACCGAGTGTTCCTGCAGGTTGTGGCCTTCACCCGGGATATAACCGATGACTTCAAAGCCATTGGTCAGACGGATCTTGGCCACCTTGCGGAGCGCCGAGTTCGGCTTCTTGGGGGTGGTGGTATAAACGCGGGTGCAAACACCACGCTTCTGCGGGTTGGCCTCCATGGCCGGCACCTTGTTGCGCGCCTTTTGCGGCGTGCGACCCTTGCGGATCAACTGGTTGATCGTTGGCATCGTCTCTCTTCTCGCTTCGGCAAATGGCCACCATGGCCAAACGCCTACTCCAGATCTGCCCCGTTGATGACGCCCGTGAAGGCGGTCATCACATAAGCGCGAAAGGCCCCCCGGTTCCCGGAAGGCCGCCCACGCACGGTGCCGTCTGTCGTATCCCCCGCCAGCGTTGCCACCGATCAGGGATGCGCGCCCTTACCCGCAATGGGCCCCCGGGTCAACGGGTAGGGGTGTGGCCTCAACCCGCTCCCTGCCCGGCGCTGGGCTTGAGAACACGCGGCAGGCCGGCACCCAGCACGCCCAACAATTCGGGGCCATAGGCCTGGGAATTGGCTTCCAGTTCGGCCTGGGTGATGCGCTCACCGCCCTGCGCGCCGAACAGCACCACCTCGTCGCCCAGCCGCACCGTGTCGCGGGCGTCGGTCACATCAACCATCAGCGTGTTCATCGTCACCCGGCCCACCACCGGGAAGCGTCGGCCGCCGATCAGCACTTCGGTGCGGTTGCGGGTTTCGGCGGGGAATTCCGGTCGGTTGCTGCGGCTGAGGCTGCGCCGCACGCCATCGGAATAGCCGAGCGGGATATTGGCCAGCCAGGATTCGCGCTCCAGCCGCCACGTGCGGTCGTAATTCACCGTTTGCCCGGCCGGATAGTGATTGACCGCCGCCACCCGCGACTTGATCGCCATGGTCGGCACGAACCGATCTGTCTTCACCGAACCGGGATCGCCATAGAGCAGCCCGCCAACCCGCACCATGTCGAGCCGGGTTTCGGGATGCTGGAGCGTGGTGAAGCTGTTGGCGCTGTGGCGCACCAGGCCGGGCGTGGCCAGACCCGCAGCGGTGAGCCAGGCCACGTCTGCCTCGAAGCGGGCGAGCTGGCCCAGGATGTCACCCGCCTCCTCGCTGGGATAATGGGTCATGACACCCCGGATCGCCAACCCGTCCAGCGCCAGCAGCGCGCGCGCGTCTGCCTTGCCATAGTCGGTCGAAAGCTCGACTCCATTGCGGGACATGCCGCCAGCGTTGAGCGCGAGATGGACGGGCAGGCGCTGACGGCGGTGGGTGTTGCGCCACAGCATCTGCAGCCGCGCGGCTGCCTCCGGATTGCCGATCAGCTCCTCGACGCCAAGCGGGAATGCGTCCTCCATCTCCTCTGGCGTGGCGGCCCGGATGCGGATCAGGCGGCCGCGATACCCGAGTTTGCGCGCCACCCGCGCCTCGTCATTGGCGGTGAAGGCGACATCGGTGATGCGCTTGGCAATGATCGACGGGATCAAGAGGGCGATACCATTTCCGTAAGCGTCCGCCTTCATCACCGCGCAAAGGCTGGCGCTGCCGATGGTCGCGCGCACCGTATCGATATTGGCTTCGAATGCGGCGGCATCCACCTCGATCCAGCCGTTGCGCCGTGCCGCACTGGCCGGCGTCAGGCCGTAATTGTCGGCCATCAGCACCGGCGCGGCGGTCGCGCGCGTGGCGGCCAGCGCGGCAACGCCGGCGAGGAACGCCCGGCGCTGCATCAATCCTGCCCGCGCTTGAGGAACTGGCCGGGGTAGGCGCCGGTGGGCTTGCCATCGCGATAGACAATCTCGCCGCCGATGATCACGCTGTTCATGCCGACCGCCAGTGCGTTGGGCGACTGCACCGTGGCCTTGTCGGCAAAGCGATCGGGATCGAACAGCACCAGATCGGCCTTCATCCCGGGGCGAATAAGCCCACGGGTTTTCAGGCCGAGATGTTCGGCGGAAAGCCCGGTCATCTTGTGGATGGCTTCGGCCAGGGTGAGCCGGCCGGTCTCGCGCACATAGACACGCACCATGCGGCCAAAGGCACCATAACCGCGCGGATGCAGCCCGCCGATGCCGCCATCGGAACACAGGTTGCTGTGCTTCCAGGCCAGAAAATCGGCGATGTCTGCGGGCGCCATCGCGGTGCCGATCACCGATTCCACCCGCGTCGCTTCCGGATGGGCGGCTTTCCAGGCCTGCGCATTGTTGATCAGCCACAGATAGGTGACCGCCGGTTCCTCACCGCGCAACGCGGCAATATCGGCGATGGTCTTGCCCACAAACGATGGTTCGGGCGCATAATAGCCGATCAGCATGCCGGCCGGCGTGGTGAGGTGGGTCAGCGCAAAACGGCTGGCGGCGAGATCGGTGAAATCGCGCTTGGGGAACAGCACGCTCAGCGTCGATTGCCAATATTCATACGGGTACACATCGGCCGTCACCTTGATGCCGCGGGCGCGGGCGGCGTCGAGCTTGGCCAGCACGGCCTTGGCCTGGCCCCAGCGATCAACAATGCCAAGCTTGAGGTGGGAGATCTGCACCGGGATGCCGGTTTTTGCGCCGATCTCGAGGATCTCGTCGATCGCGTCGTCAAAGGCGACATCTTCGGAGCGGATATGGCTCATGTAGGTGCCGCCGCCGGCCTTGGCGGTGCCGGCCAGCGCCAGCACTTCATCACGGGCAGAATAGATGCCGGGATCATATTCAAGGCCGGTCGAGAACCCCAGCGAGCCCGCCTTCAGGTCCGCCGCGAGCAGCGCCTGCATGGCCTGCACTTCGGCCGGGGTAGCGACCCGCTTGTAGTTCGCGCCCATCACCCGATCGCGCAGGAAACCGTGGCCGGTGTAAGACGCGATATTGATGGCGGCGGGGCGGGCGGCGAACTTGGCGGCGACGTCGGCCAGCGGCGCATCGCCGTCGCCATCCTGGCCAACGACAATCGTCGTCACCCCCTGGGCCAGCAACGGCTCCATGGCACGCTCGGCATAATCGGTGCGATCGTGGTGGCTGTGACTGTCGATGAAGCCGGGGGCCAGCACCAGCCCCTTGGCGTCGATCACCTGCTCGCCGGCCAGTGGCTGCAGGGCGCCGACCGCGAGAATGCGATCCTTGTCGATGCGCACGGCGACCTGCCGGGCCGGGGCGCCGGACCCATCATGGACGCTGGCCCCGGTGATCAAGGTGGAGGCCGCAGCGAGACTGTGCAGGCACACACCCAGCAACAGCATCATTGTTTGCGCCAAACGCCTGTTGCCCATGTTGCACCTGTTCAGCGCCAAGATGGCTGCCCCTGCCCTAGTGCTACAAAGCCGACACCGGGCTCGCAAGCGATTCCGGGCCCAGCAGTCCTCTCCATGACGAAGGGTGGACTCCCTGCGTTCACGGCCTAACATCTCGGTCACCGGCACTTCGGGAGACAGATCATGGCGTACGACGGCTACACCCTCATCGATGTGCAGCGCGATGGCCCGTTGGTCACCGCAGTGGTCAACAATCCGCCGATCAACCTGATCACCATGGCGCTGTTCGGGGAACTGGCGCGGCTGGCGGAAGAACTGGAAGCCGATCCGGCGGCGCTGGTGTTCGTGCTGAAAAGCGCAGACCCGGATTTCTTCCTGGCCCATTTCGATGTCGCCGCGCTGATCGCCATGGCTGATGCACCGGCGCCGCCAACCGACGATGCCAACGCCTATCACGCCATGTGCCAGCGGTTCCGCACCATGGACAAGGTGACGATAGCGCAGATCGAAGGCCGGGTGGGTGGCGGCGGCGCCGAACTGTCGATGAATTTCGACATGCGCTTCGGCGTCATTGGCAAGACCGTGATCAACCAGATGGAAGTGCCCATCGGCATCCTGCCCGGCGGCACCGGCACCCAGAATCTGCCGCGCCTCGTCGGCCGCGCACGCGCCATGGAGATCATCCTGGGCGGCATCGACGTGGACGCCGAAACAGCGGAACGCTGGGGCTGGCTGAACCGCGCCCTGCCCGCCAACGCGATCGACGCGCATGTGGACGCACTGGCCCGCCGCATCGCAAGCTTCCCGGCGGACGCGGTGCGCCTGGCCAAGCAGTCGGTGGACAGCGCGACGCTGCCGATGGCGGAGGGCTGCCAGCAGGAAGCCGACTTGTTCCAGACGCTGCTGTTCAGCAATCCGGCTCGGCACGCCATGCGCCGCTTCCTGGAACTGGGCGGCCAGACGCGGGACGGCGAACTGCGGGTGGCCGAGATCAGCGGAGCGGTCGCCGGGCCCTGACGGCAGCGGCAACCGACGCCGCTGCGCTGCCTTACAGCACCCCGTGGCAGTGCTTGAACTTGCGGCCGGAACCGCATGGGCATTCGGCGTTGCGGCTGACGGTCTGGCGCCATTCCTCCACATCGGCCGGATCGATGTCGATCATTTCGGCGGCGCTCTGCGCGGCGGAGAGCATGCCGGCGGGGAGAGCCGAACCGAAGGCATCGAAGTTGAGCGTCGGGCCGGCTTCGTTCTGGCCGGTGGCCGGATCGATGTGGGTGGTGATGAACGACGGCAATTCCGGCGGCGGTTCGTCAGCCTGCAGCGCGAACTGTGCATTGGCCAGCATGCGCGTCACGTCTTCGCGCACATTCTGCAGCATGCGTTCAAACAGCGCAAAGGCCTCGCGCTTGTACTCGTTGATCGGCGTCTTCTGGGCATAGGCGCGCAGGTGGATGACCGAACGCAGCGAATCCAGCGTGGCCAGATGCTCCTTCCAGTGATGGTCGAGCGCCTGCAGCAGGAAGCTCTTTTCGATGCTGATCCAGGTTTCGGCCGGCAGTTCGGCGGCCTTGGCGGCCACCAGCGCATCGGATTGTTCGATCAGGCGATCGACGACGATTTCGGGATCAATGCCCTCTTCCTTGGCCCAGGCCGCGACATCAACCGACAGGCCGAGCGTGCCAGTCACATCTTCCTGCAGGCCCGCCACATCCCATTGTTCGGGATAGCTGCCAATCGGGCAGCGGGCGGCAACAATGGCGTTCACGCTTTCGTGGCGCATGTCGATCACGACATCACCGACGGTTTCCGAATCCATCACGTCGGCGCGCTGTTCATAGACCACCTTGCGCTGGTCGTTCATCACGTCGTCGTATTGCAGCAGCTGCTTGCGCACGTCGTAGTTGCGGGCTTCCACCTTTTTCTGGGCGGTTTCGATCGCCTTCGAAATCCACGGGTGGATGATCGCCTCGCCCTCTTCCAGGCCGGAGTTCATCAGGCGGGTCAGCATGTTCTGCTGGCCGAAGATGCGCAGCAGATCATCGTCGAGCGACAGGTAGAAACGTGACAGGCCGGGATCGCCCTGGCGGCCGGAACGGCCACGCAGCTGGTTGTCGATGCGGCGGCTTTCGTGACGCTCGGTGCCCAGCACGAACAGGCCGCCATTGGCCTTCACCTGCTCGCGTTCGGCCAGCACTTCGGCCTTGATCCGTGCTTCGGCGGCCGTGCGCTCCGGCCCTTCCGGCATGCCGGCCAGTTCGCGGGCGATGCGGGCTTCTTCATTGCCGCCCAATTTGATGTCGGTCCCGCGGCCGGCCATGTTGGTGGCGATGGTGACGGCGCCGATGCGGCCGGCGTCTTCCACGATCACGGCTTCCTGCTCGTGATAACGGGCGTTGAGCACCACGTGCTTGACGTCCTGCTCCTTCAGATAGTCCGACAGCATTTCGCTCTTTTCGATCGAGACGGTGCCAACCAGCACCGGCTGGCCGCGTTCCTGGGCGCCACGGACGGCCTTCACGATCGCCTTGAACTTGTCTTCGGCGTTCTTGTAGAATTCGTCGTCCACATCCTTGCGCAGCACCGGCACATTGGTGGGAATTTCCACCACGTTCAGCTTGTAGATGTCGAAGAATTCCGCGGCTTCGGTGGCCGCCGTACCGGTCATGCCGCCCAGCTTGGGATACATGCGGAAATAATTCTGGAAGGTGATACTGGCCAGCGTCTGGTTTTCGGGCATGATCTGCACGCCTTCCTTGGCCTCCACCGCCTGGTGCAGACCTTCGGACCACCGGCGGCCATCCATCATGCGGCCGGTGAATTCATCGATGATGGTCACCTTGCCATCGCGCACGATATAATCGGTATCGCGGCGGAAGATGACGATGGCGCGCAGCGCCTGGTTCAGATGGTGCACCACCTGCGTATTCTCGAAATCGTAAAGATTCTCGCCTTCCAGCAGCCCGGCAGCGGAGAGCATGCGCTCCACCTTCTCGGTGCCGGCTTCGGTGAGGATGACGGACTTCTGCTTTTCGTCGACCTCGAAATCCTCGCGCACCAGTTCCTTCACCACGGCGTTGACCTGGGTATAGAGCTGCGACTTGTCGTCGGTCGGGCCGGAGATGATCAGCGGGGTGCGGGCTTCATCGACCAGCACGCTATCGACTTCGTCGACCACGGCGAAGTTGAACGGCCGCTGCACCATCTGTTCGCGCGTGTATTTCATGTTGTCGCGCAGATAATCGAAACCGAATTCATTGTTGGTGCCGTAAGTGATGTCACACGCATAGGCGGCGCGGCGCGTCTGATCATCCAGGTTGGGCACGATCACGCCGACGCTGAGGCCCAGGAAGCGATAGATCTGGCCCATCCACTGCGCATCGCGGCTGGCGAGATAATCATTCACCGTCACCACGTGCACGCCCTTGCCGGACAGGGCGTTCAGATACACCGCCAGCGTTGCCACCAGCGTCTTGCCTTCGCCGGTGCGCATTTCGGCGATTTCGCCGCGATGCAGCACGATGCCGCCGATCATCTGCACATCGAAATGCCGCATGCCCAGCACGCGCTTGGAGGCTTCGCGCACAGTGGCAAAGGCTTCGGGCAGGATATCATCCAACGACTTGCCGGCTTCGAGCTCGGCCTTCAGCTTGGGCGTCTGCGCCTGCAGTTGGTCATCGGTCAGCGCACTGATCTGGTCTTCCAGACCAGCAATGCGCATGACGATCGGCCGCAGCGACTTCAGATAGCGATCATTCGACGACCCGAAAATCGCCTTCGCGACCTTGTTCAACCCGAGCATGAAAATCCTGACTTGGCGAAACCTTGGCGTGCCGCGCGTAACAGGGTGGCCCGTTACACCGGCGGCATGGTGGGCGATGTAGGGTCAGTCACCCTTTTCGTCAATGAAGCCGCAGCCTCCTGCCCGCGCTTGGCGCGCCGCTTGTCGCGCCGCAAGCCGAAGTCCACGGCGCGGCGCACGCGCGGATATTGGCGGGTGTAGAACAGATAATGCCGGCGCGCCCAGCGCGAGTTGCGGAACACCAGCGCCACCCCGGCCCCAAAGATGACGATGCCGATCGGCGCCGGCGACAGCAGCCCGACGATGCCGGCAGCCGCCATCAGCAGGAGCCCCAGCAAGATCTGGAACACCCGGAACGGTTCGGAACGAACCAGCAGGTCAAGAAAGTCGGGACGACTCACGATTGGATCCCGATACGGCCCAGCTGTGGCAATCTTAAGGCGGCAATTGCACCGCGGGGCCAAAAACTCTACGAATTGTGATCAGGGTCAAATGCTTCCTTTCTTTTGGGGAAAAGGTTAATGGTGGCCCATGTCGGCACGGTGGCGTTTCTGGGGCTGGAAGCCCGCAGTGTTGATGTGCAGGTGCAGATCTCGGCCGGGCCCGTCACCTTCGTTACCGTGGGCCTGCCCGACAAGGCGGTGAAGGAAAGCCGCGAGCGCGTCGCCGCCGCGCTCCACGCCATTGGCCTGTCGCTGCCGCCAAGGCGCGTGGTGGTGAACCTGTCGCCAGCCGATCTGCCCAAGGAAGGATCGCATTATGATCTGCCGATCGCGCTGGGGCTGCTCAGTGCGATGGGGGTGATCCCGCAGGATGCGCTCGATGAATTTGTCGCGGTCGGTGAACTGGGACTGGATGGTGCAATCCAGACGGTGCCGGGCGTGCTGCTCGCGGCCCTGCATGCCGCATCCTGCGAGCAGGGGCTGATCTGCCCGGCCGCTCAAGGCCCGGAAGCGGCCTGGGCCGGCGAGGTGAATGTGCTGGCCGCGCCCGATCTGCTGGCGCTGATCAACCATCTGAAAGGCCAGATCATCCTGGCCCCGCCGCAGCGGGCCGAAGCCGAACCAACCCGGCGCGGCCCGGATTTCGCCAGCATAAAGGGCCAGGAAACCCCCAAGCGCGTCGCCGAAATCGCGGCGGCCGGTGGCCATAATCTGCTGATGTCAGGCCCGCCCGGTTCCGGAAAATCGCTGATTGCCGCCGCGCTGGCCGGCATCTTGCCCGATCTCACCCCGGCCGAAGCCCTGGAAGTCTCGATGGTCGCCTCCATCGCCGGCGAGCTGGAGGGCGGCAAGCTGAAGCGCACCCGGCCGTTCCGCTCGCCGCACCACAGCGCCTCGATGGCGGCGCTGGTTGGCGGCGGCACAAAGGCGCGGCCGGGCGAAGTCTCCCTCGCGCATCTCGGCGTGCTGTTCCTCGATGAATTGCCCGAATTCCAGCGCGGCGTGCTCGATTCGCTGCGCCAGCCGCTGGAAACCGGCCAGGTGCAGGTGGCGCGCGCTGCCGCCCATGTCACCTATCCGGCGCGCGTGCAGTTGATCGCCGCCATGAACCCGTGCCGCTGCGGGCATCTGGCCGATCCCGGCCTCGCCTGCGCCCGCGCCCCGCGCTGTGCGGCCGATTACCAGTCGAAACTGTCCGGGCCGCTGCTCGATCGCATCGATCTGCATATCGAGGTACCGGCGCTTTCGGCCGCCGATCTCACCTTGCCACCACCGGCTGAAAGCAGCACGCAGGTCGCCGCCCGTGTGGCCGCCGCGCGCGCCCGGCAGACGGCGCGCTATGCCGGCACCGGGGTGCGCACCAATGCCGAAGCTGACGGAGAAGCGCTCACCGCCCACGCCACCCCCGATGCCGAAGGCCAGCGTCTGCTCACCCAGGCTGCCGACACGTTGCGGCTGTCGGCGCGCGGCTATGCCCGGGTGCTGCGGGTGTCGCGCACGATTGCGGATCTTGCCGGCAGCGACGGCGTGGCGCGCGCCCATGTCGCCGAAGCCCTGTCGTACCGGCGCCGCCCGCCAGTCAATTGAACGCGCCTATTCGGCCGGTTTCGCCGCCGTCACTTCGCCGGCGTCCCATTTCGCGATCACTGCGGTGGCAACCGCGTTGCCGATCACGTTGGTGGCGCTGCGGCCCATGTCGAGGAAATGGTCCACCGCCAGGATCAGCAGCAGGCCAGCCTCCGGGATGTTGAAATAGGGCAGCGTGGCCGCGATCACCACCAGCGACGCGCGCGGCACGCCGGCGATGCCCTTCGACGTGATCATCAGCAGGCCCAGCATGGCGATTTCCTGGCCCAATGACAGATCGATGCCATAGGCCTGCGCGATGAAGATGCTGGCAAAGGCGCAGTACATCATCGAGCCATCAAGATTGAAGCTGTAGCCCAGCGGCAGCACGAACGAGGCGATGCGGCCGGGCACGCCATAACGCTCCAGCGAGGCCAGCAGCTTGGGATAGGCGGCTTCCGACGACGCGGTGGCGAAGGTGATCAGGAACGGCTCCCGGATTTCAGGGATCAGCCGGCGCACTTCGCCAAAGCCCAACACGAACGCGCCGGCACCGAGCAGGAAGGCCCACAACACGGCCAGCGCCAGGTAAAATCCGCCGACGAACTTGCCGAAGGTAACGAGGATGCCCAGCCCTTCCACCGCGATGGAACTGGCAATGGCGGCAAACACCGCGAACGGCGCCACCTTCATCACATAGCCGGTGATCACCAGCATCATGTGCATGATGGCATCGAGGCCCTTGTTGATCGGTTCGGCCTTATCACCCATCTGGATCAGCGCCACGCCGGCAAACAGGCTGAAGATGACGATCTGCAGCACTTCGTTGGTGGCCATCGCTTCGATGATGGACTTCGGGAAGATATGCCCGATGAATTCCTTCAGGTTGAAGGCCTTGCTGGCAACACCCGATGCCGCATCAATTGCCGGCAGCGGCAAACCGACGCCAACACCGGGCGCCAGCAGATTGACCATCAGGATGCCCAACCCCAGGCTGAAGATCGATGCCGCGATGAACCACGCCAGCGTGCGCACGAAGGTGCGGCCCACGGCCCCGCCCGAACCCATGTGGGCGATGCCCACGGTGAGCGTCGCCAGCACCAAGGGTGCGATGATCATCTTGATCAGCCGCAGGAACACATCGGTGATGATCGACAGATAACCGGCGATTTCCTTGGCCTGCTCCGCCGCCACGCTGGCATTGATCGCCCAGCCGACGCCAAGCCCGGCCACAAGGCCGATCAGGATCCAGCGGGTAAGCGAGTTTGTGGGCTTCATGGCCGCCTGACTTCGGGCAGCGCCTTGGCGCCGTCAAGCCGGAAACCGCGCGCGAAGGCTTGCAGCGGGCGCGCGCGCGGCGCAGTCTCGGTTCATGATCCGCAATCTGTTCGCCATCCTCGCCCTTTCCTGCACTGCCATGCCCGCGGCCGCTTCTCCCGGCGATGCGGCGGAGGCCAAGCGCCTGTTGATGGACAGCGTGGGCATCGCCAGCGTCAAGGGCCGCGGCCAGACGCCGGCGCTGGCCCGCTTTTATCGGGATGCGTTGGTGCAGGCCGGTTTCAACGCCGCCGACATCCAGATCGACGAACTGGCCGGCACCGCCAATTTCCATTTCGTTTGGCGCGCAGCCTCGGCCAAGGCCAAACCCATGGCACTGACCGGCCATCTGGACGTGGTGGAAGCCAATCCGGCCGATTGGGAACGGCCGCCGTTCACTGCAGTCGCCGAAAACGGCTACATCTTCGGCCGTGGCGTGCAGGACAACAAGTTCGATGTCGCAATGATGATCGCCACGCTGGCCCAGCTGAAGGCCAGTGGCTGGACGCCGAAACGCGATATCCACTTCTTCCTGTCGGGCGACGAGGAAACCGACGGTATCGCCAGCACCGCACAGGCCAAGCAGGCCGGTGCGCTGGGCATCGAATTCATGCTGAACAGCGATGGCGGCGGTGGAGGGCTGGACGCGCAAGGGCGGCCGTTCTTCTACAAATTGCAGGCGGCCGAAAAATCCTATGCCGATTTCCAGCTGACCATCACCGATCCGGGCGGCCACAGCTCCACCCCCACCGCCAGCAACGCCATTGCCCGCATGGGCCTGGTGGCCGCACGCATCGCCGGACACCGCTGGCCGGCACAGGTGAACGACATCACCCGGGCGTCGCTGGCCGAAGCCGGCCGCGCGCGGAGCGACGCATTGGGCGACGCCATGCGCCGCTTTGCCGCCAATCCGGATGATGCCGGGGCCATCACGGCCTTGCGCGCCAATCCCGGCACCATCGGCCAGATTGGCACCACCTGCGTGCCCAGCATGATCAATGGCGGCCATGCGCCCAATGCCTTGCCACAGCGCGTCACCCTCACCGTCAACTGCCGCATCTTCCCCGGCACCAGCATCGCCGCCGTGCAGACGGAACTGGGGCGGGTGGCCGAGGATCCCGGGGTCAGCTTTGCCACCGGCATCGATTGGCCGGTCACCCCGGCATCGCCGCTGCGGCCTGACGTGACAGCGGCCGTGCAGGCGGCGGTTTCGGCACGGGCGCCCGGCCTTGCCGCCACCCCCGGCATGGACGCCGGCGCCACCGACAGCGTGTTCTGGCGCGCGCTTGGCATCCCGTCCTACGGCGTCTCTGGCCTGTTCATGCGCCAGGAAGACAGTTTCGCCCACGGCCTGAACGAACGCGTGCCGGAAGCCGCAATCGCGCCGGCCCTGCGCCATTGGGACATCATCCTGCGCCGCCTCGCCGGTTAGGCCCTGCCCACATCACGACTGCCCATCCGGCCACACGGCCAGGGTGTCGGCGTGCGCGCCGATTCAGCCAAGAATCGCGAATCTAAAACCGTCAGGCAACAGAGTCGAAGATTCTAGCAACAAAGACTATTTTCAGTAAATAATGGTAAATAATGACTGAATAAATAAGTCAGTTACGAATCGGACGAAGAGTGATAAATATATCGTGCGTAATTACTTATTAAAAAGGAAGATTAAATTTCGATGTTCGGTCCATGGCGGCTGGGCCTGGCCAAGGATCAGGCTGGTAGCCTGTCGACAGTGACGGCATTGCTGATGCCGGCGCTGATGGCTGCTGCCGGTCTCGGGGCCGACACGCTGCACTGGACATGGCAGCAGCAGATCATGCAGCGCCAGGCGGAATCCGCCGCGCTGGCTGGCGCCGAAGCCCTGTCGCAAAACCGCGCCGTTGCCGAAACGGTGCAGGCCCAGTTGGCGAGTGGAGGCCAGCCGGCCCTCGCCATCGCCCCGATCATCGAACAGGGCCCCTCATCCGGGCCGTTCGCTGGCGATCCGCTGGTGGTGCGCGTGCGGCTTTCCAGCATTGCCCGCCTGCCGTTTTCCGGCCTGTTCTCTGCGGCCGGCGTGCCGATCAGTGTCGAGGCCACGGCCGGCCTGGTGGAAGAGCGCATGGCCGGCGTGGTCCATTGCGATGGCTGCATCACAGACCACGGCGATGGCAGCAACACCTTGGGATGAGGGTCCTGACCTTGCCGCCGATTTGACCTTCTGCGGGCCATGGCCATCCCGATGTCAGAACCAAATTCTCAGAATCATGTCGTTCCCTGGACCGCTGGGCAACACCCCAGAATCGGGCATCGCCGGGTGATTGCCAAATCACGACTGACCACCATTCAAACCGATGGAACGTTCGTTCAATAGTCCCTGATTCGATCAGTCTGTCGCCATAAAGGATCGAAAATACAGCCAAGTAGCGCAGTTAACGTATATTTGACATTTAACATGTTAAAAACTGCAACAGATTAAAAAGCCGCAAATCGGCGCAAAAGCAGGGTGTGAGTGTCATGAGTTGCTTGTGGGTACGCCGGCTTCAGGCAAGCCGGCAGGGCAATATCGCAACACTGACGGCATTGATGATGCCGGTGCTGATCGGTTCGGCCGGTCTGGCCAGCGACTCGATCCAGTGGACATTGACCAAGCGCATGATGCAGCGCGCCGCCGATTCAGGCGCGATCGCCGGCGCTTTCCAGCTGAGCCAATCCAGCACCCTTTCGGTTGTGCGCGCGGCCGCGACCGGCGACATCAACCGCAACGACGGGTTTCGCATGACGGTCACCCCGGTGATCAACAGCCCCGCCACCTCAGGCAGCTTCCGCGATGCCGCGTCTGCTGTGGAGGTGATCCTGGCCACAGACATGAACCTGCCGTTCACCGGCCTGATCATGCGTGGCCCGATTCGTATCAGCGCCCGCGCCGTGGCCGAAGTGGTGGGCAATGGCGATTATTGCGTGCTGGCGCTGGAAAACACCGACACCCCCGGCATCCCGATCGGCGGCAGTGCCACAGTAAACCTGGGCTGCGGCATGATGAGCAATGCGCCCAGCAACACGAGCATCATCGCCAATGGCGCCAGTAGCGTGACGGCCAGCCCGGTGGCCGCGGTGGGCCTTGTGCCACCTGGCAATTATACCACCGGCACCGTCCGCGAAAGCTATGCGCTGCCGCTGCGCGATCCCTATCGCAACCTGCCGGATCCGATCAATATCTCCAGCAGCAATAACGATGCGAGGGTGCAACCCAATCGTTCCAGCACCTTCAGCGCGGGCACCTACCGCAATATCGATGTCAGCGGCACGGCCACCTTCAATCCCGGCGTCTACTATGTCACCGGCAGTGTGAATTTCGGCAGCCAGGCCAACGTGACAGCCACTGGCGTGGTGTTCATCCTCACCGCCACCAACGCCGCCAGCAACACCAGCAACATTGCCACGGTCAGCATGCAAGGCGGTGCGCGTCTCAACATGACGGCGCCCAGCACCGGCACCTATGCCGGCATCCTGTTCTATCAGGATCGCCGCGCCAGCAACATGGCCACCAACATCATCAACGGCAACAGCAGCAGCCTGCTGCAGGGCGCGCTCTATTTCCCGCGTCAGGAACTGCAGATGAACGGCACCAACGGCATGAACACCCGCTGCATCCAGATCGTGGCGCGCCGCATTGATTGGCGCGGCAACGCCGCGATTCAGAACGTCTGCCCGGCCAATTCAGGCGCGTCGTCCTTCAAGGGCACGCAGATCAAGCTGGTGGCATGATGATGAAGCACGCTCTCCTCACCCGCTTGCGCGGCTGCCGAAACGGCGCTGCCGCTGCCGAAATGGTGCTGATCGCCCCGGCGCTGGCCGGCCTGTTGTTTGTTGGGATGGATGTGGGCCTGGCCTTCTGGGAAAAACATCAACTGGAACAGGCGGCCCAGCGCGGCATCGAACTCGCCGTGGCGCCCGGCACCATCGGCACAGGTTCGTTCAGCCACCTCGATCCGGAAGTGCGGGCGGCGTATGGCAAGCCGGTGCAATCGCTGACGGTGGATAACTGGCTGGAATGCAACGGCCAGCGCCAGGACAACTGGAACAGCTTCTGCCCGGCCGGGCAGACATTTGCCCGCTTTGTTTCGGTGCGGGTGCGGGCCGAATATGTGCCGCAGTACAGCTTTGGCGGCATTCTGCACGGCGATGGCCAGAACGGCGGCTATGTGCTGACCGGCGACGCTTCGGTGCGGCTGCAATGATCCGCGCGCTCCGCTCTGTCGCCCGCAACCGCAGCGGGGCCACCGCCGCCGAATTCGCGCTGACGCTGCCGCTGTTCCTGGCCTTCGTGTTCGTGTTCTTCGGTATCGGCGCCGTGTTCTGGGCCAATGCCGGCCTTCGCAATGGTGTAGGCGAAGGCGCCCGGGTGGCCACGCTGTTCCCGCGCCGCAACAACACCCAGATCAGCACGGCGATCCGCGCCAACAGCTTTGGCCTGGGCAGCGTGATGACCGCGCCAACCATCACCCCCGGTGCCGCCAATGGCCAGGATTTCGTGGACATCACGGTCACGGTGAACCCGCAGTTCGATCTGTTCTTCATCGAAGTGGAACCGATCACGCTGTCCGAAACCCGCCGGGTCTATCGCCCCGCCTGATCGCTGCACCTGCGCGCATTTTCCGTTTTGCGCGGCACCTCCGCGCACTGCCCGTTTTGCGCGGCTACTCCGCGCGGGGATGCGCCGCCGCCCACGCATCCAACAATTGCGCCGCATCGACCTTGGTATAGATTTGCGTTGACGACAGGCTGGCGTGGCCGAGCAGTTCCTGCAACTGCCGCAGATCAGCGCCCCTCGCCAGCAAGTGGGTCGCGAAACTGTGGCGCAGCGCGTGCGGCGTGGCGCTGGCAGGCAGGCCCATCGCTGTCCGTGCAGCCTGCACAGCGCGGCGCACCGTGCCGGGATCGAGTGCGCCGCCTTTCACTCCGCGGAACAGCGGGGAATCGTGGGCCAGGTCGAACGGGCATTTTTCGACATAATCCATGATCCCGGCCTGCACCTGGGGCAGCAGTGGTACCTGGCGGGTCTTGGCGCGCTTGCCGGTCACCGCGATCACCGCGCCCAACGGCAGCGCGGCTCCGGTGAGCGACAGCGCTTCGCCAATGCGCAGGCCGGCGCCATAAAGCAGCAGCAAAACCGCCGTGTCGCGCGCCGCCAGCCAGGGCTGCGCCGCTGCATCGCCCACCACCGCCACCAGTTGCCGCACATCGCCCGGTGAGACGGCACGTGGCAGGCGGCGCGGCTGTTTGGGGGCCTTCAGCGCGGCAATGGCATCGCAGGCCAGCCCCTCGTTGCGTCGCGCCCAGGCGAAAAAGCCCTTCAACGCCGATACGTCGCGCGCCAGTGATGGCGCCGCCAGCCCCTCACCGCGCCGCAGCGCAAGAAAAGCCCGGAGTTCGGCGGCAGCCAACGTGGCCAGCCGCCCGCCGGTCACGGCGCCGCCCAGATGGGTGCTCAGGAAATCGTCGAACCGTTCCAGCGTCAGGCCATAGGCCCTGAGCGTGTGGACGGACAACCGCCGCTGATCGCCCGAATAGGCGAGGAAGCGGGCAATGAGCCCGGCCAGGGGCTCTGCCGCAGCGCTCAGAGGATGCTCTGACCCGTCTTGGCCCAATCGGCCTCGAACGCGGCCAGGCCCTTGTCGGTGAGCGCGTGGTTGGCGAGCTGGCGGATCACCGAAGGCGGCATGGTGGCGACATCGGCGCCGATGCGCGCCGCGGCCAGCACGTGCACCGGGCTGCGCACGCTGGCGACGAGGATTTCGGTCTTGAAATCATAATTGTCGTAGATGGTGCGGATATCCTGGATCAGCTCCATCCCGTCGTGGCCGATATCATCCAGCCGGCCGACGAACGGCGAAATATACGTCGCGCCGGCCTTGGCCGCGAGCAGCGCCTGGTTGGCGGAGAAGCACAGGGTGACGTTGGTCTTCACGCCTTCGGCGGTGAGCGCCTTGCAGCTTTTCAGGCCATCGATGGTGAGCGGCAGCTTGATGCAGATATTGGGTGCCAGCGCGCGCAGCACGGCGGCTTCGCGCATCATCGTGGCATGATCGGGGGCGACCACTTCAGCCGAAACCGGGCCATCGACGATCCCGCAGATTTCCTTGACGACTTCGAGGAAATTGCGGCCCGATTTGGCAATCAGGCTGGGATTGGTGGTGACGCCATCGAGCAGGCCGGTGGCGGCCAGATCGGCGATGTCGGCAACGTCGGCGGTATCGGCAAAGAATTTCATGACGGCGGCCCAGCAGTGTAAGGGAAGATTCGGGCTGCTTTAACCGATGCAGACGGGCTTTCCTACCATCGCTTTTGGTCCCCCCACGCACCGGCTGTCCTACGCTGCGCCGCTATGGTAGTTTTCAATCAGGGTCGAAGGCAACATTCATCGGGGGACTTCCGATATGACCACGCTCGAGCTCCAGAAAGCCTTGAAAGCCAGAGGCTTCGACCCAGGCGACATCGATGGTGCGATGGGGCGCAACACCATCGCTGCAATCCGTGCCTTCCAGGCGGCCAATGGCCTGGATGTGGATGGTGTGGCCGGGCCCGATACGCTTGCCAAGCTTGCGGCATCCGCAGTGCAGACTGCGCCTGACCCGATCCACAGCCTGTCGATGCCGTGGTTCATCGAAGCGCAGCGCGCCATTGGCGTGAAGGAAGACACCGGCCCCGGTTCCAACCCGCTGATCATCGGCTGGGCGCGCCGGTTGCGCATTGATTATGCCAAGGATGAAATCGCCTGGTGCGGGCTGTTCGTCGCCCATTGCATCGGCCTCACCCTGCCCGGCGAAGTGCTGACGTCCAATCCGCTGGGCGCGCGCACCTGGACCAGGTTTGGTGTGCCCTGCCCTGTGCCACAGCCGGGCGCCGTGATGACCTTCTGGCGCGGCAGCCGCGATGGCTGGCAGGGCCATGTCGGCTTTTATGTCGGCGAAGATGCCTCGGCCTTTCACATCCTGGGCGGCAACCAGGGCGATGCCGTGAACGTGAAGCGCTTTGCCCGCGACCGTTTCCTCACCGCCCGCTGGCCAAAAACTGCCCCAGCCCCCACCGGCGGCCCGCGCATCCTGCGCGCCGACGGCAGCTTCTCGAACAACGAGCAATAAGGCCGGCTGGCCGGGGGCCTGAAGCTCAGCCCCCGGCCACCAGCTTCTTGAGCTCGGTCTTCAGGATCTTGCCATTGGCGTTCCGTGGCAGCGGTTCGCGGCTGAAATGCACCGCAACCGGCACTTTGAAGGCCGCCTGCCGCGCCGCCACGAAGGCGCGCAGTTCCTCTTCGCTGGCGTCGACGCCTTCCTTCAGCGTCACGAACGCCACCGGTTCCTCGCCCAACTGCTTGTGCGGGCGGCCGACCAGCGCGGCGTCCATCACCGCCGGATGCTCGTACAACGCGTTTTCCACCTCGACGCAGTAGATATTCTCGCCGCCGCGGATCAGCATGTCCTTGGCGCGGTCGATGATGAAGCAGAAGCCTTCTTCATCGATGCGCCCCAGATCGCCGGTGCGCACCCAGCCGTCGATGAAGGTGGCCGCCGTGGCTTCGGGCTTGTTCCAATAGAGCCGCACCACGTTGGGGCCGAAGCCATAGATTTCGCCGACTTCATTGGGGCCGAGCACCTTGCCGTCAGGGTCGCGCACCTGCAGATCACACACTGGCACCGGCGGGCCGCAGCTGTCGGGCCGGTGCTCATAATCTTCCGCCATGTGGTGGGTGAAGGTGGCGCTGGTCTCGGTCATGCCCCAGCCGTTGCCGGGTTTGGCCTTGAACTCCTTGGCGATCTGGCGAACCAGTTCGGGCGCTGATGGCGCGCCGCCATAGGAGACGGCCTCCAGGCTCGACAGGTCATATTTGGCGCGGTCGGGATGTTCCAGGATCTGCCAGGCGATGGTGGGCACGCCGCCGGCCGAGCTGATCTTCTCACGTTCGATCAGCGTCATGGCTTCCACCACATCCCATTTCTTCATCAGCACCAGCTTCACGCCGCCCACCAGCGCGGGATTGAGCACGGCATGGCAACCGGTGGCGTGGAAGAAGGGCACCGATAGCAGCGTCGCCTTCTGCGGGGCGTTGGGGTCAGCCGCCGGCGGCTGCTCGCCGCGCCGCAGGAAACTGCGCGCGTTGCTGCTGGCACTGGCCATGATGTTGGAACAGATGTTGCGGTGGCTGCCCAGCGCGCCCTTGGGCTTGCCGGTGGTGCCGCTGGTGTAGAAAATCGTCGCGTCATCTTCGGGCTGAAGCGCCAGGGCATCGGCCGGGATGGCACGGTCCTTCAGCGACGCCCAGTCCATCGGCCAGCCGATCACCTCTTCCAGCCGGCGCGCACGCGGATCACCAAGTTCCAGTTCGCTGGCGCGGGTGACGTAGATCTGCTCCAGGTCCGGGCAGTTGGGCAGATGTTCGGCGATGCGGTTGTAGCGCTCGGCATCGATCAGCAGGATCTTGGTGCCGCTGTCGGTCAGGCCATATTCCAGCTCGCCGCCCGTCCACCAGGCGTTCAAGGGCGTGACGATCGCCCCGCACAGGCTGGCGGCATAAAAGGCCACCGGCCATTCCGGCAGGTTGCGCATCACCACCGCCACGCGGTCGCCCTTCACCAGGCCATCGGCCTTCAACCGCTCGGCCAGCGCCAGCGTGGCGCGGGCAAAGGCTTCGAACGTCACCCGTTCCTCGTCCAGCACCATGAAGACCTTGTCGCCATGGGCGCGGCCGGCGGCGAAACAATGGGCCAACGATGGCGGCGCATTCTTCCAGACTCTTGTGGGCCGGCCCTGGATGGCAACCGTTTCCATCTCCAGCGGCTGGCCCGGCGCGGTGAGCAGCGCATGGGCTTCGGCAATCGACATGGCGGGCCAGTTGCTCATTCATCATTTCCCCAAGGCGTTTTTATTGCGGCCACGATGCCGCAAAGCGCAGCGCCCCGCCAGTCTGTCAGAACGGCGCAGTTCCCCTTCAATGTGGGCGGCTTGGCGGCAGCGGATAACCCGCCTAGGCTGCGCCCAAACAAGCAAGGGAGATGAGCCATGGCCACGATCGCCAAAACCGCTGAATGGGATGCCCGCGATGCCGCGAACATGCGGGGCGTGCTTGATGCACAGCGCGCCAGTTTCACCGCCGAACTGCCGGTAACGGCCGCCACGCGGCGCGACCGGTTGGACCGCGCGCTCGATGTGGTGCTGGCCAACAAGGATCGCTTTGCCGCCGCGATGAGCGAGGATTTCGGCCACCGCTCGACCGAACTCAGCCTGGTCACCGACATCATGGCGTCGATCAAGCCGCTCAAGCATGCGCTGAAGCATCTCGATGCCTGGATGAAGCCCGAAAAGCGCAAGCTCGATTTCCCCATGGGCCTGCTTGGTGCGAAAGCGCGGGTGGAATGGCAGCCCAAGGGCGTCGTCGGGATCCTGTCCCCGTGGAATTTCCCGGTGAACCTCACCTTCGCGCCGCTTGCAGGCGTGCTGGCTGCCGGCAACCGCGCGATGATCAAGCCATCGGAATATACGCCGGTCACTTCGGCGCTGATGAAGGAAGTGCTGGAAGCGGCGTTTGACCAGACCGAAATCGCGGTGATCACCGGCGGGCCGGAAGTGGGCAAGGCGTTCACCGAACTGCCGTTCGATCACATCATCTTCACCGGTGCCACCAGCGTGGCCCGCCATGTGATGGCGGCCGCCGCCAAGAATCTGGTGCCGCTGACGCTCGAACTGGGCGGCAAATCGCCCACCATCATCTCGCGCTCCGCCGATGTGGCGTCGGCCACCGAGCGCGTGGCGATGGGCAAATTGATGAACGCCGGCCAGATCTGCCTGGCGCCGGATTATCTGCTGGTGCCCGAAGAGAAGGAAGGCGAGATCATCGAGGGGCTGAAGGCCGCGACCGCCAAGATGTACCCAACCATGCTGGCCAACCCGGATTACACCAGCGTGCTCGGCGCCCGTCACCGGGAACGACTGGAAGCCCATGTGGAAGACGCCCGCGCCAAGGGCGCCGACGTGGTGGTGGTGAACCCGGCGAACGAGGATTTTTCCAAGCAGAACACCAACAAGATGCCGCTGCACATCATCCGCGGCGCCACCGATGAAATGACGGTGATGCAGGAGGAAATCTTCGGGCCCTTGCTGCCGGTGCGCACCTACAAGGCAGTGGACGGCGCCATCGACGAGATCAACCGCCGCGACCGGCCGCTGGGCCTCTACTGGTTCGGGCAGGACGAACTGGAACAGCGCCGCGTGCTCGACCGCACCATTTCGGGCGGCGTGACGGTGAACGACGTGATCTTCCACGTTTCAGCCGAAGATCTGCCGTTCGGCGGCATCGGCCCGGCCGGCATGGGCAATTACCACGGCCACGATGGCTTCAAGGAATTCAGCCATCCCAAGGCCATCTACAGCCAGCCCAAGATCGATCTGGCCGGGCTGGCCGGGTTCAAGCCGCCCTATGGCGCAAAGACCGCCAAGGCACTGGCGCGCGAACTGAAGAAGTGAGGCTCAGGCCGGCGGTCGTGTTGCAGCGAACGCCGGCGTGGCCAGCAGCCGATCCGTCAATTCCGCCAGCGCCGCGTTATGCTCACGCCAGTGCAGATCGGTGAAGCGGAAGCTGAGATAATCGCAGGCGACCGCGATGCAGATATCGCCAAAGCCGCTGCCGCCAGCGCGGGTGTTCATCACGCTGAGCGCGCGTTCGATGGCGCGATACTGCCTGTCCACCCACGGGCCAGAGGTGATGCCCTGCGCCATGTTGAAGCGCAGGATGATCGCGGCATCGAGCACGCCATCGGCCAGCGCCTCGGTGGTGCGCGCCTGCCAATGATCATGGCCGCTCTGCGCCATCAGATGCTGCCCCGGCACGCTGGCCAGCAGGAAGGCGGCGATCACCGGTGAATCGATGATGGCGCTGCCATCATCAAGCACCAGCGCCGGCACCTTACCGAGCGGATTGGCCGCCAGCAGCGCGGCCGGATCGGTCATCGGCGCTGTGTCTTCCACCGGCAGGGCGATGCCCAGTTCGTGTGCGATCACCCGCAGCTTGCGGGCATAGGGTGATGTTGAGGAGGCGAGGAGTTTCACTTTTCCACCTTCAGTTGTTCCAGCAGAAAGGCTTCGACCTGGCTCCACACCGGGCTGCCCGGTGCGATCACTTCGAAATGGCCGGTGCCGCCGAGGATGAGGGCGCTGGATTTGTCCTTACCCTTGCGGGCTTCGGTCACCCACTTGGCGGTGGCCGTGGGCGACAGGAACAGGCTGGCAGATACCAGGCCGGATTTCACGTCCAGCGGCAATTGCGCCTGCGGGCTGCCTTCGGCCCAGCGCTTGGGCTGCTCAGCCGGCGTGCCGCCAAACATCGCCTTGCCGGCCGGGACACCGCAGCCCTTTTCAAACGTGTCGATCTCGGCGGCCGGATCGCCCGGGCCGTCGATGGCCACGACCGCGCCGATCTGCAGCGGATCAGGCGAGGCGATCTCGCTGTCCTTCGGCAGTTTGTGGCGGCTGGCCACCCATAGCGCGGCATGGGCGCCGGCGCTGTGTCCGGTGACGGCCACGCGGCTGAGGTCGAGTGGGTGGCGTTTGGCGAGGTCGCGCAAGTGATCGGTGGCGGCGGCCCAGTCCTTAAAGGTGCCAGGCCAGCCGGCACCGGAATCGCCGCTGTACTTGCCATCCGGTCCCGTCTCGCCGGCCTGGCGATATTCGATGTTCCAGGTGGCAAAGCCCATTTCCGTCAGCCGGCTGGCCAGCGCGGCGGTGTTCTGGCGGGTGGCGAAACCCTTCCACCAGCAGCCGCCATGGATGACGATCACCACCGGGTGCGGGCCGGGACCCGCCGGCAGGCGCAGATCGCCGACCTGGGTTGGTTCCTTGCCATAGGCCTCGGTCAGCGCCGGGGCGGAGGACGGCAATTTATCGACATCCGCCGGCCGCATCCGCTGTGCCAGCGCCGGCGTGGCGGCCAGCAAGGCTAGAACGAGGGCAGCGCGCTTCACTTGAGCAACCCCGCCGCCTCATTCAAGCGGTCAGCATAATCACCCAGCGCCTTGGCCGCGATCCCGGCTTCGCGGGTCGCATCGTCAAAGCGCCGCTCTTCCACCGCTTCGCGCAGGCCCGGCAGCGTCTTGGAACCATAGCCGGTGAAGCGGCCCGGCGCATAAAGGATGTTGCGGAACCACGGCCGGAACGGCAGGCCTGATGGGCTGAGCAGCGTCTGCTCGATATCGCGCAACTTGCCGTTGAGCGCGGCGGTTTGCGCCGGGGTCAGGCTGGCTTCCTTGGCCGAAATTGCGGCATCAAAGGCCTTGGCGGCGCCATCCAGACGGGTGATGGCGGCATCCAGCACGGCCAGATTCAGCGCCGGGGTCGGCGTTTTCGGCAGCGGCGGGCCCAGCGGATCGCGCGGATCGCTGCCCAACCGGTAGATGTCGGCACTCAGCCCGGCGCGCTTGTCGTCCTCCTTGCGGCGGTTTTCGATCAGCGTCTTGATCTCATTGAAATAGCTGCGGGCCGCGCCGGCCACCGGGCCAAAACGCACCGGCAGCGCATCGGCATCGGCCAGCCGCATCACCATCCGGCCCGCCACCTTGGACAGCACCGCGCCATAGACGAGGCCCGGATCATCCCAGCGCACGAAATGATCATAGCTGTCGTAGATCGAGTGATAGGAACCCGCGCTCTCGCCCTCGCCGCCAAAGCCGATGTTGATCGACGACACACCGGCATGGTGGATGAAGGCGGTGTAATCACTGCCCGAACCCAGCGCGTCCATCGGCTGATCGGCGGCCAGTTCGGCCGCGGCCAGTGCTGCGGGGTTGCCGCGCAGGCCGTCGAACGCCTTGGCGCGCACGCCGGCGCGCCAGCGGTCTGCCACGCTGGCGCCGGTCTGCGGATCCTTCACATCAGCAGCGGCCTTGCCGATCAGCGACGTGAACTGCCCACTGCCATCGACGCCCAGGAAGCCGCGGCCATTGCTGTCGCTGTTGATGTACACCACCGCCTTCTGGCGCAGTTCGGCGATATGCTCCTCCACCCACTCGGTGGAGCCCAACAGGCCCGGCTCCTCGCCGTCCCAGCTGGCGTAAACAATGCTGCGCTTGGGCCGCCAGCCGGATTTCCACAGCGCGCCCAGCGCCTTGGCTTCGCTCATCATCGCGACTTCGCCCGACAGCGGATCAGAGGCGCCGAACACCCAGCCATCATAATGGTTGCCGCGCACGATCCATTCGTCCTTCTTCGACGATCCGGGCAGCGTGGCGATCACGTTGGAAATGGTCTTCAGCGACCATTCCGATTGCACCTTCAGATGCACCTGCACATCGTCGCTGCCGCCGAAACGATAATGGAACGGCAGGCCGCCGCGCCAATCGTTGGGCACGGGCGCACCCTTCAGACGGGAGAGGATCTCGGTCGCATCGGCATAGGAAATCGGCAGGGCGGGGATTTTCAGCACCGTCGGCGCGGTCTCGCGGGTCAGGCGCTTGGCATCCTTGGTGGCACCCACACCGGGGGTGAGCGGATCGCCGGGATAGGTGATCATGTCGAGCACGCTGCCGCGTTGGACCCCGGCCGGCGGACGGCCACCGCCGTTCGGATAAGAGTCAGCCGAACCATAACCATCCTGCTGCGGATCGGAATAGATCAGGCAGCCGATGGCGCCCTGTTCCTGCGCCAGTTTCGGCTTCAGGCCGCGCCAGCCAGCGCCATAACGCGCGATGACGATCTTGCCTTTCACCGAAATGCCGCGCCGCGCCAGCGCCTCATAATCGGCGGGCAGGCCATAGTTCACATACACCACCGGCGCCGTGACATCGCCATCACCCTGAAATGCCACATAGGGCGGCAACGCGCCGGCAAGGCTGTTGGAGGTGGCGTCCTGCGGGATGCCCGGCTCCTGCCCGCCCAGCGTCTTTGCCACCGGGCCCACGAGAGCCAACGCCGTGGAAACCGGCGTGGGATAGAGCACCTGATAATCGGCGCGCTTCACTTGCCAGCCCCATAAGCGGAACATCTTCTCGATCAGCGCGGCATTGGCCTGGTTGTGCGGGCTGCCCAGGTGATTGGGGCCGGCGGCCATGGTCTTCAGCCACGCCATCTGATCGGCGCTGCTGATTTGGGCGTCGTACGCCGCTTCGCGATTGGCGGCCGGTTGCGCAGCAGCAGCGGTACCCAGCAGAAGCGCCGCCAGAATCAGTGATCGCATGGTCATTCCCCTCATATGTTGCCTATGGTCTATCCAGCCGGCGGGGCGGTGACGAGGGGGAAAAACATCGCTACACCCGTGGCCATGCCCGGTCCCCTCTCCGATCTCACCGTCATTGATCTGTCGCGCGTGCTCGCCGGCCCTTATGCCACCATGGTGCTGGCCGATCTGGGTGCCCGCGTGATCAAGGTGGAGCGGCCCGATGGCGGCGATGATGCCCGCGCCTATGGCCCGTTCATCAAGGGCCACAGCGCCTATTTCGCCAGCATCAACCGCGGCAAGCAATCGATCGCGCTCGATCTGAAATCTCCGCAAGATCGCGTCATCTTCGAGGCGCTGCTCGAAAAGGCCGATGTGCTGATCGACAATTATCGCCCCGGCGTGATGGCGCGCCTGGGCTATGGCTGGGAGGGTCTGGCCGCCCGTTACCCCCGCCTGATCCACGCCGCCACCAGCGGCTTTGGCCAGACCGGGCCAGACAGTCAGAAAGCCGCCTACGACATGGTGGTGCAGGCGATGGGCGGCATCATGAGTGTGACCGGCCACCCCGGCGGCCCGCCGACTCGGGTGGGCACCAGCGTTGGCGACATCACCGCCGGGCTGTTCACAGTGATCGGCATCCTCACCGCTCTCCATGACCGGGACAAAACCGGCCGCGGCCAGTTCGTCGATGTCGCCATGCTTGATGGCCAGATCGCCATCCTCGAAAATGCCATTGCCCGCTATGCCGCCACCGGAGAATCGCCGGGGCCGCTGGGGGCCCGCCACCCGTCGATCACGCCCTTTGCCGCTTACAGCTGCGCCGATGCGCCCATCGTGATCGCGGCTGGCAACGACCAGCTGTTCACCGCGCTGTGCAAGGCGCTCGGCCTGCGCCAAGATGATCCGCGCTTTGTCGACAACAACGCACGCACAACCCATGCCGATGAATTGTCAGCGATGCTGGAAGGCGTGCTGCAAACCCAACCCGTTGCTCACTGGCTGCCGAAGCTGGAAGCGGCCGGCGTGCCGTGCGGGCCACTGAACAACATCGGCCAGGCGCTGGCCAACCCGCAGGTGAAGGCGCGCAACATGGTGGTGCACACCGCCCTGCCCGACGGCACACCGCTGATTGCCGCCGGCAATCCGATCAAGCTTTCGGCTCATGCCGATCCCGCCACCCGCGCTCCAGCCCCCGATCTGGATGCAGATCGCGCTGCTATCCTGAAGGAACTCGGCCTGTGACGATCAGCGATCTCGCCCTTGCCGAAATGCTCGCCGAAGCGGCCGGCCAGGCCATCCGCCCCTGGTTCCGGCGACCTTTCCTGGTGGAGACCAAGGAAGATTTCTCCCCCGTCACTGCCGCCGACAAGGAAGCGGAAGCCGCCATCCGCCGCCTGCTGGAACAGTATCGCCCCGATGATGGCGTGATCGGTGAGGAATATGGCGATGATCGCCCCGATGCCGAGCGCGTATGGGTGCTCGACCCCATTGACGGCACCCGCGCCTTTGTTGCCGGGCGGCCCCTGTTCGGCACGCTGATCGGCCTGATGGAGCAGGGCACGCCGGTGCTGGGCATCATCGATCAATGCATCATCCGCGATCGCTGGATGGCAGCACCCGGCCAGCACACCACACTGAACGGCGCGCGGGTGCATGTGCGGCACTGCACCGATCTTGCCCAGGCGCGCATCGGCACCACCAGCCCGCAGGCTTTTGAGTCGGAAGATTTCACCTGTTTCGAACGCGTGCGCACCGCCGCGCGTGACACGCTGTATGGCGGCGATTGTCACAATTATGGTCTGGTTGCTGCCGGGCATCTCGATGCCGTCGTCGAATCGGGGTTGAAACTGCACGATTGGGCTGCGCTCGTGCCGATCATCACCGGTGCCGGCGGGGTGATCACCAATTGGGAAGGCCAGCCGCTCACCACCGCCAGCCGCGGCGCCGTGATTGCCGCTGGTGATCCCGTGCTTGCCGCTGCCATTGCCGAAGCACTCGCCGGGTAAAAGCCACTCTCGCCCGCCCGTTATCCTGCGAAAGGAAATGGGTGTGCGATGGCAGGATTTTTCGAGGACATCATCAGGTCAAACCGGCTGCGGCTGGCCTTTGCGACGGGCATGGCGGCGCTCGGCCTGTGGGCCTTTGCGCCCTATGTCACCAGCGAGGTGGGCGGTGAGGCCTATGTCAACGCGCCGATCATTCGCATGGCCTCGCCCATCGCCGGCCTGGTCGCCACCGATCTGCCGGCGCCGGGCACGGCCATCGTCGCGGAACGCACCGCCCGGCTGGTGGCGGCGCGGGTGCGCGACACCGGGCCGCTGGCGGCGCTGAAGGGCCAGCAGGCGGCGCTGATTGCGGCGCGCGATCTCGCCCGCCGCCAGATTGCCGAGATCGCCGCTGCCGATCATCGACTCGCCAGCCGATCGGCACGCTTTGGCCAAGCCGCCAGCGCGCGGCTGGCGGCCACCACCCACGCTGCCGAAGAGGCGCTGGGTGCCTGCGAAGCCGAAGCTGCCGAAGCGATTCTGCAGCGCGACCGGATCGAGGCGCTGGCTGCCCAGCGTTTCGCCACCTTCACCCAGCGCGACCGGCTGCGCGCTCAAGCCATGGCCAGCGCCCGCCGGTGCGCCATGCTGAAGGACCAGGCCAGCGCACTCGCCATCGAAACGCGCGCGGCGAACAGTGGGCTTTATCTGGCCGGCGCCGCGATGGATGCGCCTTATGGCGACCAGCAGCGCGACCGGCTGCTGCTGCGCCGGCAGGAACTGGAAAGCGTTGCCGCCGATGCCGAGGCGCGGCTGGCCGATCTGGCCGCGCAGATCCGGGCCGAGGAAGAACGGCTGGCCCGGGCCAGCGCCTTTGATGCCGTGCTGCCGGCCGGCACCGTGGTGTGGTCGCAACCGGCGCCGAAAGGCACCACGGTGGCACCGGGATCGAGCCTGCTGGAACTCGCCGATTGCCGCCGCCGCTATGTCGAGGTGACGCTGCCGGAACGCCGCATGGAGGCGGTGTTGCCCGGTGCGCCCGTGCAGGTACGGCTGATCGGCAGTGAGGATTGGTTGGAAGGCCGGGTTGCCTCTGCCGTGGGCGCAGCGGCGCGCCGGGACGGAGCGATGCTGGCGGCCAATCCCGACAAGGATGCGCGCGCGCTCTCCGTGCTGGTGGCGCTGCCGCCGCCGCAGAGCCTGGCGCGCCGCTGCGATGTGGGCCGCCTCGCCGAAGTCCGTTTTCCGCGCTGGTAGGATATGCTGCCCGATCTTGATACCGCGCCGGCCCTGCTGGTGGCAGCGCCGCTGCTGCTCACCGCATCGTGCCTGCTGCTGGCACCGCTGTTCGGGCTGAACCGGCCCGCCACCCGCGCCGCCATTGTGGCCGGCGTGGCACTGGTGGTGGGCGTCTATCTGCATTGGCGTTTCACCACCACCATCCCGTGGGATGCGCCTTGGGCTGGCCTTGGCTTCGCGCTCACCTGCCTCGCCATCGAATTGTTCGGCCTGTTCGATGCCACCATATTGTTCGCCGCCCTGTTGAAACGCACCAACCGCAGCACCGAAGCTGATGCCGGTGAAGCCCGGCTGGCGCTGCGCGCGCCCGAAGACTGGCCAGCGGTGGACCTGATCATCGCCACCTACAACGAGCCGATCGAGGTGCTGGAAAAGACCATCCTCGGCGCGCTGGCGCTTGATTGGCCCAATCTGAATGTTTGGGTGGCCGATGATGGAAGGCGGGCGTGGCTGCGGGATTTCTGCGCCGCCAAGGGCGCCGGCTACATCACACGGCCCGACAATCTCCACGCCAAGGCCGGCAACATCAACCATGCTTTGCACGTCACCCACGCGCCGTTCGTGGCCGTATTCGATGCCGATTTCGTGCCGCAGCGGCCGTTCCTTCGCCGCACCATGGGCTTCTTCGACGATCCCACCATTGGCATCGTCCAGGTGCCGCACAGTTTCTACAACCATGATCCGCTGCAGCAGAATCTCGCCCTGCGCGAGGCACTGCCCGATGATCAGCGCTTCTTTTTCGAAGCCATCATGCCCGGCCGTGACGGCTGGGATGCAGCCTTCTGCTGCGGATCGAACAGCATCACCCGGCGCACCGCGCTCGATGCCATCGGCGGCGGGCTCCCTGCCGGATCGATCACCGAAGACATGCTGCTTAGCCTCGCGCTGCTGCAAAAGGGCTATGTCACCCGTTACCTCAACGAGCCGCTGGCGTTCGGGCTGGCGCCGGAAAGCCTGGAGGCCTTCTTCGTGCAGCGCACGCGCTGGGCGCAGGGGGCGACGCAGATCTTGTTCCTCGATACCGGGCCCCTGGGGCGCGGCCATGCCTGGCAGCACCGGCTGTTCTTTCTGCCCACCGCCTGGCTGTCACAATGCCTCATGCTGATGACCTCGTTGATCGCGCCGCTGGTGTTCCTGTTTTTCGACGTGCCGCCGCTGGTGGGCGTGACGGCGCAGAGCGCGATTTTCTTCCTGGTGCCGATGGTATTTGCCCAAGTGGGCGGCATCGTGCTGCTGGGCGGTGGCCGCTACTTCCCGATCGCCGCACAAGTGCTGGGCACCTTCCAGAGTTTCCGGTTGCTGCCGGTGATCATCAAGACGCTGTTCAAACCCCATGGCCACGCGTTCAAGGTGACACCCAAGGGATCGGACGCGGCCGGCGGCGGCTATCAGCGCGGCATCTTCTTTGCCTGCACAGGCCTGATGATCGCCACGCTGGCCGGGCTGGTGATCAACGCCTTTCCCGATACGCGCATCGTCATGCAGGGCGCGCTGGTGCCGATGGTCGCATTCTGGGGGCTGGTGAACGTGGTGGTGCTGTTCCTTGCTGCCATGCTCTGCCTCGGCCGGCCGGCGCTGCGGGCGGAAGAACGCTTTCCATGGCACGAACCCGTGGCGATCTGGCGGCGCGATGCCCGCAATGCCACGTTGGCGCGTGGTATCGATATCTCGGTTTCCGGCATCGCGCTGGAAGGCGACGGCGTGGACGTGGGCGAGCCAGTCCGCGTTCGGCTGCGCGGTTTGGGCAGCATCGAAGGCCGGGTGGCGCGGGCAAGGAATGGCCGCATCGGCATCGCTTTCGACGGCGCCGACAGCCCGGCGCGCGACCGGCTGATCGTGCAGCTTTTCACGCGCGGCATGAGCGCCACCCAATTGCAGGTACCGCTGTGGCGAGCAACGCGCACCATGTTGGCCCGCATCCTCACGGCCGACATGACCCTGTCGACCGCCCCGGCCGGGCAAGCCGCCGCACGGCCCGACATGGGCGATGACCGGCTGGAAAAGCGAACCTATGTGCTGCCGCCGGATAATCGCACGCCCGCGACCATGCGGCTGGCCCGCGCCAGTTGAGAATCGCTGGCAACAAGGCGGCAGGCTGCTAACGTCTGCCGATGTTCCGCACGCTCTGGCTCATCATCGGGCTGACCAGCCTTGCGCTCGGCATTGCCGGCGTGGTGCTGCCATTGCTGCCCACCACGCCGTTCGTGCTGCTTTCTGCCTACTGCTTCGCCCGTTCCAGCCCCCGCCTGCACGACTGGCTGCTGGGCCACAAGATTTTCGGGCCCCTGATCCACAACTGGGAACAGCATCGCGCCATCTCGCCGCGCGCCAAGGTTCTGGCCGTGTTGTCGATGGCGGGAGTGGTGGGGATTTCGGTGCTGGTCGGCGCGCCGCAGCGGGTGACCATCATCCAGGCGGTGATCCTGCCGATCACCTGCCTGTTCATCATCACCCGCCCGAACGGACCTATTTCGTAAGACCGGTCCAATATCCGGCAAAGGCCCACAGATCGGCCGCTTCCGCGATGATCTTGTCGGTCGGCTTGCCGCTGCCGTGGCCGGCGCGGGTTTCGATGCGGATCAGATGCGGCTTGTCGCCGATCGGCGCCGCCTGAAGGGCCGCTGCATATTTGAAGCTGTGCCCCGGCACCACGCGGTCATCCGTATCGGCGGTGGTGACGAGGATGGCCGGATAGTCCTTGCCGCCCTTCACATTGTGATACGGGCTGAAGCCGAGATTGTAGCGGAACATCTCCAGCTTGTTCATGTCGCCATAGTCATCGACCCAATAGCGGCCGGCGGTCCAATTGGCATAGCGCAGCATGTCCATCACGCCGACCGCCGGCAGCGCAGCAGCGAACAGGTCAGGCCGCTGATTGGTGACAGCGCCCACCAGCAAACCACCGTTGGAACCGCCCTGGATGGCCAGCTGGCCCTTCGTCGTCAGCCCGCGCTGGATCAGCGCTTCACCAGCCGCGATGAAATCGTCGAACACATTCTGCTTGTTCAACAGCCGGCCGCCATCGTGCCAGGCTGCGCCATATTCGCCACCGCCGCGGATATTGGCCATAGCGAAGACACCGCCCATCTCCATCCACACCAGCCGCGACACGCTGAAGCCCGGCGTGCTGCTGATATTGAAGCCACCATAGGCATAGAGCAGGGTGGGGTGGGGCTTGGCTGGGTCCACATCCTTGCGGTGCGCGACGAACATCGGAACCTTGGTGCCGTCCTTCGACGGGTAGAAGATCTGGCTCACCGTGTAATCGGCTGGGTTGAACGCCACCGTGGCCTGCCGCACGACCTCTGCCGTGTTGGTGGCCGCATCATAGCGCCAGATCGAACCGGGGGTGGCAAAGCTGGAGAAGGCAAACCAGGTCTTGCCGTCATCCGATGATTCAAAACCACCGGCCGTGCCGATGCCGGGCAGCGGCACCACGCCCACGGGCTTGCCGTCCGTTTCATACAACCGCACGACTGATTTGGCGTCCTCAAGCGTCTCCACCACCAGCCGCTTGCCGACCACGGCGCCGCCAGTCAGCGTGGCCGCGCCTTCGGGGACAACCGGCTTGCTGGCGCTGGTCGCGCCATCAACCGCGAGCAGCTGGTAACGCGGCGCATCCTTGTTGGTGACAAAATAGAGCGTGCCGCCCTGGCTGCCGGCAAAGCCCCACTCCTTGTCGAGGGCGCTGACAAACGCACGCGGCGTCTCACCCTTGGACAGATCGGCGATGAAGACAGCGTTGCCGCCGGAGCTTTCGCTGCTCGACACCACCATCCAGCGACCATCTTCGCTCAACTGGGCGTGATGGCCCAGCTTGGGGCGATCAGGGGTCGCAAACACCTTGGTATCGGCGCTTTGCGGCGTGCCCAGCTTGTGGAACCAGATCGCCTCGTTCAGCGTGGCGGACTGATATTTCTGGCCCGCCGGCGGTGCCGGGAAGCGCGAATAGTAAAAGCCGCTGCCATCGGGCCGCCAGGCCACTGCACCGGTATATTTCACCCCTTCAAGGCTGTCGGCCAGATCGGTGCCGGTGGCGACATTCATCACCTTGATCGTGCGCCAATCAGTGCCGCCATCCTGCACGGCATAGGCGAGATGCGTGCCATCCTTCGACGGCGTCCATTCGGCCAGCGCCGTGGCGCCATCCTTGGCCCAGGGGTTGGGATCGATCAGCACGCGCGGCGCGGCACCTTCTGCCTGCACATACAGCACGGACTGGTTCTGCAAGCCGGAGTTGCGGGCATAGAATTGCAGCCCGCCACGCACCCGCGGAATGCCGAAGCGTTCGTAATTATACAGCGCGGTTAGCCGCTGGCGGATCGTTTCCCGCTTGGGCAGGCCAGCGAGATAGCCCATCGTCACCGTGTTCTGCGCGTCCACCCACTTGGCCACATTGGCGTCAGTGCGCACATCGGCTTCCAGCCAGCGATACGGGTCGGGCACCGAAAGGCCATGACGCGCTTCCACCTCAAACCCGCGCTGGGTTTCGGGATAGGCGATCGGGGCGGCAACAACAGAGGCAGCGGTGGACATCATCATCACAATCGCAAGAGGCAAGCGCACGGCCGGTTTCTCCCTTTTGGGCAATGGCGCACACCATGGCCGCTTGCGCCCGGCATTTCCAGCAATTGCGACAATCCGGTCGCCTGCGACATCATATAAAGCTATCTTTATACTTGCGCACAAAGGCCATGACCGATAGGGGAGCGCCAACTCCAGCTTTCATCAACAGGAATCGCACCATGGCCGATTATGCCATCAAGGACTTGAGCCTCGCCGAATTCGGCCGTCGCGAAATTGCCATCGCCGAAACCGAAATGCCCGGCCTGATGGCGCTGCGCGCCGAATTTGGTGCGTCGAAGCCGCTGAAGGGCGCGCGCATCACCGGCTCGCTGCACATGACGATCCAGACCGCGGTGCTGATGGAAACTTTGGTGGCGCTGGGTGCGGAACTGCGCTGGGCCACCTGCAACATCTTCTCCACCCAGGATCATGCCGCTGCGGCCATGGCGGCTGCCGGCATCCCGACCTATGCCATCAAGGGCGAGAGCCTGGCGGATTACTGGGACTATGTCGGCCACATTTTCAATTGGGGCGATGTTACCTCCAACATCATCCTCGATGATGGCGGCGATGCCACCATGTTCGCGCTGTGGGGCGCCCGCCTCGAAGCCGGCGAAACCATGGGCGAGCCGGAAAACGAGGAAGAAGTCGAATTCCAGCGCGCGCTCAAGGCCTATATCAAGGCCCGCCCCGGCTATCTGACCGAGACGGTGAAGAACCTGAAGGGCGTTTCGGAAGAAACCACCACGGGCGTGCACCGCCTGTATGAACTGGCCAAGCAGGGCCGCCTGCCGTTTCCGGCGATCAACGTCAACGACAGCGTAACCAAGTCGAAGTTCGACAATCTCTATGGCTGCAAGGAATCGCTGGTCGACGCCATCCGCCGCGCCACCGATGTGATGCTGGCCGGCAAGGTTGCCGTGGTTGCCGGCTTTGGCGATGTCGGCAAGGGTTCGGCGCAGAGCCTGCGCAACGGCGGCGCCCGCGTGATGGTCACCGAAATCGATCCGATCTGCGCCCTCCAGGCCGCGATGGAAGGCTTTGAAGTCGTCACCATGGAAGACGCCGTCAAGCGGGCTGACATCTTTGTGACCGCCACCGGCAACATGGACGTGATCACCGCCGAGCACATGAAGGCGATGCGTCCCAACAGCATCGTCTGCAACATCGGCCACTTCGACAGCGAGATCCAGATCTCGGCCCTGTCCAACTACAAGTGGACCGAAGTGAAGCCGGGCACCGACATCGTCGAATTCCCGGATGGCAACCAGATCATCGTGCTGGCCAAGGGCCGATTGGTGAACCTGGGCTGCGCCACCGGCCACCCCAGCTTCGTGATGTCAGCCAGCTTCACCAACCAGGTGCTGGCCCAGATCGAACTGTGGACCAAGAGCGAGCAGTATGAGAACCGCGTCTATGTGCTGCCCAAGCACCTGGATGAAAAGGTCGCCCGCCTGCACCTCGAAAAGCTGGGCGTGAAGCTCACCACCCTGTCGGACAAGCAGGCGAGCTACATCGGCGTCGGCGAAACCGGCCCGTTCAAGCCGGATCATTATCGCTATTGATGCGGCCCGCCCGTTGGGCAGGCGTGATGGCGGCGATGGGGCAACACCCCATTGCCGCCATCGTCGTTTCGGGCCCGGCGCGCCGCCCGCACCGCGCCGCCCGCATTGCATGCCTACGCATTTTGGCGCTGGACTTGGCGCACGGCGCTGGCCAAGAGCGAGGCATGACAGGGGTATATTCCGTGGGCCGGGTGGCCAAGGCCGGCTTGTGGCTGCTCGCCGCGCCGGCATTGGCCGGGCAGCCAGCCCCGGCGCCAAACGACAGCACGCCGCCGCCCGCCGAACTGCCGGTGGCCGACGAGCCTGATGTCGCGGCACCAATCGTCGCCGCCACTGGCAGCCGCTCGGCCGAAAACGCCGTGCGCCAGGCCGGCGACGCCTTTGGCACCAGCATCGGCCGCGAAGTCTCCGGCCTCTACAACCGTGATCGGGTGCGCGGTTTCTCGCCGGTGGTGGCCGGCAATGTCCGCATCGACGGCCTTTATTTCGATCCGATCGTCACGCCGTCCAGCCGGCTGGTGCGCGCTACAATCATCCGCGTTGGCCCATCGGCGCTGGGCAGCCCATTTCCCGCCCCCACCGGCGTTGTCGATCTGGGCCTGCGCCGGCCGGGCCAGGAAGCGGCCGCCAGCGTGCTGATCGGCTACAACACGTGGCATACGCCCACAGCGGAGTTCGATGCCACGCTGCCGGTCAGTTCCACGCTCAGTGTCGGCTTCGGCGCCGGGCTGCAGCTGGAGAATGGCTTCAACGCCACCCGCGATCACAGCTATGAAGGTGCCTTCATCGCCGAATGGAAGCCCTCGGCCAGTTTCAGCCTGCTGCCCTTCATCAACGTGCGCAACACGCTGATCGATGATCACGGCCCGATTTCGGTGCCGCAGGGCAATTTCCTGCCGCCGCGCCTGCCGCGCCGCCAGTTCTTCGGGCCCTGGTGGTCGCGCGGCGGTGATGTCGAACTCAATGCCGGCCTCATTACCGACTGGACGATCAGCGACGGCTGGCTGCTGCGCGCCGGCCTGTTCCGGTCCCAGCGGGTGATCGACGGGCAATTTGCCAACGTCGTGCGCCTTACGTCGCCCGATGGCACCGGCACCCAGCGCATCACCGGCGATCCCACGCTCTACAACGGTGCCACCAGCGGAGAAGTGCGGCTGACCCGCCGCATCGCGGACGGCCCGCGCCTGCACCAGGTGCATGTGACCCTGCGCGGCCGCAAGACCTATCGCCGCTTTGATGGATCAGGCGTGGTGGATCTGGGCGTGATCAACATCCTCACAACGGCGCCCGATGTGCCGCCACCGGTGCTGAATTTCGGCCCGCAGCAGGAAGACAATGTGCAGCAATGGACCGGCGGCATCGCCTATGAAGGCCGCTGGGTGGGCGTCGGCGAAGTGTCGGTGGGGGTGCAGAAGAGCGATTACAGCAAGCGCATCGGCTTCCCCGGCGCCATCAATGGCATCGATGCCAGTCCCTGGCTGTACAACGTCACGGCTGCCTTACAGATCAGCGACAGCATCAGCCTGTATGGCGGCGCTGTTACCGGGCTGGAGGAATCTGGCGTTGCCCCCAGTTTCGCTGCCAACCGCAACGAAGCGCTGCCGGCGATCCAGACCAGCCAGATCGATGCCGGCGTGCGCGTCAATCTGGGTGGCGGCATGCGGCTGGTCGCCGGCCTGTTCGAAGTGTCGAAACCCTATTTCAATCTTGATGCCAATGGCCGCTTCGATGTGCTGGGCGATGTGATCAACCGCGGGGTGGAAGCCAGCATCGCCGGACCGATCACGCCGGAACTGTCGGTGGTGGCCGGTGCCAGCCTGCTGCGCCCGCAGGTGACCGGGGATGCCGTCACGCGCGGGCTGGTTGGCCGGCTGCCGGTGGGGGCCATTGCGGAACGCGTCGAACTGTCCGCCGATTGGCGCCCCGGATTTGCGCCCGGCCTCAGCCTCGACATGCGCCTGTCCTACCGCTCGCCCGAAATCGCCACGGTCAACAATCTCGTTTCGGTGCCGACCCGCACCCTCGTTGATCTGGGTGGCCGCTACCGCTTCAAGCTGGCCGGCAACGATGCCATGCTGCGCGTGCAGGCCACCAATTTGTTCAGCCAGCAAGGCTATGAGCTGCGCGGCGCCAATGCCTATACGGTGCTGCCCGGCCGGGTGACCCAGGCCTATCTCACCGTCGATTTCTAGAGGGCCCAGCGCTTTTCTGGCCGCCAGCCCTTGCGATTGGCGGGCAAAGCGGCAAACGCAGGGCGGATGATCGCCCGCCCGCTTCTTGCCGCTGTTTTGCTGCTGGCCCACACGGCCGCGAGCGCCCAGCCGCAGCCCAACGACAGCGTGCCGCCGCCCTCCGCAACGCCGCCGGCCGATGAGCCCGACCTGTCACCGCCCGCCGCCCCGGTGGCGGCCACCGGCAGCCGCTCCGACGAAAACGCTGTACGCCAGTCTGGCGACGCCTTTGGCAGCACGGTCGGCCGCGAGGTGATCGGCATCTACAACCAGATGAACGTGCGCGGTTTCTCGCCGATCGCCGCTGGCAATGTGCGCATCGATGGCCTGTATTTCGATCCGGTGGTGCCGCCCAGCACCCGCATCAGCCGCACCACCACCATCCGCGTTGGCCTGTCGGCACTGGGCAGCCCCTTCCCCGCCCCCACCGGCCTCGTCGATTTCGGTTTCCGCCGGCCGGGTGACGATGCCGCAGCCAGCTTGCTGCTTGCCGCCGATGCCTGGGGCACGCTGAATGCCGAAGTGGATGCGGCGCTGCCGGCCAACGACACGCTCAGCTTTGGGCTTGGCGCGTCGCTGCGGCTTGAAAACGGCCTCGACCAGACCCGGGAAGACAGTTTCGGTGGCACGGTCATCGCGCGCTGGACGCCGTCGCCGGGCCTCACCCTGATTCCCTTCGTCAATGTGCTGCGTCAGACGCTCGACGATCACCGCCTCACCTTCCAGACCGCGACCGAGTTCCTGCCGCCCCTGCTGCCGCGCCGCCAGCGTTTCGGGCCGGATTGGGTGAACGGCCAGGGGCTCGACATCAACACCGGCGTGCTGACCGATTGGCAGATCGCCCCGCAATGGCAGCTGCGCGCCGGCATCTTCCGCTCCTCGCGGGTGCGGGACCGGCAGATGACCAACCTGGTGCGCAATCTCCAGCCCGATCGCACCGGCAGCCGGCGCGTCATCGTCGATCCACGCCTGAACTTTGCCGCCATCAGCGGCGAAGTGCGTCTGACCCGCCAGATCGACGAAGGCCCGCGCCGGCACCAGATCCACCTCGCGGTGCGGGGCCGCAGCGGTGATCGCCGGTTCGGCGGGTCGGACACGCTGGAACTGGGGCCAGTGCAGATCGATACGCCCAGCCGCGTGCCGGAGCCGGATTTCCGTTTCACGGCGCAGCAGTTCGATGATGTGAAGCAGATCACCGGCGGTATCGGCTATGAAGGCCGCTGGCTGGGCGTGGGCGAAATCGCCGCCGGCCTGCAATGGACCGATTACAAGAAGCGCATCGATCTGCCGGGTGCCAATGGATTGAAAGGGGGTGTGCAGGCCACCGATGATCGGCTGCTGCTCTACAACATCACGATAGCGGCCAACATCACGCCGGCGCTGGTCATCTATGCCGGCACCGTCAACGGGCTTGAGGAAAGCGGCGTCGCCCCCGGCAATGCCATCAACCGCAACGAAGCGCTGCCCGCCATCCGCACCCGCCAGATCGACGCCGGGCTGCGGCTGGCGCTCACCGATCAGATCAAGCTGGTCGCCGGCGTGTTCGACATCACCAAGCCCTATTTCAACCTCAATGCCAATGGCCGCTTCGATGTGCTGGGCGACGTGTCCAATCGCGGCGTCGAAGCCTCCATCGCGGGGCCGCTCACCCCCACGCTCAGCGTCGTCGCCGGCGGCGTGTGGCTGTGGCCACGTGTTTCCGCCCCCGGCGCCGCACCGGGGCGCATTGGCGAACGCCCGGTGGGCGCCATCAGCCAGCGTGTCGAATTCAGCGCCGATTGGCGGCCACCCTTCGCGCCCGGCTTCTCCTTCGATACCCGCATCGCCTATCGCAGTTCGGAAACCGCCACGGTGAGCAACAGCGTCGCCATCCCGGCGCGAACCATCGTGGATCTGGGCGGACGCTATCGCTTCAAGCTGGCCGGCAACAACGCCCTGCTGCGCGTGCAGGTGACGAACCTGTTCGACATCGAAGGTTATGATCTGCGCGGCGCCGGCGCCTATGGCCCCATCCCCGGCCGATTGGCCCAGGCCTATGTCACCATCGATTTCTGAACTCCACCTCGCCACCCCGGCCGAGACCGCGGCACTGGCCGCGCGCCTCGCTGCCGTGCTGCGCCCCGGCGACGTGGTGGCGCTGCATGGCGATCTGGGCGCCGGCAAATCCACCTTCGCCCGCGGGCTGCTGCAGGCGCTGGGCTGGGCCGGCGAGGTGCCATCGCCCACCTTCACGCTGGTGCAGCCCTATGACGATCTGCCGGTGCCGGTCTGGCATGTCGATCTCTACCGATTGGATGATCCACGCGAAGCCGATGCGCTCGGCCTGTTCGAAACCGATGCGGCCCTGCTTATCGAGTGGCCGGAACGATTGGGACACCGATTGCCACCCGAGTCGCTCCGCCTCACATTTTCCGGCAGCGGTGACGCACCACGCCGCTTGACTTGGGACACGCCCCCGGCTTGGGAAGGCCGGTGGCCACCTCCCTCTCCCAGATGATTCCGCCGCCCGGCACGGGCGCCTTCCTCAACGCCCATGGCTGGGGGGGCGCCGCCGTGCGCCCGCTCGCCGGCGATGCCAGTTTCCGCCGCTATTTCCGGGTGGAACTCGCCGGCCGCACCGCCGTGTTGATGGACGCCCCGCCCGACAAGGAAGACAGCCGGCCGTTTCTGGCGATCGGCAAGCATCTCGATGGTCTGGGCTTTTCGGCGCCCCAAGCGCTGGCCACCGATCTTGATCAGGGTCTGGTGCTGCTGGAAGATTATGGCGATGGCCGCGTGAATCCGGTGCTGGCAGAAGACGCCAGTGCCGAGCATGAGATTTACGCCGCCGCCGTCGATATCCTCGCCGAACTGCACCAGCACCCGCCGGCAGACGTACCGCCCTACAGCGAAGCCGAATATCTGCGCGAAGCCCGGCTGTTCCCCGATTGGTATCTGCCCGCCGTCGGTCTGGCCGAAGCGCCCGCCTATGACGAAGCATGGTCGCCGCTGTGGCCCGCCCTCTTCACCCATCCGCCCGTGCTGGTGCTGCGCGATTATCATGCCGATAATCTGATGCTGCTCGGCCGGCCGGGCCTGAAGCGCCTGGGTTTGCTCGATTATCAGGACGCACTGGCCGGCCACCCGGCCTATGATCTGGCCAGCCTGCTGCAGGATATCCGCCGCGTGGTGTCGCCCGAGCTGGAAGCCGCCATGATCGCCCGGTACATCGCCGCCCGGCAGCAAGGACCCTTGGGTCTCGACGAAGCCGCCTTCCGCGCCGCCTATGCCATCCTCGCCGCCCAGCGGAACATCAAGATCTTGGGCGTCTTCACCCGCCTCTATGTTCGCGACGGCAAGCCCAGCTACCCCAAATTCCACCCGCGCCTGTGGGAACTGGTGAATGCCAACCTGGACCATCCGGCGCTGGCCCCGGTGAAGGCTTGGTTCGATGCCCATGTGCCGGCCAGCGCCCGCCACGGCGTCGAGGTGAAGTGATGCGCAAAGCCCCGCTCAGCCTCAAACCCCACATCGAATGCGTGCTGCCCACCAGCGCCATGGTGATGGCCGCCGGTCTGGGCAAGCGCATGCGCCCGCTCACCGCCACCCGTCCCAAGCCGCTGATCGATGTCGCCGGCCGCAGCCTGCTCGATCGCGCGCTGGATGGCGTCGCCGCCGCCGGCATCGAACATGCTGTGGTGAACGCGCATTATTTCGCTGACCAGATCGAGGCGGCGGTGAAGGCCCGAAAATCGCCCGCCACCATCGACATTTCCGATGAACGCGCAGCTCTGCTGGAAACCGGCGGCGGCATTACCAAGGCGCTGCCGTTGCTGAAAGGCGAAGCCTTCTACACGATCAACGCCGACAATATGTGGATCGACGGCCCGGTCGACACGCTGCGCCTGATCGCCCAGCGCTGGGACGCCGCCCAGATGGACGCGCTCCTCCTGCTGGTGCCGCTGTCGCGCGCCCACGGCTACGAAGGTCGCGGCGATTTCCACATGGATGGCCTCGGCCATCTCACGCGCCGCACCGGGCTCAAGGTCGCCCCTTTCGTCTATTCCGGCGTGCAGATCATCAGCCGGCACCTGTTCGATGGCGAACCGGTCGAACCCTTCACCATGTGGCGCGCCTGGAACAAGGCGCTGGAATCCGGCCGCATGTTCGGCATCAGCCACCCTGGCCTGTGGTTCCACGTCGGCACCCCCGCCAGCATCGGCGAAACGGAAGCCTTGCTGCTGGAAGTGTGACGCTCAGGGCTTCGCGGGCACATAGTCGAGAACCTGGGTCGAAACGGCACTGGCCCGCACATCCTCCGGCTTCATCTCGATCTTCTTAAGCTCGTTGCTTTCGTGCATCATGGTCTGATCGGTCAGGTGCGGATTGCCCTTGCTCTGCGGGTCGATGAACAGGCTCTGCCCGCCGGCATCGACCACCGAATAAATCGCCGGATTCTTCTGATCGATCTCCATCAGCCCCACCCAGCCTTCGCCGCCATTGTGCGGCGCCATCACCGGCCCCAGTTTCAGCACGGCTGACAAACGTGGCGGATCCGGATCGTCTGGCAGAACGGGCCGATCGGGGCGCTGCGCGGCCGGATCATAATATTTCCAGAAGATCGGCCGCTTCCAATCGGCAATGGGCTTGCCCGGAAACGCCGGCCGCAACTGCTCCACCGTCGCCTTGATCGTGTCCGCCAGCAGCGCGTTGCGATCACGCCCGTGGAACCAGTCGAACGCCAACGGCGCGCCAGCTTTGTCGCCCTGCAAGGCGCGCAGCAGCAGGCTGGTCTGATAGCGCAGGTAGCGGTCCTCATCGACTTGGCTCCACCAGTCGCCGATGCTGTCGCCAAAGATCATCGCCGGCGCCACGGTCAGCCACTGGCGGAACAGGGTCAGGCCGGCGCTGTCATAGCGTTGATCGGCATCGCGATCCTCGTAATACCCGTTGAACGACAGCATCAGCGCGCCCGCTTCGCGCACCTCCGGATCGCTGCTGCTCGCCATCGCCGCCTGGAAGAACGGCGCAAAGAAAGCCGGCTGCGTCTGCGTGCGGTCGCTGGCACCCAGAGCGTGGAAAATCCCCTCGTTGAACGTCCGCATGTCGAGCAGGGTGATCGCCCGTCCGGATGCCGCAAGGCTGTTGCCCGCCCAGGTGCGGAAGGCCGCGCCGATCCGCGCCTCGGTGCCTTCCGGGCTCCAGCTCGTCGCCTTGCTGTTCCAGGCGTGGAGATAGCCCTGTTTCGGATTGCGCACATGCGGCTGTTCGGCCGGCGTTAGAAAGCCCGCCAGTTCATGATCCCCAGTGCCCGGAATCGGCAGGCGCGGATCAACCCCGGCGGGCAATTTGGGTAGATTGCCGGCTTCCCAGAAGGCGATCTGGCCATCCGCGCCGCCGTAACAGATGCCCAGATTCCAACCCATGCGGTTGACGCCCTTGGCCTCGAATTCCTCGATGCTGCGGGCACGGCCCATCTCGACAATGCCCACCCAGTTGTCGAGCTCGCGGCCGCGCATGGCAAAGCTGTGGGAGAAAGCCACGTTGTTGGCGTTGTCCCACTGGATCACCGGGCCATGCACGGTGCGCGCCACCTCGTGCGTCACGGGCGCCGCGCCTTTCACCAGGATGGTCTCGGTGCGGTGCTCCATGTCCTTCCAGGCGCCCTTGAACCAATATTGATATTTGTTCCGTGGGTTCAATTTCTCCGCAAAGACCGAATTGGCCTGCGCGACGCCCGATGTGAGCAGCCAACCATGCTGCACGCCGCGGCCCATGAACGGCGGGCCATAGGCGTTGAAGCTGAAACCCGCCTGATCAAAGCCGCCGCCGCGCAGATGGATTTCCGGGCCATCGGCAGTCGCCTCCAGCATCAGCACGCGGCCACTGGCGGATTTCTGCGGGCCGATCACCAGGCAGCGGCTGGCGCCCGTTGGCGGTTCAGCGGACGGCGGCGGTGCCGGTGATGCGCTCAGGTCAATGCCGCCCGCCCGCAACGACACCGGGCGATCCACCGGCACGGGCCGCGCCGGCGCCCGGTCTTCACCAGCGGCGATGACGGTCGGCGAATCCGGATCGGAAACCGGCACCACATCATTGAAAATGCGCCGGCCAACCCGTTCGCCATGGCGTTTGATCATTGCATTCAGAAACGCCAGGTTCGCGATCTCATGGGCATCACGGCCGCCAGGCACGGAGGCGACATAGCGAAGATAATCCAGCAACGTCCACGGCGTCGGCCTGATGCCCCACCGGATGAACTCCAGCGGCGTCTTGTGCTCCGGATCGGCCAGCACCTCGGCAACGGCGCGATTGATGCCATCAACATAGGCCTGCATCATTGCCTGATGCTCGGCCGGAATGGCGTGAAACATGCGCATCAGTTCGGCATCGGGCAGCCGCCGATCACGCGCTGTCTTGTCACCGGTCAGCGCCGACGCGCCCAATATCTCCGCCCGCCGCCCCGCCGCGCCGCGCCGCTGCAACTCCATCGCCGCCAGCCGGTCCTGCGCCAGAGCATAGCCAGCGCCGAACATCACCGCCGCCGATGTATCGGCAAACACATGCGGCACGCCCATCGCATCGCGGTGGATGGTGACCTTCTCCGCCGCCGCCTGGCCGTGCACCACGCTGGGCAATGCCAAGGCCCACAACAAGCCCATCACCCTGACAGATTTGCCCGATCCCATGCCGTCCCCCGCCGCCATCGCCCTGCGCCTGCACGTCAAACATTGCCATGATGGCAGGCTTTGCAGGCGCAGGACAGATGGGGCAGTGAGACAGAAGGGGCACTGGCGGGCGCCGGGGCCGGCCTGTATGGCGGACGGCATCAAACAGTTGGAGAATGAAGATGCGGACGTTCCCGATCGTGATGGCACTGGCCGTCGCCGCCATCGCCCAAACCGCCACCGCGCAAGCGCCGGGCAGCCGCAACGCAGCCGCCATCAGCGGCGGCACCTACACCGCTGATCCCGATCACACGCTGGTGGTGTGGACGCTCGATCACCTCGGCTTCACGCCCTACACGGGCATGTTCGGCAGCGTCACCGGCCGCCTGACCTTTGATCCGAAGCAGCCCGAGGCAACCAAGCTGGACGTGACCATTCCCATCGCCAAGGTGACCACCGCCAGCACCGGCCTCACCCAGCATCTGCTGCGTGCCGGCAAGGAGGGCGGCAAACCCGATTTCTTCGGCCCCACCCCGGCCGATGCCCGCTTCGTCTCCACCAAATTGGTGACCACCGGCCAGACCGCCAAACTGACGGGCGATTTCACCTTCAACGGCGTGACCAAGCCAGTGACGCTGGATGTCAGCTTTTATGGCGCCGGCCGCACCCCACCCAACATGGGCGGCAAGGAAAACATCGGCTTCCGCGCCACCGGCACCATCCGGCGCAGCGAATTCGGTCTTGGCTTCGGCGTGCCGTTCGTGGGCGACGAGGTGAAATTGGAAATCGCGGCGGCGTTCCAGAAATAGGCCCAGAAGCAGGCAACGTCAGCCCGAATGCGTGGCCAACGGCGGTGCGCGATTTATTTTCGCGGCCATGGAACCTTTTGCCCTGAGTGTTGACACGGCGGCGTCACCGCCCCATGGCCTCACGCGTCCTGTTCTATCGTGGCGGACCAAACGCTCGCCTGGACGGGACCAATGCAGAATTTCGGCGACGGCGCGCGCATCGACGCGGTCATCACCTGGGTCGACGGTGACGATCCTGCCCACACCGCCAAACGCCTGGCGCACCAGCCGCACGCGCCCCGCCATGCCAACGGCGTCAACCCCCACCGGTGGGCCTGCAATGACGAGCTGGGCTATTGCCTGCGCTCGATTGCCAATCATGCGCCGTGGATCGGGCGGATCTGGATCATCACCGATGCGCAAACCCCCGATCTGTCGCGCCTGCCGGCCGATCTGGTGGCGCGGGTGCGGATTGTCGATCACCTGACCCTGTTTGCCGACCATGAAAGCGCGCTGCCCACCTTCAACTCGCTGGCCATCGAAACATTGCTGTGGCGCATCCCCGGCCTGGCCGAACATTTCGTCTATTTCAACGATGATGTGTTTCTCACCGGGCCACTCGCACCCGGCGATGTGTTCCGCGACGGCGCGCCGGTGCTGCGCGGCGCGTGGACCGATCACAGCGCCATCGCCGCCGATCCGGCCAGCCGCGACGACCCGGCGCTGCTCAACGCGCTGACCCAGATCAACGCCGCGGCGCTGGCGGGCTTCGGCGCAGACCGGCAGTTCCGCGCCGCCCACGTTGTCCACCCGCTGCGCCGCTCCGTGCTGGCGCGCCTCTATGATCAGCACCGCGCCGCGTTCGTCGCCAATCTCGGCCACCGCTTCCGCTGCGTCTCGCAATTCCTGCCCCAAGGCCTGCACAACCACGCCTGCATCGCCGCCGGCGCCGCCGTGCTGCACACGGGCGAAGACCATCTCCACCTGCGCACCGGCGCCGTGCTGGATTACCCGCTGCCGCAAGTGCGCGCCTACCTCGCCCGCGCGTGCCAACCGCAGTTCAAGTTCCTCTGCGTCAACGATCTGCCCCAGGTCGAAGCCGCCATCCCCGACACCCGCGCCTGGATCGAACGCGCGATTGCGGCGTGAGTGGTTAGGCAGAAGAGGGCCTCCGGCGGGCAGGGTCGCAGACCCTGCATCCGTTTGTTTTTGGTCGGTGCTTATTAGCAATGTTGGTGTGGTTAGCGGATGTTCAAGCCGCGGCTCACTCCGCCCAAGGGGGACCGGCGGCATAGAACTGGTAAGTGATGATGTGTGCATAAAGCTTGTAGAATGCGAACGCCCTCTGGATCGTCGGACATCGGCAAGATAGTGACTGGCCATCGCAGTTCACGGTCACTCGAAACCATTGCTTCCCGTCGACCATTTCCGTCTTGATAGTGACATGCATCCAAGTCGAAATCCGCCACTCATCGTCTTTTCTCCATTCCCCAGCCAGCGCGATTGCTTCCGTGATTTCCCCAAGCTCTTTGGCGCTATCACCACTTCCATTCGGGTCTATCAGTTCAAAGAAGGACCGAAACGCCGCTTGCGTTTGTGTTGCTTGGTCAACCCACTTTGACCCGATCTTATTGCGCTCGAACCCGAACATGTCCTTCCCTTTCGGTTGCCACCCTTTCAGCACAACTGTTCAATGTCCGGTAGGTTGTAGCAAGGAGGCATTGATCGAATGGGTAGCAGGCACTGCGTCCCTGCCCGCCGGAGGCCCTCTGCCTTCCTCCCAAACGAAAAGGGCCGCCGCTCCAGCGAGCGACGGCCCTCAAATCGTTCGGCAGGCGCTGATTACAGCTTACCGGTCAGTTCCGGCACCAGCGTGAAGAGGTCGCCGACCAGGCCGACGTCGGCCACCTGGAAGATCGGGGCTTCTTCGTCCTTGTTGATGGCGACGATGATCTTGCTGTCCTTCATGCCGGCCAGGTGCTGGATCGCGCCGGAGATGCCGACGGCGACATAGAGTTCCGGGGCGACGATCTTGCCGGTCTGGCCGACCTGATAATCGTTGGGGGCATAGCCGGCATCGACGGCAGCGCGGCTGGCGCCGACGGCGGCGCCCAGCTTGTCGGCGAGCGGATCAATAAATTCGTGGAACTTGTCCGACGAGCCCAGCGCACGGCCGCCGGACACGATGATCTTGGCGGCGGTGAGCTCGGGGCGGGCCGATTTGGTGAGTTCGGCGCCGACGAAGCTCGACGTGCCGGCCGAACCGGCGCCGCTGACGGCTTCAACCGACGCGCTGCCGCCGCTGGTCGCGGCCTTGGCGAAGGCGGTGCCGCGCACGGTGATCACCTTCCTGGCATCGGACGACTTCACGGTGGCGATAGCGTTGCCGGCGTAGATCGGGCGGGTGAAGGTATCCGGGCCTTCCACCGACAGGATCTCGCTGATCTGCGCCACGTCCAGCGCCGCGGCGACGCGCGGGGCGACGTTCTTGCCGCGGCTGGTGGCAGGCGCAACGAAGGCATCATAACCAGCCATCAGGCCAGCGATCAGCGGGGCGAGGTTTTCCGGCAGCGCGGCGCCATATGCGGCATCGTCGGCGACCAGCACCTTGGCGACGCCGGCCACTTTCGCGGCGGCTTCGGCCACAGCGCCGCAGCCGGAACCGGCCACCAGCACATGCACATCGCCGCCCAGTTGGGTGGCTGCCGTGATGGTCGCCAGCGTGGCGTCCTTCAGATCGGCGTTGTCGTGTTCGGCAAGGACCAGCGTGCTCATGCGACGGCTCCCATTTCCTTCAGCTTCGCGACCAACTCATCGACAGACTTCACCTTGATGCCGGCCTGGCGCTTGGCCGGCTCGGTGACTTTCAGGGTGGTCAGGCGCGGCGTCATGTCCACGCCGTAATCGGCCGGGGTCTTGTTGGCGATCGGCTTGCTCTTCGCCTTCATGATGTTCGGCAGCGAGGCATAGCGCGGTTCGTTCAGACGCAGATCGGTCGTCACGATCGCCGGCATCTTCAGCGCCACGGTTTCAAGGCCGCCATCGATTTCGCGGGTGACGTTGACCGTCTCGCCCTGCGGATCGAGCTTGGACGCAAACGTGCCCTGCGCCCAACCCAGGAGCCCGGCGAGCATCTGGCCGGTCTGGTTGGCGTCGTCGTCAATGGCCTGCTTGCCCAGGATGACCAGGCCCGGCGCTTCTTCAGCGACGATGCCGGCCAGCACCTTGGCGACGGCCAGCGATTCGGTGGTCACGTCGGTTTGCACCAGGATGCCGCGATCGGCGCCCATGGCGAGCGCAGTGCGCAACGTTTCGGTGCACTGCTGCACGCCGATGGAAACGACCACGACCTCGGTGGCGATGCCCTTTTCCTTCAGGCGGATCGCCTCTTCGACGGCGATTTCGTCGAAGGGGTTCATGCTCATCTTGATGTTGGCGAGTTCGACGCCGGTCTGATCCGACTTCACCCGCACCTTGACGTTATAGTCGACCACCCGTTTGACGGGGACAAGCACCTTCATGGACAGCCTTTCCGAAGCTTGGTTATGCATCGCACTTGGCCGATGCCGGCAGCAGGGTCAAGGCCCAAGTTTACGTTAACGTCAACCTGACGCGCCATGCTGCCAAAAACAACGGCCCGGCGCTGCTGCCAGCGCCGGGCCGTTGCCCCAATCAGCTATGCGTTCAGGCGCTGACGATGGCCAGGCGGCGACGGCGGGCCATAGCGCCAACCAGACCGAAGCCGGCGATCAGCATCGCCCAGCTCGCCGGTTCCGGCACGGCGCCGGTGCGCTGCAACTGGGTATCGGCGACGAATGTGCCCAGGTTGAAGGCGTTGTTCACCGCGCGGCCGTTGTCGAACTCATAATGGATGCCGCCATAGATGCGGCTGATGCCGGCTTCATCGGCGGCACCGCGCAAGGACGTGAAGCAGCGATCACCCACCACGCCCGAAGCCGGATCGGCCGGGGTGCAGAAGGACACGCTGTTGCCGAAAACGCTGGTCAGCGCGCCGGCGGCACCGCCGGAGAAGCTGCTGTGGCCCGACACATAGGACGGGAAGTTCGGCGTGGACAGGAACGGCGTCCAGCCAGGTTCGCCGTCCACGCCGCAGGTCGCCATCGTGCAGTTGTTGATGGCCGTGATCGGCCGCCAGATGTTGTACTGATACTTGTCCTGCCAGGCGGTGATGCCAGCATCGGCAACCGACATGCCGACCAGCGCCGTGACGCGGGCGGCTTCCAGCGTGGACAGGCCACCGATCAGGCCGTTGGTGATGTCGATCCAGTGGCCAGGCGGGGTGAAGGTGCCGCCGCCATCGGCCCAGAAGCGGGCGATCAGCTGCTGTTCGGGCGTGCCGCAGGTGGCGCAGCCCAGCGCCTTCACTTCGTTATAATCAGCGATGAATTCGGCGCTGCCCAAAGCGGGCGGCGCGCCATTGCCGAACTGGCTGGAATTGGCTGCGGCAAAGGTGGTCACGCTGCCCCATAGCGGCAGCACTGGGTCACCGGGCTGGATCGGCTGGAAATCACCGGGGTTGGTGCCCGGAACATAAGGCACCTGCGCGCCGGCGGCACCATCAGTGAGGCGGGCGTTGTAGAAATTGAGCGCAATCGAGCTGCCCAGCGCCACGCTGCTGGCGCGCACGCCGGCATTCAGCGACAGCGCATCGAGGCGAGTGCTGAGCTGGGTGTTCAGGCTGCCGGCCAGAACAGGAAACAGATTGGCCATCATCGTGTAGCCGGCCGAAAGGGCCAACGCGTCTTTCGAGAGGCCATTTACGGCCGGGCCGGAATAGCTGTAGCCCTGATAACCCATGTGCGAACCGGCATTGACGGCATCGAACGTGGCCGTGCTGACCATCGCGATGGCGCGGGCAGCGCGCGGCGGCGGCCCGGCGGCGCCGGCGCGGATGCTGTCGAGCAGCGTGGTGTTGACATCCTGCACAGCGGCGCTGGCATGCGCGACGCCCGGCAGCGCCAGCGCAACAACAGCACTGGCCAACACCGCAGCCTTCAGGCCGCGGCTCATCATTCGAGACATGGTATTCCCCCGTGAAATCTCCGTGCGCATCCCCACGATGCACCGTATTTCTACCTAGGGGAGGATTGTTAACGAACTGATACCAAATCAGGGTGTATTACAGTAAAATCATATTGCACGCGCGCTAACCAAATCTCAGCGATGGGCCCCCGGCACCCACAGCACATCGCCGGTCGCCGCATTTTCCACCCGCGCCAGAACGAACAGCAGATCGGACAGGCGGTTGAGATAGTGACGAGCCGGCGCGCTGATCTCGTCCCCTGCGGCTACGGCATCGCGTTCGGCCCGGCGCACGATGGTGCGGGCGAGGTGGAGATGGGTGGCGCTCGCCGTGCCGGCGGGCAGGATGAAGCTGGTGAGCGGCGCCAAGGTTTCATTGGCAACGTCGATCTGCGTTTCCAGCCAGTCCACCTGCACCGGCACAATGCGCAGCGCCCCTTCGACACCATCGGGAGTCGCCACATCGGCGCCCAGATCAAACAGATCATTCTGGATGCGCGACAGGATGGCATCAGTGGCCGGGCTGGCAGAAAGCCGGGCAAGGCCGATGGCGGCATTGGCTTCATCCACGCTGCCCATCACCACCGGGCGGTGGCTGGCCTTGGAGACGCGGCTGCCATCGACCAGGCCGGTGGAGCCATCATCGCCGGTGCGGGTGTAGATGCGGTTCAAGCGCACCATCGGCCAATCAGCCCGGACGATTGATCAGGAACAGGATGACGATGAAGAAGATCGCCAGCGCCTGCAGCGCCACGCGCAGGCTCATCATGCGGTTCGATTGCGCGCCCGTCACATCCTGGCCGCGCGCCATGATGATGATGCCACGCGCCAGCACCGCCAAGGTGCCCACCGCCGAGGCGATCATGAAGAAGACGAGAGTCGATTGCATGGGTAAAGGTCTAACAGCCTTTGGCAGGCTGAACAGGGGGGTGCGTCAGCAAGGCCGTGCCGGCGCCTCAGCCTCCTGAAAACTTAGGCCGCAGTCATCCCCCGCCGCCGGCGCAGGGTCGCGCCCACCAGGCCGAAACCAATGATCAGCATGGCCCAACTTGAGGGCTCCGGCACAGCGCCACCGATGTTGATGATGTTGAGCTGCAGATTGCCCACGCCCACCGGTTGCAGCGGCAGACCGGTGAAGGTGCCGCCGATCAGCGGATCACCCTGGCGGAACACGATGTTCAGGAACAAGGGCGTGCCCAGCGGTCCGGTGAGCACACCAGCGAAATCCCGCGTCGTCACGTCGGTGATCATTGCGGGCGGATCGGTGAGCGGGCCCTGAAGGGTGCGGCCGAAGAACAGCGAACTGATGAACAGGTCAGGCGGCACATTGCCCGCAATCTCATAGGGTTTCAGAAACTGACCCGACACCAGCCGCGCGCCGGTGGTATAACCCATCTGATCCAGGCGGTTGTTGGGATTGCCGCCCACACCGCCATTGTTGACCGTGAAGATGTTGCCGAAATCATTGCCGGTGCGCAGCAGCGAGACCGGGCCATTGGTGCCGAACAGATCGATCTGGCCGCCCAGCACGGCCCCGGTGAGCAACGCGCTTTCGCCCTGGCCGCCCACCGGCCCGGTCAATTGCTGGCCGGCCGCAGCCGTATCGACCAGGAACGCCCCCACCACCGTGGCGCCGGCAAATTGCTGCAAGGCCGCAATCGGCGTGCCGGATGGTGAGACACCGGCCAAGCCAGTGAAGGTGATCAACTGCTGCGCCGCCGTGGCGGGAACACAAACGCCGATGGCCGCCACCAGCGCGGCACACACAAACCCTGAACGCATGCGAAACTCCCCCTGTGATGGGGAAACTCCGCTCCCCTGCTCAGTGGGTAAATATTCTGTAAAATCGGGTCAACAGAGGATTTGTTGACCCGTCGGTGATTGCGCAAGCAGCGCGGCGCACAACTCTGCCGGATCGGCACCGGTCGCCCGCAAGGCCGCCAGCGTCTCACCCGCGTCACGTTTCGCCAGCCGCCGGCCATCCCTGCCCAGCACCAGCGGGTGGTGGTGATAATGCGGCACGGCCAAGCCGAGCAGGGCCTGCAGCAGGCGCTGCCCATGGGTCGCTTCAAACAGATCAACCCCGCGCACCACGTCGGTCACGCCTTGTGCCGCATCATCCACCACCACCGCCAGCGCATAAGCGGTGCCGATATCCCGGCGGGCGACCACGAAATCGCCGGCGGCGGCGGGATCGGCCCGTTGCGGCCCGGCCCAGGCATCATGCCATTGCAAAGGCCCGGTGATGGCGAGCGCGGCAGCCACGTCCAGCCGCCAGGCCGCGGCTTCGCTGGCCAGGCGGAGGGCGCGCACATCTGGCGGGAGAAGGCGGCAAGTGCCGGGGTAGAGCGGGCCATCGCTGCCATGGGGCGCGCTCGCCGCCGCGGCAATATCGGCCCGCGTGCAGAAACAGGGATAGGCAACGCCCATGGCCACCAGCTGATCCAGCGCCGCGCGGTACACCGCCCCGCGCTCGCTTTGCCGCCACACTGGCTCATCCCAGTCCAGCCCCAGCCATGTGAGGTCTGCCATGATCGCCGCTTCAAATTCCGGGCGGCAGCGGGTGGTGTCGATATCCTCGATGCGCAGGATGAAGCGCCCGCCAGACTGCCGCGCGCGCTGCCACGCAAGCAGCGCCGAAAAGGCGTGTCCCCGGTGCAGCAAGCCTGTGGGCGACGGCGCAAAGCGGGTGGTGATCGGAGACTTATCCACATTATCCACAACGAAATCCGGTAGTGTCATTGGCCTGACATACAATGTGTTGTAAAGATTGCGCATCACGGAACGGCCGCGCTGGCGGCCCTGGAGATGCGGCCCTTGTGCGGCAACTCTTGTGCGACTGGGCCCGTGTCGAGCGTTGCCACCCCGATGTTTGGGGAGGGCCCAATGTTGACGGCTGAGTTGCTGGAACAGAAGTTCGTCACCGAACGCAGCCTGATTTCGCCTGAAGCCTGCCCGGCACTGGTGCTGAACGCCGATTATACCCCCTTGTCCTATTATCCGCTGTCGCTTTGGCCGTGGCAGACGGCGATCAAGGCCGCCTTTCTGGAACGGGTGGACATCATCGCCGAATATGACCGCGAGATCCGATCGCCATCCCTGCGCATGAAGCTGCCCTCGGTGATCGCGCTCAGGCAATATGTGCGCCCAGCCAGTCACTCGGCCTTCACGCGCTTCAACCTGTTTCTGCGCGATCGCTTCACCTGCCAATATTGCAACGTGCCGGGCGGCGAACTCACCTTTGATCATGTCGTCCCGCGGGCTTACGGCGGCCGCACGACGTGGGAAAATGTCACCACCGCATGCGCGCCGTGCAACCTGAAAAAGGGCGGCCGCACCCCGGCCGAAGCGCACATGCACCTGCTGTCACGCCCCGGCCAGCCCACCACCCATGATCTGCAGGCCCACGGCCGCGCCTTCCCGCCGCATTATTGCCACGAGACCTGGCGCGATTATCTGTATTGGGACGTGGAGCTGCTGGCCTGACAGTGGCGGTGTTGAGGCTGCTGCCCATTGCCGCCGATGGCCGTTGTGATGGCCGCGATGGCCCATGGCCCGACGAAACGACCGCCCTGCTCGATGCCACGCGCCAGCTCTATGCGGAACAGGGCCACCACCCGCCGTGGATTTCCTATCTGGCCTTTGTGGGCGACGAGATGGTGGGCGGCGGCGCCTTCGTTGGCCCGCCCGGGGCAGACGGCGTGGAGATCGCCTATTTCACCCGGTCTGATCTTGAAGGACGGGGCCATGCCGGGCGCACGGCCGCTGCGTTGGTGGCCCTTGCCCGCGCTGCCGATCCAGCCCTGCCGATCTGGGCCAAGACCTTGCCGGAAGAAAACGCCTCCACCCATATTCTGCGCCGCCTGGGCTTTGGCTTCACCGGCATGGCGCAGGATCACGAGATCGGCGACGCCTGGCGCTGGCAACTGCAGCCCCCGGCCTGATCGGCAACCGAACCGGCCGGATCAGGCAGATGCGCTGTTGCGTGGTGGCAGAAAGGGTGGAATCCTGAACCCGAATTGTGCCCCTCTCGGTTCAGCCGGCATTATTGCCGGCAACGGCCGCGTGGCCCTCTGCGCTTTCGAATTGCAGCACGGCCCGCTCACCTTGGTTGCTGAGCGCGCGCACCATCCGTTCGGCCGCGGAAATGGCGGCGTCGCGGCAAGCAGCGGGCATCATCATGCAGTCATCGCGGCGAACCGCCCAGCCATAGGGTTCCTTGACGATGGCGAACACAATCATTGCGGCACTCCTTTTTTGCATGGCGCACGCAGGTAAAACGCCTGACCGGGGGATTCGTTCACTGGCTTTGCCGAGAACCCAAAATAATCCTGATCGCGCAGCTAACCGCACCGCGCTGCAACGGAATCCGCAACGGGGTGCCAGCGGGGTTTAGCGGGCAAGGCACCCCGTCCACCTCGGCAGCGGCAATGCCACGGCACACACCGTGCGGGTTGGTGACGCTGATGTCGTACCTGCAGCCGATGTGCTGAAGCGTCACGTCAAAGCCCGGCCAGTGATCGGGAATGCAGGGATCGATCTCCAGGAAGCCATCGCGAATGCGCACGCCCAACAGATGTTCAAGGCCCGCCCGCTGCATCCAGCCGGCCGCACCCGTATACCAGGTCCAGCCGCCGCGCCCCACGTTGGGCGGCCGCGAATAGATATCGGCGGCCACCACATAAGGCTCCACCTTGTAACGATGCAGTTCCGAGGGCGTGAGGCTGTGGTTGATCGGGTTGAGCATGGCAAGCAGCGAGCCCGCCTGGTTGCCGTCGCCCAGCATGGCCCAGGCAATCACCGACCACAGGGCCGCATGGGTATATTGCCCGCCATTTTCGCGGATGCCGGGGGGATAACCCTTGATATAGCCTGGATCGAGCGGCGTGTGATCGAACGGCGGCGCAAACAGCAGCGCCAGCCCGGTTTCGGTCGAGACGAGTTCGCGAGCGGCTGATGCCATGGCACGGCGCGCCCGCGCCGGATCGCCGCCGCCCGAAATCACCGCCCAGGATTGGGCGATGGAATCGATTCGGCACTCGTCACTCGCCGATGATCCCAGCGGCGCACCATCATCGAACCAGCCCCGCCGGTACCAGTCACCATCCCAGGCTTCGCCATCCAGCGCCGCGCGCAAGGCGGCGGCATGGGCCGTCCACGCCGCAACGCGCGCCGTGTCACCGCGGGCAGCGGCAATCGGCATGAACGCCGCCAGGCTGGCATCGAGGAACCAGCCCATCCAAACGCTTTCTCCCAGCCCTTCATGGCCGACGCGGTTCATGCCGTCGTTCCAGTCGCCACCGCCAAACAGCGGCAGGCCGTGCACCCCGACCGCAAGGCTGGCATCCAGCGCCCGCGCGCAATGTTCATACAGGCTGGCCAAGGTGTTGCTGATGCCGGGATGGAAGAAATTTTCCATCTCGCCCGGGGCCAACACGGGGCCATCGAGAAACGCAATCTCTTCCGACAGGATCGCGGCATCGCCGGTTGCCGAAAGATAATGCGCCGTCACCAGCGCCAGCCACACGCGATCATCGGCAAAGCGGGTGCGCACGCCATTGCCGGCCTGCGGCAGCCACCAATGCTGCACATCGCCTTCGATGAACTGCCGGCCCGCCGCGCGCACGATCTGAGTGCGGGCAATGGCGGGGCGCACCGTGGCCAGCGCCATCACGTCCTGCAGCTGGTCGCGAAAACCATAGGCGCCGCTGGCCTGATAGAAGCCGGCGCGCGCGCGGATGCGGCAAGCCAGCGTTTGATAGAGCAGCCAGCCATTGAGCATGATGTCGAGCGAACGGTCGGGCGTGGTGACATTCACCGCGCCGAGCACGTCCGCCCAATCATCGGTCACTTCGGCCAGCACGGCATCAAGATCGGCGGTGCGATAGCGTTCGATCAGCGTGCGCGCGGCATCGTCGCCCTCCGTTTCGCCCATCAGGCACAGGATCTCGATGCTGGCGCCATCGGCCAGTTCGATCTGCGTCTGCATCGCGCCGCACGGATCAAGGCCGGCCCCGACGCGATTGGACAAGGGGTTCTGGGTGGCCATCGCCAGCGGGTCGCCAAGATCGCCGTTGCGCCCGATGTATTCCCGGCGGTCCCCGCTGTGGCTGGTCTGCCGGCCACCCAGATCAAGGAAGGCGGTGCGGCCAGCAAAACCCGTAACCCAGGCATTGCTGGCAAACATCGCGCCGCTCGCCGGATCGCTTCGGGTGACGGTGAACGGCGCGGCGGCGGCGCGCGATGGCCCCAGTACCCATTCCACATAGGCAGCAACCGTCAGCCGCCGCGCCCGCCCCGAAGTGTTGCGGATGGTGAGCCGTGAAATCCTGATCGGATCGGCGATGGGCACATATTCGATCAGGCCGAATTCCAGCCCCGACACCGCATATTCAAAGCGGCTGTAGCCCCAGCCGTGATGCGCGACATAGGTGCCGGCCGGATCGCGGATGGGTGCCGCGGTCGGGCTCCACAGCGCGCCATCATCGTCATCGCGGATGTAGAAGGCGTGTCCGGCCGGATCACCCACCGGATCGTTGGACCACGGCGTCAACGGGTGTTCGCGGCTGTTGGCCGCCCAGGTGAAGCCGGCACCATCGGCCGAAACCTGGAAGCCGAAATCGGGGTTGGCGATGACATTGATCCACGGCATCGGCGTCGTCTGGCCCGGCCCCTGCACGATCACATATTCCCGGCCATTCTCCGCAAAGCCGCCGATGCCGTTGAAATATTCCAGCGTTGGCAGGCCGGCCGGGCGATCGGCTTTCGCCGCATCGGGAAGGCGCGGCAGGCGACGGCGCAGCGCCGGTTCACGCCGCGCATCGAGCTGGCTGGCCAACGGGCCGTTGTGCGCATCGATCACCACCCGCGCCACAGCCAGCAGCAGATCACGGGTCGGATCGGGAACAAGATCGGCGCGCAACACGAACACCGTGCCAGGGCTGCGTTCGCCGAACTGCGCGCGCGATTGGCTGGCCCGCACCAGGCCCTCAAGGGCGCTTTGGAGATCCTGCACATAGGATGTGCCGCGTTCGTTGATGATCACCAGATCAAACGACAGCTGCTTCATCCGCCAATAATCGGTGGCCTGCATCAGTTCGCGTGCCACCGCCAGTTGCTCGATATCGGCGATGCGCAGCACGATGATCGGCAGGTCGCCAGAGATGCCCAGCGACCACAGGCCCGATTGCGGGCCGGCCCCCTGCGCCAGGGCAATCGCGCCGGCTCGCATGCTGGCCGAAACATACAGCATGTGCCCGGCCAGCCGCTGGAACTGGGCGGCCTGGCCCGCACCCAGCCGCAGATGGTGGAGCTGGATCTGGGCCTGCGTGAAGGCCAGCGTCGCCGCGCGTTCAAAGGCGGTTGGCGCGCTGTGCTTGTCCATCATCTCCAGAACCGCTTGCCGGCTGGAGCCCGCCATCGTCCAGAACGCCACATGGGCCGTTTCACCGGGTGCCACCCGCACCCGGGTGCGCAACACGAACACGGGGTCGACCACGGCACCGTGCGAGCCTGAAAGGGATCGGCCATCGGCAACGGCACGCGGCCGGTGGGCATTGCCGCCCCGGCCCAGAAACTGGGCGCGATCGGTTTCGAACTCGCACGATCCCACGGCCTTGTCGTCCACCACGATCAGGTGCGCGGCCCAGGTTTCGCGGTCAGCCGGGTCGCGCTGGCGGCGCCGGGCGAGCAGGGCATGGCACCCTGGCAAGCATTCGGTTTCGATGAACAATTTGGAAAAGGCCGGGTGGGCCACATCGGCGGCCTGCGGGGCCAGCGCGAGTTCGGCGAACGAGGTGATCTCGATGGTGCGCACCTCGCTGCCGGCATTGCCGATCGACACCCGCCGCACCTCGCTGTCGTCCTCTGCCGAAACCAGCACGGTCATGCTGGTGGTCAGATCGCCATCGCGGCGGACGAATTCGGCGCGATCCTCGTTGAAGCTGACCGCATAGCTGTCGGGCTCGCGGCGGATCGGCTGGAACCCGGCCGACCAGATTTCGCCACTATCGGCATCGCGCAAATAGATATGGGAGCCCCAATCGTCGCACGTCGGGTCTTCGCGCCAGCGGGTCACGGCCGTGTCGCGCCAGCGGCTGTAGCCCGATCCGGCCGCCGTGATCATGATCGTGTAGCGGCCGTTGGAGAGAAGATGGGTTGCGGGCGCCGGTGTGTGCGGCGTCGCAAACTGTCGGCCAACGGATCGGCTGATGAACGGCGTCTTCGTGGCCGGTTGGGCTTCATCGGCAGCAGCGACTGGCGCGGCCGCCACCAGGCGCGGCATGCGTTCCTGCAGCAGCAGTTCAGCGGCCTTCACCAGCGGTTCCGCATGGAAGCGATCGCACATGATGCAGCCGAACACCGTGTTGGCCAGCGCCACGATCGTCATGCCTTGATGATGCGCCATGAAATTGCGGACGATGGCCACGCTGCGACCGATCGGCAGCCGCGACGCCGTGAAGTCCAGCGCGTCATAATAGCCATAGCGCCCCATCGCGCCCGCCGCGTCGAGGCGCTTGAAATTCGCGATGGCGGCGTGCGGCTGCGCCATTGCGGCCAGCGCGGTGGCATAAGGCGCGACCACCAGATCGTCTGCCAGCCCGCGCTTCAACCCTAGGCCCGGCACGCCGAAATTGGAATATTGATAGGTCAGTTCCAGATCGCGCGCATTGAACGCGGATTCCGATATGCCCCACGGCAGATCATGCTGCTTGCCATATTCGATGTGGGCCGCAACCGCCCGGCACTCGGTGCGTTCCAGCAGGCTGCCGGCCGGCGGGCGCATGACCAGCGCCGGCATGAGATATTCGAACATCGAACCCGACCACGACAGCAGCAGCGGCCCGGACGTGCCCAGCGTGACGGCATGGCCCAATCGGAACCAGTGCCGGGCCGGGACATCACCCTTGGCAATGGCAAAGAAGCTGGCAAGCCGGGCTTCGGAGGCCAGCAGGTCATAGTGATTTTCATCCAGCGCGCCGGTGGCATCCGAATAGCCGATCGAAAGCAGCTTACGATCCGGGTGCAGCATGAAGGCAAAGTCCATCGCCATCGCCATGGCACGCGAGTCTGCAGCCAGCGCCAGCAGCCTTGCAGAGGTGTGAGTTGGCTCTTCATCCGGCTGCGCATCGCGCTGGTGACTGTCGATGGCAGCGGCCACGGCGGCCAGCCAGAACAGCCGGTCATCATCATCCGGCGTCACGGCTTCGGCCAGCGTTGCCCCGATGTTCATGACGGCAAGGCCAAGATCGTGCCAATCCACATCGCCATCGACCGCAGCATGCAGCCTTGCCGCCAGCGCCGAAGCAGCCGCGGCGGGCTCGGCGCTGGTGCCGGGCAGCGCCTGAAAGATGGCCAAAGCATCATGCACGCCGGCAAGGCGGGCCGCATCGTCTTGCGGCCGTTCTCGCCACGCGTCGCAGGCATTGGCCAGCGCGATCAGATGCCCGGCAAGATTGCCGCTGTCGACCGACGACACATAAGGCGGATCAAGCACCCGGCAATCGCTGGTGCCATACCAGTTGTAGAAATGCCCCCGGCAGCGCGGCAGCCGCGCCAACGTCGCCATGGTTGCTTCCAGCCGATCAATCGCCTCGTGTGTGCCGATCCAGCCGAAATCGCGGGCGCTTGCCACCGACAGCAGATAGAGGCCCACATTGGTTGGCGACGTGCGGCGCGCGATGATTTGTACCGGGTCGTCCTGAAAATTGTCGGGCGGCAGCATGTTATCGGCCGGGGTCACGACGAGCTCGAAATAGCGCCAGGTGCGCCGCGCGATCAGCCGCAGTTGCTTGCTGTCGGCCGCATCCAGTGTCAGCCGTTGCGGCCGCACTGGCGGTGTGCTGATCCGGCAGGCCAATGTGGGCGATGCAATCCACAACAGCGCGAACGCCAGCGCCACGGGCCAGCTTGCCTCCCCGCCGGCAACGGCAAGACCGAGCCCGATGATGGGCAAGATGATGGCGCCCGGCATGCGCCCGTAAAAGCCGCGTGTATCAAGCCGCATCGCATCAGCCAGCTGCGCCGCCGGAACCCATTCCAGCATGTTGCGGTGGGTGATCATTACCCGGATCAGAGTGCGCCCGATGGCATCGCCCATCAGCCAGGCCTGATCTGCGAGGAACATGACCACCAGCCCCCAGCGCGCCAATGCCAACCGCAAATCGGCACCAAGCGCCCGCAATTGCGCGGCAGCCGGAACGCCCGTTGGCCACCTGAGCAGGCTTTCGAAAAACGGGATCAGCGCCGGCACGGCGAGCACCAGCACCAGGAACAGCGTCCACAACAGTGCCGCCGGCAGAGGCAACAGCCAGCCGGCAAACAGCGCGGCCACAACCGCCGGCGCCGTCAGGCTGCGCCGCAGATTATCGATCATCTTGGCCCGGCCGGTCATCGGCAAGGCAGCGCCTGCGCTGTGCCGCAACCCCAGAATCCAGGGCAGCAACTGCCAGTCCCCCCGCGCCCAGCGATGATAACGGCGCGATGCAACGTCATAGCGTTCGGGGAATTCCTCTACCACCTCCACGTCGCTGGCGAGGCCGGCACGGGCAAAAACGCCTTCGAACAGATCATGGCTCAGCAAGGTTGATTCCGGCACCCGCCCGGCCAGCGCAGCCTCGAACGCATCCACATCGTAAATGCCCTTGCCGGCGTAGGAGCCTTCGCCAAACAGATCCTGATACACATCGGAAACCGCTGCTGCATAAGGATCGATGCCGCTGTGGGTCGAAAACAACCGCTGGAACCATGACCCTTCGTGGCCGATGGCCAGTGCCGGCGTGATCCGCGGCTGCAACAGGCCATGGCCTTCAACCACCCGCCTGCTGACAGGATCAAAACGAGGCTGGTTCAGCGGATGCGCCAGCTTGCCGATCAGGCGCCGCACCGTATCGCGCGGCAGCCGCGTATCGGCATCAAGCGTAACGACGAACCTGACATTGTCGGGCACCGATGGCGCCCGACCATCGGGCGTGATGAAACTCGTATCGCTGGCCCCACGCAGCAGCCGGTTCAATTCCTGCAGCTTGCCGCGCTTGCGCTCCCAGCCCATCCATACGCCTTCGCTGCGGCTCCATTGCCGCCGCCGGTGCAGCAGCAGGAAGCGGTCCCCGCCGGCGATCGCCGGATAACGCGCATTCAGCCGGGCAATGCCCGCGCTGGCCAGTGCCAGCAGCGCGGCATCGGTTTCCTGTGTTTCGGCAGGCGCATCGCCCCAATCCGACAGCAGTGCGAAATGCACATCGCCTTCCAGACTGGCGAGATGATGGATTTCCAGTGTCTCGATCTGTTCGGCAATGGCGTGCGCCGATGTGAGCATCACCGGCACCGCCACCAGCGTCCGCAGTTCTTCGGGAACGCCGTGCCGCAATTCCAGCGCCGGCAGGAAGGTGGCCGGAATGGCGCGCGTCACCCCGGCGTTGACCAAGGCCACCGCGGCATCAAGCGCTGGAATGGCGCCCAGCGCCAACAGCAGCACCACCCAGGCCGGCGCGATCTGCAGGCCGATCAGCGCCAGCGCCGGAACCAGCAGGATCAGCGCGGCCACCACCATGATCACTGCGCCATAGCCGGACAGGCCCAACCTGCGGCTCAATCGGCGCGGCCAGACCCTGATGGGCGCGTGATAGCCAATCTGCGCCTCCAGCAGCGGCCGGCCAGCCGCAACCAGATAATAGCCGGGATCGCCGCGACGCGGATCGATCGTGCCATCGGCAAACCGCGCCTTGGCAGCGGCCTGCAATGCGCGCGCCGCAACCTCGACCTCAGACAGCGGCGAGCTTCGCGCCAGGGCTTCGATGGCGGTGCGATAATGGTTGCGACTGGCAAAATCCATCGCCCGATAGGTGTCATTCGCCGCCAGCAGATCATCGACCGGCGACATTTTCTCGAACAAGACCGACCAGTCGATTTCCGCCATCACCCGCATGCTGGTGATGATGTTGCGCACGGTCACGGTGGCGCCGATCTGGCGTTCCTGTTCGGAAATGATCGCGGCGCTGCTGTTGGTCCCACGTTCGGCCAGCTGCGCATCAAGCCACGTCAGCGCCTGCGCAACGCCATCGCTGTGGGTTTGCAGCCGGTGCACGAACTGCACGGCGAATGCATCGGATACCGGGCCGTGATGGCCGGCCAAAACCACAGCCGCCGGCTCGGCCACCCCGGTTTCCACGCCCAGCAGGCGATCGGCAAGCGCATCGGCGGATTGGCGATCCGCCTGGCTATGCTCGATCCGAACGGCAAAGCGGCGCAAATTCTCGATCAGCACGATACGCAGCGTGGTGGCCACCGCCCACAATTCGCCGATCGTCAACGGCTGCACCTCCTGATAGGCGCGCATGAAGCCGGTCAGTGCTTCGGCATCGAAGCGGCTATCGGTATGCGCGACATAGGCCCAGGCAATGCCGAACACGCGCGGACAGCCAACAAACGGCCCGGCCACAAGCTTGGGCAGCAGGCGATAGAAGGCCGGCGGCAGATTGGCGCGCACATCCCGGATGTGGCGTTCAACGAGGTGGAAATTGTCGACCAGCCATTCGGCGGCCGGCGTGATCGGCATTGCGACCTGCAGGGCCAACATGGTGGCCCGGTACGTCTGCCGCAGGCGGGCTTCGTTGTCGGCCAGCCGGGCATTCAATGACACGCCTCGCCGTGGCACGGCATCGCTCGCCTGCGCCCACGCCAGGCTGCGGGCGTGATCCTGAAGCCGTTCGAGGCCGAACAATTCCTCGCGGATCGGCTTTTCGCCAAACCAGGGCGACGGGCGCGGGCGGAACGGGCCACCGATCATGGCTGCCACCGTGCCATGGGCCTACCAAATGATGTGCAGGCATCCAACAGCCGGAGCCCGGGGCGTGTAGAGCCGCGCACATCAATCATCTTGTACCTGTCGCGTTGCGGACTGGGCTGCCCGTGCCCTTACAACCAACGACAAGCGCACAAGTTCCGCAAAGAACGGCCGAAATCATCTGGCAGCGGCGTGAACACCCGCCTCACGGCCTTGTTGCCGCCCGGCACACCAAAACCGGCTCTGGCACAGCCTGTTGCCAGCGCCTGCAGATTGTCAGCAAGGGGATGTCAGCGCCCCTGGAGCGCCAATTCTGGTGAACGGGCCTTCAGCTTTATCCAACCGGGATTGGAGGCAGGCGTCTGTCTTGATCTGCCCAATGAAAGAGAGAAAGGCGCCGCTTTTCTGAAAAGTGGGGGGCTGTGACCTGAACGGCTTGCGAAACTTACCAAAGATTGAGGTCTCAGATCAGCTTGCCCTGTCAGATGAAAGCGCAAGTCGCCAGATCAGGGCGCCAATGGCCGCGCCAACCAGCGGCGCCAGCCAGAACAGCCAGAGCTGGCCGACGGCCGCCGTTTCCGCAAACAGCGCCACGGCGGTGGAGCGGGCAGGGTTCACCGAGGTGTTGGTGACCGGAATCGAGACGAGGTGGATGAGCGTCAACGCCAGGCCGATGGCGATGGGCGCGAAGCCTTGCGGGGCCTGGCTGGAGGTGGAACCGAGGATGACAAGCAGGAACCCGGCCGTCAGCACCGCTTCCACCAGGAACGCCGCCTCCATTCCATAGCCGCCGGGCGACAGTGTACCAAAGCCGTTGCTGGCAAATCCGCCGGCCACCCAGCCCGCCTTGCCCGAAGCAACCGCATAGAGCGTGGCGGCCGCCAGCACCCCGCCCGCCAGTTGCGCCAGCCAGTAGGGCAGCAGATCCTTCCAGCCAAAGCGCCCGGCGATGGCAAGGCCCAGCGACACTGCGGGGTTGAAATGGCCGCCGGAGACATGGCCCACCGCATACGCCATGGTCAGCACGGTCAGACCAAAGGCCAGCGACACGCCGGCGAAGCCGATGCCGAGTTCAGGGTAGCCCGCCGCCAGCACGGCCGAACCGCAGCCGCCGAACACCAGCCAGAAGGTGCCGAGACATTCGGCTGTCAGCTTGCGCAGCATCATCATCCATCCTGTCTTGTTGCGTGAACGCTCAACTCGTCATGATCACGAAATCTTCGGCCGAACGGCGATCCGGGTGCAGCGGCAGATCGGTGGTGACCATCAGCATGCCGGGGTGCAGGCGATCATGCACGGCGGCCGTGAAAGCCGGATCAGCGCCAACGCGGCGCAGAATGCTGCCCTGTGGCACCTCAACCGGCACGCCATGGCTGTCGGCATAACCAATCCCGTGCCAGCGCAGCGCCGTGCCATTGTCGTGGGCTTCGATCAGCGAGAAGACATGTTCGCCAAGTGCTGATCCGGTCGCAAGCCGGGCCGCAGAGGCGGCGACGGTACGGCCATTCTCCAGCAACGCCGCTTCGCCGCTGGCCGAACTGACCAGCACGGTGATGGCCGGCTCTTTCAACGGCAGTGCCCTGCCCTTCAGCTTGGCGACCGCGGCATCGAAGCCGCTGTTGGCCTCGCCCGTGAGCAACAGGCCGGGGTGCACGATATCCACCGGGTCGGCATGGCTGCCGGCCAGGATCACCGGCGTGCCGACATGGGTGACGCCGAACACTTTCTCCGAGAAGGCCATCGGCAGCCGCACGCAGCCGTGGCTGGCCGGATAACCCGGCAGCTTGCCGGCGTGCAGCGCGATGCCATCCCAGGTCAGCCGGTTCATGTTGGGCATCGGCGCATTGTTGTAGGTGCTGGATTTGTGGTCCTTGTCCTTCTGCAGGATGGTGAACACGCCGGTGGGCGTTTCGTGCCCCGGTTTGCCCGTGGAGCAGGTGGACACGCCGATGCGGATGCCGCCGCGATAGACGTGCACGCGTTGATCCGGGATGGACACGATGATGGCCACCGGGCCGGCCGGTGATCGTTCCGGATGCCAGGTGAATTCACCGAGCTTCAGCGTGCGGATGTCCTTCAACGTTTGCGCGACGGCGGCCGGCGCCATCAGCCCAAGGCCAATGGCGCCGGTGAATTGGCGGCGGGAAAGATAATCAGTCAAGGCGGGCTCAACTCCCTGTCTGCGGCACCACATAGGCCTCAACGGCAACGGGGATGCGTCTGGATATCGTTGATGCTGTCGGCGCGGCCATCGGCGGTGATCATCTGCAGGCACTGCCGGCTGCTGCCATTCCACCAGATGGTGCCCGAACCGTTGCTGCCGGACTGGAACGTGTCCATCATGCGGAAGCCGCGCCGCCCCAGTTCGGACTGCGCACCGGCGGCGCGGCTGCCCACCAGATCGGTGAAGCTCGCCTGCTGGCCACCGCCGCCCGACCAGCCGCCGCTGTTGCCGTAATTGTTGCCGCCATTATTGCCGCCACCGCCCGACCAGCCATTGCCCTGATAGTTGCGATATTCCGGGCGGTAGCTCGACTGGTGGGAACGTTCGTCGACGCCAGATTGGTAACCGTCTGAATAGGCGCGCGAATTGCCGCCATTGCTGTAGGGGTGATGATACAGCCCGTCGCGGTGGCCACGCTCGAAATCGGCGTGGTCGTTCTGGTTGTCATAATCCTTGTCGCCGCGGTGGTGCGATTTGCTGGCCAGCGCCAGCACGCCAACCAGCGCGGCAACACCTGCGATGGCGGCGGCCTTGTCACCGCTGCCGGCCTTCTGGCCGCAGTCAGGCGCGCCTGTGTCGGTGATCTGGTCATAACGGCCATCCCGGGTGGTGACGCGCACGCAGCTCTTGTCACGGCTGTTCCACCAATAGACGTAGCTTGATCCCGCGCCCTTGTGTGACGACATCGACACCCAGCCGCGCTCCTCCAACTGGGTTTCGCCACCGGCGGCGCGGGCGCCGACCAGATCACGCACATCAGCGGCGCCCTTGGCCAGTGCCGCCACCGGCGTGAGCAGCAGCGACGCCGCTGCCAGCGACAGGCCAGCGCGGCCCAGGAAATGATTGGCACGATTGGTCATGGTATCCCCCTGTTGTTGTTCATTGCCCGGCCGGCTTGGCCATGCCGGCATTGGCATCGCCTTGCGGCACGGAAATCATGGTCACGCCCTCGGCCGCGCCGACCAATTTGCCGCCAGCGGCGACAACCGCGGCGCTCGCCGCCTCTTCGGCCTTGCCAGGGCAGCCGACCAGAATGGCGCTGTCATCGAGATAATTGACCGTGGCCGCGCTTTCGCCCAGCCGCCGGCACGGATCGCCGGGCTTGGGATAACCATCGCCCATCACGTTGAAGGCGGATGTCCAGACAAACGCGCTCTGCGCAGGCGCTTGCGGTTCACTCGTGTCCTGCTGGCTTTCGGGCTTTGCAGGCGCGGTGGGTGTCGGGCTGCAGGCCGCCAAGGCGACACAGAGCAGAATGGCCGGAATGCCCTTGTTCAACATGCAATACCCCCAATGAAAGCGTTGTCAGGATATGGAGACGGCCCCCAACAAGCGAGGTCGTTTGCCGCCAACGATTGGGCAAATCCCGCCACACCGTGCGGCGACTGGGTGATTACTCGCGTACCCATCTGGAAATCAGCTCGGCTTTGCACAGCGTGCAACCAATCGGCCCTGCCGATCATGCACGCGGTCATCGCGCTTGCCCGCTCGCAGTTCCAGAAAGGGCTGCCAGCCGTCGGTGGCGCGGGCGGCGATGCCCACCAGATTGGCGCCGTCCCGGATCAACAGACCTTCGGGCTGCAGGGCTGCCTTCAGGCGGGAAGGGCGGCAGGCGAGATCAGCGGGCGGCGGGCGGCGGGCGGCCCGCAGCAGGCCGATACGTTCCCGATAGGCGGCATCCAGGCACGCGGCATGACGGGCGGAAAAGGCACAGGTGCGGCTGCGCCGGAACCAGTCGGCCTGTGGCTCGATCCAGGGTCCGGCCGGTGTCGGCCCCGCTGCAAGCAGCGCCACCATTTCCCCGTCCAGCCGCCTGAGATCAGCATTGCCGCACACAAGATGGTCACTGGCATAGGTTGGCCGTTCGCAATCGGCGCTGCTCTGCTCCACCGGCGGCGGCACGGCAGCCGGCAGTGGCGGCACCCCCTGCCACAGCAGCATGGCGAGCAACGCCGACAGCATCACGAACGGCTCTGCCAAGGTGCCGGCACGATGCGCCCGCGACGCTGCGCCATGACAAACAGGACAATGCCGGTTGCTGTGCAGAGCACAAACGCTTGCAGCGAGGCTTCGATGCCGAACTGGCCGCCGGTCAGCAGGTCGGGGCCCTGGATTGTCGGGCGGATCAGCCCAGGTGCGGGCGCATTTCCCGATACGATACCCGAGAAGACGGCGGACTGGGTGTAGTTCCACGCCATGTGGAAACCGATGCTCAACCACAGCCGGCGGGTGACCATATAGGCTGCGGCCAGCAAGATGCCCGCTTCGACCGTGATGAAGATGGCACCGACAATGGTTGCCTCTGGATTGAGGAGGTGCAGGAAGCCGAACACGAAGGAGGAGACGAGCAGCGAAACCCAACTGCCCAGCCATTCCTCCACGATGCGGAACAGCACGGCGCGAAACACCAGTTCCTCGAGGAAGCCGCTGCTCAGTGCCCCGGCAATTTCGGGCACCATGGTCGACACTGGGTTGAACCCATCGATGCGATACATGCCCAGCACCATCAATATGCCCACACAACCGGCATAAAGTCCGCTGCCGATCAGCAGCCCGATGCCAAGTTCCGTCACCACCGGGGCCGGCGCCAGTTCGCTGACCGGCCGGCGCTCAACGAAACGCACAAAGCCCATATAGACTGCAACGGCCAGGATGATCATGCCGACCACCGTGGCAAGGCGCAGGAGAGGCTGCCCGGCAAACTGTTCCAGAAAGCCATTGGACGTCGCCATCATGAGGAACAGGGGACCACCCAGCAACAGCAGCCGGGCCAGTGGATGCTGAACGATGCGAAGCCAACTTGGCGGCGACATCGCGGGCAGCGTGTTCAACTCGGCCATGTTGAAAACTCTCACGCTGGACGGATGTTCACCAGATCTTCACCCGCTTTTCGGGCGGCAGATACAGCTTGTCGCCGGGCTTCACGTTGAACGCCTTGTACCAGGCATCAACATTGCGGACGACGCCGTTGACGCGAAACTCGCCGGGGCTGTGCGGATCAGACAGGGTGCGCCGCCGTGTCTCGCCTTCGGCGGTGATGTTGCGCCACACCTGCGCCCAGGCGAGGAAAAAGCGCTGATCGCCGGTATAGCCGTCGATCACTGGCGCCTTGCCGCCCTGCTTCTCCTTCACAAAGGTCTGATAGGCGGCATAGGCGACCGTCAAGCCGCCCAGATCGCCGATATTCTCACCCAAATTCTGGCGGCCGTTGATCTTCAGGCCGGGCAGCGCGTCATAGCCATTGAACTGGTCCACCAGCCCGGCGGTGCGCTTTTCAAATTCAGCGCGGCTGGCCGCGCTCCACCAGTCGCGCAGCTTGCCGTCGCCATCGGAACGGCTGCCCTGATCGTCAAAGCCATGGCCGATTTCATGCCCGATTACGGCGGCGATCGAGCCGAAGTTCACCGCCGGATCAGCCTTGGGATCAAAGAACGGCGGCTGCAAAATGCCGGCCGGATAGGTCATGCTGTTGGTGCCGGGGCTGTAACCGGCATTCACTTCCTGCGGGGAATAGGGAAATTCCCAGTCGCGGGTGCCTTCGGCCAATTTCTTCAGACCATCGGCCTTCTTCCAGTTCATCAGGCGGTTCTGGTTGCCAACGAAATCATCGGCGGTGATGCGCACGCTGGAACGGTCATGCCATTTGTCGGGATAGCCGATGTGGGTGGTGATTTTTTCGAGCTTTTTCAGCGCTTCGGCCTTCGTGGCGGCGTCCATCCAGTCCAGCTTGGTGATGCGGTCGCGATAGGTGGCGCGCAGATAGCCCACCATTTCCTCCACCTTGGCCTTGTCCGACGCGCCGAAATATTGCGCGACATAGATGCGGCCAATCTCCTCGCCCATCGCCGCGTTCACCGACGTGATGCTCTCGAACTCCGGCGCGCGGCGCTGCGGCGTGTCGTTGAGGCGCTTGTTGTGGAAATCGAAATGCGCCTGCACCCAGGGTTCGGACAGGGAATCGGCCCAGCCATCCAGTGTCTTGAACAGCATGAAGGACTGAAGGTCCGCCACCGGCGTGGCCGCGAACAGCGCGGCCAGCTCGCGCACGGCAGTGTCGGTCGTCACCTTGATCCGGGGTTGCCCGGTGAAGCCCTGTTCGGCCAGAAACACGGCCCAGGGGAAGCCCGGCGCATAGGCTGCCAGTTGTTCCGGGCTCATCACGTTGTTCATGCGCACCACGTCGCGGCGTTCGGCAAGGCCCCACTGGCGCTTGGCAATCTCCGTTTCCAGGGCCATGACCCTGGCGGCGCGCGCGTCTGCGTCAGGGATGCCGGCGCGGCGGAAACAGTCCGCCATATAGGCCTGCAGCGCCTTGCGGTGGCCGATATAGGGCTCGGCATCGGCCAGATAATAGTCCCGCGACGGCATGGTGAGGCCACCGGCCCCGACAGCGGCAATCTGGCGGCGCGGATTGTCTGCGTCAGACGTCACGCCGCCGCCGATGGGTCCATCCATCCACGGCATTGCCATCAACTTGGCGATGTCGTTGCGATCGGTGGTCCCGGATATGATCGACAGCGTGCTGGCAATCGGCGTGATGCCCAGCGCGTTGCGGCGTTCGGTGTTGGCGTGGGAGCGGTGAAAATCGCCGATCATCTGTTCCGGGCTGCCCGGCGCATCGGTGGTTTCGCGCGACTGCTGGATGATGCCGCCAACGCGTTTTTCGGTGGCCAGATAGGCTTCCACGAAGCCATCCATGAACGGGATGCCGGGCAACATTTTGGCGGTTTTCAACCAGCCTTCGTTGACATGGCGGTAGAAGTCATCGCCAGGTCGCACGCTTTTCGAAATATCGGCCGTTTCAACGCCCCAAACGCCAATTTGCGCCTTGCCCTGCCCGTTGCCAACCACCGTCTGGGCCAGCGTCCCGGCGGGCAGCGCCAGTATGCTGGCCACCAGCAGCAGCGTCCGCAGTTTCATCGTCATCACCAATCTCCATGGCAGGCTCGGCCGGCGGAACAGGCCGATAGCAGGACGGGGCGCCGGAGCGGGAGGGAGCCCCCGGCGCCCCTGGGGGATCATTGGGCCTTGGACACCCGGAACAGATGCTTGTCCGCCGGCATGTCCTTCATCGCTTCACGCCCCTGCGCGCAGACGCGATCACCATCCTGCACATGGCTGGCCATCACATAGCCGGTGGCCATGCCAACATGCAGGCTGAGCATGGAGGCGAGATGCTGGGCCTTGTCAGCACTCGCCTTCGCGATGTCCGGGCCGAGCACGCCGGCCAGGGCCTTGCCCAGCTTGGCCTGATCGACTTCCAGATCATCGCAGATGGTGGCGGCGGCCGAGTACCAGCCGATGTAGAGGATGCGGCCGATCTCGGGATCGCTCCAGGTCTTGCGCATGACGGTGATCATCCGCTTGGCGCTTTCCTGTTTGGCCGCGCGCAGTTCCGGCGAGTCCGGCGATGGCGTGGCCGGCGCTGGCGGCGCGGCCATCTGGGCATTGATCGGTGCCGCACCAAGGCTGGCGAGGGCGGCGGCGGCAAGGATGGGCAGACGCTTCATGTCCGTTCTCCCCTCAATAGCCGAATTCGCGCTGCGACCAGCGCGAGTTGTAGCTGTGATTCCACTCGTTGTAGCAGGCGCGCTGGTTGCGATAGCAGATTACCCCGCCGGCCGGCGCATAGCTGTCGTCGTAAGAGCTATTGTTGTTCCAGCCATCGTTATACTCATTGCGGTCATATTCATGGTTGCGCCGTTTTGACGAAGCCGCAGCAATGATCGCGGCCAGTGCAACCGCGCCCACCGCAACAGCAGCACCGTCGGTCTTGCGCTTTTCCCAGCCGCTGGTTTCGATGTTGGTGACATTATAGCCCGTCACCCAGCAGTCGAAATGCCCGCGCTCGCCCTTGCGCGAGGCGGTGCCGCTCACTTCCCAGCGGTCTGTTCCGCGATTGCTGGTCACCACGTTGCTGGCGGTGGCGGAAAACTGGCCCTGCAGCCTGGCCTTGCAGGCATTCTGCGCCGCGCTGGCCGTGCCGGCCGCTGCTGGCGCAGCTGCCATCAGCAGCGCCGCCGTGACTGCTGCTCCGATGATCCTGTCCATGGCTCCCCCTTCCCCTTCGCAATGGCGTCGATCAGCCGCCCACCACAAAAGCATCGACGATCCGATAGGTTTCCGCCCCCACCCGGATGATGTTCAGATCACCCTGGCGCCGCGCCGAAAAGGCGGCCTTGTAGACATCATGGCCAGTGGGGCGCCCGGCCTTGAAAAAGATATGGCGCATCTGCCCGCTGGGCAGCCTGATCTCCACCGTGGCCTCGCCGGAGGCAAAGCGCATCACGCCGGCCGGGCAGCGGCCCATCGGCGCGCCGGCCGCCAGCGCGCAGTCAACGTCGGCCGTGGCATTGTAGTTGGTACCAGCCACCTTGGCGTCGCCGGGCCGGGTCGCCGGCATGCGACCCGCCGCCGCGCCGGACCGCCCAGTGATGGCAATGGTGAGCGCATAGCTCGCCGTTGCGCCACGCCGGGCAAACGCGCGCATCTGATAGACTTGCACACGATAGCGGCCATTGGCCGGCAGCACCGCGCTGAACCGAGAGGGATCGGCCGAGCCCAGGGACATCGCGCTGTCGCCGCCCGGTGCCCACACATTCATTTCGGCGCTGCCGCGGGTCGCCTTCAGGCTGACGGTCAGCGTCTGGCCGGCGCGGGCATCCACAGTGTAGTTACGGTCCTGATCGCCGGTGATGCTGCCTGTGACGGTGGCGGAATTCTGCCCGTGCGCAAACGTCACGGGGACTGCCTGCTGGGCCGCAGCAACACCTGCCGACGCCAGCGCAGTTGCCAGACCGAGTTGCCATATCAGCGCCCGCGTTGTCATCGGGATGCCATGCAGGCTGCAATTCGCCATCTGTTCAACCTTCCCCACCAGTTATCCTTCAGTGCCTGCTTGTTGCAAGTCTTCAATGATTTATGCATGATTATTTGCACATCAGACATTTCGAGCAATCGTCACTTAACGCCAATCATTCGGCATTTCACGCCAGCATATGATTGAATGCTTGCCGTTGTCCGGTTGTTTTGAGAGCAGTCGAGCCCATTGAATGACGAATGATCCATCCCAATCCGTGTTAGACAGGAGCACGCCGGTTCGCAGCACCGGGCGCGCCCTGAACGAAGCGCATGATGCCATTCGCATGATGGGTCCGCTCGCCCATGCCGAGGTGGCACCGGCCGCAATGACCTGGTTCGGCCATTGGCTGGACTGGCCCGACTGGCTGCTCGCGGGAACCGGCCGCAATCGCAATGACGCTGCCCAGGCGACCCGGATCAGCGTGGCCGACGATTTGCTGATGATCGCCAACATCATCGAGAACGACGCCGCAGTTGATCTTTTTTCCCGCATCGCGGCGGGGCAACTCCTGTCGCTGGGGCCGGTAACCCTCATGGCACAAGCGCACGCGCCGACACTGGGAGACTTTGTCCGTTTCCTGCCGCGTATTGCCAATGGCAACACACCTTACGGACGCTACCTGCTGGAGGAAGGGCCCAATACCTGCCAGCTGGTGTTTCGCAGCCAGTATCTGAGCGGCAGCCTGCTGGCCTTTATCGGGTTGGTGGCCACACTGACCAGCGCACGGGCGCTCTATGCCAGCGTTCCCGGTCAGGAAGGGGCATTGACGATCGAGGCGCACTGGCCACGCCATCGCGGCGGGGATGTGATCGCCGCCGGGCTGCCCAGCAACATCATCTGGAATGCCGATTGGAACCGGCTGACCATACCGACCCACTGGATGCAACAAGCCAACCCCGGCCATGATGCCGGCATGTGGCTGTTGGCGCAGGAGCGGCTGCGGGCAACGGAATCGGCCCAGCAGCTTCAATCCGAGATCGCGCGGATGCGCAGCCGGGTCGCCACCATCCTCACCAATGAACGGCGGATACCGCGACTGAAGCAGGTGGCCAGCCTGCACGGCATGTCGGAACGCAGCCTGGGGCGCCTGCTGGCGGCGGCCGGCACCAGTTTTCAGGCCATCATTGATGACGAACGCCGCAGCCGCGCCGCCCTGATGATCAACGATCCGGCCCTGTCGTTGAAGGACATGGCTGATCGGCTCGGCTTTCCCGATGTCTCCAGCTTCGGCCGCAGCTTCCGCCGCTGGTTTGGCGATACGCCGGGCCAGATGCGTCGGCGCTTTCCGATGCCGGAACAATAGGCGCCGCGGCCTTGGCCGCCGCAACCGGTCAGGGCCGGCAATCCTCGAGCGTCAGATCAGCAACGATCGAGCCGATGAAGAGGCCCGGCTTGGTGTCACCGTCGCCGGAGTTGATCATCATCCTGGTCACCTGGCCGCGGCGCAGATTCCGCATGGCCTCAATCAGGGCGCGCAGGGCGTTGGCGGTAATGCCGCCCCTGCGCGCACACCGTCAGAAGCGGTTGCGGCGCTCGGCCCAATTGCCCTGGTCACATTCACCACGGAATTTCTCGATGCCATCGATGCTGATGCGCCCGGTGCGGCGATCGATGGTCAGGCGCGGCTTGTTGAGGCCGTTCAGCCGATAGCGGGCGGTGATCAGATCGGGCGTCACCCGCACATCGTTCAATTCCCACCAGCCGTTGTCGCCGCCGCTGCGGATGCCGGGCAGCAGTTTCTTGGCAAGATGGATGCGGCCCCAATTGTCATGGATTTCAACCTGCACCTCGGAATCGAATTGCTTGGTGGTGTTGTACACATAGGTCTGCGGCACGAATCTGTGGCTGTCGCGGTTCCAGGAATAGCCGCCGGCCACACCAGTGCTGGGCTTGCGGCCTTCGCCCCAGCAGATCAGGGCCAGCCCGTTGTCGTTATTGCCCGATTGCTGGGCACTGGCAGGCGAACCCAGCAGGGCCAGGCCCAGAAAAACTGCGCTGAGGCCGCGCGAAATGCTGATGTTCATCATCTTCTCCTGTTGGTGTGTGGATGTACGCGCGACGGGCATCAGACCGGCGGGACGAGCGGCGTCAGAATCACGGTGGAGCCGATCAGCACCCAGTCGTTGATGATATGCGCCCCGGTGCTCACCCAGATATTCTTGGTCCACACATAGGCCCAGGTCAGCACCAGGCGGGCGCTGCCGATCACCACCAGGCACTGGACAAGATTCCAGTTGTAGGTGGGCAGGTGCACCAGACCGAATGCCGCCGCCGAAAGCAGCCAGGCGATCACCGCCGACGGGTTGCGCCCGAAGCCCAGCCGATCATGACAGAAGGCCAGGATGGCAAGGAATGGCAGGATGGTGAGCAGTTCCTCACCCAGCAGCTGCGGTGCCACCTTTGCAAAGAAGTTGAACAACCGGGCACCTTCCATCTGCCCCGCATCGGCAATACCGGCATTGCCAATCACGGTTCCGAAGGTGTTGATGACAAAACCGACCGTCATGGAGATGGCGATGTTGGCAAAGGCGAAGACAAACATCAGCTTCACTTCGCGCCCGCCGACGCGGCTGAAGATGGCATGCCAGTGCCCCGGTGCAGCCAGTCGCAGCGCAGCCAGCGGCAACCCCACGAAGGCGCCCACCCGCAACCAGCCGGTGAGCAATGTATCCGTGAAGGGCAAGGGCACCATGAGCGCGGCAAAGCCGGCCACGATCGCCAACAGCACCATCAGCCAGCCACCCCCGGCAATTGTTGGCGGATTGCCGTGATGAAAGGGGAATTCCGGTCCCGCCGGTTCAAGCAGAAGGCGGGGGTGAGTGGGCAGTGATCCGGCCATGAACGCGTCTTTCGGTTCCTGCAGCGCAACGGCGTTGTGCCGAATTTCAACCTGTTGGTTTCAAGTTGTTGGCCGAACAGGTGCGTCCGACAATCAACATATCACGCCAGATGCTCGACATATCAGGCCATCTCACAGTCTTGGCCTTGTCTCTATTTGGCGGGCTTGACAGCGGGACTGGCAAAACATGACAGTCTCGGCTCCTTTCCCTTTCGCATGAGCATCATGGCCAGAGTGATCATCGGTACAGCCGTGTCGGAAGGGCAGGCCGCAATACGCGCGCTTGGCCCGCTGGCCAGGGCCCAGATCGGGCCCTCGGCGCTGGATTGGTTCGGCCATTGGCTGGCTTGGCCGGAATGGTTTTTTGCCGGCACCAGCATCCAGCCGGGTGCAACTGCAATGCCGCCGCGCATCAGCGTTGCTGACGATCTGCTGATGTTGGGCAACATCATCGATCATGGGGCCGCAACCGATCTGCTGCAGCGGATCGCGTCCGGGCATCTGCCGTCGGTGGGCCCGATATCGATGATGGCCCAGACCCACAGCCCAACGCTGGGCGATTTCGTGCGCTTCTTGCCGCGCACCATCAACTGCAACACACCCTATCTCACCATGGCCCTTGCGGAAGGGCCAGAGCATTGCAGCCTGGTCGCCGAAAGCCCGCTGTTGTCGGGCAGCCTGCGGTCCTTCGTCGGGTTGCTGGCGGTGCTGGTTTGCAGCCGGGCCCTCACAGCCAGCGTCACCAACCGGATGCAGAGCGCCCGGATCGAGACGGATTGGCCGATCGCCCATAATGGCATGGCAATCGCCGCGCAGATGCCAATGCCGATCACGTGGGACAGCAGCTGCAACCGGCTGACGCTGCCAGCCACCTGGATGGCCATTCGCAACCCCTGGCACGACCAGGGCATGTGGCTGCTGGCGCAAGAACGGTTGCGGGCGCTGGAAGCAAGCCGTGGCGCCGAAACCCAGGTCGCGCGGCTGCGCGAAAGCGTGGCGGCCATGTTGACCAAGGATCGCCGCACCCCTCGGCTCAAGCAGGTGGCCGCACGCCATGGCATGTCGGAACGCAGCCTGGGGCGGCTGCTGGCGGCGGGGGGCACCAGTTTTCAGACCATTGTCGATGATGAACGCCGCAGCCGTGCCGCCCAGATAATCAACGATCCGGCACTGTCGCTGACCGAGATCGCCGAAGCGCTTGGTTTCCCCGACGTCTCCAGCTTTGGGCGCAGCTTCCGCCGCTGGTTCGGGCACACACCGGGCCAATTCCGGCGTCGCTACATCGCCACTGACCGATGACGGGCCACATTGGCTTGCCGCGGGGCCTGCTGCCGCTGCTGGGAACCGAAGCGCTGGAGCGGCTGGCCTATTTCGGCATGCAGGCGCTGCTGGCGCTGTATCTGGCCGATCGCCTGTCGACAGCGGATGGCCTGCACGGGATCTGGTTGCTGCCGGAACTGGCGAGCACCACCGGGCTGGCCGGCGCCAGCCTTGCCGGGCTGCTGTTGGGCGTGAACGCGGCGCTGCTGCAGGGCGGTCCTCTGGCCGGAGCGTTGCTTTCGGATCGCCATATCGGCCGCGACCGGGCGTTGTGGCTGGGCGGCAGCGCCCTGGCGGCGGGGCATCTGCTGCTGGCGGTGCCGGCCCTGCTGCTGCCGGCGCTGACGGCGCTGATTATCGGCACCAGCCTGTTCAAGGGCGCCATCATTGCCCGTGTCGATGATCTCTATCCCGTTGGCGATCCTTACCGGGAGGAAGGCTTCCGCCTGCTGTTCATCGCCATCAGTGCCGGCGGCTTGCTGGCGCCGGTCGCGATCGGCAGCGCCGGGGAGCGGCTGGGCTGGCATTGGGGCTTTGGTCTGGCCGGCTTCAGCATGCTCGGATCATTGCTGCTTTACCGCATGGCGCGCCGCACCCTGCCGGCCGAGCGCCCGGTGCCGGCCATGCCCGCGGGGGCCTGGGCTGCGCTGGCCCACCCACTGCTGCTGGCGCTGCCGACGGCGCTGACCGTGGTGACCAATTTCCAGCTGTTCAACGCCTATCTGCCCTGGGCGCAGGCGCATGCCGATCTGGCCATCGCTGGCAAGACGGTTCCGGCATCCTGGCTGATCATGGTGGAAGCCGTGGCCGGAGTCATTGCGCTGGCGGCCAGCAACTGGTTCTGGCGGCGCTGGCAAAAGACCCGGCCGCTGCCGGCGGCGCCTGTCCAGATGGCGGCAGGCAGCGTGCTGATCGCCGCCGCGCCGCTGCTGCTGGCGTTGGCCGCCATTCTCCATGCCGGCAGCCCCATTCCATTGACCTGGCTGCTGGGCTTTCACATGGTGCACACGCTGGGCGGCGCGCAGGTGCTGCCGCTGTTGATGGCGGAATCAGCCGCCCGTTCGCCGGCTGGCCTGGTCGCCACCGGTATCACCGCCAGCAATGCCCTGCTGTTGGTGGGCGCGCTGGTCGCCGGGGCGTTGGCCAGCGCGCTGCCTTCACTGGGGGCGCCCCTGTTCTGGTCCCTGCACGCCGTGCTGGCGGGCCTGGGTGCCCTGCTGTTCCTGCTGCTGTTCCGGAAGTGAAGCCATGGATCTGATCGCCATCATCCGCAGCCTTGAGGAACTTCTGTATGAAGTGATGGGCTGGCTGGTCTTCTATCCGCGCACGCTGTGGCGGATTGTCATGCGCCCGGCGGCAATGATCCGCTATTCGGCCGCAGAGCAGGGCGACAAACCGGCCGAGCGCTATGCCGACGCGCTCAGCCCGCCGCTGATGCTGCTGATCACGGTGCTGTTCACCCACTTTGTCGCCATTGCGATGGGTGACAATGCACTGGCGCAAGGGCCGGCATCGCTGGTCAAATCCGTCCAGAACCTGCTGATCGTGCGGGCCCTGATCGTGGCGATCCTTCCGCTGATGTTCACCGTCATTTCCATGCAACGCCGCGGGCTGGAGATCGATCGAACCGCCATGCGGGAGCCGTTCTACAGCCAGTGTTTCCTGGCGGTGCCATTCGTTCTGGCGAGCCAGATCGCCATTCTGGTCGGTCGCCACGGCTATGATCACGCCTGGATTGCCGCGCTGGTGATTTTCGTCGCTGGCTTGGGTTGGTTCCTGTGGGCGCAAACCAGCTGGATCAACCAGCTGGAAGGCCAGTCGGGGCCATCGGCCTTCGGCCGGGCGCTGCTGCGCACGCTGCTGGCGCTGCTGGTGGCGCTGGGGGTTGCGCTGTTGATTGCACTGGCGGCGTGATCAGTCAGGGTTTGCCTTCGAAAAACCCGCGCAAATCGGCCGTGAACTCGGCCCGGCTCTGGTTGCGCAGATAAAAGCGGCGCCACGGCAAGACAATCGCTGGCATCAAATGTCAGCGGCTTGGCAGGAAAAACATGGCCGATTGCCTCCTGACAGACCAAGTTTCGCCGGGGCTTAGATGTGCGACCGGAAGGAGGGCACTCCCTACCCTCAATGCGCAACTTATGAGCGCATGCGTCACTACTTTCTGGGAATGCTTATGGGAACCGGTGCCGCAGGCCCCGAAAAAATCAATTCTTACAACAGAAAGTGGCGGAGAGGGTGTCCGTCGAATACTCAACGGTAAATTGCCGATAGAATAATCGTTCCCCACACAACGGCTCGGCAGGCCCCAAAATAGCGGCCGATGCTGGCCCAAAGTCTCAAGCGTGGATGCGCGCGAAATGGAGCCAGTACGGTGCAAGCGGGCTGGTGGGCTGCTAGCTTTGACGACGGACAAAACAGACCGCCAAAAAACAAGAAACACCGCGGAGCCATCGGCCCCACGGTGCAACCGTCGCAGCACTGAAAATCGGTGATTAAGACAACTAGCAAGCTAACGTGGTGATGACATTGCCCTTTTTCGTCCCCCGCAAACCGGAAAATACGCAGCTCATACCCGCCTTCAGGTCATCTTCTCCAACCTTAACGCCGGCCACCGTTGGGGCAACAGGAAAGGGGGTGCCGGGACGATAATAGGAGCCGCCGACAATGTTGGCAAACCACACCGTCCCGTTTCCAAATGTCACTTCGGCCACAGAGCCCCCCCTGAAATGGGGAGTGACCGCTTTAAGGGTCACGGCCTGTTTGTTGACAGGCTCCGGCTTCAATGGAACCTGCGCCGACGCAACTTGAGCGATGAGGACGACAGACATTGCCACGAAACAGGAAAACTTCATCTTAAAACTCCCTGTGAGTTTACTTACAGTAAAATATAAGTAAACTTTAATTACAAAGATTACGCTTACTGAACATGCGATCGAAATCTACATGTTGATAAATTTTTGTCTATAGTCCTCACCGCTCCGCACAATTACGCCTTCTTCCTACGGAGGCCCATGACAGAGCCTTGGCATAAGGGCGAAGGCTCCCCCAAGGCCGAACTGCCGCTGTGCAGACTTGCAGATCCCGGCGACCATTAAGGTCAAAGTTTCAAATGTGGATGCGCGTGATGTGGAGCCGGTACGGTGTCCCGCCCAGCCGCCGACGATGTTTCCACCCGGCCCCGTAATGACGCGCGCGCATCCGCGCGATGCCGGCAGAAACTCCCCGCGTCCGCCGCCGCGCCTTTGCCCCGCTGATCTCGCTCCAGCCACACCGCTTGCCGGTCACGCGCCCGCCCGGCTCCCGGCGACACAACGCCCAAGCGTTCGCACCGCCCCCCCAAACAGTCTGTTGTTGCCCCTCACCGCTGCTGCCTGCAAACCGAGATCGGGTGGATTTGATGAGCAATACTTGCAAATCCGTAAGCATCCAATACAGCCGTATTCGGTTGTATATTTGCTCATGATTACCTTGAATTTCTCGAAGAAAAGACCGAGCTGAACACGCGTATGACGGCATCAACTCCCCTTCATGTCCGGCTGCTCAACCTGTTGGGTGCAATACGGGATCTTTCGCCATTCGACGTGTTGACGGCGGAGGAGGAGCAACTTCTCGGAAGTCTGATCGTGCGCTGGCACGATGAAGACAATATCGCGGTCAGTCACGTCATGCGCGACCTGGCGAGCGTATCGCAGACTACCATCTATCGCCGGCTGATCTCGCTGCGCGACAAGGGATTCGTGCGGCTGAGAACTGACACCGCGGACAAGCGGAAGAAATTTGTCGAACCAACGCCACTGTCTGACAATTACGCGGCGCAAATTGCCAATGCATTGGGTCAGATTTTCTGATCATTCATTGGGGATATTTGGTTTGATCCGATACGCTAAGAATTCTGCGACAGCCGTCCTTATTGCGTTCATCTGGATTGCCGCCTTTACGGCCAACGAGAGTTTTTTCGCTGATAGTCGACACTCCGTGCGTGCCAACTGGATTTTCTTACCCGCAGCGATCCGCCTTATGGCCGTCTTGCTGTTCGAAAAGACGGGTGTGATCGGTCTGTTCTTAGGCGCATTCCTGCTCACCTCAGGGAATTCGGCCGAACCATGGATGTACAATGCGGGCCTTGCCCTCACATCGGGTTTGGCGCCGTTCCTCGTTGTGCAGATCTATCGCCGCCTAGGCCTTATCACCCGCGATCTGAGCAACCTGAGGGCCAGCGACATCTGTAGCCTGTCGTTGGCGAGCGCGCTGTCGAATGCTCTGATCCTCAACGGTTATCTTGCACTTGCCGGACGATTCGACGGGAATCCCGTACAGATCCTGACGGTGTTTGTCGGTGACACGCTCGGGATCGTCGTGATCCTCGGCCTGCTATCAATCGCTCTGTCATTTTCGCTCGCACGGCGGCGGTGACAGCTCAAACCTCGCGTATTGTCACACGCACTCGTGCGATGCCTGCCGAAACTCCTGACCTCCCCCGTAATGACGCGCGCCCGCTCGCCCCCGATTGGCCGGGAAACTCCCCACAGGCTGGCATTCATGACCCCCGCAACCTTTTGAAGCTAGGCCCGCTTTCGAGCTGACTTGTCCCCGATGCGCCGGCACCGGGAGGCAGGCCCCACCTAATGGCACGCGCGCGTATGGGTGCAGAAACCCGCACGGCTGGCATGGCTTGGGAGGAGGAAGTGGCGGAGAGGGTGGGATTCGAACCCACGGTACCCGTAAAGGCACAACGGTTTTCGAGACCGTCCCGATCGACCACTCCGGCACCTCTCCGCGAAGCGCGCCGGACGGTGGCTGGGCCGCTGTCCGGGTCGAGGGGCGGCGTATAGCGGAGGGGACGGGGCCTGCCAAGCCCGGCTTTGCTGCATTTTGTACAGGCGTGCGCGACACCACTACCCCTTCACGTCTGCGCGCGACGTCCTATATTGCAGTTGCATGATGCCCGATTGGAAATCGATGATCGCCCGCGCCGCCCCCGAAGCCTCCGTTGAAACGCCGACCCCGGCGACCTTCACCATTGGCGATGTTGTGCAGCACCGGGTGTTCGCCTTCCGCGGTGTGATCTTCGATGTCGATCCGGTGTTCAACAACACGGAGGAATGGTGGCAATCCATCCCCGAAGCAATCCGGCCCCACAAGAACCAGCCGTTCTACCATCTGTTCGCCGAGAACGAGGAATCGGCCTATGTCGCCTATGTCAGCCAGCAGAATCTGCTGCCTGATGGCGAAGGCGATCCGATTGGCCATCCGGGTGTGACACAGATGTTTACCGGCCGGGTGAACGGCCGCTACCAATTGCGCGATCAGATCCGCAATTAAATCCGCTTCGCCACCGCGATGGCGGTGCGGCAGCCGGCGCGGATGATGGATTCGAGCACCGGAAAGGCTCCGCCACCGGTATGGGCGGCCGCCGCCTCGCGGTGCTCCACTTCGTCGGCGCGATAGTCGTCAATCATCGCCTTCAACTCGGGATCGCTGCCATCAGCCAGCGCCTCGGTCTGCTCGCCATAATGTTCGTCGATCACGGTTTCGACCGCTTCGGTGCAGGCCATCGCCGCCTTCGGCCCTAGCAGCGCGGTGCCGGCACCCAGCGCAAAGCCGGCGACATGCCAGAACGGCCCGAACACTGTGGGCCGCACGCCGCGCCGCGCCATCACGGCGTTCATGCCATCCAGATGCCGTTGCTCCTGGTGCGCCATGTGGCGGATTTCGCCGGCCATGGCATGGCGGCCGCCCATCACTGCCAGTTGCCCGGCATAGATGCGCGCCGCGCCGGTTTCGCCGGCCTGATCGACACGGATCATGGCGCGCGTATCGGGGCGGCGGTCACCGGGCAGGTGACGTTTACCGCTCGGGGGGGACTTTATCGGGGTTTCAGCATCAGCCATGTGGCGGCTCCAACCAGAATCAGGGAGACGATGAAATTCCACCCTGCCATGGAAATTCCGAACATTTGCCATGGTATGGCGTCGCAGCGCACCAGCGGCTGCGCCAATATGTCGGCCATCATCGATTTGGCATCGCCGGCCACCGGTGGTGCCGTGCAGCGGGTGAGGCCCTGCCACCATTTCTGCTCCACCCCGGCATGAAACAGGGCGATGCCGGCGTTGCTGGCAAGACCGAGGATGGCCACCCAGGCCGTTGCCGTCACCACCGGGGCCATCGCTGGCTGGCGGCGCGCCACCATGCCCAGCAGCAGCGCATCGGCGGCAAAGAAGGCGGTGGCCATCAGTGCCCAGCGTTGCCACCAGCACATCTCGCACGGCACCAGCCCGCCGATCATCTCGAAGCCGTAGGCGCCAGCCAGCAGCGCCAGGCTGCCAGTCAGCACCAGTGCCGGCCCTTCAGAACGCATAGCGGACAACAACAAAACCACCCACAAACAGCGCCGTGGCGGTGATCGCCAGCGCGTTGAAATAGCGATCGATCAGCACCTGCGCCTGCGCGCCGAACCGCTTCAACACCAGCGCCACCAGGAAAAACCGCCCGCCCCGACCCAAGATGGACGCCGCGATCAGCACCGGGATCGACAGCGATACTGAACCGGCGGCAATGGTCGCCACCTTGTAGGGGATCGGCAGAAAGGCAAAGGCCAGCATCCACAGGAAGCCATTGGCCTTGATATCGGCGGCAAAGGCCACGAACTTGTCTTCATAGCCATACAAGGACAGCAGCGGCACGCCGATCGTCTGATAGAGTACGGCGCCGATCACATAGCCCAACAGCGCGCCGGCCACCGAAGCGACCGTGGACACCGCCGCATAGCGCAACGAGCGTTCCGGCCGCGCGATCGACATCGGGATCTGCATGACATCGGGCGGCACCGGGAAGAAGCTGCTGTCAGCAAAGCTGATGCCCGCCAGCCAGCGTTCGGCTCCGGGGCCAGCGGCCTTGGCCAAAGTCCAATCATACAGGCGGCGCAACACGGGCGGCGAAATCCTTCGCGGATGAAATCTGCCTCAGGGCTTAGCCGGCGTGTGTGACAGGTGCAATCACCGCGAGGCGGTGCGCGGCGCTGCCCCAGCGGCTTGCCCCGGCACTGGGCCAGCCACCTGCACCGCTGGCAGCGCGGGCGGTGCCAACCGGCCCAGTAGGCGGATGGCATAATCCTGCTGATAATCCAGCACGCCCTTGGCCTTCAGATCCTCGGCCTTGGCCAGGAAGCGCGGATCGGCCTGGCCGTCCTGCTCGACCAGCTTGGCGGTGGCGTCCTTGATCTCGTTGATCAGATGCTTCTTCAGATCGGCTTCGCGCAGCGGCTTGCGTTCGGAAACGCGCGCATCGGAAAGCTGCGGCACCTGGATATCGGGTTCGATGCCGTTTTCCTGCACGCTGCGGCCCGATGGCGTGAAATAGCGGGCGGTCGTCAGCCGCAACGCGGTTTCGGCGGAAAGCGGATAGACGGTCTGCACGCTGCCCTTGCCGAAGCTGCGCTGGCCCAGCACGATGGCCCGGCGGTGATCCTGCAGCGCGCCGGCCACGATCTCGGCGGCCGAGGCACTGCCTTCATCCACCAGCACCACCACCGGCTTGCCGTCGGTCAGATCACCGGCCTTGGCGAAATAGCGATCAATATCATTCTTGGCCCGGCGCCGTTCCGAAACCACTTCGCCGGCATCGAGAAACACGTCCGACACCTTGATGGCTTCATCGAGCAGGCCACCGGGGTTGGACCGCAGATCGACGACATAGCCAACCACGCCGGTGCCCAGCTTGGCCCTGATGCCTTCAACAGCGGCACGCGTTGCATCACCGGTCTTGTTGTTGAACGTGGAAATGCGGATGAGGCCAACATTGCCCCGCGTTTCCCACTTCACCGGCTTGATCACCACCACTTCGCGGGTGAGGGTGAATTCCAGCGGCTTGGGTTCGCCCTGGCGCACAATGGTCAGCTTGATCTTGGTGCCGGCAAGCCCACGCATCTTGTCGACCGCTTCGTTCAGCGTGCCGCCATAGATCAGTTCATCATCAAGGTGGGTGACATAGTCCCCGGCCTTGATGCCGGCCTTGGCGGCCGGCGTGTCATCGGTGGGCGTTACCACCTTCACCGCACCGTCTTCGGAGGTGACGGTGAGGCCAAGGCCCGAATACTCGCCATCAGTCGTCTGCTTCAGATTGGCGTAATCGCGGCCATCCAGGTAACCGGAGTGCGGATCAAGGCTGGACAGCATGCCATTGATGGCACCGCGGATCAGCGTCTTGTCGTCCACCTTGTCCACATAGGTCACGCGCACCCGCTCGAACACGTCCATCAACGCGTCGAGTTCCTTGTAGGTATCGGTTTCGGCGGCGGCCTGCACGGCGGCATAAGCCGGTACCAGCGCCAAAGCCGCCAGCGGCAGCGCAATCTTCCAGCTCTTGTTCAGGCTCATCGGACAGCAGACTCACGCATGAAGAAGGACAGAGGATAACAGAAGTGACACACAGCGCTACTCCCTGCGGCCTTGCGGGCCGGTGAACCGGGTGTCACTCGCGGTGATAGGGATGGCCATCAAGGATGGAGAGCGCGCGATACAGTTGCTCGGCCAGCATGGCGCGCACCAGCATGTGCGGCCAGGTCGCCCGGCCAAAGCCCAGCAGCAGATCGGCCTTGTCCCGCGTGGCGGCATCATGGCCATCGGCGGCGCCGATCAGGAAGCGCGTTTCCCGCACCCCATCATCACGCCAGCGCGCCAGCAGGGCGGCCAGATCGGTGGAAGGCAGATCGCGGCCGCGTTCATCCAGCGCCACGGTGCGGCCGGGCCCGAGATGAATGCCGAACAGCGGCCAGGGCGCGGTGTCGCCAATTTCCGTCACCACCAGCCGGCCGCGCAGCCGCTGCGCATAACGTTCCACCAGCTCAGCTTCCGGCGATTGGCCGATGCGGCCGCGCGCGATGATGTGCAGCTTCACCGCTCAGCGCGGGGTGGCGACCACGGGGCCATCAATCGGCGCAAAGGCCGGCGACGGATTGGGCGCATCATCCAGGCCCCACATCTTTTCCAGATTGTAAAAGGCGCGCACATCCGGGCGGAACAGGTGAACGATGATGTCTCCGCAATCGATCAGCACCCAGTCCGCCGCCGGCAAGCCCTGCACACGGGCGGTGCGGCGGAAATCGGCCTTCATCTTGTCGGCAATCTTCACCGCCATCGATGCCACCTGCCGGCCACTGCGGCCGCTGGCGATCACCATGAAATCGGCGATGCTGGTCTTGCCGGCCAGCGGGATGGAAACGGGATCCACGGCCTGATCATCGTCAAGGCTCTTCATGATCATGGCGTGGAGCTCGTCCACGCGGTCAGTCTTGGTCAAACGAACGTGCCTTTTCATCAAATCGGGCGTCTTTGGCCCAGCCGGGATCGGCGTTGCGGATCTCTGTAGCCGATTCCGGCCGCAAACGGGAGTGCAAGCTGATTATCGCCGGCAGAGCGGCCTGCGTCCAGCGTGAAGGCTTGGCTGGCGACCAGCCGGACCAGCTCAGCGCCGGGGCGCCAAGCAGCGAAACGCCGGGGCGCGGCACGACGGCGAGCGGCACGGCACGCAGGAAATGCCGCCAGTGCCGCCAGCGGTGCAGTTCGCCAACGATGTCACTGCCGGCCAGCCAGACGAACTGGTGCTGCGGAAAGCGGCGCTGCAAGGCGGCCACCGTGTCGACGGCAAAGCGCGTGCCAAGCTGTTCTTCCAGCGCGGTCACCTTGATGCGCGGGTGAAGGGCGACGGCCTTCGCCCGTGCCACCCGCGTGGCCAGCGGCGCCATGCCGGCCGCCGATTTCAACGGGTTGAGCGGCGAAACCAGCCACCAGACGGCGTCGAGCCGCAACTGCTGCAGTGCCACCAGGCTGATATGCCGGTGCGCGCGGTGCGCCGGATTGAAGCTGCCGCCCAGAAGGCCGATGCGGGCCATCAGGGCCGAACCTGGCCCGACCCACGCACGATGGTCTTGAAGATCGTCAAGCCCTCCAGCGCCACCGGGCCGCGGGCGTGCAGGCGGCCCGTCGCGATGCCGATTTCGGCACCAAAGCCGAATTCCCCGCCATCGGCAAACTGGGTGGAGGCATTGTGCAGCACAATCGCCGAATCGACCCGGGCCAGGAACCGCTCGGCCACGGCGGCATCTTCGGCCACGATCGAATCGGTGTGCTGGCTGCCGTGGGCGGCGATATGGGCGATGGCGCCATCGACGCCGGTGACTTCAGCGACGCTGGCGATTGCGTCGAGATATTCGGTGTCCCAATCCTGCGGCGAGGCCGGCAAGACGCGGGCATCGAGCGTCTGCACCGCTGCATCGCCGCGCACTTCGCACGGCCCCTCCAGCAGCGCCTTCACCAGTCGCTGCTTCAGCGCGGCGGGCGCCGCAGCATCGATCAGCAGCGTCTCCATTGATCCGCACACCGCCGTGCGCCGCAGCTTGCTGTTGATCACGATCGCCACGGCCTTTTCGGGATTGGCGCTGGCATCGACATAGACATGATTGATGCCATCCAGATGCGCCAGCACAGGCACCCGCGCCTCGGCTTGCACGCGCGCCACCAGCCCCTTGCCGCCGCGCGGGATGATCACGTCGATCAGGCCATGCGCGGCCAGCATCTCGCCGACCAGCGCCCGATCTCCGGCCGGCACCATCTGGACGGCGGCGGCCGGCAGGCCTGCTTCGCGCAGGCCGTGGGCCATGCAATCCAACAGCACGGCGTTCGACCGCGCCGCTTCCGAACCCCCGCGCAACAGGCAGGCGTTGCCGGCCATCAGGCACAGGGCTGCGGCATCGGCGGTCACGCCCGGCCGGCTTTCATAGATGATGCCGATGACGCCCAGCGGCACCCGCACGCGTTCGAACTGCAGGCCATTGGGTTGGCTCCAGCGCGCGATCGCCGCGCCCACCGGATCTGCAAGGCCGGCAACCGCCGTGACACCGCCGGCAACCGCCGTGACACGGCCGGCATCCAGCGCCAGCCGATCGACCAGTGCCGGCGACATTCCGGCCGCTTTTGCCGCCGCCACATCGGTCGCGTTGGCGCTGAGCAGCTCTTCACTGCGGGCCCGGATCGCATCGGCCGCCGTGCGAATCGCCAGCGCCTTCTGCCCGGTCGGCGCTGCGGCCAGCGTCGGCAGGGCCAACCGCGCCGCGCGGGCCATATCGGCAATCAGGCTCATATCAGCACCAGATGATCAGCATGAACCAGGGCGGCACGCGGCGCATAGCCCAGCACCGAGCCCTGCGCTTCATTGCGCAAACCCATGATCTTGAACGCATCTTCGGCATCATAGCCGGCCAGCCCGCGGCCGAGCAGTTCGCCTGCAGGGCCCATGATCGCCACCACGTCACCGCGCTTGAACCGCCCATCCACACCGCGCACGCCAGCGGCGAGCAACGACGCGCCGCGCTTCAGCGCCACAGCAGCGCCGGCATCAACCACCAGCGCACCAGCCACCGTGATTCGCCCGGCCAGCCAGGCCTTGCGGCCCTTGGCCGCGCGCGGCGGCAGAAAAAGCGTTCCACCACAATGGGTTGCAAAATGGGTCAACGGCCGTTCCACCCGGCCATCGCAGATCGCCAGCGCGATGCCGGCGGCCCCGGCCATGCGTGCGGCGAGCAGTTTTGCCGCCATGCCGCCCGAACCCATGCCCGACCGGGTTTCGCCGGTTGCCATCGCCATGATGTCGGGGGTGAGCGACTTCACCACCGACAGGCGTTGCGCGGTGGGATTGGTGGCCGGATTGGCAGTGTAGAGACCATCAACGTCGGACAGCAGGATCACCCCGCTCGCCCCCGCCGCCTGGGCCGCGCGCGCGGCCAGCCGATCATTGTCGCCAAAGCGGATTTCGGTGGTGGCCACCGTGTCATTCTCGTTCAGCACTGGCACCGCGCCCAGATCGAGCAGGCGGGCAATGGTGGCCGCGACGTTGAGATAGCGCCGCCGGTCTTCCAGATCGCCCAGCGTCAGCAGCACCTGTGCCGCCGTCAGGCCCTGTGCGGCCAGCAAGGCTTCCCATACGCCCGCCAGTGCCACCTGCCCGACGGCGGCAGCGGCCTGCGCGTCTTCAAGGCTGGCGCGGCCGCCCTTTTCCAGGCCCAGCCGACGCGCCCCCAGGGCAATGGCGCCGGACGACACAATGACGATCTGCTGGCCCTGTTGGCGGCGTTCGGCGATATCAGCGACCATGCCGGCCAGCCACTCGCTGCGCACCGCGCCCGCTGCATCCACAAGCAGGGACGAGCCAATCTTTACCACCAGCCGCGGGCAGTTGGCCGGGTCGAACTGGCGAGCCGGGATGGCGTCTAGAGCGGCGACCACGATTTGTCCGATTCCACCTTCATCGCCTGCGCGCGGCCGGCGATCTCCATCAGCTTGTCGAGCACTGGCTCGACGCCCTGCGTGGTGGCGGCGCTGACGGTGTAGACATGCTGACCGCTCGCCTTTTCCAGCGCGCGCTTCTTGGCGGCCAAAGCCTGCGGCGTGACCAGATCGACCTTGGACAAGGCGAGAATCTCCGGCTTGTTTTCAAGCCCGCCACCATAGGCCGCCAGTTCTTCGCGCACCACGCGCCATTGGTCGACCGGGCCAGGCTGGCTGGCATCGACCAGGTGCAGCAGCACGCGGCAGCGCTCGATATGGCCAAGGAAGCGGTCACCGATGCCCACACCATCGGCGGCGCCGGCGATGAGGCCGGGAATATCGGCCATCACCAGTTCCTGGCCCTTGTGGGCGACAACGCCCAGCTGCGGCTTCAACGTCGTGAAGGCATAATTGCCAACCTTGGCCTTGGTGTTGGAAATGGCATTGATCAGGCTGGACTTGCCGGCGTTCGGCTGCCCGACCAAGCCTACATCGGCCAGCAGCTTCAGCCGCAGCCAGATCCACATTTCCTTGCCCGGAAAACCGGCCTGGAACTGGCGCGGCGCGCGGTTGGTACTGGTTTTGTAGTGGTCGTTGCCCTTGCCGCCGTCGCCGCCCTTCATCAGGATGGCGCGCTGGCCAACGCGGGTCATGTCGACGATCAGCGTGCGGTCTTCATCATCGGCCAGAATCTGCGTGCCTACCGGCACCTTGATCAGCAGATCATCGCCGCCCGGCCCGGTGCGGTTGCGGCCCATGCCGTGGGCGCCGCGCTTGGCCTTGAAATGCTGGGTGTAGCGGAAATCGATCAGCGTATTGAGGCCATCGACACATTCGAAAATGATGTCACCGCCCTTGCCGCCGTCGCCGCCATCGGGGCCGCCATATTCCACGAACTTCTCGCGCCGGAACGACACGGCCCCATCACCCCCGGTACCGGAGGCAACGAAAATCTTGGCCTGATCGAGAAAGTGCATGGTTAGGGTCCAAACAAAAAGGGAGCCGGTCGCCCAGCTCCCCTTTTTTCAAGCGGAAAAGAGCCGGGCTTATTCAGCCGCGAGCGGTTCCGCCACCGGGTTGACCGACACATATTTGCGGCCGAGCTTGCCGGTGTGGAATTCCACGGTGCCGGTTTCCAGCGCATACAAGGTGTGATCCTTGCCGATGCCGACATTGCGGCCGGCATGCGTGGGGGTGCCACGCTGACGGATGATGATGGTGCCGGCATTGACCGCCTGGCCGCCGAAGCGCTTCACGCCAAGGCGCTTGCTTTCCGAATCGCGACCGTTCCTGGACGAGCCGCCTGCTTTCTTGTGAGCCATGGTGGGTTGCTCCCTTTACGCGACGGTCAGGCGACCGAGGTGATCTTGATGACCGTCAGCTGCTGACGGTGGCCATTGCGGCGGCGATAATTGTGGCGACGCTTCTTCTTAAAAATGATGATCTTGTCGCTCTTGGTCTGAGCCACGATTTCGGCCTTCACGGCACCACCCATGGTGAGCGCGGCGCCTTCGCCGGTCATCAGGGTTTCGAGGGCGACGGCAGTGCCGGCTTCCCCTTCGATCTTTTCGACGATGATCTTGTCACCATCGGCGACCCGGTATTGCTTACCGCCGGTGCGCACCACTGCGAACATGGTTGGAGCCTTGAGGTTAGAAGTTTCAAACAAGTCGCGGCGCCAGAATCAGGTGATTCCGGCCCCGAACGAAGGCGCGGCACTAGAGGATGGTCCAAATCTTGTCAACGCCAGCATTGCAGGGCCGATCATGCGTTGCGGGCGGCTGCGGCACGTTTGGCAGCGCGTGCCCTCTTTTGCGGCGCTGCAACTTGATGCACAAGGGCAGGCAGTGACCCGCCGCCGTCTCCTGTTGATCATCGCTGCCTTCGTGGCCGGCGGCATTGCCATGCTCAGCCTGTATGATCCGGCAATTGATCCGCAAGCGGCCGCAGCGCTGGCCGATCGGCTGGCCACCGAATATCATCGCCAATCCGGCAACCCGCGCGCCGCTTTTGCCGCCCGCGAGGGCCGGCAATGGGCCGATGGTTGGGAATTCCGCTGGCGCTATCGCCCGTGCCCGGAATTCGCCTCGCTGCGCGTGTGGATCAGCCGCAATGGCCGCCGCGCCAGCTATGCCGAGTTCCCCGACTGCGCTCCAGTCACCGGCCTGCCGGCCGATCCGCGCAAGACCTGAACGAAAAAGGCCGGCCCGCTTTGGCGGACCGGCCTTTTCAGTTACGATCGGAGCAGCTCAGACCGTGAGGCCGTTGCCCTGGGTGATCATGCAATAGAGCATTGGGAACGACAGCACGAAATTGGTGCGGCTGAAGATCATCGCCGTCTTGGCGGCAGCGGCCTTCTGTTCGGCGGTGCCATCAACGATGCCCAGCGCCACCTTCTGGTTCGGCCAGATCACGAACCACACAAACGCCGCCATGATCAGACCCAGCCACATACCTGTGCCGATGACGATGTAGGGCGACTGGAAGGTGAGCGCTTCGACAAGGTAGCGGTTGTGAGCAGCGATCGCCAGGCCAACGATCACGGTGAGCAATGCTGCATGTCGGAAGAACAGCAGCGCCTTGGGCGCGATATACTTGCTCACGCCCGGCTTCAGTTCGGCCGGCACGCTGGGCATGGTCGGGATCTGCACGAAGTTGAAATAATAGAGCAGGCCGATCCACAAGATGCCGGCCCAGGTGTGCAGGAAGCGCAGGAAGCCGTTGCCGAACGCATAAGCATCGGCACCCAGATAGGACATGTGGAAGCCGCCGATCACGGCCAGCAGCGCCACAACGCCGATGATCAGTGCCTGACTGAGGTTGCCGAGAATATTTGCCATGGTTGAATGCCCCGAAAAATTGCAGTTGGGCACCCTATAGGCGACCGGAACGCTCTTGTTAACCCCAGTGCGACGACTCATGGGCGACACCCCTTGCTGCATCTGTGCAACTGGCGTATAGCGCCGCTCGTTCCTGCATGGCTGATGGTTTGCAGGCTGCGCCGCTCCGCTGCGCAGCACTCAAACCGCTTGTCCGTGTGTTTGTCCTTGTCACCGGAGTCGCCCAAACTTGGCCCAGACCGATCTTGATGCCCGCCTCACGGCCATCATTGCCCCAGTTGTGGCGGCGATGGGGCTTGATCTGGTGCGCGTCATGCTGTCGGGCCAGCCGGGCAGCCTCACCCTGCAGGTGATGGCCGAAGACCCGGCCACCGGCCAGTTGACCATCGATCAGTGCGCTCGCCTGTCCCGCGCGCTCGATCTGCCACTTGATGAAGCGGATCCGATCGCCGGAGAATATGCGCTGGAAGTGTCCTCACCCGGGATCGACCGCCCGCTCACCCGCGCCAAGGACTGGCAGGACTGGGCCGGCCACGAAGTGCGCTTGAAACTGGAGCCCAAGGTGGACGGCCGCGCCCGCCTGCACGGCGAAATCGTTGGCCTGGATGGCGGGGACGCGCTGGTGAAGATGAAGGGCAGCACGCTCGAAGGCGACAGCGTGCTGCGCCTGCCGCTGTCCCACGTCAGCGGCGCCAAGCTGGTGCTGACCGACCGGTTGATTGCTGCAACCAAACCGCTGGACCCGACCGGGGCCGACGAAATCATCGAAAGCAGCCCCGATGGCGCTGCTGACAACGACAATGAACTCTCCACGGAGGATTGAGATGGCCACCGCAACTGCCCTCACCGCCAACCGCGCCGAACTGCTGGCCATTGCCGATGCCGTCGCCCGCGAAAAGAGCATCGATCGCGCCATCGTGATCGAAGCGATGGAAGACGCCATCCAGCGCGCCGCCCGGGCGCGTTATGGCGCCGAGAACGACATCCGCGCCAAGATTGATCCCAAGTCCGGCGAAACCCGCCTGTGGCGCGTGCTGGAAGTGGTGGAAGAGCCGGAAGATTTCTTCAAGCAGATCAGCCTGAAAGACGCGCTGAAGAAGGACAAGACCGCCGAACTTGGCAGCTATGTCGTCGATCCGCTGCCGCCGGTGGAATTCGGCCGCATCGCCGCGCAGGGCGCCAAGCAGGTGATCGTGCAGAAGGTGCGCGATGCCGAGCGTGAGCGCCAGTATGAAGAATTCAAGGACCGTCAGGGCGAGATCATCACCGGCGTCGTCAAGCGCGCCGAGTTCGGCCACGTGGTGGTCGATCTGGGTAAAGCTGAAGGGGTGATCCGCCGCGACCAGCAGATCCCGCGCGAAGTGCTGAAGCCGGGTGACCGCGTGCGCAGCCTGATCCTGTCCGTCCGCCGCGAGCCCCGTGGGCCGCAGATCTTCCTGTCCCGCGCCCACGGCGATTACATGAAGAAGCTGTTCGCCCAGGAAGTGCCGGAAATCTATGACGGCATCATCGAAATCATGGCCGTCGCCCGCGATCCGGGCAGCCGCGCCAAGATCGGCGTGATCAGCCGCGATGGCTCGATCGATCCGGTCGGCGCCTGCGTCGGCATGAAGGGCAGCCGCGTGCAGGCCGTCGTGCAGGAACTGCAGGGCGAAAAGATCGACATCATCCCCTGGTCGCCCGACACCGCCACCTTCGTGGTCAACGCGCTGCAGCCGGCGGAAGTCACCAAGGTCGTGCTTGATGAAGAAGAAGGCCGCATCGATGTGGTCGTGCCCGACGATCAGCTCAGCTTGGCCATCGGCCGCCGCGGCCAGAACGTGCGCCTGGCCAGTGCGCTGACCGGCAAGCAGATCGACATCATGACCGAAGCCGATGAAAGCGAGCGCCGGCAGAAGGAATTCGTCGAGAAATCCGAACTGTTCCAGACCGAGCTGGACGTTGATGAAACGCTGGCCCAGCTGCTGGTTGCCGAAGGCTTCTCCGAACTGGAGGAAGTCGCCTATGTTGATCTGGCCGAAGTCGCCAGCATCGAAGGCTTTGACGACGATCTGGCCACCGAATTGCAGAACCGCGCTGTCGAAGCGCTGGAGCGCCGTGAAGCTGCGGCCCGTGAAGAACGGCGTGGCCTGGGCGTGGAAGACGATGTCGCCGCCATCGAAGGCCTGACCGAAGCCATGCTGGTGGTGCTCGGGAAAAAGGGCATCAAGACGCTTGATGACCTCGGCGATCTGGCCACCGACGAACTGGTCGGCCGTTCGGGATTGCTCAAGGAATTCAGCCTGTCGGATGATGATGGCAATCGCATCATCATGGCCGCCCGCGCCCACTGGTTCGCCGAGGAGGACGCGTCGGCGGATGGAAACCAATGATCGCCTGAATCCGGCATCTCCGGACACGCGTCAGGACAGCGGCAAGGAGAACTCCGAACGCCGCTGCATCCTGTCGGGCGAGTCTGCCCCGCGCACAGGCCTGATCCGGCTGGCGCTGGGGCCGGACGGCCAGGTTGCGGCCGATTGGTCGGAACGGCTGCCCGGCCGCGGCGCGTGGATCACGGCCGACAAGGCGCTGTTTGATTCAGTGGCAGCAAAGGGCCGGCTGCGCGGCGCGCTGGCGCGGGCGTTCAAGGCCAACAGCTTCACCCTGCCCGATGATCTGGCAGACCGCATCACGGCGACCTTGCAGCAACGGTTGCTGAACCGGCTGGGGCTGGAAAAGCGCGCCGGTACGTTGATCCTGGGCGGCGACCGGGTGCGCGAGGCGCTGGCCAAGGGCAAGGTATTTGCGGTACTGCACGCCGGCGATGCCCGGCCCGACGGCAGCGATCGGATCGATGGCATGGCCCGCGCTGTTGGTGAATCTTTGGGCGAGGATATTCCGCACCGCCGGGTGCCGATCGCGCGCGACGCGCTGTCGGCTGCGCTAGGGCGGGACAATGTGGTACATTTGGCGCTGCTGGATCAGGGCGCTGCCACCCGCGTACTGGCCGATCTGGATCGACTGACGGGATTTTGTGGCCCGCAAACCACAAGTGAAACGGCAAATGAAGTGGTGGCAGATGCAACAGAGGTTGCCCTGAACACCGGCGAAAGGCATTAGGCGGCGGACTATGAGTGACGACAACAAACCCAAGCTTGGCACGCGTGCCCCCCTCGGTCTAAACAAGGCCGTCGCGGTCGGGCAGGTCAAGCAGACCTTCAGCCACGGCCGTTCCAAACAGGTCGTGGTGGAGGTGAAGCGCGCCCGCGTGCTGCACCGTCCGGGCGACGCCGCGCCGGAGCCAACCCCGGCACCCGCACCCACCCCCGCTCCTGCTCCGGCTGCCGTTACGCCGGCTCCGGCACCGCGCCCGGCTGCCCCGGCCCCGGCCCCCGCCCCAATTGCCGCTGCGCCTGCTGCTGCGGCCGAACCGGCCCCTGTCCCGTCGGCGCCGCGCCCGCCAACACCGCCGCCGGTGATGTTCCGTCCTGTGGAGCGCGCGCCACTGCCGCCCAAGCCGGAAGCCAAGGCGCCGGAGCCAACCGTTCCTGCTCCCGAAACCAAGGTCGAGCCGGCACCCGTACCGCAAACCAAGGCGGCTGCACCGCCCGCCCAGGCTGCCCGTCCGGCCGCTGGCGCCGCCCGCCCTGGCCAGCCCGCGCGGCCAGCCCAGGGTCAGGCCGCTGCACCGCAGCGCCCGCGCATGACGCCGGCCGAAATGGCCGCGCTCTATGCGCGCCAGGCTGAAGAAGATCGCCAGCGCCTGCTGGAAGAAGTCCGCATCCGCGAAGATCAGGAACGCGCCGCCCGCGAAGAGGAAGAGCGCCGCCGGATCGAGGAAAAACGCCACCGCGAGGAAGAGCTCGCCACCCGGCCCGATCCGCAGCCGGACGCCGATGGCGGCATGGTCATCCCAACCGACGTCAGCGATGACGACGATGACAGCATGCGCGTGCGCATCATTCCGGGCCGCAAGCCGGAAGCCGCCAAGCCGTCGCGCCCGAAACTGGGCGACGATCGCCGCAAGGCCGGCAAGCTCACCGTTACCCGCGCGCTGGATGATGAAGGCAACACCCGCGTGCGCAGCCTTGCCGCGCTGCGCCGGGCCCGCGAGAAGGAACGCGGCCGCCTTGGCAGCCAGGCCAAGCAGGTCCGCGACGTGACCGTGCCTGACATGATCACCGTGCAGGAACTGGCCAACCGCATGGCCGAACGCACCGGCAATGTGGTGCGCTTGCTCGCCCGCCTTGGCGTGCCGTCAGCCGCCGTTGACGAAATCGATCAGGACACCGCCGAACTGGTGCTGACCGAATTCGGCCACAACATCGTGCGTGTTTCGGAAAGCGACGTCGAAAAGGGCATGGTCGGCGAAGTCGATGTCGACAAGGATCTGGCGTTCCGTCCGCCGGTCGTCACCATCATGGGCCATGTCGATCACGGCAAGACCAGCCTGCTCGATTCCTTGCGCGGCACCAACGTGGTGAAGGGCGAGGCCGGTGGCATCACCCAGCATATCGGCGCCTATCAGGTGACCACGAAGGACAAGCAGAAGATCACCTTCCTCGACACGCCCGGTCACGAGGCCTTCACTTCGATGCGCGCGCGGGGCGCCAGCATCACCGATATCGTGGTGCTCGTGGTGGCGTGGGACGACGGCATCATGCCGCAAACCATCGAAGCCATTCAGCACACCAAGGCGGCCGGCGTGCCGATGATCGTGGCCATCAACAAGATGGACAAGCCCGGCGCCGATGCCGCCCGCATCCGTACTGCCCTGCTGCAACAGGATGTGCAGGTGGAAGAAATGGGCGGCGACGTGATGGACGTGGAAATCTCCGCCATCAAGAAGACCGGCCTTGATGATCTGCTGGAGAAAATCCTGCTGCTCGCCGAAGTCAGCGAACTGAAGGCCAACCCGGATCGCCCGGCCGAAGGCACCGTGATCGAAGCCAAGCTCGACAAGGGCAAGGGTCCGCTCGCCACCGTTCTGGTGCGGCGCGGCACGCTGAAGCGCGGCGACATCTTCGTGATGGGCCAGGAATGGGGCCGCGTGCGCGCCATGGTCGATGACAAGGGCGAAACGGTGAAGGAAGCCGGTCCGTCGACCGCAGTCGAAGTGCTCGGCCTTGGCGGTGTGCCGCAGGCCGGCGATGTCGTGACCGTGGTGGAAAACGAAGCCCGCGCCCGCGAAGTGGCCGAATATCGTGCCGGCGTAGCCACCGCTGCCCGCACGGCCGGCAACGGCCCGGCCAACCTGGAAGACATGTTCTCGGTGCTGCGCGCCAAGAAGGTCCAGGAATTCCCGCTGGTCATCAAGGCCGATACGCAAGGCTCGGCCGAAGCCATCGCCGGTGCGGTGTCGAAGGTCGGCAATGATCTGATCCGCGCCAAGGTGCTGCTGGCCAGCACCGGCGGCATCACCGAAAGCGATGTCACCCTGGCCAAAGCCTCGGGCGCACCGGTGATCGGTTTCAACGTCCGTGCCAATGCCAAGGCCCGCGAAATCGCCCAGCGCGATGGCGTGGCGCTGAAATATTACGACGTGATCTATGATCTGATCGATGATGTGAAGGCCGGCATGGCGGGCCAGCTCGGCCCCGAGGCGTTCGAAACGGTTGTGGGCCGCGCCCAGGTGCTGGATGTGTTCCAGGCCGGCAAGATCGGCAAGGCCGCCGGTCTGCGCGTCACCGAAGGCTACATCAAGAAGGCGCTGCGCGCCCGCGTCATGCGCGACGATGTCATCATCTACACCGGTTCCATCGCCTCGCTGCGCCGCTTCAAGGAGGATGTGGCCGAAGTGAAGGTGGGCCTGGAATGCGGCATCACGCTGGCGGATTCGTCGGACGTGAAGGCCGGCGACATCGTCGAAACCTACGAAGTGGAAATGAAGGAACGCAATCTTTAACGGTTGCGCCTTGGGGGCAGGCCCGCCCTGCCCCCGCCACTGCCGCCCTTGATTGGGCCCACCCTTAACCGGGAGGAGTATCGTCTTGGTCCGTTCCACACCCGACGCGCAAGGCCGTCCGATCCGCCTGCAGCGCATCGGCGAGCAGGTGCGCCACGCGCTGGCCGAAATCATCGCGCGCGGTGATCTGCGCGACGAGATCATCACCCGCACCATCATTTCCGTGTCTGAAGTGCGCGTCACGCCCGATCTGCGGCAAGCCACCGTGTTCGTGAAAGCCTCCAACGGTGATGACGAAGCCGTGGTGAAGGCGCTGGGCCAGCACCGCGGCTGGCTGCGCGGTGAAGTCGCCAAGCGGCTGGCGACGAAATACACACCCGATCTCAGCTTCCGCCGCGACGACAGTTTTGACGCCGGCGCCCGTATCGATGAAGTGCTGCGCCGCCCCGAAATCGCCCGCGACCTGCCGCCCGCCGGCACAGTCCAGCCGTGGAAGAGCCTGGCCGATTCCATGGATGATGATGTCGGCGACGATTGACGCCGCCGCGATCAACGGCTGGATCATCCTCGACAAGCCGCTCGGCCTGACCAGCGCGCAGGGTGTGGCGGCGGTAAAGCGCATCTTGCGTCAGCATGGCCTGCCCGTCCCACGCATCGGCCATGGCGGCACGCTCGATCCGCTGGCCACCGGCGTGCTGCCGATCGCGTGCGGCGAGGCCACCAAGCTGGCCGGTCGCATGCTCGATGCCGCCAAGGGCTATGAATTCACCGTCAGCTTCGGCAGCCAGACCAGCACGTTGGATGCTGAAGGGGAGGTGGTGGCGTCCAGCGACGTGCGCCCCACGGCGGAACAGATCACGGCCATCCTGGCCGCCTTCACCGGCCCCGTCGATCAGGTGCCGCCGGCCTATTCAGCGCTGAAGGTGAACGGCAAGCGTGCCTATGCCCTCGCCCGTGCCGGCGAAGAGGTGGTTCTCGCCACCCGCCACATCACGGTGCACCGCCTTGATCTGGTTGCCACCACGCCGGGAAGTGCGACATTCTCCTGCCGCGTGTCCAAGGGCACCTATATCCGCAGCCTCGCCCGCGACATTGCCATCACACTCGGCTCAGTTGGCCATGTCACCATGCTGCGCCGCACCCAATCAGGGCCATTCAGCCTTCAACAGGCGATATCACTGGACAAACTGGCCCAACTGGTGCAGGGGCGCACGCTTGAACAGGCAGTTTTGCCGCTGATGACAGGGCTGGACGACATCCCGGCTCTTGCCATCACGCCAGAGGAGGCGGCGGCGCTCAAACAAGGGCGCAAGCTTCTCGGGCACCCAGCCAGCAACGGCACCCATTTGGCAAGTCTCGGTTCTGTTCCCGTGGCGCTTGTCGAAGCCCAATCAGGCGAGGTGCGGGTGTTGCGCGGGTTCAACCTTGATTGAAGGAGTAACACGATGTCGGTGACCGCCGAAAAGAAAGCCGAAATTATCAGCAGCAATGCTCGCGCCGCCAACGACACCGGTTCGCCGGAAGTTCAGGTGGCGATTTTGACCGAACGCATCACCAATCTGACCGAGCATTTCAAGACCCACGCGAAGGATAATCACTCGCGCCGTGGTCTGCTCGTTCTGGTGAACACGCGCCGTTCGCTGCTGGATTATCTGAAGAAGAAGGATGCAGCGCGTTATACCGCGTTGATCACCAAACTGGGCCTTCGCAAGTAAGCCCAGCCAGTTTTCGAACGGCCCCCACAGCGGGGCCGTTCGTTTATCTGCCCCGCCGCGAATGAGCGCGCCGGGTGCAGCCGTCGCCACGAAGGGCGGCACACCGCAAGGGGCGTTCGGCAATAGGGCCGCAGCGCTCAGGAAAGAAGACCATGTTTACCATCCACAAAGAAGAACTGAACTGGGGCGGCCGCACGCTGACCCTGGAAACCGGCCGCATTGCCCGTCAGGCCGATGCCGCCGTGGTCGCCACGCTGGGCGAAACCGTTGTCCTGTGCGCCGTCACCGCCGCCAAGAGTGTGAAGGAGGGCCAGGATTTCTTCCCGCTCACCGTTCACTATCAGGAAAAATATTCCGCTGCCGGCCGTATTCCCGGCGGCTTCTTCAAGCGCGAGCGCGGCGCCACTGAGCATGAAACGCTCACCAGCCGCCTGATCGATCGTCCGATCCGCCCGCTGTTCCCGGAAGGTTTCTACAACGAAATCAACGTGATCGCCCATGTGCTCAGCTATGATGGCGAAGCCGAAGGCGATATCCTGGCGCTGATCGCGGCGTCTGCCGCCCTCACCCTGTCCGGCGTGCCCTTCATGGGCCCGATCGCCGGTGCGCGCGTCGGCTACATCGACGGCGAATATGTGCTCAACCCGACCAAGACCCAGGTCAAGGAAGGCGCGCTCGATCTCGTTGTCGCCGGTACCAGCGACGCCGTGATGATGGTCGAATCCGAAGCCAAGGAGCTTTCGGAAGAGGAAATGCTGAACGGCGTGATGTTCGCGCACCGCAGCATCCAGCCGGTGATCGATGCCATCATCCGCCTCGCCGAGAAGGCCGCCAAGGATCCGTGGGATCTGGCCATCACGGACGACAAGGCCATGCTGGCGACGCTCAAGAAGGCCATCGGCAAGGACATCGACGCCGCCTATCGCCTGTCGGGCAAGTCGGCTCGCCAATCGGCGCTGGCCGAAGCCAAGAACAAGGCCAAGGCCGTGTTCGCCGACGGCACCCCGCAGGAGCAGATGAAGGCCGGCAAGCTGTTCAAGAAGCTTGAAGGCAACATCGTGCGCGGCGCGATCCTGAAGGAAGGCCGCCGTATCGATGGCCGCGACACCAAGACGGTGCGCCCGATCGAAGCGATGGTGGGCTTCCTGCCGCGCACCCATGGTTCGGCGCTGTTCACCCGCGGCGAAACCCAGTCCATCGTCACCACCACGCTCGGCACTGCCGATGCGGAACAGATGATCGATGGTCTGGATGGCCTGCGGTATGAACGCTTCATGCTGCACTACAACTTCCCCCCCTATTCGGTGGGTGAAGTCGGCCGCTTCGGCGCGCCGGGCCGCCGCGAAATCGGTCACGGCAAGCTGGCATGGCGCGCTCTGCACCCGCTGCTGCCGGCGAAGGAAGAGTTCCCCTACACGATCCGCGTGCTGTCCGACATCACCGAGTCCAATGGCTCGTCGTCGATGGCCACGGTCTGCGGTGGTTCGCTGGCGCTGATGGATGCCGGTGTGCCGCTCAAGCGCCCGTGCGCCGGCATCGCCATGGGCCTGATCCTCGAAGGCAAAGACTTCGCCGTGATCAGCGACATCCTGGGTGATGAAGATCACTTGGGTGACATGGACTTCAAGGTGGCCGGTACGTCTGATGGCGTCACGTCGCTGCAGATGGACATCAAGGTCGCCGGCATCACCGAGGAAATCATGCGTGTCGCCCTGGCCCAGGCCAAGGAAGGCCGTGCGCACATCCTCGGCGAAATGGCCAAGGCGCTGGACAGCACCCGCGAAGGTCTGTCGGCCCATGCCCCGCGCATCGAATCGATGAGCGTGCCGAAGGACAAGATCCGTGACATCATCGGCACTGGCGGCAAGGTGATCCGCGAGATCGTCGCCACCACCGGCGCCAAGGTCGACATCGAAGACGATGGCACCGTGAAGATCTCGTCGAGCGATCCGGCCCAGATCGAAGCCGCCCGCAACTGGATCATCGGCATCGTTGCCGAACCGGAAGTTGGCAAGATCTACACCGGCAAGGTCGTCAACATGGCCGATTTCGGTGCGTTCGTGAACTTCATGGGCGCCCGCGATGGCCTGGTGCACATCTCGGAAATCATGAACGACCGCGTGGCCAATGTCCGCGACGTGCTGAGCGAAGGCCAGCAGGTCAAGGTCAAGGTGCTCGGCGTCGATGATCGCGGCAAGGTGCGTCTGTCGATGCGTCTGGTCGATCAGGAGAGCGGCGAAGAACTGCCCGATACGCGCCCGCCGCGTGAAGGTGGCGATGATCGTCCGCCGCGTGGTGACCGTGGTCCGCGCCGTGACGGCGATCGTGATCGTGGCCCACGCCGCGATGGCGACCGTGGCCCGCGCCGCGATGGTGGTGGTGATCGTGGCCCGCGCCGCGATGACCGCGCCCCGCGCGCTGACCGCGACAGCGGCGACAAGGGCGGTGACGCCGGCGGCCTGCCGAACTTTCTGACCGGCGGCGACGACTGACACCGCTGGCCCGTTGGCCAAACGAAAGGGGCCGCGCTTCACCCGAAGCGCGGCCCTTTTTCGTGGCGCGAAGGATTTACCGCGCTCGCAACGTTGTAGAGTTTGTGGGCGGCAGTGACCGCCCCACCCAAACCCAAGGGAGCGTTGACCATGCGGATCACGATTGCCATTTCGGCCTTGGCATTTCACCTTGCCACCCCAGCCTTCGCCCAGAGTGTTGGCCCGGTTTCCAGCACGACGACCATCACCCGCGATTCCGACGCCGGCACGTTCAGCCGCGACACCAGCGTCACGCGCGCGCGGGACGGTGCCGTTGCCACCAGCAGCACCGATCGCACCCGCACCGAAACCGGCTTCACCAGCGACACCAGCCGCACCGGTTTCGCTGGCCGCACCGCCAGCCGCAATTATGAGCGCACCCGCACGACAAGCGGCTATACCGAAAGCGGCAGCATCACCCGCCCGAACGGCCGCAGCTATGGCCTGAACGGCAGCCGGGTGCGCACCGATAACGGCTTCACCCGTGATCGCGCGCTCACCAACGCCGACGGCGTCACCGTGGCCAGTCGCGATGTTGCCGTTGCCCGCGCCGATGGCCAGGTGACGCGCACCGCTACCCGCACCGGGCCGCGTTCTGGTGGACAGCGCGGCGGTCGCGGTCGGCGCAGCTGATCACGGAACAGGGCCGGGCAGCACGCCCGGCCCCGCTTCACTTCTTGCGGGGAGGCTTGGCTGGCGCTTCGGTCGCGCCGCGTGACCGGCGCTCGCCGCGGCGATTGCCGCTGGTCGCGCTGGAGAGGCGACGCTTCTTCAGCGGCGGCGGCGGCGGTTCCACGATTTCGATATCGCCCAGCTTCAGATCAAAGCCCAGCATCTGCCAGCTTTCGGCCATGTGCGGCGGCAGTTCGGCTTTCACATCAAGCGTGCCGCCATCGGGCAGCGCGATCTGCAGCCGGCGACTGTGCAGGTGCAGTTTCCGGCTGATCCCGCCGGTCAGATAGGATTCCTTGCCGCCATATTTGCCGTCACCCACCAGGCTGTGGCCGATGGCGGCGGCGTGGACGCGGATCTGGTGGGTGCGGCCGGTCAACGGCAGAAACTCTACCCAGGCCGCCCGGCCGGCGGCGCGCTCGATGACGCGATAGCGGGTCTTGGCCTTCAGCCCGGCTTCGGTATCCACCTGCATCTTCTCGCCGCCGGTGCCCGGCTGCTTGCCGATCGGCGCATCGATGGTGCCGGCCGGAATCTTGGGCACACCAACGGTGAGCGCCCAGTATGATTTCTCCGCCTCGCGGCCGGCGAATTGCTTGCTGAAGAAGGCCGCCGCCTTGGCGTTGCGGGCCAGCAGCAGCACGCCCGATGTGTCCTTGTCCAGCCGGTGCACCAACCGCGGCCGCGAGGGCGCATCGAACTGCAGCGCATCCAGCATGTCGTCCACGCTGGTCGGCTGCTTGGTGCCGCCTTGCGTCGCCAGCCCGGGCGGCTTGTTGATGATGATGGCATGCGCATCCATGTGCAGCACCATGCCCCGCATATAGTCGATCTGCGCCTCGCTCAGCGGCTCACGCGGCTTTTCGGTGGGGCGGGTGGCCACCGGCACAGGCAATTCCTCCGGCCACGTCAGGCTCTGCCCGGCACTCACCCGGTCACCCGGGCCGGCCTTGGCGCCATCCAGCCGCACCGCGCCGGATTTGGACCAGCGCGAGACGATGTTGAAGCTGATGTCTTTCGTGTGGCGCTGGAACCAGCGGTCCAGGCGGATGCCGTCGTCATCCTCTTCAATGGTGGCAGTGGGCATCAGGCCATTCCTCGCATCAGCCACACGCCGGCCAGCACGGCCAGCACAGAGCCGGCCACACTCGACACGGCATAGGCCGCCGCCAGCGCAACTTCGGCGCGGGTGATCATGTTGTAGATTTCCAGGCTGAACGCCGAGAAGGTGGTGAAGCCGCCAAGCACGCCAACGCCGAGCAACAGGCGCAGCTCTTCCGCCCCGCTGCTCATCCGCGCCAGCCAGCCGGCCAGCAACCCCATCAGGAAGCCGCCGATGATGTTGACGGCGAATGTCCCGAACGGAAAGCCCGGGCCCAGCACGGCAATCGCCCAGCGGCCAACGCCATAGCGCAGCGCCGTGCCAAGCCCGCCGCCCAGGGCGACCAGCAGCAAATGGGGCATGGTGGGGTTCATCGCCATCCCCTTAGCGGGATTGCGCCGATATTGCCAATCGCGCCACCGCGGCGCAACATCGGTGCCACAATCGGGGGATTTCGTGACGACTGCATAACCGCAATTGGCCCGTGTCGCCTTTCAGACACGGCAGTTCGGCGCGATGCTGGCCCGCTTCGAAGCCGGCGCCAGCGAAGCGGTACTGCTGGCCTTCGTCGCCGGGCCGATGTCACCCATCCCGCCGCTGCAGCATCAAACAACGCCGAACGTCCAGCCTTCCGTCACCGCGATTGCCGGGGTGAGCACCGCCGGCTGCCACCAGTGCGGCTGATCGGCGATGGCGCGCAGGCCGGCGGCGGTGATCAGCGCATCGCCAACATGATCGGGGAATGACGCCGGAAAGGCGGCGGGCAGGGGCCGACTGCCATGGCGGGCCAGCGCGATGTTGAGGCTCTCCAGGTCGCGCAATTTCCCGCGAAAGCCGCCCTGCCGGGCAAAGGCCTGAGCGTAGATTTCCAATATCACCGGGCCGCGTTCGGTAAGCGGATCAAACGGCCACACCGGCCATTGCAGCTGGTGCAGCAGCCGCATCGCGGTGAGCGTCGCCTTGCCCACCTGTGATGCGCCCAGCAACACGAAGTTGGAGGTCGGCACGCCCAGCCCGCTCGCCTTGTAGACCTGCTCCGTCACCCGCAGGTGGGCGCGCAGGTGGCGGGGGCCGTCGGCCGCACCCAGCCAGAACGCCTCGCGCCGATGCGGGATGAAACCGTGGCCACCCAGATCGGCCTCGGCCGCGCACACTGCCTCCACCTCGGCCCACAGGTCCCGCGCCGGCTGGTCGAACGGCGGCACCGCCGCAAAGCCAAAGCCGGCATCCATGCCCACCAGTACATCACCCGAGAGGCCGCCCAGCCAATCGAGCACGCCAGCACGTGACCAGACGCCCAATGGCGGCAACACTAGTTCGGGCGCCGCATCGCCGGCTTCGCACAGGGCCACCTGCACCGAAGGATGCCGCACCCCCTTCGCACCTGACCAATCGATGCCGACGAAGCGGGTAAATCTCACAAGCCGCGCGCCTTGCGCTGGGCGGCAGAGGCATGGCCGGCCCAAGCCCGCTCCACCAGCACCGCAATGCGTTCCGGATCGGCAGCATCCAGCCGCGCCAGCACGGCCGGCCAGCCGACATAATGCGGGGTCTGGTAGAAACAGGCCGGGTCGGTGGCGATGAGCATGTCCACCTCGTCCAGCCCTGCGCGCAGCACGACATGGTCAGGCTCGCGCCCGATGACGACGAACATCTTGCCGCGCACCAGAACGGCATCGCGGCCATAGCTGGTCCCGCGTGTGGCACCGGGCAAGGCCAGCGCCATCGCCAGCACCTCGTCCCAGGTCATACGCTGCCCTTCAAGGCCGCCCGCCGCCGCGCCCATTCGGCCAGACGCTCGGCAATGCGGGCTTCGGTGCCGCGCGGGGACGGGGTGTAGAGCGTGTGCGCGGCCATGCCGTCGGGCCAGTAATCCTGCCCTGAAAAGCCGTCGGGCGCGTCATGGTCATAGGCATAGCCCTGCCCGTAACCCAGTTCCTTCATCAGCTTTGTCGGGGCGTTGAGGATGTGGGCCGGCGGGGTGAGCGAACCGGTGCTGGCCGCCAGCTTCTTCGCGGCTTTCTCTGCCACATAGGCCGCATTGGATTTGGGCGCGGTGGCGAGATAGAGGCAGGCGTGGACGATGGCGAGTTCGCCTTCGGGTGAGCCCAGGAAATCATAGGCGTCCTTGGCATCAAGGCACACCCGCAGCGCATTGCTGTCAGCCAGGCCTATGTCCTCGCTGGCAAAACGCACCAGCCGGCGCAGCAGGTAGAGCGGCTCCTCGCCGGCCACCAGCATCCGTGCCAGCCAATAGAGCGCTGCATCGGGATCAGACCCGCGCAGTGATTTGTGGAGCGCCGAGATCAGGCCGTAATGACCCTCGCGATCCTTGTCATACACCGGCATGCGGCGGTGCAGGAACGCCGCCAGATCGGCCGGTGCCATTGCCGGCACCTCACCAAGCGCGAACAGGCTTTCGGCCTGGCCAAGCAGGAAGCGGCCATCACCATCGGCAGACGCGATCAGCGCGGCGCGGGCATCCTCCGTCACTGGCAGTGTGCGCCCGACATGGGCTTCGGCCCGAAGGAGCAGATCGGCCAGCGCGGCTTCGTCCAGCCGCCGCACGATCAGCACGCGAGCGCGGGAGAGGATGGCGGCGTTCAGCTCGAAACTGGGATTCTCCGTGGTGGCGCCGACCAGCGTGATGGTGCCGTCTTCCATCGGCCCCAGGAAACCATCCTGCTGGGCGCGGTTGAAGCGGTGGATTTCGTCCACAAACAACAGGGTGCGCTGGCCCGCCCGCGCCGCCTCGCGCGCCTCGGCAAACAATTTCTTCAGGTCCGCAACGCCGGCAAACACGGCGGAAATGGCGACAAAGCGCATGCCACAGGCCGCGGCGAGCAGGCGGGCGATGGTGGTCTTGCCGGTGCCGGGCGGGCCCCAGAAGATCAGGCTCGAAAGGCTGCCGGCGGCCACCATGCGGGTGATGGCGCCATCGGGCCCGGTGAGATGATCCTGCCCCACCACTTCGGCAAGGGTACGCGGACGCAGCTGTTCGGCCAGCGGCGCGCCGGCCGGCGTCACGGCGTTTTCAGCGGCGGGGAACAGATCGGCCATGGCTGCTTGTCGCGCCGAAGCGGCCGGTCATGCAAGCGCTCAGCTCTTGTACCAGGCCTCGATCGTGCCCGACAGCTTGATGGTGAGCGGGTTGCCCTTGCGATCCAGGCTCTTGCCAGCGGCAACGCGGATCCAGCCTTCGGAAATGCAATATTCCTCGACATTGGTGCGCTCGACACCGTTGTAGCGGATGCCCACGCCGCGGCGCAGCAGATCCCAATCATGAAACTCGCTGCGCGGGTTCACACTCAGGCGATCCGGCGGGCTGTCGGTGATGGGCGCTTCTGCCGGCGTTTCCGGGGCGGTTTCGGGCGTGTCAGTCATGGGCGGGTTCCATAGGCGCAGCCAAGCATGCAGGCAAGAAAAAGGGGCCGCAACCTTGCAGTTGCGACCCCGTTTTTCAGTGCATCAGGACGATCAGGCTTCTTCAGCCGGCTCTTCGTCCATCGGCAGGGTGCCGGGTTCGGCGTTCGGATCGAAGGCTTCGGTGAAGCCCGCTTCCTCGCGCTCGGCAGTGGCGGCAATGTCCACACCCTTGGCCTGCAGTTCGGCTTCTTCGGCCGAACGGGCGATGTTCACCTTGACCAGCACCACGACTTCCGGGTGCAGCGCGACCTTCACGTCGTGCACGCCCAGGGTCTTGATCGGCTTGTCCAGCACGATCTGGTTCTTGTTGGCCTTGTGGCCACCGTTGGTCAGCGCTTCGGCCAGATCGCGGGCAGCGACCGAACCATAGAGCTGGCCGGTGCCCGACGCAGCGCGGATCATCACCACGCTGGCGCCTTCGATCTCGCGCGATTCCGAGCGGGCGATATCGCGACGCTTGGCGTTGTCGGCTTCGATGCGGGCGCGGTCTTGTTCAAACCGGGCCTTGTTGGCTTCCGTGGCGCGCAGCGCTTTGCCGCGCGGCAGCAGGAAGTTGCGGGCGAAACCCGGCTTCACATTGACGACATCGCCAATGGTGCCGAGCTTTTCCACGCGTTCAAGCAGGATGACATGCATGTGCGTGGCTCCTCACTTCACCAGATAGGGCAGCAGGCCCAGGTGGCGGGCGCGCTTGATGGCCTTGGCCAGTTCGCGCTGCTTCTTGGCCGAAACCGCGGTGATGCGGGCCGGAACGATCTTGCCACGTTCAGAAACGAAGCCCTGCAACAGGCGCACGTCCTTGTAATCGATGGCGGGGGCATTCGGACCCGCGAAGGGGCACGACTTGCGGCGGCGGAAAAACGGACGTCCCATCTGATCCCTCCCTTAAGCGCGCGGTTCGCGGCGCGGGCGTTCGCCGCGGTCACCACGCGGGGCACCGCCGTCACGATCGCCGCGACCTTCACGGTCACCACGGCCTTCACGACCGCCTTCGCGGCCACCTTCACGGTCACCACCGCGGCGGGTCATCGCCGACGGTTCGGCCGACAGCGCGTCGACACGGATGGTCATGGAACGGATGATATCTTCGTTCAGGCCAACCTGGCGCTCCATTTCGGCCACGGCGGAAGCCGGAGCGTCGATGTTGAGCATCACATAATGGGCCTTGCGGTTCTTGGCGATGCGATAGGCCAGCGTGCGCAGGCCCCAATATTCGCTGCCTGCAACCTGGCCCTTGCCTTCGACAAGAACCTTGGTGAAGCCTTCCGTCAGCGTCTCAACCTGCGCAGTGGTCAGGTCCTGGCGCGCCAGGAAGACATGCTCGTAAAACGGCATTTCTCTCTCCTCGTGCCGATCGTTGACGGGGCCCAATGCCCACGCCCCTCCGGCTGGCGTCTATCGTCGCGCAGGGCAGGCCCGGCACGGCGAAGCGCGGCCTATGGGGCAAGGGGTCGGCGATTGCAAGTGATTCTGGCCTGTGGGAAAAGGCGATCATGCCCCTCATGTCCTTGCTAAGCCTTGTGTTGGCGACCGCCCAGCCTGAAGCTGCCATCACCGTGGAGGCCAGCCGCATCACGCCGGAACAGGCGCGCGTTGCCAGCACGGCCTATGCCCGCGCCGGGCTGCCGCCCAATCCCAATTATGGCCAGTATGCCCGCTGGCAGGGGCCGATCTGCGCCAGCGTGCGCGGCATCCCCGATCCGGCGGTGGCGGCGCTGGTGTTGGCGCGGATCAAGGCCGCAGTCGCCGAAACCGGGCTGAAAACGGCAGACTCCGGCTGCAAGCCCAACCTCACCGTGGCGTTTACCGATGATGCGCGCGGGCTGGTGGGCTTGGTCAAAGCCAAGCGGCGCTCTGCCCTGCCACGCTTTGATCCCGTGCTGTTTTCACAGCTGGATAGCGCGACCCTGCCAGTGCGCTGGTGGCATGTTCTGGCGCCGGCCGGCCCCGGTGGCAGTGCCGGCACGGTTGATGCCGGCGCGCTGGCCAGCGCCAGTTCCAACGCCATGCCGCTGGGCAATGTGCTGCCCGCTGGCCCTGATGCGATCGGCACCAACAGCTGGAACAGCAGCCTGGTCGATACCAACCTGTCGATCTGGGCCAAGGCCGGCGTGGCGGTGGTGGACGTGAAACTGGCCACCGGTGTGTCGCTGGAGGCGTTGGCGGATTATGTCGCGCTGGTCATGCTGGCGCCGATGCGCTTGCCGCCCGATGCGCCGGGCGTGCCCAGCGTGCTGAGCCTGTTTGACGGCGCCGGGGCGCGTCCAACGGGGCTGAGCGTATGGGATCGCGCCTTTCTGAAAGGCCTTTATGCCATGCAGATGAACCGCAGCGCCCAGCGCCAGCGCCAGCAATTGATCAGCGCCATGGCCCGCGAACTGGCCGCCGAACCGCAGTGACCGCGCCGCTGATCGTTGTGGGCGGCGTCGCCGGTTGCGGCAAGACCACGCTGGCCGCCGCGCTGGCCGATGCGCTGGGCATCAATTTTCGCGATGGCGATGATCTGCACCCGGAAGCCAATAAGGCGAAGATGGCCGCCGGCCAGCCGCTCACTGATGCAGACCGCGCGCCGTGGTTGGCCGCCTGTGCGGCGCAACTGGCGGCATGGGGCGATGCCGGCGGCGTGATCAGCGCATCGGCCCTCAAGCGCGCCTATCGCGACACGCTCTACGCCGCTCACCCTGCCGTGCGCTATGTGCTGATCCACATCACCCCGGAACTGGCCACCGCCCGCGCGCAGGCCCGCGCCGGCCATTTCTGGCCCGCCAGCCTGACGCTGAGCCAGTTCGCCATCCTGGAAGAGCCCGCCGCCGACGAACCTGCCATACTGGTGGACGCGACATGGCCCACCGATCAGCAGGTGGCCGCGGTGCAGGGGTTTCTGCGCTAGCGCTGCCCGGCCGTGCGTGGATTCCGGCGCTGCTGCACGCCGCGGCCAGCGCGTAGCCTTGGGTTTCCCTTTTTAGCGCCCGCCCAACTTGCGGGCGGGGCCGGAGTTGAAACCCATGTTCCTTCTTCCCCCACTGCCCTATCCCCATGATGCGCTGGCCCCGGTGATCTCGGCGCGCACGCTGCACCATCACCATGAAAAGCATCACGGCGGCTATGTGAAGGCGCTGAACGCGCTGCTGGAAGCCGTGGAGATCGTGCCCGACACGTTGGAGGCGGTGATCGCGGCGGCCGGCAAATCCCGCAACCGCGTACTGTTCAACAATGCCGCCCAGGCCCGCAATCACAGTTTCTTCTGGGATGCCATGACCGACACGCCAGCACCGCCCGCCGGTGATCTGGCGGCGGCGATCACGGCCCAGATGGGCGGAATGGCCGAACTGAAAGCGGAATTCGTGGCCGCCGGGGTGGCACAGTTCGGATCAGGCTGGGTGTGGCTGGTGTCCGATGCCAGCGGTGGCCTGGCCATCACGGTGAGCCACGATGCCGAAGACTGGCGCGGCGAAACCGCGTCCACCCCGTTGATCGTCTGCGATGTGTGGGAACACGCCTATTATCTGGATCATCAGGAAGACCGGAAGGGCTTTCTGGAAGCCTGGTTCGATGCGCTGCCCAACTGGGCCTTCGCCGGCGAGCAATATGCCGCCGCCCAAGGCAAGGGAGAAAAATGGAAGCATCCGCCCAGCGTGCCGGCGCGCGAAGACGCCTGAACGCCGCCTTCAGGCCAAACGGGCGGCGCCCGGCAACCGCCGGGCGACCTCTGCCATCAACTGCGACAGATCGGCGATGCTGGCGAAATCCGCAGCGCTGATCAGCACGGCCAGTTGCCCGTCCTGCTCCACCGCAATCAGCGGCAGCGGCCAATCAGCTGCCTGCGGGAAGGCGGCGCGAAAATCCGGGCGGTGGTGGAAGATCGTTTCCACCCCCACCCCGTCCAGAAAGCGCCGCCATTCGCCACGCATGCTAAGCAGCCCATAAGTGAGCGCGCACAATTTGCAGGGATAGGTGGCGGGCGCGAACAGCTTGTGAAGACTGTCCATCGCGCCCGCCAACAGGCCTTCGTTGGCGTTGTAGACGATGACCAGCCTCACCCCGCCGCGCTGAGCGCCGACTTGCCGCGCTTCACGATCAGCTTGTTGAGCGCGTTCACATAGGCGCGCGCCGATGCGACCAGCGTATCGGTGTGCGCCCCGGTGCCGCGCACGGTACGGCCATGTTCGGCCAGCACCACGCTCACTTCGGCCTGGGCATCGGTCCCGGCGGTGACAGCGTGCACCTGATAGAGGTTCAGCACGGCATCCTCGTGGGGCACCAGCTTGCGGATGGCGTTGAACAGCGCATCCACCGGGCCGTTGCCGCGCGTTGCCGCCGTCATTTCCTCGCCGTCGATGCTGAGCGTCAGGATCGCCCTTTGGGGCCCGTTGGAACCGCAATACACCTCGACCTCGACCACCTGGATGCGGTCGTGCCCGCGCAGCACTTCATCGTCCACCAGCGCAACGATATCCTCGTCGAACACCTGCTTCTTGGCGTCGGCCAGATCCTTGAAACGCTTGAAGGCATCGCCGAACTCGTTGTCCGACAAGTCATAGCCCATTTCGGCCAGCTTCGACCGGAAGGCGGCACGGCCGCTGTGCTTGCCCAACACCAGGTTGGTAGCGCCTTGGCCCACGCTGTCCGGCGTCATGATCTCGTAGGTGGACGAATCCTTCAGCATGCCATCCTGGTGGATGCCGCTTTCATGCGCAAAGGCGTTGGCGCCCACGATCGCCTTGTTGGCCTGCACCTGCATGCCGGTGACACCGCTGACCAGCCGGCTGGCGCGAGTGATCTCGGTGCTCACGATCCCGGTCTGATAGGGCATCACATCCTGCCGCACCTTCAGTGCCATGGCGATTTCTTCCACAGCGGCATTGCCGGCACGTTCGCCGATGCCGTTGACCGTGGCTTCCACCTGCCGGGCACCGGCCATGATGGCGCTCAGCGTATTGGCGACGGCGAGGCCCAGATCATTGTGGCAGTGTGTGGAAAAGATCGCCTGATCGGCATTGGGCACGCGGGTGATGACATCGCGGAACATCGCGCCATAGGTGGCGGGCGTCGCATAGCCCACCGTATCGGGCAGGTTGATCGTCGTCGCGCCGGCGTTGATCGCGGTTTCCACCGCCCGGCACAGGAAATCCGGGTCTGACCGCGTGGCATCCTCGGCCGACCATTCGACATCGCCGCACAAATTGCGGGCATGGCTGACCGAAAAGCGGATCGCTTCGAGCACCTCTTCCGGCGTCTTGTTCAGCTTCACCTTCATGTGCAGCGGCGAGGTGGCGATGAAGGTGTGGATGCGCGGGTTGCGCGCGCCCTTCAGCGCGGCCCAGGCCCGTTCGATATCGGGCGCGGCGGCACGGGCCAGGCTGGCGACGATGGCGGTGTCGCACATGTTGGCGACGGCCTGCACGGCTTCGAAATCACCTTCGCTGGCGATGGCGAAACCGGCTTCGATGATGTCCACGCCCAGCGCTTCCAATTGCGCTGCGACTTTCAGTTTTTCCTCGAGATTCATCGAGCAGCCGGGGGATTGTTCCCCGTCGCGCAAGGTGGTGTCGAAGATGCGGATACGATTATTGGTCATGGCTCTGCCTGTCTGAACGCTGTGATCTGAAGTTTCAGGTTCATCCCCTCAAGGCGCGTGGCCGAGGGAACATGCCCAGCAGCCAGCGTCACGCCCGAGGGCGTGTAAGTCGCAAGCGAAGCAGGGCCGATTGGAAAGCCATGATGGTTCCATACAGTGAAGCGGGGGCGCTGTGCAAGATGGGGCGCAAGATGCCGCCTTGCTCTTGCAGCCATTGCGGGCATGAAGACATCATGGACCAGATTTTTTCCGCCGCCGATATCGGTTCGGCCATCCAGAGCGCCCTGGCGCCGGTGTTCCTGCTCACCGCCATCGCCGGACTGCTCAACGTACTGGTTCACCGCCTGTCGCGGGTGGTGGACCGGGCGCGCCACCTTGAAGCCAATGCGGCCGGCTTTGCCGCCGACAAGCGCCGCATCGCCATCGATGATCTGGCGGTGCTGGCCAAACGCATGGCCGCCGCCAACTGGGCGATCGCGCTGTGCACCATGGCCGCACTGCTGGTGTGCCTGGTGGTGGCGCTGCTGTTCCTTGAACAACTGGTCGGCGGCCGGCTCGATGTGGTGGTGGCCTTGATGTTCATCGCTGCCACCGTGCTGCTCACCGGCGGGCTGATGCTGTTCCTGTGGGAAGTGCAACTGGCGCTGCGCAGCGTGCGGGTCAGGGCTGCGTTGCTGCTGGAAGAGCGGATCTAAGCCGTCAATATTAACAAAATAATAATTAAAGTTTAACTATCGGCATATCTGGTTTGTGTCACCATCTCGATGACGCTGGTTTTTGCCCGACTCGCGGGGATGTCGGGCGCCCAGTCGATCAAGGAGGGCAAGATGCTGCGCAAACTTGTTATCACCGGGCTTATTGGCGCGTGCGCCATGCCGGCCATGGCGGCCAATCTGCTGACCAATGGCGGCTTCGAAAGCGGCAGCCTTGCCGGCTGGACGCAAACCATCAACCCGTCATCCAACGGCACCAGCGGCGTTTTCGCCAATGGATCGAACGCGCCGAATTCGGGTCAGAGCACGACCGTGAATGCCAATGGCGGGAATTTCGTCTATCTCACGGGCCAAGGCGGCCCGGGCGCCTACGAAATTCGCCAGTCGTTCACGCTGGCCAGCGCACAGACCGTAACGGTCAAGTTCGATCACTTCGCCAACAATTACGGTGGCGAGGTGTTCTCCGGCAACGGCCTTGATCCCTTTGCCAACCTGCCGGTGCAGTTTGCACTGGTTGACCTGATCCCCGGTGCCACCGGGGCGTTCAGCACCGCCGGCCAGATCCAGAGCTTCTACAGCGGGGCCGATGGCGGCGCCAATCCCAATCCGTGGACCAGCTACAGCTTCAACGTCAATCTGGGCGCTGGCACCTATGCAATCCGTTTCGCCCAGGCTGATAACCAGCTGTTCTTCACGCAAGGCGTGGACAATGTCTCGGTGAGTGGGGCCATTCCGGAACCGGCCAGCTGGGCGATGCTGATCGCTGGCTTTGGCCTGGTTGGCGCCGCCGGGCGCCGCCGCCGGGCGACAGTCGCCGCCTGAACAGCAACGCCAACATGAAAAAGGGCCTGCCGGTATGTACCGGCAGGCCCCTTTTTTTCGCCGGCGCTGGCGCTCAGTTGCGCGCCTTGTCCACCAGCTGGTTCTTGGCGATCCACGGCATCATCGCCCGCAGCCGCGCGCCGGTTTCCTCGATCGGGTGAGCCGCGGCGGCCTTGCGGGCCGCCTTCAGCTCCGGCTGACCGGCGCGGTTGTCGAGGATGAAGTTCTTCACGAAGCGGCCGCCCTGAATATCGGCCAGCACGCGCTTCATCTCGGCCTTGGTTTCATCGGTGATGATGCGTGGGCCGGTGGTGATGTCGCCATATTCGGCGGTGTTGCTGATCGAATAACGCATGTTGGCGATGCCGCCTTCATACATCAGGTCCACGATCAGTTTCACTTCGTGCAGGCACTCGAAATAGGCCATTTCCGGGGCATAGCCAGCCTCGACCAGCGTTTCGAAGCCGGCCTGGATCAGGTGCGAAAGCCCGCCGCACAGCACGGCCTGTTCGCCGAACAGATCGGTCTCGCACTCTTCGCGGAACGTGGTCTCGATCACGCCGGAACGGCCGCCGCCGATGGCACTGGCATAGCTCAGCGCCACGTCATGCGCGTTGCCGCTGGCATCCTGGTGGATGGCGATCAGGCAGGGCACGCCGCCGCCCTTCTGATATTCGCTGCGCACCGTGTGGCCAGGGCCCTTGGGCGCGATCATGAAAACGTCGATATCGGCGCGCGGCTCGATCAGGCCGAAATGCACGTTGAGGCCGTGGGCGAACGCCAGCGCCGCGCCGGGCTTCATGTTGGCAGCCAGATCATCGGCATAGATGCCAGCCTGGTGCTCATCGGGCGCCAGCACCATGATCACGTCAGCCCAGGCCGCGGCTTCGGCATTGCTCAACACCTTGAAGCCGGCGCCTTCCGCCTTCTTGGCGGTCGCCGAACCGGCGCGCAGCGCGATGGCGACATTGGCCACGCCGGAATCGCGCAGGTTCTGGGCATGGGCATGGCCCTGGCTGCCATAACCGACGATGGCGATCTTCTTGCCCTTGATCAGGCCGACATCGGCATCGGCATCATAATAAACGCGCATGGCTTTCATTCTTCCTTCTTGTTCGTCGCCCCGGGCTTGACCGGGGGTCCCGCTTTTGCCCGGTCATGCGCCAGAAGCGGGACCCCGGGTCAAGCCCGGGGTGACGGTTAGAGTGATATGCTGTCTGTCAAACCGCCTCTGCCCCGCGAGCGATGGCAACCACGCCAGTGCGGGCGACCTCGACCAGGCCCACCTCCCGCATCAGGGCGATGAACTGGTTCACCTTCTCGGATGAGCCCGACACTTCGAACACGAAGCTGGCCGTGCTGGTATCGACCGGGCGAGCGCGAAAAATATCGGCAAGGCGCAGCGCCTCGACACGCTTGTCACCGGTACCGGCCACCTTCACCAGCGCCATCTCGCGCTCCACGTGCGGGCCCCAATCGGTCAGGTCCACCACCTTGTGCACCGGCACCAGCCGATCGAGTTGCGCCATGATCTGGTCGATCACCGGCGGCGGGCCGTTGGTGACAACAGTGATCCGGCTGACGGCATGATCATCCGAAACATCGGCCACCGTCAGACTCTCGATATTATAGCCACGCGCCGAAAACAGGCCGACGATTCGGGCCAGCACGCCGGCTTCGTTGTCCACCAGGATCGACAGCGTGTGCCGCTCGGAAGGAAGATGCTTCATCAGACCAGAGCCTTCGCATCATCATCGGCCTCGCCACGCTCATCGGCGGCCGAAAGAATCATGTCGGTGTGCGACGCGCCCGACGGGATCATCGGGAAGCAGTTGGCGAGTTTTGCCACCCGGCAATCGACCATCACCGGGCCGGGGTGATCGATCATGGCCTGGATGCCAGCGTCCAGATCATCCGGTCCTTCGATGGTGATGCCCTTCCAGCCATAGGCTTCGGCCAGCTTCACGAAGTCCGGCAGGCTGTCGCTATAGCTTTCACTGTAGCGGCCGCCGTGGTTCAGCTCCTGCCACTGGCGGACCATGCCCATATATTCATTGTTGATGATGAACACCTTCACCGGCAGGCGATATTGCGTCGCCGTGCCCAGTTCCTGGATGTTCATCTGGATGCTGGCTTCGCCGGCGATATCGATCACCAGTGCGCCGGGATAGGCCAGTTGCGCACCGATCGCGGCCGGCAGGCCATAGCCCATGGTGCCAAGCCCGCCGCTGGTCAGCCACTTGTTGGGTTCATGGAACCCGAAATGCTGCGCCGCCCACATCTGGTGCTGGCCAACTTCGGTGGAGATGATCGGCTTCCTGGCCTTGGTCATCTCATACAGCCGCTGGATCGCCTTCTGCGGCAGCAGCGCCTCGCCCTTCTGCTCGAAGCCGAAGCTGTTGCGGCTGCGCCAGCCCTTGATCTGTTCCCACCATGCCTTTTGATCGGCTGCCCGGTGCCCGCGCGCGCGCCAGACTTTCAGCATGTCTTCCATCACGCTGCCAACGTCGCCCTGGATGGCCAGATCAACCCGCACCGTCTTGTTGAAGCTGGAGCGATCGATATCGACATGGATCTTGCGGCTGGTCGGGCTGAACGCATCCAGCCGGCCCGTCACGCGATCATCAAAGCGCGCACCCAGGCACAGCATGAGGTCGCACTTGTTCATCGCCATATTGGCTTCGTAGCTGCCGTGCATGCCCAGCATGCCAAGGAATTGCGGGTGATCATCGGGCACACTGCCCAACCCCATCAGTGTGGAGGTGACCGGCGCACCGGTCGCCTTGGCCAGTTCACGCAGCAACTGGCTGGCCACCGGGCCCGAATTGATGACGCCGCCGCCGGTATAGAGGATGGGCCGCTCGGCCGCCGCCAACATGTCCACAGCGGCTTCGATGGCAGCGAGATCGCCCTTCACCTGCGGCTTGTAGGTCTTGTGGCTGATCACGCCGGGCTTGGTATAGCGGGCCTTCATGATCTGCACGTCCTTGGGGATATCGATCACCACCGGGCCGGGGCGACCGGAACGCGCGATGTAGAAGGCCTCGTGCAGAACCGGGCCGAGCCTTGCTGTCTCCTGCACCAGATAATTATGCTTGGAACAGTGGCGCGTGATGCCCACCGTGTCGCATTCCTGAAAGGCATCGGTGCCGATGAGATGCGTCGGCACCTGGCCGGTGAGCACCACCAGCGGGATCGAATCCATCAGCGCATCGGTGATGCCCGTCACAGCATTGGTGGCGCCGGGGCCGGAGGTGACCAGCACCACACCCACCTTGCCGCTGCTGCGCGCATAGCCTTCGGCGGCATGCACGGCGGCCTGTTCATGGCGGACGAGAATATGGCGGATGCGATTCTGCTGGAACAGCGCATCGTAAATCGGCAACACGGCACCGCCGGGGTAGCCAAAGACCACCTCTACCCCCAGATCGGTGAGGGCCTGCACAACAATGTCGGCGCCGGTCATTTCCGTGCCCATGATCTCTATCCCACGCAAGAACGGCCGCAGATCGGCGACCGCATGCTGTTATGGGAAGGAAAATGGCAGGTCAACCGCTTTTTGCGTAATTAAAATACGAAATGATGCCAATTGGCGCAATTCTCGAATGACCTATGGCATCTGGAGCCTTCTGAAACGAAAAATGGGGCCCGGCGTGCGCCAGGCCCCATCTTCTGTACCAGAATACCAGCCCGCTGGCAGCAGTCAGGCAGCAACGACGGTCTTGCGACGGCGCGCGGCCAAACCGACGAAGCCAAAGCCGAGCAGCAGCAGGGCCCAGCTCGAGGGCTCGGGAACAACCGTCGGGGTCGGCGGAATGATGATGGTCGCCGGATCAGTGGTCGCAACAGCAAATGCGCGATCGATCACGATGTCCTTCGATGCCCCGCCCAGGTTCGAATTGAACACGAAGGCCGTGGTGTAATAGCCAGCCTGCGTGATCTGGCCCACACCTGAGACATTCACCCAGGTGCGGCCGGGCGCGCCCCCGATGATCGCTGTCGCTGCCACCGGAGCGCCGATGATCGTGGCCCGGAAACTGGAATTGCCCGGGTTGGCAAGGCCGTTGGCGGTCAGGAAATAGCTGAAGCCCAGCCGGTAGTTGCCGACACGCAGATACGTCAGTTGCGAGATGGTTTCATCGATCGAGATGTCACTGACGAAATAGGCGGCCTTGCCGCCGACCGCATCGGGGCTGGCCGAAACCGAATTGTCAGCAAACACGCTCTCGCCAAATGCGCCATTGGGATAGCTCGCGGTGCTGTTGTAGTTGATGACACTGGCCGGCGTGTTGCTTGGCACATTGGACTTGGTCCACTGCAGGAAGCCGCCAGTGCCAACCGCACCCGCTTCGAAACTGCCGTTCTTGATGAGGTTGGTCACTGCTGCAGCGGGAGCAGCGAACGAGGCCGCAGCCAGCACCACTGCAGTGATGGCAAGATTCTTGAAGTGCATCTGAAAAAGCTCCTGGAAACCATGATCCGGCGACCATCAATGCGTGCAGCCACACACTGAAAGACAACGTCAACCCAGCCGGATGCAACGACCGTGCCAAGAACTGCGATCATTCAATATCAAGGAGTTAAATGGTAAACTTTCAGTTAACTGTAAAGTCTACCGACAATCCCACCCGCAACCGACAATCAGGAGACGACTTCCGGCAACCCGTTCTTACGGCGGCCAAACACGGCGCCCAGCACCACAAGGCCCAACAGCCCGGCGATGATCGGCCCGGTGTCGCCGCTTTCCATGGCGCTGGCGGCTTGGGCCCCCGCGATACCATCAGTCGTACAGGCGGGATCCTCGGCCGGGCAACTCGCTGGCGCTGCCACGCGCTCGCTGTTTGCCAGGTTCACCATCTGGGTTGCGGCCGCCGGCTGCGCCAGCATCATCAGCATCACCAGGAAAAACCCACGCTTCAGCATCACTGTCCCCACCGCAAAACCAACGCGCAATCACTTCATCGCACCGCAACATGTCCGTCACATGACATGGCGACACCTGACAGGGGCGAAATGTCCACTATTGGTTACAGGCAGTTACGGCGCGCGCCCGGCGGTGGTTGCAGCGCGTTCAATCGGGGCAGACGCGGCTCCAGTCCGGGAACTGGTTGCGGGCCCAAGTCTGCTGCCGCTTCTGATATTGGCGGGTGACGATGAGCGCCTGCGCCATCGCCTCGTCGATGCTGCAGCGCCCGGCCAGATGCGCGGCCAGTTGCGGCACCGCCAGTGCCTTCATCACCGGCACCTCGGCCGGCAGCCCTAGTGCCAGCAGCGCCGCCACCTCTTCGCGCGCTCCCGCTGCCAGCATGGCCACCAGCCGGCGCTCGGCCCGTGCGTTCAGTTCGGCGCGCGGACGATCGACGATGATGCCCTGCACCGACGTCACGCCCAGGCCACCGTCGCGGCGCTGCTGCCAATCGGCCAGCGTGCGCCCGGTCGACCGCACCACCTCCAGCGCGCGCAGGGTGCGCTGCCGATCAGCCGGCATCAGCCGGGCAGCGGCGGCGGGGTCTTCCCGTTCCAGCGCGGCGCGCGCGCTGGCGGTATCGAGCGCCCGCACTGCGGCACGCACCTGTTCGTCAATCGCCGGTACCGGTGCGAGGCCGTGCACCAGCGCTGTGAGATACATGCCAGTGCCGCCGACGATGATCGGCTGCCGGCCTGAGGCCCGCGCCGCGGCGATCTCGGCCTTGGCCAGTTCCACCCAGCGCGCCACGCTGCACACATCAGCGCCGGCGAGAACGCCATAGAGACGATGGGGCATGGCGGCTTCCTCCGCCGCCGTCGGCCGTGCCGAAACGATGGCCAGATCGCGATACAGCTGGCTGGCATCGGCATTGATGATCACGCCGCCCACAGCACCACAACCATGGGCCGCCAGTTCAAGCGCCAGCCCAGACTTGCCCCCGGCCGTTGGCCCTGTCAGGACGGTGACCCGTTCAGGATCGAGAGAAATGGCAGACGCGCTCATCATCACCCTGGTTGCCGAAGGCGCCTTGTCGCCCGGCGATGCCTCTGCGGCAAGCGATGTCGTGCGCGGCATTGGCGCCGAATTCGTGGCGCAAAGCTGGCTGGAGGCGGGCGACGCCTACGACATCCTGGCTCGCGGCGATGCCCCCACCATCCGCGCTGCGCTGGAAGACGCCCTGCCCGCCGTTGACGTGGTGGTGCAATCCGGCGCCACACCGCGCCGCAAGAAGCTGATCGTGGCCGACATGGATTCGACCATGATCGCCTGCGAATGCATCGATGAACTGGCCGATTATGCCGGCCTCAAGGCCGAAGTCGCCGCCATCACCGAAGCCGCGATGCGCGGCGAGCTGGATTTTGCCGGCGCCCTGAAGGCCCGCGTGGCGCTGCTGAAGGGCCTGCCTGTCGCCACGCTCGACCAGTGCCGCGAGGAGCGCGTGCGCCTCAACCCCGGTGCGCGACAGTTGGTGCAGACGATGACAGCCAACGGCGCGCGTTCGCTGCTGGTGTCGGGCGGTTTCATGCCGTTTGCCGTGCCGGTGGCGCGGGAAATCGGCTTTGCCCGCGTGCTGGCCAACCGGCTGGACATTGATGGTGATATGCTGGCCGGCACCGTGCCTGAACCCATCGTCGACGCCGCCGCCAAGAAGGCGCTGCTCGAAGCCGACGGCACGCCGATGAGCGCCGCGCTGGCGGTGGGCGACGGCGCCAACGATATTCCGATGATCCAGGCTGCGATGGCCGGCGGCGGGCTGGGCATCGCCTATCACGCCAAGCCGAAGGCCGCTGCCGCTGCCCAGGCCCATGTTCGCCATGGCGACCTGACCGTGCTGCTGCGGGCGCAGGGCTATCGCCGCGCCGATTGGGTGGATTAGGCCGGGAAGAGCTTCGAAGTGAGCCACGTGCCGGCCGCTGCCGTGCCGCCGGTCAGCACCGTGCCCCACATCAGATCGAGCACGGTCACCTTCAGGCTCCACACTTTCAGCGTCGCATAATTGGTGAGATCATAAGTGGCATAGCAGATGAACCCCAGCACCGCGCCCTGCAGCGCGGCCTTGGCCACGCCTTCGGTCAGTCCCGGCCACACGGCGAAATAGACGATGCCGCCGATATAGATGGCATAGAAGATCATCGCCGGCGTGAGGCGGAAGCCATTCTCCATCATCACTTCGCCGATTTCCGGCTTGTACAGGCGCGGCGCCATGTTGATCAGCCACACCGCATCAATGGCGGCAAAGGCAACAAGTGTAAGGCCATAGGCGGCAAGCATCTTGATCATGGAGCCCGCCATAGCCGCGCAGCGCCAAATTGACACCCCATTTGACAGCATCCCCCCCCATCCGCGATGCTGTGTCGCTGCCAGCGCAGCAAAAGAGCGGCAAGCCGGGTCAACGGCTGTCCAATCCGGGGGAGCATCATGCACGGCGAGACGAAGAGCGGACTGTCGCGAGTGCTGGAATGGCTGATCGTGCGCTTCTATCTCGCCACGGGCTGGAAATCCGTCGCCATCCGGCCAATCCCACGCAAGGCGGTGATCATCGCAGCGCCGCACACGTCCAACTGGGATTTCATCTTTTATATCGGCCTCACCCGCGATCTGGGCATCGAAACCAGCTTCATGGCCAAACGCCAGCTGTTCCGCTGGCCGCTGGGCCGCTTCATGCGGGAAATGGGCGGGGTGGAAGTGAACCGCGAAAAAGGCGGCAATTATGTCCAGTCGATGATCGACGAATTCAACCGGCGGGATGATTTCCTGCTCACCATTGCCCCCGAAGGCACGCGCAAATCGGTGGGCCAGTGGAAAACCGGTTTCTATCATATCGCGGTGGGCGCGCAGGTGCCGCTGATCGTGGGCATGATGGATTATGCCAAGAAAACCGGCGGGCTGGCGCTGGCCTTCATGCCCACCGGCGATTATGCCGCCGACATGGCGCGGGTGGAGGAATTCTATCGCTCCACCACCCCCAAACACCCTGGCAAGGCGATGAAATCGATCATGGCCGCCAGTGTGCAATCCGCCGAACCTTCCACCATCGACAAGGCTGCCTGAGTAACTCCCATGCTGATCAATCTTGGTATTACCCTCGCCGCTGTCGTTGGCCTGATGGTCCTGTGCTGGCGCTACAGCGTTTCCATCCGCGATGTGTCCTTCATCGACGCCATCTGGGCCTATGGCATGGTGTTTGCCGTGGCGGTGGCGGCAATCCTGAACGGCGGCCCGGCTGGGCCGGCTGGCTGGGCGCTGATCGTGCTGGTCGGCCTGTGGGGGCTGCGGCTGGGCACCCACCTCATCACCCGCTGGCGCCGGCTGGGCCGCGATCCGCGTTATGAGAAGATCCTGGGGCACGCCATCGAGAAACAGGGCATGAGCTTTGCCAAGGCGGCCTGGTTCCGCGCATTCGGGATGCAGGGGCCGTTGCTGTGGGGCGTGTCCCTGCCGGCGCAGGCCGGCGTGCTGGCCGATGGCGGCGCACCGCTGCCGCTGTGGGGCGTGGCCGGCGCTGCGATCGCGCTGTTCGGCATCGCCTTTGAAAGCATCGGCGACGCCCAGCTGGAAGCCTTCCGCGCCGATCCGGCCAGCAAGGGCCAGGTGATGGACAAAGGCCTGTGGCGCTATACCCGCCACCCCAATTATTTCGGCGACTTCACCGCCTGGTGGGGCATCTTCATCGTCGGCATCGCCGCCGGCGCGCCGTGGTGGACGGTGGTGGGCCCGCTGTTCCTCAGCTTCACCCTCACCCGCTGGTCAGGCGCGCCGTTGCTGGAACACAGCCTGAAAAAGCGCCGGCCGGGCTATGAAGACTATATCCGCCGCACTTCGGGCTTCTTCCCGCTGCCGCCGAAAAAGGACTGAAGCTCAGGGCCGACCGATCGCCCGCTCGAACAGCCAGACCCGTACCGCGCTCGACAGGTTGGTGGTGCGCGCCTCGTCGATTTCAGCCACCAGCGCGGCCAGCGATTTGCCTTCCAGCACTGCCGCCTCGTTCAACGCCTGCCAGAAGACCGGCTCCAGCGTCAGGCTGGTGGAATGGCCTTGGATGGTGAGGCTGTATTTCTTCGGGCTCATGGCTACTCACGGCAGGTGCCGCGGGCAAAGCCCGCGGCTGACGTCAAAGCGGTTCGGCTGGCCTGAGCGCCAGCCGCCCACCCGGCCGTACTTGCACCTGTCGGTGCGCGGCCCACGTGCCAGAAACAGGCAAACGTGGGCGCTGCGCCTCAATACATGTGCTGCCCGCCGTTGACCGACATGGTGGAGCCGGTGATGAAACCGGCGTCCTCGCTCACCAGAAACGCCACGGCCCGCGCGATCTCACTGGCCTGGCCCAGCCGGCCGACCGGGATCTTGGCAACGATCTTGGCCAACACCTCAGGCGGCACCGCGGAGACCATGTCGGTATCGATATAGCCCGGCGCAATCGCGTTGGCAGTGATGCCGAACTTGGCGCCTTCCTGCGCCAGCGCCTTGGTAAAGCCGTGGATGCCCGATTTGGCGGCGGCATAGTTCACCTGGCCATATTGCCCGGCCTGGCCGTTGATCGAACCGATCTGCACGAAACGGCCGAAACCGCGCTCTTTCATGCCGGCAAACGTTGCCTTGGCCATGTTGAAACAGCCGCCCAGATTGACGCGGATCACCTCGTCCCAGGCTTCCCAACTCATCTTCATCAGCGTGCCGTCGCGGGTGATGCCGGCGTTGTTCACCACCACATCGATGGGGCCCAGCTCGGCCGCCACGGCAGCGCAACCCTGAAGGCAGGCCTCGTGATCGGCAACATTCCATTTGTAGCTCTTGATGCCGGTCTTTTCGGTGAAAGCGCGCGCCTTGTCGTCGCTGCCGCCATAATTGGCCGCCACCGTGAAGCCCTTGTCGCGCAGCGCAATGCTGATCGCCGCGCCAATGCCGCGCGTGCCGCCCGTAACCACTGCTACCCTTGCCATATGCCGCCCATCCCTTCGTTCCCAAGACACCAACCGACGCCTGTTCAATTTGCAGGCTTGGCCAGCATCTTGGGCCGGATTTGCGGCCGATTCAATGGGGCTTTACAGCCAACCGGCCAGTTCGCGGCGCACAATGTTCTCCAGCATGGCCATGCCGGTGTCGCTGTCATTCAGGCAGGGAATATAGGCAAAGTGCGTGCCGCCAGCCTCGATGAACTCGTCGCGGCCTTCCATTGCCACTTCTTCCAGCGTTTCAAGGCAATCGGCGGCAAAGCCGGGGGACACGACGGCGATTTTCTGCACGCCTTCCTTTGGCAAGTTCAGCAGCGTGTCGTCGGTATAGGGCTTCAACCATTCGGCACGGCCAAAGCGCGACTGGAAGGTCACCTTGACCTTCATGCCCAGCGCTTCACCAAGCAGACGGCCGGTTTTCATGCACTGGCAATGATAGGGGTCGCCCGCTTCCAAGGTGCGCAGCGGCATGCCGTGGAAACTGGTGAGGATCAGATCAGGCACGAAATCCAGCTTGGCAACCCCATCGCGGATCGATTGCGCCAGCGCGGCGATGTGATCGGGATTGTCGAAATAGGGCGCCATGGTGCGCAGCGTTGGCTGCCAGCGCACGGCCATCAGCGCGCGGGCGGCATCATCGACCACCGTGGCATTGGTGGCCGCCGAATATTGCGGATACATCGGCGCCAGCAGGATGCGATCGCATCCCGATTGCATCAGCGCCGCCAACCGTTCAGCGATGCTGCGCGTGCCGTATCGCATGGCCCAATCCACCTGCACGGCCGCCCCCAGCCGCACCTGCAGCGCGGCCGCCTGGCGCTTGGTATACACCGTGATGGGGGAGCCTTCATCCATCCACACCTTGGCATAATTGGACGCGGTGGTGCGCGGGCGGATGTTCAGGATCAGCAGGTTGAGGATCGGTCGCCACAAGATCTGCGGAATTTCGATCACACGGCTGTCCGACAGGAATTCACGCAGGAAGCGCTTCACCGCCGGCACATCAGGTGCATCGGGCGAGCCGAGATTGACCAGCAGCACGCCGATTCGCCCGGCTTTCACCGGCGTGTGATCGGCCGGCAGCGCGACCGGCGGCAGGATCAGCGGCGGCAAGCCGTGAGGCGCGGTCACAGAAAATTCCTCATGCGGCGAAGAAGGGCAGATTGCGCCAGCGCTTGGCTGTCGCTGCAAACAGCGCATTGGCGACAGCCGGCGCGATCGGCGGCGTGCCGGGCTCGCCAATGCCGCCGGGATCAGCATCAGACGCGATGATGCGCGTTTCGATTTCAGGACAATCGGCCATGGCGACAAGCGGATAGGCGTGAAAGTTGGTCTGCACCACCTCGCCGGCGTCAAAATCGATGCGGCCAAAAAGCGCGGCAGACAGGCCATAGATGATGCCGCTTTCGATCTGCGCCACCACCGTATCGGGATTGATCACCCGCCCGCAATCCACCGCCGCCCACACGCGTGTCACCCGCGGGCGCTGACCGGGAATGGCTTCCACCTCGGCAATCTGCGCCACGATGCTGCCGAAACTTTCCACCAGCGCGATGCCGCGGCCCACTGCCGGATCGGTCGGGCCATCACCGCCGTCGCGGCCGAGCGGCCCGCCTATTTCCAGCACCGCCTGCAACACGGCAGCGTGGCGCGGCTTGTCCTTCAGCATGGCAAGGCGGAAGGCGGCGGGATCGACGGCTGCCGCGATCGCCAGCTCATCCACGAACGATTCGACAATGAAGCCGGTGAAACTGTGGCCCACGCTGCGCCAGAACCCCAGCGGCGCAGCGCAATCAGCGAGGCAATGCTGCACGCGGATATTGGGGATGGCATAGGGCAGTTCCACCGCGCCTTCGATGGCGCCGGCGCCGGCCGATGGACTGCCCATCATGCTGCCAATATTGCGCCCCGAGAACGCCGCGCCCACATCCGGCACGGCAATCGCCGCGTTCCAGCCGGTGATGCCGCCGGGCGCCGCCTTGCCATGCAGGCGCGCGGCCACGGCCGGACGGAACATGTCGTGGGCGAAATCCTCTTCGCGGCTCCAGATCAATTGCACCGGGCGCCCTGCGGCGCGGGCGATCAGCGCAGCCTGGGCGCAGGCATCGCCTTCCACCTTGCGGCCGAAACCGCCGCCGATCAGCGTGGGGTGCACCACCACATCGTCGCTGCCGATATCGAGCGCACGGGCCACGGCACGGGCGGCGAGGCTGGCGCTTTGCGTGGGCGCCCAGATTTCGGCGCGATCATCCACCACGCGCGCGGTGGCCGTCATCGGTTCCAGGCAGGCATGAGCAAGGAAGGGCAGGCTGTATTCCGCCGTGAGCACGCCGCGCTGCAGCGCCGCCGCCACATCGCCTTCGTCGCGCACCACTTCGCCCACCGTGCCCTGCGGCCCGAACGGCTTGCCATCCGCGGCCAGCGCACCGCGCACCGCCGCGATCTGCCAGGGGCCGGGCGGGTCCTCACCCTTCTGCCATTTGATCGGCAGCGCCGTCACCGCCTTGTGCGCAGCATACCAATTGTCGGCCACGCAGGCGACAAAGCCGGCCTCTTCCACCAGCTTCACACCCGGCGGCAGCACAATCTTGCCAAGCGGCGCCGGCGTGGCGCCCAGCGGCCCCTGCGCGATGGCGGCAAAGCCCATACCGGGCAGGCGCACATCAATGCCGAATCGCGCCGATCCATCCACCTTGGCCGGAATGTCCAGCCGCAACACCGGCTGCCCGGCAAGCTTGCGCACCGTGCGCAGCGTCGGCTCCTCCGGCGCATCTTCGGGATCAAGATCGGCGATGACATCGTGGAACGGCAGGCGGTTGGCCTTGTAGATCACGAAGCCACCAGCGGTATCCACCTCGGTCCAATCCACCTGCCAGCGGCGGGCAGCGGCCTTCACCAGCATCTCGCGTGCCGTGGCTCCGGCCGCGCGCAGCGGCATTTCCCAAGCGCGCACGCTGTTGGAACCGCCGGTGATCTGGAAATCGAGGAAACGCGCGACGCGCTGGCCAGCGCCCATGATCAGGCTGCGCATCGGCTCAGAGGCGCCGGCAGCCGCGCCCAGCGCCAGGCCGGGATTGGCATAATCCGGGCCCAGCGGCGCCGGCTCCACGCCCACCGTCTGCCAATCGGCGCCCAGTTCATCGGCGATGATCTGCGCCAGTGCGGACCAGATGCCCTGGCCCATTTCGGCCTGCGCCACCGCCACGGTGATGCGGCCATCGGCGCCGATCTTCAGATAGGCGTTGATCAGCGTTTCACCCGGCCCCGCCGTCCAGTTCAGCCGGGCCGCACGCGGCCACACCGCCCAGCCGATGGCCAGGCCAGTGCCGGCCACCGCCGCAATCAGCAGATTGCGACGGGTAAGGCCGTTCCTGCGCGGGGCGGGCTTCAGGCTCAGGCCAATTGCCCCAGCAGATGTTCGGCTGACGACACACCGAACGCGCCGGGCGGTTCGATGTTGAGCTCGGCCACCTTGCCATCACGCACGATCATCGAAAAACGCTGGCCGCGGATGCCCATGCCATAGGCACTGCCATCGAAAGTGAGGCCCAGCGCCTTCGAAAAATCGCCATTGCCATCGGCAATCATCGTCACCTTGCCATCGGCGTGGGCCGATTTGCCCCAGGCCGCCATCACGAAGGCATCGTTAACCGACACGCAGACGACCTCATCGACGCCGTTGCGCAGAAAGGTTTCGGCATGTTCGACATAGCCAGGCAGGTGGCGGGCCGAACAGGTGGGGGTGAAGGCGCCAGGCACCGAGAACAGCGCCACGGAACGGCCGCCGAACAGTTCGGCCGTCGTCACCGGGGCCGGGCCATCGGCGGTGGCCTTCACAAGGGTCATCGCCGGAATCGAATCACCAACCTTGATCGTCATGGGGGTTTCTCCGTTGGAGCGCAAAACTGCTCCGCTGTCCTAGCCTTGGGCCCCTCACACGTCCAGCGCATGTGCTTGCGAGCCCAGCGCGCGTCCTTGTGAGCCCAGCGCGCGTCCACCGCGCGTGCTTGCAACATTGTCGGGCGTCCAGCGCGGGCCTATGGTGACGGGCGTGGAAACCCCGCCCTTTCTTTCTGGCCAGCTGCTGCTGTCGATGCCCGGCATCGGCGATGACCGGTTTGACCGCACGGCAATCGCCATGTGCCTGCACGATGAAGGCGGCGCGCTGGGCCTGGTGATCAACCGGCCGCACCCGGATCTGCGGCTGCACGCGCTGTTGGCCCAGCTCGACATCGATACCAGCGTGGTGCCCGATGCCCCGGTGCTGGAAGGCGGTCCGGTCGAACCCGGCCACGGCTTCGTGCTGCACGAGGCGGACTATGCTGCAGCCGGCACAATCAGGGTTGGCAATGCCTGGGCCTTCACCTCCACGCTCGACGTGCTGCAGGCAATCGCGCGCGGTGATGGCCCAAAACGCTGGCACATGGTGATGGGCTATGCCGGTTGGGGCGCCGGCCAGCTCGACATGGAAATGCGCCAGCACGGCTGGCACCTTGCCCCCGGTGACGCCACGATCCTGTGGGACACGCCGATCGAGAAACGCTGGGAACGCGCCTTTGCGCTGACAGGCGTGGCGGTGGCCAACCTGTCGGCCACACCCGGCAGAGCTTAGCCCATCACACGCCGCGCCGGAACGCGGCTCACCCCATCACGAACGCATTCAGCTTGTTGCCATCCGGATCGCGGAAATAGCCGGCGTAAAAGCCCGAATCGCCCCGCGGACCGGGCGGGCCTTCATCCGTGCCGCCATGGGCCAGCGCGATGGCGTACAGCCGGTCGACCTGGGCCTGGTCCTTCGCTTCGAACGCCACCATCACGCCATTGCCAACACTGGCCGCATTGCCATCGAACGGCTTCGTCGCGGCGATACCGGCCGCACCGCCGGGCGTGCCCCAGGCGATGAAATTGTCGAACTCCATCATTCGGCCCACGCCCATCTCGGCGGCAATCGCATCATAGAATCGGGCAGCAACACCCAAATCATTGGTGCCCACGGTTACATAGCCAATCATGTTCATGCTCCCTTTGTTGCGGAACGTTCAGAACGTAACAAGAACAAATCCGAGTCGGCAAGCAGATTCCGCCCGCAGGGTTGCGCGCCTCAGGCCAACAAGCTATGGCGCGCCCTCCGCATGAACCGAACGGCCTGGCTGAAGGGCTGCCATGGCCGTTTTTGATGCGTCTTTATAAGGAGACCGAAATGCCCAAGATGAAGACCAAGAGCGGGGTCAAGAAGCGCTTCAAGATCACCGCCACCGGCAAGGTGAAGCATGGCGTGGCCGGCAAGCGCCACCGCCTGATCAGCCACAACGCCAAATATATCCGTCAGAATCGCGGCACCGATGTGCTCGCCAAGTCCGATACCGCCCGGGTGCATGCCTGGGCGCCGTACGGTCTGAAGTAAGGGAGGACACCGATGCGTATCAAACGTGGTGTAACCACCCGCGCCAAGCACAAGCGCATTCTCGACGCCGCCAAGGGCTTTTATGGCCGCCGCAAGAACACCATCCGCATCGCGCGGCAAGCGGTGGAAAAGGCTGGCCAGTATGCCTATCGCGATCGCAAGGTAAACAAGCGCAACTTCCGCGCCCTGTGGATCCAGCGCATCAACGCCGCCGTGCGTGAAGAAGGCCTGACCTATTCGCAGTTCATGAACGGCGTGAAGATCGTTGGCCTGCAGATCGATCGCAAGGTGATGGCCGATCTGGCCATGAACCAGCCGGAAAGCTTTACCGCCATCATCGGTCAGGTGAAGGCGGCGCTGGAAGCCAAGGCCGCGTAACCCGCGCCTGCGATAGCGCCGAAATGGAAGGGGCGCTCCGGCATCGGTCGGGGCGCCCTTTTTCGTTTTCGATTCAACCGTTTGTTAACGTTAATCAGTTAACTTAACCCCCGAACGGCCAAACTATTGGGGTGGGCCGCTGCCAATTTGGGGAATTTACTGATGATCACCACGCGCCTGCTGCCACTTGCCGCCCTTGTCGCCACTTTTGCCGCACCGGCCGCCGCCGTCACGCTTTCGACGCCGCTGCTCGCCGGCAACGGCCAGGCCGGGATCATGTTCGATCTGGTCGCCGGCGGCCAGGCCCTCACCGTCACCGGCGGCGCGATCAGCCTTGCATCCGGCACCCACTCGATCGAAGTTTACACCCGGGCCGGCACAGTTGTCGGCAACCTGGGCTCGACGGGCTGGACCCTGATCACCACGGCTAGTGGCCTTGTCGGCGGCGGTGTTGGTACGCAGACGTTCTTCGATTTCGCCGATTTCGCCATGGCTGCCGGTTCGACCACTGGCATCTATTTCAATGCGCTGGCGGGATCGCCGGTGAACTACACAAATGGTGTTGCTGTCGGCGCCGTGGTGGCGTCTGATACCAATCTGTCGATCCGGTCGGGCTTTGGCCGCGGCCCCGCCTTCGGCAGTGATTTCTCGCCGCGCGACTTCAACGGCAGCATCACCTACACCGTCGGCGCCGGTGCCATTCCGGAACCGGCCAGCTGGGCACTGCTGCTCGCCGGCTTCGGCCTCACTGGCGCCGTGGCCCGCCGCCGCCGCACTGCCGTTTCTGCCTGAAGCTTCTGCAATCGCGAAACGCCGGGTGCCCAAAGCGCCCGGCGTTTTTCTTTGTGCGGCGCGCAAGTCTTGCGTCGAACAGGGGGCTGGCTTAACCGCTGCTGCCCATGAGCATCGATCAACTGCACACCGAAACCCTCGCAGCCATTGAAGCCGCCGCCACGCCCGAGGCGCTGGAAGCCGTGCGGGTGGCCGCCATGGGCAAGCAGGGCAGCATCACCGCCCTGTTGAAGACGCTGGGCGGCATGAGCCCCGACGAGCGCGCCGTGAACGGCCCGGCCTTCAACGGCCTGCGCGAAACCGTTACCGCCGCTCTGGCCGCGAAGAAGGCGGCGCTGGATGAGGCCGCGCTGAACGCCAAGCTGGCCGCCGAGCAGCAGGACATGACCCTGCCCGTCGCCCTGCCCACCACCGGCAGCATCCACCCGGTGAGCCAGGTGATGGACGAACTCGCCGAAATCTTCGCCGATCTGGGCTTCGCCGTCGCCGATGGGCCGGAGATCGAAGACGACTGGCACAATTTCAGCGCGCTCAACATCCCGGAAAGCCACCCGGCGCGGGCGATGCACGATACATTCTACATCGACGGGCAGCCGACCATGGTGCTGCGCACGCACACTTCGCCGGTGCAGATCCGCACGATGATGGCGCAGAAGCCGCCGATCCGCATTATCGCGCCCGGCCGCGTCTATCGCAGCGATTCCGACGCCACCCACACGCCGATGTTCCACCAGATCGAAGGCCTGGTGATCGACAAGGGCATCACGCTCGCGCACCTGCGCTGGACGTTGGAAACCTTCATCAAGGCGTTCTTCGAGGTGGACGACGTCGTGCTGCGTTTCCGTCCGTCCTACTTCCCGTTCACCGAGCCTTCGGTGGAAGTGGACGTTGGCTACAACAGCAAGACCGGCAAGCCCGCTGGCGCTGGCCAGGTCGATAAATGGCTGGAAGTGCTGGGCAGCGGCATGGTGCATCCCCGCGTGATCGAAGCGTGCGGGCTCGATCCCAATGAGTGGCAGGGCTTTGCCTTCGGCACCGGGGTCGATCGCCTCGCCATGCTGAAATATGGCCTGACCGATCTGCGCGCCTTTTTCGATGGCGACATCAAGTGGCTGAAGCACAATGGCTTCTCGGCCTTTGACCTGCCCTCCATTTCTGCTGGAGCCGTCTCGTGAAGTTCTCCCTGTCCTGGCTCAAGGACCATCTCGATACCAGTGCCAGCGTCGATGAGATCGCCGCGGCGCTGACCGGCTGTGGCCTGGAAGTGGAAGGCATCGAGAACCCGGCGGAAGCGCTGGGTGCCTTCACCATCGCCCATGTGCTCACTGCCGAGCGCCACCCGCAGGCCGACAAATTGCAGGTGCTGAGCGTCGATACCGGCAGCGGTGAACCCATGCAGGTGGTGTGCGGCGCGCCGAATGCGCGCGCCGGCATGAAGGGCGTGTTCGGCGCGCCCGGCACCTATGTGCCCGGCAGCGGCATCACACTGAAGGTGGCGGCGATCCGCGGCGTCGAATCGAAGGGCATGATGTGTTCCATGCGTGAGCTGGAGCTGTCGGAAGAGCATGACGGCATCATCGCCCTGCCCGACGATGCGCCGGTGGGCGCGCGCTATGTCGATTGGGCGGGCCTCAACGATCCGGTGTTCGATATCGCCATCACGCCGAACCGGCAGGAATGCCTGGGGATTCTTGGCATCGCGCGCGATCTGGCCGCGGCGGGCGTCGGCACGTTGAAGGCGCGCAGCATCGCGCCGGTGGCCGGCAGCTTCCCGATGCCGCGCCCGATCACCATCGAGGATGCCGAGGGCTGCCCGGCCTTCGCCGGCCGCATCGTACGCGGCGTGACGAACGGGCCGTCGCCGGACTGGCTGCAACGCCGCCTGCGCGCCGTGGGCCTGCGGCCGATTTCGGCGCTGGTGGACATCACCAATTTCCTGAGCATCGACAGCGGCCGGCCGCTGCACGTCTATGATGTGGCCAAGCTGCAGGGCGGCCTCACCGCCCGCCGTGCCCGCGCTGGCGAAAGCGTGCTGGCGCTGAACGGCAAGACCTATGCGCTCGACGAGAGCATGACCGTCATCGCCGACGATTCCGAAGTGCACGACATCGGCGGCATCATGGGCGGCGAGCATAGCGGCTGTTCGGAGTCGACCACCGAAGTCCTAATCGAAGCGGCGTATTTCACGCCGGAACGCATCGGCACCGCCGGCCGCGCGCTCGGCATCAACAGCGATGCCCGCGCCCGCTTCGAGCGCGGCGTTGATCCGCTGTTCGTCGTGCCTGGCTTGGAACTGGCCACCAAGATGGTGCTCGAACTGTGCGGCGGCGAAGCGTCCGAGATGGTTGTCGCCGGCCAGATTCCCGACACAAGCCGCAGCATCGCCTATCGACCGTCACGTGTGCTCGGCCTTGCCGGGCTGGATGTGGCTGAAGACGAGCAGGCCGATATCCTCACCCGCCTCGGCTTCTGCGTCACCAAGGGAAACCCGTGGCAGGTCTCCGTCCCGTCATGGCGCCGCGATGTCGATGGGGAGGCTGATCTGGTCGAAGAAGTCGTGCGCATCCACGGCCTCGACAAGGTGCCGGCCACGCCGCTGCCGCGCGCTGAAGGCGTTGCCGCACCGACCGCCACTCCGCTGCAGCGCACCCAGCGCCGCCTGCGCCGCGTGCTGGCCAGCCGCGGCCATGACGAAGCCATCACCTGGAGCTTCCTGCCGCCCGCCCAGGCCGATGCCTTCGGTGGTGCCGCGTTCAACCTCGCCAACCCGATCTCCGCTGACATGGCCGCCATGCGCCCCAGCCTGCTGCCCGGGCTCCTGTCTGCCGCCGCCCGGAACATGGATCGCGGCACTTCATCCGTGCGCCTGTTCGAACTCGGCCAGCGTTACCTCGCCGATGCCGAACGCCCCACCGCCGCCATCCTGCTGGCAGGGGAGGCACGCAGCCGTGACTGGCGTTCCGGCCCGGCGACCAAGCCCGACGCCTATGACGCCAAGGCTGAAGCCCTCGCTGCACTTGCCGCGCTCGGCGCCCCCGTGCAGCGCCTCCAGGTCGTCGCTCCGGCGGACGGCTGGTGGCACCCTGGCCGGGCCGGCCGGCTGGTGCTGGGCAAGAATGTGCTTGCCGATTTCGGCATCATCCACCCCCGCACCTCGGCGCAGTTCGACGTGAAGGGGCCGGTGGCCGCCGTCGAACTCTATCTCGACGCGCTGCCGCCGCGCAGCCGCAAGCGCGAGGCCTGGGCACCCAACCCGCTCTTGCCGCTGAGCCGCGATTTCGCCTTCGTGGTGGATGAAGCCCTGCCCGCCGACAGCCTGCTGCGCGCGGTGGCGGGGGCCGACAAGGCGCTGATCGCCGGCGTCAGCCTGTTCGATCGCTACAGCGGCCCCGGCATCGAACCGGGCAAGCTGAGCCTTGCGGTGGAAGTCACGCTGCAACCCGCAACCGCTACCCTGACCGAAGCCGACATCGAAGCGGTGTCGGCCAAGGTGGTGGCAGCAGCGGCAAAGCTGGGCGCGACACTCAGGAGCTAGGCTTCAGGAATTGGGGCGCGCCACGTCCGATTGCGTCACCGGGGACAGGCGGATCTCCACCCGGCGGTTCTGCGCGCGGCCAGCGTCGGTGTCGTTGGTCGCCACCGGCATTTGCGCGCCATATCCGCGCGTTGCCATGCGCGCACGCTGTACGCCCTGATATTGCAGATAATCAGCCACGGCGCTGGCGCGGCGATCCGAAAGCGGCTGATTGATCGCGTCGCCGCCGGTTGAATCGGTGTGGCCGGTCACATCGATGAAGGTCGATTGATAGCTGGCCAGCGTCTTCGCGACCTGATCGAGCGCCGGGCGCATGTCGGGCCGCACGCTGGACTCGTTGGTGTCGAACGCGATGCCCGAAGGCAGCTTGATGGCGATTTCGTCGCCGCGCTGTTCCACTTCGATGCCGCTGCCGGCCGTGCGCTGCTTCAGTTCGCGCGCTTGGCGGTCCATGTAACTGCCCACGGCGCCGCCGGCGATGGCACCCACGCCGGCCCCGATCAGCACTTCAGCGCGATTATTGCGCCCGCCGAGCAGCGCGCCGAGCAAGGCGCCCGCACCCGCGCCAGCCGCTGCCGTGCCGGCCGGCCGCGAGATACGCCTGTCGCCGGTTTCGGGATCCGTAACGCAGCCACCAAGCGCCAAGGCACCGGATAGCGCGGTAATCATGAATACATTCTTCAACGTCATTCTCCCTTGCAGCCACTACGCCCCAAAACGCGTCTGGCTCCATCATGAACGGGCTTTGCAGCGCCGCCCTGCTTCCCGTATGAAGGCCCTGAGCGGGCACCCTGGCCCCGCGTAATGTGCCCGGAGCCAATGGCCCCCTTTCCCTGGCTGGACGCCGCGATCATCGCCGGCCTGATCCTGCTCAACGGCTTTTTCGCCATGTCGGAACTGGCCATCGTCTCGGCCCGGCGGCCGCGGCTGCGTGGGTTGGCCGAACGCGGCTCATCCGGCGCGAAAATCGCGTTGACGCTGGCCGAGGATTCGGGCCGCTTCCTGTCGGGCGTGCAGATCGGCATCACGCTGGTCGGCATCATCAATGGCGCCTATTCCGGCGCAACCATGGCCGGGCCGGTCGGCGAACGGCTGGTGCTATGGTTCGGCCTGCCGGCGCATCTGGCCGAAGAAACCGGCTTTGCCGTGGTGATCGCGATCGCCACCTATCTTTCACTGATTGTTGGTGAACTGGTGCCCAAGCAGTTCGCGCTGCGTTCGCCCGAAGCCATTGCCGTGCTGGTGGCGCCGATCATGCTGCAATTCGCGCGGCTCACCACGCCGTTTGTCTGGGTCCTCGACCGGTCGAGCAAGTTGGTGTTCCGTCTGTTGGGCCAGAGCCGCGAGGGCGACCAGACGGTGACAGAAGAGGAACTGCGTTCCGTCGTGGCCGAAGCCACCACCGCCGGCGTGATCGACGCCGAGGAAAGCGACATGATTTCCGGCATCATGCGCCTGGCCGATCGGCGGGTGCGCGGCGTGATGACCCCGCGCGGCGAAGTCGAGTGGATCGACGCCGACGCTGACGAGGCCGTGGTGCGCGCGCGACTCGCCGCCACCCCGCACAGCCGCATCCTGGTGGCGCGCGGCGGCGTGGACGACATCATCGGCGTGCTGCAGGCGCGCGACGTGGTGCAGGCGCTGATCGAAGGCAAGCCGCTTGATCTGGCGGCGCTGGCGCGGCAGGCACCGGTGCTGCCCGATGTGGTGGATGCCGTCGAAGCGCTCAATGCGCTGCGCGATGCCGACATCCCGATGGCGCTGGTGCATGATGAATATGGCCATTTCGAAGGCATCGTGACGCCGTCTGACGTGCTGTCGGCCATTGCCGGTGCCTTCCGCAGCGATGTTGATGATCATGATGATCCGCCCGCCGTGGAGCGTGATGACGGCAGCTGGCTGATATCAGGCGCGCTGCCGGTGGATGAACTCGCCCACCGGCTGGGCGTGCCACTGCCCGAAGACCGCGATTATGAAACGGTGGCCGGCCTGGCGCTGGAACAATTGCGCCACCTGCCGCAAACCGGCGAGAAGTTCCGGGTGGGGCCGTGGCAGTTCGAGATCATCGACATGGATGGCCGCAAGATCGACAAGCTGCTGGCCAGCCGGGGGAGTAACGGAGGGGCGGCATGAAACTGATGGCGTTACTGATGCTGGCACAGGCCGTGATCGCCGCCACACCGCCACAGCCGAAGAAGCTGATTCTGGATCAGGACGCCTATCCCGAAGCCGCCCGCAACGCCGGGGTGGAAGGCGATATCGCCTTTGATCTGGCCATCGACGCCAAGGGCGTCATCACCGGTTGCACGGTGACCAAGGGCGCCGATCAGCCGTCCAATCTTGCCGCCGATGCCTGCGCGCTGGCCAGGGCCAATTGGAAGTTCCTGCCGGCCCGCGATGAAGCTGGCAAGAAAGTGCCGGGCACCGTGCATTATGCAATCGCCTTCCGCATTTCCCGGCGCTGTCCACCGCCCGATGGGCAGACGGTCTGCGTGTTTCTCTAGAGCGGCTTTCGATCAATCTGGATCGCCGGCACGGAGTCGGTATTGCTTTGGTGCAAGAAGCGAGGAGGGCACGATGCCAAGGCATCGTAACCGACGAGCGACGCAGCACCGGAGCAATATCGGCCCGCCCCGCAAGGGGTCGCGCCTTGGCACGATGACGGCGATTCAGGTTGGTTGAAAGCCGCTCTAGGCCGGGCGGTAAACCAGCGCCATCGCGCCGCCGCTGAAGCTCTGCTCGCTCACCAGCTGCAGGTCGAGCGGCTGGGGCAATCCGGCGAACAGCGCCACACCGGACCCAAGCGCCACCGGGCAGACCATCAGCTGAAATTCATCAACCAGCTTGGCTGCAGCCAGCGCCTGCGCGAAAAGCGCGCCGCCCAGCACCCTGATGTCACCGCCTGGCTGCGCCTTCCAGTGCGCCACCGCGTCGACCAGATCGCCGCTGGCGATGAAGGGGGCGGCCCACGATCCGTCGGAATCCGGCGCAGGCGGGCGGTTGCGGCTGAACACCAGCTTGGGCGTGGCATTCATCACGGCGGCAAACGGCGATTCAGCGGTGGGCCAGTACTGCGCCATGTCGCCAAAAGACCGGCTGCCCATGGCGATCAGGCCGGCCTGATCCAGTTGCGCGATGACCCAGGCATCGGTGGCATCATCCCCGCTGCGAAAGATCCAGTCCTGGTTGCCGGTGCCGCTGCTGACAAAGCCATCCAGCGACACGAACATGCCGAGGACGACACGGCGCGTCAGCGATTCAGCCCTGGCTCTTCTCGGTACCGGCATAAGGCGGAACCGAGGGCGCGCGTTCGTCAAGATTGACCCACAGGGCAAGGCACGCTGCCAGCAGCACCGCAATGCCGCCCGCCAGCAGCGCCGGCCGGCGGTTGCCAAGGCTGCCCGGGCCATCAGGCAGCATCGGCGCCAGCAGCGCCAGCACCGGGATCAGCAGCGGCACGGTGGCATAGGGCATGGGCGCGCCGATGCCGAGGAAGGCAAAGTGGAACAATTCCGCCCCCAGCGCCAAGCCGGGAATGGCCAGCAATGCCGCCGGGGCCACTTGGGCCATGCCCGTCGCGCCGGGCCGAGCGCCAAGCACCGCAGCGATGGCCGCCAGCAGCGCCGGCCAGGCCAGCACGGGCCCAGCACCGGGCAGCACGATCTGCGCAACCAGCGCGCCAGCAAAGCACAGCGCAGCCCAGGCCAGCCAGCGATCCCACAGGCTGCCGGCCGGCGCGGCGGCCAGGAACAACAGCACCGCCAGCGCCGCCAGCGCCGCAACCACTTCCAGCCGCGGCAGGGCGGCAAGCCGGTCATAATATTCAGCGCCGACGCTGCCCGACAGCAGGTTGAGGCCGAACATCAGCACCCCGGCAATGATCAGCGCCAGCACGGCCTGGCCCAGCGCCATCAGCATGCCGCCCAGAGACCATTCGTCCCGCCGCCAGACCGCTGCCAGCACCAGCAGGCCGGCAATGCCCGCCAGCAGGCCCCAGCCGGTGGCCGGGGAATAGGCGATGATGCCCACAAAGGGCGCACTGGCGAACACGGCGTTTTCGCTGCGGGCGGGCAGTTCGGGGGCGGTGACGAGATCACGGGTGATGGCCAGCGCGCTGTCCCCCAGATGCTGCAGGGCGCCCTGATCAAGCCGGTCTGGCGTCATCAATGGGCTGTGATAGCCCCAGGCATCGCCGATGAAGGCAAAATTCAATCCGGCCTGGCCGCGCAGTTTCACCGGCGTGAAATCCGTATCGTTGGGCAGGCTTTCATAGAGGGTGACAGCAAGGCTGCTGGCCGAAGCGCCCGGCGCCACGGCAGCGAGGCGGCGGACAAGATCGCCGTTCTTTGGCCCGGTCTGGAACATCATCGCCCGGCCGCCGCCGCCGCGCGCTTCCAGATTGATCGTCACGCCGATGCGCGCCGCAATCGGATCGGCCGCCGCACCCGGCGCAAAGATGGCCCGCGCGCCGACCAGGCCCAGTTCTTCGGCATCGGTGAACAGCAGCACCAGATCGCGGGCCTGCGTGGCCTGCGGAATGGCACGCGCCACTTCCAGCGCGGCGGCGACACCGGCGATATCGTCGGCCGCTCCGGGCGAGGCCCACACCGAATCATGGTGGGCCAGCAGCGCGACGGCCGGTGCAGCCGCGTCCTTGCCGGCGCGCACCGCAACAAGGCTAATCGCCGGCGCACCCGGGTTGCCGCCCCATTTCGCCAGCCGCTGCGCCGGCTTTTCGGCAAGCGGCGTGACGACACGGCGGGTGGTGAAGCCCAAAGTGGCCAGCCGGCGTTCCATTTCGGCAATGGCCGCCAGATTGGCCGGGGTGCCGGTGGGGTGCGGTTCACGTGCCAGCACCCGCACATCTGCCATGGCACGGCCGGCGCTGAACTGATCGGCCGGCGCATTGGCATCAACCGGCGTCGGCGTTTGCGTGGTCCACCAGCCAAGCAGCAGCCCAGCCGCCAAGGTAGCCAAGAAAAGTGGCCAGCGGTTCACGCGCTACTTCGCCCCCAGTTTCTGCGCCTGTGCCCACGCCAGATCAGCCAGCGCCTCGAATCCTTCGGCGCTTTTCTTGGCATGGGCCGATGTGGCGGTGCCGCGGATCACCCGGCCCTTGATGCCATGGATGATGCCGGCCAGCCGGAACATGTTGTAGGCAACATAGAAATCAATGTCGGGGATGCCATCGCGGCCGGTGCGGCGGCAATAGGCGTCGATATATTCCGCTTCCGAAGGCAGGCCCATCGCTTCCAGATCATTGCCCACCAGCCCCGTCGTGGTGCTGGGCGGCATGCGGTACATCATCAAATGGTAGGAAAAATCGGCGAGCGGGTGACCGAGCGTTGAAAGTTCCCAATCCAGCACCGCCAGCACACGCGGCTCGGTCGGGTGGAAGATCATGTTGTCACAGCGATAATCGCCGTGGACGATGGACACTTCGTCGCCCGGCGGGATGTTGGCCGGCAACCATTCCACCAATTTGTCCATCGGGCCGTAACGCCCAGCGTCGACGTCTTCGAGATACTGCTTGGACCAGCGCCCGATCTGCCGCGCGAAATAATTGCCCGGCTTGCCGAAATCGCCGAGGCCGGCGGCAACCGGATCGATCATGTGCAGATCGGCCATCGTCTTGTTCATGGCGTCGAAATAGGCGCGGCGCTCGGGCTTGGGCACGTTCGGGAAGGTCGTGTCCCAGATCACGCGGCCGTCCACACAGTCCATGATGTAGAACCAGGTGCCGATCACCTCATTGTCCTGGCACAGGCCGAAGGTGCGCGCGACCGGGAAGCCCTGCGCATAGAGCGCGGTGATCACCTTGTATTCGCGGTCCACCGCGTGCGCCGACGGCAGCAACTGGCCCGGCGGCTTGCGGCGCAGCACATAATTCTGGCCGGGCGTGATCAATTTGTAGGTCGGGTTCGATTGCCCGCCCTTGAACTGTTCGATGCTCAGCGGTCCGGCATAGCCTTCAACGTTGGCCTGCATCCATTCGGCGAGGCGGCCGGCGTCGATCTCCTGGCCGGGGCGCACCGCGCTGGTGCCCGAAAACTGTTCCTGCCGATCGCTCATCGCGCCTCTCCCCAAATCCCCGGCGCTGGCGGAAATCAGGCGGTCTTGCCGATATCCCGCCGGAAATGGCCGCCGTGCCATCTTATCTTGCGAATAGCCGCATAGGCCAGCGCGCGCGCCTCGGAAATATCATGGCCCAGCGCCGTGATGTTGAGCACGCGGCCGCCAGCGGCCACCAGCCTGCCATCCTCGCTGCGCTTGGTGCCGGCGTGGAACACGCGGACGCCCAGCGCTTCGGCGGCGCTGATCCCATCGATCACGGTGCCGGCCACCGGCTTCCACGGATAGCCCTTGGCGGCCATCACCACCGTCACCGCCGCATCCTTGCTCCATACCGGGTCAACGCTGGCGAGGCTGCCGGTCGCGGCCGCCCACATGAGCACAACGGCATCCGATTCCAGCCGCAGCATCAGCACCTGCGCTTCGGGATCACCCAGCCGCACATTATATTCGATCAGCATCGGGCCATCGGTGGTGAGCATCAGCCCGGCATAAAGAAAGCCCTGAAACGGCGTGCCGCGCGCCTTCATCGCCGCCAGCGTCGGCAGCACGATGCGCTCCATCGCCTGGGCTTGCAGGGCCGGCGTCAGGCGCGGGGACGGCGAAATCGCGCCCATGCCGCCGGTGTTCGGGCCTTCATCGCCATCGCGCAGCCGCTTGTGATCCTGCGCCGTCGGCAGCACCCGCACGGTTTCGCCATCGGTGAGGATGAACAGGCTGGCTTCCGGCCCTTCCAGGCATTGCTCCACCACCACCGGGCCGTGGATCTCGGCCAGCGCGGCAAGGCCTTCCTCGTTGGATTCGGCCACCGTCACGCCCTTGCCGCCGGCCAGGCCATCGGCCTTCACCACCACCGGCAGCGGGTGGACGGCGACATAATGATGGGCATCGGCCGCACTGGCGAAACGCCGGAAGCGGGCTGTGGGAATGTCATGCTCGGCGCACAGATCCTTGGTGAAGCCCTTGGAGGCTTCCAGTTCCGCCGCTGCCGCCGACGGCCCAACCACCGGCACGCCGGCGCTGCGCAGCGCATCGGCAACACCGGCGACCAGCGGCGCTTCCGGGCCGACGACCACCAGCGCGATGCCATTGGCCGCGACGTAATCCACCACGGCCTTGGGGTTGGTCACGTCCAGCGCCACGCAACTCGCCACCTCGGCAATGCCGGCATTGCCCGGCGCGCACAGCAGCCGCCCGCAGCGCGGTGACTGCCTCAGCTTCCAGCACAGCGCATGCTCGCGGCCGCCGCCGCCCAGCACAAGGATATCAACAGATTCGGGGGCTGCACTCATGGCCCCTTCCCTATCATGCCAAAATGTCGCGGCAAGGCGCTTTGCCGCGCGATGACCACGGTTTATGGAAGCCAAGTGAACGATGCACCCGACAACACCCCCGAATATAGCGTCAGCGAGATAGCCGGCGCGCTGAAGCGCACGGTGGAAACCGCGTTCGGACAGGTGCGCGTGCGCGGCGAACTATCGGGATTCCGCCGCCAATCCAGCGGCCACTGGTACGGCAGCCTGAAGGACGAACGCGCCCTGATCGATCTCGCCATGTGGCGCGGGCCGGCGGCCAACCTCTCCTTCCGCCCGGAAGACGGCCTGGAAGTCATCGTCACCGGCAAGCTCACCACCTATCCGGGCCGCTCCAAATATCAGCTGATCGTCGAATCGATGGAGCCGGCCGGCGTCGGCGCGCTGCTCGCCCAGATCGAGGCGCGGCGGCTGAAGCTGCAAGCCGAAGGCCTGTTCGATCCAGCGCGCAAGAAACAGCTGCCGTGGCTCCCCGGCACCATCGGTGTCGTCACCAGCCCCACGGGCGCGGTGATTCGCGACATTCTCCACCGCCTGGCCGATCGCTTCCCGCGCCGCGTGCTGGTGTGGCCAGTGGCGGTGCAGGGCGAAGGCAGTGCGGCGCAGGTCGCCAATGCCATCGCCGGCTTCAACGCCATTGCGCCCGGCGGACCGATCCCGCGCCCCGATCTGATCATCGTGGCGCGCGGCGGCGGCTCCATCGAGGATCTGGCAGCCTTCAACGAGGAAAATGTCGTGCGCGCCGCCGCCGCCAGCCAGATCCCGCTGATCAGCGCGGTCGGGCATGAGACGGACACGACGCTGATCGATTACGCGTCGGACTGGCGCGCGCCCACGCCCACCGCGGCGGCCGAACGCGCCGTGCCGGTGCGCGCCGAACTGGCGGCATCGATTGCCATGATGGCCGGGCGGCTCGATGCCGGCGTGGTGCGCGGCTGGAAACAGCGCCGTGAACGCAGTGTCGGCCTCGCCCGCCGGCTGCCGCAGCCGCGCAACCTGATCGGGCTGGTGGCGCAACGCATCGACGATCTTGCCGAACGCCTGCCCAATGCGCTGAATGCCCGCGCCGCGCAGGTGGCCTTGCGCCTGAACAACGCCGGCACCCGCCTGCGCCCCACCCTGCTCACCGCGCGGCTGGAACGCAGCCACGAACGGCTGGCCGGCGCCTCGGCGCGGCTGGCCCCGGCGCTGGCCCGGCCATTGAATGCCGACGCACAGAAACTCACCCGCATTGGTGCGGGCCTGCGCCCGTTCCTGATCGAATCGCGGCTGGCCAGCGTGTCGGCACGGCTGGCCCAGGCGACACGCATGCTGGACAGTCTCAGCCCGCTCGCGGTTCTGGCCCGCGGCTATGCCATTGTCACCGGCCCGGATGGCCATGTCGTGGCGTCGGCCAGCGCCGCTGCGGCAAAGCCAAGCTTGACGATCCGCTTCGCAGATGGCGAAACGCCGGTCTTCACCAAACCTGTCCCGCCACAGGGGAGTCTGTTCTGATGCTCGATCGTTTCGGCCGACCGGCCCGCCTGCTCTATGAATCGGGCAGCTATCGCATCGTCGAAGCCGGCGATCATGTGCTGTGCGCCGTCACCGGCCAGCGCATCAACCTGGCGTCCCTGCGCTACTGGAGCCACGAGCTGCAGGAAGCCTATTTCAGCGCCGATATCGCCAGCCGGCGTTATGCCGAAATGCGGGCCAAGGGCATGTTCCCCGCGTGATGCGCTATCTGGCCTTGCCGGTTCTGGTGGCAACCGCCGCCATCACCGGTGCGGCCGCGCCTGTTCCGCTGGCGATCGCCCAGCCGCTCACCGCCGTGCAGGGCCAGTTGCTGATCACGTCGCTGCCCGCCGGCAGCCATGATCTGCGCCTCGATGGGCAGCCGGTGCATCTGGATGCCGATGGCCGCTTCATGCTGGGTGTGGACCGCGATTTTTCCGGCACCAAGGCGCTGGAATGGGTGACGAAAGATGGCCGCAGCGCCCGCCGCGATCTGGTGGTGACGGGGCGCGAATGGGTGATCGATCGCCTGCCCGCCCGCCTTAATCCACCCGCTGATCCCAACGCGCCGCGCAACCTCGAATATGAGGCAAAGCGCGAAGCCGAAGTGGCGCAGGTGAAAGCCGCGCGCGCCGAAATCTCGCCCTGGCCGTTCTGGCGCGCGCCTTTCCAGTGGCCGGCCACCGGGCGCATCTCCACGCATTTTGGCGCCCAGCGCGTCTATGGCGATATCCCGGCCAGCTATCACGGCGGCATGGACATCGCCGCCCCGCACGGCACACCGGTGAAAGCGCCCATCCCCGGCGTGGTGCGGCTGGCGGCCGGACCGTTCATGCTGGAAGGCAATATCATCATCATCGATCACGGCCGCGGGCTGTTCTCGGCAATGATGCACCTCTCCAAGCTGGAGGTGAAAGCCGGTGACATCGTCGCCCAGGGCCAGGTGATCGGCCGCATCGGCTCCACCGGCCGTTCGACCGGGCCCCATTTGCACTGGGGCATGACCTGGCATGGCGTGAAGGTCGATCCCGAGGCGTTGCTGCCGGCGATGCCCGAGAAAAACGCGACGGGGCGCTAAGCCTTACTCCACCACGCGCTTCACCCGGATCGCCAGCTGGCCATCCACATTGGCAAGATAGCTGCCCATCGCGGCGCGGCGGATGCGGATCTTCATGCCCGGCTTGGGATCGCGGCGCAGGTTGATGGCGTCGGTCTGCAGCCAGGTGCTGCCGTCATCCAGCACGAAACGCCAGCCGGCCGTGCGGCTGGGCCGGGCGGCGGTGATGGTCGCCTCGATTTCGGTCAGTGCGCCGCGCTCGTCCTTCTTCTCGCCTTCGGCCACTTCGTCCTTGTCCGCGCCGAACAGGTTGAAGCTGGGCAGCGCCAGCCCGAACAGGCCGCGCCGCGCCTTCTTCACCTCTTCCTTGTCGGCCACCAGCACGTCGCGATTCTCCACCGCGCCGGCCAGCGCCGCCACACCGGCATCAAGGCAGGCCAGCCGCGCCGTCGCATCGGTGAGCGCGCGACAATCGAGCAGTTTCTGCACCACGGCCGGCGAGGCCGGCTTGGGCTTGTCCGCAGCGGCGGCAGGAGCGGCGATCAGCAGGATGACAAAAGCAGCGGTGCGCATGGGTAAACCTCGTATTTTCTCTACGGCCTTCGATACGCCATCGCCGCGATACCGCCAACTGGCTTGCCGCTGCGCCTGCCACAGGCCATGACAGAAAAAACGGAGGGGACATGACCAAGACGATCGCACTCAGCCTGCTGCTGGCCACCGCTGCAACGGCACAGACACCCACCATGCTGCCGGATATCGGCCCCAAGTTCGAAGCGGTCACCCCGGCGGCCGATTATATCCACCGCGAAGTGATGCTCCCGATGCGCGACGGGGTGAAATTGTACACAGTGATCGTGATGAAGAAGGGCACGGCCAATGGCCCGATCCTGCTGACCCGCACGGTGTACAACGCCGGCAAGAACACCTCGCGCAACCCAAGCCAGTCCATCACCGAGATCCTGCCAATCAGCGACGCCGACTTCGTCACCGATGGCTATATCCGCGTCTATCAGGATGTGCGCGGGCGCAACAAATCCGAAGGCGATTATGTGATCACCCGGCCGCTGAAAGGCCCGCTGAACAGCACGTCCACCGATCACAGCACCGACGCTTATGACACAATCGACTGGCTGGTGAAGAACGTGCCGGAAACCAATGGCCGGGTTGCCATCACCGGATCGTCTTACCCCGGTTTCACCAGCCTGATGGCGCTGGTCGATCCGCACCCGGCGTTGAAGGCCGCGGTGCCGATGTCTCCCATGGTTGATGGCTGGATGGGCGATGACTGGTTCCACAACGGCGCCTTCCGCCAGACCATGCTGGATTATTTCACCGGGCAGACCGCGACCAAGGGCGATGGCGACCCGGTCGCGATGGGCAAACGCGATTATTATGCCGAATTCCTCAGCGCCGGATCGGTGGGCGGCTATATCGCCCGCTATGGCCTCGATACGCTGCCCGGCGTGAAGAAACTGATGGAGCACCCATCATACGACAGCTGGTGGCAGGGCCAGGCGCTGGACAAGATCTTGGGCGCCCGCCCGCTGACGGTGCCGACCATGCTGGTGGTGGGCCAGTGGGACCAGGAAGACAGCTATGGCGCGCCCGCCGTCTATCGCGCGCTGGAACCCAAGGACACGGGCAACAAGATGCTGTCCCTCGTCATCGGGCCATGGCGGCATTCGGGCGTGAATTATGATGGGTCCTCGCTGGGCGTGCTGAAGTTTGCCGGCGACACCGGCCTGCAATTCCGCCGCGACGTGATGAAGCCGTTCCTCGATTCCCATCTGAAGCCCGGCGCGCCGGCGTTCGATACGCCGCCGGTGCTCACCTATGCGGTGAATGCCGACAAGTGGCAGCGCCACGATCGCTTCCCGGCGGGCGAGACGGTGAACCTCTATCTGGATGACCGCTTCAGCCTGTCCCTGAACGCGCCCGCCGCCAAGGCAGCGCACGATGACTATGTGTCGGACCCGGCGCACCCGGTGCCGTTCGTGCCGGTGCCGGTGAACGTGCGCGACCGCACCGTGTGGGGGCCGTGGCTGGTGAGCGACCAACGCCATGCCAGCGTGCGGCCTGATGTGGTCACCTACGTCTCCCAGCCGCTCAAGGCCCCGCTGCAGATCCACGGCCAGCCGGAAGCCAATATCTTTGCCAGCACAAGCGGCACCGACAGTGATTGGGTGGTGAAGCTGATCGACGTCTTCCCCGAAGAAAACAGCGCCCAGCCCGATCTGGCCGGCCTGCAGTTGGGCATCGGCATGGAGATTTTCCGTGGCCGCTACGTGAAGAGCTTTGAAAAGCCGGAGCCGCTCACCCCCGGCAAGGCGGAGCGTTACCGTTTCCTGCTGCCCGGCGTGAACCATGTGATTCCCGCCGGCCACCGGCTGATGGTGCAGGTGCAATCGAGCTGGTTCCCGCTCTATGACCGGAACCCGCAAAAGTTCGTGCCCAACATCTTCACCGCCGCGCCGGCTGACTATCAAAAGGCCACGCAGGGCGTGTGGCGTGACACAACCCGGCCGAGCCACATCGCCATCCCGGTGGTGGGCGGTGCTGCTGCCGCCCGCGCTGCCCTGAACAACTGAAAGACATGACAATGTTGACCATTTATCCGATCACCACCCTTGCGCTCGTGCTGGCGCTGATCGTCTATTTCGCCCTGTCGGTGAATGTCGGCCGGGCGCGCGCGGCCTGGAACGTGCCGGCGCCGCAAGCCAGCGGCCACCCGGAGTTCGACAAGCGTTACCGCGTGCAGATGAACACGCTGGAGCAGCTGGCGCTGTTCGTGCCGGGCGTCATCGTCGGCGCGCCGGTGCTGGGCGATCTCGTCGCCGGCGGCCTTGCCCTGTTGTGGAGCCTGGGCCGCATCGTCTTTGCCAGCGCCTATTACACGGATCCGGCCAAACGTGGCCCCGGCTTCGGCCTCACCCTGCTGCCCAGCCTGGTGCTGCTGCTGGCCGGCGCCTGGGGCGCGATCTCCGCGTTGATCTGAAGACGCCAACCGGCCCGGCATCCATCGGAATGCCGGGCCGGAGGGGTACTGTGCCGGGCGGGAGAGTTGCCCGGCGCAGGAGCATTCAGAAGCGCCAGCCGACGCCCACACCGACGATCAGCGGGTTGATATCGGCCCTGAGATTGTTGACCAGCGCGCCGGTGGTCAGCCGGGCGTTGGTGTCCATGTCGACATATTTCACGTCGAGGTTGAGGAACATCTTCTCGCTGATGTCGAAATCGATACCGGCCTGCAGCGCGAAACTGAAGCTGTTGGTCAGGTTGACGTTGGTGGCACCGATGGCGGTGTTGAGCTGGGTCGAGGCCTTCTCGTTGTAGAACATCGTCCAGTTCACCCCGGCGCCCACATAGGGGTGAATCTTTCCTTCCGGCGCGAAGTGATATTGCAACGTCAGCGTGGGCGGCAGCACCCAGGTGCAGGCCAGCCGGCCCACACCAGCCAGCGCACCACCGCCATCGATGCAATGCTTGGTGGTCGCCGCGATCAGCTCCACGCCGATATGGTCGGTGAGCATGTAGGTGAAATCGATTTCCGGCGCATAGGCATTGGTGATGCTGCCGCCGCTGGTCGGGAAGGTGGGCAGCACCGGGCCGACCTTTTCCTGTGGCTGCACGGTGATGGCGCGCAGCCGCACCAGAAAATCGCCCTGTGCGGCCGCAGCCGGACCGGCGGCAACTGCAAGGGCCAGCGCGGCGGCGGCGGTTTTCAGCATCTTGGTCATCATGTTGGTCCCTGTTTTCGTGATGACCGCCTTGTGGCGAAGCTTGCGGCGCTTCTCTTTGATCTGGCTCAATAAATGCCTAAGGGCGATTGCGGAGAGGGTTTCCCCCTAACATCCGAAAATGGAGGGCTGGCGAAGCCGCCTACGCCCTGTCAGGCTTGCGCCAAAATCAGGGGAGGACAGACACATGGGCACACTCACGGGGCGCGTTGCCTTTGTCACCGGCGCGGCCAGCGGCATCGGCCGCGCCTGCGCCATTCAGCTGGCGGCCGAACGCGCCATCGTCTTCGTCACCGATATCGATGCCGAAGGCGGCCGCAAGACCGTGGAACTGATCGAAGCCGCCGGCGGCCAGGCAACCTTCCGCGGCCAGGACGTGACCGAGGAGCCACGCTGGGCCGAACTCGTCAAGCGCGTCATGGATCTCTATGGCCGGCTTGATATCCTGGTGAACAACGCCGGCATCGGCACCTCCGGCCTGATCACCGAGGTTACGCTGGAACAGTGGAATCGGCAGATGGACATCAATGTCACCAGCTGCTTCCTCGGCACCAAGCACGCGCTGCCGGCGATGCGCAGCCCACGCCCCGATGGCCATGTCGGCGGCTCGATCATCAACATCTCGTCGGTGGCCGGACTGGGCGGTTCGGCCGGCATGTCGGCCTATTGCGCCAGCAAGGGCGCGGTGCGGCTGCTCACCAAGGCCGTGGCGATGGAATGTGCGGCCATGAAGGACGGCATCCGCTGCAACAGTGTGCACCCCGGCATCATCGACACGCCGATCTGGCAGAAGATCGACACGTCAGGCGCGCTGTCGGCCGCGCTGGCCACTGCCAGCCAGCCAGGGGCCAATGCCATCGATGTCGATGCTGTCGGTGCCGGCGCCCCGGTCGGCTTTGCCGGCAAGCCCGAGGATATCGCGGCCGGCGTGGTGTTCCTGGCCAGCGACGCCAGCCGTTACATGACAGGTTCGGAACTGGTGATCGACGGCGGCTGGACGGCGCACTGAGCGCCGGCGGGCTGCGGGTTACGGTGTGACCCGCAGCACCTTGCCCGCATCTTCGTCGGTCGTCAGCCACACCGCGCCATCGGGGGCCACCCGCACATCGCGGATACGCGCCTTGATCTTGGGGAAGATGCGTTCCTGCCCAATCACCTTGCCCGCAGCGTCCACATCCAGCCGCCGCACCTCCTTGTTCACCAGCGCGCCAACGATCAGATCGCCCTGCCAACTCGGCCACAGCGCGCCACGATAAACGGCCAGCCCCGATGGCGCGATCGACGGCACCCACACGGCGCGGCCATCGATCATGCCGGGATAGGTCTTGAACGGACTGATGGTGGCGCCGCTGTAATCCAGGCCCTTGGTGGCCACCGGCCAGCCGTAATTGCCACCCTTTTGGATCAAATTCAGCTCATCACCGCCCTGTGGGCCATGTTCATGCGCCCACAGCCGGCCCGTCACGGCATCAACCGCAAGCCCTTGTGGATTGCGGTGGCCATAGCTCCAGATATGGGGCTGCGCGCCGGCCTTGCCAATAAACGGATTGCCCGCCAGCGGCCTGCCATCGTCGGCCATGCGCATGATCTTGCCCAGGCCCGATTGCAGCCGCTGCGCCTGTTCGCGATAGTCGAAACCGTCACCGGTGGTCAGCACCAGGCTGCCATCGGGCAGGAACGCCATGCGCCCGCCGAAATGCACCGGCGTGTCCTTGGCCGGGCTGACCTGGAAGATGACCTTGGCCTCCACCAACCGATCCCCGTCCAGCCGGGTGCGGGTGACGCGGGTGAAGTTGGCGCCCTTCTCTCCGGCGGCATAGCTGAGGTAAATCAAGCCATTATCGGCAAACTTCGGGTGCAGCACCACGTCGAACAGCCCGCCCTGGCTGGCCAACCGCACCGCCGGCACGCCGGCAATCGCCCGTTTCTGCCCGCCGGCACCGAGCCGCCACAGCCGCCCGGCACGCTCCGTCACCAGCACATCACCTGCCGGCAAAAAGGCAAGGCTCCACGGGTGATCCAGCCCGCTGGCCATCACCTGCACCTGCTCCGCCTGCGCCGTGCTCGCCGTTAAGAGGCCATGCATGGTCGCTGTCAGAGTTATTAACAACTTTTTCAGTTTGATTACCATTTTCGCCGAATCAACCCTTCCCTCGCGATTCCATCATGGAGTAAGAAGCGACAACGAACAGGAAAAAAACAACATGGCATCCCTCAAGGACCTGTTGCGTACTGCCCCGGCCTGGTCCGCCGCGGTCCTCACCACCACCGCCATCGCCAGCATGATTCAAAGCTGGCAGGTGCAATCCGGCCTGCTCGATCTGGGGGTGAAAATCCCTGCCGGTCTGGCGCTGGAAACGGCGGGCCGCGATTTTGCTGGCCTGTTGCTGCCGTTGCTGGCGGTGTTCGGCTTTGCCCTTCTGGTCGCCTTCAGTCTTGCGCACTGGCTGAAGCCGCGCCTGCCGCTGCTGGCGCCCATTGCCTGGCCGCTGGCAGGCGGCCTTGCCATCGCGGCCGTGCTGATGGCCATGCACGCCCAGTTCCAGATGACCCCCCTGGCCGGGGCGCGCGGGATGGACGGTTTCATCCTGTTCTGCCTCGCTGGCAGCATCGGCGGCTTTGTCTTTGGCTGGCTCAAACCGCGCTGAAGGATTTTACGCAACACTCCTACTTGTGTTGCCATAAAGCCACACCATATCCTCCGGTGAACAGGAGGAACGGCCTCAATGAACATCGAAAAATTCTCCGACCGCGCCAAGGGGTTCCTGCAATCGGCGCAGACCGTGGCGATCCGCAACAACCACCAACGTGTGGCGCCCGAACATGTGCTGAAAGCCTTGCTGGAAGATGAGCAAGGCCATGCCTCAGGATTGATCAAGGCCGCTGGCGGCACACCGGCCACCGCCCTGCAACTCACCGATCAGGCGCTGGCCAAGATCGCCCAAGTATCGGGCAGCGGCGCGCAAAGCCTGGCGTGGGACAATGATACGGTGCGCGTGCTCGACAGCGCCGAACAGGTGGCGGTGAAGGCCGGCGACAGCGTTGTCACCGTCGAACGCCTGCTGGTTGCCCTCGCGCTCGCCACCACCACCGAAGCCGGCAAGGCGCTGAAAGGCGCCGGCGTCACCCCGCAGGCGCTGAACGAAGCCATCAATGCGTTGCGCAAGGGCCGCACGGCCGACAGTGCCGGCGCCGAAGACAGTTTTGATGCGCTGAAGAAATATGCGCGCGACCTGACTGAAGCGGCGCGCGCCGGCAAGCTCGACCCGGTGATCGGCCGTGACGAGGAAATCCGCCGCACCATCCAGGTGCTCGCCCGCCGCACCAAGAACAACCCGGTGCTGATCGGTGAACCCGGCGTGGGCAAGACCGCGATCGCCGAAGGCCTGGCGCTGCGCATCGCCAATGGCGACGTGCCCGATGGCCTGAAAGACAAGCGCTTGATGTCGCTCGACATGGGCGCGCTGATCGCCGGCGCCAAATATCGCGGCGAGTTCGAGGAGCGGCTGAAGGGCGTGCTGGATGAAGTGCGCGCCGAAGGCAGCGACGTCGTGCTGTTCATCGATGAAATGCACACGCTGGTGGGGGCCGGCAAGGCGGAAGGCGCCATGGACGCCTCCAACCTGCTGAAGCCCGCGCTGGCCCGCGGCGAGCTGCACTGCATCGGTGCCACCACGCTGGAAGAATATCGCAAGCACGTGGAGAAGGACGCCGCGCTGGAACGCCGCTTCCAGCCCGTCCTGGTCGGCGAGCCGACCGTGGAAGACACGATCTCCATCCTGCGCGGCCTGAAGGAGAAGTACGAGCTCCACCACGGCGTGCGCATCACCGATGGTGCCATCGTGGCCGCCGCGACTCTGTCCAACCGTTACATCGCGGACCGGTTCCTGCCGGACAAGGCCATCGACCTGATGGACGAAGCCGCCAGCCGCCTGCGCATGGAGGTGGAGTCCAAGCCCGAAGAGATCGAAGCGCTCGACCGCCGCATCATCCAGCTGAAGATCGAAGCCGCTGCGCTGAGCCGCGAAACCGATGCGGCGTCCAAGGAGCGCTTGGTGGCGCTGAACGAGGAACTGGCGGGCCTTGAAGAGGAATCCGGCGCGCTCACGTTGCGCTGGCAGGCCGAGAAGGAAAAGCTGGCCGGCGCCACCCGCATCAAGGAGCAGCTCGACGCCGCCCGCATCGAAGTGGAACAGGCGCAGCGCGGCGGCGATTATGCCAAGGCCGGCGAGCTGACCTACAGCCGCATCCCGGAATTGGAACGCCAACTGGCCGAAGCCGAAAGCGTGACCGCCGAAGCCATGGTGCGCGAGGAAGTGACCGGCGATGATATCGCCGCGGTCGTGTCGCGGTGGACCGGCATCCCGGTGGACCGGATGCTGGAAGGCGAACGCGACAAGCTGATGAAGATGGAAAGCATCCTCTCGGCCCAGGTGATCGGCCAGGCTGCGGCGGTAAAGGCGGTTTCTGCTGCCGTGCGCCGGGCGCGAGCCGGCCTGCAAGATCCCAACCGGCCGCTGGGCAGCTTCCTGTTCCTCGGCCCCACGGGTGTGGGCAAGACCGAGCTGACCAAGGCGCTGGCGCAATTCCTGTTCGACGATCCGCGCGCCATGGTGCGGCTCGACATGAGCGAGTTCATGGAAAAGCACAGCGTCGCCCGCCTGATCGGCGCGCCTCCCGGCTATGTCGGCTATGAAGAAGGCGGCGTGCTCACCGAAGCCGTGCGCCGGCGCCCCTATCAGGTGGTGCTGTTCGACGAAGTGGAAAAGGCCCACGGCGACGTGTTCAACGTGCTGCTGCAGGTGCTGGACGATGGCCGGCTAACCGATGGCCAGGGCCGCACGGTGGATTTCACCAACACGCTGATCATCCTGACCAGCAACCTGGGCAGCCAGTATATCGCCGCCCTGCCCGATGGTGCGCCGATCAGCGAGGCCGAACCGCAGGTGATGGAAGTGGTGCGCGGGCATTTCCGGCCCGAGTTCCTCAACCGGCTTGACGAAATCGTGCTGTTCCAGCGGCTTGGCCAGGAGGTGATGGCACCCATCGTCGATATCCAGGTCAGCCGGGTCGCCGCCCTGCTGAAGGACCGCAAGGTGACGCTCGATCTCACCGACGCCGCCCGGCGCTGGCTGGCGCGGGTGGGCTATGACCCGGTCTATGGCGCGCGCCCACTGAAGCGCACCGTGCAGAAGCATCTGCAGGACCCGCTGGCCGAACTGATCCTGAGCGGCAGTGTGCCGGATGGCAGCACGGTGAAGGTGGACGAAGGCGACGGGAAACTGGTGCTGGTGCCGGCCTAAAACCCCGCCACCAGTTGCAGCAGCGCCTGCCGGCCCACCGGACCGGCAGCGCTGCCAGCATCGCCGGCGTTGCTGACACTGGCCACCAGGCGCAGCCTGTCGCCGATCTGCCGCTCCACGCTCACATCCAGCCCGCCGGCCAGCGCCGTGCGGTGCCGCCAGCCAGCACTCAGCGCCCAAGGGCCTGTCTCCAGCGTCGCCCGCAGCAGGCTCGCGAACCGTGGGACCGGGAAGGGAGTGAACTCCGCCCGGTCGTGATGCGTGGCCAGCGCCGTCAGCGCCAGTTGGGCGCCCTCGCTCACGCGCCCGCGCCAGCTGGCCGACACATCCCACGCCTGCACCCGCGCCGCGCCCTGTGATTGCCATCTGCGATCAACGGTGAGCGCAAAGCCCGGCACGAAGGCCGGCGTCGCGATCAGACCGACACTGCGGCTCATGCCGCTCAGCGTCGCAAAATCATCCACCCCGCGCGCCACCTGCCCGCGCAACACGATGCCGGGAAATGCCTCCCAGCGCCCGCCCACTTGCCACAATGTTTCCGACCGCCCGGCCAACCACGCCTGCCGCACGCCCAAAGTCGCCACCAGATTCTCGGCCACCGGCTTGTCCTGCAGCAGCGGCACGGCGGCTTCCGCAAACAGCTCCCGCGCCCGCACCACGCCCGCACCCAGCCGCAATCGCCGCCATTCCGCGCCGGCGGCGAGGCTGATCGGCTCGGCCGCGCCCGGCAGGATCAGGCCCGTTGGCCCGCTCACCACGGCCCGCGCCAACGCTTGCCGGCTGCTGGTAGCGCCGGCCTCCTGATGGCCCCCAGTGGACACCGCCAGTCGCCATTGCCAGCGCGTGCCCCCCGAAAGCCCGGCCGCCACGTCATGCCAGTCGGCGCGCGCTGCACCCTCCGTCCGCCGCGCAAATATCCCCCGGCCCCAGAGTTGGACATCACCAACATTCTGTTGGAACCGCCCAGCCAGATGCCAGCGGTCCTGACTGGTGGCACCACCAGGCAGCGCGCCGCCACGCGTGTAGCCGCCAGCCAGCCAGCCAAACTCACTGCCCAGTTGCAGATCAACCACGCCGATGCCGCGCCCATCCTGCCCGCCAGCCGCCGCCAGCAGCCGGCCACCAGCCGCCACCGGATGGCCACCCGCCGCCAGCACGCCGCTCAGCGCGCCAGCGCCCTGCGCCACGCCGGCAGCACCCGCCGTCAGTCGTGCGTTGTCGATCAAGCCCAGCGGCAGCACAGTGAGGTCCACCACGCCGCTCGCCGCTAGTGCCAGCCGCAGGCCATCGAGCGTTACCAGGGTGCCCGGCAATCCGGACACCAGCAATCCACGCCCGGCAGCGCGCAGCCACGGCCAGTCCCCAACGGCCTCTCCCGCCAGCACTGCGCCACGCCGGCGCAGCGTGTCGGCGGAAAGCCGTTGTTCGCTCACCACGGCCGGGGCATCGGCATTCTGACTGGTGAGCGGCAGGTCCATTCAGGCCTGATCGGGGGTGTAGGCCGCCACCGATTCAAACAGCACGGTCAGCGCCTGGCGCTCGGCCTCGGTCAGTTCCGGCCGCCACACTTCGAACAGTAGGATGGCCCGCGGGGCATCGCTGTCATTCCAGGCTTCATGCTCGATGCTGTCGTCGAACAGCAGCACCTCGCCGGCGCGCACGTCGCGGGTCTCGGCGCCCACCCGCAGGCGGCAGCCATCGGGCACGATCAGCGGCAGATGGCAGATCAGCCTGGTGTTGAGCATCCCGGTGTGCGGCGGGATATGGGTGTGCGGCGCCAGGATCGAAAACAGCGCCATCGGTGCCGTGCCGGCAATGCGCGGCAGCGGCGCGCTCTCCAATGCCGCCATGGTAGCGGGGCAGCGCGCGGCATGGTCGGCGATGGGCAAGCCATTGCGAAACAAGTGAAAAGCGCTCCAGCGCGCATCGGCGAGCAGGGCATGGCCCTTGTTGGGGCGATCGGGATCGGCCTCCACATAGGGGGCGATGCCGGCACCGTGGGCCATCACCGCTTCGGCTTCGGCGCGGATGGCTGGCAGCGCGGCGGCCAGAGCGGCCGTCCAGGCAAAGTCCGCCGGATCATAGAAGGGGATCTGCGGCAGGCGCGGATAATAGAAGCTGGTCGGCTGTTGCAGATAGGGCTGGCTGCGGCCTGAAACAATCTGCAGGGCTTCGGCAAAGCGCGAACCGGTGGCCTGGGCATCGATACCGGCATCACCCAGCGCGCCCATCATCTCGGCTTCGAACCGGGCGAAGGCGGCTTCACGCGCAGCGACGGCGCGATTGAGGCGGGCGATCAGATCGGGCGGCAATTGCCGACCCTGGGCAGCACTCAGCGCCCGTTCGTACCAGGCGATGGCGGCGCGATCATTGCCGCTGCGGGTCTGCACTTCCCCTGCCATCACAAGGGCATAGGGATTGGCCGGATCAAGCTCCACCACGCGCGCCACGTGCGCCATCACGGCGGCGCGATCATCCAGCAGGTCGCACGCCTGCGCCAGCCACAGCCAGATCTGCACCGTGGCGCGGCCACTGGCCACGATTGCTTCAAAGGCTGCGCGCGCAGCCTTGCCATCGCCTGCCTGCAAGGCCGCGATGCCGGCCTGCGCCGTGCGTTCCAGCGCGGCCTTTTCAGGATCATTCATGGCGCGGCGCCATCACTGGCTGCCGGGACGGCTCATCGTCGAGTTGTTGAGATCGCGGGCGAATTGCTGGTTGGTGTCTTGCACATAGGCCCATTGCTGGCGCGTCAGGCAGGTGCGCCGGGCCTTCACCAGGCTGCCGGTTTCCTTCTCGCGCTTGCAGATGACTTCCTGGCTCTTGTCCACGGGTGCGGCAGCCGGCGGCGCTGCTGCAGGCGTCTGGGCCGCAGCCGGAGCCAGCGCGGCAGCGGCAAGCAGCAGGGCAAAGCAATGACGAACCATGATGAGATGTCCTTCGCAATCGGCTGGCGAGCCCCTCGTGGCCATTGCACTTTCCGGGGCAGCACGTCAAATCGGCAATGTGTCCACCATCGCTTCCGATCCCGCCTGGCTGCCGCATCGTTACGATCCGCAGCATGATGCCATCCACTTCCGGCACACGCCGCGCGCCGCGCATGGCGCCGCCACCTTTCTGACCGACGAGTATCTGGGCGAGGCCAAGCCCACGATCATTGCCCGAACGACGGCACTGGCGCAGGCTGGGCCACAGGCGCCGCTACGCTTTATCCTGCACAGCGCCTTTTGCTGTTCCACGCTGCTGGCGCGGGCATTCGATGCGCCGGGGCTGGCAATGGGCCTGAAGGAGCCGGTGATCCTGAACGATCTTATCGGCTGGCAATTGCGCGGCGGCGACGGGCGCCAGATCGCCAATGTTCTGGATGGCAGCCTGGCCTTGCTGGCCCGACCGTTCGCACCCGGCGAGGCCGTGGTGATCAAGCCCAGCAACGTGTGCAACGCCATGGCGCCCCTGATGCTGCAGTTGCGCCCCGACGCGCGGGCGCTGCTGCTCTATGCGCCGCTGCCGGTGTTCCTCGGTTCGGTGGCGCGCAAGGGCATGGATGGCCGGATCTGGGTGCGCGATCTGCTGCTGAAGCAGCTGAAGCAGGGTCTGCACAGCTTTGGCTTCAGCGGCGAGGATTATCTGGGGCAGACCGATCTGCAGGTCGCAGCCATGGGCTGGCTGGCGCAGCACGCGTTGTTCGCGCGGCTGGCGGCGCAGTTCGGCAACCAGGTGACAACGCTTGATTCCGAGCTGCTGCTGGCCAAGCCAGATGCGGCGATGACGGCCCTTTGCCGATTTTTCGATGTGCCGCTGGATGTGGAAGCCGTTGTTTCCGGCCCGATCTTTGGCCGGCACAGCAAGTTCGGCCAGGCCTTTACCACCGACGATCGCACCGCCGAGCGTGCAGCCGAAGCGGCCCACACCGATGAGATTGCGAAGGTGGCGATCTGGGCGGAAGCCGTGGCCAAGGCGGCCGGCGTGCCGATGCAGCTGCCGCGCCCGCTTCTGGGCTAAACCCAACCGTCGGCAGCAGCCGGCACTCTCGCTTCACCAAATTCCAGACAGCAAAAAGGGCGGGTGTTGCCACCCGCCCTTTCGCATTGTGTCAGCCCTTGCGGGCGCTTCATCAGAAGCGGACGTTGACCTGCACCGTGTAACGGCGGCCCAGCGCGTCGTAGGTCGACGGGAAGGTGTTGCCGCTGTTGAACGAGGTCGAACCAGCCGAGGCACCAACCAGAGGCGGCTTGGTGTCGAACAGGTTGCTGACAGTCGCGATCACGGTCAGGTTGTCCATGATGTTGAAGCGGCCGGTCAGATCGAAGTAGTCGTAGGCACGGATCTTCTGGAATGGTGCGAAGAAGGCGCCATCGTCACCACCCTGCGCCAGCGGAGCCGCGTTCAGCGGTTCCTGGATCACGCTGTCGATGTGGCGCCACAGCAGCGACACGTCGAAGCTTTCAAAGCCCAGCGTGGTACGAACCGAGGACTGCCACTTCGGCTGGATCGAACCGGTGAACGAGCAGTTCGGGCTGAAGTAGCCAACGCACTCACGATTGGTCGAGGTCGGCGTGGCCTGGAACTGCGAGCGGAAGGTGTAGTTGACGTTCGCGCTAACACCCAACTTGGCGAAGCCGATGTCGGACGAGTAGGTCAGGTTCACATCCAGACCATCGGTCTTCAGGCGACCCAGGTTCGACAGCGGACGCGGCAGACCGAAGGCTTCACCATCGAACGAACCCGAATCCGGGTTGCGGATGATGGTGGTGCAAGCCGCGCTGCTGGCGCTGGCAGCCGTGATGCTGCCGAAGCAGGCCGCGATCGCATCACCCGGCAGCGGGCTGGTGATCGCGTCCGTCACGCTGATGTTGTAGTAATCGACGGTGAGGGCGAGGCCCGGAGCGAAGCTCGGCTGGAACACTGCACCCAGGGTCCAGGTGGAGGCCTTTTCCGGCTGCACGTTCGGGTTGCCGCCGCCATAGGCATTGGCCTGGCCGGCGGCCGGCTGTTCGATGGCGCCGATAAAGCCGGCCGGAGCGCCCTGCGCGATGCAGATGGCGGTCAGGTTGGCATTGCCCACCGGGGCAGCGCCGGCGCACGGATCGGTGCCCAGGTTGGTCAGGCCGCGCGACACCGGCGAGAAGAGTTCGCCGATGTTCGGCGCGCGAACGGCGCGGCTGTAGTTACCACGGACCTTGAAGCCCTGGGCCATTTCCCAGGTCGCGCCGGCCTTCCAGGTGAAGGCGTCAAACGTCGGATTGCCCGGCGCGGCGACTTCATAGGCGGAGTAACGGGCACCGGCTTCGAGGGTGAGGTTTTCGAAGAAGGGCTTGCCTTCAAGGATCGGGGCGATGACTTCGCCATAGACTTCCTTGACGTTGTAGCCGCCTTCGACGCGCGGGGTCGGGCCGCCGCCGCCGCCCAGAACACCACGCTCCGAGAAGTCGTCCGGCAACACGGCTGCGCCGTAATCGCGGTATTCGGCACCGACGGCGAAGGCGATCGGTTCGGCATCACCGAAGCCAATGCCCAGATCACCGGACAGCAGGCCGCGGACCTGAGTCAGGCTTGTGGTGCGACGGGTCGACGAGTCAGCCGAGATGTAACGGGCCATCGCCGGCGTGATCGAGCCGGCCGGGCCGAACAGGTTCAGGGGCACGCACAGCGCATTGCCGCTGAGGCAGGTGTTGGGGTTGGTGGCCAACACAGCATCCAGCACGCGATCGTTGATCAGGTAGCCGGTGTCACGGGCGATGTTCTCGCTCTGACCATAGCTGGCCGACACATCCCAATCGATGGTGTTGGTGACCTTGCCGCGCAGACCGGCGGTGTAATCGAACAGGGTCGTCGTGTATTCGCTGTCACGCGTACCGGCTTCCACCGTGCGGCGGCTGATCGGAACACGAACGGTGCGATAGGCGGCATCGGTCGGGCTGAGCGCGGTGGCGGCTGCATCGCATTCCGCCTGGCTGAAGCGCGGCGTGTAGGTGCCGGCGGCCTGCGTGGTGTTGAAACCGCAATACTGGTTGCGGATGTTGGCGTTCATGAAGGGGTTCGACAGCGGCATGACGACCGTCTGCGCGAACAGGCCCGACGGCGCGATGATGGTGCGAACGGTGTTCTTTGAGAACATGCCGCGGCCATAGACCTCGATATTGTCGGTGATCTGATAGTTCGCCTTGGCGAAGATGTTGAAACGCTGGAACGGCGTCTGGAAGATGTTGAACGGGTTGAAGTTGAAATCCTGGTAGAACGGAACAGCGCGGCTGCCATCCGGCGAAACCTGGGTGTTGCCGATGTTCAGCACGGTCGGATCGGTGACCGGCAGACCATCTGCACCCAGCGGGCGCATGCCGAACAGGCGCGAGGGAACGCCGGTCGGCGAACCGCCGCCAACGCCACCGCTGAAGCTCGAGATACCGTTGCGCGAAATGTCGCGGTCACCCTGGAACACCGGATCGGCCTTCTGATAACCCAGCGAGATCACGGCGTTGCCCTTGCCGTCGGCAAAGTCGCCGCCGATGGTCAGATCGGCGCGCATGCGATAGCCGTCGCCGCGCTCGGTGATCCCGTTGGAGACCTGCAGGTCCATGCCGGTGAAGTTCTTCTTGGTGACGAAGTTCACGACACCAGTGATGGCGTCGGCACCATAGGTGGTCACGGCAGCACCGGTCAGCGCGTCAACGCGCTCGACGAGGGCCAGCGGGATGTTGTTCAAATCGACGACGCCGCCCAGGCCGGCCGGGGTCAGACGCTGACCATCGAGCAGGACGAGGTTGCGGTTGGTGCCGAGACCACGAAGATCGACGAAGCTGGCGCCGCCGTTGCCGTTGTTCACGGCCGAACCGACGCTCGGCACGAAGCCGGGGATTTCACGCAGCACTTCTTCGGCCACGTTGCTGCCGCGCAGTGCGATGGTCTCTGCCGAGGTGGAGACGACCGGCACGGCCGACACCAGGTTCGGGTTGCGGATCAGGGTACCGGTAACAACGATGGTGCCTTCTTCGGCAGCTTCGGTTTCAGCGGCGGCAGTGGCCGTCTGAGCGAGCGCCGGGCCGGCCATCAGGGCGAGAGCCAGCGTGGCGACGCTGGACGTCAGCGCGAGGCGCCGATGCGAATTGTTGAGTTGCGTCACTGTATGTTCCTTCTTCTGACCAAATTCCAAGGAAACCCTGCCTCGCCAGGAAAACATCCGCACCCCTTTCGGTGGCGGCCTATTCCCCTCGCGGTGCCCTTGACGGCACACCAGCACAATTCCCAGCCCCTCTCAGGCCTGTGACGCTTCTGTGAAAAGCGCGCCCGTCTGTAAAGCGCGCAAACGCAGATGTGGTCGTTTCCACCTCGCTGTGTGGCCTATTCGCCACAATACAGCGGGATGGCAGGGCAAAAACACCAGCCTTTTGCTTTGCCGGCGAACTCATTAAGGCTGAAGCATGAACAGTGACGACACCATCGCCGCCTATGCTGCGCGGTTCCGCAGCAGCAATGGCCACGCCGCAAAGCCGCCCACACGGCAGACGCTGCCGCCCGATCTGGCGCGGCTGGAGGCGGAGGCCATTCACATCCTGCGCGAAGTGGCGGCCTCGTTCCGCAAGCCGGTGATGCTCTATTCCATCGGCAAGGACAGCACGGTGATGCTGCACCTGGCGCTGAAGGCGTTCTGGCCTTCGCTGCCGCCGTTTCCGCTGCTGCATGTGGACAGCCTGTGGGAATTTGCGGCCATGGGCGCGTTTCGCGACACGCTGATGCCGGCACTGGGCATCGATATGCGCGTCCACGTCAATGAAGAAGGCGCGGCGCGCGACATCAACCCCTTCGTCCATGGTTCGGCGCTGCACACCGAGGTGATGCGCACCACCGGGCTGCTGCAGGCGCTCACCGGCGGTGGCTTTGACGCGGCGATCGGCGGCGGCCGCCGCGACGAAGAAAAATCCCGCGCCAAGGAGCGCATCTTCTCCTTCCGCGACGCCCACCAGGGCTGGGATCCGCGCCGGCAGCGGCCGGAGTTCTGGCGCACCTACAACACGCGGGTGGGGCCGGGGGAATCCATGCGCGTCTTCCCGATCTCCAATTGGACCGAGCTCGACGTGTGGCGCTATATCGAGGCGGAGGAGATCCCGGTGGTACCGCTCTATTTCGCAGCGGAGCGCCCCACCGTGGTGCGCGATGATGTGCTGCTGATGGTGGATGATGATCGCCTGCCGCTGCAGCCGGGTGAAGAGCCGGTGATGCGCCGCATCCGGTTCCGCACCCTGGGCTGCTACCCGCTCACCGGCGCTGTGGAGTCCGAGGCCGAAACGCTGGCCGACATCGTGGCCGAGATGGCCGACACCCGCACATCCGAACGCCAGGGCCGGGTGATCGATCGCGACGGTGATGGATCGATGGAACAGAAGAAGCGGCTGGGGTATTTCTGATGGCCAAAACCCTCAACCGCGATGGCGTGCTGCGCCTGATCACCTGCGGATCAGTGGACGACGGCAAGTCCACCCTGATCGGCCGCCTGCTGCACGACAGCCAGGCCATCATGGACGACACGCTGAGCACGCTGGCCAATGACAGCCGCAAGCACGGCACCACCGGCGCGGGCGAGATCGATTACGCCCTGCTGCTCGATGGCCTGGAGGCCGAACGCGAGCAGGGCATCACCATCGATGTTGCGTGGCGCTTCTTCGCCACGCCGCGCCGCCGCTTCATCATCGCCGATACGCCCGGCCACGAACAATATACGCGCAACATGGCCACCGGCGCCTCCACCGCCGATCTGGCCATCATCCTGGTTGATGCGTCCAAGGGCCTGCTGCCCCAGACGCGCCGCCACAGCTTCATCGCCTCGCTGATGGGCATCGGCCACATCGTGCTGGCGGTGAACAAGATGGACCTTGTCGGCTTCGACGAAGCCCGCTTCCGCGCCATCGTCGCCGATTATGCCGCCATCGCCGAACGCCTCGGCTTCCCCGGCTTCACCGCCATCCCGATGGCCGCCCGCGATGGGCTCAACCTCGCCACCAGCGCCGCCGAAATGCCGTGGTATGATGGCCCCACCCTGATCGCCCATCTGGAAGGCGTGGAGCTCGCCGCCACCGATGCGTCAGGCCCGCTGCGCTTCCCGGTGCAATGGGTGAACCGGCCCGATGCCCACTTCCGCGGCTATGCCGGCACCATCGTCGCCGGCCAGGTGCGCCCCGGCGACCCCATCGTCACCGCACGCTCCGGCAAGGCCACCCGCGTCGCCCGCATCGTCACCGTCGATGGCGATCTGCCCCACGCCGGCCCGGAAGCCGCCGTCACCCTAGTGCTGGAAGACGAAATCGACATCTCCCGCGGCGACATGCTGGTCAGCCCCGAAGACCGGCCGGCCGTCGCCCAGCAATTCGCCGCCGATCTGCTCTGGCTCGACGAAGATGCGCTCAAACCCGGCCGCTCCTACCTGCTCAAATCCGGCCCGCTCACCACGCCCGCCTCGGTCACGCTGCTGAAGCACCGGATCGATATCAACACGCTCGACGAACGCCCGGCCCGCACGCTCGCCATGAACGAGATCGGCCTCGCCAACCTCGAAACCACCGCCCCGCTGCTGTTCGATCCCTACGGCGAATGCCGCGACACCGGCGGCTTCATCCTCATCGATCGCTACACCAACAACACCGTGGGCGCCGGCATGATCCGCCACGCCCTGCGCCGCGCCAGCAACATCCACCTGCAACCGATGACCGTCACCCAAGCCCAACGCAGCGCACTGAACGGCCACCAACCCGCCGTGATCTGGTTCACCGGCCTTTCCGGCAGCGGCAAATCCACCATCGCCAACCTGGTCGAAGCCCGCCTCGCCGCACTCAGCTGCCACACCTACGCCCTCGATGGGGACAATGTCCGCCACGGCCTCAACCGCGATCTCGGCTTCACCGATGCCGATCGCGTCGAAAACATCCGCCGCATCGGCGAAGTCGCCAAACTGATGGCCGACGCCGGCCTGATCATCACCTGCTCCTTCATCTCCCCCTTCCGCTCCGAACGCGAAATGGCACGGCAACTGGTCGGCGCTGAACGCTTCATCGAAGTCTTCGTCGATACCCCCCTCTCACTCTGCCAGGCCCGCGATCCCAAAGGCCTCTACGCCAAAGCCGCCAGCGGCGAGCTGCGCAACTTCACCGGCATCGACAGCCCCTACGAAGCCCCCGAAGCCCCCCAACTGCACATCAAGACGCAAGACATGAGCGAAGCCGACGCCGCCGAGGCGATCATCACCTGGCTGCGGGCGCGCGATATCATCGGGTGAAGGGGTTTAGAGGGCCTCCGGCGGGCAGGGCCTGAGGCCCTGCACCCACTTTCGTTTTCGGATGCGCTGTTTGGAGAAGCGTCCGCTTGCGCCCCAATTCGCGACGCTGGCGGTTCAGCGGCACTGTCCCATTTTCGGACGTTAGTTCCCGATCCGAATGGGCTTCCTTGTCGCAGGAGGGCCTTACCGATATGTTACGGCGCTATGGGACGAAAACAGAGAATGAAGGCCCGTCACCGTGGGCACATACCTAACGCTGGGTTCAGTCCTCGGCGCGGCACAGTATACTTTTTCGTTGGCTTGTTTGTGGGCTGCGTATTGGTTGGTCTCAATGCTCTGACCGGGTCAGTCCCCGCAGTTTCATCCGCAATTATTTTCATAGTCGGATTTGCGACAGTGGCTGGGGTGATCGGTACATTCACCGATAAGGTGCCGCTTTAGGACCCTTTTGCTGCTGGGTGGGGATATCAGCTTACAACGCAATCCAAAGCAATGCCGCCTGTCGGCTTCCCACCCCATCTCGGACATCGCGCATACCTCATCAGGAACAGAGGCCGGCTGAAAACAAAAGTGGGGGCAGGGGCTCAGCCCCTGCCCGCCGGAGGCCCCTTCAACCTGAAAACTCAAGCCGCCGAAAACCCCGCCAGCCCGCGCCCATGCGCGTCCAGTTCGTTCACCCAGCGGGTGATCAGCGGGCGTTCGTCGGCCGCGATGAAGGGGTTCCACGCATCGAGGATCAGCACGGCGCGCAGATCGTCGGTGGGGTTGTGGGCTTCGTGTTCGATGGTGTCGTCGAAGGCGAAGGCCTGGCCTTCGACCCAGGGGCGGGTGTCGTTGCCCACGCGGAACCAGCAGCCTTCCGGCACGATCAGCGGCAGGTGGATGATGCTGCGCACGTTGGTGGCGCCGGTGTGGGGCGGAATCACGGTGCGCGGTTTCAGCAGGGAGAAGAAGGCGGTGGGCCCGCGGCCGGGCAGATCGAACAGCGGCAGGCGATCCAGCACGGCGGCGGTTTGCGGGCAGAGCGCGCACATGGCTTCGTCGCGCACGCCGTGCTTCAGGAAGAAGCGCGCCGCCCAGGCATCGCTCTTGTTCAGGTCTTTCCACTGGTTCACCGGCACGCCCGGCGGATAATCCACATAGGGCGCAAAGCCGTCGCCGCCCGCCGCCAGCACCGCCTGCAGTTCGGCGCGGATGGCCGGCGTGGCGGCTTCCAGTTCGGCCAGCCAGGGGAACAGATCGCGTTCGAAATACTGGATGGCGGGCAGATAGGGATAATGCAGCGCCAGCGGCTGGTGCACATACACCCGGCGGCGGCCCAGCTGCGCCTCCATGGCGTGGCGCACCCGCAGCGCCGAAGCCGGTGACGCCTGCGCCAGTTCATCGGCCATCGCCGCATCCAGCCGCGCGGCCAGCGCATCATTGGCCGCCTGCACGACGCCGGCGGCATGCTGCAGCCCCGCCGCAAAGCCCGGCCCCACCTGCTCGCGCGGATCAACCGCCGCCAGCAGCCGCTGATAATCCGACAGCGCATCCGCCGCCCGCCCTTCATGCTCATGCAGCCGCCCGCGCGCCAGCAGGGCATGGGCCATATAGGGATCGCGATCGAGCGCGGCATTCAACGCGGAGAGCTGCGCCTTCGCATCGCCCGCCAGGGCGTGGGCATTGGCCAGATTATAATGCAGGATCGCCGCCGCCGGATCGGCCTTCACCGCCGCCGCAAAAGCAATGGCAGCGGCCTTTGCATCGCCACGCTGCAACGCCTGCATGCCTTGGCTGTTGAGGGCGACGGGATCTTTGCTCATGCGGGTGGTGATAGCGCAGTGTGGGGTTTGGAACAGCAGAAAAAGGGAGCCTCCGGCGGGCAGGGTCGCGGACCCTGCACCCGTTTGATTTTGGCGGCCCCTCCCTGCTAGCGCTCGTCATGCTGGCGCAGTCCAGCATGACAATTTGTTTTGAACGCAGGGCAGCCTGAAAACAAAAGTGGGTGCAGGGGCCCAGCCCCTGCCCGCCGGAGGCCACTTAGCCCTTGTTCAGATTATATTTCATGATCCGCCCATGCCGCCCTTCGCGGTCGCGTTCCAGCGCATAGACATCGCCTTGCGGGCCCGGCGGCAGCACGACGGCGATAGCGGCGTGATCGGCGGTGGAGAGGCGCAGGGACGCGATGGCCAGCGTGTCGGCCAGGTGGCCGGCGTGGCGGGCGCCGATGATGACGGCGGCCACGCCGGGTTGATCGAGCACCCAGCGCGCGGCGACGGCGGAGAGCGGGACGGCGTGGGCATTGGTGTGGGATTGGGCGATGCGGTCGAGCACGGACAGCAGCGCCTGGAACGCATCCCACCCGCCGCATTCATCGATGATCAGGCGATATTTGATCAGGCTGCGGTTGGTGAGGCTTTCGGCCGGATCAGATACACCAAGCCAGCGGGCAGAGAGGAAGCCGCCGGCGAGCGCGCCGTAGCAGATCAGGCCGGTGTGGCTGGCCGCCGCTGTGGCCGTGAAGGCGCCGGCCGGGCGGCGATCGAGCAGCGAATATTGCACCTGGATGCTGGTGAGCGGCGCGCCGGCAGCGGCGAATGCGGCAACGTGTGCCGCATCGAAATTGGTGCCGGCGATGTGGGCGATCTTGCCGGCGTGTTGCAGGTCTTTCAGATGCAGCAGGGCTTCGACGCAGTGCGGTTGGGCATAATCCCACCAGTGGAACTGGACGAGATCGAGCCGATCCATGCCGAGCCGGGCGCGGCTGCGATCGATAATGGCCTCCACGTCGGCGCGGGAAAGGGTGGGGAGCAGGGCAAGATCGGGCACGAACTTGGTGTGCACCTTCAACTGGGCCAGCGCCTCGGCGCCACGGGCATTGGCCAGATGGCGGCGGAAATCGCCGATCATCTCTTCGACGCCGGTATAGATATCGGCGCAATCCAGCGTGGTGATGCCGGCATCGAAGAAGGCGAGGAAGCCATCGTTCAGACTGTCCCGCGCCACCGGCCCGTGATCGCCGGCCAGTTGCCAACCGCCGCGAATCAACCGGGAAATGCTGTAGCCGGGGGCCAGATCGATGCGTTCAACGCTCATGGTTTCACCGTGGCCGTGGTGTCGCTCCGGCGGAATGTGCGTTTGCCGAGACGGGTGATCTTCAGTCGCGATGGGCAATTGGGATCGGGGCAGGCGATTTCGGCGTCGCTGTCCATCCAGTCGTTGGGATCCGTGGCGCGCTGCTTGGCGGCGAGCAACGGCAGCACGGCGGCGAGGCTGTAGATCGAGAAGCCCTGGCCCGGCGGCAGGTGCAGCAGCTCGCCGCGCAGTTCGAACCAATCGCCGGGTTGGGCATTGCACCACAGTTTCGCGCCGGGTGGGGCAGTCACCTCCACCTTCAGATCATGAAGTTCGAATTCTTCCGTCATGCCGGCGCTTGTGCAACAGAAGCAGCGGCTAGACCAGCCCGCCGGCTTCGTGCCATCATGGCATCGGGTCGGCCTCTCTGGGGGAACATGATGCTGCGCCCGTTTACTGCCCTGATGATCGCCTGTGCGCTTCCGGGCTGTGCCTATCACAGCCTCACCGTGCCGGTGCCCAATCGCGGTGACCAGAATCTGCATCCCGTGGACAGCAACGCCATCGCTTGGGGCGCTCTCGAAGATCCGAAAAAGGCCGAGGCCTGCGTGGGCACCAACAGCATCAGCGACGTGCAGGTGCGCACCTCTCTGCTGCAATCGCTGGCCACGGTGCTGACGCTCGGTTTCTGGCAGCCGTCCCATATCCGCTATCGCTGCGGCAAGCTGCCAACCGGCGAAGGCGAGATTCCGCAATAAGGGGGCCGGCATGGCGCGCATCCTGAAATTTGACGATCGCACCTGGCACAATTGGCATTTCACCGAGCGGGATGTGCCGATCGCCGGGCGGTACGAACTGCACCGCGCTGTCACCGCCAGCTTGGGCGACATGCGCGCCAGCGTTACCGCCGTGCAGGGGCTGATCGGCAAGGCCTTTACCGAACGCCGGCGGCTGCGCGCGCATGGCGCGACCTGGTCCTTTTCGGCAGCACCGTCGGTACCGGGCGGTTGGCCGCTGGCCACGGGCTATGCCAATCAGTTGTTTTCGCTGCCCGCCAGCCACGTCGATCCGGCCTTCAGTGGCGATCATAATGGCCTGGTGCTGTGCCAGACCGGAATTTCGGTGGCCGAACTCAACATGTGGCTGGAACCGCGCGGACGATCGTTGGCCACCAGCGGCGCGTCGAATGGGCAAACGTTCGTGGGCGCGATGAGCTGTTCCACGCACGGTTCGGCCATCGATCACGGCGGCATCCAAAGCCATGTCCGCGCGATTCAGCTGATCCCGGCGCCCGATCGTAATCTGTGGATCGAGCCGGCATCGCGGCCGGTTACCGATGGCCGGCTGGCGGCTCAACTGGATGCAACAGTGGTGCGCGATGATCGGCTGTTTGCGGCTGCGCTGGTGTCCTTGGGCGCGCTGGGTGTCGTGCATGCGGTGCTGATCGAAAGCGTGCCGCGCTTCCTGCTCGAAAACCATCGGCAACGGGTGCCGGCCGGGCCAGAACTGCTGCGCGCGATGGCGAGCCTGGCCGATGCCGATTTTTCTGCATCCAATCTTCCGGGGGCAGCCGGCCGTCGGCCCTATTTCTTCCAGTCGGTGATCAATGATCATATCGACAAGGGCTTTGCCTATGTCACCTGCGGCTACCGCCGTGATTGGGATCCTGGCCATAATCTGGATTACAGCATCAATCCCAAGCGCAGCCCGGGCTATAATCTGGCAACGGTGGTGGCCAATCTGCTCGATGCCGCGCCGGGGTTGACCCCGATCATCACCAAGGCGGTGCTGGCCGATCAGCTCAGCCCGATCAACGGCCGCACCGGCAGCTGGGGGCAGAGCTTCAACTTCACGACACCGCGTGCCGGTACAGCCGGCGCTTCGGTGGCAGCACCAGCCGATCGGGTGCACGATGTGCTGGCGATCTATCATGCAGCGCTGAAGAAGGTCGGCAAGGCGCCCGTGGCTTTTGCCTGCCGCTACGCGCGCCAGTCGCCGGGCAACCTCGCCTTCATTCGCTGGCCGCGTAGCGTGATCGCCGACATCGATGGGCTGGATAATGATGCGGCGCGTAAGGTGATGGCACAAGCCGTCGGCGATCTGCGTGCGGCCAGCATCCCCCATGCCGAACATTGGGGCAAGCTGAACCAGGCCACGGCGAACAGCGTGCGCGATGCCTATGGCGATGATTTGGAACGCTGGTTGGCCGCCCGGGTCGATCTACTCGATCGGGAAGGCGAATATGTGTTCGGCAGCGACTGGCTCGATCGGCTGGGGTTGAGCAATCGGGTGTTTTGAGGTGCAATTGCTGAGTCAATTTTCGGTAAGGCCGCCGAGCCTGGCAAGGATGGACAATGGCGTCTGCGACAATGGAATGGTGGTGGCCGGTTAGTCAGGACTTCGGGCTGGTCAGATCCGGGCTGGAGACCGCCGCAGCGATGCGCCGCCGGCAATATGAGAATGCTGGACTGCATTTCATGTCGACCCCGCTGCAAGGCTCGCTGCACGACTGTCTTTCTCGGCTCGAACCGCTATCGCCAGCCGCGACGAAGGAACTGTACCTTGAAAGCACATTCGGCTGGACGGCCTATTTCGCCAACGGATTTCGCGGATCCGACCCATTCCTGCCGATGTTTCAACTATCGAAGGCGCTTGGGGTAACCGCGCTGCGGGCGCGGCGGTCGCCGGCTTCTGCGCGATACCCCGCCGTGATCTTGGAGGTCTATGACACGCCCACAGCAGGCGGCGACAGCTATGGCTACCGGCGCAGCATTGCTGCCGCAAATGATGGCGGACGCTGGACTTTCCACCAGTCAGGTGCGCCATTCGCGTTTGAGCAGATCGCAAGATACGAAGCGCGGCGGAAGCGTGATCGCTTTACGCCCGAAATGCTCAACTATTATCTGGAGCAAATGGGCATTTCAGGGCTTTCGGACGAGGTCTTGCAGCCAAACGGAACGTGCAAGGCTTGGCTGATCTCAAGGCCGGACCACACGCATCTTCCGCGTTACACACTTGCCGAAGCCAAGGCATTGTGATGCGAAGAGAGTCTGCTGGATTGCAGATTGGCTGAGGCATCAGACAAAGAAACACCCCCGAAGGTGTGCCCTCGGGGGTGCTTGAAAACTGGTTGCGGGGGCAGGATTTGAACCTGCGGCCTTCAGGTTATGAGCCTGACGAGCTACCGGGCTGCTCCACCCCGCGTCAAACGTGACCAAAACAACACAAGGCGCCCTTGCGGACGCCTCGGGCTGTTCAGTAACATGTGAATGGACTTTTTTAATTCCTGCTGATTGCCGGCTGCAAGGCCTGGCGGCGACCTACTCTTCCATCGCTTAAGCGAAAGTACCATTGGCGCTGCCTGGTTTCACGGCCGAGTTCGAGATGGGATCGGGTGGGTCACAGGCGCTATGACCACCAAGCCATGAAGCCGGCAAACAGGAGGGGGTTTTGAACGATGCAGTGCACGATGTGTGTTTTTACAGTGATGTCGTTGATGGTGGAGTCCTCAGGCGTGACCAGAGTAATTAGGACCGGTTAGCTGAATGCATTACTGCACTTACACACCCGGCCTATCAACGTGGTGGTCTTCCACGACTCGATGAGATCTTATCTTGAGGGAGGCTTCCCGCTTAGATGCTTTCAGCGGTTATCCCGTCCATACATAGCTACCCTGCTGCGCCACTGGCGTGACGACAGGTGCACCAGAGGTATGTTCATCCCGGTCCTCTCGTACTAGGGACAACTCCTCTCAAATCTCGACGCCCACGGCAGATAGGGACCAAACTGTCTCACGACGTT
>NCEU01000007.1 GCA_002280855.1 Sphingomonadales bacterium 32-65-25 | reverse complement strand
TGCCGTCATAGGTCTTCACAACATCGCTGGTGGTGACCGTAACAGCTGCCTGCGTGATCGTCGCCGTCCGCGAACCCGTCAGCGCATAGTTGCTCGCAAAGCTGCCAGCGGCGCCGTCAACCAGGGTCAGCGTACCAAGATCAACTGCCTTGTTCTCACCCACGTTCTTGTCAGCCAGGGTGCCCGAGCCGGTCAGGTCCAGAGTCTCGTTGCCAACCAACGCGCCGATGGTGAACTTGGACGCAGCAACAGCCGTCGTGGCGTCATAGACACGCGTACCCGTCAGGCTCACCGCATAAGGCGTGATCGCGCTCGCCGTGTCGTTTACATAGCTGATCGCATAATCGCTCAGCACTGTGCCCGCAGTTGCCTGCGCCGCGCTCACCGTGATCGTCTTGTCACTCAGAACAGCGCTGCTGCCGTCACGGCTCACGTTGGCATCCGAATAGGCCAGCGTCACACCCGACAGGCTCTCGCTGCCGATCATCGTGCCAACGCTGTAGCCAACATTAAGCGCATTGCCCGCAACTGACGTGTTGCTGTCATAGACCTTGGTCTGCGACAGCGCCGTCACCGTCAGTGCCTTGGGATCGATGGTCGCGGTTGCCGACGCCGTTGACGTCGTCAGCGTGTAGTTGCCCGCATCCGTGCCACCCAGCGTAATCCCGCTGATGCTGACCGTTTTGCCGGTGGCGGCGCGCGCGTCACTGAACACACCCGACGAGGTCGCAACGGTCAGAACATCGCCGCTGAACATATCGTTGAACGTTGCCCCAGAGGTGACCAGCGTTGCCGTGTCATTGCCGTCATAGGTCTTGTTCGTTGCCGTGATGCCAGACACCGTGCTGATTGTTGCCTGCGTGATCGTCGCCGTCCGCGAACCCGTCAGCGCATAGTTGCTCGCAAGGCCGCCAGCGGTGCCATCAACCAGGGTCAGCGAGCCAGTATCGAAGGCCTTGGCAGTGCCAACATCCTTCGCTCTGAGGGCGCCTGAACCATCAGGATCCTGAAGTGTGCCAACGCCGGACAAAGTCAGGCGCTCCGAACCAACCAGCGTGCCAATCGTCAGCACCGATGACGCAACGTCCGCCGTCGCATCATAGACACGCGTACCCGTCAGGCTCACCGCATAAGGCGTGATCGTGCCGATAGCGCCAGAAGCTGTCGTATCCGGATCAAGCGTATAACCATAAACCGGGATCGCAGTCTGCGCGGACGAGTCCAGAGCCGTGAACGTGACGTCCGAGGCGATCACCGACTTGGTGCCAAGCACAAGGTTGGCGGTGTCGCGCAGAACATCCTTGTTGTCGAAATTCAACGTTGTTGAGCTCACGCTCACAACGTCGGTACCGATCGCCCCTGTCACGACATAGACGACGGAATCTTCGCCCGTCAGCGTCACACTGGTCGTGCTGTCATAAACCTTGGAAACACTGCCTGTCAGGGCAACCGAAACCAGAGCAGCCTTCGAATAAAGCACGCCATTCAGGTTGGCAGCACCCAGCTCGGTGGTCGTACCAAAGGTCGCGCCGAACTGTTTGAAGCCGGGCGTGAGACCGCGCAGCGTATCAAGCGCAGGGTCTTGTGACCAAATGCGCCAGACGCCGCCTGTGCCTGTCCCCAACGCCGATGCGTCAACATTGTTGATGAAGTTTCCGGCCGAAGCCAGCGTGATGTTACGGCCGCTGGAAATCGCATTGGCAAGCGTGAGATTCCCCGACGACGTTTGTATCGTTACATCGCCGCCATTCGACGTCGTGACCCCCATGGTGCCGTCGCCAACAGTCAAGGCGCGACCGCTTTTCACACTCAGATCACCGCCGGCTGACGCTGTCAAAATACCAATGCTATTGGTATTGTTGAGCGTCGCCGCACCGGCGGTTGTCAGGACCAACTTGTCAGTCGAAATCGCACTTTGAGCAATCTGGGTAAGACTGCCGGCAGTGGTCGTGATCGTCACCGACGACCCCTGAACTGTGCCGATCTGCAATGACTGTGTATTGTTGATTGTGACTGGCAGGCCAAAGGCATTGGCGGTGATTACGCCGCCAAAGCTATTGGCATCACTCAAATCGAGCGCGCCACGACCCGCAACACTCGATGTCGCGTTCGCGTTACTCTGCTGCACCGTCAACAACAGATTGTTGCTTAAGGCAAGTGCGCCGGCAGCCTTAATCCCCGTTACGACCGCCGAGCCAAGATCTTCAAATGCGCCGGCAGTTTTGACGCTGAACGTTCCCCGGATCTTGTTCTCCTGCGACAAGTCGACCGCGCTACCCGCACTGGTGCCGGATGCGTTGATTGTTTTCCCACCCGCCTGAGAGATGATGTTGATTTCGTTGATCGTTGTGCCCGTTGTCAAATCGACCGAGGCGCATCCGGTCAGGCATGAATTATTGTTATTGGTGTCATATGTCGCCAAATTCGACGTACCGGTCAGCTTGCCACCGGCAATAGAGAGCGTGATCACACCATTGAGGCTTATTGTGTTCGCCTGCGCTGTGCCGGCCCCAAAGCCAAAAACGTTCAGCGAGGAGTTGCCCTGGATGAAGGTGCCCCCACCGGTGAGGTTGAAATTGCCGCCAACCTGCAAATCTGCATCCTGGCCGTTTCCATTTATTCCGGCGGCCTGAGTGACGTTACCCACTGAAACAATGTCGAAATTACCCGCAACAATAGAATTGCCGAGCGTGGTCCCTAATGACCCATTTCCGGTGTTGTTAAACGCAACGTCTCTTTTACCACCAGGCTGCGCATTAATTGAAAGATCGCCCCCAAGATCAATGATCGCGCCCGAAGTCTGAGTCAGCAATCCGCCAACAACGAATGAGGCGCTTGACGTGTTGGTTGCGCCACTTGCCTTGACACCAGCAACGCTCGCGCTTCCGTCAAAAGGATTGGCAATCGTCCCGATGGTGACGCCGCCCGAACTGTAGTTGGTAAAGCGGTAGGCAGCATTATTGCTCAATGCTGCAGCAACCGTTCCCACAATATTGTCTTCATGGATCAAGTTGACCATCGCGCTGGACGTGATCGCCAGCTTGGCAGCTTTCACCGCAAAACCGGTGTTGGGGATGATCGAATTGTTCGATGCGATCTGGACGCCCTGCGAAACGCCAGTGGCCTCGATCCAGATCGTGTCCAACGGGTTCACAGCACCAATGGCCGCGTCAATGGTCAGAGCGCCGGGTGACTTGAGCAACAGGCTCTTTGCACCGGTGCCATCGCTGTTGACTGCTGCAAGATCAATCGTGGCACCGGAACCGCTGGTGATGATGGCGATGTCGCCGTTCAATGTCGCGGCACCGGCAAGAGCAATATTGCCGCTGGCAGTGATATTGCCAGCCAGGCTGTTGGTGCCACTGCCGGACTGTGTGAAGGCGCCCGCTGCAACGAAATCGCCCGCTGCTGATGTGGTGAGGATTCCCGAGTTCGTGATCGCGACAGCACCCGATGTGAAAGCGTCAGCAATCGTTACATTGCGTGCTGAAACCAACGTCACTGCACCAAGCGCACCCGTTGTACTTGTCGCAGAATAGGTGGCGCCGCCAACAATCCCGTCAAAGCTGACATCACCGGTACCCGCCGTGATCGACAAGGTCGCAGGCGTCGCAGCCAGCAATTCGGCCGAGTTCAGCGTCGCGCCAAAGCTGACATTGCTGTCGGTCGTCGTGAGAACCGTATTTGCACCCAGGGTAAGCGCATTGCTGAAATTCTGTGCGCCCGTGGTGGCGACGGAACCGCCCTTGAGCAATGTCGTGCCGGTGCCATTCACCGTAAGCGATGCCAACGCACCGCCGGCGCCAACTGCGCCGATAAAGGTCGTCGTGCCGCTGCCGGTAACGGTCAAGGCGCGGGCAGTGCCGTCGCTATCCACTGTCTGGTTCAGCGCGATATTCGTGCCCGTGAGGGTCACGTTGCCGGTCAGGATAACCGCATCATCATAGGTCTGGCTTGTTGTCGTGGTGACATCACCACCCAGCAACACTGTGCCGTTGGTGTTCGTTGTCAGCGACGTCGCCGACACACTGGAACCAAAGGTCATCTGCCCGCTGCTGGCGAGAAGTATGGCGCCAAGCGGAGTCGTGCTGCCCCCAACGGCGCCTGTCAGCGTGACATCGCCTGTCCCAACTGTAGCGGTGAAGTCAAAGCCACCATTGAGCGTGCCATTGATCGAAACATCGGCATCAGTTGTGGTCAGAGACACAGCTTGGGCCAGCGAGACATCGCCACTGTAGGTCTGCGTGCCACTGGTTGTGATCGCAGCAAGGTTCAACGTCGCATTGCTGGAAACGGATAGCGTCGTCAGATCCGTGATCGTATCCGCATCCGTGCCATCACCAAAGGCGGCGGCGCCGGTCACGGTGAGGCTGTAGTTTCCTGAATCGCCAAGGCCGGTCAGCGTGCTTCCGGTCGAGACCGTCGAGCCAACCAGCGTCGTGTTGTCGAGAAGGGCAACCGCCTTGCTATAGGTCTGCGTTCCGCTGGTCTTGATCGTTCCGGCAGCCAGTTCGACCGTTCCATCGCCCTTGACTTCAAGGCTGGTGAGCGCAGTGCCGACGCCAACGGCGCCGCTGATTTTGGTCGCGCCGCTATCGGTAAGGATGAGCGCTTGTGCCCCATCAACCGCACCAAGCAGCTCCAGGCCAACGCCCTTGAGTTCAGCATCCGCCGTGAGCGTGATCGCACCCGTGTAGGTTTGCGACGATGATGTATCGATCAGGCTGGCGCCAATCGAGGAAGCCCCAGACACATTCAATGTCGTGACACCAGTCACCGTGTCGGTCACATCGCCGTTGCCCAACACGGCATTACCCGTGATCGTCAAGGCATGCGTTTCACCTGTGACAGCATCGAGGAAGCTGATCGTCGAGCCCGTAACGACCATGTCGCTCTTGAGCGCAACAGCGTCACCATAGGTCTGAGTGCCGCCCGTCGTCGTGACATTCCCGAACAGCTCAACACCGTGACATCGGCCAATGCCTCTGTCGCACCCAAAGCCTTGGTAAAGGTGACGGCGCCCGATCCGGCATCAACAGTCAGGTTTCGCGCCGCGCTGCTCGCGGCAGTGTCGACCACCTCCGCAAAGCTGACAGCGCCGCCGGCCGTCGTCAGAACCGCGTTTGCACCCAGGGTGAGCGCATTGCCAAAGTTCTGCGCGCCCGTGGTTGTGACAGAACCGCCACTGAGCAGCGTCGTGCCTGAACCGTTCACCGTCAGCGATGCCAAGGCGGAACCGGTGCCAGCGCCGACTGTGCCGGCAAAGGTCGTCGTGCCGCTGCCGGTTACGGTCAAGGCGCCCGCCACCGTTCCGAGGCTCTTCAACGTATCATTGAACGCGATATCCGTGCCCGTGAGAACTCTGTCACCGGTGAAGACAACAGCCTCATTATAGGTCTGGATCCCCGTCGTCGTGACACCACCGGACAGTTCGACAGAGCCGGTCGCGTCCGTCACAACGGAGGCCGCGTTGAAGCGCCCGATGACTGTCAATCCAGAGCTGTTAAGGGTCACGGCGCCCAGCGCGCCCGTCTGCGCGCCATTTGCCCCAGTGTAGATCTCCTGGCCGACAGCTTTGAGGAAGCGGATACCGTCTTGCCCCGCCGTGATTGACAAGCTCGCAGGCGTCGACTGACCCGACAAGACTTCGGCCGAGTTCACCGTCGTAAAGATGAAGACGCCGCCGCTGGTGGTTGTCAGATTCGTATCTGCTCCCAGGGTGAGCGCGTTGACAAAAGTTTGTCCGTCCGTGGTTGAAACAGAACCGCCATTGAGCAATGTCGTGCCGCCGCCATTCACCGTGAGCGATGCCAACACACTGTCGGCGCCAACAGTGCGGCCAAAGGTCGTCGTGCCGCTGTCGGTAACGGTCAATCGGCGGGCAGTTCCGTCGCTATCCACTGTATGGTTCAGCGCAATATTCGTACCCGTGAGAGTCACGTTACCGATCAGGAAAACCGCATCATTATAGGTCTGGCTTGTCGTCGTGGTGACATCACCACCCAGCACCATTGAGCCATTGGTGTCCGTTGTCAGCGACGCTGCCGTCACGCTCGAGCCAAAGATCGTCAGCCCGCCGTTGGCGAGATGGAGGGTGCCCAGCCTCGTGCTGCCCCCTACGGCGCCTGTCAGCCTGACATTGCCTGTCCCAGTTGTAGCGGTGAAGTCAAAGCCGCCATTGAGTGTGCCATTGATCGAAACATTGGCATCAGATGTTGTGGTCAGAGACACAGCTTGGGCCAGAGAGACATCGCCGCTGTAGGTCTGCGTGCCACTGGTTGTGATCGCAGCAAGGTTCAACGTTGCATTGCCGGAAACGGAAAGCGACGTCAGATCCGTGAACGAATCCGCATCCGTGCCATCACCAAAAGCGGCATCACCGGTCACCGTGAGACTGTAGTTTCCTGAATCGCCAAGGCCGGTCAGCGTGCTTCCGGTCGAGACCGTCGAGCCTTCCAGGGTCGTGTCGACGAGAAGAGCAACCGCCTTGCTATAGGTCTGCGTTCCGCTGGTCTTGACGGTTCCGCCAGCCAGTTTGACCGTTCCATCGCCCTTGACTTCAAGGCTGGCGAGCTCAGTGCCGACGCCAACGGCGCCGCTGATTTTGGTCGTGCCGCTATCGGTAAGGATGAGCGCTTGTGCCCCATCAACGGCACCAAGCAGTTCCAGGCCAACGCCCTTGAGTTCGGCATTCCGCGTCAGCGTGATCGCACCGGTGTAGGTCTGCGACGATGCCGTATCGATCAGGCTGGCACCAATCGAGGAAGCCCCAGACACATTCAATGTCGTGACACCCGTCACCGTGTCGGTCACATCGCCGTTGCCCAGCACGGCATCCGTGACATCGGCCAATGCCTCTGTCGCACCCAAAGCCTTGGTAAAGGTGACGGCGCCCGATCCGGCATCAACAGTCAGGTTTCGCGCCGCGCTGCTCGTGGCAGAGTCGATCACCTCCGCAAAGCTGACCGCGCCGCCGGCCGTCGTCAGAACCGCGTTCTCACCCAGGGTGAGCGCATTGCCAAAGTTCTGCGCGCCCGTGGTTGTGACAGAACCGCCTGTGAGCAAAGTCGTGCCCGAACCGTCCACCGTCAGCGATGCCAAGGCGGAACCGGTGCCAGCGCCGACTGTGCCGGCAAAGGTCGTCGTGCCGCTGCCGGTTACGGTCAAGGCGCTTGCCGAGTTGCCGCTCTTCACCGTCTGGTTCAGCGTGATATCGGTCCCGATGAGGCTTGTGTTGCCCGTGAGCGTTACATTGCCGTTATATGTCTGCGTGCCATCCGTGGTGATTGCGCCGCTCAGCGAGATACCATTCGCGGCATCAATGGCGAGATCTAGGAGACGCTGGTTGGCTCCAAAGCCGCCAGAGAGAGCAAAATCCGTGGCAAAAATGGCCAAAGACCGAGCCGTCGTGTCGCTGTCCACGTCGCCCTGGATCGAGATACTGGCGCCGCTGAGCGTTACATTCGATGTGAGAACAACATCTTCATTATAGGTTTGCGCGCCCGACGTCGTGACATCGCCGTTCAGCTCAACCGAGCCGCCTGCGTTCGTGGTCAGCGATGCCGCGTCCACGCTGTTCCCAAATTTGGTCAACCCTGTGCTGTTCACCGTGACATCTGCGTTGCCAGTCCCCGTTACCGAGACGTTGCCGCCCAGGCTGTTGGCCCCAGTGCCAGATTGGCTGAAGGCGCCAACTGAACTGATCGTGCCGGCAGCGATGGTGGTAAAGATGCCCGAGTTTGCAACCGTGACCGCGCCGTCAGCTGTAACCGCTGCATTGATGGTCAAGCCTGCGCCCGTGAATGTAAGGGCGCCCGTGAGTGAGGTCGCACCGTCAATCGTCGTGAGGCCGGTACCCGCGCTTTGTGTAAGGCTAGCAGCCTTGAAGGCTGCGCCAATGGTGACATCCTTCGCCGAAACCAACGCCACAGCGCCCAAGGCGCCCGCGTCAGAACCGGTATAAGCTGCACCACCCACAATGCCAGCAAAGCTGACATCGCCGGTACCCGCCGTGATCGACAAGGTCGCTGGCGTCGCAACAAGCGCTTCAGCCGAGTTCAGCGTCGAGCCAAAGCGCACATTGCTGTTCGTCGTCGTCAGCGCGATGTTCGCCGCCAGAACAGTCGCATCATTGAAAGTTTGCGCGCCGCTTGTCGTCACGAAACCGTTCAGCTCAACAGAGCCGCCCGCGTCGGTCGTCAAGGATGCCCCGCCGACGCTGCTCCCAAATTTGGTCAGCCTGCGTTGCCAGTCCCCGTTACCGAGACGTTGCCGCCCAGGCTGTTGGCCCCAGTGCCAGATTGGCTGAAGGCGCCAACTGAACTGATCGTGCCGGCAGCAATGGTGGTAAAGCTGCCCGAGTTTGCAACCGTGACCGCGCCGCCAGCCGTAACCGCTGCATTGAAGGTCAAACCCGCGCCCGTGAATGTAAGGGCGCCCGTGAGTGAGGTCGCACCGTCAATCGTCGTGACGCCCGTGCCGGCATTCTGCACCAGGCTGGATGCTGTGAAGGCCGCGCCGATGCTGACATTCTTGGCCGATGCCAGCGTTACGGCGCCCAGCGCGCCTGTTGTGCTTGTCGTAGAATAGGCAGCGTCGCCCACAGTACCCACAAAGCTGACATCGCCGGCACCCGCTGTGATCGACAAGGTCGCAGGCGTCGCAGCAAGCGCTTCAGCCGAGTTCAGCGTTGAGCCAAAGCGCACATTGCTGTTCGTTGTCGTCAGAACCGTGTCAAAACCCAGGGTGACTGCGTTTTCAAAGGCCTGTGCGCCAGCGGTTACGATCAAACCACCATTGAGCAACGTCGTGCCGGTGCCATTCACCGTGAGGGATGCCAGGATGGCACCGGCGCCACCTTCACCAACTGTGCCGTCAAATGTCGTCGTGCCGCTGCCGGTAACCGTCAAGGCGCGCGCAGTTCCGTTGCTCTTCACCGTTTGACCAAAGGTCACGTTCGTCGCTGAAATAACGGTCGCAGCCCCAAGTGTAATGGTGTCGCTATAGGTCTGGTCGCCCGTGGTCGTGATGGCACCAGCATTTAGCAGCGTTGTACCGCCGTTATTCACCGTCAATGACGCCAGGGCCGCACCTGTCCCGACAGCGCCGCCAAGAATTGTCGTACCGCTGCCAGAAACCGTCAGAGCCCGGGCCGTCGTGCCACTGTCACTGTCCACAGTCTGGCCAAGAGTAATGTCTGTGCCGGTCAGGCTAACAGTGCCCGTCAGAACAAGCAGGTCATTGTAGACTTGCGCGCCCGTTGTATCGACTGCGCCCGCAAGTTTGGTCGTGCCGCCGACGTTGGTTTCCAGCGAGAGTGCACGAACATCGGCCAGGAAGGCCGTAATGCCGTCGCTGCCAATTCTGACAACACCCAAACGGCCATTCGACGTTGCACCCACAGAACTGGTGAAGGTAACAGCACCGTTGCCCGCCGCAACGATAAGGCCATTGGCCTCATTGGCAGCCGAATCCAGAGCCGCGCCAAAGGAGATTGCGCTGTTGGTTGAAGTCAGGGTCGTTGCTGTTCCAAGGGTCACATCGCCTTGGAAATTCTGCGTGCCCGTCGATGTCAGGGTTGCGGTATCAATCAGCGTTGTGCCGCTGACATCAAGTGAAGCGAGGCCTGTGACGGTATCACCCGTGGCATCAGGATCACCCAGCTCGGCGTTACCGATGATGCTGAGTGTCTTGCTGCTGCCACTGACGGAACCATAAGCCTTCACCGTCGCGGCCGTCAGCGAGACGTCTGCCTTGAGCGTCAGAACATCACGGTAAAACTGGTTACCTGTGGTTTCGATATTGGCAAAAACCTCGGTCGAACCAGCCGCATCTGTGCTGACTGACCCAGCCTTGACCGTTGTCGAAAACTTCGTGGTGCCGCCACTATTGACGGCAATGCCGCCCAAAGCGAACGTTTCACCCAACTTGTCGGAGAAGGTCACGTTGCCGCTGCCGGAACCGAGTGTGATTGCGCGCGCCGTGACGCCATCGCCATCGACTGTCGACAAGAAGGTGATCGACCCGCCGGAAGATGCGAAAGACACGTCTCCCATCAGCGTCACGGCCTGCGCCAGGGAAATATTCGAATTGCTTGTGCTGATGTCGCCAGCAAGGTTGTTGAGGCCCGAACCCGTCTGACTGAAAGCGCTGCCAGACGTAATGTCGCCATCGGCTGAAGTTGTGAACAAGCCGCTATTGGCCACCGTAAAGCCGGAGCCAGTGCTCACCGCGCCATCGATCGTCAGCTTGGTCCCGGTAAAGCTGAAGCCATTTGCAAGCGACATCGCGCCAGACACCAGTGTCAGGTTAGACCCTGCCAGCTGTTGGAAGCCGCCTGCCGTGACTGCCTCTGCAAAAGTGACGTCAGTTGCCGACGCGACTGAAATCAGTCCGGGTGCGGTAAGGCTGCTATTGCCACCGACCACGCCAGCGAAGCGGACGTTGCCGGTGCCCGCCGTCAAGGTCAGGTTGAACGCAGATCCATCCGCATCAACGGCGCCAAGGAACAGAATATCGCCGCCACTCGTTGCCCCCGTTGTGAGAATGCGGTCGCCATTGAGAACAGTCGCACCCGTGAGGGTAATGGTCCCGCCACTCGTTGTTGGTTCGCTGGTGTTGGCGGTGGACGAAATGTTGCCAAGCAGATTGATCCTAGCCGCTGTCAGAGAGACATTGCCTCCCGATGCGTCGCGTCCATTCGCTGAAATAGCGCCGGCTGAAATGGTGCCGCTTAGTGACTGAAGCGACAAAGCACCCGCAGACGCAGACGCCGCAGCCGCATCGCCACTGCTGGTCAACGTTCCCGTTGTTATATCGCCTGTGGTCCGGATCGTGATGACGCCGCCACTGGAATAAAGGGTGGAGTTGCCAATCGTAATATCGCCCGCCGTCGTGACGGCCACGCCCGTGGAGTTGAAGCTGCCAATTTCCGAAGACGCAGCACCCGCGGTAAAGGCGCCGCCACGGGTTGTGATTGTTTCCGAAACGGTGATGGCCGCGCCAGCAGAGCCAAGCGTTACAGCGCCACCCTGGGTGGTGATGCCGCGCCAGGTGAGTCCGGCAGTCGCGCCCCCGTCAACACTGAACGCGTTGGTGCTGCGATAAGTAAAGCCTTGGCCTTCGCCGGAAATTCTGGCGATAACCCGCGTTGCGGAGTTGTCGGCATCTTCAAGGGCCGATGCGTTGGCCGCGTCGACGATAAGCTGGCCCGCGCTTATTTCGGTGCTGCCATTGGCTTGCGAGACGGCACCAGATACCGCGAGCAGCTTTACGGTGCCGTCTGCACCAGAGACACCGGAGCCTGTCTTGGCGCCGCCGCGCGCCGTGATCGTGCCCGCAACAGACAGGGTCGACCCGCCAGCGGTCAGCGTGATGGCACCGGCATTGCCGCCATTGCTGTCGCTTGCAGCCGCTCCCTGCCCCGATGTGATGATCGCACCGACAAGCAGGGCACCATCTTCACCCGTACCTGTTGACGTCAGCGTAACAGCACCACCGGACGTGCCTGCGGTTGTGCTTCGTGTGTCGATCGTGGCGCTTGTAGAATCAATCGACGGCGCGGTGATCGAAACAGCGGCGCCCCCGGACATGATGCCGACGGGATTTACCGTGCCGATCGTGAGCGCAGAGCGGGTCGTAAAGACAACCGATCCGGTCGCTTCCGACGCAAAAACCGATACTTCGTTGAGCGGGTTCGAGAACGTGTCTGCCAGGCCGAGCGTGAAGCTGCCCGCACCACTAAGGCCCAGCTTTGTCGATTGAATGGCGCCGGACTGCGTGACGGAACCGCCAGCCGTAAGCACGGTCGATGCCCCGGTGCTGATTGACGCAATGGCAAAGCCATTGCTGTCGGTATAGCGAATTGTGCCCGTCGTCCCGGTGCTGGTGTCTTCACCTGTCGTCGAACCGGCACCCGCCGTATCGGCCAAATTGCGGACCGATATGTTGACTGTGGCGACATTATTGTCTGTCGCGGTCAACAGCACGCCAGCGCCGGCGTTGTCGAGCGTCTTGACGGTGAGCGTGTTCGCCTCAACCGATCCGCTGCCCAGGGCACTCGATGCGGCGGTCGAGATAATGCCCTTTGACGTCAGAGTGACAGTGCCCGCAGACTGTATCTGCGCGACACTGAACGCGTTGGCGTCAAAATAGCTGATTGCGCCCACACCCGCTGCAGTGTTGGCGTTATTGCGGGTAACAAGTTTTACCGTCCCGGCATCATTGGCAAGGTTGGCAAGCATAATAGAGCCAGAACCAGCCGTGGCATTGTCGCGTGCGGTCACACTGATCTGAGAAACGCTAATCGCCGCGCCATTATACTGTTCAATGAGTCCGACACCGCTGATATCGAGCAGGCCACCACTTGTGATATTGGACAGGCGGATTGTCCCGCCTGCTGCAACGGATATCGATCCAGTCCCGGATTCATAATAGTAGAACGGGCCCATCGTAAGCCCGCCGGGCTCCGTTGCGCTCACCGCTATGTTCCCGGATGATCCGGTCTTGAGCTTGAGGATGTCTGTCGATGACCCGGTCGAGTGGGTGATCGTCTGACCGGATACGGTGATGTTGCCCGATGTCGACAGGATGCTCTTCGCCAGGTTGACCTCACGGTCAGCGGTGATGAGAACATTGCCCGATGTCGTGGTGATCGTGTTGTTGACTTGCGTATCACCCGTTGTCGCGGAGCCGAAGTTGGCGACCAGCGTGATGCTGCCCGCCCCTGTGGTCAGGTTGCCCGGCGTCGACAGATCACCATTTTTCGACTGGAAGTAGATGTTGCCTGTTGTTGTGGTCAAATCTTCGGGCGTCAGCACCAAATTGGTGCCCGCAATGGCACTGATGGACGTGGTGCTGGCCAGCTTGCCGGTCAGGGAGTTCAAGCTCAGCTGGTTGATATCGGCAATGCTGACCGAAGCCCCCGTGCTGTTGAGCGTCACCTGGCCGCTGAAGTTGTTCAGTTCGCTTGCCAAATCGATGGTCGACGCGCCCGCGTTGATATCAGCCGTCGAAGCATAGACCGCAGAAGCCGCTGTCTGGCTGATGCCGACGCCCTTGAGCACAAGGTTAAACCCGGCAACATTCAGCGTCTGGCCGCCGATGCTCAATGCACCGTCTGTTGTCTCGATCGTCGATGCGGCGCCGGCGGTAACCGTGCCTGTGACGGCGAGACCAGCAGTCCCTGTGCCGCCAATGTCCTTCAACGACAGCGCGCCTGTCGTTGTCAGCGTACCAAGATTATCGATACGAACGTTATTCGCCGTCAGCACCCCGGCAGAGCCTGTGAGCGTGGCAGCGCGGATAAGCCCCGTCGTTGCGGTCTGTGAGACCGTACCCGACAGCGGCGCCGCAGTTGTGCCAAGAACCACGCCACCGCTGGCCGCGGTAACGATATTGACGGTCGTGTTCGCAGCATCGACAATCTGGATTGCCGCCGCGCTGGAACTGGTGGTGATGACAGTCCCGCTCAGTGTGATGCTGTTGCTCGCCGAGCCACCGCCACCATTGACGAGGATGGCACCGCTGCCGGCATTGATCGTGCTGGCCGAAGACTGGGTTACCGTTGCGCCAGCAAGAAAAATATCGCCTTGCGCCGTGACGGAATTGCCGCCGATGGCGAGAACGCCCGACGCATCCGTCCCGGTTTTCGTGGTTGTGATCCGAACACCGCCGGCGCTTGTTACCGCGCCATCGAACGAAAGACCGGCGGTAGAATCGGCAATATCCAGATCATATTGCGTCCCAGCAACATCGCCGACCTTGGAGACGCCAAGGCTTACGAACTTGTTTCCGGAATTGGTCAGGATAACGGAGCCACCAATTGCGTTGGTGTCTGTGCCAAGGGTCATCGCCTTGGCGTTGACCGTCGTCGCACTGGCCTGCGAAATATTCCCCGTGATCAGGCCGATGGTCGCTGTATCGTCCCCCAGAATCAGGGTTCCGTTGGGAACAACGATGCTGGGAAGCGTCAGATTGCTCGTCCCGCGAATGGTGATCGCGGTGGTCGTGTTATTGAGCGTGCTGAGCGTACCGTTGAGCGTGATGCTGCCCGAAGCGGTGCCATCATGGCCCGTCAGCGATATCTTGCCGCCGGCCGTGCCATCGCCTGCCACGCTGCCACTGATCGAGCCGTTGGCGTTGATCGTTCCAAGGCTTTGATTGATCCCCCGGCCAGACAAGGTGATGTTGCCGCCGCCATTGACGAGAAATTCGCCGGCCTTGATGTTGAACGATTGCAGATCGAGCAAACCGCCAGCGGTCTTCAGGGTCACGCTGCCATTGGATGTGCTGATATCGCCGGCAATCCGCAGGCCGCCGCCCGTGTTGTTGAGGCTGAAGTCGCTGTCGCCATTCTCACCCTTGATGTAGAATGGCCCGATCCCGGCGACCTGGTTGTTCTGGTTCAGGGTAATGTTGCCCTGCGCCGATGGTGCGGCAAACACCGGCGTCCCACCATTGGCGTTGATCCCAACAAGGTTGCCCGTGCTGGTGATGACGCCGGCAGTCTGCGTGATCTTGTCGTTCGAATAGAACTGCACGCCGCCCGAACCCGCGGTGAGATTGCCGGCAAGATTAACGCTATAGGTGTTTGCTGTGGCAAATAGATAGCCAGACCGGATGGCAACAGAACCCGATTCGCCAGTGGACAAGACACCGGCTGAAGTGCTGGAAAAGGTCCCGCCGGCGAGAAGCTGCATGCTGCCCGCTGCGGAGATTGCGCCACCAACGGTCAGGGTCTGACCCTGGAACGTGGTGATGACAACAGACGACGACGTGCCTGACGACGTAATGGCGCCGGTGTTGGAGAATGCTCCGGTCGCGTTCGTCGTATAGGCGGTCGAGATCGAGATATTGCCCGTCGTGGTGAGCGCGCCGTCAATCGTGATACCGCGGAAGCCGTTGATCGTCAGGGCCTGAGTGGTGCCAAGCGTTCTGACAGATCCCGCCGACGTCACACTGATTGTGCCGTTGGAGTTGTTGGTCTGAAGGGTAATCGCGCCCGCGTTCGACGTCACCGCGCCTGCAATTGAGATGGCACTCCCCGTCGATGTCATCGCGATGTTGCCATCCGCCGTCACCGAACCTGTCGAACTCACGGTCTGCGTGGAGTTGCTCATCAGGGTCATGGCACCCGTTGTCGAGATGAGCGCGCCTGAAACGGTAAGAACATTGTCCGTCCGGAGACTGATCGCACCGCCAGCGGTCAAGTTCGTCACGGAATTGAAGCTGTTGGCGGATCGGTCCAGCGTGATTGAACCGCCCACTTTGCCGGACAACGCCGTCAAATCGACATCGTTCTGCTGCGTGACGTTCCCGGCAACGCTTTCTGTCGCCCAGCCAACGGCAACCGAGGAACTGTTCCCAGTGCCGGCGGAAACAGACGTGACCGTCGAGAAATACTTACTGCCCGATGCCGCCGCCGCATTGGCGCCCGTGATCGTTTCGGTCAAAGCGCGTCCGAACATGTCGGTGCCGGTCACGGTAAACGTCCGCGCGCTGTCATCAGCGCCGCTCGTTATAATGATGCGGTTGCCGGTGACAGAAGACGCCAGGCTGCTTGCCGCTGCCGTCCCGTTGATGGACAGCGCCCCTCCTTGATCAGAAACTTCCTGACTTGCAGAAACGGCCGCCGTTACTGAATCCGCACCAAACTGAAGCCTGGAGAAATTATTCTCTGTGAAACCGAGCTGAACATTATTGGAATTCTGAATATAATAACTTTGCGCCGATGAATTTGAACGCTGCGTTCCCGACAGCGTTACGTTCCCGCCATTCGGACGCAATATTAAGTCACCAACACCCGACCAGATATTTGCACTGGACGTAATCGAAGACCCCTCAAGAATCACACCCCAGCCTTGCATATCAATACCATTGACTGCCAAAGCGCCCATGGTCTTGATTTTTATGGCGGATTGATTGCTGCCTTCATGAAGGCTGCTCTGGAGGACCAGATTGTTGCCTTCCGTGTCAGCATCAAAAATCGAGAAGGACCCATAGCGAACGATGCGATCGACTGCCCGGAATTCATTGTTCGGGTTGGTCAGGTTAATCGTGCCGCTGCCGGCGCTGGCGTCGCGCGAGCGAATATGAAGATAGCCAACTTTTAAAGCTGTATTCGCATTCTGCGAAATGGAACCCGTAAACCATTTAAAGTGGTCATTGTTTCCTTGATTATTGACGCGGTACGCGCCATCCTGACCCATTGTAAAGCCGCCTCGGGAAGCAGCAGTGCCGGCCGTAATGTTACCGAGAAAGACGTTCGTGAAACCATGAATTCCAACCGACGAGTTCGAAGTGTCTCCGGCAACGATGTTCCCGAGAAGGTTGATTACGCCGCGGTTGTAACCATTGTTATAATCGTAACCAAAAAGATTGACCTGGCTAGAGGCGGAGATTGTCGATGATGCGCCCTGCGTAATGCCAAGGCCAGTGAGCGTTACGCTGCCCGACGTGCCCGTAATATTGAAGTTTCCAAGGATGAGCGCGCCGTTTCCGGTCCCGATATCGATCGACGTCGCCGTCACATTGCCGGTCAGCGCCATACCCGCCGTATGGCCCACGGCCTTCACGGTCAGGCTGTTGCCAACGTCGAAACTCGCCAGCGTATCAATTTTGTTGGAGGATGATGTGATGGAAATCGAACTTGCGGACGACGCTGACAAGTTGGCGATGTCGATGGTGCCAATCTGATTGGCCGGATTATTTGGCTGAGACAGTGCGCCCGAAATCGTATCAGAGACTGCAAGACCGACAGACACATTAGCGGCAGTCGCATTTGTGGCGACAACGCTGGCGATCGTCTTGTACAATTTGGTCGTAGTAACACTCGCAGCAGATGCTCCGGCGACTGTTTCAGACTGGGCGTTGCCGTCGACATCGGTACCGGTGATGACAAAGCTGTTGGCGCTCTCGTCGCCTGTGAATGCGAGCTTCAGAGCCTGGCTCGTGCGCAGGCGCAGATCGGTTGCCAACAATGCCAACGAGCCGCCCGCGCCAACGCTTTGCGCAGGCGCAACTGAGGTATCAGAAGCGACAATGCCAACCTGAAGCGTGCCAACACCGCGACTATTTGCGTTCGAATTAACTGTGAAAAGGTTGACCGCCGCCGCATCGGTTACAAGAACAGCGGGCGTGCCATCTGTATCGGCATTGGTTGACGTCAAGAGCGCAAATTGGTTGATGTTGTTGCCACCGCCGAACATGCGGATCTTGCCGGAACCGGCATTATAAGAACTCGTTGACGAAAAAGACTGATTGTTGATGCCGCCAAGGCCCGTCAGCGTGATGGCCCCGTTGGACGTAAAGATGCTGCTGTTGTTCTGCGTGGCCTGCAGCAACCCCTTCGTGGAAATCGTCACTGCGCCACCAGCAGTCGTCGTTGTGCCGCTGATCGTCAGTTGCACACCGGCAGCAGTTGTCGCCACCGAAACCGGCGCACCGCTCTGCGTGAGCGTTGCGTTCATGTTTACCGACAGAGCAGAGCCAGAGCTTGAAGAAACCTGAAGCCCACTTGCGCCGCTGTAATGCTGAGCGGTGCCACCGTTGGTCGCAAGCGTGATCGATCCTGTACCGCCCAGCGACACAAGGCTCTTGGCTGAAATACCGGCTTGGAAGCTGAGGTTGCTGACGCTGGACAGCGATATATCGCCCAGCCCAGATGTGTTGCCCTGCGTGCCACCGCCGATGGTGCTGATCACGGTGACCGCGCCGCCGGATCCGCTGGCCGTGTTGAACGTGAGGTTGTTGTATTCGCCGACCGTACTGAAGAGCGTCGAGTTCAGGTAGACCTGATTAGTGCCGCGCGTGAAGACGACCGGCGCATGCATTTCCGCGGTGATCGTGCTGTAAACGCCGTTGTTGAGCGTGAAGACGCCATCGCCGCCGCTGGTATCAATGACCACCGGCGTATTGTTGCTCTCGGTTGTCAGATTGCCGAAGTTAAGCTTCGTCGATGTGCCAATTCGAATGCCCGTTGTCCTGCCGGAAAGCGCCGTACTGCCATCGGTTTTTATGCTGGCAAAGATATCCGTTGTGACGGCGGTGCTGACATCAAGCGAGTAGATGGAATTCGTCTGGCCAATCGCGCCACCCAGACGAACATTACCGGCACCCGCATTGATCGTGAGCGCCTTGCGATCCGCAGCCGCAGACGATTCAGAATCGACTGTGCCAAGCAAGAACACATAGCCCGTCGTCGCACCGGTATCGAGACTGATGTGATCAGCAAGCGTGACCGCACCATTGGTCAGGATATTGCCACCCAGGCCTTGGGCGGCCGTACTTGTTCCGCTGAAATTTCCGCCAATTGCCGTCAAGTTTCCGCGCAGGATGGTCCTGTTGGCACCCGATGTTGTCAGCGTGATGGACGCGGCGTTCCCGCCGTTATCCAAGCCGACTCCGCCGGCATCCACGCGCTGCGGCTGGCCGCCCGAGGTCGTGATTGCAAAAACCGAAACATTACCAGCCGATGAGGTGACGTTGACCGTTGCAGCGTTACTTCCCGATGCCTGATTATTGGCGGCACCTGTGGTTACGATATTGTTCAGCTCCACGCCTGAAGCGCCGGAAATGCTGACCGACCCAGAGGTCGTGCCCGTATTCGCATTCGCCGTGGTTGTGATATTGGCGCCCGTACTGGCCGTTACTGCGCCCGATGTTGACGTGATGCTGATATTACCGCCGGCCGTCACGATCGACGTGGCGATATTGACGGCAGTGGCCGAAATCGAGACCAGACCGCTCGCCTGACCAGCGTCGCCGCCAACGCCAGTGATCGCCTGACCGGTTGAGCCAAGCGTGATAATGTTTGCTGCGCTGGTGAGCGTAATGGCGCCACCACCAGAAATCGAACTGAATGTCGTATCATTCGTGATATTGTTGATGCGAATAAAGCCCGGCTTGTCCGCCGAAAGCGTGACCAGGCCAGAAGATGAGAAGGCGCCTGTTAAGTCGATGTTTCCGTCAGAGCCGGTCGTGGTCGTGATCGAGACCGTGCCGGCCGACATGAAACTTGCTGTGCTCGTGATGCTGCCGGCAATATCGATATCGACGCCGCCGCTTCCGGCGCTAACTGCCTTAAGCTCGGTATTGCCTGTTGCCTTCAGAGAGATTCCGCCTGAAGCCCCCGAAGTAACCGCCACGCCAGCCGAAAAGATGTTGGCGGTATTGAACGCCAGAATACCGCCACCCGCGGTCAGCGACGACGCGGCTTGCGACTGGACGGAACCGTTAAAGACAATGTCTTGGACGGCGGACGCGGTCAGGCTGCCCGACAGCATGCGGATTGATTTGCCCGACGCAAGGTTGATGATACCCGTCGATTGCGCCGTCCCGTCAGGCAAGTAGCCCGCTTCAAGCACCAGCGAGCCAGACAGACCGAGGATATTGGCGTTGATCCCAATATTCTTCGCAGCCCGCAGCGTCAGCGTATTTTCGGACAGCCAGCTGATGGCATTGGCAACGGTGATATTGCCATCCTGCGTTCCGTTCGTCCCGGTCGTTACAACGACGTTGCCGGCATCGAGCGCGGCAACCAAGGCCGAAACGGCCAGGACGGAATCGTCACCCGTGGCGTCAGTGCCGGTAACATTAGAGCTGCTGGAAGTGGAAATTGTGAGATTATAAGGATCAAGCAGCAAAGTCCCCGCAAGGCCCATGGGCGCCCGCAGGTTCACACTGCCCGTGAAATCGAGGAACTTCTTGCCGGAGACTTCTGCAAAGCCGCCATTCCCGCCAGCCGCGCCGCCGCGCGCGGAAATATTGCCCGCGTACCGCGTTGCCTTGTCCGACCACACGACCACATTGCCGCCGTCACCGGCATTCAATGCGTCGGCAGAGATTGAAGCACCCGCTGCAACCACCGTGGTGCGGGCATTGAGAAGGCCTGCGTCTGCCCCCTGGAAGCCGCCGCCAATGTTGATCGCGCCGCCACCGGAACGGCCGGACGCGTCAATTTTGGCGGTATCAGCGATGACCAAATCGCCACCGGTGATGTCGATCTGTCCACCAAGTCCGGACAGATTCTGTACGGAAACAGAACCGCTTGCTTCAACGCGGCCGGTAAGGCCGCCTTCAATCTTGACCGAAGCTGCCTCAATCTGACCGCCGGCGACAATCCGGTTGGTTCGGCCATTGCCGGAATCAACAATCGCCTGAGCCTGCTGCAGCTTTGAAGCGATGGCGCTGTCCACCAGCCTGCGTTCGGATGACAAGGTCATGATAACCCGCCCATCCTGGGCTGCAATCATGCCACGATTTTCAACCAGCTGGTCAACCACAGCGGCATCGACCTGCACCGACACGAGGCTGTTGCCGGCAAGATCAAGCGTCAGCACATCGCCGCCTGCAAGCGCGACTGTGCCCATGCGGGCCGATATGAGACCCTCGTTGCGCACGGTTGACGCCAGCAACGCGGCATAGCCGGTTACAACAATCTCACCTTCATTGGTAACGGCGGCGTCGGAGCCATTCTTCTTGAAGACGTAGCGACCGGCGTTGAAATCATCATCCGACAATGAAAGCGTACTGGCGACAATTCCGGCCGCATTGATACGGCTGGTAGCGCCAAACAACACACCATTCGGGTTGAGCAGGAAAATCTGCCCGTTCGATGTCAACGAACCAAAAATCTTGCTCGGGTCATCACCAACGACCCGGTTCAGCGTAATTGACGCGCTGTCCGGCAGTGTGAATTTTACGCTCGAACCAGCAGAAATATCAAACGACTGCCAATTGACCACGGCCTTGTTGGTCGATTGGACGATGTTCATCGCCGATCCGGTCTGCGAAATAACCGCACCGCCAGACGCAACGACCCCGCCCGAAGGCAGGTTTTGTGCCGCAGCAGGAGAAACCAGGATGAGAGAAAGCGCGCTACTGGCCAGGAACGCTCGCTTCAGGCCAAACGCCCGAGCGGGCGCCGGGTTCTCTACAAAATTCGATTGCAGCATATTTTTCTCAAACATCAGAATGCCACCCTGGCGCTGATCCACGCCTTTGTTCTGTCATTGAAAGAGTCCGGCGAGTTTATCGGGTGCGCAACCGACGCATCGATCAGCAACACCCGCGCAACTTGCAAAACTGCCCCGACGCCAACGCCCTGCAGCAGGCTCGGGCGGTTTGCCGCGGCGCCATACACTTTGCCAAAATCGTAAAAGGCCGAAACTCTGAGCACCGGCGCGAACCGATGCTCGAACGTGGCGCGACCAACCACACCAGAACGTCCAGAGACGTCATCATCATTGCTGGCGGCCATGACACCGTTCGACCCATTGACCATCAGGAATTGCGACGGGTCGAGCTTGTTTGAGCCGATCTGTCCGGTGATGCGCAGGGACAATGCATCGCGCATTGTCAGTTGCTGACGGCGCTGAAGATAGGCTGAAACCCGACCAAAGCCGCCATCGCGACTGGCTTGACCGGCCAGAAGGCTTACGCCCACCGCGGAACTGCCGCCGGCAAGAAACGCATCGGCTTGGCTCACATCAAGCGCGACCGATCCGTAAGCCAGGGATCGGTTGGTGAACACTGTTTCCACACGGTCCGAAAACCGGCGATAGCCCCCTTCGATACTCAATTGGACCGCGCGGTCGGACTGGAGCACCAAGGGGTAACGCAGACCCACAATTGCGGCCGCGCTATTGCCTTTGATGACGACCGGCGTTTTCAGCAGGTCGTAGCGCAGCCCCGACACGGCGAGGTTCGCCGAAAGTCCATTGGTGCCGATCGGCAGATTATAGGCGGCACGGCCATATTGCACTCCCGGCGAAGCGAGAGCCAACAGTGCCAGATCATCACCAAACGCCACAATCGGGTGCAAATTGGCACTCAAGAGCAACCGCTGCTGGCCCGAACGCGTCGACCCGGCGTTATCGATCACCGCACTGAAGCTCTGATCCTGACCAAGCTCGGACAACACGACAACAGAAGATGTGCCCTCCGCCGACCCTGCACGCAGGAGCGTGCGAAATGAACCGCCCGGCAATTGGTTGACCAGAAGAGTGCCGCGCTCGATCCTGCGCAAATCCAAAGGGTCGCCCTGCTTTAACCCAGCCCCGACATAGGCGCGCACGCGATCATCATGCTCGCCGACAGCCGAAGGATCGATTTCAATGCGATCAAGCCGACTTTCCACGACCTGGATCCGCACGATTCCGTTCAACACATCCTGCGTGGGAAGCGCCACGCGGGCAAAATAGCCGCGCTCCTGATAGAGCTTCCCGACCAAATCCGCGGCATAGTTGAGTTCAGCCAGGGTAAGCTCCTGGCCCACAAAACGCTGAAGCGGCGAAGCAAGGTCAGCGGCCTTCAGAAGGCTATTGCCTTCAAAGACAAAACTCTGGACGCCCACCTTTGCGCCCAAGGCCTGTTGAGGTTCGGCGACGGTAATCGCCTTGCGCGGCTTTACCGCCCGCTTTGGAATAGCAGGCGGCTCAACCTGGCGGAGCACCTGTGCGCCGGCATCACTGGGCTGTGTTTGCGCAAAGGCTGCTGATGCTCCCGCGAGCACCAGCAGCCCACCCGAAACGGCCACGGATAATTTATCCAACATCGTACGCACAGGCAGACCTTTGAAGGAATATATTCAGTGAGTTAGCACGAACTTGGTCTCGCCTCAGGCCGCCTTGGTCTGACGTGCATAAATTTCTGTAATGAGCCCCAACGACGCCTGATGAAGATGGATCAACCCCAGCGCTCCGCTCTCGTTGAGTTCAGCCAGAATCTGCGGTGAAACAGCCTTCAACTTCGCTTCGGTAACCATCTTGAAGCCACGGTAGACAGAGGCCTGTCCGTCCCCGTCACGCTTCACAGTGAATTCGCCGTCCGACAGAAGATCATGCTTTTCCAGCATCTCAACGAATGCGGTGGTCTGCTGGCTGGCAATTTCGAACTGCTCGCAAAAATTCAGGATCGATTTGCACCGATCAGATGGCTCTTCCCCCGAGAACAAGGCGTCGCCCTCGTCAAAGGTGCCAACCAAATCCGATGTGGGGTCAAAGCACAGAGAAAGATCATCACCTTTCGGATCCAGCCGAGCCAGCAGGAACGGGTAACGACGCACGTAAGCAGGAATATAAAGGCTTGGCTCAAATCCGCCCTCAGCGTCCAAGAACACATTCACGCCTTCGTTCAACCCCATCAAAGCCAAAGGAAAAGGCTTTTCTGATGCGGAGAAAATGATCGGGTAGCTGCGCTGCGCCTTGGCGAATTCATCGGTCATCAGCGGAACCGCATGCTGCTTAACCAGCCAAGACGCCTTGTCCGTTGTGCGAGCACGCGAGGCGGCGTGGACATTCGAGTTCAGCGGCACAAGCTGCTTGTAAAACAGCGGGAGAGCCTGGTTTTCTTGCTTCTTTGACATAAACGATTCCTGAGCGACGTTAAAAACGAACTAGTTATAGTTAAATATAGAACTGAATGCGTATTGAACTAACATTAATGCCATGATTTACGTTTTTAATTATGATTGTTCACAGAAAATATTCAAAATTAACTAGGTTTTTCTTCCGATAATTGAAGTACTAGTGCCATGTGCTTTCGGTTGCGTCAATGATTGTCGTGCCACAAAACGGGTGGATCGCGTGCCGTACTGCGGGGACTGATCGCAAGAGCGTTCCCTCTGGCTCAACGCGGACTGGTGGTGCCAACGGCGCTCCCGTCGGCGCCACGTGGGCGCCAGAGCTGTATTGATAACCAGATAAGGTCGGGACCGCGGCTCCGGGTACTTACGCGGCTTTCGATCGTGTCGAATTACACCCGAACGCTGTGCGGTAGTTGGTGGACTCCGGCGGAAGATAGAGGTCGAGGATGCGTCCGATGGCGTCCTACAGACCATGGGTTGAGGTGGCCTTGCCTGTTCGGACAGTTTGGCGGCAAAGTTAGGCCAACCCCGGGTTTCGATCATGCCGCCAGGCAAGCAGTTTGCGCTTCCGGTTCTCGTCCTCAAGCTGCTTCAGCCGGCGCAGTTCGACCACCCCAAGCCCGCCGTGGAGCGACTTCCAGCGGTAAAACGCTTGCTCAGAAATCCCCATTCGGCACAGTCGCTCAGCCAGCGGCGTTCCCGACTCCGCCTGCTTCAACGCGCAGGCAATCTGCCCTGCTGTATATCAGCTCTTCTTCACGGCATGCCCCTTCAGCACGAAGGTCACATTTCCGAAGAACGCTCATTCAAACCGGAGGAAGAAATCGGGGGGACGTCACACAACGGCCGGGGATTACAACCCCCGCGGGGTATCCAGCGCCGCGTTAACCGGCGCGCCGGGCTGTGATCACCACATCAATGTCGTCGGGGCGCGGATTGAGAAAATCCAGCCGCGTCCGCCCATCGGCGGTGGTGCTGACAGCTGCAGCTATCGTCGAATTGGTGAGCACCCAACCGACTGGCAGCACGACGGCGTTGGCCGGCCGACCGAAGGCGCGGTGCCAGACAAGCTCGCCGTCCACGATGCGGTATCGATCAGGATCGGTGTAGGTTTCGGCGATCCGGATGCGCCGGCTGGTCCCTGCCGCCACTGGCGGAAAACGGAACACCACAGCCGTTGTCGCGGCGGTCACGCCGGTTTCCCGGGGATCGATTGCGGTAATCGCCGCGCCGCGCACCATTTCGGTTGTGAGCGCGGCACCGGTGTCGAGGTCGCGCGCTGACGGGTTGGAGACCGTACTGCCGGCCCGAACGACGTTGACATAGGCGCCAACCCCCGGCCGTTCCTCGGTATAATCATGGGTCAGATCGAAACTGTGCGTTTCGGGCGGGCGCAGATAATAGACGATCTCGCGGGTTTGGGCTGCGCGCTCGCTGATCCGGGCGGCCATGCTTGATCCGGATGCAACCACGCCGCTGGGAACGGCGCGGATGACCAGAGGCATCGGGGCCGGCGTGGCGTTCAGGAACGACACCGCGATGCGGCCATCGGCCTGTTGCAGCACCTGCACCGGCACATTCACCGACGCCAACCGATAGCCTGCCGGCAAGACAACACTGTTGCGCTTGATCCCCAGCGAGCGGTCGAAAACGATGGCATCGCCGTCCGTGTAATAGCTCTTGGCGTCTTCATAGGTCTTGTCGATCCGGATGCGCCCGCCGCCGCCTTCGGGCACAGGTCGCGCCAGCGTGACCGCGATATATTTGCTGCCAGGCGGCGCGTTGGTAACGCCGCCAGCACGCGCGATTTCGCCATCGACCTCGGCAAAGGCCAGCGCTGCACCGGTCGCCCGGTCCGTCACGCGCTCGTCGGTGGCGATGCTGCCGGTGCGGATGGGGTTATAATAGGCCATTGCCCCCGCGGTCGTGGCGGTGATGTCGTACACGATGCGGAACTTGTGTGACGCCGGCGCCAGCAATTCGTAACGCGTATAGGCGCCGTCGTCGGTTTGAACCGGTGCCGCACGTGCCGATCCCGCAACGAGCACAGCCAGAAGAATGACCGCCCTTGCTGCTGCGTGCCGGAAGCCCGGCCGTGGTAATGCTTGCATGGTCTGGTTCCCCTGGCGCTGGTTGCGCCCTGTTGTAACGCTAGCTGGCCAGCGCCAGTTCCGTCGCTTCGGCAATGGCGCGCTTGGCGTCGAGCTCCGTCGCTTCGCTGGCGCCGCCAATCAGCTTCGCCGGCAAACCCCGCGCCACCAGTGCATCATACAACGCCCGTTCCGGCTCCTGCCCGGCGCAGATAATCACCGTGTCTACCTCGAACAGGCGGGGCTCACCATTCACAAGGGCGTGCAGGCCGTCATCATCGATCTTCAGATAGGTAACCCCGCCCATCATCTTCACGCCGCGCCGCACCAGGCTCAGCCGGTGGGTCCAGCCGGTGGTGCGGCCCAGCGACTTGCCCGGCGCGCCGTCACGACGCTGCAATATCACCACCTCGCGGTCAGCCTTCTCAATCTGCGGCACCAGCCCGGTCACACCACCGCGCGGGTGATTGACGAAATCGACGCCCCATTCGCGGCAGAAGGTCGGAATATCCACCGCAGCCGACGGCCCGGCATGGGTGATCAACGTCGCCACATCGAAGCCGATGCCGCCGGCCCCCATGATGGCCACGCGGCGGCCAATGGGTTTGCGGCCCAATATGGCATCAATATAGGGCACCGCCATCGGGTGATCGATCCCCGGCATGTCGGGCGTGCGCGGGCGAATGCCGGTGGCGACAATCACCTCGTCATGGCTGGCCGCCGCCAGCATGTCAGCATCCACATGGGTGTTGAGGCGAAGCGAAATGCCCAGCTTCTCGATCATCCGGCTGAAATAGCGCAGCGTCTCGTGAAACTCCTCCTTGCCCGGCACCCGCTTGGCCAGGTTGAACTGGCCGCCGATTTCGGATCCGGCATCATAGATCGTCAGCTTGTGGCCGCGCTGGGCCGCTTCCACGGCAAAGGCCAGCCCTGCCGGCCCGGCGCCAACCACGGCCAGATCGCGGACGACGCTGGCAGGCACCACCGGCATCAGCGTTTCATTGCAGGCGCGCGGATTGACCAAGCACGAGGTGAGCTTGCCCGTGAAGGTGTGATCCAGGCAGGCCTGGTTGCAGGCGATGCAGGTGTTGATCTCGTCCTCGCGGCCTTCGAACGCCTTGTTGACCAGATCGGCATCAGCCAGCATCGGCCGCGCCATCGATACGAGATCGGCATGACCGGCGCCCAGCACCTGCTCCGCCACATCCGGCATGTTGATGCGGTTCGATGTGATCATCGGCACGCCCACATGCTTCCTGATGCGCCCCGTCACTTCGGCAAAGGCGGCGCGCGGCACCATGGTGGCGATGGTCGGCACCTGGGCTTCGTGCCAGGTGAAGTGCGTGCTGATGATGGTGGCGCCGGCAGCTTCCACGGCTTGCGCTAGCTGGATCACCTCCTCGCCCGACATGCCGCCTTCCAGCATGTCCATGGCCGGGATGCGGAAGATCAGGATGAAATCATTGCCCACGGCGGCCCGCGTGCGGCGGATCACTTCGACTGGGAAGCGCATGCGGTTTTCGAAACTGCCGCCCCACTCATCGGTGCGGGTGTTGGTCTTTTCGACCAGGAAGGTGGAGAGGAGATAGCCAGCCGAGCCGATGATCTCGACGCCATCATAGCCCGCCGCCTTCGCCTGCGTGGCGCAATTGGCGAAATCATTGAGCTGCTTCTCGATCCCGTCCGCATCCAGTTCATTGGGCACGAAACGGCCGATGCGGGATCGGATGGCAGACGGCGCCACGCACGCCGCTGTGCCGGCGAGCGGCCCGGCATGGAGGATCTGCATCACGATCTTCACATCCGGCGCAGCGGCATGAACGGCTTCGGTGACGATGCTGTGCTGCGCCGCTTCCTCTGGCGTCGAAAGCTTGCCGCCACCGCCGGCTTCATGATTGGGCGCGATGCCGCCGGTGATGATCATCCCCACCCCGCCGCGTGCCCGTTCGGCGAAGAAGGCGGCCATGCGCTCAAACCCGCCTTCGATATCCTCAAGGCCGGTGTGCATCGATCCCATCAGGATGCGATTCTTGAGGCGCGTGAACCCCAGGTCGAGCGGAGAGAAGGTGAGTGGGTATTTTGGGTGAGCCATGGGGGAGAGGCTATCAGTGGGCGGTGGGGGCGTCACCCTTCCTCAAATGTGCAGGGGCCGGCTCGGAGAGCGCAGCCGGCAGCGAAGCCGACGAGACTGCTGGAGGGTCGAGGGAAGGAAGTGCGCGGCAAAGCCGCGCTGTCGGACGGCGCTCGCGGCGCTGCGATTTGGTGCCCCTGGCCGGACTCGAACCAGCACGGATTTCTCCACTCGATTTTGAGTCGAGCGCGTCTACCAATTTCACCACAGGGGCATTGCCGGGCCGGTTAGCGCATGGCGCCGACAAGAGCAACAGGCCGGCGCAACCGTTGATACCGGGCGCACACGCGAAAAATGATGCATTTGCGTAACAGTGTTGCGCCCCCTTGTCGCAGCGCGACACAATTGGGCGATTCCGCCCTTTTCGTAGCGTAACAATTTCGCCATGAAGCAATTTCTCAACCGCAAAGAGGGGCTCTCATGCGTTCATTCATCCTTGCCGGGGCATCCGCCCTGGCGATTGCTGCGTCGCCGGCTTTCGCCGCTGAAGATCAGGAAACCAAGGTCGCCCAGGGCGCCGCTGAAGAAACCGCCGCTGAAATGATGGTGGTCACCGGTTCGCGCATCGCGCGTGAAAATATCGATGCCACCGTGCCGATCACTTCGCTGAGCGCGGCCGAATTGCTGCAGAACGGCAGTGTGAACGTTGGTGATCGTCTTGCGCTGCTGCCACAGTTCCGCCCGACCTTTACCAGCCAGAACAGCGGCCGCTTCATCGGCACCGCCGGCCTGTCGATCCTCGATCTGCGCGGCCAGGGCACCAACCGCACGCTGGTGCTGCAGAACGGCCTGCGCCACGTCACGTCGCAGCCGGGCGCTGCCACGGTTGACGTCTCCACCATCCCGGTTGACCTCATCGAGCGCGTTGACATCGTTACTGGCGGCAACTCGTCGGTTTATGGTTCGGACGCCGTTGCCGGTGTCGTCAACTTCGTACTGAAGCGTGATTTCGAAGGCCTCATGGGCCGTGCGCAGGCCGGTGTCTCGTCGCGCGGCGACTCGGCCCAGTATCTCGCCACCATCACCGCCGGCAAGAACTTCGCCGATGGTCGCGGCAACATCGCCCTGTCGCTGGAATACAACAAGAGCGACCCGCTCTTTTATGCTGACCGTCCGGAAACCGGCGCGTTGACTGGCATCGCGGCGTTTCAGGCGGTGCAGGACACCGCATTTACAGGGCCAAATAACACTCCCGAACCAGCAAGCGGCGACGGCATTCCAGACACACAGTTCCTCACCGGCATTAGGAATGGCAGCTTTGGAACTGGGGGGGCGTACACTTCAGCTTGCCAAGGCGTGGCTCCCGGTGCACGTGCGACGCTTAACTGCTCCGGCCTTTTCAATAACAACGGAGCCAGCCAACTTGGCAATGTGTTTGTATTCCAGCCGGGCGGCAATCTTGTCCGAAACGTCGTGGAGCGTGATTTCCGTCCGTTCGGTTCGGGCAATGTCCAAGGCGGCCTCACCTCAACCCTTCGCGAAACCGGCCTGATGCAGATCGGCAACACTCGCTATGCGGCTAACCTGATTGGCAGCTTCGAAGTGTCGAATGCATTCCGCCCTTATTTGGAAGCCAAGTGGGTTCGCACCGAATCATTGCAGGAAGGCCAACCGACCTTCTCATCGGGCGCGCTGAACCCCACGCTGAACATCAGCAACCCGTTTCTTACCCAGCAGGCGCGTGATCTACTGGCTGTGTCGCTCCCGGCCAGTGGCAACTTCAACATCAATCGGTTCAACATCGATTTTGGCGGCCGCGGTGAGAACCACAGCCGTGAACTGTTCCGCGCTGTCGTTGGGACACAGGGCAGCTTCATGGACACCTGGAGCTACAACGTCGCCTTCAACTACGGGCGGGTTGAAACCTTCTATCAAACCCGCGGCAACGTGCGCCTTGCCCGCTTCACCAATGCGGTGAACGCCGTGCGCAACAGCGCCGGCACGATCGTCTGCTCCATCAACAATGATGCCAGCACCACAAACGACGATCCGGCCTGCCGCCCGATCAACCTGTTCGGCTTGGGCGCACCGTCTGCAGAGGCACTGGACTATATCGGCCACACCTCCAGCCGTCGCCAATGGTCCGAACAGTTCAATGCCATCGCCACCGTTACCGGCGATTCAGCCAAGCTGTTCGAACTGCCCGGTGGGCCGGTTGGCTTCTCGGTCGGCGGCGAATGGCGTCAGGAGCGCAGCTTCTCGGCGTTCGACGATGTGACCCGCGCTGGCCAAACCTTCCTGAACTCGATCGCAACATTCGCTCCGCCACGTCTGGACGTGTGGGAAGCGTTCGGCGAAGTCCGCCTGCCGATCCTGAAGGACGTGCCGTTCTTCAAGGAACTGACGGTTGAAGCCGCCAGCCGCGTCTCGAACTATTCGAGCGGAAATACTGGCACTGTTTATTCGTACAACGTTGGCGGTGTTTGGCGGCCTGTGGAAGACGTGCGTTTCCGCGCCAACTATGGCCGCGCCATCCGTGCGCCGACGCAGAGCGACCTGTTCGCCGCCCAGTCGCAGACCTTTCTCAACGGTCTGGCTGATCCCTGCGGCCAGCAGAACATCAACAGCAACCCGAACCGCGTTGCCAACTGCCGCGCCGCGGGCATCCCGACCACGCAGACTTTCGGCGGCGTGACCGAGCCGTTCACTAACCGGCCGGTATCGGGCATCTCGGGCTTGTCGGGCGGCAACCCGCAACTGTTCGCGGAAACGTCAGACAGCTGGACAGTGGGTGCGGTCTACACACCGTCCTACTTCCCCGGCTTCGTTGCCAGTGTCGACTTCTACCGCATCGCACTGAACGACGCGATCAACACGGTGGGTTCGCAAACGGTCATCAATCAGTGCTATGATGACCCAGGCGGCATCAACAATGCGTTCTGCTCGGCCATCTTCCGCAACCCCGATGGCACGTTCCGCGGTCAGTCCAATATTCGTCACAACGGGCTGGAGCTCCCGCTAACTGCCACTGGCGCCTCCTTCATCCAGGGTCCGTTCAACTATGCCCGTCAGCTCACCAAGGGTATCGACCTTGATGCTGCCTACACCCACAAGTTCGGTGAAGACTGGCGCCTGAACATCCGCGCGATCGGCTCGCTTCTGCTCAAGCGGCACGTCTACACGTCGATCACCGAACCGACCCGCCTGACCCGCGAGCATGGCGTGTTGGGTAACCCGGAATGGAACGGCCAGCTGAACCTGACTGTGGGCTACAAGGGCTTCGACCTGCTCTATAGCTTCCGTTATCTGAGCAAGATGACGATCAACAGCTGGGGCGCGCAGAACGTCGAACAGGGTCGTCCACCGACCAACCTCGACGCCACGCCGCTGGTTTACTACCCGGCAATCACCTACTCGGATCTTCGCTTCTCGGCGAAGGTGTACAAGGGCATCTCTGCCTATGTGGGCGTAGACAACATCTTCGACCAGCTGCCGCCGCTTGGTCTGCTTGGCGACGGTGCCGGCTCGGCGATCTACACCAACACCGGCCGGTTCTTCTACGGCGGTGTCCAGGTGAAGTTCTGATCGCCTGATCAACCAAAACTGAGCGGGGGGGCCGGTGGAAACATCGGCCCCTTCTCTTTTTGACAATCCGGCGGCCCGGCCGCATGGGATGCGCCATGCGACCACCCCGCAAACCAACCGGCGGCAAACGCCCAGCAAGCCCCTCCGGCCCCAATACGGGTCAGCGCGCGCCTGCCCGCTCTGGCACCCGCTCTGGCCCCCGCACTGACCAGCGTCCGCCTGGTGCACCGCCGCTGTCGCGCCGCGACCAACGCGCTGCGGGCTGGAGCGACCGCCGCGAGCGCGCCGAAACCGACGAGCGACCGCCACGTGGCGACCGCCCACAGCGTGACGATCGCTCGCCGCGGCCGGCCCGTTCCGAACGTCCGGCCCGCACAGAGCGCAGCGAACGCCCGCAGCGCAGCGGCCGCCCGGACCGGACCGAACGCCCGCAACGCGCTGAGCGCCCTGACCGGGCCGAAGGCCCCCAACGCAGCGAAGGCCCACCCAGGGGGGCACGGCCAGACCCCCGCGACCGTCCGGCCCGCACCGAACGACCGCAACGCGCTGAGCGCCCTGTCCGCTCCGCCTCTGGCCCCGGCAAGCCGGCGCCGCGCGCCGAACAACCGCGCGTCAAGCGGGGCCCGGCGCCTGTGCGGCAAACCGAAGTCGCGGCGCAGCGCATTGCCAAGGCGTTGGCCCGCGCCGGCGTCGGCTCGCGCCGCGATATCGAACGCATGATCGCCGAAGGCCGCATCGCCATCGATGGCGAAGTGCTCACCTCGCCGGCGCTCAACATCACCAATCTCGCCAACGTTACCGTGGATGGCGAACCCGTGGCCGGCATCGCGCCCGCCAAGCTCTATCGCTTCCACAAGCCTGCCGGCTTCTTGACCGCCGCGCGCGATCCCGCCGGACGGCCGACGATCATGGATATTCTGCCCCCCGGCTTGCCGCGCGTCTTCCCCGTTGGCCGGCTCGACATGAACACCGAAGGCCTGCTGCTGCTCACCACCGATGGCGAACTGAAGCGCGCGCTCGAACTGCCGTCTTCCGGCGTGCCGCGTGTCTATCGCGTGCGTGCCTTTGGTGAAGTCACCCAAGCCGCGCTGGAAAGCCTGGCGGATGGCGTCACGATCGATGGCGTTCACTACGGCTCGATCCTGGCGGATATCGAGCGCAAGACCGGCCATAATCTCTGGCTGATCGTCACCATCCGCGAAGGCAAGAACCGCGAAGTGCGCCGCGTGCTGGAACATGTCGGGCTGCAGGTGAACCGGCTGATCCGCGTTGCCTATGGCCCGATCGGCCTGGATGATTTGCCGCCGCGCATGGCCGATGAAATCCCCGATTCCGATGTGGCCCTGTTGAAAGCGATGCTGAAAGCCACCAAACCGGAGCCGCGCTGATGCGCGTGATCTCTGGCAAATGGCGGGGCCGCGCCCTGAAAGCCCCCGCCGGGGAATCGACCAGGCCGACCAGTGACCGCGCCCGAGAAGCAATCTTTTCGATGCTCACCAGCCGGCTTGGCACCTTTGAAGACCTGGACGTGCTCGACCTGTTCGCCGGCACCGGCGCACTTGGGATCGAAGCGCTGTCGCGCGGCGCCGGCACGGTCTGCTTCATCGATAATGACGCCGCCGCCGTGAAGGCCATCCGCGCCAATCTCGCCGCCATGGGCGCCACCGGCGATGTGCGGCAGAGCCCGGTTGCCAGCATCGGCGGCGCACCGCGCGCACATCACCTTGTTTTCCTTGATCCGCCCTATGGCCTTGGCCTTGCCGATCCGGCGCTCAGCCATCTCCACGAACGCGGCTGGATCGCGCCGGGCGCGCTGGTCAGCGTTGAAACGGCCGCGGCCGATCCCCTCACCTGCGATTGGGAGCGCGTCGTCGAACGCCGCTTCGGCAAGGCGCTGGTGCGCCTGCTGCGCGCACCCGCCTGATTAATCTGCCCGATCTCGTGCGCGGGGATAGGTGCCAATAATCTTCACCCAGTTGGTGAAGAAGGCCAGTTCCTCCAGCGCCCGTGCCACCGGCGGTTCCAGCGGGGATCCATCGATCTCGGCATAGAACTCCGCCTGAGAAAACTTGCCGTCGCGCAGGTATGATTCCAGCTTCGTCATGTTCACGCCATTGGTGGCAAAGCCGCCCAGCGCCTTGAACAGCGCCGCCGGCACAGATCGCACCTCGAAATTGAAACTGGTCATCGCCGGCAGCCCCAACGGCGGCACCGCGGCCTCGCGGGCCAGCACCACAAAGCGGGTGGTGTTGTGGTCAGCATCCTCCACGCCTTCGGCCAGGATGTTCAGCCCATAAAGCTCACCCGCCAGCCGGCTGGCAATCGCACCCACACTGGCATCACCTTCGCCCGCCACGGCAGCGGCACCGGCCGCCGTATCAAAAAACTGCACCGGTGCGATGCCCCACGCCCGCAAGTGGCGGCGTACTTGGCCCAGTGCCTGAGGATGACTCTTCACCTCGCGCAGCGCCGCCTTGTCGCCCAGCCCCAGCAGGCAATGGCGCACCCGCACGAAATGCTCGCCAATGATGGACAGGCCGGATTCAGGCAGCAGGAAGTGGATATCGGCCACCCGGCCGTGCAGGCTGTTTTCAATCGGAATCATCGCCACGCCGGCGCGGCCGGACTGTACGGCTTCTATGGCATCTTCAAAGCTGGCGCAGGGCAAGGGCAACCGATCCGGGAACGCTTCCCGCACCGCCTGGTGGCTGTAGGCACCGGGCGCCCCTTGAAACGCCACGGCCTGTTGAGGCGCCGCGGCCGCGGCAGCCGCCATGCGATCAACCAGTATCTGGGCCATGTGCGGATAGCTGCTCGTCATGTCCGTTCGTTATGATAGTGCGCTGCAACAAGCAAATGCTTGCGAGGCGGCGCGCAATTGCCTAATCGCTGCCTCAGGAAGGCGCAGGCCGGGTTCATCCCGTGGGCAGCCGCGCGCACATTGGAGCTTCGACGTGGACAGCTTTGAGTGGAACAAGATTTTCGGTGGCGTGCTGGCAGGATTGGTGGCCGTGCTCGGCGTGTCGATCACCAGCGACATGATGTTTGCTCGCCACCTGCCTGAAAAGCCCGGCTATGAAGTGGCCGGCGCCGAGGAAGCTCCGGCCGCTGGCGCTGCCGCCGCCGAAGCCGAAAAGCCGGCGGCCTTCTATCTGGCCAGCGCCGATGTCGCCAAGGGCGAAGCCGTGTTCAAGAAATGCGCCGCTTGCCACAATGTCGATCCCGGCGGCGCCAACGGCACCGGCCCGGCCCTTCATGGCGTTGTTGGCCGCCCGATCGCTGCCGCCGGTGGCTTCAGTTATTCCGATGCCCTGTCGGGTATGAAGGGCAAGAATTGGGATTGGGACAATCTGTGGGGCTGGCTCAAGAGCCCGAAGGCCTTCATGGCCGGCAACAAGATGAGCTTCGCCGGTATCACCAAGCCAGAAGACCGCGCCGCCGTCATCGCCTATCTGAACTCCAAGAGCGCCAGCCCGCTGCCGCTCCCCGCTGCCCCGGCTGAAGAAGCCCCGGCTGCGGAAGAAGCAGCGCCTGCTGCGGAAGAAGCAGCGCCTGCTGCGGAAGAAGCCGCTCCGGCTGCCGACGCGGCGGCCAAGTAAGGCTACTCACCACGAATTCAGGGGCGGTGGCCGGGCAGGCCGCCGCCCCTTTTTCGTACGTGCTGTTCAGAGAAAACGGGCCTCCGGCGGGCAGGGGCGAGGCCCCTGCACCCGTTAGATTTCGGGAAACCGATTCCCAAGATGGCCTGTCATGCTGACGCAGGCCAGCATCCAGCGGGGAACGTGGGCCTGCGTGGCCACCCTTGGCCACACACCATCATCGATGCCGGCCTGCGCTTGCATGTCGGTTCGGCGGAAATGATCCCCGTCTGGATTTGGGCCTTTATTTCGGCCTTCCGGCATCCAAAGCCGCACCGGGGCGTTCTCCTGCTGTCAACCAGAACAGCAGAAGGAATCTCCATGACCGTCATCGGCTATGGCGCCCAGAGCGCCCATCAAAAGCTTCAACCAGTCAGCTTCGATCGCGAGCCGCTGCGGGCCGGCGAGATCGAGATCGACATCGCCTTCTGCGGGGTCTGCCATTCCGATATCCACCAATGCGCTGATGATTGGGAGAACACGGTCTGGCCCTGCGTTCCGGGTCACGAAATCGTCGGCACCGTTGCCAAGATCGGGGATGGCGTGTCGAAATTCGCAATTGGCGACACGGTTGGCGTCGGCTGCATGGTCAACAGCTGCCAAGTGTGCGCTGCCTGCATCGCGGGTGAAGAGCAATATTGCTCCGGGCCGAAAAGCGCCACCTTCACCTACAACGGCCCCAAGCTGCCAAACGGCTCCAACACCTATGGCGGCTACAGCGATAGCATCACCGTGCGCGAGGAGTTCGTGGTCTCCATACCCGCAGTGATCGAACCCGCCAAAGCCGCGCCGATCCTGTGTGCCGGGGTGACGACCTATTCGCCGATGAAGCATTTCGGCCTCAAGAAGGGCCAGACACTTGGCGTCGCCGGCATCGGTGGGCTCGGCCATATGGCCGTCCAGATCGGCAAGGCGATGGGAGCGACCGTGGTCGCGTTCACGACGTCGGCCGACAAGGTTGATGCCATCATGACACTGGGCGCCCACAAGGTCGTGGTGATGGATGATGCGGCAGCAGTCGAGGCGGCCACCCAGTCGCTCGACATGATGATCGACACCATTCCCTATCCGCATGATCTTGCCGATTATCTCGGTTTCATGAAGCCGGGATCGACCCTGGTTGTCGTTGGCAACATGATGCAGTTCGAAGCCTTCAACCCGGGACCGCTGGTGTTCAACCGGATCAGCGTCGCCGGTTCGCTGATCGGCGGTGTTGCCGATACACGGGAAGTGCTGGACCTGTGCGCCGAACATGGCATAAGGCCGGAAATCCAGGTGATCGCCATTGCCGACATCAACGATGCCTTCGATCGCCTCAAGCACAACGATGTGCGTTTCCGTCATGTCATCGACATGGAAACACTGAAGGCGGAGAGCCAGGCGAGCGGGCCCGACCGCATGTACGTGGAAGCGCCGACGCGCGGGGACGTGGTCAACCGCAAGCCGGCATGAGGCAGATCGGGCGGGAGGGCCGAGCGCCCTCCCCGTTTGTTTTAAAGCCCGTAATGCGCCTTCACGATCGCCCAGCCTTCTTCGGCCGTTTCAACGAAGTGGAACAGTTTCAGATCGTCCGGCGCGATGACGCCTTCTTCGGCCAGCGCTTCGAAGTTCACCACGCGGTTCCAGAAGTCGCGGCCATAGAGCAGGATCGGCAGCGGGGCGACCTTGCCGGTTTGGACCAGGGTGAGCAGTTCGAAAAATTCATCGAAGGTGCCGAAGCCGCCGGGGAACACCGCGACTGCCTTGGCACGCATCAGGAAGTGCATCTTGCGCAGCGCGAAATAGTGGAACTGGAACGACAGGCCCGGCGTCACATAGGGGTTGGGCACCTGTTCGTGCGGCAGAACGATGTTCATGCCCAAGGAGGGCGCGCCGCTTTCCCAGGCGCCGCGGTTGGCGGCTTCCATGATCGATGGCCCACCGCCCGAGCAGACGGTGAAGCAGCGTTCGCCTTCCTTGCAGAAGGTGGAGACCATCACGGCCAGTTCGCGGGCCACGTCGTAATAACGGGCATTGCGGGCCAGGCGCGCAGCGACGGCCTTGCGTTCCGGGGTGGTGGCTGCGGCGATCAGCGCCGGGGCCTCTTCCGGTGACGGGATGCGAGCCGATCCGTAAAACACGAACGTGCTGTGGATATCGGCTTCGGCCAGCAGCACTTCCGGTTTCATCAGTTCCAATTGGAAGCGCACCGGGCGCAGATCCTCGCGCAGCAGGAAATCATTGTCCTGAAAGGCGAGGCGGTAGGCTGGGTGTTCAGTCTGCGGCACGGCGGTGGGCGTGTTGCCCAACTTCGCATCTTCTTCAGCGGTCGGGAAAATACTTTGTGGCACACTGGGGGGGACCGGGGGGTTCATCATCTTTATTCTCTTCACAAAACGGCCGAGGCCCATAAGGCAGCCGGCCGGGCTTGTCACGCCTGTTCGTTGAGGCCCAAGGCAGCGCTGGCGTCCGTCACGCTTCTGTATCGCCAGGCCATATCATTTTGCAGATGGGCGTGGGTGGGGATGTGGAACAAGCCGAGATTGAGGCCCTTCAGGCAGAGTTCGGCGGCGCGTTCGGGCATGATGATGCCCATGTCTGCCGGCCAGCGCGCCGGATCGTCGCCCAGCCCCGGCGCCGTCATGCCCGTATAAACCCCGCCGGGCAGCAGCACATGCACATCCAGCGGCTTGCCGGCGTTGCGGCTTTCGGTGGCCAGCCATTCGGCCAGGATCAACACGCCATGTTTCGACGCCGCATACAGGCCGATGCCGTTGTTCTGCACCGATGGCGGCAGCGACAGGCTGTTTTCCGATCCGGTGATCACGATCCGCGCGCGCCAGCCGCCGGCTTCCGCCGCCTGGCACAGCGCCTGCGCCAGGCGCGTTGGCCCCAGCATGTTGATTTCCCACAGCCGCGCCAGGCCGGCATCATCCAGATCGGCCTTTAGCAGCCGTCGCCGATAACCGATGCCGGCATTGGCGAACACCGCATCCAGCCGGCCATGGCTGGCGACGAGTTGCGCCACGGCCGCCGGACCGGCCGCACCATCGGCCAGATCGAGCACCAGCGCCTCACCGCCGCACAGTTGCGCCGTCTCCGCCACCCCTTCTTCATTTATGTCCGCTGCCGTCACCAGTGCCCCACGCTGCGCCAACTGCACCGCCAGCGCCCGCCCGATGCCACTGGCCGCTCCGGTGATCAGCACGCGTTGCCCGGTCCAGTCGATCATCCCCAGTTTCCTCTTTTCGGTTGGATTGACGAGACGCCATCGCCGGTGCGAGGTCAATGCCCGGCCGACACGAGGGAGAATGCATGATCGACCGCCGCATGCTCATGACCGGCCTGCCGCTTCTTGCCGCTGCCGCGCCGGACCGCTTCTCACCGCTGCGCCGCGCCATCACGGCTATAGAGCGCAGCGCCGGTGGCCCCATCGGCATATCGCTGCTCGACACCCACACCGGCGAACGTTTCGGCCACCGCGCCAATGATCGCTTTCCCTTGTGCTCCACCTTCAAGCTCCTGCTTGCCGCCCGGCTGCTGCACGGGGCGGACAAGGGCCAATGGGCGATGATCGAACGCCTGCCGGTGACCAAGGCGGATATGCTGTTCAACGCGCCCTTCACCGAAAAACGCATTGGAGGCAGCGCGTCCTTGCTGGAACTGGCCGAAGCCATGGCCGTCGTCTCCGACAACCCCGCTGCCAATATCGGCCTGGCCCGGGTCGGCGGCCCGGCCGCCCTCACCCGCTGGCTGCGCGCGATTGGCGACCAGACCACAAGGCTGGACCGCAACGAGCCTGAAATGAACAACGAAACTCCCGGCGACCCGCGCGACACCACCACGCCGACCGCCATGCTCGCCACGTCGCGGGCATTGGTGGAGGGCCGCATCCTCTCCCCGGCAGCGCGCAAAACGCTGTACGGCTGGATGCAGGCCAGCAAGACCGCCGACACCATGATCCGCGCCGCGCTGCCGCCGGGCTGGCAGGAAGCCAACAAGACCGGCGCCGGTAGCTGGCACGCCCGCAACATCGTTTCGGTGATTACCCCGCCCGGCCGCAAACCGATCTGGGTCGCCGCCTATCTGTTCGCAGCCAAATCGGAACTGGCCGAACGCAACCGCCAATTCGTGCCGCTGGGCCGCGCCATCGTCGAGTCGGTGGTGTAAGAGCGGGCACTCCCGCTCACGGTAAAGCCGAAACCGCTTGACCCCACGGCCCAAAGCCCTATCCCCGGCGGCGGGCCACGCCGTCCCAACGCGGCGCGCGCTCTCTGTGAGGAGAGAACATGACTGCCAAACCGACCGCGCTTCCGGCGCGCCCCCACTTCTCGTCCGGTCCCTGCGCCAAGCGCCCGGGATGGAACCCCCAAGATCTCGCAATCGAATCGCTCGGCCGCTCGCATCGGTCCAAGCTCGGCAAGGCGCGCCTGAAGCACGCCATCGACTTGACCCGCAAGCTGCTCGGCATCCCCGACACGCACCGCATCGGCATCGTGCCGGCCAGCGACACCGGCGCCTATGAACTGGCGATGTGGACGATGCTGGGCGCCCGCCCGGTCACGGCCATCGCCTGGGAAAGCTTCGGCGAAGGCTGGGTGACCGATGCCGCCAAGCAGCTCAAGCTCAACCCGACCATCATCACCGCGCCTTATGGCGAGTTGCCCGATCTGGCCGCTGTCGATTTCAACACCGACGTGCTGTTCACCGCCAACGGCACCACGTCCGGCGTGCGCGTCCCCAATTACGATTGGGTACCTGCAGACCGTGAAGGCCTGACCTTCGCCGATGCCACCTCCGCCGTGTTTGCGCAGGACGTCGATTGGGACAAGGTCGATGTGCTCACCTACAGCTGGCAGAAGGTGCTGGGCGGCGAAGGCGGCCATGGCATGCTCATCCTCGGCCCGCGTGCTGTCGAGCGGCTGGAAAGCTACACCCCGGCCTGGCCGCTGCCCAAGATCTTCCGCCTGGTTTCCAAGGGCAAGCTGACCGAAGGCATCTTCGTTGGCGAAACCATCAACACGCCCTCCATGCTGGCCGTCGAAGATTATATCGACGCGCTGGAATGGGCCGATGGCTTGGGCGGCTTGGAAGCCCTGAAGGCCCGCGCCAATGCCAACGCTGCCGCGCTCGACGCCTGGGTGCAGTCGCGCCCGTGGGTCGAACATCTCGCCAAGGATGCCACCTCGCGCTCCAACACGTCGGTGTGCCTCGTCCTGCCCGGCCTGACCGAAGAGCAGGTGAAGGCGATCGTCAGCCTCCTCGAAAAGGAGAAGGCCGCCTATGATATCGGCGCCTATCGCGACGCCCCGGCCGGCCTGCGCATCTGGTGCGGCGCCACCGTCGACACCGCTGACGTGGTCGCGCTGACCCACTGGCTCGATTGGGCCCATGCCGAGGTGACGGCGGCCTGAGCGGCTGCCGTCCCTTCCGCCCCTTCCCGGCCCAGAGGCCGGCCCCCTATTCCCGGAGCAAAACCCATGCCCAAAGTCCTCATTTCCGATCAAATGTCCCCCAAGGCCGCCGAAATCTTCCGCGCTCGCGGCATCGAAGTGGACGAAATCACCGGCCTGTCGAAGGACGAGCTGATCAAGATCATCGGCAATTATGACGGCCTCGCCATCCGTTCCTCCACCAAGGTCACCAAGGAAGTGCTCGCCGCCGCCACCAATCTGAAGGTGGTGGGCCGCGCCGGCATCGGGGTGGACAATGTCGATATCCCGGCCGCCTCCGCGCTCGGCGTCGTCGTGATGAACACGCCGTTCGGCAACTCGATCACCACCGCCGAACACGCCATCGCCCTGATGTTCGCGCTGGCCCGCCAGCTGCCCGAAGCTGACGCCTCCACCCAGGCCGGCAAGTGGGAAAAGAACCGCTTCATGGGCGTGGAAGTGACAGCCAAGACGCTGGGCCTGATCGGTGCCGGCAACATCGGCAGCATCGTCGCTGATCGTGCATTGGGCCTGAAGATGAAGGTGATTGCCTTCGATCCCTTCCTCACGCCGGAACGCGCCGAGCATATGGGCGTGACCAAGGTGATGCTGGATGAACTGCTGGCCGGCGCCGATTTCATCAGCCTGCACACGCCGCTCACCGACAGCACGCGCAACATCCTCAGCCGCGAAAATCTGCTGAAGTGCAAGCCGGGCATCCGCATCGTCAATTGCGCCCGCGGCGGCCTGATCGACGAAGTGGCCCTCAAGGAACTGCTCGATTCCGGCCACATCGCCGGCGCCGCGCTCGATGTGTTCGTTGAAGAACCGGCCAAGGCCTCGCCGCTGTTCGGCACGCCCAACTTCGTCTCCACCCCGCACCTTGGCGCGTCGACCGACGAAGCCCAGGTCAACGTCGCCATCCAGGTGGCGGAGCAACTCAGCGATTTCCTGCTAACTGGCGGCGTCACCAATGCGCTCAACATGCCGTCGCTCAGCGCCGAAGAAGCCCCGCGCCTCAAGCCCTACATGGCGCTGGCCGAACGGCTTGGCAGCCTGGTTGGCCAGCTCGACAACGAAGGCATCAAATCGGTCCGCGTCGAAGTGGAAGGCGCCGCCGCCCAACTGAACCTGAAGCCGATCACGGCGGCGGTGCTCGCCGGCCTGATGCGCACGCACAGCGACACGGTCAACATGGTCAATGCGCCCTATCTGGCGCGCGAGCGCGAGATCGAGATCGCCGAAGTGCGCCACGATCGCGAAACCGATTATCACACGCTGCTGCGCGTGACGGTGATGACCGCCAGTGGCCCGCGAACAGTTGCGGGCACCTTGTTCGGAAACAGCAAACCGCGCCTCACCGAGATTTTCGGCATCACCGTCGAAGCCGATCTCGCCGGCGACATGCTGTACATCGTCAACGAGGACAAGCCGGGCTTCATCGGCCGCCTCGGCACCGCGCTGGGCGGCAGCGACGTCAACATCGGCACCTTCCACCTCGGCCGCCGCGATGCCGGTGACGAGGCCGTGCTGCTGCTCTCCGTCGACAACGCCATCCCCAACGCGCTGCTCACCACCATCCGCGCCCTGCCCGGCGTGAAGGTGGCCAGCGCCCTGCGCTTCGTGTGATGGCTGGCGGGGAGGAAGCGCTTGCTGCCCTCCCCGCTTGCCGCTAACCGCCTCCCCATGACAAGTTTCGGCCTCCTACCCGAAGGGTTGCGCGATCGGCTGCCGCCGCAAGCCCAAGCCCTTGCCAGCCTGGTGCGCACCCTCACCGATGTGTGCGCCGCCCATGGCTATGAACGGGTGGCTCCACCGCTGATCGAATATGAAGCCAGCCTGGCCAGTGGCAGCAGCCGCGAACGCCTGCGCTTCACCGATCCGGTCAGCCAGATGACGCTGGCGCTGCGGTCCGACATCACCGGCCAGGTTGGCCGCATCGCCGTCACCCGCCTTGCCGGGCAGGCGCGCCCGCTGCGGCTGATGTATGCCGGGCAAGTGGCGCGCGTGCGCGGTGACCAGCTTTCGCCAGAACGCGAACGCACCCAGGCGGGCGCCGAACTGATCGGCAGCGACAGCCCCGCCGCCGCCGCCGAAGTGCTGGCCGTCGCCGTGGAGGCGCTCACCGCCACGGGCCTCACCGGGCTTTCCGTCGATCTCACCATGCCCACTCTGGTTGCCGATCTCGCCGCCGCCGGCTGGTCGCTGGGCCGGGCATCGCTGAGCGACGTGCAGGCGTGGCTGGACGGCAAGGATGTCGGCGCCCTGCGCGCCGCCAGTGCCGATCAGTTCGTGCCGCTGATTGCCGCTGCCGGCCCGGTCAACGCGGCGCTGGCGGCGCTGAAGCAGCTTGATCTGCCCAATGCTGTGCTGGCGCGACTGGATGCGATTGCCGCGCTGGCTGATGGCATGAACGGCGTCTCCGTGACACTCGACCCCACCGAGCGCCACGGCTTTGAATATCAGACCTGGCTGGGCTTCTCGCTGTTCGGCGCCGGCCTGATGGCCGAAGTCGGCCGCGGCGGCGCCTACACAGTCGCGCACGCCGATGGCCGGCAGGAAGCCGCGATCGGTTTCTCGCTCTATGTCGATGGGCTGGTCGATCTCGGTCTGGGCCAGGAAGCCCGCACCCGCGTGCTGCTGCCAGTAGGCACCTCGGCCGATATCGGGGCCGAATTGCGCCAGCAGGGCTGGATCACGGTGGCGGCGCTGGAAGCGGGTGCAGAGGCCAAGGCCCTGAATTGTAGCCACATATTTGCCGACGGCGCGGTGCGGCCCGCATGAGCTGGGCGCTGCGTTTCGCGGTGAACCGCGCTGAAGCCGAGTCCCTGCCCGACCTGTTCGAGTTGATGGACGAGCCACCAACGCTCAATGTCGAGGAGCCCGATCCGTCCAAACCCGATGACTGGGTCTTGACCGCCTATTTCGCTGATCAACCGGATGCCACGTCGGTCGATCTGATTGTCGGTCTGTTCGAATCTGCCGCCAACCCGGTGCTGGAAGAGCTGCCGGAAGCCGACTGGACCACCATGTCGCAGCGCGACCTGGCCCCGGTGCGGGCCGGGCGCTTCATCATCCACACCGCCGATCATGCCGATGCGGTGCGCATCGGCGATTGGGCCTTCCGCATCGAAGCCGGCCTGGCCTTCGGCACCGGCCAGCACGCCACCACGCATGGCTGCATGGCGGCGATTGCGCGACTGAAAAAGATCCGTGATTTCCAGAACATCGCCGATATCGGCACCGGCACCGGTGTGCTGGCCATGGCGGCCCTGCAGGCCAATCGCAGCGCACGCGCCGTTGCCAGCGATATCGATCCGATCGCCATCGACGTGGCGGCGGAAAATCTGGCGCTGAACCATTTTGTCGCAGGTGCATGTGCAGGGCGCATGGCTCTGGCGGTTTGCCCAGGGCTTGCCGCCCCGGCGCTGCGCAACCGCGCGCCCTATGATCTGGTGCTGGCCAACATCTTGGCGCCGCCGCTGATCGCGCTGGCGCGAGATATGGCGGGTGTGATTGCGCCCGGCGGTGTGCTGGTGATGGCGGGGCTTCTCCACCACCAGCAACGCGCCGTCGCCAACGCCTATCGCCGGCACGGGTTGGTGCCGGCGTGGCCGATGGACCGCAGGGCGGAGTGGCCCTGCCTGGTTCTGACGAAGAAAGAGGTGCAAGCCTAACGGCTTGCGCCTGTTCAACGCGCCTTAGAGCGCGTGGAACAGACGGGCTTCGACCGCAGCGGGCGTCAGCATGATGCGACGCTTGCGGATCGGCAGGGGGCGAACCGGGGCCAGAACTTCGGCAACCGGAACAGCGCGCACCTGCGGTTCAAATTCAGTCGATACGACTTTCATTGGTACGCTCCTGTTGATGAGCCGGGCCAATTCCCGGCTGACAAAAGCTGTAATAAGACTGTCACACGGTTTTGTGCAGTGCAGCAGATCGGGCATCAGCCATGCACTGAACGCATGGATTACATCTAATCAGGACTCAGTTTGCGCCTGCACCACCAGCGCCAGCCAGCCATCTTCATCAACCACCTGGATTCCAAGCGCTTGCGCCTTGGCGAGCTTTGATCCCGCCCCCGGCCCGGCGACGAGCAGACTGGTCTTGGCAGAGACGCTGCCTGACGTCTTGGCGCCGAGCAGTTCGGCCTGGGCCTCGGCTTCTTCACGGGTGCACTTCTCCAGCGCGCCGGTGAATACGATGGTCTTGCCGGAAAGCCCGGTCTGTTTCACCTCCGGCAGCGGCTGCGGCGACACTTCAGCCAGCAGGGCGGCCAGCGTATCGCGATTGTGCGGTTCGGCGAAGAAATCGATCAGGGCTTCGGCGACAATGGCGCCGATGCCGTTCACCGCCGTCAGCCGATTGACCGCATCCTCGGCTGTTGCTGCGTCCTGCACCGCCGGCGCCGAACGAAAGGCGCGGGCGAGATCGCGCGCCGTTACCTCGCCCACATGGCGGATGCCCAGCGCGAACAGGAAGCGATCCAGGCTGACGCTGCGCCTCTCGTCGATGGCGGCGAGCAATTTGTCGACCGACTTTTCCTTGAAACCGGGCAGCGCGAGCAGTGCGTCGCGCTTGTCGCGGAGATGGAACAGCGACACCGGCCCTTCGATCAGACCCTCAGCCGCGAACAGTTCCAGCCGTTCCGTGCCTAGTCCTTCAATATCAAAGGCATTGCGCGACACGAAATGCCGCAGCCGCTCGTGCCGCTGCGCCGGGCAGGTCAGCCCGCCGGTGCAGCGCCGCACCGCGCCATCCTCCTCGCGCACCGCCGTCGAACCACAGGCCGGGCAATGATCGGGGAACACGAACGACGGCCCGCGCGGCGCGTCGGAGGGCACCACGCCCAGCACTTGCGGGATCACGTCACCAGCGCGCTGCACCTGCACCCTGTCCCCCACCCGCACGTCGAGCCGGGCGATCTCGTCCTCGTTGTGCAGCGTGGCGTTGGTGACAACGACACCGCCCACCGTCACCGGCGCCAGCCGCGCCACGGGCGTGAGCGCGCCGGTGCGGCCAACCTGGACATCGATCGCTTCCAGCAGGGTTTCGGCCTTTTCCGCCGGGAATTTGTGCGCCACGGCCCAACGCGGCGAGCGCGCCACCTGGCCCAGCCGCTCCTGCCAATCCAGCCGCTCCAACTTGTAGACAACACCATCGATATCGAAGGGCAGATCAGCCCGACGGCGCTCCAGATCGGCGGTGAAGGCGAGACATTGCTCCATCGTGGCATCGCCCACCGCCAGACTGCCGGTGTCGAAACCCCAGCTTGCAATCGCCGCCGTCACTTCGCTCTGGGTGGCGCCCGGCGTCGCACTCATCTCGCCCCAGCCGTGGACGATGAAGGCCAGCGGCCGGCTGGCGCTGATCGCCGGATCAAGCTGGCGCAGCGAACCGGCGGCCGCATTGCGTGGATTGGCAAAGATCTTGGCACCAGCCTCAGCCTGCCGCGCGTTCAACGCGGCAAAACCAGCCTTGGACATGTAGATTTCGCCGCGCACCTCCGCCACCTGCGGCGCACCGTCCGGCAGCGCGTGCGCCAAGCCCGTCACATGAGCGAGATTGGCCGTCACCTCCTCCCCCACCGCGCCATCGCCGCGGGTGGCACCGTTCACCAGCCGGCCATTTTCAAACCGCATCGCGCAAGACAGCCCGTCAATCTTGGCTTCGGCGCGCAGCCGCACGTCGGCATCGTCGGGCAGGTTCAGAAACCGCCGCACCCGCGCCACGAACTCACGCGCTTCCTCATTGCTAAATACATTATCCAGGCTCAGCATCGGCTTTGAATGGGTGATCTTGGCAAAGCCCGCCGCCGGCTTCGATCCCACCCGGAAACTTGGGCTGTCGCTGCGCACCAGGTGCGGAAACGCCGCTTCGATCGCCGCATTACGCTGCACCAGCGCATCGTAATCCGCGTCCGAAATCTTGGGCGCGTCCTTCTGGTAATAGGCCTCGCTGTGGTGGGCGATGGCTTCGGCCAGCCGCGCCAGTTCGGCAGCAGCATCGGACTCGGTAACGGGCAGCGTGTCGGTCATGCGTGCTGCCATATCACGCAAAAAGGGCGGGAGAAGCCCCCCGCCCTTTCGCAACACATCGCCAGATCGAAGTTAGAACTTGAACCCGACCATCACGTTCCACGTGCGCGGATCGCCATAGTAAACCGTCTGGATATTGCCCACCGAGCTGAACTCCTGCCCGTCGGTGCGATAGCGCTGGTCACCCAGGTTCTTCACGCCGCCCTGCACATACCAGCGGCCACCTTGCGCATCGAAGCGCACATAGGCGTTGGCCAGCCAATAGCCTGGCTCCACCAGCCCCGGCCGATTGTCGATGCTCAGGAAATGCTTGTCGACAAAGCGCGCATCGCCGCCCAGCGTGATGCTGCCGGCATCACCCACCGGGATACGGTAATCCGTGCCCAGCGTCAGCGTCAGCGGCGGCGCGAAGGCCGGGCGGCACGTCACTTCGGCACCCGTCGGGTTGCAGCTAAACGCCGGCGCGCGGCGGCCATCGTTGAACTCGGCATAGCGCGCGTTCAGATAACCGGCGTTCATCCGCAGGTTCCAGTATTTGGTCGGCTTCAACGCTGCTTCCAGCTCGACACCCCAGATCGAAAGCCGGCCGGCGTTCAGCACCGGGAAGGCCGCGACCGAACCGCCGCCCACCCGCGCCTGGAAATCGCGGAAATCGCTGTAGAACACCGTGCCCGACAGATACACGCGGCCATCGAGGAAGCTGCCCTTGGCGCCGCCTTCATAGGTCCACACGGTTTCGGGGCGGAAGGTGGTGACGATGGTGGGCACGCCGTTCACCGTCTGCGTCAGATCGGCAACGCCGTTGGCGCGGCCGTTGAAGCCGCCCGACTTGAAGCCGCGCGACGCCGAGACATAGATCTGGCTGTTGGCATCGGGCTTCCACGCCAGGTTCACGCTCGGCGTCCAGGCATCATATTCCACCTGGTTATCCAGATTGAACGGCGCCGGCAGGCTGCCCGGGAAGCGGAAGGTGAGATTGTTGAGCGCGCCCAGCGTCGAGGAGGTGGTCGTCACCCGGTCATAGCGCCGCTCTTCATGGGTGTAGCGCAGGCCGGCGGTAAGGCTGAGCGCATCGGTCAGCTTGTAGCTGGCCTGGCCGAAGGCGGCATAGCTCTTGGTGTTCTGTTCATCATCGATGAAGCGCGTGAAGGTCAGCGGCCCGCCGAGGAAGGCAAACAGATCATCGGCATAGGCTTCCTGATGCGAACGGATATTCTCATTCAGGTAGAACAGGCCAACCACGCCGGAGAAGAGATCGCCGGACCATTTCAGCTGCAGTTCCTGGCTGAACTGGCGCTGATCGATGCCCACGAACACATCGCCCAGTTCAACCTGGGTGGCGTCGATGTCGATGAACAGATCGGGATCCAGCTTGCGCCAGCTGGTGATGCTCGAAAGCGTGATGGTGTCGCTGAGCGACCAGTTGGCGGTGAGGTTCAGGCCATAATGATCCAGCCGCTGGCCTTCATCGCCGCGGAAGCTGGTGGAAGCCTTGAAATCATAGGCGCCGTAGGGGGCCGCCGGCACCAGCACGCGCGCGCCAGTGGCGAAATCGGTCTGGGTCAGCGGTGCGATGGCATAACCCAGGGTGAGCGCGTTGCGCTGGCGGTTGTAATCGCCGGAAACGAGAATTTCGAGCGCTTCGGTCGGCTTCGCACGCAGGATGCCGCGCACCGTCAGGCTGTCGCGGTCATTATATTCGCGGCCGGTGCGCGGATCGGTCACGAGGCCGTCACGCTTGTCCCACTGGCCCGCCAGGCTGAGCGCCAGCTTGTCACCCACCAGCGGGGCCGAGACATAGCCGTTCAGCACGATCTGGTTGTAGCTGCCGTAGAGCGCTGACCCAGCGGCCTTCACCACCTCCAGATCCGGCTTGCGGGAAACGATGGAGAGCGCACCACCGGTGGTGTTCTTCCCGTACAACGTGCCCTGCGGCCCGCGCAGCACTTCGATGCGCTCCACGTCGAACAGGTTGAGCAGCGCACCCTGGATGCGCGACAGGTAAACGCCATCGACATAGACGCCAACGGCCGGATCGAAGGTTTGCAGTGCATCGGGCTGGCCGATGCCGCGGATGAAGATGTTGGCGCTGGCGGCCGAGCCGCGGCCCTGCACCAGGTTGAGGTTGGGCGCGGCCGCCTGCAAGCCCGAAAGATCAACCGCCTGATATTTCTGCAGATCGGCCTGGTTGAAGGCCGTGACCGCCACCGGCACGTCGATCAGCCGTTCATCGCGGCGGCGGGCGGAAACGATGATTTCGGCATCGTTCGTCACTGCAGCATCGGCGGCGGCGGTTTGCGCGGCGGCCGGCAAGCCGGCGATCAGGCTGGCGCTGGCAAACAACGCGAGGCGGAAAGGTGTATCGATCATGTGCATTCTCCCCACAGCGGGCGTCTGGTTGGCGCCGGTCTTGCGTGACTGTTGGCGATGCAATACTGAAACCTGAACCAGGATTCAACTCTGGATCGCGCAAATGCCGGCTTGACCCGGCGATGAAGACAGGATTGGGCAGACCTGTGACCGCAACGCCACAACCATCAGAAGCGCTGGCGACAGCCAAGACGCCGCGCACCGAACGGGGCCGCAAGACGCTGCGCCTGATCCTTGACGCTGCTGCCGAGGAATTCGGTGCGCGCGGCTATCACGAAGGCAGCATCGCCCGCATCGCCCAGCGCGCCAGTGTCGCCATCGGCAGTTTCTATACCTATTTCGATTCCAAGGAGGCGGTGTTCCGCGCGCTGGTGGCCGACATGAGCCGGCAGGTGCGCGAACATGTGGTGCCCTTCATCCTGGCGGCACCCGATCGGCTGGCCGGCGAACGTGCCGGCCTTTCCGCCTATCTGGATTTCGTGCGCACCCACAAGGCGCTGTATCGCATCATCGATGAAAGCGCCTTCGTCGCCGAGGATGCCTATCGCCGCCATTATGTCGATGTCGCCGATGGCTATGCCACGTCGCTGGAACAGGCCTTCGGGCGCGGCGAGGTTTCGGATGGCGATTGGCAGGTGCGGGCCTGGGCGATCATGGGCATGAACGTGTTCCTGGGCCTGAAGTTCGGCGTGTGGGACGATGCGCGCCCGGTCGAGGAAATCGCGGCGGCTGCCCACGCCCTGATCACCAACGGGCTGGCGCCACGCGCCTGATGAGGCACGACGCCTTTTCGCCGCAGCCCCTTGAACATTACACGAATGTAATTATCATCAAATACAGCCGGCACCGGTTGCGCGCTCAATCCCCCCAGGACCCGCACGCCGCCGGGTCGCGAGTGCCTCCCCACCTTGGGCGCCCGCGACAGCCGGCACAGGTGGGGCGTTGTTCATGCGTTTCCTTGCCCAGGCGCTGGCCAGCCTCATCGGTGCCTCGGTCACGGCGGTTGCCATATCGACAACCGGTGTGTCGCCCCACCCGATGCTGGCCCACCGCTGATGGCCGAAACCCCGGCAGGCTTGCCCCTCTGCCTGCCGGGGTTTCACCCCAGGCGGCGGCGGTCGGCGCGATCCACCAGCAACGCCACGGCGATGGCCACGGCAAAACCGAAGAGCGCCAGCGCGCCCATGCCGGCCGGCGACAGCGGCTCACCCGGCAGGGCATTGATGCTGGCCAGCACCAGCATGGCAATGAACCAGCCAATCGCTGGCCGCACCGCCAGCCGCGCCTGCTTGCGGGCGGCAATCCAGATGCACATGGCGAGGCCGAGCAGGCCCAGTTCGACAATCATTTCCAGCACCGGCAGGTTCCACAGGCCAAGGCCGACCTTTGGACCGAACAGGCCAAGCGGCAAATCAGGCCGATGCACCAGCAGATCGGCCAGCCAGTGCGAGAACACCACGGCACCGATCCACCAGCCCGATTTGCCCCACACCCGCGCCGCCAGCAGCCCGGCCAGCAGCGACCAGATCAGCGCTGCCGGCAGGCTGTGCGTGTAGGGCATGAAATACAGATCAAGCGGCGAGCCGGGGAGCGTGGGGTCAAGGCGGAGCTTCTCCACCCCGGCAATCACCAGCGCGCCCCAGCCGATATCCAGCAATTGCGCCGCGCCGACACAGGCCCAGAACGGCAGCCTGGGCTGTGCCGCCTTCGCTGCCACCGATGCCGCGAAATGCCCGATGAACATCAGTGCGTCCTCCGCCTGAACGGCCAATCGGTGATGCCGCCAGCCCACAGCGCCCACCAGACGATCACCGGCTGGGCCAGCAGACGCGGCACGTGATAGCCCATGCCGGCCACTTGTCCGCCCAGAGCAATGCCTTCCACTGCGTGCTTGATGTTGGCCGGGAATACGCACACGGCATAGGCCGCGAGGCCCCATGCCGCTGCGACACGCAGGCGCGGGATCATCAGGCCGATGGCGCCGGCAATTTCCGCCACGCCGGTGGCCAACACCACTTCGCGCGGAAACGGCACGAATTCGGGCATGATCGGCAGAAAGCCTTCCGGGCTTTTCAGGTGGACATAGCCCACAAAGCCATAGGCCAGCGCCAGAACCAGCCGCGCCAGCCGGCGAACCAGGCCTTCAGCGGATATCCTCTGGCGCTCGTTCACCGACCGGCCGCATCCCTGGCCAGCGCCGACGCCAGATCAGCATCTCGCTGCAACCGGCTGTCGCCCATGGTCTGCAGCATCAGCACGATGCCGAACTGGCGCACGCTGTCGGCCATGAACAATGTGCCGGCGGCACCGCCCCAGCCATAGGCATCGGCCGTGCTGCCGGCCCAGCCGGCCCGGCTCAGGCCAGCGCCCTGGCGGGTATCGAACAGGGTCACCCGCCCGCCCGCCCCAAAGCCATGCTGGCCATCGAAGAACACGCCGGGCGGCATCAGATTGCTGGTGGCCAGCCGGGCGGTGCCGCGCGGCAGAATGGTGCGGCCTTCGAACACGCCCTCGTTCAGCACCATCTGGGCAAAGCGGGCATAATCCCGCGCCGAACCGACCATGCCGCCGCCGCCCGACAGCAGGCGCGGCCGCGTCGTGAAGCCATCCTTTTCCAACACCGAGATCGGGATGGGCTTGTCCAGCACCTTGGTGGTGCCAGGCGCCGTCCACAGATAATTGGCGGCAAGGCGCGCCTTGTCCTTCGCCCAGAAACCGGTCTCCTTCATGCCCAGCGGGCCCAGGATCTGCTGTTCCAGCACCTTGTCGAACGTCATGCCGGTCAGCCGTTCCAGCAGCGCGCCGGCGACATCGAGGCTGATCGAATATTTCCACGCCGTGCCGGGATCGAGCGCCAGCGGCAGCCCGGCCAGCGATTGCGCCATCACCTGCAGATCGGGCAGCGCGCCGTCGCCAGGCTGCAGGAAGGCCGGCACGCTGCCGGGCTGGATGCCCAGCCGTTTGTATTCCTTCTCCAGCGGGCCATTGCCGTTGATCGTATAGGAAAAACCTGCAGTGTGGGTGAGCAGGTGGCGGACGGTGATCTGGCGCGTTGCCGGGCGCGATTCGAGGCCCTTGGCCGGATCGACAGCCACCTTCATGTCGCGAAATTCCGGCATGATGTCGGCAATCGGCTGATCCAGCTGCAATTCGCCCGTGGCCACGCGCTGCATGATGGCCATCGCCGTGATCGGCTTGGACATCGAATAGATCCGCCACAGCGTATCAGGCGTGGCCTTTTCGCTGCCGCCAAAGGCCGTCACCCCGGCCGAAAGGAACACCGGCTTGTGCCGTCCCGGCTCCACCAGCGCCACCACCGCGCCGGGCACTGCACCCTTGGCCACATAGGCATCGATCAGCGACTGCACCGCATCATGGCGCAGCGGTGCCAGCCGGCGCATCGGCAACTGCGCCGCTGCCGGCCCGGCCGCAGCAAGCGCAATGGCAGACAGCATCTGGCGACGATCAACGGCAAGCATCGGTCAATTTCCTTCCAGCAGGCGGGCCGCCTGCGCACGGGCTTCGGGGGTGACGTCGGCGCCCGACAACATGCGGGCGATTTCTTCCTGGCGTTCGGTCGGCTCCAGCAGGGCAAGGCTGGTGCGGGTGATGCCGGCAGCGCTGGCCTTCTCGATGCGCCACTGGCTGTGACCACGCGCCGCCACCTGCGGGCTGTGGGTGACAACCAGCACCTGTGCCTCGCCGGCCAGCCGCGCCAAGCGGTCACCAATGGCTGATGCCACCGCGCCGCCAACGCCGCGATCAATCTCGTCGAAAATCATGGTGCCAGCACTGCCAGTACTGGCCAGCGCCACCTTCAGCGCCAGGATGAAACGCGAAAGTTCCCCGCCCGAAGCGATCTTGATCAGCGGCGCGAAATCGGCACCCGGGTTGGTGGCGATCTCATATTCCACCCGCTCCTGCCCCTCCGGCCCCCATTCCCCTTGCGGCAGCGGGGTGATGCGGGTGCGGAAACGGGCGGCGTCGAGCTTCAGCGGCTTGAGTTCGGCCGCGACTGCCGCATCCAGCCGGGCGGCAGCCGCAGCCCGCGCCTTGCTCAGGGCAGCGGCGGCGCTTGCATAGTCCGCTTCGGCCTTCACCACCGCTGCATCCAGCGCCGCCAGCCCTTCCTCGCCGGCCACCAGCGCGGCCGCGCGCGCCTTCAGTTCCGCCGCCAGCACCGGCAGCGCCTCGGCCGTCACCTTGTGCTTGCGGGCCAGGCCGCGCAGTTCAAACAACCGGCTTTCCACCTGCTCCAGCCGCGCCGGATCGGCATCCAGCGCCTGCACGGCTTCGGCCAGCTTTGTCTCGGCCTCGCCAGCCTCCACCAGCGCCCGGTCCAGCGCCTCGAGCGCAGCGGTAAGCAGCGGATGCTCACCCGAAATCCGATCGAGCCGGCGGGCGCCCTGCGCCAAGGTGGTGCTACCCTGCCCGAACAGTTCCGAGATCGTCGCCAGGTCGTCGGTCAGCCGCGCGCCCTTCTGCATGGCGGCGCGAGCGAGCGCGAGTTCTTCCTCCTCGCCTGGCTGCATGTCCAGCGCGTCCAGTTCGGCCACGGCATGCTCCAGCCACTCGCGATCACGCTGGTCGGCAGCCAATTTCGCGCGTGCGCCAGCCGCCGCCGCCCGCGCCGCCCGTGCCGCCTCCCAATTGTCACGAGCCGCCAGCAGATGGTCACCCAGACCCGCAAACTGATCCAGCAGCGCCCGATGCCCCTTTGGGCTCAACAGCCCGCGTTCGTCATGCTGGCCGTGGATTTCCACCAGTGCCGCGCCCAGTTCGCGCAGCAGCGTCGCCGAAACCGGCTGATCGTTCACGAACGCCCGGCTGCCGCCATCAGCCTTCAATTGGCGGCGCAGGATGATGGCGCCATCGGCCTCCAGCTCGTTTTCCGCCAGCAGCGCGCGAGCTGGATGACCTGCACCCACATCAAATTCTGCCACCACCCGCGCCGTATCGCTGCCAGCCCGCACCAGCCCCGCATCGGCACGGCTGCCCAGCACGAGCCCCAGCGCATCAAGCAGGATGGATTTGCCCGCCCCTGTCTCGCCCGTAAGCACAACAAGGCCCGGCGCGAACTCGATGGCCAACGCCTCGATCAGCACGACATTCTGGATGGCAAGCGCGGTCAACACGGCGCTGTGTTAGCCCATCCCACGGCGCGGGCGCGAGAGGCATTTTCACAGGCCCGCAACATCCCCTCATGCCATTCCTGCTTGCACTTCAGGCAGAATCGAATATAGCCGCCTCCTTCGCCGTTAATCCGGGGCATCTGGCCCGGCCATTTGCTGTGGCCGTTGGCATTCAGGACGCACCGGGTTGGGGCACTAACGACCGCTTTCAGATTGATGGATACAGGTGCCTCATGGCCGTTCCCAAGCGCAAGACTTCGCCTTCCCGCCGCAACATGCGTCGCAGCCACCATGCGCTGACCGCAACGGCGTTTCAGGAATGCCCGAACTGCGGTGAGCTGAAGCTGCCGCACAACCTGTGCGGGGCCTGCGGCTTCTACAACGGCCGCGAAGTCGTCGCCGTCGAAGCCTGAGCTTGGTGCCCGGCAGGCTGGCCCGGTTTCCTATGACAGGCACGCCAAACCGGGACCCGGTCATTGCGCTTGATGTGATGAGCGGCGAGGCCGGCGCCGCGGAAGCCGTTGCGGCGGCTGATATTGCCGCCGAACGCTATCCGCGACTCACCTTCTTGCTGTTTGGTCACCAACCGGTGATCACCGCCGAGCTGGCGCGCTGGCCGCGCCTCGCCGCGCGCGCCCAGGTGATCCACAGCGAAGATGTTGTCGCCATGAGCGACAAGCCCAGCCAGGCTCTGCGCCGCGCCCGCACCACGTCGATGGGCATGGCGATTGATGCCGTGAAGCAGGGCAAGGCCAATGCCGCCGTTTCGGCTGGCAACACCGGCGCCCTTATGGCGATGTCGCTGTTCTCGCTGCGCACCATGCCGGGCATTGATCGCCCGGCCCTGGCGGCGGTGCTGCCCACGCTGAAATCCGAATCGGTGATGCTCGATCTGGGCGCCAACACCGAATGCGATGCCACCAACCTCGTGCAGTTCGCGGTAATGGGCGCGGCGTTTGCACGCACCGTGCTGGGGCTGGAACGCCCCAAGGTCGCCCTGCTCAACATCGGCGAGGAAGAATTGAAAGGCACCGGCGAGATCCGCGCTGCCGCGACCGTGCTGAAAGGCGCGCGCCTGCCGATGCAGTTCCTCGGCTTTGTCGAAGGGGACAAGATTGGTTCCGGCGATGTCGATGTGGTGGTCACCGATGGCTTTTCCGGCAACATTGCCTTGAAGACAGCCGAAGGCACCAGTCGTCTGGTCACCGGCCTGCTCGGCAATGCCTTCCGCTCGTCGATCTGGGGCAAGCTGGGCTATTTCATCGCCCGCGGCGCGCTCGAATCGCTGCGCGCCCATCTCGATCCCAACGCCCACAATGGCGCGGTGTTCCTTGGCCTCAACGGCATCGTGGTCAAAAGCCACGGCAGCGCCAATGCGCGCGGCCTCGCCAATGCCATCGGCGTGGCGCATGATCTGGTGACCGACGACGTCAACCGCCGCATTCGCGACGATCTCGCCGGCGTCAACATGGCGCTGGCGACCACCCTGGAGCCCGACGCGGCATGAGCAAGCGCCGTTCCGTCATCATCGGCACCGGCAGCTATCTGCCGCAAACCGTGTTGAGCAACGCGGATCTGGCCGCCCGGCTCGACACATCGGATGAATGGATCATCGAGCGCACTGGCATCCGCCGTCGCCATATCGCGGCTCCGGACGAGTTCACGTCCGATCTTGCCGTCGCTGCCGCGCAGCGCGCGCTGGACGCCGCCGGAAAGTCCCCGGCCGATATTGATCTGATCATTGTCGCCACCGCCACGCCGGATCAAACCTTTCCCGCCGTCGCCACCGTGGTGCAGCACAAACTGGGCATGATGCACGGCGTCGCCTTTGATGTGGCCGCGGTGTGTTCGGGCTTTCTCTATGCCCTGACTGTGGCGGATTCGCTGCTTGCCACCGGCGCCCATAATCGCGCGCTGGTGATCGGCGCCGAAACCTTCAGTCACATCCTTGACTGGGACGACCGTACGACCGCCGTGCTGTTCGGCGATGGCGCCGGCGCCATCGTTCTGGAAGCGCAGGTGCAGCCCGGCGACAACGCCAGCGATCGCGGCGTCATCGCCTGCCGCCTGCACAGCGACGGGCGCTACAACGATCTGCTCTATGTTGATGGCGGACCGGGTTCAACCGGCACCACCGGCAAGCTGCGGATGAAGGGCAAGGAAGTATTCCGCCACGCCGTCAACAATCTTTCCAGCGTGATGGGCGAAGTTCTTGAGGCGGCGTCTCTGCAAGCCAGCGATGTCGCATGGGTGGTGCCGCACCAGGCCAATCTGCGCATCCTGGAAGCCACCGCGAAGAAGCTGAACATTTCACCCGATCAGGTGGTGGTGACGGTCGACAGCCACGCCAACACGTCGGCCGCTTCGGTGCCGCTGGCGTTGGACACAGCCGTGCGCGATGGCCGCATCCAGCCCGGCGATTTGCTGCTGCTGGAGGCCATGGGCGGCGGCTTCACCTGGGGCGCGGCAGCCGTCCGCTGGTAGCCGGATCGCACCCGAAATCGGGGGTGCGACAATAGGTGTAGCGAATCGCGAAAAATCGCGTAAAATCACGCAATAACAAGGTACGTTTGCCGTTTTGTCTCACCAATCGGGTCAATCGCTGCTGGGCAGGCAGCAAAATGGGGGGAAGTCATGGCCACCACAGCAGCAGCAGGAAGCGTGACACGCGCCGATCTGGCCGACGCAGTTCATCGTGAAATTGGCCTGTCGCGCACCGAATCGGCGCAACTGGTCGAACAGGTTCTGGATCGCATCAGCGATGCCTTGATTGCGGGCGGCAACGTCAAGATTTCCAGTTTCGGCAGTTTCGTGTTGCGAAGCAAGGGCTTGCGCGTTGGTCGCAATCCCAAGACCGGGGTCGAAGTGCCGATCGAGCCGCGCACCGTGTTGACCTTCCGGCCCAGCCAGCTGCTGCGCGAAGCGATCAACAAGTAAGCGAGTAGGCGGAGCGTGACTGAAAAATCTGATACAGCGTTCCGCACCATCTCCGAAGCTGCTGACGAAATTGGCGTTCCGGCGCATGTGCTGCGCTTCTGGGAAACCCGCTTTTCCATGCTGCAGCCGCTGAAGCGCGCCGGCGGGCGCCGCTACTACCGCCCGGTGGACATGAGTTTGCTGCGCCAGATCAAGGCGTTGCTGCACGATGATGGCATGACCATCCGCGGCGCGCAGCTGGCCCTGGCCGGAAAGGGTGCAGCGGCGAAAGAGCCGGCGCCACCTGCACCGTCCCCTGCCACGATGCCCGCTGCCAGCAGGCCAGGTCCGGATCGCCAGGCCCTGATCGTCATCCGAAATCGCCTCGCCGCCGCTCTGGCGGCCTGAACCCCACATGCGCTGCATCGCCCTGTTCAGCGTGAAGGGCGGGGTGGGCAAGACTGCGCTGGCCGTCAACATGGCCCATGCCGCCGCCACATTGTCTGGCCGTCGCACCCTGTTGTGGGATCTGGATGCGCAAGGCGCTGCCAGCTGGCTGCTGAAGGTGGAACCGCGCGCCGGCGCAAAGGCCCGCAAAGGTCTGGCCGAAGCCGATCTTGCCGATCTGGTGCAGCCCACCGCCTTCCCCAATCTGGATGTGCTGGCTGCCGATCGCTCGCTGCGCCGACTGGAGGCTGACCTTGCCACGGAAGGTGAGAAAAGGCTCAAAAAGGCCCTGAAATCGCTCGAAGATCGCTATGATCGGATCATCCTCGATTGCCCGCCCGGTCTCACGGAACTGGCCGATCAGCTGTTCCGTGCCGCCGATCTCGTCGTGGTGCCGTTGATCCCCTCGCCGCTCTCCACCCGGGCGCTGGCGCAGCTCAGCGAGCATCTCGCCACCGAAATGAAATCTCCGCCGCCGGTGATGCCCGTGTTCTCCATGGCCGATCGCCGCAAGGGCCTGCACCGTGAGGCGATGGCCGCCCACCCGGAGTGGCCGGTGATCCCATATGCCGCCGCCGTGGAAGCGATGACCGCCACGCGGCAGCCCCTGCTCGCTGGCCGCAGCAGCCCGGCCGCGACCGCATTGGCCGGCCTTTGGGCCGATGTCGAGCGGCGGCTGACCGCTTAGACCGTCAGCGACATGCCCCGATAGATGCGGCTGCGGTAACGGCTGTCCTCGGCATCCGGCAGCGGTGCCCCGGCCAGCAGAACCGCACGGGCAAAGCGGCGCACCTCTTCCTCATGCTCGGCCGCGTTCTTTGGCTCTTCGGATCGCACGCGGCGGGTGAGGTTGATCTGATTTACCGCCACTTCGTGCACCAGCCGCTCATTCTCCACGGCGATCGTTGCCGTAAAGGCGTGCAGCGTCGTCTTGACGAAATTGGCCAACGCGAACGCACCCTTTGCCCCCTCGCCCATCGGCACATCGGGTGAAACCAGCACCAACTGGCAATCGTCGAACAGCGACACCTTTCGGGCGATGCGGAAATGGTGGGTGAGATTATGTTCCACCACGTCGGCAAAGCCATCGCCATCCAGCGGATTGTCAGCATCAAACAGTTGATCGGGCAAGGCCTTCAAAGGCGTCGAAACGATGGTGGTGGGATGGCCCCACATCGCCAGCGCTGCATCAAGCGCCGTTTCAATCTCGCCGTCGATGAGCAACGATTCGACCCGGTCGGCACCGCTGCCGATATGGCCCTTGATGGCTGTCGCGCCGGCGGCACTCGCGGTGATCAGAATCACACGCGCCACGTCGCAATCGAGGAAGCCCTGTGCGGCTGCACCCAGATAATCAGCGAGATGTTCACCCACCAGCCACACCGTCTTGCCACCCATCTGGGCCAGTCGTTCGGCCTTGGGACTGCCGAACAATTCGCGTTCGGTGTGCGAGCGTTCGACGTTGAGACCGCCTGACGGCATGAAGGTTTCACCCGACACGGCGCGATCGGCGAGGAAGAACACCGTGGCCTGCGCCACTTCCGTCTCCGTCGGCATCTTGCCAAGATGAAGCTGGCTGAGCACGCCGCCACGCACCTTGGCGGCTTCGCGGCCGATCTGGGCGACGGGCAGCCACGGCATGTCGTCGGGCGGCACACGCAGCAGCCAGTCATTCTCGTCACGCGTCTGCCAATCGGTGCCGATCAGCCAGCCACCCAGCCGCAGCCGCTTCAGCAGCTTGGCCGCCAGCACGGGCGTGAGGATGTAGCGATCCCAGCAGCAGCTTTCATCGCCTTCACGAGCACAGGCCAGCGCCAGGTCGCGCAGCGGTTGCGGGTTGGACTTGTCGTGGCTCAACTGCACGCTGTCGTTGCGCGACAGGCGAGACAGGATCTGCGCCACCGAACCGCCGGCCCGCACCGATTTGACCACGGCGGAATGAACGGCGTTCAGCCGCTTGTTCTCCAAGATCAGCCGCCCGCGCCGTTCGAACAGGCCGGGCTTGCCGCCCAGGCCCGCAAGGCGATCCCCGTCCACCGGGCCAGGCGCGATGGCATTGATCTGGATCTCCGGGCCGAGGTGGCGGGCCATGGATTCGACCATCGCGCGCTGGCCCGACTTGGACACGGCATAGTCTGTGCGGTTGGGGTAGGACACCGCCAGATATTTCTCGCCGCCGAAATAGCTGGAAACATTGAGAATATAGCCCGAACCCTGCTTGCGCATCATCGGCACCACCATGTGCATCAGGGCATAGTTGGAGATGAGGTTAGCAAACTGGGTGTGGCGGAAATTCTCCACCCCCATATCCACCGCCATTTCCTCGGCACCCGAAACACCGGCGTTGTTGATCAAATAATCGATGCGGCCAAAGGCGCGCACTGTCTCGTCAACCGCATGCTTCAGGCTCTTCATGTCGGCGACATCGATTCCGGCCAGCGTGCGCACGCGGCGCTCGACGCCGGCAAAGCCGATATCCTGCAATTCACCCACGATCCGCTCGCGCGCGGCATCCAGTTCGGATTCGCGGCGGGCGACCATCATCACCTTGGCACCGGCCAGGGCCAGCAGGCGGGCGAGCGCGCCGCCGATACCGGCCGAACCGCCGGTGATCAGCGCGACCTTGCCCAGGTGCAGCCCGGTGATGTTTTCCGCTGTGCCAGCCAGCGCACGACGGGCGCCGGTGGCCTTGGTGATGCTGGCGGGGATGTAGAGGTTGATCGGCTCGATCTGGCGACCGCCGAGCAGCAGGCGGGCGGCGTGGCCGGCGGCGAAATCGCGATTCTCTGGCTCGCTGTTGCCAAAGCGCACGATCTGGTTGCCCCACACCGGGCGGGGCGTCTTGCCCTGGGCGGCGGCCACGCGGGCTTCATCGCGCCACACGCGCAACAGTTCCTCGATGGCCGCGCGGCCGACATCGGCCCAGCCGTTGCCGGCGCCATCGTCGGGATTGGTGATGAACAGCACGCGCGGATCGCCGGGCAGATCCTGGCCCTGCTGCCAATAGCGATCGAGCGTACGCGCCACCGCGATGGCGCCTTCCAGTTCATCATCGACAAAGCGTTCCACCGCCGCATCGCTGGCTTCGTTCAGCGCCCCGTTGAAATAGCCCGGGCCGCGTGTTGGCAGGATGATGGCGCCATCGATGGCAGCCACGTGCGCGGTGAAGCGCGCCAGTTCGGCATCCATCGCCATGTGATCGTGGCGCGGGAAGCGCACCGCCTTCACGCCGGCCGGCAGCCGCTCGGCGGCATCATCCAGCGCCGCCTGGGCGTGGAAGCCGAGCAACACCTTTGAGCCTTGCGCGGCAAACAGCCCGGCCATGGCCAGCGCGTCGTCGAGCTGGTTGCCGGCGCTGATCAGGATGCCGTGGCCATCGCCATCGATGGCGCGCAGATCGGGCCGGTGCAGGAATTCGCTCTTGGACTCCAGCGGCACCGCCATGCCGTGCGTCACTTCGAAATCATGCGCCGCAAACGCCGCGCTCTCGTCCGAGCCCAAGAACACGCAGGTGTTGGCGATATCAGCCGGCGTCGGGAACGTCTTGGCCTTGGCTTCATCGCCCACGCTGCGTTCCAGCGCCATCAGGTTGAAGAAGTGATTGGCGGTGCTGCCGGCGTCGTCGCCCTTCAGCTTGTCCATGGCGGCAAACACGGTGCGAATGCGTTCGGAAGCAATCGGGCCGGGATAGAGCTGGTTCACACGGATTCCGCGGGTGCCGAGTTCACGCGCAATACCCTTTGAAAGGATGTTCAGCGCGGCCTTGGGCACCGTGTAGGCGGCACGGCCGAAATAATCGGTGCGGCTGAAGATGGTGGAAACGTTGATGATGCTGCCGCCCTCGCCCATCGCCGAAGCGGCGGCGCGCACCAGGTTCCAGGCCACCACCATGATGTTGCGGGCAGCGTCGCCCACCGTCTCGCTGTCGGGCGTGCCTTCCAGCTCTTCGGGCAGCAGCGGCAGATCGCCCAGCACCTGCTTCGGCCCGGCCGAACCGGCATTGTTGACCAGCACATCGATGCGGCCATGGCGGGCGACAACTTCAGCGATGCCGGCGCGCACGGATTCGATGTTGGCACCATCCATCGTCACGATGCTGGCGGTTCCGCCCACATCAGCTACGGCGGCATCCAGCGCGGCTTGCGTGCGGGCGGCGTCACGGCCGCTCATCACCACGGTGGCGCCTTCGGCCAGGTAACGGCGCACGATGCTACCGCCCAGATTGCCGGCGGCCCCGGTGATCAACGCAACCTTGCCGGCAAGGCGGCCCTGTGTTTCGGTCTTGGTCATCGCGCTCATTCCCCCTGCCCCTTCAACGACGCCCAAGCCTCATACAGTTCATCCTTGCCGCGCAGGCCCATCGCCGGCAGCGCGTGGTTGACAATGTAAGTCGCGCCCGTGTGGCGGTTGTCCCACATGCTCTGGTGCGCTTCCGGCAAGCCTTCCCACGGCACCACCGTCGGTTCGGTCACATCCAGGATGCCCGCCGCGATCATGTCGTTCATGCGAGTGACTTCGTAGGCGTTGCACAGGTGGGTGCCGCGGATTTCCGCCATCGGCATCACGATGCGGCGCTGGCGCGTCCACACCTGCGGCGCATAGAAATTATAGCGTTGCCCCGCCATGTCTTCGCAATAGACAACACGCCCAGTGAACGGCTTCACCAGCGCCGTGGTCACGCCCAGCGTGTCCTGCCCGGCCCGTTCCAGCACGATATCCGGGTTGCCGCGCGGATTGTCCGGCGAACGCAGCAGCTTGCCGACGGCGTTGCCGAAGGGCTTCAGCGTCTTGTCCTGGAACTGGCGCACGGCTTCGCGGAAATTCTCGATATCCTCGCGCGCCACCGGCAGACGCGGCATGGTGTCGGGCCAATCGAAATTGGCGCCTTCCCGCCGCTTGATGCCTTCCAGGCTGACCACACCGGCCACCGCATCCTCGAAGCCCAGCGACAGGATGAACTCGCGCTGGCCGTCGGTGTTGGTGACGACAACGATGCGGCAACCCAGCCCGCGCGCCGCCTCGATCATCTCCAGGCCGGTCTCGTCCGCCAATTGCGTGGTGCCCGGGCCATAGAAGATCAGCACGGCTTCCCCGCCACGCGCACCGGCGCGGGCCAGCATGGAGACCGGATCAGAACCGCCCTTCTTGCCCATGAAGCTGAGGTGATAGCCCGACGATGCGCCATAGAAGGCGAGCACGCCGCCATCGCCGAGCAACTGGAAGCTGCGCGGGAAGGCCGTTTCACCGGCGTGGGACACGGCATAATCCGCCAGCTTGCCGCCGTTCAGCGCCTTGTATTCGGCCGCCAGCGCCTCGCCGGCCGCTTCCCACGCCGCCCAATCCGCCTTGGTGCCATCGGGCACGGAGGTGAACAGCGACTTGAACCGCGGATCGGTGCGATCAAGCGCGCCCACCGCGCCCTTGGATTTCACGAACTCGGCACGGGCCGGGCTGGAAACCAGGCCCGTCACCTGCAAACCACTGGCCTTGGCTGATTTCAGCGCATCAAGGCCGGTGCCGGTGGCCGACCCTTCGATGAAGATGGTCTTGCCGCCGATGATTTCCAACGTGGTGTAGAGGCAGCGCCAGATGGTACCGAGATTGAGGATGTAGCTGCCGGCCTGTTCCAGCGTCAGATCGCCGGGCACGGGATGCAACTGCGGCGCCTGCACGGTGAGGAACTGGGCGTGGCTGCCCGATTTCGTCTCATAGCCCTGGATCGAGAAATCGGCATACATCGGGTCACGCCCAGCCTGCGGGCTGAGCAGATCGGAGGTGCCGGAATAGACCGCCACCATGTCGCCCACCTTCAGCCGCCCCTGACCGCGCACTTCGCTGCCCAGCGCCGCAACCAGCGCCAGACCACCGGAGCCGGTGAGCTGCACATCTTCCTCGTGATTGTCGAACGGGGAGACAGGAATGCCGGTCAAGGCCCAGATATCGTTGAAGTTCACTTCGCTGCTGAGCAGATAGACCAGCGCCTCGTTCGGCTCCGGTTGCGGCGTCGGCACGATCAGCTGCTTCTCGTGGGTTTCCGGCGGGCCAAACTGCGGCGCGCCGGTATCCGGGCTGCGCGCGATGCCGAAGCCATATTGATGGCCGGGAATCGGCGTCACGCCGGGGAAGAAGGGCGCGCCCACCGGCAGCAGGTCGCCGGCCGCTTCCAGCCGCTGTGCCTTGGCATCGAACTCGGCTTCGATATGCACGCCGTTGCGGCGCACGGGCAGCGGCGGCGCCTTCTTGTCCATGAACAGGCGAATGCCGGTCTTGCCGCCTTCGGGATCAACAACGGCTTCGCTGAACAATTCGGCTTCACGGGCGAGGCCGGCGGTCATGCCCTGCGTCCAGCCGGTGCGGATCGCATCAATGGCGCGCTCCCCGGCCTTGCCGCGGCCGGCCCAATCAAGCTGCTTCAGGATGCGCTGAACGAACGGATCGGCCAGTGCGTGATCCAGATCGACATGGCCTTCATGTTGCCAGGCGCTCTTGGCGGCCTTGCGGCGTTCCGCCCAGGCGCGACCCAGATGGCTGGTGTCACCGAGGCGCACGAATTCACGCACGGCGGCATGAGCGAGGCTGAGCGCATCATTGGCACCATCGGCGATGGCATCAATCGCGCCCATGTCCAGCGCATCCGCCGCTTCGACGCTGCGTCCACCGAGGATCAGATCGAGCGCATCCAGCATCCCTTCCGGCCCCCGCCGATCAGTGAGCAGGCGCGGCAAGCGCTGGGTGCCGCCATAGCCCGGCAGCAGGCGCAGGCGGATTTCCGGCTGGCCGAAACGGGCGTGGCTCTCGGCGACGCGATAATGGCAGGCCAGCGCGAATTCCATGCCGCCGCCCAACGCGACGCCCTGGATGGCCGCGACGCAGGGCTTGCCCATCTGTTCGATCTTGCCGAACGCCAGCTGCGCATTGGCGGGCAGCACGCGGGCTTCTTCAACCGTGTGGATTTCCTCGAGGAACTGGCGGATGTCAGCACCCGCCACGAAGCTGGCAGTGCCGTCACCGGTGAACACGACGGCCGCCACATCATCGCGGCGCGACAGATGTTCGACCACGATCACCAGTTCATCGATGGCGCGTTCGTTCAGCGCATTGACAGGCGGGTTGGTGATGAACACCGTCGCCACCTTCTTGCCCGGTGCGACCGTGTTGTACTGGATGCGGAAATAGCGATAGCGATCGAAGATATCCTGATCTTCGGACAGGCGCTGCTTGCGTTCCCAGGCGCTGATGACGCGCTTGAGCTCGTCAAGGCTCTCCGGGTTCTTCAGCGTGGTGACGTCGCCAATCGGCGTGCCTTCCACCAGCGCGCGCACCATGCGGCGCATGTACTTGCCACTGCGTGTTTCCGGGAACTGGCTCACCACCAGGAAATCGCCCGGCACCGCCACCGCGCCCTTTTCGGTGCGCACCAGGTCGGAAAGCCGGCGTTCGTCATCACGGGTGATGATCTGGCCGGGCGCCGGGGTAATGAAGGCCAGCGGGGTCAGCCCCTTCTCGCGGTGCGGCGCGCCGACGACCAGCACATTGCCGACCGGGCTTTCCGGGTTCAGCGCCTTGTCGCGCAGGATGGCACCTTCGATTTCCTCGGTGCCCATGCGATGGCCGGACACGTTGATCACGTCATCCGAGCGGCCATGCAGCGAGAAGCCATCATCATCGCCCTGCACGGCGAAATCGCCCTGGGTATAGGCCCACACGCCCTGCCAGCGGCTCCAGTAACCATCGCGCCAGCGGCCGGCATCGCCAGCCCAACCGGGGGCGACGGCGCCATTTTCAACGCGGAAATTCTCGCTGTCGCCCCACACGGTGCGGGCGAGATAGGGATAGGGCGCGGCGATGATGATCTCGCCCTTCTCGCCGCGGCCGGCCTTGCGCCACGTCACGCCATCGCTGCCGTCACGGGTCAGCAGCACACGGGCCTGCTTGTCGCCGGTTTCGTCTTCCACCCACACATCGCCGACGATCCACGGCAGCGGGAAAGTGCGCGCATCGGCCGCCAGCGGGAAATCGCCGTTGCCATAGAAATGCGTCCAGGCGATGCCGCCATGCTCGGTCGCCCAATAGCTGTTGATGTACTGCGGCGTGATATTCTCCATGCCGAAGGCCTGCACCGGTGGAGAGCAGGGCTCGGCGCAGAAGGTGGCGACGCGCAAGCCGCTGAGATCGTAGGCCTGGATGTCCTTCAGATTCTGCGGATCTGTCATCACGGCTTTCAGGAAGGTGACGCCGGCCTTGAAGATGGTGACCTTGTGGTTCTCGATCATCGCCGCAAAGCGCCCGGCGTGCGGGAACACCGGCGAACCTTCGGCAAGAACGGTGGTGACACGGCTGAGCAGCGCAGCGGCGATCATGTAGCTCTGGCCGGTGATCCAGCCCGGATCGGCGACGACGAAGATGGTATCGCCGGGGCGGGCGTCGAAAGCGACCTTCATCGTTTCCATAATGCCGCTGGCATAGCCGCCGTGGACGTGGACGACGCCCTTGGGCTTGCCGGTGGAACCAGAGGTGTAGATGAAGAACAGTGGATATTCGGCATCGACCGGCAGCGGCTTCGACGCCTTCCAGATGGCAGCGACAAAGGCCTGATCGTCGAGCGCATGCAGCGCCGCTTCATCGGGCAGGCCGGCCGCCTTCAGGATATCGGCCAGCGCGGCGTTGGTGAGATCATGGCCCCACACGTCGCGATCCCGCCAGACGATATCGGGCACATGGGCGTGGTTGGCCACAATCACCGCGTCGACGCGCGGCGGGGTGCTGACCAGCGTTTCGGCGATAGCGATGCGGATGCGGGCGGACTGGGCGGCATCAACCAGGCCTTCCTTGCCCAGTTCGGCCAGCGCCCGGCCGAGGCCGCGCATGACGTCGCCGCGTTCAACGGTGACTTCGCCCTTCAGCGCCGCCGTGACGATGCCGGCCATGGCGGTGCGGGTCGTGTCGGACATGCCAAGATCGGCGCCGCCCAGGCGTTCCTCAAGCATCTGCAGGGCGACATTGACCGGCACATAATTGTCCAGCGCCGGATCGGTATAGGCGGTCTTGAACGGCACGATCTGGGCGTTGCGATAGCCACCGTCAGCGGTGATGACGATGCGGGCGCCGGCATCGTGGATACGGTCCGACAATGTCTTGTCCGAAAAGCCACCGAACACTGGCGTGTAGATGACGCCGATGCGCTTGGCGGCTTCGGTCCAGTAGAGCTGGGCCGGCACGTTGGGCATGTTGAGCGCGATGCGGTCGCCGGCCTTCAGGCCGAGCTTGGTCAGCGCCACGGCGCACTTGGCGGCCTCCAGCAGCAGCTGGCGACGGGAGACGGTGAGGCAATCGACCGGGGCGCCGCGGCCGTTGTTGGCGGCGAGATCCCAGCGGTCGCCCTCGAAAATGAAGGCAGCTTCCGCGCCATGGCCAGCCAGCACGTGGCGATCGAGTTCGTTGAAAGCAGCGTTGGTGCGGCCGCCTTCAAACCAACGGAAGTTGGGCGCGTCATCGGCGTTGAAAGCGCGCGTCCACGGCGCGAAATCGGCCGGCAGGTCGGCGGCCACTGGCGCGGCGGTTTCGGCGTCCCAACCGGTCCAGCCGGCCTCAGATTTGTTCAGCCAGGCCGGCCGGCCGGCGACATCAACCAGCCAATGCAGGTTTCCTACAGCAATCCTACCGTGGAACGCACCCGGATCCGCCAGCACCTCGGCACGCATTGCCTCCCAGTCGGCACGGGTGCGCACCGGATTGGCACCGGGAACCAGCATCTGGACACGCGCAGCAGCAGTGAGATCAACCATGTTCATTCTGCCCAACCATTGCCACTGACACGGCAAAGGCCGGCCAACGGACAGGAAACCGTGATATAAGCCGCGCTTAGGGTAAGATTATGTCGCCGCCAAGTAGTCAACGGTAATTTTGCTACCCATGCGACATTCTGTCCGCTCCGCCCCGCTCAGCCATGCGACAGGCCGTGCCTCACCCTCGGCCAACCGCATCAGAAGGCATTCCGGGGCAGCAAAACCGCACCCACGGTGCGCACCAATATGTAGAGATCGAGCCAGATCGACCAGTTCTCGATGTAATAGAGATCATGCTCGAAACGCTTGATCAGCTTTTCCTCGGTATCGGTTTCGCCGCGCCAGCCACACACTTGGGCCCAGCCGGTGATGCCGGGCTTCACCTTGTGGCGGGCAGCATAGCTTTGCACGACATCGGAAAACAGCCGCCCTCCGGCCCGCGTGGACGCAGCATGGGGACGCGGGCCCACGAGCGACATGTCTCCCATCAACACATTGAAAAGCTGCGGCAATTCATCGATGCTCGTGCGACGCAGGAAACGCCCGACCCGGGTGATGCGTGGATCATCGCGGCTGGCCTGGGTAATGTTCCTGTACTCCAACCGCTCATCATACATCGTGCGGAACTTGAAGCAGTGGAAACTGCGATTGTTGAAGCCTTCGCGCGGCTGCCGGAACAGGATCGGCCCGGGAGAATCCAGCCGGACAGCCAAAGCCGCCAGTGCCATGATCGGAGAGGCGGCAATCAGGATCAGCGCTGTCAACAGTTTGTCTTCAATGGCTTTTATGATGGCTGACAGGCCGGAAATTGGCCGATCGAACAGGGTCATTACCGGCACGTCGCCCAGGATCACCACCGGGCGGCGGGCAAAGGTGAAGCTGACCAGATCGGGCGCCAGCCGGACCTTCACCGGCGTGAGCACCAGCCGGGCCATCACATCCTGCAAGCGGCGCTCGGCTGCCCACGGCAGCGCCACCACCACCTGATCGATCAGACCCTCGCGGATCATGCCGATCAGCGTGGTGAGATTGCCCAGCACCGGTACGCCGGCGGCTTCAGTGGGCAATCGATCGGGCCGGCGATCATCGAAGATCCCAACAAGCGTTATGGTGAGGCGATCATGCGCCTGCACATATTCGGCAAAGCGCACCCCTTGCGGCCCGGCGCCGAAGATCGCGACGCGTTCGTTGAAGGTGCCGCGCTTCTTGAGGCGGCGTACCCACATGGTGGTGATGATGCGTGTGAGCAGCAGAGCCGTGCCGCCCGCCACGAACCAACTGATCGCCCAAGCCCGCGAAACCTGTTCGGAGGATTTCAGCAGGAAGCCGATGGTGATGAGGAATAGCGCCGCCATCGTCCACGCCAGAAGCACTCGCCGCCAGCCCAGCCGCAGGCTGAACTGCGCTTCGATATCATAACTGCCGAGGCTTTCAGCCAAAACGGCAAAAGCCAGACTGGCGATGAGGGTTACCCGCGTATATATTTCGAGATTGCTGCCCAGATCAGTGGGGCTGACATTGACCAGCCACAAACCGGCAAGACCCACTGCCATGAATTCCAGCAGACGCACGATAAGGATGGCAAAGCCCAGCGGCATGCCGGGCCCGCCGGAGCTGGCGGCAGTGGCTGGGGCTGCTGTGGCAGGGGCGATCGGATGGTGGCTGTTCACAACACGGCGTCCAATCGCTGCGAAGTGCAAAAACCATGATGGACTGCAATTAGTCTGGCCAGCCGCTTACCAGTTGCTATACAGGCTAGAACGAGGGAGTTGATTGAATGGAAACGCCATACGATTGGTTGACGGTGATGACGTTTGCCGGCCTGATCGTGCTGTTTCTGCAGCGCAGCCAAGGCGAACCTCGTGACCATCTCTGGCAATATCTTGTTGCTGCTGTCGGCTGTGCTGTGACCAACTACATCGGCAATGAAGCGATGAAATCCGGCGAAATGATCATGCACGCTGGGGCCGTGGCCCTGTTCGTTGCTACGATCGCATTCATCTGGCGCGTTTTGCAGCCCTTCAACTAGGGCTGAATCCCCCTTCATGCGAGCCGGGCCGCAAGCGGCCGTCCTATCAGCGCCGGCAAATCGACCGCCGGGACCGCCTTCACCAACTCGCGCGCGAACTCTGCCAACTGATCGCGTACGCCGGGTTCGGGCGGCACGGCGCAGCTCATGCGAACCAATATGCCATCGGCCACATAGCCGGCCCATTGCTGCTTCAGCTTGGCAATGCGCTGTTCTGTCCCGTTGGTCGGCAGATCATCACCCACCCGGGTCCAATAGGTGATGGTTTCGACACGGCGATCAGATTCCGCCACCAACTCGCGGATCGGCAGTTCCACTCCCGCCGCCAACGGCAGCTTGGCTGGGGTGGTGCCCGACACCTGGAAACCAACCGCCGAGTAACAAACTTCCGGCCGATGCAGCTGCAGCAGGTCGTTCTGCACAGGGCCATAGGCCATCACCAGAATCACGGGCAGCCGGGATTCAGATACATAGACGCGGCTGAGAACATCGCCATATAGCTTGGCGGAAAGCGTGCCTTCGGTGCGCGGCATGACAATGCCGGGGGTGGGCACGTAGGTCCAGCCACCCAGCTTCTTCGGCACGATCGCTTCGAGTTCATGGCCCTTGGGCATCAGCACCAACCGACCACGCGGCACTAGTGCCGCCGCGCCGCCGGCACCGGTCAACAGGGCGCCGCCCAGAAGGACATCGCGACGATTAATCCCGCTCTTCATGCTGCCTTGCTTTCCAGGCGGCGGCGGATGGGGGTAAGTGCCCAATCCAGAGCGAAGATGAACAACAAGGCCGACACGAACGTGACCATGCCGGCAAAATTGTGCAGATAACCCTGCGCCATGGCGTTGCCGAGGTGATAGGTGATCAGCACAAGCGCCCCGACGCGCACGATGTTGGCCGCGATGGCAATCGGGATCACCATGGCCAGCAGCAGCAGCGAATAAAGCGGGTTGGAACCGCGGATAAGATAGACATAAAACAGTCCGATGGCCGTGAGGCTGATCAGTGAATTGAGGCCGGAACAGGCGTCTTCCACCAGCAACTGGTAGGAGCCGATGTAGAGGGTGACGCCCATGCGGCCGACCGGATAACCAACTGCTGCCAGTCCCCCAGTGACCAGTTCCGACACGAATTCCTTGAGCGGCAGCGTAATGGTGTCGAGGAACCAACCCGGAAGCGGCACCACGAAGCCAAGATAGACAATCGGGAACCACAGCATCGCCGTCACTTTCAGGCCCCAATATTGGTGGGCCACGGCGACCAGCGCCAGCAACAGCGCGCCAGCTTCGATACTGATGAATTCAAAAGCGCGGCCGGCGACATAAAGGGGCACGGCCACCGCAAGAATTGCCGCGGTGATCCAGGGATTGCCCTCCTTTCGGTTTGCCAAAATCTCGTCCTGCCGGCGCCACACCAGCCACAGGCCGGTGACCAGCACGATGATGCCGTGCACGCCGGATTCTTCCTGCCATGGTCCTTGAGCAAGCGCGAGCAGCGTGGGCAGCGCCATCGCGGCAAGGCCCAGCCACATCGGCCAATGCGCGGCCGCCAGCCGCCGCCAATCGGTGGCCGGCGGTGCCGCTGCCGGTGCAATGCCCCCCGGGTCCGGCATCAGAACTCGTTCAGCACCGCGCCAACAACCGCGCAGCGGGCTGCAGCCAACTGCTCGGTTCAGCGCATCGGCGCTGGTATTGGCAGCCGGCGTGTCGAAGATCACCAGATCATATTCACGCAGCAGCGTGTTGACACCGTCGCGGAAGCGGTTGCCAGACAGCAATTCCTGCGGCCGGCTGGTTGGCGGGCCCGCAGTGATCAGTGCCAGTCCGGGCAACACATTGGCATTGACGACACGTTCGGGGCGGGCAACCTGTAGCGACAGGAAGCTGGACAGGCCCGGCGCGTTGGGATCCAGGCCGAAAATCTGATCCTGACGGGGCGAGCGCATGTTGGCATCGACCAGCAGGATCTTGAAGCCCACCTGACTCAATGCCACCGCCAGATTGGCAGCGACCCACGAACAGCCGTGGCCATCAGCCGTGGCCACCACGGCAAGGCCGCGCCGGCCGTTCTTGATGTGCTGGGCAATGACCGATGTGCGCAGCATGCGGATCGATTCCGCCCGCACCGAGCCGGGATCAGAGAGCACCACCAGTTCATCCGAAACCGGACGACGGGCGATATTCTGCAATGCCAGGCTGTTGATCAATTGTTCGCGGGCGCGATCCAGATCGTCAGTGGTGATGAAGCCCAGTTCCAGCGCCGCCTGATCGAAGTCCAAACCGCGCTCAGCAGCATGGGCCTGCACCTTGGCCACCTGATCCTGTGACAGATAACCCAGGCGAGTCAGAACATCACGGATCGGGGCGTCATAGCGTTCGTTGCCGTCGGTGCTGCCTGTCACCTGGCTGGCGGCAGCGCCATCGATTACGGCCTCGCTGGGGCCGATGTCAGTTTCGGTATTGTCCATGGCATCTTTACTCATTCGGCTGGCTGCATGCCCGACGCGGTGGCATTGCCACGCGCCAGGATGCGCTTGAGGATCTGGTGCCACTCCGGCTTGCGGCGTTCGGCAATGACGGCAAACACCGGAACCCGGGCTGCATAGCTCAGGTCTTCGGCACCGCGGACACGGCGGTTCACCAGCTCGACAAACAGCCCCATCACGATGCCCAACGAGAGACCAGCGCCGACGGCCAAGCCGATGATCAGCGGCCAATTCGGGAAGGACGGCTGGGCAGAAACCGTGGCATCGCCGAGCACGACCAGGCCGGCATCGGCCACGTTGGATTCCAGCTGCAAATCGGCGGTGCGCTTGGCAGCCTGTTCATATTGCCCACGCCGCAAAACCACCTCGCTGACCAGTTGATTCAGCTTGTCCAGCTTTTCCTTCATCGAGAAGACCTTGGAGCGCTGCGATTCATATGCAGCCTCGATTTGGGCAACGCTGCTGCGCGACGCGCCCAACTGGGCGGCACCCGCCTGACGAGCGGCCGCCTGTTCGCGGCCGAGCTGTCGTTCAAGCTGCAGCCGGCGCGCCTGCATGGCGATATAGGTCGGGTGCTGCACACCCAGCCGTTCCGACGCCATCTCGATCTGATCGTTCAGGGTCGCCAGTTGCACCTTCAGCGTATCGACAACGCCCGACGTGGTTGACTGCTTCACGGCTTCGAACTGCTGCATGCTTTCATTGCTGCGCGCCGCCGTGAGCGCGGCCTGCAGACTGGCCAATTTCACGGTCTCGGCTTCGCCGCTCGACGTCATCACGATGCCGTTTTCCTGCTCGAACCTGGTCTTTGCAGATTCAGCGGATTCGAGTGCCTTGAGGGCGCGATTGGCCTGTTCGCGATACCATTCGGCCGTTCGGCCGGCGCTATCGGTGCGGAATTTGAGGCTGTTCTCGATGTAGGCCTCGCGCAGGGCATTGGCCGTGCGCCGCGCCACTTCTGGATTGCTGGCCTCGTAATTGATGGCCAGAATGTTGGAATTCTCGATGAGATCGACACGGGTACTGGTGATGATCCGATCAGCGACCCAGCGGCGGAAATCACCATTGCCGCCCGTGGCCGACTGCCACTGTGCAAGAAGGTCGGCGTTGCTGGTGAGCCCCAGCTTGTCGACCGCTTCCCCGGCGATACGGTAATCCTTGATCAACTCCATCTGCGTGCGCGTGAAGCTGCGCAGGCCAACGGCATTCATCATGGTGCCGGTCACAGGGTCAGGCTTGAAATTGTCCATCAATACGCGGGCAGTGGCCGGGTACCGGGCCGGCAGGATCTTGCCCACCGCTCCGGCCACAATAAGGGACAGGATCATGCAGCCAAAGACGATCCATCGCCGGGCCACCAGAATACGCAAAAGCTGAATGATGCTCATCGTTTCATGCCAGTTTGCCTGGCCCCTTTCCCATTACCCATCACAAGAACACGCGTTCTGATCATGCAATGATCAGAACAGGCGCTCCTTGATGATGATCACATCGCCGTTCTGTACTTTCATGGACGGATCGCCATCGATTTCCTTGCCATTGGCCCGCACCAGGCCAACCTTGTCTGCCTTGCCCGATGGCGACACGCCGCCCGAAAGCGCGATCGCTTGGCGGATGGTCATGCCTGGCAGGATGGCCTTCATGCCCGGGGCATTGATCTGCCCGTAGATGAAGAAGGTTTCCGCCGGCGGCACGAACAGAGTATCGCCCGGAGTCAGCAGAGGATCGGAATTGGCGTCGCCGCGCACCAGTTGCTCCACGTCCAGCTTGCGCTCCGGCTGACCTGGTCGGCGCAGATAGACGAAAGTGGCCCCGTCGGACCGCACCCATCCGGCCTTCAGCAGCGCTTCCAGCGCGTGGTAAGGCCGATCCAGCGGCACGATCCCGGGCGCACTAACGGCGCCGGCAATATTGACGGAGCGAGAGATATAGCTGCCGACTTCGATATTGACGAGCGGGTCCTTCAGATATCCGCTGGCCACCAGCTTGTCGGTGATCGTCTTGGCCAGCGTGATGTTGGTCTCGCCGCTGGCCTTCACGATGCCGATCAGCGGCATCACGATCGTGCCATCAGCCTTCACGCGCGTGGTGACATTGAACTCGCTTTGGCCATAGACGATCACCTGCACGCTGTCGTCAGGGCCGAGCACATAGCCTTTGTAATCGTTGGTTTGCGCCACGGCGGTGCCGGACAACAGCACCGAAATAATGGCTGCCTGGATCAGACGTGTCATCTTCAACCTCTTCCCAACTGATAACCAAGGGACAAGCCAACGCCTGTCGAATTGAAATTCAGGGCCGCCGGATTCGACTTGCGCCGGTTGTGGGCGACATCGATCGACAAACGTAAGCGCTGCCCAAGCCGGCCGCCAAACTGGGCGTAAATACGGGTGAAATCATCTGCCTGGCGCCGAACCGGATCGAGCGCAGATTCAAAGGCGCCGCGGAACTTGCTGTTGCGCAAGTTGATCCCGGTAGAGAGCGTATATCGCGTACCCAACCGGTAATCGATCTGGGCCGCCCAGAACGTCGCAATCACGAACTGCGCGCCAACGATGCCGTTGGCGCTTGTGTTGCGCCCGGCGGTGAGCGCCAGTCCCAGGCGCGGTGAGAAAGTGAAATCGATGGCTGCGTCATAGCCAGCGCCCTTGAAGCCCGGACGATCAACCAACTGGGGCACACCATCGATAAAGACGACGTTCACCGATGTGCTGGGCTGCGTGTCAAGATATGAAACGCCAGCCGAAACATTGATCTTTGACCCGAAGCGGCGGGAATAGCCGAGCCGCAGACTGCGTTGGTTGAGCCCGTCTTCCACCAGACCTTCGGGCGTGAGCAACAGGCGGCCCGGCATGGTCGAATCCGAAATCGATCCACCAAGATTGAACTGGCCCAATGCAGCGTTGCCAAATCCGATGCCGGCCGAATAACTCCAGCGTTGGGTATCGAAGGCTGTTGTTGCCGGCCCGCCGGTGGCATTCCGGACCACGGACGCATCGGAGCGCAGCACCGAACCGTTGATGCTGAACGCGCCGCCCAACCGGCATTGCGCGGAAAAACCAGCGGTTGCCGTTTCCTGGCTGAAGCCCCCAAACTGGGATGCTTCAGTGATGAAGCTGAGGCCTCGCCGCCACGAACCGCCGACCTGACCCGTGCAGCGCGAAAGGTTGAAATCCAGGCCGCCACCCAGCATCAGGCGTTCGGAAGGCGCTACCCGGTTGCTGCCGTAAATGACATCGCGGCCGTAATTGCCCTGCACGAACAGGCCACCACGGCCAAGTCCGAGGCCATAGCGACCGCTCACCAGCGGGCGGATCCGGATGCCGTCGTCCTTTACAGCCTGGCGCAGGAGATTGTCTTCATAGCGGGTCGAAATCGACGCCCCCAACGACAGGCCGCGGCTGTAGCCGGAAAGTCCGGGCACGGCCGAAGGCGCCCGCAGCGAATCGTCGTCGTTGTCGCCACCAGCATTGCCAGTTTGGGCGTAGGGGTTGATCTGGGCGGCAGCCGGTGCCGCCAGTGACGCAATGAACGCCAACGATGCCAGTGCAGACATCAGGGGTAACTTCTGCACCTTAGCATCAATCCCGTTCAAACCTGCACCATTCATCGTGTTCATGTCCCCACCACGACAGTTTGCCGCAAAGTCACTACAACTCAGTTACGACCGTAAACTAGAAACCCCAACGGCACGTTCGGTACACGTATCCGCCACTTGCGGCAACCTTTTCACCCGATTTCACAACCTTTTTTGAGCAAATTATCCCGTTCGAGGCACAATTCCCCCTCGCATCAGAGGCCGCTTCGTGGCACATCGACAGCATGCGATGATAAGTCGTGGCCGTTATGGCGGCGCAGGAAACGGCCTGCAGCCAGTGCGGGCCGGCTGGCTCGATGATGGCGGGCGATTTTGCAACAAGCCGGATCCGGCCGTGATTTTTCGGAGTGTTTATGATTTGGAAACGCAAGCTTCGTGATGAAACTGCCGAGCCGATCGGCAGTGATCTGGCCGATCCCGATCTCTCGGACACCCTGCCTGACAACCAGACAGCACCGGCACCAACCGTTATCGACGGCACCCCTGGCGCCAGCGGCGAGGTGTGGCGACGCGCTGCGGCCGAGCCGGGCCCGATGCTACCGCGTTTCATGGCCAGTGCATCAGACGACGTGGAAACCGATCTGGCCAATGAATCGGCCCGCCGGCGTCTTGCCCTGCGTGACGCACTGGGCGCGTCGCAGCCGGTCATCGCCCGCGAATCCTTTGCCGGCCGCCGCGAGGCCATGTCTGCCCTGATCAATGCCGTCGAGGAACAGCGCGTCCATGTCGTGATCTATGGCGAACGCGGCATCGGCAAGACCAGCCTAGCCCATGTGTTTGCCGAAACCGCCCGGGAAGCTCGCTATCTCGTCATCTATGGCAGCTGCGGCACGGCCGCCAATTTTTCCGACATGTTCCGTTCGGTGTGCGCCCGCATTCCGCGCATCTATCACAACTCTGTATTGCCCAACTCGGCCGAGGCCGAAAAAGGCGACAATTTCGAGGTGATGTTGCCCGAAGGCCAATACGGCGCCCGCGAACTAGCCGACGTGATGGCCGGGGTGGTCGGCACCCGCGTTCTGGTTATCCTCGACGAGTATGATCGCGTCGTGGACGTGAACTTCCGCCGCGAAGTCGCCGAATTAATCAAGAATCTTTCTGACCGGGCAGCGCGTGTGCAGCTCATCATTACCGGTGTCGCGCTCAACCTCGACGAGCTGATCGGCTATGCGCCCTCGATCCGCCGCAACATCACTGGCCTGCCGATGCGGCCGATGAACAGCGTCGAGGTTAAGGAACTGCTCCGCTTAGGTGAACGCGCGGCCGAAATCCGCTATGATGCGGCGGCGCTGGCGATGATCACCCAGATGGCGGGTGGCTCGCCCTATCTCGTGCGCCTGCTCGGCCACCAGGCCGGCCTGCTGGCCATGAACGACAACCGCAGCGTGGTCGGTGATGCCGATGCCCGCGTGGCCGTGGAACGAGTGATTGCCGAATGGCAAGCCAGCTTGCCGCGCCGCGTCCAGGCCAATCTGGCCCGCGATGAGGCCCGGGTGCACTGGGGCCTGCTGGTAGCGGCTGCCCGCGCCGGCAGTTCGGCCGATGGCTGGTTCACCGTCGATGATGTTTATGCGGAAATGGGCGGCGTCCACTCGCCGCTGGCCATCGAGCGCGACCTAAAGTTATTCGTCAACACCGTCGACCTGCTGGAACGGCGCGAAGGCCCGGGCGATCCCCACTTCCGCTTTGGCTATCCCGGCGTCGCTTCGTTGTTGATGATGTCGGCGGCCATGGCCCGGCTGGCTGCCTGACGGCCAGGTGCCTGTAATGGCCAGCCTGCCGGCACGCAGCCCGGATCAGTTTCGGGTGTCGGTGATCATCCCGCACTTCAACATGGCCGATGCGCTGGAGCGCTGTTTGATTTCGGTTGAGGCTCAGGCGCTGGACGGCGCGGTGGAGATCATCGTGGTCGACAATGGCTCGCGCCAGATGCCCACCGAGGTGGTCGCCACCCACCCCGACGTCATCCTGCTTTCGGAGCCGACACCTGGCCCCGGCCCCGCCCGCAATGCTGGCGTGGCGGTTGCCCGTGCACCAGTGCTGGCCTTCATCGATGCCGATTGCCGGGCCGGCGATGGCTGGCTGAAGGCAGCCGTGGAGGCCGTGGAAGCCGGCGGCACCCGCGCCGTGGTGGGAGGCGACGTGCGCATCGATTTCGTTGATCCCGAACATCTCACGCCTGTGGAAGCCTTTGAGGCCGTATTTGCTTACCGCCAGCGCATGTATATCGAAAAGCAGGGCTTTTCCGGCACTGGCAACCTGGCCATGCACCGCAGCGTGCATGAAGCCGTGGGGCCCTTCGCGGGTATCGGTATTGCCGAGGATCGTGACTGGGGGCGTCGCGCCAGCGCGGCCGGCTATCGCCCGGTTTTTGTTCCGGCGATGCGCATCTATCACCCGGCACGCACCGATGTCGCCAGCCTGACGGTGAAATGGCGGCGCCATGTCTCCCATGATTGGGCAGAACATCGCGCCGCCGGTCGGCCCCTTTGGCGCTGGCTGCTCAAGGCGGCGCTGATGCCGGCGTCGGTGATTGTCGATGGCGGTCGGTTGCTGTCCTCAGAACGCCTGTCAGGCTTGGCCAACAAGATGAGCGGCCTGGCCGTGCTGGCAAAGATTCGCCTGCTGCGCTGCACCGAAATGCTGCGCGTGATCAGCGCCACCGGCGAGGATGCTGCCACCCATTGGCACGGCGATGCGGCATGAACGCCGCCAACCCTGAAACCAGCGCCCGCAGCCCTGGCGCGCTCGCCCCGTCGCCCCTGCCACCGTTGCTTGGGGTGGTGATCGTCAACTACCGCGGCGCTGCCGATACCATTGAGTGCCTGGAAAGCCTGCTGCGATCGGCGCTTCCGATGAAGATCGTGGTGGTGGAAAATGGATCGGACGACGATTCTGCCGATCGTCTGCGCGCATGGGCCGCCGGAACCTTGGACGCCGTACCGGAATCGACCGACATGGCGGCCTTTTCCACGCCGCCAGTGGCCAAGCCGGTGCCCTTGGCAGAACTGCCCGGCATGGCAGTGGGCGAAGGTGGCGTGATTGCACCTTTGACCCTCATCATTTCAGACACGAACCGGGGTTTTGCCGGTGGGAACAATCTTGGCCTGCGCCATTTGCTGCGCGATGGCCAGCTCAAGCATTTCTGGCTTCTCAACAATGACACGGTGGTAGCGCCCGATGCGGCGATGGGCCTGTTATCGCGCATGATGGCAACGCCGCGCGTCGGCATGTGCGGCACGGTCGTGCGCCATTATTGGTCGCCCGATCGTATCCAGGCGCTCAACGGTTCATCCTATAATATCTTCACGGGCAGCGGCCGCTCACTGGGCGGCGAGCAGCCGGCCACCATCAAGTACAGCCCGCAGGATGTGGCCGATGCCACCGATTTCGTGCTGGGCGCCAGCCTCGCTGTCAGCCGCGGGTTTCTCGGCGATGTGGGTCTGATGCAGGAAGATTATTTCCTCTATTTCGAAGAAATCGACTGGGCGGTGCGCAATCGCAAGCTTGGTTCGCAGGCCTATGAAACCGCCTTTGCGCATGGCGCAACCGTGTTTCACAAGGCTGGCCGATCGATCGGATCAGGCAGTGCGCGGGCGAAGCGCAGCGCCTTTGCCGATTATTGGTTGGCACGATCGCGGCTGCGCTTCACGTGGCGCCATCATCGCTGGCTGTGGCCACTGCATTGGCTGATTTGCTGGGGCCAGATCCTGCGGCGGCTGATGCGAAGACAAGGCAGCAATGCCCGTGCCATCATGAGCGCGGCATTCGGCCGGCCATATTGAACAAGCTCTGCGCGCCATTGACCATTGCGGCGCAGGGCGGCAAGAGATGCGATAATTTTGGTGAATTGAAAGTGTTCGCCGTGAATGAAAATGGTGGGAGTGACGTGATGAAAGCGACGCAAGTTCCGATTTTGCTGGCCGCTATGGCCGCGCTGACGCTGACGGCGTGCAGCAACGACGCCAAGGCCCCGGAAGGCCAGGTGGTAGCCACAGTTGATGGCAAGGATGTCACGATCCACGAGGTCAATGCCGAAATTGGCGGCATGGGGTCCCAGGCCCAATCGGCACCGCGCAAACTGGTCGAGGCGGTGGCGCTGTCGCGGGTCATCGAGCGCAAGATGCTGGCCGCCGAGGCCCGCACCAAGAAGCTGGACCAGTCGCCGCAATTCGTGTTGGCCAAGGCCCGCGCCGATGAGAATCTGCTGGTACAGGCGCTGCAGGCCGAAGTGGCCGGCAAGGTGAATCAGACCCCGCGTGAGGGCGCCCAGAAGTTCATCAGCGACAATCCGATCATGTTTGCCGAACGCCGCATCATGACGCTGGATCAGATCCAATTCCTTCGCACGCCCAAATCGGCCGCGCTGCCGCTGAAGGAAGCCAAGACCATGCAGGAGGTGGAACGGCTGCTGCTCGAACAGAACATCGAATATCGCCGCGCTCCGCAGCAGATCGACACGCTGGTGCTTGATCCGCGCCTGGGCCAGGAATTCGTCAAACTGTCGAAGGGGCCGAACGGAGAGCCGTTCATGTACACCGATCAGCCTCAGGGGGCCCCCGCCCCTGTGGTCTATGTCAACGTCGTTGCCGAAATGAAAACCGATCCGTTCATCGGTGAAAAGGCCATCAGCTATGCCCAACAGGTGATCCAGCGCCAGGAAGTGGGCAAGCGTCTGCAAGCCGAGTTGACCCGCCTGCGCGAAGTCAATAAGGCCAAAATCACCTATGGAAAGGGCTATGACGCCCCGGACAAGGTGGCAGCGCAGTTGGAAAAGGCCGGCACTGCGGCGGCCGCAGGCGGCGCAGCCAAACCGGCAGCTGGGCCGGCCGCGAAATAGACGAGCGACGAGCGACGGGCGGCCCCGCCTTCCGTCTGAAACGGGGAGGCGACCATATGCGGCGTGGGATCATCCTGGCCGGCGGATCAGGCACACGGCTTTATCCGCTGACCAAACCGGTATCGAAGCAGTTGATGCCGGTTTATGATAAGCCGATGATCTATTATCCGCTGTCGGTGCTGTTGCTGGCCGGCGTGACGGAGATATTGATCATCACCACGCCGGGCGATGCGGCTGCGTTCCAACATCTGCTCGGCGACGGCAGCCAGTGGGGCATCAGCATCAATTACGCCCAGCAGCCACGGCCTGAGGGTCTGGCACAGGCTTATCACATCGGCGCAGATTTCGTTGGCAACGATCCCTCGATCCTGATCTTGGGGGACAATATCTATCATGGCCACGGCCTGCCCGAGTTGCTAGCCAATGCCGATGCACGGCAGGACGGCGCCACCGTTTTCGGCTATTACGTCAATGATCCCAAGGCCTATGGCGTGGTATCGTTTGATACACAGGGCCGGGCCGAAACGATTGAGGAAAAACCCGAGCACCCCAAAAGCCACTATGCCGTCACCGGCCTCTATTTCTATGATGGCGATGCCGTGGCACTGGCCCGCGATCTGAAACCGTCCCCGCGCGGCGAACTGGAAATCACCGATCTCAACCGGATTTATCTCGAAGCCGGCAAACTCAACGTCGAACTGATGGGGCGCGGTTTTGCCTGGCTCGATACCGGCACCCACGCCTCCCTGCTCGATGCCGCCAATTATGTCCGCATTGTCGAGGAGCGACAGGGCCTGAAGATCTGCTGCCCGGAAGAGATCGTCTGGCGGCTGGGGCATATCGATGATGCCAAACTGGAGGCAATCGCGACGCCGCTGCGCAAGTCCGGTTATGGCGAGTATCTGCTTGGCCAGTTGAAGGACGGCCGATGAACATCGTCGAAACCACCCTGCCCGGTGTGCTGATCATCGAACCAAAGGTCTTTGGCGATGCGCGCGGCTTTTTCCTCGAAAGCTGGAACCAGGCGAGCTTTGCCGCGGCCGGGCTGACCATGGATTTCGTGCAGGACAATCACAGCCGGTCAGCGCGCGGCGTGCTGCGCGGGCTGCATTATCAGCTGGAAAACCCGCAGGGCAAACTGGTGCGCGTGACCGAAGGCGTGGTGTTTGACGTGGCGGTCGATATCCGCCGTTCCTCGCCGCATTTCGGCCAGTGGGTGGGTGTCGAACTCAGCGCCGAAAACCACCGCATGTTGTGGATACCGCCTGGTTTTGCCCACGGCTTTGTGGTGCTCAGCGAGACGGCGGATTTCCTCTACAAATGCACGACGCTCTATCATCCGCCCAGCGACCGCAGCCTGCGCTGGAATGACCCCGCCATCGGCATCGCCTGGCCGGATGTGGGCGTGGCGCCGCAGCTTTCTGGCAAGGATGAGGCCGCGCCGCTGTTGGCTGACGCGGAGATGTTCGCATGAGAGTGCTCGTCGCTGGAAGCGGTGGGCAGTTGGGCCGCGCGCTCGCCGCCAGTGCGCCGAACGGTGTCATCCTGATCGCGCCGCCAGAGGCTGAGTTCGACATCGGCAATGCAGCGCAGGTTGCCGCCATGGTGGCCGCCGCCAAGCCCGATCTGCTGGTCAACGCAGCCGCCTGGACCGCCGTGGACAAGGCCGAGGCCGAAGAAGCCGCTGCACTGCTGGTCAATGCTACGGCTGTTGGCTATCTCGCTGCTGCCGCTGCCAGCGTTGGCGCCCGCTTCGTGCAGGTTTCGACCGATTATGTTTTCGACGGTCAGGCCTGCCTGCCCTATCGACCCGATACGCCGCCCGCTCCGGCCAGCGCCTATGGCCGCACCAAGCTGGCCGGTGAACAGGCCGCCGCCGCGCATCACCCGGCACCGCTGATCATCCGCACGGCCTGGGTCTATGCAGCGCAGGGCAACAACTTCGTTCGTACGATGCTGCGGCTGATGGCCGAACGTGACGAGGTGCGCGTCGTCGCCGATCAGGTCGGCACACCCACCCACGCGCTCAGCCTTGCCCGCGCCATCTGGGCCTTGCAGGGCCACAGCAGCGTTTTCCACTGGACCGATGCGGGCATCACCAGTTGGTATGATTTCGCTGTCGCCATCCAGGACGAGGCCCTGCGCCTGGGGCTTTTGACCCGCCACGTGCCGATCATTCCGATTGCCACCACAGATTATCCCACCCCGGCGCGCCGCCCGGCGTGGAGCGTGCTCGACAAGGGCAGCAGTTGGGCCATCACTGGCCCCGCCCGCCACTGGCGCCACGAACTGATCGACTGCCTGAAAGACCTCACCGCATGACCAATCTGCTCGTGACCGGCGGCGCCGGCTTCATCGGCGCCAATTTCGTGCACTATTGGCGCCAGCATCACCCGCAAGATGGCGTGGTCGTCCTGGATGCCCTCACCTACGCCGGTAATCGCGCCAATCTCGATGGGCTGAACAGTGTCGAGTTCGTCCATGGTGATATCCGCGACACCGCGCTGGTCGAAAAACTGTTAGCCGACCACGCCATCGACACCATCGTGCACTTCGCCGCCGAAAGCCATGTTGACCGCTCCATCCACGGCCCAGCGGCGTTCGTGGATACCAATGTCATCGGCACATTGTCTTTGCTCATGGCTGCTCGGGCCGCTTGGCTGTCCGGGTCGGGCGTGCCGCATCGCTTCCACCATGTCTCCACTGACGAGGTCTATGGCACGCTGGGGCCGAACGACCCGGCGTTCAGCGAGACAACCGCCTATGCGCCCAACAGCCCCTATTCGGCGAGCAAGGCAGCCAGCGATCACCTGGTGCGGGCCTGGCACCACACATATGGGTTGCAGGTGACGACCAGCAACTGCTCCAACAATTATGGCCCGTACCAGTTTCCGGAAAAGCTGATCCCGCTGTTCCTGATCAACGCTCTGCACGGCCGGCCGCTGCCGATCTATGGTGACGGCATGCAGATCCGTGACTGGCTGCAGGTGGAAGATCATTGCCGCGGCATTGAGGCGACATTGCTCAAGGGCCGGGTGGGCGAGACTTACAATATCGGCGGCGGTGCCGAACTGCCGAACCTGACCGTGATCGAAACGCTGTGCGCTGCCGTTGACGCCGCCTTTGCCGCTGACCCCGGCCTCGCCGCGCGCTTCCCGGACTCGCCGGCGGCCAAGGGCCTGCCCACGGCCAGCCTGAAGACCTTCGTCACCGATCGCCCCGGCCATGATCGCCGCTACGCCATCGATGAAACCAAGGCGCGCGCCGAGCTGGGCTATGCCCCGGCGCGGACATTCGATCAGGGCTTTGCCGAAACGCTGGACTGGTATCTGGCCAACGAAGGCTGGTGGCGGGCGGTGATTGACGGCAGCTATCGCGACTGGGTGGCAACCAACTACACGCGCTGAATCGGTTTTGCTTTTCGGCCAAAGCCTTGCTTGGTAAGGCAGGGCCATGGCTTTGCCCCTGCCCCGCCTGCGCCTGAGCGTCATCCGTGAACTGCTGTCCAGCCAGGCGGCGGGCGGCCAAATCTTGATGCTGGCGGCTGCAGCAGCGATGGGCATCGCCAACTCAAAACTTGCAGAGGATTATTTCCACCTGCTGCACGTGGACGTCGGGCCGATGAGCCTGCTCCACTGGATCAACGATGCGTTGATGGCGCTGTTTTTCCTGCTCGTCGGCTGCGAGATCAAGCGCGAGTTTGTCGATGGCGAGATGGCAAGCTGGCCGCGCCGCATCCTGCCCGGCGTAGCAGCAGCGGCGGGCATGGCCGTGCCGGCGCTGGTGTTCCTGGGCCTCAATCTTGATGCACCGGCCAATATGAAGGGCTGGGCCATCCCCACCGCGACCGACATCGCCTTTGCCCTGGGCGTGATGGCGCTGCTGGGCGACAAGGTGCCGGGCAGCCTGAAATTGCTGCTGACGGCGATTGCCGTGATCGACGATCTGGGCGCCATCGTGGTGATCGCCGCTGTCTATACCGAAGGCGTTGATCTGATGGCACTGGCGGCAGCGGCCGGGCTGTGCGGCCTGCTGGCCGTGCTCAACTGGCGTCGGGTGCAGGTGGTGTGGCCCTATCTGCTGGTGGGGGCGGCCTTGTGGGTTGCGGTGCATGCCAGCGGTATCCACGCCACGCTGGCCGGGGTCATCACCGCGCTGGCGCTGCCCATCCAGCCCAGCCCCGGCGTGCCGGAGATCCGTGACAGCCCGCTGCTGCGGGTGGAGCATGGCATTGCGCCGTGGGTGGCCTTTGCCATTGTGCCGATCTTCGGATTTGCCAATGCCGGCGTGGATGTGCGCGGGCTTTCATTGGATACCGCGATCAATCCGCTGGTGATGGGCATCGCGGCCGGCCTGGTGTTCGGCAAGATGATCGGCATCTTTGGCGCGATCATGACGCTGGTGAAGCTGGACATCGTCGACATGCCGGCCAATGCCAATGTCTGGCAAATATGGGGCCTGTCGCTCTTGTGCGGGATCGGCTTCACCATGAGCCTGTTCATCTCTGCCCTGGCCTTTGGCGAAGGCAGCTCCCAGGAAGCGGCCGCCAAGCTAGGCATCATTGCCGGCAGCGTGGCGGCCGCCCTGGCCGGCGTGACAGTGCTGCTGTATTGCAAGCGCGGCGACTGAGCCTCAGCCCAGATTGGCGCGCAGCATCCAGGCGGTTTTCTCGTGCACCTGCATGCGCTGGGTGAGCAGATCGGCAGTCGGCTCATCTTGGGCCGCATCGGCCAGCGGAAACACGCTGCGCGCGGTGCGGACAACGGCCAGCTGATCGTCGGCCAGAATGCGCACCATGTCGGTGGCGCTGGGCACGCCGTCGGCCTCCTTGATGGTCGACAGCTTGGCAAAGGCCGAATAGCTGCCCGGCGCCGGTTCACCCAGCGCCCGGATCCGTTCGGCGATCAGGTCAACCGCCAGCGCCAATTCCGTATACTGGCCTTCGAACATCAGGTGCAGCGAATTGAACTGCGGGCCGGTCACGTTCCAGTGGAAATTGTGGGTTTTCAGATAGAGCGTGTAGGTATCGGCCAGCAGACGCGACAGGCCTTCGGCAATTGCGCGGCGCTGATCATCGGGCATGCCCAGATTGATCGCATCATCCTTGGCTTTTTTCTTGGCCATCATTCATCTCCCTTGTTCGGCACAGGATAGGCCGGACAGGCGAATGGCGTCCATCGGGTTTATCCGATGAACGCCATCGCTTTTTTTCAACGCCACAACGGCAGGTGCTTAACGGCAGACCACGCGGTTGCGGTCGACGCTGTTGCCGATCACGGCACCCAGCGTGCCGCCGATGATGCTGCCCAGCACCTTGGAGCCGCCCGGCGCCAGCACATTGCCCAACGTGCCGCCGGTGAGACCACCGATGATCAGGCCGGTGGTGCCATCGCTGCGCCGGCAGTAATACCGGTTGTCATACCCGCGCCAGATCTGATCATTGGCGCCCAGATAGCGCGGCTGGTAGTTGTTGCCGGGCCGATAGAATTGTTCGGCGTGCCAGCCCGGCCGGTTCCAGCCATCCTGGCGAAAGCGCCAATCGTTGGCTGGCCGGCCACCCGGGCCCCAGCCCCGGCCGTTCTTCTGGCCACGCCGGCGGTCATCATCATCCCAGCCGCCGCGGCGGCGATCATCGTCCCAGCCAGCCCGATAAAGATCGGCACGATCCTGACGGAACTCGCGCTGCGCCCGATACAGCTCGCGCGATTCCTCGCGGATGTCGCGGGGGTCACCGCGGTACTGGGCCCGGGCGAGATCGCGGCGCTCTTCCTGGACGCGATCATAGCTGCGCGCCACTTCGCGCGGGGAGGCGTTGCGGCGATCGCGCCAATCATCATCGCCGGCCAGCGCCGGGGTGGCGGCGCCCATCGTGAGCAGGGCAAGGCCCAAGCTGATTTTCAGGCTGTTCATGGTCGCTCTCCTTGAAATCCGGTTCAGCGGCAGACGGTGCGGCCGCGATCGATGCTGCGTCCCAACAGGCCGCCGACAACGGCGCCGGCCACGGTGGCCACGGTGCGATCATTGCGCCTGGCCACCTGGTTGCCGATTACGCCGCCAGCAATCGCGCCGACAACCGTGCCGGTGCCGCCGCTGCTGCGCCGGCAATAGCCGTCGCCGTAGTAATCACCGCGGTAACCGGCGTTGTAGCCGCCATTCCAGTTGCCATTGCGTCGGGGATCGCCGCGATAGCCATCGTCCCAACCGCCCTGATAGCCGCCGTTCCAGCCGGCCTGCTGCACGGGTTCATGCCACTGTGCTGAGGCCGGGGCTGCGATGCCCAGGCCGAGCGTGGTGAGGAGTGCGATGGTCAGCGTCGTCTTCATGGACCGTCTCCGACTGGTGTTGATGAAGACTGATTCGCACAGATCACATGTGAACTGTCTGAACGGACTTGTTATCGCCCGTTCATGTGGGCAGCGCCCACAGCGGCGTCTTTGCCGCTTCTCCCGGTACTTCACGCACAATGCGCGGCACCAGATAGCCGGGCAGCGCCGCCCGCAGTTCAGCCTCCAGTCCGCGGGCGCGGGTTTCGTCCACATCGAAATGCGCGGCCCCGTCCACCGGATCGGTAAGGTGGAGATAATAGGGCAGCACACCAGCCGCGAAGAGCCGGCGGCAATGGGCCGCAACCGTGGTGGCATCGTCGTTCACCTGCGCCAGCAGCACCGACTGGTTGAGCAGGGTCGCCCCCGCCGCCCGCAGCCGGCCCAATGCCGCCGCCACGTCGGCAGAGATTTCGCGTTCATGATTGCTGTGGGTGACGATGACGACATTAAGCCGCGTGCCCGCCAGCAAGGCGACCAGCGCCGGCGTCACCCGATCCGGAATGGCCAGCACTGTGCGGCTGTGCAGACGCAGCGTGGTGACATGCGGGATGGCTTCAATCGCTGCCGCCAGCCCCGCCAGCCGGGCATCCGTCAGGCTGAGCGGGTCGCCGCCCGACAGGATCACTTCGTCGATGGCGGCATCGCCGGCAATCACCGCCAGTGCCTCGGCCTCGCCAGAACGGGTAAGCATGGCGGCGCCATAATCATAATGGCGGCGGAAACAGTAGCGGCAGTGGATGGCACAGGCACCCGACGCGATCAGCAACGCCCGGCTGCGATACTTGCGCAAGACGCCGGGCGCGGCGCGATAATCGTCCTCTTCCAGCGGATCGGTAAGGCGGCCAGGCTGCGGAAAGGCCTCCTCACCACGCGCCAGCACCTGCAGCAGCAGCGGATCATTGGGATCGTCGCGCCTGATCAGCGAGAGATAATGCGGCGGCACGGACAGCGGGAAATCCGGCCGTGCGATCACGCCCTCGGCAAAATCCGCCGCTGTCAGCCCGACATGGGCCAACAGATCGGCGGTACTGATGCGGGCAGCACGGGCCTGCGCCTGCCAGTCTTCGGTAGGTGGCAGGACAAGATCAACAACGGGGGACATAGCGGCGGCGCATAGCGGAGTGCGCCGGCAAAGGGAAACACTGCATCCTTTGCCGCCACTGGTGCGAACAACAGATTTGCGTGGCCCATGCTTTACGTCCACCTTGACCTGATGAAACGGAACCTCGCCCGATGAAACGCCTGCCCATCATCCTGCTGATCGCGGCGGCGATCTTCGCCTGGTTCCAGTTCGATCTTGGCCACTATCTCACGCTTGATGCGCTGAAAGCCCGGCAAGGCGACATTGCAGCGCTTTATGCCGCCAACCCGGCTGTGGTGATCGGCGGTTATTTCGCGGCTTACGTGGCGCTTACGGCCCTCTCTTTCCCTGGCGCGGCGATCATGACGCTGGCGGGTGGAGCGATCTTCGGCCTGGGGCTGGGTCTGCTGATCGTGTCCTTTGCCTCAACCATCGGCGCGACGCTGGCCTTCTTGGTTTCCCGCTATCTCCTGCGCGACTGGGTGCAGGGCAAATTTGGCGAGCGCCTTGCCGCCATCAACACAGGCATTGAACGCGACGGCGCCTTCTACCTCTTCTCGCTGCGGCTGGTGCCGGTGTTTCCGTTCTTCGTGGTCAATCTGCTGATGGGCATCACCCCCATTCGCACGCTCACCTATTTCTGGGTCAGCCAGATCGGCATGTTGCTGGGCACCGCAGTCTATGTGAACGCCGGCACGCAGCTGGCCGGCATCTCCAGTTTGCGCGATGTCGCCTCGCCCGGCTTGCTGGTCAGCTTCGCTGCGCTGGGCCTGCTGCCGTGGATTGGCAAGGCAGTGATGGGCGCGCTCAAGCGCCGCCGCGTTTATGCCCGCTGGAGCCGCCCAAGCCGGTTTGACCGCAACATGGTGGTGATCGGCGGCGGCGCGGCGGGACTGGTGAGCGCCTATATCGCCGCCACGGTGAAGGCCAAGGTAACGCTTGTCGAAAGCCACAAGCTGGGCGGCGATTGCCTCAACTATGGCTGCGTGCCCTCGAAAGCCTTGATCAAGTCCGCCCGCATCGCCCACCAGATGCGCCACGCCGATGCCTATGGCCTGACCCCGCACGAAGCCCAGTTTGATTTCCGTGCCGTGATGGCCCGCATCCGGAATGTCATTGCCACCATCGAACCCAACGACAGCGTGGAGCGCTACACTGGGCTGGGGGTGGACATGGAACTGGGTCACGCCCGTATCGTTGACCCCTGGACGGTGGAGATCACCCGTCACGACGGCACAACCCAGCGCCTCACCACGCGCAGCATCGTCATCGCGGCCGGTGCCGCGCCGCTGGTGCCGCCGCTGCCCGGCCTCACCGAAAGCAATCACCTGACCAGCGACACGCTGTGGGACGCCTTCTCCGCGCTCGATGCCATTCCCAAACGCATCATCGTGCTTGGCGGCGGCCCGATCGGTTGTGAACTGGCGCAGGCGCTGGCCCGGCTGGGCGCGCAGGTGAGCCAAGTGGAGATGGGCCCGCGCGTGTTGCCGCGCGAGGATGACGATGTCGCCGCCATAGCTCATGCATCACTGGTAAGCTCCGGCGTCGAAGTGCTCACCGGCCACGCCGCGCTGCGGGTGGAGGGCGAGCAGACGCTGATCGTCAGCCACGACGGGCAGGAACGCGCCCTGCCCTATGACGCGCTGATCGTCGCCGTCGGCCGCAAGGCGCGGCTGACGGGATACGGCCTCGAAGAACTCGGCATCGAAACCGACCGCACCGTGGTGACCGACGATTATCTGGCGACGCTCTATCCCAATATCTACGCCTGCGGGGATGTGGCTGGCCCCTACCAGTTCACCCATGTCGCTTCGCACCAGGCCTGGTATGCGGCGGTGAACGCGCTGTTCGGCCAGTTCCGCCGCTTCAAGGCTGATTATCGCGTCATCCCGTGGACAACCTTCCTCGATCCCGAAATCGCCCGCGTGGGGCTTTCAGAGGACGAGGCAAAGGCCAAGGGCATCGCGGTCGAGGTGACCACCTACCAGATGCACGAACTCGACCGCGCCATTGCCGACAGCGCCACCACCGGGTTCGTGAAGGTCCTCACGCCGCCCGGCAAGGACAAGATACTGGGCGCCACCATCGTCGGTGACCATGCCGGCGAGCTGCTGGCCGAATATGTTCTGGCGATGAAGCACGGGCTGGGGCTGAACAAGCTGCTCGGCACCATCCACACCTACCCCACCATGGCCGAAGCCAACAAGTTCGCCGCGGGCAACTGGAAGAAGGCGCATGCGCCGCAGGGCCTGCTGGCCTGGGTGGGCCGCTATCACGCGTGGCGATTGCGGTAGTGGAGAGGGGGTAACCAATTGCCGGCCTGTTGCGTATTTGACTGGCAACAGTCATGAAAACCGCGCGCACGCCTGTGGGTGGCGGAGCACTTGGGGGATTGGAATGAAGGGTTTGAACCGGGCTGCGGCCGTCTTTCTGGCCGGCGCAGCGATGGTGGCGATGCCGGCGCAGGCGCAACAGGCCGGCATCCAAATCTCGGTGGTGGATGCGTTAAGCGGCGCGCCGGCAGCCGATGTGGAAGTGGTCATCGAAAATCCCGGCACCGGATTCCGCCGCGTGGCCCGCACCGATGCCCAGGGCCTGCTGCGGCTGGAAGGCCTGACCACCAGCGGCCAGTTCCGCATCAGCACCGCCGCCAGCGCCGCCTATGACGCCGCCGAACCCCAGGCGCTCACCCTGCGAAGCAATTTTTCGAGCAGCATCACCTTGCGGTTGACGCCCGTGGGCCAGACCATCACCGTCACCAGCACCCGTACGGTGACCGGCCTCAACGCCATCAACGCCGAAGTCTCTGCCTCGCTGGGCCGCGAGCAGTTGACCGCCCTGCCCATCGAAGGCCGCGACGTGATCGGATCGCTGATCCGCCTGCCGAACGTGGTCGCCAGCACCGGTTTCTTCCCGGAAGCACCGTCCGTCTCGATCAACGGCAGCAACGGCCTTGATACCAATTACCTGATCGACGGCCTCGACAATAACGAGAATTTCCTGGGCGGCATCAAGTTCCCGGTGCCGCTGGGCTTCACCCGCAGCGTAACCGTGCTCGCCAACAGCTATTCGGTTGCCTATGGCCGCACCGCCAACGGGATCGTGAATTACACCACGCCATCGGGCAGCAACGAACTGCACGGCGAAGCCTATGCGCTGGTCCGCCCCGGCCGGCCGCTGGACACCGCCTCGCCCTTCCCGCGTCGCGACCTGTCGGGCAACGCCGTGGGCGAAAGTTTCGAACGTTATCAGGCCGGTTTCGCGCTGGGCGGGGCGATTGCGAAGGACAAGACCTTCTTTTACATCAACTACGAGTATACCTGTGATCGCAACACCCAGGTGGTCGATGCGCCGCTGCTCGGCATCACCGATACGGTGACCGGCAACAACCAGTTCCACCTCGCTTCGCTGCGGCTCGATCATCGGTTGACCGATGACTGGACCCTGGCCCTGCGCGCCAATTTCGGCCGCGTCACCATCGAACGGCCGGGCGGAGGCCTCGGCGGCGGCAACAACAGCCTGCCCTCGGCCGGCTCAAACCAGGATCGCCATTCGACGCTGGTCGCCGCCACGGCCAGTTATGCCGGCGATGATTGGAGCTATGATGGCGCGGTGCAATATGCGCGCTTCCGCTGGGATTATGGCGAAGCGCTGGCCGGCCCGGGGCCGCAGGTGGTGATCCGCGATCCGTCGGGGCTCACGGCGGGCGTGCTCGGCCACCCCGGCTATCTATTCGACAGCCTGGAAGAGACGATCCAGACCACCCACCGCCTGCAACGCAAGCTGGGCGCGCACCGGCTGCGGCTGGGCGCCGACGTCATCCACAGCAACTTCACCCTGTTGGGCGGCGGCAATCCCGATGGCAATTTCGTCGTCGATCTGACCGCGCCGCAACTGGCCGCGCTGCGTGCCGGCGGCCGCGGGCTGGGCCTGACCGCCAGCGACGTGCTGGCGCTGAACCCGGTGGTGGCCAATTACGCCGTTGAATTGCGGCCGCAATCCTTCGGCACCGATCAGACCTTGCTGGCCTTCTATCTGGAAGACGAATGGCAGATCAGCCCACGCTTCACCGCCACGCTGGGCGTGCGCTGGGATTATGACAGCCTCACCGCCAAAGGTGCAGGTGGCGGTGACTTTGATAATTTCGCACCGCGCCTGGCGCTGAACTGGCGGCCGGATGCGCGCTCGTCGGTGCGCTTTGGCGCCGGCATCTTCACCGGCAAATTGAGTTATGCCGTCATTTCAGACGCCCTGCAGCGCAACACCACAGCGCCGGGCTTCCTCACCCAATTGGGCCAATTGCAGAGCCGCGGCCTCATCCCGACTGGTATCGACCTGCGCGATGTTACCTTCGCCGGCAACCTCACCGTCGCCCCGCCATGCGCCACAGTCGCTGCCTGCCCGACCCCGACGCAGGTGCAGGCGCTGCGCAGCACCGCCACGCTGGGCGAAGCGCGCATCCTGTCACCCACCGGCTATGACAGCCCGTGGAGCCTGCAATTGAGCGGAGGTTATCAATATCAGGCGACCTCGACACTGACGCTGAGCGTGGATGGCATCTACAGCCGCAGCCACAATCTGGTGCGGTTGCGCGATCTGAATGCGCCGGCGGCCTTCACGCCCAACGCCGCCGCGCTCACGCCGGCCAATATCGCCCTGCTGCAGGCCGCGCCCGACAATGCGGCGCGGGCGGCGCTGGCGCAGACGCTGGGCCTCGTGCGCAGCCAGACTGCCGCTGATGCCAGCCGGCCGGTCGCGCTGGTCGCGGGCGGGGCGCGGCAGATCACGGTTTCGGAAACCGAAGGCCGCTCGGAATATATGGCGCTCATCCTGCAGGCCGTGAAGGAGCGCGGCGCCGATGATTATGGCTTCCGCCTGAGTTACACACTGTCGCGGCTGCGCAACGACACCGACGACATCAACTTCCGCGCCGCCAATGCCAATGATTTCAGCACCGAATATGGCCCGTCGGCCAACGACCGGCGGCACGTTATCTCGGCGGTTGGCTATCTCTATCCGCTCGACGGCCTGACGCTCACGGCCGCCGGCCTGTTCCAGTCGGGCCAGCCGGTCAATCTGGTGCCGGATGCGCGGATTTTCGGCACGCAGGATCTGAACGGCGACGGCGCCTCATTCGGCGAAAATTTCGTCGGCAATTCCGATCGTTACCCCGGCGCCAGCCGCAATTCGGCGCGGCTGCCCTGGTCAGCCACGGTGGATATCGGCCTGCGTTACCTGCTGCTGAAGCGCATCGAGCTTTCGGCTGATATCTTCAATCTTTTCAACGCCAACAACCGCTCCGGCTTTGCCAACGCTGCCACCACGTCGAACCAGGTGCAGTTCGGCGGCGGTGCGCCTTTCGTGCAACGCAACGCCGGCCCGCCGCGCCAGTTCCAATTCGGTATCGCGTACAAGTTCTGATATGCCAGCCGCGATGCAGCAATTTCAGGGTCTGATCGGGCTGGCGGCCATTTTGCTGCTGGCTTGGGCGTTCAGCGAAAACCGCGCCAATCGCCCTGGCTGGCGCTGGATTGGCGGCGCGCTGTTGCTGCAACTGGCGATTGCGCTGATCGTGGTGCGGGTGCCGGCGGTGTGGGAGGCCGTGGGCCTTGCCAATCAAGGGGTTGCGGCGATCGAAAAGGCCACGCTGGTCGGCTCCTCCTACATGTTCGGCTATCTCGGCGGCGCACCATTGCCGTTTGATCTAAAGCCCGGTGCCGCGCCGCCACTGGTCATTGCCTTCCAGATTTTGCCTTTGATTATCGTGTTTTCGGCGCTTTCCGCGCTGCTCTGGCACTGGGGCATATTGAAGGCGCTGGTGCGCGGGCTCAGCTGGGCACTGCGGCGCACATTGGGCGTGTCGGGCGTCGTCGGGCTGGGCGGTGGCGGCACGCTGTTCCTGGGCGTGGTGGAATCGCCGCTTGTGCTGCGTGCCTGGTTCGCCACCATGTCCCGATCCGATCTGTTTGCCATCATGAGCATGATCATGGCGACGATTTCGGGCGCGATTCTCGTGCTTTATGCCAGCACGCTGGGCAAGGTTATCCCCAATGCGGCGGGCCATCTGATCGTCGCCAGCCTCATTTCCCTGCCCGCTGCGCTGATGGTGGCGCGGCTGATGGTGCCGGGCCAGCCCCAATCTACGGAACCCGCTGAACCAGATCTTGCCTATGATGGCGCCATGGACGCCGTGGTGCGCGGTGCCATGGAAGGCGTGCAGCTGATGCTGGCGGTGATCGGCATCATCATCACAATCTTTGCGCTGGTGGCGCTGGCCGATCAGATATTGGCGTTGGCGCCTCATGTGGATGGTGCCGCACTCACTCTCAAGCGCTTGTTTGGATGGGTGTTTTCGCCGTTGATGTGGGCCATCGGCGTGCCCTGGGATCAGGCCCCGGCGGCCGGCGCGCTGATGGGTACCAAGGCCATCCTCAACGAATATGTCGCCTATCTTGATCTCGCCGCCCTGCCCGCCGGCACGCTCGATCCGCGCAGCACTCTGATCGTCACCTATGCGCTGGCTGGTTTTGCCAATCTGGCCAGCATCGGTCTGCTCGTTTCCACCATCGCCAGTCTGTGCCCGGAACGGCGGGCCGAAGCCGCCGGGCTGGGCATCAAAAGCTGGATCGCCGGCAATCTGGCGACCTTGATGACCGGCGCGATGATCGGACTGGTGACTCCGCATGTTTGATGCTCTTTTGCGGCCCATCATCGATAAACCCTTGAATCTGCTGGCGGCACGTGCCGTTCGGTTGGGGATCAGTGCCAACCTGCTGACCATCTGTGGCGGCGCGCTGGCAATCTGTACCGGTTTTGCGCTGGCGGGTGGCCACACGCATGTGGGGCTTGTGCTGGTGATCGCCAATCGCCTGCTCGACGGCCTGGATGGCCCGGTTGCGCGCATCACCGGGCCAACGGATTTTGGCGGCTATCTCGATATCGTCGCCGATTTCCTGTTCTACCTGGCCGTGCCGCTGGGCTTTGGTTTGGCCGCGCCACAAAACCTGATTCCGGCGCTGGTGCTGGCCTGCTGCTTCGGCCTCACCGGCATCAGCTTCCTCGCTTTTGCCACGCTGGCGGCCAAGCGCGGCCTGGAAACCACGGCGCACGGCCGCAAGAGCTTCTTTTACTCCACCGGGATCGCGGAAGGCACCGAAACCATCATCGTCTTCATCCTGTGCTGCCTGTGGCCCGCCCACTTCCCCACCATCGCGCTGGCCTATGCCGGCCTGTGCATCCTTACCGTCATCCAGCGCACGGCCGCCGCCTGGGTGGCGTTCAAGCCATGATCGCCGCCCTGATTGCAGCTGTTGTGGTGGGCCAGTTCAGTGCCGAAGGCCCGGTGCCGCCGCCGTGGCAGGTCGCCCTCGTTTCAAAAAAGGTGCCGCCCACCCGCTACCGAGTCACCCGCATCGACGGCGTCATGGCCATCGAAGGCAGTGCCGAAGCCAGCATGGCGTTGCTCGGCCGGCCAATCACGGTTGATCTCACTGCAACGCCGATTCTGTGCTGGCGCTGGCGCATAGCGGCGCCGGTGGCGGGGGCCAACATGAAGACCAAGGCCGGCGATGATTATGCGGCCCGTGTGTATGTGGGGATCGCGCCCGCATGGTGGTGGCGCAATCGGGCGCGGCAAACGCCGGCCGCTGGGTGGAGCAGCGCGCCGATCTGGCCGGCGATTATGCCCGCGCCTTCCCCGGCACGACGGCCAAGGCCACCTCCATCGCGGTGGCGGTGGACACGGATCAGACCGGCGGCAGCGCGCGGGGCTGGTTCGCCGATCTGCACTTCGTGGGCCGCGATCAGGCCTGTCGCTTCCCGGCCTGATTGATCTTGTCGCACTGCACATATCGGGCAGAATGGCGCCATGATCGAGACCTATCGCCAGCGCCTGGCTGAACTCCACGCCCGCACGGCGGAAACGCCGTTGTTCAACCCGGTGTTTCAGTTGGGGCTGGAGATCAGCCGCGGGCTGGAGGATGGCACGGTCACGCTGGCCGGACTGGCCGGAGCCATTGCCGAACTGGGCCGCGAAGGCTTGCAGGCCCGCGCGGATCGGCTGGCGCGGTTGCTGGGCACAGCGGATGATGATGCCAATACTGCTGCGTTCCGGGCGCTGGTGGAGGGATCGGCAGCGGGTGACTTCGCCGCGTTCAAGGCGCGCTGGGAAGCGCCGTTGTTGCACGTGGTGTTCACCGCGCACCCGACCTTCCTGCTAACGAGACACGAATATGCCGCCGTTGCCGAAGCCGCCGTGAACGACGTGCCCGTGGCCATCGCACCGGTGGAAACCCGCCCGTCGCCAAGCCTGGTGGACGAGCATGAGGCGGTGCTGGCCGCGATCCCCCGGGCGCTGAGCGCGCGTGACCGGTTGCACGGCGAAGTGCTGGCGGTGGCGGCGCGGGCCTTCCCCAACGATTGGCAGCGCCTGACCCCCTGCCTGTTCCGGGTGGCGACGTGGGTCGGCTATGACATGGATGGCCGCACCGATATCGGCTGGGCGACCAGCATCGGTTTCCGGGCGCAGGAAAAGGCGGCGCGGCTGGCGCTGATGGCGGGCGAGGCCGCGCGACTGGGCGAAATGGCGCTGGCCGAGCGCCTGTCGGAAGCGGCCCGCCATGCCGAAACCCAGGCCGGCCTGTTTGCCGGCGACACCGATGATGCCGCTGCGCTTTCGGCAATTGCCAACCAGATCACCACCCCGCACCCGCACGCGCTCACCAGCCTGGCCGAACCCATCGCCTTGCTGCGCAGCGCCGCTGCCAGCCTGCCCGCCGATCAGGCCCGCGCCCATCTGGTGCTGGCTGCCGCCATGGCTGCCGATGGGCTGGGCATGGGCTGGATTCATTTCCGCGTGAACGCGGCGCAATTGCACAATGCGATCCGCCGCCACATCGATCCCGATGGCACCCTGGGCATGGGCAGCGGCCAGGCGCTGATCCGGCTGCGCGGCCTGCTGGAAACGGTGAAGCCGCTCCGCTCCAACTTCGCGGCGCTGGCGGTAGAGAGCACGACCGCCGTGCGCCAGTTCCTCGCCATGGCGGCGATCCTGAAACATGTTGATGCCGATACGCCCATTCGCCTGCTGATCGCCGAGTGTGAGCAACCGCAGACGGTGCTGGCCGCGCTCTATTTCGCGAAGCTGTTCGGCATTGCCGACCGGGTGGACGTGTCGCCACTGTTCGAGACGGAGACGGCGCTGGAACATGGTGGCCGTTTCCTCGATGCGCTGCTGGCTGAACCAGCCTATCGCGCCTATGCCCGGACTCGCGGCCGGGTGGCGATCCAAACCGGCTTTTCCGATGCCGGGCGCTTTGTCGGGCAGGTGCCCGCGGCGTTGGCCATCGAGCGGCTGCAGGGTCGGCTGGCCCGCGCGATGGTGAGCAACGGCCTTTCCGACGTCGCGGCGCTGATCTTCAACACCCACGGCGAATCCATGGGCCGCGGCGCCCATCCGGCCAGCTTCACGGACCGTTTGGCCTGGCCAATGAGCCGCTGGGCGCGGGCACAATTCGCCAAGGCCGGCATCCGGGTGGAGGCCGAAGCCAGCTTCCAGGGCGGCGATGGCTTCCTGTTCTTCGGCCACGACGCGCTGGCGCTGGCAACGCTGACGCGCATTGCCGAAATCACGCCCACGCTGGCGACAGGCGGTGCGGATGACCCGTTCTACACCCGCACCGATCTCTCCCTTGATTACTACCGCATGATCCGCCGGCATCAGCGACGGCTGTTCGAGGCCCAGCCCTATGCCCGTGCCATCACCGCCTTTGGCCTGGGGTTGATCCCGGTCACCGGTTCGCGCCGGCTGAAGCGGCAGAGCGATATCGGCAGCGACCGCGATGCCTCGCTGCGGTCCATCCGCGCCATCCCGCACAACGCCATATTGCAGCAGCTGGGCTATCCAGTGAACGTGCTGGCGGGCATCGGTACGGCCGGCGTGGACGCGCAGGAAGCGCTGGCGGCGTTGCTGGCAGGTTCGGCCCGCGGGCGGCAGTTGCTGGGGCTGGTGGAGGCGTCGAACGCCATTGCCAGCATCAAGTCGCTGGCCGCCTATGGCGAGCTGTTCAACAGCGCCTATTGGGCCACCCGCCCCTATCGCGGGACAGAGGAACGTCTGGCGCGGCCCTGCCTGGCGCTGGCAGAGAAGCTTGTTGAGGATGACCGTTCCGGCCAGTTCCGCCGCCTCGCGTCCATGCTGCGGGTGGACAATATCAAGCTGCGGCAGCTGCTGGGTCACCTGCCGGAGCCATCACCCGCCGATCCCGGCACCGAGGCGACGCGGCGCACGCTGGGCGTGCTGCACGCGCTGCGGCTGGCGCTGATGCAGCATCTGTTCCTGCGCGCGGTCGACATTCCGGCCTTCTCCCGCCGCAACGACATCAGCCGGGATGACGTGCTCGACATGGTGTTGAGCCTGCGGACGGACGAGGCGCTGGAACAATTGCGCCGCGCCTTCCCGGTCGCCGCGCCCGATCTGGCGGATTACACAATGGATGAGGCGACCGACTGGCCGGAGGGTGACGCGCAGGCCTATGCCGGCATCCAGCGCCGCTTCATCGAGCCGATGGCAACGACGGCGCGGCTGATCCCGTTGATCAGCATCGCGATTGCCAATCACTTCGGAGCCTATGGCTGAGGGGGGCAAGTGGTGGGCGCGACAGGGATTGAACCTGTGACCCCTGCCGTGTGAAAGCAGTGCTCTACCGCTGAGCTACGCGCCCACTTGCTTGGCGAGCGGGCGGATTAGGCGAGACGGGCGGCGCTGTAAAGCCCCGCCCGCCCGTTCACCGCAAGATTTTTAGTGCCGCACCGCCGGCTCGGTGGCCACCGCGGCCGGTGGCATGGCGGCCTTTTCATCGGCCTCGGTCCATTCGATCGGCACCAGCGGCTGGGTCAACGCCAGCGCCAGCACTTCATCAACGTGGGAAACCGGCACGATCGTCATCCCCTGCTTCACATTGTCGGGAATGTCGGCCAGGTCCTTCTCGTTCTCGGCCGGGATCAGCACCATGGTGATGCCGCCACGCAGCGCCGCCAGCAGCTTTTCCTTCAGGCCGCCGATGGGCAGCACGCGGCCACGCAGCGTCACTTCGCCGGTCATCGCCACATCGCGCTTCACGGCCACGCCGGTCAGCGTGGAGATGATGGCGGTGACCATGGCGATCCCGGCCGACGGGCCATCCTTGGGCGTCGCGCCTTCCGGCACGTGCACGTGGATGTCCTTCTTTTCAAACACACTCGGCTTGATGCCATAGTGCGTGGCGCGGGCGCGCACGAAGCTGAGGGCCGCCGAAATCGATTCGGTCATCACGCTGCCCAGCTTGCCGGTGGTCTTGATATTGCCCTTGCCGGGGCTGGTGACGGCTTCGATGGTGAGCAGATCGCCGCCCACTTCCGTCCACGCCAGGCCGGTCACGGCGCCGATCTGGTCTTCAGTGTCAGCCAGGCCATAGCGGAATTTGCGCACGCCCGAGAAATCGGCGAGGTTTTCCGAACTCACGGTAACGCTCGTTTCCTTGCCTTCCAGGATGCGGCGCAGGGCCTTGCGCGCCAGCTTGGCGATCTCGCGCTCCAGTTTGCGCACGCCAGCTTCACGGGTGTAATAACGGATCAGATCACGGATCGCGTCGTCGGTGACCGTGAACTCCTCCTTCTTCAGCCCGTGCGCTTCATACTGCTTCTCGATCAGGTGGCGCTTGGCGATCTCCAGCTTTTCATCCTCGGTGTAACCCGACAGGCTGATGATCTCCATGCGGTCCAGCAGCGGCTGGGGCATGTTGTAGCTGTTGGCTGTCGTCACGAACATCACGTCCGACAGATCGTAATCGACCTCCAGATAATGGTCGTTGAACGCCTTGTTCTGTTCCGGATCGAGCACTTCCAGCAGCGCGCTTGAGGGATCGCCGCGGAAATCCTGGCCCAGCTTGTCGATTTCATCGAGCAGGAACAGCGGGTTGGACGTGCCAGCCTTTTTCAGGTTCTGGATGATCTTGCCGGGCATGGAGCCAATGTACGTCCGGCGGTGGCCGCGGATTTCGGCTTCATCGCGCACGCCGCCCAGGCTGTGGCGGATGAATTCGCGCCCCGTCGCCTTGGCGATGCTGCGGCCAAGGCTGGTCTTGCCAACGCCGGGCGGGCCGACGAGGCACAGGATCGGCCCCTTCAGCTTGTTGGTGCGCGCCTGCACGGCCAGATACTCGATGATCCGGTCCTTCACCTTTTCCAGGCCGAAATGATCGGCGTCGAGCACGGCCTGCGCCGCGATGATGTCCTTCTTCACCTTGCTGCGCTTGCCCCACGGCAGGCCCAGCAGCGTATCGAGATAGTTGCGAACCACCGTGGCTTCGGCGGACTGCGGTGCCATCGCCTTCAGCTTCTTCAGTTCACCCAGCGCCTTTTCACGGGCTTCCTTGGAGAGTTTGACCTTCTTGATCTTCTCTTCCAGCTCGGCGACTTCGTCCTTTTCCTCGTCGGCATCGCCCAGCTCGCGCTGGATCGCCTTCATCTGTTCGTTCAGATAATATTCGCGCTGGGTCTTTTCCATCTGCCGCTTCACGCGGTTGCGGATCTTCTTCTCCACCTGCAGCACGCCCATCTCGCCTTCCATGAAGGCGAAGATCTTTTCCAGCCGCAGGCCCACATCGGGCTCGGCCAGCAGCGCCTGCTTGTCGGCAATCTTCAGGCCCAGGTTGGCGGCAACGGTGTCGGCAAAGCGGCCCGGTTCTTCCACCGCCGAAATCTGGCTGGCGACTTCCGGGGCGACCTTGCGGTTCAGCTTGATGAACTGTTCGAACTGGCTCTGCGCCGAACGCAGCAAGGCGGCGACCTCGGTCTCGTTGCGCTCCACGTCCGGCCGGTCTTCAACTTCGGCCATCAGATAGGGGCCACTGGCATCCAGCTTGACCAACGACGCGCGGCCCTGGCCTTCCACAAGCACCTTCACCGTGCCGTCGGGCAGTTTCAGCAGCTGCAGCACATTGGCGAGCGTGCCGACGTCATAGAGTTCATCAGCACCGGGATCTTCATCGCCGGGGTTCTTCTGGCTGAGCAGGAACACGGTGCGGCCATCGTTCATCGCGGCTTCGAGCGCGGCCACCGATTTTTCGCGGCCCACGAACAGCGGCACGATCATCTGCGGGAACACCACGATATCGCGCAGCGGCAACACGGGCAGGGTCTGGTTGGTCATGTCATCTCCGTCGTGGGGCCCTGAGCCTCACTTTGTTCCTGCTGATATGGGTAGCACCTGTTGGAGACGCAATGGCAGAATCAGCGCAAGCCCACGTCAACCTTGTCGCAGATGATGCAAGAGCCGTGCCGGCCGCGATAGGGGCTTCAGCCCTTGAGGACGCCCTTATCCACAAGTGCGGCAATGGCGGCAGCGTCATAGCCCAGCGCGGCAAGGATTTGCCGGCCATGTTCACCCAGATGCGGCGCCGGGCCAACCGGATCGAGCGGCTGGCCGAACCGCGCCGGCGGGCGGGCCTGGCGCACGCGGCCAACAGCGTCGCTGTGCGCCACTTCGATGCAGATGCCGTTGTGCTGCACCTGCGCATCATCCGGCACATCGGCGAGATGCACCACCGGGCCGCCGACAGCGCCCTGTGCGACGAAACCGTCCATCAATTCGGCACGGCTGCGGCGGGCGATTTCGGCGGAGACCTGCGGTGCCCATTCGCGCTGGTGCTTGATGCGCCCGGCCGACGATTTGAAGCGTTCATCGGCGGCCAGATCCTCGCGGCCCAGGCTGCGGGTGAGGGCCACGAATTCGGCATCCTGCAGGGCGCCGATCGCCACCTGGCCATCGGCCGCCTTCCACAGCCGCATCTGCGCGCCATATTCCGGCCAGGCCGCCGGCGCATCATCGATGAAGCTGTAATTATACATGCCTTCCGGCCAGTTGAAGGCGATGGCGGCATCGAGCATGGCGACCTCGATGCGCTCCCCGTGCCCGCCGTTGCGTTCGCGGCGGAACAGCGCCGCCGTGATCGCCTGCGCCGCGGTGAGCGCCGTCACCTTGTCCGCCACCAGATGGCGCACAAGGCCGGGATTGCCTTCCTTGTCCACCTGACTCGCCGCGATGCCGGAAACCGCCTGGATCACCGGATCATAAACGCGCACATTCTGATAAGGGCCATCCGGGCCAAAGCCGGTGATGCTGCAATAGATCAGACGCGGGTTGAGGGCATGCAGCCGTTCCCAATCCAGCCCCAGCCGGGCCAGCACGCCGGGGCGGAAATTTTCCACCAGCACATCCGCCGTTTTCACCAGCGTTTCCAGCACGGCAATGCCGTCGGGCGATTTCAGATCAAGGCACAGGCCCTGCTTGCCGCGGTTGACGGCGATGAACATGCTGGAAAGATCGGCCTTGCGCGGGCCAAGGCTGCGCACCGGATCGCCGCCGGGGCTTTCGACCTTGATGACTTCGGCGCCCTGATCGCCCAGCATCTGGCAAGCCATCGGGCCCGAGACGATCTGCGAGCAATCGATGATGCGGATGCCCGCCAGCGGTCCGGTCATCGGCCTTCGCCCCTCAATCATTGATGTTGATGTGGCGCGAATCCTTGAGGAACAGCAGCATGACCACCAGGCCCACCGCCACCACCATGATCGTGTACCACAGGCCGGCAAACACATCGCCGGTTGAAACCACGATGTACTGGGAAATCACCGGCAGGAAGCCGCCGAAATACCCAGTGCCGATGTGATAGGGCACCGACATTGAGGTATAACGCACCCGGGCCGGGAACATCTCCACCAGCATCGCGGCGATGGGGGCGTAGGTCCAGCCACTGAGCAGGCCAATGGCCATCACCGCCAGGATCAGCTGCCAGGCGACGATGCGATCCGGATCGGCCTTTTCCGGCCAGCCGGCGGTGTTGAGCGCGGCACCCCAGGCTTCCTTGTCAAAGCCCTCCAGCCGCGTGCCGGCAACGCGCATCGCCAGCACATCGGCGTCGGTCTTCTTGTAGGAAACGCCGCGCTTGGTCAGCCATTCCAGTGCCTTGCCGCATTCGGCCTCCTGCTTGGTGAAGATATTGTAGTCGCACGCCGGCAGTTCGACGGTGACCGGCGCGTTGGCCATGGCTTCAGACAGTGCCGGGTTGGCGCCCTTGGCCATCAGATCGAAGATCGGGAACAGCGCGACCAGCGTGAGGGCAAAGCCGGTGGCCAGCACCGCCTTGCGCCCGAACCGATCAGAAAGCCCGCCGAAATAGATATAGGCCGGGGCCGAAACCAGCACACCGACCGCCAGGTAGAGCAATGCCTCCGTCTCCGGCAGGCGGGCGGTGTTCTGCAGGAAATAGAGCGTGCCGAACTGGCTGGTGTAGAAGATCACCGTGAAGCCGGCTGACACCGCCAGCGCCACCAGCAGCCGGCCCTTGTTGCCGGGGGCGGACAGCGCATCCTTGAACGGATTGGCCGACGTGGTGCCCGCCGATTTCATCTTCTGGAACACCGGGCTTTCCGACAGTTTCAGACGGACCCACAGCGAAATGGCCAGCAGCAGGATCGACATCAGGAACGGGATGCGCCAGCCCCAGGCGACAAATTCGGGTTCCGCGATCAGCGCCTTGGTGCCCAACACCACGCCCAGCGTGAGCATGAAGCCGCCAGCGGCCGCCGCCTGAATCCAGCTTGTGTACGCGCCGCGCTTGCCGGGCGGGGCATGTTCGGCAACATAAATCGCCGCCCCGCCATATTCGCCGCCCAGCGCCAGGCCCTGCAGGGTGCGCAGTACCAGCAGCATGATGGGGGCAGCGATGCCGGCCTGTTCGAAGGTGGGCAGCAGGCCGATGCAGGCCGTCGCCCCGCCCATCATCGCGATGGTGATCAGGAAGGTATATTTGCGGCCCACCTTGTCCCCGAACCAGCCGAACACGAGCGCGCCCAAGGGCCGGAAGAAAAAGCCGATGGCAAAGGCGAACAGGCTGAACAGCAGCTCGGTGGTGGGGTTACCGGTGGCAAAGAACAATTTGCCAAGCAGGCTGGCCAGGATGCCGTAGAGGAAGAAATCATACCATTCGAACACGGTGCCCAGGCTGCTGGCCACGATCACCAGCCGATCCCGCTTGGGATCGATCACGTCTTCGACAGTCTCTTCTGCAACGCCCAAAACCCCGGCCTCCCCGCCTGTTTCTTGGGTTCCCGCATAGCGGATGCGGTGGCAGTTGCAACGGGGTGGGCATTATCGATTGCGGCAGGGTCGGACGGCCGGCATAGCCAACCGATGGACATGATCGTTATTGCGGTGGTAGCCGCGCTGGCATCAGCCCTCACCCTCTATTCGGGGTTCGGCCTTGGCACGATCCTGCTGCCGGCCTTTGCCCTGTTCTTTCCAGTGCCGGTGGCGGTGGCAGCCACCGGCGTGGTCCACCTGCTCAACAATGTCTTCAAGGCCGGGCTGTTGTGGCGGCAGGCGGATTGGCGCGTGGTGATCCGCTTTGGCATCCCGGCCGTTCCAGCAGCGATAGCCGGGGCCTGGCTGCTGGCCCGGCTGGGCGATACGCCGCGCCTGTTCGAATGGAGCGCGCTTGGCCGGCAATTCGGGCCAACCGGCGCCAGCCTGGCGGTTGGCCTGTTGCTGCTGATCTTTGCCTTACTGGAATTGCAGAGCTGGTTTCAGAAACTGGCCGCGCCGCCGCGCCTGCAACCGCTGGGTGGGCTGGTCACCGGCTTCTTCGGTGGCCTCACTGGACAGCAAGGCGCCTTGCGCTCGATCTTCCTGTTGCGCGCCGGGTTGGCGGCCAAGCCGTTCATCGCCACGGGCGTGATGATCGCGATTCTCGTCGATCTGGCCCGGCTATCCACCTATGCCGCGTCCTTCGCCGCGCTGGGCCTCAATCCCGCTGGGCGGGAGGCGCTGCTGGTCGGCGTCGGCACGCTCGCCGCCTTTGCCGGGGCGTGGGCAGCGACGCGTCACTTTGAAAAACTCACCATCACGGCGATCCGATCGGTGGTCGCGGTGCTGATGTGCCTGATCGGCCTCGCCCTGTGCGCCGGCGTGCTGGGCTGAACTGCCGCCCGCAATTGACCACCTGCCCACAGCCGGGCATGGCTGCTGCCCATGCAATATGACGCGATCATCATTGGCGGAGGCCATAATGGCCTGGTCACGGCCTTCTATCTCGCCCGCGCCGGGCTGAAGGTGCATATCTGCGAAGCACGCGATATCGTGGGCGGCGCCTGCGTGACCGAAGAGTTCGCGCCGGGCTTTCGCAACAGCACCGCCAGCTACACCGTCTCGCTGCTGCAGGATCGGGTCGCATCGGACATGAACCTGGGTGAGCATGGCCTGACCATCGTCAACCGCCCGCTCAACAATTTCCTGCCGTTGGCGAATGACTATCTCAAGGTCGGCCCCGGCGTAACCGAAGCTGAAGTGGCGCGTTTTTCGGCCAAGGACGCCGCCGCCCTGCCCGGCTATGATCAGCGACTGGAGGTGCTGGCCGATCAGATGCGGCGCTTGGCGCTGAAGATCCCGCCAGGGCCGGGGCTGAAGGGCATGGCGGCGCTGGCCACGCAGGGCTGGCCGATGCTGGGGCTGAGCAAGGGCGAACAGCATGACCTGTTCACCCTGTTCACCCGTTCGGCGCGCGAATTTCTGGATGGCTGGTTCGAAAGCGATCCGATCAAGGCGGTGCTGGGTTTTGATAGCATCGTTGGCCACTTCGCCAGCCCCGACACACCGGGTTCGGCCTATGTGCTGTTGCACCATGTGTTCGGCCAGGTGAACGGGGTGAAGGGCGCCTGGGGCCACGCGATTGGCGGGATGGGCGCCATTACCAAGGCCATGGCCGCGGCAGCGTGCGAAAAAGGCGTTTCCATCGGCCTGGAAGAGCGCGTGGCCCGCGTGAACATCGTGAATGGCAAGGCGAAGGGCGTCACGCTGGAGGATGGCCGCGTGCTGGAAGCGCCCATCGTGGCCAGCAATGCCGGCCCGGCGCTGTTGTTCCGACAACTGGTGGACCGCGCCGAACTGCCGGCCGAATTTGCCCGTTCGATGGATGGCTATGCGACCGGATCGGGCACCTTCCGCATGAACGTGGCGCTGTCGGAATTGCCGGAGTTCAGCGTATTGAAGGCGCCCGGCCCGCACCACGGCGCCGGCATCATCATCGCACCCAGCCTTGATTACATGGACCGGGCCTATACCGGCGCCAAGGCCTATGGCTGGTCGGCCAAACCGATCGTGGAGATGCTGATCCCATCGACGCTGGATGACACGCTGGCGCCGCCCGGCCGCCATGTCGCCAGCCTGTTCTGCCAGCAATTCGCGCCCAAATTGCCTGATGGCCAGAGCTGGGACGATGTGCGCGAGAAGGTGGCTGATCTGATCATCGATACCGTCACGGCGCATGCCCCCAATTTCAAGCGCAGTATCATCGCGCGGCAGATCCATTCGCCGCTCGATCTGGAACGCAAGTTCGGGCTGATTGGCGGCGATATCTTCCACGGTCGCATGAGCCTGGATCAATTGTGGGCGGCGCGCCCGGTGCTGGGCCACGGCAATCACCGCATGCCAGTGAAGGGCCTGTATCTGTGTGGCAGCGGTGCCCATCCCGGCGGCGGCGTGACCGGCGCGCCAGGCCACAATGCGGCGAAGGCGATATTGTCAGACCGGTTCTACGGTTTTGCGCGGGCGTAAAGCAGGACCGGCCAGCCGGCGGCGATGAGCGCGAAGCTCCACAAGGTGGCCTCCAACCCGGAGGCATAGAGCGCGAACAGCGAATAGAGCGTGCCGGCAAGGCCCACGAAGCGCATCGGACCGGAAAGCAGCTTCATCCCGGCCAGCCCCACCGCCATATAGCCGACCAGCATGGCCGCGGTGGCCACCAGGATGGTGAACTCGAACAGGCCCGAAAGGCTTCGATCAGTGTTCAGCAGCACCAACGCTGCCGCCAGCCCGCCCGACAGCAGCACCGCCGCCGCCGGCGCGCCAGCCCGGTTCAGCCCGGCAAAACGCTGCGGGAATTGCCCGACCAGCGCCATGGCGCGCGGCAGTTCAGCGGCCGTGAGGGTGAGGCCGTTGACCGTACCCAGCGCCGAAATCGCGGCAAACACCCCGATCAGCGCGGCGGCCTGCGAACCAATGAACGGCGCGGAAAAATCGGCAAAGGGCGCGTTGGATTTGGCCAGAGCATCGGCCGGCACCAGCGCGATCATCGCCGCCGAAATCGCCATGTACAGCACACCGGCCAGCAACGGGCCGACGATGGTGGCAACGGGCACGGTGAATTCCGGGCGGCGGATCTTGTCGGCTGGCACCGTGGCTGATTCAAAGGCCAGGAACGCCCACATGGTGAGCGTGACCGAGGTGATCACCCCATCGGCCTCCATCGCCGACGGCGGGTTGACCACGGCGGCGCTGCCCTTGGTGAACAGCAGCCAGGCCGCGATGCCGAGCACGGCGAGGAGCGGCATGAGTTTCAGGAAGGTGGTGGCCTGCTGCACGAAGCTGGCAGCGCCGATGCCGGCAAGATTGATCGCCGTCACCAGTACCAGCACGCCAACGGCGGCCAGCGCGCTCAGGAGCGGATCGCCGGCCAGGCCGGGCCAGAGCACGGTGAGATTGGAGACGACGGCCACCGCCAGTGCCGCATTGCCGACCCAGACGCCGATCCAGTAGCTCCACGCCGCGATATAGGAGGCGTTGGGGCCGAACGCCTTTTCAACATAGAAATGCGGCCCGCAGGTGCCGGGCATCTGCCGGGACAGCGCGGCATAGCAGCCGGCCAACGCCAGCGTGCCGGCCAGCGCGATCACCCAGCCGCCCATCGCCGACCAGCCATAGGGCGCCAGCGTTGCCGGCAGCAGGAACACGCCGGAACCGACCATGTTGCCGACCACCAGGGCCAGCGCGGCGACCAGGCCCAATTCTTTTCTGATTTCGGCCATGTGCGCCCCCCGGTTCACCCACTTTGCTGCCCGCTGGCTGCTCGCCCGTCAACGGATTGCTTTTGGTCTTCCCCATTCGGCCTGCCCAATTGGGCCTGACCAGCCTATGATGCAGCCATGACGACTCTGCACCCCACACTCGCCCGCGTGACCGACCGCATCATCGAGAAAAGCCGCGCCGGCCGCACCCGCTATCTTGATCACATCGGCCGCGAACGGGAGAACGGCATGGGACGGGAGCGCTTGTCGTGCTCCAACCTTGCCCACGGCTTTGCCGCTGCACTTGATGATCAAGCGACAATCAGGGCCGGTGCGCGCGTCAACATCGGCATTGTCACGGCCTTCAACGACATGCTGTCTGCGCATCAACCCTATGGCCAATATCCGCCGCAATTGAAGCTGTTTGCCCGCGAAGTGGGCGCCACGGCGCAGGTTGCCGGCGGCGTGCCGGCGATGTGCGATGGCGTGACCCAAGGCCAGGTGGGCATGGAGCTTTCCCTGTTCAGTCGCGATAGCATCGCGCTCGCCACGGCGGTGGCGCTGAGCCACGGCATGTTCGAATCGGTCGCGCTGCTCGGCATCTGTGACAAGATCGTGCCCGGCCTGCTGATCGGCGCGCTGCGCTTTGGCCATCTGCCGATGCTGTTCGTGCCGGCCGGGCCGATGCCCAGCGGCCTGCCGAACAAGGAAAAACAGCGCATCCGGCAGCTCGCCGCCGAGGGCAAGGCAAGCCGCGCCGAGTTGCTGGAGGCCGAAAGCGCCTCCTATCACAGCCCTGGCACCTGCACCTTCTATGGCACGGCGAACAGCAACCAGATGATGATGGAGGTGATGGGCCTGCACGTGCCGGGCGCGGCCTTCGTCAATCCCGGCACGGGCCTGCGCACCGCCATGAACCGCGCCGCCATGCACCGGCTGGCAAAGATCGCGCTGAACCAGCCAGACGAACGCCCGCTGGGCACCTGTGTGGACGAACGCGCCATCGTCAACGCCATCGTGGGCCTGCTGGCCACCGGCGGCTCGACCAATCACGCCATCCACCTGCCCGCCATCGCGCGGGCGGCAGGCGTGTTGATCGACTGGCAGGATTTTGATGAGTTGTCGGGCGCCGTGCCCCTGCTGGCCCGCGTCTATCCGGGCGGCGCAGCGGATGTGAACCAGTTCCACGCGGCGGGCGGTATGGCCTTCACCATTCGCACCCTTTTGGATGCCGGTTTGCTGCACGGCGACATTCCCACCGTCGCCGGTGACAGCCTGGCCCATTATGCCCGCGATCCGGCGATGGACGGTGACCAGCTGGTGTGGCGCGACGTGCCGGAAAGCCGTGACGAGAGCATATTGCGGTCCGTTTCCAGCCCGTTCCGCGCCGATGGCGGCATGCGGCTGGTGAAAGGCAATCTGGGCCGCGCCATCTTCAAGACCAGCGCGGTGGACGAAGAACGCTGGACGATCGAAGCGCCCGCCCGCGTATTTGAGGATCAGGAAAGCGTGCAGGCCGCCTTCAAGGCGGGCGAGTTGGATCGTGACGTCGTGGTGGTGGTGCGCGGCCAGGGCCCGCAGGCCAATGGCATGCCCGAACTGCACAAGCTGACGCCGGCGCTAGGCGTGCTGCAGGATCGCGGGTTCAAGGTGGCGCTCGTTACCGATGGCCGAATGTCGGGCGCGTCGGGCAAGGTGCCGGCCGCCATCCACCTCTGCCCGGAAGCCATGGCCGCCGGGCCGATTGCCCGCGTGCGTGATGGTGACGTGATCCGGCTGTGTGCTCAAAAGGGCCAGCTGGATGTGCTGGTGGATGCCGCCGAGTTCCTGTCCCGCCCTGCGGCGACGATCGATGCGTCGGGGCCGGGTACAGCGCGCGAACTCTTCGCCTTTTTCCGCACTGGCAGTGATGATGCGGAGGCCGGGGCTTCGGCGATGCTGAGGGCGGCAGGGCTCTAAAACGAAAACGGCCGGGGTGTTGCCACCCCGGCCGTTTCATCATCCGTTACCGGCTGGGCTTACTTGGCCTTCGCCAGGTAGGCGGTCATGCGCTTGGTGGCCAGCGGCGACAGCTTCACGGCCTTGGCGGCAGCGAGGTTGGCCGACGGGCCGTTGCCGACCTGCACCAGGGCAACCATGCCCATGGAGAAGTGCGGCAGGCACTTGATGCCATACAGGCCCGGCTTGCCGGCCTTCAGCACGAAATCCTTGCCCATGGCGCCCTTCTGTTCGGCTTCACCGGCCGGCAGGAAGCCAGCGATGGTCTGCGCGTTGTGGCCCGGGTTGGTGGCCACGAACTTCACGGTGTCGCCAGGGGCGGCCTTCACGAACGCCGGTTCGAACACCATGGCGCCTTCGGCACCCTTGTTCAGCATCTTGACGGTGATTTCCTTGGCGGCGGCCGGAGCGGCGATCACCAGGGCAGCGGCGACAAAACCCAGAATCTTCATCAGTTGTTCTCCTCGCGCCGGCTTGTGGCCGGCAGGTTTTTCACACGCCCGGGCGTCTGCGCCGGATCGCTTGGACGGGCTCCATACGCTTCGACCCTTGTGTGCTCAAGGACTGGGGATTGCGACACTTTGTCCAAACCCCAGCCGTGCGATGGAGATTGCCGCAGCCGCGCTTTCGGCAAGCTGAACAAGTTACAGCGCAGCGATGACACCCACCGCCGGATCGATGCGCCCATCGACCAGCTCGGCCCAGGCCTTGGCAACGGCGGCATCGCCGGTCACACGCTCGACGCGCAGCCAGCTCAGCGTGGCGGCAAAGCGGCCCCAGGCTTCACCCAGCCGTTGTTCAAAACCGGCCGGGCCCCATTCGGCGACGCGATCCTGCGCCACGGTGGGCGCGAAGAACAGCTGCGGCACCGGGCCCGGCAGTTCGTTGGTGTTGGGGCTCTCCCAATGGGTGTCACCAACGATATGGCTTTCCTTGAGCCGCTCGCCCAGCAAGGTGTGGACACCGCTGCGCACGCCGCCATTGCCGGAAAAATCGACGAAGGCGATTGTCTCCCCCGCGACGCTGGCGATCTCGTTATAGCTGAGAACCTGATCGTAATAGCCTGTCTTTTCGCAGAAATCGCGATTGGCAGGCGAGGTGAGGCCCACGACAAACTGCCGGCCTTTCGCCGCCTGCGCCACGCCGAGCGCGGTCTTGGAGGAGGCCGACGACAGCAGCAGCGTATCGACCGGCCGGCTCGCCACCAAGCAATCAATCAGAAAGCTGGTGGCATAGAGCGGCCGGAACAGGCACTGCAGCGCCTCGTCGCCCCAGGCCGGGCTGGCCGGGTTGTAGCGGTTGTAGAAGGGCGGCAGGCCAGACCGATGCGCCGCGCCATCGGTGAAGCCATGGGCCGACACCTGAACCGGGGTCAGCACTGCAACCGCGCCCATCGGCCAGTAACCGAAAAAGCGCTGGCCCACGCTGATGCCGTCCGCCTTGCTTTCGGTGACGCGGGCAAAGCCCCAGACCGGCACGATGCCGTAGCCTTCGGGGGCCGGGAAGAAGCGCCAATAGGCGAAGTCCTCACCGTGGACGGCATAGGTGACGTTGTTGGCGGTGAGCGCGAAATGCTCGACGACGAAGCGGGCTTCATCATCGGCAATCGGGCCGGGATCGGGCAGCGCGGTGGTTTCGGCCAGAGCGCCAACGCGGGCAGCAAGCGTGGTCATGTTCAGTCCCTCCAGATGGCAACGCCCGCAGGCGGCACCGGGTTTCGGCCGATCAACAGATCATGGGCGATGGTGACGGGTTCCGGGCCATAGTTGAACAGGAAATTGAAGTTGCCACGCCGTTCCACCCGCACATCGGGGCCAAGGTCGCGCGGGATGAGGCCGGCCGCTGTCGCCACATCGGCGATGATCCGGCGCCGCAGGGCATCATCGGTTTGACCGGAAAGATAATGCGCCTTGCCGCTGACAAACCACAGGCCGCGGCCATCATCGAGGGCAAGGCGGGTTTCGACAGCGGCGCCAGCCTCGACATCCTCCACCCAGCCGGTCACCTGCCCCGCGTTGCCGGCGGGCAGCACGATGCCGGGCGGCAGGCTTTCCACCCTGGCCACCATCACGTCGATCAGCATTTTCAGCCCATCGGGCGGCAGGTGCGCGGGAATGGCGAAATCGCGCGTTTTGGAACCGGTGCGCGGGCCAGCCAGCACGGTTGCGCCGCTGTCTGCAAGTCGGCGCGCAAGCTCCTCATCCACAAAGATTTGCGCAGGCAGCAGCACCAAGGAATAGCCGGCCAGATCGGCATCGGGCGGCACGATATCGACGCTCAGGCCCAGCCGCCGCGCCGCCGTGTGCCAGGCCATGGCAGTGGCCAGCGCATCTTGATCGCGGCCCTGTGGTTGGCTCTGCACCGCCCACACGCTGTCATAATCGAAGATCAGCGCGACATCGCTGCGACTGCGTTCGGGCAGCGGGCCAAGCTTGGTAAGTCCGGCGGCCAAGGCTTCCACTTCAGGCCACGCCGCAGCCGGCTGGTTATCGGGCCGGTTCAGCCCGGCGTGCATGGCTTCCTGCCCGGTCGGCGCCTGCCGCCAGCGGAACCAACTCATGCGCTCGGCGCCGTGGGCGACGGCTTCCCAGCCCCAGAGCTCGACCGCGCCTTTCGCCGGCGCCGGGTTCCATGCCGCCCAGTTCACTGGCCCCGGCTGCTGTTCGATCACCCACCAGCGCCCCTGCCCGCAGGCGCGATACAGGCTGTGATGGAAAGCGGTCAGATCGGGGTGGCCGGTGCGCAGGTAGCGGGCCTTTTCGGCGGCGGTAAACGGCCCCTGCCCCAGGAAGCCGATCGGGTAGCTGTCCCATGTCGCCACATCGAGCTGCTTGCCGACAGGGTAGTGATCGAACTCGGTGAACAACCCCATGAAATTATGGACGATATCGCGTCCCGGCGAGGCGGCGCGCAGTATTTCGACCTGTGCGGCGTTGAAGCGCTCCACCATGGCGGAGGAGAAGCGCTGCCAGTCCTGCCGGTGCGCTGGGTGGCTTTCGGTGACAGTGCCGAATGGCGCATCGACTTCATCGAAGCTGCGATACTCCTGGGACCAGAAACTCAGCCCCCACGCCGTGTTCAGCGCCTGCACATCGCCGTAACGCGCAGCCAGCCAGCGCCGGAAGGCCGCCTTCGCCGCGTCGGACATGCTTACCACCGTGTCGTGGCAGCCATATTCATTGTCGGTCTGCCAGGCGATCACCGCCGGATGCTGGCCATAGCGCGCCGCCATCAGCGCCGTGATGCGCTTGGCCTGCTCCAGATAGACGTCTGACGAGAAACAATAATGCCGGCGCGAACCGAAGCCGCGCACCTGCCCGTCGCGACCTTTCGCCAATATTTCCGGGTGCGCATCCACCAGCCATTTCGGCGGCGTGGCGGTGGGCGTGCCCATCACCACCTCCAGCCCCGCCGAATGGGCAAGATTCACCGCCCGGTCGAGCCAATCCCACTCGAAATGACCGGGATCAGGCTCGATCCGGCTCCAGGCGAACTCGCCGATCCGCACGAACGACAGGCCCAGGGCCGCCATGCGCTGCACGTCGCTGGCCCAGAGGGCTTCCGGCCATTGTTCGGGATACCAACAGACGCCCAGTTTCATGGGGGCTGCTTGCCACGATCAAAGATCAGCGAACAGCTTCTTTCGCGGGCCGAGATAGCCGAACAGATAGGCCGCAACCTTGCGCATCTGGATCTCTTCCGATCCTTCGGTGATGCGGTAGCGCCGGTGGTGGCGGAAGATATGTTCGAACGGCTTGTGCCGGCTGTACCCGATGCCGCCATGCACCTGCATCGCCCGATCGGCGGCCTCGCACACCAGCCGGTTGGCCCAATAGTTGCACATGCTAATCTTGTCGGAAAGCTGGCTCTCGATCGCCTCGTGGGGCATGTTGTCCATGTCCCACGCGGTCTTGTAGATCATCAGGCGCAGCATCTCGCACTGGGTAGCGAGCTCCACCAGCGGGAACTGGATGGCCTGGTTCTTCGACAGCGGCTCGCCGAACGGCTTGCGGGTTCGGGCATACTTCACGCTCTCTTCCACGCAGAAGGTCGCCGCGCCCAAGGACGATGCTGCCTGGCGGATGCGGTTCTGGTGAACGAAGCTCTGCGCCAGCGACAGGCCGCCATCGGCTGGGCCCAGACGCGTCGAATCCGGCACCCACACGTTGGTGAAGCTCACCCGCGGATGATCGGTGGGCATGTTGAAGGTCCACAGATATTCTTCCACCTTCAGGCCAGGAGTGTCTGTCGGCACCAGGAAGCAGCTGATGCCACGCGCCGCCCCGGGCGCCCCTGATGTGCGGCAGAAGGTGGCGCAGTGGGTGGCGACGTGCATCCCGGTCGTCCACATCTTCTCGCCGTTGATCAGCCAGCCATCAACGCCGTCGCGGGTTTCCGGCACCGCAGTCGTTTCCATGTGGGTGGCGTCGCTGCCATGGTCAGGCTCGGTCAGGCCGAAGGCGGTGATGCGGTTGCGGGCGAATCCGCCAAGGATGAACTCCTGCTGCTGCGCTTCGGTGCCGAAACTTTCGAACATGGCGACAAACGGGAAATTGCCGACGATGCTGTGTTCGTTCTGCAGATCATTGTGCAGGCCAAGGCCCTTGGCGGCGAACTTGTCGCGGATCACCGCCATCCACAGGTTCGACCCATCCTTGCCGCCATATTTCTTCGGCGCCGAAAAACGCCAGTGGCCGGCCTTGTCGGCCCGGATACTGGCTTCGCGCAGCAGCAATTCCCATTCGCGCCTTGGCAATCCACCGTGTTCGAAATCGGTGCGCGCCCATTCGCGGCGGTGATCGAAGAAGCGGATATTGTCGTCCTGCTGTTCCAGCGGCTTGATCTCGGCTTCGATGAAGGCGTCAAGCTCGGCCAGATAGGCAATCAGATCGGCGGGCAGCGCGAAATCCATGGGTGGGTCCTCCCTTTTTCACGGCCACTGTGGGCCGGCGCGCGGTTCGGCAAAACTGGTTGATTGGGGGAGGTGCAAGCGGCGACAACGGCCGCGAATTCCGCGTCATAATGGCGCAAAATATGTCGGGCTGGCTTACAAAATGGATGTAAATACTTCCTTAACTATTGTCTTTTTTCAATACTTTAGCTGATTTATCGCACTTGGCATGTTTCTTGCTGGCCTGCGGGCAAGTCCCAAGGGGTCGGGACCAGGAAAGACGGGTCAAGTGAACAGTTTTGTGAAGATTATTTCAGCCATGGCGGTTGTCGGCATGGCCAGCGCGGCGATGGCGGTCACGCCGCTGACCACCACGGTCTCGACCACCCAGGCACGGTTCACCACCAATTTGCAGACGGCCACGGTCAACGCGCCGAGCTCAACATTCACTGCGATCGGTTCCAACCCTGGCACCACAGTCAACGTGGCCCAGTTCAACACCAACACCGGGATCCTGGTCGGTGCCCGCGCAACGGTGAACACCAGCGTGTTCACCACGGCGCAGGTTGGCGGCAGCACCGGCGGCACCGGTGGCCGCACGGTCACGGCCGACGTCACGCAGACCGGTTCGGTGACGATCGCCGGCGTTACCTTCAATTCCACGTCGCAAACCGTGTCGCGGTCATGCTCCGGTGGCAACTGCGCCAACAGCCCGGGCAACAACACCGCCACATCCACCACCGCGACGATTTCGGGCACCACGGCCGTGCCCACCGCCAATCTGGCCGCCTATGCCGGCACCGGCACCATCGGTTTCGCCAATTCGGCAACCGGCAGCACCCGGGTCACCACCAACGCCAACGCCGCAAACGGTACAGCGCAGTCGTTCATGACCTTTGGCAGCACCACCACGGCCAACAACACGTACAGCATCGCCTATGATTATCTGAACTTCGCCAACCCGTCGTTCAGCACCGGATCGACCGTGACCAGCAGTTCGCTGGATTTTGGCACGCTGCTGATCAACAGCGGCCTCGCCACGCTGAACTTCAGCATCACCAACATTGGCAACATCAATTCGGCGGGGCTCAGCCTCACCTCGATCAGCCGCTCGACCAACAACAGCCAGCTTGCCAGCAATATCACCACGTTCAGCAACGGCCTGGATGGCGGCCTGACCAACAATTATTCGATGAGCTTCGATCCGCTCGCTGTGGGCGCGGTCAACGACATCTTCACCTTCAATTTCATCGATTTCGCCCCGGCCGGCAGCGTGGGTACCCGCACCTATCAGCTGAACCTGGCCGTTTCCGGCAACGTGTTCGATCCGGTGCCGGAACCGGCCAGCTGGATGTTCATGCTGCTGGGCTTTGGCCTGGTGGGCACCGTCGCCCGTCGCCGCGCCGTGGGCCAGCCCGGCTGAATTGATTTCGCTCGTCGCGAAGTGGGCGGGGTTGGCGGGGGCCAGCCCCGCCCGTTTTCTTGCCTCTTGCACTTCATGACTTGCGGCGCGACGATGCCATCAGGGGAACCAGCCGATGACCATCCACGCCAATCGCCGCCACCTGCTTGCCGCTGCCATGGCCACACCGTTGTGGGCCAGTTGGGCCGCCCGTGCCGCCGCTCATGAACGGGATGCAGACGCGATCCTGTTCAATGGCCGGCTGATCACCATGGATGATGCCGTGCCCACGGCCAGCGCGATGGCGATCAAGGATGGGCGCATCATGGCGGTGGGCGATGATGCAGTGAAGGGCCTGGCTGGCACGGGCACACGCATGGTCGATCTGAAGGGCGCCTGCGTGGTGCCGGGTTTCATCGATTGCCACAATCACCCGATCGGTGATGTGCTGCTGTATGAAACCTTGGTGGGCAATCCGTTCGAGGTGGAATTTGTCACCATCGCCTCCATCATCGACAAGCTGCGCGCCAAGGCGGCAAAAACGCCAGCCGGTTTCTGGGTGGAAGGCTTTTTCCACGACGATACCAAGGTGAAGGATGGCCGGCAGTTGACCGTGGATGATCTGGACAAGATCAGCACCACGCATCCGGTGATGGTGCGCCACCGCGGCGGCCACACTGTCTTCGTGAACAGCCTGGCCCTGAAGCTGGCCGGGGTGACGAAGGACACGCCCAACCCGCCCGGCGGCACCTTCGATCGCCTGCCCGATGGCCGGCTTTCCGGCCGCATCACCGATAACGCCATCGATCTGGTGGAGGAAAAGGGCCAGCGCCCGGTGCTGGATGCCGCCGAAAAGGCCAAGCGCATGCGGGCCGGCATGGCGCATATCAGTGGCGCCTTCAGCCGTTATGGCCTCACCACCGTGCATCACCAGGGCGGCGATCTGGCCGCCATTCAGGACGTGCGAGCCGCCGGGCAGTTGAAGCACCGGGTGAATTACGAAGCCTGGGGGCCCATGGTGGACCAGATGATCGCCGCCGGCCTGAAAACCGGGTTCGGCGATGACTGGATCCGGCTGGGCGCGACCGCTGAACACACCGCCGATGGCAGCTTCTCGGAACGCACCATGGCGCTTTCAACGCCCTACGCCGGCCGTACCCCGGCCTATTATGGCAATGTCACCGAACCGCAGGACGTGCTGGATGCGTGGGTGGAAAAGGTGGTGCGCGCCGGCATCCAGCCCAATATCCACGCCAATGGCGATGTGGCGATCGACATGGCGCTGACCGCCTTTGAACGGGCGCAGGCAAAGCTGGCAGTGAAGGATCTGCGGCCCAAGATCACCCATTGCACGCTGGTCAACGCCGGCCTGCTGAAACGCATGGCGGCGCTTGGCGCGGTGCCGGCGCCGTTCACGAGTTACGCCTATTACAACAGCGACAAGTTCGGATTTTACGGCGCCGACCGGATGGCCAACGCTATGGCCTTCCGCGATTTCCTCGATCACGGCATCAAGGTGTGCGCTGGCAGCGATTTCTTCCCCGGCCCGTTCGCGCCGCTGATGGGCATTCAGGGCATGGTGACTCGTACCGGCTGGAACGGCGAAACCTGGGGGGCCAACCAGCGCGTTTCGGTACTGGAAGCGATCCGCATCAACAGCCTGAATGGCGCGTGGGCGGCCAAGGAAGAAGCGATCAAGGGCAGCCTGACCGCCGGCAAGCTGGCCGATTATGTCGTGCTGGGCGAAGACCCGACCGTGGTGAAGCCCGACCGCATCAAGGACATTCCCATCCTGGAAACCGTGGTGGACGGGCGCAGCCAGTATCGGGCATGAGCCTTGCCACCATGACCAATCTGCACATCCGTCCGGCACAGCCTGCCGAAATCCCGGCGCTGGAAGCCATTATCACGGCTTCGGCCCGCATCCTGAGCCAGGGCTTTTACACGCCCGCCGAAACCGAAGCCGCCATCGCCCATGTGTTTGGCGTGGATTCGGAACTGGTGGCGGATGGCACCTATCTGGTGGTGGAAGACAGCGCGGGCGACCGGCTGGGCTGCGGCGGCTGGAGCAAGCGCGCGACGCTGTTTGGTGGGGACAAATTTGCCGGCCGCGAGTCCGGCCTGCTCGATCCGGCGCGCGATGCCGCCAAGATCCGCGCCTTCTTCGTGGCGCCGCACGCCGCCCGGCGCGGCGTGGGTGCAGCGCTGCTCAAGGCCTGTGAAGATGCGGCGGCCGCAGCCGGTTTCACCCGCACCGAACTGATGGCAACGCTGCCCGGCGAGCCGTTTTACGCTGCCCATGGCTATGCCGGCCAGGCGCCGATCGATCTGGATTGCGGCGGGGTGGCGGTGCGCTTCGTTCCGATGGCCAAGCAACTCCCGACCTGAATCAGGCCATAGGGGCCGCGAACTGTTGCGCCAATGCAACGCCCGGCAACTGTATCATTGCGGCAACAGCTCTGCGGCCATTTATCGGGGTGCGCGAATGGCGTATGTCAGGCACGAGCACATTGGCGCTTGAAAACGCCCACCGGCATTTGCTTGCAGGCCTGAAATTCGGGTCTTTCGGGCGAATATCGGTGGGCGTTGCCAGTGAGTTGGCAACGTGGATCGGCGGCAGCTTCGGCCGTTTGCCGATTCGGTGTGGCCTGACAGGGCCGGAACTGCTGAGCGGCGGGAAGGATCGCTTCGCAGCAACCGGCGACTGGGCATGACGAATTATAACCAGGGGACTGACATGATGCGATTGAACGACAAGGCCCAAAGGGTCGATCTGAAGCTGGCCACCTCGATGGTCGCCCTTGTGCTGGCCAGCATGGCCGCACCGGCCCTCGCTGCCGCCGACGACCAGGAAGCCGCTGCGGCAGAAGGCTCGAAGGAAGACACCACGATCATCGTGACCGGCACCCGCCGTACCGACCGCACCGTGGCCGAAAGCGCCGTGCCGATCGACGTGTTCAGCTCCGACGATTTCAAGGCTCAGCCGTCGCCGCAGCTACAGAGCATCCTGAAAACACTGGTGCCGTCGTTCAACCAGAACCGTAACCTGCTGGGCGACGCCTCGGCCTTCGTGCGTCCGCCGAACCTGCGCGGCCTGCCGGCTGACCAGATCCTCGTGCTGATCAACGGCAAGCGCATGCACCGTTCGGCGCTCGTGCAGGTCGCCGGCGATTCGCTGAACGCCGGTTCGCAGGGCCCCGATCTGTCGCAGATCTCTTCGCCGGCCGTGAGCCGCATCGAAGTGCTGCGCGACGGCGCCGCCGCCCAGTACGGTTCGGATGCCATCGCCGGCGTTATCAACATCGGCCTCAACCGCGCTGATTCGGGCTACAACCTCGCCGCGCGTTATGGCCAGACCTATCGCGGCGACGGTGAAGACCTGCAGATCAGCGCAAACGCCGGTTTCAAGCTGGGCGATGGCGGCTTCTTCAATATCACCGGCGAATTCATCGATCAGAACGTGTTCGATCGTTCGGTGCCGCGTCCGGAAATCGCACCGCTGATCGCTGCCGGCATTACGCCGCCGCGTCCCACGGGCAACCAGCTCGGCCAGCCATCCAACCGCGCCTACCGCGTGGTGTGGAACGCCGCCGTTCCGGTTGGTGATGGCGACGAAGTCTATGCCTTCGGCAACTATGGCTGGCAGCGCCAGTCCAACGATTTCAACTATCGCCGCCCGATCGGCGTGGTCGCGCCCGATATCGCGCTGCGTCCGGGCACCGGCAACCTCGGCAAGTCGATCGGCTCGCTGTGGTATCTCGACCGTATCGGCACCGATGCCGCCAGCGGCCGTCCGATCTATGATGCCGAAGGCCGCACTTTCACGGATACCTCGATCTTCCCGAACGGTTTCGTGCCTGTGTTCGAAGCCTCCATCGAAGACTTGTCGATCGTCGGCGGGTACAAGGGTTCGACCGAGGGTGGCCTCAAGTATGATGTTTCGGCATCCTATGGCCGCAACCAGATCCGGTATTTCATGTACGACACGTTGAACCCGTCACTGGGGCCGGCGTCGCCGACTGATTTCTACCTCGGCAAGGCCGTGCAGACCGAATTCAACTTCAACGCCGATTTCAGCTATGAAACCGACATTGGTTTCTACAAGCCGCTGTTCATCGCCGCCGGTCTGGAATTCCGTCGTGAATCCTTTGAAGTGGGTCTTGGTGACCGCGCTTCGTGGGAACCGGGCATCTATGGTTCGCAGTTGGTGGAACGCAACGACGGCACCCGCTTCAACGTGACCAAGGCCGTGGGCGCCAACGGCTTCCCCGGCTTCGGTCCGAGCGACGTGGCTGAAGGCGGCCGCAACAACTATTCGGCCTACCTCGATTTCGAAGCCGAAGTGGTTGAAGGCCTCGATCTCGGCCTGGCTGCCCGTTACGACTACTTCAACGACTTCGGCAGCACCTTCAACGGCAAGTTCAGCGCCCGTTGGGCCATCAACGATGTCATCGCCCTGCGCGGTGCCGCGTCGACCGGCTTCCGCGCGCCGACGCCGGGTCAGCAATTCACCCAGAACACGCAGACCGGCTTCCCGCAGGGCAGCCCGGTGCCGGTGGCAACACAGACCGCCCGCCCGGACAGCATCTCGGCGCAGTATTTCGGCGCCAAGTCACTGTCCCCGGAAAAGTCGACCAGCTTCTCGGGCGGCTTCGTGCTGACGCCGGGTGGTGGCTTCAACCTGACGGTCGACGCCTACAACATCGTCGTGAAGGATCGCATCGGCATCACCTCTTCGGTGACCGTGACCGGCGCGGACCAGCAGGCGCTGCTGGCGCTAGGCCTGCCCACCGCGCTTGATCTGGGCCAGGTGAACTATTTCACCAACGGCTTCCGCACCCGCACCCAGGGCTTCGACATCGTGTTGTCGCACCGGACGGATACGGGCATCGGCCGCTTCAACTCCAGCCTGGCGATCAACTACAACAAGACCAAGGTCACCGATCGTCAGACCATCGCGCTCTCGGCCATCCGGCCGACAGACACCCGCGTGCTGAGCCTGATCGACAACACCCGCAAGGGCAACATCGAGGACAGCAACCCGCGCTGGCGCGCCGTTCTGAGCACCAACTACACCAGCGGTGCTTTCGACCTGACGGTGCGTGCCAACTACTTCGGCAAGTTCACCACCTATTTCGCGCCGATCGGGTCTGTCCCGGCCGGGGTTGATCCGGTGGCCTTCCGCGCCCTGTATCCGGCGCCGAACGCAGCCGCGGGTATCCCTGAATGGGGCAAGACCTTCGGTGCCGAAATCGGCATCGATCTCGAAGCCGGCTTCACCGTTGCCGAGAATTATCGTCTCGCCGTCGGTGTCGAAAACCTGTTCAACAACTATCCGGATGTCGAAACCCGCAACGCCTATCCGTCCACCGGCGGCCAGGCCAACGGTTCGCTGTACCCCGGCTCCTCGCCGCTGGGTCAGGCGGGCGGCTTTTGGTACGTGCGCGCCACCGCCAAGTTCTAAGCGGAGGCGCAAGCGATATCGCTTGCCAACAGCGGGCGGCAGGGCAATCCTGCCGCCCGCTTCTTTTTGCAACCGAAGAGGACCTGATCCATGAAATTGTTCACGCTTGCCGCTGCCACCCTGACCATGGCGATTGCCGCACCGGCGTTCGCCCAGAACGTCGAAAAGGTCGGCCCTGCCGGCGGCCGCATCCTCACCGCCGCCAAGGTCAAGGCCGGCGCCACCACCGTCTATCTGTCGGGCAACCTCGCATCGCCGGCCACGCCGGGCGGCAGCGATTATGGTGACACCAAGACCCAGACGATCAGCACGCTGAAGAAGATCAAGGAACTGCTGGCCGCGCACGGCATGACCATGAAGGACATCGTCCGCATGGATGCCTATCTGGTCGCTGCGCCGGGCATGGACGGCAAGATGGACTTCGCCGGTTTCAACGCCGGGTTCGCCGAGTTCTTCAACAATGCCGAGAACCCGACCACCACCACCCGCACCACCATGCAGATCAGCGCGCTGGCTGGCCCGCAGTTTCTGGTGGAACTGACGGTGATCGCCGCCAAATAACGGCTGCACAACGCAATCCGGGAGGCCGTCGCAGCGATGCGGCGGCCCTTTTCCGTTATACCAGCACGCGTTCCGGTTTGGGCACTTCGGAAAGGATCGTGTCCTTGTCGATGCGCATCAGCGGCTTGATATGGCCATCGCGCAGATCATAGACCCAACCGTGCAGGGACAGCGGCCGGCCGGCCTGGAAGGCCTTCTGCACCGGGCCGGCGCCGGCCAGATGCAGCAGCTGGTCACGCACGTTGACCTCCACCAACCGGTTCACCCGCTCCTCGCCTTCCGGCAGCGCCTCGATCTCGCTGCGGTGATCATTGAGCACTTGGCGGGCATGTTCCAGCCAGTGGGCAATCGCGCCCTCTGGCGCGCCGTCCAGCGCCGCCTGGATACCGCCGCAGCCATAATGGCCGCAGATCACCACATGCTCCACTTCCAGCACGTTCACGGCATAATCCAGAACGGCCATCAAATTGCGATCATCGGGATAGACAAGATTGGCGATGTTGCGATGCACGAACAGGCCACCGGGCACCGCCTGCGTCATCTGATCGGGCGCCACCCGGCTGTCGGAACAGCCGATCCACAGAAAGGCCGGGCGCTGCCAGTTGACGTTGCGGTTGAAGAACTCGGGGTTCTCGGCCAGCATTTCAGCGGCCCAGGCCCGGTTCGACAGCAGCAGTTGATCGATTTCCTTCATGGGCTCTGGTCCAGCTTCAGGTGGCGCGGGCGCGTGACACGGGGGCGTTGATCAGGGCGGCCGTCTTGCGGCCCGGATCGGGGCGCACCCTGACATTGATATCGCGGAAGCCGGCGGCCTTCACAAAGCCGTTGATGATATCGATGCAATCAAGATCGACATAGGAGGTGGCCGACAGGTCAATCAGCAGTTCGGCACCATCGGGCACCCGGCTCAGCGATTCCACCAGCGCCGGCTTGTGCATGAAATGCAGGTTGCGCCGCGCCCGCACCATCACCGTGCCACCATATTCGACATAGGTGATGATGTTGCCGGCCGAGCGCCAGATGACAAAGCCGAAGCCGACCAGCAGCCCGATGCCGATGCCGATCAGCAGATCGGTGAACAGGATCGCCGCCACGGTGATCACGAACGGCGCGAACTGGGTGTAGCCCTGCTTCCAGCGCTGGATGAACAGCGCCGGTTTGGCCAGCTTGTAACCGGTGGCGATCAGGATGGCCGCCAGCGCCGACAAGGGGATCAGGTTCAGCACCGACGGGATGACGGCAAGGCCGAGCAGCAGCCAGATGCCGTGCAGGATGGTGGAGAATTTGGAATCCGCACCCGATTCGACGTTGGCCGACGAACGCACGATCACCGAGGTGACCGGCAGACCGCCCAGCAGGCCGGAGATCAGGTTGCCGCCGCCCTGGGCCAGCAGTTCGCGGTTCTTGTCGGTTACCCGGCGCTTGGGATCGATTTCATCGACCGCCTTCACCGACAGCAGCGATTCCAGGCTGGCGACGATGGCGATGGTCAGGGCCACGCTCCACACCTTGGGATTGGTGATGGCGGTGAAATCCGGCAGGCGGATCTGATCGACCAGCGCCCAGGGCGTGGCCGAAACCGGCACCTGGACCAGATGGGTACTGGCCACGGCCAGATCGGGCGCGAACTGACGGAAGGCTTCGTTGGCGGCGACGGCAAACACCACCACCACCAGCGGTCCGGGCAGCAATTTCAATGGGCCATCCTTGGGCTTGGCCTTGTCCCACCAGAACAGGAACGCCAGGCTGACGGCTGCAATCAGGGCTGCGCCCCACAGGAAATCATTGCTGAGCATGTGGCCAAGCGCGGTGAGCGTGTTGTCGCCATCCTTCTGGAAAAAGCTGAAATCGCCTTCGGGATCGGCATCATAGCCCACCGCGTGCGGAATCTGCTTGAGGATCAGGATCAGGCCGATGGCGGCCAGCATGCCGGTGATGACAGCGCCTGGCACGAATTCGGCAATCACCCCGCCGCGCGAGGCGGCAAACAGCAACTGCAGCGCGCCGGCCAGGCACACCGCCAGCAGGAAGGCTTCAAACGTGGGCAGCGAGGTGATGGCCGCCAGCACGATGGTGGTGAGACCGGCGGCAGGGCCGGACACCGACAGCGCAGACCGGCTGATGGCGCCGACCACGATGCCGCCGACAATGCCAGCGACCAGGCCGGAAATCAGCGGTGCGCCTGATGCCAGCGCCACCCCCAGACACAGCGGCAATGCCACCAGCGCCACGACAATCGACGCTGGCACGTCCTGTCGCCAACTGGCCAGTAGGCCTGTCTTTTCCTGCATGCGCAGCCTCATTGATTACAATAAGGCAATGAGTAGCAGCAGATCGCCGCATTGCATCATTACGGAACGGCAATGTTTCAGGCAGCTTGCGCAGGGCCAGCGGATTCGCCACTGATGGCGGCATGACAGCCAAGCCGCCCCTGCAAGCCATCATCGTGCCGGTCACGCCGCTCCAGCAGAATTGCACCCTCATCTGGTGCACGAAAACCATGCGCGGCGCCTTCACCGATCCGGGCGGCGACCTTGATCGGTTGAAGCAGGTCGCCGCGGACAATGGCGTGACCATCGAGAAACTGCTCGTCACCCACGGCCATATCGATCATTGCGGTCTTACCGCGGTGCTGGCGCGCGATCTGGGCGTGCCGATCGAAGGCCCCCACCCCGACGACAAGTTCTGGATCGACATGAACCCCGCGCAAGGCGCCGCTTACGGCGTGCCCGGCGCCGAGGCGTTCACGCCCGACAGATGGCTGCACGATGGCGACCAGGTGACGGTGGGCGAGCTGGTGCTGGATGTCTATCACTGCCCCGGCCACACGCCCGGCCATGTCGTGTTTCACCACGCGCCATCGCAGCTCGCCATTGTGGGCGATGTGCTGTTTCAGGGCAGCATCGGCCGCACTGATTTCCCCAAGGGCAATTTCAACGATCTGGTGGAAGCCATCACCACCAAGTTGTGGCCGCTGGGCAATGAAACGGCATTCGTGCCCGGCCACGGCCCGATGAGCACCTTTGGCCGCGAACGCCAGGCCAATGCCTTTGTGGCGGATCGGATGCTTGGCTGAGCATTTCCAGCTACGCGACTTGGAAAATGTGACCCGCAAAGACGCGCATTTTCAGCTTCGCGGCTCGGAAAATGCGATCCGCAAAAGTTAAATATAGTCAGGGGATGGCGGCTGAAGCCCCAACCCCAGCCACAGCGCCCATAAGGACAGCCCCAGGATCAGCCCCCAACTGATCAGTGCGCCGCCGGCCCGGAACGGGTTGGGCGATGGCCGGCTCATGCCAATGGCGTGGGCGATGCGGGCCAGCACCAACAGGCCGCCCGAAAGCCATAGCCATGGCGCATGATGGCCGGCGGTGATCTCGACACCCGCCATCAGGATGAGGGTGAGCGGGACATGTTCGGTGAAATTGGCGTGGGCGCGGATGCGTTCCAGCATTTGGCTGTCGCCGCCATCACCGATCATGATCTTGCCGGAGACGCGGCGTCCGACAACGCGGATGGTGAGCGCCAGGAAAACGAGGCCAAGCAGCCCGGCAGTGATCAGGGTCGCCGGTATCGGCATCAACGACCGCCCTGATTGGCCATCTTTCTGGGTGCATCCGGTACCCAGCGGCCGATCAGCTTGTAGCTGCGTTGGTACCACTTGGATTCCGGATAATTATTGCCCAGCACGGCGGCCGATTTGGTGGCCTCTTCAGGGATGCCCAAGGCGAGGTAAGATTCGACCAGCCGGTGCAACGCTTCAGGTGCATGGCTGGTGGTGTCGAACTTGTCGATCACGGTGCGGAACCGGACAATCGCCGCCAGATACAGGCCCTGGCTCTGGTAGAAACGCCCGATCTCCATTTCCTTCCCGGCGAGGTGATCGCGGGCCAGATCGATCTTCAGCCGGGCATCGGCGGCATAATCGGTGTTGGGATAGCGGCGGATCAGTTCACCCAGCGAATCCAGCGCCTGCTGCGTGGTCTTCTGATCCTTGTTGACCGGCATGATCTGGTTGTAGTGGCTCAAGGCCACCATGTAATAGGCATAGGGCGCCTCGCGGCTGCCGGGGTGCAGCGACAGGAAGCGTTGAGCGGCGCCGATGGCTTCCTGATATTCGCCCGCCGCATAATAAGCGAAGGACGACATCAGCTGTGCGCGGCGGGCCCACACGCTGTAGGGATGCTGACGCTCCACTTCGTCGAACTGCGCGCCAGCAAGGCGATACTGGCGCTTCGCCAGCGTTTCGCGCGCGGCGCTGTACAGCGTCTCCACATCCTGGGCGATATAGCTCTGGTCCTTCTTGGCCTTGCGGCCGCCTCCGCAGGCGGTGAGCACCAGCGGGGTGAGCAGCAGCAAGGCAAGCGCGGAGCGGTTCAGACGGGGCATGAAGGCACCACTAGCAGGATGGATGTTGGGGGGGAAGGTGCGTGTGAAACGATGAATGGGGGCTGGCTGCCGCCTCACATGTCCTGCGGCCGCCGCCTGATCACCAAGTTCCGGATCTCGGTCATGTCTTCCATGGCAAACCGTACGCCTTCGCGGCCCAGCCCTGAATCCTTCACGCCGCCATAGGGCATGTTGTCGACCCGGTAGCTGGGCACATCGTTGATCACCACGCCGCCGACATCGAGCACGTCCCAGGCCTTCAGCATCTGGAACAGGTCGCGGGTGAAGATGCCGGCCTGCAAACCGAACTTGCTGTCGTTGACGATGTGCAGCGCCTCGTCGAACGTCTTGAAGCGGGTGAAGAAGGCGACCGGGCCAAAGGCTTCTTCGGTGTTGAGCTTGGCGCCGCGTGGCACATCTTCCAGCAGGGTCGCCGCCAGCATGGCCCCGTCGCGCTGGCCGCCGCACAGCAGTTTCGCGCCGCCAGCCACGGCTTCGGAAATCCAGTTTTCCAGCCGGGCGGCTTCCTTCACGTCGATCATCGGGCCGATGAAGGTGCTTTCCTCGCTTGGGTTCCCGGCGATCAGCTTTGCCGTGCGTTCGACCAGTTTCGCCTTGAACGCGTCGTACACGGCGTCGTGAACAAGAATGCGCTGCACGCCGATGCACGACTGGCCGGACTGGTAGAAGGCGCCAAACACGGTGCGATCCGCCGCATCGTCCAGATCGGCATCGGGCATGATCACCACGGCGGCATTACCGCCCAGTTCGAGCACGACCTTCTTTTTGCCGGCGCGCGCTTTCAGATCCCAGCCCACATCGGGCGATCCGGTAAAACTGAGCAGTTTCAGCCGGTCATCGGTGGTGAACAGGTCAGCGCCTTCGCGGTGGGCGGGCAGGATCGAAAAAGCGCCCGGCGGCAGATCGGTTTCAGCCAGCACCTCGCCGATGATGATGGCCCCGAGCGGTGTGCGGCTGGCCGGCTTCATCACGAACGGGCAGCCCACCGCGATGGCCGGCGCGATCTTGTGGGCGGCGAGGTTCAGCGGGAAATTGAACGGGCTGATGAAGCTGCACGGGCCGATCGGCACACGTTTCCACATCCCTTGATAGCCCTTGGCGCGGGCTGAAATGTCGAGCGGCTGCACCTCGCCGGTCATCCGCACGCTTTCTTCCGCCGCAATGCGGAACGTGTCGATCAACCGGCCGACCTCGCCGCGCGAATCGCGGATCGGCTTGCCGGCTTCGATACACAGGGCCTGGGCCAGTTCATCGGCGCGTTCGGTGAAGCGCGCCACGCAATGGGCCAGCACGGCCTGCCGTTCGAAGCTGGCCATGCGCGCCATCGGCTCGGCCGCTGCCACCGCCGCCGCGATGCCACGGTCAATCGTCGCGGCATCGGCCATGGCGACACGCGTGGCGGGCTTTCCGGTGAACTTGCAGGTCACCACCAGATCGGCGTTGGGCTGCTCCGGCACATTGGCCACATAGAGCGGATAGGTGTCGCGCAGCGCCATCGCTTCTCTCCTCAGACGGTCAGGACGATCTTGCCCAGCGCCTTGCGGTCCATCATCCAGCGGATGGCGGCGGCACCTTCATCGAGCGCGAAATGCCGCGAGACGTGCGGTTTCAATTTGCCTTCCGCATACCAGCGCAGCAGCTCTTCCATGTTCTGCTGGTGCAGCGCCGGTTCGGCCTGGGTGAACGCGCCCCAGAACACGCCGACGATGCTTGCGCCCTTGATCAGTGGCAGGTTGAGTGGCAGTGCCGGGATGGCGCCGGCGGCAAAGCCGATCACCAGATAGCGGCCATTCCAGGCAATGCCGCGGAAGGCCGGTTCGGCATAACGATCGCCCACCGGATCATAAACCACATCAACGCCGCGGCCGTTGGTGAGCGCCTTGATGCGCTCCTTCAGGTCTTCGGTGGCATAGTTGATCACCTCGTCGGCGCCCATTTCCTTGCACAGCGCCAGTTTCTCGTCCGACGACGCGGCGGCAATCACCTTTGCGCCCATCACCTTGCCGAGTTCAACGGCGGTAAGGCCGACGCCGCCCGCCGCACCCAGCACCAGCAGCGTTTCGCCGGGCTTCAACTGGCCGCGCTGTTTCAGGGCATGGTGGCTGGTGCCATAGGTCATGGTGAAACCGGCTGCGACGTCGAACGGCATGCCCGGCGCCATCTTCACGATCTGACCGCGATTGGCGATCACTTCCTCGGCCATGGCGCCATGGCCGGTCATGGCGATCACTTCATCGCCCACCGTGATATCGGAAACGCCCTCACCCACCGCGCTCACCACGCCGGCACATTCGCCGCCGGGGCTGAACGGCAGTGCCGGTTTGAACTGATAGAGATTCTGGATGATCAGCGTGTCGGGGAAATTCACCCCCACCGCCTTCACGCTGATGCGCACCTGGCCACGGCCCGGTTCGGGCGTGGGCACGTCCTTCACCACCAGCGTTTCCGGTGGCCCATGTTCAACGCACAGCACGGCCTTCATGTGATGCTCTCCCAAGTTTCGTCCGACAATAGCCGCGGCTTACGACAGCGCCAATCCTGCCACTAATGATTCGCCCAACAGGCGGAATTCGGCTTCGCGCGGGGACCCGTGCCGCCACACCAGCGACACGGTGCGCGCGGCGTTGCCCGAAACCGGCCGCGCAATCAGGTTGCCGTGGGTGAGGATGCCGGCATCCAACGCCAGTTTCGGCACCAATGTCTGGCCCAGGCCGCCGGCCACCATTTCCACCAATGTTACCAGGCTGGTGCCGCGATGGGCGGGATCGGCGCGCAGTTCCGGGCGGCCACAGGCGGAAAGCACCTGTTCCTTCAGGCAATGGCCATCCTCCAGCAGCAGCAGATGGTGCGGATCAATGGCATCGGGCGCCACCGCCGGCGGCGGATCGGGCAGATCGCCAGGGCGGAACACCAGGAAGAAGGGATCATCGAACAACGGCATCACGCTGAGCCCCGCCGTGTCCCACGGCAGCGCCAGCAGCACCATATCCAGCATGCCGCGCGCCAGCGCTTCGGTCGCCGGGCCGCTCATCTCCTCACGCAAATGCAGTTTCAGATCGGGCCAATCGGCCCGCACCTTGGGCAGCGCGCGTGGCAGCAGATAGGGCGCGATGGTAGGGATGACGCCAAGGCGCAGCGGGCCGGAAAGCGGCTTGTCTCCACCCACCGTGAGCCCGGCCAGTTCATCGGCCTCGCGCAGCACAACATAGGCCTTGGACACCACCCGTTCACCCATCGGCGTGAAGCGCACGACCCGGCGGTTGCGCTCCACCAGCCGCACACCCAGCAGCGATTCCAGTTCGGCCAAACCCGCCGACAAGGTGGACTGGGTGACAAAGCAGGTTTCGGCGGCGCGGCCGAAGTGGCCGTGGATGTGCAGCGCGGTGAGATACTGCAGCTGTTTCAGTGTGGGCAGGAAGGCCGTCATCGACAAACTCGATTGATAATAGCGATATTATCGATTGGATTTCTATCTCGTGCAAGGCCAATGGAACCGTGCTGGCGCTCGCTGGTTCCCGTTTACACCCCCCAAAACCAAGGATTCATCTCATGGCTCTCACTGTTGGCGATAAAATTCCGTCCTTCGATCTCCCCGTGCAGCAGGGCGTTGCCGCGCTGCCGAACGGCGAATCTTTGGACATCACCACGGCTTATCCTGGCAAGTGGAAGATCCTGTTTTACTGGCCGAAGGATTTCACCTTCGTTTGCCCGACCGAAATCATCGGCTATGGCGATCTGAAGGGCGATTTTGCTGATCGTGACGCCGTGCTGATCGGCGCTTCGACCGACACCGATTTCGTGCACTTCGCCTGGCGCAAGAGCGACGAGCGTCTGGCCGCCTGCGATTTCCCGTGGCTGGCCGACAACAGCAAGCTGCTGGCCGATGCCCTGGGCATCATCGTTGCTGGCGCCGGCGTGCCGCTGCGCGCCACCTTCATCATCGATCCGGAAAACGTGATCCAGCACATCACCGTGAACGGCCTGAACGTCGGCCGCAACCCGGCCGAAACGCTGCGTATCCTCGATGCGCTGCAGACCGACGAGCTGTGCCCGTGCAACTGGACCGAAGGCCAGGACACGTTGAAGCCGGCGGCGTAAGCCACGCCCCTCTCCCCTCGCGGGAGAGGGTCGACTCGGCGCAGCCGAGCGGGGTGAGGGGGTGCCGCGAGCGCCCCCTCCTCCACTCAAACCACCCTTCCCTACCCCTCACCCCGGGCCGCGCTTCGCGCGTCTCTCGCCCTCTCCCGCAAGGGGAGAGGGGAAAGGTTGACCCATGATCTTTTCCGAACTCGCCAAGACCCTGCCGGATTACGCCAAGGATCTGCGCCTCAACGTCTCCAGCCTGCTGACCGAGCAGCTGCTCAGCGATCAGCAGAAGTGGGGTACGATCGTCGCGGTGGCCCATGCCTGCGCGCACAAGCCGCTCATCGATGCGGCCGAAGCCGAAGCCGCCACCAAGCTCAGCCCCGAAGCGATGAACGCCGCCAAGGCCGCCGCCAGCATCATGGCGATGAACAACATCTATTATCGCTTCACCTACATGGCGTCGCGGCCGGACTACAAGACGATGCCCGCCAAGCTGCGCATGAACGTGATCGGCACGCCCGGCATCGAAAAGGCCGATTTCGAGCTGTTCAGCCTGGCGGTTTCGGCCGTGAACGGCTGCGGCATGTGCATCGACGCGCACGACAAGGTGCTGGCCCAGCACGGCGTGGGTGCCGACAAGATCCAGGCCGCGGTGCGCATCGCCGCCGTGGTGCATGCCGTGGCGCGGACGCTTCAGGCGCTCTGACAAGCAGAGTGTGCAACATGAAAGGTCAGTCATCCCAATCGGGGTGGCTGGCCTTTTTGTTTGAAATGGCTTAAGTGACACTCAAATCGGAGGCCGTATTCTGGCCAGCCGGAGACACGCCATGGGTTTGATCACCTACCTCGACTCGGTGAAACAACGCGATCCGGCGCCGCGTTCACGCTGGGAAATCCTTACCTATCCCGGCGTCTGGGCGCTGGGCCTGCACCGCATTGCGCACATGCTGTTCCGCGGGCGCTTCTTTTTTGCGGCGCGGCTTGTCAATCATTTCAGCCGCTTCCTCACCGCCATCGACATCCACCCCGGTGCCCGTATCGGCCGCAATTTCTTCATCGATCACGGCTTCGTGGTGATCGGCGAAACGGCGGAAATCGGTGACGAGGTGACCATCTATCAATGTGTGACGCTGGGCGGCACCGATCCGGCTGGCGGCACCGGCGGCAAGCGCCACCCCACCATCCTGGATGGCGCCATTGTCGGTTCCGGCGCGCAAGTGCTCGGCCCGATCACCGTCGGCGCCAAGGCCCGCATCGGCGCCAACGCGGTGGTAACACGCGATGTGCCGGAAGGCGCCACCATGGTCGGCATACCGGCCAAGCCGGTGGTGATGGCGGCCGAGGACTATGTGAAGCCGTTCCTGCCCTATGGCACGCCATGCGCGCAGAAATTCGATCCGGAAACGCAAAAGCTGGAACTGCTGCGCTGCGAGATCGAGGTGCTGAAAGGCCGCCTGGACGAATTGACCCGCGAAGACACGCGCAAGGCCGGTTGACCTCTCCATAGCGCCGCGCCAAACATTGGGCGTGAGCATTGTCATCCCGCTGACCCCGACCGCAGCCGTTCGCCAGGTCGCTTTCACCCGTATCGAGCTTGACCGGATCATGTCGCTGTATGGCCGCATGGTCGCCGCCGGCCTGTGGCGCGATTATGCGCTGGAACTGGGGACGAAAGTGGCGAGCTTCTCCGCCTTCCGCCGCTCTGCAGAAAATCCCGAAGTGCGGCTGGTGAAAGACCCCTCGTTGCGCCAGCGCCAGGGCGAATGGGTGCTGTACGGCGAAGGCGGCGTGGTGCTGAAACGCGGCCATGAACTGGCCGGCGTGCTGGCCGTGATGGAACGGCGGTTGCTGAAGGCAGTGGAGGGTTAGCGGTTAGCCTGGGCGATGGTGGGCAGATTTGCCCGCAGGCCCACCGGCAGCCGCGGCACCAGCAGCGCCCGCGCCCGCCGCCAACCGGCCGAGAGCAAAACCAGCATCAAGCCTACCAGCAGGAGACCGACGTTGCTGCCGATCGACAAATCACTGCCCTGCCCTACCAACGTCTGGATGGCGTAGATCGCATAGCCAATAGCCGACACGATCAATGCCCGGCGATCAATGGCCAGCGCAACCAGCGTTAGAATGGCGAAGGCCACGACCACGAGGATGGCTGTTCCCGGTTGGCCGCCCGACGCGCTCAGCCCGGTGCCAGTGAACAGCGGGTGCACCAGCATGGGCGCCGCCAGCAGATGCAGCCAGAAGGCAATATCGGAACGGCGCGTGATGCGCGCGGGGTCGCGGCTGTCGTACCACATTGCCAGCGTGAAGACGCCAACGCCGCAGATCAGCACCAAAAGCGTCAGAATATTGGTACCGACAACGGCAAAGGCCGGGCCGATGATGCCACCGGTCAGGCTGATGACCGTCAGGCTCAAGGCGCCGGCGCCAGCCGCTACAGTGATAGGCACGCGAAACCGCCACCAGTGCGCGGCAGCCGCGGCGACTGTCAGCACGCCGGCCGCGGTCAACATGGCGCTGGCTTGCAGGATATTGCCATTGGTGGCGCCAAGACGCAGCTCGGCCAGCCCGCCAAAGATCGCGAGAACCGTCATGAAGGCGGCGACGGAATAGCTGAGCAGCAGCAACACGCTGGGCAATGCCATGCGGCGCTGGCGGGTGAAATATTCCGCCAGGCCCCAGCTGGTCACGGCCACAGCCACAGCCGATGCCAGTTCAGACACTTGCAGGGCGATCGCGCCGATGGCCAACAGCAGCATGCCAACGGCGATGGCCACGAAGATATCGTTGAAGCCGGTGAGCAGGCGGAACGATTCCTCGTCACCGCCCGCGGTACCGCGGCGCAAATCGCGCGTGAAGATCACCAACCGTTCGCGGGTGGGCGCATCGATCACACCGGCCGCCACAGCGGCGTCCAGATCGCGCTCCTCGATCACCGGATGGTCAGCGCGCGCCGCCCAGCGCCATCGCCGCCTGCGCACCGCCATTGTCTGGCGCCACTTCGCCGGTACGATCGCTGATCTCGGCAAAGCGCGCCGCCACGTTTTCGGCGGTCAGTTCATCCGCACCCAGATGGATGCCGCGGGTGAGCGTCACGTAAGCGCGCTCGATGCCGCCGCCGCCAGCGTTGAGGATCACGTTGGTCGGCGCTTCTTCCGACACCAGATAGACCGACGCCGGCACCACGGTTTCCGGGCCCAGCTTTTCCAGCATGGCCGGCGGCATCAGATCCTCGGTCATGCGGGTCGCTGCCAGCGGCGCGATGGTGTTCACATGCACGTTGTACTTGGCGCCTTCCAGCGCCAACGTCTTCATCAGGCCCACCAGCGCCAGCTTGGCCGCGCCATAATTGGCCTGGCCAAAATTGCCGTACAGCCCGGTGGATGACGTCGTCATCAAGATGCGGCCATAGCCCTGCTCGCGCATCAATTCCCACGCAGCCTTCGTGCAGTTGACACTGCCGATAAGGTGAACGTCCATCACCGTGCGGAAATCGTCCAGCGTCATCTTCACGAATGTCTTGTCGCGCAGGATGCCGGCATTGTTGATCAGGATATCGATGCGGCCCCAACGTTCCTTGACGTTGGCGACCATCTTTTCCACAGCCGCCATATCGGTGACGCTAGCGCCATTGGCCATGGCTTCGCCGCCGAACGCGGTGATTTCGTCCACGACGGCCTGCGCCGCCGAGAGCGACGCGCCCGAACCATCGCGAGCGCCGCCGAGATCATTGATGACCACCTTGGCGCCACGCCGCGCCAGATCAAGCGCATAGGCCCGGCCCAGGCCGCCGCCAGCGCCGGTAACAATGGCAACACGCCCTTCAAAGCTGATGGTCATGAGATGCTGTACCCTTGAATTGTTGGAATCATGTTCGCAGAAGGGCCGTTTAACCAAGCAGGCCGGTGCTGCAAAGCGATTCCGCCACTACGGTACGGAGGCAAAGCGCCAGAACGGGTCGATCAGGCGGCCACTTGCGCCGACACTGGCGTTGCGTCCAGCGAATAGCCAGCCGAGCGCACGGTACGGATCAGATCGGCCAGTTCCTCGCCGCCCGGGCCGGCGTTCACGGCCTTGCGCAGGCGGCGGATGTGCACATCAACCGTGCGCTGTTCCACATAGACATCGCGGCCCCACACGGCATCGAGCAATTGTTCACGGCTGAACACACGGCCGGGATGTTCGAGGAAATGGCGCAGCAGGCGGAATTCCGTGGGGCCGAGCTGCACGGTGCGGCCGTCGCGGGTCACCCTGTGCGCAGTCGTGTCCATGGTGATGCCGGCAAATTCCAGCGCGCCGCCTTGCAGGGCCGGGCGCAGACGGCGCAGCACCGCGCGGATACGCGCAACGAGCTCGCGCGGGGAAAACGGCTTGGTCATGTAATCGTCCGCACCGGTTTCGAGGCCGCGGATGCGGTCCGCCTCGTCACCGCGCGCGGTAAGCATGACGATGGGCAGATTGGCGGTGGCCGGCGCGCGGCGCAGGCGGCGGCAGACTTCGATGCCCGAAAGATTGGCGATCATCCAGTCGAGGATGACCAGATCGGGTTTTTCCTCTTCGGCAAGGGTCAACGCTTCCTCACCGTCTCCGGTGCGGACCACGTCAAAGCCTTCCTTTTCAAGGTTGTAGGTCACCAACTCGACGAGGCTGGCGTCATCTTCAACAAGCAGGATCTTGGCGCGCATGGGGCGATCTCCTGGTGGAAACTTTGGGGGGGGTTATTCGGGGCTGTAAACGGTTGACGTGAAATCATTCTTCGGCCGCTCGGCCGGACGCTGACCGGTGACGGAGTAATAAACCATCTCGGCCACCGAGGTGGCGTGATCGCCGATCCGCTCCAGATTCTTGGCGACGAACAGCAGATGGGTGGACGGCGTGATGTAGTGCGGATTTTCCATCATGAAGGTGAGGAGCGCGCGGAACAGCGAGTTGTAATATTCGTCCACCTGCTGATCCCGCTGCAGAAGCGCCACTGCCTTCACCGGATCACGATCAACGAAGGCATCGAGCGTGTCGCGGATGATTTCCACCACCACGCGGGCCATTTCCGGGATGATCACCGCCGGGGCCACCGGCTGTGACTGGGCCACCACGGCAGAACGCTTGGCGATATTCTTGGCATAATCGCCGATCCGTTCCAGCACGCCGGCGATCTTCAACGCCGCCACGATCTCGCGCAGATCATCGGCCAGCGGGGCGCGCAGGGCGATGATGCGCACGGCCAGCGCCTCGGCTTCGGCTTCCAGCGCATCCAGGCGCTTGTCATTCTCGATGATGGTTTGCGCCGCTTCGGCATTGCGGCTCATCAGCGCGTCCACGCTTTCAGCGATCTGAGATTCGCACAGGCCGCCCATGCGGGTGATCACCGCGCGCAACTGGGCAATATCCTCGTCGAAGCTCTTGACAGTGTGGGCGGCGAATTCTGCCATGGGTCTTGCCTTTCAGGGGCGGCTGATCGGGGGCGGATCAGCCGTAACGGCCGGTGATATAGTCCTTGGTGCGGGTCGCTTTCGGGTTGGTGAAGATCGATGATGTGTCATCATACTCCACCAGCGTGCCAAGATGGAAAAAAGCCGTCTTCTGCGAAACGCGGGCGGCCTGCTGCATATTGTGGGTGACGATGACGATGGCATAGCGGCCGCGCAGTTCGTCGATCAGTTCCTCGATACGCGCCGTGGCGATCGGATCGAGCGCCGAACAGGGCTCGTCCATCAGGATGACTTCGGGATCAACCGCGATGGCGCGCGCGATGCACAGCCGCTGCTGCTGACCGCCCGACATGGCGGTGCCGCTTTCGTTCAGCCGATCCTTGGCTTCGTCCCACAGGCCGGCGCGCTTGAGGGCGCTTTCCACGATCTCGTCCATGTCGGTCTTGGATCGCGCCAGGCCATGCAGGCGCGGGCCATAGGCGACGTTTTCATAGATCGACTTGGGGAACGGGTTGGGCTTCTGGAACACCATGCCGACGCGGGCACGCAGCTGCACCACGTCCATGCCGCTGGCATAGACATCCTGGCCATCCAGCTCGATGCGGCCTTCCACGCGGGCGCCGTCCACCGTGTCGTTCATGCGGTTGAGGCAGCGCAGGAAGGTGGACTTGCCGCAACCCGAAGGCCCGATGAACGCCGTCACATGTTCGGCAGACACGTCGATGGACACATTCTTGATGGCCTGTTTCTGGCCATAGAAGACGTTGACATCACGCGCCGTCATCTTGGGGACGGTGTTATGCCCAATGGCAGGGTTCTGGTTCACCAGCGCCTCTCGAAACGGTTGCGAAGATAGATGGCCAGGCTGTTCATGGCGATCAGCACCAGCATCAGCACCATGATGGCCGCCGAGGTTTTCTCGACAAAGCCGCGCTGCACATCATCGGACCACAGGAACACCTGCATCGGCAGCACGGTAGCCGGCGCGGTGAAGCCCTGCGGCACATCGGTGACAAAGGCGCGCATGCCGATCAGCAGCAGTGGCGCGGTTTCCCCCAGCGCGCGGGCGATGCCGATGATGGTGCCGGTCATGATGCCGGGCAGCGCCAACGGCAGCACATGGTGGAACACCACCTGGATGGGCGAGGCACCGATGCCCAGCGCGGCATCGCGGATCGACGGCGGCACCGCCTTGATGGCAACGCGCGACGCGATCACGATCACCGGCATGATCATCAGCGCCAGCGTGATGCCGCCGACCAGCGGCGCCGATCGCGGCATACCGGCAAAATTGAGGAAGAAAGCGAGGCCCAGCAAGCCAAAGATGATCGATGGCACGGCGGCGAGGTTGTTGATCGACAGCTCGATGATGTCAGCCAACCGGCCCTTGGGCGCGAACTCTTCCAGCCACACCGCGGAAAACACCCCCAACGGGAAGGCGATGGCGATGGTGACCGCCAGCGTGAGCAACGAGCCCAGCGCGGCGCCGCCGATGCCGGCCAGTTCCGGCTCCGTGGAGTCGGCGCCAAACAGGAAGGTGGTGTTGAAGCCGGTGCGCAGAAGGCCCTTGCCGTCGAGCCAGCGCCAATCCGAGACTTCACGATCGGTCACGCCGCGGCTTTCGGCGGGCGCGGCCAGATCATATTTGCCCTTGGCCAGCAGATCGATCGACGATCGCACCGGCACCCACAGGCTGGCGCGCTTGCCCAGCAGGGTGGGATCGTCCATCAACGCTTCGCGCAAATCCATCCAGGCCGCATCCGACAGCGTGTCATCAGCCGGGCCCAATTGTTCGGCGGCCTTGAGCAGCAGCGCCTGATAATCGGCACGGGCCAGCAACGCCTGCCCTTGCGGGCCAGCCACGGCTGCCGGATCGACACCCAGCGTGGCCGCATCAAACTGCACCTCGATGCGGGTTTCGGTGCGCTGGAACCCGGTCCAGCCGTCGCGGACGATGGTGAAAAGCAGGAAGGCAAGGAAACTGGCGGCGATCACCAGCGCAGCGGCACCCAGGCGGCGGAAATTGCGCTCCGCTCGGTAGCGCGCGGCGATGCGCGATCGCATGGCTGGCGTCGCCCAGTCGGTGGGCTGGCGCTCGGCGATGGGCCCAGCGGGAGCGGCAAGAGTCGCCATCACTCGTAAGCCTCGCGATAGCGCTTCACCACGGCAAGCGCATAGATGTTGAGGATCAGCGTCATCACGAACAGCACCAGCCCCAGCGCAAAGGCCGAAAGCGTCTTGGCACTGTCAAACTCCTGGTCACCCGTCAGCAGCGCGACGATCTGGGTGGTGACAGTGGTGACGCTGCTGAAGGGATTGGCGGTGAGATTGGCAGCCAAGCCCGCAGCCATCACCACGATCATCGTCTCGCCAATGGCGCGGCTCACGGCCAGCAGCACGCCGCCCATGATGCCGGGCAGCGCGGCAGGCACCAGCACCTTCTTCACGGTTTCCGATGGGGTGGCGCCCATGGCGAGGCTACCATCGCGCATCGCCCGCGGCACGGCGGCCAACGCATCATCGGCCATCGAGGACACGAACGGGATGATCATCACCCCCATCACCAGGCCGGCGGCCAGCGCACTGTCCGATGATGCATTGGTCATCCCCAGCGCCACGGCAAAGCTGCGCACCAGCGGCGCGATGGTGAGCGCGGCAAAGAAGCCATAAACCACCGTCGGCACCCCGGCGAGCAGTTCAAGGATCGGTTTCAGCCACTTGCGCACGCGCGGATCGGCATATTGGGTGAGATAGATGGCCGACATCAGGCCCAGCGGTATCGCCACCGCCATGGCGATGATGGCACCGATGAAAATCGTGCCCCAGAACAACGGCACCGCCCCGAACGCGCCGGTGGAGCCAACCTGATCGGCGCGGATCGCTGTTTGCGGGCTCCATTGCAAACCAGTGAGGAATTCCACTGGCGACACCAGTTGGAAGAAGCGGATCGATTCAAAGATCAGCGATAGCACGATGCCGAAGGTGGTGAGGATCGCCACAACCGACGCCACGAGCAGCAGGGCGCGCACCTGCGTTTCGACCCGGTTGCGGGCGCGGAAATCCGGGCGCAGTCGGCTCCAGCCCCACAGGCCGCCCATCGCCAGCAAGGCCACGGCCAGCGCGCCGGCGAGCAGATCGCCGTTGCTGCGCGCCGCTGCGTAAACCGGTGCCAGCCGCGGTGCCAGCGGATTGAAGGCTTGCGGCAGATCGCCGTTCACCAGCCCGCGCACTTCGTTCAACAGCGCTTCGCTGTCGTTGCCAGGCGCCGGGCGTTCAGCGGCAGAAAGACTGCCCAGCACCTGGCCTTCGATCAGGCCTTCGCCCACGATGCCCCAGCCGGCCAGCACGATCAGCGCCGGCGCCAGCGCCAGCACCGCCACATAGGCACCGTGATAAACGGGGCGCGAATGCACAGCGCCCATGCGGCCGCCCGCCGCCGTCACCATGCGGTTGCCTCGGGCACGGCCGGCCAAATAGGCCAGGCCTGCCAGTCCCAGCACCAGCGCAAAGGCGATCAGCAGCCTCATTGCAGCGTACTCACATCCATCGCCGTCAATTCTCGGGCAGTTGCCTCACCGGCGCGGCGAATGGCTTCCGGCGCCGCCACCAGGCCCTTGCGGGCGAGATAGCCTTCACGGCCCCAGGTGGATTCGCGCGCATATTCGGCGAGGAATTCGCGCATACCGCGCACGGCCGGCACATGCTGCACCTTCACATAGAGATAGAGCGGGCGCGCGGCCGGGAAACTGCCGCTGGAGATATTCTCATAGGTGGCCGTGACGCCCGACAGCGGCACATCCTTCACCCGGTCGCTATTCTCTTCCATGAAGGAAAAGCCGAACACGCCCAGCGCCTGCGGATTGGCGGAAACCTTCTGCACAATCAGATTGTCATTCTCGCCGCCTTCGACATAGGCGCCATCTTCGCGCACCTTCTCGCAGATCTGCTTGTGGGCGTCCTCGTCGCTCTTTTTCAGGGCCTTCATCGCCGGTTCGCTGTTGCAGCCCTTGAGCATGTACAGTTCATTGAAACTGTCACGCGTGCCGCTGGTTGGCGGCGGGCCGATCACCTCGATGCGGATGTCGGGCAGCGCCGGGTTCACATCCTTCCAGGTCCGCGCCCGATTGGGGCCCTTGCCGAACGGGTTGGCAGCCAGCGCCAGATAGACATCGCGTTCGGTGAGCGAGGGGAAATTGGCTTCGCGGGCCTGGGCGATGACCAGGCCATCAATGCCGACCTGCAATTCGATCAGGCCCTTCACGCCATGCTTGGCGCAATCCTCCACTTCGCTTTTCTTGATGCGGCGGGACGCATTGGCGGCATCGGGAAATTGCGCGCCAAGGCCGGCACACATCAGCTTGATGCCACCACCGGTGCCAGTCGATTCCACGATCGGCGCGGGAAATTCCGTCCACTTGCGCTTGAACTGTTCAGCCACGGCCGTGGTGAAGGGATAGACGGTGGAGGAACCAACGATGCGGATCTGCGTGCGGCTGCCGCCCGAACAGGCCGCTAGCCCAGCCGCCAAAATGGCAGCCAAGCCGAAACCGAAGGCGGCAGACGCGCGGATTGGCGGCAAGAAATTCATCCTCAAGGGGCCCATGGCCGGGCGATTCGCCGCCCCGTCCTTCTGCCCCGCTTGATCGGCCTTTATGACTGTCCGATGTGGGCCATATGACGCTTTGGTGACAGTTTTGTTACGCCGTCTGTGGATGGTTTCAGGCAATGGGCAGGGTGAACGACACGCGGGTGCCCTCGCCCAGCCGGCTGTCGATCTCCAGCCGGCCGCGATGCCGTTCCACGATATGCTTGACGATGGCCAGCCCCAGCCCGGTGCCGCCCAGCGTGCGGCTGCGCTGGGAATCGACCCGGTAGAAACGCTCGGTCAGCCGCGGCAGATGTTCGGGCGCGATGCCATCACCTTCGTCGGCGACAGTCACCTTCACGCTACCCCCCGGTGAGGAGGCAAAACTGGCCAGACTCACCCGGATCGGCGTGCCACTGCGGCCATATTTCAGTGCGTTGGAGATCAGGTTGTAGAGCACCTGCAGCACCTGATCGCGATCGGCGATCACACGCGGCAGATTTTCCGGTTCATCGATCAGCAGGGCGCGGCTGTCACCCTCCAGCCGCATGGCCAGCGTGCTGCCCACTTCGGCAACCAGGCCCTTCAGGTCAAGCGGCTGGGTGGGACGCACGAACTTGTCCAGCTCGATGCGCGACAGGCTCATCAGATCGTCGATCAGCCGGCGCATGCGATCGGCTTCGGTGGCCATGATGGTGAGGAAGCGCTGCCGCGCCGGCTCATCCTCGGCCGCCGGGCCTTGCAGCGTTTCGATGAAGCCGGCCAGCGTGGCCAGCGGCGTGCGCAGTTCGTGGCTGGCATTGGCGACGAAATCGACGCGCATGCGCTCGGTCACCTTGGATTGGGTGATGTCATCAAGGAGCACCAGGCAGCGGATCGGACCGTCATCGGTGCCATCCCCCACCACGCGCAGGCGGAAACTGCGATTGCCGCTGCCAAGACCAGTCAGTTCACGGTCTTCGGCCGTCTGCCCGGCCATCACTGCCTCCACGGCATCCAGCAGCGCCGGGTGGCGCACGGTCAGCCGCAGATCGCTGCCAACGATACGATCGCCGAACAGGGCGCGGGCCGCGGCATTGGCGGCCTCCACCAACGGGCCTCGCGTCAGCAGCGCCGCATCGTTCAGGCTTTCGATGTGGATACGGTCTGGCGATGGCGGCGGCGGTGGTGGTGGTGGTGGCGGCGCAGGGGGCAACGCCGGCGGCTCCGGATCGGGTGCGCTCATGCGGCCAAGCACGAAGCCCAGCAGCAGGGCAGCCAGCACGGCCAGCGCCAGTTCCAGCGCGCCGCTCACCTCATAAGTTCCCTGAGCGCGGGCAGCAGGGCATCATAATGATCGATCACCACATTGCCACCCAGTTCATGCGCCGGCCGATCGGTGTAGCCGAAACTGACCAGCACGATTCCCAGGCCGGCATTGCGCGCCGCACCCACATCGGTGGCGGAATCACCCACGAACGCTGCATCATCCACCGCGCCGCCCGCCGCTGCCAGCGTCGCAAAGACATGGCCGGCATCGGGCTTGGGCCGTTCGACACTGGTGGCCCCGATCACGGCAGCAAACCGCCCCTGCCAGCCGAGCGCTTCGACCAGCGCCTGCGCGAGATGGGTGGGCTTGTTGGTGCAGATTGAAAGCAGGCAGCCCGCCTCTGTCAGCGCATCCAGCGCCGTTTCCACGCCATCGAAGGCACGTGAATCATTGGCGATGTTGGCCGCATAATGTTGCAGGAAAAGCGGCATCGACGGTTCGACCAGATGCAGCGCCGGATCGCCGGTGGCCGCCAGACCGCGCGTCACCAGCGCCCGCGCGCCGTGGCCAACCAGGTGGCGCACATCGTCCACCGGCAAGGGTGGGCGGCCATGCGCAGCCAGCACATGGTTCATCGCGCCGGCGAGATCGGGGGCGGTATCGACGAGCGTGCCGTCGAGGTCGAACAATATGGATCGGGGCAAAGTCACGAACGGGAAGTCATGCACTTCTATTGTTTCAGCACTGCGACAGGCGTTGCGCCGGGTGGCGGCACTTTTCAACCCCCAGCCGTTATGGCAGGGCTGCTGATGTGATGTCCACTGCCGCCTTTGCCGCCATCATTCTTGCCGCCGGCATGGGCACGCGCATGAAATCGGCTCGCCACAAGGTGTTGCACGCCATCGCCGGCAAGCCGATGCTGCGCCACCTCACCGACAGTTTGGCGACGCTCGATCCGGCCCGCACGGTGGTCGTGGTCGGCGCGCTCAAGGAACAGGTGGAAGCCGAGGTTGCCGGCAAGGCCGACGTGGTGGTGCAGCAGCCGCAACTGGGCACCGGCCATGCCGTGCAGCAGGCAGAGACGCCGCTGGCCGGCTTTGGTGGCAAGGTTTTGGTGCTCTATGGCGATGCGCCGCTGGTGCCGGCCGCAACCATGCAGCGGCTGCTTGATGCACTGAGCGACGATGTTGCGGTGGCAGTGCTGGGGTTCCGGCCCGAGAACCCGGGTTCCTACGGCCGCATCATCGCGTCGGGCGGCGCGATCCGGAAAATGGTGGAGTACAAGGACGCCTCCCCCACCGAACGCGCCGAGACGCTGTGCAATAGCGGCCTGATGGCAGTGAGCGCCGCCGATCTGTTCCCGCTGCTCGCCCGCGTCACCAACAACAATGCCGCGGGCGAATATTATCTGCCCGATGTGGTGGGCCTGGCGTTGGGCGATGGCCGCGCCTGCGTGGTGATCGAGACCGCCGCCGATGAAGTCGCCGGGGCCAACAGCCGCGCCGAATTGGCCGGGCTGGAAGCAATTTTCCAGAACCGCCGCCGCGCCGAACTGATGGCTGCCGGCGTGTCGATGCAGGCGCCCGAAACCGTGTTCCTGGCCGCCGACACCGAAATTGCTGCCGATGTGGAGATTGAACCGTTCGTGGTGTTCGGCCCCGGCGTGACGATCGCAAGCGGCGCCCGCATCCGCGCCCACAGCCATATCGAAGGCGCGACCATCGGCGAGGGCTGCGAAATCGGCCCGTTCGCCCGCCTGCGGCCCGGCACGGTTCTTGGCAAGGGCGCCAAGATCGGCAATTTCGTCGAAACCAAAAAGGCCGTGCTGGGCGACGGCGCCAAGGCCAATCACCTCACCTATCTCGGCGACGTAACCGTGGGGGCCAAGGCCAATATTGGCGCCGGCACCATCACCTGCAATTATGATGGCTTCTTCAAATATCAGACGGTGATCGGCGCCGGCGCCTTCATCGGATCGAACAGTGCGCTGGTGGCGCCGGTGACCATCGGTGATGGCGCCATCGTGGCGGCCGGCAGCACTGTCACCCGCAACGTGGCCAGCGACGCGCTTGCCCTGGTGCGCCCCGAACAGAGCGAAAAGACCGGCTGGGCGGCGCGCTTCCGTGCGCTTCAGCAGGCGAAAAAGGGCAAGTAACCATGTGCGGCATCATCGGCATTGTTTCGGGTGAGCCGGTGGCGGATCGACTGGTCGATGGCCTCAGGCGGCTTGAGTATCGCGGCTACGACAGCGCCGGGATTGCCACCATCCACGATGGCGTGATGGACCGGCGGCGCGCGCCGGGCAAACTGGCCAATTTGGCCCGCGAACTGGTGCTGTCGCCGCTGGCCGGCAGCATCGGCATTGCACACACGCGCTGGGCCACCCACGGCGCGCCAACGCGGGACAATGCCCACCCGCACGCCACCGAAAATGTCTGCCTGGTCCACAACGGCATCATCGAGAATTTCAAGACGCTGCGCGCCGAAGTGCTCGCTGCCGGGCCGCCGGATGCGGCGGTGGCGGCAACGCTCAAGCGGCTGCACGGTGCCTTCAGCTTTGCCATATTGTTCCGCAACCACCCCGGCGTCATCTACGGTGCCCGGCGTGGCTCGCCGCTGGTGGTCGGCCGCGGCGACGGTGAGATGTTCCTCGGTTCCGACGCGCTTGGCCTGGCCCCCTTCACCAACCGCATTGCCTATCTGGAAGAAGGCGATTGGGTGCGGCTGACCACTGACAGCGTCGCCATGTTCGACGCCAATGATCAGCCTGTGCAGCGCGCCTTCATCACCTCGTCGGCCAGTGCCGCGGTGATCGAGAAGGGCAACCACCGCCACTACATGGAAAAGGAAATCCACGAACAGCCGATCGTGGTGGCGCAAACATTGGGCGCCTATCTCGACCCACTGGCGGAAACCGTCGCCCTGCCCGGCCTGCCATTCGATCTCGCCAATGTGAAGCGCGTCCAGATCGTGGCATGCGGCACCGCGCTGCTCGCCGGCCATGTCGCCAGTTATTGGCTGGAACAACTGGCGCGGGTGCCGGTCAGCATCGAGAACGCCTCGGAATATCGCTACCGCGACCCGGTTTATGAGGATGGCGGCCTGTGCCTGTTCATCAGCCAGTCCGGCGAGACCGCGGACACGCTGGCCGCGCTGCGCCATGCGCTGGCCGGCGGGCAGATGGTGGCGGCGGTCGTCAACGTCGCCACTTCGACAATGGCGCGCGAAACCCAGTTGCTGCTGCCCACCCACGCCGGCCCGGAAGTGGGCGTCGCTTCCACCAAGGCCTTCACCTGCCAGCTTGCCGTTTTGGCCGCCTTCGCCATCGCGCTGGCCAAGGCCAAGGGGCGCGTGGATGCAGCCGAAGAAGCCCGCCTCGTCCACCTGCTCACCGAAGTGCCGGCGGCGATGAACAATGCGCTCAAGTGCGAGGACGCGATTGCGGCGCTGGCCCCCACCTTGGCCAAGGCACGCGACATTCTCTACATCGGCCGCGGTCCGGATTATCCGATGGCGCTGGAAGGCGCGCTGAAGCTGAAGGAAATTTCCTATATCCACGCCGAGGGATATGCCGCAGGCGAGTTGAAGCACGGCCCGATCGCGCTGATCGATGAACATGTGCCGGTGATCGTCATCGCACCCAGCGGTCCGCGCTTTGAAAAGACCGTCTCCAACATGCAGGAAGTGATGGCGCGCGGCGGTCAGGTGGTGCTGCTGTCTGACGCAGAAGGCGTGGCGACCCACGGTCAAGGCACGATGACGGCGGTGACGCTGCCGGCCGTCGATCCGTTCATCAGCCCGCTGGTCACCGCCATTCCGGTGCAGTTGCTGGCCTATCACGTCGCCTTGGCCAAGGGCACGGATGTGGATCAACCGCGCAACCTGGCCAAGTCGGTGACCGTGGAGTGAGTTACCGGCCCTTCAGCCGGGCTGCATAACCCTTGCGGAACTTGGCCAGTTTCGGGCCGACCACAGCAACGCAATAGCCGTTCTTGGTGCCATTGTTCTCGAAATAGCGCTGGTGATAGGCCTCCGCCGGCCACCACGGCGCGTTCGGCTCGATCGTCGTCACGATCGGATTGTCCCAGCTTGCTTGGTTGCGGGCGATAGCCGCTTCGGCTTCGCCGGCCTGCACACCGTTCTGCGGGAAGATCGCCGAACGATACTGGGTGCCGATATCGCCGCCCTGGCGGTTCAGCGTGGTCGGATCATGGGTGTGGAAGAAGATGTCGAGCAGTTCGGCATAGCTGATGATGTCCGCATCATAAACAATGCGCACGGCTTCGGCATGACCGGTGGTGCCGCTGCACACCTGTTCATAGTTGGGGATGTCCTTGTGGCCGCCAATATAGCCGGATTCAACCGCTTCGATGCCCTTCAGTTCATTGAAAACTGCTTCGGTGCACCAGAAACAGCCGCCGGCAATGATGGCAATATCATGCGTCATATATACCTCGTTGTCTAAGTCTTGTGTTGATTCTATAGTGATCTGTAGGTGGTGGGGCACCCGAGATAGGCCCGGCTGAAGAGCGGGGCAAGGCAATCGCGCGCGGGCAGGGCGTCGCATGATGGTGCACGGGGGCGTGTGTGAGCAGTTTCCAGGATGTCCAGACGTTTGTGCGCGCCGTGCGCACCGCGCCCAGCCTGACCGATATCGGTCTGGTGCTGAAGGATGCCACGCGCGCCTTTCAGTTCGATCATTTCGCGCTGGCGCAACGAATCAATGCGCCCGACCGGCTTGGACCGGTGCGGCTCACCGATTTTCCCGATCACTGGGTCGACAATCTGGTGCCAAGCGGCCGCGTCGCCGATGATCCGGTGCTGCTGGCCTGTGAACGCAGCGTCACGCCCTTTGCCTGGAGCCGGCTTGATAGCATCATGCCGCTGTCCAGCCGCCACAAGGCCTACATGACCCAGGCGCGCGCCGCCGGGCTGGCAGAGGGCTATACCGTGCCGATCCATGTGCCCGGCCAAGCCTCGGGCCTCGTCAGCTTCGTGATGGCCCAAGGCCGCGAACTGCCGTCGGACTCGCTGCCAGCGGCACAATATCTGGCCTGCTTTGCGTTTGAAGCCGCACGCCGGTTGAAACTGCAACTGGGAGGCAATGATCCGCCCGAAGGACCGAAGCTCACCCAGCGCCAGCTTGATTGCCTGGTGTTGGCCGCGCGTGGCAAGTCCAACTGGGTGGCGGGCCAGTTGCTCGGCCTGTCGGGCGGCACGGTCCACAAATATCTTGAGGCCGCCAAGACGCGCTATGGCGTTGCCACCCGCACCGAACTGGTGGTGCGCGCCCTGTTCGATGGCCAGCTTTCCTTTGCCGATGTGATGGGTGACAGCCGCCGGGACGGCTGATAAGCCTTTGCGCTGAAATGGGGTCGCAGACGCCCCGGCAGCCTTGGGGTGAGCACAGCGCATGGCCGAACACGACAATGATGCTGAGACCGGAAAGCCGGTTCCACCGGTCGGCGGCCCTTATGCCTGGTATGTGTTGGCGCTGCTCGTGCTGGTGTATGTGATGAACTTCATCGATCGGCAGATATTGTCGATCCTGGCTGAAGACATCAAACGCGATCTCGATCTCACCGATGCCCAGTTGGGCTTCCTCTATGGCACAGCCTTTGCGGTCTTCTACGCGCTGTTCGGGGTGCCGATTGGCCGGCTGGCGGACAACTGGGTGCGCACACGGCTGCTGGCGCTGGGCCTCACCCTTTGGTCGGGGATGACGGCGATGTCAGGCCTGGCTGGCAGCTTCACCCAGCTTTCGCTGGCCCGCATCGGCGTCGGCGTCGGCGAGGCGGCCGCTGGACCGTCGGCCTATTCGATGATTTCCGATTGGTTCCCCAAGGCCCGCCGCGCCACCGCCATCTCCATTTATGCCGCCGGCCTGTATCTGGGCGGCGGCGTTTCACTGCTGATCGGTGCGGTGGTGGTGAAGGGCTGGAACACGGCCTATCCCGGTGGCGGCCCGCTGGGGCTGGTCGGCTGGCAGGCGGCGTTCATGGCCGTGGGCATCCCCGGGCTGTTGCTGGCCTTGTGGGTGGCGACCCTCATCGAACCGATCCGCGGCCGCGCCGATGGCCTGCCGCCGCCCGTGCCGATGCCGGGCAAGACGATCATCCGCAATTTCCTCGCCGATCTGGCCAGCGTCATCCCGCCGCTGACCCTGATCAACATGGCGCTGCTCGGCAGGCGGGCGCTGATGGAAAATGTCGCCGTGCTGGCGCTGGTCGCCGGGCTGGTGGCCACATTGGTCTATTTCACCGGCGAGATCCCGCAGTTCCTTGCCGTTGGCACCGGCCTTTATGCCGTGCTCAGCTGGGCGCAATCGATCAAGCGCCGCGACAAGCCAACCTACGAGATGATCTGGGGCACGCCGGCCTTTGTGCTCACCATCCTGGGCTTCGGTTCGATCAGTTTCGTCGGCTATTCGGTCGGCTTCTGGGCAGCCCCCTATGCCTTGCGCACCTTTGCCGAACCGATGCTGGCCAGCGGGGGCCCCATCCCCTGGTATGCCACCAAGGAGTCGGTGGCCTTCATCCTGGGCGGCGGCGGCGCGCTCGGCGGATTTGTCGGCACCATCCTTGGCGGCGTGCTCGGCGATTGGGCCAAGAAGCGCCATCCTTCCGGACGCATCATGGTGGGTGCGCTGGCCACGCTGGTTCCGGCGCCCTTCATCTGGATGCAGTATACGACCAGCGATTTGGCGATCTTCTTCCTGTGCTTTGCGCCCACCACCGTTTTTGGTTCCATGTATGTCGGTGTGGCAGCCGCCACGACGCAGGATCTGGTGATGCCGCGCATGCGCGGTGCGGCAACCGCCACCTTCTTCATCGGCACCACATTGTTCGGGCTGGGCCTGGGGCCGTGGTTCACCGGCTTTGTGTCGAAGGTCAGCGGCAGCCTTGGCACTGGGGTGCTGGCGTTGCTGTTGATGGCCCCCTTCACCATCATCTGCCTCTATTTCGTCTACCGCCTGCTGCCCAAGGCCGAAGCCACTCGGCTCGATCGCGCCCGCGCCGCCGGCGAAATCATCGGAGCCAATGCCACATGAAGATCGAATCCCTGTTCAGCGTCGCCGGCAAGACCGCCGTCGTCACCGGCGGCAGCCGCGGCATCGGCGAGATGATCGCCCGCGCGCTGATCGAGAACGGCGCCAGCGTGATCATTACCAGCCGCAAGATCAGTGATTGCGAAGGCCTCGCCGCCCAACTCGGCCCGGCCTGCACCGCCATTCCGGCCGATCTCAGCCAGATGGCCGAGATCGAGCGGTTTGCCGCCGCCGTCGCCGCTGTCACGCCCAAGGTCGACATCTTGTTCAACAATGCCGGCGCCTCGTGGGGGGCCGAGTTTGACGCGTTCCCGGAAGCCGGCTGGGACAAGGTGATGGACATCAATGTGAAGTCCGTCTTCTTCCTCACCCAGAAACTGGCGCCACTGATGGAGGCCGCCGCCGGCCCTGGCAATCTGGCCAAGGTGATCAACATCGGCTCGATCGATGGCCAGCATGTCTCTGATCTGGAAACTTACAGCTATGCCGCGTCCAAGGCCGGCGTGCTGCACATGACGCGAATGATGGCCAAATTCCTGGCCAAGCGGCACATCAGCGTGAACGCCATCGCACCGGGGTTTTTCCCCTCCAAGATGACCGCCGGCATCGCCGAGGAGTTCCGCGAGGCCTTCCGCGCCGCCACGCCGATGCAGCGCTGGGGCACGCCGGACGACATGGCCGGCGTGGCGCTTTTCCTGTCGAGCCGGGCCAGCGATTTCCTGTGCGGCAGCGTCGTCACCGTTGATGGCGGATATGCCACGACGGTGTGATTCCGGTGTGGAAATCGGCAGCATATGGGGAAAATACCGGTAGCGCGGCCATGCCAAAAAGCGCATTGAAATCCCGTTGAGCCGCTGATTGTTGCACTGCGGCGCGGGTGGCTGTGCCATCACAGGCGAGGGTTGATCGTGAAAAAGATCGAAGCTGTCATCAAGCCGTTCAAGCTGGATGAAGTGAAGGAAGCGCTGCACGAAGTGGGCGTGTCCGGGATCACCGTCACCGAAGCCAAGGGGTTCGGCCGCCAGAAAGGCCACACGGAACTGTATCGCGGCGCCGAATATGTGGTGGATTTCCTGCCCAAGGTGAAGCTGGAGGTTGTCGTGGACGATGACCAGGTGGAGCGGGTGGTGGACGCCATCACCAACGCGGCGCGCACAGGGCGCATCGGCGATGGCAAGATTTTCGTGTCCCCCATCGAAATGGCCGTGCGCATCCGCACCGGCGAGCGCGACAGCGACGCGATCTGAATTTTTTAGCCAACCAAGAAGAAGACAAGGGAAGATCCGATGACCACGGCTGCTGACATTCTGGCGATGATCAAGGAAAAGGAGATCGAGTGGGTCGATCTGCGCTTCACCGATCCCAAGGGCAAGTGGCAGCATTTGACCATGGTGTCGGGTGTGATCGACGAAGACATGCTCAACGACGGTTTCATGTTCGATGGCTCGTCGATCGCCGGCTGGAAGGCGATCAACGAAAGCGACATGATCCTGATGCCGGATCTGGAAGCGACCTATATCGATCCCTTCTCGGCCACGCCGATGATGATCCTCGTTTGCGATATCGTCGAGCCGTCGACCGGTCAGCTGTATGGCCGCGATCCGCGCTCCACCGCCAAGCGCGGCGAAGCCTATCTGAAGGCCAGCGGCATCGGCGACACCGTCTATGTCGGCCCGGAAGCCGAATTCTTCGTGTTCGACGATGTGCGCTTTGGCCTGGGTTACAACGAAGGCTTCTTCCACCTCGACGATATCGAACTGCCTACCAACAGCGGCCGCCAGTATGAGCAGGGCAACATGGCCCACCGTCCGCGCGCCAAGGGTGGTTATTTCCCCTGCGCCCCGGTGGACAGCGCCGTTGATCTGCGCGCCGAAATGGTCGCCACCATGCTGGAAATGGGCCTGCCCTGCGACAAGCATCACCACGAAGTCGCCAGCGCCCAGCACGAACTGGGCCTGACCTTCGGCAAGCTGGTCGAGACTGCCGATCGCATGCAGGTGTACAAGTACGTCGTGCACCAGGTCGCCCATGCCTATGGCAAGACCGCGACCTTCATGCCCAAGCCGATCAAGGACGACAACGGCAGCGGCATGCACACCCACCTTTCGATCTGGAACGGCAAGACCCCGCTGTTCGCTGGCGATCAATATGCCGGCCTCAGCGAAATGGCGCTGTTCTTCATCGGCGGCATCATCAAGCACGCCAAGGCCTGCAACGCCTTCACCAACCCCGGCACCAACAGCTACAAGCGCCTGGTGCCCGGTTTCGAAGCCCCGGTGCTGCTGGCCTATTCCAGCCGCAACCGTTCGGCCTCGTGCCGCATTCCGTACGGCACCGGCACCAAGTCCAAGCGCGTCGAAGTGCGCTTCCCGGATGCACTGGCCAACCCGTACCTGGCCTATACCGCGCTGCTGATGGCGGGCCTCGATGGCATCGAAAACCGCATCCATCCCGGCCCGGCCATGGACAAGAACCTGTACGACCTGCCGCCGCGCGAACTGAAGAAGGTGCCGACTGTATGTGCTTCGCTGCGTGAAGCGCTGGCTGCTCTGGACAAGAGCCGCGCCGTGTTCACCAAGGGCGGCGTGTTCACCGACGACCAGATCGATTCCTATATCGAATTGAAGATGGAAGAGGTGATGCGGTGGGAGATGACGCCGGCGCCGGTTGAATTCGACATGTACTACAGCGCGTAAATCACAGCCGGGCGCGCAAATGGCGACAGCTATTTGCCGACTCCGGCAAGATCTGACGGCGATCGAAAAAGGCGGCCCCCATAGGCCGCCTTTTTTGATTCGTCCGACAGCGTGGCTCCGCTACGCACTTCCATGCCTTCTACCTTGATCGCCCAAACAGACTCGGCGGCTTTGCCGCCGGCCGCACCCTTCCCGCAAGCTCGCGCTTCAGGGCCAAGCGCAAACCGGCTTTGACAAGCTCAGCCTGAGCGGGTGCTGGAACAAAAGGGCAAAGGGCGGGCGACGTCCCGGCTCAACTCACGGATTATACGCGCGCTCGCCATGCTCGCCCAGATCGAGCCCCTCGCGCTCCACGTCGCTGCTCACACGCAACCCCGTCACCGCCTTGGCGACGTACACCGCCACCACAGTCCCAACGGTCGCCCAGACGATCGTGGTCCCCACGGCGGCAAGCTGAACGCCGATCTGGCCAGCCATGTCGAAATTCGCCGCCCCCTGCCCGCCCAGCGCCGGCGAGGTGACAACGCCGGTGCCGACCGCGCCAACAATGCCGCCGACGCCGTGGATGCCGAACGCATCGAGCGAATCGTCATAGCCAAAGCGCGGCTTGAGCGTGGTCACGGCAAAATAGCAGACCGCTGATGCCAAGGCGCCGAGCAGGATGGCGCCCATCGGCCCGGCCAGACCCGCCGCCGGGGTAACGGCCACCAGGCCAGCGATGATACCTGACGCAAGCCCCAGCCCCGACGGCTTGTGACCGGCGAGCTTTTCCACTGCCAGCCAGGCCAGCGCGCCCGAGGCCGTGGCCACGAACGTGTTGATCATCGCCAGCGCCGCCGAGCCATTGGCTTCCAGCGCGGAGCCGGCGTTGAAGCCGAACCAGCCGACCCACAGCATGCCGGTGCCCACCAAAGTGAGAGTGAGCGAATGCGGCGCCATGATCTCGCGGCCGTAACCGATGCGCTTGCCCTGGATGATCGCGGCGACCAGCGCCGACACGCCGGCATTGATATGGACAACGGTGCCACCGGCAAAATCGAGCGCACCCATGGTGAAGAACAGGCCCGACGAGGCCCACACCATGTGCGCGATCGGCAGATAGACGATCGGCAACCACACGAGCGTGAAGATCAGCACGGCCGAGAACTTGACGCGCTCCACCACCGAACCGAGCACGAGGCTGACGGTGATGGCGGCAAAGGTCATCTGGAAGCAGACGAAGACATATTCGGGGATGACAACACCAGCGGAAAAGGTCGCCGCGGTGGACGCCGGCGTGATGCCAGCCAGGAACAGCCGATCAAGGCCGCCAATGAACGGCTTCAGCGCACCGACAGCTTCGGGCCCGAAGGTCAGCGAATAGCCGAACACCACCCACATCAGCATCGCCAGGCAGGTGGCGGCGCCGATCTGCGTCATGGTGGAAAGCATGTTCTTGGTGCGGGTGAGGCCGCCGTAGAACAGCTGCAGCCCGGGCAGGATCATCAGCAGCACCAGCAAGGTGGAGACCATCATCCACGCGGTGTCGCCCTTGTCGGGAACCGGCGCCGCGTCAGCGGCCAAGACGGGCGTGGCCAGCAATAGGGCAGGCAGCAGGGCGGCAGCGGCCCGCTTGGCCGAACCCGGCAAACTGTCGAACATCCTCATTTTTCCCTCTGCACTCAAACTCTGACGGGCGCCTGTCAGATAAAGCGTTCAGACGTTTGCTGAACCATGGTCAAGGCGACCGGCGATAGTGGCAAAATGGCGGTGGCGGCATTCATGCAGAAGGTGCAGTGGCCGGCTCGCTCCGGGCCAAAGTGCCGCCGGCTGGCTGCGGGTGACGAATCACGCTCCACCCATCCCGAACGAGGATGGCGCGCTTTTTGTGCAGCGCAACATTCCCGTGCGGCCGCGGAACCGCTTCCTTGATTCCAACCAAGCCACGTTAAACATTAAAAAAATGGGCCGGAACCTGAGTTCCGACCCTAGTAAATCCTTGGGGAGGATCGCCATATTGGCAAGGCCCTTGTGCACCGCACAATGTTACAGAACAATGCGCGAAATGGCGTACGGCCAAAAAAAATTGTCGCACCCGGTCAAACAGGCCTAGCCGCTGGCGGCCCGCGCGGCTGCGCCCTATACAGGGCCCATGTCCGATCTGTTCGCTGCCACGCAAAGCTCCGCCGATTATGATGCCAGCCATATCGAGGTGCTGGAGGGGCTCGAGCCCGTCCGCCGCCGCCCCGGCATGTATATCGGCGGCACCGACGAACGCGCGCTTCACCATCTCGCCGCCGAAGTGCTGGACAACGCCATGGACGAAGCGGTGGCCGGCCACGCCAGCCGCATCGAGGTGACGCTGGACGCCGACAACAGCCTTAGTATCAGCGACAATGGCCGCGGTATCCCGGTTGATCCCCACCCGCGCTTTCCCGACAAATCGGCGCTGGAAGTGATCATGACCATGCTGCACAGCGGCGGCAAGTTCAGCGGCAAGGCCTATGCCACCAGCGGCGGCCTGCACGGCGTGGGTATAAGTGTCGTCAACGCCCTGTCTGATGAAACCGTGGTGGAAGTCGCCCGCAACAAATTGCTGTATCGCCAGCGTTATTCGCGCGGGATTCCGCAAGGCAAGATCGAGGAACTGGGCCCGACGCAGAACCGGCGCGGCACCAGCGTCAAATTCCACCCCGATGCCGAAATCTTTGGCGACGATGCCCGCTTCAAGCCGGCCCGCCTCTACAAGCTGGCCCGGTCCAAGGCCTATCTGTTCGGCGGTGTCGAGATCCGCTGGCGCTGTGCGCCGGAACTGGCGACGCCCGATGTGCCGGAAACCGCCGTCTTCACCTTCCCCGGCGGCCTGGCCGATCATCTGAAGGAGCGGCTCGACAACCGCCCGCTGGTGGTGCCCGATCTGTTTGCCGGCCGCACCGATCTGCCGGCTGGCCCCGATGGCAAGCCGATGGGTGCGGTGGAATGGGCCTGCGCCTGGCCGCAATATGGCGAAGGTTCCGCCAGCTTCTATTGCAACACCATCCCCACCCCCGATGGCGGCACGCATGAAGCCGGCCTGCGGTTGGCACTGACCCGCGGCCTGAAAAACTACGCCGGCCTCACCGGCAACAAGAAGGCCAGCGATCTTTCCGGCGAAGACGTGTTTGCCGGCGCGGAGATCATGCTCTCCCTGTTCATCCGCGATCCGCAGTTCCAGAGCCAGACCAAGGACCGGCTGACCAGCCCGGAGGCCACGCGGTTGGTGGAAAACGCTATCAAGGATCATTTCGATCACTGGCTGGTGGCCAATGGTGAACGCGGCAAGGCGCTGCTCGCCTTCGTGGTGGAGCGCATGGAAGACCGGTTGCGCCGCCGCCAGGAAATGATGGTGAAGCGCAAGACCGCCACCAGCAAATCCAGTCTGCGCCTGCCCGGCAAGCTCACCGATTGCGCCCGCGATGACGCGGTGGGCACCGAATTGTTCATCGTTGAAGGCGATTCGGCCGGCGGCAGTGCCAAACAGGCGCGCAATCGCAACACGCAGGCGATCCTGCCCATCCGCGGCAAGATTTTGAACGTGGCCAGCGCCAACATGGCCAAGATCGGCGCCAACAACGAGATCGCCGATCTCACGCTCGCCATGGGCTGCGGCACGCGCGACAAGTACAGCCCGGAAAATCTGCGCTATGAACGCATTGTCATCATGACCGATGCCGACGTCGACGGCGCCCATATCGCCACCCTGCTGATGACCTTCTTCTTCCGCGAAATGCCGGGCTTGGTGCGCGATGGCCGGCTTTATCTCGCGCAGCCGCCGCTCTATCGCTTGGCGGCTGGCGGCACGGTTGCCTATGCCCGCGATGATGCCCACCGCGCCGAGCTGATGAAGACAGTGTTCAGCGGCAAGTCCAAGGTTGAGGTGAGCCGATTCAAGGGCTTGGGGGAAATGAACCCGTCGCAGTTGAAGGAAACCACCATGGATCCGGCCCGCCGCAGCCTGATCCGGGTGAAGCTGCCCGAGGATGTGGATGGCAGGGCCGATGTCGCCGATCTGGTGGAACGGCTGATGGGCCGCAACCCGGAACATCGTTTCCACTTCATCCAGAGCCACGCCACCTCGATCGAGGCCGACGCCATCGATGCCTGACGGGCCGCCTTCGGGCTGGCGCGCCAATATCGCGCCGCTGCTACGCTATGCCAGCGTGATGGGCATCAAGGCCGGCAATATCGCCACCGGCCTCATTGTCACCCTGCTGTTGGCCCGTGCCGGCGGCCCGGAAGTGCTGGGCAGCTATGCCATGGCGATCCAGACGGCGCAGCTGGTTTCCATTCTCGCCGTCGTTGGCTGTGATCAACTCGCCCTGCGCGAAGTCGCTGCCCACCTGCGGTTGGGCGACAAGGCGGCGTCGGCCAGCCACATGCGCCATTATCTGCGGTTCGTGGCGCCGCTCGCCGCGCTGGTCACCGGGCTTTACGCTGGCGGTGTCTGGCTGTTGCTGAACGCCGGCTTTGCCCCGGCGCAAGAAGGCGCGCTGCTGGCGGCGACCGGCTTTGTGGCGGCCAACGCCTTTTACCTGATGGGCCTGGGCCTGGTGCGCGGGATGGGCAATGCGGTTTGGGCGCAATTGTTCGATGGCCTTTTCACGGTGCCGCTGGCGCTGGCGCTGGGCCTGATGTTGCTCACCGGCGGCCGCATCGAGGCGGTGGGCAGCGTGCTCGCCGCAACCGCTTGCCTGGTGGCCCTGATGGCACTGCTGTTTGCACTGTTGTGGCGGCAAACGCGGGACTGGGGTTCGGCGCCGGTGGCCGATGCCCCCTCGCCCTGGGTGGACGGCTCACCCATGATGATGATCTCCTTCCTGATGTTCTTCGGCCAATGGTTGCCACAGTTTCTGGCCGGCACGCTGGGAAGCGCGGGCGACGCCGGGGCGTTCCGGGCCGCATGGCAGGTCGCCATGCCCTTTGCCGTGGTCTATTCGACCGTCACGACCATGATGTCGGCTCCGGTGTCGGGCGATCTGCGCCAAGGCCGGCGCGATCTGGCGCATCGCCGCCTGCGCCGTTATCGCTATGCCGCGCTTGCCTCCACTCTTCCGCTGGCGCTGCCGCTGCTGATCTGGCCGGAACCGGTGTTGACCCTGTTATTTGGCCCGGCCTTTGCGGGCGCAGCGCCCCTGCTGCAATGGCTGGTAGCGGCCAATATGCTGGGAATCCTGGCCGGACCGTCAGGCGCAATCATCACCATGGCAGGCCGCAGCCGCGAAACACTGATCTTCATGGTGGCCGGCGCGGCGCTGATGCTGGCGCTGGCCCTGGTGCTGGTGCCGCCGTTCGGGATCACCGGACTGGCGATGGCCTATGCCGCCGGTTATGGCGTGCGCATCGTGCAAGGTTGGTGGCTGGCGCGCCGTATACTGCTGGAAAAGCCGTAACCGGGGTGCAGGAAGTCTGGCCGGTTTGTGGCTTGACAAGCCTTGTTGCGCTGCGACAAGCCTGACGGCTGGAAAAGGGAGTGTGCGATGGATACCGGCCAGCCGGCGACCGATCCGGGGCAATCGCTTGATTCAGTGGCGCGCCACCGGCGGACACCTGCCGTCATTTTGCGCGCCCTGTTCGAACGCCGCCACTATGTTGCCGCCGCCAACGCGCTGGCCAAGGTGGATGCGCCTATTGATTTCCTGAAGCGCTATGTGTCGAACGGTGGGCAGTATCCGGCCGATATCACCGTGCGCACGCCGCAAGGCCCGATCACGCTGACCACCTATTCCCCCGACGATGTGCAGACCATCAACGAGATTTTCCTGCGTGGCGATTATGATGCGCCTGATGATGGCCAGGTGGTGGTGGATTTTGGGTCCAACATTGGCATTTCGGCGGCTTTCTTCCTGTCGCGCCGGCCTGATGCGGTGATCTATTGCCACGAACCGGTGCCGCGCAACATCGAACGGCTGAAGCAGAACCTGGCCCAGTTCGGCAGCCGCGTGACGCTGGCCGAAACTGCCGTGGGCCTTGAGAACGGCATGGTGCAGTTCGGCTGGGAGCCGACCGGCCGCTATGGCGGTGTGGGCCGCGAAACCGGCGCCTGGATCGAAGTGCCCTGTGCCGACAGCAACGAAGTGCTGGCCGCGATCATCGCCAAACATGGCCGCATCAACACGCTGAAGATCGATATCGAAACGCTGGAAGCCGCCGTGACCAGCCGTATCCCGCCCGAGCTTTCGGACAAGATCGACAATGTTGTGGTGGAGTATCCGTTTGCCACCAATCCGCTGGCCGCCACCCACGTGATGGAACGGCGCCATTTCGTCACCCTGTTCCGGCATCGTTGAACGGAGCGGCGCAATGGCAACCACAAGGCTGTCCAGACTGCGGCGCGATCTGCGCAACGCCATCATGGAATGGCGCCGCTTCTACTTCAACAAAGTCTGGGGCATGAACATCGGCAAGGGCAGCGCGATCAGCTTCTCCGCCAAGCTAGATCTGACCAACCCGGCTGGCATCCACATCGGTGAAGACACTGCCATCGTGTTCGGCGCCACCATCCTGTCACACGACATGACGCGCAACCTGCATATCGATACCAAGATCGGCAGCCGTTGCAGCATCGGCGCGCACAGCATCATCATGCCGGGCGTAAACGTGGGCGATGGCAGCATCGTTTCGATGGGCAGCGTGGTGATGCGTGACGTGCCGCCCGGCAGCATCGTGTTCGGCAACCCGGCGCGTGTGCTGGAAACCGGCATCGTCACCGGCAAATGGGGCCTGATCCTCGATCGCGAAAGCAAGCGCTCGGCGGAGGCTGCCGTTCCCGCCCCCGCTGCTGCAGCCGAGTAAGGCCATGGCAAGCGATCTTTCCAGCCGCGTCGCCTTGGTTACCGGCGGCACCCGCGGCATCGGCCGCGCCATTGTGCTGGCCCTGGCCGGCGCCGGCGCCACCGTGTTCGTGGGCGGCCGCAGTGCCGAAGCGGTGGAGGCCATGATCACTGCCAGTGGCGTGGCTGATCGGCTGCATCCCCTGCCCTTCGATGTCGCCGATCCGGCGGCGGTGAAGGCCGCCTTCATGGCGCTGCAGAAGCAGGCCGGGCGGCTCGATATCCTCGTCAACAATGCCGGCGTGCTGAAGGACGCGGTGATCGAGATGACCAGCACCGGGCTCATGGCTGAAACCCTGGCCACCAATCTCACCGGCACGCTCACCTGCTGCCAATATGCGGTGCGGCTGATGGGGCGTTCGGGCGGCGGTTCGATCATCAACCTCACCTCGATCATCGGCCGCGTCGGCTTTCCCGGCCACACCGCCTATGGCGCCGCCAAGGCCGGCGTGATCGGCCTCACGCTCAGCCTGGCGCGCGAAGTGGGCGGGCGCAGCATCAGGGTGAACGCCGTGGCCCCCGGCACCATCGACACCGACATGATCGCCGGAATCCCCGCCGAAAAGCGCGCTGGATTGATCGAGCGCATTGCGCTGGGCCGGATTGGCCAGCCGGATGATGTTGCGCCGCTGGTGCTGTTCCTTGCTGGCGACGGCGCGCGCTACATCAGCGGTCAGGTGATCGGGGTGGATGGCGCGATGGCAATGTGAACAGCCAGCGCTTGATTCCATGGCTCTCCACCCGTTATTGGTCATAAACCTTTTGTTACCGGGAATTGCCTGATGAAATCGCTTGCCGAAGTCTTTGCGGAATCGCTGATGATCGATGCGGCCAGCGTGGTGGACAGCCTTGCCTACCAGTCGATCAAGGAATGGGACTCGGTGGCCCACATGGTGCTGGTGACCGCGCTGGAAGACAATTTCGACATCATGCTGGACGCCGACGACATCGTGGCCATGTCGAGCGTGGCCAAGGTGCGCGAGATCCTGGCCAAATATGACGTCACGGCCTGAACGCCTGACGGGCCGGACATGATGACCGGCAATCCCTGGGCTGCAATCCTTGCCGGCCATGGCGACGCCGTGGCGGTGCGGGATGATGCGGGCACGGCGTTGACCTATGCCGATGTGCTGGCGCTGCGGACCGTGCTGGATGCCGCGCTGGGCCGGCGCGCCCTGGTCTTCCTGCGCACCGCCAACAGCGCCGCCTCCGTGGCGGCCTGGCTGGCGCTGCTGGCCAGCGATCATGCCACGTTGGCCATCGAACATGATCTGGCCGCGGAACGGCTGGCGGCGCTGCTCGATCTCTATCGTCCCGATGCCATCATCGATCCCGACGGCGGCATCACGCCGGGGCCGGGCGGCACCACACTCCACCCAGCGCTGTCCGTTCTACTCTCAACCTCCGGCAGCACCGGCAGCCCCAAGCTGGCCCGCTTCACCGCCGCCGCTCTGCTCGCCAACGCAGCTGCCATCGCCGATTATCTGGGCCTGACCGCCAACGAGCGCCCCTTCCTCGCGCTGCCGACCAGCTATTCGTACGGCATGAGCGTCATCAACAGCCACGCGCTGGCCGGTGCCTGCGTGGAAGTAACCGCCCACGGCGTCATGCAGGCCGAATTCTGGGACGGCCTCACTGCCCGCGCCGCCACCAGTCTGGCCGGCGTGCCGTTTCATTATGATGCCATCCGCCGTTTGGGGATGGACCGGCTGGGGACTCCGACGCTCACCACCCTCACCCAGGCCGGCGGCAAGCTGCCCGCGCCTGTCGCGGCCAAATATGCCGAGTGGGCCGCCGCCAACGGCCGCCGCTTCATCACCATGTATGGCCAGACCGAAGCCGGCCCGCGTCTGACCTGGCTGCCGCCCGAACATCTGGCCAGCCACGCCGGCGCCATCGGTGTGCCGATCCCCGGCGTGACCATCGAACTGGTCGATAGCGATGGCGCGGTGATCACCGAACCCGGCGTCTCCGGCGAAATGCGCTGCACCTCGCCCGCCATCATGATGGGCTATGCCCAAGGCGCCACCGATCTGACGCGCGGCGACGAACTCGGCGGCGTGCTGATGACCGGCGATCTCGCCAGCCGCGATGAGGCCGGCATCCTGTCCATCACCGGCCGCGCCAGCCGCATGATCAAGCTGTTCGGCACACGGGTGAACCTGGATGATATCGACGCGCAGCTGGCCCGCATGGACGTGCCGGGCGTGTCCTTCGGGCAGGATGACCAGTTGCGCATTCTGATCGAAGCCGGCGACCCCGAAACCGTGCGCGCCGCGCTGATCGCCGCCTTTTCCTTCCCGCCGCGCGGCCTGATGGTGAAAGCCGTGGATTCCCTGCCGCGTGCGTCTTCAGGCAAGCTGCTCTATGGCGCACTGGGTCAGGCGTGGGAGCAAACCACATGAGCGAAAATATGCAGGCCCGCGATGCCGTTTTGGCCGCCCCGCCTTTTGCGCTGAACGCGGCCGAAAAGAATCGCCTGCTCGGCTCTGCGCTGGCGGAACTGACGCTGCATCACGCCGGCCATTGCCCGCAATATGCCGGCATCCTCGCCGCGCAGGGCCGCGCCGCCCCGATCGGCATCGCCGACGTGCCGTTCCTGCCGGTCCGCCTGTTCAAGGAACTGGACCTCAAATCCATCCCGGCCGACGCCGTGTTCAAGACGCTCACCTCGTCCGGCACCACCGGCCAGGTGCCATCACGCATCTATCTCGATCAGGCCACCGCCCAGGCCCAGAGCCGCGCCCTGGCGGCCATCACCACCAATTTCATCGGCAAGGATCGCCGGCCGATGCTGATCATCGATCACCCGGGCGTGGTCCGCGACCGCACCAGTTTCTCGGCCCGCGGCGCCGGCATATTGGGCATGATGACCTATGGCCGCGCCCACATCTATGCGCTGAACGATGAGGATATGGGCCTCAACCTGCCGGCCATCACCGAATTTGCCGAAAAGCACGCCGGCAAGCCGATCTTCGCCTTCGGTTTCACCTTCATGGTGTGGAAATATTTCCTCTCCGCGCTGGAACGCGCTGGAATCACGCTGGATTTCCCCGGCAGCGTGCTCATCCATTCGGGCGGCTGGAAAAAGCTGGAAGACGAAGCGGTATCGAACGAACAGTTCAAATCCGTAGCCTTGGAACGCGCCGGCTTCGATCACGTTCATAATTTCTACGGCATGGTCGAACAGGTCGGATCGGTGTTCATGGAATGCGACCATGGCCGCCTGCACGCGCCGGGCTTTGCCGATGTGATCATCCGCGATCCGCTCGACTGGAAGCCACTCGGCATCGGCCAGGAAGGCCTCATCCAGGTCGTCTCTGCCATCCCGCTCTCCTACCCCGGCCACAGCCTGCTCACCGAAGACCGCGGCGTGCTGACCGGCGAGGATGATTGCCCGTGCGGCCGCATGGGCCGCACCTTCCGCGTGCTGGGCCGCATCCCGGCCGCCGAAATGCGCGGCTGTTCCGACACGCACGCCGCCGCCGCATGAGCATCGCGCCCGAAATCATCCGCCAGATCAGCATCATGGCGCCGGCCGGTGGCAGCATCGCCGCCACGCTGGCCGCGCCGCGCGCTGCGCCGTTCGCGCCGGAGCGGCTGGCACTGGTCGATGCGGTGCGCAAGACCATCCTGGCCGATCCGGCGGCGCGCAGCCGCCCGGAAATGGTGGCGCTGGCCTTCTGGGCCCGCGCGGCCAGCCTGGCAAAGCTCGCGCCCACCGATGGCCTCACCCGTGCCCCGCGTGGCCTCGCGCTCCACATCGCGCCCGGCAATGTCGATACAATGTTCCTCTATTCGGCGCTTCTGTCGGTGCTGGCCGGCAATGTGAACATCGTGCGCGTTTCGGGGCGCGAGTCCGATGCGCTCACCCTGCTGCTACGCCTGCTGAACGAAGCGCTGGCGACCCTGCCAGTGGATGTGCGCGCCTGTCTCCTCATCGTGCGCTATCCGGCCGAAAAGCCGATCAATGATGCGCTGTCCGCCCATGCCGATGTGCGGGTGATCTGGGGCGGCGACGACACGGTGCGCGAAGTGCGCGCCAGCCCGCTGCCGCCGCACGCCAGCGAACTCACCTTCCCAAGCAAGGTCTCGGCCGCCGTCATCGACGCCGCTGCCTGGGCAGCCGCGCCCGACCAGGCTGAACAGGCCCGCCGCTTCGCGCTGGATGCCATTACCTTCGGTCAGCAAGCCTGTTCCTCGCCGCTCGCCCTGTTCTGGCGCGGAGACGCCGCCAGCGTGGCGGCTGCGCAGGCGACATTCTGGCCACTGGTGGAAAGCGCCATTGCTGCCGCCAATGAGCCCTTCGCCGCCCGCGCCGCCGTGGACAAATTGGTCGCCGAACAGATGCTGGCGGCCGCCGGCGCCGTGCATCACCGCGACACCAGCGATTATCGCCTGCGCGTCACTGAAACGCCCGATCTCGCCCGCCTCACCCGGCTGGCCAGCGACGGCTTCTTCGTCGAACGCCGCATCGATGCCCTCGAAGACCTTGCCCGGCTGGTGCAGCGCGACTGGCAGACCATCGCCAGCCTTGGCGTGAGCGGCGACGACTGGCGCGCCATGCTCACCGCCACCCGCCCGCACGGCATCGATCGCATCGTCCCGTTCGGCCAGGCGCTGGCGTTCGGCCATGTGTGGGACGGGGTGAACCTGCTCACATCCCTCACCCGCATCGTCAGCATCGAGGTTTAGGGCGCCGCCACCGCCGCGTCATAGGCCTCGCTGGCCGCCGTCCACGCGTCTTCCGCGGCCGTGATGCCGGCATCCAGCACGCCGCGCTTCTGCATCAGGGCGGTAATGTCGGCCGGGGCCTGAGTCATCTGCTCGTCCACCGCTTCGCGTTCTGCAATCAGCCGGTTCATCTGCGCTTCGGCGTTCACCATCGCCTGGCGCAGCGGCTTGGCCGCCTCACGACGGGCGGCGGCCTGGCGGCGGGCTTCCTTGGGATCGATGCGTTGTACCTTGGCGCCAGCAGGCGCAGCGGCGTTGGCGTTGGAGCCGGCCAGAATCAGCGTTTCATAATCGTCGATGCTGCCGTCGAATTGGCTGGCACGGCCGGCGTCGACCAGCACCAGCCGATCAGCACTGGCTTCGATGACGTGGCGATCGTGGCTGACCACCACCACAGCGCCTTCATAGCCGGCCAGCGCCTGCACCAGAGCTTCGCGGCAATCGATATCGAGGTGGTTGGTCGGTTCGTCGAGCACGATCAGATGCGGCGCATCGCGCGTGACCAACGCCAGCGCCAGACGCGCCTTTTCCCCGCCGCTCATCGTGCCGATGCGCTGTTCCGCTGTCGGGCCGGTGAAGCCGAAACGGCCCAGCTGCGCCCGCACGGCGCTGGGGCTGGAGCCCTTCATCGCGCGGCCCATCATCAGCACCGGCGTGGCATCGCCATCCAGTTCCTCCACCTGATATTGGGTGAAATAGCCCACTTTCAGCTTGCCCGATGCAAAGCGCGTGCCCGCCATGGTCGGCAACTGGCCGATCAGCAGCCGGGCCAGCGTCGTCTTGCCGTTGCCGTTGCGGCCCACCAGAGCCAGCCGGTCATCGGGATCGAGCCGGATATCGAGATCGTTCAAGATCGCCCGCCCGTCATAGCCGACATCGGCATGATCCAGCGTCACCAGCGGCGGGCGCAGCGGTTCCGGGCTGGGAAAATCGAACTTCATCGTCGGATCATTGGCGGCTTCGGCAACGGGCTGCATCTTGGCCAGCGCCTTCTGCCGGCTCTGTGCCTGCTTGGCGGTGGAGGCGCGGGCGCTGTTCCGGGCGATATAATCCTGCAGCTTGGCGCGCTGCGTGGCCTGAGCGGTGCGGGCGGCCTCCAGTTGCGCCAGCCGTTCGGCACGCTGCCGTTCGAAACTGTCGTAATTGCCGGTGTAAAGCTGCACCTTGCCGCCTTCGAGGTGCAGGATCATGCCCGCAACCCGGTTCAGCAGATCACGCTCGTGGCTGATCAGCACGATCAGGCCGGGGTAGGATTTCAGGAAGTTTTCCAGCCACAGGGCCGATTCCAGATCGAGGTGGTTCGATGGTTCGTCGAGCAGCAGCACATCGGGCCGGGTGAACAGCAGCGCCGCCAGCGCCACACGCATGCGCCAACCACCCGAATAGCTGTCGAGCGGACGGCCCTGCATGTCCTCGTCAAAACCCAGGCCCACCAGGATTCGCGCAGCGCGAGCGGGGGCGGTGTGAGCATCAATAGCGATCAACCGCTCGTGGATGTCGGCAACGCGCTCAGGGCTGGCGCCGGCGTCTTCCTCGGCGATCAGCGCGGCGCGTTCGGTATCGGCGGCCAGCACGGTTTCAAAAGGCGTGCCCTGCCCCATTGGGGCTTCCTGCTTCAGCCAGCCCAGCCTTGTGCCGCGCGGCCGTTCGATGCTGCCGCCATCCGGATCGATGGTGCCGGCCATCACCTTCATCATCGTGGATTTGCCGGCGCCGTTGCGGCCGATCAGGCCAACACAGCCGCGCGGCGGCAGCGTGGCGCTGGCGCCGTCAATGATGGCGCGCCCGCCAAGGCGAACGGTGAGGTTTTGAACAGACAACATGATGCGCGCCGCCTAGCAGGATAGGGCCGAGCCGGCTAGGCTGCTGGCATGATCAATCGCCGTATCCTGCTGGCCCTGCCGCTATTGCTCGCCAATCCGGCGCGGGCAGAGCCGGCCGATCCGCTGGTGGCGGCGCTCATCACCTGCTGGCAAGCGCGCGGCGTGCGCTTCACGCCCGAACAGGTGGCGGCCCGCATCGGCGCCCGCACCGGCCGCGACGCGCTGCTGGCCGTTGCCGGCGCATGGACCGATGCCAACGACGATGATCAGGAAACAATGGTTGAAATCGTCTGGGAAGCAGGCGCGCCACCTTCGCCGGCAGAGCCGCTGTTGACCGTCGATCTGGTGGCGGGCAGGCCGGCGCTGCTGCTCACCCGCGACGGCCAGTGGTGGCTGCTGCAGACACGCTACCAGGATCTGCTGGGCGTTCGGCATCCACTCACCGGCCAGGCCGGAATGCTGGCGCTGGACACGGTGGAGCTGATTGGCCGCCCGGTGATTGCCGGCGCTTAAGGCCGCGGTTGGGCGGCCGGGAACGGCGGGTTGCTGATGAAGTTGCCGGCGTCGCCCGGATAGGCAATCGGGCTTTCGCTGCCATCGGCGGCAACGGCGGCAACGCCAAACAGCCAATCGTCGATCGACACATGCTCCAGCACCAGCGACGTGGCAGCGGCCGCGGCGGTGCGGCTGTATTGCCATTGCGGCGCGGTGGTGTCGCGCCACCAGATCTTGTAGCCGGCAGCATTCTTCACCGGGGTCCAGCTCACCTTGGTATTGGAACCGGCGTCGCGCTGGATGGTGACGGCCGGCGGCATCGGTGCGCGGGCCAGCGCGGCGAGGCCGGCCACGTTCAACCGGGTCACCTTGGCGAGATACTGGAAATCGACGCTGGGGGTGAGATCACCATAGGCGCGGCCGTTCTCCACCCGAATATTCTGGTGCTGGCGGTCATAATGTTCCACGGACTCGGTTATGCGCACTGCCGGATAGCCGGCTTCGAGCAGACGGGTCTGATCGCCGCCGCGGCCGAACCTGTCGGTGCGATAGATCATCTTCACATCCAAACCGTCGATGTTGTGGTCGGCAAGGCGGTCGAGGAAGCGCGCCACATTGCGGCTGGGCGAATCATTCTCACCCCCGTTGTAGCGGCGGCGGTTGGCCTGAGCGGCGCTTTCCACGGCCTTGGTGCCTTCGGAAAACACGCGGACATGGCCCGAATCCTTCATGCCGCCAATGCCGGTGCTGTTCCCAATGATGTCGTTGTTCAGGTCGGCTTCCACCACCCAGCCCTTGGCGCGGGCGTAGTCGGCCAGCACCTTGCCGCCGTTCAGTCCCTGCTCCTCACCCGACAGCACGGCATAGACGATGGTGGCGGGGAATTTGTGCTGCGAAAGCACGCGCGCCGCTTCGATCACGGCGGCGGTGCCGCTGCCATCATCATTGGCGCCCGGCGCATCGCCCTTGGCATCGTTGGGATCGCTGTTGCGGCTGTCGATATGAGCGGAAATGATGATGAACCGGTCCGGATCGGTGGTGCCGCGCTGGATGGCCAGCACGTCCACGATCTCGGTCGGGCTGGGCAGGCGATCGCCGGTGAACACCTGCGCGGGCTTTTCAATGGTCAGGCAATTGCCGCAGGCGGCGCTGAACGCCTGAAAGCGGCTTTCGGTCCAGCGGCGGGCGGCGCCAATGCCGCGGGTCGGGCTGGTGGTGTCGCTGGCCGAATGGCGGGTGCCGAAACCCACCAACGCGGTGATGCTAGCCTTCAACTCGGCCTCGCTCACGCCGGCGGCAAGCGCAGTGAGCGGCGCTTCGGCAGCCAGCACGGGTGACGTGCCCGCCAGCAAAGCCGCCACTGCCACCATCGATCGCATCGTCACCATCGCATTGCCCCTGTTTGTGCCTAGACCTGCAGCGATGGCGCGAGGCTGGCGCTTTGGCAAGACCTGCGCGTGCACAACGCGCCCGAAGACGGCAAGCCGCGACAACGAAAAGGGCCGGCCCCCGCTTGGGGACCGGCCAATTTTCGATCAGCGCTTGATCAGGCCGAAACGCTCAGTGTGCCGCGACGACGGCGGGCGGCAAAGCCGACCAGGCCGAAGCCGGTGAGCAGCATGGCCCAGGTTGCCGGTTCCGGCACCTCGCCACCGCCCGGATCAAAGCCACCGCCACCGGTGCCCATGCCGATGCCGGAGTCGCCCAGATTGCTGCCGGTGATCGACTGATAGCGGATGATGAAGTTGTTGAAGATCACCGACGTGGTGGGCGGATTGGCGAAGGTCAGCGAGAAGGTTTGCAGCGCCGAACCCCCGTCGGCCACGCCGCCGCCACCACCGCCATTGCAGTTATTGTTGGCGGTCAGGCAGAAATCGATCGAGGTCTGGCCGCCAATCTGCGGGAAGCCGGCGTTAAGCAGCGACCCCGTGAACGGGCCCGACAGCGGTGTCGCAGCCGTGATGTCCGGGCTGCTGTTGAAACCAAAACCGGAAATGCGGCCGCCAACTGGAGCCGTCGACAGCGTGTTGTCCACAGCGGCGGAAAAAGTCCAGACGTTGCTCGCCACGCCGGTGAGCGTGAACTTGATTGCAGCCGTAAGACCGCTCTGGTTCTGCTCATCGATGATGCACGGCCGCAGCGGCCGGCAGCGCGATTGCGGCGATCGCCGCAGAGGCAATGAGGATACCGAGTTTCATGATGTTTGCCCTCGCATTGGTGGGAAACGAGTCGCCCCCCGATGTAATGTTTATGATCATTAATAAAGTGTGACCACGATGCAACTTGAATTATGTATTTGTTAATCTTTTATACTTTTTTGTAATTCTGCCAGTGCCGGGCGACCGTCAGCCGTTGGCAGTCCGTGTGCTCAGGGTCAGGCCCGGCCCTCGTGTCGGCATTGCCGACACACGGGCCTGACCCCAAGCGAACCCGATCAGGCCGCGGCAGCGACCTGACGACGGCGGGCGAAGCCGACCAGGCCGAAGCCCAGCAGCAGCATCGCCCAGGTGGACGGTTCCGGCACGGTGGCGGTGAAGTCACCCGAACCGCGCGCGTTGAAGTTCTGGAAGCGCGCTTCCGCCTGGCTGCCAAGGCCGCCCGGCGTAAAGGAGAAGCCCGGAACCACGTTGGCGAGGCTGATCGAGAAATCGGTCAGCTGGATCGGCGGGAAGCTCAGGAAATCGCTGGACACGTTCGAGAAGCCATCACCCGGGATCGACACCAGCGCGTTGCCGGCCGTGCCGGGAACGTTCGCCGACAGTTCACCGCCGGAGAAATTGAGCGTCAGGATATTGCTGCCGGCCGCATAGACGGTCGAGCCAAGCATGAAGGCGGACGTGGAAGTGAACGAAACGGTGCCGCCGGCGAACGCTTGCGACCACAGGCTGCCCGAGGTGTTCACGGCAAAGCTGGTGCCGGTGCCGGTGAACGACAGGTCGGCCGCGACGCCCGACACGAAATTGCCGGAGAAATCTTCCAGCGTGACCAGTACCGCCTTCGGCGTGACAGTCGACAGGTTCCAGCCTGCGGCGCCGTTGTCGGCATAGGTCAGGTTCGGACCGGACTGATTGGCGGTGAAGCTGACGATCGACACGGTCGTGGCGGCCTGCGCGGCCATCGGCATCATGGCGAGCGCAGCAGCGGCGATCGCGGTCTTCAGAAACGTACTCATAGCAGCAACTCCCTCGTTGGCTTTGGCCCTGTCTGAGCATCGTCGTGACACCCAGCCGCAAAGATACATGCAAAATTCATACCAATTTAACGATTTTGTAAGTTTCTTAGCGATTCAAGCGGCTTAATATTTTCTTACCAATTCCTTTCGTTCACAGATTGTAAAGTTTTCCGACAGTTTTCATGGTTAATTCGTTAACAACCATACCGCCGGCAGCCGCTGACACGGACCGGAGATGGGGCCATTTCGGAGGGATTAGCGGGCCGTTTCCACCCGTTACGGATCACCGCAATCGCGCGTGCGAAACTGCCGCTGCCAGGCGGCGCGGCGTGATCGAAAACCGCTGACGCGGCTGATTCAGCTGATCAGGAAGGCCACCAGCGCCCGCACCTTGGCCTGGCGCCATTGCGGCGTGGGCGCGGTGAGCCACCAGGCGCCGGCGGCGGGCACACCCGCATCAAGGGCGATGATGCGCCCCGAGGCGAGATCTGCGGCGGCCAGCAAGGCTGGCACCCGCGTCTTGCCCAGCCCGGCTGCGGCCGCATCGATGGCAAGGCCAGGGTCTGCCACCGTCAGTGCGCTTTCAACGCAGGGCGTTTCAGGATCGAGCGGGTGTGCGATGCACGACAAGATAGTGGGCGCGTCTGGCCCGGTGCTGGGCGCCGCCACCGTGATCAGAAGTTCATCGCCCAAGGTGCGGCCATGAATGCCCTCGGCCTGCGGCTCAACGCCGAAATGGATGGCCAGATCGTGATTGGCTTGGGTGAAATCCATCTCGCCGTCTTCATGGGCGGCAATGGAAAAGCGCAGTTCCGGGTGCTGCCGGCCATAGTCGGCCAACCGGGCGGTGAGCCACTTGGCCACCAGTGCGCGCGGCGCCGCAATGGAGAGCACACGGCTGGATTGCCCGGCCTGCATCACCCGCACCGCCTCTTCAAAGGCCAGGAAGCCCTGTTGCAGCGCAGGCAGTGCCTGTTCGGCTTCGTGGGTGAGTTCAAGATTGCGGGTCAGCCGGCGGAACAGCACGACGCCCAGTGTTTCTTCCAGTGCCCGGATCTGCTGGCCCACGGCGGCCGGTGTGACCGCCAGTTCATCAGCAGCGCGCGTGAACGACAGGTGGCGCGCGGCCGCTTCGAACACGCGCAGAGCATTCATGGGCAGATGGGTGCGCTTCATGGGGAGAGAATGGCTGGCCTGCGCGCCGCAATCAATGCACTGGCGGGCGGCCGACTGGCACGTCCAGCGCAAAGGCCGGGATAACGACCGTGTAGCGCGCGCCGTCTTCGCCCATCATCACATAACGGCCCTGCATGCGGCCCGACGCGGTGGCCAGCGGACAGCCCGAGACATAATCATAGGCGCCGCCCGGCGCAATCAGCGGCTGCACGCCCACAACGCCATCACCTTCCACCTGTTCGGTGCGGCCATCGCCATCGGTGATCAGCCAGCGCCGCGCCATCAGCCGCACCGGCACCAGGCCGGCATTTTCCACCCGCACATGATAGGCCCAGACATAATAGCCGCGTTCGGGATCGGATTGATCGGGGAGATAATGGGGAGCGACACGCACGGTAATGCCGCCGGTGGTTTCGGCGTAGGGGAAGATCTGGCCGATCATCCCCGTCATAGGCCGGCCGATTTCAGCGCCTGATCAAGATCGTCGATCAGATCGTCCACGTCTTCCAGGCCCACGCTCAGCCGCAACATGCCTTCGGTGATACCCATTTCGGCACGCACCGCTTCCGATACGCTGGCATGGGTGGTGCTGGCCGGATGCGTCATCAAGGTGCGGGAATCGCCCAGATTGTTGGAAATATCGATGATGATGAGCGCATCGAGCAGCGCCTGCGCCTGGGGCCGGCCGCCATCAAGATGCATGGCGACGATGGTGCCGCCCGCTGTCATCTGGCGCAGCGCCAGTGCATGCTGAGGATGGCTGGCAAGGCCGGGATAGACCAGGCGCGGCACCCGGCTTTCCAACCAGGCGGCCAGTTTCAGCGCATTGTCACACTGGCGGCGCACGCGCAGATCCAGCGTTTCCAGGCTCTTCAGCACCACCCAGGCGTTGAACGGGGACAGGTTGGGCCCAGTATGGCGCGCGAACGCCAGATAGGTGTCGTTGATCCACTTTTCGCTGCCGACCACGGCACCGGCCAGCACGCGGCCCTGCCCGTCCATCAACTTGGTGGCGCTGTAGGCCACGATATCGGCACCGTGTTCCAGCGGCTTCTGCACGATCGGCGAGGCAAAGGCGTTGTCCACCATGACCAGGGCGCCGGCATCATGGGCAACATCGGCAATCGCCCGGATGTCGCACAGGTCCAGCCCCGGATTGGTGGGCGTTTCGAGGAAGAACGCCTTGGTGTTCGGCCGCCGCGCCTTAGCCCAGGCATCAACGTCGCGGGCGTCCACCGTGGTGGTTTCGATGCCGAAGCGCGGCAGGATGCTATCCACCAGCACCCGGCAAGACCCGAACAGCGCACGCCCGGCGACCAGATGGTCCCCAGCCGAAAGGGTGGAAAGCAGCATGCCGCTCATCGCCGCCATGCCGGTGGCGGTGGCCCGCGCGGCTTCGGCACCTTCGATCAGGGCGATGCGCTTTTCCAGCATCTCCACCGTGGGGTTCTGTAGCCGACTGTAGGTCATGCCCGGGCGCTCACCGCGGAAGCGCGCGGCGGCTTCTTCGGCATTGTCATAGCAATAGCCTGACGTCATGAAGATGGCTTCGGAGGTTTCGCCCACCTCTGTGCGCATGGTGCCGCCGCGCACCATCTGCGTGGCGGGACGCCACTGCTTCACGAGCTCCAAGTCTTGTCCGGTGTTACGCTTCATGGCTCCCGCCATAAACCTGTGATAGCCCGGGCGCAATGAAGCGCTGCTTCAAATTGCCACAGTGTCACATGATCTTTGCTGTGACTGTCAATCTGCAATGGCCGTGCTGTCCTTGTCGCCCTGCACGATGAGCAGATACATCACCGGCGTGACAACGCGGGAGAGGACGGTCGACGATACCAGCCCGCCGATGATCACCCAGGCCAGCGGCGAATAGAGGCCGGAGCCGGACAGCGCCAACGGCAGCAGGCCACCGATGGCCGTCACGCTGGTCAAGAGCACGGGGAGGAAACGCACTTCGCCGGCTTCTTCGATGGCTTCGCGCAGTGGACGGCCGGCTTCACGCAGTTGGGTAGTGAAATCGACGAGCAACAGGCTGTTCTTGATCTCGATCCCGATCAGCGCGACGAAACCGATGACGGCGGTGTAGCTGAGGCTGTTCCCGGTGAGAAACAGTGCCACCAACCCGCCAAACAGGCCAAGCGGGATGACGCCGGCCACCACCAATGTTTCGCGGAAGCGCCCGAACTCGATCACCAGCACTGCCAAGATGCCGAACACGGCGAGCGCAATGATCGGCCCCAGCCCACCAAAGCTTTTCGCCGCCGTTTCCGCTTCGCCGCCCACTTCGAACCGGTATCCGTTGGGCAATTTCACCTTGCCCTGCACGGCCTTCACCACCGCATCGTTCACCTTGGCGATGAGATAGCCGTCCAGCACCTGGGCATCGACATAGACCACCCGGCTTTGGCGAGACCGGTTGATGCGCGGCGGCGCCGAATCAAGATAAGGCGTCGCGATCTCGCGCAGCGGCACGGCGCTCTGGTTGCCGGGCAGGTAGATATCATCGAGCACACTGATATTGTGCCGCTCCGCCAACGGCAGGCGCACAACGACGTTATAGCTGTCACCTTCCACATCGCGGAAGCGACCGGCGGTCTCGCCGGCCAGCGCCAGCCGCAGCGCCCGCCGCGGCGCACCCGGAGCCACACCCAGCAGGGCGGCCTTGTCACTGTCCAACCCAAGATTGAGCCGCGGCGTGTCGACCGCGACCGGGTTGCGCACGTCGCGCGTGCCCGGCACGGTGCGCATCACCGCCTCGGTCTCTGCTGCCAGCCGCTTCAGCACATCCAGTTCCGGGCCGATGATGCGCAGCTGGATCGGCGCATCGATGGGCGGGCCGTTCTGGAAAATCTTCACCACGAACTGTGCATCCGCAACTTTGGCAAGCTTGGCGCGCAGCCGCTCCACCATCTCCGGGCTGCCGGGCTTGTCCCAGGCTTTCAGCGTCACCAGCACTTCGCCGATGTTGCTGCGCTGATCATTGTTGACCTGGTTGTAGAAGATACGCGGGTTGGCGCGGCCGATATTGCTGGCGATGCCGGTCACGTTCGGCTCACCCTTCAGCGCCTCCTCCACCGCCAGCACGGCCCTGGTGGTGGCCGGAATGGCAGTGCCTTCGCTGGCCGTTACCTGGACGGTGAAATAGGGCGTTTCAGCCGGCGGAAACAGGCTGGAGCCGATCAGGGGCACCAGACCAAAACCGGAGACGATCAGCAGCGTCGACACGCCCATCGCCCGCCACGGATGCGTGAGACCCCAGTGCAGCACCGGCTGATAAAAGCGGTGGATACCGCTGTTTACTGCCTGCAGAAAGCGGTTGCCATGCTCGCTTTCCTCGCGTGGCAACAGGCGGCTGGCCAGGAACGGCACGATGGTGAGGCTGACCAGCAGCGACGCCGCCACCGTGCCCAGCACCGCCACCGGCAGGCTGCGGGTGAACTTGCCGGCGCCTTCCGGCAGCATGGTGAGCGGCAGGAAGGCAAAGAGCAGCACGAAGGTGCAGCCAATCACCGCCACGGCGATCTGGCTGGTGCCATCGATGGCAGCCTGTTCGCGCGTCTTGCCCATGCGCAGGTGGCGGGCGATATTTTCCGTCACCACGATGCTATCGTCCACCAGCAGGCCCAGCGCGATGATGAAGCCCGAGATCGCCAGCTGGTTGAGCGTGAACCCGCTCCAGCTCAGCACCGCCACACCCATGGCGAGGCTGAGTGGCACCGATACCATCACCACGATGCTCGCCCGCCAGCCCAAGGGCAACAGCGTGATCAGCACCAGGCCCAGCGCGATGCCGAAATCGCGGCCCAATTGCCCCAGTTTGCGGGCGATGTCGTCGCTCTGGTCAAATGCCACTTCCAGCTGCACATCGGGCGGCAGCAGCTTGCGATATTCATCGGCCGCTGCCATCGCGCCATTGCGGATATCGAGCACGTTGAGCCCATCCTTCTGGGTCATCGTCACCCACACCGCGCGCTTGCCGTTGTAACGGGCGAAATGCGGCTGTTCCTCATAGGCCCAGCCAACGCTGGCAATATCCTTCACCCGCACGATCCGGCCATCGCGGGCGCGCACGGGCTCATCGCCCACATCGGCGACAGTCTTGTATGCGCCGCCGGCCTGCACGTTCAGCCGGGCTTCGCCGGATTGCACGGCGCCCGGTGGCAGATCCTGGCCACCACCGCGCAGGGCATCCGTGACAGCGGTGACCGGCATGCCGATCTGCGCCATGCGGCCTGTATCGAGCGCCACCCGCATTTCCGGCGTGGGCAAGGCAAACACCCGCGCGGCCCGCACGCCCGGCACCCGGATCAGCCGCTCGCGCAGGTCCTTGGCGACCTTTTCCAGCCGGCGGTAACTCGCCGTGTCTGATACGAGTGCGAATTGCAGCACGGCCGCTTCGGTGGTCCGCGATTTTTGGAATTCCAGCCGGGTCAGCGCGCTTGGCAGATTCTGCCGAATGGCGTTCACTTCCCGCACAATCTCGTCGTAGTTTTTTTCCGGATCACCATCCCAGCTGAATTCACCGGTGATGATTGCGGTGGAATCGGTCGATCGCGATTCCACCTTCACGATGCCATCCAGTCCCTGGATCACATCTTCGATCGGCTTGGCGATGGTGGTTTCCATGTCGGCCGGCTCGGCGCCCGGCACGTTGGCGATCACGCTGATGAACGGCGACGGGAAATGCGGATCAACCGATCGCGGAATGGTGAAAAACGCCGAGAGCCCCAGCGCCGCCAGCGCCAGAAACACCACCAGGGTGATCTGCCAGCGCTGAATGGCAAAACGGATGATGCCGTTCACTGGCCCGCCTGCCTCCCAGCAGGCACTGAATCTGGCGCGACCTCGATCACCTGGCCTTCACGCAGCCGGTCGATACCGGTGGTCGCCACCTTGTCACCGGCCTTCAACCCAGCTGTCACCACCACGCCCTGCGACCCGACTGCACCCAGCGTCACCAACCGCTGCCGCACGCGCCGGGTCACCGGTTCCAGCACATACACAAAGCCTTCATCTGCCCGCGCCGAAAACACAGCCGTGGCAGGCACCAGCAAGGGCGCCCCCGGTTCTGCCGGACCCAGCACCAGCCGCGCGCTGCCGATCTGGCCCGAAGCCAGCCGCGCATTGGCCGGCAGCTTCACTTCCACGCGGAACGTGCCAGTGCCATCATCGCCGCGCGCACCCACCTCGCTCACCGTGCCGGCCAGCGTGCCAGCCCCCAGCGCCGAGATGCGCACCGTGGCCGGCTGGCCCTGCCGCACCCGCGCCGCATCACGGTCCGCCAGCGGCAAGCGCAGCACAAAGCCTTGATTCATCTCGCCAATGGTCAATATCGCCTGGCCTGGCTGGGCGATCTGGCCCGGTTCCCCCGGCCGCGCCAGCACCACGCCGCTGGCGGGTGCGCGCAAACTGGCCAATGTCACGTCAAACCCGGCGGCCCGCGCCCGCGCTTGCGCCGCCGCCATTGTTGCCCTCGCCTGCTCCACGCGCGGCGCCGTTACCCAGCCCTTGGCAAACAGATCCTCGGCGCGCTTCATATCAGCCCGCGCCCGCACCACTTCAGCCGCCGCCGAAGCCTGGTTCGCCCCCAGCGCCGTGGTGTCGAGCCGCGCCAGCAACTGCCCGGCCTGCACGCGATCACCTTCGCGCACCAGGATCGACGCGATGCGCCCCGGCGTGTTGAAGGCCAGCGGCGTTTCGCGCTTCAGCCGCACGGTGCCGGCCACATCAAGCTCGGTCACGCCGCTCACCGGCGCCACGCTCACCACCCGCACCGGTACGGCCGGCGCAGGGGCTGGCGGCGGCGTTTTGGTTTCGCCACAGGCCGCCAGCGTTGCGGCAAGGCCCAGAATGGGGACCAGAATGAAGATTGTTGGTGCGCCGGCACTGGGCGCAGGCTGAACGGCCCTGTTGACCCTGTTCTTCACCATGTGCGTGCCTGCCGACCCTGTTGCTGCCAGTGGCAACCGGCAGTTTTGATTGCGACTCACATCCTGCCCATGTCGGCTCGGGCTGGCAAGTGTTTTTGAGCAGCGCTCAAGTTTGTCACAGGGAGAGCTCCCCGCCGCCAGCCAGCACTCCCCCCGGGTGCTGGCGCGACAGGCGATCGCCCGTTTGGTTCAGTCGTTTATCACCAGGGCACAGATGGTCATGGCCACGCCCTCATCGTCGGCCGTGCCGGGTTCCACCACGGCTTCCGCCACGATCTGCCCGGCAATGCTGATGGTTTCGTGGGCCAAGCGTTCGCCCACCGCGGCCAGCGCGGCGGCTGCACCCACCCCATCCAGCCGCACGTCGAGTTCATGGCGCGTGCCAGTCAACGTCAGGCTCGCCCAATCGCGAACGCGCAGTTCCTCGATCACCACCCGCGCCCCGAACGGCGCCGCGATGGCGGCGACCGCGCGCAGGATAGCAGCCTGGGCACGATCAGTTTGCGGACGCATGGCGCATTTCCTTCTTCTGGCGGTTGACAGCTTCAGTGCGGGCAATATGGGCCAGCACGCGATCCCGTGTGGCGGCGCGCGGTTCCCGGCCGCGTCGCAGATCGAAGACGAATCGCGGATCGCCGGTCACCAACCGGCCAAAGCGCGAGGGTGGTACGCTGTGAGCGCGCAGATGGCGCTCCACGACAGGCAACAAGCTCATGTCGTTCACTCCCTATTCGGATTGGACACATTATCAGCCTATCCCTCGCGATTCGGCTGATGTCTCACTTTATTCCTACCCAAATCCTACTAGTCTAGGAAAAAAACCAGTGCTATAGCCCCCTGCGGGCTTGGAGAGGAGGCCCACATCCATGGACAGCACCGCCATCCGGTCACGGCTGGACGCGCTGATCGCATCGCGTGGTGAGGATTATGCCTCGCTGTCACGCCTGCTCGGCCGTAATGCCAGTTATGTTCAGCAATTCATCAAGCGCGGCGTGCCGCGCCGCCTGTCGGAATCTGATCGCCACATCCTGGCCAGCCACTTCGGTATCGCCGAACATCTGCTCGGCGGCCCCGCCGAACCAGGCCGCGCGATTCTGCCACGCCCCGGCCTCGCCCGCGCTGCCGATGATTATGTGCTGATCCCGCAATATCAGGTCCGCGCCTCGGCCGGCCCCGGTGCCCTGCCCGATGCGGAAAGCCCCACCGCCCGCATCGCCTTCCAGGCCGGCTTCGTGCGCGATATCGCCCAATCCCCCCCCGAAGCCCTCGCCATCCTCTCCGTCGAAGGCGATTCAATGCTGCCCACCCTCGCTCACGGCGATCAGATCCTCATCAACACCCACGACCAGTCCGCCACGCGCGACGGCATCTACGTGCTGCGCGTCGACGATGCCCTCCTCGTCAAACGCCTCTCCCTCAACCCCGCCAGCCGCCGCCTGACCATCCACTCCGACAACGACGCCTACCCCAGCTGGCCCGACTGCGACCCCAGCGCCATCCACATCATCGGACGCGTCGTCTGGGTGGGGCGCAAACTGACTTGATCGCAGGCAAATTCCTTTCCTGAGATAGGAAGAATTGGGCCTCCGGCGGGCAGGGAATCGTCCCTGCACCCGTTTGTTTGGAGCGTCCCTCGCCCAAAAGCCGTCGTCATGCCGGCGCAGGCCAGCATCCATAGCACTGCCAGGGCCAACTTCGCTGCAGCGGGCGCACCGACCCACAACGAAAAGCGGCGCGCCGATGGCCGGCGCGCCGCTTGTTCGATCAGGTGGTAAATCCAGCGCTTACTCCGCGGCCACTCCGAGCAGCCCGCCCTGGGCGTCATCGGTGTTCGCCGGCGTGCTCTCGCTGGCGATCTTGGCGGCCTTGCGGCTGTCGAAGGCGGTCCACACTTCGTTCCAGTCGCCCTTGGTCGCGGCCTTGCTATACTCGGTCGAGCGGGCTTCGAAGAAGTTGGCGTGCTCCACCCCATTGAGCAGCGGCGTCAGCCACGGCAGCGGGTGTTCCTCGATCATATAGATCGGTTGCAGGCCGAGCTGCTTCAGGCGCCAATCGGCGATGTAGCGGACGTAGCGCTTGATATCCTTGGGCGCCATGCCGGAAACCGGGCCCTGTTCGAAGGCAAGATCGATGAACGCATCTTCCAGGCGCACGGTACGCAGTGCAGCGATTCATCGCGCACGCTCCACGAAACGATCTGGCCCATGCCCTTCATCTTGTTGAAGCGCGGGAAGTTCATCAGCATTGCGAATGAGGCGAACAGCTGCAGGCCCTCGGTGAAGCCGCCGAACATCGCCAGCGTCTTGGCAATATCCTCGTTGCTGCTCACGCCGAATGTGCTCATGTAATCATGCTTGTCGCGCATTTCCTTATAGTTGAGGAAGGCGCTGTATTCGCTTTCGGGCATACCGATCGTGTCGAGCAGGTGGCTATAGGCGGCAATGTGGATCGTTTCCATGTTGGAGAACGACGTCAGCATCATCTTGACTTCGGTCGGCTTGAACACGCTGCCATATTTGTCGTGGTAGCAATCCTGCACCTCGACATCGGCCTGCGTGAAGAAACGGAAGATCTGGGTGAGCAGGTTGCGCTCGTGATCGGTCAGCTTTTGCGCCCAGTCACGGCAATCCTCGCCCAGCGGCACCTCTTCCGGCATCCAGTGAATCTGTTGTTGACGTTTCCAGAAGTCATAAGCCCACGGATACTCGAAAGGCTTGTACGACTTGGATGCCTGAAGCAACGGCATGGTTCAAAATCCTGCACTAATGATTGAAGAAACAACGGAATTACTGGGGGAAAAACTAGGCCTTCGGCGGACAGGGGCCAAACCCCTGCACCCGCCCTTCGCTTGCCTCCGGACCATCAGTGGGTCGGCCCGGAACGCCTGCGAAAGCGAGGACCATGTTGCACGGCTGGTGCGCCTTGCACCCGCACCAGCCGTGGAACACGAGAACTTTGCCTGCAGTGCCGCGACACCCATCGGCACCGTCGAACATCCACTGGAGGCGATACGCATCCCGCCGAAGGCACGCCCACTCGCAACAATGGCCCCGGCTTGAACAACCATTTGGCCTACGGTTGGGAGGGGGTCGTGGCCACACGTCGTGGAATGCATCGCCACGACCCCCTCGCCGTCCAGCTGGGAATCATCCCGGCCGGTGGATCGCCCCGCGGTATGGCAGGGCAAGCTGAAACGCTTCACTGACAAGCGATACACTCGTCGTAATCACGCCGCTCGACTTGGATGACCGGGGCTTCGCTCGTGTTGTCGGCTTCAACGCCGCCGCCGGCGAACCCAGCCCGCTGTACACTCATCGAACGCAGATAATAAAGCGATTTGATGCCCAGTTCCCAGGCGCGATAGTGGAGCATAAGCAGATCCCACTTTTCGACATCGGCCGGGATGAACAGGTTCAGCGATTGCGCCTGATCGATGAACGGCGTGCGATCGGCCGACAGCTCGATCAGCCAGCGCTGGTCGATCTCGAAGGCGGTGCGATAGGTGGCCTTTTCATCGGGAGTCAGGAACTCCAGATGCTGCACCGAACCGCCGTGCTCCAGCATCGAATTCCACACCGCGTCGCTGTTCTTCGCCTTGGAAATCAGCAACTTCTCAAGATAGGGGTTCTTGACGACAAAGCTGCCCGAAAGCGTCTTGTGGGTATAGACGTTGGCCGGGATCGGCTCGACGCAGGCCGAAGTGCCGCCGCAGATGATGGAAATGCTGGCCGTCGGCGCGATCGCCATCTTGCAGCTGAACCGCTCCATCACGCCCATGTCGGCAGCGTCCGGGCACGGCCCGCGTTCAACCGCCAAGTTCATCGATGCCTGATCGACCTGGGCGCGGATATGCTTGAAGATCTTCTTGTTCCAGCTCTTGGCCAGCGCACTTTCGAACGGCAGGCCACGCGCCTGGAAGAAGCTGTGCAGGCCCATCACGCCCAGACCAACCGAACGTTCGCGCATGGCGGCATAGGCAGCCCGCGCCATCGCCGGTTCGGAACGATCGATATAATCCTGCAGCACGTTATCAAGGAAGCGCATGCAATCCTCGATGAACTGCGGCTGGTCGTGCCACTGGTCCCAGGTTTCGATATTCAGCGACGACAGGCAGCACACCGCGGTGCGATCATTGCCCAGATGGTCCGGCCCGGTGGGCAGGGTGATTTCGGAGCACAGGTTCGACGTCGACACCTTCAGCCCCAGATCACGCTGGTGCTTTGGCATGGTGCGGTTCACTTCATCGATGAAGATGATGTAGGGTTCGCCGGTGGCCAGCCGCGTTTCCACCAGCTTGGTGAACAGCGCGCGGGCATCGACTTCGGCGCGCTTCTCGCCAGTCTTCGGACTGACCAGATCGAACTTGTCGCCGTCGCGCACCGCTTCCATGAACTTGTCGGTGATCAGCACGCCATGGTGCAGGTTCAGCGCCTTGCGGTTGAAATCGCCCGACGGCTTGCGGATTTCGAGGAACTCCTCGATCTCCGGGTGCGACACGTCGAGATAGACCGCCGCCGAACCACGGCGCAGCGAACCCTGCGAAATGGCCAGCGTCAGGCTGTCCATCACGCGCACGAACGGGATGATGCCGCTGGTCTTGCCGTTAAGGCCAACCGGCTCGCCGATGCCGCGTACATTGCCCCAATAGGTGCCGATGCCGCCACCGCGCGAGGCCAGCCATACATTCTCGTTCCAGGTGCCAACGATGCCATCCAGGCTGTCAGATACGCTGTTCAGATAGCAGCTGATCGGCAGGCCGCGCCCGGTGCCACCGTTGGACAGCACCGGAGTCGCCGGCATGAACCACAGCCGGCTGATATAGTCATAGATGCGCTGGGCATGTTCGGCGTTGTCGGAATAGGCGGCCGCCACGCGGGCAAACAGGTCCTGATAGGATTCGCCCGGCAGCAGATAACGGTCGTCCAGCGTATCTTTGCCGAAATCGGTGAGCAGCGCGTCGCGGCTGCGATCCACCGTCACCGGGAATCGCCACGGCAGAACTTCGCTGCTGCCCGGCCGCGTGGTGGCTGCCGCCGCCGCAGAGGCCTGCGCCAGCACGCCAGCCGCCATGCTCGCGGCCAGCGCGGCGCCGGCATCGGCGGAATCGGTCGTGTGATCAGCTGTGGTCAAGCCGGCGCTGCTGTCTGTCATGCGAAACTCGCTCATCTCTACTCTTGCCCCTCAATCATACGAGGGGAACAAATCGGGGTCACGCGCCTTCTTTGCCGCAGCAACACTTGTCCCCGATATCCACAGGCTGGCTCGCCCTGCCGCCCGGGAGTCCCCCGCCCGGAACCACCACAACTTGTGTCTGGTTGGTCCCGATACGCTATTGATAGTGCCACAGATGAATCGCGGCGCAAGCCCCATTGTTTGCTTGACGGCCCGAAACGCCATCCGAACCGGTTGAATCGGCAGCGATTCATCCACAGGCCACCGCCCTGTCCACGCCAGCGAGATTCGTTTCCTCAATGGCTTGTGCAAGATTGCTGCAACATTCCGGGAAGCGCCCGCTGCGGCAAACTAGACGCGAAAGCCACCGCCGCCTATCGTTTCCCCATCAACACGTGACCAAAACGCAACAGGATTTGCCCCATGACCGTGATCCGCGAAGAGGATGTCATCACCTCCGTGGCCGATGCGCTGCAGTACATCAGCTATTTCCACCCAATGGACTATATTCGCGCCCTGGGCCGCGCCTATGAACTGGAAGAATCGCCGGCCGCGAAGGACGCCATCGCCCAGATCCTCACCAACAGCCGCATGTGCGCCGAAGGCCATCGCCCGATCTGCCAGGATACCGGCATCGTGGTCGCCTTCGTGAAAGTTGGCATGAACGTCCGCTGGCAAGCCACGAAGACGGTTCAGGAAATGGTGAACGAAGGCGTGCGCCGCGCCTATCTGCACCCCGAAAACAAGCTGCGCGCCTCCATCGTCGCCGATCCCGCCTTCACCCGGGTGAACACCCGCGACAACACGCCGGCCGTGGTCCACATCGAGCTGGTGCCGGGCGATCATGTCGAGATCACCGTGGCGGCCAAAGGCGGCGGCAGCGAGAACAAGGCCAAGTTCGCCATGCTCAACCCCAGCGATTCGATCCGCGATTGGGTAGTGAACACCGTGCCATTGATGGGCGCCGGCTGGTGCCCGCCTGGCATGCTGGGCATCGGCATCGGCGGCACGGCCGAAAAGGCGATGATCCTGGCCAAGGAAGCGCTGATGGAGCCGATCGACATGACCGAACTGAAGGCGCGCGGGCCGAAGTCGTCGATCGAGGAACTGCGCATCGAACTGTATGATGCCGTCAATGATCTCGGCATCGGCGCGCAGGGCTTGGGCGGGCTTTCGACCATCCTGGATGTGAAGATCCTCGAAACGCCAACGCACGCCGCCTCAAAACCCATCGGCATGATTCCCAATTGCGCCGCCACCCGCCACGCCCATGTCACGCTCACCGGCAATGGCCCGGCCTATATGGAACCGCCGAATCTTGCCGAATGGCCGCAGGTGCACTGGACGCCGGACAAGGCATCAAAGCCGGTCAATCTGGACGCGCTCACCCCGGCCGAAGTGGCGAGCTGGCAGCCGGGTGACCGATTGCTGCTCAGCGGCAAGATGCTCTCCGGCCGCGATGCCGCCCACAAGCGCATGGCAGACATGTTGGCCCGCGGGGAAACGCTGCCGGTCGATTTCACCAACCGCGTGATCTATTATGTCGGCCCGGTCGATCCGGTCGGCGATGAAGTGGTCGGCCCCGCCGGCCCGACCACCGCCACCCGCATGGACAAGTTCACCGAGGTAATGCTGGCGCAGACTGGCCTGATCGCCATGATCGGCAAGGCCGAACGTGGGCCGATGGGCATCGAGGCGATCAAGCGCCACAAGGCGGCCTATCTGATGGCAGTCGGCGGCGCCGCCTATCTGGTGGCCAAGGCGATCAAGGCCAGCCGCGTCGTGGCCTTCGAGGATCTGGGCATGGAAGCCATTTACGAGTTTGAGGTCAAGGACATGCCGGTGACTGTTGCGGTCGACTCCGAAGGCACCAGCGTCCACCAGACCGGCCCGGCCGACTGGAAAGCCCGCATAGCCCGCGCCAAACAGCCGACCTGACGGTCCAAAAATGATCAACGCCCGCCCGGCGGCCGTCCTCTTCGATATGGACGGCCTGCTGCTCGATACCGAACGACTGATCCGTGATGCCATGATCGCGGTGATGGCGGATTTCGGCTTTGCCATGAGCCGCGCCGATTATGCGGAACTGATCGGCCGGCCGGAACCGGCGAGCCGGGCCATCATGCAGGGTCGCTTTGGCGCGTTGCTGGATTATGATGTGATACGCGCCCAAGTGCGGCAGCGCATTCGCAGCGAATGGGGGCCGATCCGGCCGCTAAAGCCGGGCGCGGCAGACCTTCTGGCCCAGGTGAACGCGGCTGGCATTCCGGCTGCCGTCGTCACCTCGTCCGAACAGGCGCTGGCCCGCGCGCATCTGGGCCATGTCGGGCTGCTGGATGGGTTTGCCACCATCGTTGGCTGCGACGACGTTGCCAACGGCAAGCCACATCCCGAACCCTATCGCACCGCCGCCGCCCGCCTTGGCATCGCGCCCGGCGCCGCGCTGGCACTGGAAGACAGCTACAATGGCATCATCGCTGCGCACTTGGCCGGTGTGCCCGTGATAATGGTGCCCGATCTGTTGCCCGCCACGCCCGAAATCACGCCGCGCCTGCTGGCCGTGGCCGATGATCTGCACCAGGTGAGCCGCTGGCTGGCTGCGACGGGCTGACGCAGCCAGGGCCGTTCAGGCTGGTGAAAGCCAGCCTCGGCTTTATCGGCAACAGGCAAGATCACGATACCGGGAGAGGGAATCATGAAGGGGATCAAGGCGCTGGCGGCATTGCCAGCGCGGGGGACACGTGCAGCCAGCGTGCTGGCGTTGATTGGCCTGGCGGCATGCAGCACCAATCAGGCCCCTCCGCGACCCGTCGCCATGGTGCCGGCCGCGCCGGTGAAGGCCATCGAGCCCGCCGCCGTCACCCGGTTGGTGCCTGATAATGTGGCGGCCAGCGCCGAGGTGGTGTGGGCGCTCCGCGGCGGGCTCAATGTCGCGGCGCTGCTGTGCGGCAACCAGGCCCTGCGCGATGATTACAACCGAATCCTCAAAACGCACCGTAACCTCTTGAATGAAGTTTATTCCACCGAACAGGCCCGTTATCGCCAACAGCATGGCACGGCCGGCCAGGCGCGCCATGATGTGGCGATGACCCGGCTGTACAATGGCTTTTCCAGCGTGCCCGATCGTCGCCGGTTCTGCACACAGGCCAGCCGCGTTGCCGATGAACTGCTGGCCCTGCCCTCAGCCGACGTACCGCGCATCGCGGCGCGCGCGCTCACCGCTATGGAACCCGGCGCAATGCGGCTGGTGAGCAGCGCTTACTAAGGTTCAGGGCCTAGATCGCGGCTACGATGGCATCATAGGCCGGCGTGGTCACGGCGGCATTGCCGCGGTTGCTCGCCACCGGGTGGCTGCCCAACCGGGCGATCACCACGCCGGCCGCCCGGTCCACATAAATGCCCTGCCCGTGCACACCCATCGCCATCAGTTGACCGCCGGCGCGGTGCCACCACTGGCTGCCATAATTGCCATCCAGGTTGCCGGTGTACTGGCAGGCGACAAACGCGGCAGGATCGCCGCCGGCAAAGATGCGCTCCACCACGGCTTCGGCCACGATCTGCTGGCCATTGGAGCGCCCGCCCAGCCGCATCATCTCGCCAATGCGGGCGATATCGCGCAACGACGCCATCAGGCCGCCGCCGCCAAAGCCGGTGCCCAGCCGGTCCACGCCCAGCGCGGCATCATGATCCATCCCCATCCGCGCCCAGAATCGCGCGTGGATCTGCTCCGCCAGGCTGGCACCCGCCACCCGTTCGATGATCCATTGCAGGGCGCTGGTGTTGGGGGTGCGATAGACGAAATCACTGCCGTGCGGGGCGTTCTTGCCCAGGCTGGCGGTGAAGGCGAAATTCCCATCTGGCCCGGCATAATCGGCCAGACGCGGCACCCAGCCGGTGGAAATGCTCATGCGCTGCACATCGGTCAGGCCCGTCTGCCCGGGGACATAATCCTCGCTGAAGGCGAGGCCAGTGCGCATGTCGAGGATTTCGCGGATCGTCGCATCACCCAACCCCGAACCGACAAGTTCAGCGACATACTCCCCCGCCTTCGCATCCGGATTGATCCTGCCCTCCTCGATCAGCATTTCGGCGATGGTGCCGACAAAGCTTTTCGTGACGGAAAACAGGATATGTTGCGTCGCTGGCGTGGTGGCACCGAAATAGCGTTCCTGCACCACCACCCCGTCCTTCATCACCAGGATGGCATCCGTATAGGTCGCGGCCAGCGCTTCCCGCCACGTCATCGCCTGCCCGTCGAGCGTCGTCAGCCGCACACCATCAAGGTCATCGCGCAGCGCTTGCGGCAGCACACTCACCGCCCCTTCGCGCCCGATATTCACCGTCGGCACCAGTTCGCGCATGTGCGAAAAGGCCCAGCGCTGCTGCGGGAAGCGCCACATCGAACCATCGGTCCAGCGCACTTGGCTTTCAGCCGGCACGGGCGCGCCCTGCATCAGGCCCAGCACTGCCGGATCGGTTTCGGCAGCGCTGCCATTCTGGCCATGGGCAAAGCCCGCTACGTGATGTGATGTGGCCATTCCCAGCCCTCCCCTGTTTGCGGTTCTTTGCCAGGATGCTAGGCCGGAGCGTCACACCCGGCAAGGAGTCCCCAGGTCATGCGCTTCGCTCTTATCGCTCTCGCCCTGATGGCCACGCCGGCACTGGCCGAAACCCCGGAACAGCGCCTCGCCGCAGCCGGACTCACGCTGCCGCCGCCCAACGCACCGATCGGCCTGTATGTGCCGGCCGCGCGCGTGGGCAAACTGCTGTTCCTGGCCGGCCATGGCGAATGCCCGGCGGGCGGTGCCGGCAAGCTGGGCGCGACGATGGACGTGGCCGCGGGCAAGGCCAATGCCGCCAAGGTGGCGCTGTGCATGCTGGCCACAATCAAGGCCGAGCTTGGCGATCTTTCCAAAGTGAAGCGCGTGGTGAAGGTGATGGGTCTGGTCAATGCTACGCCGGAATTCACCCAGCATCCCGAAGTGATGAACGGCTTTTCCGAAGTGATGGTCACCGCCTTTGGTGATGCCGGAAAGGCGCCCCGCGTCGCCGCCGGCGCCGGCAGCCTGCCGCGCGGCTGGCCGGTGGAGGTGGATGCGATTGTTGAAGTGAAATGAGGCCGGAAGACTCGCTCCCCGGCATCCTCGCCCACGCTTGGAGTCTGCTGGTGCGCGGCGGGGCAGACCGCAAGAGCCCCGTCCACACGCCCGTCATCGCCAGCGTGGACGAACACGGCCTGCCCCACGCTCGCGTGATGGTGCTGCGCAAGGCCGATCCCGCCACCGCCACGCTGCGCCTCCACACCGACGCGCGCAGCCCGAAGGTGGCGCAATTGGATGGCAAGCCAGTCGCCGTGCTGGCCTATCACGTGGGCGAGCAGGTGCAATTGCGCATCACCGGCACCGCGCGCGTGCTCACCGATGATGACGTGGTGGAGGGGATCTGGAACCAGTCCACCCTGTTCGCCCGCCGCTGCTACCTTGCCGAGCATCCCCCCGGCACGCCATTGTCAGGACCCTCGTCGGGCCTGCCGTCATGGATCGAAGGCCAGCAACCGACCGCCGAGCAGATCGAGCCCGCGCGGGCGAATTTCGCCACGCTGTGGATCGACGTGACGGCGATTGATTGGCTGCATCTGGCGAACAGCGGCCACCGGCGGGCGGTGTTCCGCGGCGCGGACGAGTGGGCGGGAGAATGGGTCGCGCCGTGAACCAAACCGTCTTCCCGACTGCAGTCGGGAAGACGGCAAGAGCGCTTAGCGCGTGAGTTTCTTGTAGGTCAGCGCATGCGGCCGATCCGCCGCGTCGCCCAGGCGCCGCCGCTTGTCTTCCTCATACATCTGGAAATTGCCTTCGAACCATTCAACGTGGCTGTCGCCTTCGAACGCCAAGATGTGCGTCGCCAGGCGATCGAGGAAGAAGCGATCGTGGCTGATGACCACGGCGCAACCGGCGAAGCTTTCCAGTGCTTCTTCCAGCGCGCGCAGGGTTTCCACGTCCAAGTCGTTGGTCGGTTCGTCGAGCAGCAGCACGTTGCCGCCCTTCACCAGCATCTTGGCCATGTGCACGCGGTTGCGCTCACCGCCTGAAAGCAGGCCAACCTTCTTCTGCTGGTCCGGCCCCTTGAAGTTGAACGCGCCCACATAAGCGCGGGTCAGCACCTCGTTCTTGCCGAAATAGAATTTGTCGTTGCCGCCGGAAATCTCTTCCCAGACATTCTTGTCAGATGCCAGCGCATCGCGGCTCTGGTCGACATAGGCCATCTTCACGGTCTCGCCGATGACGATTTCGCCGCTATCGGGCACTTCCTGGCCGGTGATGATGCGGAACAACGTGGTCTTGCCGGCGCCGTTCGGGCCGATGATGCCCACGATGCCGCCCGGCGGCAGGCTGAACGACAGATTTTCGAACAGCAATTTGTCGCCATAGCTCTTGGTGAGGTTGTGGGCCTCGATCACCTTGTTGCCCAGGCGTTCCGGAATCTGGATCAGGATCTGTGCTTCGCCCAGGCGGCGGTTTGCCTGTTTTTCCACCAGTTCGTCAAAGGCCTTGATGCGGGCCTTGCTCTTGGTCTGGCGGGCCTTGGGCGAGGCGCGGATCCACTCCAGCTCCTGCTTGATGGCCTTTTCGCGGCTGGCGTCTTCACGCTCTTCCTGGCCCAGGCGCTTCTGCTTGGCTTCCAGCCAATCCGAATAATTGCCTTCGAACGGAATGGCGCGGCCGCGATCCAGTTCCAGAACCCATTTCACCACATTATCAAGGAAGTAGCGATCGTGGGTAACCAGGATCACCATGCCCTTATATTCTTTGAGGTGGTTTTCCAGCCACGACACGGATTCCGCATCAAGGTGGTTGGTCGGTTCGTCGAGCAGCAGGATTTCCGGCTTTTCCAGCAGCAGCTTGCACAGCGCGACGCGGCGCTTTTCCCCGCCCGACAATTTCTGCACACCGCTATCCCCCGGCGGGCAGCGCAGCGCGTCCATGGCGATTTCAAGCTGGTTGTCCAGCGTCCAGCCATCCACCGCGTCGATCTTTTCCTGCAGCGTGCCCATTTCCTCGAGCAGCTTGTCGAAATCGGTATCGTCCTTGGGGTCGGCCATTTCGGCGCTGATGGCGTTGAACCGGTCCACCAGATCAGCCACGGGGCGCACCCCGTCCATCACATTGCCCTTCACATCCTTGTTGGGATCCAGATGCGGTTCCTGCGGCAGGTAACCCACGCGCACGCCTTCGGCAGCCCAGGCTTCACCCACATATTCGGTATCGATGCCGGCTATCACCTTCATAAGGGTGGATTTGCCGGCGCCGTTCGGGCCGATGATGGCGATCTTCGCCCCCGGCAGGAACGACAGGGTGATATCCTTGAAACAGGGCTTGTTGGCGCCGGGATAGGTCTTGGAAAGACCCTTCATCACGAACGCATATTGATAGGCCACGGGGAGGCTCCGCAAATCTGGTGTTGGCAGGGACGCGGCTGCATTAGCCGATGGGCGCGGTGGGCGCAAACCGGCCAATTGACCCGGCACTGCCGGCGCGTAAAGGACATCCCACAAACAGGGGAACTCTCACATGCGCCGCATCACTGCCTTGGCCACCGCGGCCTGCCTCATCACTCTTCCTGTCAGCGCACAGCCGGCCGGCGCTGACCGTCTGGCCACCGCCGGCCAGTTGCGCGATGCCGCCCTGGCCGGCAACAAGGCGTGGGGGCTGCTGTCGAACCTCACCGACACCGTGGGCCAGCGCCTTGCCGGCACTGAAGCCGAAGCGCGCGGCCGGGCGTGGGCCAAGGCCGAAATGCAGAAATTGGGGCTGGTCAACATCCGTGAGGAGGCCTTCCCGCTGACGCTGTGGGAGCGCGGGCAGGCCAGCGCCACCATCGTCGGCAGCAATCACCAGCTGGCGCTCGCCGCGCTGGGCACGTCCGGCGCCACGCCGGCCGGCGGGATCACCGCGCCTGTCACCTGCTTCAGCACTCTGGCCGCCTTCCGCGCCGCGCCCGACGCGGCGGTAAAGGGCCGCATCGTTTTCGTCGATCACCGCATGGGCGTGACGCAGGATGGCAGCAGTTACGGCGTGAACGGCGCCGTACGCCGCGCTGCGCCGGCCCTGGGCGCACAGAAGGGCGCCGCCGCCGTGCTGATCCGCAGCCTGGGCACCGATTATCACCGCAATCCGCACACCGGCGGCACCGTGTTCCCGGCCGGCACTGCGCCGATCCCGGCACTGGCCCTTTCCCTGCCCGATGCCGAACTGCTGGCGCGGCGCTGCGCTGCGGGGCCGGTGCAGATGCAGTTGGTGTCCACGCCGAGCAGCAAGCCGGGCCAGTCGGCCAATGTCACCGCCGAAATCCCGGGCACAGTGCCCGGTGAGGTGGTGGTGCTCGGCGGGCATCTCGACAGCTGGGATCTGGGCCAAGGCGTGTTCGACGATGGCGCCGGCGTCGCCATCAGCCTCGCCACCGCGGCCGCCATCAAGAGCCATGTCGACCGCACCGGCCAGCGCCCGCGCCGCACCATCCGTGTGGTGCTGTGGGGCGCCGAAGAGTTCGGCCTGATCGGCGGCCGCGCCTATGCCGCGGCGCATGCGGGTGAAAACATCGTGCTGGCCGGCGAAAGCGATGCCGGGGCGGATCGGATTTATCAGATCGACTCAAAGGTCGCCGATGCTGGTCTGCCGCTGCTCGGCGAAATCGCGGGCGTGCTGGCGCCGCTGGGCATTGATCGCGCCGCCACCAATGCTTCTGGCGGCGGGCCGGACGTGGGGCCGCTGGCCGCCACCGGCGTGGGCGTGCTCGATCTGGGGCAGGACATGACGCGCTATTTCGACGTGCACCACACGCCCGACGACACACTCGACAAGGTAGACCGCAAGCAGCTTGACCAGAACGTGGCGGCGTGGACGGCGGCGATCTGGCTGGCAGCCACCGATGATCGGCCACTCCGGACGAAGTGATCAGCGCTTCGCCAGCGGATCAGGGCAATGTGTGATGACCGGGATGCGCGCCGTGCTGCTGGCGCCATCCTTGATACTGAAGCGCAGCAGCACATCGTCTGGCGCATCGGCGCTGATGGACAGCCGCACCAGCCGGCATTGATGGGCGAAGCAGCCCTGCGCTGAGGGGCGCTCGGCCGCTTTGACGCCCTTGCTCTCCTCGCCCAGCGTCTCAACCTTCACGCCGGGGCTCTCGCTGGCCAGGTCGACATCGGCCAAGGCGAGATTGGCCCCCTCCAGCCGCACTACCGTCGTGATTGCACCGCCGGGGCAGCTGCGCGTCGGCCGCCACTGCAGCGGCACTGGCGCCACCGGCCCCAGCGCCAGAGTGGCGCGGCAGGCAGCGCGCGGGTCTCCCTCCACCTGGGCTTGACCGGGACGGGTGCAAACAGGGACACGGGCCGACGCTTCCAGCACGTATCCGGGAGGGCAGATCAGGCTGCGGTCCGCTCGCGGCTTCGCCGCCACGCTTTCGCGGGGCGCGGCGGCGGCCACCGATCCCTGCTCGGGCAGATGCGCACACAAGGAGGGCGCTGCCATCGCTGGCAACGCCCCCAGAACACAGAGTGCTGAAAATGGTATGGCGCGCATGGCACCAAGCTAGTCTGCGTGTCGGGCGATAGCCAGCCCGGCGATGATTAAGAGAAGCGGTTCAACTGGCTGGCCGAAGCCCGAGCCATCGAGCGCGGCAGGCGGCGCGGGAACGAGCGACCCGACCACAACATGCCCAGCAGCACACCGAACAGCATCGACAGCACCATCAAGGCACCATCGGTTGCCAGCAGTTGGCCCATGCCCTGTGCGAAACCGGAAAAAATCATACGCCGCCCTCACTCGTTAACACTTGATACACCAGCTTTCTAATTTGGAAGTTACTTAATGTAAAGCGACATTGACGCTCGTTAACTATTTTTCCATTAACGAGTATTACAGCCCGGCGTCCCCTTCAGCGCTTATCACGCCCGATTGTCTCATTCTGGGAGGGATCGCTCTTGCGTTCGGTCCGAATGCGTTCCCCAAGAACGTCAAGTGGAACCCCCAGCAGCAATGAAATCCTACCAATATCACATCTGATTCCAGGATTTTTTGCATGTTTCACGCTTCCCCGACCAAAAATTTTGCTGAAATGCTCACACAAATATTATTCAATATTGCTTATTGACATTGAGTGAGCGTGGACGCCGTAAAACCATGACTGAAGCAATATTTATGATTAACTATCGTAAATCTGTAAAAGTCTGGCGCGTTGCCGCTGCTGGCAATTCATGCTTAAAACATCGGCATAGGGGAGGAACGGACATGAACAAGCGCGTTTTGACTGCCGCCATGATCGGCACTGCACTGGCGGCCAACCTGTCGGCGCCGGCATTGGCAACCGATTTCCGCGTCACCTTGCCAGCGAGCGGCATCGACGCCAGCAACGATGGCCGCATCATCCTGGTGATCACGCCCAACGATTCGAAGGAACCGCGCTTCCAGGTCAAACTGGGCGCCGATGCGCCGCAGGTGTTCGGTATCAATGTCGATGGCCTGAAGCCCGGCGGCAGTGCCAGCATCGGCCGCGGCGTGCTCGGCTATCCGGCGGAAGACCTCTCCAAGGTGCCGGCCGGCGACTACACGGTGCAGGCCGTCCTCCACAAATATCAGACCTATAATCTCTCAACCGGCCGCACGGTAAAGCTGCCGGCCGCGCGCGGCGCCGGGCAGAACTGGCGCGCCGAACCGGGCAACATCGTTTCCGAACCGATGAAAGTGCGCTTCAACCCGGCCACCAAGGATATCGTGACCATCCCGCTCACCAAGGTGATTCCGCCGGTGGAGCAGCCGAAAGACAGCGAGTTCATCCGCCACATCAAGGTGCGATCAGAGCAGCTGTCGAAATTCTGGGGCACCGATGTCTTCCTCACCGCCCACGTGCTGGTACCCAAGGATTTCGACAAGCATCCGGAAGCGCGTTACCCGCTGATCATCAACCACGGCCATTTCCCGGCCGATTTCGGCGGCTTCTCTGTCACGCCGCCGGATCCGGCCATGCCGTGCAAGCCGGAGCCGCGCTTCAACGAGCCCTGCTACAACAAGATCGAGGCCCAGGAAGCCCACGACCTCTACAAGAAATGGACGTCAGACAGTTTCCCGCGGATGCTCATTCTCGAGATCGACCACAGCAATCCCTATTATGACGACAGCTATGCGGTGAATTCCGCCAATCTCGGCCCCTATGGCGATGCCATCATGAAGGAGCTGGTGCCGGAGATCGAGAAGCAGTTCCGCGGCCTGGGCCAGGGTTGGGCGCGCTTCACCTACGGCGGCTCCACCGGCGGCTGGGAAGCGCTGGCCGTGCAGATGTTCTACCCAGACGATTTCAACGGTGCCTTCGCCGCCTGCCCCGATCCCATTGATTTCCGCCAATATACCAACATCAACATCTATGAAGACAAGAATGTCTTCTGGAAGGTCGGCCCGTTCGGCAAGGTCGATCGCCCGGCCCATCGCAACTATCTGGGCCATGTTGATTACACGGTGGAACAGGAACAGCGGCTGGAACTGGTGCTTGGCGACAAGTCCCGCTCCGGCCAGCAGTGGGACATCTGGGAAGCGGTCTATTCCCCGCAAGGCGCAGACGGCTACCCACAGCGCATCTTCGACAAGCGCACTGGCGTGATCGACCCCAAGGTTGCGGCCCACTGGCGCGAGAATTACGATCTGCGGCACATTATGCAGCGCGACTGGAAGACGCTGGGCCCCAAGATCCGCGACAAGATCTTCCTCTATGTTGGCGACATGGACAATTATTACCTCAACAACGCCGTCTATCTGACCGAGGATTTCCTGAAGAAAGCCGATCCGGCGTTCACGGGCGAAATCGCCTATGGCGACCGCGCCGAACATTGCTGGAACGGCGATCCCACCCAGCCCAACCACATCAGCCGCCTGCGCTACCACACCATGTATGTGGACAAGATGCTGAAGCGCATCGAAGCCGCCGCGCCGAAGGGAGCTGATCTGAAGAGCTGGCGTTACTGATGACAGCCCTCCCCGGCCTGTACCGCGTGCAATGGAACCAGTTCGCCCAGGCCGTCGCCCTGCCGCCGCTGTTCTGGGCCCTGCCCTGGCCCACGCCGCTGGCGCTGGTCGGACTGGTGCTGCCGCCGCTGGCCCTGGCCCTCAACCTCGTCCTCATCGCCGTGATCAAATGCCCGGCCTGCACCAAGCGCCTGATGATCAAGGGCCTGATCATCTTCCCCCGCCGCAAATGCCCACACTGCCGCGAAGTGGTGGCGTAAGGCGTGATCCCCCGTGAACTGATCGGCGAGGCCGACGTGCCCGGCGGGCCACCCCTGCGGCTGTTCCGGCGCGGCAGCGATTTCATGATCGTGCTCGAACGCAACGAACTGATGAGCACGCGCATGCACGGCTCCGAAGTCGCGCTCGGCACCATGGCCTGCGACCGTCTTGCCGGCCACAAGAGCCCGCATCTGCTTATCGGCGGCTATGGCATGGGCTACACGCTGCGCGCCGTGCTCGGCCAACTAGGGCCCGCCGCGCGCGTCACCGTCGTCGAACTGGTGCCCGGCATCATCGATTGGGCGCGCGGACCGATGGCGGCCGTCACCGCCGGCTGCCTCGATGATACACGCGTCACCGTCACCATGGGCGATGTCGGCGCCAGCATGGTCCAGAGCACCGCCCAGTTTGACGCGATCCTGCTCGATGTCGATAACGGCCCCGACGGCCTCACCCGCGCCGCCAATGACGGCCTCTACAGCCCCCGCGGCCTTGCCGATGCCCGGAACGCTCTGCGCCCCGGCGGCCTCCTCGCCGTCTGGTCCGCCGCGCCAGACAATGCCTTCGCCCGCCAACTGGAACGCAGCGGCTTCACCGTCGAGACCGTGAAGGTCCGCGCTCGCGAAACCGGCAAGGGCGCCACACACATCATCTGGTTCGCAACGAAACGCTGAAGCGGACAATCGGCATTCTGGCCAATCGCAAGGTCAGGACACCATGCCCGCCACCAGCTTGCCGGCATGGAACACCGCCTCGCGCGGCTTGAGGCGGGCCACCGTTTCGGCGGAACAGCTGGCGCGAACAAGGACCACATCCGCGGCATCGCCCGGCTTTGGCCACAGCTGCTCGCCCGCCGCATTGAGCGGCGTGAGCCCACCGGTGGAGATTTTCAGCGACTGCGCAATGGCAAGCTCATCGCCCCAGCCATAAAGCTGGCAAGCGAGCTTGGCCTTTTCCAGCACGTCGCAACTGCCGAACACAGACCAGATGCCCTGGACGCTGTCGGTGCCGGTATAGACGCGCACGCCCTTGTCCAGCAGGGCGGGCACCGGCATGACGTTGCCGCCAAAGGGCAGGGTCGAAGCAACGGACATGCCCAGCTCTGCCATGCGGATGGCAAGTTCATCCAGTTCCGCCTTGCCCAGAGACATGAGCGAAAATGCATGACTGATCGTCACGCGCCCCTTCAGCGCGGGCGCCTGCTCCACCATGTCCGCCACCCGGCGGATTGCGGCGATCCCGCTCGCGCCCGGTTCGTGCAGATGCATGTCGACACCCTTGTTCATGTCGAGGGCGATCTGCATCATCGCGTCGATCGATCGTTCCATGCCGCCATCAACCGTCGTCGGATCAATCCCGCCGACATGGGTCGCCCCCGCCGCCAGCGCCGCGCGCATGGCCGGGATCATGTTGGCGCTAACAAAGCCATGCTGCGGAAAGGCGACCAGTTCATGGCCGAAGCCGTCACTGCGCCGGTCCAACATGGCACGCATAATCTCGACATGCTGCGTGCCGATCACCGGATCCACATTGCACTGCACACGCGCGAAGGTGGTGCCGTTGCGTTGCATCAGATCGATAATCTGGCCGGCGCGATCGTCCAGCGTGGGCAGCAATTGGGGCAGCAGCGTGCGTTCACGCTCGATCTGGCCGGCAATGCCGTTGCGGCGTTTGAGAGGCGCAACCCACGGACCACCAAATTGATTCTTGTCGAGATGGATGTGCATGTCGCGAAATGCGGGAAGCAGCAGCCTCCCGTCACCTTCATGGACAGCAACGCCCGCAGGCGCCGCGGCATCGGCCGCAAGGATGGCGGCAATCCGGCCATTGCGCACCAGGATCGACGCTTTGGCCGTCCGCGTGCCGATCACATCGGTATCATTGCGATCATAGCCGGTTTCGAGCAGGACGTTGCGCAAGAACAGGCTGTTCCCCTTTGCGGACGTCACTGCGGTGGTGGTGGCCAACGTAGCCTCGCCAAGGTTCGCCGTCCCCACCGCCAGCGCTGCGGCCAGCAGCCGGCGCCGGGAAAGCAAAGGTTGATCCATCACCTCGGCTCCGGGCGAACTTTCTGTCACGATCATGGCCCTGCCTCCCCCATTACCCGCATCTTTGCCCAATTCGAGCCAGACGCCGCACGCTCTGCAACCGGCGGATTACGCGTCAAAACCCGGCACAGCGCAACCGGCAAACCCGGCCCGGTTCACGCCTGCCGGTCGCCAGCCCCGTTCATCCGATGGGCGAAAGACTGTGCACGGCTGCAACGCCCGCCCGGCGAAGATCGGTATGGAGGGCGCAAAGAAAAGGGCGCAGCGCGGTTACCCGGCGCTGCGCCCTTTTCAAACACTTGCCCGCGGGGCTCAGGCTGCCTTATCAGCCACCATCAGGCGCGTGGGTTGCTTGGTGCCGGCGACCACGTCCTTGTCCACCTGCACTTCTTCCACACCTTCCAGGCCGGGCAGATCGAACATGGTATCGAGCAAGATGCCTTCCATGATCGAGCGCAGGCCGCGCGCGCCTGTCTTGCGTTCGATAGCGCGTTTGGCGATCGCCGACAGCGCGTCGGTGGTGAAGGTGAGTTTGGCGCCTTCCATTTCGAACAGGCGGGCGTACTGCTTCACAAGCGCGTTCTTCGGCTCGGTGAGGATCTTGATCAGCGCCGGTTCGTCCAGATCTTCCAGTGTGGCGATCACCGGCAGGCGGCCGATGAATTCCGGGATCAGGCCGAAGCGCAGCAGATCTTCCGGCTCGCACTTGCGCAGCAGCTCGCCAACGCGGCGTTCATCCGGTGCGGCGACATGCGCGCCAAAGCCGATCGAGCGGCCCTGCATACGATCGCCGATGATGCGATCGAGGCCAGAAAAGGCGCCGCCGCAGATGAACAGGATGTTCGTGGTATCGACCTGCAGGAACTCCTGCTGCGGATGCTTACGGCCGCCCTGCGGCGGCACGGAGGCGGTGGTGCCTTCCATGATCTTGAGCAAGGCCTGCTGCACGCCTTCGCCCGACACGTCCCGCGTGATCGACGGGTTGTCGGACTTGCGGCTGATCTTGTCGATTTCATCGATATACACGATGCCGCGCTGGGCGCGTTCGACGTTGTAATCGCTGGCCTGCAGCAATTTCAGGATGATGTTTTCCACATCCTCCCCCACGTAACCGGCTTCGGTCAGCGTGGTGGCATCGGCCATGGTAAAGGGCACATCCAGGATGCGCGCCAGCGTTTGGGCCAGCAGCGTCTTGCCGCAGCCGGTGGGGCCAACGAGCAGGATGTTGGACTTGGCCAGTTCCACTTCGGCACCCTTGCCGCCGTGGTTCAGCCGCTTGTAGTGGTTATGGACGGCGACCGACAGCACGCGCTTGGCGTGGAACTGCCCGATCACGTAATCATCCAGCACCTTGCAGATTTCGCGCGGGGTTGGCACGTCGCCGGACTTCTTGACCAGCGCCGTCTTGGTTTCTTCGCGGATGATGTCGTTGCACAGCTCCACACATTCATCGCAGATGAACACGGTCGGGCCCGCGATGAGCTTCCTCACCTCGTGCTGGCTCTTGCCACAGAAGCTGCAGTAAAGCGTGCCTTTGCTATCGGTGCCGCCCAGCTTCGTCATGACGTTCCTTCCTCACGCCGGCCCGCCATAGCCGACAATATACGCGCCGGTATGCCACCGGCCTGACAGTGTAGCGACGAATCACCGCCTGCCGCAAGGGCAGGATTACGCCAAAGCGTCACAATTGCGGCGGGGCAAAGCGCCATTCTGGCGCCACGGCCCTGCCCCAATGAAGGTTCAAGCCGCCTGCGCTTCGCTTTCCGGCGCGACGGGGCGCTTTTCCATTACGGCGTCGATGATGCCGAATTCCTGGGCTTCCTCGGCGCTCATGAACTTGTCGCGTTCCATCGCATGTTCGATGGTGGCCAGGTCCTTGCCGGTGTGCTTGACATACAAATTGTTGAGAATGCTGCGAATCCGCAGGATTTCGCGGGCCTGGATCTCGATATCGGTGGCCTGGCCCTGGGCGCCGCCCGACGGCTGGTGCACCATGATGCGGGCGTTCTTCAGCGCGATGCGCATGCCCGGCTCACCGGCGGCCAGCAGGAAGCTGCCCATCGACGCGGCCTGACCCACGCACACCGTACCAACCTTGGGCCGGATGTATTGCATGGTGTCGTAGATCGCCATGCCCGACGTGATCACACCGCCCGGCGAGTTGATGTACATGTAAATATCTTTTTTCGGATTTTCCGATTCGAGGAACAGCAGCTGGGCCACGATCACCGAGGCCATATGGTCTTCCACCTGGCCATTCACGAACACGATGCGATCACGCAGCAGCCGCGAGTAAATGTCGAAGCTGCGTTCGCCGCGGTTCGAGCTTTCGATGACAATGGGAACCAGGCCGGCAACAGGATCGAACATGGGAATCTCCTTTCCCACTAGTTCGGACGTTTACGGCCTGAGTTCAAGGGGGCAAAGGCAATTGCCGCAGGGGGAATCGGCACCGGATTGCGGAAGTGGGCCCGGCGCCACAGCTCTGCCGGGAGATCGACCCAGCGATGCAGGGCCACGGCGAGCACCGCGGAGATCAGCAGCATGGCCAGCTTCAGCACAAAGCCGCCTGCTGGCATCAGCGCCGCCATGGCGGTGATCACCGGGGTGTGGACGAGATACAGGCTGAACGAGAGGTCACCGGCCCAGCGATCCTGCGCGCTGGAATATTGGTGAACGCTCCACGCTACGGCCGGCAGCAACAGCACAGACCAACCCAGATGGGCAAGCTGCACAGCCATATTGGGTGTTTCGATGCCGTTCTTGAGCAGCACTTCGCGGGCTTGCGGCAGCAGGGCGAGCCCGGCTCCGGCTGCCATGAACAGCACAACCGAGGCGAACGCCTGACCGTCCGTGGCCTTCCAGCGGGATTGCGCCAGCCAGGCACCGCCAGCAAACGCAGGCAGATAGAACAGCGCGGTGACGAGACCCGCCGACATGAGGCCGATACCGACCACCCAGCCAATCAACGCCAACAGCCATACTTCGGCCCGCCGCAAGTGAACCAGCAGCGGGGCTAGCAACGGGAGCGCCAGATAGAATTGCAGTTCGATATCCAGCGACCATGCCACGCCCAGCAGCGTTTCATCCCGGCTGGCCAGACCCGGCAGCAGCAGCGCGAGGCCAAACTCGTCCGGCACGTGCGCGCCTTCCACGAACAGCAGCAAGGCATTGGCCAGCGCCACAAACAGGAACAGCGGATAGATGCGCAAGAAACGGCTCGCCATGAAACCCGTGGTGCCGCCCGCCCACTCCTGCCAGGCGCGCGTCACCCAGAACCCGCTGATCATGAAAAAGATCATCACCGCCGGCCGACCCAGGTTGATCGCCGAGAGATGCGACACAACGACAACCGCCGCCAGCAGCAGGCGTACCGCGCCAGGACCCAGACGGAATGTCGACGACAGCATGACCTTCTCTCCGTTGGACGCAACTACACAGCCTGAAGAGGCAAGATTGGCTTGGCCCTTACCCCATGTCAAACTTTATTATACATTTCTTAATCACTTGTTCAGACGGATCAACTGACACATGATCGGCGGCCCTCTTGCACCGTTCGCCAAGCACGGCGTCACCACGCGAACGGCCGTTGTAATGTGAACTTTAGGAACGCGATCCGCCTAATGCCGCCACATTGGCGACTGGCCGGCCGTTTCAGAGCCGTTTTGGCGCCCGCGGGCCGGTGCCCGCAGAGGGCACCGAACCACGGTGGGTGATTGTCAGATCAACGGGTTCAGGCCGGCTTGGTCCGGCGCCACAGGCGCTGGCGGCGGGCTTCCAGTGGGCGATCGACGCCCACGAACAGCGCGATGCTCACCACCAATACAGCAACCACGGCCACCAGTTTACCCTCAGCGCCTGTCACCGGCATCACCTCGGCAAGCAGCCGCACCACCGGCAGGTGCACCAAATAAAGCGGGTACGACAGATCGCCGAGCCAGCGATCAAGCCGATCAGACGGCTGGTTGATATTCCACGCCACAAACGGCGCCAGCAGCAGGATCCACGCCATGTGCCCCAGATTTTGAGCGAGGCTGTCGGTGAATTGGGCCTTGAACAACAGCCCGCCCAACGCTGGCACCACGGTCATGGCCGCAGTGAAGGCCGCCGCAGCCAACAAGCTGGCGCGCACTTGGCTCGCGCTGGGCTGCCAACGCAGGCGATGGAAGGCAAAGCCGGCGAGGAAGGCCGGCAGATAGAAGAGCAAGGTGGGCACATGCGCGGCAAACAACGCGATGCCCACGCCAAAGGCGGCCACAGCCAACGCCAGCAAGGCGACAGGCTGCAAGCGCTGCGCGGCCAGCGTGATCAACGGGATGGCCAGATAGAATTGCAGCTCGATATCGAGCGACCAAGACACGCCAATCACGTCACCGGAGCGCGCGGCCAGACCAAGCAGGGTGAGCGCCGACCACAGGCTGTCCGGACGGACCGCTTCGGCATGGGCGTGGAGCAGCCAGGCCAGCACGGTGACCACCGCATAAAGCGGCCAGACCCGCAAGGTGCGGCTGACATAGAAGGCCGGCACGCTGGCCTGCCAGCCGGCAAGCAAGCGCGACACCCAATAGCCGCTGAGCATGAAGAACAGCAGAACGGCTGGCCGGCCGATATTCAGACTGGTGAGGTGCGAAACCACCACCATCGCTGCGAGGATGAATCGCAGCATACCGGGCCCGAGCAGCCGCAGCTGCGGCATTACTCGGCGGCTTTTTTGCCAGCGGCTTTCTTGGGCTTGGCCGCCGGAGCTTCCGCGGCCGGTTCGGCTTCGGCCTTCTTGGCGGATGCCTTCTTGGCGGGCGCCTTCTTCACCGGTTCGGCCTCAACCACCGGTTCCTCGGCGGCCTTGGCCTTCTTGGCTGCAGGAGCTTTCTTGGGCTTGGCTGGCGCATGGTCATGATCGTGATCATGGCCACAGCCGGGGCCGTGAACGTGGCCGCCCGGAGTCTCGTCTTCGCTCTCGATGGCAGCTTCCAGTTCGGCGCGAGTGACCGCGCGTTCGGTGATTTCCGCCTTGCCGATCAGGAAGTCCACCACCTTGTCTTCATACAGCGGCGCGCGCAGCTGCATGGCGGCCATGGCGTTTTCCTGGAAGAACTTGACGACCTTCTGCTGTTCGGCCGGGGCATAGCGCGCAGCTTCCTGGCCGATCAGACGGTTCATTTCGGCCTGGGACACGGTCACACCGTTGCGCTGGCCGATTTCGGACAGCAACAGGCCCAGACGCACGCGGCGCACAGCAATGCGGCGATAATCCTCGCGCTCGGCCTCGATCTCGGCGCGGGCTGCTTCCGGATCAGCTTCGCGCGCGGCTTCGCCTTCCAGCGTCTGCCAGATCTGTTCGAACTCGGCATCGACCATCGATTCCGGCACGTCAAAATCATGGCGGGCAGCCAACGTGTCGAGCAGCTTGCGCTTGAGATAGGTGCGCGACAGCGTGCCCAATTCGGCGTCGAGCTGATCCTTCAGGATTTCCTTCAGCGCATCAAGGCTATCGAGGCCGAAGCCCTTGGCGAATTCATCATCAATCTTGGTTTCGCCGGGCACTTCGACGCCGGTCACTGTCACGTCGAATTCGGCCGGCTTGCCAGCCAGATTGGCGGCGCCGTAATCGGCCGGGAAGCTCACCTTCAGGGTGCGCTGTTCGTTGGTCTTGGCGCCGATCAGTTGGTCTTCAAAGCCGGGGATGAGCTGGCCCGAGCCGATCTTGACCCGCATGCCTTCGCCCTTGCCGCCATCGAACGGCACGCCATCCACCTTGCCTTCGAAATCGATGACCACGGTGTCACCGGTCTTGGCCTTGTGCTTTGCCGGAGCGGGTTCAGTGCGCTGCGCCGATTCGGCGAGACGGGCGATCGCGGCATCCATGGCGACTTCGTCAGCCGGAACCACCAGCTTTTCCAGCGCCAGATCTTCGGCCTTCACATCCTCGATAGTCGGCAGGATTTCCAGGCTGACGGTGAAGCGGGCATCGCCCTCTTCCGGCAGTTCGCCATCCACATCAACCTGCGGCTGGGTCGCCGGGCGCAGGCCGTGGTCGGCAATCACCTTGTTGACGCCATCATTCACAGCCGCCTGCAGCGCTTCACCGCGCAGAGCCGCCCCGTGCATTTTCTTGACGAGGTTGGCCGGCACCTTGCCCGGACGGAAGCCCGGCATCTTGATGGTCTTGGACACTTCGGCCAGGCGCGCGTTCAGCCGCGCGGCGATAGCATCGGCCGGGATCACCAGCGAATAAGCGCGGCGCAGGCCCTGGTTGGTGATTTCAGCAATCTGCATCGAAGAACCCATCAAGTTGAATTTGAAAATCGTGTGAAGTCACCCGGACGAGCAGCGGCAGGCTGGTGCGGGCGAAGGGACTCGAACCCCCACGTCTTTCGACACTGGAACCTAAATCCAGCGCGTCTACCAGTTCCGCCACGCCCGCACCCGGGACGCGAGCGCCCGCCTATAGCAGGGACATTCCTGAGTGCAAGGCAGCAATGCCATAGTGGTACGCCGTTTGGAACGGCGCCCGGCCGGCTGGCTGGCGCAGCGCGCGATCAGGCGAGGTTGAGCGAAACCGCCGTCGTGGCAAAGCCGGCCAATACCAGCGCCGAAACCGAAGCGACAAGGCGGCGGCGGCGCTGCGGCGAACCGACAAAGCGCTGGATCATCGGATGGCTGCTGGTGCCGGACACTGCCCAGGCCATCAGCGCGATCCACAGGGCGAAGGAAAACAGCGAGATGACGTTGAGGGCGGCGAGCAGATGGCGATCAGGATGGCGATTCACATAGGCCACGCAGGCCGGCAGGAAATTGAACACGCACAGGAAGATGAAGATCCCGACGATGACCGTAACGGCCGTTGTTCCTGCAACCATACGCCTCTCCTCAATACACGACTCCGGCAGCCGAAGCTGTCGCTCCCTTCAGACCTGCCGTTATCACGGCCGAACCAGGCTGCCAGTCTGCAGAACGAGCGACTCGCACCGCAGATACCGCCAGATTTTACGTTTTGTTAAGGATATCGCAAGGCGAAATGCAACCATTCAGAGGCAGGTTTGTCATCAAACCCGCCCGTTTAGGGGCAATCGCGCTCAAGGTTGGCGGTTAAACTAGCCAAGCAGCCAAGTCCTGAGCAGCAGGCCGGCGGCGCCCACCACGCCAACACCGGCCGCCCAGAGGCCAACGAACCAGGCCAAACGGCGCGGCAGTGGGGCTTGAGGTTCAGGCATAACCTTCAGCCCCGACCTTGCCGCGGAACAGCCAATAGCCATAGGCCGTGTAACCCAAGATCACCGGCAGCAGCAGGCCAACGCCGACCAGCATGAAACTTTGCGCGTTGCCCGCGGTGGCCGCCTGCCAGATCGTTACCTGCCCCGGCACAGCCCACGGGAAGATCGAGATGCCGAGCCCGATGAAGGTGAGCAGGAACAGCAGTTCGGCCAGCAGAAAGGGGGCAACTTCGGCCCGGCGCTTGAGCGCGCGGATGAACAGCAGGCCGGTGATGGCCAGCAGGATCGGCACCGGCGCCGAAAAATAAATGCCCGGTGTTTCGAACCAGCGGCTGAAATAATCATGGCTGAGGAAAGGCGTCGCCAGGCTAACGGCGGCAATGGCCGCGATGCTGGCGCCGCCACCACGCCAGGCCATGCGGTAGGCGTGATCCTGCACCGCGCCTTCCGTGCGCCAGATCAGCCAGCAGGCGCCCAGCAATGCATAGGCCGCCACCACCGATGCGCCGGTGAGCAACGAGAAGGGCGACAACCAATCCCACCAGCCACCGGCATAGCTGCGCCCGGAAACCTTCACGCCTTGCAGCACGGCGCCCAAAATCACCCCCTGCGCGAACGCCGCCAGCGTGGAGCCGGCGAAAAAGGCGAAATCCCACAGCCACATACTGCTGGTGCGCGCCCGATATTTGAAGGCAACGCCGCGGAAGATCAGGCCCAGCAACATCGCGATCAGCGGCGCATAAACCGCTGGCATCAATATCGCATAGGCCAAGGGAAAGGCCGCAAACACGCCACCGCCGCCGAGTACCAGCCAAGTCTGATTGGCGTCCCACACCGGCTTGATGGTGGCGATCGCCGTCTCGCGCTCTGCCCCTGGCGCCATCGTCGGGAACAATATGCCGATGCCCAGATCAAAGCCGTCGGTGACCACATAGATAAAGATCGCCACGCCGATGATGCCGGCCCAGACAAGCGTCAGTATGGGATCGGGTGCCATGGCTCACTCCGCCGGTTGCAGGCCGATGGCCGCTTCGGGCGGCAGGCTGCCGACTTCGACGGCCTCTTCATCGGACGCTTCAGGTTCACCGGGGGTGGGTTCGGTGGCCATCAGCTTGATGATGAACCAGGTGCCAACGCCGAACACGAAGAAATAGACGATGATGAAGGCGATCAGCGAGGCCGCCACGGCGGGCGCCGCCAGCGGCGAGGCGCTTTCGGCGGTGCGAAGAAGCCCAAAGATCGTAAAGGGCTGCCTGCCGGTTTCGGTGGTAATCCAGCCGGCCAGTACCGCAACAAACCCTGCCGGGCCCAACGCCAGCGCCAGCCGCTGTTGCCAGACATTGTCGAACAGGCGGCCACGTGCAGCATTGAACGCCGCCCAGCCGCCGAGCAGCAGCATCAACACACCGAGCCCCACCATCACGCGGAAGGCGTAGAAGGGGAAGGCCACCTTGGCGCGGTTTTCAGGAGCCACCTTGTCGAGGCCGGTCGTGGCGGCTTCGATATCATGCTGCAGCACCAGGCTGCCCAGCGCCGGCACCTCCAGCTTGTAGCGCATCACCTGAGCGGCATCGTCGGGAATACCGAACAGGATCAAGGGCGCGGCGCGATCGTGGCTTTCATAATGGCCTTCCATCGCCGCGATCTTGGCCGGCTGGTGCTGAAGCGTGTTCACGCCATGCTCGTGGCCGGCCAGCACCTGCAGCGGCGCGGTGACGGCAACCATCCCCATCGCCATGGCAAACATGATCTTCGTCGCCGGCTGGGCGGCGCGGCCGAGCTTGCGATCCTTCAGCAGATGCCAGGCGCCGACCGCTCCCACCACCAGCGCGGTGGTGAGATAGGCGCCCAGCAGCGTGTGGGCGAGGCGGTAGGGCATGGACGGGTTGAACACCACCAGCCACCAGTCTGTTGCGTAAAATTGTCCATTAGGCGCAATGGCATAGCCTTGCGGCGTCTGCATCCAGCTGTTGACCGCAATGATCCAGAAGGCCGAGATGGTGGTGCCAATGGCCACCAGGCAGGTGGCCATGAAATGGAGTTTCTTGCCGACCCGGTCGAGCCCGAACAGCATCACGCCCAGGAAACCCGATTCGAGGAAGAAGGCCGACAGCACTTCATAGGCCATCAACGGGCCAATGACGGGGCCGGCCTTGTCGGAAAAGGCCGACCAGTTCGAACCGAACTGATAGGCCATGACGATACCCGACACGACACCCATGCCGAAGGCGATGGCGAAGATCTTCAGCCAGTAATGGAACAGCTGCAGATAGACATCACGGCCCGTCTTCAGCCAAAGCCCTTCCAGAACAGCTAGATAGCTGGCCAACCCGATCGAGAAAGCCGGGAAGATGAAGTGGAACGAGACGGTGAAGGCGAACTGGAAGCGGGCCAGCGACAGGGCGTCGAACTGATCGAACATATTGCTCCTTCCCTGCTGCATTGCACCGGCTATGGTGCGTGCAGGCGAGAGACATCAGGCAAGTCTAATATAGGGTTTATGGCAGGGAATCATGGCGACGGACATTGAAATCGCGCGGGCAGCGACATTGCGCCCCATCCGGGAGATCGCGAGCACGCTGGGCCTCGTGGAAACCGATATCGAACCCTATGGGCACCATATCGCGAAAATAGCGGCGAAAACGCTGACGGAATGTGGCCGGCGGGTGCCGGGCAAGCTGGTTCTGGTGACGGCGGTGAACCCAACGCCGGCGGGAGAAGGCAAAACCACGACAACCGTGGGCCTCGCTGATGCCCTCAACCGCATCGGACGGCGCGCCGTGATCGCGCTGCGGGAACCCAGCCTGGGACCCGTGTTCGGCCGCAAGGGCGGCGCCACCGGCGGCGGCCAGGCGCAAGTGCTGCCGATGGAGAAGATCAACCTCCACTTCACCGGCGATTTCCACGCCATCACTTCGGCCCACAATCTGCTCGCCGCGATGATCGACAATGCGGTGCATTTTTCGACACCGATGCCATCGGGCGGCACCATCAACCCACGCACGGTCACCTGGCGGCGCGTGCTGGATATGAACGACCGAGCCCTGCGCCAGATCGTTTCGGGCATGGGCACCGGCAACCACCCGTTGCGCGAAACCGGGTTCGATATCACGGTGGCTTCGGAAGTGATGGCCATCCTGTGCCTCGCCGACGATGTGACCGATCTTCAGGCCCGGCTGGCTCGCATCCGGGTAGGCAAGGACACCGCCGGCAATCCCGTCACGGCCGGTGACATCGGCGCGGCCGGTGCCATGGCGGCGCTGCTGCTTGATGCCATGCAGCCCAATCTGGTGCAGTCCATCCATGGCTCCCCTGCCCTCATCCACGGCGGGCCGTTTGCCAACATCGCCCATGGCTGCAATTCGGTGATCGCCACCCGCACGGCGCTGGCGCTGGGCGAGTTCGCTGTGACCGAAGCCGGGTTCGGCGCTGATCTGGGCGCGGAGAAATTCGCCCATATCAAGTGCCGCTCCGCCGGACTCGCCCCGGCCGTCGCCGTGGTCGTCGCCACGGTTCGCGCGCTCAAATATCACGGCGGGATGGCGCTCGCCGATCTTGGCACCGCCGATGCCCACGCCCTTGATCGCGGGCTGGAGGTGCTGGCCCGCCATGTCGAGAATCTGCAATGCCTTGGCTTGCCGGTCGCCGTGGCCATCAACGCCTTCAGCAACGATCGCGCGGAAGAACAGCAACAGGTGCTCACCCACTGCCGCGATGTGCTGGGCGTCGCCGCCCATCTTTGCAGCCACTGGGCCGACGGCCCGGCCGGTGCGGAGGAATTGGCCCGCAGTGTCGCCGCGCTGGCCGACGCTAATGCCGACCCGCACGCCAGATTCACCCCGCTCTATGCCACCGGCACCGACGTGTATGACGCGCTCACCATCGTGGCCACCCGCATCCACCGTGCTGCCCAGGTCAGCCTGTCACCGGCCGCGCAGAAGCAGTTGGCCGCGCTGCGCCACGAAGGCCTTGCCAATCTGCCGGTGTGCCTCGCCAAGACACCCTACAGCTTCACCGCGGACGAAAAGGTGCGCGGCGCGGTGTTCGGGCACGATCTGCCCATCCGCGAACTGCGGCTGGCCGCCGGCGCCGGCTTCATCGTCGCGCTCGCCGGCGAGATCGCCACCATGCCCGGCCTGCCAAAGCTGCCGTCGGCCATCGGCATCCACCTCGATGCGCAAGGCCGGATCGAAGGGCTGAGCTGAGAGAGCAGCTCAGCGCACCACGAGATCGATCTCCACGGTCTTCACCGGCTGATCGGGCGCCCACGGCCGCGCCAGCCGGGCGGTGATGCGATAGCGGCCGGCAGGGGCCTTCACCTGCACCCGGCCGCCAGCCGGATCGCCCAGCTGGCCCGGCGCGGCGGCCGGCGTGCTATCGGCGATCTGCTGCACGCCCGCCGGCAGGGTGAGCCGCCATTCATGGCCGGTTGCCGGCCCGCGCTGCAGCGGCAGCACGATCGCGGCACCGGCCTGGCCTTCGATGACGACCGGCACCATCAGGGTCGCCAGGCCGCAGTATACACCCGCCGGTCGCTGCCCACGCAGAAGATATCGAGGAAATCGGGCGCCCGCACGGCCGCCGTCACCATCGTGCCGGGTGCTGCCACGCCATCAAGGATGCGCCACCAGCCGCGCCATTTCTGCATGCCCGGCGACCATGCGGCAGAATAGATGCCGCCATCCTGCCCGACGGCAAAGATATCCAGCCGATCAGCCGAACGCGACACCGCAAACACGCTGCTATTGGGCGCGGCCTTGAAATGCCCCACCGGCCACCAGCCGCGCCAATTGGTGTCGCCCGCCTGCCAGGCGGCCGTATAGACCTGCATGTCGGTGCCGATACAGAAGATGTCCAGCTTGTCGAGCCCGCGCGACACGCCGAACACGCTGGTGCCGGGCGCGGCCACGCCGCCGGCCACCGGCCACCAGCCGCGCCAGCTGGTATCCCCGGGTTTCCAAGCCGCCGTATAGATGCGCTGATCGGTGCCGACGCAGAAGATATCGAGATGATCCTTGCGCCGGCTGACGGCGGTGACGCTGGTTTTGGGTGCGGCAACCCCGCCCTGCACCCGCCACCAGCCGCGCCAGCTGGTATCGCCGGGCTGCCATGCCGCCGTGTAGATGCCGCGATCACTGCCCACGCAGAAAATGTCGAGCTTGTCGGCACTGCGGCACACGGCGTGGACATCGGTGCCCGGTGCCGCCACCCCGCCCTGCACCCGCCACCAGCCGCGCCAGCCATCGGTGAAGGCCGGTTCCCAGGCCGCGGTGTAGATGCCGCGATCGCTGCCCACGCAGAAGGCATCCAGCTTGTTGGTGCTGCGCGAGACCAGCGTGATGCTGGAATCGGGTGCAGCCACGCCGCCCTGGATGCGCCACCAGCCGCGCCAGCCATCGGTAAAGGCCGGCTGCCACGCCGCCGTATAGATGCCGCGATCGGTGCCAGCCACGGTGATATCGAGATGATCGCGGCTGCGCGAGGCGGCGAACACCGATGTGTCTGCGGTTGCAACGCCGTTGGCCACCGTCCACCAGCCGCGCCATTTGCTGCTGGCCGGCGGGATTGCGCCCTGGCAGCCATAAAAGGCTTCGTTGTCGATGTTGCTGTCCCCATAGGCGATCTTGAAATAGCCGGCCCCGGTACCATCGGCGCGCGCGGCGCCGCCAAAGCCGGTGCCCCAGCTGTTGCGGCAGATCCAGCAGCCATCATCATCGTCATAGCCAACCACCATCACGGCATGGCCGCCGCGCACATCGCCGGTGGCGTGGCTGTAGACGCCGCCGTTGTAGCTGTCGAAATCCTCATAGACGGTATAGCCGCAGATCAGCGGGCCGACGTTGGCGATATAGGTCTTGCGGGCGTCACCGGTCCACGCCGTGATTTCGGTGATCTTCCAGATCAGGCGGTTGCGATCGGCGATGGCACGCACATAGGCCCGCCACAGATCATCGCCGGGCAGATCGACGGGCGGGCTGTCGAAGGCCGACATATAGGGCAGATCGGTTTCACCAACGATGCCACGCGTTTTGGCCTGCTGCAGGCAATCATTGTTGTTCCAGCCGCCGCAATTGGCGCCATGGCTGCTGTTGAAGTGCGAATCCGCTTCGGAAAGATCAGGCGCGGTGATGGCCTGTTCGATGGCGGCTTGGGTGGCGATCAGCCCGCAGGCCGCGAACGACACGCAGCTGCCGCAGAACATCTGGTCAGTCACCGGGCCTACCACGCCGCGATCGCGCCAATCGAATTTGCGCGGGCGGTTCGATGGCGGCGATGACAGCGCCGCAGATCGGGTGCGGCTGCGCGGCCTGGTGGTGCTCGCGGTGGGGATATTGTCCAGCTGGCGCATCCGGTCGGCCGCAAAGATGGCCGGCATCCGGGTGAGCATCAGCCGCTGGGCGTTGGCGAGCGCGGCCTGCGTGGCCTGCAGGCTGGCCGGTTCATAGCCCAGCCCGCGCGGCTTGAAATCAGCTGGCAACGCACGCGCTTCCCAACGCAAGTTGCGGTTCGTGATTTCACGGCGAATGGTTGTGAGTGTCGGTCTTGCCATGGTCGCATCCCCACCTTCGGTGGATCAAGTCAATCGACTGATCCTGGGCGACCCTGGCCGAAGGATATCATCCCTGCCGGCAATTACCAACGCCCGATTATGGCGCCGGCCGTTGGCCTGCGTGGCCGGAATGACCGCGTCAAACGATCAAAGCCGCTCCAGCTTCAGCCACTTCGGATCGCCGGCCCAGGCGCGGCGGAACGCCTGTTCAGCCGCGGCGGCCTCGGCCTTGTGCCCGGCAGCGGCTTCACTGCGGGCCAGGCCATAAAGCGCCCAACCGTTGCGCGGTGTCTGCGCCAGCGCCGCCCGGAACGCCTCCGACGCGCCAGCGGCGTCGCCCGCCAGCAGCCGCGCCGCGCCCAGCGACTGGTTCACCGGGTAATGCCAATAGCTTGGCTCCATATAGGGGATGGTGGCCTCCAAGGCGGCGGCGGCGCGGAAATGCGTGGCGGCTTGTCGGTATTGCCGGCGCGCCATCGCCCAGCGGCCCTGCGCAACATGATCGGCTACATCGACAATGGTGGCCATGGGCAGGCCCTGATCGGTGAGCGTGGCCGCGCCCGGATGCTGCTTCAGCGCCAGTAGCGCGGCGCGTTCCGTGTCAAACGCCGCCTTGTCGCCCTGCGCGGCGCGGGCGGTGGCGCGGGCGAAATGGCGCATGGCCGCCGGCAGCGGCAGCCGCGCATCGGGGGCCGGCATCGCCACTATGTCCGCCGGGGTGCCAATCATTGCCATGGCCTGATAGGGCGCGGCATCCACCGCCTGCACCGTGCCCAGGCTGGCCGAAGTTTCGGCATCCATCATCCCGGCCAGCCGGCTGGCCTGCGCCCGCACTGTCGCCATGTCACCCGCCATCAGCGCTGAGGTGACGATGAAATGGACATTGTGGGGATAATAGCCATAGCGCAGCATGCCCTTGTCACCCGTGGCGGCAATCCAGGCTTCATCGGCACGGGCGGCTTCGATGTTGACGCGGATCGAATCCTGATAGCGGCCGCGCCGGTGCCAGATATGGGCCGGCATGTGCACGAGATGCGCGGCGTTGCGGATATTGCGGGCGCGGGCCAGCCGGTCAGCCGCGGCTTCGGCGCGGGCCGGATCGGGCAGTTCCAGCATGTGGATGTAAAGATGCGCGGCCTGAACATGGCCGGGATTGCGGCGGAGCACAGTCTCCAGCAGCCGCACGGCCTCGCCGCTGTTGCCCACCGGCTTGCCATCGGGCAGCCAGTAATTCCATGGGCTTGTGTCCATCACCGCTTCGGCAGCAAGGGCGGCAATCTCGTCATCGGCCGGCCAGCGTGCGGCGACCGCCAGCATGGCATCGGCATAGGCCTTGTCGAGCGCGGCGCGGTCGGCGCCTTCGTCTCGCGAATAGCGGGTGGCGAGCGCAATGATCAGCGATTGCTCCTTCGGGCTGGCGCGGTCTCTCAGGGCCATGGCGCGATCCAGCGCTGCCAGCGCCGCCGGGCGGTCCCGCCCGTCCATCGGGGCGTTGATATTGGGGCCCAGCGCCATCGCCTCCCCCCACCAGCAAAGCGCACAATCCGGCGTGAGGGCCTGCGCGCGGCGGAACGAGGCAACCGCGCCGGCGTGATTGAAGCCATAGCTGAGCATCAGCCCCTGGGTGAACCAGCGCCGCGCTTGCGGCTGGGCAGGCCCCAACGACAGGCGGGTGGCGGCAAGATCGGCCAGATAGGGCACGCCGCCCGTCTCGCTGGCCGGTGCGGCGATGGCGGCAGCCGCCAGCAGCGCGCGGCTGGGGCCGGCGCGGCGCGGCCCGCACAGCGCCTCGGTCTGGGTGGTGGGATCAAGCGCCGCGAGCAGCGCAGGCGAAAGCGCCGGTTCGCCGGCAGTGACAGGCACCAGCAGGGCGGTGAGCAACAGCAGATGGCGCGCAGATGTGATCATGACCGGCCTCCCCCAAAAGCGACGGCATGATAGTGCCAGATCAGGCCGGTTCAGAACAGGCCGGCGAGCGGCAACAGGCCGAGCAGGCGCAACGCCAGGCGCTGCAGGGCGGTGGTGCCGGGTTCGGGCTGGATCAGATGATCATCTTCGCGCCAGCCAAGCCGGCCTTCGTGCAGTTCCAGCGCCCAGGCAAAGCGCGGCAGGCCGGCGTCGAGCGCGGCTTCGAGCGTGCTGGCCAGGCGCGGGGAGTCGATCACGAAGCCCATTTCGGTGTTGAGCCGCCACGAGCGCGGATCGAAGTTCATCGACCCGACGAACAGCCAGCGGCCATCGGCGACATAGGTTTTGGCGTGGAGCTCGCCGGCACTGGCGCGAAAGAAGCTGGTGGCCGGGCGGCGGCGGCGCAGGCGGCGCGGGATCAGGCCCAGCGTGGCGCGTTCCCCTTCAGCCCCGCGCATTTCCCACAACCGCACCCCGGCAGCCAGCAGGCGCTTTCGCCACGGCGCGTAGAAAGCGTGAACCAGCACGACATTGTTGGACAGCAAGCTGTTGGTCAGCACATCGACATGCACGCCCTGAGCGGCCAGATCGCAGAGCAGCGCCTTGCTGGCCCTGGTGGGCACGAAATAGGCTGATACCAGCAGCAGGCGCTGCCGGGCCGACGCCATCGTGGCCAGCAGTCGCGGCAGCATCAGCTGCGCCTCGGCCACCGTTCCGCTGATCTTTTCGGGCGGATCGCTGAGCATGCGCACCGGTGCCCATTCGAAATCCTGCGTTTCATCCAGCAAGGCGAGCGTCGCCGGGCTGGCGGCAGCGGCCAGATAGGTGGCGCGCCGGCCAACGGGCGGGGCCGGCGGCAAGGGTTTTGCGCCCGAACGAACCAGCCGGCCCAGCGGCACCGCCTCAGGGCAATCCCAATAGCGCTGAAAACAGGCGGCCACTTCGCCGGCAATCGCGCCAATGGCCAGCGCATCCAGATCGGCCGCCAGCTCCACATGGCCGGCATCGAAATATTCATCGCCGATGTTGCGGCCGCCGATCACGGTGGCGATGCCATCCACTGTCAGGCTCTTGTTGTGCATGCGGCGGTTGAGCCGGGCGAAATCGAACACGGCATTGGGCCAGCGTGGCCAGCGCAGACGGGCCGGATTGAACAGCCGCACATCAAGGCCGGGCAGCGCCGCCAGCAGATGCTCGATAGCCGCGCAGCCGAAATCGTCGAGCAGCAGCCGCACCGCCACCCCGCGCGCGGCCGCTGCGGCGAGTTCATCCAGCAGCAGCCGGCCAGCGACATCGTCGCGCCAGATATAATATTGAACGTCGATTCTGGTTACGGCGCGCCGTATCAGCGCGATGCGCACCGCCAGCGCGGCCGGGCCATCATCCAGCAGTTGCACGCCGTTCTGGCCGGGGTGCGCCTCGCACAATCGGGCCAGCGCCGCCGTCATGCCGCCAGCCGTAGCCAGATCGGCAGATGATCCGAGGCGACGCGCGCCAGTGGCGAGGCGTGGACGCCGGCTTCCGCCACGTGCAGGGCGTGATGGGCAAAGGCCCGGTCCAGCCGGCCGATGGGCAGCCGGGCCGGGAAACTGGGGCCGAGCGCCACTTCGCGCCAGTGCCGCGCCAGGGCCGCGAGCGCCGCGCCGCCCTTTCGCCATTCGTTGAAATCGCCCATCACCAGTTCCGGCGGATTGCCGGGCGCCTTGGCCACTGCATCAATGATGGCGTTCATCTGCCGGGCGCGGGCCAGGCCCGACAGATCAAGATGCGCGCCGACAAGCCGCACGACGTGATTGCCATGCGCGATATCGGCCAGCACAGCGCCGCGCGGTTCGAGGCATGGCAGGGTGATGCGGTGGCTGTGCGTCAGTCGGACTTCGCCGCGCACCAGAATGGCATTGCCATGCCAACCCAGCGCGGCGCGGCCTTCATGGTGTTGCTGGCCCAGTGGCGCCGCCAGCCAACCGCGGGCGGCCAGCAGGGCATCGGGCAGCACCGAGGTACGCAGGCCCAGCCGCGTGTCCGCCTCCTGCAGCAACGCCACATCGGCGGCCATCTCGTCGAGCACATCCAGGATGCGTTCGGGTGCACACCGGCCATCGCTGCCCACGGCCTTGTGGATATTATAGCTGGCGATTGTCAGCGCAGAGGGGGTGAGCGGCGGCGGGTTCACCGGGCCACGCTATCACGCGCGGCCCGGTTTGCCGAAATCATGTGTGATCAGGCCACGGCAACGCGGCGACGGCGGGCGACCGCACCGACCAGGCCAAAGCCGGCCAGCAGCATCGCCCAGCTCGACGGTTCGGGCACCATCGCAAGGTTGCCGCGGATCTCGCCACCGGGGAAGGTGGAGGTGTGCAGGTTGAAGTAGACCTGACCCAGATCGAGCGCACCCAGGAAACGCGCCTGGGCCGCAGCGACCGTGCCGCCGCTGCCGGTGATGAAACCACCGGTGTAGGTGCTGGCCAGCGTCAGATCATAGAGCCGGCTGAAGCTGCCGCTGGAAACGAGGGGCGGCAGGAAATCGATGGCCACCCCGGCGTTGGTGCCCTGCAGGGCACAGCAATGGGCATGGCCGATGGTGATCGGCGCGGTGAGGTCGGTGAAACTGATGTCGATCTGCGCAAAGCGATTATCGGCACTCAGACTGAGTGTGCCGATGCCAGTGGCAGGGCTGTTGTTGGGCACGGTTTCATTGGCGCCCAGCAAGACGGTACGAAATGAGGTCGCCGCGGTGGCGGGGGCAGCCACGGCAGCAAGCGCAAAGGCGCCGAGCAAAAGCGTTTTCATCATGTGATGGACCTTTTGTTCCGGAGGGGAGATACCTTCCGTTAACCACATACGCCCAGCCCCGTTTTCGGTTCATGACAAGATGGTCGCACCAGGGTGGGCAGAGTGTCGCGTATGCGGTCTTGCATCGGCCAAGAAAGGTCAGTATTATTGACCCATATCAAATTTACACAAAGAGCATGACGCCATGGTCGCCGGCCTTCCCCCTGTTTCGCTCGAAGACAAATATCGCTTCCGCGAAGGCCGCGTGTTCATGTCGGGCGTGCAGGCGCTGGTGCGGCTGCCGCTGGTGCAGAAATGGCGTGACACCGCCGCCGGGCTGAACACCGGCGGTTTCATTTCCGGTTATCGCGGCTCGCCGCTGGGCGGTTATGATCAGGAGCTTTGGCGCGCCAAGAAGTGGCTGAAGGAACAGGATATCCACTTCGTTCCCGGCGTGAACGAGGAACTGGGCGCCACCGCGGTGTGGGGCAGTCAGCACGTGGCACTGAACCCGAAAGCCGAGCGCGATGGCGTGTTCGGCATCTGGTACGGCAAGGGCCCCGGCCTCGATCGCGCCATGGATGTGCTGAAGCATGGCAATGCCGCCGGCACCTCGGCCCATGGCGGCGTGCTCGCCATCGTCGGCGATGATCACGGCGCCAAGTCCTCCACCCTGCCCCACCAGAGCGACCATAATTTCCAGGCCGCCTTCGTGCCGTTCCTGGCGCCCGCAAGTGTGCATGAATTCGTCGAATATGGACTGCTTGGGCTGGCCATGAGCCGCTTTGCCGGCACCTGGGTCGGCTTCAAGGCCACCGCCGACACGGTGGAAACCAGCGCCACGGTTGATCTGTCCGGCGAGAACCGCGGCATCATCATCCCCGAATTCGAATTCCCCGATGGCGGCGTCCACATCCGCCCCGGCGACATCTGGCGCGAGGAAGACACCCGCCTGCAACGCTACAAGGGCTTTGCCGCCATGGCCTTTGCCAAGGCCAACGGCATTGACCGGGTGGTATGGGACAGCCCCAAGCCCCGCATCGGCATCGTTTCCACCGGAAAGGCCTTTGCCGACACGATGGAAGCGCTGGACGAACTCGGCATCGATGCGCGCGTCGCTGCGGATGCCGAAGGCCTCGAAGAAGTTCTCGTCATCGAGGAAAAGCGCGAGTTCGTCGAGCATCAGTTGAAATGGCAGCTGTATAACTGGCGCGAGAGCGTGCGCCCGCGCGTCGTCGGCAAGCATGACGAAAGCGGCGAATGGCTGCTCAGCCCTGACAACGAGCTTTCCCCCGGCGTCATCGCCCACGTGATCGCCGCGCGCCTGCAGCATTTCCACGATACGGACCGGATCCGCGCCGCCCTCGCCTTCTTCCGCGATCAGGCCGGCAAATCCGCCGCGCACATCACGCCGGTGAAGCGCAGCCCCTATTTCTGCTCCGGCTGCCCGCACAACACCTCCACCAAGGCGCCGGAAGGCCAGCGCGCGCTGGCCGGCATCGGCTGCCACATCATGGCGATGTGGATGGACCGCGCCGAAACCTTCACCCAGATGGGCGGCGAAGGCGTGACCTGGGTGGGCGAAGCGCCGTTCGTTGGCGAAAAGCACGTGTTCGCGAATCTCGGTGACGGCACCTATTTCCACTCCGGCCTGCTCGCCATCCGCCAGTCGATCGCGGCGGGTGTGAACATCACCTACAAGATCCTCTACAACGATGCCGTCGCCATGACGGGCGGACAGAAGCATGACGGCGAACTGGGCGTGGACCAGATTGCCGCGCAGATGCTGGCCGAACATGCCAAGAAGATCGTCATCCTCACCGAGGATCTGGAGCGCTACAAGGGCGTGGCCATCCCCACCGGAGTCCGCCTGCTCGATCGCGGCGAACTGGAGACTATCTCCCAGGAATTCGCCGCCACGCCGGGCTGCACGGTGATCATCTTCGATCAGACCTGCGCCGCTGAAAAGCGTCGCCGCCGCAAGCGCAAGCAGTTGGTGGACCCCGCCCGCCGCGTCTTCATCAATCCGGCGGTGTGCGAAGGCTGCGGCGATTGTTCGGTGCAGTCCAACTGTGTTTCGGTCGAGCCGCTGGAGACGGAGTTTGGCCGCAAGCGCCGCATCAACCAATCGAGCTGCAACAAGGATTACAGCTGCGTCAAAGGTTTCTGCCCCAGCTTCGTGACGGTGGATGATGCCGAGGTGAAGAAATCCAAGGCCGATTTCACCCTCGACGGCGTTGCCGATCCGGTGATCCCGGCGCCCGGCCATGGCTACAACATCATGGTCACCGGCATTGGCGGCACTGGCGTGCTCACCGTCTCCGCCCTGCTCGGCACCGCCGCCCATATCGAGGGCCTGGCCAGCACCACGGCCGATATGGCCGGCCTCGCCCAGAAGGGCGGCGCGGTCTACAGCCATGTCCGCATCGCCGGGACGAACGACGATCTGCTCTCCCCGCGCATCATGGCCGGGAGCGCCGATGTCGTGCTGGCCTGCGACGCCGTGGTCGCGGCTGACAAGCCGACGCAGACGCTGATGGTGCCGGACCGCACCGCCGTGATCGCCAACGCCGATATCGCGCCCACATCCGATTTCGTGCGCAACCGCGATTTCGATTTCCACAGCGCGCAGGTGGAACGCACTATCCGCAAGGCCAGCAACCCCAACGCCTGCGATTTCATCGCCGCCGATACGGTGGCCACGGCGCTGCTGGGCGATGCCATCGGCAGCAACATCTTGCTGATGGGCTATGCCTGGCAGAAGGGCCTGATCCCGCTGAAGCGCGAAAGCATCGAAGCCGCGATTGACCTCAACGGCGTCGCCATCCCCTTCAACAAGAAGGCGTTTGCGCTGGGCCGCCTGCTGGCCACCCGCCCGGATCAGGTGCTGGCGCTGGTGGAGGCCACGAAAGGCCCGCAGCCCGAACCGCCCGCCACCACGCTCGATGAAATAATCGCCAGGCGCGAGGCCGATCTGGTGCTGTATCAGGACGCAGCCTACGCCGCCCGCTTCCGGCAGGCGGTGGACAAGGCCCGCACCGCCGGCGGCGATGCGTTTGCCGAAGCGGTGGCCAAGAGCCTCTACAAGCTGATGGCCTACAAGGACGAATATGAAGTCGCCCGCCTCTACAGCGATGGCCGCTTCGAAGCCGCGTATGCCGCCCAGTTCAGCAGCGGCAAACCGCGCGTGTTGCTGGCTCCGCCGCTGATCACCCGCACCGATCCCGCCACCGGCCGCCCGAAGAAAATCAGTTTCGGGCCGTGGATCTTCAAGGCGTTCGGCGTGCTGGCCAAGTTCAAGGGCCTGCGCGGCAGCAAGCTCGACATCTTCGGCTACTCCGAAGAACGCCGCTTTGAGCGCGCCGACATCGCGGCGTTCGAAGCTGACATCGACCGCCTCTGCACCGACGTGAACCCCGCCAACATCGGCCTCGCCATCGCCATCGCCAAACTGCCGATGGACGTGCGCGGGTTTGGCCCGGTGAAGGACAAGGCGCGCGGTGAAGTCGCAACCCGCCGGACGGCGCTGTGGGCGAAGTGGCCGGGGCTGGCGGCAAGGGCCGCCGCCTGATCTTGAACAATCGGCGGCAGGCTGAAAAGCCTGCCGCCGAAAGGCTCGCTTGAAACCTGTGGGCGGTGTTTTGGCGCCGCCCGGCAGGATCAGGCAGCGTTGGCCAGTACCGCGTTGCGGCGACGACGGGCCTGGAAGCCGACGAGGCCGAAGCCGGCGATCAGCATGGCCCAGACCGACGGTTCAGGAACGCCGCCGACGACGATCGCTGCCGGGTCGCTGGAGAAGCTGCCGGTGCTGTAGGCTTCGAACGAACGCAAAGCGGCGCCCGGGTTGGCGAACAGCAGCGGCGCCAGCGAGGTCAGCGAAATCGACATGTCAAAGTCGCTGCCCGGCACGAAGCTCACGAAATCCGACGTGAACAAGATGGTCGAACCACCGCCGGTCGAACCGTTGTAGGCCGCGGCCGAAGCATTGGTCTGCCCCGAGATGCTGACGTCGGTGAACGTACCCGAGAGCAGGTTCGATCCAGCAGCGTAGTTGGTCCCGCCGACCGAGATTGCGCTGGTCGACAGGAAAGAGAAACCGCCAGCAAGACCCGGCTGGAGGGTGAAGACGCCGACAGTCTGGGCAGGCGACGCCGTGCTGGACAGCAAGGTGAACGATGCCACGACATTGGTGACGGACGCGGCAAGCGCCGGCGGCAGGAAAGAGAAGCTGACCGGGCGGGAGCCCGGCACGCTCGTTATCGGATCAATGGTGTAGAGCGAGCCGGTGGTGCCGCTGACATTGTCGGGAGCGCTGTTCTGGAAACGAACGCCGGACACGGAATCGATACCGGTGAAATTGGCGAAGGTGGTGAGCACCGCCTGGGCCGGCGCGGCGGAGAGCCCGACCACGGCAAAGACCGAGGCCAAGGCGAGGCGTGGAGATTTCAACATGCACTTCACTCCATGAAATGGCGCCAGAACGAAAAAATTCGGCCGAAACGGCCGCATCCTTGTCCAGCGCCGCAAAACACCATGCAAATATCGTGCCAACCAAATATTAATGGTTAACACATTATAAAGATTGAAAACGAATATTTCATCAATTTGCAAAGTGTAAAATCTTTTTACACTTCTTGATTCTGATAATGAACAGATCGTTCATATACAAAGCAGATACATGAAAATCTATTTGGTTCCATTGTATAGAAAAAATATTTTTACTTATAATTATGGAACCTTTTTGATTTTGCTGAATCGGCTCGATCGGGAAACCGGCGGGGTCGGCCCGACCCCGTGTCGGGCATCAGCCGCAGGCCTTTGGCGGCTTTCGTGCTGTCGCCGGCCGTGACAGGGCGGGCGCGGCGGGCGATGGCGCTTCCGCTGGCTCTAGATAGCTTTCCGCGCGCCGGATCGCGTGTATCACTCTCGGTCAGGCACTATGGTCTGGGGAGAGCCATGCACTACACGGAACTGGCGCAGGCGCGCGACGAGCTGACAGGGCCCGGGGGCGCGTTCGAGATCGCTCATGTCACCGTCAATGGCATCCCGGTGCGCGCCTATCGCCATGCGCTGCCCGATGTGCGGGCGCTGTGGCAATCGACGGGCGCGTTCGCGGAGCGGACCTACCTCGTCTATGGCGACGAGCGGCTGACCTATGCCGAAGCCCACGCCCGGGTGAACGCCATCGCGGCCTGGCTGGCGGCGCAGGGCATCGGGCCGGGGGATCGGGTGGCGATTGCCATGCGCAACTATCCCGAATGGCTGCTGATCTATTGGGCGTGCGTCTCCACCGGCATCGCCGTTGTCGGCATGAACGCCTGGTGGACGCCCGAGGAAATGGCCTATGCGCTGGCGGACTCGGCGCCCAGGGCGCTGTTTCTCGATGCGGAACGGCTCGGCCGTTATCGCGAGATCCCCGAACCGCCGGCCGGTCTGAAGCTGGCCGGCGTGCGGCTGGGCGGGGCGGAGCAGGGCGTAACGGCCTTTGCCGATGTTCTCAGCCATGGCGGCGCCATGCCGGATGTGGCGATCGATCCCGATGCCGATGCCTGCATCTTCTACACATCAGGCACCACCGGTTTTCCCAAGGGCGCACAGCTCACCCATCGTGGCTGCATCACCAATTTGTTCAACATGCTCTATGCCGGCGCGTCGACGGCGCGGGCGGTGCAGCTGGCCACTGGCGTGGAGCCGCCCGCCACAGCGCCGGTGCCGGTGTCGCTGCTCACCACGCCGCTGTTCCATGTGACGGCCAACAATTGCGGTGCCTATGCCACCACTGCGGCTGGCGGCACCATCGTGCTGATGTACCGCTGGGACGCCGGCGAGGCGCTGCGCATCATCGAGAAAGAGCGCGTCACCTCCATCGGCGGCGTGCCGGTGATGGCGCGCGAACTGATCAACCACCCGGATTTCGCCACCACCGACGTGTCGAGCCTGACGGCGATGTCAGGCGGCGGCGCCCAGGTGCCGCCCGATCTGGTGCACAAGATCGAGGACAAGGTGGCCAGCGCACGCCCCAGCACCGGTTACGGCATGACCGAAACCTGCGGGATCATCACGTCGGTCTCCGGCGATTTCTTCGTGGACAAGCCGGACAGCGCCGGCCCGGCCATGCCCGCCTATGAAGCCAAATGCGTGGATGACGCCGGCAACACCGTTGCGCCGGGCGAGATCGGCGAGCTGTGGGTGAAGGGCGCCGCCGTCATCAAGGGCTATATCAACCGCCCCGAGGCGACCGCGGCTTCGATTACCGATGGCTGGCTGCACACCGGCGACATTGCCCGCATCGACGAAGATGGCTTCATCTTCATCGTCGATCGCAAGAAGGACATGGTGCTGCGCGGCGGTGAGAATGTCTATTGCGCCGAGGTGGAGGCCGCCATCTATCGCCATCCCGCCATTGCCGAATGCTGCGTGTTCGGCGTGCCCGATCACCGGCTGGGCGAGGAAGTGGCCGTGGCGGCCGTGCTGAAGCCCGGCGAGAGCCTTGACGAGAGCGCGCTGCGCAGTTTCGTCGGCTGCCTGATCTCCAATTACAAGGTGCCGCGCCACGTCTGGTTCATGGCCGAAGCACTGCCGCGCAACGCCAGCGGCAAGTTCTTGCGGCGCGAGCTGCGCGATCGGTTGGCGAAGGACCTGCCGGCGACCTGATAGCGCGCCTGAAAACGAACGGGTGCAGGGACTGCGTCCCTGCCCGCCGGAGGCTCCTTTTCTTGGTCCCAAGAAAAGCGGGGCCCCGCCCCGGATCAAGTCCGGGGTGACGGTCCGGGGCGACGGGCTGTGGTGGTGGCTCAATCGATATTGAGCGCGAAGCAGCCGTTCTTGCCGATTTCCAGCGTCTTGCAGCCAACACGGGCTTCGTCGCGGGTGGGGAATGGGCCGACCTGCAGGCGATAGTTGGCGCCGAACTTGCCGATCACCGGGCGCAGGCCCTTGGTCGCACTCTTGTTGCTGGCGGCGAGTTTGGTCCAGGCCTGCATGGCGGTTTTCTGGTTGGGGTAGGTGCCGAGCTGGATGCGCCAGCCGGTTTCCTTCGCCGCTTCGGCGGCCTTCTGGGCGGCCAGTTTCCGTTCGGCGGCGCGTTTTTCGGCGGCGGCCTTGTCGGCGGCGGCTTTCCTTTCGGCGGCGGCGTCGGCGGTGCGGTTGGGCCGGGCGGTGGGCGGCGCCAGTGGCGGCGTGCTGGCGGCCGGGGCGGGTTGGCGCATGGGTTCGGCGGCGGGCGGCGGATCCTGCGCTTCCGCGCTGTCGCCTTCATCAGCATCGGTGCCGGCGTCACCTTCGGCGGCTTTCAGAGCGGCAGCGTTGAGGGCAGCCGTGCTGGTGCTGCCGGCGGCGCTGGCGACCACCACGGGCGGCGGCGGCGTGGTGACGGCCAGCAGCGGCGGCGGCTGGATGCCGGGCTGGAATTGGGCCGGGATGCCGCTGCCGTTGGCAAGGGAGGTGGCGATCTGCCAGCCGTTGGCGCGGTCGAGTGCCGGGATCACCTGGGAAAGTTCGTTCAGCGCCTTGGTGGCTTCGGGCAGGCCCTGGGCGGCGGCGCGGACGAGATAGGCATAGGCCAGCGGCAGCGATTTCACCGCGCCGTCGCCATTCCAGTGCACGATGCCCAGCACATATTGGGCGCGCATTTCGCCCTTGTCGGCCGCGGCTTTCAGCCAGCGCACGGCTTCGGCCTTTTCGGTGGCCTGGAACTGCAGGATGCCCAGATTGGCCTGGGCCGGCAGATGGCCCTTCACGGCGGCACGGCGATACCAATCGCTGGCAATGGCCTTGTCGAGCGCGACGCCGCGGCCGAGTTTATAGGCCTGGCCCAGGTTGAACATGGCATCGGCATCGCCGTTTTCGGCAAACGGCTGCCACATCGAAACGGCGGCATCCCATTTGCTGGCGCGCCACAGTTCCACGCCCTGGCGCACGGAGGGAGGCGGCGGCGTGGCGCGGGCCGGCGCGGCGGCCACGGGGCGGCTGACACGGCCCTTCTTGCCCTTTTTCTTGCGGGGGGCGGCCAGCGCCGGATCGCCGGCCACCAGGGCCAGCACCAGCAGTGCGCCAATTGCCTTCAAACCCGCCAAACCACATCTCCGCCTTTGATTGTCATGCGCACGATGCCAGCGGTTGGCACACCATCGAAAGGCGTATTGCCGGCTCCGTGAAACTTTCGTCCGTCGATACGCCAGGGGGCCGCTTCATCAAAGACCATGAGGTCCGCCGGTGCGCCGAGTTGCAGCGTTCCGGCGATGAGCCCAAAGCGGCGGGCCGGATTGGTGCTCAACATGGCTACCAGCCGCGGCAAATCGATCACACCATCGCGCACCAGGCCCAGGCCCAGCGCCAAAAGGGTTTCAGCGCCGGCCATCCCGGCGCGGGCATCGGCGAAGGGCTGGCGCTTGTCTTCCTGGCTTTGCGGATCATGGCCGGAGGAGAGAATGGTGATGATGCCAGAGCGGATGCCCTCGATGGCGGCCAGCCGGTCGCGCTCATCGCGCAGCGGCGGGGACAGGCGGGCAAAGCTGCGGAAGCCGGAGACGGCCATATCGTTGAGGAACAGGTGAGCGGGCGTGATGCCGGCCGTCACATCCACCCCGCGAGCCCGGGCAGCGGCGAGCACATCGAGCCCTTCGGCGGTGGTGACCTGACGTATGTGCAGCGCTGCGCCCGTCGCTTCGGCGAGACGACAATCACGGCTGATCGCCAAGCTTTCCGCAAAGGCCGGCGCGGCGGCAAGGCCCAGCCGGGTCGCATATTCACCCGCCGTGGCGACAGCACCGGCGGTGAGCGACGATTCTTCGGCATGGCTGACCACAGTCAGGCCATGGCCGTGGGCATAAGCGAGCAGCCGGTGCATGACGCGGGCATCGGCAATGGCGTGCCGGCCGGTAGCAACGCCCACGGCGCCAGCGGCCTTGGCCAGGCCGATTTCGGCCAGTTCCGCGCCGTTCAGCCCGCGGGTGGCAGCGGCGAGCGGGTGCACCCACACATCGGGCTTGCCGGAGCCTTGGGCATAGGCAACCAGCGCCGGCTCATCCAGCGGCGGCGACTGATCGGGCATCAGCACCATGCGGGTGATGCCGCCGGCGTTGGCCGCAGCGGTATCGGCCTTGAACACGCCGGCATCGATGATCCCTGGCGCGACCACCAACCCACGCGCATCAATCACCGTGGCGTCAGAAGGCAGTTCCGAATGGCCGATATCGGCGACCTTGCGATCCTTCAGCAGGATGGTGGCAATGCCGTCATGCCCGGTGGCGGGACAGATGACACGGGCGCCGGTGAGCGCGAGGGGAGCGCTTTGCATCATGCCCAGCCCTCCACACCACGCCGCTTGCGGGTCAGCACATCAAGGCAGGCCATGCGCACCGCAACGCCCATTTCCACCTGTTCGGTGACGGCGCTGCGGGCGATATCATCGGCGATGGCACCATCGATCTCCACGCCGCGGTTCATCGGGCCTGGGTGCATCACCAGCACATCGGGCGCGGCTTTGGCCAGCCGGGTTTCGGTGAGGCCGTAAAAACGGAAATATTCCCGTGGGGACGGCACATAGGCGCCCTCCATCCGCTCGGTCTGCAGGCGCAGCATCATCACCACGTCGGCCCCGGCAAGGCCGGCATCCATGTCGGTAAAGCTTTGCACGGCATAGCCATCAAGGCCGTCGGGCAGCAGGGTGGACGGGGCCACGGCGCGCACTTCGGCGCCCAGGCTGGCCAGCAGCTGGAAATTGGAACGGGCAACGCGGCTGTGCAGGATGTCGCCGCAGATCGCGACGCGCAGCCCGGCGATGCGGCCCTTGCGGCGGCGGATGGTGAGGGCGTCGAGCAGCGCCTGGGTGGGGTGTTCATGGCGGCCATCGCCGGCATTCAAGACCGGGCAATCGACCTTTTCCGAAATCAACTGCACCGCGCCCGACGATCCGTGGCGGATCACGATCATGTCAGGGTGCATGGCGTTGAGCGTCAGCGCGGTATCGAGCAGGGTCTCGCCCTTCTTCACGCTGGAGCCGGAGACGCCGAGATTGACCACGTCTGCCCCCAGCCGCTTGCCGGCGATTTCGAAGCTGAGCAGCGTGCGGGTGGAGTTTTCGAAGAAGGCGTTGATCTGGGTAAGGCCGGCCAGACGATCATCGCGTTTGGCGCTGCGGGCGCGGTTCATCTCCACCCATTGTTCGGCTTCATCGAGCAGGAAGGCGATTTCCCACGGCTTCAATTGAGCGATACCGAGCAGATGGTCGTGCGGAAACGGATGCGCGCCGCCTGCAAGAGCCGGATGGGAGGGGGTGCGCGCCATGGGCCCCACCCCTAATGGCATGGGCCGTGCCAATCAACCCGCGTGACGCCGCATCAATCGCCCCGTCAATCACTGCGCCAGCGCAGGACGGGCAGAACCGAAGCGAAGTCATCGCTCCACGGCGCCAGCCCCTTCTGGCTGCGGGGTGGGCGCCAGCCGCCGCCGGCCGCCACCAGCGCATCAAGCCGGGCGGGATCGCGGGACAGCGCCACCCAGGTCGATCCAGCCGTGACCCAGCCCCGCCCGTCGCGGCGCGGTGCCGGCAGCGCCAGCACCTGCACCTGCCAGCCGCCTGCCCGTGCCAACGCCGCCAGCACCGGTTCCAGATCGAGGAAGCGGTTGGAGATGTGAACAAGCAGCAGGCCATCGCGGGCCAGTGCGCGGCCGTAGAGGCCAAAGGCTTCCGTCGTGATCAGGTGCAGCGGGATGGCATCGGAGGAAAAGGCATCGATGGCGAGTAGATCAAGCGCGGCCGGCGGCGCCTGTGCCAGCGTGAGCCGCGCATCGCCGACAACGACGGCCAGATCGGGTTTGCAGCGGCTAATGTAGCTGAAATCGCGCCGCGCGATGGTGACGATGAGCGGATCAATCTCCCACGCCGTCCAGCGTTGGCCCGGCTTGGCGTGGCAAACGAGCGTGCCGGCGCCCAAACCGACGACGCCGATGCGGGCGCTTCTGTCCATCTGTGCCAGCGCCCGGCCGATGCCGGATTCGCTGAGATAATAGGTCATCGGCGTGGTGGCCAACTCGGCCCGCAGCGATTGCGCGCCGTGCATGGTGGTGCCGTGCAGCAGCGCGACATAGCCAGCGGCCGGGCGCTGCGAGACGGTGTAAACGCCGAAAAAGCTGCGCTGGCGTTGGCCCGAAAGGCTGGTTTCCAGCTGGATGGCGCCGCCCAGTGCCGCCATCAGGCACGCCAGCGCCGCCGTGAAGGCCCAGCGCCGGCCTTGCAGCAGCAGGGCCAGTGCGCCAGCCGCGCCGACGAAGGCCATGCTGGACCATGGCCAGGCCTGGCTGCGATCCAGGCCAACGCTACCCAGCCGCGTCGCCGCCGCCCAGCAGAGCAGGGCGATCAGCGGCAGCAGCAGCAGCCACCAGCGGCCGTTCAGCCACAAACGGCCAGGCAGCAGGGCAGCGGCCGCCAGCAGCAGCAGCGGATGTTCCCACGGCCAATCCAGTGTGAGCGGCGCCAGCAGCGCGCAGAACAGCCCGCCCAGCGCGCCGCCGATCGACATCCAAAGATAGAAGCTGGTGAGGCCGGCGGCTTCGGGGCGGTCTGCCGCCAGCGCGCCGTGCAGGGCGACCGTGATCAGCAGCAACAGAGCCAGGCCAGCGATGGCAAACAGCGTCGCCACGCCCGGCCCGCTGCCGGCCAGGCACACCCAACTGCCCAGAAGCACCAGAGCCAGCGGCGTAGCCCGTTGCGCCAGGCTGGCGAGGCGCGGCCCGGCGGCGGAAAACACGATGACGAAGCTGAGCAGATAGAGCGCCAGTGGCACCACCCACAGCAGCGGCATCGCCATGATATCGGTGGTGAGATGCGTGGTGGTGGAGAGCAGCAGCGCCGACGCAACCGCCGCCAGCAGCGCCCAGCGCAGCCGCTGCACCAGCGGGATGAACGGACGCGGCACCGGAACTGCCGCCGCACCATCGCCCACCGCAAGCCCGCACAGCGCCATCAGCACCGCCAAGGCGACGAAGCCGGCTGACCAACCGATGCGCTGCGTTTCCAGCCCGGCCAGCGGCTCGACGAGCAAGGGATAAGCGATCAGCGCGGCAAAGCTACCGAGGTTGGAAGCGGCATAAAGGAAATAGGGATTGGCGGCATCACCATCATCGGTGCGGGCAAACCAGGCCTGCATCAGCGGCGCCTGCGCCGAAACCGCCAGGAACACCGGCCCGATCGAGGCCGCCAGCAAGCCGATCAGCCACAGCGACGGATCGCCCGTGCCCGCCGCCGGAAACCACCCCGCCATGCCGATCGGCAAGGTGAGCGCCGCTGCCGCAAACAGCGCAAGGTGCAGCAACAATTGCCGGCGGACGGGCAGCCGCTGCAACCAATCGGCATAGACATACCCGGCCAGCAGCGCCGCCTGGTAGAACAGCATCGCCGTGTTCCACACCGACGGCGATCCACCCAGCACCGGCAGCACGATGCGGCCGAACAGTGGCTGCACCAGGAACAGCAGGAAACTGCCCGAAAACAAGGTGGTGATGAACAACGGCCGCAGCGGCAGGCGACGGGCAACAGCAGCGATCATGGCAGCAGCCCCGGCACCACCACGGCATAGCCCAGCAGCATCGCCAGCGCCGCCAGCGCCAGCGACAGTCCTGCTCGCCAGCCCGCGCGCCCGGCGGTGACCAGCACCACACCCAGTTTCAGCAGCGTGTTGAGCAGCACCGGCAACGCCAGGATGGTGCCGGCCAGGCCAGGGGTTATGCTGCCGCGCGGCAGGCCGCGCAGGGCGACGATGGCAGCATCCACGTCCATCGCGCCGGCCAGCGCCAGCGTTATGGCCACCCCGCTGCCGCCAAATCGCACCTGCATCCATTGGACGACCAGTTGCACCAGCGCCACCAGCACCGCAAAGCCCAGCGCCGGCAGCAGGGCAAAGGGGTTGCCGCTTGGTGCTTCGCCGGCAGGGGCCACAGCGGCGCGGCGGGCGAGCAACCACGCCAGTAACAGCGCCACAAGCGCCGCCGGCCCCACCACGCGTGTAAAGCCGATCAGCGCAAAGGGCACCAGCAGGCCCACCAGCAGCCCGGTGCGCAGGAACATCACCATTGATGCGATGGCGATGCCGGCGGCCAGGCGTGGGCGGGATTCAGGTTCCGTCTTGATCCGCTGCGCCAGGGCGGCGGTAACGGCCGTGCTGCTGTAGATCGCCCCCACCGCCGCCATCGCCAACACGCCGCGTTCCGGCCCCAGCCGCTTGCCCAGCACATAACCGGCAAAACTGATCGCGCACACCACCACCACCACCAGCCACAATTCACGCGGGTTCCAGGCGTTCATCGGGCCCATGGCACGATCCGGCAGCACCGGCCACAGCGCGCCGGCAATCACCGCAAACAGCACGACCGCGTGAAAATCGGCTTCGGACAGCCCTTCGATCCAGCCGTGCAGCCGCTGCCGCTGGCTGAGCAGAAACGCCGTCACCACGGCCAGCGCCAGCGCCGGTACCGGCAGGCCATGCCCAGCGAGCCAGCCCAGGCCCAGCGTGACCAGCGCGGCGGCTTCGGTGGTGGCACTGGGGGATTTGTCGCGCCGATAGCCGATGATCACCAGTGCACAGCCCGCCAGCAGCAGCACGGCAGACACCGCCCAGCCATTCGTTGTTCCGGCAACAAAGCCCGCCAATCCGCCGATCAGCCCGAACAGCGCAAAGGTGCGCAGGCCCGCCACCCGGCTGCCGGGCCGGGCGCTGCGCTGTTGCCAGCCGCGTTCCAGCCCGATCAGCAGGCCGATGGCCAGCGGCATCACCAGCCGCGCCAGATCAGCGTTCGAAAGCATCGGCAACAGCCGTGCCGGTCGATGGCTTGCCGGTCAAGCATCGCCGCCGTAAGGCTCCGCCATGGCCACCGCTTTCCGTCCCAAATGGGTGATCGTCATCGCCTTCTACAACGAGGCGAACTATATCGCGCCCACCGTGCAGTGCGCGCTGGCGCAGGATCGCGACGACATCATGCTGGTGTGCGTGGACAACGCCTCCACCGATGCCAGCCCGCAGATCGTGGCCGATGCCATTGCCGGCAACCCGCGCGCCATGCTGGTCACCGAAACCAACCAGGGCCACACGTTCGCGTTGCGCCGCGGACTGGCGATCGCGCAAGAACTCGGCGCCGAAAACCGGGCGTGGTGGGCGTGCAGGCCTTCGACATCTATGGCCCCTACGACAGCCCCAAGAACGTCATCATCCGCCACCGCATGGCGCTCACCGCCAGCTTGCTGAGCGGCCAGGGCCACACCGGGACCTTCGGCCAGGCCTTCCGCATCGCGCCGCTGGTCGCCTGCGGTGGCCCCAAGAGCGATGACTGGCCGTTCGTGCTGTACGACCATGAACTGATCCACCGCGTGCTCAAACAGGGCCGCCTCACCCACGCCGCCGATCATGTCTGCTGGCCCGCTCCGCGCCGCAAGGTGAAGGGCCATGTGCGCTGGAATCTCACCGAACGGCTGCTCTATGCCCTCACCCCCTATGCGGTGAAGGACTGGTTTTTCTACAGCTTCCTCGCCCCCCGGCTGCGGGCGCGCGGCATGTTCGAAGCCGGCCTGCGCGTGCGCGACTGGGAATAGGGTCACACGCCTGCAACATGGCATGGGCATGGCGGGCGCATGAAACGCATCCTTGCCCTCACCATCGCCCTGTTTGCCCTGCCCGCCGCTGCCCAGCCTTTAGCCAAGGCGCCGCCGGTACTGATGATCGCCATCGATGGCCTGCGCCCGCAAGAATGGCAGCGCCGCGACAACGGCCTCGATCTGCCCGCCCTGCGCGGGCTGGCAGCGGGCGGCGCCAGCGCCGCGGTCACCGGCGTGCTGCCCACCGTCACCTACCCCAGCCACACCACGCTGATCACCGGCACGGCGCCGCGCCGGCATGGCATCGCCAACAATCTCACCTTCGATCCGCTGCGCCAGAACGCTGATGGCTGGTACTGGTATGCCAGCGACATCAATGCACAAACCCTTTGGCAGGCCAGCGTTGCAGCCGGACAAATAGTGGTGAACGTGCATTGGCCGGTGAGCGTTGGCGTGGCCGGCCTCACCGCCAACCTGCCGCAGATCTGGCGCACCGGCATGGCCGATGACGACAAGATGATGGCCGCGCTGGCCACGCCCGGCCTGCCGCTTGCCGAAGCCGGCCCCTACCCCACCGGCAAGGACGAAAGCATCGCCGGCGATGAAGGCCGTGCCGCCCAGGCCATTGCCCTGCTGTGCCGCCCAGGCCATTGCCCTGCTGCGCCGCCACAAGCCGGATTTCGCCACCGTCTACCTGACCGGTTTTGATCATGAACAGCATGAAGCCGGGCCGGATTCGCCCGCTGCGCGTGCCGTTCTAGTCCGCATCGATGCAGCCGTTGGCCAACTCGTGGCTGCCGCCCGCGCCATCAACCCGCAAACGACGGTGGTGCTCGTTTCCGATCACGGCTTTGCGCCAACGACCCGCACCACCAATTTGTTCGTTCCGTTCATCAAGGCCGGGCTGATCCGCCCGACCCCGGACGGCAGCGCCATCGCCAGTTGGGACGCCATTCCGTGGATGGCCGGGGGCAGCGCCGCGATCCGTCTGGCCCGGCCCGATGATGCCGCCCTGAAAGCCAAGGTCGCCGCTGTGCTGGCCGAAGTGGCCGCCGATCCCGCCGCCGGAATCGACCGGGTGCTGGACAGCGCCGCCATCGCTGCCGCAGGCGGCACGGCAGACGCCACCTTCTGGGTGAACTGCAAGCCGGGCTGGCTGATGGGCGGCAAGCTGAATGGTGTGCAGGGCGAAGCCACCGCCACCAAGGGCATGCACGGTTATTTTCCCGATGTGCCGGCGATGCGCGCCAGCCTGATCGCCAATGGCCCCGGCATCACCGCTGGCCGCGATCTGGGCGTGATCGACATGCGCGCCATCGCGCCGGCCGTGGCCGCCCGGCTGGGCGTGACCTTGAAGGATGCGGAGAAGCCGGCCGCCTTCTGACGCGCCTCCCCAAAAGCGCCGGTTTCACCCCATGCCCACTCAGGCCAAGGTAGGCGGCAGGGAGACACGCGATGCAATTGGCCTGGAGCGCTGACGATCTGGCTTTCCGCGACGAGGTGCGGGCCTTCCTTGCTGCCGAACTGACGCCCGAGCTCAAGATGGCGGCCGCCGGCATGACCAGTGTTTATGCGCCGCCCGACGTCGCGCTGGCCTGGCAGAAGAAGCTGCACGCGCGTGGCTGGGTGGCGCCAAGCTGGCCGGTGGAGGCCGGCGGCTGCGATTGGAGCGTGGCCAAACGCTATATCTTCGCCCGCGAAACCACCGAAGCCGGCGCGCCGCCGCTCTCCCCCATGGGGCTGGGCATGTGCGGGCCGGTGCTGCTGCATTATGGCACCGAAGAACAGAAGCGCCGCTTCCTGCCGCCGATGCTGGCTGGCGAGGAATTCTGGTGCCAGGGCTATTCGGAACCCAATTCCGGCTCTGACCTCGCTTCGCTGCAGATGAAGGCCGAACGCGACGGTGATCACTTCATCTGCACCGGCCGCAAGATCTGGACGACGCACGCGCATTATGCGGACTGGATCTTCTGCCTGGTGCGCACCACCCGGATGGAAAAACCGCAGCTGGGCATCACCTTCCTGCTGATCGACATGAAAACGCCGGGCGTGAGCGTGCGACCGATTGTGTCGCTTTCCGGCGAGCATGTGCAGAACGAGGTGATTTTCGACGCGGTGCGGGTGCCGGTGGCCAATGTGGTCGGCCGCATCGACGATGGCTGGACGGTGGCCAAATATCTGATGGAATTCGAGCGCGGCGGCCATGCCTATGCGCCGAGCCTGGTGAAGCGGGTCGATACGCTGGTGGTGCACCTCGCCGAAACCGGCCAGGCGATGCCGGGCCGCATTGCGGCGCTGCGCACCGAGATCGAGGCGCTGGATGCACTGGAACTGCAGTTCAATGCCGGCCTGTCCAACGGTGCCGCCCCCGGCCCGATGGCGAGCGCGCTGAAAATCCTCGGCACCGAACTCAGCCAGCGCCTGACCGAGCTGGAGGTGGAAGCCGCCCTGCCCTGGGTGGAAGCCTATCAGCCGCATCTCACCCTGCCCGGCGGTCCGGTACCCGGCTTCACCGCGCCGGCCGATGGCCTGGGTGTTGGCCCGGCGTGGGCGGCGAAAGCCTTTCCCAAATATCTCAACGACCGCGCCGGCTCCATCTATGCCGGCACCAACGAGATCCAGCGCGGCATCCTCTGGCAATATCTGGCGCGGCGGAACGGATAGATCGGCTTGCACCCTTTTGGGTCGTCGCCCCGGGCTTGACCCGGGGCGACGCTTTGTTGGCGCAGAAAAAAGCGGGGCCCCGGATCAAGTCCGGGGCGACGAGCGATCCAATTGTTGTGCAGTCGACGTCGGACTGGTCACGCCTTCAAATGGATCACCGCCACGCTTTCCGCCAGCAATGGCGTGAGCGGCAGTCCGGCGTGGGCCAGCCAATTGGCGGGGAATCTGACGCCGTCGCCTGAGAGCTGGGCGAGCAATTCCGTTTCGCCGAACCCCTTGTGCGGCAGCGTGCCGGCGCGAGCAAGCAAGCGAACATGGACCGGCCCGGCACCGGCCAGGAACGGCAGCAGCAGCGGCTGCGGCCGGCGATCCTGCGGGGGCGCGATGCGAGTGACCAGCAACAGCCATTCCGCACCATAGCCGCTGGCCTGCCATAGCAGCCCATCCGGCCCCTCGCCCATTACCAGCGTCTGCCCGTGCAGCAGGTGTCGCCACTGTTTGTGGAACGCGATCCAGCCGGCCAGTTCGGCGCGCTCGGTTTCGGGCAGCTTGGCCGGGTCCAGCTCAACCCCGAAATGGCCGGGCAGCGCGACGCCGGCGCGGAAGCCCAAAGTCTGGCGGCGGCCGGTGGCGTGGGCCGGGCTGGCGCCCACGTGAGCGCCCATCAGTTCGGTTGGGAAGAAGGCCTGAAAGCCGCGCTGGATACTGACGCGGCTGACGGCATCGAGATTGTCGCTGGTCCAGAACCGGTGGGTGAAGGCGGCAATGCCGGCATCGATGCGGCCGCCGCCGCCGGCACAGCTTTCGATTTCCACATCCGGGTGCGCCGCGCGCAGGCGGGCGAGCAGGCGATAGAGGCCCTGCACCTGGCCGATGCCACCGGGCGGGGCCAGATCGCGGTTGTGATCCCATTTCAGGTAGGCGATCGGCACGTCGCTGAGCAGTGTGTCGAGCGCAGCGAAGAGATAATCCTCCACCGCCGGCAGCGACAGGTTCAGCACTAACTGGTTACGCGCGGTGGGCTGCGGTGCGCCCGGCACATGCAGCGCCCAATCGGGGTGCGCGCGGTACAAATCGCTATCGGGATTGACCATTTCCGGTTCGACCCACAGGCCGAATTCCAGGCCCAGCGCGTTGACGCCCTGTGCCAGCGGTTTCAACCCGTCGGGATATTTTGCCGGATCGGCGGTCCAGTCGCCCAGGCCAGCACGGTCATGGTTGCGGCCGAGGAACCAGCCGTCATCGAGGATGAAGCGCTCCGCCCCGATGGCGGCGGCGGCGCGGGCGAGGTCAAGAATGCGGGCTTCATCGTGGCGGAAATAGCAGGCTTCCCAGCTGTTCAGGTGCACCGGGCGCGGGCGCATTGCGCCTGAGGGCCAATCCATCGACGCCCGCACAAAACCGTGCATCTGCTGCATCGCGCCGTTACGGCCCTTGCCGCTCATTGCCAGCAGCAGCCGCGGGGCTTCGAAACGCTCGCCGGGTTGCAGGGTGAAGCCGTCTTCCATGCCCGCCGACAGGAAATGCCGGCCTTCATCGTCGCGCTCCACCGCCAATGCGGCATCGCCTGACCAGGCCAGTTGCGCCGCCAGCATGAGGCCCTGATCCCAGCCGGCTCCCTCACCCAGCAGATACAAGCCGGGCGGGCCGCAATGGCCGGGCAAGCCGCGCCGTGTCTCGCGCCGCCATTGGTGGGCGGGGAGCGGCTCCATGCACTCCACAAATTCGGCAGCATGGCGGCCGCGCCAACTGAGGATGCGATCCAGCCCGGCCGGCAACGGCAGCAGCGCGCTGGCCAGATGATTGATCGTGATCGGCACCGGGCCATCGTTGCCGAGCGCCGCGCTGATCGCGAAGCCGCCGCCGGGAGCCAAGCAGACAGTCTGTTCGAGCAGCAGGCCGCTATCAGCATCGGTGAGGGTGCAACGCAGCGAGTCCGCGTCCGCCGCGACGTCCGTCACTGCCCAGCGCAGCACCCGGCCCGCAACCCGCACCGCCAGCGGCCCGAACCAGCCGAGGCCGGGCGCGCTGGCAAAGGGCACATCTTCATCCAGGCTGAAGGTCGCCGCGCCGCGGGTGCTGGCGAGTGGCGGCAGGCCGGTGGTCTCGACCGGCAAACCCAGGTGCCGCCACAACAGCGTGTCGCCGGCCCGTTCAAGGACAAGGCTGGCTTCGGGGCTGTGGAGCGCGAATATCGTCACCGCGCCAGATTGGCGGCGCGGGCGATTCCGTCAACCCACCAGCAGTTTGCGCACATCCCCTTCACAGCGGAAGCTCTGCACGAACAGATAGACCGAAAGGAACATCGCTCCGCCCAGAAAGGCAACGACAGCCAGCGCGAGGCCGGCCGGCGAACCACGGTGCCGCCAGCCGATATAGAGGCCGGACAGGGTGAGCATGAACATGAAATCGAGGTTGAACTGCCCCTGCCAGCCGCCGCCGGAAACGGCCCCGAAGAAGGCCGGGAACAGGTTCGGTTCCGCCATCAGCACCGGCGCGGTGTAGACGGTGAGGCTGGCAAAGATGACGACGCAGAGCAGGCGGATGATGAGCATGAACTTCTCCCCGTGATGGCTCAGCATCGGGCAGCGAGGGAGGCGTGGCAATTACCAGCCAAGTCAGTTTCCCGTGAAGTATCCGGGCCGCTTCTCGCGGAACGCCGCCAACGCCTCGGCAAAATCCGCACCTTGCGTCGCCAGCAGCCATTGATCGGCATCGGCGTGCAGCACGGCGGCATGGAGCGCGCCTGAAACGGCATTGATGCTACGCTTGATCATCTGCACGGCCAGCGGCGGCAGCGCGGCATAGTCGGCGGCCAGTTCATAAGCCCGCGCGTCCTCGCTGCCGGCCGGCACGATTTCATCGATCAGGCCCCAGCCGGCCAGGGTTTCGACATCGAACAGCGCACCCGTCATCACCAGCCGCTTGGCGCGGGCCGGCCCGACCAGTTCGATCAGCGGCCCCAGCGCGTTCCACATCAGGTTGATGCCGATCTTCACCTCGCCATAGCCCAGCCGCGAACCCGCCGCCGCCACCCGGAAATCGCAGGCCGTGGCGATGCAGGTGGCGCCGCCGGTGGCCACGCCTTTCAGCGCCACAATAGTTGGCTGATCAATGCCCTGTACCGCCCGCATCACCCGCGCGCCCAGTTGCGCGGCGCGGCGGGCTTCGGCCAAGGGGGCCGGGGCGCCGAGACGGCCTTCCATCTCGCCAATATCGGCACCCACCGAAAAATCCGTCCCCTCGCCGCGCAGCACCACGGCACGCACATCGCCGGCGCCGCGCAGGCTGTCCGCAATGCGTTCCAGTTCGGCCAGCATCGCCTGGCTCAACGCGTTGCGTTTTTCCGGGCGGTTGAGGGTGATGGTGGCGATCGTGTCGCTCACACTCAGGGTGACGCTCATTGTTCAGCACTCCACCACGTTGACGGCCAGACCACCCTGGCTGGTTTCCTTGTATTTGTGGCTCATGTCGATGCCGGTCTGGCGCATCGTCTCGATCACCTGATCAAGGCTCACGCGGCTCAGCCCGGGCCGATGCAGCGCCAGCCGGGCGGCGTTGGCGGCCTTCACGGCGCCGATGGCGTTGCGCTCGATACAGGGGATCTGCACCAGGCCACCCACGGGATCACAGGTGAGGCCAAGATTATGCTCCATGCCGATCTCGGCCGCATTGGCGACCTGGGTGGGCGAAGCATTCCAAACGGCAGCCAGCCCCGCCGCCGCCATCGAGCAGGCAACGCCCACCTCGCCCTGGCAGCCCATTTCCGCACCGGAAATCGACGCGCGCTGCTTGTAGAGCAGGCCGATGGCGCCGGCGGTGGCGAGGAAACGGCGGCGCTGATCAGCCCCTTCGCAATAATGCTTCATCACGGCGGGCAATATGCCGGCCGCGCCGTTGGTGGGCGCGGTCACCACCTGGCCGCCGGCGGCATTTTCCTCGTTCACCGCCATGGCATAGACGTTGAGCCAGTCGAACAATCGCTCAGGCTCGTTGGCGCTGCGGCCCTGCTGCAACTGCTGCCACAGCGACGGCGCGCGGCGTTCCACCTTCAGGCCGCCGGGCAAGATGCCCTCAGTGTGCAGGCCGCGTTCGATGCAGGCCAGCATGACGGCAGCAACATGATCCAAGCCGGCCAGCGTTTCGGCGCGGAGGCGGATGGCGTCTTCATTGGCCAGCACAATGGTTTCGAGGCTCTGGCCCGTCGCTTCGGCAATGGCCAGCAGTTCGGCGGCGCTGGCAAACGGATGCGGCACGTCGCGGCCGGTCGCCACCCGATCGGCCGGGGCGGCCTGTTCCAGCTGGCGCCGGCTGGCGATGAAGCCGCCACCGGTGGAGAACCACTCCTCTTCGGCCAGCAGCGCATCGCCGGCCACCACCGCCAGCCGCATGGCGTTGGGGTGCAGCAGGTCGCGGGTCTCGTAATCGAGGCGGATATCGGTGGCAGGATCAAAGGCGAGGCCGGCCAGCTGCCGCGTCCGCTCCAGCATGGCCAGATCGCGCTCGGCCTGCACCGCGTCAAACGTCTCCGGCCCATGGCCCAGCAGCCCAAGCGTCGTCGCCCGCAGCGTGCCATGACCATGGCCGGTGAAAGCGAGACTGCCCTGCAACATCACCACCACCCGCGCGCCGTCCGGCCAGCGCCGCCGCGCCAGCCGCTGGCCAAAGCGCAGAGCGATGCGCATCGGCCCCACCGTGTGCGAACTGGACGGGCCAACGCCCACGCGAAACATGTCGAGCACCGAAAGCATGGCCTGTGGTGGCGCAAGCGCCCAAGCAGTGCAATGCCTGCCGGAAACTCCAGCCTGTGCGGCGGCCTGCGCTGCGCTTAAGCTGGGGGCATGAATGATGTGCTGATCGATCAAGTGAGCCGGCTGCTTGCCCACGAAGCGACTGACGCGCGCCTGCGCGCGGCGCGTGCAGGCGGCCGAGCGGACGGCTGGGACGCCATCACCGCCGCCGGCCTGCAACTGGCGCTCGCCAGTGAGGCGGCGGGCGGATTGGCGCTGGATGCGGCGACGGTATTGGCCATAGCCCGCGCGCACGGCAAGGCCGGCGCACCGTGGCCGCTGGCCGAAGCGACGATCGATGCGGCGCCAGAGTGTCCGGCCGAATTGTGGGCGCCGGCGCTGGCCACCGCCGAGATTGCCGGCCTGTGCGAATCCGTGCTGGCGCTGACCCTGGAGTGGACCCAGACGCGCCAGCAGTTCGGCAAGCCGCTGTCGAAGAACCAGGCGGTGCAGCACAGCCTGGCGCAGATGGCCGCCGAAACGGCCGCAGCCGGCGCGGCGGTCGGGCTGGCAGGATTGGGGCTGGCGGGTGAAAACTGGGCGCTGGTGGCGGCAGGCAAGGCCCGCGCCAGCGAAGCGGCCGGCGTGGTCGCGGCGCTGGCGCACCAGTTGCACGGCGCCATCGGCGTGACGGCGGAACACCGCCTGCATTTGTTCACGCGTGCGCTGTGGCAGCGCCGCGATACGGCCGGTAGCGAACATGATTGGCACACACGACTGGGCGCTGACGTGCTGGCGCGCGGTAGCCTGTGGCGGCTGGCGACGGATGAACCGCTGCTCGGTCTCGCCGAACCGGCCACGGCCGGTGATCGTTTCCGCTTTCCGGTGGTGGCCGAAACCGCCGCGCGTGCCGATTTGCGCGCCGACGTGCGGGATTTTCTGGCCGAGGAGCTCGCCGCCCTGCCCCCGGATGTCCGCGCCCACAGCTGGAACGGCCACAGCCCGGATTTCAGTCGCAAGCTGGGCGAACGCGGTTGGCTGGCGATGACATGGCCGAAGGCGGTGGGTGGGCACGAGAAGAGCGCGCTCGACCGGCTGGTGGTGATCGAGGAATTGCTCGCTGCCGGGGCGCCGGTGGCGGCGCACTGGATTGCCGATCGCCAGACCGGGCCATTGTTGCTCAAATTCGGCACGCCGGCCCAGCAGGCGGCCTATCTGCCCGCCATCGCGCGCGGCGAACTGTTTGCCTGCATCGGCATGAGCGAGCCGGGGGCAGGTTCCGATCTGGCCGCGCTCACGACCCGCGCGCGGCCGGTGGACGGCGGCTGGCGGGTGAACGGCACGAAGTTGTGGACCACCTATGCCCACAAGGCGCACGCCATGCTGTTGCTGTGCCGCACGGGCGAAGGCCAGCGGCATGAAGGGCTGAGCCAGTTGCTGGTGCCGATGGACTCGCCGGGCCTGAACCTGCGGCCGATCATCGATCTGATGGGCGAGCATCATTTCAACGAAGTGCATTTCGATTATGTGTTCGTACCCGGCGATGCGCTGGTCGGCGCCGAGGGCAATGGCTGGGCCCAGGTGATGAGCGAGCTGGCCTATGAACGCTCCGGCCCCGAACGTTTCCTGTCGACACTGGTGCTGGCGGAGGAACTGGTCGCGGCACTACCCGAAGATGCTGCCGCCGCCCATGCCCCGCTGGGCCGGCTGGCGGGGCACCTGATGGTGCTGCGGCTGATGGCGCGCGGTATGGCGGCCCTGCTGGAAGCCGGCGAAGATCCCGCGTTGGAAGCGGCCATGGTGAAGGACCTTGGCGCGACCTTCGAACAGGCCATCCCCGAAATCGCCCGCAGCCTGTTGCCGCTGATCCCCGATCCGCCCGGATCGCTGCTGGCCACGCTGCACGCCACCGTACAGATCGCGCCGATGGTGAGTTTGCGCGGCGGCACCCGTGAAATATTGCGCGGCATCATCGCGCGTGGCCTTGGCGTCCGATAGGAGAGAGCAATGACCGAGCATGTCCTTTACGAACGCGATGGCCACATCGTCACGCTGACCCTCAATCAGCCGGAACTGCGCAACCCTGTTTCGGATGACGACATGGTGGATGCGATCCTGGCGGCGCTCATCCGGCTGGAGAATGATCCGGATGCGCGCGTTGCCATCCTCACCGGGGCCGGCAGTGCCTTTTCATCGGGCGGCAACCTCAAGAAGATGGCGAGCGGTGACGGGCTGGCCAGTGCGTCGCCGATCAAGACCAGGCGCAACTATCTCACCGGCATCCAGCGCTTGCCCCGCGCCTTTGCCGCGCTGGAAGTGCCGATCGTGGCGGCGGTGAACGGCCCGGCCATCGGTGCCGGCTGTGATCTGGCCTGCATGTGCGACATTCGCGTGGCCGGGGAGAGCGCCAAATTCGCCGAGAGTTTCGTGAAGCTGGGCATCATCCCCGGCGATGGCGGCGCCTGGCTGCTGCCGCATGTGGTGGGCCACGCCAAGGCGGCCGAAATGGCGCTGACCGGCGACATGGTGGACGCCGCCGAAGCCCTGCGCATCGGGCTGGTGAGCAAGGTGGTGCCGGATGCAGAATTGCTGGATGCGGCCCGCGCCTATGCCGCTCGCATCGCTGCCAACCCACCGCAGGCGGTGCGCATGACCAAGCGGCTGCTTTGGGAGGCCCGTCAGGCCAGTCTGGAAACCGTGCTGCAGCTTTCCGCTGCCATGCAGGCGCTGGCGCACACGACCAGCGACAACAAGGAAGCGATGACGGCCTTCCTTGAAAAGCGGCCGCCCCAATTCAAAGGACAATAGGTCAGCGGGCGTTGAAGGCGCGGCGGTGCAGCGTGGCCATCCCGATCACCACCAGGAAGGGCTGCATCACGAAGGTCGCAAAGCCAGCACTTTCCGCCATCCCGCTCGGCCCGGCGATGGCCCGCCACGCCACTTCCAGGCCCAGCATCACGGCGAGCAGAAACAAGGCATCGGATGACAGGCGGTGCAGGCGCAGGCTGGTCAGGCCCCAATCCAGCAACGTCCGCGCCAGGCAATAGAAGATCAGCAGCCAGCAGATATTGCCGGCGAGATGGCTTTCATCCCAGCGCCCCAGAAAACTGCCAAGATGGCCCTGCACCACCAACCACAATGCCGACATCACCAAGAAGGCGCGCCGCACCCAAACCACGCCACCAACGTCGGTATCACGATCTTCCATCACTCTTGCCACCCGCAACTAAGCATCCATTACGGGGGTTATTGTCGCCGTTTTACGTAAAGTCCCGGTTAACCGTCCAACCAATCGGCCAAAATACTCTGCTCGTCTTCACCCACGCGCGGTGGCGGGCGGCGCATTGTGGCCGGTGTGGCGCTGAGTTTGCCGGGGAAAGCGATGCTGGGGATATGGGCGCCATCGGCCCGCACGAAATCATGCACGACATTGCGGGCGGTGATGAAGGGGTCAGCAAACACCTCGCTCACCTTGTTCACCGGCCCGGCCGGAACCCCGGCGGCGGCCAGTCGGTCGATCAGTGGCAGGCCGGGTTCGTTCGCCACCAGTCGCTGCACTTCGGCCTCGATAGCGTCGCGGTTGATCAGGCGGGCGCTGGCGGTGACGAAACGCGCATCCTGCGCCAGTTGCGGCACGCCCATCAGCGCGCAGAAGGCGCGGAACTGGCCATCGTTGCCGATGGCGATGATGATGGTGCCATCAGCCACATCGAAGGTCTTGTAGGGCACCACGGTTGGGTGGCGGTTGCCCAGCCGGCCGGGATCGACGCCGCCCACGAGCCAGTTCATCGCCTGGTTGGCCAGGCAGGCGATCTGGGTGTCGAGCAGGCTGATATCGATGTGCTGGCCCTCCCCGGTGCGTTCGGCATGGCGCAGCGCGGCCAGGATGGAGATGGTGGCATAAAGCCCGGTCGTCACATCGGCCATGGCGACCCCGGCCCGCAGCGGCTGGCCGCCTTCCTCGCCGGTAATGGCCATGAAGCCGCCCATGCCCTGCGCCACGAAATCATAGCCACCTCGGGCAGCATAAGGCCCGGTCTGGCCGAAACCGGTGACGGAACAATAGATGAGATTGGGCTTCACCGCCCGCAGGCTCTCCCAATCAAGGCCATATTTCTTCAGGCCGCCCACCTTGAAATTCTCGATGACGATATCAGCCTTGGCCGCCAGTCGGCGCAGCAGCGCGGCGCCTTCGGACGAGGCGAAATCCACCGCGATGCTGCGCTTGTTGCGGTTGGCGGCGAGATAATAGGCCGAAGTGCCGATCTCGTCCTGCCCGTCTGGCCCTTGCAGGAAGGGCGGGCCCCAGGCGCGGGTATCATCGCCGCGGCCGGGCGCTTCCACCTTCACCACATCGGCACCCAGATCGGCGAGGATCTGCGTGCTCCACGGCCCGGCCAGCACGCGCGACAGATCAAGCACACGGATGCCGGCCAGCGCGGCAGGAGCGGTCGTTTCAGTCATGATCCGGGGGTAGCCGGAAATGGAAAACGGTGCCAGCCCGCAAGGACTGGCACCGCTCCTAGCCCCCGACCGGGGTTAGCCGTTGCTGAAGGGCGATTGCCCCGATCTGGAGAAAGTTGCCGCGATCGTGACTGAACGCCCCTGTACGCGACTGACTCCCCCGAATCACACTCAAGTCTCTGTTACCAAACTATGAAGGTCCAACAAAGCGGAAAGAAGTTAACAACTTGACACAGAGGTGATCAGACACTTTCAAAGATGGCGGACAGTCCTTTGCCACCGCCGATATACATGGTCTGCAATCCAAAATGGGCCTTTCGCCGCTGCATTTCGTGGCACATCGAAGCCAATGTGCGCCCGCCAGTTGCAGAGCTGGTCAGGCCATGGCGTTGCGGCGGCGCAAAATGGTGCCCACCATGCCAAAGCCGGCGATCATCATCGTCCAACTGGCCGGTTCCGGCACCGGCTCATAAGCACTGCCCAGGATTTCAACGCGCAAGCCTGAGGGGTTGCCATTGGCCTGAGCGAGGTTGAGAAGCCGAAAACTGAGCGTATTGAGACCGCCAATAAAGCCGGTACTGGCCGAAAAACTGGTCCACTGATTGAATGCCCCCAGTCCGGCCTGGGTGATCTGGGTGCCATTGAGCAGGATCGAGGTCACCGTGTTGTCGGACGCGAAACGGCCGTTGAAGCTCGCCGTACCGGGCACGAATTTGCCGAGATCGAAGGCGATCGAATAGGTGTAAAAGCCGTTTGAAATGGGGTCCAGCGATTGGTTGCCGTTGCTGGTTGGCGTCATCCAACGCGAAACGCTGTTGTTGGCCAGCCATGCGCCATTGATGGAGCCGCTGTTCCAAGGCCGACTGATGCCATTCAAGAACCAGTTCTGCTCCTGCACTGTACCGGTCGTGACAGCCGAGTCATTGGCTAGCCGGCCACTGTTGAACAGCCCTGGAATGGCCACGACGGCCTGCGCTGGACCCGCAGCAATGACCAGCAATCCAAATGCGATTGAACGCACAATCATGCGCTTGCTCCGAGTCGACCCCGGGCGATGACATAATGTATTAACGTTAAGAAAACACAAACAAGACAATGGCCTCAGTGCGATTCCTCTTATGCTTTCTCAAAGATGGCCGCCAATCCCTGGCCACCGCCGATGCACATGGTCTCCAATCCGAACCGTGCATCACGGCGGCGCATTTCGTTCAACATCGTCGCCAATATGCGCCCGCCAGTGGCCCCAATCGGGTGGCCAAGGCTGATGCCGGAGCCGTTGACATTGAGCTTGTCGGGGTCGTGCCAGCCCCAGCCTTTCAACACCGCCAGCACTTGCGGTGCAAAGGCTTCGTTCAATTCGACCAGATCAATATCATCCCATTTCATGCCGGTCCGCGCGAACAACCGCTCCACTGCCGGCACTGGGCCGATGCCCATGCGTGAGGGGTCGCAGCCGGCCGCCGCCCAGCCGGTCAGCCAGGCCATGGGTTCAAGGCCCAGCGGTTCCAGCAGTTCTTCGGCCACCACCAGGCAGGCCGACGCGCCGTCGTTCTGCTGGCTGGCGTTGCCGGCGGTCACCACGCCGTCCTTTTCGATCGATTTCAGCAGCGCCAGGCTTTCCGGCGTTGCATCGGCGCGGATGCCTTCATCGGCGGCGAACACGATGGGCGAGCCTTTCTTCTGCGGGATTTCGACCGGCACCAGTTCGTCGGCGAACTTGCCATCCGCCCAAGCCTTGGCGGCGCGCTGGTGGCTTTGCGCGGCATAGGCGTCGCATAACTCGCGGCTGATGCCGTAATCCTTGGCCAGGTTGTTGGCGGTTTCGATCATGCCGGAAATCACGCCGTAACGGCTGATCGGCTGGCTCATCACCCGGCCGCGCACCAGTCGGTCGTGGAAGGTCGTGCTGCCCATGCGGGCGCCATTGCGATGATCGGTGCTGTAATATTCGACCTGGCTCATGCTTTCGACACCGCCGGCCACCACGATATCGGCGGCGCCCGTCGCCACCCGCATCGATGCATCGATCACGGCCTGCAGGCCCGATCCGCAGCGCCTGTCGAGCGAGACGCCCGGCACGGATTCCGGAAAACCGGCCGCCAGCCACGACCAGCGTGCCACGCACGGCGCCTCGCCATTGGGGTAGCCATGGGCGAACACCACGTCGTCCACGCGTTCCGGATCGATCTTGGTGCGCTCCATCAGCGCCTTCAGGATGATCGCGCCCAATTCACCGGCCGGAAAACCCGCCAACGACCCGCCAAAACGGCCAACCCCGGTGCGAATGGGGGAAACAATTGCAGCCCGGCGCATCAGTTCTTCTCCCGCATCATGGCCTTGGCAATGATGGTCTGCTGGATCTGGCTGGTGCCTTCATAGATCCTGAGCAGCCGTACATCGCGATAGAAACGTTCCACCTTGTATTCCGCCATGTAACCGGCGCCGCCGTGGATCTGCACGGCGCGATCGGCGATGCGGCCGACGGCTTCCGACGCGTGGAGTTTCAGCACCGAACATTCGCGCGCTGTCACCTCGCCCGCATCAAAGCGCGCCGCGGTGCGTTCGAGCAGGGCAGCGGTTGTCAACCGATCCACCTCCATGTCGGCCAGCATCGCCTGCACCAGCTGGAAATCGCCGATGCGGCTGCCGAATTGCTGGCGCTCCATGGCGTAATTCAGGCTCATCTCGATCAACCGGTCAGCCATGCCCAGTGCGACGGCGGCGATGTGGATGCGGCCACGATCGAGCACCTTCATGGCGGTGCGGAAGCCCTGGCCGGGCACGCCGCCGATGATGTTGGCGGCCGGCACCATCACATCTTCCAGGATCACATCGCAGGTCTTGGCGCCGCGCTGCCCCATCTTGCGATCGGGCTTGCCCAGCGAAATGCCGGGGCTGTCGGCCGGGACGATGAAGGCGCTGATGCCGGCGGCGCCCTTCACGTCGGGCTCGGTGCGGGCCATCAGGGTGAACACGGTCGCGCGCGGGGCATTGGTGATGTAGCGCTTGGTGCCATTGATGCGGTAATGATCGCTCTCGCGCACCGCCGAGCAGCGCAGGGAGGCGGCATCGGAACCGGCGCCCGGCTCGGTCAGCGCGAAGCTGGCGATGGCCTCACCGGTGGCGAATTTGGGCAGCCAAGTGGCCTTCTGTTCGGCCGTGCCATCGATCATGATGCCCTGGCTGCCGATGCCGACCGTGGTGCCGATCAGGCTGCGGAAGGTGACGCTGGCGCGGGTGAGGATGCGCACCAGCTGCGATTCCTCTGCCATGGTCAGGCCAAGGCCGCCAAATTCTTCCGGCACCGACAGGCCAAACAGGCCCATTTCCTTGAATTCAGACACGATATCGGGCGGGATATCGTCAGCTTCCTCCACCGTGTCTTCGGCCGGGATCAGCCGTTCCTCGACATAGCGGGCCAGCTGGTCTTTCAGCAGGCCGAAGGTTTCGCTGTCCATGGGTTCACCCTGCGTTTGCGCTCATTGCCACCGTGCCGTCACAGCGCAGCGCCTGCAAGCCATCATCACTTGCTGCCAGCGCAATCGACTGTCCGGCGAACAGCGGCGCCTGCGCACGGAAGGAAAAGCGCTTGGCCGGTCCGTGCCGCCGTTCCCACAGGCCCAACAATTGCGCTGCCACCAGCGGGCCGTGGACAACAAGGCCGGGATAACCCTCCTCGCCCTGCGCATAGGCCAGATCATAATGGATGCGGTGGGCATTGGCAGTGGCAGCGGAAAACAGGAAGAGCTGGACCGGACCAAGCGTGAAACCGGCATCGCGGATGGGTGGCGGGCTGGCCGGCACCGGCAGCGGCACGGGCGGGCCATCATCGCGCCACACAATCGTCTGCACCTCCTCCAGCGCCTTCTCGCCTTCCTGCCAGATCTCGATCCGCACCTGGCCCAGCAGCATCGTGCCGGTCTTGCCAGTCTTGGGCGTCAGGCTTTCCAGCACCCGCATCTGCATGGCTGGCATGCCGGCGATCAGCGGGCGGTGAAACTGATAATCTGCACTGGCAAACATGCGGCGCGGCAAGGACACCGGCGGGAAGAAGCCGCCACGCACTGGATGGCCATCCGGCCCGCGCGGGCCCGGCGGCGGCAGGAACAGCGCGAGATGACCCAAGGGCGGCCAACCCAGCGTGTCTGCGTCCCAATTCAGCGCCTCGGCCAGCCGCAATACGTCAGGTCCGTGCAACGCTTCCTCGCGCCATTCCGGCTTTGCACACCAGCTTTGCCAGTGGGCGATCTCCTCCGGCGTCATGCCACCAGCCCTTCATCATGCAGCCGGCCGATGGCACCACTGGCCAGGCCCAGCACCTCGGCGAGCACGGCGTCGGTATCGGCCCCAAGCTGTGGCGCCGGGCGCACCGGGCCGCGCGGTTCGCCGGCCAGCGTCGCAGCCGGACCAGCGGCGGGATAGGTGAGGCCCGATTTGTGCGTAATCGTCTGAAAGATCGGGTTGGCGGTGAACAGCCGGGCATCGCCATGCACGGCCTGCGCCAGCGTCTGGTATGGCCCCCAGGTGACGCCGGCCGCATCCAGTCGGGGCGCGAGATCAGCCAGTTTTTGCGCCGCCATCGCTGCTTCGAACAGCGGGAACAACAGGCCACGATGGGTGAAGCGGGCACCTTCATCGGCGGTGAAGTCGGCACCCGTTACGGTCTCCACTCGAGCCACTGCGTCGCCCAAGCCGAGGGCGGCCACCAGCCCGCGCCACTGCCTCGGCGTGATGGCGACAAGGTAGATCCGCTGCCCATCGGCCGTGGCGAAATCACGCCCGAAGGCGCCGAAAAGATCATTGCCCAGCCGGCCGCGATCGCCCTGCAACAGGGCTTCGGCGGCAAAACCGAGATGCGACATCGAGGTGGCCGCCAGATCGGACAGCGGCACGCGGATTTCGGCGCCCTCCCCCGTCTGCCGCCGACGATGCAGGGCGCTCACCATGGCAAACGCCGCCCAGGTGCCGCCCAGCAGATCCCAGGCCGGCAGCACGGCATTGACCGGCCGCGTATCGCCCACCGGCCCGGTCATCGCTGGCACACCCACGGCGGCATTCACCGTGTAATCCAGCGCGGGCTTGCCGTCGGCCCAACCCATGATGCGGGCGGTGATGATGTCCGGCCGGCGCGCGGTCAGCGCCGCGTGGGAAAGGAAGCCATCCACCGGAAAATTGGTCAGGAACAGGCCGGCTTCGTCGCCCGGCGCCGTGGCCAGCGCGACGGCCAGTTCGCGGCCTTCCGGGCGAGACAGGTCGATCTGGATGGAGCGCTTGGCCTTGTTCAGCCCCTCCCAATAGAGGCTGTCGCCAGCCTCGGTCAGCGGCCAGCGCTTGTAATCCGGGCCGCCGCCAATCTGGTCAATGCGGATGACCTCAGCGCCCATCTGCGCCAGATACAAGCCCCCGGTCGGCCCGGCGACAAAGGCCGCGGCTTCAACGACGCGCAGGCCGGAGAGGAGCTGGTACATCAGCCCCTCCCCCGCGCTGCAATCACATGCGCTCGATGATGATCGCCGGGGCCATGCCGCCGGCCGCGCACATGGTAACCAGCCCGCGCTTCAGATCGCGGCGCTCCAGTTCGTCGAGCACGGTGCCAATCAGCATCGAGCCAGTGGCGCCAATCGGATGCCCCAGCGCAATGGCGCCGCCGTTCACGTTCACCTTGTCACGGTCCAGCTTCAGATCACGGATGAACTTTTCCGCAACCACGGCAAAGGCTTCGTTGATTTCCCACAGGTCGATATCATCAACGGTGAGCCCAGCCTTGGCCAGCGCCTTGCGCGCGGCCGGCACCGGCGCGTTCAGCATCAGGGTCGGGCAATCGCCCATGTTGGCCATCGTCACGATGCGGGCGCGCGGCTTCAGGCCGTTCTTTTCGGCATAGGCCTTGCTGGCCAGCAGCACCGCGGCGGCGCCATCCACCACGCCCGAAGAGTTGCCGGCATGGTGCATGTGCTCGATCTTCAGATCGGGATATTTCGCATTGATCAGCTTGCGGAACGTCGTGCCCTGCGCATCCAGCGGCATGTCGGCGATCTTGGTGAAGCTCGGCTCCAGCGCAGAAAGGCCTTCCATCGTGGTCTGCGGCCGCGGGAACTCTTCATGATCCAGCGCCAGCGTGCCGTCCTCGCGATAAACCGGGATCACGCTCTTGGAAAAGCGGTCTTCGGCAATGGCTTGCGCAGCCCGCTTCTGGCTTTCCAGGCCCAGCGCGTCAACGTCGGCGCGGCTGATGCCTTCCATGCTGGCGATGGCATCGCCGCACACGCCCTGGTGGCTCTGCGGATGGTGCGCCTGCAGGCGGGCGTTGCCGCTGCCCATCATCATCGGCGGCAGGCCGGCGGCGCGCTCTTCCTGGGCCATGGTGGCGGTATAGCTCATCATTTCGGTGCCGCCGGCGATCAGCAGATCTTCCATGCCGCTCATGATCTGGGCGGAAGCCAGGTTCACCGAGGTGATGCCACCGCCGCAGAAGCGATCCAGCGTCATGCCACTGGCCTTCAGATCATAACCGGCATCAAGCGCCGCCATGCGGCCAAGATCGCCACCCTGCTTGCCTTTCTGGGTGGAGGTGGACCAGATGATATCATCAACTTCAGCCGTATTCAGATGGTTACGCTCGGCAATGGCCTTCAGCACGGCCGCGGCGAGATGCTGCGGGTGCATGTCGGCCAGGCTGCCCTTGCCCACCTTGCCAATGCCACGCGGGGTGCGGACGGTATCGATGATATAGGCTTCGGCCATTGAATTTCTCCCTTATGGAACCGGCGCACCCTACGCTTGTGAACGCCTGCGTCGATTGCGGTTTTTGCCAGCCCTAATAACTCTTGGGCAGGCCCAGCACATGCTCGGCGATATAGGCGAGGATCAGATTGGTGGAGACCGGCGCGACCTGATAAAGGCGTGTTTCCCGGAACTTGCGCTCGATGTCATATTCGGCAGCGAAGGCAAATCCGCCCAGCGTCTGCATCGCCGCCTCGCCGGCCTGCCAGCTGGCTTCGGCGGCCAGCATCTTGGCCATGTTGGCCTCAGCCCCGGCCACTTCGCCGGACTCGTACCGGCGGCAGGCATCGGCGACGACGAGCTTTGCCGCATGGGCGCGGGCGTGGGCCTGGGCGAGCGGGAACTGGATGCCCTGGTTCTGGCCGATGGGGCGGCCAAACACCTGGCGTTCATTCGCGTAACTGGTTGCACGATCAAGGAAAAACCGGGCATCGCCAATGCATTCGGCGGCGATCAGGATGCGTTCGGCATTCATGCCCGACAAGATGTAGCGGAAGCCCTGCCCTTCCTCCCCGATGCGGTTGGCGACGGGGATGCGCACGTTATCGAAGAACACCGCCGTCGTGCCATGATTCATCATTGTTTCAATGGGTTGGATCGAAAGCCCGGGGCAGTCGCGCATGTCGAGCAGGAACACCGAGAGCCCCTCGGTCCGCTTGGCGACCTGATCCTTGGGCGTGGTACGGGCCAGCAGCACCATCAGATCGCTCTGCGCCGCCCGACTTGTCCAGATTTTCTGACCATTAATCAGATATTTATCACCATCCCGTACTGCTGTCGTGCGCAGGCTCAGCGTGTCACTGCCCGACGTCGGCTCGGTCACGCCAAAGGCCTGCAGCCGCAGCTCGCCGCGTGCAACTGCTGGCAAATATTGGGCTTTTTGCGCCGTCGAACCATGGCGCAGCAGCGTACCCATCACATACATTTGCGCATGCGCCGCCGCACCATTGCCGCCGCTGGCGTGGATTTCCTCCAGGATGGCACGGGCCGCCGACAGCGGCAGGCCAGAGCCGCCAAACTCTTCCGGGATCAGCGCCGAAAGCCAGCCTTCGCGTGTCAGCGCCTCAACAAATTCAATGGGATAGTTGCTATTCTTGTCTTTCGCCCGCCAATACTCGCCGGGGAAGCCAGTGCAGAGTTTCGCCACTGCGGCGCGGATATCAGGCCAATCGTTCATGCCACCATCAGGCCCTGCTACAGCCCAACCGGCAAGCCCTTCTGTTGATCAGGGTTGGTCACTGCGCTGGACATCAGCGGCCGCATCGTTGGTCGATCGGGGCGGCACAATGGTCTCCACCGGCGCATCAATGGCCCGGCCCGCCGCTGCAGCGACGCCGTCCGCGCCTTCATGGCCAAACCAGCTGCGCAGCCTGATATCCTGCTGAGGATAAGGGATTTCAATGCCATGGCGGCGCAAGGCATCGTCCAGCGCCCAGCAATAAGCCGCCATCATGCTGCCCGGACGCTTCACCGCATCCAACGACGGCCACACCACCAGCTCAAAATTCAAGGCCGATTCACCAAAGCCGGTCAGCCAGACCTGGGTGCGGCGGTCACCATCGTCGGGCTGGGTGAAGGCCACTGCGTGCGCTGCCTCCAGCGCTGCCGTGCGCACCTTTTCCTTGTCGCTGCCATAGGCGACGGTGAAAGGCACATGGATGCGGCGCGAGACACGGTCGCGGGTCCAGTTGGTCAGCTTGCCGCCCAGCAGCACCGCGTTGGGCACCAGCATATCGACATAATCATTTGTTCTCAATGTGGTAGCCCGTGGACCGATCGCTACCACCAGCCCGGCAGTGCCATCCTCAAGCTCAACAAAATCGCCCACTTCGATGCTGCCATCGAACAGCAGGATCAGGCCATAAACGAAGTTCTTCACCACATCCTGCAGGCCAAGGCCAATGCCCACACCCAGCGCGCCGGCAAACAGGGAGAGGGCCGACAGATCAACACCCAGCGCGGAAATCACCCCCGCCAGTGCGCCAATCACCACGAGATAGCGCGCAATTTGCCCCGCAACATAGATGGTGGCCGCCCGCCCCTCGCCGGATCGAGCCAGACTGCGCTTGGTCAACTGCCTGATAAACCATATGAAAGCGATGGATACGGCAATCACGGTGACCGCCACCACCAGTTTTTCGGGGGTCAGGCTGAACGCGCCGATTTTCAGCAGCGGCTGATCAAGCGCCTTGTCGAAGTCGAGGGCAAAGGCCATCATGCGTGCCAGCCTACTGGCGCCAGCCCTTGCCGGCAACCAAACGAGCGGGCAGCATCGTCGGCATGGATGCCCTGCCCCTGCTTCTGGACTGGCTTGCCCCCCTGCTGCGCGGCAAGCCGCTGATCATCGGCCTTGCCGGGGCGCAAGGATCGGGCAAGTCCACTTTGGCAGCGCAGTTGGCGCGGCGGCTGCCGTATTGTGCCGGCGCGCTACCAAACGGTGCCGGCGCGCTGCCGGATGCTGGCGGCAGCGTGCCCCCCGTGTCTGTTGCCGTTTCACTCGACGATTTCTACCTGACCCGCGCCCGCCGGCAGGCCCTGGCCGCCCAGATCCACCCGCTGTTCGCCACCCGCGGCGTACCCGGCACACATGATCTGCCGCTGCTGCTGGACGTGCTGCTGCGCGTCCGTTCCGGCCGGCCGGTCAGCCTGCCGGTATTCGACAAATTGGCCGACGATCGCCTGCCCCCGCAGCACTGGCGCCGCTTCGCGCGGATCGACGTGTTGATCCTGGAAGGCTGGTGCATCGGCGCCCGCCCGCAACCCGCCGCCCTGCTCGCCGAACCAGTGAACGCACTGGAAGCCGCCGAAGATCCCCACGCCCTCTGGCGCACCCACATCAGCCAAGCCTTGGCCGGCAGCTATGCCCGCGCCTGGGCGATGCTCGACGCCCTCGCCTTCCTCGCCGCCCCCGATTGGGAAACCGTGCCGCGCTGGCGCGCCGGGCAGGAAGCCAGCCTCACCCGCGCCACCGGCCGGCCGGGCATGGACTTTGCCGCCATCGTCCGTTTCTGCGCCCACTATGAACGCCTCACCCGCTGGCAACTGGCCGACACGCCCCGCCACGCCGGGCTCACCCTGCGGCTGGATGAGCAGCGGCGGGTGGTCGGACAGGCGCGTGCCTAACCCGCGAAAACCGGCGTGTCGGAGCCGTTGGCGTAGCCGGAGATGAAGGGCTTGATGCCGCCCTCCGCCGGATAGACGTGGCGGGGGTGGTGGCCGATATCGGTGCCATAAACGTGGATGCTCACCGAGACGGCATCGGCAACGGCGTTCGAGACCTTGTGGATGTCGCCCAGTTCCGGACCAACGCGTTCGACCATGCCGGGCAGCAGCATGTGGCGGTCGCCGATGGAGCGCGGCGGGGTGGCGCCGTCGGCGGTGTAGGCTTGGCTATATTCGGCGCCGCGCAGCACGCCCACAGCGCCCCAGACGCCGTGATCGTGGATGGGCGTCGCCTGCCCCGGGCCCCAGACGAAGCTGACGATGGAGAAGCGTGCCGAGGGATCGGCGTGGAGCAGATATTGCTGGTAATGTTCGGGGTGCGGCTGGGCATAGGCGGGGGGCAGCCAATCGTCACGCGCGACCAGACGGGCCAGCGCTGCAGCAACTGTTTCATGCGCGGCAGGTTGGTCGAGGGCGTCGTGCACGGCGGCGATGAAGCGCATCAGGGGATCGGGCGTGTACATGTGTGGCGAGTGTGGCGCAGGGCTGGGCCTGCGTCAAAAACCGGCTTTCTTGTGATGCGTTCGGGTGCCACTCTGCCGCGGATTGATCGATGGGGGCAGGCATGAAGCGGTTTTTGATGGGCACGGCGGTTGTGGCGTTGGTGGCGGCGCCGGCGCTAGCGCAGGATGCGGCCTATATGCCGGTGAGCATCGATGCCGCGAAGGGCCGCGTGCTGCTGACGGTGCCGGCGCTGGATACGGATATTCTCTACTACGTCAGCCTAGCCAGCGGCGGCGGATCGGTGGAGTTGCCGTTTGATCGCGGCACGATGGATTCAAGCCTGATCCACTTCCGCCGGGTGGGCAGCAAGATATTGGTGGAGGAGCAGAATCTCGCCTTCCGTTCGCTCAATGGCGATGCCGCGCACAAGCTGGGCGTGAAGGACAGTTTCCCCACCACCATCATTGCCAGCCTGCCCATCGAAAGTGACGCCGGCGGGAAGATCGTGGTGGATGCAACCGCGCTGGTGATGCGTGATGCGGCGGGCGTGGAGGCGATCATGCGCCGGGCCAACCAGGGCGCCTACAAGTTTGATGCTGGCCGTTCGGCGCTGAACGCGGCGCGCACCAAGGCCTATCCGCTCAACACCGAGCTGGAGATTTTCGCCACCTTCGCCGCCGACAATCCCGGTGGGCTGGTGCGCGAAGTGGCACCGACACCCGGCCTGGTGACGATGCGGGTGCACCACAGTTTCCTGAAGGCGCCACCCACCGGCTACGCCCCGCGCGTGGCAGACCCGCGCATCGGGGTTTCCACGTTGAAGTTCAAGGATTTCAGCGCGCCCTTTTCGGGTGGCATCGATACGGAATGGGTGACGCGCTGGCGGCTGGAAAAGAAGGACCCGGGCGCGGCGCTTTCCGAGCCGGTGACGCCGATCACCGTCTATTTCGATCCGGCCATCCCGGCGCCGGTGCGCCACGCCATGAAGCAGGGCCTGCTGTGGTGGAACAAGGCCTATGAAGCGGCCGGCTTCAAGAATGCACTGGTTGCGAAGGACGCGCCGGCGGACATGGATGCGCAGGATATCCGTTACAACTACATGCAATGGATCAACCGGGACGAGCGCGGCTTTTCGTCGGGCGGTTCCTATCGCGATCCGCGCACGGGCGAGATATTGGGCGCCAAGGTGCGGATGGATTCACACCGCATCCGCACCGTGGGCAATTACTGGGATGCCTATGCCGGCGGGCTGCCGGGCGATGGCAGCGGGGTGACGGTGGCGGATGCTTCGTTGGTGAATGGCCAGTTCGATGCCATGCCGCAGGGCCAGCGCGACATGGTGCTGCTGCGCCAGGCGCTGCTGACGGCACATGAATTTGGCCATGCGCTGGGCTTTGGGCATAATTTCGCGTCGAGTCTCAATAACCGCGCATCGGTTATGGAGTATCCGACACCGCGGTTGACGGTGAAGGGCGGCAAGCTGGACCTGTCCGAGAGTTTCCAGAAGTCCATCGGCGCGTACGACACCATGATGGCGCGTTATGCCTATACGCCGCTGGCCAACGAGAAGGCCGGGCTTGAGGCGATCATTGCCGACATGCGCAAACAGGGCCTGCTCTATGTGCCCGAAAGCGATCCGCGCTGGACCTGGTATGATGATCGGGCGACGCCGGTGGAGGGGCTTGCCGAGGCGCTGGCGGCGCGGCGGATCATGCTGGCCAATTATGGGCCGGAAAGCGTGCTGCTGCCGGGCGAGCCTGTCGGGGAATTGCGCAACCTGCGGCTGTGGATGGCCTATCTCCACCACCGCTACCAGGTTGAATCGGCCGTGAAATATATCGGCGGGCTCTATACCGACATCAAGGTGAAGGGCGAGGCCGGCCCGGCGACCAGCCCCATCCCGGCCAAGCTGCAGGTCGACACGCTCGCCCTGCTGCAGCGCGCACTGTCTCCGGCTGAACTGGCGATTCCGGAGAAACTGCTGGCGGAACTGACGCCCGATCCGGGCCGCAACCTGGAGGATCTGTCCGACGATCCGGTGTTCAACCAGCTGCAGGCCGCGCGCATTGCCGCTGCACTGGTGGTGGAGCCCCTGCTGGCGCCCGACCGCGCGGCGCGGCTGGTGAGCCTGCAGGCGCGCGGCATCAAGGGCATCACCCTGCCCGATCTGATCGACGCGCTGATGGCGGTGAGCTGGAACACCCAGACGCCGGGCAATGCCGGTGAGGCTGCGCTGCTGCGCGTGGTGCAGAAGGCGGTGCTGGATGGCCTGATGATCCTGGGGGCGAGCAGCACCACCGCCCCGGAAGCCCGCGCGATGGCGCTGCAGACGCTGGGCGATCTGGCCAAGATGCTGCCGACACGCGGCGGCGATGCCCATGGCGCCAGCTTCAACCGCCAGACCGCCGCCGACATCAGCGCCTATCTCGCCGATCCGGCGGGCAAGGCGCCCAAATCGGTTGGCGTTCCCTGGGGCAAGGGCCCGCGCAGCCGCAATCCGCTGCCGCCCGGCCCACCCCTGTGACGCCGCCGCTGTAAGCCGGACTGCTATGGCCCGTTACGACAGCATCGGCATCAACTATGCCGATCTGCGCATTCCCGATGCACGGATTGCGGTGGCGATCGCGCAGGCGCTGGGGCCGGCGCGCAGGGTGATCAATGTTGGCGCCGGCACGGGGTCCTATGAGCCGGCCGATCGCGAGGTCACGGCGGTGGAGCCTTCCATCGAAATGATCCGCAAACGCCGCCACCCGGCGGCGGCCGTGGTGCAGGCCAGCGCCGATGCGCTGCCGTTTGCAAACAACGCGTTCGATGCGGCAATGGCGATCCTGACCATCCATCACTGGCCCGACAAGCAGGCTGGTCTGCGCGAGATGCGGCGGGTGACGAAGGGGCGCATCGTGCTGCTCACCTTCGATCCGGCGCAGCGGCCATGGCTGACGGCGTATCTGCCGGAGTTGGCCCGGCTGGATGAGGCGCAGATGCCGGCCATGGCGGATTATGCGCGCTGGCTGGGCCCCGTCCGCATCGAGCCCTTGTGGGTGCCGCACGATTGCACGGACGGTTTTCTCTATGCCTATTGGCGGCGGCCGGAGGCCTATCTCGACGCGCACATCCGATCGGGCAGTTCGTCCTTCTGGGCGCTACGGGGATCGGATGCTGGCCTCGCACGGCTGGCGGACGACCTCCAGTCGGGTGCATGGGATCGACGTTATGGAGATCTGAGGACGAAGCAGACCTATGACGCAGGCTATCGCCTCGTCATCGCGGAACCGGAAATGGCGGCGGACTGAGCGCAAGTCACGCGCAAAGGAAAAGGGCCGGCGCCTCGCGGCACCGGCCCTTCGGTTTGCGGATCGCGCAAGGCTCACTTCACCTTGGCGAAATCCTCGTAATTGATGCCCAGTTGTTCCAGGTAGCTCTTGTACTTGGCCGGGTCGTAATAGAATTTTTCCTGTTGCGGCCGCATCTTGCTCATGATGTCGGCGTTCAGCCAGATCGCCGGCTTGTCCTCAGGCGTCAGCAGCGGGTCGTACTTGTCGCTCTTGAACTGCACGTCCTGCTGATAGGCCTTGGCATCCGTGATGATCTTGGGCGTGGTCGCCAGATCGAGGATGGTCATGGCAACGGCCTTGGCGGCGACCACCACGCCCTTGTGGGCGATCGGCGTCGCCATGGCGATGGCCGATTGGCGGTTGTGGCCAATGGCGTTGGGGATGTTGGACGGGAACCGGATGGTGACAGTGGGCACCGTCCACATGATGTCGCCGATGTCATCCGAACCGCCGCCCATCGAAACGCCGCGCAGATCGGGCGTCGAAAGCGGCGCGAGCGTCGTGGAGAGCGGCTCCACCTTCTGGCCGTTGGCCTGCTGCATGGCCTTGGCAAAGCCCTGATCTGCCGCAGACCAGCTGGGCAGGCCAACGCTCTTGATGTTGGCGTACAGCGCTTCGGCCAGCGGCTTGTTGCCATAGTTTGGCGCGGCATAGCCCAGGGTGCGCTTGGTCACGCTGGTGTCGGTGGCCATGGCGGCGGCATCGGCGATGCGGTTGCCGATTTCATACAGGCCGCGGATCTTCGCAAAGCTGCCTTCGCGGAAATAATACCAGACGGAGGCTTTCTCCGGCACGATGTTAGGCTGGCCGCCGCCTTCGGTGATCACATAATGGCTGCGCTGGGTGACGGGCAGATGTTCGCGCCGCATGTTCCAGCCGATGTTCATCAGTTCAACCGCATCAAGCGCGCTGCGGCCGTCCCACGGCTGGCCCGCGGCGTGGGCGGTCTTGCCCTTGAACGTATATTCCACGCTGACCATACCGTTGTTGCCGGCTGGGCCCCAGCTCACGCCGAAATCGCGGCCAACGTGGGCAAAGATCGACGCGTCCACATCCTTGAACATGCCGGCGCGCACATAATAGGCCTTGGTGGCGAGCAGTTCTTCGGCAACGCCGGGCCACAGCATCAGCGTACCCTTGATGCCGTTCTTTTCCATCACCTGCTTGGCGGCAATGGCGGCAACGATCATCATCGGCATGCCGCTGTTGTGGCCTTCGCCGTGGCCGGGGCCGCCTTCCACCATCGGCTTCATCTGCACGACGCCGGGATATTGCGACAGGCCGAGCAGGCCATCGATATCACTGCCCAGCGCGATCTTCGGGCCGGGGCCGTTGCTCCAGGTGGCAGTGAAGGCCGTCGGGATGCCGGCCGAACCACGTTCAACCTTGAAGCCGTTCTTTTCCAGAATGCCGGTCAGATATTCGCTGGTCTTGTGTTCCTGGAAGCCGGGTTCGGCATAGCTGAACACCATGTCGACCATTTCCTGCGCCAGCTTGGTCTGCGCGTCGACCAGTTCGGCGGCGACCTTCTTCTGGGCCGGCGTGGCCAATGCCAGCGCCGGGCTGGCCGTTACACTTGCCGCCAAAAGCGCGGCGATCATCTTGGCAGTCTTCATCGTCAAAGCCCCCCTGTTGGCTTGATCAATATTCGAAACGCACGCCCATACGGTACACGCGGCCCAGCACATCATACAAGTTGCGGTTGGTTTGCGGATAGGCCGGCGTGTTGTTGCCGGTCGGGCCGTTGCCCACCAGCACCGGATCGCTGTTCAGCAGGTTGCGGACATACAGGAACAGATCAACCTTGGATCCGCCCAGCTTCACCTTCTTGGTGATCGAGGCATCCACATACCATTGGCCGGCGATCTGGTTGTTGTTGATGGTGCGGGCCTGCGGCGTGGAGGCCGGGCAGCCGGTGGTGCATTCGATGAAGTTGTTATCATACACCCCGCCCGAGAAGCCGCGGCCGATCAGGTTGAAGCTCCAGCTGTCGATCTCGTAATTGGCGGTCAGGCGGTAGTTCCACGACGGCGTGGCATCACCGCCGCCGGCATTCTGGCCAGCCAGATCGCGGGCCACGTCGATGCCGTTATCGATGATGTTATCGATATAATGGCTGGCCAGCGCGCGCAGCGTTGCCTTGCCGCCGCCCAGATCAAAGCGGTAGCTGGCTTCCAGATCGATCCCGCGCACCTTCACCGAAGCGAAGTTGAACGGCACCAGCCGGATGCCGGTGACCGGGCTGGACGTGCCGGGCGGGCCGTTGAAGGTGATGAACTGGCACAGATCCTGGCGATTCTGTTCCAGGCACAAAGTGGTGATGGTCTGCGCCGTGATGGTGGCGATGGCGCCGGACAGATCAATGTCGAAATAATCCACCGAAGCGGCAAAGCCGGGCAGGAAGCTGGGCGTGAACACACCGCCAACGCCCCAGGTGAGCGCCACTTCCGGCTGCAGCGTGGTGTTGCCGGTGGTCTGTTCGGTGAACTGATCGGTGCGCTGGCCGCCGCCGGGCAACGGCACGTTCACCGTGTTGGTGCGGGCGGTGCCCGGCGCGAACAGCTCGTTCAAATTGGGCGCACGGATATCGCGGCTGCGCACCACGCGCAGTTTGAAATCATCAATGATCTGCCAGGTGGCGCCGGCCTTCCAGGTGGTGACGCTGCCAGAGGTGGAATAATCGGTCTGGCGGATGGCACCGTTGAAATCCAGGCCCTTGGCCAGCGGCACCACGGTTTCGGCGAAGAATTCCTTCACGTCATAGCTGCCGCTGGTGACAAGGTAGTTGCCGTAGAGCCAGCCGCTGTTGAACTGCGGATCGACCGAGCCATTCACCCGTTCCCGGCGATATTCACCGCCAAAGGCAAAGCTGACCGGGCCGGCCCAGGTATCAAACAGTTCGTTGGTGGAAATGTTGATGGCCGCCACGTCCTGACGCAGCGACTGGAAACGCTGCGGCTGCTGGCCGTTGTTGAACACATAATCGATGGCAGCCTGCGTCACGCCGCCGATACCGATGCGGTTCAAGGGCACGCAGCCGTTGGTGGGGTTGGTGAGCGTGGAGCGGCAGACGATGGTGCCGGCCGCGATGCCGGCGGCATTGCCGGCAGGCGCGCGCACCGCATCCTGTGCCAGGCTGACCCGGCTGTTGAGCCAGGTGTTGGTGAGCAGTTCGTTGGTTTTCGCCACACCCACCTGATAATAGGCGGCATATTTCCAATTGCCCTTGCCCAGTTCGAATTCGCCATCGGCACCGGCGACGAAGCGATAGACTTCGCGGGTGTTGTTGGAGCCCGCTGCGGGGAAGCCATTGTTGCTGGTGCCGATCGAGATGTTGGTGAGGCCGCGCGCGGTCATGTCGGCCACCAGCGCGGTGGGCAGGAAGGCGTTGTCGCGCTGGATGGTGACGCCAACCGACGGCGTCTGCTGGTAGAAGCTGCGGCCGTTGTAGCCGGAATAGCTGTACTGCACGAACGGCACGAAGGCGCGGCTCACTTCGAAGCTGAGGCGGCCAAAGATGTTGCCGCGCTCTTCATCGGGCGACAGGCTGTTGGTGTTCAGATGGCCGTCGCGGCTGATCAGATAATCACCGCCCACCATCCACTGGCCGCGGTTGGGACCATAATTGAACTGGTTCAGGCTGGCCTGGCCGTTGGTGATCTGGCCAAAATAGGTGCCGCGCAGGGGGCCGGAGTTGATGATGCCGCCGGGCGTGAACTGATAGGTGCCGATGCCGCTGGCCACCAGGCGTTCGGGCTGGCCATTGCCCTGCACAAAGGCCGGATTGTCGATCTGGAAGAAGCCGGCCTGCTGCCAGGGGCGATCATAGGTATCGACACCCTTCTGGGTGAAATAATCGCCAGCCAGCAGCACCTTGCCGCGGCCATCGGCAAAATCGAAGCCGCTGGTGATGCGGAACGTGTGGTTGGGCGTATCGCCATAATCGGTGATGCCGAATTCATATTCGGCGCGGAAGCCCTTGAAATCACGGTTGAGCGCGAAGTTGATCACGCCGGCGACAGCATCGGAACCATAGGCCGACGAGGCGCCGCCGGTGACGACTTCAACACCCTTGATCAGGCCCTGCGGCACGGTCTGTGTATCGACGAGACCCACCGGCGAGGAGGCGACCGAGCGTTGCCCGTCGATCAGCACCAGCGTGCGCGCTGCACCCAGGTTGCGCAGGTTCACCGTGGCGATGCCGGCCTGGCCGTTGGACAGCGAACCCGAGTTGGTGGACGAGCTTTGCGAACCGCGCACCGATGGCAACGTGCTCACATAATCGCCGATATTGGCCTGCGGTTCGGCCTTCAATTCGGCTTCGGTCACCACGGAAACGGGCGTTGGCGCGTCATAGCCGGTACGGGCGATGCGGGAACCGGTAACGGTGATGACGCTGGTTTCCGCTTCCTCGGCGGCCGGATCGGCGGCGGCCGTTGCGGCGGGCGCGGTCTGGGCGAAGGCCGGCGACATCAGCGCCAGGCTGGCCACCCCAAGCAGGGCCATGCGGCGGATATCGGCAACAGCACTGTGCTTCGTCGTCATCAATCAAGACCCCCAGAAATGCCCGGCCTGCGCCGGGGTGAACCCTGCCTCCCCTGCCGGATCGGGCGGTGGGCCGGGGCGTGAGACGCCCTGCGAAACCCGATTCTCGCCAAACCCAGCGCATGACAGATGCATGACAGCGCCACGCGGGGCGTTACGTTGTTTGGCGTAGGCTGGGCTTGGGAAGCGGCGGCAAGGCGGGCCACGCCTGCGGCAACAGCGCGCAGGCGCCTCAGCTGCCCGGCAGCGCAATGGGCTTTTCCGGGTCGTGCGCGCCGAAGTTCAGGCTGCGGGTGATACCCGCACGGCGGATGTTGACCTGGGTGCTGTGATCGTCCCACGTCTCGCCGAACAGCGCGCCGCTGATCAGCAGTTGCTTGGGCTTGCCCTTCAGCAGGCCGATGTAGCGCAGCACCACCTCATCGCCGTCGAGCCGCTGCCCGGCGGGTGCGAGGCGGACACCGGCGATCCGGAAACGCTGGCCAACATAGGCGACCAGCGCCTTGAACGCATCTTCATCATCCAGGCTGGGCTGGGCATCGGGCGCGATATCGACCAGCGCCGGTTCGACATCATGGGCCTGCAGATGGTGGGTCACGGTGACGGCGCCGGATTTGGCGTCAATCTCCACCACCGCCAGGCTGGCGTGGCCGCGATGCGCGTGGGCCGGGGCAGCAAGCCCAAGCAGCAGCGCAATCGCGGCCAGCGGCCTCACTCGTCGTCCTTCTTCTTCTCGTCCTTCTTCACCGGACGCGTCTTGATGCTGTCCGGCGACACTTCCAGTTCGCTGTCGGCCATGCGGTTGTCGCCGCCGGTCGGATCGTCACGCACCTTCAGCACGGTGGGTTCAATGCGACGCGGATAGGCGTTGTTGCTGCGATCCGCATCCGCCGTTTCCCACAGCGGATCGACCTCGGCGGCCTTCAGCTTCTTGGGGCTGACATGCTGCCACGTCACCGCCTTGGCGTTGTAGCGCCAGACTTCGGCCGGGATGCGGACGGTTTCGGTGCTGCCATCCTCGTAATCCAGCTTCAGGATCACCGGCATCACCAGGCCGCCGATGTTGCGGAAGCTGAAGTGATAGAAATTGTCCTTGAAGGCCAGCGCTTCGGCCTGTTCCGGCTCCAGCTTCTTCAGGGTGGCCGCGTAATCCTTGCGATCCTTGGCCGTCACGGTGAAGCGATCGGTTTCGTCGTAGAAATCGCGCGTTTTCGGATCGCGATCGATCATTGGCGGCTCGGTGTTGCGCACCGCGGTGAGCGGGGTCGGCGCAGTCTTGTCGCGGTCCTTCGCCCACGCCTTTTCCACCTCTGGATTGCGGGTGTCGAGCCGGGCCTGCACCACCTTGTCGAGGCTGATGTCGACATGATCGGTGGTGTAGAACCAGCCGCGCCAGAACCAATCGAGGTCGACTCCGCTCGCTTCTTCCATGGTGCGGAAGAAATCGTAAGGAGTCGGCCGCTTGAAGCGCCAGCGGCGGCTATATTCCTTGAAGGCGAAATCGAACAATTCGCGGCCCAGGATGGTTTCGCGCAGGATCACCATCGCGGTGGCGGGCTTGGAATAGCCGTTGTTGCCGAACTGCAGCAGGCTGTCGCTGTGCGTCATCAACGGCACCTGATCGCGGCTGACCATATACTCGGTGATGTCACGCGGTTCGCCGCGGCCACGGGTCTTTACCGGGTCCCAGCGCTTTTCGGCTTCGAACTGCAGGAAGCTGTTGATGCCTTCGTCCATCCACGTCCACTGGCGCTCGTCGCTGTTGACGCTCATCGGGAACCAGATGTGGCCGACTTCGTGGATGACCACGCCGATCAGGCCGTACTTGGCGCGCTCGGTATAGGTGAGCTGGCCAGTCTTCTTGTCCTTCACCGGGCGCGGGCCGTTGAAGGTCATCATCGGATATTCCATGCCGCCCACCGGGCCGTTGATGCTCTGCGCGGTCGGATAGGGATAGGGGAAGGCGAAATCGCTGTAGACGTCGATGGTGTGGGCAATCGACTTGGTGGAATAGGCATCCCACAGCGGCCGGGCTTCCTTGGGGTAGAAGCTCATCGCCATCACCAGCGGCACGGCGGCATCGTCCTGTTTGACGCCCATCGCGTCCCACACGAACTTGCGCGACGAGGCAAAGGCGAAATCGCGGACATTCTTCGCGGTGAAGCGCCAGGTGCGGGTGCCGCTGGCCTTGCCCTTTTCGGCGGCCAGCGCTTCGTCGGGCGTCACGATATACACCGGCTCTTTCGCGGTGCGGGCCTGGCTCAAGCGCGCGCGCTGCGCGGCCGACAGGATATCCGGGTTGGCCAGTTCACCGGTCGCCGAGACGACATGATCGGCCGGCACGGTGAGGCTGACATCATAATCGCCGAATTCCAGCGTGAACTCGCCGCCGCCAACAAAGGCCTTGTTGTGCCAGCCTTCATAATCGGAATAGACCGCCGCGCGCGGGAACCATTGCGCGCCAAGGAAGATGCAATTGCCATCCTGATCCGGCTTGGTGAAGCATTCATAGCCCGACCGGCCACCCACCACGCGGGTTTCCGGCATCGGCAAGGTGAAATCGATCTTCACCGTCACCGCGCCGCCGCTGGCCAGCGCGGCGGCCAAATCGATGCGCAGCAGCGTATCGACCACAGTGAATTTCAGCGCGCGGCCCGAAGCATCGGTGACCTTCAGATTGTTGAAGCCGCCTTCCCATTCCTTGTAGCGCATGGCCTTGCGCACGTCGGTCATGCTGATCTGGCCACCGGGGGACACGGTTTCGGCCCGCTCCGCAATGTGATCGCGCTTGTAGTTCTGATCGAGCAGCAGCCAGAGATACTTCAGCGCATCCGGGCTGTTGTTGTGGTAGGTGACGGTCTCGCTGGCGCTGATGGTGCGGGTGGCTTCATCGAGCCTGGCGGTGATGCGGTAATCAACCTTCTGCTGCCAATACCGATACCCCGGCGCGCCGGCGGCGTTGCGGGTGTCGGTGGGGGTCGGCCAATCTTCGCCTTCCAACTGGCGGAACTTGTCGACGAAATCGCCCTTGGTCTGAACGATCGGGCTGGCATGGCCTGCCACACCAACCAGGGCCAGCATCGCCCCCGCAACCACACGAGCCAACATGCGCATCCCGCCACCCTTCATCTCAGCATCCGGCCTCCCGCCGGAAAGGCTGCCCCTTGCCGTGTGCGCACCGGCTTGGCAAGTCACCCTGGCGGCAGCAGGCGGCGTACTGCGGCATTTGCCCACCGTCAGCCGCGTTGCCGCCGGCCCGTGAATGTGACAATGTAACGCCTCGAGTCGACGTGCCTACGGAAGGGGTTCCCATGCGCCTGATCGCTGTTGTTGCTGCCACTGCCATGTTGGCTGTCGCCGGCCCGGCTGTTGCCTGTGCCTTTGATGGCATGCCGGGTTACAGCCACTACGCCCCCGATGGCACCGATCCCTATGCCGGCGCCTATGCCGAAGCCGCCGCCCGCATTGCCGATCAGCGCCGCCAGGAAGCCATCGAAACCGCACGCCTTGCCATGCTGAAGCGGCTGGGCATGAAGGATGCCGTCGAAACCGCCCAATCTGGCGCGGTTGCCGTGGCCAATGTCCAGCCCTGACACGCTGACCCATTCGAAGACCGCGCAAGGGCCCCTGGTGGAAGCCAGGGGCCTTTCGCATGCCCGTGATGGCCGCACGGTGATGGCCATCGGCGATTGGCAACTGCAACCCGGCGCCCACGCCCTGCTGCTGGGGCCATCGGGTTCGGGCAAGACCACCTTCATCAACATCGTCACCGGCCTGCTCACCCCCAGTCATGGCACGATCAGCGTGGCGGGCGAGGTGATGAGCGCCCTGCCCCCGGCGGCCCGCGACGCCTTGCGCCGCCGCACCATCGGGCTGGTGTTCCAGACGCTGCGGCTGATCCCGGCCTTGAGCGTGACCGACAATCTGGCCCTGGCCCAGCAACTGGCGCTGGGCCACGTTGACCGCGCTGCCATTGCCGGCATGATCGATCGGGTTGGCCTTGCCCACCGCGCTGCCGCCCAGCCGCGCCAGCTTTCCCAGGGCGAAGGCCAGCGCGCCGCCATCGCCCGCGCGCTGATCACCAGGCCGCGGCTGGTGGTTGCCGATGAGCCGACCAGTGCGCTCGATGATACCAACGCCGCGCGGATGATCGATCTGATGTTCGACGTGGCCGATGCCACCGGCGCCACGTTGCTGGTTGCCACCCACGATGGCCGCATCGCGCACCGTTTTGCCAACCGGTTCAATCTGATGGCGCCGGTGGCCGCATGATCGGGCTGAGCCTCGCCTATCTCCGGGACCGCGGCCTCAACACCGCGCTCAACATCCTGTTGCTGGCCTTGAGCGTTGCCAGCCTCGTCATCCTGCTGCTCTTTTCCAGCCAGCTCGAAAACCGCTTCGACAAGGATGCGCAAGGCATCGACATGGTGGTGGGCGCCAAGGGCTCGCCGCTGCAGCTGATCCTGAGTTCGGTCTATCATGTCGATATCCCGACCGGAAATGTGCCGCTGGACACGGTCGACCTGCTGCGCCGGCAGTTGGGCGTGGCCGAAGCCATCCCGCTGGCGCTGGGCGACAGTTTCCGCAGTTTCCGCATTGTCGGCACCGAGCCGGCCTATCCGGCGCTGCTGGGGGCCAGCCTTGCCGATGGCCGCATGTTTGCGGCGAAGATGGAAGCGGTGATCGGCGCCGATGTGGCGGCCCGCACCGGCGCGACGCTGGGCCAGCGTTTCGTGGGCGGCCACGGCATGAGCAGCGGTGATGAAGGACCGAAGCACGAAGAAACGCCGTTCATCGTGGTTGGCCGCCTGAAGCCGACCGGCACGGTGATCGACCGGCTGATCCTGACCCGCGTTGAAAGCGTGTGGGGCGTGCACGGCATCGAAGATCCCGGCGAAGACCATCACGAGGGCGAGAGCGCCGAAGACCATGAAGCCCATGCCGGTGCCGCAGAGGTGACAGCCGTGCTGGTGCGCTTCGGCAGCCCCATTGCGGCGGTGCGTCTGCCCGGCTTCATCAACCGCCAGACCAATCTGCAGGCCGCCGTGCCCGCCGTGGAAGTTTCCCGCCTGCTGGCACTGGTCGGCGTCGGGCTGGATGCCGTGCGCGCCTTTGCCGTGCTGCTGATGCTCACCGCCGGCCTGTCCATCTTCGTGGCGCTGCTCACCGCGCTGAAGGAGCGGGAGGGCGACATGGCGATGCTGCGGGTGATCGGTGCCAGCCGCGCGGCGATCATCGGCCAGGTGGCCAGCGAAGGGCTCATATTGGCCAGTGCTGGCGCTGCATTGGGGCTGTTGCTGGGCCATGGCGTGATCGGGATGGCGGCGGCCAGCATCGAACAATTGCGTGCGCTGGGCCTGAACGCGCTGACCTTCCACCCCGGCGAGGCGCTGATTGTTGCCGCTGCACTGGGAATCGGGCTGATTGCCGCCTTGATTCCCGCCTTGCGTGTGCTCAAGACTGATATTGCCGAAACGCTGGCAAATGCCCGCTAGGAGGGACCAATGCTCGCCCGTATTGTCATCGCCATCGCCCTGCTGTTCACGGCCCCCGCCGCCGTGGCGCAGACCGCGCTGAAGCCATCGGAATCAATCTGGAAACCGGCCCCCACCCCGCCCGGCGGCGTGCCGTGGGCCGTGCTGGAGGCCGCCAAGGAAGATCCCGCCGCAGCCAAGGCCGGCGCGGTGAAACCGGTCTATCCCGCAACGGTGAAATCGCTGGCCGGCAAGCGGGTGAAGATCAATGGCTACATGCTGCCGCTGGGCAAGGGTGCCAGCCAGAGCCATTTCGTGCTGCTGGCCTATCCGCCCGATTGCCCCTTCCACCTCAATCCCGGCCCGCAGCAGTTCATCGAGGTGAAGGTCTCCAGCGCGGTGCCGATGAATTATGATGTGCGCACCATCGAAGGCACGCTGGAACTGGCCGGCGGCGATGGTGCCGGCGTGTTCTACAAGATCCGCGACGGGAAAGAGATGTGAGGGCGCTGCTTGCTCCACTGGCGTTTGGCGCCCTGCTCGCCGCACCGGCCGCCGCTGCACCGCTTCCGCCCGAGCTTGCCGCCAATATCGATCGCAGCATGCGGGAATGGGCGCAGGCCAATAACGTGCCGGGCCTGACATGGGGCATCATCAAGCGCGGCGAAGGCCTGGTGCACAGCGGCGTTTCCGGCATCGCCGATGTGGACAGCGCCCGCCCGGTAGAGGCCGACACCCGCTTCCGCATCGCCAGCATGACCAAGGCTTTCACCGCGCTGACGCTGTTTGATCTGGCCGGCGAAGGCAAGCTGCGGCTGGACGACAAGGTGGCGGCGCATGTGCCGGAGGTGGCCGGTTGGGGCGATGCCCTCACCGTCACCGATCTGGTGCACCATATGGGCGGGTTCGTCACCGATGATCCCTGGGGTGATCGGCAGACGCCGCTGCCGGAAGCGCAGTTCAGTGCATTCTTGAAGGCCGGTGTGCCCTTCACCCGCGCGCCGGGGCTGACGCATGAATACAGCAACCTGGGCTATGCCCTGCTGGGCCGCATCATCCGCAATGTGAGCGGGCAACCGTTCGAAGCCGAAATCGCCAGGCGCCGCTTCCGGCCGCTGGGCATGGCGGCCACCAGCTTTGATCTGGCCGATGTGCCGCGCAGCCTGCTGGCCAGCGGCTGGCGCTGGGAAGACGGGAAATGGCAACGCGAGCCCGACATGGCCCCCGGCACCTTTGGCGCCATGGGCGGCGTGATCACCACCGGGCCGGATTATGCCAAATGGGTAGGGCATCTGCTCTCCGCCTGGCCGGCTGCGGTGCCGGGCCAGGCCGAAGCGCCGACCCGTGCCACGGTACGCGCGCTGCTGCGCGGCGAAGGTTCACCGCGCCGGATGATGCGACCCACGCAGGCGGCAAGTTCGCCCTGTGCGGTGGCGGTCGTCTATGGCGGCGGCTTGCGGGTGGGCGATGATTGCACGCTGGGCCGGGTGGCGTTCCACGGCGGCGGCTATCCCGGCTATGGCAGTTACATGCTGATCGCACCGGAAAGCGGCTGGGGCGCCTTCGTGCTGACCAACCGCACCTATGCCGGGCCAGCCGCGCCCACCTGGGACGCGCTGATCGCCATCCGCGAAGCCGGCCTCGCCCCCAATGACGTGCTGCCGCTGTCACCAGCGCTGGCCGGGCTGGCGGAACCGATGCACAAGGTGCTGACCACGGGCGACGTGGCCAACGCCGGGCTGGCGGTGAATTTCCTGATGGACCGCGACGCCGCCCATCGCCGCGCCGACATTGCCGCCATCACCGCCAAGGCCGGCCGGTGCCCGAACCCACCCGGCGTGTCGGCCAAGGGCGCGCTGGAAGGCGAATACTGGTGGAAGTGCGAACGCGGCATGATCATCGCCTATGCCCTGCTCGCCCCCACGCCTACGCCGCAACTGCAGGCGCTGGAATGGCGGTTCCAGCCCAGGTGACGAAAAAGCCCCCTTGCCTTGCGGCAAGGGGGCCTTCGCAGTGGTCTCGTGAAATCAGGCGTGCGCGGCGGCGCGGCGGCGAGCAACAGCGCCCACCAGGCCAAAGCCGGCAATCATCAGCGCCCAGCTCTGCGGTTCCGGCACAGCACCTGTGCTGCCATCAACCAGCTGGATATAGGGAACGACACCGGCATAACCGCCGGTGGTCGGCGCGCCGAAATTGTTGATGTTGGCATTGCTGGAAATCGCGGTGATTGCGCCCACGGTCAAGTCACCAATGCCCCAGCGCCCGGTCAGGTTGATGCCGTTGCCCAGGATGCCGATGTCATAGGTGCGGCCGGCCTGGAAGGTGAAGCTGAACGGATCGGCATAGATGAACGCAGCCGGCGCAGCGGCGAACGACTTGGTCTGGCTGAACAGCACAGCACCGGTACCGCCATTGAACAGGCTGTCGAAGATCAGGAACTTGACGTCCTGCGCGTCATCAACGCTGGTCCACACGCCGAGACCGGTGATCGTCACATCGGCCGAGAAGCTGAGCACGGTCCCGTAGTTACCGCCCGACGACCGCGTTTCGGTCTCGCAGGTGCGGACCGTGTCGCAATCCGGCTCCTGCAGCGCCCGCGTATCGAACACGACACCGGCATTCGCGGAACCGGCAACCGCCATGGCAAGCGCACCAGCGGCAAGAATATTTCTGAACATTGGCAAAAGCCCCCTTTAAACGCGTCGAAACAGACGCTTGGGATCTGCAAACATCATGCCAATTCCACTATCCGTTTTATTTCAATGGCTTGACCGCGACGTGGCAGCTGCACTGTAAAGGGCTCCGACAGTTTTGCGCAGGTGCCCAACCGGGGCGATGATCAGCAGCCCGGCGGCGGAAATGGATCCTTAACCCTTTGAATCGCCGCCTTCAATCCGATTTGGGCGGCTTGCCGGCCGCGGCCAGCACCGGCATGGCGCTGGTTCCTTGCGGATACATCAGCCGCAGCGAGGCCGGCGCGCCGCATTTCTGGATCACCTTTTCGACGATCTGTGCCCGGGTCTTGATCAGGCTGACCGAAGTGAAGGCCCTGGTGCGGCCAACGGCGACTTCGGCGGCGGTGAAGGGCTTGGTGCCGGCGGGGGTGGACTTGCCGCCCAGGCCAAACACCATGAAGTTCATCAGCGCGGCGAGCTGTTCATTATCGTCGATCCGGCTGCGGGCGATGTTGGGCAGCCGCATCAGATAATCGCGGCCTTCGGGCAGGCACATGAACCAGCCGACACGGCCCTGCAAGTTTGGCAGTTCAGCCGGCGCGGCATTGCCCTTGATGCCGTGGCAGCCGCCGCATTGTTCGACATAATCGGATTGCGCCACGTCCATATCGGCCGGGTAGCTGACCGGCAGGCCGGTTTCATCACCTGGTGCCCGATAATCAACGGCCGGCGGCGCAGCGGCGACCAGCAGCAACAGGCCCGCCAGTGCGCCAGCCGGCGCCCAGACCGATCGGTTGGGCAGAGCCATGGTTCAGCCCTGCCCGCGCGTCACGAAGCCTTGCCGACGAGAACGGCGGTGGAGCAGTGATACTCCATGCTCTTGGTGCCAAAGCACCAGATCACGTTATTGTTCAGTTGCGGCATGTACAGCTGGGTTTCGCGATCGGTGTTGTCGCAACCGCACTGGCCGCACGCCGATTTGCCACAGCAATCGCGATAGGCGATCAGATAGGCCTTGCCGTCGTCGGGATTGATGCAGGTGCCAACCCACGACACCGGCGACGGTTCGGCGCCGGGCGGGCAGCTGCTCATGCCGCCGCCGCAGCAGGAGCACAGGCTGCCATCGATGGCGCAATAGCGCCAGTAATCGCACTTGGTGTCATCCTTGGTCTGGGCGTTGCGGGCAAAGGCAGTCTTCGCCTCGGGCGAACGATCCTTGGTGGCGGCGCTGGCCCGGCTGACCGGCAGCAACGGGAAGGCCGGTGCCGCCACGATCGTGGCCCCCAGCTTGGTGAGGAAGGACCGGCGCGAACTGCTGCCGGCAAATTTGCGCAGCAGCTTCTCGCCAAGGCCATCGATATCGAAACGCTTCATGCCTTTTCCCCCTAAGCTCCCGCTCATGCGTCCACCTTCGCCGGTGTCGGCAGGCCCGCAATATAATCCTGAACGCTGTGCACGCCCATCTCGTGGCTGATGATCAGGCTTTCGAAATGTTCACGGCTGTTGACCAGCCCCTTGGCCAGCACGGTGCCGCTGGCATCGAGCAGCACGGCGTGGGGCAGCTTGTCCACCTCGAACAGCCGGCCGACCACGTCGCTGTTGATGAACGGGAAGGCCGCCAGATCATGCTTTTCCACCAGCGCCCTCTGCGCGGCCGGATCATCATCGCCAACGAACACCAGGCTCACGCGCTCGGCGGCGGCGAACGACTTGGCGACCGGAATCAGGCTCTTGCACATCGGGCAGGAGGCCGAAACGAACATCAGCAGTTGCAGGCCCTGGGCGGGGCCGCCGATCAGATAGGGGCGCCCTTCCAGCGTTGTCACCGGCGTCACCGGCGCCTTGTCGCCAATGGCGGGGCCGCGATTGGCATCGAGCGCGCCAGCCGGGGCCACGCGCACATGCAGCACGCCCACCTGCCGCGCCAGCGCCAGCCCGGCCACGCCAAGGCCGATCAGGACCAGCCACTGCAGCGCTTCGTTGATGAGTCCCAAGGTTGACATCAAAACCCTTCCTCAACCCTGCTTTGGCGCAGACGCAGCCAATGCGCCCACTGCCGAGAACATCAGCAACAACAAATAGAGGGCAACGCCGGCCGCCGCGCCAAGGCCCACATCGGCCATGCCCAGATCAGCCCGCCCTGCCGCCAGCGCCGGCAACAGCGCCGTGGCCAGCAGGAGGTTGCGCGCCACCTGGCTCCAGCCCAATTGCTGGCGCAATCCGGCATGGCCGCAGCCGCAATCGATGTGCCGCCGGCCGCGCCCGATGTTGATCGCCATGGCCGCCGCAAAAACCAGCAGCAGCGCGATGGCCACCATCGGCGCAAGCGGGGCAAAGCCGAGCAGCAGCCCGGCCGCCACCAGCAGTTCCACCCCCGGCAACAGCGCCGCTGCCGGCGCCACCAAGGCTTCGGGCAGCAGCCGGTAGTTGGCGATCACGCCAGGCAGCAGATCGCGGTGGCGCAGCTTGTCGATGCCGGCGACGGCAAACAGCAGCGCCACGGCGACGCTGGCCGCCACACCCAGAAGAGGCAGCGCCTGTTCCACTCAATCCACGTCCGGGACGACGATCATGCCGCCGCCGCCGCGTTCGATGTCATGCTTGATCTCGTAGGTGGCGGCGTCCATCACCTGCACCAGGCCGCCGTCACCCGACAGGAAGATCAACGGCTTGGCGTCCTGCGTCACCTCGATATTGCCGATCGGCTTTTTCAGCGGCACGCGCTTGACGACCTTGCGGGTGGCCATGTTGACCACCCAGATTTCCTCGCCATCGGCCTTCTGGGTCCAATATTCGCCGCGGTGCATCAGCACATAGAGCATGCCGGTGGCGCGGTGCAGAGTCGTCGCCGCGCGGCCGCCGGGGAACCAGTTGATGTCAAGCGGGCGGGTATCGCCGGGGCGCACACCCGCCGCCGCCTGGATCGACCAGGCATCGCCGATGGTGGGCGCCGCGCCCAGCTTCACCGTGCGGAGGAGGCCAGTGTAGGTGAGCGTCACGATCTCGCCCTTGGTGCGATCATAGGTGAAGAAATCGAACACGCCGTCTTCCGCCGCCTTGAAGAAGGGCTGGCTGTGGCTGACAGTGGAGGTTTTCGGTCCCACCGCCACCGTGGCGATGGTGCCATCGGAGCACAGCGCCGAGAAACCGATGCCCGTCACCGGCACGAGGCTGGCGCAGCCCGGCAGTTCGACGACCTGTCCAACCTTGCGCTTTTCCAGATCAACCACGATCACCGAAGACGCCGGGCTGAAATCATAGACAAAGCCCGTCTTGCCATCATCGCTGATGACGAAATTGTTCTTCATGGTGCCAATGATCAGCCGGCCCGGCAGCGGAATTTCCGTCACCAGCGCCATGTTCACCGGATCATAGACCGAGATCATGTCCTGCCTTGTGCCGCGGTTCACCTTGGTCCAGATGCTTTCCGAAACATAGATGAAGCGCCGCTTGGGATCGAGGGCGAGATCGGACCAGCGACCCGTGGAAACCAGGCCGACCATCTTGCCGGTATCGCCGTTCCAGATGCGGGTGCCGCCATTTTCCCAACCGCCGCGCACGAACCCCCAGTGCGGAGACCATTCCGGCAGCTTGTGGGTGAAGGGCTCTTCCGGTTCGACCGGGGCCATCGTGGCGGCTGGCGCCGGCGCGGCGGCCGGCTGGGCCTGTGCCGCAGCGAGGGCGAGCAGCGAAATCGCGGCCGCGCCTGCCAGCCGGCCAATCCCTGCCATGGTTGTTGCACTGATCATGCTTGCCAAAGCCCTTCCCCCAAAAGCCCATTCGAGCGCCGCTCCCTGGGCGACTCCGAACCGGCGACCGGATACCCGGCGCCATGCCCATTCAGACTGGACGCACGTCCAGTATTCGTCAAGCCAGCGCGCTGGCCGGCACGATGCCTGAATAACGTAGCGGGTGTCAGCCGAGATCGGGCAGGTCTTCGGGCTTTATGGTGCGGGCCAGATGCAGCAGCGAGTGCACGGCGAGGCGCTGCATCTGCGGCATCTGGTGGGCCCAGGGCTTGCCGTGGCCGGCAAAGATGGTGGTGCCTTCCAGCGCGGAACTGACAAAGCGCGCCACCACGTCCAGCTGTGCGGGCGACAGCGCCGGATTGAGCGGCGCGATGGCGGCCGCAATATTGGCGTGGGCATAGCGGTAGAAGGCCGCCACCCGATCCGCCACCGCAGGATTGTGATTGGACAGCGCCCAGAGTTCGGTGAACACATGGGTGGTGCGCTTGGTGCCGATATCATCGAGAACAAGGGTGATCATCCGGCGCAGCTGTTCGGCCGGATCGAGGTGCGGCTGGCGCACCGTTTCGTCGAGCATGCGTTCGTAATAATCGAGCAGATCATCGAGCAGCAGCTGGATCAGCAATTCCTTGCGCGCAAAATGATAGGACAGGCGGCCCACCTGCATGCCGCAGCGCGTCGCGATCCGGCGCAGGGTGAAGGCCGCCGCGCCTTCTTCCACCAGCACATCCAGCGCGGCATTCAGGATCAGATCCACCGTTTCGGTGCCGCGCCCATAGATCCCCGGACGCACAGGCGCTGTTCGCGCCGGCTTTTCGCCTGTTGTTGTCATTGATCCCGGCTTAACCCAGCCGTCTGCCGGCGTCTAGCAATGCGCCGTCCCGGCGGGCAGCGATGCGCCGTTTGCCCCATGGCACCCGGCTTGACGGCGCCTTGATGACTGTCCAGTATTTGCCGCACATCGTAGCCCACGGCGGGCCTCGAATACCCTGATTGCAAGGAAAAATCGGCATGATTTCAAATCGCTGGCCTTTGGCTCTGCTTGTTGCGGCAGGGTTGGCCGTGCCAGTGGCGGCCGAACCCAAGGCGGCGTTCGTGGCGCGCTGTGCCATGTGCCATCAGGCCGGCGGCGAAGGCCTGTCCGGCCAGTTCCCGCGCCTTGCCGGCCGCGCCGCTGCCATCGCCCAGAGCGCGGAAGGGCGGGCCTATATGGCGCGCGTCGTGCTGTGGGGCATGGCCGGCCCGATCACGGTGGAAGGCGCGCCGTTGATGGGCGTGATGCCGGGCATGGCCAGCATGGCAGATGCTGAAATCGCCGAAATCCTGAGCCATGCCGTCACGCTGGGCAAGCCAGCCAAGCCGGCCAAGCCGTTCAAGGCCGCCGAAATCGCCGCCGTGCGCACGGCCGGCCGGGTGAGCATGGCGGACAACAATGCCCTGCGTGCCACATTGGCCGGCAAGGGTGTGATCAAATAGGCGACAATGACGCCGGCACCGCCGGATAGAGCGTCGCCACCTCGCCCAGTGTTTCGCTGAGCGGGCCAAGCCAAGTGGCATAAGCCTTCCAATGGTCCACACCATCGGTGAAGATCGGCTGGCGCACCTGTTCGGAACTGGCGGTGCGCACGGCCCGATCGTTGCGCCAGAATTCCAGGCAGGCCGGCTCGAATTCCAGCCCGACAGCGCTGAGCAGGCGGCGCACCTGGGTTTCGGTGTCGGCCACCATCTCTTCATAGATCACACGGGTGGCGCCGCCGGGCGCGGCCGCATCGAAATGCGCCATCAGCCGCACATAATCCCGGTAATAGCGGCCAACATCGACCAGATCATAGGAGAAGCCCTGCCCGCGGGCAAAATGCTGTTTCCACGCCGAAAAACAGCAACCCATCGGGTGGCGGCGGGCATCGATGATGGTGGCATTGGGCAGGATCAGCCGGATGAGGCCGACGTGCTGCCAGTTGTTGGGCATCTTGTCGATGAAACGCGGCTTGCCGGATTTGCGGTGGATGCGGGTGCGTTCAAGATATTCCTCGCCCAACCGCTGGCGATCCGCCGGGGTGAGCGCCGCCATCATCGCGGCGAAATCGGCGAATTCGCCTGCCTCCACCCGCGCGGCCAGCCGGCTGGCGATCATCATCATGTCGGGCAGTTCCATCGTGCCTTCGACCTGGCTGTGACTGGCCAGGATCTGCTCGATCAGGGTGGAGCCGGAGCGCGGCAGGCCGACGATGAAGATGGGATCGGGCGCAGGGCAGCCCCCATCCCGGCGTGCTGCGAGGAATGGCGCGGTGAAGGTTGAAACGGCGGCATCGATTTCGGCGGAGAAGGCATCGGCATCATGCACGATTCCGGCGCGGCGCAGGCGATTGCCCTCAGTGTAATGGCGGAAGGCAGCCTCGGCCTCACCAAGATCCTCATGCGCCTTGCCCAGTGCGAACTGCAGGTGGAACAGGTCTTCGGCGCGCGGCGATTCATGCCCGGCGAGCGTGGCGAGCGCCGCCTGCATCGCGGCGATCTCGGCCGCGCCCAGCTTCACCGTCTTCAGATTGGCCAGGCTCCACCAGGCTTCGCCCAAGGTGGGCTGGCGGGTGACAGCCTCGCGATAGGCGGTGACGGCGCCGGCCTGTTCGCCCAGCGTTTTCAGCACATGGCCAAGGTTCTGCCACACCTGCGGCTGGCCGGGATTGCGGGCGAGCAGCCCTTCATACAGACTACGGGCCCTTCCCTGTTCGCCCAGATGCACCAGCACGGAGGCGAGGATGAGATCATGGCCGGGATTGTCCACCGGCGAGGTGGCCAGCAATTCTGCATGCACCAGCGCATCGGGCAGCCGGTTGGACTGCACCAGCAGGCGAATCAGGAACTCCCGCGCCATGTCATAGCCCGGCGCCTGGGCCAGCACCGCCTCCAGCCCGGCGATGGCGCCCGGCATGTCGCCCTGGCGCCAGCGGATTTCGGCAACCAGCCGGCTGGCGGGGGGATCATCGCCCGCTCGCGCCTGCCGCGTCACCAACATGGCGGCGGCGGCATCCAGCTTGCCCTGCTGCATCTGCAACGCCGCCTGCACCAGTTCGGGATCCTGCGTCGCCGCGTTCACCCCCTTCAGATCGGCCAGCCAGCCATCACGGCTGCGCCCGGCGGCACGATATTGGCTGGCAAGCAGGAACCAGCCGCCCGGCACCGCCGGCAATTGCCGGGTCAGCTGTTCAAGCGCGGTGATGGCAACTTCCGGCTGGCCGGCTGCGGCCGCACTTTGCGCCAGTTCCCAGCGCACGGCCGGCACGGTGGGCGCCAGCGCGGCCAGCGCCGAAAGCCGCGCCACGGCAGCATCGTACTGGCCCAACTGGCGCAGCGCCTGGCCCGCCAGCAATTGCGCCGGCAGCAGATCGGGCGCGCTGGCCAGCAGATGTTCGGCTGCGGCCAGGGCGGCGGCAGGATCGGTCGCCAGCTGCGCTGTTGCAGCGGCCAATACCGTCTCCGCTGGCTGTGATCGCGTATTGCCCGAGTGCATGTCGCCCCCCTGATGGTGTCGCAACGCTAGGCGCAGACGGCCGAACAGACAATCGGCGGCGCAACCCTGCGGGTGGGGAGAATGGCGCATAGGCGCAGGCGGCCGATGCTGCATGATGAGATGACAGAAAAGTGACGTGACCGGCTCCGAAAGGAATCGCTACACTTCAGGTCAGTTGCGTTGGGGAAGATTGAAACGGGTTTCAAGGGGGAATGGTTTCATGACGGGCACGCAGATCGCAGGCAATGGGGCGCTTCAACAGGGCAACAGCCGCACACGCTTCATCCGGCTGCTGGGCATCACCACCATGCTGGCCGGCCTTGCCAGCCCGGCGCTGGCCGCCGATGATCAGGCCACTGCGGCCGCCGAAGAGGAAAAGGGCTTCGAGGAAATCATCGTCACCGCCACCCGCACGGCCACCAGCATCCAGAAGGTGCCGATCTCCATGCAGGCGCTCAGCGCCGATACGCTGCAGCAGCGCAGCGTGAAGGGCCTGACCGATTTTGCCGCGCTGATCCCGTCCGTCTCGTTCGCCGGCCTCGGGCCGGGCCGTACCGAGGTGTATTTCCGCGGCATCGTGCCGGCCGGCGGCGCCTATCCGGCCACCGGCTATTATCTCGACGATATCTCGATCAACGTGAACGGCCTGCCCGATGTGCACGTGTATGACGTCGAACGCATCGAGGCGCTGTCGGGTCCGCAGGGCACATTGTTCGGCGCCGGTTCGTTGGCCGGTACCATCCGCGTCATCACCAACAAGCCAAAGCTGGGTGAGTTTTCGGGCGGCATGGATCTGGAAGCCAACAAGTTTGGCGGCGGCGATTTCGGTGGCCAGGCCCAGGGCTTCATCAATATCCCGGTGAGCGAAAATCTGGCGATCCGCGCCATGGGCTATTATCGCAAGGAAGGTGGTTACGTCGACAACGTGCCGAACAACGGGCTGTTCAACGATGGCCGCCCCGCCACCCTGCTGCTGGGCGATGAAAACCCGTTGACCAGCTTCACGCTCAACAACGCCAATATCGCGCGCAACAATTACAACAGCATCGATGAAGTCGGCGGCCGACTGGCACTGCTGTGGGAACCGGCCGAGGGCTGGACGATCAACCCGCAGATCACCGCCCAGAAGCAGATCTCGCTGGGCTATTTCGGCTTTGATCCGCGCGTTGGCGACCTGAAGGTGCATGATTACGACAACACCCGCCAGAATGACCAATGGTATCAGGCACAGGCCACCATCAACGGTCATATCGGCGATTTCGAACTTGTCAGCGCCACCGGCTATTTCCGCCGCAATATCAAGCTGCTGAACGATTATACCTATTACACCGTGGCCTATGACGGCTTCGGCGCCGGGTATGAATCCTATCTGCAGTTCTTTGACAAGGCGGGCTGCACCGGCAGCGGTGCATCGCTGCGCTGCTCCACCCTGATCAACCCTCAGCAATATTACAGCGGCAACCGCAACGAGCGCATCTTCACCCAGGAACTGCGCCTGAAAACACCATCAAGTTGGCCGGTGGACATCACGGTTGGCGGTTTCTACCAGTTCCAGAAGCAAGAGATCAACGATAACTATGCCACCCGCGGGTTGGGCGACGTCGCGGGGTACACGGAATCCGGCGGCGGTGACCGCGCCGATTTCGCCACGTCGTTCGGCGTGCCGGTTGATCAGGGCGGCAGCATGATCCTCGGTACGCCAGCGGTGAAGGGCGAAGCGTTCTACGTCACCGAGCAGAACGTCATTACGCGCGATTACGCAGTGTTTGCCGAAGGCCATTACAACATCACGCCCACGGTGAAGGTCACCGGCGGCATCCGCTATTTCTGGACGGAGCTGAACCGGGTCGGCTTTGCCGGCGTTGCAGCATCGGCCCAGAACGTGCGCAGCACCGTTGCGGCGACCGGCCTTGCCGGCGGCTGCCCCACCCCACTGTCGGCCACGGAGCGATTGACCTGCCTCAACACCAACTTCGCGCGGCCTGATCACCAGTTGATCTATCGCGAGCAGGGCCAGACCCACAAGATTGCGGTCGATTGGCAGATTGCGCCGTCGAAGATGGTTTATGCCAACTATTCCACCGGTTTCCGCCCCGGCGGCGCCGTGCGGCCGCTGCGCATCGGCGGCGTGGTCTATGCGGTGGATCCCTTCCGTTCGGAAGATCTGGTCAACTATGAAATCGGCTTCAAGACGACGTGGAACAACATGTTCCGCTTCAACGCCGCCATCTACCTCGAAAAGTGGAAAGACCTGCAATATTCGGTGGTTGTTTCCGGCGCACAGGGCGCCGGCATCACCGGAAACGCCGGCAATGCCGAAGTGCGCGGCATTGAATTCGATGCCGATCTGCGGCTGGGCAAGTTCACCATCACGACATCGGGATCGTACAACGATGCCAAGCTGAAGGGGAACTTCTGCAACTTTGCCGCCAACACCAGCAATCAGACCATCGGGCAGCTGCCGCAATGTACGCTGGGTGCGGTGCTGGATGACGGCCTGGATACGCCGGAAGTTGCCGCCGCCGATGGCACCCGCCTGCCGCGCCAGCCCAAGTTCAAGGGCACCACATCGATACGCTATGATACGCGGCTGGGCGAGTTCGATGCCTATGTGCAGGGGGCTGCCCTCTATCAGACCGGCGCCACGCAGGATCTGAACGTGCAGCTGAACCAGTTGCTGGGCGATACGGCCGGCTTTGTCTCGTTCGACTTCTCGGCAGGCCTGAAGAAGGAAAAATGGTCGGTCGATCTGTTCATCCAGAATGCCTTCGACCGGCGTGGCATTCTGACGACCAACACCTTCTGCTCGATCGCGATCTGCTCCGGCTCGTCGCGTTCCTTCCCGATCCGGCCGCAGTTCTTTGGCGTGAAGTTCGGTCAACGCTTCTGAGGCCGCGCCAGACCTGAACGGAAAGGGCCCTCGCGCATCAACGCGGGGGCCCTTTTCATTCTGGATAATTTGGTCGGGGAGACAGGATTCGAACCTGCGACCCTCTGCTCCCAAAGCAGATGCGCTACCAGACTGCGCCACTCCCCGACTTGCCCCTGCCCTAGGTGAAGCCCTTGCAAAGCGCAAGGCTGGCGGTCGTGTGAACACGAAAGGACGTCTGGCCAAGGCCATGATTGCCCAAGCGATTACCCTCGGCTAGGCAAGGCGAATGCGATCTCCAGACACGGCGTTTTTCGGCCACCCGAAGGGCTTGGGCTTTCTGGCCTCTACCCAGGCGTGGGAGCGCTTTTCCTTCTATGGCATGCAGGCCTTGCTGCCGCTCTACCTGGTCGATCATCTGCTCAAACCCGAGGTGGCGGCCGGCGTGATGGGGCTGGACGGCCTGCGGGCCGGAGTGGAGTTTCTGACCGGCCCGCTGAGCACAACCGCATTTGCCGCCCAGTTGTTCGGGCTCTACATCGGCCTGTTCAACATTGCGCCGCTGGCGCTGGGCTGGCTGGCCGATGGCGTGTTCGGCCAGCGCCGGCTGGTGCAGGCCGGGTTGGTGTTCATGGCGGCCGGGCATCTCGCCATGGCCGTGGAAGCGCTGTTCCTGCCGGCGCTGCTGCTGCTGCTGCTGGGTGGGGGCTGCCTGAAGGGCAATCTCTATGCCCAGGTCGGCATGCTCTACGCCAGTGGTGATGGCCGGCGCACCCGGGCCTATGCCATCCATCTGATGGCGTTGAACGTCGGCTCCATCGTGGCGCCGCTCATCTGCGGCACGCTGGGGGAGCGGGTGGGCTGGCACTGGGGCTTTGCCGCGGCCGGGATCGGCATGCTGCTCGGCCTTGCCATCTATGTCGCTGGCACGCGCCAGTTGCCGCCCGACAGCATCAGGCGCCTGCGCGGCACGGCGGATGTGCCCCATGGCTCAGAAACCGCTGCGATCGCCGCCATCGTCCTGATGCTGCTGCCCTTCACCATCGTCTATGCCGCGGCCATGCAGGCCTATAATCTGCTGCTGGTTTGGGCGCAGGACGTGATGGACCGGGATGTGGCCGGGTTCGAGGTGCCGGTCACCTGGCTGCTGACCTATGATGGGTTGATGACCATCGTCGGCATTTTCCTGGCGCTGCAGCTGTGGCAGCGGCTTGGCGCGCGGGAGCCGGATGCGATGATCAAGCTGGCGGTCGCGGGGCTGCTGGTGGCGGCGGCCTGGGTCATGCTGGCACTGATTACCACGGCGGCGGCCGGCGGGCCGGTATCGATGCTGCTGGTGCTCGGCTTCTTCGCGCTGCTTGATCTGTCCTATGGCTGGCTGGATCCGCCGGCCAACAGCTTTGTTTCGGTGCATGCCCCGGCGCGGCTGGCCAGCACGCTGATGAGCCTGAACATCGCGGCGTTTGGCGCGGCCAACATCGCATCCGGCTGGCTGGGCCGATTCGAGGAACCACTGGGGCCAGCCGGCTTCTGGTGGCTGCTCGCCGCCGTGGGTGGCGGCGGCGGCGTGGTGGCCTTGGTGCTGCGGCCTTTGGTGAAGCGGCTGGCGCCCAACTGATCAGAGCGGTTGATTACTGCGCCGGCAGCGGATCCCGCTGCCAGAAATGCCGAACCTCGTCGTCGAAACCGGTCATGTCATAGCGGATCACCGACATCGGCAGGCGCCCGGCGGCCATGAACTCATCGTGGAACTGCTTGAGCACGAACTTGTCACCCAGTTGGTGGCGACGGTCGGCCAGCAGCTTCTGCATCTCGATCATGCCGACGGTGTAGCCCAGGCCATAGCCCGGCGGGCGCCGCAGATAGATTTCGGCGTCCACACGGGCGACATTCTTGTCGAGCCAGGGCGTCCATTTCTGCCAGTCGGCCACCACTTCGGGAACGGTCTTCTGGTTCAATTGCAGCTCGATGTCGCCGGCCACGCGTACGGCACGGAAAATGCCGAAGATATCGATCAGCTCGCGCACACGCGGCCGATCTTCCATGAAACCAAGGCGTTGGGCCGCTTCTTCCAGATAGACGCCCCAGCCTTCGCCGCGCACGCCATCGCCGATAAACCCGCGAATGGGTCGTTTGTCACGCCGGGCCATCTGGCCATCAAAGGCATGGCCGGGCAGCGTTGCGTGCAACAGATCGGGGGTGGGATCACGGTATTGCACCTGTTCCCAGAAATTGGGGCCATCGGGGCGCTCGATCCACGGCACGTTGATGTAGAGATTGCCGATGTCTTCGGGCACGGTGATGATCTCTTCGCGCGCGATCCACTCGCGGATCAGTTTCATCGTGCGGTCTTTGCGCGCCTGATAATCCTCGGCCGTCGTCGGCAGGTTGATCGGCGCGGCCTTGCGGTTGCGATGCTCCTCCAGCGCGTGGACCGACCACAGGCGCTGGGTTTCACGGGCGCCCAGCACCATCAACTGATCGGAGTTGTAGGGCAGCAGCTTGACGTTCTTGAGATACCAATCAAAGCGCGCCTTGCCCACGCCGGCCTTGGCCGTCATCGCCGGACGGCCCGCCTTCAGCCAGGCCTGGAACTCCACGGTGGCGGCACGGGCCTTGCGGATGTCGGGCAGCAATTCCGGCTGTTGTTTGGCAGCGCGGCCTGCCAGATCATCCAGCCAGCCGAGCACACCAGCGGGCGGCACCGGGCGATAGGGGTGGCCATGGCCCACGCCATCGGCGGTATCGATATTGTGCAGGGCCAGATCGGCATAATCGCCCGGCACGTTCTTCAGGTTGGTTTTGGCAACCGCCGCCAGTCGCGACACATTGGCAAGGCCTGTCTTCAGCTTGGCCAGCGCTTCGCCCTTGGCCGGCAGTTCGGCAAAGCCGACATCAAGCATTTCATCGACATAGAAACCGGGATCGCGTTCCCATGGCTTGGCTGCCTCGATCAGGAAATGATGTTCCAGCATCTTGGCGCGGGCCGCCAGCCATTCGGCGCGCTGGCCGCGATCCATGGCGGCCACGTTCATGTTTTCGACGCGCGTGAGGTAACCGGCCATGGCAGCGCGTTCGGCAGCCATGCCGGCGGCTGACCAATCGGGCGTGCGCGCTGCCCAGCCGCTGCGCCAGGTGCGGAATTCGGCCCATACGCCGAGCAGATCCTGGTAACTGCCCTGCCCGCGCAGCGGCCCGGCTTCGGCCGCAGCCGTTTGTGCGGCCGCCGGCGCGATGGAGAGAGGCACGGCCAGCGCCGCCATGGCCACAGCCAGCAACAGTTTCGTGTTCATCGTGCCTCTCCCCTCGCGTCCGTTCAGAAGCGCGTGCCGATCCCGATGAAATATTGGCGACCGATCACGTCATACAGCTGCGGGTTGGTGTTGGAATCGCCACCCGCCGCAAAGCCCATCACCGGCGGCTGGTTATCCAGCAAATTGTTGATGCCGCCAAAGATCGCGATGTTCTTGGTCACCTCGACGCGGGCCGAGATGTCCCAATAGGTTTCCTTGCCCACCGTGCCGGATTCCGACGGCGGTGCGCCCGGCAGCAGATCAAGGCTGCCGACCATGCGGATCTGATTGCGGAAGGAGACAGGGCCGCTCTTGTAATCAGCGCCGAAGAAGGCGCGGAAGGCCGGCGAGATGCGGGTCGAATCCGATGAGCAGGCACCGCCGTAGAAGCCGGCGCAATCGATGGTGGGCAGGCCAGTGATCGGCACGGTGGTGTTGGCGAACTGCCACGACAGATTGGCCGACAGGTCGAGCTTGCTGCTGTCCCCGATGTTGAAGAAGCTGGGCAGTGCCGTGGTGTAGCTGGCGCCCACGTCGAGGCCACGCACGCGCCGCTCGGCGACGTTGAGCAGCGGCGCCCGCACGAAGTTGATGTTGCCCGAAAAGGTGTCGCGCACGATGGACTGGCACGGCACGGAGCCCTCTTCAAGCGTCGAGAAGCAGGTATCGATCAGCACCTGCGCCCCCACCTGCGCAATCGCGTCGCGCACCTTGATGTCATAATAATCGATGGTGAACGCCAGGCTGCGCAGCGGCCGGATGACGGCACCCAGCGTGAGCGTATCGGCCTTTTCTTCCTGCAGGTTGCGGTTGCCGCCGCTTTCGGTGCCAAAGCCCTGACTGGCGCCCACGGTCAGCGTGTCGATGAACGCCGCCGGCACGCCTTGCGCCACGCACAGGGCTTTTTGCGCTGCGCTCGGGTTGTTGACGGCCAGGCAGGGATCGCGGCCGCCGATGAAACCCTGGCCGGTGGGAGCGAAGAGTTCGGACAGGTTGGGCGCGCGGATGGCGCGACTGTAATTGCCGCGCAGGCGCAGCCAGTCATTCACTTCCCAATCAATGGCCCCGCGCCAGGTGAACGCCGATCCGATGGTGTTGTAATCGGCGTAACGCGCCGCGCCTTCGAAGGCGAGCATCTTGAAGAAGGGCATATCCGCCAGAATCGGCACCCGGACTTCGCCGAAAACTTCAAACAGGTTGAACGAACCGGCATTGCGAATCGGCGGCACCTGCACGGCGGCCAGATCGTTGGACAAGGCCACTTCGTCCGGGCGGATGGTGAAGCTGTCCTTGCGATATTCAACCCCGAAGGCGGTGGCGACCATGCCGGCCGGCAGCTTGAACAGGTCGCCGGCCAGGCTGCCGCCCGCCACAGTGCGCTTGAAGGTGCTGGCCGTGTTGGTGTCGACGCTGAGGAAATCGGCCATCTGCGGCGTGAGCGTGTCAGTGCCGAAGATGTTGACCGGGATGCACCCCGGGATGATCGAATTGCGGCAGGTCGCCGTGCCGTTGGCGTTCACCACCACATCAAGACCGGCGGTGGTGCGCGAACGCGACAGCAGATTCTGCCGCTCACTGTCTTCATCCACCTGCTGATACTGGAAGAACGTGTCCCAGCGCCACTGGTTGCCGCCCACATCGAATTTGCCGCGCAGGCCGGCGGTGGCGTTGAAACTGTCGGTCGCAAAACGCACGGTGCGCGGGCCGAACTCCTCAAAGCGGCGGCCATAGCCGCGCACGGTGTAGGTGCCGTCACCATCCGAATCGAAGAAGCCGGCATTGGCGGCAAAGAAGGTGCGCTGCGCCGCGGTCAGCACCGGGTTGGTCAGCGCATTGGGGATCAACACCGTGCCGGCAGCCTGCCCTGACGAGGACGGGTTCACCGCTTCGGCCGCCTGCTGGAAGCTGTTTTCCTTCTTGGTGAAGAAGAACTGGCCATAGGCCTCGATGCCGGCGGTCAGTTCATAATTGGCCGTCACCGCGGCCTGATAGCGCTCCATCGGGCGCAGCAGGAAATTGGGAGCGGCATAGTTGAACTGGTCACGCAGACGGCAGAAGGGTTCCGGCCGGCCGCCGGGCTGGGTAAAGCGGATACCCGCATTGCCCGTGTTGCAGGCGCCCGACGCGTTGTTCAGATCGGGCACGCCGTTGATCTGCGCCAATTGCGCCGCATTCAGGGCGATGGCGCCGCCGGGGATATTGCCCGAACCAAAGGGCTGGAACCTGCCAGTGGCATCGGCCAGCAGCGGCAGGGCGCTGAAATCGCGATCACCCATCAGCACCTGGTCGCGCCTTGTGTAGCTGAAATAGGCGGTGATGTTGCCGCGATCTTCCGGCGCGTTCACGCCCATCATCACGTCGATCTTGTGGCTGGTGCCGTCGCCGCGATCGGTCTGCCCAAAGGTGTAATTGGCCTGCACACCTTCAAAGCGGCGCTTGAGCGTGAAGTTGACCGCACCGGCAATGGCATCCGAACCATAAATGGCCGAGGCGCCGCCGGTGATCACTTCCACCTTTTCCAGCATCAGATCGGGAATGGTGGCCAAATCGGTCAGGCCGGAGAAATTGGCCGGATTGAAGCGCCGCCCATCAACCAGCACCAGCGTGCGTTCCGGGCCGAGACCGCGAAGATCGGCGGTGAGCACGCCCGAACCGCCGGACTGGTTGGAGCTCGAGGTGCTGTTCGGCTGCAATTGCGGCAACTGGTTCAGCGCGGTTTCCAGCGTCGGGACAGCCTGCGCGGTGAGGATATCGGCGCTGAGGGTAACAACGGGGCTGCTCGATTCAAGATCGCGGCGGGACAGGCGCGAACCGGTGACGATGATGGCCTGATCCTCGGCGGCGCCACTGGCAGCGGTCTGCTCCTGCGCGGCAACCGATGGGGCGATGGCCAGGGCCGTCAGCGCTGTCGCCAGCCGCAGTTTCGTTGCAATCGAACGCAATGCGCACAGCGAACCGGAATTTGCCCGAACCATGATCAATACCCCCTTGCTGTTGCAGCCTCCGGGTCGATAATATTCAAGGTTATCAAAGACCTGAAGAATGCAGCGGTCACTCCCTTGCCAATGCGGAAGGCCGCCTTTCTCCGCGCCCTCCCCTGTATGACAGACAGATAACAGCGCCATGCGCGCGCCCTGTCAATCGTGAATGCGCGCCAAGCGCACGTTGGCACGCTATGCGAACAGATTCCTTGGCAGGTGTGGCGAATTTGCTATCGTGGCGCTGTGACACCGCCAGCCGCCCCTCCTCCAGACCCCAATCCGCCAGAAAGACGCGCCCTGCAGGATTGGCAGCGTTTCTGGCAGGATGCCGGCATCGATGGTTGCACGGCAACGCTGCCGCCGGCGGTGGCGGCCAGCATATCCGGCGGCTGGCAGGCCCTGCTGTCGTGCGTGCCGCCCTCCATGCGGCTGCTGGATGTTGCCTGCGGTCGCGGCGCCATCCTGGCACTGGCCCGGGCGCAGGGCTTCACCGAAGTCTGCGGCGTTGACCTGGTGGCAATCGACGGTGCCGATCCGGCAATCACCGGCGGCATTGATGCGGCGCATTTGCCGTTTGCCGATCAGAGCTTCGACATCGTGACGAGCCAGTTCGGCATCGAATATGCCGGCTTGGCTAGGGCCGGGCTTGAGGCTGCCCGGGTGGCGCGCCACCACCTGTGGCTGCTGCTGCACGCCGCCGAAGGCCCGATCGCTGCCCAAGCCCGCGAACAACTGGACCAACTGGGCTGGCTGCGCGACGAGGAAGGCGCATTCGCGTTGATCCGCGCGCACGCCAGCGCCCCCGACGCGTCCACCTCTGCCCGCCTGCAGACCCTGCGCGTCCGGCTGGTGGCACGGGCGGAAACCGCAGAGAACACCACGTTGCTCGAAGGCCTGTGGCACACCATCGGCGACATGCTGGACGGCGACGCCAGCCGGGCGGCGGGCATGGTCAGCGAGCTGGAAGCCTATGCAACCCGCCTGACCACGATGGCCTCAGCGGCACCCACGGCCAACGAGACGCAGCAGCTGCGCGCCAGCCTGGAAGACCAGGGCTGGCAGGTGGAGATCCGAGGCGAAGGCCAGCAGCCGGTGGCGCGCTGGATGCTGGCCACGCGCCGCTGAGCGATGCGAAACAAAGGAGACCGAGATGACCCGCTTCCCCCATGCCCTGATCGCCAGCGCCATCGTGCTGGCAACACCCGTGCAGGCCAGCGACTATGCCCAGTTGGCAGGCCTGCACAAGGAATGGCGGGGGTTCCAGGCCGGGCCAATGACCACGCAGGGCGTGCCGGATTTCACCGCCGCCGCCAACCAGCGCCGCGCCGACGGGCTGAAGCAGTTCCAGGCGCGGCTGGCCGCGCTCGACATCGCCGGGTGGAGCATCGCGCAGAAGGTTGATTACAACCTGGTGCGCGCCGAGATGAACGGGCTGGATTTTGATCTGCGCATCGCCAAACCCTGGCAGCGCGATCCGGCCTGGTATGTTTCGGTGTGGGACTCCCAGGCCGACACGCCGGCGCATGAAGGCCCGGTGCACCCGCTGCCGGTGGACCTGTGGACCTACCGCTTCCCGCTCGACGCCGCGCAAAGCGCCAAGCTGGCCGGCGAACTCGCCCATATTCCCGGCTTGCTTGGGCAGGCGCGCGGCAACCTCACCGGCAATGCCCGTGATTTGTGGAAGGCCAGCCGGCGCAATATCCAGGGCCAGGTGGCGGCGTTGACGGCGCTGGCCGCCAAGGTGCCGGCGGGGGACCGCAAGCTGCAAGCGGCCATTGCCGCGGCGCGGACCGCCACCACCGACTATCTGGCGTGGGTCGATGCCCAGGCGCCGACCAAGACCGGGCCATCGGGCGTGGGCAAGGACGCCTACAGCTGGTTCCTGAAGAACGTGCAGCTTTCCCCCAACAGCTGGGAGGATGAAGTCGCCATCCTGCACCGCGAACTGGGCCGCGCCCATGCCGCGCTGCGTCTGGAAGAGCATCGCAACCGGGCGCTGCCGCCGCTGGTGGGCGCGCAATCGGCGGCCGAATATGACGCCTTGCAGAAGCGCAGCGTCGAGGAGTTCGTGGCGTTTGTCGGCAACAAGGAGGTGCTGACCGTCGAGGATTACATGATCCCAGCCCTTATGGAGCAGGCCGGCACCTACAAGCCACCGGAGCAACAGGACTTCTTCCAGATCGTGAAGACCCGGGCGCCGAAAACGCTCTACACGCATTTCTATCACTGGTGGGATCTGGCCCGCGAAGCCCGCCGGCCTAACGCCTCCCCGATCCGGCGTGATCCCTTGCTCTACAATATCTGGCTGAGCCGTGCCGAAGGCCAGGCCACCGCCTTTGAAGAGGCTATGTTGCACGCCGGGCTGTTCGACGATGAACCGCGGGCGCGTGAATTGGTGTGGATCATGCAGGCCCAGCGCGCCGCGCGCGGCCTCGCTTCGCTTTATGCCCAGGCCAACATGATCGATCTGGATGCCGCCATGAAGATGCAGGTGGAGCGCACGCCCAACGGCTACATGTCGCCCACGCTGCCGCTGCTGGCGGGGGAACAGCAAACATATTTGCGCCTGCCCGGCTATGGCCCCAGCTACATTACCGGCAAAGCGATGATCGACAGTCTATTCGCCGAACTGGCCGAGAAGCGGGGGAAAGACTTCAAAGTCAAAGACTTCTACGACGAATTCAACCGCTTCGGCATGATCCCGGTGCCGCTGATCCGCTGGGAATGGCTGGGCGCCGATGATGAAGCCAAGGCGATGGGCCTCAGGATGTAGGGCGAGGGCAGAGCGTCGCTATTAAGCCTTGATATATTCACGTCGCCCCGGACTTGATCCGGGGCCCCGCTTCCTTCTGCGCCAAGATAGCGGGGCCCCGGGTCAAGCCCGGGGCGACGAAGCCTTTTTGAGGCAATCGCGTCAAAGCCCACATTCCTGCGCCACCCACTGCGCAACCTGTGCATGGGTGGCAAACCACACCTGGTTCTTGGCGCGCTCGATCAACGCCTCCAGCAGCCAGATGCGGCTGCGATAACCGATGACGAACGGGTGCATGACCAGCTGGAACAGGCCGCCTTCCGCAATGGCGGCATCCAGTTCGCGCGCGAAGATGGCAAACACCTCGTCGGGCGTCGCATAGGGCCGCGTCGCCGGATTGCGGTTGAACATCAGGTAGACCGCATCATCGCGCAGCCATTCCACCGGGATTTCCACCACGCCGCTGGGCTGCCCGTCGAGCAGCAGCTCATAAGGCGCGTCATCGGCCATCAGCGAGCTGTCGTAGGTAAAGCCGAGATCGGCCACGATGCGGCAGGTGTGGGGTGACAGATCCCAATTGGCCGATCGAAAGCCGACAGGCCGCTCCCCGATCAAGGGCGTCAGCGTGTCGATGGAGCGCTGCACCAGGTCACGCTCCGTCGCTTCATCGAGCAGGCTGTTATTCTCGTGCAGCCAGCCGTGGACGCCCACTTCATGCCCGGCGGCCACGATGCGCCTTGTCTCGTCGGGATCGAGTCGGGCGCACATGGCAGGCATGAAGAAACTGGCCGGCACATCATGGCGCCCCAGCACATCCAGGATGCGCGGCACGCCGACCCGCCGGCCATATTCCCCCCATGCCAGCCGGCCAATGGCGCGGCCGCCGCCACCCAGTTCGAACGTTTCATGATCACAATCGAACGACAGCGCCACCGCCGCCCGCGCGCCGCCGGGCCAGTGCGGCGGCGACAACGACCGCCCGGCGCGCACCCGGCCCAGCAGGGCGCGCACCTCGTCTTCGGCCATCATCCAGGGCTGTTCCGCCATCAAATCCCCCTGCTTCCGCTCTGGTACAAGATGTTCGCCTGTTATACGCTTGTTCGCAAAACAGCATAGGGGGATGACATGCGACACTGGATGGGCGCCCTGGCGGTGGCGGCGATCGTGGCGGCTGCACCGGCGATGGCGGCCACCCACGCCGATCTCGTCCGCCTCTATGATGGCTTCCGCACGGCCGCCCAAATGCCGGTGAAGAACGGCGTGCCGGATCATGGCGACGCCGCCATGGCCGCACGCGCCGCCACGGCCGACAGGATGGTGGCCGATCTTCTGGCCATCGACAGCGCCGCCTGGCCGGTGGCGGAGCGCGCCGATCACCTGCTGGTGCTGTCCGAAGCGCGCAGCGTGCAGTTCCAGCACAAGGTGCTACGGCAATGGCAGCGCGATCCGAGCTGGTGGGCCACGCTCGACATCGGCTGGGGCCCGAAGATCAACACCGCCTTTGAACTGCCACAACTGCCGCTGAAGTCGCCCGCCGAACGCACCGCGCTGGCCGCCAAACTGGCCACCGTGCCGGCCACCCTGGCCGCCGCCCGCACCAGCCTCACCGATCTGCGCCGCGATCTGCAGACGCTGGGCGTGGCGCATCACGCGATCGAAGCGCGGCTGTACATGCGCATGGCCACAGACCTGGCCAAGGCCGGCGAGCGCGGCTTGGCCAAGCAGGCCGACACCGCCGCCGCTGCCAGCCGCAGCTTTGGGGTCTGGCTGGCCGCCCAGCAGACCAGTAAGCCGTCCGGCGTTGGGCAGCCGGCCTATGAATGGTATCTGCGCTATGTGCTGCTCTATCCCTTCAGCTTTGCCGACATGAAGGCGATCGGGGAACGCGAATGGGAACGCACCATGTCGTTCCTGAAGATGGAGGAGCATGAGCATCGCGACTCGCCGATGTTGCCCACCGTTACCGATCTGGCCGGTTTCGAGGCCCTGCGCCGCCAATCCGATATCGAGCTGCTGGCCTTCCTGAAAGACCGCCGCATCATGACGGTGCCGGACTGGCTCACCGTGCCGTCGCCCGAAGGGCCGTATGTGATGCCGATGAACCGCGATCCGGCGGCGCCAGGCCTGTTCACGCCCGAAGGCCGCAATTTCTTCCGCGAAGCCGAAGATCGCGATCCGCGCACGCTGCGCGCCCACAATCTGCCCGGCCATATCTTTGATTCCGCCTGGCGCCGCCGCGATACCCGCCCCATCCGCCGCGACCCGCGGCTGAACTTCACCGATTCCCAGCGGTTTGAAGGCTGGGCCTTCTATCTGGAAGAGATGGTGGTGCAGGCCGGCTGGCTCGACGACAAGCCGAAGGGGCGCGAGATCCATTACATATTGATGGCCAACCGCGCCGCGCGGCTGCTGCCGGAACTGAAGCTGCACGCCAATGAATGGGATTTCGACCAGGCGCTGACCTCGCTCACCACCCGCACGCCCTACTGGATGGAAAAGACCGACGACACCGCACTCTATGACATGGCGCTGTATCTGCGGCAGCCGGGGCTGGGGCTGAATTACTATTTCGGCAAGATCCAGATGGAACAGTTGCTGGCCGAAGTGGCGCTGAAGGAAGGCCGCAGTTTCGACCTGATGCGCTTCCACGATCGCTTCATCGCCGGCGGTATCATGCCGATCACGCTGACGCGATGGGAGATGACCGGCAATGACGATCAGGTGCGCGGGATGTGGCAGGCGCCGCCGATACCGTGAGGGTTAGCGCGTCGCCGGTTCGAACTTGCGGCGCGCCAGCCAGAAGCCCAGCCCTTGCGGCAGCGTGGCGTTCTCATCGGGATGGCCCAGTTCAATCGCGGCGCGGTAGACGAAATTGGCATCGGCCAGCAGCTGCCGGCCAACGGCAACCAGATCGGCCTGCCCGTTCGCAATGATCGCGTTGGCCAGCGTGCCATCCATGATCAGGCCCACTGCCATCGCCTTGATGCCGGCTTCACGGCCGATCTGTTCGGCATAAGGCACCAGATAGCCCGGCGACGGCGGGCGCGACGCCACGCCGGACGGGCCAGAAACGCCGCCGGTTGAACAATCGACCAGATCAACGCCGGCTGAGTGCAGCTGGCGGGCCAGCGCCACATTGTCGGCCACCTCTATCCCGCCGGGCACGCCATCAATGGACGACAGGCGGTAGAAGACGGGCATGGTTTCCGGCACGGCGGCACGGATGGCCTTTGCCACCTCGACGGCGAAGCGGAAGCGATGCTCGCCGCCCCAATCATCATCGCGGGTGTTGCTGATCGGCGAGACGAAGCTGTTCACGAGATAGCCGTGGGCGCCGTGGATCTCGACAAAATCAAAGCCCGCCGCCACCGCGCGCCGCGCGGCATCGGCAAAGCCCTTGATGGTGCGGGCGATGCCATCGGCGTCCAGAGCCTGCGGGGTCTGCCAGCCGGCACCAAAGGCGATGGCGCTGGGGGCCACGCTTTCCCACGCGCGCGGATCGTCGTTAGCCAGAGGCTGCGCGCCTTCGAACGGCGTGGCGGCAGAGGCCTTGCGCCCGGCATGCGCCAGTTGGATGCCAACCGGCGTGCCTTCCTCGTGATAGACAGCGGTGAGTTCAGCCAAGCCAGCAATATGATCATCAGACCAGATGCCAAGGCAGCCCGGTGTGATCCGGCCTTCCGGCAGCACCGCCGTGGCTTCCAGCATCGCACCTCCCAGGCCGCCCAGCGCCAGCCGGCCGTGATGGCTTCGATGCCAGCGGCCAACGAAGCCATCGACCGCCCGATACTGGCACATGGGCGACAGCATCACGCGGTTGCGGAAGGTCACCCCCCGCACCGTCAGGGGCGTGAACAGCGGAATGTCTGTCATCTCAGGCGGCGTGCTTGCGGCTGTCGGCGGTGCGGCTGTCGATATCCGCCACGGCCGCATCAATCTCGTCGAACACGACCAGAATCTGCTTCAACTTGGTGCGGCCTTCATCGCCCAGGCTGGCGAACTTGGTCAGCGGTGCCCGCACGTCGCCCACCGGATAGCCGCGAGCGCCGGCCAGCGCCTTGGAATAGCATTGATGGCCATAGGTCGGGTGGCCTTCGGCGATGATCTTGTCGAACTTGTGCACCAGCGCCTGGATGTGCGCCGCGTCGTTTATGCGGCCTTCGACCAGCAGATCCCACATCCGCCGCGTGGCATAGGGCAGATAATTGCCATAGGGGTTCACGTAACCAACCGCGCCGAGCAGGAAGCTTTCCACCGGGCGTTCGCCGGCAAACACGTTCATCACGCCGCCGGTGGCCTCCACGATGTCGTACACCCGGGCCACGTCCATGCTGGCTTCCTTGATGTAGCGCGCCTGCTCAAACGCCGCGGTAAGCCGTGCCACCAGCGCCGCCGACATGTCGCGGTTGGAGGTGACCGGGTTGTTGTACAGCATGATCGGAACGCTCACCGCTTCGCAGATCGCCCGGTAATATTCGAAAATCTCGTCATCCGTGGGGGTGTAATAGTAAGGCGGAATGATCATCAGGCCATCGGCGCCCAGATCCTGCGCCTCGCGGCTGTAGCGCACGGCGTTGGGCGTATAGGCGTTCATCGTGCCGACCATCACCTGATAGCGGCCACCCGAATGGCGGACGGTGGCATCGACCAGCTGGCGGCGCTCATCGTCGCTGATGGTCAGGAACTCGCCGGTGGTGCCCAGCACGATCACGCCGGGCACGCCCGATTCCACCTGCCAATCCAGAAAGGCGTTCAGCCGGCCGATGTCGATGCTGCTGCCGTCATCATTGAAGGGTGTGACGGTAACGGTGTGGCTGCCCCGGAAATCTTTTGTCATCATTCTGCCCTTGATTCTTGCCCGCTTTTCTTGAAGGCCAAATGTCGCCCTTGTTGATAGCATCGAACTTATGCGATGTGCGAACAAATGTCAGCATAGCGCCCACATTGGCCTGAGCAAGTGGGGCAGTTCGCGTTTTGGGGAGTCGTTTTGCAGCCTGATGTGATTGTCATCGGCGGCGGGATCGCCGGCTGCGCCACTGCGCTGGAACTGGCGCGCGCCGGGATGGCCGTCACCATCGTGGAGGCCGGCCCGGTGGGGGCGCAGGCCTCCTCCGCCAATGCCGGCAGCCTGCACGCCCAGATCCCGCACGATCCGTTCCGCAATCTGGGCGAAGCCTGGGCCCGCAACTATCAACCGGCCATCCGCCTGCTGATTGCCTCGCTGGATATCTGGAAGGGGCTGGAAGCCGATCTGGGCGCTGATCTCGAGATCGGCTTTGGCGGCGGGCTGCTGGTTGCGACCACTGAAGCCGAAATGGCCGAAATCGAAGTGAAGGCCGCCATCGAACGCGAGGCCGGCCTGGCCGTCGAAGTGTTTGGCAGGAACGCCATCCGCGAACGCGCGCCTTATCTCGCAGAGCAGGCCATTGGCGGGGCCTTTGCACCGGCCGAGGGCAAGGCCAATCCGCTGCTGGTGGCACCCGCCTACGCCAGGGCGGCGCGCGCCGCGGGCGTGATCATCAACGCCAACACCGGCCCGGCCAGCGTGCGGCGGGATGGGGAAGCCTATGTCGTGGAGGCCGGCGCCAGCCAGTGGCGCGCGCCGCGCATCGTAATCGCCGCCGGATCGCGCAGCGGTGACCTTGCCGCGCAACTGGGCACGCCGCTGGCCATCGAGGCGGTGCCGATCCAGGTCAGCGTGACGGAACCCGCCGCGCCGCTGATCCCGCACTTAGTCTATTGCGCCGGCCAGAAACTTACCCTCAAGCAAAGCCGGCACGGCAGCCTGCTGATCGGTGGTGGCTGGGATGCGGCGCTCGACGATCAGGGCCGCCCGCAGGTCGATCCCGCCAATCTGGCCGCCAATCTGCGCGTGGCGCTCGCCATGGTGCCGGCCATCGGCAGCCTCAACATCGTGCGCAGCTGGGCGGCGTTCGTGAACGGTACCGATGATTGGCTGCCGATCATCGGGCCGTTGCCGGGCCATCCGAATGCCCATGTCTGTTTCGTACCGTGGGTCGGCTTCACCGGCAGTCCGGCGGCAGCGCGGCTCACCGCTGATCTCGTGCTGGGCCGGCCGCCATCGTTTGACGTGCCGCTGGCTCCGTTTGCGCCGCACTAACGTCTTCTTGCGTCGTCGCCCCGGACTTGATCCGGGGCCCCGCTTCCTTGGCGCCGAACAAAAAGCGGGGCCCCGGGTCAAGCCCGGGGCGACGATCCAGTTTGATGAAACGAAGTTTTAACCGATCAGGCCGCCATCGATGATGTGGGTCTGGCCGGTGGTGTAGCTGGCCTCATCCGAAGCGAGATAGACGGCCAGCGCCGCAACTTCCTCGGCCCGGCCCAGCCGGCCGGTCGGCTGGTTGGCAAGGAAACGCGCCCGCACCGCATCAGGGTCGGGCTGGCCGGCAATCCGGCTTGCCAGCGAAGGCGTTTCAATCGGGCCGGGGCAGATGGCATTGGCCCGGATACCGCGGTCAGCAAAATCGGCGGCCACCGATTTGGTGAGGCCGATCACCGCCGCCTTGGTGACGCCATAGGCGCAGCGGTTGGGCCAGGCGCGGATGGAGGACGCCACCGAAGCGATGTTGATGATATTGCCGCTGCCGCGCGCCAGCATTCCCGGCAGCGCGGCGCGGATGGTGCGCATCATCGCCGTGACGTTCAGATCCCAGGTGAAATCCCAATCTGCGTCGCTGATTTCGAGGATATTGCCCTGGTGAACAAAGCCGGCACAGTTGAACAGCACATCGGGCGCAGCTCCGCCCAGCGCCGCCGTCACCGCCGCTGCGTCGCGCACGTCCAGCCGGGCAATGGTGATCGACGGCGCTTCGCCCTTCAGCGAGGCCAGCGCCTCCGTGTCGATATCGGTGGCCGTCACCACGGCGCCTTCGCGGGCAAAGGCCAGCGCGGTGGCCCGCCCGATCCCGGCGCCGGCGGCGGTGATGAATGCCTGCTTGCCTGCCAATCTGCCCATATCGTTCAAACCCCCTAATGGCGGATGATCGCCTGCATGAAGCTTTTCGTGCGCGGTTGCGTTGGCGTTTCGAAGATGGCCGCGGGGCTGCCCTGCTCCACCACCCGGCCTTCATCCATCATCACCACCTTGGTGGAAATCTCGCGCACGAAGGCCATTTCGTGGCTGACCAGCAGCATGGTGATGCCGGTGCTGGCAAGGCTGCGGATCGTTTCCAGCACTTCCCCCACCCGTTCCGGATCAAGCGCGGAGGTGACTTCATCGAGCAGCAAGATCTCCGGCTGCATGGCCAGCGCCCGCGCGATCGCCACGCGCTGCTGCTGCCCGCCCGACAGTTGATCGGGATAGCTGCCGGCCTTGTCGGCCAGACCCACATTGGCCAGCAGATCGCGGGCGCGCGCTTCGGCCTCGGCCGGTGCAACGCCCAGCGTGCGCACAGGGGCGAGCGTCAGATTGCCGAGAACGGTGAGATTCTGGAACAGGTTGAACTGCTGGAACACGATGCTCATGCGGCGGCGCAGCGCCTTCAGCCCGGCCTTGTCAGCATAATCCACCGCCTCGCCGCCGATGCGCACCGTGCCGGCGGTGGGCGGTGTCAGGCCGATCAGCACGCGCAGCAGGGTGGACTTGCCAGAACCCGATGGCCCGATCAGGCTGACCACGTCGCCACGCTCGGCGGTGAGGCTGAGGCCGTCGAGGATGGTCTTGCCGCCATAGCCGGCAGACAGATCAGCGATGTCGAGAAGCGGCAAGGCGGCTCTCCAGTGATGAGGCGATGCGGCCCAGGGGCCAGCTGATGAGGGCGTAAAGCACGAGCACGGCGCCAAAACCCGCCAGCGGCGAGAAGCCCTTGTTGACGAGGATCTTGCCGGCGAAGGCGAGTTCGACGACGCCAAGATGGCTGGCCAGCGCGGTGTCCTTCACGAACATCACCATGAAGGCCGCGGCCGGCGGCAGGATCACGCTCCAGGCCTGCGGCAGCACGACATGGCGCAGCGTGTCGAACCACGAAAGCCCCAGCACCTCGGCGCTTTCGATCTGCGGACGCGGCACGGCATCCAGGCCAGCGCCGACGATTTCGGTAAGATAGGCGGTGGCGGCCAGCGTGACGGCGATGGTGGCGATGCCGAGCAGCGACAGATCCGGCGCAAAGGCCTGCACCGAAAACAGCACGAGGATGAGGATGACGAGGAAGGGGATGCGCCGAAACGTCTCGACATAGAGCGCCGCCGCCCAACGCAGCGGCGCCAGCAGCGGCGCCCGCGTGCGGCGCAGGATGGCCAGCACCATCCCGATCACGAAGCCAATCGTGCAGCCGATGAACGTCATCCACAAGGTGCGGCCCAGCGCAGCGGCCAGAAAGGCCAGCGTTTCCGGGCTGAACAGATCGCCGCTCATGCCCGCCGTACCCCGAACATGGTGCGCCCGGCCAGCGCCAGCAGTGCCGATGCGATCAGGGTGAGCCCGATGTAGATCAGGCCCGTCACCGCGAAGGTTTCGATGGTGCGCAGATTGGCGGTGGAGATGTTGATGGCCCGGCCGGTGAGCTCCTCCACCCCGAACAGCGCCGCCATCGAACTGCCCAGCACCAGCACGATGAAGAAATTGGCCAGCGGGCGATAAACGGTGCGCACGATGTGGGGGAGCATGACGTGGCGCAACTTGTCCAGCCGCGACAGGCCCAATACCTCGGCGGCATCGAGTTCGGATTGGCGGACAGAGTTGATGCCGCCGCGCAGGATATCGGACAGATAGGCCCCGGCGTTGAGCGTGAGGCCGAGCGTGACCGCCACGAACGCCGGCAGCATCACGCCAATCTCGGGCAGCGCGTAATAGAGCAGGAAGATCTGCACCAAGGCCGGCGTGTTGGTGACGGCAGAGACATAGGCACCCGCCACCCGCCGGGCGATCGGCGAACCGTTCAGGCGGGCGAGCGCGGCAGCAAGGCCAATCACGGCACCGGCCCAGAAGGCGATGAGCGCAATCTGCAGGCTGATCACCGCACCGCCGGCCAGATAGGGCAGCGCCGTGATCACCGGCTGCCAATCGAAGCGATAGCCGGTCTGCGTGCTGGCGGCGGTGCGCTTGAGTTGGTCCTCGCTCACCGGCACCGTCATGGCGGCGCCATAGGCATCGCGCCACAGCCGATCGACGCTGCCATCGCGGTGCATGGCGCTCAGCGCGGCGTCGACGGCGACACGCAGCGGCTCGTTGCCCTTGGCCAGGCCAATGCCGCACCAGGCCGTGAAGATCGGTTCCGGCAGCACGCGCCAGCGCACATCGGGATAATTCTTGGTGAAGCCGATGAAGAAATCGACATTCTCCACCAGCGCATCAGCGCGCCCTTGCGCGATGGCGCGGATGGTATCGGCATTGCCATCCACCAGCAGGCGCTGCGGCCTGGGCAGTTTTTCGGCCAGCACGCTCACCGACTGATTGCCGCGCATGTTGACCAGGGTGATGTCTGCCCGATTCAGTTCGCGCCAGTCACGCACCGGCAATCGGCTGGTGGTGATCACGCCCATGGCTTCCGAATGCAGCGGCACCGAAAAATCGATCAGCGCGCGGCGTTCCGGCGTGATGGTGAGGGCGCCCAGCGACAGATCGATGCGGCCCGACACCAGGAACGGCACGCGGCTTGCCGCTTCGGTGGGCACGAGTTCAACCCGAACACCCAGCCGCCGCCCAAGTTCGCGGGCAACGTTTACATCAAAGCCCTGCAGCGTGCCGCCGTCGCCATAGCTGCTCATCGGCGGAAAATTGGGGTTCACGCCCACGCGCAGCACGCCGGATTGGCGGATGGCATCCAGGTCGCGGGCCACGGCCGGCGCGGCCCACAGCAGCAGCACGGCAAGGAGAAGGCGCAGCAGCATCATGGCGCCGCGCCCGCTGCCAGTTCGGCGATGCTGAGCGGCTTGAACGGCGGCCGCGGGGCGAACAGATCGCCCTCCCCCACTGGCCCGTCGCCCGCCAGCCGCGCCGCCAGCAATGGCCCGCAATAACGCCCCTGGCAGCGGCCCATGCCCAGCCGCGTGGCGCGCTTGATGCTGCCGGGATCATTTGTGCCGGCCGCCAGCAGCGCATCCACATCGCCAAAGCGCACGCCTTCGCAGCGGCACAGCAGGGTTTCCGGCGTGTGGACGGTGGGCGTGGGGTGCGCCGGGGCAAACAGCTGCCACAGGCCGGCCTGAAAGCCCCGCGCCGTCACCAACGCCCGGCGTTGCGCTTGGCTCTGGGCCAATTGCGCGGCGCTGAGCCCGCCTTTCACATCGGCAACCACCGCCAGACCAGCCAGCGTGCCCTGCGCCAGCGCCGCCCGCGCCCCACCGAGCCCGCCGCCATCGCCAGCCACAAACACGTTGCCAACCGACGTGCGCCCGTCATCTTCGCGCACAACCGCCATCGCCCCGCCCTGCCATTCCAGCCGGCAGCCCAGTGCGCGGGCCATTTCGGCCTGCGGCTGAAAGCCGGCACCGATGCACAAGGCGTCGATTTCAAAGCCGCGCTCCGGCCCCAGGCTGCCATCAGGCCGGGTCGCAGCGACGAAGGCGCGTTCCACCTGGCTCTCGCCCTCGGCGCGGCAGACGATATGACTGAACAGCAATGGCACCCCGGCGCGTGCCAAGCGCGCCAGTTGGCGCACACCCTGCACGGCCAGCCGGGCATCATACCGCGCCATCGCCAACGCGCTACCCGCCCGGGCAAGACCCGGCCGCGGCGCCTGTTCGACGACGGCCGCCACCGTCACGCCGGCATTCAGCAGTTCGTTGGCGAGCTGGATGTTGAGCGGGCCATTGCCCGCCACAAGCACCTTGCTTCCCGGCGATACCGCACCCGAACGTAGCAAGGTTTGCGCGGCGCCCGTGGTCATCACGCCCGGCAGGGTCCAGCCCGGCATCGGCCACGGCTTTTCGGTGGCGCCGGTGGCGATGATCAGGCGCGCTGCGGTGATCCGCGCTGGCCCTTCCGGGCCCGAGGTTTCCACCACGATGTGATGGCCGTCGCGCCGTGCCGACCAGGCGCTACGCCCTGCCATCAGTTTCGCCGGCGATGCCGCCACATCGGCAATCAGCGCCGCGCCTTCGCTGAACTGGGCGTCGAGTGCGGTGGGCGTGATCGTGAAGCCCTTGCCCGGCTGCTTGAAATATTGCCCGCCGGGCTTGCTGCGTTCATCGATGATAATGACGCTCAGGCCAACGGCAGCCTCGGCGGCAGCAAGCCCGGCCGGCCCGGCACCGATGATCAGCAGATCGCAGGCCAGCAGCTGTGCCGGCGCAGCGACTGGCGCATCAGACGTCGCCACCACCCGGCGCGGCATCGGCTCCACCACCATGCCGGGCGCGGCGGCCACCATGCAGGCGCGCTGGCTGCGGCCATCAACCAGCACCGTGCACTCGCCGCAGGCACCCATGCCGCAGAACACGCCGCGGCGCTCGTCGGGGCCATTGGTGGAAAGCGCCAGCTGGCCGGCGCTCGTCAATGCAGCGGCGAGCGTTTCACCGGGCCAGGCTGGGATCTCGTGGCCGGCAAAGCGGAAACGGAAGCCGGGGCCGCTCCGCGCGATGCCGGGCAGGGAAACGCGCATCAGCGGACGTAGCTTGCGCCATTCACGTCGATCGTGGCGCCGGACATCTGGGGCACGGCGCCGGACGCCAGAAAGGCCACCAGATTGCCCAGTTCCGCCGGTGAAACCCACTTGCCAGTGGCCAGCGTCGCCGAAATCTTCTCCTCGCCGCCCTGGGTGGCCGCGAACTGTTCCGAAAGGCGGGTGCGCACCACGCCGGGGGTAACGATATAGGCCAGGATATTGTCCCGCGCATAAGCCCGCGCGATCGACTGGGTGGCGGACCGCACAGCAGCCTTGGACGCGCCATAGGCAATGGTCGCCGGGTTGGTCACCCCGCGCTGGGCGGCCCAGCTGCTGATGGTGATGATCGCGCCGCCACCCACCTCGAGATAATGGTTCACCGCATTCCGCATCAGCCGCGCCGGCGCCTTGACGTTCACATCCAGCGCCTGGTCCCACACCCGGTCCCAGGTTTCCAGCGGGGCGGAAAAGCTGCCGGAAAAATCCATCACCGCCGCATTGTTGACCAGCACGTCGATGCGGCCACGCCAGGCCAGCGCCTCAGTCCACAAACGCTCCACTGCATTCAGATCGGCCAGATCGGCCTGTACCAGCAAAAGCCGTTCGGGCGGGATGGCGGCGGTGGCGGCTTCGGCGCCGGCGCGATCGCTGCCATAATGCGCCACCACATGCGCGCCGGCCTCCCCCAATATGGCCGCCGTGGCCGCGCCAATGCCCTTGGACGCGCCGGTGAGCAGAATGGTCTTGCCGGAAAGATCAATCGCAATCGCCATGGCCTTGGTCTGGCATATTGCTTGGGTCTCGCAAAGTCGAAAAACGCCGCCTAGCGAACAAGCGTTCGCTTTGTGGTTAAAACCAGATATGCTTTGCCGCGCCTGGCAGGGGAGGATCGATCATGCGTGGTCTATTGCGTGCATTCACGGCAGCAACGGTGGGCCTGATGGCCGCCAGCATGAGCATGGCCCAATCGCCACCAGACCCTACTCTGGCCCAGGTTTTCAGCGATTATCAGGCCTGGCAGCGTGGCATGGCCGGCGATTATGGCCCGGCCGCCATGGCCCGGCAGACCACGGCGCTCACCGCCCTGCAACAGCGGCTGGCGGGCATCAAGCTTGCCGGCTGGTCACGCGAGGCCAAGGTGGATTGGCTGGTTGTACGTTCCGAGATGGATCGCGCCGAATTCACGCTGAAGGTGACGCGGCCATGGGCGCGCGATCCGGGCTTTTATATTGAGCCGTTGCAGCGCCTGGCGTTCACGCCGCTGCCCAATGCCAGCCTTGCCGGCCGCGTGCGGGCGATCCCGGCACAACTGCAAGCCGCGCGCTTCACGCTTGACGCGATGGCGGCCGATCATGTCGATCTGGCGATCCGCTCGCTGGACCAGTCAGATGGCGTGGAAGATGGCTTTCCGCAGCGCGCCGTTCCGCCGGCCGGGGTGATCGGCTGGTATCGCGATCTGCGCGGCCGGGCGGTGCGCGAGCAGCCGGAACTGGTGCCCGATATCGACCGCGCGATTGCGGCGCTGACAGACTATCGCGACTGGCTGAAATCGGCGCGGCCCGGCGTGACGGCGCGGGCCGGCGTTGGCAAGGCGCGGCTTGATTGGTATCTGCGCCACGCCCTGCAAATGCCCTATGATAGCGATGCCGCGCGCACACTGGGCCAGCGCGAACTGGAACGCATGTGGTCGTTCCTGGCCATTGCCGAGCACAAGAACCGGGCGGTGCCGGCGATCACCATGGCGGACAACGACGCCGATTATCGCCAGCACGTGGCCGATACCGATGCCCGCATCCGCAAATTCCTCGTGAGCAGCGAGTTCATGACCATCCCGGCCGGCATCCCGCCGACGCTGGCAGGGATGGCGGTGCCGCCGACCTATCTTGAGCCCTACAATGTGCCCTTTATCCGCCGCGCGACGCCGCCCAATTACTGGGAACAGATCCAGTATCGCGATCCCTCGCCCGATCATCTCCACGCCGTCATCCCCGGACACCGCATGGATCTGATGCTGTCCAACGCCCACCCCGATCCCATCCGCCGCGCCTTCGTCGATGGCGCGCGCTGGCAGGGCTGGGCGGTGTATCTGGAAGAAGCCGCGCTGCAGGCCGGGTTCTTCGATGATCGGCCGCGGGTGAAGGAACTCATCTACCATTTCGGCCTATGGCGTGCCGCCCGAACGGTGGGGGACATCGAGAATCAGCGCAACGAGAAGACCGCCGCCGAAGTGGCCAACTGGTGGCGCAAGGTGACGCCGTTCCTGGATGCCGATGTTGCCCGCAAATATGCCCATATCCGCACCCTGCCGGGGCATGGGCTGGAGTACACGATCGGCAATGCGCAGATGTGGGAACTGCTGGCGGCGGCCCGGCACAAGCAGGGTGAGCGCTTCAACCTGCGCAATTTCCACGATGATTTCATCCGGCGTGGCCGCATCCCGATGGCGCTGATCCGCTATGAAATGCTGGGGGACGATGCGATGGAACCCGCGCTGTTCGCCCGCCCGCCAATTCCGGAGTGATTGGCTTTCACATCATGACATGATCGTCGCCCCGGACTTGATCCGGGGCCCCGCTTTTCCTTCTGAACCAAGAAAGCGGGGCCCCGGGTCAAGCCCGGGGCGACGTGAATATTTGGGTGTGGGCGATTCTAACCCGCCAGCGCCGCCTCGGGCGCCGTGAACGCCAAGCCCAACGCCTCGGCCACCGGCTGGCTGGTCAGCTTGCCCTGATGCGTTGAAAGGCCGGCGAGCAGCGCCGGATTGTTGCGGATAGCGTCAACGCCGCCGCCAGCCAGCGCCAGCCCGTAAGGCAAGGTGGCGTTGTTGAGCGCATAGCTCGACGTGCGCGGCACGCTGCCGGGCATGTTGGCGACGCAATAATGGATGATGCCGTCCACCACATAGGTCGGCTCCTCGTGCGTGGTCGCGTGGCTGGTTTCGAAGCAGCCGCCCTGATCGATGGCGACATCGACCAGCACCGTCTTGGGCTTCATCAGCCCCAGCATGGCGCGGGTGATCAGGCGCGGCGCACTGGCGCCCGGCACCAGCACGGCGCCGATCACCACGTCGGCCTGGGCAATCTCGGCCTCGATGGCGGCACGGTTGGAATAGAGCGTCCGCACCCGGCCCTGGAACAGATCATCCAGCTGGCGCAGGCGCGGCAGCGAGCGATCGAAAATGCACACATCCGCCCCCAGCCCCACCGCCATGCGGGCCGCCTGGGTGCCGACCACGCCGCCGCCCAGCACGACGATGCGCGCCGGCGCCACGCCCGGCACGCCGCCCATCAGCAGGCCATTGCCGCCGTTGTAGTGGCGCGACGCCAGCGCGGCGGCTTCGATCGATAGCCGGCCAGCCACTTCGCTCATCGGGATCAGCAGTGGCAGGCCGTGGCCATCCCACACTGTCTCATAGGCGACCGACGTCACCCCGCTGGCCAGCAGGCCCGCGGTCTGCGCCGGATCGGGAGCGAGGTGGAGATAGGTGAACAATATCTGGCCGGCGCGCAGTTGCATCCATTCGGATGGCTGCGGTTCCTTCACCTTCACGATCATCTCGGCGCTGGCAAACACCTCGGCGGCGGTGGCCGCGATGCGCGCGCCGGCGGCCACATAGGCCGCATCGCCGGCACCAATGCCCAGCCCGGCGCCGGTTTCGACCAGCACATGATGGCCGTGGGCGACATATTCGCGGACGGCTTCCGGGGTCAGGCCGACGCGGCCTTCCTGCCGCTTGATTTCCTTGGGGACGCCGACACGCATGGTCTTCTCCTGTTACGTCAACTCGGCAAGATAGCGATCACGCAAGGCACGCTTCAGCACCTTGCCGATTTCGCTGCGGGGCAATTGTTCGATCTGGATCACGTCCAGCACGCGCTGGTTCTTGCCCAGCCGCTCGTTCAGCCATTGCTTCACGGCGGCCACATCAAGCGGCATGGCGGCAACCACGAAGGCAACCGGCGTTTCGCCCCATTGTTCGGACGGCACGCCCACCACCGCGCAATCGGCGATATCGGGATGGGTTTGCAGCACCTGTTCGATATCAATGGGATAGATGTTGAAGCCACCCGAAATGATCACATCCTTGGCGCGATCGAGCAGCGTCAGGAAGCCATCGTGATCGAAGCGGCCGATGTCGCCGGTGCGGATGAAGCGCTCGCCTTCAGGGCTGAACCATTCGACGCCGCGGGTCGCGTCTGGCAGCTTGTGATAGCCGGTCATCATCGCCGGTGAACGCCCGACGACCTCGCCAGTTGCACCGGCCGGCAGTTGTTCGCCGGCCTCGTTGATGATCCTGATGTCGCTGCCGGCCGCCGGCTGGCCAACGGTGGCCAGTTTGTCGGGATGATCATGGCACTGCAGGATGCAGGTGCCGCCGCCTTCGGTCATGCCGTAATATTCGGTCAGCCCGCCGGGCCAGCGCGCCAGCACCTGCGCCTTCAACGCGGCGGGGAACGGCGCGGAGGTGCAGAATTTGCGGCGGTAGGATGACAGGTCGAACCGGTCGAAATCGGGATATTCCATCAGGCGGCGATATTGCACCGGCACCAGCATCACGTGCGTTGCGCGGTGCCGTTCGCTTAACTCCAGAAAGGCCTGCGCCGAAAATTTCGGCAACAGCACCAGCGTGCCACCCAGTCCGATGGTGGGAAACAGGCTGACCAGCGTGGTGTTGCTGTACAGCGGGGTGGCGACCAGCGTGACGGCTTCGGGGCCATAGCCTTGGGTCACCCCGCGCTGCAGATGCGCCCAGCGCTGGCGGTGCGGCTGGACAATGCCCTTGGGCCGGCCGGTGGTGCCGCTGGAATAGATCAGGTTGAACGGATCATCCGGCCCGGCTGCGCCGTCCGGCGCGCTTGTGCCGGCGGGGGCCAGCCAGTCATCGATGGCGGCCAGATCGGCATGGCGGAACAATTGCACCGCATCGGCATCGGTGGCCATCATCGCAATCGTGTCTTCCGTCGCCGATTGCGGCAGCGGCGCCACGGACAGGCCGGCGCGCAAGGCCCCCAGCCACAGCACCAGATAGGCCCACGACATGCCGGCGGCGATGGCGATGCACTGGCCTTTGCGGTGCCCGCGGTTCAGCAGCGCGGCCGCGGCCCGGTCCACCAGCGCGTCCAGTGCCGCCCAGGTGACGACATGCGCGCCATCGATGATTGCCGGTTTGCTGCCAGCGCGGGCGTGAACCCGCAGCAGATCGGGGAGCGGCGTGAAATCAGTCGGCAGCATGAAGCCTCGTCAGCCAGCCTATTGCCGGCAGCAGATCAACGCGAGCCTACCGGTTTCGGCACCGCCATGGAAGGCTGACGCAGCAGTGCTTCCACCTCGTCGATCTCGATCGGGATGGAGCGGGTCAGCCACTCATGCCCGGTTTCGGTCACCAGCACGTCGTCTTCAAAAGCGACGCGGGTGCCATTCACCACGGCGCCCTGCTCGATGGCGATGATCATGCCGGGCTTCAGCGGGCCGACATAGTCCCCATGCTCATGCGTTTCCATGCCAATGAAATGCCCGATGCCATAGGTATAGCTCTTGTCCCAGCCGCCCTTGGCGCGCAGGCCGTCTTCGGCGATCTTCTGCAGCTGGGCCCAGGTCACGCCGGGCTTCACCGCGGCGATCACCGCCTTCTGCACATCCAGCACGCCCTGATAGATGCGGCGCTGTTCGGGGGTGAACTTGCCGTCCACCGGCACCGTGCGCTGCACGTCAGACGAATAATGGTTCATCGCCGCACCGGTATCGAAATGCACCAGCATGCCGGGCTTGATCATCGCATCGCCCTTGCGCGCCGCTTCTTCGGCGGCGGCCGATTCCCACTTCAGCTCCTCGTTCATGTTGCTGGCCAGCGCCACGCCGGTGGCAAAGCCCAGGGTCGCGCCGTGGAAGCGATAGACATAATCCACCGTCTGCATCACCTGCAGCGTGGAGAGGCCGGGCTTGGCGAACTTCATGCCTTCCATCAGGCCCATGCGGGTGATGGCGATGCTGCGCTCCATGTTGGCCTTGGCAAAGGGATCGAGCACCATGCGCTGCGCATCGATGATGTCGCCGGCATCCTTGAACACCACTTCGCTGGTGGTGGCGCGGATCCGGTCCATGAACGCCAGGCGCGGCGCCGGCGCCTCGTTCAGATTGTCGATGTGCGGATAGTTCACATAGAGCAATTTTTCACCGTCGCCCCAGCCGCGCGACAGATCGGAGGCGACTTCCTTGAAGCGCAGCTGCGTGATGCGCAGGTTGCGATAGTCGGTCAGCGCGCTGCTCATGTGTTCCAGGAACTTGGCGCGCGGGAACACATATTTGATGCCCGAAAGCCGCGCCGCCTCATAGGGGCTCATGTCGGTGTAGAGCACTTCCTTGTAGGTGCCGCCGCCCGGATTGAGCACCAGCACATGACCGGGCGGCAGTGAATCATAGATGCCGGTCAGGAACACGAAGTCCTTGTTTTCCATGTCGTCGGTGTATGATTCATACAGATTGTGCTGCGTGCGATCGGCACTGGTGATGACGGCCAGACCGCCCTTCATGCGTTTCATGAACTCGGCGCGGCGCTGAATCGCGGCTTCGCGATGGCCCTCGCGCATCTTCACCGTTCCGATCGGCAGCAGGCTGGTGCCATGGGCCAGCAGCGGCGACGCCACCGCCGCCGCGATCAGGGCCGTCAGGATTTTCATGCGCATCATCACCTCGTTCACGGCTGGACCGGCATACGCGGCAGTTCGCCCGGCCATGCCACACCGGCCGCCGTCACCGCCTTCTGCACGGCCGGCAGTGTATCGGAAACCAGCACGCCCAGATCCTTGGTGAATGTCTTCACGTCAGCCTCTGCCGATGCCGTCAGCTGGCGCTGGGCCGGATCGGGCGCAGCCGAATAGTCCTGGGTGGATGTGTAGAGCCGCTGCGTCAGTTCGGCCAGCGGCAGGAACGTCTCCTGCTGGGCGATGCCCTCTTCCCGGCCGTTCAGGATGACATTGAGCCGATCGGCTTCCTTCAACGCTGCTTCGGCTTGGGCCAGCAGCTTGCGGTCGGCCTTGGCGTCCTTCAGGGCTTTCACCGTCGCGGTCAGTTGCGACAGGCCGGGGGCGAGCGTCTTGTTGGCATGATAGGTCGCCGCCACCAGCCGGGCCTGCGTGGCGCCAACCGCGTCGAGCGCGGCGCTGTCCGCCGCCGACAGGCTGATCGCCGGATCGAGGCGCACCGCCAAAGGCTGCATATGCACCTTGTCGCCCACCGTCAGCTTCACTTGGTAGGTGCCCGGCATCACGAACCGCCCCGGCATCCGGCGATATTCCGACATGGAGGCATTGGGCGGCGCTTCGAAGCGCAGGTCCCACACCGCGCGCTGCGCCCCACGCTTGGCCACCGGCTGCGTGAGGCTGCGCACCGTCTTGCCGACGCTGTCCATGATCTCGATGGAGACCTTCTGGCCCTCCGCCGCGCTACCCAGCCAATAATCGATGATCGCGCCGCGCGGCGGGTTCTTGGTGGTGAAATAGCTGTTGCCGGCGTTCTTGCGGCCGCGGGGCACATCGCGGATCTGCGTGCCCCGACGCAGCGGCGCCAGATAGGAGTGCGAGGCGACAACGTCGGGCGTCAGTTTTTCCACCAGATTGATGTCGTCCAGCACCCAGAAACCGCGGCCGTGGGTGCCGATCACCAGATCATTCTCGCGCGGGTGAACCATCAGGCCCTGCACGCTGTTGGTGGGCAGGCCGGACCGCAGCGGCAGCCAATGCCCGCCGCCATCGCGGCTGAAATAGACGCCCATATCGGTGCCGACGAACAGAAGTTCGCCATTCTTCGGGTGCACGGCGATGCTCTTGGTCGGGCCGAAGGCCGGCAGATCGGCGGTGATGTTCCGCCACGTCGCGCCATAATCATCGCTGCGCACCACATGCGGCGCAAAATCATTGTCCTGATGGCCATCGAACACGGCGACCAGCGTGCCTTCGTTGGTGGACGACCACGCCACCATGCCCACCTTCTTCTGGTTGGCCACGCCGGGGAAGGTCGCCGATTTGGCCCACGTCCGCCCGTCATCGCGGCTCACCTGGATCAGGCCATCGTCGGTGCCGGCGGCGATCAGGCCGGGCCGCATGGTGGAAACCGAAAGCGAATGGGTGTTGCCATAAAGCGCGGTGCTGGAATGCAGATCGATGGCGTTGGCCGGCTGGATCTTGCCTTGCAGCGGCAGCGCGTCACGGCTCAGCTGGCGGGTGAGATCAGGACTGATGCGTTCCCAGGTATCGCCGCGATCACGGCTGCGGAACAGCACGTTGGCGCCGAAATACAGCGTCTTGGGATCGTGCGGGGAAATGACGAACGGCGCGCTCCAGTTCCAGCGATAGGGCGGGAATTCGCCCTTCTGCGGTTGCCAGGGCTGAATGCGCTTCTGCGACATGCTCTTGCGGTTCGTGCGCACCAGCCCGCCATATTGCGACTGGGAATAGAGGATGTCCGGATCGGTGGGATCGGCGACCGCGTAGAAGCCATCGCCGCCTGACAGGAACAGGAAATCCTCGTTGGCGATACCGTCTTCGAAACGGGTACCGATGGGCCCGCCCCAGCTGCCATTGTCCTGCGTGCCGCCGTACACGTGATAGAACGGCTCCTGCATGTCGGCCGCGACGGTGTACAACTGCATCAGTGGCAGATTGGACTGCCACGTCCAGCGCTGGCCGCCATCGCGCGACGTGTACATGCCGCCATCATTGCCCAGGATCAGGTGATTGCTGTCCTTCGGGTTGATCCACATCGTGTGATTGTCGGCGTGGACCTGGCCCTTGAGCACATTGGTGAAGCTCTTGCCGCCATCGTCGGATCGGGACAATGGCGTGGTTGGCACATAGATCCGCTCTGGATTCATCGGATCGCAGAAGACTTCGCCATAATACCAGTGGCTCTGGATATCCTTGTTGCGGCGTTCCCACGAAGTGCCGCCATCGGTAGAGCGGAAGGTGCCGCCATCGGGGCCAACGGCCGTCGCATACAGCATGTCGGGCTTGCCGGGGCAGAAGGTGACGCCCACCCGGCCGACAGCAGTTGTGGGAAAACCATTGCCCACCCGTGCCCAGGTGTCGCCGCCATTGGTGCTGCGCCACAGGCCGCCTTCGCTGCCGCCGCCGATCATGCTCCACTGGCGCCGTTCGCGTTGGAAGGTGGCGGCATAGAGGATGTTGGGGTTGCCCGGATGCATGGCGACTTCAACGACGCCGGTGAACTGGCTGGGCCTGAGCAGGCGCGTCCACGTCTTGCCGCCGTCGCGGGTGCGATACAGGCCGCGCTCCTCGCCCGGCCCCCAAAGTGAACCAAGCGCCGCCACATAAACGGTGTTGCTATCATCGGGATGCACGAGGATGCGGCCAATGTGCCGGCTGTCCTTCAGCCCCATATGCTCCCACGTTGCGCCGCCATCCTTCGACCGATAGACGCCATCGCCATAAAGCGAGCTGCGCACATTATTCTGTTCGCCGGTGCCGAGCCAGACGATGTTGGGATCCTTGGGATCAAGCGTCACCGCACCCATCGAAACGCTGCCCTGTTTTTCGAAGATGGGCGTCCAGCTCGCCCCGGCATTCACCGTCTTCCACAGGCCGCCCGAAGCGCTGGCGGCATAGATGATGCGCTGATCGGTGGGATGCACGGCAAAGCGCGCAATCCGCCCGCTCGGCATGGCCGTGCCGACTTCGCGCCATTCCAGTGCCTTCAGATCGTCCGGCACCAGCCCATCCGGCGCGGCGGCAAAGGCAGCAGAGCCGAGCATTACGGCCGCCGTTGCAGCGCGGGCCAGCCAGAAGGCGGCTTTCAATCGATCAGCGGAAGCGGACATTTCGGCTCTCCTCAATACGTTGCAGCCAGTCTACGGGCCAACGACGATAACTCAAGAAATCATGGGGCCGTCTCGGGGATGAGAGACAGGCCCCATGTGCAGCCACTGGCCGTTCAGTTTCGTCCCGGCGACCGCCGCTGGAACCGGCGTGCTGACCGGGCTGCGAGCAGCGCCAAGCCCAGCGTCAGAAGCTGACGTTGGCACCAACGAAGATGAAGCGACCCACGGCTTCGTACACGCCGGAAACGGTGTTGCCTTCAACGGTGAATGACGGCGCCGGGTTGAACTGCGGCACCACCGGCGGATCATTGTCCAGCAGGTTGCGCACACCAGCCCGGAGTTGCAGTCCCTTGGTCACCTTCCAGAAGGCGGTGAGATCGATGTAGCTTTCCGCGTTCAGCCGCGCGCCGGTGAAGTTACCGCGGCCAGCTTCCGTCCAGGTTACCGGCACGCCGGTGGTGGGGTTGATCGACAGGATGCGGTCCACCGCCGATTGGTAGCGCCAGTTCAGGGCGATATCGACCGTCCACGGCGTGCGCCAGGTGGTGGTGAGCGAGTGGCGATAGCGGAAGCGCGGCAGTTCGCACTGCAGATCATATTTGCCCACGCAGTTGGCGGTGAAGCCGCCGGCAATTGGCGTGGTCTTGAAGGCGAACAGATAGGTGGCGGCATAATTCCAGTTCAGCCGGCCCAGCCCGCCAATATCGTGGGCATAGTTGATCTGCGCATCGATGCCCGATGTGGACAGGCCGGCGATGTTTTGCGTGCGCTGGTCCACGAACGACGGCGGTTCGCCCCGGAAGGTGAGCGAGCCATCGGGGCCGCGGTTGATCAGGCTGCAGAATTCGGGGGCGCCTGAATCGAGGCAGCGTTCGATGGTGAACACCGCCGGCACCGTGCCCACAGCATCCTTCACACGGATGTTGAAATAATCGAGGCTGATCGAAAGATTGCTGACAAAGCTGGGCTGGAACACCGCGCCCAGCGTCACGGTATCGGCCACTTCCGGCTGCAGATTGGGATTGCCGCCGGTGCGGATGTTCACCTGCGCGCCCGATGGCGGGATGGCGCCATATTGCGCCGCCGTCACGCCGGTGTTGGCGCAGGCGCTGAGCGGCCGCGTCGGCGCCTGGTTGGTGCCGGCAAAACCGGAGCAGGGATCGGCGACGTTGGCGAGACCGGTGTTGACCGGCAGGAACAGTTCCAGGATGTTCGGGGCGCGGATGGCGCGCTGATACTGGCCGCGCAGCCGCAGTTCCTTCACCGGCGCCCAGCTGATCCCCAGTGCATAGCTGACCGGCGCGAATTCACCGCCGCGCACGCCGGTGAGATTGTTGCGTGACTTGTATTCCGAACGCCGCACGGCGCCGGTGAGCGCCAGCGAATCGAAGAACGGCCGGCCCTGCACCAGCGGGATCGAGGTTTCCGCAAAGAATTCGGTGATCTGCGTCTGGCCGTCGCCGGGCAGCAGCGCGCCGGCGCCGGCCAGCAGCTGGCCCGAGGAAGCGGTGGCATCCGGACGGGTTACCAGCGTTTCCTTGCGATATTCCGCGCCGATCAACAGCGAGATGCCATCTTCCGCCCAGGGGCTGGCAATGCCGAAGGCGCCAAGATCGGATTGCAGCGTGCCGCCGAACATGACCTGGCTGGTCTTGCCGCGGGTCAGCGTTGGCGTGTCGAGATAGGCCTGGAGGCGCGGATCGTTGGTGCCGTTGGGATTATAGTTGGTGATGAACGGCACGCAGTTGCGATCTGTTCCCGCCACCGCGACGCGGCAGGCGGGCTGGCCGGTGGCCGGATCAGTGACGATATCCAGCGCGTTCAGCAGCGGCGTGCGAGTGACATTGTTGGTCTGCAGGCGATCAAGAGAAGTTTCCGCCCACTGGCCGAACACGTCGAACTTCACATTCTCGGCGATGTCGCCCTTCACGCCATAAACCGTGCGAAAGTTGGTGAGCGTGCGATCATCGGTGCGCGGGCCGCCTTCGACGAAGCGGCGCTGCACCTGCGCCTGCACATAACGATCATTGTCCACATCGCGCGGCCACGGACCGGTGAGCGAGGCACTGCCGCAGAACAGCTGGCGCATCTGCACCGTCAGCACCGGGTTGTCGCAGTTGACGCGGGTGATTTCCGAACCAAAGCCGCCCGACGGCGCGATGATCTGCGGCGACGTCGATTTGGTGAAGCCGAATTCGGCATAGGCTTCGATGCTGTCGGTGAGATTGTAGTAGCCGCTGAAACCGGCGTTGATGCGCTCAACCTGGCGGCGCAGCGGGTTGAACGGATTGAAGTTGAAGCTGTTGGTGCCATCGCGCACCGATCCATCAGGCTGCAGCGCCAACGCAGCCGACGTGCGCGGATTGCCGTTGGCATCCAGCAGGATGCTGCCATCGGGGTTGCGCAGCGGTATGGCCGTGGTGGCGCCCGGCGCGAACACCGGCGTCAGGATGAAGTTGGTCGGGAACGGCCCGGTGGGAGCGCCCAGGCAGGTCGGGCTGGGGTTTGCCCCCAGGCTGAGCGCGCACTGGGAAAAATCACGCTCCGACTGGTTCAGACCATCGTTGCGCATGTACCGGATATAGCCCGTGACATTGCCGCGACCTTCACCGAGCGAGGCGCCAAACACGGCAGAGACATCGAAGGTGGGGTTGCCGGTGTCACTGCCCGTCCTGGGCGTGATGCCGGCGGCGATCAGGCGCTGCTGCGCGTCGAGGCTGTTGTTGTTGGACTGGTTGAAGCCGAACAGGCCATCGATCTCGAAGCCGTTGAAATCCCGTTTCATGATGAAGTTGGCGACGCCGGAAACCGCGTCGGAACCATAGACGGCCGATGCGCCGCCGGTGACGACTTCAACCCGCTGGATCAGCTGGGCCGGGATCAGGTTGATATCCGAAGGATAGCCGCCGGGCGTGGGCGAGCCGGGCGGCAGGCGCTTGCCGTTCATCAGCACCAGCGTGCGGATCGAACCCAGGCCGCGCAGATCGAGCGTGGAGGTGCCGTTGGCGCCGTTGGCAAAGCTTGTGTCCTGCGCGCGGGTGAAGGCCGGCAGGGTGTTGAGCAGATCGATGGTGTCGACCGCGCCGATGGTGTCGAACGCCTGATCGGTGATGGTCTGCACCGGGCTGGAGGAGACGACGTTCTTCGACGTGAGCCGCGAGCCGGTGACGATGATGGTTTCCGCCGCTTCCTCGGCCGCACCGGCGGCGGCCTGCTGGGCCTGGGCCGCAGTGGCCGACAGGGCAAGCATGGCTGACATGATCGTGGTCGACAACAGCATGCGACGCGAAAGACGTTCCGACATTGGCCTGTTCCCCTCCTGTTGATCGAACCCGACACGCCGTTCGACCTGATGCCACATCAGCCGCTGCCCGCAGCCGGTTCGCCTATCCGCATATGCGAACATCTGTTCGCAATGTGGTTACGAATGGGACGATGTGTCAAGCAGGTTACAACGTGCCTGCAATACGGCGGGGTGCATGCACTCTCCGGCAACCGCCCGACAGGGACATGCACCGACCTGAACAGTCGATCACATTGCCTTATGATATTGTTTCATATTGATATTCTGGGCGAACAACCTTGGTGGAAAACGGCAAGACCTGCCGCAAATGCGCCAGTCCTCCGCACCCGTGGCGTCGGGAAAATACCCAAGAGATGCGCTGCATATATGTTCGCCTGTCGAACACGTAAACGCTGACCGCCCGATCCGAGTCGATTGCGCCCAGCCGTAGCCACACTGATGCTGCTAGATTGACGTCTCCAGCCGCGTGTTCATCACCAGTTCGGCCACGGAACTGCTGTTCGGCAGCCGCAGCAGGAAGGCGACGGTTTCGGCAATCGTGTCGGGCGCGATGCGATCCTGGCGGGGGGTGACGCCGGGGATGCCGGCAATCAGATCGGTATCGACCGCACCGGGGCACAGTGCCGTTGCCCGCACGCCCTGTTCCCAGCCGGCAAATTTCGCCGCCTGGGTCAGCGCCATCACGGCATGTTTGCTCATCGTGTAGCCAATCGAAACGCCGGGGCGGTAGCGCTTGCCATCGGTCGACGCGATATTGATGATCCGGCCGTTACCCGCCTGCGCCAGATGCGGCAGCGCCGCGCGGATCAGCCGGAACGGCGCCTTGACGTTGACCGCCCACAATTCATCGAGCGCGGCCTCATCCCCGGTGGTGAAATCGACCACGCGCAGCACGCCGGCATTGTTGATCAGCGCATCGATCCGCCCGAACCGCGCCGCCGTGGCGGCCACCCAATCGGCGGCTGACTCCGCTTCGAGCGCGTCGAAGCGGTGGACAAGGATGCGCTCCGGATCGAAGCCCGTCGCATCGAACCGGGCGGACAAGCGCACCCCCAGCGACAGGCGATAACCCTCGCCCGCCAGCCGGCGCGCAATGGCAAGGCCGATGCCGCGCGACGCACCGGAGATCATCACCACCCGGTCAGCCGGGGTGAGCATCTGGGCGGGCGCGGCGTCTTCCATCAGAACAATCCCTGATAAACGCCGCCATCGATGACGATGTTCTGCCCGGTCATGAAGCCGACCTGCGCGCTGCACAGATAGGCAATCAGATCGCCGCATTCGGACGGCGCGGCAAAGCGGTTGGCCGGAGTCATCTTGATGCGGTCGGCCACGATGGCTTCATAGGTGGTGTTGCCGCGTTTGGCGTGCGCGTGCAGGTTGGTGCGCAGGGCATCGGTATCGATGAAGCCGGGCAGCACGCTGTTGATCACGACATTGTGCGGCACCAGTTCCCGCACCATCGAGGCGATGGCGCCGGCCAGGCCCACGCGCGCGGAATGGCTGTGGGCAAAATTCACCTGCGGGAACTTGATGTTGCTCACCGAGATGTTGACGACACGGCCAAACTTGCGTGCGCACATGCCCGGCACGATGGCGCGGATCAGTTCCAGCGGGCCGAAATAATGCGCCTCCATCCAGAAATCCCAGTCCGCCCGGGTCATCGTGCGGAAATCATCCGGCGTCTGCCGCACGCCCGGATTGCACACCAGAATATCGGGATCGGGGCACGCCGCCAGAACCGTGGCCGGCGCGTCGGCCAACGACAGATCGGCCGCCACGGTGGTGACCGTCACGCCGGTTTCATCGACGAGCTGGCGCGCGGCTTGCTCCAGCGCTTCCGGCGTGCGCGATACCAGCACGAGGTCCACGCCTTCGCGGGCCAGTGCTTGCGCGGCGGCAAAACCCAGCCCCTTGCTGCCACCGCAGATCAGCGCCCGGCGCCCTGAGAGTCCCAGATCCATGGCTTTCAATCCTGCGACGCAAAGGAGGTGGCGAGCAGATGGGCCGGCACCCGGAAGCGGCCGATTGCATCCTTCAGCTGTTCGCGTTCCGTGGTAACTTCAGCATGGCTGCCCGTCACCAGCACGGTCGCCGGCAGCAACTGCGCATTGTAGCGCGCCGCCGAAGATTCGGTGTAGCCGCCGGTATCGAGGAAGGCGACGAGATCGCCGCGGGCCAGCGCCGGCATGCGGCGGTGCTTGCCCACCTCGTCCGAATTGCACAGCGGCCCCACCAGATCGACGGTTTCAGTGGGTTCGGCGGCGGCATCCACCACCGGCACGGCGTGATAATACCAGTCCAGCACCGCCGCCCAGCTGAGGTGATTGGTGGAAAGATCCATGTTCACCCACTTGCGGGTGGCGCCTTCCTTGATCGCCCCCACGCGCCCCACTGCAACACCCGCCGGGCCCGACAGCGCCCGCCCCGGTTCCAGCCGCAGCCTGGGCAAGGGCAGGCCCAGTTTCGCCGCTTCGTCCTTGATGGCTGCGCAGCACAGCCGGGCATAATCTTCGGCGGTGGGTGCGTTCGCGTCGTCCATCTGGCTGTTGGGGCCGGTGCCGTACCATTTGCCGAACGTCCAGCCGCCGCCGATATCGATGCAGGGCGGGATCCAGCCGGTGTGATCGCGCAGATAGCCGGACCAGGTGATCATTTCCCGCGCCATCACCGCGAAATCCGCCGGATCATTCGACATGCGCGACAGGTGGAAATGGGTTTCCTTCAGCCGCACATTGGGCATCGCCTGCGCCCGCTTCACGATGTCCGCCGTCTGCTCGCGCGTCATCCCCCATTTGGTGGAATCGCTCTGCTGCTTCAGCGTGCCGGGGCCGTGCATGGCAACCCCCATGCGCCCCGTCAGCGGCTCCAGATCGAGCTTCAGGCGAATACCGATATCGGCCACCACGCCCAGCCGGCGTGCGACCTCATCGATCCGGTCAAGCTCGTCCATGGCATCGATGTTGACGCACAGGCCGTTGGCAATGGCCAGTTCCAGCTCCTCCGTCTGCTTGTTGGAGCCGTTCAGCACCAGCGTGCGCCCATTGGTGCCCGCCAGCAGCGCCATATACATTTCCTGCGCGCCAAAACAGTCGCCGCCAGCGCCTTCGCTGTTCATGATGTGGCGGATGGCCAGGCCGTTGTTGGACTTGTTGGCGAACAAGATCTCCACATCCGGATAATGGGCGCGGAAGGCATTGCGGAAGGCGCGATAATTCTGGCGCAGCTGGTTTTCCGATATGATGTAGAGCGGCGTGCCAAACCGATCCGCCAGATCAGCCACATCGCAGCCATCCACCCACAGATTGCCGTTGGGGCCGATCCCGATGAACTCGCCGAATGTCACGCGGTAATCGGGCGGGGTGAGCGGCTTTTGTATCTTTTCCTGAATGGTCATCGCGCCTCTCCTGATCACAAAAGTCCCAGCGTTTTCAGCCCGGCCTCGAGGCCCTTCAATGGCTCCCCGGCAAGCTTGCGCAGCGGCCGGCGCGGCGTGCCGCCACCTGGCAGCCCCAGCATGTCCATCGCCGCCTTGGTGGCCGGATAAAGCGTGCGGCCTTCGCTGGTGAACAGATCGGTGAGCCGGCGGCCCATCGCCTGCAGCTCAGCCGCCTTCTCCGTCTCCCCGGCCTTGGCCGCGAAATAGAGATCGAGCCCGCCGCGCTGCCAGACATTGGGGAAGCAATCGATGGTGCCATCCGCACCCAGTTGCACCGCCGGCACGCCGAACACGGAGGACGGCCCACAGAACACGCGCAGCCGTTCATGCACGGCCAGATGGGTGCCGTAATAATTGTTCCAATCGCCCGAACTTTCCTTGATCGCCACCACGCGTTCCAGATCGGCCAGCCGCGCGGCCAGAGCGGGCGTGATCGCGTTCACCGCATTGCCGGGGATATTGTAGAGCACCACCGGCAAACCGATCGCGCCCGTCACATCGGCGAAATGCGCAAAAATCTCGTCGTCCGAAAGCTTGACGAAATAGGGCGGCAGGATCAGCGCGCCATCGCAGCCGGCCGCTTCGGCATGACGGGTCAGCGCCACGGTTTCCTCCACCGAAACCGCGCCAGTGCCGGCGATCAGCGTCACGCGGCCGGCAATCGCCTCGTACGCCACGTCGAACAGCCGCTTGCGCTCCTCGTGGCTCAATGCCCAGAATTCGCCCGTGCAGCCGCCCACCACGAAGCCGGTGGCGCCCGCCGCGATCAGCCCTTCCAGATTGGCCGCAAACGCTGCTTCATCGATGCGGCCATCATCGTGAAAGGCCGTGGTGACCGCGGGCATCGGCCCTGACCAGTTGACGCTGTTTCTGTCCATGTCGTGCTTCCTTTTGCGTCAGCGGCCAGCCGGTTCCCACCGGCGACCGTCGCTCTTGTCAAACAGATGAATGCGCTCGCGCCGCAGATCGAAGGCAACGGTTTCGCCAACGCGCAACGCGTTCGAACCCGGCACACGCGCGGTGAGCGCCAGACCATCGGCATCGAGCGCCACGATCGTTTCGTAACCGGTCGGCTCGACCAGCCGCACCTGCGCCTGCCATGGCCCCTCGCCCACCAGCACATCCTCTGGCCTTATGCCCACCGTCACCGCATCTGGGCGAACACCATTAGCGGCGAACGGCAGCGCGACAGCCAGCGAGCCGACATGCACGACCAGATGCCCGCCCCCATCAGCCAGGCTGCCATCGGCCAGCGCCATGGCCGGCGTGCCGATGAACCCGGCAACAAAGACATTGGCCGGGCGGTTGTAGATTTCGTCGGGCGGCGCAAACTGCTGCAACTCGCCCGCGCGCATCACCGCAATGCGCGAGGACATGGTCATCGCCTCCAGCTGATCATGGGTGACATAGACCATCGTCTTGCCCAACCGCCGGTGCAGCTCGATCAGCTCGGCGCGCATATGGGCGCGCAGCGACGCATCCAGATTGGACAGCGGCTCATCGAGCAGGAACACACTGGGTTCACGCACCAGCGCCCGGCCCAGCGCGACACGCTGCTGCTGCCCGCCCGACAATTGCCCCGGCTTGCGCGCCAAGAGCGGCTCCAATTGCAACAGCGCCGCCACTTCAGCCAGCTTGATCGCCCGATCGGCCTTGGCGACGCCACGCTTCTTCAAGGGGTAACAGATATTCTCCGCCACCGTCATGTGCGGGTAAAGGGCGTAGGACTGGAACACCATCGCGATGTCCCGCGCCGCCGGGGCCAGGTTCACCACGTCGCGGTCGCCGATCCGGATGCTGCCGCTGCTGGGTTGCTCCAGCCCGGCCAGCATCCTGAGCGTGGTGCTTTTCCCGCAGCCGGAAGGCCCGAGCAGCGAGACGAATTCGCCCGATTCAATCACCAGATCAAGGCCGGGGATGGCGACCGTATCGCCATAGGCCTTGCTGACCTTTTCAAAAACAACCTGCACCATATCAGCCCTTTACACCACCAGCGCCAAAGCCGCTGGTGAGATGGCGCTGGAAGAAGGCGAAGATGATGATCAGCGGCACGCTCATCAACACCGAAGCGGCCATCAGCAGGGACCATTCGATGTTGAAGGCCGAAATCAGCATGGTCATCACACCAGTGGTCAGCGGCCGGGCCTCGTCCGAATTCACCAGCACCAGCGCATAAAGATATTCGTTCCAGGCCAGGATGAAGGTGAACAGCGCCGTCGAAATGATCCCCGGCAGCGCCTGCGGCAACACCACATCCACGAACGCGCCCATCCGGCTGGCACCATCGACCATGGCCGCGGATTCCAGATCCTGCGGGATTCCGGCCATGAAAGAACGCAGCAGCCAAAGCGCATAGGGCAAGGCAAAGGTCGTGTAGGCGATCACCAGGCTGGCCAGCGTGTTGGCGAGGCCAATGCTGACCAGCATCAGATAGAGCGGCGAGATCAGCACGACCGACGGCAGCAGATAGGTGAACAGCACCAGGCTCGCCAGCGTTTCGCGGCCCGGATAGGCAAAGCGCACCAGACTGTAGGCGCCCAGCACGGATATGCTGATCACCACGATCGTCGTTGATGTCGCCAGGATCATCGAATTGGCGAAATATTGCAGGAACGGCGTGTCGGTTAGCACACGGACATAATGTTCGAAGGTGATGGCCTTGGGCAGCAGCGTCGGCGAGGTGGAAAACAGCTCCGCCGCCGGCTTGACCGAGGTGATCAGCATCCACAGCAGCGGAAAGGCAATCAGCAGCACGATCGGCCAGGCAACAAGGCTGGCAATCCAGGCCGGGCGCTTCTTCATGCCGCCGCCTTCCGGGCGCGCTGCAGATAGGCCAGCATGAACACCAGCATCACCAGCATCATCGAAACGGCATAGGCCGCCGCCATGCCCATCTGGTTGAGGCCAAAGGCCTGCTGATAAACGATCAGCGGCAAGGTGCGCGTGCCATTCACCGGCCCGCCGCCGGTCATCAGATAGATGAGATCGAATTCCTTGAAATCCCACACGGTTCTGAGCAGAATCACGATGGTCAGCACGTCGCGCAGCTGCGGCAGGGTCACGTCGAAAAAGCGGCTGATCGGCCCGGCACCATCGATGCGGGCGGCTTCGTACAGCGCTTCGGGAATCGTCTGCAGGCGCGCCAGCACGGCGATGACGACGAAGGGGAAGAATTTCCAGGCGCCCACCACCATGATGCTGAGCATGGCGTTGGGCATGGCGCCCAGCCAGTTCACCGGCGCATCGATCACGCCGGCAGCCATCAGCGCATGGTTCACGATGCCGTAGAGATCGTTGAACAGCCAGCGCCACACCAGCACGGCGACCACGGTGGACAGGAAATAGGGAAACAGCACCAGGCTGCGCGCCAACGAGCGGAAGAGGATATTCTGGTGCAGCAACAGCGCCATCGCGACGCCGATCAGGATCTGCAGCGTGAGCGTACCCGCCGTCCAGATCGCGGTTGTCAACAAAGCCGCCCAGAAACCGCCGGCGCCCAACAGTTCGCGATAATTGGCCAGGCCAACCCAATGCCCTTCCAGCGTGGGCGTGTAGACCGACTGGAACGACAGCGCGATTGCGGAGAGCAGCGGATAGACGATCACCGCACCGAGCACGAGCACTGTCGGCGCAATCAGCAGCAGCCCCAGCAGCGCATCCCGCCGTTCCCGCGACAGGCCTGGGCGTTGCAGCGCCAGATCAGGCACGCATCAGCTCCGCCAGTCGCTTGGCCGTGGCGGCCACGGCTGGCCTGGGCGCCTCGTTGTTCAGCACCACGCGCTGCACCAGTTCGGCAATGGCGTTGCTGGCGATGATCTCGTTCGCCTTCAGATTGGGCCGATGTGCCGATGTTTCCTGGCCCAGATTGTGCCCGGTTGCGGCCGTTCGCGTCATCAGGTCGATCTCGGCAGGATAGCGGGCGATGAGCGTGTTGGCCTGATAACGCGGGTCCGTCGGCACCGATTTCAGCACCGGCAGCACATGGCCGGGGGCGGCGTGCAGCTGCTGGATGTAGAACTCGGGCTGATAGAGCGCGGCGGCAAAGGCCTTGGTCTCAGCCAGGTGCGGCGCGCCCTTGGGGATCATCAGGCAGGGGAAATCGTTGAAGGTCCACGCCGGAATCGCCGCCGACATGGTGGGATAGACGGTGCAGCTGATGGCATCGGCAATGGCCGGATTCTGCGCCGCCACATTGGCCAGCACCCGCCCGCCATAAATGCCGGTGGCGGTCGCCCCCGAAACGAACGCTGTCAGGCTTTCGCCCCAACTGAAGTTGGATGCACCGGCCGGGCAAAATTCCCGCATCGAACGGTAGAATTCCAGCGCATCGTAAGTCGGCTGGCTGTCGATTGCCACGCCAAGATCGGGCGTGAAGATTTGGCCGCCAGCCCGGTGGATGAAGCCGATGAAGATCAGCGAGGTCATCGCGTTCATGCCATAGGGAAGCGCCGCACCATAAAGGCCCGGCTTCTGCGTCGCCTGGGCGGCCCGGCGCAGTTCGTCCCACGTTCTCGGCGGCGCCGCGATGCCGGCCGCCTGCAACAGGTCCTTGCGGTACCACAGCATGTCCACCGCGGTGTTGCCGATGGCGAGCGCGCAATGCTGATTGTCAGCCGTGCGATAAATGTCGTTGGTGCCATCAAGGAACTGCGCGCTGCCAATGGCCTTGATCACGTCGTCAACCGGCTCGAGCAAGCCTTCGGCATAGTAATTCTGCGCCGCGAACGACGGCAGGTGAGTGACGATGTTGGGCAGTTGCTTGGCGGCAAAAGCCGACGCAAACTGGGCGGGATAGCCTTCATCGGATGTCGGCTCGAACACCACCCGGATGCCGGGATTGGCCGCTTCGAAGGCCGCGATGCGCGCCTTGTAGCTTTTCAGTTGATCGGGCGCGGCCTGGGGGGACCACCAGCGCAAGGTGGTACGGTTGTCGCTGGCGCCGCAACCGCTCAAGACCGCGGCCGCACCGGTGCCGGCCAGCACGCCCAGCGCGGTGCGGCGCGTGATTTTTGAGGGCAAATGGCCGCGCTCAGGCTCCATCAAATCACCCAAGATGGCCTCCCCAAAGTTGTTCGCAATGCGCCCATGTGTTCACTATGAGCAGGTGACTCGGGCTTCGCAAGGTCCAATCTCGCCGTCATTCAAAGCGCTCTGGCCCGAAGGGCGATATGTCTTCGCCGGGTTTGCGGCCCAGCATCACATCAGCCACCAGCCGCGCCGACAACGGCCCCAGCGTATAGCCAGCATCGCCCGGAATGGCCACAAACAGCCCTGGAATGGCCGGCACCGCGCCCAGCACGCCCATCCCGTCCACCGATGTGTTGAGCCCGGCCCAGGTACGGATGATCCTCAAGTTTCCGATGCTTGGCACGATATGCTGCGCCAGACTGGCATTGGCGATCAGGCTGGCGAGTTCCACCTCGGCATGGCCGCCAGGCACATCCTGCCGCGCCGGCCAACCGCCGCCGATGACGATCTGGCCGGTGCCGAACTGCTTCAGCGTGATCATGCGATCGGCGTGCTGCACCAGATGGCCGATCAGCGGCGCGGTCGCCTCCGTGATGTTCATGTGCAGCGGTTCCGCCACGGCCGGGATACTGATCGGCGGATCAAGGCCGGCCGCCAGCAGGCGGGTGCCAGACCCGGCGGCCAGCACCACCCGGCCTGCCGTCACGGTGCCGCGCGTGGTGCTGACGGCAAAGCCGGTGCCAGATCGGGCAATGCGGGCAACGCTCACCCCTTCGGCCAACACAACGCCGCGCGCCAATATCCAGCTGCGGATGGCGGCATTGCACAACAGCGGATTGAGCTTGCCTTCATTGGCGCACAGCTCCGCCCCAACGATGGACGGCCCGAAATAGGGCGCAATCGCATCCAGCTGCGCCCGATCGAGGATCTCCACATCCAGCCCCAGTTGCCGTTCGCGCTTGGCCTTCACGCCCAGGAAATCCAGCTGGTCCTGGCTTTCCGCCACCATCAGCCCGCCGGTCATCTTCAGATCGAATTCAGCGTTCAGGCTGCTGGCCAGTTCGCGCCAGAACGCCACCGCCTTGGGATAGAGCGGCAGCTGCAATTCCATGTTGGGCACGTTTTCCGGGTACAAACGCATGAAGCGGCTCTGCATCTGCACGTGCAGGCTGCCGGCGTTGGCCGATGATCCGGCGCCGCGCCCCTCATCGACCACCAGCACATCCTGGCCTTCATCGGCCAGAAAGCCCGCTACGCAGGCGCCGACAACGCCGCCGCCGATCACGACCGTGCCAATCGCAGTTGGCAGAGCGTCGCTCACGGCTTGCCCGCCAGATCGCGGATCGTGACCGGCCGGAACGGCGGGCGCGGCGCAAAGCCGGACGTTTCATCGGGCGCCTTGCCCGTGGCCTCCTGGATCAGCGCCTCCAGCAGCGGCCGGCAATAACGTCCCTGGCATGGGCCCATGCCGATCCGGGTGGCGCGTTTCACCGAGCCGGCGTCGTTCAGCCCTTCGGCCAGCGCGGCCCGCGCCGCGCCGAACCTTACCTCTTCGCAGCGGCAGATCATCGTGTCGTCCGGCACCTGCGCGATGGCCAGCGCCGGCGCGCGATACACGGCCCACAACGCCTGCTGGAACCGGCGGTGGCGCTGCGCCACCGAAGCGGCCTGCCGGCCCAGCCGCGCCAGTTCGGGGCCGACGGCATGGCTCAGCCCCGCCGCCGCCGCCAGCCCGGCCAACGTGCCATCCGCCGCCGCCACCCGCGCGCCGCCCAGCCCGGTGCAATCGCCCAGCGCATAAACGCCGGCCACGCTGGTCTGGCCGTCACTGCCCCGATCCGTCACCAGCCGCGTGCCATCATGTTCATGGCGGCACCCCAGCGCGCGGAGCAATTCATTCGACGGTTCAAAGCCATAGCCCAGGCACAGCACATCGGCTTCCAATACACGCGTCGCACCACCGCCCGCCAGCGTGACCGCCAGCCCCGACGGCCGCTGTTCGACTGCGGAGACAACCGTGTCATGCAGCATTGGCACCCCGCCTGTCAGGCAGCGCCACTGATAGGCAAGGCCCTGTGCAACCAGCCCCGGGGATGCCAGCGCCATCGCTGCAACGGCCGCCGGCGCACGCGTGGCCGGGCCGGCAGCTTCGACCACCGCCACGACCTCCGCCCCGCCGCTGCGCAGTTCTGCCGCCAGCTGCAGATTCAGCGGGCCATTGCCGGCGATCAGCACGCGCCGGCCGGGCAGGCGACGGGCGGTGCGCCACAAGGTCTGCGCCGCTCCAGTGGTCATCACGCCGGGCAGTTCCCAGCCCGGCACCGGCCACGCGCGTTCATAGGCGCCGGTCGCGACCACAACAGCGCGCGGCAGGTAACGCCTCGTCTCGCCCGTGTCGGTCGTGGCCGCAAACTCCAGCGGCCGGAACGCGCCCCACACGCTCACCCCGCTGCGGATCACCACGCCGGCGGCGCGCGCCTGTGCCACCAGCGCCAGGCCCTCGCGATGTTGGGCATCGGGCGGCGCGACATCGGCACCCTCGACGGCAACCGGCTTGAAATACTGGCCGCCGGGCGAACGCCGTTCATCCAGCACGACCACCTCGGCGCCCGCCTTGCGCGCCGCGATCGCCGCCGAAAGCCCGCCCGGCCCCGCGCCGATCACCAGCAGTTCGGGGCGCTCGACTGCCAGTTCATCGATGGTGGCCGGTGGCAGCGCGTCACTCACCGGCGGCAGCGCCGCACCATTGCGCTGCCGCCGGATCGACAAGGGCCGGTCAACCACGGTCATGCAGGCCCGCTTGCCCGGCACGCCATCCACTTCAACCAGGCAATCCTGGCACACGCCCATGCCGCAGAAGATGCCGCGCTCGGCCGTGCTGCGCGTGACGCGAAAGCCGCGGATGCCGTGCGCGGTCAGCGCCGCCGCCACGCTTTCGCCAGCGCGTGCTGGGACCTGTTCGCCTTCAAAGTTGATCACAAAACCGCTCATCACCGCTCTTCTGTCAGGCCCGAACCCGGCGCATTGCCGTGGCCGAGGCGCACGCTACAGCCGGCGGCCGCTGTGGCAAGCTTTGCCGGATCATGCGGCATCAATGCGCATCATCATGGCCTGGCGCGGCCCGGTGCGCACCTGCACAAAACCCGCCAGCCGGGCATCGAGCGCTTCATCCCCCGTATCCACCAGCAGCGCCGGCCGGGGCAGCGCCGCCAGCTTGGCGGCCGACGCGATGATGATGGGCGGCCACAGCACGCGGGCAAGCACATCCGGCCCCAATTGCTGGTTGCCGCGCCCCAACAGAAAGCCCTGCCCGCCCACAACGCCCAGCACCATCAGCGGCGGCTGGTCCCCGATCACCGCCGGCAGCTGCGCCTGTGTGGCGTCTTCCACCAGCAATTCACCATGGGCAAAGACATCGACGCCCAACAAGGTCCCCTTGCCGGCCAGCGCGGTCTTCAAGCGGTGCATGGTGAGGCCAGGGCCGATCAGGCACAGGGGTGCTGCGCGCACCATGGCCGCAACCTCGGCAATCGCGCCCGCCAGCGCCGCATCGGCATCAGCGCGGGCCGCCTTGGCGGCCTGACGGGAAGGAAGGGCCAGCGCTGGCAACGTGCCATGGAGGCGGATGGTGCCGTCTGCATCGCGGTCGATCACTTCTGCTTCGACAATATCGATGTTGGGGCCGCACAGCGCCTTGCCCAGCATCGCCGCCGCCGCGCCCGGCGAGGTCGCAAACACGCCGCTGTGCATCTTCACACCGGCCGGCACGCCCAGCACCGGCACATCGGGCGCGGCCGCCAACACATCGCGCGCCGTGCCATCGCCGCCCACGAAGAAGATCAACTGCGCGCCGGCCGCCAGGCAGGCAGCAACACAGGCCGTGGAATCGGCGCCGGTTGATGGGCCTTGCGGCCGGTGCACGACGGTAGGCGCAAAGCCCGCTGCGATGGCGATATCCTCCCCCATGGGGCCGCCGCCGGTGAGCAGGTGCGCACCGGTGCCACAAAGCCCCTTCAGCGCCAACGCCGCCCGCCCCGCCGCCCAGCCGGTTGCGGCATTCAGGCCCAGCCCGTCGCTGCCCTTCAGCGCGAGGGGACCGCCGGCACCGGCCAACGGGTTGACAACAAAGCCAAGGCGCACGCACTGTTCCTGTTGTTCGCAAAAGCGATATGGTGTGCGCTGTCAGCACAATCTGGCAAGCGGTTTCACGATCCGCCGAACATTTCTTGAAGGTTTTCCGATGGCTCAATCGCGTGCGCATCCGTTCATGCCCAATTCGGCAGCGGCCGGCAAAGCGGCTCTGCTTGGCGAACTGGGGCTGACCGGCACCGAGCCCTTGTTTGCCCAGATCCCCGCCGCGCACCGCCTGCAGGCCTTGCCCGATCTGCCGCCGGCGCTGACCAGCGAGGTGGAACTTTCCCGGCACCTCAATGCCCTGCTCGACCGCAATCGCCCGGCGGGCGACGGCCTGTCGTTCCTGGGCGGCGGCATCTGGCAGCATCACGTGCCCGCCGTGGTGGACGAGATCGTGGGCCGGGCCGAGTTCCTGACCCCGGTGTGGGGCACGCCGAGCAGCGATTTCGGCCGCAACCAGGTGTGGTGGGAATTCACCAGCCAGTTGGGCGCGCTGCTGGGCATGGAGCTAGTGGGCCTGCCGGTTTACAGCTGGGGGGCCGCGGCCGGCCACGCCTTCCGGATGGCGGCGCGGCTGACGGGGCGCACCCGCATTATCCTGCCAGCGGCGATCAGCCCGGAACGGCTGGCGGTGATCACCGGCTATGCCCACAGCGCCGATCCGGCGATGCGATTGGAACTGGTAGCGGCGCCGTGCGATGCCGCTGGGCGCCTCGATCTTGCTGCCGTGGCCGCGCTGGCCGACGCGAACACCGCCGCGATCTATTATGAGAACCCGGCCTATCTGGGCGGCCTTGAAACCGGTGCGGCCGAACTGGCCGCCATTGCCGCCCGCGCTGGCGCCGAAACCATCGCGGGCATTGATCCCCTCAGCCTTGGCGTGATCGCACCGCCCGGCGAGTTGGGCGTCGACATCGCGGTGGGCACCATCCAGACGCTCGGGGTCCACATGCACGCCGGCGGCGGCTTGGGCGGCTTTATCGCCACCCGCGACGAAGCCCGTTATGCCGCCGAATATCCCACCCTGCTCAACAGCCTGACCACCACCGTGGACGGCCAGCTGGCCTTTGGCCTGATGCTGTTCCACCAATCCAGCTATGGCAGCCGCGAACTGGGCAAGGACTGGACCGGCAACAGCACCTATCTGTGGGCCGTGGCGGCGGCCACCTATATGGCGTTGCTCGGGCCGGCCGGCTTTGCCGAGATCGGCCATCTGATCCTGGCCCGCACCCGCTTTGCAGCGGAAACGCTGGCCGGATTGCCAGGGGTGAAGGTCGCTGGAACGGGCGGACAGTTCCGTGAGCTTCTGCTGGATTTTTCCGCCAGTGGTCGCAGCGTTGCCGCCATCAACCGGGCGCTGCTCGATCGGCACGGCATCTTTGGCGGCATCGAGATCACCCCGAACCGCGCGCTGTTCGCGTTCACCGAATGCCACAGCGAGGCTGACATAATGGCCCTCGCTGATGCCCTGCGGGAGGTGTTGTCATGAGCTTGCGGCGTTATCATGCGGCCCGCTGGGACGAGCCGCTCATTCACCAGATCGGCGCCTCTGGCCGGCGCGGACAGCATTTCCCCCTAACCAACAGCGAGGGCCTGGTGCCGGCCGGGTTGCAGCGCACATCGCCGCCCGACCTGCCCGAACTGAGCGAGCCCGAAGTGCTCAACCATTTCCTGCGGCTTTCCCAGGAAACCATGGGCATGATCGGCGTCAGCCTGTTTGGCACCTGCACGATGAAATATAATCCGCGCGTTGGCGAACAGGCGGCGCGGCGGCTGGCGGGCGTGCATCCGGCCCAGCCGGCCGAAACGATGCAGGGGTTGCTGGCCGCCGTGCACGGGCTTGATCTGATGCTGCGCGGCCTGTCGGGCATGGACCGTTTCACCTTCCAGGCCGCCGGCGGCGCCGATGCGGCGTGGACGCAGGCCGTGATCACCCGGGCTTTTCATGCAGCGCGTGGGCAAGGGCAGCAGCGCACGAAGATCATCACCAGCCTGCAAAGCCACCCCTGCAATCCCGCGACCGCGGCCACAGCCGGTTTCGAGGTGATCACCCTGCCATTGGGCGAAAACGGTTACCCGTCGCTCGATATGCTGAAAGCCGCGCTTGGTCCCGACACCGCCGCGCTGATGATCAACAATCCCGACGACATGGGGGTGTATAATCCGGAGATCATGGAGTGGGTGCGCCTGGTCAAGCAGGCTGGCGCATTGGCCTTTTACGATCACGCCAATTTCAACGGTGTGATGACCAAGATCCGCGCCCGCGATCTGGGCTTCGATGCCTGCATGTTCATGCTGCACAAGACGTTCGGTGTCTCGAAGGGCGGCGGCGGTCCGGCGGTGGGCGCCTATGGCTGCACCGCCGAACTGGCGCCGTTCATGCCCGGCCCGCTGGTTGTGGAAGACAGCGGCGCGTATCGGCTGGAAACACCGCCGCAGCAGGCCGCCAAGGTGCGCGAGTATCTCGGCAATCTGCAACAGGTGTTCAAGGCCTATGCCTGGACACGGGCGATGGGCGCCGAAGGCCTGGCCGAGGCCAGCGACCTGTCGGTGCTGCTCAACAACTATATGGAAAAGCGGCTGCTAACCCTGCGCGGCGTCACCCGTTCACACGCGGAGCAGACCAGCCCACGGCTTGAAATGACCCGCTACAGCCTGGGCACATTGTTCGAGGACACGGGCGTGAGCGCCGTCGACGTGCAGAACCGCATGGCCGATTTCGGCATCGACGCCTTCTGGCTCAGCCACGAGCCGTGGATCGTGCCGCAGCCCTTCACGCCCGAAGCCGGCGAGATGTGGTCCCGCGAGGACATTGATTACTGGATCGATGTCCTCGCCCACGTGATCAACGAGGCCTATCGCGATCCCGACGTCGTGCGTTCCGCCCCCCACAACCAGGTTGTCGCCAAGCTTTCTGACCGGGACATCAATGATCCGGGGAACTGGGCCACAACCTGGGCTGCGTGGCAGCGCAAGATGGCCTGAAATCACAAAAAAAATTCACCCGTCGCCCCGGACTTGATCCGGGGCCCCGCTGTTGCTTCTGCGTTGAAAAAGCGGGGCCCCGGGTCAAGCCCGGGGCGACGATTCAAACTTGGTGCCAACAGGCGCTACCGGCCCAGTTCCGCCGCCACTTCGTCGGCGGCATCGCGGAAGGCCATGACCGCCTTGTCGATCTCGGCGTGCGAGATGACGAACGGCGGCGAGAAGGCAACAGCGTCGGATGTTGGCAGGGCACGGCCGATGACGCCGCGGGCCAGTGCACCCTTGACGATGCGCGGCGCCACCTTCAGCGCCGGATCGAAGGCAACCGGCCCGGCATCCTCAATGCGATCGACGAATTCGACAGCAGCGATCAACGCCTGGCCGCGCACTTCGCCCACCAGGCTGTGGCCCACGAACGCCTCGCGCAGCCGGGCCTGCAGATAGGTTCCCATCTCCGCCGCGCGGGCCACCAGTCCTTCGGACTCGATGATGTCAAGGTTGGCCAGCGCGGCGGCGGCGCCAACGGGGTGGCTGGAATAGGTATAGCCGTGGCCGAATGCGCCGAATTTCTCCCCGCCGGCCACCAGCACATCCCACACGCGTTCGGAAACGATGCAGGCCGAAAGCGGGAAATAGGCAGAAGTCAGCCCCTTGGCGACGGTCATCATGTCGGGCGCGATGCCGAACACGGTCGAACCGAACATCTGGCCGAGGCGGCCGAACCCGCAGATCACTTCATCGGCGATGAGCAGGATGTCGTGCTGGCGCAGGATCGCCTGCACGGCTTCGTAATAGCCCTCCGGCGGCGCGATCACGCCGCCCGCGCCCATCAATGGCTCCATGATCATGGCGGCAATCGTGTCGGCGCCTTCCGCTTCGATCAGCGCCTCCAGATCGGCCACCAGCTTTGCGGTGAATTCGGCATCGGTCAGGCCATGGCCTTCCCACAGCCGGCGCGGCGCCATGGCGTGGCGGATCATCGGCAGCGGCACATCGAACCCGGCATGCAGGCCAGGCAGGCCGGTCAGCCCCGCTGTCATGATGGTGACACCATGATAACCGCGCTGGCGGGCGATGATCTTCTTCTTCTGCGGCCGGCCCAGGATGTTGTTGTAATACCAGGCCAGTTTCACCTGCGTGTCGTTGGCGTCGGACCCGCTGTTGCCATAGAACACGCGCGCCATGCCGGGGGGCGCCATCTCGATCAGGCGCTGGGACAGGATGGCCGGCGTGTCGCTGGTCATGCCCGAAAACGCATGGCAATAACTTAGACGGGTTGATTGTGCGGCCATCGCCTCGCCAATCTCCGTGCGGCCATAGCCGACATTCACGCACCACAGGCCGGCCATCGCATCCACATATTCGCGGCCTGTCGTGTCGGTCAGACGGGCGCCGGCTCCATGGGTGAGCACGAACGCGGCGCCATCGCGCTGGTGATCCGCCAGCGAGGTGAAAGGATGGAAGACATAACGGCGATCAAGGTCGTGCACGTCTTCGGGGGTGTTGCGGATACTCATGTCGACTCCGTCATTGCTCGCGCCGGTGATGCGCCAATCTGTTGCCTATCTCCAAAACCATGGCAAGTTTGTTCGCAGGGCGACCGCATGTACGCTTGGAAACCGGCAGCGTCCGTGCCATCACACGCACGGTCTGCATCGCCGCCGTGGAGTCCGCACCCGGTGCTGGCAGCGAAATTTCTGTGGATTGGCGGCGTTTCATCGCTAGGGTGCGCCGCACGCAAAAGCATAAAGACGGGACGGTAATGACCGCAGCCGACACGAACGACATCAGCGACCGAGACTATGTGAACTCGCTGGCGCGCGGTCTCGAGGTGATCTGCGCCTTCACCCGCACGCGTCCGCGCATGACCTTGAGCGAGATCGCCCGCGCCACCGGCATGACGCGCGCCACCGTGCGGCGTTTCCTGCTGACGCTGGTGCGCGAAGGTTATGCCGAAAAGGACGACAAGGTGTTCAGCCTCAAGCCCAAGGTGCTTGAACTGGGCTATTCGGCGCTGTCGTCGATGGGTATCCTGGAAGTCGCGCAGCCGATCATGAACGATCTGTCCAAGACTCTGCAGGAATCGGTGTTCTGCGCGGTGTTGACCGGCGACGATGTCACCTACATCGCCCGCACCACATCGGATCGGCTGGTCAATGTCAGCATTTCCGTGGGCGGCAGAGCCCCGGCGCATGCGGTGTCAACCGGCCGGGTGCTGCTGGCCGCCGAGCCAGTGGACTCGATGCACCGGTATCTTGATCGAGTGACACTGCAACCCATCACGCCCTACACCGTCACCTCGAAGGTCAAGCTGCGCGCCGAAATCGAGAATGTGCGGCTCACCGGTTATTCGATGGTCGATCAGGAACTGGAAATCGGCCTGGGTTCGATTTCGGTGCCGATCCGCAGTGCCGATGGCCGGGTGCTGGCGGCGCTGAACGTGTGCTGCCCTTCGTCCCGCACCGATCTGGACGGCATGCGCACCAAGATCCTGCCGGAATTGCTGCAGGCATCGCAGGCCATCACGCGCGGGCTCTGATCAGACCAGCAGCGAATTGCCGAGATTGAACAGCAGGCACGACAACAGCGCCCCCCAGCCCCACTTCACCCCAAGAAATCGCTGCCGTCCGGCAAAGACGGGTGTCGAACGCTCCGAGGTGGGCGCTGTTTTCGGGCGTTGCTGGCAACATGGGCCGCCCTTGCCGCGAACGCCTGCCCCATGCAACGTTGGCCAATCTTGTTGGGGAGAACACAGATGCTGCTCTGGTCCGCGCCTGATCCGGCGCCCAATCCGCGCCGGGTGCGGCTGTTCCTGAAGGCGAAGGGGATCAGCGTGGAGGAGCGCATGGTCTCCCTCATGGCGCGCGAGCATAAATCGGATGAGGTGGTCGCGCTGAACCCACGCGGGCAGGTGCCGTTTCTGGAACTGGACGATGGCCGGGTGATCGCCGAAACGATCAGCATCTGCCGCTATCTCGATGAACTCCACCCGCAGCCGCCGCTGATCGGCTCGACGCCGTTCGAACGGGCAGAGACAGACATGTGGATCCGGCGGGTGGAAACCGGGCTGGGCACGCCGGTCAGCCTGTTCTGGCAACATGGCCATCCCTACACGGCCAAGCTGATCAACCAGATTCCGGCCATGGGCGAAGCGGCCAAGGTGCAGGCGGCGGCGATGCTGGGCTGGTTTGATGGGCAGTTGGCGGCAAGCGACTGGCTGGCCGGGGAGCGGTTCACGCTGGCCGATATCGCACTGCTGTCGATCGTGGATTTTGCCGACTGGATCGGGATCAGCCTGCCCGCCGATGCCAGCCATCTGCAGGACTGGCACCAGCGGGCAACGGCGCGAACCGCTTAGAAGAACAATTTCCGCAAGCTGAGCGTCACCGTGCGGCCCAGCGGATCAAGCTGGTCGCGCTGGAAGCCGATGGGTTCGGCGCCCAGGCGGTTCTTCACGTTGACGCGGTCGTTGAACAGATTGTCGACCCGCAAGGATACCCGGCTGCCACGCAGCCACGGCATCTTCAGCAGCACATCCTGGCGCTGGCCCAAATCGACGAAAAGCCGCAGATTGGCGACAGCGCGCGGTGAGAAGAACAGATCGTCCGGCGATTGCGACGCGCCTGACGGATCGACCAGCACCGAAGTGCCCGATTGCCAGTTGACGCCGACGCTGCCGCCAATCCCGCGCCGGCCGCCGCCCAGCCGGGTTTCGATCTGGTGCCGCGGCGCACCACCGGCGGAACCAACCGCTGAACCGTTCAACAGATCGAGCACCGGTACGCCAGGGCGGATGCCGATTTCGTTGCGGAAGGTCCAGGTGTGGAACACGGTGAACTGCAGCCGGCCATCGAGGAAGCCCCCGCGACCTCCACCACCGCCGCCACCCCGGAAGCCGCCACCTCCAGCGGGCGGGCCACCCGCCGCTGGCGCACCAGCGGGTGGGCCAGCGGCGGGCGGAGCAGCGCCGGCTGCAGGCGGCGCTGTCGGCGCAGACGCTGCCGCGCCGGGCGGGCCAGCCGCGCCAGGCGGACGCTGGCCGGGCGTGAAGCCATAGGGATTGCGCGAGAGGGTGCGCAGTTCGGCAGGCAGGCCATTGCCAGCGCGGAAGCTTTCTACGGCCTTGGCGCGCAACTCGGCGAAACGCTTTTCAGCGGCGGCGCGCTCGGCCTTGCCGGGCTTCAGTTGCTGCGTGAACGTGAAGCCCCAGCGCAGTTCCTGCCGCTCCGAATAATCGAAATTCACCGGCCGGTTGTCGATCTGCAGCAGGCGGCCACCAGCATCGCGGGTGAAGCGATCCGGGAAGGCGGCTTCCAGTTCCGCCGTGGCGGTGGGGAACGACGCGATCGGATTATCGATGCGCGAACTGATGTAATTGGCGTTGAAGACGATGTCGGTCTTTTCAAACGGCCGCAGGTTGAAGCCCAGTTTCCAAACCTGGCGCGTGTCGTTGAGCAACGCGCGGTTGCCACCATCCAGCCGACTGATGTCCACGGTTTCACCGCGGATGAAATCGAACACGCGCACGTTGGGCGTGATGATGGTGGGATCGCCCAACTGGCCCACGCTGGGCGCGCCCTGTTCGCGGGTGAAGCTGGCGATGAAGCTCCAGCCGGGCGAAGGCTCCCAATTCGCGCCGGCACCCCAGGTGATCAGCGTGCCGAAATCCGACAGCGTATCAGCCGCGATATTGCCGTTGAGCGTGAGCTTGCCGAGGAATGGCAGCACGTTATCGCGTGACGAGGCAATCGGCAGATCGAAGTTCGCCTGGAAATTGCCCTGCGTGCGCGACAGTTGCGCGGCGCTGACCAGGCCGGCGCGGGTGGCCGACGCATCCAATGCCAGATGCTGCACCTGCGCCTTCAGCGCCACCGCCAGCGGCCCTGCCGGCAGTTGCAGCGGGCTGCCGTTGAGCAACAGATCAGCACTGAGATTGTCGGAAATGCTGGTGGCACTGTCGGTGAGCGTGGGGCCGCTGAATGCGCCGTATGGGGACAGCGTGCCGGCGCTGATCTGGGCTTGCACCGCGCTCACATCGATGCCGCGTTCGATGCGGCTGCGATTTTCGGCGTGGTTCCAATTGCTGGTGAGGTTCCAGCGCCACTTGCCGATAGTGCCATCGAGCACGGTGCCCAACCGGCTATTCCAGTTGTCACCAAAACGCCCAAGCGGATCAGGGGCGTAGCGATTGACTAGCACCGGGCCGCTGAACGGCGAGAAAGCGCCACCGGCCGGCAGATTGAAACTGGCGGCAGGCAGACCCTGCATGGATTCGGTCAACGTGCGCTCGATGCCGCCGGTCAGCGTGGCGCCCACCGTGCCAAGCGAACCGGCGATGGTGCCATTCAGGCTGGTGGTGCGGCTGTCGGGCAACAGGCTGCGGAACGGCCGGATATCGGTGCTGTTGACCGGCGCTGCGGCGAACTGGGCCAGCGTCGGGCTGGCGACGCCGGCCGGCACGCCAAGCACGGTGCGGCCGGGGATCACCTCTGCTCCTGACAGCAGCGCCGAGACATTGCCATCGAGCGCAAACGGCCGGCTTTGGGGCGGCGTGGTGATGCGGCGCTCGGCTTCCGTCACCATCGTGTTGATTTCAACTTCGGCTTCGATGCTGGTGCGGGTGCCATTGCGCAGACGCAACAGGTTGACCTCCAACTCGCTGGAAAAGCGCCCGCCATCGGTGGGGCCGCCGATGTCGAACTCGCCGGTCCACGCCTGGAAGCGCGGACGCAGCACGAAGTTGATCACCCGCTGATCGGCGCGGAAGCCATATTTCAGGGAGACTTCTTCGGGCAGCACCTCCACCCGAGCGATGGCTTCGGGCGGGATGTTGCGGATTTCCTGGAAGCCGGACGTGCGCTTGCCGTTCAGCAGCACTGCCGGCGGGCCACCGCCCCTGCCCCGGCCCGATTGCGTTTGCGGCGCAATCTGGGCGAGGATTTCGGTGATCGAACCGGCGCCCAGTGCGCGCAATTCCTGCGTGCCCAGCGTGAGTTCCGGCTTGATGTCGCCCACCACCTGGCCGGGCAGGCGCTGGGTGGAAACGGTGATCACCTCTTCATCTTCGGGCATGGCCTGCGCGGTTTGGGCCGGACGCGTCGGAGCGGGCACAGGCACTTCCTGGGCAGAGGCGAGCGCAGCCGGAGCGGCCGCCAGCAACAGGGCGAAACGAAGGGTCACGGGGGGGGCATTCCTGAAAAACGGGGGCAAATTGATTGGGGCAGCCCCTAACCGCATTGACGGCCAAGGGAAATCCCGTGCGGCAATCTCTACGGTTGGGCAGCGGCTTTCCCCCGCCCCTTGCGCGGGGGATGGGATCAGGCGCATCGTATCAGCGTCGATGGGAGGACAGACGATGCGGGCAATCTGGATGGCGGCGGTGGCCGCCGTGGCTCTGGCCGGAGCCGTGCGCGCCGAACATCCGGTGCGGGTGTTCGATGTGCCCAAGGGCGCACACCCGCACGATGTGGCGCCCGGCACCCCCGGCACCATCTGGTATACGGCGCAACATCAGGGTGCGCTGGGCATCATCGATATCAAATCCGGTAAGGTCGAACAGGTGAAGCTGGGCGAGAAGTCCAGCCCCCATGGCGTCATCCAAGGGCCGGATGGCGCGGCATGGATCACCGATGGCGGGCTGAACGCCATTGTGCGGGTTGATCCGAAGACGAAGGCGGTGAAATCGTGGCCGCTGCCCGCCGACAGTGGCTACACCAATCTCAACACGCCGGCCTTCGATGGCAAGGGCCGCGTGTGGTTCACCGGGCAGACCGGCATCTATGGCCGCCTCGATCCCAAATCGGGCAAGCTGGATGTGTGGCCGGCACCGAAAGGCCGCGGCCCCTATGGCATCGCGGCGACGCCCGATGGCCAGATCTGGTATGTCAGCCTGGCCGGCAGTTTCCTTGCAAAGATCGATATGGAAACGGGCGCGACGACGATTGTGGAACCGGTGGAGCCCGGCGTTGGCCCGCGCCGCGTCTGGCCTGACAGCAAGGGGCAGTTGTGGGTATCGGAATGGAACAGCGGTTATCTGTCCCGCTATGTGCCGGCGACGGGGGAATGGCAGCGCTGGAAGATGCCGGGCGACAAGCCGCGGGCCTATGCCGTGTATGTCGATGACAAGGATATTGCCTGGGTCACCGAATGGGCCGGCAATGTCACCATCGCCTTTGATACCAAGGCGGAGAAGATCATCGGCACCTATCCCGGCTCTGGCCCGAAGGCCGAAGTGCGGCAGATTTTGGGCCGCAAGGGCGAGATTTACCTGCCCGAAAGTGGCCTCGACCGGGTGATGCTGGTGCAGACGGGCAAGCCGGGATGATTTTGGCTGCGTTGCTGCTGGCGGCCGCCCAAGCGCCGGAGGCCAACCAAGCTCCGCCGGCCTTCCAATATTGCATTTCGTGTCACAGCGTTGATCCGGCTGAAACCGGCCTGCCGGCGCCCAATCTGGATGGGGTGATGGGCCGAAAGGCCGGCAGCCACCCGGATTTCGATTATTCCCCGGCGATGCGCGCGGCCGGTGACGCAGCTAAAGGCGGGGGCCTTGTCTGGACGCGCGAGACGTTGAAGGCGTTTCTGACCAATCCCGAAGCGCTGGTGCCCGGTACGGCGATGCAGCAGCTGCCGCCCGGCGCGCCGGTGGACGCGGTGGTGGACTGGCTGGCTAGACGCTGAGGCTGTGATCGAGCGCCTTGGTCACCACGATATCGGCCACGGGCTTGGCCAGCGCGATATGGTCCATGCAGTTAGGGCGGTTGATGCCGTTCCACACAGACAGCGCAAACTGGCGGGCTTCATCCTCGCTCATGTGGCGGAAGCGGGCGTAGAAGCTGGTGGGGTCGTTCGCCGCCGCATCCCACAGGCCCATGAAGCGGGCGAGGAACCAGGCGATGATGTCATCTTCTGTCGCGTCGATGTAGATCAGCAGATCAAGCGGCGGGCGCTGGCCGCTGGCATCGGGGGCAAGGCCGAGGCCTTCGACCAGCACGACATCGGCGCCCGCAATGGTGCGAGCAGCGGCCTGGTCCACGTCGTAGCTGGTGTGGCTGTAGGTCGGCACCGTCACAGGCCCGGATTTCAGCCCGCCCAGCGCGGCGGCCATGGCGGCGCGGTCATAGCTTTCGGGGAAGCCCTTGCGCATCGAAAGGCCTGCGGCTTCCAGCACAGCGTTGGGCTTCAGAAAGCCATCGGTGGAGACGATCTCCACCTTCAAATCCGCCGGCAGCGCCTCGGCAATCTGGCGGGCCAGCGTTGTCTTGCCCACCGCCACCGATCCAGTGATGCCCACCACCAGCGTTTCGCCGAGGCGATGCCGGGCAGCGATGCGCGCCGCCAGGTCGGCGGGCGAAACCGGCGTCACACCAGCCGGCTTTGCGCGATCGCCGCTTCGATGAACCCGGCGAACAGCGGATGCGGATCGAACGGCTTGGATTTCAGTTCCAGGCACCGTTGACTTCATAGCGGTGGCGATGGCGTTCCGCGATACGGGCACTGCCATAGACGCCGGCCACCACGCTGTTGGCCCCCAGTTCAGCCGGATAAGCGCCCAGCCGCATGGTGCCGCCCAGATCGCCGCCGGCGTGGCGCGTCTGCAGGCCTTCCACGCTCATCCATTCGGTGATCAGGCCCACGATCGGTTCCGTGGTGGGGCCGAATTCGGTGGTGGACGCAGCTGTTATGCCGGCCTGATTCCGCGCCGCCTCGATACAGGCCATCTGCATGCCAAGGCAGATACCAAAGAAAGGCACGCGCCGTTCACGGGCAAAACGCACGCTGGCGATCTTGCCTTCGCTGCCACGTTCGCCAAAGCCGCCGGGTACCAGAATGCCATGCATCGGTTCCAGCCGGGCCGCCGCATCGGCGCCTTCGAATTCCTCGGCATCCAGCCACTTGATGTTGACCTTCACCCGGTTGGCAAGGCCGCCATGCACCAACGCTTCGGTGAGCGATTTATACGCGTCCTTCATGCCGGTGTATTTGCCGACAACGCCGATGGTCACTTCGCCTTCAGGGTTGTGAATCCGCTCGGCAATGTCCTGCCAGCGGGTAAGATCGGGGCGCGGCGCATCAGTGATGCCGAAGGCGTTCAGCACTTCGTCGTCCAGCCCTTCGGCATGATATTGCAGCGGCACTTCGTAGATGCTCTCTGCATCCAGCGCCGAAATCACCGCTTCCTTGCGCACATTGCAGAACAGCGCGATCTTTGCACGGTCGCTTTCGGGTAGCGGATGTTCGGAACGGCAGACCAGCACATCCGGCTGAATCCCGATGCCGCGCAATTCGGCGACGCTGTGCTGGGTCGGCTTGGTTTTCAGTTCGCCCGCCGCCGCGATGAACGGCACCAGCGTGACGTGGATATAGCAGACATTGGCCTTGCCCACGTCAGCCGCCATCTGGCGGATGGCTTCCAGGAAGGGCAGGCTTTCGATGTCGCCCACGGTGCCGCCGATTTCACACAGCACGAAATCCAGGGCCTCGGTTTCGGCCTTGGCAAAGGCCTTGATGGCATCCGTCACATGCGGAATCACCTGCACGGTGGCGCCCAGGAATTCGCCGCGGCGTTCGCGCGCGATGATATCCGAATAGACCCGGCCCGAGGTGATATTGTCGGTCTTGCGCGACGGCACGCCGGTGAAGCGTTCATAATGGCCAAGATCGAGATCGGTCTCTGCCCCGTCGTCGGTCACATAGACTTCACCGTGCTGATAGGGGCTCATCGTGCCCGGATCGACGTTGAGATAGGGATCGAATTTGCGGATGCGCACCTTGTAGCCGCGCGCCTGCAAGAGGGCGGCCAGAGAGGCGCCCATGAGTCCTTTGCCGAGCGAGGAGACCACGCCGCCGGTGATGAAAATATACCGCGTCATGGGAGAAGAGCCTTAAGCCCATAATGCAGCAGCGCGCCAGCCCCCGCGTGGCCTGCAAGGCAATTTCGCTGTGGACGAAGCTACCAGCGCCAGTGAAACCGCACCGCGCCACCATCGTCATCAGGGCTGGCAGCGATGTGGCCAGGGTGGGTGCGGTGGAACAGGCTGAACTGCAACTGGCCAGGGCCGAGCGGGAGGGCGTAGAGTGCCTCGGCTGCGGTTTCGCGCACAGATGGCCCGGCGCGCGCTGGATCTGCAGAGCCCAGCAGCCACAAGGGGCCAGCCAGCGCCAGCGGCCGGGTGATGGCAAGCGTGAGCATATCGCCGGGCGCTACAACATCATCGAGCGCCAGCGCGGCGCTGGCAGCGTCACCGCTGAAGCGGCCTGCAGCCGCGATGAGGCCGCCGCTCGCCAGATCGATCCGACTCCTGGCCCGGCGCCATTCGCCCGACAGCCGCGCGCGCGGGCCGAGTGCCAACCGGGCGGACAGTCCAAGGCTGGTGGTGGTGCCGCCAGCCAGGCCAAAGCCGGTCGAAAGCCGCGTGCCCATCAGGCTGCCACGTTCCGCATCAACCCGCAGCAGCGCCGCCAGTTCCAGTCCTGGCATCACGGCGCGCGACAGGCGGAACAGCGCGGTGGATTGCAGAGCGGCGGACTGGCGATCCTGCGCCGGCAGCACGGATTGGCCGAAACCGGCCGCCAAGGTGAAGCCGCCGCCCAAAGGCTGCGAAAGCGCCGCTGCGCCCAGCGGTCGGCTGCCCAGCGGCAGGGCGGGATCAGCGGTAATGAGAGCGGTGCTGCGTCCAGACGGATCAGCCCCAGAAACTGCCATCGCCACCAGCCCGGCCACCGCCTGTCCATGGCCGGCGACCAGCACGGAGCCGCCGGAGAGCAAGAGGCGGACATGTCCCACCGGACTGGCCTGCCGCTGCTGACCGGGGGCGAGCGCAGCCATGGTGGCACGATCGCCGGCCCACAGTCCTCGGCTGTCGCCGAGCAGCGCGAAAGCGGTGCTGGTGCCGCCGCTGCTGGTTACGGCGCTTTCCACCGGTGTGGCCAACAGTTGCGCAGCCAGCCGGCCCGGCGGGGCTGTTACAAGGCCTTGGGCCAGATCAACCGTGAAGGGCCGTCCATAACCGTCCTCAATCACCACGCCGGCCAGCGCACTGGTGAGCGGCCCGCCATCACCCAAGGCCGCGCCAAGTGAGCCGCCAATGGTGATCGCCACAGGTTGCCCGCCGATGCTGCTGCTGCCCAGCGGCTGGAAGGCACGGGCGATATTGAGCAGGCCGCGGCCATAAATCTCGTCGGTGCCGGTTGCGCCAAGATCATCGGCGGAGCGCAACAGGATATCGACAATCTGCGCACCCGACAGCGCCGGGAAGGCCTGCGCCAGCAGCGTCGCCGCACCGGAGACGACCGGCGCCGCCACTGATGTGCCGCTGTACAGAAAGGTGGCGCCATCCTGGTTGAAGCTGCGCAATTCCACCCCCGGCGCCACCAGATAGTTTGGTGCCAACACTCCGGCGCGGTTGGAGAAGCTGGCGATTTCATTGCTGGCGTTGACCGCGCCGACCACGATGGTGGTGGCCTGACTGACGGCGATGAGTTGATTGGCAAAACTCTGCGGCGTGGACAGGCCTTCATTGCCAGCCGACAGCACCAATATGCTGCCAGCACTGGCCAGTTGCCCGGCGGCGGCGCGCACAGCTGCCGTGGTGGACCCCCCGCCCAACGACATGTTGACGACGCGCGCGCGGGCATCGGCCGCCGCCTGCAGACCGGCGGCAATGGCCGGGCTGGCATAGGAACAGCCCTGATCATCGCAACTGCCCGGCGTATCCGCGCGCAAAGCCAATAATGTCGCCTGCGGGGCAACGCCGTGCATGTTCACACCGTTGCGCGCGGCCAGCAGGATGCCGGTGACCGAGGTGCCATGACCGCGTTCATCAGCCAGCGCGCGGGCAGCGGCGACATCCCGGCTGGCCGGCGAAATGCGGCCGGCAAATTCGGCCAGAGCCGGGTTCACACCGGAATCGATTACCGCAACGGTGATGCCGCTGCCGGAAAACCCGCGATCATAGGCAGCCAGCGCCTGCACCTGCACTGCGCCGTTGGAGCGGCGATATTCCACCGTGTCAAAGGCGCTGGGGGTAGGTGTGGGCGCCGGTGGCGGCGCGGGCGCGGGTGTGGGCGCCGGTGGCGGCGCGGGAACGGTGCCAACCCCGCCGCCACCAGCGCCGCCACAGCCGGCCAGCAGCAACGCCAGCGCCACGGAGGGAACAAGGCGGGATTGCATCACCACTTCAGGATGCGCCGATCCGGGTTTCAGCACAACTGCGGCAGGCCGGCTGAGCCGTTTGTTTTCAATCCGTTTCGATGCGGCTGTTGGCCCGCGTGTCGGGCAGCGACAGGGCGGCCACCAGCGCGATGCCGGCCATGAAGGTGACATACCAGAAGAATCCGGATTCAATGCCAGCGCCCTTGAAGGCCAGCGCCACATATTCGGCCGATCCGCCAAAGATGGCGACGCCCAGCGCATAGGGCATGCCAACGCCCAGCGCGCGGATGTGGGCCGGGAACATCTCGGCCTTCACAACGCCGGAAATCGCGGTGTAGCAGGACAAGATGGCCAGGCAGCCAATCATCAACGCCAGACCCTCGATACCGGGCTTCGCCGTGCCCAGCGCGGTGAGCGCCGGTACCGTCGCCAGCGTCGACATGATGCCGAAACCAACCAGCAGCGTGCGCCGGCCGAGCAGATCGGAGGCCGCGCCGAACAGCGGCTGCATGGCGGCATAGGCCAGCAAGGCGATGGCAGACGCGGACGTGGCCTCCTGCTTGGTCCAGCCGGCCGACAGGACCAGATATTTCTGCATGTAGGTGGTGAAGGTATAGAACCACAGGCTGCCGCCAGCGGTGAGCGCCAGCACGATCAGCAACTCGCGCGGGTGGGCGAGCAGGCGCTGCAGCAGCGTTCCGGGCGGGATCACCGCATTTTCAAAGGCTTCGGTTTCATGCAGCCCGGTGCGCAGCCAGAACACCAGCACCGCGCAGGCCGCGCCGACAACGAACGGGATACGCCAGCCCCAGTCCTTCAGCGCGCCTTCGTCCATCTGAGATTGCAGCAGCACCAGCAGCGCCAGCGCCAGCAACTGCCCGCCCACCAACGTCACATATTGGAAGCTGGCGAGGAAACCCCGCCACTTGGCGCGCGCCACCTCGCTCATGAAGGTGGCCGAGGCACCATATTCGCCGCCAACAGACAATCCCTGTATCAGCCGCGCCAGCAGCAGGATCGCCGGGGCCAACAGCCCGACATCATCGTAAGTAGGGGCCACCGCGATCAGCAGCGAGCCCGAACACATCATCGCGACGGAAAGCGTAAGTGCCGATTTGCGGCCGCGCTTGTCGGCCCAGGCGCCGAGCAGCCACGAACCAATGGGCCGCATCAGGAAGCCCACGGCAAAGATGGCGGCGCTGTTCAGGGCCGCGACAAGATCATCACCAGGCGGGAAAAAACGCGGCCCGAAATAGAGCGCGAAGGCCGAATAGGCATACCAATCATACCATTCGACCAGATTGCCGGCGGCCCCGCCGAAAATCTGGCGCAACTGGCCGGGTTTGCTGTCGCCGGCCACGCGGATCGCTGATTACTGCGCGACCGGAACGCCGGGCAGGCCCGGCAACTGCGTCGGCGCAGCGGGCGCCGGAGTGCCGGGGGCCGGCGCAACAGGCGCCGTCTTGGCCGCCACGGTGGGATCGATCACCCGGGCCTTGTTGGTGCCAGCGGCCAACACGGCCAGCAGGATCGACATGACGACGAACAATGCCGCCAGGATGGTGGTGGCGCGGGTCAGCAGGTTGGCCGCACCGCGCGCCGTCATCAAGCCGCCCCCGCCACCGCCGCCAATGCCCAACGCCCCGCCTTCGGAACGCTGCAGCAGGATCACCGCCACCAGCGCGAGGGTGATCAGGCCGTGGATGACAAGCAGAAAGGTAATCACGGGCGGGCAGGCTTTCGTTGTGATCAGGGAATATGGGGACGCGCCTTACATGGCTTCATGGGCGGGCGCAATCAAGGCGCCGCAGCTGCCCGTTGGGCAAGGTGACGGTAATTGTCCAGGATCGCCTGCCAGCCTTGGCGCTGCAGTTCAGACGGATTCTGCGTTTCGGCTTCGAAACATGTTTCAACGATGGTTCCGGCCGGGCTTGCAACGAAAGTCGTGCGCGAAGTGCGTCCGTCACCCAACACCAGAGTCAGCGCGTGCGGCGGCTTCACCTCGCTGTAAACGCCTTCAAAATCAAAGCTGAAGCTGCCATCTTTCGCCTCCATGCGGGCACAATGGGTGCCGCCGACAACCAAATCGACACGGGCGGACGGGCAATGCCAATCGTTGCTGGCGAAGTTCCACTGCGTGATCGAACCCGGGCTGGTGAACAATGACCATGCCTCTTCTTGCGACACGGGCACGATAACGGTGACGGTCAATCTTTCAGCGGCCATGGCGAACCTCCTTCTCCTTGCCTGCGAGGATATCAGCGGCGCGCCCGTGCGCTCAAGGCGCGGCACTCGCAATTGCCAGCAGGCTCTGCGCCGTCAGGCTCGCCCCGCCCACCAGCACACCGCCCACATCGGCCACACGCAGCAACTCACCGGCGTTGGCGGGCGTAACCGAGCCGCCATAGAGAATGCGCACACCATGCCCGTTCGGGCCGAAACGCGCCACGATCTGGCGGCGGATATGGGCATGGGCGGCCGCGACATCGTCCAGCGTGGGGGTGAGGCCGGTGCCGATGGCCCATACCGGTTCATAGGCGATGATCAGCCCTTCGGCATCGTCGGGCAGCGATCTGGCCAGTTGCGCGGTCAACACGGCCTCGGTCTGTCCGGCATCGCGCTGCTCGCGCGTTTCGCCGATGCACAGGATCACCTCCAGTTCTGCGGCGCGGCCTGCGTTGGCCTTGGCGCGCACGTCGGCATCACTTTCGCCGTTGTCCCGGCGCCGCTCGCTGTGGCCAACGATGACAAAGCCCGCGCCCAGATCAGCCAGCATCGGGGCCGACACGCAGCCGGTATGGGCGCCTTTCGCGTTGCCGTGGCAATCCTGGCCGCCGATCTTCACCGCGCCGGCCGAAACGATCACCGCCCGATCTATCAACGTGAAAGGCGGCGCGATCCAGATGCCCGAACCTCCCTTGGGCGCGCTGCTGCCAGCCATGGCGGCGATCTCGGCGATATCCTCGCCCAAACCATTCATCTTCCAGTTGCCAACGATAAGTGCAGGCATTGTCGCTTCTCCACGTTCTGGTGGCGCTTGTGGCAAGCGGCACGCGTCGTTACAAGCGGCGCGTTCAAGCCATCACGGATTTTCGATGCTCGCATTTTTTCGCCGTTCGCTCACCAGCTGGCCCGTGCTCGCCCTGTTCGGGTTGATTCTGGTGGCCTTTGCCATAACCGGCGTGAATGATCCGCTGGGCGGCAGCGCGCCGGCAGGTTCAGTGGCCAAGGTGGGCGAGCGCACCATCAGCGAGCCCGATCTGCTGCAGGCCATCGATCGCACCGTGCGCGACCTGCGCCAGCGGGATCCCAACCTCACCCAGGCCGAAGCCGCTCGCCAGGGCGTGGTGGAGCTGATGGCCACCCAGTTGATCGGCCAGACCGCGATGGAAGAAATGGGTGCCGGCGCCGGGCTGGGCGCATCTGACACTGCGGTTGATGTGGTGATCACCGGCATTCCCGCCTTCCAGAGCGGCGGCAAGTTCGACCAGACAGCCTATGATCGCGCCCTGCAACAACAGGGTTTGACCGACAAGAAGCTGCGCCAGTCCATCGCCCGCGACCTGGTGCGCGAGCAGCTTATCAAGCCGATCACCGGCGCGCTGGCCGTGCCCGATGGCGTGGCCGAGCTCTATGCCCGTCTGCTGGTTGACCGCCATGAAGGCGCGGTCGCCACCATTCCGGCGCCGCCGGCCGGCACGCCCACGGCTGCCGAAGCGCAGACCTGGTACAAGGCCAACAGCACCCGCTTCACCATCCCGGAACGCCGCGGTTTCCGCTATGCCTTCATCGATGCCGCAAAGATCGCTGCCGGCGTGACCGTGCCTGAAAAGGCCATCGCCGATGCCTTTGCCAAGGATCCGGCCAAATATGGCGCCGCCGCCACCCGCGTGCTGGAACAGGTGGTGGTACCCGATGAAGCCAAGGCCAAGGCCATCGTGGCCGCCGCCACCAGCGATGGTTTTGCCGCCGCCGCACAAAAGCTCGCCGGTTTCGGTGCCAGCGACATCGCCTTGGGCAACCAATCCGAAGCCGGCTTTGCTCGCGCCACCAGTGCAGAGGTCGCCAAGGCCGCCTTTGCCTTGCCGGTGGGCAAAATCAGTGCGCCGATCAAGAGCCAGCTGGGCTGGCACGTGGTGCGCGTGGCCGCATTGGGCAGCGCCGGAAAGACGCTGGCGCAGGCCCGTCCCGCTGTTGAGGCCGAACTGAAGCAGCGCGCCGTTGATGATGCCGTGGCCGATGTTGTCGCCCGCATCGAGGATGGCGTGGAAGCCGGCAAGAGCTTTGCCGATATCGCCAAGGAAGCCTCGCTCAGCATCCAGAGCCAGGCCCCGGTGACCGACAAGGGTCTGGCCCAAGGCCAGCCGCCGTTGAGCGGGGAAATCGCCACCGTCGCGGCGCGCGCCTTCAAGCGTGAGCCGGCCGATGGCCCGGTGGTGGAAGATCTGGGTGGCGGCCGCCTGGTGGTGATCGAAACCGCCACCGTGCTGCCCGCCGCACCGCCGCCGATTGCCGAAGTGATGCCGCTCGCCATGGCCGGCGCCGCCCAGGACAAGGCGATGAAGGCCGCCAAGGGCAAGGCCGATGCCGTACTCGCCGCCACCAAGAAGGGCGTGAATTTCGCCAAGGCCCTCGCCGATGCCGGCCTAGCGCCGCCGCGGCCGCTGAACGGCCGCCGCATCGACATCATCAACCAGCAGGACGTACCCGAAGCCGCCCGCGCCTTCCTGAACGGGGCCGCAGGCAGCACGCAGCTGCTCGCCGGCCAGGGCGGCTGGATCATCGTGCATGTTGATCGCATCGTCCCCGGCGATCCCAAGACGCAGGCCGGCCTGATCGAGGCCAGCCGTCGCGAAGTGGGCAGCGCCCTGCCCGGCGAAATGGCCGAAGGCCTGGCCAAGGCCAGCATGGCCGCCGTTGGCGTGGACAAGAACGATGCCACCCTGAAGACCCTGCGCACCCGCCTGTCGGGCGACGGCTTGCAATAAGGCTGATGGCCAGCCCCGCATCCGACCGGCGCATCGCTCCCGACCGTGCCAGTGCCTGTGCCGCGCTGGTTGCCGGCCGCCCGCAGTTGCTCTGGACCCGCATCGTTGCCGATACCGAAACACCGGTTTCGGCGATGCTGAAGCTGGGTCGCGAGGGATCGGGCGCGTTCCTGCTGGAATCAGTGGAAGGCGGCAGCGTGCGTGCGCGCTATTCACTGCTCGGGCTGGAACCTGATCTGGTGTGGCGCGCGCACGGCAACAGCAGCGAGATCAACCGCAACTGGCGGCAGGACCAGACAACGTTTGAACCCGTGGCGGGTGACACGCTCACCGCTCTGCGCGCGCTGGTGGCCGAAGCCCGCGCCGATGTGCCGGCGGAGCTTCCAGCGGCGCTGGCCTGCCTCGTCGGCTACATGGGCTATGAAACCGTGCGGCTGGTTGAACCCAGCGTGCCCGATGCCGGCCCGTCGGCACTGGGCCTGCCCGACATGGTGTTCGTGCGCCCCACCTTGCTGCTGGTGTTCGACCGGTTGAAGGACGAATTGTTCATCGTCGCGCCGATCTTTGCCGCTGCCGATCCGGGCGCCGCCTGGGATGCCGCCGCCGAGTGCATTGCAGAGACGGAGCGCCGGCTGGCGCAGGCGCTGCCGCTGGCGCCGCGCCCACCGGAAACGCTGCCCGAAGCCAACCCGCGCCACCACACCGACAAGGGCCGCTATGCCGCCATGGTCGAAAAGGCCCGCGACTATATCCTGGCTGGCGACATCTTCCAGGTCGTGCTGTCGCAGCGCTTCTCGGTGGATTTCCCGCTGCCGGCGTTCGATCTCTACCGTGCCTTGCGGCGCATCAACCCCTCACCCTTCCTCTATTTCCTTGATCTGCCAGGCTTTGCGCTGGTCGGCTCCTCCCCGGAAATTCTCGTTCGCGCACGTGGTGGCGATGTGACCATCCGGCCAATCGCTGGCACCCGCCCACGCGGCAAGGATGCCGCCGAAGACGCCGCCAACCGGGAAAGCCTGCTCGCTGATCCCAAAGAATTGTCCGAGCATCTCATGCTGCTCGATCTGGGCCGCCATGATACCGCGCGCGTCTCGGTGCCCGGTACGGTGAAGGTGACCGACAAGTTCTTCGTCGAATTCTACAGCCATGTCATGCACATCGTCTCCAACGTGCAGGGCCGGCTGGCAGACGGGGTCGATGCAGTGGCCGCGCTGCTCGCCGGCTTCCCGGCCGGAACGGTGTCCGGCGCGCCAAAGGTCAGGGCCATGCAGATTATCGCCGAACTGGAAGGCGCTGCACGCGGAGCCTATGCGGGCGGTGTCGGCTATTTCAGCCCGAATGGCGACATGGACAGCTGCATCGTGTTGCGCACCGCCGTGGTGAAGAATGGCGTGATGCACGTGCAGGCCGGCGCCGGCATTGTCGCCGACAGTGTCGCCGAGTATGAACAGCGCGAATGCGAAGCCAAGGCCGGGGCGCTGATTGCCGCCGCCCGCGAAGCGATTGCAACGGCTGCACAAGCCGGGTTCGGACAATAGGAGTTCAGGGCATGGCACGCGCCGAATGGAATGGTCAGGTGATCGCGGACACGGCCGACACTGTTGTCGTCGAAGGTAATCATTATTTTCCGGCAGACGCGGTGAACCCTGCGCTGTTGAAAGCCAGCGCCACCACCAGCGTGTGTGGCTGGAAGGGCTTGGCCAATTATCACACGCTGGTTGTCGACGGGGCCGAAAACCCCGATGCCGTCTGGTATTATGCCGATCCCAAGCCGCAAGCCGCGCACATCAAGGGCCGGCTGGCGTTCTGGAAGGGTGTCAGGGTCACGGGGTGATGGTTGGCAGATGACGGGGCTGCCCCAAATCGCTAAGGCCGGTGCATGACCATTCTTGTCATCGACAATTACGACAGCTTCACCTTCAACCTCGTCCATTATCTGGCCGAGCTGGGGGCGGAAACCATCGTGGTGCGCAATGATGCGCTGAGTACGCAGGATGCGATGGGCATGCGCCCGGAAGCCATTTTGCTCTCCCCCGGCCCGTGCACGCCCAACGAAGCCGGCATCTGCCTGGCCCTGATCGAAGCCGCGGCCGAAACGAAAACCCCGCTGTTTGGGGTGTGCCTTGGTCATCAGGCACTGGGCCAGGCCTTTGGCGGCATTGTCGAGCGCGCGCCGCAGGTGATGCACGGCAAGGTGAGCCCGATCACCCACGATGGCTCCGGCGTGTTTGCCGGCATCCCCTCCCCGTTCGAGGCGACGCGCTATCACAGCCTCGTGGTGCGCGAAGCCGGCCTGCCCGCCGATCTTGTGGTCAACGCCCACAGCCCCGATGGCCTGATCATGGGCATGCACCACCGCGAACTGCCGCTGCACGGCGTGCAGTTCCACCCGGAAAGCATCGCCACCCAGCACGGCCACCGTCTGCTGGCCAATTTCATGACGCTGGCCGGGTTGAAGCCCGATCTTTCGGTCGCGGCATGAGCCTGCTGCCCGATCCCGCTCGCCCGCTTGACGAAGGCGCGGCGGCTGAAGCCTTTGCCGCCATCTTCGACGGCAAGGTGAGCGACGAGGCGCTGGCGGCGTTCCTCACCACGCTGGCAGAGCGCGGTGAAACGGTGGGCGAAGTCGTCGCGGCTGCCCGCGCCTTGCGAGCGCGCGCCATCCAGCCGTTCCGCGCCGCGGGCGCATTGGACGTGTGCGGCACCGGCGGCGATGGCATGCACAGCCTCAACATTTCCACCGCCGTGTCGCTGGTCGTCGCCGCCTGCGGAGTAAAGCTAGCCAAGCACGGCAACCGCGCCGCCTCTTCAACGTCGGGCGCGGCGGACGTGCTGATGGTGCTGGGCGTGCCGGAACTGCCGATGGACCGGCTGGGGCCTTGTCTGGAAAAGGTGGGCATCACCTTCCTGCATGCCGCCCGTCATCACCCGGCGATGGCGCGCGTTGCCTCGGTGCGCAAGGCGCTGGGCCGGCGCACGATCTTCAACCTGCTGGGGCCGTTGTGCAATCCGGCGGGCGTCGATCAACAATTGCTGGGCGTGTTTGCGCCCGGCCCGGTGCCGCTGATGGCCGAAGCGCTCCAGCATCTTGGCAGCCGCGCCGCGCTGGTGGTGCATGGCCAGGGCTTTGACGAAGTGGCGCTTTCTGGGGAAACGACGGCAGTTGCGCTGGCCGGCGGGGCGCTCTCGCCGCGCACGCTCACCCCAGAGGATGCCGGCCTGTCGCGTCAACCGAACGAAGCGCTGACGGGCGGCAGTCCCGCGTATAACGCCGAACGGCTGAAGGCGTTGCTGGCAGGGCAACAGGACGCCTATCGCGACATGGTGCTGCTGAACGCCGCTGCCGCGTTGACGGTGGTGCGGCCCGGCCTCACCCTGCCGCAAGGCGTATCGCAAGCCGCCGCCGCCATTGACAGAGGCGCTGCGGCTGACATCCTCGCCCGCTGGATCGCTTTTCGATGACTGACACGCTCTCTACCATCGTCGCCCACAAGCGCGACCTCTATGCCGCCCGCAAGGCGCAGGTGGCGCTGGTCGATGTCGAGGCCGCCGCCGGTGCCGCCGATGCGCCGCGCGGCTTCATCACGGCGCTGCAGGCCGCCCATGAAGATGGCCGTTATGCTCTGATCGCCGAGTGCAAGAAGGCCAGCCCGTCCAAGGGCTTGATCCGCGCTGACTTCGATCCCGCAGCCCTGGCCCGCGCCTATGCCGCCGGCGGGGCGGCTTGCCTGTCGGTGCTGACGGAAGAACGCTGGTTCCTGGGTGCGGATGAGTATCTGGTCGCCGCCCGCGCCGCCTGCGCCCTGCCGGTGATCCGCAAGGACTTCATCGTGGATACCTATCAGGTGATCGAGGCCCGCGCGCTGGGGGCGGATGCCATATTGCTGATCATGGCCGCCCTGTCGGACGCGCAGGCTGCTGAGCTGGAGGCAGTGGCGACGGCCTGGGGCATGGACGTGCTGATAGAGGTGCACGATGCCGAAGAGCGTGACCGAGCGCTGCTGTTGAAGACGCCCTTGCTCGGTATCAATAACCGCAATCTCAAGACGTTGGAGGTCAATCTTCAAACCAGTTTCGAATTGTCCGACACGCCCGGAAAGACCCTGGTTGCCGAATCCGGCCTGTCTTCCAACGCTGATCTGGCAGCGCTGGCCGGGGTCGGCATCCGCACCTTCCTGGTCGGCGAAAGCCTGATGCGGCAGACGGATGTGACGGCGGCGACCCGCCAGTTGCTCGGCCTCGCCGCGTGAGCAAGCTGACGCATCTTGATGACAGCGGCGCCGCGCGCATGGTGGATATCAGCGCCAAGGCCGCGACACGCCGGGAAGCAACAGCGGAAGGCTTCATCCATGTTGCGAATGACGCCCTGCAAGCCATTGCCGAGCAAGCCGTAAAAAAGGGCGACGTGCTCGCCACGGCCCGCATTGCCGGCATCATGGCGGCCAAGCGCACCGCCGATCTGATCCCGCTCTGCCACCCGCTGCCGATCGATGCGGTCAGCGTGGATCTGGTCCTCGAGGCCACCGGCATCCGCGCCACCGCCACTGTCGCCACCACCCACGGCACCGGGGTCGAGATGGAAGCGCTCACGGCCGTCTCTGCCGCGCTGCTCACCGTCTATGACATGGCCAAAGCATTGGACCGCACGATGCGCATTGATGGCATCCGCTTGCTGAAGAAGTCCGGTGGGCGTTCAGGCGATTTCATTGCTGAATGAGTGACTTGCTGCCTTTTTCGGCAGCGCTGGATCAGCTGCTGGCCGGGGTGGAACCACTGCCCGCCGAGACGCTGCCGCTTGATGACTGCGCCGGCCGCGTGCTGGCCGAGCCCGTCATCGCCCACTTCACTCAGCCGCCGTTCGATGCGGCCGCGATGGATGGTTATGCCGTCCACTTGGCCGATCTGCACCAGCCCTGGCGTGTGGTGGGAGAGAGCGCGGCGGGGCATGGCTGGGCCGGCACGTTGGGACCAGGCGAAGCGGTGCGCATCTTCACCGGGGCGCCCTTGCCGTCCGGGGCGGACGTGATCGTGGTGCAGGAAGAAGTGGCCCGCAATGGCGACATGGCACGGCTGGCCGGCGAAGGCCCGCCGCGGATCGGTGCGCATATTCGGCCCAAAGGACAGGATTTTGCTGCCGGTGACTGCCTGGTTGCGGCCGGCGTGCGGCTGGCGGCTGCCCATCTGGGGCTGGCCGCTGCCGGCGGCTGGCGGGCGCTGCCGGTCGTGCGGCGGCCGCGGGTGACGCTGATCGCGACGGGTGATGAGCTGGTGTTGCCCGGCGAAATTCCGGGGCCGGGGCAGATTGTTTCGTCCAATCCGGCCATGCTCACTGCCCTGCTGCGCAGCGCCGGAGCAGATGTGCATGATCCCGGCCTGATCCCGGATGACCGCGCCGCGCTGGCCGCCGCACTTCGCAGCGCGGATGCCGATCTGATCATCACCATCGGCGGAGCATCGGTGGGCGATCATGATCTGGTGCTGCCGGTGCTGCGCGAACTGGGCGCCGACATCGATTTCTGGAAGATCGCGCTGCGGCCGGGCAAACCGCTGCTGGCCGGGCGACTGAACGGAACGCGGGTGCTGGGTTTGCCGGGCAATCCGGTTTCGGCGTTCGTGACCGCGTTGCTGTTTGCGGTGCCGCTGGTTTCCCGGATGGCGGGGCGAGCACATGATTTGCCGCTGGAGACGCTGCCGCTCGCCATCCCGCTGCCCGCCAATGGCGCCCGCCGCGACCATCTGCGGGCGCGGCGGACGCCGGCCGGTGCTGAGCCGTTCGCCCGGCAGGACAGTGCGCTGCTTTCGCTGCTCGCCAGTGCCGAGTTGCTGATCATCCGCGAGGCCGACGCCCCGGCGGCGGCGGCAGGCGAATTGGTTACCTGCATTGCGCTTGACATGTTCCATTCTGTTTTCTAGATGTTCTTCCCATGTTCCGTTTTGGCGGCATGGGAGTGAAAGAGATGCTCACCCGTAAGCAGCAGGAATTGCTCATCTTCATCGATGAGCGGTTGAAGTCCGACGGCGTATCGCCTTCCTTCGAGGAAATGAAGGAAGCGCTGAACCTGAAGTCCAAATCCGGTGTGCATCGGCTGATCAACGCGTTGGAAGAACGCGCCTTCATCCGCCGCCTGCCGAACCGCGCCCGCGCCCTTGAGGTGCTGCGCCTGCCCGAGGCGCTGAAGATCGAAAAGCCGGCGCTCACGCTCGTCGCCAGCCGTCCCGCGCCTGCCCCACCCGCCGTTGCCATGTTGGCGGCCAATGATACCATCACAGTGCCGCTGCATGGCCGCATCGCCGCTGGTCTGCCGGTGGAGGCGCTGGAAAGCGATCGCTCGATTTCCGTGCCGTCGGCTCTGCTCGGCCCCGGCGATCATTATGCGCTGGAAGTGTCCGGCGATTCGATGATCGAAGCCGGCATCCATGATGGTGATTATGCCCTGATCCGCCGCTGCGACACGGCGCGTGATGGCGATATCGTTGTGGCGCTGATCGACGACAGCGAAGCGACGCTGAAATATCTGCACCATGAAAAGGGCCTGATCCGTCTCGATCCGGCCAACAGCAGCTATGAACCGCAGCGCTATCACCCGGAGCAGGTCCGCATCCAGGGCAAGCTCGCCGGGCTGCTGCGCCGCTATCACTGAGCGCATCGATCCTGATCCCGCGTAACGCCCGCCCTCACCCGGCGGGCGTTGTCGTTACAGGCTGAGGCGATAGACGCGGGCGGCGGTGCCGCTGAACAGGGCGGTCTTCTCGTCCTCGCTGGCGGCGGTGCTGACCAGTTTGAAGGCGTTCCACAGCGTGGCGTAATCGCAGGTGCCGCGATCGACCGGGAAGTTGCTTTCGAACATGCAGCGATCCGCACCGAAGGCGGCAATCGCCGTTTCGATCCACGGCTGCCATTCCTTGGCCAGCATTTCGGCGCTGGCCATCGGATCGGCCATGAAGCTGGCAAAGCCTCCAAAGGGCATCGCCAGCCCGCCAACCTTCATCACCACGTTCGGGCAGGTCGCCAGCCGTTTGATATTGCCCGCCCATTCGGCAAAATCCGCTTCGCGCCGGCCGGCGTAAGACGCCGTGCCCAGGGGTGTGGCCAGGTGATCGCAGATGATGGTCAGATCCGGCACGGCGCGGGCCATGGCAATGAGTTCGGGCAACTGCGGCGCCAGCAGCCAGCAATCATAGCTGAAGCCTAGTGCCACCAGTTCGGCAAGGCCGGCGCGGAAGGCGGGATCCGCCAGCAGGCCGGGCGGGTTCCGCTGCAACATGCCGAGCACGGCGGAATCCGCGTCCCACGCCGGCGAATGGCGGATGCCGCGGAAGCGCGCCGGGGCGGCGGCCAGGTGCGCCTCCAGCACCGGGCGCACGGCGGCACCCAGGGTGAGATCGGCATGCCCAACGATGCCGGCGCAGGCGCGCATCGGGCCGTAGAGGCCCGATGCGCTCATGGCGGCGACACCGTTGACGAATTCGGTTTCGCCCACGCAGCGATATTCCGCCGGGCCATCGGCGCGATAAAATGCCCCGCATTCCAGGAACACAGTGGCGACCACATTGTGCCCGGCCTTCGCATCGGCGTTCAATTGATCAAGCAGATAGAGCGGGCTGAGGCTGATCGCCTGTTCAAAATCGGTGGCGCCGGTTGCCGTTAGCGGCACGGAGCGCCGATCCCACAAATGATGATGCGGATCCACGATCGGGCGTTCTGGATCGATGATGGTGGCCATGGTCTTCTCCCCTTCCCCAGCATCGTCACTCACCAGCCAGTCGGCAAGCTCGCACTGTTCAGTGGGGCTGCCACGGCCGGTCGCCGGCGGCATCTGCAGCGGTTGCAACCCGCTGCGCATCCAGCCAGATCGCCACGGCCCCGGTTTGCGCCAGGGCGGCAGCATCCAGTTTCAGCCAGCGTGGGCGGCACCAATCGGGCAGGCGGCGATCGGAAACGACAATATCGGCCGCCGCACAGGCCGGGGCAAAGCGATCACGCGGGATCAGGCTGCGGCCAGTGGTGGCCAGCACGCGCCAGCGCCGGCCGCCACGCTCCACATCGGCGACACAGCTTTCCGACGAACAGCGGGCCAGCGGCAGCGTACCCAGCCAGGCGGCGCTGGCCGGATCGCTGCCCAAGCTTTCCGCCCAATTGTAGATCAGGAAATCGCCAACGCGTTCACGGCTGTGCGCCAGGCGGCCATCGGACAAGCGCAGCGCCAGATGGCGGCCGTCGCTGCTAATCAGCACATCCGGCACAGCCGCTGCCCACCCCACCAGCACCGCGCCGACCAGCGGCGCCAGCCCCCACCAGCGCGCGCGGGTGCGCCACAGTGCCAGCCACAGGCCACCAGCTGCGCCCAGCGCGAACGCCGGCCCGGGGATGGCGGCGCTGGTGATCACGGCACCGGGCAGTGATGCGGTGAGATCGGCGATTGTGATCAGCTGCTGCATGGTCCAGCCGGCCAGTGGCCACAGCCAGTCCAGCCCCAATGCTTCGGCGAGCATGGCCAGCATCAGTGCCGGCATCACCACGAAACTGGTGTAGGGAATGGCGATCAGGTTGGCGGCGATGCCGTACAGCCCGCTGCGGCCGAAATGATAAAGGCCGATGCCCGACAGCGCCAATTCCGCCACCAGCCCGGACGCAAGCAGCGACGCTGCCGCGCGGGCCAGCCATTGCCACCAGGGTTCATCCTCCCGCACCGCCGTCAGCCATTTGCCCAGCCGGCTTTCATAGAGCGCGACGATGCCGATGACGGCGGCGAAACTCATCTGGAAGCTGGCCCCCAGCAGCGCTTCGGGCCGTACCACCAATATGGCGAAGGCCGCCGCCGCCAGCAGCCGCAAACTCAACGCCTGCCGGCCCAGCATCATGCCGACGACGACGATGCAGGCAGCAATCACCGCGCGCACCGTGGGCACCTGCGCGCCGGCCAGAAGCGTATAGGCCAGCCCCGCCAGCGCGCCCGCCGCCAGCGCCAGCGTAGGCACCGGCACCCGCAGCACCAGCCATGGCCACAGGCCCAGCAACCAGCGCATCATGAGCGCCACACTGCCCACCACCACCGCGATATGCAGGCCCGAAATGGAGAGCAGATGCGCCAGCCCCGCATCGCGCATCGCCTGTGCGGTGGCCGGCGGGATCGCGCCCTGCCAGCCGGTGACGAACGCGGCGGCAACCGCACCCGCTTCCCCCGGCATGCGGCCGGTGATCAGCGCCTGCAGGTGGCTGCGCACACCGGCCAGCCACAAGCCCGGCCCTGGCGGTGGCGCGGCCACGATGTGCACAGGCCCCAGCGCCACGCCAGTTGCGCCGATGCCATCAAACCAAGCGCGGCGGGCCAGATCATAACCGCCCGGCACCGCCATGCCTGATGGCGGGGAGAGCAGCGCTCGCGCCGATATGATGGCCCCGGCGGCGACCTGTGGCTGGTCTCCGCGCAGGCGCAGGCGCAGGCGTTCGACATTGCCGGGCAAGCTCTGATCGTCAGCCGGCACCAGCAACAGGCGCTGATCACCAAAGGCCAGCGGCTCGGCGCTTTCCACCCGGGCGGTGATGGTGGCGAACACCCGCCCGGCCAGCACCGGATGATGATTCAAGGCGACGCGCAGTTCGGCCACGCCCAGCCCGGCCAGCAGCAGCAGCGCCATCCAGGCCAGCGGCCGCAGCCCGGCCAGTCCGAATCCGATGGCCAGTGCAGCAGCCGCGCACGCGGCGGCCAGCCGCCACGGCGCCCACGGCAGTACGAACCACAACGCGATGCCGGCCGCCAGCGCCACCGGCAGCCACAAGGGCAGATGCGCGCGTTCGGCCTCCAGCCAGCGATGCCAGCCGGCGATCAGCGCCTGCCCCGCGGTTTGTTTCTCTTCGATCCTTCTGCTAACCACCCGCGCGTTCCGTGTGCCCTCCCGGCCACGACCCTGAAGCCCTTGATTGGATGAAACGCGCATGAGCGCAACACAGGATTTGCCCGGCAAGGTCGTCACCCGCTTTGCCCCCTCGCCCACCGGTTTCCTGCACATCGGCGGCGCCCGCACAGCCTTGTTCAACTGGCTGTTTGCCCGCCACCACGGCGGTGAATTCCATCTGCGCATCGAGGATACCGATCGGGCGCGCTCCACCGAGCCGGCCATTGCCGCCATCCTCGATGGGATGACCTGGCTGAACCTGAATTGGGATGGCGAGGTGGTCTACCAGTTCAGCCGGGCCGCCCGCCATGCCGAGGTGGCGCACGCATTGTTGGCCGCGGGCCACGCCTATCGCTGTTATGCGACGCCTGAGGAACTGACCGCCCTGCGCGAGGAGCAGCGCGCCGCCAGGCAGCCAATGCGATACGACGGGCGCTGGCGCGACCGCACCGATTGGCCGAACGAAGCCGATTATGTGATCCGTCTGAAGGCGCCGCGTGACGGCAGTGTCACCATTGACGATCAGGTGCAGGGCCCGGTGACGGTGAACAATGCCGAGCTGGATGATTTCGTGCTGCTGCGGTCGGACGGTACGCCCACCTATATGCTGGCCGTGGTGGTGGACGATCACGACATGGGCGTGACCCACGTGATCCGCGGCGATGATCACCTGAACAACGCCTTCCGCCAGTTGGCGCTGATTCGGGCGATGCAGTGGCCGGAACCGGTTTATGCCCATATCCCGCTGATCCACGGCGCTGACGGCGCGAAATTGTCGAAGCGGCACGGTGCCCTTGGCGTTGATGCCTATCGCGACGAGTTGGGCCTGTTGCCGGAAGCGGTGGAAAATTATCTGCTGCGTCTGGGCTGGGGCCATGGTGATGCCGAAATCATCAGCCGTGATGAAGCGGTGCAGTGGTTCGAACTGGCCGGAGTGGGACGATCGCCGTCACGCTTTGACATCAAGAAGCTGGAAAACCTCAACGGGCATTATCTGCGTGCCGCCGATGATGGCCGGCTGGTGGCGTTGATCGCTGCCCGCGTGACTGCGGCATTGGGCCGCGAATTGACCGATTCCGACATTGCGATTTTGCAGCGCACCATGCCGGAGCTGAAGAAACGCGCCAACAACCTCAATGATTTGGCAGCCAGCAGCCTTTTCTATCTTCGCAGCCGCCCAATCCCCATGGACGAAGGCGCTGCCAAGCTGCTAGCGTCTGCGACACCGGGGCTGCTTGACCGCGCCCGGGCACGATTCGCCGCTCAGGATGACTGGACGGCTGCCGCACTGGAACAGGTGGCGCGTGAACTGGCGGAAAGCGAAGCGGCCAAGCTTGGCCAGATCGCCCAACCGTTGCGCGCTGCTGTTACCGGTTCGGCGCAATCGCCCGGATTGTTCGAGGTTCTCGAAGTGCTGGGCAGGCAAGAAGTGCTGGGGCGGATCGACGACGCACTGGCGGGTTGAACGAAGGGAAGACTGCCATGACGGCCATGATCGGAATCGACGGAAAAAGCGCGGAATATCCGGTGCATCAGGGCAGTATTGGCCCGGAAGTCGTTGATATTCGCAAGCTTTACGCCAACACTGGCCGTTTTACCTTCGATCCGGGCTTTACCAGCACGGCCAGTTGCGAATCCAAGATCACCTACATCGATGGTGATGAAGGCATCCTGCTCTATCGCGGCTATCCCATCGAGCAGCTGGCCGAACAGTCGAGTTTTCTGGAAGTCGCGCATCTGCTGCTGAACGGCGATCTGCCCAATGCGGAACAGAATGCCGAATTCACCCGCAACATCACCCGCCACACCATGATCCACGAACAGCTGGCGACCTTCTACCGGGGTTTCCGGCGCGACGCCCACCCGATGGCGATCATGTGCGGAATCGTGGGCGCGATGGCGGCCTTCTATCACGACTCGACCGACATTCATGATCCGCAGCAGCGGGTGATCGCCTCGCACCGGATTATCGCCAAGATGCCGACCCTGGCGGCGATGGCCTATAAATATTCGATCGGGCAGCCCTTCCTCTATCCCGACAACAGCCTGAGTTTCGCCGGCAATTTCCTGCGGATGACCTTTGGCGTGCCGGCCGAACCCTATGTGATCGATCCGGTGATCGAAGACGCGATGGAAAAACTGCTGATTCTGCAGGCCGATCACGAGCAGAACGCCTCCACCTCCACCGTGCGGCTCGCCGGTTCGTCGGGCGCGAATCCGTTCGCCTGCATTTCGGCCGGCATTGCCTGCCTGTGGGGCCCGGCGCACGGTGGCGCCAACGAAGCCGCGCTCAACATGCTGCGCGAAATCGGCACGCCGGATCGCATTCCGGAATTCATCGCGCGGGCGAAGAACAAGGATGATCCGTTCCGCCTGATGGGCTTTGGCCACCGCGTCTACAAGAATTACGATCCGCGCGCCAAGGTGATGGCCAAGGTCGCCAAGAACGTGCTCGACAAGATGGGCATCGCCGATCCGATCTTCGATGTCGCGCGTGAACTTGAACAGATCGCACTCAACGATCCCTATTTCATCGACAAGAAGCTTTACCCCAACGTCGATTTCTATTCGGGCGTCGTGATGTCGGCCATTGGCTTCCCTACATCGATGTTCACCGTGCTGTTCGCCATCTCGCGTGCGGTTGGCTGGATCGCGCAGTGGACCGAGATGATGGAGGATCCCGATCAGAAGATCGGCCGTCCGCGCCAGCTCTACACCGGCCATACCCACCGCGATTATGTGCCGATGGGCCAGCGTGGTTGAGCCTTGGGCTGATCACCCTATCGGAATCTTGTGGATAGTTCGGTGAAAAGGGGCTGCCGGCTTGAACGGCGGCCCCTTTTCCTGTTTGTGCTTTTCCATGGGTGATTTTCTGGCTCCTCCTGAATCGCGCCGCTGGCCCTGGATCCTTGCGATCATCGCCAGTCTGGCCTGGGCCGCTGCCATCATCGCCACTTGGGGCGCCGCCACCGGCGCGATTGCTGTATCGGCCAAGCTGCAGCCGCTGCTGCTGATGATGGCCGCGCTGGCCGGGCCAGTGGGCGTGGCGCTGCTGGCCGCCGTGCAGTTGCGCGATGCCGGTGCCGTGAACGCCGCCCGTGCCGCCATTGCTGATGCCCGCGCCTCCCAGGCCGCCGAGTGGCTGGAGCACAGCGCCGAATCCCTCACCCGGCTGGAAGAACAGCTGGCCGCCGCCACCGCGCGCATGGCCGCAATGGAAGCACCCGTGGCCAGCCACAGCAGCGCCATCGCCGGCGTGGCCAGCGCGCTCGACAGCGCCAACGATCGGCTGTCGGCAACGGTGGCCAAGGCCGTCTCTGCCAGCACGGATTTCGCCGGCGCTGTCCCTGTCGCCAGCAGCCAGGCCGAAGCTTTGAGCGAGCTGATGACCCGGGTAGACAACCAGTTGCGCAGCCAGTTGGCCGAAACCGAAACCCTGCTGGCCAGCCTCTACACCCGCGCCAGCGAAGCCGAAGCCGAAGCCCGCGCCGCCGCCCAGGCCAGCCGCGGCGAGATCAATGCGCTGGCCCAGGCCAGCCAGTCCGGTCTTGAAGCCATGGCCAGCGCCGCCGCCCAGGCGCGCGAAGCGGTGGAGACACCGATCGGTGCGCTCAACGCGGCCATCGACGATGCCTTCACCCGCACGAGCCTCTCGGTCGAGCAGACCCGCGACGCCGTGCACGCGCAGACCAGCGCCATGCTGGCCAGTGTCGATCAGGCCCGCACCGCGCTGGCGCATATTGGCGGCGAAGGCGCGCGGGAACTGGATGAACGACTCGCCAACCTGCAACTGCTGGCCAGCAAGGTGGCCGGCGAGATTGAGGTGAGCGGCCGCAATGCGGCGGCGCTGGTGGACGAGCTGGGCAGCCGGGTGGAGTCGCTGGAAACCCGGCTCGCCGCCGCCATCGCCAACAACAGCGAGGCGCTGTCCGGCCTTGATGCCCGCCTGGCCGCCGCCAACGTGACGGTGGCCGGCTTCACCGCGCCGCTGGGCGACGCCGATGCCGCGCTCGCCGCCGTGCAGCTGCGGCTGGAAGCCATGGGCAGCGAAGCCGGCCGCACGATTGCCCTGTTTGAAGCCCAGTTGCCGGCTGGCGAGAGCCAGGTGAGCGCGCTGCGCGGGCAGATCGCCGGGCTGGAAGCGCAACTGGCCAACATCAAGGAACAGGCCGCCACCCTGGCCGAGCCGCTGGAATCGGGCAGCGCCACGCTGAACGACGCCAGCAACCGGCTCACCGTGGCCCGCGAGACGCTGACCGCCACCACCGACGAACTGGCCGATGCCATCGCCCGCGCCCAGGAACAGATGCGCGCCCTGGAAGACGACACCAGCCGCCTGAGCCTGACGGCATCGGGCGACCTGATCGAAACATTCGCGCGCGTGCGCGAGGTGGCCGACAATGCCGCCGGCGCGATGCGCACCGCACTGGCCGGGGTGATCCTCGAAGCTGAGGAAGCGCTGGACAGGGCCGCCATCAGCCGCACCGAAGCAGCGTTCGCCGCGCCGATCCGCGATCGCATCGAAGAACTGATGGAATTGCAGGGCCGCGCCGGTGAATCCGCGCAGGCCGCCGCCGAACGCGTGGCACAGCGCCTGGTCGGGCTGGCCCGCACCCTTTCCGATGTGGAAGCGCATGTGGACGCGGTGGAAACCCGTGCCGAAGTGCGCATCCGCAACGCCTTGGGCCGCCGCGCCAACGGCCTGATCGACAGCCTGCAATCCAGCGCCATCGATCTGGCCAAGCTGCTGGACTACGACATCGACGACAAGACCTGGGCCGATTACGCCGCCGGCGATGCCAGCGCCATCGCCCGCCGCCTCGCCCACGGGCTGGACAGCGGCGCCGGCCGCCAGTTCGTGCGCCACTACACCCACGATGCCGAATTCCGCGCCGAAGCCAGCCGATACCTGCAGGAGTTCGAATCACTGGTCGCTGATGTGGTGCCGGAACGTGGCGGCGAGGCATTGGGAGCGACGTTGCTTTCGTCCACCTTGGGCAAGCTGTATCTGGCCATTGGGCAGGCCGCCGGGCGGTTCAATTAAGTCAGGCCTCCGGCGGGCAGGGGCTGAGCCCCTGCACCCACTTTTGTTTGCGCCATCCCTTTGCGTCGTTGCGTTGGGCTTGATCCGGCATCCGTGTCAGGATGCTGCAACTTAACGCAAGCGGGGGAGAGCAGCATGGCACGCATCTTGGTAACCGGCGCACGGCGCGGCATCGGCCGGGAAATCACGCTCGCGCTGGCCCGCGCCGGCCACGAGGTGGTGGCCACCATGCGCGATCCCAGCGGCTGCGATCTGGCCGATATCGCGGCGCAGGAAAGCCTGTCGATCAGCCTTGCCGCGCTGGATGTGGATAATGATGCATCCGTCGCCGCACTGTTCGCTCAGCCGGAGATGGGAAACGTCGACGTGCTGATCAACAACGCCGGCATTCTGTCGATAAACGCCTTGGAAGATGAGTCCATGGCCATGATCCAGGCGGTGATGAACACCAATTTCTTCGGGCCGCTGCGCTGCATGAAGGCCGTGATCCCGGCCATGCGCGAGCGCCGGCAGGGGCTGATCATCAACCTCTCGTCGATCGCCGGGCGCATGGCGGTGTTCTCGCACAGCGCCTACGGCCCGTCGAAATTCGCGCTGGAAGCCGCCAGCGAAGTGGCCGCACAGGAACTGGCGCCCTTTGGCGTGCGGGTCGCGCTGGTCGAACCGGGCATCATCGCCACCGATATGGCCGTCGCCAACCTGCCGCAGCCGCGCGCCGACAGTGCCTACCCCAGCGGCCGCCGGATGGTCGCCATGAACGCCGATGCAGATAAAGGCACGCCGCCTTCAGTGGTGGCAAACGCGGTTCTGGACATCGTCAGCGGCCGCAACACCAAGTTCCGCACGCTGTGTGGCAATGATTCGCAGATGTTCATCGGCATGCGCACCCGCATGAGTGACGACGCCTGGATCGCCATGAGCGACACGCTGGACGACGGCGTGTTCTTTGACCGCATGACAGCGGCGATGCAGGGCTGAAGGGAGAGGGCCTCCGGCGGGCAGGGGCTGAGCCCCTGCACCCACTTACGTTTTCGGGCGGCCCATCATACGCCAGCATGATGGGTACCGTTGAAGAAGGATGCCCTCAAACGACCGGGTGCAGGGTCTGCGACCCTGCCCGCCGGAGGCCTCTTACTCTGCCTTCACTGGGGCGTACGGCCCGCGGGTGCGCCAGAAGGGGACGTCGTCCACGACGATCCAGCCAAATTCATAATTGGCCATGAACAGGCCGAAGATCACGCCACTGATCAGGGTGGTCCACAGCAGTTTCTTGCCGATCATGGGGTTGGTGGGGGCGGAGCTGGCCTGGCCCGCGATGGGCTCGCTGCCGTCTTCTTCGGTCGTGCGCACGCCGAAGGGGAGGACGGCGAAGAGAGTGAGCGTCCAGAACAGCAGGTAGATGGCCAGAGCTGACTGGGGCTTCACAGTCGGGTCACCTGCACGTCCGTCACCGGCTTCTTGCCCGTCCATTCGCGGGCGATGCGGCGCACGGCGACGCGGATGGCTTCGGCATAATGCTCAGCGCGTTTCGGATCGCCCTTTGCGGCGGCCTTTTCGGCGGCTTCAGCGCATTCGGCGAGGAAGTCGTCCTTGTCTTCCTCTACCGGCACGCCGTGGGCGCTGACCTTGGGCGTGGCGGCGGGCAGGCCATTCTTGCCGACGACCACGCTCACCGCGATCAGGCCATATTGGCTCATGCGGCGGCGTTCGACGATGGTGGCGCCGTCAGCGGGCAGGATGACATCGCCATCCAGCAGCAGCCGCCCAGCCTTTTCGTGGGAAATCAGCTTTGGCCCATCAGGCGCCAGGCGGATGGCGCTGCCGTTGATCGGCACCATGGCCTTGGGCACGCCGCAGTCCTTGGCCAGCTTGGCATGTTCTTCCATGTGGCGGCGTTCGCCGTGCACAGGGATGGCAATTTCGGGGCGGATCCATTCGTACATGGCTTCCAGTTCCGGCTGACCGGGGTGGCCGGAAACGTGCACATGGGCCTGTTTTTCGGTGATGATGTCGATGCCGCGCGTGGCCAGCGCGTTCTGCACCCGGCCGATGCTCAGTTCGTTGCCGGGGATCTGCTTGGAGGAATAAACGACGAGGTCGCCCGGCTCCAGTCGCAGCTTGGGGTGGCTGCCTTCGGCGATGCGCGACAGCGCCGCCATTGGTTCGCCCTGCGCGCCGGTGCACAGGATCAATACCTTGTTGCGTGGCAGGCTCATCGCCGCGTCCCAATCGATGGGTTCGGGCAGGTCTTTCAGGTAGCCGGTGGCGCGGGCGACGCCGACGATGCGGTCCATCGAGCGGCCGGCCAGCACCAGTTCGCGTCCGCAGGCTTTCGCCACGGCGCCCAGCGTGCCGAGGCGGGCGGCGTTACTGGCAAAGGTCGTCACCAGCACCCGGCCGGATTTGCGCGCCTTGACGACGCGCATCAGGCCATCGCGCACATCGGCTTCGCTGCCCGAGGCTTCGGGGTTGAAGACGTTGGTGCTGTCGCCGACCAGCGCCAGGATGCCGCTGTCGCCGATGGCAGTCAGTTGGGCTGCGGACGCTGGCGTGCCCATCTGCGGCGCATCATCCAGCTTCCAGTCGCCGGTGTGGAAAATGCGGCCATAGGGCGTATCAATGATGAGCGCGTTGCCTTCGGGGATGGAGTGGGCAAGCGCGACATAGGTGAAACCGAACGGGCCCAGCTTGAGCGTGCCGCCCATCGGGATGATCTTGAGCTTCACCTCGTCCTGCAGCCCTTCTTCCTCCAGCTTCTTCGCAATCAGGCCGGCGGTGAACGGGGTGGCATAGAGCGGCACCTTCAGTTCGGCGGCGAGATAGGGGATGGCGCCGATATGATCTTCATGGCCGTGGGTGAGCACGATGCCGAGCAGATCCTTGCGGCGCTCCTCGATGAAGGCGAGATCGGGCAGCACCACGTCGATGCCCGGATAGCGCGGATCACCGAAGGTCATGCCGAGATCGACCATCACCCATTTGCCCTGGCAGCCATAGAGATTGACGTTCATGCCAATCTCGCCGGAGCCGCCCAGGGGCAGGAAAATCAACTCGTCACCAGGGGTCATTATGTTGGGTTCTTTGCGTTCAATTGGTGGAGGCGGATGAGACCCTTGATGGTCAGGTCGCCGTCGACATGGGCTATGGCAGTGGTGTGGCGTTGGAACAAGGTGGCAAGACCGCCCGTGGCGATCACGGTGACCGGGCCGACGATCTCTTGGTTCAGGCGTGTCACCAGCCCTTCGATCAGGCCGACATAGCCCCAGAACACGCCTGACTGCATGGCATGCACCGTGCCCTTGCCGATGGCACCTTGGTTGCCCGGCGGCGGTTCAACGGCGATGCGCGGCAGCTTGGCGGCGGCCTGGTAGAGCGCGTCCATCGACAGGTTGATACCCGGCGCGATGGCCCCGCCCTGATAGGCACCATCGGCCGATACCACATCGAAGGTGGTTGCGGTGCCGAAATCGACGATGATGAGGTTGCCCGGCCACAGCGCATGGGCGGCAACGGCATTGACCAGGCGATCGGCGCCGACTTCGGCCGGATTGGGCAAGGCGATGGTCAGGCCCAGGTTGATGGCGCCGATGGCGACCACTTCGGGTTCGACGCTGAAATATTTGCGGCACAGGCGCTGCAGGTTGAACAGGGTTTGCGGCACTACGGTGGAGATGATGGCAGCATCGACGCTGCCCATGGCCACGCCTTCCAGCGCCATCAGCTGGTGCAGCCACACGGCATATTCATCCGCCGTACGCTGGCCATCGGTGGAGATGCGCCAGCGTTGGGCGATGACATCGCCATCGCACAACGCAAAGACGATGTTGGTATTGCCGACATCAATGGCGAGCAGCATCGGGCCTCTCCCGGTTCACAACGCGAAGACTTCACCGGCGTGGATGGCACGCGTGGTGCCATCGTCAAGCTGCATCAATAGCGCGCCATCGTCGGCAAGGCCGGTGAAGAGGCCTTCGGGGCTTTCATTGCCAAGTCGGGCGACGATGCGGCTGCCGACGCCAGCTGCGCGCGCGGTCCAAGCGGTGCGGATGGGGGCGAAGCCGTGAATGGCCCATGTCTCGCGCCAATGACTGAAGGCAGCGGCGAGTTCGTCGAGCAACGCGGCCGGCGTCGGCACCGCGAGGCCGGCAGCGGCGAGGCTGGTGGCAGGGCGTTCGGTGCCATCGGGGTGATGCGCGAGGTTGACGCCCATGCCGATGACCAGCGCCTGGCCAACGCGTTCGAGCAGGATGCCGGAGCATTTGGTGCCGTCCAGCAGCACGTCGTTCGGCCATTTGAGGGCGAAGCGGGCTGGTTGGCCGGTGAGCGCTGACAGCGCATCGTGGAGGGCGAGCGCGGCGACGAAGCTGAATTGCTGGACCTGACCGGTCGCCTTTACCAGCACGCTGCCCATGAAATTGCCGGCACCATCGTTCCAGACCCGGCCGCGGCGGCCACGGCCGGCGGTCTGGCGATCGGTGATCACCCAATGGCCATCGGGCAGCGTTTCGGCGCGCGCCAGCAGCCAATCGTTGGTGGAACCGACCTCGGGAAGATGGGTGAGGTCGATCAAGCCGGGAACAGGGCTGCGGCAGCACGGGCCGTGGCGGCGACCAGCGGTGAGATCGCCAGCATGCCGATCGGCGAGCAGAACAGCGCGCAGGCCGCGATCATGGCGCCGTTGACGCTGCTGCCTTCACTGGCCAGCGGCACGGCCGGTTCATCGAAATACATGATCTTGATGAGGCGCAGATAATAGAAGGCCGCGATGACCGAGGCGACGAAGCCGATCAGCGCCAACGCAATCAGGCCGGAGGCAATGGCGGCCTGGAACACGGCGAACTTGGGCCAGAAACCCAGCAGCGGCGGGATGCCGGCGAGGCTGAACATGAAGATGGCGAGCGCAGCAGCGAGCTTGGGCTGGGTTTTCGACAGGCCGGCGAAATCGGCCATGGCTTCGACCGGGCTGCCATCGGGGCGGCGCAGTTGCAGGACAACCAGGAAGCTGCCCAGCGTCATCGCGACATAGACGGTGACATAGAACAGCAGCGCCGAAATGCCCTCGGGCGTGCCGGGGGTGAGGCCGACGAGCGCGAAGCCGATGTTGGCGATGGAGCTATAGGCCAGCAGGCGCTTGATGTTGGTCTGCGCGACGGCGGCGACGGCGCCCAGCACCATCGAGGCGATGGCGATGAAGATCAGGATCTGCTGCCAATCCGCGGCGATGTTGCCGGGGAAGGCAACGATCATCACGCGCGCCAGCAGGCCCAGCGCGGCGGCCTTGGGTGCGGCGGAGAAGAAGGCGGCCACAGGGGTGGGCGCGCCTTCATACACGTCGGGCGTCCACATGTGGAACGGCACGGCGGAGACCTTGAAGGCCAGGCCGGAGAGGATGAAGACGATGCCGAACAGCAGGCCGATGGAGCGTTCGGTCTGGCCGGAGACGACCCCGGCGATCACGTCCAACTGGGTGGAGCCGGAGAAGCCGTAAATGAGCGTGACGCCGTAAAGCAGGATGCCCGATGCGAGCGCGCCGAGCACGAAATATTTGAGGCCGGCTTCGGCCGAACGGTCGTCTTGGCGATGGAAGGCGGCGAGCACGTAGGACGGCAGCGCGGCCAGTTCGAGGCCGACATAGAGCGTGAGCAGATCGTTGGCCGAAACCATGATCGTCATCCCCAGCGTCGCCAGCAGCAGCAGCACCGGATATTCGAACCGGCCCGATCCGCTCTCGTTCAGCCATGGCAGCGCCAGCAGGACCGAGGCGGCGGCAGCGGCGAGGATGATGACCTTCAGGAAGGCAGAGAAATCATCGGCGACATAAAGACCGTCGAAGGCGCGGGTGATGCCGGCGGGGGCATCGAGCAGGGTGAAGCCGGCCAATGCGAGGATGGCCACGGCGAACAGGCTGGTGACGGTGAGGGCCTTGCCCTTGCCTGAGAAGGTGCCGAGCATCAGCGCCGCGAGGCTGCCGAGCGTGAGCACGGTTTCCGGGCCGGCGATGGCGATGGAAGTGAAGATCGGGTGCATCAGTGGTGGCTCTCTTGCGCCGCAGCCGGGGCTGCCAGCGCCGGCAATGCGGGCGACAGGCTCATGTCGGTCGGCACGGTAGCGAGTTGGCGGCCTTCGAGTCGGGCGACGACTTCGGCAATGGCCGGCTTCATCGGGGCCTGGAAGCTCTTGGGATAAATGCCCATCCACAGCGTCGCGAGGATGATCGGGGCGAGAATGGCGATTTCGCGGGCATCCAGATCGGGCATGGCGCGCGTGTCGTCGCCGGCGGCCTTGCCATAGGCGACACGGGCATAGAGCCAGAGCATGTAGGCGGCGCCCAGAATGATGCCGGTGGTCAGCACGAAGGTGGCCCAGGTGCTGGTTTGATACATGCCGAGCAGCACCAGGAATTCGGCGACGAAGCCCGATGTGGCCGGCAGGCCGACGCTGGCCATGGTGAAGAACAGCAGCACCAGCGCATATTTGGGCATGGTGTCGGCGAGGCCGCCGTAACGGCCAATTTCACGGGTGTGGAGCCGGTCGTAGATCACGCCGACGCACAGGAACAGCGCGCCGGAGACGAGGCCGTGGCTGAGCATCATCACCATGGCGCCTTCGATGCCCTGCGTGTTCAGCGCGAACAGGCCACCGGTCACGAAGGCCATGTGGGCGACGGACGAATAGGCGATCAGCTTCTTCATGTCCTGCTGCACGAGGGCGACGAGGCTGGTGTAGACCACTGCCACCATCGACAGGCCGAACACCAGCCAGATCAGTTGCGCACTGGCATCGGGGAACATCGGCAGGCTGAACCGGATGAAGCCATAGCCGCCGAGTTTCAGCAGCACGCCGGCGAGGATGACGGAGCCGGCGGTGGGCGCTTCGACGTGGGCATCGGGCAGCCAGGTGTGGACCGGCCACATCGGCATCTTCACCGCGAACGAGGCGAAGAAGGCCAGGAACAGCCAGAATTGCGCGTCCTTGGGGAAATCGGTCTTGCTCAGCACGCCAATGTCAGCCGAGCCGGCGAAATTCACCATCCACAGCATGGCGACCAGCATCAGCACCGAGCCCAACAGCGTGTAGAGGAAGAATTTATACGACGCATAGATGCGCCGGGCGCCGCCCCAGATGCCGATGATCAGGAACATCGGGATCAGGCCGCCTTCGAAGAACAGGTAGAACAGGAACATGTCGCGGGCGGCGAACGTTCCGATCATCAGCGATTCCATCAGCAGGAACGCGGCCATATATTCCGGCACGCGCTTCTTCACCGCGACCCAGCTGGCGAGCACGCACAGCGGCATCAGGAACACCGAAAGCTCGATCAGCATCAGCGCGATGCCGTCGATGCCCAGCGACCAATTCAGGAACGGCGCAAACAGCGGCAGATTTTCGCTGAACTGGAAGGCCGCGGTCGTCTGATCGAACTGCGTCCACAGCCAGATGCCCAGCGCGAATTCCACCAGCGTGGTCGCCAGCGCCACGACACGGGCACGGCCGGCGCGTTCCGCGTCCTCACCGGGCAGCGTTGCCACCACCAGGGCTGCCACCACCGGCAGCAGGATCATGAACGAAAGGATCATCAGCGCATCATCCAGGCGGCGGCGGCGGCCAGGCCGATCAGCATCACCAGTGCGTAACTATAGACATACCCGGTCTGGAAGCGCCGGGCGAGGCCGGCACCCACCACCACAATATCGGCAGCGCCATTGGGGCCAAAACGATCGATGGTCTGCTGATCACCACGCGTCCAGAACAGGCGGCCAAGCCACAGCGCCGGCTTCACGAAGATCGTGTCGTACAGCTCATCGAAATACCATTTCCGCAGCAGGAACTGATAGAGGCCGGGCACTTCCTTCTGCCACCAGATCGGGATCGACGGCTTGTTGAGGAACACGTGCCAGGCAAGGCCGAGGCCGAGGAAGAAGGCGACGGACGGGGTATAGACCACCCAGGCCGGGACTTCGTGCATGGCGTGCATCAGGTCGGTGCGGAAAGCGAGGCTGCCGCGCCAGAAGCCGGCGCCTTCTTCAGCGCCAACGAAAGCTTCATGCCACACCCAGCCGGCCAGCAGCGCGCCGGTGCCGAGCACGAACAGCGGGATCAGCATCGAAAGCGGGCTTTCGTGCGGGTGATAGCCAGCGGTGCCGTCATCATGAGCATGGTCGTGCGCGTGATGATCATCATGGCCGTGACCATGATCGCCATGCGCGGCGTGCTGGATATGCTCGCTGCCAGCCCAGCGCGGCTTGCCGAAGAAGGTGAGGAACACCAGCCGCCACGAATAGAAGCTGGTGAGCGCCGCCACGATCGCGCCAACGAAGAAGGCAAAGGTGCCGTGGCTGGTTCCGCTGGCAAACGCCGCTTCCAGGATCGCGTCCTTGGAATAATAGCCGGCGGTGAAGAAGAAGCCGGTGAGCGCCAGCGTGCCGATCGTCATCATCCAGAAGGTGATGGGGATGTGGCGACGCAGGCCGCCATAGAAGCGCATGTCCTGCTCGTGGTGCATGGCGTGGATCACCGAGCCTGCCCCTAAGAACAGCAGCGCCTTGAAGAAGGCGTGGGTGAACAGGTGGAACATGGCCGCGCCATAGGCCCCGCTGCCGGCAGCGAAGAACATGTAACCCAGCTGTGAGCAGGTCGAATAGGCGATCACGCGCTTGATGTCGTTCTGCACCATGCCCACGGTCGCGGCGAACAGCGCGGTGCAGGCGCCGATCACGCAGACAACGGCCTGGGCGGTGGGGCTGGCTTCGAACATCGGCGACAGGCGGCAGACCATGAACACGCCGGCGGTCACCATGGTGGCAGCGTGGATCAGCGCGGAGACGGGTGTGGGGCCTTCCATGGCGTCGGGCAGCCAGGTGTGCAGGCCCAACTGGGCGGACTTGCCCATGGCGCCGACGAACAGCAGCAGGCACAGGCAAGTCATCACATCGACCTGGGAGCCGAGGAAGCTGAACGTCTGGCCGCTGTGCTGCGGCACGGCGGCAAGGATGGCGTCGATGGAGACGGTGCCGAACACCAGGAAGGTGCCGAAAATGCCGAGGCTGAAGCCGAAATCGCCGACGCGGTTGACAACGAAGGCCTTGATGGCGGCCGCATTGGCCGAGGGCTTGTGATACCAGAAACCGATCAGCAGGTAGGACGCAAGGCCCACCCCTTCCCAGCCGAAGAACATCTGGACGAGGTTATCGGCCGTCACCAGCATCAGCATGGCGAAGGTGAAAAGCGAGAGATAGGCGAAGAACCGGCTCTGCGACGGGTCTTCCTCCATATAGCCCCAGCTGTAGAGGTGGACGAGCGCCGAGACGCTGGTGACGACGACCAGCATGACGGCGGTGAGCGTATCGACCTTCAGCGCCCATTGAACGGAAAGCCCGCCGCTTTCGATCCAGTCCAGCACCGGCACGGTGTAACCGGCGGTATCGTTCAGCCAGAAGCCGGTGAAGATGACCCAGGCCAATGCAGCGGAGACGAACAGGCCACCGGTGGTGAGGGCCTTGGCCGCCGTATGCCCGATGATGCGGCCGCCCAGGCCGGCGACAAGCGCGGTGAGCAAAGGCAGGAAAACGAGGAGCTGAATCACCTGAGGTCAGCCCTTCATCAGATCGGCTTGATCAACCGCCACCGTGCCGCGGCCACGGAAATAGATGACCAATATGGCAAGGCCGATGGCCGCTTCACCGGCTGCCACGGTGAGCACGAACATCGCGAAGATCTGGCCATGCACCTGGTGCAGGAAGGCCGAGAAGGCGACGAGGTTGATGTTCACCGCGAGCAGGATCAGTTCAAGCGACATCAGGATGATGATGATGTTGCGGCGATTGAGGAAGATACCGAACACGCCCAGCACGAACAACGCGGCCGAAACGGCGAGATAATGGGTGAGCCCGATCACAATTCCACCCCTTGGCCAAGGCCAGCCTTGCCGACGCCCAGCGTGCCCGCCGGCGTGCGCGCCACCTGCACGCCAATATCCTGCCGCCTGTTGCCGATGCGGCGGCGGTGGGTGAGCACGATGGCGCCGATCATCGACGCCAGCAGCAGCAGCCCGGACATGGAGAAGACAAAGAAATAGCGGGTATAAAGCTGGCTGCCGATCCACTGCGTGTTGGTCATACCCTCCGGCGGACCAGCGAGCGCTTCATGCAGGATCACGCCCTGCCCCGGCTGCCAGCCGGTGGCGACCAGCAGCACTTCGGTGAGGATGATGCCGGAAATGGCGAGGCCCAGCGGCAAATTCTTCAGGGCGCCGCGCTGCAACGCCTTGAAATCAATATCGAGCATCATGACGACGAACAGGAACAGCACCGCCACGGCGCCAACATAGACGATGACCAGCAGCATCGCCAGAAACTCGGCGCCCAGCAGGATGAACAGGCCAGCGGCGTTGAAGAAGCAGACGATCAGCCAGAGCACCGAGTGCACCGGGTTCCGCGAGGTGATCACCAGGAACCCGCCGATAAGCAGGGTGACGGCGAAGAGGTAGAAGGCAAAGACGGCGGTCATGTCAGCGCCACTCGCTGTCTGCAGCGATGTTGCTGGCGATGGCGCGTTCCCACTTCTCGCCGTTCGCGAGCAGCTTGTTCTTGTCGTAGATCAGCTCTTCGCGGGTTTCGGTGGCGAATTCGAAGTTCGGCGTTTCGACGATGGCATCCACCGGGCAGGCTTCCTGGCAGAGGCCGCAATAGATGCACTTGGTCATGTCGATGTCGTACCGGGTCGTGCGGCGGCTGCCGTCGATGCGCGGTTCGGCTTCGATGGTGATGGCCTGCGCTGGGCAGACAGCTTCGCACAATTTGCAGGCGATGCAGCGTTCTTCCCCGTTCGGATAACGGCGCAGCGCATGTTCACCGCGGAAGCGCGGCGAGATGGGGCCCTTTTCGAACGGGTAGTTGATCGTCACCTTGGGGCGGAAAAAATAGCGCAAGGTCAGCCACATGCCGGAGACGAACTCCAACAGCAGCAGCGACTTGGCGGAACGGAGCAGCGCAGACATCAAATGGCTCCCGGCGCGATGGCAAAGTGGCCGGTGAACATCAACCAGCCCGACACCAAAATTACCCAGAACAGGCTCAGGGGCAGGAACACCTTCCAGCCCAGCCGCATCAGCTGGTCATAGCGGTAGCGCGGCACGGTGGCCTTCACCCAGGCGAAGACGAAGAACATGAAGGCCATCTTCACCAGGAACCACACGAAGCCGGGGATGAGGTAGAGCGGCGCCCAATCCAGCGGCGGCAGCCAACCACCCAGGAACAGGGTGGGGATCAGCGCGCACATGAAGAGGATGTTGGCATACTCGCCGAGGAAGAAGAGCGCGAAGCTCATGGACGAATATTCGACCTGATAGCCGGCAACGAGCTCGGCTTCGGCTTCGGGCAGATCGAACGGAGGGCGGTTGGTTTCGGCCAGCGCGGTGATGAAGAACATGATGCCCATCGGGAACAGCAGCGGATTGAAGATGTTGCCATTGAGGATGCCGAGTACATTGCCCTTCTGGCTCATCACGATGTCCGACAGGTTGAGGCTCTGCGCGTACATCATCACTGAGACGAGGATGAAGCCCATCGAGACTTCGTAGGAAACCATCTGCGCCGCCGAGCGCAGGCCACCCAAAAAGGCATATTTGGAGTTGGAGGCCCAACCCGACATGATGATGCCGTAAACACCCATCGAGGAGACAGCGAAGACATAGAGCAGGCCGACGTTGAGATCGGCCAGCACCATACCGGCATCGAACGGCATCACCGCCCACACCACCAGCGCCAATGTAAAACTGATCATCGGGGCGAGCAGGAAGACGCCGGTCGACGCGCCGGTGGGGATGATGGTTTCCTTCAGGAACAATTTGGCGGCGTCTGCAAAGGTCTGCAGCAGGCCGAACGGGCCGACCACGTTGGGGCCGCGCCGCATCTGCATTGCTGCCCAGATCTTGCGATCGGCATAAACCGCCAACGCCACGCCCACCATCACCGGGAAGGCAATGGCAAGAATGAGCGTGAGATTGGCGAGTAACCAGCCCGGGCCCTGCCCGAACTGTTCGACGAACCAGCCGGTGTAGGTCATTCCGCGGCCTCCTGCACCACGATGAGCGAGGAGACGCAGGCGGCCATGGTGGCACTGGCGCGGGCCACCGGGTTGGTGAGGTGATAGTTGCTGTAGGCCAGATGCAGCGCGCCCTGCACCGGGGTGGCGCTCACGGCTGGCAGGGTGCCCACACGGGCGATCAGGCCGTCGCGGGCCAGATCAGGCCAGTCGGCGGCGATGCGGCGGCGCAGGGCCGACAGATCATCATAGGGCAATTTCTGGCCCAGCACGGAGGACAAGGCGCGCAGGATCGTCCAATCCTCGCGGGCGTCGCCGGGGGGCTGGGTGGCTTTCAGTGCGCGCTGCACGCGGCCTTCCATGTTCACATAGGTGCCGGGCTTTTCGGTGTAGGCGGCGGCCGGCAGGATCACATCGGCATGGCGCACGCCGTGATCGCCGTGGGTGCCGATATAGACGGTGAAGCGTCCGGACATCACATTGACTTCATCGGCACCGAGCAGGAACAGCGCCTTCACACCGGTATCGCCGAGCAGCGCATTGACGCCGCCTTCGACAGCCAGGCCAAGCCGCAGCGCGCCTGCGCGGGCAGCAGCAGTGTGGACGAGGTTGAAGCCGTTCCAGCCATCCTTCACCACGCCCAGCTGTTCGGCAGCGGCGCGGGCGGCGGCGTAGAGGCCAGGTGTTTTCAGCGCGCCCATGCCGACGATGATCGCCGGGCGCTCAGCCTTGGCAAAGGCGGCAACCACATCGGCCGGCAATGCGGTCAGCAGCGCGGCATCGTCACCAAGCTGGGTGATCGGGAAGCTCAGATCAGCCGCTGGGCCGATATTATACGCCTTGGCGCCGCCCTTCTTGACCGCCTTGCGCAGACGCACATTGAGCAGCGCAGCTTCCAGACGGGGGTTGGTGCCGACAAGCAGAATGGCATCGGCCGTCTCGATACCGGCCAGACCGGTATTGAACAGCCAGTTCACCGCTTCGCCCGTGTCGAACAGCGCGCCATCCTGGCGGCTTTCAATGCGGGTGGAACCCAGCGTTGCCAAAAGATCGCGCAGCGCCACCATCTCTTCGACGGCGTTCAGATCACCCACGATGCCGGCAATTTCGTCGCCCTGCAGGCCCTTCAGGCCGGCGGCGACGGCAGTGAACGCTTCGGCCCACGTCGCCTTCTGCAGCTTGCCGCCCGCCCGCACCCACGGCGTATCAAGCCGGCGTTCGGAGAGGCCATCCACGGCAAAGCGGCTCTTGTCGGCCAGCCATTCCTCGTTGACGTCGTCGTTCAGGCGCGGCGTCACGCGCAGCACAGCAGCGCCGCGGCTGCCAACAACGATGTTGCTGCCAATGGCATCCATCACGTCGATCGAATCGGTCTTCTTCAGCTCCCACGGCCGCGCCTGGAAGGCATAGGGCTTGGAGGTGAGCGCGCCGACCGGGCACAGATCAATCACGTTGCCCGACACTTCGGAGGTGACGGCTTTTTCCAGATACGACGTGATCTGCATCGATTCACCCCGGCCGATAGCGCCGATTTCCTCGACGCCGGCCACTTCCTCGGCAAAGCGCACGCAGCGGGTGCAGTGGATGCAGCGCGTCATCACCGTCTTGATGAGCGGGCCCATATATTTCTCGGTCACCGCCCGCTTGTTCTCGTCATAGCGGCTGGCGCCCTTGCCATAGGTGAGCGACTGGTCCTGCAGATCGCATTCGCCGCCCTGATCGCAGATCGGGCAATCGAGCGGGTGGTTGATGAGCAGAAATTCCATCACCCCTTCGCGGGCCTTCTTCACCTTTTCGGTGCGGGTGTGGATCACCTGGCCATCGGCCGCCGGCATGGCGCAACTGGCCACCGGCTTGGGGGATTTTTCCATTTCCACCAGGCACATGCGGCAGTTGCCGGCGATGGACAGGCGCTCGTGGTAGCAGAAACGCGGGATTTCAGCGCCGGCCGCTTCGCAGGCCTGCAACACTGTGGCGCCGTTCGGCACCTCCACTTCGATTCCATCGACGGTCAGCTTGGGCATGGCCGTCAGCTATCCGAACGCTGGGGGGCCACAAACTGGCCGTTTGCAAAAAGCATGTCACTTTCCAGAACCGGCGGCAGTTACCCGCCGCTATCGAGGCCCGTATAGCCGGGGGGTTTCGGGTTGGAAAGACAGGATAGTGACTGTTTGTCGCAGCTTTTTTGCAGTGCGGCATCAAACTGGCAAAAAAGAGGAAGCCGGGCGCTTGTCGCACCCGGCTTCGGTCCTTCTTGCGGTGGATCAGGCCGCGATGGTGCGGGCCGCACCCGAGCGGCGACGGCGTGCTGCAGCGCCGACAAGACCAAAGCCGGCGATCAGCATCGCCCAGCTTTGCGGTTCAGGCACGACACCACCCTGCGGCAGTTCGGAGAAGAAGAAAAAGGCCCGATCATATTCCCGTGGGCCCTGCAGATCGCTGCTGTCGATCGTCAGCGTCTGGCGCAGGCCGGCAAAGCTCAGGTCGCCCGGCCCGGTTTGGAAGCCGCCGAAGAAATTGCCAACGTGCACGAAGCTGTTGTCCTGCGTGTTGTTGAGACTGCCAAACATGTTGGCACTGCCACCCAGCACGAACATCGTGGCGGTGCTGGTGAGCGTGGCGCTGTCACCATTGGTCAGCAGACCAATCCACAACGCGCTGCCGTTGCCAACCGTCATCGGGCCGTTGGTGAAATTGATGGTGAGATCGAGCGCGTCACCAACGCCGAGCGACACAGGCGTGATCGCGACATTGTTCAACTGGTTGATCTGCATCGCATTGGCATCAAGGCTGGCCGTGATCACCGCGGCCGAAGTCGGCACCGCCGCAAGGCTCGCAACTGCAGCAACCGCAAAAAGCAAAGGCTTCATGTGATATTCCCCCGAATGTGGAAAACACCCATTACGTTATTTACGGTTATTAAACAACTCATTCATCCTTGAAGCTTTCGTGACTGGAAAACCGTCCCGGCCTGCCGCATAGGCCGGGGCATGACACTCCCCATCCACATCATCGGCGGTGGCCTCGCCGGTTCCGAAGCCGCCTGGCAGATCGCGCAAGCCGGCATTCCCGTTATTCTGCATGAGATGCGCGGACCGCATGGCACCGACGCGCACAAGACCGACGGGCTGGCCGAACTGGTCTGCTCCAACAGTTTCCGCAGCGATGATCCCGACAACAACGCCGTTGGCCTGATCCACCAGGAGATGCGGGCGATGGGCAGCATCATCATGGCGCAAGCGGACAAGGCGCGGGTGCCGGCCGGATCGGCACTCGCTGTGGACCGAGACGTGTTTTCGGGTGGTGTGACGGCGGCGCTGGCCGCCCATCCCAACGTGACGATCGTGCGCGAGATGATCGCCGGCCTGCCGCCGGAAGACTGGGACAGCGTCATCATCGCCACCGGGCCACTGACGGCGACGCCGCTGGCCGAAGCCATCCGCGATCTGACCGGGCAGGATGCGCTGGCGTTTTTCGATGCCATCGCGCCGGTGATCCATTTTGAATCCATCAATCTGGAAACCGCCTGGTTCCAGTCGCGCTGGGACAAGGGCGGAGCCAAGGATTACCTGAACTGCCCGATGGACAAGGAGCAGTATGAAGCCTTCATCGATGCGATGCTGGCCGCGGAAATGGCCAGCTTCAAGGAGTGGGAGGCCAACACACCCTATTTCGACGGCTGCATGCCGATCGAGGTGATGGCCGAACGTGGCCGCAACACGCCGCGCTTTGGCCCGATGAAGCCGGTGGGCCTGACCAACCCCGCCACCGGCCGACGCGCCTGGGCCGTGGTGCAATTGCGGCAGGACAATGCCTTGGGCAGCCTGTGGAACATGGTCGGTTTCCAGACCAAGATGAAGCATGCCGAACAGGTACGGGTGTTCCGCATGATTCCGGGCCTCGAAAACGCCCAGTTCGCGCGGTTGGGCGGCCTGCACCGCAACACCTTCATCAAATCACCGGTGCTGCTGGATGACACGCTGCGCCTGAAGCTGCGGCCCGGCATCCGCTTTGCCGGGCAGATCACCGGCTGCGAAGGCTATGTTGAAAGCGCGGCGGTGGGCCTGATGGCGGCGCGGTTCGCCATTGCCGAACGACAGGGGCGCGAACCTGTGCCACCGCCGGCCACCACTGCACTTGGCGCCCTGCTCCACCACATCACCGGCGGCGCAGAGGCTTCGACCTTCCAGCCGATGAACGTGAATTTCGGCCTATTTCCGGCGCTGGAGACGGCGGTGAAGAAGGATCAGCGCAAGCCCGCTCTGGTGACGCGGGCGCGGGCAGATCTGGCAGACTGGATGAAGGTGGCCTGAGTCTCACTCCTCGCCTGGCGTCGGGCAGACGCAGGCGGCTTTCGGCTTGCGTTTCATCGCCGTGGTCGCGAACTCGCTGGGCGAGAGCGCACCATCGGCATTGCGATCGGCACGGGTGAATTTCGTGGCAGTTGCGACGGCAAACTCCTCGAAATCCAGCCGGCCATCCTTGTTGCGGTCCGCGCGCTCAAAGTTCTTGCGGCGATTGGCAAGAAACTCGGCGCGATCCACAGTGCCATCCTTGTCCTTGTCATAGCGGCGCAGGCGGCGGGCCTCTCGCTCGGCGTCCGACAAGGGGGAATTCGGCGCCTCCAGCGGCGCTGCAGCCGCATCGGCCGCGGGAGGATCGGCCACAGCCAAGGCCGCGGCGGGCTGGGTGACGGGCGGCGCGCGCCAGATGATCAGGCCGGCGCCCAACAGGCCAACCAAAGCCACGACAAAGCCAAGGATGCGGCGCATGGCCACGCTCTCCCCATCACAAGACCCTGTGAATCCAGCGATACGCTGCCTCAGCGCCCCAGCGCAACCACCTTGAACATCAGCGCCTGCCGCGCCAGCGACCCGCGCAGTTCCGGCGGGCGGCCAGCGGCGGCATGGGCAGCATCGCGCGCCGCCAGCTCCACCAGGGCGCGCAGCGGGCGCAGCAGCACCGATGTGCGGTTCGGCGAGCGTTCGGCCACGGCCAGCAGCTGGCCAAGATAGATGCCTTCGTCCGGATCGCCGCCCAGCAGGCGCGCCGCAAGGCCGAACAATCGCGCCGAGCCATCGCCGGCATTGCCGCCCAGCCGGGCGAGCCAGCCATCCTCCAGCGTGGCCAGTTCCGCACCCGACAGCCGCGGCAGCACGCGCGCCTGCAGCGCCTGCAACAGCGGCTGCGCCGGGGCAGGCTGCGTATCGAGTTCGCATAATCGATCGCGCCACCAGGCAAGACGGATCTCGCCCAATAGGGGCTCGGTGGTGGTGGCCACAAGGTGGGCGAGTTCCGCATCCAGCGCGAACAGGGCAACAAGGCCGGGGCGAGCCGGCTCTGCCGCATAGAGGCAGGCCAGCCAACGCTCCCGGTCGCGCTGCTTCAGTTCATCGGCAATGATCGAGAGTGGATCCATCCGGTCAGGCAGGCCCGACGCGGAAGGCGCACAATTTGTTGCCATCCGGATCGCGGAAATAAGCGCCGTAAAAGGCCTGTGGGCCTTCCTCGCCACGCACGCCGGGGGCGCCTTCATCGGCACCGCCCGCCGCCAGTGCCGCGGCGTGCATGGCATCGACCTTGGCCCGCGTGTCCAGAACCAGCGCGACCATGGTGCCGTTGCCGGCAGTAGCGGGCTGGCCATCATAGGCCGGGCCAACGCCCAGCATCGGCGCGGTCCAACTGGTGCCCCAGCACACGGCGCCGGTGGGGAATTCCATCAGGCGGCTGATGCCAACACTAGCGAACAGCGCATCATAAAAGGCGAAACTGCGCGGCAGATCATTGCTGCCGAAAAGGGCGTAACCGATCATGCGAATCCTCCTTGGGCCACCATGGCCGGCAAACGGTGACACAGGCATTGCAGCGCGGCCATTATTTGGCAGGTCATCGTGCCAGTTCCGCCATGATGATGTCTTCCGCCGCACTGAAGCTGGAGGCGACATGGGGCGATTTGAAGGGATCGTCGCTGCTGCCGGTGAGCGCATAGGCAAACACGCGGCCGCGCTTTTGATCAACCCACAGACCGGCGAGCAGGCCATAGGCTTCGCCCAGATGCCCCCACCAGCGCGCGCCCTTCACCGGCTGATCGGTCGCCCCAGCACGGCCTGAAAGGCAGTGCGGGCCGGCGCCGTAACACAGCATCTGGCCGTGATAATCATCGCCGGGCACGGCCCCGCCGGCCTGCCACACCGGCGTGAGCATCGCCTTCACCGTTGCAGGCTTCAGCAGGCGCACACCGCCGACCTCGCCGCCGCGCAGCAGCAACTGGCCGATGCGGGCGAGATCGGGGATGCTGATCCTGAGGCCACCTTGCGGCGAGAAAATCGTGCCATTGCTGCCGGGCTTGTAGGCCGCCAGATCGCAGGCCGCATTGGCGCGCACCGGGCACGGGCTGCGCTGGCCTTTCAGATCATCCACCTGTGGAACCCATGGCCCGGCCGGGTTCCAGGCGGTTTCATCTCGGCCCTTGCGGTAGAGCACGGCAGCGCGGGCGATGGCGGCATCCGATGCGCCCTGCCAGTTGTAGCCGGCGTCGATCTTCAGCGGTGCCAGCACAAGCCGGGTCATCAACCGGTCGAAGCGTTCGCCCGTGGCCTTCTCCATCACCGAGGCAATCAGGCCATAGTTGAGATTGGCATATTCGAAACGGCCGCCCGGGGCACCTGCGCCCCAATGCTGCGGGGTGAGCTTGTCCTGCAGCTTTTCTTCCAGCGCAAAGCCATAGCCCGGCCCATCGACGATGCCGCTGGTGTGCGAGAGCAGTTTGCGCAGCGTGACCTGCGTTTCGGGATGAGCGGGGTGGCGCAGTTGCCAGCCAAGATAAAGGCTCACATCTCGATCGAGATCCAGCCTGCCCTGCTCCACCAGCCGCCACACCGCGATGGCGACAACGAGTTTGGAGACGGAGGCGACGCGGATCACGCTGTCGGTCTTGAGCGGGCGATTAGCGGCGATATCGGCCAGGCCATGGGCTTCGGCACGCAGGATGCGGTTGCGGTCTGCCACCACGCCGACGACGCCCGAAAGCTGCGGCGCGCGAAGGTCCGTGCCGGCGACCAGAGCCGCCAGCGGATTGGCAGCGGCCGGGCTGGCCAGCAACAGGCAGAGGGCAAGAACGGCGCGCATATCTGGCTTCATAGGCAGGCGCGGCAGGCATGGCCAGCCGGCATCGGCTGCGCTAGCGTGGCGGAATGACGACGCGACTTGCCATTGGCCTGATGTCCGGAACCTCGATGGATGGCATCGATGCCGCGCTGGTGGAAACCGATGGCGAAGGCGTGGTGAACCCGATCGCCTTCATGTTTTTCCCCTATGAACCGGATTTCCGACCGCGCCTGCGCGCCGCCATGGCCCGCGCGCTGGAAATGCATGCCCCGGCCCGCGATGCACTGATCGACGCGGTGGAACAGGAATCAACCGGCCTGCACGCCATGGCCGTGCACCGCCTGCTCGCCGCCACCCACACCCGGCGCGATGATGTGATAGTGATCGGCTTTCACGGCCAGACCATTGCGCACCGGCCCGACCGCAAATGGACCTGGCAAATCGGCGACGGTGCCACGTTGAAGGCCGCGACGCGCATCCCCGTGGCCTTTGATTTCCGCAGCGCCGATGTGGCCGCCGGCGGCCAGGGGGCGCCGCTGGCGCCAGGCTATCACCGGGCGCGATCCGAGGAACTGGGCCGGCCGCTGGGTGTGCTCAACCTCGGCGGGGTGGGCAATCTCACCTGGTTTGCAGCGGACGGCAGTTGGGGCAGTTTCGATACTGGCCCCGGCAATGCGCTGATCGATGATTGGGTGCGCGCCCACACTGGCCGCGGGTTTGATGAAGACGGCAAGGTCGCGGCCAGCGGCATGTGCCATGACAATGTGCTGCAAACCTTGTGCGATAATCCGTGGTTCGACGCCGCTCCGCCCAAATCGCTGGACCGCAACGCCTGGGATATCGGTGCCTTGCGCGGCCTTTCCCCCGGCGACGGCGCGGCGACTTTGACGGCGTTCACGGCCGAGACCGTGCGCCTTGCCCTCACCCATGTGCCGCCGATCGGCCGCTTGCTGGTGACGGGTGGCGGGCGCTTGAACCCGGTCTTGATGGCCGAACTTGCCCAGCGCTGCGCCGTGCCCTGCGATGCAGTGGAAGCCGTCGGCTGGAACGGCGACGCGCTGGAGGCCGAAGCCTTTGCGTGGCTGGCGGTGCGGGTGCTGGACGGCAAGCCGCTCAGCTGGCCGGAGACGACCGGAGTGCCAGTGGCGATGACCGGCGGGCGGGTGGCTTAACGCCCGCCGTTGGCCAGCCGCATGTCCAGATAGCCGTCAACCTCGCCCATCAGCAGGTCCATTTCGTTCTGGAAGAAATGGTTGGCGCCGGGGATGGTGCTGTGATGGATGGTGATGTGGCGCTGCGTCTTCAGCTTGTCCACCAGCTTGAGCACGGCAGATGGCGGCACCACTTCGTCATTTTCGCCGTCCACGATGATCCCGCTCGACGGGCACGGGGCCAGGAAGGTGAAATCATACATGTTGGCCGGCGGCGCGATCGAGATGAAGCCCTTGATCTCTGGCCGGCGCATCAGCAGCTGCATGCCGATCCAGGCGCCGAAGGAGAAGCCACCTACCCAGGTGGTGTGGGCTTCCGGATTGAACTGCTGCAACCAATCGAGCGCGGAGGCGGCGTCGGACAATTCGCCGATGCCGTTATCGAACGTGCCCTGGCTGCGGCCAACACCGCGGAAGTTGAAGCGCAGCGTCGCAAAGCCGCGGCGCACGAAGCTTTGATAGAGCGCCAGCACGATCGGATGATTCATCGTGCCCTGCGCCGGGTGCGGCTGCAGCAGGATGGCGACCGGCGCACGCGGGCCGGCACCAGGCTGGTAACGGCCTTCGAGACGGCCTTCAGGGCCGGTAAGAATGACTTCGGGCATGCTGATCCCAATTCTGGTGCAAGGCGGCTGTTGCGCCCTATATGGCCTGCAGAGGCCCTGTTGCAATGAAAAGCCGAATCTATCTTGATCATGCCGCCACCACGCCGGTGAGCCCGGCGGCACGCAAAGCTGTGATGGCGGCGCTGGAACTGGGTGGCAATCCGTCAAGTGTCCACGCCGGCGGCCGTGCGGCCAATGCGTTGCTGGAGGGCGCGCGCGATGCGGTGGCGCGCTTTGCCGGGGTGGCGGCAGAGCATGTGGTGTTCACCAGCGGCGGCACCGAGGCGATTGCGCTGGCGGCAAACGGCGCGCGGGCTTCCGGCCCGGTGAAGCCGCGTTTGCTGGTGGGAGCCACCGAGCACAGCGCCGTGTTGCAGGCGCGCGATGATGCGAAGGTGCTGCCGGTGGATGGCAACGGCCTGATTGATCTGAAGGCGCTGGCGGCGGCGCTGGCGGAAGGCCCGGCGCTCGTGGCGGTGCAGGCGGCGAACAACGAGACGGGCGTGATCCAGCCGCTGGCTGAGGTGGCGGCGTTGGTGTGGGAAACGGGAAGCCTGTTGCTGGTGGATGCGGTGCAGGCGGCGGGCAAGCTGCCGCTGACTGATGCGGATTTTATCGCGCTTTCGGCGCACAAAATGGGCGGGCCGCCGGGCGTCGGCGCGCTGATCGTGCGTGATCCTGAAAGCCTGATGGCCATCCAGCGCGGCGGCGGGCAGGAGCGTGGCCATCGCGGCGGCACACCCAATCTGCCCGGCATCGCCGGCTTTGCCGCGGCCGTGGCACAAGCGCACGACTGGAGCCCGGTTGCCGCCCGCCGCATCGCGCTGGAAACACGGTTGAAAGCCGGCGGCGCGATCATCCATGGCGAAGCCGCGCCGCGCCTGCCCAACATCAGCAGCATCGGCCTGCCCGGCGTGGCCGCATCAACGCAGGTGATGATGCTCGATCTCGAAGGCTATATGGTCTCGGCCGGCGCGGCCTGCTCGTCGGGCAAGGTCAAGGCCAGCCATGTGCTCGCCGCGATGGGGCTTGGGCCGGCGGCGGGCGAAGCCATTCGCGTCAGCCTGTCGCCGGCCACAACCGATGCCGAGATTGACGCATTCGCCGCCGCTTGGCTTGCCATGGCCGCACGGCTTGGCCGAAAGGGCGCGGCATGAGCATGCCGATTTACCTTGATTATGGGGCGACAACACCGCTCGATCCCGCTGTCGCTGCTGCAATGGAGCCGTGGGGTGTGGACGGCTTCGGCAATCCGCACAGCGCGCACATGTGGGGATACAAGGCCAAGGCGGCGGTGGAACTGGCGCGCGAACAGGTCGCTGGCCTTATCAATGCGCCCGCCGAAGCCATCGCCTTCACAAGCGGCGCCACCGAAAGCAACAACTGGGCGCTGAAGGGCCTGCTCACCGCCCCCGGCCAGACGCGGCGGCGGATCGTGACGCTGGCCACCGAGCATTCGTCCGTACTGGAAACGGCACAGTATCTGGCCGGCATCGGGGCGCAGCTGACCATCGTGCCTGTGCGCGAACACGGCTTGGTTGATCTGGGCGACCTTGAGCGCGCGCTGGGCGAGGATGTGGCGCTGGTTTCGGTGATGGCGGTGAACAACGAGATCGGCGTGGTGCAGGATCTGGCCGGCATCGGCCGACGGGCCCACGCGGTTGGTGCGGTGTTTCATGTCGATGCGGCACAGGGCTTCGGCAAGCTACCACTGGATGTGGACGCTTGTGGTGTCGATCTGATGAGTATCACCGCGCACAAGATCTACGGCCCCAAGGGTGTCGGCGCGCTCTATCGCCGGCCATTCACCGTTATCACGCCGCTGCTGCACGGCGGCGGGCAGGAAGATGGCCGTTCGGGCACATTGCCCACCGCGCTGATTGCCGGATTGGGCGAAGCGGCGCGCATCGCCGGTGAGCGGATGGCCGCCGATCATGCCCACGCCCTGCAGCTGCGCGATCGCTTGCTGGCGGGCCTGAGCGTGCTGCATCGCATCAACGGCGACCTTGAACGGCGCTGGCCGGGCAATCTCAATCTGTCATTCCCGGGCGTGGTGATGCCGTTGATTCAGCAACTCCACGGCCTGGCCATCAGTTCGGGTTCGGCCTGCGCGGCCGTCACCGGGCGGGCCAGCCATGTGCTCACCGCGCTGGGCCTGCCCGAACCCACCGCCAAGGCATCGCTGCGGCTGGGCTTCGGCCGCTTCACGACCACGGCACAGATCGACACTGCAGCCACCCTGATAAATGCTGCAGTGCAGCGCCAGCTTGAAGAATTGGCCTGATCGCGCCACTATCGGCCCATGGCCCGCATCCGTTTCATCTCCGCCGACGGCACCAAGGAAGCCATCGCCGACAGCAAACCCGGCGACCGCCTGCTTGATGTGGCGCAAGCGCATGGCATGCCACTGGAAGGCACCTGCGAAGGCGCGATGGCCTGTTCCACCTGCCATGTCTATCTGGTCGGCGGCGATGTCGAAAAACTGCCGGCGCCCATCGAAGAAGAGGAAGACATGCTGGATTTCGCTGCCGGCGCCAACCGCCAGAGCCGGCTGGCCTGCCAGGTGAAATTGACGGCGGATATCCACAGTTTGGACGTACGGATGCCGCGCAGTGTGGTCGACAACAGTCGGTAAGGCTGGCAAAATTCCCCCGAAGAACAAACTGGGGAGCTGATTGATGCCTGCCTTGCTTGTCGCCCTGCTGTTGCAGGCGGCAGAACCCGCGCCGCTGGCTGCACCCCCACCGCCTGCCGCCGATGCCACCGCCATCACCACCGAAACGCCGGTGCCGGCCAGCGCGGACAGCCCGGAGGAGATCGCCAAGGACAGCGCCCGCGATCTGAAGGACAGCCGCTATTACAACAAGCCCGGCGCCACACGCGCCGATTATGACAAGGATTGGCAGGAATGCCGCCTGATCGCCCGCGGCAGCCGCACGCCAGGTGGATCGCCGGTGGTGGTGTATAATCCGGCCATCATCTCGCCCGCCGCTGCCGCTGCCGGCGGCCTGTTGGGCGGGCTGATCGCGGGCGCCATTGCTGATGGCGAAACCCGCCGCGCCAATCGCCGTTCCTGCCTGATGTATCGCGGCTGGCGCGTGGTGGAAGTAACCGACGCGCAGGAAAAACTGTTCCTCACCATGCCCGATCCCGAACGCGAGGCCTGGTTCAACCGCATGCTGGGCAGCGACAATCCCGAAGGCAAATCGGTGACGCGCTGGAACAATGATTTCGCCGTGACGCCTGCGCTGGCGGCCGCACCGCCGCCCAAGCCCTGAGAAGGTTGATCTTATGCGCCTGACGCTCTCGCTTCTCGCCGCGTTGCTGGCCACTCCGGCCGCTGCACAATTGTCCGTCACCAAGCCGACGCCGCTGGAGTTGCCGGTCACCATGGCGCCGCACCAAGGTGCGCTGCTGGTCGCCTTCCGCCGCCCCGATGGCTGGAGCGCGGGCAAATCCGGCACCATTGCCTTTGCCCGTTATGATCCAGCCCGGCACGACATGATCGCCCGGCCCAAGGATGCCAAGAAGAACGGCGACACCAACACCTACTGGATCCAGGCCAGTTCCAAGGATCGCAAGGCGGCGCTGGAATATCGGCTGATGCTGGTTTCGGCCGGCGATTACGTGCTCTACGGCGCCGCGCCCGGCCCGGGCGGCATGGTGATGAACAGCTTCTGCTACAACAGCGTCACCTTTCGCGTGAATGCCGGCGAAGTGGTCTATTTCGGTGACGTCACGCCCTATATCGCGGCCAAACGCGCCGATGGCGGCCCCTTCTATTTCGGCATGCCGTGGAGCTGGCACCCGGATGAGGCGAAAGCAGCGTTGGCCAGCCAGCCGGCGCTGCAGGCAGCGTTCAAGCCAGGCGAATTGAAGGGCGGCGCCAGCTATAGCTGTTCTGGCCAGATGATGACGGCTTATGATCTGCCGGGGCTGCCGCGGCTGCCGCCGCTGACGCCTGAGGAGAAGGCGAAGATCGCCGCCGAAGCGCTGGTCGCGCCGCCGCGCCAGGCCGGGCCGAATACGGCGCAAACGCCGATTCTCGTTCCTGTACGCTAATGGGGTGGGAGCCGGGAACGACCCAGACCGGAATCGTTGCGGCTGCTTCCTTCCGGACCTGACCGGGTTGGCGAGCGGCCTGTCCGCCCGGCTCCCACGGCGCATATGGCGGCTGTGACGCCGAAGTGCAAGCCCGGCTTCAAAGCCTGCGTGACGCGCCAGCCCGGCCCGGCTAGAACAGGACAACATGTCAGACGAATCCGATATCGCCTTTCCGGGCCTTGAACTGCCGGCCGCAGTGCCCGCACCAGCTTACCGTGTGCTGGCACGCAAATATCGCCCGGCGACTTTTGATTCGCTGCTCGGGCAAGCGGCGATGGTGCAGACGCTGGGCAACGCCATCGCGCGCGGCCGGCTGGCGCAAGCCTGGCTGCTGACCGGCGTGCGCGGCGTGGGCAAGACCAGCACGGCGCGCATCATTGCGAAAGCGCTGAACTGCATCGGCGCCGATGGCCAGGGCGGCCCGACGATCAGCCCGTGCGGGGTGTGCGAGCCCTGCACAGCCATCGCGGCCGGCCGCCATATGGACGTTGTGGAAATGGACGCCGCGTCCAACACCGGTGTCGATGATGTGCGCGAGATCATCGAGGGCGTGCGCTATGCCGCCGTATCGGCCCGTTACAAGATCCACATCATCGATGAAGTCCACATGCTGTCGAAGGCGGCGTTCAACGCGCTGTTGAAAACGCTGGAAGAACCGCCGCCGGGCGTGAAGTTCATCATGGCCACCACCGAGGTGAACAAGGTGCCGGCCACGATCCTGTCGCGTTGCCAGCGGTTCGATCTGAAGCGCGTGCCGGCCGAGATGCTGGCCGACCATTTCGCCCGCATCCTGGAGCAGGAGCAGGTTCAGTACGAGACCGACGCGCTGGCTTTGGTGGCCCGCGCTGCCGAGGGCAGCGTGCGCGACGGTCTTTCCATCCTTGATCAGGCCATCGCCCACAGCGGCGAGACGATCACGGCAGATGCCGTTCGCGACATGCTGGGCCTGGCCGATCGTGGCGCCGTGCGCGCCCTGTTCGGCCATGTGCTGGAAGGTCGGGTGGGCGAGGTGATGGCCGCCGTCGCCCGCCAATATGATCTGGGGCAAGACCCGGCGCAGCTGATGCGCGAACTGCTGGGCCTGGTCCACGGCATCACCCGCCAGCGCCTCGCCCCGCGCCGGGATCCGCTGCTCTCGGCGGAGGAGCAGGCGGCGCTGGATGGCTGGGCGCAGGCGCTCACCTTCCCGCGCCTCTCAATGCTGTGGCAGATGCTGCTCAAGGGCCTGGAGGAAGTGCAGGCCGCGCCGGTGCCGCTGCAGGCCGCCGAAATGGCGCTGCTGCGGCTGTGCCATGCCGCCGATCTGCCCGATCCCGGCGCGCTGGTGAAACAGTTGCAGCAACAGGGCGCGACGATCACGGCCCCATCCGCCCCGGCCCCGGCCCCATTAGGTGCACCGGCCGCTGCTTTGCCCGCTGCGCCGCCAGTGAGCGCGCCACCGGCTGGCGAAATGCCAGACAGTTTCGAAGCGATGGTGGCGCTGTTCCGCCGCCAGAGCGAGGCGCGGCTGGCGCATTACCTGACCGACGATGTGCGACTGATAAGCTGGGCCCCACCCCGGCTGGCGCTGGCCGCTGCCGGCCTGCCCAAGGACGTGCCGCTGGCCATCGCGCGCAGCCTGGAGGAATGGACCGGCCAGAAATGGCAGATTGAATGGCAGACCGAAGGCGGCGAACCCACATTGCGCGAGACCGAGCTTGCCCGCCTGGCCGCGCTGGAAGCCCAGATGCGCGCCGATCCCACCGTGGCCGCGTTGATGGCTGCCTTTCCCGACGCCGAACTTTCCCCCCTCAAACAAACGGCCTGAGAAGAACCATGCCCAGCCTTGAAGAACTGATGAACGCCGCCCGCAATGTGCAGGAGCAGATGGCCCGCGCCCAGGCCGAGCTCGACAATATCGAGGTTGAAGGCGCATCTGGTGGGGGCCTGGTGACCGTGCGCGCCACCGCCCGCGGCGCCGTGCGCGGCCTGACCATCGACCCGTCGCTGCTGACTGCTGACAGCAAGGAAATGTTGGAAGACCTGATCGTCGCGGCTTTCAACGACGCCAAGACCAAGGCCGATCAGGCGGGCAGCGCCGAGATGGGTAAGCTGACCGCCGGCATGCAACTGCCGCCGGGCTTCAAATTGCCGGATTTTTGATTTCAACCGAAGGACCAAAGTCCCATGCGCCAGATCCAATCGACCATCACCTCTGCCGGTGAACTCATCCTCGCGCTGGCCGACGTGCCGGAACCGGAGGCTGGGGCTGGCGAGATCAAGATCCGCATTGAAGCCGCGCCGATCAATCCGTCGGATATCGGCCTGCTCACGGGCGCGGCCGACATGACGACGGCGAACGGCGAGCCGGGCGCCATCCGCGCCGCCGTGCCACCGGCGCTGATGCGGGCGATGGCGGCGCGCGCCGATCAGGCGATGCCGTGCGGCAATGAAGGCGCCGGCACCGTGGTCGCGGCCGGCGCCGGCGCAGAGCATCTGCTGGGCCGCAAGGTCGCCATCATCGGCGGCGCAACATACGCGGATTACCGCGTGGTGAAGGCCGAGGAAGCATTGCTGCTACCCGAAGGCGCGACGGCTGAGCAGGGCGCGTCCTGCTTCGTCAACCCGCTGACGGCGCTGGGTTTTGTCGAGACGATGCGCGCCGAAGGCCACAGCGCCATCATCCACACCGCCGCTGCGTCCAATCTGGGCCAGATGCTGGTGAAGATCTGCAAGGCCGATGGCGTGCCGCTGGTCAACATCGTGCGCTCAGCGGAACAGGTGGCGATCCTGAAGGGCATCGGTGCCACCCATGTGATCGATTCCACCGCGCCGGATTTCATGGCGCAACTGGTGGCGGCCTGCACCGAAACCGGTGCGACCCTGGCCTTTGATGCGATCGGCGGCGGGCAGTTGGCCGGGCAGATCCTCACCGCGATGGAAGCCGCGATCAACGCGCGCGCCGGTGGCTACAGCCGCTATGGCTCGGAAGTGCTGAAGCAGGTCTATATCTATGGTGGGCTCGACATGGCGCCGACGACGTTCGGGCGTGGTTTCGGCATGGCCTGGGCAGTGGGCGGCTGGCTGCTGTTCCCGCGCATGCGCACCTTTGGGCCGGGCACCTATGCCCGCCTGAAGCAGCGCGTTGCCGATGAACTGACCACGACCTTTGCCAGCCATTACAGCCACAAGGTCAGCCTTGCTGGCATGCTGGAACCCGAAGCGGTGGCCGGCTGGTATCGCCGCGCGACGGGGCAGAAATATCTGGTGGTGCCGGACTGAGGCCTTGGGTCATTTGCATCGAGATTGAAGCGCACGTCGCCCCGGACTTGATCCGGGGCCCCGCTTTTCTTTCTGCACCAAGGAAGCGGGGCCCCGTGTCAAGCACGGGGCGACGATCCTTTAATGAAGCATCCTGGCCCTACTTCCACAGGCAGGTATCAATCCCCTCGTCGCGCACGACCTTCACCCGCCGTTCGATTCGGCGGGCGTAGCGGCGCACTGACTTCGATGGCTTGGCCACGCTGCGCTTGATCGGCTGCGGCAGGATGGCGGTCAACCGGGCAGCTTGTTTGGGGCTGAGCCGATCAACCGTGGTGCCGAAATAATGCTTCGAGGCCGCCGGCATGCCGTAGATGCCCGGGCCCATCTCGACGATGTTGAGATAGACTTCCATGATGCGCGGCTTGCCCCAGAAAATCTCGATGAGGCCGGTGAAATAGGCTTCCAGGCCCTTTCGAACATAGGATCGGCCCGGCCACAGAAAGGCGTTCTTGGCGGTCTGCTGGCTGATGGTGGAACCGCCGCGCAGCTTGCGGCCCTGGTAATTGGCCTGCGCCGCCGCCTTCACGGCTTCGAAATCAATGCCGTGATGATAGCAAAAATTGGCATCTTCCGCCCCGATCACGGCGCGCGGCAAGCTGCGTGACATGGCGGTGAGGGGCACCCACGTATATTGCACTTTCCGGCCATCCACGGAATCGCGCGCCATCAGCCAGGTCATCGGTGGCGGCAGGAAGCGATAGGCGATCACCCAGATCAGGCTGAGCACGAAAACAGCGCCGAGCACCCGGAAGAACCAGCTGACAAGAAATCCGATGGCGCGCCCGATCATGCCGCCATCTGCGGCAAAGCAGGGCGCGCCGTCAATGCGCTGGCCTTACACCTGTTCCGGCAGCAAGCGCTGTTCGGCCGCGGCTTCCTGCATCGCCTTGGCCAGCTTTTCAAAGGCGCGCACCTCGATCTGGCGCACGCGCTCGCGGCTGATGCTGTAGCGCTGGCTCAACTCCTCCAGCGTTTCCGGCTCGTCGATCAGGCGGCGCTGGGTGAGAATGTCGCGCTCGCGCTCGTTCAGACTCGCCATCGCGGTCACCAGCAACGTGTGGCGCTGATCACGCTCCTCGCTGTCGGCCAGCAGCTCGTCGGCCAGCGGGCCATCATCGGCCAGCCAATCCTGCCACTGGCCTTCGCCTTCCTCGCGTAGCGGCGTGTTGAGGCTGGCATCACCGCCATGGCCCATGCGCCGGTTCATCGAGACGACTTCGTCTTCATTCACGCCCAGCGTGGTGGCGATATGTTCGACCTGTTCAGGGCGCAGATCGCCATCTTCCACCGCGCCAATCTTGCCCTTCAGACGGCGCAGGTTGAAGAACAGCTTCTTCTGGGCCGCCGTCGTGCCGATCTTCACGAGGCTCCAGCTGCGCAGGATATATTCCTGAATCGCCGCCTTGATCCACCACATGGCATAGGTGGCGAGGCGAAAGCCTTTTTCGGCATCGAATTTGCGCACGCCCTGCATCAGGCCGATATTGCCTTCGGCAATCAGCTCGTTCACCGGCAGGCCATAGCCGCGATAGCCCATGGCGATGCGCGCAACGAGCCGCAGGTGGCTGGTCACCAGCTTGGTGGCGGCCGCCGGGTCCTGATGCTCGGCCCAGCGCTTGGCCAGCATATATTCCTGTTCCGGCGCCAGCAGCGGGAATTTGCGGATTTCGGCCAGATAGCGGTTCAGCCCGGCTTCCGAGCCCAGGGCCGGAATGCTGGTCTGCTTCACGGCGGGAAGATTTGAACTCATCGTGTCACTCCAGTCCGGTCCCATCAAGGCGACCGATCAACGCCACCATATCGGCTGGCAGGGGGCTTTCGAAACAAAGCTTTTCTTGGGTCACGGGATGCACAAACCCCAGTGTCGCGGCGTGCAGGGCTTGCCGCTCAAAGGCCAGATCCTTCAACAGAGGTGCCAGCTTGCCAGGGGTGCGTCCGTACACGGCGTCACCCAATAAGGAATGACCGATGGACGCCATGTGAACGCGGATCTGGTGGGTGCGGCCCGTTTCCAGCCGGCACTCCACTTGCGCTGCGCCGTCAAAGGCCGCCACGGTGCGGAAATGGGTGATGGCATGCTTGCCGCGGCCATCCTTCACGATCGCCATCTTCTGGCGGTTGGTCGTGCTGCGCGCCAGCGCGCCTTCGATGCGGCCGGCCGGCGGCACCGGCACGCCGCCAACGACGGCGGTGTAGCGGCGATCGACATCGTGGCGGGCGAATTGCGCGGCGAGGCCTTCGTGGGCCTTGTCCGTCTTGGCGACGACCAGCAGCCCCGATGTGTCCTTGTCGATGCGGTGGACGATGCCCGGCCGCGCCACCCCGCCGATGCCCGACAGCCGCCCGGCGCAATGGTGCAGCAGCGCATTGACCATGGTGCCATCATAATTGCCGGCCGCCGGATGCACGACCAGCCCGGCCGGCTTGTCGACCACCAGCAGATGATCGTCTTCATGAACAATGGTGAGCGGGATATCCTGGGCGACCGTATCCGATGGGCGGGCTTCGGGCACGTCCAGTGTGAGCGCCTCGCCGCCCTTCATCTTGGTGGCGGGATCCCAGATCACCCCAGCCGGGCCCGTCAGGCGCCCGCCCTGTACCAGGTTCTTCAACCGCTCACGGCTGTACAGCGGCACGGCTTCGGCCAGCGCCTTGTCCAGACGCTGGCCGGCCGCCGTGGCCGGCAAGGTGATCAATATCGACTTTTCAGCCCCCATAGCCTAGCGATGTTGGCATGAAGTTGCAGATATCAAGCGGGGATCGGCAGATTTTGCTGGAAGCAGCAGCCGCCTCCCCGCAAGCGGAAGTGTGCGGGCTGCTGCTCGGGCAGAACAGGGATGGGGCTGGCCGGGTGGAAAGCCTTGTGCCCGCCCGCAATGTTGCGGCCGATCCGGCGCGCAGTTTCGAGATTGATCCGGCCACGCTGCTGGCCACGCACCGCGCGGCGCGGGGCCAGGGCCGACAGGTGATCGGCCATTGGCACAGCCACCCCAACGGCCGCTCCGCGCCATCGACCCGCGACGCCGCCCGCGCCACGGAGAATGGCCAGATCTGGCTGATCATCGCTGGCGGCGAGGTCACCGCGTGGGTGCCGCATGCCACTGGTCCCGGTCCGGCCACATTCCAGCCCATCTCCATTGAGGTGGGCTGATGGCCAGTGGCGAAGTGAAGTGGTTTGATGGCAAGAAGGGATATGGCTTCATCACACCTGATCTGGGGCCGCGTGATGTGTTCGTGCATGTGTCCGCGGTGAATGCCGCCGGGCGGGTGCAATTGCAGCCGGGGCAGCGGCTGGACTTCGAGCTGGCGCAGGATGGCGATGGCCGCCTGATCGCGCTGGGCCTGATGATTCGAGACGATGGCGGGGTCCAGGATCCTTCCGCCGAACCGGGGGTGGTGTGATGAGCGACTTGAGCCACTGGGTGGTGCGCTGGCTGTGCCATGATCTGGCAACGCCGATCGCCAGCGTGATGACAGCGAGTGAGTTGCTGGACGATGCGACGCCCGATGCCGAGATCAACGAATTGATCATGTCGGGCGCGCAGCGGTTGACCGGGCGGCTCCGGCTGGTGCGCCTCGCGCTGGGTGCCGGCGAAAACGCCATGGCCGGCGCTCCGCTGGGCAAGCTGGTGATGGCCGGGCTGGATGGCACCAGCGTTGATTGGCAATTTTCCGGCGATGCCATCGATGGCATGGCCCCGCTGGTGGCCGGCTGTGCCATGTTGGTGGCGGATCTGAACCGGATGCGGGCGCTGGTGGTCACACATGATGGGGTGGAGGTGCCGCAGGGCTGCACCTGGCCTGATTCGGTGGCCGCGGTGTTCGCCGGCGCCCCGGCCAGCGACAACCGCAGCGCCGTGGCCGCGATGCTGGTGGCCACGGCCGCGCGGGCTGGCAAGACTCTTTCCAGTGATAATAAGGGTTTGCGCTGGAGCTGATCATCGCCGGCGGAAATTTGCTGCACTGCAACATACGGCCTCTTGAATCCAGGGCGGCATCTGCATATGTTGCATTGCAGCAAGCCGGAGACACAGATGACCGCCAAGACCTCAGCGCCCAAGTCCAAACCTGCCGCCAAGCGTGCGCCGGTGAAGGCAAACGCGCCGGCTGCGGCGGCGCCTGCACCAAAGGCTGTAGCCCTGACCATCGATTCTGCGCCGGAACCTGCCGTGGCTGAAGTGGTGGTTGAAACTGCCGCGGCACCGGAACCTGTGGTGGCACCTGCCCCCGCCAGGGTGCCGTTCACGCCGGAACCTGCCGATGTGGCACCCGTCGCGGCTGTCCCTCCGATTACCTCCACTTCCCTCTCTTCTGATTCCGCACGAAAGGAACCGATTATGGCCACTGCCTTTGAATCCACCCAGGACACTGTTCGCTCTGCCGTCACCCAGCTCAGCACCCAGGCCGAAGCTGCGCTCAGCAACGGCAAGGCTGCCATGGAGCAGGTGACCGCCAAGTCGAAGGAAGCCGTCGAAGCCAGCATGAAGAGCATGGACGAGATGGGCGAAATGACCCGCGCCAACGTCGATGCGCTGATGGTTTCGGCCAAGGCCGCCACGACCGGCGTCGAGCAGCTGATGACGCACCTGACCGAAGCGTCGAAGAAGTCGTTCGAAGACACCTCGGCCATGGTGAAGACCCTGGCCTCGGCCAAGACCCCGAACGATCTGATGCAGCTGCAGAGCGAATTCGCCAAGACCCAGTTCGACGAGGCCGTCGCTCAGTACAGCAAGATGACCGAAATGATGGTCAAGCTGGCTGGCGAAGTGATGGAGCCGATGCAGAACCAGATGGCAGTCGCCACCGACAAGCTGAAGTCGGCCTGGACTGCCAAGTAAGTTCTGGCACGCAAGCGCGCCGCCTGTCTGACGGGCGGCCTGCAACAGCAAGGGGCGAGCGGCCGGCATGGTTGCTCGCCCCTTTCGCTTGGGCTGGCTGTGACGGCAGCGCCCCTTTTTTCGCGAATAATTTTTGCTATATAGGGGTGGATTGCTCCCCTTTTCCCTCCGGAATTTCCTTGATGCTGGCAGGCCTTGATCCGCGCATGACCGATGAAGAGCGCGACGCTGGCAGTGGCGGCGGCGGCCGCACGGGCGTGGGCCTGGCCACCAAGCCGCTCGCCAAAACGGCCAAGCCAGCACTGTACAAGGTGCTGATGCTGAACGACGATTACACGCCGATGGAATTTGTGGTGCTTTGCCTGCAGCGCTTTTTCAAGATGAGCATCGAGGATGCAACGCGGGTGATGCTGCATGTGCATCAGCGCGGCGTGGGCGTGTGCGGCATCTTCACCTATGAAGTGGCCGAGACCAAGGTGAACCAGGTCATCGATTTCGCCCGTCAGCACCAGCACCCACTGCAATGCACGATGGAAAAGGACTGATCGGCCCGCAGCAATCGCGCCTGCGACCACGCGACCTCTGACCCCGCACTGCTGCCGCGCTAAGCGGAGGGCATGACCCTTCTCCCCAGTTTCCAATCAGGCCTCACTGCGCTGATCGTCGGCGCGACCGGTGGCATCGGCGGGGCCTTTGCGGCCTTGCTTGATGCTGATCCAGCCGTGGCCAGCGTCACGCGCTGGAGCCGCGGCAGCGGCGTTGACCTTGCCGATCCCGCCAGCATCGAGCGTGCCACCGCTGCCCTCACCGTCGCGCCCGATCTGGTGTTCGTCGCCACCGGCGTCCTGCACGGGACGGGGCTCGCGCCCGAAAAGGCCAACAGCCAGCTTTCTGCGGAGGCGCTCTCCACAGCCTTTGCCGTCAACACCATCGGCCCGGCGCTCGTTGCCCGCGCCGTGCTGCCGCTGATGCCCAAGGGTCGCAAGACGGTGCTGGCGGCGCTCTCCGCCCGCGTTGGCTCGATTGCAGACAATCGGCTCGGCGGCTGGCACAGCTATCGGGCGTCCAAGGCGGCGCTCAACCAGTTGATCCACACCATGGCCATCGAGCAGACGCGGCGCAGCCCGGAGCAGATCCTGCTCGCCCTGCATCCCGGCACCGTGGATTCCGGCCTGTCCAAGCCGTTCCAGAAGGGCGTGAAGACGCTGTTCACGCCTGAGGAAAGCGCCCGCCATCTGCTGCAGGTGATCGATCAGGCCACGCCGGCACACTCCGGCCTGCTGCTCGACTGGCAGGGCGAAGTCATTCCCTTTTGATATGGCTGCTGTGACAGCGCCGCATCTGGCAGGGCTTGCGCCCGCCCCCATATCGGCTGCAACCACTCCAACCGGAGACACTGACATGCCCACCTATCTGCACCGCAAATCCGAAGACCGTGGCCGCGCCGATCATGGCTGGCTGAAGGCGACGCACAGTTTCTCGTTCGGCAACTATTATGATCCCAAGATCATGGGTTTCCGGAGCTTGCGCGTCATCAACGAGGATCGCATTGCCGGCGGCGGCGGGTTCCCCACCCACCCGCACGACAATATGGAGATCGTCACCTACATCCTGGATGGGGCGCTGGAACATCGCGACAGCATCGGCAGCGGCGCCGTGATCCGCCCTGGCGAGGCCCAGCGCATGAGCGCCGGCACTGGCATCCGCCACAGCGAGTTCAATGCCAGCCAAACCGATCCGGTGCATTTGCTACAGATCTGGCTGCTGCCCAACAGCCAAGGCATTGCGCCTGGCTATGAGCAAAAGACGTTGCCGCAGGTGGCGGACGGCGTATCGCGGCTGGACGTGATCGCCGCTCCGCAAGCGCCGGAAAGCGCCGTCACCATCCACAGCGACGCCAGCATCACCCGCGCCGTGCTGGCACCAGGCGGTACGCTGAACATGCCCGTGTCGCGTGGCCATGCCTGGGTGCAGGTGGCGCGCGGCAGCCTGGTGGTGGACGGCCACGCGCTGAAGCAGGGCGATGGCCTGGCGGTGAAAGAGACCGCCGCACTGGCGCTGTCGTCGGACGAAGGTGCGGAAGCGCTGGTGTTCGATCTGGCTTAACCGGCTTTCACGGCCGCCCACGCTTGTAACGCGCGGGCGCGGGCGGCTTCGTGATTGACGATTGGCGCCGGATAATCCCGGCCCAGCTTCACGCCGGCGCGGATCAGCCCAACCCCGGCTTCCCATGGCGCGTGGATCAGATCGTCGGGCAGTTTGGCTAGTTCCGGCACCCAGCGGCGGATATAATCGGCAGCGTCGAACTTGGCGCTTTGGCCGATGGGGGCAAAAATGCGGTTGAAGGGCGATGAATCGACGCCCGATCCCATCACCCACTGCCAGCCCTGCGCGTTGCTGCCGTAATCGGCATCGACCAAGCAATCCCAGAACCAGCGCTCGCCGTGGCGCCAGTCGATCAACTGATGCTTCACCAGGAAGCTGGCCGTGATCATGCGCACCCGGTTGTGCATCCAGCCGGTGGCCCAGAGTTGCCGCATGCCAGCGTCGACAATCGGATAGCCGGTCTGGCCGTGGCACCAGGCCTTGAGGCCGGCCGGATCATCCACGAACGGGAATCGGTTGAAGGCCTCGCGGTTGGGCGAGTCGCCATGATCGGGGAATTGTTCGATGATGTTGGCGGCAAAATCGCGCCAGCCCAGTTCGCGCAAATAGGGCTCGGCCACGGTCTCGCCCACTGCATCAGCGATCACATGCCAGGCGGCATTTGGGGAGACTTCGCCAAGCGCCAGATGCGGGGACAGGCGCGAGGTGCCTTCCACTGAAGGCAGGTTGCGCGAGGCGTCGTAACGGGCGGCACGGCGGGCGAAATCGGTCAGGCGCGCGGCGGCCCCGGCTTCGCCTGGCTGCCAATCGCTGAACCCGCCAGACCAATCGGGCGCGGTCGGCAGCAGGCCCAAGCTGGCAAGATCATCGCTGGCGATACTGCCCACATCGGCCCAACGCACTTCCGGCACCGGCAGCGGGCGCGGCGGCGGCATCTGTTCGAGCAACTTCTTCCACCACGGCGTGAAGATGCGATAGCGCCCACCGGTGCCGCTCAAGACACTCTCCGGCGGTGCCAGCGTGACGCCGAGATGCTCGGTCACGGCGCCGGCTTCCGCCGCCTGCACTGCCGCCCACGGCTCGTGATGGATCAGCGTGTGCACCTGCGCGCCCAACGCCGCGGCCAGGGCCCGCACGATCGGCCCGGCGCGGCCCCGGCGCAGGATCAGCCGGCCGCCGCGCTCGGCAATGCTGCGGCCAAGGCTGGTCAGGCTGTGATGCAGCCACCAGCGCTGCGCCGCGCCCATCCGCCACGCCGCAGGCGTCTCATCATCCAGCACGAACAGCGCCACGACAGGCCCGCGTGCAGCCGCTGCAATCAGGGCGGCGTGATCGGCGAGGCGCAGATCGTTGCGGAACCAGACAAGCTGGGTGGTCATGGGCACGGCCTCTCGACAATCAGGAGGGCCAGCCGCTAGACGCTCCTTCGCACAGAGGGAAGAGGACGCAACACCATGCCGCAACTGGCTTATGTCAACGGGCGCATCCTGCCGCTGGCCAACGCCAGCCTGCACATCGAGGATCGCGGCACCCAGTTCGGCGATGCCGTGTATGAAGTGTGCGCGGTGATGAACGGGCGCATTTTGGATTGGGGCCCGCACCTGGTGCGCCTGCGCCGCAACCTGGCGGAGCTGGGTATCGGGCTGGATATTGCCGATGGCCCGCTCACCTTGCAGGCGCGGCGGCTGATCGCGGCCAACGGCTTTGCTGAGTGCATCATCTACATGCAAGTGAGCCGTGGCACGGCGAAGCGCGATCACGCCTTTCCGGGCGCGGCGCCGGCCAATCTCGTCATGACCGTGCGGCGCTTCGATTTCGCCCAGCGTCTTCGCCAGCTGGAAACCGGAATTGCCGTCATCACCCAGCCCGACATTCGCTGGGGCCGTGTCGACATCAAGACCACTGGCCTGCTCGCCAACGTGCTGGCCAAGCAGGCCGCCAAGGACGCCAGTGCGTTTGAAGCGTGGCTGGTGAGCGGCGAAACGGTACGCGAAGGCAGCAGCACCAACGCCTGGATCGTCAAAGACGGTCGCATCATCACCCACCCTGTGGGCACGGCGATCCTGCCCGGCATCGCGCGGGACAGCCTGATCCGGCTGGCGCACGCGGCCCAACTGGTGGTGGAAGAACGGCCGTTCACGCTGGCTGAAGCCCTGGCGGCCGATGAAGCTTTCCTCACCTCCACCACTGCGCCGATCCTGCCGGTGGTGCGCATCGACGGCACTGCGGTGGGCAGTGGCAGCACTGGCCCGGTGGTGCGGCGGCTGGCAGAACTCGTCTGGAACGAAGTGGCCCGCCAGACGGGCTGGCGGGCCTGAGATGCGTGGCTGAAGCCCTATTGGGGAGGAGTCTGGATCAGCCTTCCATCGGCTGCGCGGTCGGCGCCGGCATCGGGCGTGCTTCACCGTCGCTACGTAGACGGCGAACGCGGTCGCGCCAGCCATCCATGCGGCCCTGCATCCGCGTCTTCATGGCGCGGCTGTCGGTAACGAAGGCCTTGCGGTCTTCGGGGCTCAATTTCTGGAAGGCGGCCAGCATGGCGGCCTGGCGCTGCTGGCGGGTGGCATCGGCCAAGCTGCGCTCTTCATCCATGGCGCGCTTGACGGCGCCGGCATCGAAACGCTCGGCTTCCAGCGCGGCCAGCATCTTTTCGCGCGCGGCTTCCACTTTCTGGCGGTCGTCACGGCGATTGCCGCCGGCCATCATGGCTTCGTGCATGGTCTTGCGACCGGCCTCGCTCATGGAAGGGAACATGCGGGCGCCCATTTGGCCCATCTTGGGGCCAGCGCCATGGTGAGGGCCAGCGTGGTGCGCAGCCGGCGGCGCGGGGGGCGCCGGTTGGGCAAAAGCGGGGGCGGTAAACAGCGGGCCGGCGATCAGCGCCGCCAGCAGCAGCGTCTTGGGGGTCATATCAGGTCTTCCTCGGCAGCTGTCGGCGTGAATACCAGGGCAAAGGCTTCGGCCTCGCCCGCTCCTGCCTCGGCCGACGGCGAGACAACAGCAATCTGCGTTGGGGGGGACGCAAAACGTTCAGAAAGGCCAATCCAGCCGCCAACGGCCACCACCAGCGCCAGGCTGGCAGCCATCAAGGCCGGACGCCAGGCGGGGGCCGCGCGGCGCGGTGCATCGCGCAACTGCGGCTGCGCCAGGATGGCAGAAACATCAACCGACGCACCTTCCATCGGCGCTGCGGCCCACTGGGCAAGCAGCGCATCCAGATCGGTTTCGGGGGGTTGGGCGGCGGTCACGAGTGTGGGCTTTCGTTCATCAGGGTTCGCAATTCATTACGGGCGCGGCCGAGCAATCCCTCGACGGCCTTGGCGGTGGTGTCCATCTGATCGGCGATTTCAGCCATGCTGAACCCGTCGCCATGAAACAGGCTGAGCGCCAGGCGCTGGCGCGGATTGAGGCGGGCCATGGCCAGTTCCAGCCTTGCATGGCCATCGGCGCGGATGGCGGCGGCTTCAGGATCAGGACGTTGATCGGCCAGTTCGGCAGCGGCATCCAATGGCTGCACCGGGCGGATGGCACGGCGGCGATCGAGGCAGAGATTGACAAGGATGCGGCGGAACCAGGCCTCGGCCGAACCGCGCGCCGGATCGAAGCGGGGCCCATGCGTCCACAGCCGGGTAAAGGCCTGCTGGCAGACATCCTCGGCTCCGGCGCGGTCGTTCAGCGTTCGAAACGCCAGCGCCAGCGCCGGACGTTCGAGCAGGCGCACCAATTGGGTGAAGGCAGCGCTGTCGCCTTGCGCCACGCGCAGCATCAGCACCGTCGCCAAGGTGGCGGCGGGAGGAGCTGATCCGGGGGCGGGTGCTTCCATCTTCACATCGGCCTTACGCGATCAGGCGGCCGCATCCCTCGCAGCGGCGCTCCCCGATTCCTGCCATGCCTGCCAACTCGCCGTCAGCGCCAGCGCATGGCGGCGGGCAACGTCGGCCGGATCAGTGGCATAGCCGCCGCCCAGCGTGACGGCCAGCGCTGCCCCGGCCCGCGCCGCAAGCCGCGCCACCAGCGCCTCGCGGGCAGCAAGGCCATCATCCGTCAGCGCAAGCCGGCCAAGCCGGTCGTCTTGGTGCGGATCAACCCCGGCCTGGTGCAGCACCAGTTGCGGCCGATGCCGGGCGAGCAGCGCCGCCAATGCCGGTTCCAGCGCGGCCAGATAATCGGCGTCGCCAGTGCCATCGGGCAGGCCGATATCATGGGTGGAACGCGCCTTTCGCACCGGGAAATTCTTTTCGGCATGGATGGAGAGCGTGATGATGTCACAACGCCCGGCCATAATGCGGGCCGTGCCATCGCCCTGGTGCACATCGCAATCGACGATCAGGATGCAGCGTGCCTGTCCCTCTGTCACCAGCCGGTTGGCGGCGATGGCGAGATCATTAGTGACGCAATAGCCGGCACCGCCCTCCGGCCCGGCATGATGGCTGCCGCCAGCACCGTTGGCCGCCCAGCCGTGGGCAAGCGCATGCAAGGCCGCCGCGTGCGTGCCGCCGGCCACCAGCCGGGTGCGGCGGGCAACGGCGGGGGTAACGGGCAGGCCGATGCGGCGCTCCACGTCGGGCGGCACGGCGGCGGCGAGAACGGCATCGACATAGGCCGGATCGTGGACGGCGTGCAGCCATTCCACCGGCATCAACGGCGGATCGCGCGGATCGACCGCCTGCCCGCGCGCAGCCAGTTCGGGCAGCAGCAGGGCATATTTGCTCATCGGAAACCGATGCCCCGGCGGCAGCGGCGGCGCGTAATCGGGGTGGAAAAACAGCGGGAGCGGCGGCGCTCCGTGCGTCATGCCAGCGCCCGTGACGCCATTTCCAGCACGTCCTTCGACATGCCGGCAGTGCCAGCGATGCGTTCGAGTTCGCCGCGCATCAGGGCGCTGCGGGCCGCATCGAACCGGCGCCAGCGGCCCAGCGGCACCGCCAGCCGGGCGGCGCTCTGCGGGTTGACCCGATCAACCGCGATCAACTGATCGGCCAACAGGCGATAGCCGGCACCATCGGCGTTGTGGAACCAGCGTTGATTGGCCGCAAAGGCCCCGATCAGGCTGCGCAGGCGGTTGGGATTGACGATGGTGAAATCGCGGTGGCCGATCAGCGCCTTCACATGGCCCAGCACATCGGGCCGGTTGGCCAATGCCTGCACGCTGAACCATTTGTCGATCACGTCGGGATTGCTGGCAAAACGCTGGTGGAAGTCCGCCAGCACGGCTTCGCGCTCCGGCGACGGACTGTTCACCAGCGCCGTCATCGCGCCCATGCGATCGGTCATGGTGGCGGCCGTGTCATACTGGCGACGGGCGGCGGCAAAGGCCTGTTCAGAACCGGCGCTGACCAGATAGCCCAGCGCGACATTGGTCAACCGGCGGGCGCCCTTGGCTTCGGGGCTGAGCGCCGCCGGATCGGCGCTGAGTGCCGCCGTGGCGTGCGCATAGGTTTGCCACCACAGCTCTTCCAGGCCCTGGGCAATGGCCATACGCGCGGCATCGCGGCGGCGGTGGATGGCCTCCACCTCCACCTGTTCTGCAGCATCACCGATGAAGGCTTCCGTGGGCAGCAGCACCGCCTCACCCTTGAAGGCGGCATCAAGGCCAGGATCCAGCAAGGTGCCGCGCACCGCTGTCACCAGCTCGGCTGGATCATCATCGGTGGAGAGCACCGACAGGGCCAGGCGCTGGAACGCCTCCCAGCGCGCAAACGGATCATCGTCATGCGCGGCCAGAAAGGCGAGATCGGCGCGGGCCGTTTGCGCTTCTACCACCACCGGCGCCGAAAAGCCGCGATTGAGGCTGGGCAGCACCGGTTCGGCCACCGCGTCGAAGGTGATGTGGGTGACAGCCTCCTTCAGCTGCACCACCAGTTCCTCGCCGATGCGCTTGCCGCTGCTGCGACCGATCAGCGCCAGGCGGAACGGCATGTGCATGGTCATCTTGTGGGGCTGGCCCGGCGTGGCGGCCAGCGACTGACGCAACGTCACTTCCACGCGGCCACCTGCCTGGCGCAGATCGACAGTAACGCGCGGCGTGCCGGCTTGTTCATACCAGCGCCGGAACTGGCCCAGCTCGACGCCATTGGCCGCTTCCATCGCCTTCACCCAATCCTCGCAGGTGACAGCCTCGCCATCATGGCGCTCGAAATACAGGTCCGCACCGCGCCGGAAGCCATCGGCCCCCAGCAGCGTGTGCAGCATGCGGATCACCTCGGCGCCCTTGTTGTAGATGGTCGCCGTGTAGAAATTGGCGATCTCGACATAGTGATCGGGGCGGATCGGGTGCGCCAGCGGCCCCGCATCTTCGGGGAACTGCACGGCGCGCAGCGCCCGCACATCATCGATGCGTCGCACGGCAGCGCTGCCCTGATCGGCACTGAACTGCTGGTCACGGAAAACCGTTAGACCTTCCTTCAGGGACAGCTGGAACCAGTCACGGCAGGTGACGCGATTGCCGGTCCAATTGTGGAAATATTCATGCGCCACCACGCCGGCCACGGCATCGAAATCCTGATCGGTGGCGGTTTCGGTATCGGCCAAAATATATTTGGAATTGAAGATGTTGAGGCCCTTGTTCTCCATCGCGCCGGCGTTGAAATCAGCCACAGCCACGATGTTGAATTCGTCCAGATCATATTCGCGGCCATAGACGCGCTCATCCCAGTCCATGCTGGCCTTCAGCGCCGCCATGGCATGGGCGCAGCGCGATACATCGCCCGCCGCCGTCCAGATGGCGAGCTTCACATGGCGGCCACTGGCCGTGGTGAATTCATCTTCCAGCGCGCTCAATTGCCCGGCGACCAGCGCGAACAGATAGGCGGGCTTGGGCCAGGGATCGGTCCAGCTGATGTCGTGGCGGCCGCCGGGCAGATCCTGCGCTGCGCCGCGATCACCGTTGGACAGCAGCACAGGGAACGCCACCTTCTCCGCCTCCAGCCGCACGGTGTAGCGGGACAAGACATCGGGTCGATCGGGGAACCAGGTGATGGAACGGAAGCCTTCCGCCTCGCACTGCGTCACCAGCCGGCCTTCGCTGGCATAAAGCCCCATCAGCCGCGTGTTGCGCTGCGGGTGAATGACGACTTCGGTTTCCACCACCGCACTGTCACCGGTGATCGGCAAGGTCAGCATGTCGCCATTGGGCCAGGCCGCCACGCCGACGCCATCGATGCGGATGGCGGTGGTTTCCAGCGCATGGCCATCCAGCACCAGCGGGCGATTGTGGGTGCCATTGCGCTGCACGTGCAGCCGGGCCTTCACCACGGTGCGAACATTATCCAGCCGGAAATCAAGTTCCACCTGCGGCACCAGCCAATCCGGCTCGCGATAATCCGTCAGGCGCACTTCGGCCAGCGGCGGGTTGGTTCGGGCATCAAGCATGCGCCCATGGTGCGCGAAAGGGGTGCCAAGGGGAAGCGGTTTCTGGTGCTACTCCACGGGAACAGGCGGCGGCAGCATCAGCCCGGCCAGCACTTGCCATTCGGCAGCGGCTTCGGCCTTCAGCAAAGCCAACGCGTGTCTGTCGCCTTGTGCCAACAACGCGCCCAGCGCCGTTGCCCGGACATCACGGCCATCCGCAGCAGCGCCGAGCAGCGGGCGGGCAGCATCGGCGCAAGCAGCTTCGCGGGCCGGCCTGGCCGCCGTTTCCGCCGCCGTGATCATCAGGATCAGGGCAGATGTCGCCGCGGTGCCGCCGGCATAATTGGCATCGGGCGCGTCGGCCTGCCCAAGCAATTGCAGGGCGGGCGCGACTTCATTGGCCTGGGCATTGGCCAGTGCGGCGAGCAAGGCTGAGAGTGGCAGGCTCACAGGACGACCTCCAGCGATTGCGCCAGGGTGAGCGTGTGGAAGCGATAGGGGATGGTGCCGGCAAACATCAGCACCGGATCATGGCTGCGGCCATCGATGATCTCACGCGCGGCGCTGATCCAGATCACCAGCCCCTGCACCTGCGCAAACAGCCGCCACCAGCGCCAGCTTTCGGGGATGAGCCTCAGGCCGGAGGCGGCTTCCCACACAGTGATGGCCTCGGCCAGCGGCAGCGTGGCTGCGGGCCGGCCGGAGAAGTTCGACCACAAGGGATCGCAGGCCCAGGCCAGATCCTCGTGCGCATCGCCGGGGTGGACCATTTCCCAATCCAGCACGGCCAGCAGCCTGCCCGCCCCGTCATGCAGGAAGTTGCCGGAGCGATAATCGCCATGCACGATGCTGATGCGTTCCGGCGGCGGCGGCAGATTGGCGGCCAGCCAGCAGAAGGCGGCATCAAGCAGCGGTTCCGGGCGGAAGGCATCGGCGTCAAATGCCGCCTTCCAGTGCGCCAGCCGCGCCGATGCAGCATCCGTTGGGGCCATGGCGGGCAATCCCGCCTTGCCCGGATCCTCGGCGTGAATGCGGCCCAAGGCGGTGAAGAATTGCCGACCGATGGCGGCCGCGTGCTCGCCATAAGGTTCGGGTTCGAGCAGGCCAGCCGCTGCACCGCCTGGCACTTCGCGCATGAGAAACCCGGGCGAACCAAAGCTTTCCGGGCCTTCGTCGCAGAACACGGGTTCGGGCACTGGCACATCGGTCCCGGCGAAACACTGGATGGCGCGATATTCGGCCAGCCGGTCGGTCTCGATCAGGCTCGACGGCGGGTCGCGGCGCAGCACCAACGCCTCGCGCCGGCCCGATACGCCCGTGGCATCAAAGCGATAGGTCTGCCGCGCCGAGCCGCCGTGGAAACGCTTCAGGCCGGTGATGCTGACCGTTTCCCCCCAGCGTGTCGACAGGAAGCGGACGAGATGTTCAGCCGGCAAGGTCGAACAGGTCCTTGAAACCCGACGGTGCGTGCGGGCCGATCGCGAGTTGCTCAAACAGGCCGCGCCCGACCAGCGGTACCGCTCCGCCGATCGACAGGCTGGCCTCGCTCAGGCCCTGCACATGCGCGTTCATCGGGTTGGCCGGATCGATGCCGGCCAGATCGAACACCTCGTGCGAAACGACGTCCGGCCCCTGGAACATCCCGTGCCCGCGCACCGGGTGGCCATAGCCGATGCCGCGCATCATGAAATTCTCGCCGATGCGGAAATCCACCGTCACGGGGCGGCCGTCCTGCAGCCGCGCTTCCAGCCGGGCGGCACCAGCATGGCGGCTGCCAGGGCGGAAAGCGAGTGCCATGCGTGCATCTTCCAGCGGGAATTCGGCGCCATCCTTCAGGCGCACCAGCACGCCGGCGCGGTTCCACGGCCGGCCATGTTCATCGTCGTTGCTGTGGAAGAACAGGTGCCAATCATCGAAGGCCGTCGGCGTCCACAGCCAGAAGAATTGCGGCGGGGTTGCCGGCTGCGGGCTTTGCGGATCGGCGGCACCAATCGGGCGCACACCCCAGCTGCGATCGCGGGTGCCGCGCCAGCCGGTGAGATCATGCGCCACCCCAGCGGCGCTGATCTGCCCGCTCCACTGGCCGCCCTGCGTCATGCGCGTCACGTCCATCATGGTGCGGGTGCCGATGCGGCGGATGAAACGCGGCTCCAGGATCGGCGCGGCGCGGCCGGTGAAGAGCAGTTCCCCGGCGATGCCGGTGTCGTTGGGCGCAATGCCAAGGCGCAGTTTGTGCAGCGGTTCAACCACCTCCAGCGTGACCGGGCCAACGCGCAGATCCATGCGCTCGCCGTGGAGGATGCGGCTGGCGAACAGGCTGTGCTGCTGGCCACCCGCCAGCACCGATACCGCGCAATCGATGATGTTGAGGTGCGGGTAGATGCCCATCGCCACGCCCACCACCGCGCCGCCATCCGGCGCCTGCGCACTGAAGAAATAGCGATCATAGAAATTGCGGTCCGTCCCTGAAACCGCGATCGGCTCCGGGGTCTGGTGGATGGGATAATCGTCGGCGCGGCTGAGCATGTGCGGATGGTGGCATGGCTGCGGGGTGCGGCAAGCTGTGCAAAAGCGGCGGGTCAGCGGTGTGGCCGCGGCACAAGCTTGTCTATCTGTATTGTTCATGCAATACAGATACCAACAGGAGACACCATGGCATTTGATCCGGAACTGGCAACACAGGCCTATATGGCGACGCTGAAGGGCGCGGCGCGGGCGAAATCCGATGCCTATTTCGAGGGTGGCTACTGGCTGATCCTCGCCGAATTTCTCGTCACGTTGGTGGCCAATCTGATCGTCTTGCGCCTGGGATGGGCGGCGCGGCTGTCCCGCTGGGCGCGCAGCAAGGCGGGACCGTTGCTGGCCGCTTTCCTGTTTGCCGTGCCCTATCTGCTGCTGATCACCGTCATCACCGCGCCCTATGTCCTCTACACCGACTTCTTCCGCGAACATGCCTATGGCCTGTCGAATCAAGGCCTTGCCGAATGGGGCGGCGAGCAGCTGATCTTCATTGCGGTCGATACGCTGCTGGCGGCGCTGCTGTGGATGGGCGTGCACGCAGCCATTCGCCGTTTCCCGCGCAATTGGTGGCTGGGCGGCGCCGGCCTGACCATCGGGGTGATGATGGTCACGATCACGCTGGCGCCGGTCTATCTTGATCCATTGTTCAATGACTACGCCCCGCTGCCCGATGGCCCGGTGAAGACCGAGGTGCTCAAGCTGGCGCGTGCCAATGGTGTGCCGGCCGACAATGTCTATCTGGTTGATGCCAGCCGCCAATCGGATCGCATCTCCGCCAATGTCAAAGGCCTGTTCGGCACCACCCGCATCGCGCTGAACGACAATCTGATGAAGCAGGACATTCACGAGATCCGCGCGGTGATGGCGCACGAGCTGGGCCATTATGTGCTCAACCACATGTGGAAACTGATCATCACCGTTACGCTGCTCATCGCGGTCAGCCTGGCGCTGGTGGCGGTGGGTACGCCGTGGCTACTGACACGCTTTGGCGGGCCCTGGGGGATCGAAGGAATGGCTGATCCCGGCGCGCTGCCGGCGCTGACCATCGTGATCAGTTTTGTGTTCCTGCTGGGCACGCCGATCACCAACACAATGATCCGCGTGCAGGAACAGGAAGCCGATGTTTTCGGCCTCAATGCCGCCCGCGCGCCAGATGGCTTTGCCCGCATCGCCATGAAGCTGTCGCAATATCGCAAGATCGAGCCAAGTCCCTTGGAAGAAGTGATTTTCTTTGATCACCCCAGCGGCCACACCCGCGTGCTCACCGCGATGCGCTGGAAAGCGGAGCATCTGGACGCACCGGACATCAAATAGGCTGGCAGCGCTGGCGCCTGTGCGCGTCGTGGCCTAGACATGTGCCATGCATCTGTTGGTTCTTGGCCTTGGGTATAGCGCGGGCTTGATTGCGAAGGCGGCGCAGGCGGCGGGCTTTGCGCTCACGGCGGTGCGTTCGCGCCCCGGCCCGGCTGTGCTCACCCTCGACAGTCCGGAATTGCCGGGCGTCATCGCCAGTGCCACGCACATCTTGTCCTCCGTGCCGCCTGCCAGTGACGGCAGCGATCCGGTGCTGACCGCCCTTGGGTCGGCGTTGGCCAGGGCACCAGCGAAATGGATCGGCTATCTTTCGTCCACCGGCGTTTATGGCAATGCGGGCGGGGCCTGGGTTGATGAAGGCGCTCCCCGTCAGGGCCGTCGCGGCGGCCGCAACCTGGCCGATGAGCAGTGGGAGGCGCTGCACCCGCAATCCCGCGTGTTCCGCCTGCCCGGCATCTATGGCCCCGGCCGTTCCGCGCTTGATCGGCTGCGCGCCGGGCCGGTCGCCCGCATCGATCTGCCCGGCCATGTGTTCAGCCGCATCCATGTTGACGATATTGCAGGCAGCGTGCTGGCCAGCATGCACGGCGGCCCGGCCGGCGTTTACAACATCGCCGATGATCTGCCCGCGCCGGGTGAAGCCGTCACGGCGGCCGCCGCACGGATGCTGGGGATGGAGCCGTCGCCGCTGATCCCGCTGGAACAGGCCGCTCTGTCGCCCATGGGCCGCGCCTTCTATGCCGAGTGCCGCAGGGTGGCCAATGGCCGCATGAAAAGGCAGCTTGGCTATTCGCTGTTATACCCCGATTATCACGCCGGCCTGTTGGCCTGCCTTGAGGAGTCTGCCCCATGAAGTTCGGCACCGGCCAATCGGTCACCCGCGTCGAGGACGCCCGCCTGCTCACCGGACAGGGCCGTTTCACCGATGATCTGTCGCGGCCCGGCATGCTGTATGGCGTTACCCTTCGCAGCCCCCATGCCCATGCCGAAATCAAGGATATCGACGTGTCGGCCGCGCTGGATGTGCCGGGTGTCGTCGCCGTCTACACCCACAAGGATGTCGAAAGTTACGGCCCGATCCCCTGCCTGGTGCCGCTGTCAGGTGACGTGAAGACGCCTCGCGTGCTGCTGGCCGATGATCGCGTGCGCTTTGTGGGCGATGGTGTCGCCTTTGTTGTCGCCGAAACCCGCGAGGCGGCCCGCGCCGGTGCCGAAGCCATTTTCGTGGATTATGAAGAACTGCCCGCCGTCGCCAGCATCGCTGCCGCGCTTATGCCTGATGCATCCCTGATCTGGCCGGAAGCCAAATCGAACAGCCTGTTCGATTGGCAGGTGGGCGATGGCGCGGCGGCCGATGCCGCCATTGCCGGCGCCGCGCATGTGACGCGCCTGAAGATCATCCAGAACCGAATCGCGCCCACCTCGATGGAAGTGCGCGCCGCGCTGGGCGAATATAGCGAGGGCGAAGGCTTCACGCTCACCACCGGCAGCCAGGGCGTTGCCACCATGCGCCGCGAGCTGGCCAAGGCCATCTTGCAGGTGCCGATCGAGCAGATGCGCGTTGTCACACACGATGTCGGCGGCGGCTTCGGCATGAAGAGCTTCCTGTATCCGGAATATGCGCTGTGCCTGCACGCCGCCCGCCATCTGCGCCGCCCGGTGAAGTGGACGGGGGAACGCAGCGATGCCTTCCAGACCGATACCCACGGCCGTGCCATGGAAAGCGAAGCCGCGCTCGCGCTCGATGCGCAGGGCCGCATCCTGGCGCTGAAGGTGGAAACCTGGTCCGATCTGGGCGCCTATCAGGCGCAGTTCGGCCCGGCGATCCAGACGATGGCCGGCGGCCGCATCATGGGCGGCGTCTATCGCATCCCGGCGATCCACAATCTGGTGCACGGCGTTGTGACCAACACCACGCCGGTGGATGCCTACAGAGGCGCTGGCCGCCCGGAATCGGCCTATATCATGGAGCGGCTGATCGAAGCTGCCGCCCGCGAAATCGGCGTGCCGGTTGACGAGATGCGCGCCCGCAACCTGCTGCTGCCGGCCGAACTGCCGCACGAAAACGGCCTGGGCCTCACCTTCGATATCGGCAATTTCCCCGCCGTGCTGGAACGCGCCAAGCAGGTGGCCGATTGGGCCGGCTTCTCCGCCCGCAAGGCGGAAGCCGCCAAGCGCGGCAAGCGCCTGGGTCGCGGCATGGCCTATTATGTCGAAATCGCTGGCGGTGGCGGCACCGAGGAACATGCCGATGTGCGGGTTGCGGCCGATGGCACCATCGAAATGTCGGTCGGCACCCAATCCAACGGCCAAGGCCATGAAACCGTCTATGCGCAGGTCGCTGCGGCGAAACTCGGCGTGCCGATGGACCAGATCCGCATCGTGCAGGGCGACACAACCCGCATGGAGGTGGGCGGCGGCACTGGTGGCTCGCGATCGATGGCGTTCGGCGGCGGCGCCGTGCTGGTGTGTGCCGACGACATGATTGCCCGCGGCACTGCGCTGGCCAGTGAAGATCTGGGCAGCGACGTCGATTACGGCGATGGCCTGTTCAAGGCGCACGGCAGCAATGCCACGCTGAGCTGGGCCGAACTCGCCAGCCGCCATCCCGGCGCATTGGATGGCCGCAGCCGGTACACCACCAAGGAATCCAAGCCCGCCCCCACCTTCCCCAACGGCTGCCACATCGCCGAAGTCGAGCTGGACCCCGATACCGGCATGATCGCCGTGACACGCTACAGCCTGGTCGATGATTTCGGCGTGCTGGTGAACCCGATGCTGGTGGAAGGCCAGATCCACGGCGGCATCGCGCAAGGGCTGGGCCAGGCCGTGCTGGAGAATATCGTTTATGATGAGGCCGGCCAGCTGATCACCGGCAGCCTGATGGACTATGGCATCCCGCGCGCCGACGTGATGCCGCCGGCGGTCGCCTTTGAAACGCTCAACACCCCCTCGCCCACCAACCCGCTGGGCGTGAAGGGCTGCGGCGAAGCTGGGACCATCGGCGCCATGCCATCGGTGATCAACGCCATCATCGATGCGCTGGATGGCCAGCAGGTGGAAATGCCGGCCACGCCGGAGAAATTATGGCGGCTGGCACAGGCGCTGCCAAAGGCCGCGTGACACACCAGAAAGAAGGAAGGCCGTCGTCCCTGCCCGGGTCGACGGCCTTCCGTTGGTTGATCGGCCCGGCGTCACCCCCCGCAGGATGGGTGGGAGACGGAGGATGCAGTCCGGTCGACAACCAACCCCTGAAACGGAGAAATCAGGTAATCACGGCCACGAATATGGCCCAGGCTACCATCAGCAACGGCACCGTCATCACCTGGGCATAGGCTGCCCGGCCTGAAAGATAGCCGCTGGCGGTATCAATTCCCCACGCTCCCTTGCGCGGGACGTCATCCTTGTTGGGGCCCGACGCCTGCTGCATCATCAAGGGCAACCCGTAATAGGCCACCAGCACCAGACCGAACACCACGAAGATCAAACCAAGCCCAGTGCCTGCCTGAAACGCAACATACATGATGGAAAGATAAGCCGCCCCAGCTCCCACCAGTTGCGCCAACAGCTTGTTTGGCAAGTCAAAATCCAGCCGCCTTACACCTTGTTCAGGTGCCGGAGCGGCCTGTTTGGCGCCTTCGATCGCCACGCCATGCTCTTCGCGGAATTCGAATTTCATTTCCCCTCTCCCAAGCTGCGCCCGCAACCGGGCGTCCCTCAAGAAACTGCCAAGCCCGGCCGGCCTTCGCCTTGATCCAGATCAATGGGCGATCAGGATTGGTGCCGGCGCATCCGCCAGCAGCCCGCGCGTCACCCCGCCAAACAGCATCTGGCGCATGCGGCTGTGGCCATAGGCGCCCTGCACAATCCACGCCGCCTGCCGTTCCGCCGCCACCGAACGGATCACCTGTTCGATGCTGCTGCTGCCACTCGCGCGTTCCACCACATCGGCATGGATGCCGTGGCGGGACAGGAAGGCCGCAGCGGCCCGCACACCGAATTGCGTATCTTTCTCTTCCACCGTCAGCAACGTCACCGCCTCGCTCAACGCCAGCAGCGGCAGCGCCGCGCGCAGCGCCCGCGCCGCTTCCTGCCCGCCATCCCAGCAGACAAGGGCGGGGCCGGCCACTGTGATGCCGCGGGCGTTGGGCGGCACCGCCAGCACCGGCGCAGGGGAACGGATAGCGACATCGCCGGTGATCCCCAGTTGCAATGCGGCCTGACGCGAAAACGGCCCGGCGCTCATCACCACCACATCAGCCAGCCTTGCATGTTCGACGAGCCGATCGCTGGAGTCGCCATCGGCTGCCTGCCATTCCCAGCTGACGCCTTCTTGGGTAAGCCGCGCTTCAACGGCGGTGCGCTCTTCCTTGCGGCGGGCTTCAACCGCGTCGATGAGCGTGGTCACCGGAAAGGCACCCATCGCCGGATCGCCCAAGGCATAAGCGGCATAGGGCATCACCGACAGGCAGACGAGGTGGCCGCCGGAGGCGCGCGCCAGATCGAAGGCCGCATTCAGCCTTGCCTCCTGGCCATCGTCACCTTCGATATGCACAAGGATCGTTTTCATCGCGTCTCTCCCTTCAGTTCAATTCTTCGGCGGCTTCGGCCAGCGCGTCGGGATCATGGATCATCACGTGGCGGCCACCGGGCAGCCCGATCACCCCGGCGCTTTTCAAACGCGACATCTGGCGGCTGACAGTTTCGATGGTCAGGCCAAGCAGATCGGCCATCTCGCCCCGGCTCAGCGGCAGTTCGACGGTCGTCACGGTTTCGCTGTCACGCTCGCTTCCCAATGCATCCCTGCGTCGGGCCGATTCGACGATGAAGCCGGCAACGCGGGCCAGGGCAGTTGCCCGCGCCAGCTTTGAACAATGGGTACGGGCGGCTTCCAGCTCGGCCAGCGTGCGGCTCAGCAGGGCGCGCTCCATGCTTGGATTCTCGATCAGGGCGCGCTCCATGTGGCGCTGCGGAAACAGGCACAGGCTCACCGGCGTCAGCGCCACCACGTCATGCAGGGCGGGCTGTTCCGTGCGGAACGGCGTGCCAACGAAATCGCCCGGCCACAACAGGCCCACGATCACTTCCTGGCCGGCGGGATTGACATCGCTGATCTTCATCAGGCCGCTCTGGATATTGGCGCAAACCGGGGCTGAATCGCCGGCGCGCACCAGTGTCTCGCCGCGAGCCAGCTTGCGCTGCACGCCACAGGCAGCCAAGGGCGCCAATTCGATATCGGACAAGATCCCGCACAGGGCTTGATCCCGCACCTTGCATTGCCCGCAGCTGTTGCTGAACACCATCATCCTGTCTCCCACCCCGATATTGGCATCTGGGGCGCTTGAGGGAATCGGGATGGCTACCTAGGGACTTTTACGATTGGCTCGCCTTGGCCTTCAGCGCGATGGTGAGGCCGACGAGCGCCAGTGCGATGCCGGCAACGGCGGTCAGGGTCCATTGATAGCCTTCCAGCAGGGTGGAGAGCGCCATCGCCACCACCGGCACCGCCACGCCATTCCACGCCGCCGGCCCCGCCCCCACGGTGCGGATCAGGATGTAATAGAGGTTGAAGGCCACCGCCGACGCGGCAATGCCGAGATAGGCGAGGCCGGCCAGATAGACGGGCGCTGTGGAAATGACCGGCGGGCCAGACACCACCCACGCCACCGCGCCATCAATCATCGCGCCCCAGGCCATCGCCCAGGCGATGCCGGCTTCCAGCGGCATGGCGCGGCCCTGCGGCGTGGCCTGCAACACATTGGCGATGCTGGCGGAGATGACGCCGCCAAAGGCCAGCGCCAGCCCAAGTCCCATCTGTTCGCCGCCCGGCTTGCCCAGATCGGGCGCGAACAGCAGGGCCACGCCGGCCAACCCGATGGCGCTGCCGATCATGAAGCGGCCGGTGACGCGCTGGCCGAGGAAAATGGCGGAAAGCGCCGTGTTGGTGACGAGCAGGAAGGCGAAGGTGAGGCTGACGAGGCCGGAAGCGAGATATTGTTCGGAGCGATAGACGAGATTGAAATTGAGCACGAACTGGCTGACGGCGACCAGCAGCGCAAAACCGTGCTGGCGGCCGGTGAGCCGCAAGGATTTGCCCCTGACCAAGCACAGGCCGAACATCACGGCGGCGCCCAACGCAAAGCGCCAGGTGACCGACCAGCTGGGCGGCACCTCGCCCAACTGGGTGCGGATCACAAACCAGGTGCTGCCCCAGATCAGGGTGCAGACGATGAAGGCGAACCAGGCCAGCGGGGTGAAGCGGCCTTCAGTCGTTGCCATCAACCCGCTGCCAGCGCGCGGGCCAGCGCCTCGACGTGGGCGGCCGGCGTGTCCCAGCTTACCACCAGCCGAGCTTCGTTCGAGCCGGCATCACCCCAATCATAGAAATTGAAGCCCGCGCTGCGCAGCCGATCGGGTTCGCCGGGGGCGAGCTGCACGAAGACTTCGTTGGCCTGCACCTGATGCAGCAGGCGATCCTGGGCGGCGGCGGCGAGCGCCTGCGCGCCGGCATTGGCGGCGCGGGCATTGCGCATCCACACGCCGTCTTCCACCATGGCGATGATCTGCGCCGCGTTGAACCGGCCCTTGGAGGGCATTTGCCCGGCGCGCTTGCGGCGCCAGCGCAGTTGATCGGCAAGGCTGAGATCGAACAGCACCAGCGCTTCGGCCGAAAGCCCGCCATTCTTGATGCAGCCAAAGCTGAGCGCATCGACGCCGGCCACCATTTCGCTTGGGTTACAGCCCAATTGCGCGACGGCATTGGCGAACCGCGCGCCGTCCAGATGCACACGCCAGCCCTTGGCGGCAGCATGGGCGGTGAGCGCGGCGATTTCCGCTGGGGTGTAGACGGTGCCGCATTCGGTGGCCTGGGTGATCGAAAGCGCGCTCAGCTGCACCTGGTGCACATCATTGCGGTGGCTGGCGAGGCCGGCATCCAGCCCGGCGGGCGTCAGCTTGCCGTGCTCGCCTGCGCACAGCATCAACTTGGCACCACCAGTGTAGAATTCCGGCGCGCCGCATTCATCAACATGGATATGCGCTTCGGTATGGCAGGCCACCGCGCCCCACGGCGGCACCAGGCAAGCCAGCGCCAGCGCATTGGCTGCGGTGCCGGTGCTGACCGGCAGGGCCATGCAGTCCCTCCCGAACAACGTGGAGAACAGCGCATCGAGCCGGCGCGACCAGTCATCCCCGTCATAACCGGCATTCTGGGCCGGGGCGGCCGCGGCAAGCGCGGCCAACACCTCCGGGCAGGGCGCGGCAGCGTTGTCGGACATGAAGTTGGCGGCAAAGGTCATGCGGGTTCCGATAGGAAGCCAAGGGGTGCGCGGTCAATGGCACAGAGCGCGTCGGACGGCCCCTCCCCTGTGTGGCAGGTGGAAGCAGGGGCGCCAGGCCAAAAGCGAAACGGCGGCCCCCAAGGGGACCGCCGTTCCTGTGTTCAGCCCTGTGGGCTTCGCGATCAGAACGCGAAGTTCAGGGTCGCACGACCGCCGTGATCGTCGTTGCGGGCGCCGATCAGGCCCGAGTAATCGACGCCGATCCGGATCTTGTCGGACAGGTTGGCACCAAGCCCGGCCTGCAGCAGCAGGGCATCCTTGTCGATGCTTACCGAGCGGATGTTGCCGTTCTGGCCGACTGCCGGGATACCGATCTGCGTCGCCGCTTCGCGGGCACCCGATGTACGCTGCCAGGCCGCGCTGGCGTTCACATCAATCTTGCCGTTCAGGGCGGTGCCAAAGCGCATACCGGCATTGGTCACATTGATGTTGTACGATGCACGCGGCGCAGTGAGGGCGGCGATACCGCCGGTTTCGGTGAGCGCCTTGATATCAGCCCCGATATAGGCGTTGCGCACGAACGGTTCGATCCGTGTGTTTGTGCCCTTGGCCAGATCAAAGGCCAGTTCACCAAACACCTGGTAGGTGGTGCCGGTTGTAGTGCCTGCCAGCGACTGGGTGAAGCCAGCCAGGGTGATGGCACGGCTGCCGTTGGTGCGGGCGCCGGCCAAGCTGACACCGGCGTTGATCACAAAACCGGAGTCCTGCTGACGCCAGCCCGCATAAACGGTGCCGCCAACGCTTTCCACTCGGCTGCTGCCACCCAGGACGCCGAATTCAACATTCGTCGTCGTGTAGTGGAACATGCCGCCCACGGTCAGCGTGTCGCGCGACCAATCAATACCGGTGAGCAGGCCCAGCTGTTCGGTCTGGAAGCTGGTGGCTGCACCGCTGGTCTGCGCCTTGCCCCACGTGCCCGCACCGCGCAGCCAGAAGGTGAGCGAGCTGTCCCCATCGCTGGTGCTGACTTGCTGGCCAGCCATGGAGGCCATGCCGAGGTTCAGGCGATCAAACGCGGTTTCGCGGGTGACGCGGTTGCTGTCGAGCACCACGCGCCGTTCGGTAGCACGCTGTTCGCCCGACAGTTCGCGCAGGGTGCGCGGCAGGTTGGAGCCGGCATTGTAGAGTGCGAAGAAGGCCTGCGGGTTGTAACCGCCGGCAACCGCACGATCGAAGGCCTGCGCCACTTCCAGCGCGTTGCCGCTGATGCCGCCGAAGCGGTTGCCCAGCGTCACCAGGCTTTGCGGCGCCAGACGGATGTTCACCTGCGTGGCCGTGTATTCCACCACCGGGTTGAAGGCGGCGCCGAACTGATCCATGCCCAAGGTCGTGGCAAAGGTGCCGGTGCGGCTTGTGCCACTGGCCACCGTGTAGACCCTGTTGAACTGGGTGAAGGCAGTTGGAACCAGCGGAACCACGACCAGCGTACCGCCCTTGGTGAGCGTCCCGTTTGCCGCGATCAAGTCGCTGGTCGTCGCCGCGATATTGGCCGTGTAGGTGCCGTTCAACGTAGCGGACCCCGCGACGGCGAGGGTGGCGGTATTGGTGGCACCCGGAACGCCCGGGTTGACCGAGCCGCCGGCGACGACATTGAGCGGTCCAACAGTGCCCGTACCCGTTAATGCCGCCCCCGCATTGACGGTGACAGTAGAAGCCAATGAACCGGTCACATTCAGCGTGCCCGCCGCCACGGTGGTGGCGCCGGTGTAGGTGCTGGCGCCCGTCAGGTTCAGGATGCCGGTGCCGGTCTTGCTGACGCTGCCCGCGCCGCTGATCACACCCGAAAGCGTGAGGGCAGACGGGGTCGCACCGCTGTTGATGGTGGCTGCGCCCAGCGTGACGATGTTGTTGGCCACGGTGAGGCCGGTCACACCCGCGCTGAGGGTCGTGGCATCAGCCATGGTCAGCACACCGGTGCCGAGGCCCGCGTTATTGCCCACGGTGATGGTACCGGCATTGAGCGCGGTGCCACCAGCGTAGGTGTTGGCGCCGTTGACGACGAGGTTACCGGTGCCGACCTTGGCGATCGAGCCTGCACCCGACACGACACCGGCAAGGGTGAAAATGTTGGAGCCGGTATCAACCGTACCAACGCCCGCGGTGCTGATCGCATTGGCCAGAGCCAGGTTGTTGGCGCCCGCGGCCAGCGTGGTGCCGCCCGCCATGGCCAGTGCACCGGTGCCCAGCGCAGCATTGTTGCCCACCGATATGGTGCCGGCATTCAGCGCCGTGCCACCGGCGTAGGTGTTGGCTGCATTGAGCGCCAGCGTGCCGCCGCCAATCTTGGTGAGGCTGGTACCGCTGACCACGCCCGTGCTGGTGAGCGTGGTGCCGGTGGCCACATCAACCGTGCCGCCGCCGGTGCCCAGGGCAAATGTCCGGGCAGTGGAGAAGCTGGCCGTGGTTCGCAGCGTGCCGCCCACCAGCGTGATGCCGCCCGCGGCATTGCCGAGGTTGGCATCCTGGCTGACCAGCACCGTGGTGCCGGTGACAACCGTGCCGCCCGTGTAGGTGTTGAGGCCGGTCAGAACCAGGGCCGCTGCCGGAACCGAAGCGCTGTCGATCACCGACAACGGGCCGGCGCCCGAGATCAGGCCGCCCAGGGTGAGCGTCTGGCCCGCCACGTCAACCGTGGCACCGCCAGCCATGCTGACGGTGTTGGCGATGGTCAGCAACGGGGCGCCCGCCTGCAGGAAGGTACCCGCCGCCATGGCCAGGTTGCCGGTGCCCAGCGCGTTGTTGTTGCCGACGCGGATGGTGCCCGCCGTCAGACTGGTGCCCCCGCTGTACGTGTTGTCGCCGTTCAACTCCAGCGTGCCGGTGCCGATCTTGGCCAACGTACCGGTGCCACCAATCACGCCGTTCAGCGCGAGGGTGAAGCCTTGGGTGTTCATCGTGCTGGTGCCGTTAAGCGTGACGCCATTGGCCAGAGCCAGGCTGTTCACGCCTGCAAGCAGCGCGGTGCCATCGGCCATCACAAGGCCGCCGGTGCCCAGTGCGGTGTTGGTGTTCACCTGGATGGTGCCGGCATTGAGGTTGGTGCCGCCCGAGTAGGCATTGTCACCACCCAGAACCAGCGTGCCGCTGCCGACCTTGCTGATCGAACCGGCACCATCGATCACGCCGTTCAGCGTGAAGACGTTGGCGGTCGTATCGACCGTGCCAGCACCCAGCGTGGTGATGGCATTGGCCAGCACCAGATTCGCCGCGCCCGAAGCCAGCGTAGTGCCGCCCGCCATGGTTAGGCGGCCAGTTCCCAGCGCAGTGTTGCTGCCCACCGTGATGGTGCCAGCGTTGAGCGCGGTGCCGCCGGTGTAGCTGTTGTCGCCGGTCAGGATCAGATTGCCGGACAGGACCTTGGTGAGCGCGCCATCGCCACTGATGACACCAGCGAGCGTGAAGCTGGCCACGTCGCTTTCGACGACCAGGTTGCTGCCGGTATCCAGTGTGATGGCATTGGCCAAAGAAATGCCAGTGTTGCCCGCCCTCAGCCTGGTGTCCAGGCCCGCGGCATCAGCCGGCGGCACCGTGGGCGCAAACACCCGCAGCGCGCCGGTGCCAAGCGAAGTGCTGTTGCTGACAGAGATGCGGCCGTCACGCAGTTGCGTGGTACCGGCGTAGCTGTTTTCGCCGTTCAGCGCCAACGTCCCCGGGCCGGCCTTGATGATGAAACCTGCGCCACTGAGGGTGCCATTCAGCACCATAAAGTTGGTACCGCCAAACCAGGTGCCGCCATTCATCACGAAGTTGTTGGCCAGCGTACGGATCGCACCGCTGTTGTTGTAGACGCCGGTGGCGCCGCCAGTGGTCACGATACCGGTGCCCAGCGCCGAATCGGAACCGATATAGACGACGCTGCGCGTGTTGATGGTGGTGCCGCCGCTGTACGTATTGGCGCCATTGAGCGTGAGCGTGCCGAAGTTGCCGGTCACCAGCGAGCCAGCGCCGCTAACAACCCCGTTCAGCGTGAGGGCAGCGCCATCGGTCGCGATTGAACTGTTGTTGTTGAACGTCAGGGACGTGCCCTGCAGGTTGACCGTGGTCGCACCGTCACCCAGCACGACCGCATTGGCCAGAGTCACCGCCGTGCCGGTACCGGTCGTGGTGCCAACGATCAGCGTGGTGCCACCGGTGGTGGTAAGCGTGCCGGTGCCGATCGAGCTGTTGTTGGCCACCGTCAGCGAGCCGGCGGTCAGATTGGTGCCGCCGCTGTAGCTGTTGGTGCCGGCCAGGACCAGATTGCCGTCGCCGATCTTGCTGAGCGTGCCCGTGCCGCCGATCACGCCGTTCAGCGTGAAGGTAAAGGCCTGGGTGTTCATCGTGCTGGTGCCATTGAGGGTGATGGCGTTGGCCAGAGCCAGCCCATCCACACCAGCGCGCAGCATGGTGCCATCGGCCATCACCACACCACCGGTGCCGAGCGCCGTGTTGGTACCCACGGTCACGGTGCCGCCGTTGATGGTGGTGCCGCCCGAATAGAGATTGGCGCCGTTCAGCACCAGGTTGCCGGCGCTGATCTTGTTGAGCAGACCCTCACCGATGATGGTGCCATTGAGCGTCAGCATGTTGCCGGCGGTATCGATGGTGCCCACCCCTGTCGGGATGTCGATTTCGTTGGCCAGCACCAGGCCCGCCGCCCCCGACGCCAGGGTGGTAGCGTTTGCCATGGTGAGCGTGCCGGTGCCCAGCGCGCTGTTGGTGGCGACCGTCAGCCGGCCCTCGTTCAGCGTGGTGCCGCCACTATAGGTGTTGGCATTGGTGAGGATCAGGTTGCCGGAGCCGACCTTGTTCAGCACCGAAGCGCCGCTGATCACGCCACTGTAGGTGGTCGTGAACACGTTGACATCGATGGTGCCGACATCGTTCAAGACGATGGCATTGGCAATGTTGAGATCAGCCGCGCCCGAAAGCAGCACCGCCGGGCCGTTCACATCGACCTGGCCGCTGCCCAGAGCGGTGCTGGTGCCCAGCGTGACCGTGCCGTCGAGCAGGATCGAGCCACCGCTGTAGACATTGTTGCCATTCAGAATCAGGTTGCCGGCGCCCACCTTGGTAAGCGGGCCGGAGCCGCCGATCTCGCCCGAAAGGGTGAGGTCAAATGGCTGCGTATCAACCGTCACGCCGCCTGCCAGAGTGATCTGGTTGGCAAGGGTGAGGCCATTGACCCCTGCCAGCAGTGTGGTCGCATCCTGGAAGGTCACACCGCCGGTGCTCAGCGCCAAGTTGTTGCCAACCTGCACGGTGCCGGCATCAACCGAGGTGCCGCCGGCATAGCTGTTGGCGGCATTCAGCACCAAGGTGCCGGCGCCCAGTTTGATCAACCCACCGGTGCCCGACAACACGCCATCAAGCGTGAGCACATTGCCGTTGCTGTCGATGTTGCTCTGGCCATTGAGTTGCATGGCGTTGGCCAGCGTCACCGAGGCATCGGCGCGCAGCGTGGTGCCACTGGTGAAGATCAGCGAACCAAGGCCGAGCGCCGTATTGCTGGTGACGGCGATGGTGCCATTGGCCAGGTTGACGTCGCCCGCCAGCGTGTTGTTGCCGCCCAGCACCAGCGTGCCGGCGCCCTGCTTGAACAGCTGGCCGGTGCCGCCGATGGTGGCGTTGATGGTGGCGGTCAGCCCGCCATCGACCGAGATGAAGCTGCCCAGCGTGCTATTGGTGTTGAGGCTGCCACCAGCATCGTTCAGCACATAACCATCAGCCTGGAAGCCAAGGCCGGCAAAGTTGAAGGCGCTGGCCACATCGACCGAACCACCGGTGCCGCCGAAGATGCCGACAGCGTTGTTCTGCCAGGTGGCGTTGATTTCGCCGGGGGCTTCGCCGGTCCAGTTGGTGTTGGTGGCGTTCCACACGCCATTGCCACCCTGGCCACCGGGCACAGCCGCAGTGAAATCGGTGCCATCCCAGTTCATGACGATGCTGTCAGGCCCAGCGACGACCAAGTTCACCTGCTGGGCAAGGCCATTGATCTGCACCGTGCCGGTGAGACCACCCGGCAGGCCGCCGTTGACGGCCAGACCATTGTTGGTGAGCGTGCCATAGCTGAACAGGTTGTAGATGCCGAGGGTGAAGGCCCCGCCAACCGTTTCGGTGACGTTGAGCAGACCATCGAGCACGAGGTTGCCGCCCACGATCACGCGATCATTGAGCGGTCCGCCCAGCGTGTTGGCTGCGCCAAGCTGGAAGTTGATGTTGCTGAGGCCGCTGAGCGACAGGTTGCCCAGCGTGAGCACACCCACGCCGCCGCTGCTGCCGGGGGTGAGGAAGCCGCCGTCGTCCACGGTCACGCTGCCGGCAAAGCTGCCGGTACCAGAGAGCGTCGCGCCACCGGCCACGGCCATCGTGGCAGCGGCGTTGGTGAAGGCGCCGTTCATCTGCACGGCGCCGTCGTTGACGGCAAAGCTGCCGCCGAAATCGCTGGCGCCGCCCGTGAAGGTGACGGTGCCGTTGTTGACCTTGAACAGTTCGCCAGTGCCGCCGATGTTGCCGCCCAGAACCAGATCACCGGCGCCGCCGAGGCTCTGCTGGGTGCCGTTCACGTTGATGGCGTTGGCCAGCGTGCGACTAGTGCCCCCAAGCGTATTCTGGATGCCGGCGCCGAAGCCGTTCAGGTTGACGGCACCGGTGCCAAGTGCACCGTCAGCACCGATGTAGGCGATGACGCTGCCGAGGTTGGTGCCGCCTTCATAGCTGTTGGTCTGGGTGAAGGCGATGCTGCCGCCGCCGCCAGCCAGGAAGCTGAGCGTATCGATGCCGCCGGCACCGCTGATGGTGCCACCCAAGGTGAGCGCGGTGCCGTTGGTGGCGAGCGCGCCGCTGGTGACGTTCACGCCATAGGCATTGCCCAGCAGGTTGATGGTGAGGTTGCCGCCGGTCAGGACGATGTCCTGCGCCAGCGTCATCGGCGGGGTGTTGATGGCCAGGCCAGCGATCAGCGTGGTGCCGCCAGCCGCAGTCAGCGTGCTCGCATCGGTGCCCATGGCGCTGCCGTTGCTGATCTGGATGGTGCCTTCGGTGAGGAAGGTGCCGCCGCTGTAGTTATTGGTGTTGGTCAGGATCAGGGTGCCGCTGCCGATCTTTGTCAGCGGCGATGCGCCCGAGACCAGACCGTCAAAGCGGTTGGTGTTGGCGTTGGTGTTGATCACGCCAGCCGCATCGAGCGTCACGGTCTTGGCGGTGGTGAAGCTACCCAGCGTTTCCAGCGTGCCGCCGAAGCCCGAGAAACGGATATTGCCGGTGCCGAGCGCGCCATCGGTGGCGACAGCCACAGTGCCGTTGGTGATGTCGGTCCCGCCGGTATAATCATTCGCAGCGTTGCCCAGCGTCAGACGGCCAGCGCCGGTCTTGACCAGCAGGCCGCCCGAGACCTGGCCGTTCTGCACGAATTCTTCGCCCAGAATGTCGAAGGTGCCAGTGCCAAGCATGTTGACGGCATTTGCGTGCGTGATGTTCACGCCCGCAGCCCCGCGCAAGGTGGTGCCATCGGCCAGCGTCACCGTGCCGGTGCCGGTGGCGCCGTTGGCGGCCATGGTCAGCACGCCGGCGTTGACGGTGGTGCCATCGGTATAACCGTTGGCGGTGCCGAGCACGAGTTCACCCGCGCCATTCTTGGTCAGGCCGCCCGCGCCGTTGATCGCCACGTTGATGGTGGCCTGTTCGGCCGTCACGTTGACGATGCCGCCGTTCATGGCGAGATCACCTGCGCCGGCCAGCGTGTAGCCGTTCTGGGTGAAGTTCAGCGTGCCGAACGTGCGGGTGCCCACCACATCAACCGTGGCGCCCAGGTTCACGAGGCCGCCGAAATTGGCGACGGTGGCCGTGCTGTCCACCCAGGCCAGGTTGAACAGCGCATCGCTGTTGGTCCAGTTGGTGTTGGTGGCGTTCCAGGTGCCCTCGCGGCCCTCGATCACGCCATCAACCGGGGCACCATTGCCATCCCAGTTGAATTCACCCGTGTAACCGATGTCGAGCGTGACCTGGCTGGCAACCGACGTGTTGACCGTGTAGGTCACGTCCGCCGGCGGGGTGAGCAGTGCGCCACCCAGAGCAAGGCCATTATCGGTCAGTGCGCCGCCATAGTTGAACAGGCGGAAGCTACCGGTGCCGATGTGCCAGCCGGCCAGCGGGTTGACGATCAGCGTGCCATCGAGCGCGAGATTGCCGTTGACGATGACCAGATCGTTGGTGCCGGCGACGACATTGACCACGCCCAGATCGAACAGGGCGATGGCGTTCCCGGTCAAGGTCAGGCTGCCAGCTGTGAGCGTGCCGACCTGGCCGGGGCCCACACCGGGCGACAGCGTGCCAGACGTGGACAGCGAGCCAGTGATCGTCCCGGTGCCACCGATCAGGGACGCACTGGCGCCGCCGACATTGCCTTGCACGCCGCCGTTGACGATCAGCGATCCGCCGAAGACCGCCAAGGTGTTGGGCTGCGCGTTGGTCGCGTTGTTGAGCACCAGTGTACCGGTGCCCAGCTTGTCCGCCCCGCCGCCTGACAATGAACCGTTGAGGATCACCGTGTTGGCGCCGGTATTGACGTTGTAGCCGATGCCCACGCCGTTGATATCGTTGGACACCGTCATGTCGGCATCGAAGCGCAGGGTCTGCGAGCTGCCATTGATGGTGACGGCATCAGCGCCCAGCGCCGCCGCCTGGGTAACGGCCAGCGTGCCGGCGTTGATCGACAGACCGCCGGTGAAGCTGTTGGTGCCGCCCAGCACCAGCGTGCCATTGCCTGCCTTGGTCAGGCCGTTGGTACCGACCAGATCGATATTGATCATGGCCGTCGCCGCTGCCGCCACGTCGATGGTGCCGGCATCGGCGCCCAGCGTGGCGCCGGCGCCCGGGGCCAGCGTGTAACCGTCAACGGTGAAGAACAGGGTCGAATAGGTGAAATTGCCATCAACCGTCATTTCGCCACCAGCATTGGTGAAGAAGGCGCGGGCATTGTTCTGCCAGGCAATGCTGATGTTGCCGCCAACGTCGGTCCAGTTGGTGTTGGCAACATTCCAGGTACCGGGGCCGCCTTCAACGACAGTGTTGTTGGCCGGACCATTGCCGTCCCAGTAGAAATCGATCAATTCGACGCCAAGATCGACGTTCCCGCCCGCAGTGTTCAGCGTGTAGATAAAGCCGACCGGCAGCAGGCCCAGATTGGCCGTGCCAGACAGTGCACCGGCATAGGTCATCAGACGGTAGGTGCCGGTGGTGAAGCCGGGCAGGATGTTGAAGTTGAGCGTGCTGCCGCCGAGATCCAGATTGCCGGCAACAACGATCAGATCGTTGATCGGGGCAAATGTATCGATGCTGGGCAGGCCCAGATCGAAGACGGTGCTGGCAGTGGCACCCAGCGTGAGGTTGTTCAGTGCGAGCGTGCCGATGGACGGCGCAGCGTTGCGGGCATCGCCTGGCGACAGCGTGGCACCATCGCTGATCGTGGTGGTGCCAACATCCTGGAAGCCAGTGCCAGCAAGGGTGGCGCCGCTCGCCACATTGATGTCGTTGGCCATGCGGCCCGTGAGGTTGAGCGTGCCTTCGGCGACGGAGAAGCCGCCCGTCACCTCCGTGCGGCCCAGCGCCGTATTCGATGCATTGGACGCCGTGAAGATGCCGGTGCCAGTCTTCACAATCGCCAGCGTATCGCCAGCACCGGCGAAGCCGTCACGCAAAGAATTCGAGAATTCCACGTTGTTGGCGCCCGTGTTCACGGTGATCGCCAACGCACCGTCGCCAACATTGCTGACGAGGCGAGTGGTAACCAGCTGATCCGCGGCCAGAATCACGATATCGCGGTTGGCCGATTCGGCGCGAATGGCCGAAGCCGAATTGACGCCGGAGGCGTTGGCGATGCCCAGCGTGCCCGAACGCAGGCGCACCATACCCGGGAAGCTGTTGTTGCCAGTGAGCACAACAGTGCCGCCATTGCCAGCAATCAGGTTAACGTCCGGAGCACCCGAGATGTTGCCGGACAGGGTGAAGACCACCCCAGCATTGGGGGTTTCGATCTGCAGCGAAGAGGCGTTCAGCTGGAACGCATTGGCGAGCGTGAGGTCGGCAGCCGGATTGACCAGCGCGATGCTACTGGTCTGCGTCTGGGTGACAGTGCCGGTCCCCAGCGCGCTGGCATTGCCGATCACAAGACGGCCACCGCTCAAGGTGGTGCCGCCAGTGTATCCGTTGACACCCGTGATGATGACTTCACCCACACCCAGCTTGGTCAGTGAGAACGCGCCCGTGATCGTGCCGTTGAGGGTGATGCTCTGGTTGGCTGCCGCGGCAACGGTCAACCCGGCCTGAAGGTCGATCGCGTTGTCGAACGTCAGTGGCGTTACCCCGGCCACGCTCAGCGTGCCGACGCCGGCAACCGTCAAGGCGCCGCTGCCCAGTGCGTTGCTGGAACCGATGCGAAGCGCGCCGGCTTCAAGCCGGATCGGACCGGTGGCGTTGGTGGCCGCCGCGCCGGGATTGAGATTGGTGAAGGTCTGAATGCTGGTACCACGCTTGGTGATGCCAATCTCGCCCTGCAACGCGCCGTTGAAGGTGAGATTGGTGGTGGTGTCGATCGTCAGGATGGCCGGGTCGGTGGTGCTGGTCAGCACGCCGGTACCGTTGCCCACCAGGCCGTTCACCGTTTGGCTGAAGCCATTCAGATCAACCGTCGCCAACCCCGCCACCGGCCCGGCAATGGCCAACAGCGAATTCGCCGACAAGGCCGTGGCCGAACCGGCGATCAGGCGACCGCCCTGCACCGTGGTCTGGCCGCTGTGGGTGTTGACGCCCGCCAGGGTGAGATCGTTGGCGCCGAACTTGAGCAGCGAAAAGACGCCACCGCTGTCGGTCAGATCACCGGCGTAGGTCAGCGACGCCAGGGGGTTGATGCGCAGCAAGCCATTGGTGATTTCGGTCGGCTCGATGCCGATGCCGGGCGGGTTGAAATTCACGAAGTCGTTGCGGGAGACCGTCAGGCCACCAAGATCAGCGGTCTGGGCAAAGGCAGGCGCCAGCGCCGTGCCCGCCAACATCAGGGCGGCGACTGAAAAGCCAATGTGGCGCGCGGCGCCAGCACCCGTGTTGCCATTGGCACTCAGGCTGAGTTGGTCGAAAGCTGGCATGTTACCCCCAATAATGTACCCATTTGGGTATATTTACGGGCGTATATCTACCTTCGTTTCGTCCTTTTGCAATCTTTTTGGTTGCTACTGGTTAATTTCATGCTGCGGACGGTTACGGCAAGATGATGCAGGAATCAGGGTGCGCAGCATGCGCCCAAGCAGTCGCGGCAATGCGCGATTCCACCGCCAGCAGACGCGGAAACACATCAAGAGCCAGTGCGAACCGGCGCGCATTGTACAGTTGCGGTACAAGGCAGAGGTCGGCCAACCCGGGGGCATCGCCAAAAAGAAAACTGCCCCCATGCTGGGCCGCAAACTGCTCCAAAGCGGCCAGACCATCGTGCATCCAATGGTGCAACCAGGCCGTGACGGCAGCATCATCGGCGTGCATTTCGGCTTTCAGCCAGCGCTGCACACGCAGGTTGCCGAGCGGGTGGACTTCTGCGGCAATGGTGAGCGCCGCGGCTCGCACCTGTGCCCGGCCGAGCGCGTCGGCTGGCAGCAGCGGCGGCTGCGGAAAGCGTTCGTCCAAGTATTCGATGATGGCCAGGCTCTGGCTCAATGCGGCGCCTTCGGTTTCCAGCACCGGCACGAGGCCTTGGGGGTTGAGCGCCAGATGTGCGGCGCTGCGCTGCTCGCCCTGCAGCAAATTCACGGCCACCTGTTCATGGGCAATGCCCTTCAGGTGGAGCGCGAGCCGCACCCGCCACGCTGCCGTCGAGCGCCAATATCCGTGAAGCTTCATCGCCCTGCCCCCGTTCCGCCCCTTGCCTGTGTCCGGGGCCGGCAGCCCCTATTTCTTGTGATATGGGTTGCGCCCGCCGCGGAACGTCAATCGGATCGGCAGGCCGCCAAAATCCAGATCGGTCGACAGGCTGTTGGTGAGATAGCGGGCATAGCTGGCCGGCAGACCTTCGGTGCGGTTGCCGAACACCACGAAGGTGGGCGGCCGCGTCGCGACCTGCGTGACATAGCGCAGCTTGATGCGCACGCCGCCCGGCGCCGGCGGCGGGTTGCGATCGGTGGCGGTTTCGAACCAACGGTTGAGCGCGGACGTCGGCACCCGCCGCGACCAGCGCTGGCGCGTCGTCATCGCCACTTCGATCAGCGTGTCGAGCCCCTTGCCGGTGGCGCCCGAACAGGTGAGCAAGGGCACGCCCTTCACTTGGCTCAAACCATCGTCCAGCGCCCTCCTCACACCCTGGAACAGGCGGCTCTGGTCGTGGGCGGCATCCCATTTGTTGAGTGCGATGATCAGCGCGCGGCCTTCGGAAAGCACCTTGTCGGCAATGCGCAGATCCTGCGCCTCCAGGCCCAGCGTTGAATCGAGCAGCAGCACCACGACTTCGGCGAAATCGATGGCCAGCTTGGTATCGGCGGCCGACAGCTTTTCCAGCTTGTCGGTGACCTTGGCGCGTTTCCTGAGGCCCGCAGTGTCGATCAGGCGGACGTGCTGCACAGCGCCGTCGCGGTCCACCCAGTCCCAATCGATGGCGATGGAATCGCGGGTGATGCCGGCTTCCGGCCCGGTGACGAGGCGCTGTTCACCCAGCAGCTTGTTGATCAGGGTCGACTTGCCGGCATTGGGGCGGCCGACGATGGCGAGCTTCAGCGGGCCGGGCGGCGGTTCCGGGATTTCGCTGTCTTCGTCGGCAGGCGGCGTGTCGTCGTCTTCGCTTTCGGCAACAGGGGCTTCGGCCAGAAACGGCGCCAGCGCCTGATAGAGATCAGCCAAGCCCAGGCCATGTTCGGCTGAAAGCCCGATGGGTTCACCAAAGCCCAGCTCATGGCCTTCGTTGATGCCGGTTTCGGCCTGCATCCCTTCGGCCTTGTTGGCGACCAGCACCATCGGCACACCGCTGCGCCGCAGCCAGGCGGCAAAATGCCGATCCATCGGCGTCACCCCGGCGCGGGCGTCGTACACCAGCAGCGCCACGGTGGCGCGGCCGACGGCGGCCTCGGTCTGGGCGCGCATGCGGCCCGACAGGCTTTCCTCGCTGCCGTCTTCAAAGCCGGCGGTATCAACCGCAACGAAATTCAGATCGAACAGGCTGGCACTGCCTTCGCGGCGGTCACGGGTGACGCCGGGCTGATCATCAACCAGCGCCAGGCGGCGGCCGACCAGCCGATTGAACAGGGTGGATTTGCCGACGTTGGGGCGGCCGACGATGGCCACGCGCGGCGCGTCGGCGTCGAAATCGAGAATGTTGGCAGAGGACATGCCGCGCGCTTTAGCAGCGCGCGGCCATTAACGATAGGCTGTCAGCGAACCATCGTCGGTGAGCATGTACATCATGCCGCCTGCCACCACCGGCGGCAGATAGGCTTCCGCCTTCAGCTTGATGCTGGCGACGCGCTTGCCTTCATAGGCATCAAGCGCAACCAGTTCGCGGTTGGAACTGGCCACCCACAGGCGTTCACTGGCCAGAACTGGCCCGGCCCACAGGATCGGCCCCTTCTGCACGCCCGGCTTGCCGTTCTTGCCCGGCTTGTCCTTCTTGAAGCGGGCGAGCCGGCTGACCCAGCGCAACTTGCCTTCGCTGCGGGTGATGCACAGCACTTCGCCATCCACCGTGACGAGATAAAGAAACTCACCAGCCGCCCACGGCGTCCACACGCCGGCGAAATTGCGTTCCCACACGCGCTGGCCGGTCGCCAGTTCCAGCGCCACCATGCGGCCACCATGGCCCACGGCAAACACCCGGCCACGATCGATGACCGGCGACCCATCGATATCGGCCAGCGCTGCCATCGCGGTCGAGCGCCCGGTACGGGCCAGCTGGTCTTCCCAAACGGTGCGGCCATTTTCACCGCGCAGCGCCTTCAATTCGCCCGAGCAGAAGCCTGCCACCACCGTATCGAGCGACACCGCCGGCGCGCCCGTGCCCAGGATGCAGGCCGGCTCCACCGTACCGGGCACAGTCCAGCTGACTTCACCCGTGGCGCCATCGAGCGCGTGCAGCTGATTGTCCTGGCTCAGGAAAAACACGCGCGGGCCGGAAACACTGGGCGCGCCGCGCAGCGGCTGCACCAGCGGGCGTTCCCACAATTGCTTGCCGGTTTCGGCGTCATAGGCCAGCGCCACGCCATAGCCGGTGGCGACATAGACCCGGCCATCGCCATAGGCGACGCCGCCGCCAAAGGCCGCGCGGCTGCCGCGCTTGGGAATCTTCACGGTGGCGCGCCAGGCCACGGCACCGGATTTGGCATCAAAGGCGCTGACCTGGCCGCCGATATCGACGGTAAAGACCTTGCCGGCGCCCACCACCGGCGCGGCGTTCAGGCGGGCGGTGCCGCTGCTGCCTTTGCCGATGCTGGCGCTCCACACCTGCGCCGGCTGTTCAGCCAGCACGAGGTGGCCGCCGACCTTGGCAGCCGAACCGCCCGGCTGCGCCCATTCCGCATTGGTTTCCGGCGGCGGCAGCACGATGGCCAGATCCTTCAGCTCGGTCTCCGCTTCCACGCGGGTTTCAAAGCTGAGGATCGGAATACGCTCCCCGATCGTCGGGGTGCGGGACCTGCCGCCCCCCTTCTTGAAAACGCCGCAACTGGCCAGCGCAAGGCTGGCCATGGCCACGATGGCGACGGTGCGGACTGTGCTGCGGTTGTTCACCTGTTGTCCCTCATTTCGCCGGCTGGGTGTTGATGCCCAGCGTCGCGATATCCACCCCGGCGGCAATCGCCAGCTGCGCCGCGCGGCTGCGCAAGGACGGGCTGAGCAATTCATCCTTGGCCATCGCCATCAGGATCGGTTTGGCCAGTTCCGGCTTGCCATCCTTGAAATGGGCCACCGCCACCAGTTCACCGGCCACGCCGAACCAGGCATTGCCCGGCACCGCCAGCGGTTTCAGTTTTGCCACCACCTCGGCCGGGCGCATTTGATCAAAGCCAACGCGCACCGCCTTCACCAGCGCGGCATCGCGCAGCGGCTGCGGCAGCGCGCTGTCGTTTGCCACGGCTTCATACAGGCCGCGGGCCTTGGGCTTGTCACCGCCGGCCAGCGCATCATTGGCCAGCACCATGCGCGCCAACCCCGAATAGGCACCGGGGCCATCGCGCGTCATCGCTTCCAGCACCGGGCGGGCGCGGGCGCCATCGCCCACTTCCAACTGCTCGATGGCGCGGGTCAGCGCGGCACCGGCTTCGCCAGCGGCCTTTTCCTGCCGGTCCTGCCAGAACAGCCAGCCGGCAAGGCCAGCCAGCGCCAGGATCAGCGCGGCAATGGCCAGCGTGCCAAACCGCTTCCACAGGTTCGCGAGCTGCGAGCGGCGATATTCCTCGTCCACTTCACGCAGAAAGGCATCTTCGGGATTGGCAGGCGTGTTGGCCAAGGTCGTCAAGCTCCTCAAGCGTGGGAATGGCATCGCCACTCTTGCCGGGGCGTGAATGCCCGACAGCGCATCAAAGGTAAAGACTTACCGATAGAGCTGCGCATCACCCGGAAAACGCCGTTCACGCACGGCGCCGGCATAGCGCGCCGCCGCATCGGAAATCCGCGCGGCCAGATCATCGAAGCGTTCCACGAAGCGTGGCACCCGTTCGAACATGCCCAGCATGTCGTCCACCACCAGCACCTGGCCATCGCAGGTGGGCGACGCGCCGATGCCGATGGTTGGGCAGGCCACGGCCTGCGTGATGGCGACAGCCAGCGGCTCCACCACACCTTCCACCACCAGGGCAAAGCAGCCGGCCTCGGCCACGGCCTTGGCATCATCCAGGATCTTGGCCGCTTCGGCCTCGCTGCGCCCGCGCGCGCCATAGCCGCCCAGCGCATTGACCGCCTGCGGGGTGAGGCCAACATGCGCCATCACCGGAATGCCGCGTTCGGAGAGGAACTTCACCGTGGGCGCCATCACCGCGCCGCCTTCCAGCTTGACCGCAGCGGCACCGGTTTCCTGCATCACCCGCGCCGCCGTGCGGAAGGCGGCCTGCGGACTTTCCTCGTAGGAGCCGAAGGGCAGATCGATCACGACGACGCTGCGATAGGAACCACGAACAACTGCGGCGCCGTGCGCGATCATCATGTCCAGCGATACCTTCACCGTGGTGTCGAGGCCATAGATCACCTGCCCGAGCGAATCGCCGACCAGCAGCAGATCGCAATGCGGATCGAGCAGCTGCGCCATGCGCGCTGTGTAAGCCGTGAGCATTACGATCGGTTCGCCGCCCTTGCGCTTGGCGATGGCCGGCACCGTCAACCGCCGCAGCGGCTCCGGCACCGGGTGGGCGCGGCTTGTTGCGGTGTCCAGTGTGAAAGTGGTGCTCATGGGCGGGCCTTTAGCCCCCCGGCCCCTGCACATCAACCAGACTGCTTGGCCGCCGGCCGTGCGATCCGATCGCCTTGGCAGCGCACAGGCTGACGGCGGCGTCCAGACCGGCTTTACAGGCCGCCCTTCCCCGCTGATAGTGCAGCACAAAGTGGCCAACGCCGGCGCATGATCGGCAACGCCAAGGGGACGATCAGCATGGCAGCAGCTGCAGCCGAACATCCCGACAAGCCGCGTCTGGGAACGCGCATCGCCTATGGCTTTGGCGCCGGCGCCTATGGCGTGAAGGATGGCGGGTTCAGCTATTTCCTACTGTTGTTCTACAGTCAGGTGATCGGGGTGGATGCGCGGCTGGTCGGCCTGGCCATTACCATCGCGCTGGTGATCGATGCGGTTGCCGATCCGATCATCGGCTATTGGTCGGATAATCTGCGCTCGCGCTGGGGGCGGCGACACCCGTTCCTCTATGCTTCTGCGCTGCCGACGGCCGCCACCTATTTCCTGATCTGGGATCCGCCCGCCGGCTGGTCGCAGACGTCGCTGTTCTGGTATCTGCTGGGGCTGGCCACGCTAATCCGCATCAGCATCAGTTTCTATGAAATTCCCAGCACCGCGCTGGGGCCGGAACTGGCGCGCAGCTATGATGAACGCAGCGCGCTGTTCGGCTGGCGGCTGTTCTTTGCCTGGGTGATCGGCAGCATCATGACGGTGGCGAATTTCACCCTGATCTTCCCCGCCTTTGCCACGGCGGCCATCCCCAACGGCCAGTTCAACCGCGATTCCTACCAGCTCTATGGCATGATCGCTTCGGCGCTGATCTTCGTGGCGATCATGATCTCCGCGCTGGGCACGCACAGCCACATCAAGCATCTGCGCGCCGCCCAGGCAAAGCGCGCCCTGGGCCTGAAGGCCATCTTCAGCGAGATTTTCGAAACCATCGCCAATCGCGACTTCTCGGCGCTGTTCATGGCGGCGCTCTTCGGCGCCATCGCCACCGGCATCTCGGCCTCGCTCAGCTTCTATTTCTCAGCCTATTTCTGGGGTTTCAGTTCCGAACAGATCGGACTGATCACCATGAGCGTGTTCCTTTCCGCCGCCATCGGCGGGGCAATGTCACCCGTGGTCAGCCGCACGCTTGGCAAGCAGCGCGGGGCGGTGGTGATCGGGCTGCTGGCCGGGATCGTGCTACCGCTGCCGATCATCCTGCGGCTGTTCGGGCTGCTGCCGCCCAACGGCGATCCAGCGATTTTCTGGATCGTGTTCTTCGTCACCATGATCGATGTTGGCCTGATCATATGTTTCCAGGCGCTCACCGCCTCGATGCTGGCCGATCTCGTCGAACAGGCTGAAGTGCGCACCGGCCGGCGCAACGAGGGCATCTTCTTTGCCGCCAACACCTTCATCCGCAAGGCGGTGCAGGGCCTGGGCGTGATGGCCGCCAGCTTCGTGCTGACTCTGGCACAATTCCCCAAGGGCGCCAATCCGAGCCAGGTTCCGGAGTCCAGCCTGTGGCAACTGGGCGCGACATATGTTCCGGCGATCTGGCTGGTGTGGGCGCTGATGATCTTTGCCGTGTCGCGCTACCGCCTCAGCCGCGCCGGACACGAAGCCAATCTGGCCACGTTGGCGGAGCGGGCTTAACGCCCGACGAACACCGATTTGGGCAGCACCACGTGGACGCCCTTGTTGCGGTCCACGAGTTCGGTGATCTCCACATCGCCCGAAACGCTGATCAGCATATAGGCGTCGTCGCGAGTCATGCCTTTGGCGGTCACCAGGAAATCGATCATGTTGCGCACCGCCTTGCGGGTGGCGTTGCTCAGATCATCGTCGAAACCCATCGCGATATAGGCCGTTGGGGTTTCGGCGCGCGGATAGGGTGTGGCGGTCTTCTTGTGCAGGATGAATTCGAAGGTGCCGATCAGCGAGGTTTCCAGCGCCGTGATGGTCACTTCGCCATTGCCCTGCGCGGCATGCCCGTCGCCGGCCTGGAACAGCGCGCCGGGCACATAGACCGGCAGGAACAGCGTAGTACCGGCGACCAGCAATTTATCATCCATGTTGCCGCCGTTGATGCCGGGCGGGGCCGAATCCACCCGGCCGAAGGTGGCCGGCGGCGCGACGCCCATGCTGCCGAAGAACGGCGCCAGCTTCACCTCGATGCCGGGGCCGAACTTGCCAACCATGCGTTCGCGGTCGAGCGGCACGATCTTGATGCGCGAATAGGGAAAATCGTCGGTGAGGAAGCCGGCGCCGTAACGGAAAGCGGTGTAGCTGTAGGGAATGGCGAGATCGATCTTGCGGATGCGCACCTCCAGCGTGTCGCCGGGTTCGGCGCCTTCGATGGCGATCGGCCCGGTGAGGATGTGCCCGCCGGGCCCGCGCGCGGAAAGCGGCACGCCGTCGAACACCTCTCGCAATTCCGGTTCGATGTCATGTGGCGCCACCCCCGCGCGCTCAAGGCCAATGGGGCTGTTGGTGAGCAATGTGTGCATCACCACCGTGTCTCCCGACTTGATGGTCAGCACCGGCTTGTCGCTGGCGTCATAATGGCCCCACGCCACGGTTTGTGGGGTGGGCTTCAACTGGTGGGTGGCGGCAAAGGCAGGGCCGGCAAGCACGAGAGCGGCGAGAAGAGGCAGGCGCATGGCGGTTTCCTTCAGCAGACTGCGCCACCCTTGCCCGCCGCGCCGCGCCGCGCAAGCGGTCAAACGGCCTGGCTCAGGTGCCAGCCATCTCCATCACTACATTCCATTCGTCATCGGTGATCGGCACTACGCTCAGCCGGAACTGGCGGAACATCGCCATGCCGGCCAGCCGCGGTTCCGCCTTCATTTCAGCCAGCGTGACCGGGCGGGGCATGGGGGCCGTGGGGCCAACCAGCACGGCCGGGAAACGCCCCTTGGGGTCGCTGGGATCGATGAAATGTTCGCCCACCACCTGCGCGATGCCAACGATGCACAGGCCTTCGTTCGAATGGTAGAAGAACAGCTCGTCGCCGATCTTCATGGTGCGCAGATAGATGGCGGCCTGGTTGTTGCGCACGCCGTCCCACGCGGTCTGGCCGTCCTTGTTCAGCTGGTCCCAGCTGTATTTGAACGGTTCGGATTTCACCAGCCAGCGCGCCATCTCAGAACGCTCCTGCCCAGGCATCAGGCTTGAAGCCGATCAGGGCCACGCCCTCCCCTTCCACGATCGGCCGCTTGATCATCGACGGGTTGGCAAGCATCAGCGCGATGGCCTTGTCTGCATCCAGCCCGGCCTTTTCCGCATCGGGCAGCGCCTTGAACGTGGTGCCGGCGCGGTTCAGCACGGCCTCCCACCCCCAGCGCGCCACCCAGCGGGCCAGCGCATCGGCGGGCACGCCGGCCTTCTTGTAATCATGGAAATCATGCACGATGCCGGCGGCCGTCAGGAAGGTGCGCGCCTTCTTCACCGTGTCGCAGTTCGGAATGCCGTATAGTTGCAGCGTCATCGCCTGCCTCCCTTGCCCGGCGCCTCCATGCCAAGTCACAGGCCCGCTGCCAAGCCGGCGCGCATCAGGTCGCAGGCGTTGGGTGGATTCCGAAGCTGTCAATCAATCAGGGAACTGATGATCATATTGGCTGTGATAGGCTTCGCAAGGAACGGATATGGGCAAAAGTCTCCTGCTGTTGCTGTTCGATGTGCCAATACCGATCATCATCATCCTCTATTTCGTGTTTTTCCGTTGAGAAGAAATCGCCCACCATGTCGGCGAAGAAGAACGCGCCTGGGTTGGCCTGTTTGCGCAGGCCAAGAAGGGCGGCCTTGATCTCGCCGCGTTGGGTGCGCAGATGGCGGTGGAAAAGACCCGCCTGACCGCCGAATACAGGGCCAATGGCCTGCCCATGCCGGATGCCACTACGCTGGTTGCGACCAGTATCGGCCAGCTCACGTCGGCCTGACCAAAACCCATGGGGCCTGACCTTGTGGTCCGCCCCATGACAGGCCCGGCCCTTCAGCGGAAATCCATGCGTGAAAATGCGCTCCCCATGGTAATCTTTCGGGATTGGGGGGGAGAACCGAGATGAATCCGAACAAGGTCCTTTGGGAAAAGGGTGATTTCACCCGTATCGCGGCGACCATGCGTGACAGCGGCAGTGAACTGGTGAAAAGCCTGGGCGTTGGCCCGGGCTTGCACGTGCTCGATCTGGGCTGCGGCGATGGCACCACGGCGCTGCCGTCGGCCGAGTTGGGCGCGACCGTCCTGGGTGTGGACATTGCAGAAAATCTCGTCGCCGCTGGCAATGCCCGCGCCGCCGCCGCCGGCCTGGCCAATCTGCGTTTCGAAGAGGGCGATGCCAGCAAGCTCGACGGGCTGGGCGATGACCGCTTTGATCTGCTGGTCAGCATCTTTGGCGCCATGTTCGCGCCGCGCCCCGATGATGTGGCGCGCGAGATGGTGCGGGTGACGAAACCCGGTGGCCGCATCGTGATGGGCAACTGGATTCCGGGCGATCCCACGCTGGTGGCGCAGATATTGAAGATCAGCGCCGCCTATACCCCGCCGCCGCCCGAAGGCTTCATCAGCCCGGTGAGCTGGGGCGTGGTGGACAATGTGATGAGCCGCTTTGGCGGCGCTGGCATCCCGGCCGAACACATCAGCTGCACGCCCACCACCTATGTGTTCCGCCATGCCGGCCCGCCGTCGGAATTGCTGGACAGCTTCCGCCATTTCTATGGGCCGACGATGAACGCTTTTGCCGCTGCCGAAGCGAACGGCAAGGCCGACGACCTGCAGGCCGAACTGGCCGCGCTGTTTGCCGCACAGAACCAGGGCGGTGACAGCAGCACCATCATCCCCGCGACCTATCTGAAGGTGATCGTGCAGAAGCCCTGAGCGGCCTGCGACATGCGGCACGGTGGCAGCGCAGAACAAAACGGCTACACCGGCGCGCATGGAGATTGTCTGGTTCAAGCGTGACCTGCGCGTGCATGATCATGCGCCACTGGCCGCGGCGTGCGCCAGTGGGCGGCCGGTGCTGCCGCTGTATATCGTCGAACCGGAATTGTGGGCGCAGCCCGATGCCAGCGGGCGGCAGTTCGCGTTTCTGGCTGAAAGCCTGACCGATCTGGACCGCAGCCTGGCCGCCCGCGGTGGCCGACTGGTGGTGCGGATGGGCGATGCCGTGCAGATCTTGCACGATCTCCATGCAGCGTACGGTATCACCGGCATCCACGCCCACCAGGAAACCGGCAATCTGTGGAGCTTTGCCCGCGACAAGGCGGTGCGGCGCTGGGCACGGGGTGCCGGCGTGCCCATGCATGAAGCGCAGCAGCACGGCGTGTGGCGGGCGCTGAACAACCGTAACGGTTGGGCGGCGCGGTGGGAGTCCATGATGCGTGAACCCCGACTGCCGGCACCGCAGGCGATCCCTATGGCCGATGTCGCCAGCGAAACCTTGCCGGAAGCGGCAGCGCTTGGCCTGGCGCCAGACCCCTGCCCTGGCCGCCAGCGCGGCGGGCGGCGCGCAGGACTGGCCTTGCTGAGGAGCTTTCTGAGCGAACGCGGCCGGCCGTATCGGGCGGCCATGTCTGCGCCCGACAGCGGGGCTGAACATTGTTCCCGCCTGTCACCCCATCTGGCGCTGGGCGCGCTTTCGATGCGCGAAGTGCTGCACGCCGCCGCCGCCGCACGGCTCCGCTGGAAAGACACGGGCGACACGCGCTTCACGGGTTCCATCGACAGTTTCATCAGCCGGCTGCACTGGCATTGCCACTTCATCCAGAAACTGGAAGACGCGCCGTGGCTGGAACAGCACTGCCTGCACCCGGCCTATGCCGCCCTGCCCGCCCATGATGCCGCGCGGCTGGCGGCGTGGGCGGAGGGGCGCACCGGCTGGCCGTTCGTCGATGCCTGCATGCGCAGCCTTGCTGCCACCGGCTGGCTGAATTTCCGGATGCGGGCGATGGTGATGGCGGTGGCGAGCTATCACCTGCGGCTGGATTGGCGGCACAGCGGCGCGGCGCTGGCACGGCTGTTCACCGATTATGAGCCGGGCATCCACTGGCCCCAGGTGCAGATGCAATCAGGCACCACCGGCACCAATATCCCGCGCATCTACAACCCGGTGAAACAGGGATTTGATCAGGACCCGGATGGCGTGTTCATCCGGCGCTGGGTGCCGGAACTGGCGCACTTGCCGACGTCGTTCGTGCATGAGCCATGGCTGGCCGAAATGCCGCCCGCCTACCCGGCGCCGCTGGTTGATCATGAACAGGCCGCGCGTGACGCCAAGGCTGCCATCACCGCCATCCGCCGCGATCCTGCGCACGGGGGCCCGGCCCGCGCCATCGTGGCCAAACACGGCAGCCGCAGGGCCGGCTTGCCAGACACCACCCGCCGCCGCAAAACTGCAGCCGTGAACAACCAGGGCCAACTTGATCTGTGACCACAGAGGGCAATCCGATCACGCCCGCCGGCATGGCGGCTCTGCGCGCCCGTTACGAGCAATTGCTGCACACGGATCGGCCCGCCACCGTGGAGGTGGTGCGCTGGGCCGCTGGCAATGGCGATCGCAGCGAGAACGGCGATTATATCTATGGCCGCAAAAAGCTGCGCGAGATCGACCGCGAACTGGGCCATCTCGCCAAGCGCATGGCGGCCGCCCGCGTGGTCGATCCCGCCCGCCAGACGGAGCGGGATCGCGTGCTGTTCGGCTGCACGGTGGAGATCGCCGATGATGACGACAATCGCCGCACGCTCACGCTGGTGGGCGATGACGAGCAGGATGCAGGCCTTGGCCTGATTGGCTGGAGCGCCCCCATCGTGCGCGCGCTGCGGGGTGCACGCCTGGGTGATGTGCGCAGTGTTCGGTTGCCCGGCGGTGAGAAGAACTGGGAAGTGCTGGCTATATTGTGGCCAGCCGGACATCCCGGCTGACCATCTCCCCTGCCATCTCAGCCGCCGCAACCTTCATCGGCTGGAACGAGTGATGACGGCAGAGTTCAGAATGGCCCCGACTTGCGCTTCGTCAAACCCAAGACCGGCCAAAACAGTCGTGGCGCAATCGCGAGGAACGCCATAGCCACCCTTGAGCACCGATATCTCGACATCCACGCCGTGAGCCTTGAACAGGTTGCGCAAGCGGCAGACGTAGACTTTGACGATCTGCGGTGACTCGGTTCCCAGCGCCTTCCGGAAATCATCGTTTGAAACGATCCGGCCGTGATTGGCGAGCAGCGTGGTCAGGACCACCAGCGGTGCCATGCTGAGATCCGGCAACCGTGATTTGAAAACCTGCAAGAGATCGACGTCGAAATCCATGTGGTCGTAACGACGCCATGTCCGCTTGTCGCTCTTGTCGGATTTGCCCGATGGCGAGCGCGCACGCCAATCCGTGCCGGCCTCGTCTTGCTGTTCCTGCGCGTCCCTCATCCCCTGAGTAGGCCACAAGAGCTCGCCGTTTGCTGGCGTTTCGCGCCCCTGCGCCACAAGAGCGCGGCAGGTCCGGAGCAACGTTTCAGCTTGCAGGATCATCGATTGCAGCGCGCCAGCCGGATCGGCGAAATCAATCATTTCGATGGCCCGGCGTTCGGGGATGGCAGTCCGCACGCCATCCAACATGTTATCTACCTGCTCGGTCATATCGTTATCCTTGTGGCCTGGCGCGGTGCGGCAGGCTGCTGCTGATGTTGAACGCGACTGATCAATGCCTGTCTGGCGGCACCCAATTTGGACGGCCCGCCATGACCCGAAAAAAACGATGTTAAGTTCACCAAATTGCCAACAACCCCGTTCACGATGATTGACCTTGCGACAAGCAACGTTACTTCCGATACCGGAACATTTACGCTTGTGTGCGCCGGCGCAATTCAACAAGCCAATCAGGCGAGAGGCGGCTTTATACGCTCCAATAATCCTATCCTGCTTCACTCGGATGCAGAATTGTCATCCTGAATTGAAAGATACGCAGATAAAAAGCAGATACCGATTACGATCCGAAAGAAAAAAATGATTTATTTCCCCGAAAATTCTATCATCTATACGCACCAAAGCTGTTTATAGAAAGGTATTGTAACTTATTTTCCAATTAACATTATTGATTCATTAGATTTATTTTTTATGCTTATTCAACAAGCTCGGCTTTTTCCGATGATGGTTGAGAATGCTCACGATTATTTTTCATTTCATCATCAATGCTTCTTGCCCTGAGCAATCTTGATATGAACAAAACCCCAAGTTTATCTCGATCGTAGCCAATGGTTTTTTCATTTGTCGCATAATGTTGCAACGCAATCTGGGTGACGAGCAAAGACACCAACCAAACCGGCACAAGAATTACCCATAAGGACATATCCGACAACAGCAGGACCGCCAGGATCGCTACCGCGGCCATGGCGAACACCCTATTGGCTTGTCGTTCCCGTTGTTTGCGCATCGAATTAACCTCTGTGTGCGTAGTTATCGCAGTTTTTTCGCTGGGCCGGCAAAACGCTTCACATCCACAAGCGAACGAATTTGTTTGATCAGGCAGCGTGAGCGCGGCGCTCTCCGTCTCTGCCGCCTCCCTGTCGGCCAGGCGCAGAACTTCACCGCTACCGTTGGATTTGGCGCGCCTGACGGGCGCCGCATCCGCCGCAGACGCCATTATCGAACAGATCGGCGTGGCCGTGACGGCCGATTGAGCCCTGTCGGCCGGTGGAAGGGCGCTTCGCTGATCGCGCGCTAAGCTCTTGATCTCGCAGCCAGGATGTCTGCAGCGCGCAGCCTGCCGGCCAGCCAGGTTTTGCGGGCCGACCTTCCTCGGCCGCTCAGCCCAGAATGAACTCGGCAATATTGGCCTTGTCCGCGTGCCCTGTCTTCCTCACCCGCTTGTCGACAGCGTCCGCGGTGACCGTGATGAGGAGCCTGACCGCTCAACCCATTAAGCAAACGATAAGATCCGCGATTGGACAGATCGCTTACGCTCATCGCCTGCCTGATGCTGAGCGAACCGCTTTTATTGATGATCAACAGCAATTTGGTTTCAAGTCGAAATGCGTCCAGCCCGAAGCTGGCCCATGAAGTGTCGTTCAATATCAAGCGACTGCATGATGAACATGTCGGCTGACGGCTGCGCATCATCTATTTTTCGAGGATCCGTTTAAGCGGCCGGGTGGCCCTTGGTGAACCAAGAAACTTATGAACAATATGGGATTTATACTGATATCCATTAAGAATTTCAGAAGTTCATGGGCTTCTGGGTGAACCACCCAGTCATTCGGTTTGAACAGAGTTCGCTTCTGGATGTGATCGTCTTGGCGATAGCGCGCGATTTCGATGCGACCAGGTAAATCACGCAGTTTGGAGACGGTCCGGTCATCGAAACGTTCGAGAATGAGTCGCCCTCTCAACATGATCTGTAACCACGCACAAACAGCGAGAGACACGGAAAGCCGCAAAATGCCGGCCTGTTTTGCCACAGGATCGGCAACAATCAGCAAGGATGGACATGGGTTTATACGCTGCCGGCAGCCGCATGTGGGCACGGGCTTGCGTAAAGACCGCTTCAGCGATGCCGTGACAGGGCTTTTCGCACGCGGGCGGGCGGCACAATGGCCCGCTTGCGTTTACAGGTCTGCCAGATCGGCAATATAGCTCTTGAGCGCCCGTTCGACGGTTGGCTCGATGGCCAGGAAATGGCGCCGGCCATCATCTTCATCCGGGATACGCATCAACACGCCATCGTCCACCATGCGCGTGATCAAGCGCAGCGCAGTGGTGGTCGCCACCCCAGCGACAATGCAGGCGCTCGAAACGGCAACTTTGCGATCTTCCAACGAAGCCAGAATCAGATCGAGCAGGATGTTCCAGGCCGGGTCGCCCAACGCCTTCCCGCCAATCGCCATCGCCCTGGTGGATTCTGCACGGATCAGCTTCCGGAGCAGGGCTGCATCTGGATTGGTCCGCGCGGCCGTGGGGGCTTCTACCGCATCCGCCGTATGACCAGCCTGATTCTGCAGCAGGCTGCCGAGCAGGCGGATTTCCCCGGTCAAGGTTGAAAGCTTGTCGTCCACGGATTCCGTGCGCATGGCCTTCGCCCGCATGTCCCGGATCAACGAGAGCGGGGCATCGAGTGCCGCCATCGCAAACGGCTTGATCAGCAGGTCCACCGCCGACGCCCGCAGCGCCTCGATTGCCAGTTCCACCGTCGGATCGGCTGTTGTCAGGATGAAGCGCGGCCACCGATCACCTCGGGATGAATGGCGCAACGCCGCCATCTTCATCAAGGTCATCGCGGCGCCGCCGTTCAGGCCGCAGTCAACAATCACCGTCGAAATGGCCGGATCGGCCAGTTCATCAACGGCCTGCGCGTGGCTGTGGGCGATCACACCCACATATCCAAGATTTTCGACGTGATTCAGGCACGCCTTCGCAAATGCGAAATCGCTATCGGCGATCAGGATCTTGTGTGCTTGACCCATTTTCAACTCTTTGCAACCGTCGTTTACGGTATTCATTTTTAATAATCCGAAAATAAGCGATCAGATTACGAATATCTTTTCCGTTGTTTGCAGGTGTAACGGCGGCCGTTATCGGCCCAAACTGCAAAAAGATGCAATACCGGATATATATTCATCCATTTCTGACGAGAAATCCGATTTTGGTCGTATAAGTATTTTCACTCAGATGGCCCATAGGCACATTATTCTGTAAAAACGGACACTTGCAGGATTATCCGGTTACATCCGGAATCAGCGCCAACTTGATTTGCCGCTGATTGGCGGGTGCCGCTACGTTTTCGGCACTCCGAGAGGAGATCTGCCGGATGGCGTTGGCCTGCAGGTTGAACGGCGGCGCATTCGTGCCGCTGGCGACCAGGCGGGTGAACCGCCGGACATGCGCGTCCACTGCGCGCATGTCCCGGAATGTCCAGCAGATGAGACGCCACGGTTGGGGTTGGTTGCGCCCCATCCCACTTGATGCGCAACGGCCCACGGGTCCTGCCGTGGCGTCTCCCCGCTCTCACGATATCGCCTTGATGGCCGGGCGCAGAGTGCCGGCGATCGCTTGCAAAATAGATTGGTTACATTTTTGCAAGGGTCACCTAGCTTCGGCATATCAAGTTAACACGTTACAAGAGGTAAATGGCTCTCCTGCCCCTCTCCTTCGGCCAATCAAGAGCCCGCCGCTTCACGTCCGCGGCAGCCGCCGCCGAAGCCGTGGCCAAAACGATACCCAGCGTACAGATGTTCGATTTACCCGGCCCCGGGAGCCCCGCCTTCGCCCACGCGGATCTGGTCTGCGGCAGCGTCAAGATCGCAACCAATTCCGTGACGCCGTGTCGGGTGAGCGTAACGGATTCGCAGGGCTGGCACTTCTTCGTTTCCGTTGCTGGCCAATCGAAAACGCTTTGCGATAGAAACGAGATCAATCTGCTCCCCGGCCAGAACATGATGATCATGCCAAACCTGCCGCGCACCAGCGATCGAACCAACAGCAGCGCCTTCGTGGCCGCCTTTGATATCGACGAACTCCTGAAACGACAGAGGGCCATGAGCGGCGCCGAGAGCATCGTGCATGTGCCTGACGACCGGCCCACGAAAATCCCTCTCGGCTTTCAGCCCGCCCTCTGGCGGACCTTCACCCACATCTGCAAGATCATAGACGCCTGCGGCGAGGATAGCGCGCTCGCGGCCCGCCTGGGCGTCGATGATCTCATCTATCGATGGCTGGCGACGACCCTGCTCGAAGCCGAAGAAACGGCAGAAACACAGCATGTTCCAAGAGGCCGCGTTGATTTCGTGTGTGATTACATCCGCGCCACCATCGACGTGCGCCCCTTGACGTTGACCGAGATGGAAAACGCGAGCGCACTTTCGGCACGGTCACTGCAATATAGTTTCATGAGGCGGTTTGGCTGTTCACCCATGCAATGGCAGCAACGGGAACGCATGATCAGGGTGCGGGAACGGCTCTTTCTCCTGCCTCCCGATGCAACAGTTACCGAATTGGCTTATGAAATGGGCTTTTCAACACTCAGTGCGTTGACAACATTGTACAAACGGCATTTCGGCGAAACCCCGATCCAAACCATCGCATCGGCGCGAATTTACCGAAATGCGTGATTTTGAAAGCTGGGTGCGTTTTTTGGTCTGCGTTCTTTGCGACTTTTGATAGATAGATAACGTAGATATCATTGGCTGACGACTTGCCAGCGTGAAGTATAGTTTTGGAGAAAAACCTTGAAATGGCAGGTCGTTACCCTGCATGCCTGCGAAAATTTCAGGCGGGCAATTGATGAGAAGCTTTCTGAACTCGGTTATGAGACAATTGCCTTGCCGCGCGTCGAGGATCTGATTGCCGCCGGCCGTCGGGACGACCATTGCATCCTGCTGTTTGATATGTTCGATGACGAGGCGTGGGTCTTTGTGAAATCGGCGTTACAGCATTGGTTGCCGAACGCCGTCACGCTTCCCGTCAATGCCATGAATTTTACAGACCGTGACGCAACGAAGATCGACACCTATTGCGACATGATCGCGTTGTCGAAGAAGTTGTTCGTTGTACATTCTTCAGTCGTTGGCGAATCCGCCTACGCTTGAGCCATGGCGAATGCAGCCACGACGGCACCGGTTTCCCGCTGCCGCACCCTTTGCGCCTTCACCCCGACATTGGCCGCCTGATCCTGTCTCGCAGGATCGACCCGGTTTGAATGGCGGGAACCTGGCAACGTGAAGGCCGGAAAGCTTTTCCAACAAGCAGGTTGGCGCTGAAAATCCGCCGGGATCAGCGGCGCTTGCGCGTGGCCGCCGCGGCAATCAGCACGAGGCCGAGGAAGCCCAGGCTGGCCCAGAATTGCGGTGCCAGATCGGGGGTGAGCGCCATGGCCGCCAGCACGCCCAGCATGGCCGCAACCGCCACAAACCGCCCCCAGCGCAGGAAGCCGCCACCGATACCCATCCGGATCGCCGCGACAACAACCAGCGAGTAGACGAACACCATGGTGGCGCCGGACGCATTGACCAGGAAGGCGAACACCAGCGATGGCGACAGCACGGAGGCGAACACGCAGGCGAGGCCCACCAACGTGCAGGCAATGATGGAACGAGCCGGTACCCCGCGGCTGTCCACCGCCACGCTCCAGCGCGGCGCATCGCCATTGGCGGCCAGCGTGAACAGCGCCCGGCTGGCGACATAGATGGACGAGTTGAGGCAGGACAGCACGGCAACCAGCACCAGCAGGTTCATCATCAGCGCCGTGCCCGGCACGCCGATCACATCGAGCGCGGCGGCAAAGGGTGATTGGCCAGCCACGATGCTGCGCCACGGCACGATGCAGACGATCAGGCCCATGGCGCCGATGTAGAAGACGCTGATGCGCAGGATCAGCGTGCTGGCCATCTTGGCGACCATATCGCCGGAATCCTCGGCTTCGGCGGCGGCCACGGTGACGATCTCGGCACCCACCAGGGCAAAGATCACCGTGGTGACGCCGGCAATCACCGCGCCCCAGCCCATCGGCGCCAGCCCACCATCGTTGGTGAGATTGGCAATGCCAGTGGAGGCCGGCGATCCGAACAGGAACACGCTGCAGATGATGATGAACAGCGCGATGGCCACCACCTTGATGGTGGAGAACCAGAATTCGAACTCGCCGAAACTGCGCGCCGAAAGCAGGTTGGAACCGGCCATCAGCACGGTGAGCACGGTGCCGATCAGCCACACCGGCAGATCAACCCAGAGCGCGACGATGCCGGCCCCGGCGATTGCCTCGATGCCGATCACCACCGCCCAGAAATACCAATAGAGCCAACCAGCGGTGAAACCGGCCCAGCGGCCCAGCCCGGCGCGGGCATATTCGGTGAAGGTGCCGGCATGCGGCACCGCCACGGCCAGCGCCGCGATCACCCGCATCACGATCAGCACGATGGCCCCGGCCAGCGCATAGCTGATCACCACGGCCGGACCGATCGAAGCGATGGCCGCGCTGCTGCCGACGAACAGGCCCGCGCCGATGACGCCGCCCAGCGTGATCATGGTGACATGCCGGCGCTTCAATGTGCGCGCCAGTGCCGGGGTCGTATCCGCTTCGCTCATTCCCGCCCCCTTATTCCCGGCCGCGTTTTGCCGGCCTCATTCCCACTCAATTGTTTAAACAGCATGTAACTATTTGAAATCACTGTAGAATGTATTCTGGCAACACGGAAATTCCGACACTGAGGCCGTCAAAAAGTTACGCTGTTGATTTTAAAGAGAAAATCGCCAGAAAAATATTTCTGAGGTTTCGCCGACTATCGGGGTCAGTCGGTCGATTTTTGCTCTCGCGGCACCCGGCGGCGCACCCAATTCAGTCTCAAAAAGTACCGTCAGCAGTTTATCACGCTTCGCCAAAGCCGGCCATCCACCGCAGGGAAAATCGCAAAATTAAGCGTCCTGCTGCATGGCCACCTGGCCGCGCCATCATTCATGCAAGCCCCAGTTTCGGTCTGGATCGTTGCGTCGGTTGTCGGCCTCCGGAGGAGTCGTCTCGGAGTGTCGGGACTGACCATCAGAGCCTGTCCAGTCAAACCTGACCCGCCAACCGGTGCTCTTCCCGCTGTTGCTCTTGTAGCCTACGACTTCCTTATGCACTGTGATGCCTGCCAACATCATAGAACCTGATCCGGTACCGACATTGGCGATAAACACGCTGTCGATCAGACGATGATCCACAAGATCGCTCTCCAGAATCAGCGACGGGTCTTTGACCGCCTGCTCCCTTCTCCTCCGCTCCGCGATTTGCTTCCTAAGTTTGTCTCCTTCCGTGAGATAAGCCTCTGCCGCCGGTGCATCCGTCGGCGTATTGCCCCTCTTCATTGGAAGGCGCCCGTCCTTGTACGCTAGCAGAATTGCGGCGGCTGCATCAGGGCCGACCTCAAGAACGAGGTCGAGCCAACCTCTCTCACGTGAGTAGATGTCGGCTCGCTCAGCTTTCGATAGAACACCTCCTTCAAGAACGAGCCTCCTCGTCTTAATGGGCATGATGCCAGGTAGGCTGGCAAGGAAGTCCGTGAGAGAGCGCATCGCCGATCCCATCAAGTCATTTCGTAAGCCACTGACCGTAAGCTTCGACGTCGATCATTGGGACGGTGCCGCTAAACTGAAGCTGCGATATCAACTTAAACAAGAACGCCGTCGCCGGCTTGTTCTCGTTGACGAATTCGTAGCTCGATACGGCTTGATCGAAGAAGAAATGGCCGTGGGACGCGACACAACCGATATCGAGTCGTCCATCGCCAGCGTCGGCGACTAGGGCCTTCTCGAACGACGGACCGAGCGCCGGACTCCACTCGCTCTCGAAGGTCAGGAGACCGCCCAAGATTGGGATCAACGGCTTCGCCGGATAGACGCCCTTGGCGTAGGGAATGGGGAGGCTTGTGCGGTGTAGGCGACGAACGCTTGCGACCTTCTCCTGCGCGTAAGCAACCAGACCAGCGTCTGCTGTCTGCTTTGCCTCGAAAACCGCATAGACGCTCTCAGCGGGAATGATGGTCTCGTTTTCGTATGTGAAAATGAACGGCGAATATTGACGGTCGAAGATCACCACATCGATCTGCTGGCTGAAGTTTCCGAGGCTGTCCACCACATGCGCCTTCGCCGCTTGGTAGCGCTTCGGCAAATACGTCTCCAGCATGCTGATCCAGACATTCTCGCTGGCATCACCCTTCGTGCCCGGATGATTGAACGACTTTCGAACGGTTGCGAGACGCTGCTGGATATCTTCATGCAACGAGGAAAGAAGCTGGGACAGAGACCATTCTGACATCGGTAAATCTCACTGCGATCTAATGCCTGCCGTCAGGACAGCGGGAATTTCGGGCCGAACAGCTCGCGCCATGCTCGCAACGCTTCGCCGTTACGGCCGCGACGCACATGGTCGATTGCAAGAGTTGCTTCGCGCTCCGCCGCACGCAAAAGGTCGCGCGCTCGCGTCTTACGCGCACTATCCATTCCGTTACTGATCGCCGGGCCGAGCCCCGCCGGATCGGGCCATTCATCGAAGATCCGATCCGCGAGCGTTGCAAAGAACCCCTGCATCTCGCGGTCGAAGCTGCCACCCCAGCCGCCATAAAGGCACTGAAGCGCCATGACCTCGATCAGGAACGAGGGCTTCACCGGCTTCTCGCCGTGCTTCGGATTGTTGTTCCAGTATTTCACCATCCGCACCAAGCCCTTCCATTCGTTGGAATAGGCCTGATGCGCGGCGGTCGCCTTCTCAGCGTGGATCTGCGGGTTGGTCTTGATCCATTTGCCGAGTTCATTGTCGGGGATTTCGAAGTCGCTGTCCTTGTCGAAAGCCGGGACGACATCAACGCTGATGACGCGGTAATCGGTATTGTCGTCGGCATCGGCCTGCACGCCGAAGTCCACGTTGATCGAGCGATTCTGCTTCTTGGCCTTGTCGCCATATTTCTCGACCAACGCATTATGAAAGTCGGTCAGAACGATCGATGGCGCTTTCGAGAGGTAGTGATTCTCTGAGGACTTCAGAACGAAAAAGATATCGACATCCTTCAAGGGCTTCGTTTTAGTCCAGCGCGCGTAGGAGCCGGTCAAGAAGCTCCGATCGATCTTGAATTTGGTGTCGAGATAATCCCGCACTTCCTTCTGACGCGCCGACGCGTTCGCCTGTTCCCTGTCGTTCAGCTCGAGGCGGCTTTTGAATTTGCGGAATGCTTCATCGACCGTGAGCATCAGGCTCTCCTCAGATATGATGTACTGGCACCAAGGCCGCTGTGTTCAACCGTCGTGCCGAGGCTTTGCCGCACCATCCCGTCCGTCGGACGCCCGGTCGTCTTGCTCCACCCGATCACATCGGGCCGGCCAAGTTTCGTGTGCAATAGAAACCGGTAGCGAGCCTCGCTCGGCGCCAAACCAGCCTTCCTGATTGCGTACTTGAGCTGTTCGGTATCGGTCCAGAAATTACCGTCGCCACCCGACCAGCCGTAGGAGATCTCGATGTCCCATCGGAAAATCAGCGCATCGGTTTTTGGGTTGTAGATTTCCAGCTTCACGGTTTCGAGATCGCCAGTGTTCAGCCAGGTCTGAACGCCACGCATGTGCGTTTCCCAATCGCCGACGAACTCCGATGGATCGAGACCGCTGAGGCGAATGATATCCTTCAGGCTCTTTAGGATGTTGTCTGCGACATAGGTGACAGAATGCGTATAGGTGTTGACGGCAACGTTGGTCATGAGCCGAGAAATCCCTTCGGATCGAAGACAAGCGCCTGAGATTTCGTTGTTGCCGCTTCGTCTGCGTTGGACACTGCTTCATTGAGATCGCGTGCCGTAATTCGGGTGCTGTGTTTCTTCAGAGCGCCTTGAACCCAGGCAAGATCATCCACCAGGCAGGGAAGAGAAACACGCCAGTTCCCCTTTAAAGGGTCAAAACCCAGAGCATCTTCGTTGGCGTCCGAGCCCTCGACAGCATCATCGTCATAAAGACAATAGATGCGGGTCCGAGGACCATCGCAGGTCACCGTGATTGCGGCATCCTTCGGTGCCTGATCTGCAATTACGCTGGCGGCGACGCCGGCGACGGCAAGGAGCTCTGTCCGCGCATCGCCGGCTTTGCCTTGCGTCAACAGATCGACGATCGCCGTCCAGGTCCGTGAGGCGTCACGCTCAGGCGTGCTTTTGAAGGTGCGGCTGGCAACGGTGCTCATGACGCTTTGCCTCCCGGCATACGACCCATCTTGGCGGCCCGGGCCGCGGCAAAGAGATCTTCGATCGTCACGCGTTCCGGATTCATGGCCGTCTGCGGGCTGCTGGCCAAAGCGTTGGCCACCATCTTGCGGATGGCTCGCCCGTCGAGCCCGACACATTCGGCTGCACAACGGTCAAATCCTGCTGCAGTGGGCAACCTCGCGATGGCCGGATAGGTCTTGCCAAGACCGGTCAGGCAGTCCCTCAAGATGCGTGCGCATGCCTCGCGATCCGGTAAGGGCACATGCATGACGAGGTCGCAGCGTGAAGTGAAGGCGGCGTCGACGGCCTGAGGAAAGTTGCTGGTGGCGAGAAACAAAAGATTCGGGTGCTGCTCGGCAAGTGCGTCGAGCTGAACGAGTACGGCGTCTGTAGCGCGATGGATGTCGATCGGATTGGCTTCCAAGCTCATTTTCGACCGGTCTGCAGCAAGTGTCTCGACCTCGTCGAGAAGCACGATCGTCGGCCCTGCAGCGGCCGCTTCTGCAATCGACTGTGAAAAGAGCTCCGACACCGCGCGTTGAGTCTTGCCCATCGCTGAGCTTGTTAAGGCGTGGGGCTCGACTTCGAGCAGACGGAATCCGCTTCCCGGGAATGTCTCAGCGGTTCGATGCGCAAGCCCGCGGGCCAGAGAGGTCTTGCCCGTGCCCGGCGGTCCGACGAGCAGGATCACACCGTGCAATGGAATGACGCTGCGATCGACCTTGCCGCGCATCGTAAAGTTCAGCATCGCTTGAGAGAGGAGCTGTGCCTTCAAACGCTCCTCCAGGATGATCGAGTCCCAGAGGGCACCTAGCTTGGGATCGGGTAGCCGGCGCGCTCGCTGGATGCCCTTTGGTCGATTGAAATCCTCGTTCTGCACCGCCGCCAGCTTCTGCATCTTCGTTTGCCTCGTGCCGCCGATGGCGGTGGTTGAATGTGCCTCATAGAAAAGCCGCGCCCCGATAGGCGCGGCGATGGGCGGTCAGCCCTTCGGCGGATTGGGATCGCGTCCGTGGCTGTCGCTCTGGCCGATGCGGCCATCCTTGTTATGGATGCGCAGCTCCGTTTCCTGATTGCGGCTCACCTGCCGGCCGTAGTCGATCGCGTCCTGCTTCCTATCGAAATGTCCCGAGGCGCGCTCACCGCCGCCACGCTTAACATCCCACCCTCCATCATGGTTCGGTACCACATGATGGGTGTCGGGTCCGCGCTTATCCGCCATATCTTGATCCTCTCTCAGGGTCATAAAATAAAAAGTACCGCTACTCCGAACTTAATATGGCCAGCGAAATGCGCGTTGTCAAGGACCCGATATATCGCTACTCTGAACAAGGGTGATTTGGAGTATGGAGAGTATGACGTGTCGACGCCGCTAGGCGACAAGATCCGGGATCTGCGAAAGGCGAAGGGTTACACCCTCGACAAACTCGCTGAACTCGCTGAATCGAGCAAAAGTTACATTTGGGAGCTGGAGAACAAGAATCCGCCCCGCCCCTCGGCCGATAAGGTTGCAAAGATCGCGGCGGTTCTCGGTGTCACGACTGACTACCTAATTGACACGACCGAGAAGGTTGGCGTCGAAGACGCCACAGACAACGCCTTTTTTCGCAAATACAGAAAAATGGATGCAGCCACCAAAGACAAGATTCGACGCATGGCCGATCTTTTGGGCGACGACGAATGACACGCCCTCCGTCACCTGAGCGCTGGGCTTTTGAGATCACCCATCTCCTGAATGCAGTGTTCGGGGCGGATCGGTTTCCGATCGATATTCCGGCGGTGGCACGGGAATACACCGCGCAGCGGTTTCCCGACGACCCGATTATAAGCGTTCAGGGTGACAATCTGCCGGGTTTCGATGGTGCGCTATTCAAAGCCCCGGCTGGTCGCAAGGGCTGGGGAATCATCTACAATAACAAGATCAGTTCGAAGGGCCGGATCAACTTCACGCTGGCCCACGAGTTCGGCCACTTCCTACTGCACCGGGCGGCGTACCCGAATGGTTTCCGCTGTGGTGAACAGGATGTGGTTCGCTGGGATTCCGAATACGGACAGGTGGAACATCAAGCCAATGTGTTCGCCGCCAACTTCCTGATGCCGCTTGATGACTTCCGTCGTCAGATCCCGGAAAGGGACAAGGTCGATCTCGACATGATCGCCCATTGCGCGGATCGGTATCGAGTTTCCCTCATCGCTGCGACACTGCGCTGGCTCAGCTATACGCAGAAGCGAGCAGTCCTGGTCGTGTCCCGTGACGGTTTCATTCTTTGGGCCCGTTCGAGTCCATCGGCGTTGAAAACCGGGGCGTTCTTCCGCACGTCTGCGGGGCCGATCGAAATTCCGGCAACATCGCTCCCTGTCAAACAGGATCTGCTGATTGATGGCAGGGCAACCATCGATCATGGGGTCGGCGTTTGGTTTCGAGAACCGGTACGGGAAATGACGGTATTCGCCGAGCAGTACGATTTCGCGATCTCGCTGCTTGGGGTCTGAGTAGCAACGGAACAGAAAACCTACATAAGGATTTCAAGGCTCTTCGTCCGGATCGGCGGTTTTCGGATCACGTAGCGGCCTGAGTTCACCGCGAGCGACGAATTCCGGGAGTGTGAAGGCGTATCGGCCGAGCATGTTGACGTGGCCGAAGCCGAGCGGCGAGAGACGCGCGACATCCTCCGGCTTGGCGTCGTAGCCTTCAGTGACGAGCTGGTTGATGGCGGCGTCCATGTAGATCGTATTCCAGAGCACGACGAGATTGACGACCAGGCCGAGCGCTCCAAGCTGGCCCAGTCGGCCCCAAGCTGCGATTTTGGCCAAGTCGGAGAACGTTTTGGGAACGTGGCATTCGGTATTGACGATGGAAATCATAGAAGAGGACAG
>NCEU01000006.1 GCA_002280855.1 Sphingomonadales bacterium 32-65-25 | reverse complement strand
AAGGTCGTGACCGTTGCGGGTGTGACGGTCAACGACGGCAATGGCGGCGGCAACTACACCGTCACCCTTGCAAGCAACACCACGAGCACGATCGATCCCTATACGGTCAATCTGACTGGCTCGCGGATTTATGACGGTGGTACAGTCGCCGAGGCTGGCATCTTCACATTGAGCCAACTCGTCGGTCAGGAAAGCCTGAGCCTTTCGGGGACAGGAAGTGTCACCAATGCGCACGTGATGCTGGTGGGCCAGCAGCCACAGGCTCAATCTCTTGGCGCGCTCGGGACGCTCGATCTGGTTGATGGCATTGGAGCCAATGCCGGGCTGGCGCTCAATTACAAACTTGTGGGCGGTACGCACAATGTCACGATCACGCCGCGTCCGCTGACCTTCTCTGCGTCGGTGCCGGATAAGATTTATGACGGCAATACGGCGATCCTGGTTTCCAGCCTTTTGATCCAGAACCAGGTGCAGGGTGAGCAGCTTGATCTGGTCTTCAATCCGTTTGCGAATTTCAGTGACAAGGGGGCTGGACAGAACAAAACGGTGACAATCTCCAGCATTCGTGTGCAAAGTTCGCCGACGGCGCTGAGCACCGATTATGTGCCACTGCCGATGACTTATCAGACGACTGCGACGATTTTTAAGAAGGACGTCACCGTTGTTGGCGTTGTCGCGACGGACAAGGTCTATGACGGGACAACAACGAACGTCATTAACACAAGCGTTTCCGCTCTTGCCGGACTTATCGGCAACGACGAGGTTCGTATTTCTGGCTTGACTGGAACGTTTGCGACCAAAAATGTCGGCAGCAATATTTCGGTTATCGGTAGTGCCGTTACGTTCAGCGGCGCGGATGCGGGTAACTATAACCTGATCCAGCCGACGGGCTTGACCGCGAATATTACGCCACGGACGCTCGTGGTGGCAGCATCAGGCATTAGTCGTGCCTATAACGGGACAATCGATGCTGGAATCAATCTAACCGACAATCGTGTCGCAGGCGACGCCATTGACTTCGGTTACACTGCATCATTCCTCGACAAGAACATCGGTACCAACAAGTTTATCAGCATCGCGATCTCCAGCTTGGGCGGGACCGATGGCAGCAATTACGTCCTGTCTGCCAATCCATCGGCTTTTGCTGATGTTACGCGCGCTGTGTTGAGCTTCACGCCGATCGTCACAACCAAGACCTATGATGGGCTGACGGACGCGACGGTAAGTCTTGCCACCAACATCGCTGCTGGCGATCCGATCTCGGTGAATTTCTCCGACGCGCGCTTTGACACTGCCAATGCCGGCACAGCAAAGACGGTTACCGTTTCCGGCATTTCGGTCACGGGTGACCTGTCGAACTATCAGTTCCTGCCATCGGCAGCGACAGCCACCGGCTCGGGCACCATCACGCCGTTCGTGGTCGATCTGACAGGCTCGCGGGTTTATGACGGCAGCACGGCTGTAGATGCCTCCGCGCTGCAGATAGGTACCTTGCTCGGGAGCCAGACGCTCAGCCTTTCGGGTACAGGCGCCATCGCCAACCGCAATGTTGGAACCGGCAAGCTGGTGAATGCGAGCGGGCTGACGTTGGTCGACGGCGCAGGGGCCAATGCCGGCCTCGCCTCCAATTACACGCTTGTCGGCGGCAACCAGGTGGTTGACGTAACGCCGGCCAGCCTGGTGATCACAGCATCCAACGCGGTGAAGACGTATGATGGCACGACATCTGTCACCGGTGCTGTTCAGGCACCTCAGGCGATCGTCCAGGCAAGCAGCGGCACACAGCTCTTTGGGGCCGACAGCCTGAATGGCGGAACGTTCGCTTTTGCCGACGCCAATGTGAGCCGTGACGCTGGCAATAACATCGTCAGCAACAAGGTTGTCACGGTTTCATCGGTAACCGTGAACGACGGAAATAATGGCGCGAACTATACGGTCAGTTATGGTGACAATACCACAAGCACCATCAACCCCTATGCGATGACCATCACTGCCTTGCAGCAGACTAAGGTGTATGATGCCTCGATCACTGCAGGCACCTCTGCCTTCTCCGTTGGACCAATGATTGGATCCGATGCGATTGCTTCGGTGACACTGGTTTACGCTGACAAGAATGCGAGCCAAGGCAACAAGCTGATCACCCCGAGCGCTGCGATCAGTGCGCCGGGCACCATCCTTGGCAACTATGCAATCAGTTACATCGCCGATACTGGCAGCAGCATTACGCCTGCGACGCTTGCGGGCGTCTCGAGCATCGTCGTTGCCGACAAACTCTATGATGGAACAACTGCTGCAAACGTGTCCTCTGCGACATTCGACGGCATCTTTGACGGGGATGATGTCAGCGTTGCGATCTCGGTTGGTTCCTTTGACAGCAAGGATGTCGGCGTTCGGGCCGTCGCAATTGCAAGCTTGACCCTGGGCGGTTTGGATGGAGGCAACTACCTCCTGCTGAGCAGCACGGGAACGGCAACCGGCCGGATCTTGCCAACACCGCTGACGATTTCGGCTTTGGCGCAGACGAAGGTTTATGACGGTACGACATTGGTGCCGAGCCTGACGCTGATTACGGCCAATGGTGCCGTTGCAGCCGCTGGTACCGACCTTGCCAACTATGCGGTCAGCTATGTTGGCAACACCGCAAGCACGATTACACCTTACGCGGTGAGCCTGACGGGCGGGCGGGTCTATGATGCAACGACGGCCGTTAATGCCTCGGTGTTGACCATCGGCACGCTGGTGGGCAGCGAAGGGCTCAGCCTGTCTGGCGCGGGTGTCCTGGCCAACAAGGACGTTGGCACCGGCAAGGTTGTCGGCCTTGGTTCGCTGGATCTGGTTAACGGCACCGGCTTGGCGAGCAACTATACGCTGGTTGGCGGGTCCATTCTGGCTGACGTTACGCCAGCTTCTTTGACCGTAACGACGTCTGACGTAGTCAAGACCTATGATGGCAACCTGAGTGTTGCGGGCGCCACGGTTTCGCCAACGCCGGTGGTAAAGGCCGGCAGCAACACGCAGCTGTTCGGCAACGACACGTTGAACGGTGGCAGCTATGCCTTCACCAATTCCAATGCTGGCAGCGGCAACCGCACGGTAACCGTTTCTGGCGTGGTCGCGAATGATGGCAATAGCGGCGCCAATTACATCATCAGCTACGCATCAAACACGACCAGCACGATCAACCCGGCTGCGCTGACGGTTTCGGCTTTGGCGCAGACGAAGGTTTATGACGGTACGACGTTGGTGCCGAGCCTGGCGCTCGGGACGGGTTACGGCGTTTCGGGCCTGGTGGGCAGCGAAAGCCTGTCGAGTGTGACGCTGGCGTATGCTGACAAGCTGATTACGGCCAATGGTGCCGTTGCAGCCGCTGGTACCGACCTTGCCAACTATGCGGTCAGCTATGTTGGCAACACCGCAAGCACGATTACGCCTACGCCGCTCAAGGTCACTTTGCTGGACATCATCAAGGCTTACGACAGCATGACGGCGGCGATCGGCACACCAATTGTGGTCGCCGATGGAACGACGCGCCTGATCGGTTCAAACACGCTGTCGGGCGGTACATTCATCTATGTCAACCCGGATGCAGGTACGAACAAGACGGTCCAAGTATCGAATGTAACCGTCAACGATGGCAATAACGGCGGAAATTACGCTATAGCATATGTGTCCAATACCAACAGCACGATCACGCCACGTCTTGTGTCGTTGTCGGCAACCAAGATCTTTGACGGCACTACGGATCTGGCCGGCTTGGTGGCCATCCAAACCGGCATTTCCGGCCAGACGCTCGGCTATACTGGGGCGCGGGCATTCTCTGCTGACATGATGGTACTGGCCAATTACATTAGCGAAATCGCATTGTCGGATAGCCTGAGTGCAAAGGCATCCAACTATAGGTTGCCCACCCTCAATGCAGAGAACGCGCCGGTACAAATTGTCCTTCCACCGGCCAGCATGATGACCAATCCTTCGACTTACGACAGAATATCGCCAGCGGCTTCGCAGCCAGTGACCAGTCTCACAACCAATCCTGGGGTCGTCACAACCTCGGATAGTTCTGTGAATACAGGTGCATCGAGCACGACGTCGAGCGGCACGACCGCTGTTGCGACTGGAGCCAGTGTTGACACAGTGCCAGGTGGGACGAGCCAAGCATCCGCAGAGGGCACTTCCACTGGTTCCGTCGGGCAATCTGCGGGCTTCACCTCTGCAGATCTTCTGGACCCTCCCGCGATAGAAGGCGGCGCAAAATTCGAAGTGGAGGTGCCTGTGACGGCGTTCCGCCACACGGATGAGAATGCAAAAATCGCCCTGAGAGCGGAACTGGCTGACGGCGGATCGCTGCCTGACTGGATCAGCTTTGATCCGGTTTCCAATAAGCTGTCTGGAACCGCGCCAACGGGTGTGTCGGTTTTGGCTGTGGTTGTGATCGCGACGGACGAGCGCGGCGACGAGATCAAGGCGCCGATAAATCTTCAATTTGCAAAATGAAAAAGGGAATGAGCATGACCAAATCATCGACCGGCGTTTTGCTTGCGTTGTGCTCTGCTGCCGCGCTGGTGGCGACCCCGCTTCATGCTGCGAAGCCGAAGGTTTCTGAAGCAGCAGTCCCCCCACTGGCCACCAACGCGCCCGAAGCGCGCGCGCCGCAATGGACGCTCAAGGGCACCTATGGCCAGTGGGGTGTTCTGTGCAATCCATCGAGCCCCAGTGAGTGCCGCGCTGCGCAAACACAGAAATCTGTCGATGAGAAGAATCCGGGCACGCTGTTGCAAGTCTTGTTTGCCGCGGAAAAAGGCAAGATGTTCGGGGTGTTCACGCTTCCATTCGGCGTTGACCTGCGCGCCGGCATCGCTGTGCGGATCGATGAGGGCGATGAGGTCAAGGGCAGCTTCATGACCTGCATGCCTGATGGATGCCAGTCGATCACTGAGATCAACGAGACATTGATGGCGCAGATCCGGAAAGGAAAGGTCCTGAAAGTTGGATTTCGTTCTTGGGGCGGCGGAGACAAGACCTTAGTGGTCGATGTTCCACTAGAGGGCGCAGGGCAAGCCATCGCGGCTTCGAATCCCTGAACATCGAGCCGAAGCGGTCGCCTTTGCTGCTGTGAGGGCGGGGACGACGATCACCGCTTTGGCCCAGCATTTTGACGTTTATCTGTCTCACATCGTGACATGGGTAAATGCTGGTTTGCGACCCGTAGCGTGATTGCGCTCGCCTAGCGGATCAAATTTGTTGGCCCCATTGTGGTGACCATCCCGCCTTTGGGCCAAGAAGCAATTTCCATCAAATGGTCGGTTATAGCCGCTGGATGCCCCGCGAGGATTCGAACCTCGATTAACGGTGTCAGAGACCGGAGTCTTACCTTTAGACGACAGGGCAACAGCCAGCGAAGGCCGGCGTTTACCGGCTGGGGCGGCCACGGTCAACCGTCTGTGTGGTCCAAATGCGCCAGTGTCCACAGCTGTGGCCGAAGTAGCGGATGATTTGCCATCATCCGATGAATTGGCTAGCGTGTTTTCAGGTTCCGCTGCGGCGGCGTCCCTTGGGGGCGCATGGCCAAGGCGGTATGTGAATGTGACTGGACTTGCCGATGCCGGCCCCGCTTGAATCTGCTGACGGCTCCCGCCGCGGCACCGCCGCCCGAAGCCGGATGCACCCATCCCAGCAGCGTCGCGCGCCCGCCTATGGCGCGCTTGATCTGGGCACCAACAATTGCCGATTGCTGATCGCCCGGCCGTCACCCGACGGATTCACCGTGGTGGATGCCTACAGCCGGGTGGTGCGGTTGGGCGAGGGGCTGCTGGAGGCGGGACGGCTTTCCGATGCCGCGATGGACCGCACGTTGGCCGCACTTTCGGCCTGCTCCGAAAAACTGGCGCGCCGTGATGTACGGTTGACCCGCAATGTCGCCACCGAAGCCTGCCGGCGCGCCAGCAATGGCCTCGCCTTCGTGGAGCGCGTCTATCAGGAAACCGGCATCGCGCTGGATGTGATCAGCGCTGCCGAAGAGGCGCGGCTGGCGGTGCTGGGCTGCCACGTGCTGATCGATGGTGATGGCCCGCCGGCGCTGGTGTTCGATATTGGCGGTGGTTCGACCGAATTGATGCTGGTGGCGCCTTCCGGTGTTGGCGACGCGCCGCCCGCCATTATCGAGTGGATTTCGATGCCGTGGGGTGTGGTGTCCCTGGCCGAAACCGAACCGCAATGGCCGCAGGTGGCCGATCGCGTTGACGCCTACAACCGAATGCTGGCCGAGATGTGGCCCTGGCTTGACCGGTTTGCCGTGAAGCTGGCAGCGCGCGGGGTGAGCGAGGTGCAGTTGCTGGGCACATCCGGCACCATCACAACGCTGGCCAGCGTGCAGCTGGGCCTCCCCGGCTATGATCGGCGGCGGGTGGATGGCTGTGCGGTGGATACGGCGGCGCTGGCGGCGTTGTGCCGGTCGATCGGGCACAGCAGCGTGGCTGAACGCGCCCGCATCGCCTGTGTGGGGCCGGATCGCGCCGAATTGATCGTGGCCGGCTGCGCCATATTGGAAGCCATCCTCACCCGCTGGCCGGGCGGGCAGGTGCGGGTGGCCGATCGCGGCATTCGCGAAGGCATCTTGCGCACGCTGATGACGCGCGACGGTGTGTGGGCGGCCGGCAAATGAGTGGCGCTGGACCCAGTGGCCCCGGCGGCCGGTCGCGTGGCGGCAAGGTGAGGGTGAAAACCGCGCGCAAGCGCACGCCGCAATCAGCGGCCTGGCTGGAACGGCACCTGAACGATCCCTATGTCGCGGCTGCCAAGGCGCAGGGCTATCGCAGCCGCGCCGCCTTCAAGCTGAAGGAACTGGATGAGCAGTTCGGCCTGCTGGCCGGTGTTGATCGCGTCGTCGATCTGGGCGCTGCGCCCGGTGGCTGGTGCCAGGTGGTGAAGCAGAAACGCCCCAAGGCCCGGGTTGTCGGCATGGATCTGCTGGCCATAGAGCCGCTGGCCGGCGTCGATCTGTTCCAGAAAGACATCACCGATGATGACAGTGAATCGCTGATCCTGGCAACGCTTGGCGGCCCGGCCGATCTGGTGATGAGCGACATGGCCGCCAACACCGTGGGCCACAAGCAGACCGACCATCTGCGCACCATGGGCCTTATCGAAGTTGGGCTGGACATGGCCACGCGGCTGTTGCGGCCGGGCGGCAGTTTCCTGGCCAAGGTGCTGGCCGGCGGCGGCGATGGCCAGTTGACGGCGCTGCTGAAACGCCATTTCACCACGGTGAAACATGTGAAGCCACCCGCCAGCCGCAAGGGATCGAGCGAATGGTATGTGGTGGCGCAGGGTTTCAAGGCCGCCCAACAGCCTGTTGAATAAGCAGACATTGCGTCGCACGCCGCGCACTGGCAAGCATCGGTCATGCGATTCATCCTGCCTCTTGCCCTGCTGCTGACCGCCGCCGCCCCGGCGCCTGCAATCGATGTCGCCCAGATGAAGCGGGACGTCGAAACATTGGCGTCAAACGCGTTCGAAGGCCGCGCGCCGACCACGCCCGGTGAGGCCAAGACCATCGCCTATCTGGCGCAGCGCATGGCCGCCATTGGCCTGAAGCCCGGCTATAACGGGATATGGCTGCAGCCGGTGCCGCTGGTTTCGATCACCACCGATCCGGCCGCGCAATTGCGTGTTGCGGGCGGAAAAGAGCCGATCGCGCTGGCGATGAACAGCGATGTGGCCGTGGCGACCCGGCTGCCGCAGAGCCAGGTGAGCGTGAACGCGTCTGACATCGTTTTCGTCGGCCACGGCATCGTCGCACCGGAACGCGGCTGGAACGATTATGCGGGCGTCGATGTGCGCGGCAAGACGGTGCTGGTGCTGGTTAATGATCCTGACTGGCGGACGCCGGCGATGGGCGAGGCCGCCGGGCCGTTCAACGGCCGCGCGATTACCTATTATGGTCGCTACACCTACAAATATGAGGAAGCGCTGCGCCAGGGCGCGGCCGCGGCGCTGGTCATCCATGATGATGAACCGGCCGGCTATCCGTGGGGCGTGATCGGCACTAGCGTCGGGCGGCCATCGCTGGGCCTGGATCAGGGCAGCGCGGCGCAGCCGGTGCTGCAGGTTCAGGGCTGGATCACGCGGGCTGCGGCGGCACGAGTGCTGGCAAGCGCCGGCCATGATCTGGCCCGGCTGGAACAGGCCGCCAGCCGGCCCGACTTCCGTGCCATCACCACCGGCCTGAAGGCATCGCTGACGCTCGAGAACAAGGTGGAACGGTCGGTTTCGCACAATGTCGTCGGCCTGCTGCCCGGCAAGACGCGGCCGGACGAGGTGGTGCTGGTGACCGCGCACTGGGACCATGTCGGCCGCTGCAAGGCCGATGCGAGCGGTGACGATATCTGCAATGGCGCGCTGGACAATGCGTCGGGCACGGCCGGCGTACTGGCCCTGGCCGGGCATTTTGCCCGGGCGCCGCGTACGGAGCGCAGTCTGCTGTTCATGGCGGTGACCCTGGAGGAAGCCGGGCTGTTCGGTTCGGCCTGGTATGCCGACCATCCGATCTTCCCGCTCAGCAAGACGGTGGGCGGCGTCAACATGGATGTGCTGTCGATGAATGGCGCGCTTGACGGCTTCACCATCACCGGCGCCGGCCAATCGGAACTGGAGGCGCTGGCGACCCGGCTGGCGGCCGCGCAGGGGCGCCGGCTGGTGCCGGAAGCCTCGCCGGAAAAAGGTCGCTATTTCCGGTCCGACCATTTCAGCCTCGCCCGGCAGGGCGTGCCGATGCTGATGGCGATCGGCGGCGGCGAACTGATCGGCAAGCCGCCGGGCGCGGTGCAGGTTGCGGCCAATGATTTTGTCGATAACCGCTATCACCAGCCATCTGACGAATATGATCCCAACTGGGATTGGGGCGGCGCGGTGCAGGATCTGACGCTGTTTGCCGATTTCGCCCGCACGCTGGCCAATGGCCGCGACTGGCCTAACTGGCTTCCCGACAGCGAATTCCGCACGATCCGCGACCAAAGCCGCGCAGGAGTGAAATAATGACTGCCCGCCAGCCCGCCGAGTGGGCGCCGCATGCTGCAACCTGGACGGCCTTTCCCTCCCATGCAGAGCTGTGGGAGGACGATCTGGCCCCGGCGCAGGAAGAAGTCGCAGCCATGGTGCGAGCCATTGCCAGGGGCGAGCGCGTTGAACTGCTGGTGGCAAATGCCGAAGCCGCTGCCGCTGCTCGGGCGTTGCTGGGCGATGCAGATGTGCGGCTGCACGATTATGGCTTTGGCGATATCTGGCTGCGCGACACCGGGCCGTTGTTCCTGCAATCGCCGCACGGCATGGCGGCTGCGGGCTTTCGCTTCAATTTCTGGGGCGGCAAATATGATCTGCCCGGCGACGAGGGCGTTGCCGCCTTTGTTGCCAATATGACGAAAACGCCGTTGGCAAAGCACGGCTGGGTCCTCGAAGGCGGCGCTATCGATGTGGATGGCACGGGCCTGGTGGTGACGACCGAGCAATGCCTGCTCAATCCCAACCGCAACCCCAAGATGGATCGGGTGGAAGTAGAAAGCCATCTGCGCCGCGATCTGGGCCTGGATCGGGTGTTGTGGCTGGGCGAGGGGTTGCTGAACGATCACACCGATGGCCATGTCGACAATCTGGCGCGCTTCGTGGCGCCGGGCCGTCTGGCGCTTCCGGTGGCGGCGGGCAAGGATGATCCCAACAAGGATGTCTACGAAGACGCCTGGGATCGTGCCCGCGATTTCGGGCTGGAGATTGTGCCGATCCCGTCGCCGGGCAAGGTGCTGCGCGATGGCGAGATCATCCCGGCCAGTCACATGAATTTCTACATCGCCAATGCCGTGGTGGTGGTGCCGCTTTATGGTGCCGCCAGCGATGATGACGCGGTGAAGGCCATCGCCGCGCTGTTCCCAGAACGTGAGGTGATCGGCATGCGCGCCGACCATATCCTCACCGGCGGCGGCAGTTTCCACTGCATCACCCAGCAGCAGCCCAAATAGGCCAAGACTTGAGGGCATCTTTCGCCCGCCACATTCGTGCGCTAGGGGCGAAATCATGACCCGCACCATCACCGTCGCCGGCCTGCAACTGGCCTTTTCCGGTAATCGCGATGCCGATATCGCCATGACCGCCGCCGCTGCCCGCGCCGCTGCTGACGGCGTCGATGTCGTGCTGCCGCCGGAATTGTTCGAAGGCCATTATTTCTGCCGGCACGAAGACGAAGGCCTGTTCATCAATGCCCTGCCGCTGGACAAGCACCCGGCCGTCGCCGCGATGCGCGAAGTGGCGCTGGAAACGAAGACCTACATCCCCTGTTCCTTCTTCGAGAAGGACGGCCACCATCATTACAACAGCCTGGCCATGATCGACGATGGCGGCAACGTGATGGGCGTCTATCGCAAGAGCCATATCCCTGACGGGCCGGGCTATGAGGAAAAATTCTATTTCCGCCCCGGCAACACCGGTTTCAAGGTGTGGAACACCAAGAAGGGTGTGATCGGCGTCGGCATCTGCTGGGACCAATGGTACCCCGAAACCGCCCGCGCGATGATGCTGATGGGCGCCGAACTGCTGCTCTATCCGACAGCCATCGGCACGGAGCCGCATGATCCCGACCTTGACACCCGCCGGTTATGGCGCCGGGCGATGGTGGGCCACGCCGTATCGAACGTCGTGCCGGTGTTGGCCTGCAACCGCATCGGCACCGAAGAGGCCGGGACGCCGCAGGCGCAGACATTCTACGGCACCAGCTTCGCCTGCGATCAGCGCGGCGACATCGTCGATGATCTGGATGACCACACGCCGGGCATGGTGAAGGCGACGTTCGACCTTGATCTTGCCGCCCGCCACCGCGCCGCCTTCGGTTTCTTCCGTGACCGCCGGCCCGAGCTTTACGGGCGGCTGGCCCAGGATATCTGAGTGTTCAAAGAGCGTTACCTGACGCACCGGGTTGCGGCGGTGTTTTGCCAGTTTTGACGTTTTGTATCGAATTGGGAATTTTTGTTCCCGCCCGCACCGGCCCGCGTCGCATCCCAGGCAGCGCCATGATGACAGGCATTGCCCGTGTAGGACAGCGGGCGGCGCGCGTTCAGGGCTGCGGGGCGCCTACCGCCATCGCGGTTTCGAGCGCCGCCTTGAACATTTCCGGCGTCAGCAGGCCGGTGTTGGTGTTCAAGCGGCTGCAATGATAGCTGTCCACCAGCGCCACGCCCGATGGCAGCTTGTGCGCGACGCCGTGGCCAAAACGATATTTGGGCAGCTTGCCGCCAAGCGCCTTGATCGCGGCCTGGTGGGCAGTGTCGCCCAGCGCCACCACGACCTTCAGGCCGGGCAGGGCGGCGAGCTGTTCGGCCAGATAAGGCCGGCAATTCTGTTTTTCCGCCGTTTCGGGCAGGTTTCCGGGCGGGGCGCAGGCGACCGCGTTGGTGATGAACAGGCCCGGTGCATCCCAGCCATCGGGTGTTTCGGTGGCCAGCCCCAGTTCGGCCAGCGTGCCAAACAGCATCTTGCCGGCTTCATCACCATGGAATGGCTTGCCGGTGCGGTTGGCGCCCTTCAGGCCGGGTGCGAGACCGACGATGGCGAGCCAAGCCGAAGCATCACCAAGCGGTGGTACGGGGGCGTTCCACCAGCCGGGATGGCGGGCCACCTGCTCGGTACGATAGGCGGCGAGGCGCGGGCACAAGGCGCAATCCTTTGGCGGAGTTCCGGGGTGCAGGGTCTCGTCAGTCATCACCCATGCCTGTAGGGGCTCAGGATAATATGGCAATCATACTTGTCGCGTTGGGATCGAACCGCTGCCATGGCCGCCATGGCCGGCCGGCGGGCGTGGTGCGCGCGGCGCTGATGGCATTGGCGGGGCTGGGCCTGGTGGAGCGCGTATCGCCCATCTTCACGACGGCCCCGATCGGCCCGGGCAGCCGCCGCTATGCCAATGCGGTGGCGGCTTTGGAGTGGGGTGGCAGCCTGCCTGATCTTCTGGGTGCGCTGAAAGATATCGAGCGGGGCTTTGGCCGCAGGCGCGGGCAACGCTGGGGGGATCGGGTGCTGGATCTCGATATTCTTGCCGCCGGCGCTACTCAGTTGCGTCTGCCCGGCCTTGCCGTGCCGCACCCGCGCCTTGCTGAACGGCGTTTCGTGCTTGATCCTCTGGTGATGGTCGCGCCCGATTGGCGGCATCCGGTGACGGGGCATAGTGCAAGACAGTTGCACGCCCGCGCGCTTCGCCCTAAAGGCCTGCCCCGCGCCTGATGCGCGCGCCCAATGCTGCCAGCGGCTTTTGGGGGTCCTTAGCTCAATCGGTTAGAGCGCCCGCCTTTTAAGCGGTAGGTTTCGGGTTCAAGTCCCGAAGGACCCACCAAGCCGCAGCACAGCTTGGTGGCGGTGGGAGGCGCAAACGCCAGAGCTCGCTCAAGGCCGGCCGGGCCCATCACGACCGCACCTTGCCAACACACTGCCCCCAACGCACTCTGCCAAAAGGGGGAATCATCCATGCCATTGTCCGACTACAGCCTCAGCAATTTTACCGCCGGCCCTTACACGCGGCCCGTTTACCGGCGCGGCAGCGGCCCGGCCGTGATCGTCATCCACGAAGTCCCGGCGTTGCACACGCTGGTGATCGATTTTGCCGACCAGCTGGCGGCGGCCGGCATGACCGTGATTTGCCCCAGCCTGTTTGGCACGCCCGGTTCGGTGCCCACGAAAGCTGCGGCGGTGAAGCAATTGTTTCTCAACATCTGCATCCGCCGCGAGTTTTCGGCTTGGTCCGACGGCCGCTCCAGCCCGATTGTCGATTGGCTGCGGGCGTTGGCGAAACAGGCGCATGAAGAATGCGGCGGGCCGGGCGTGGGGGCGGTGGGCATGTGCTTCACCGGCGGTTTCGCGCTGGCGATGATGACGGAACCCAGCGTCATCGCCCCGGTCTTGAGCCAGCCCAGCCTCCCCATCCGCGGCGCCAAGACTGGCGGCATCGATGCGACCCCGGCCGAGATCGCCTGCGCGCGGGCGCGGTTCGAGAAGGAGGATCTGTCGCTCCTCGCGCTGCGCTACCGGTCTGATGCGCTGGTGCCCGATGCCCGCTTCCGTCGCTATGAGCGCGAGTTCCCCGGCCGAGTCGAAACCATTGAACTGGCTGATGAACATGCCCGCACCGGCACCGGCATGGCCCCGCACAGCGTACTGACCGTGCATCTGCCCGATGATGGCCCCGGCAAGGCGGCGGAAACCCGGGTTATTGGCTTTCTGCAACATCGGCTTGGGATTGGTGACGCTGTGCCCTCTTGATTGCCAGCGCAACTGCGGCCACATCGCTGCTGCACTGCAACTACAGGAATTTTCCCATGTCTGCCGCCTCCATTGCCGCTTTGGCTGCCTCTGTCGCTACCATGACGGCCACCACAGCCGCCGCACAACAGGCAGTGCTGCCCGGCGGCACCAAGGTGACCGAGGTGAAGGAAGGCACCGGCGGCCTCGCCGAACCGGGCCGCGCCGTGGCGGTGCATTACACTGGCTGGCTCTATCTGGACGGTGGCAAGGGCACGAAGTTCGATTCCTCGCGTGATCGCGGCCAGCCCTTCATCTTCACGCTGGGCCTGGGTGAAGTCATCCTGGGCTGGGACGAAGGCGTGGCCGGCATGAAGGTGGGCGGCCAGCGCACGCTGATCGTGCCGCCAGAAGCCGGCTATGGCGAACGCGGTGCCGGCGGCGTGATCCCGCCCGGCGCGACGCTGATCTTCGACGTTGAACTGCTGGCGGTGCAGTAATGGCTTCCGCAGCACCGGCTGATCTGGCCATCACCCCGCGCAACCTGCGCTTTGGTCGCGATGAAGTGCGCGGCCGCTGGTGGCTGGGCGGCGATGCTGTTGCCACTGCCTGGCACAATGCGCTTTCGGCCAGTTTCCCGGCCGGCGAAGCCTTTTTCATCGAAACCGTGCGGCGGTTCCGGGATCAGGTACCAGCGGAGCTTGCCGCGCAGATCGACCAGTTCGTGAAACAGGAAGCCCACCATACCCGTGAGCATGTTGCCTTCAATCGGCTGGTGACGGGTGCCGGTTACGACATCGCCGCCATCGACAAGCGCATCGCCGACAGCCTGGTGCAGGCGCGCACCACCCACCCGGTGGCGCAATTGCTGGTGACGGTGAGCCTGGAACATTTCACCGCCATCTTCGCCCATGCCATGCTGGCGCGCGCCGGCCAGCAGTTCGACGGCGCGTCGGCTGAAACCCGCGCGATGTGGATCTGGCATGCCATCGAGGAAATCGAGCACAAGGGTGTCGCCTTCGATACCTATATGCACATCACCCGCAGCCTGAAGCCGGCGAAACGCTGGGCGATCCGCAGCCTGGTGTTCTTCCGCGTCTCGCGTAATTTCATCGCGAACCGGGTGAATGATGCGCTGGCCTTGCTGGCGCAAGACGGCATCACCGGATGGCGGGCCAAGGCGCGGCTGTGGTGGTATCTGCTGGGCACGCCCGGCGTGCTGCGCCAGGTGGCGCTGCCATGGGCCAGCTATTTCCGCCCCGGATTTCATCCGTGGGACCATGATGATCGCGCGCTGATCGCTGCACACGAAACGGCGCCGACGCCAGTTCTGGCCTGATCCACAGGCGTGGCCACCATCCCCGTCTTGCCCGGCATGCCCGTGCTGGTGCTGCAGGGCGGCGGCGCCTTGGGTAGCTATCAGGCCGGCGTGTTCGCAGGCCTCGACGATATGGGCTATTGCCCCAAGGCTGTTGCCGGGATTTCGATTGGGGCCATTAACGGCGCGCTGATCGCCGGCAATCCGCCCGATCGCCGCCGCGAACGGCTGATGACCTTCTGGGAACGCGTGACCGGCAGCCCCGGCCTGAATTTCCTGTTTCCGCCCGGCATCATGATGGCCGAGATGCTGCGCCATCAATGGGCAGCGGCTGGCACCGCCGTATGGGGCGCGCCCGGCTTCTTCCGGCCGCGCTGGCCGTGGCAGAGCGGCAGCCAGACCGCCCTGTATGACACCACGCCACTGCGTGACAGCCTGAACGAACTGGTGGACTGGGACTATCTCAACGGCGGCCCGGTGCGGCTGGCGGTGGGGGCGGTCAATGTCGAAACCGGCAATTTCCGCTATTTCTGTTCGGCGCAGCAGCGCCTGGACGTGCGCCACGTGATGGCATCGGGGGCGCTGCCGCCTGGCCTGCCCCCCGTGGAGATTGATGGCCAATGGTGGTGGGATGGCGGGCTGGTGTCAAACACCCCGCTCGATCATGTCCTCGACGATCATGACGATGCTGATCTCACGGTTTTTCAGGTCGATCTGTTCCCGGCGCGCGGGGCGCTGCCCACCAGTCTGCCCGAAGTGGAAGAGCGCGCCGCCGACATCCGCTTTTCCAGCCGAACGCGCTTCACCACCGATGCCCAGGCCCGCCTGAACGGCCCGCGCGAGGCGTGGAGCAAGTTGGCGGCGCAGCTGCCGGCTGAACTGCGCGACAGTGCCGAGGCCAAGCTGCTCGACCGGTTGGCGCGAGGCCGCCGGGCCGTGGTGGCGCAACTCGTCTATCGTGATCAACCCTGGCAGGGCGCTGCCAAGGGCCGCGAATTCAGCCGCGACACGATGCAAGTCCACTGGCGACAGGGTGTGGCTGATGTCGCAGCCATGCTGGAACGCCGTGGCTGGGCCGGGCTGCCGACCGGGCCAGGTGTGTGGAGCTTTGACGCCACCACCCAACCCTGATTCTGCGGCCTCTTTGCCGCAGCCCGTTTTCTGATACGCTCTCCCCTGCGCGGCGACCTGCCGTGCAGGAACGAGGCTGGCGCCACGCAGCGACCGGCCCGCACCGGGGGGAGAACGTGCATGGGCGCTGGTGATCATGTCGATCTGGATGGCTTCATCGCAGGGGTGAAACGCCGCAATCCGGGCCAGGATGAATTTGTGCAGGCCGTCACCGAGGTGGCGGAGGACATTTTCGAGTTCATCGGCGACAAGCCCAAATACCACGAAGCCCAGATATTGCGCCGCATCGCCGAGCCCGACCGCGTCGTGTCGTTCCGGGTGTGCTGGGAGGATGACAACAACAATATCCGCGTGCAGCGCGGCTGGCGGGTGCAGAACAACAACGCCATCGGGCCGTACAAGGGTGGCATCCGTTTCCACCCGTCGGTGACGGAAAGCGTGCTGAAGTTCCTGGCGTTCGAGCAGACCTTCAAGAATGCGCTCACCGGCCTGCCGATGGGTGGCGGCAAGGGTGGCTCCAACTTCAATCCCAAGGGCAAGAGCGTGAATGAAATCATGCGCTTCTGCCAGAGCTTCATGACTGAACTGTATCGCCACATCGGCGCCGATGTTGACGTGCCGGCCGGCGATATCGGCGTGGGCGGCCGCGAGATCGGCTTCATGTTCGGCCAGTACAAGCGCATCACCAACCATTTCACCGGCGTGCTCACCGGCAAGGGGCTGGAATGGGGCGGCAGCCTGATCCGCACCGAGGCCACCGGCTATGGTGCGGTCTATTTCCTGCAGAACATGCTGAAATCAAAGGGCATGGACGTGGCAGGCAAGACGGCGGTGATTTCCGGTTCCGGCAATGTGGCGACGCACGCGGCCGAAAAGATCGTGCAGCTGGGCGGCAAGGTGCTCACCCTGTCGGACAGCGAGGGCTTCATCCACGATCCCGATGGCATCACGCAGGACAAGATCGATTGGGTGAAAACCCACAAGACCCACCGGCGCGGCCGCATTTCGGAATATGCCGCCGAGTTCAAGGGCGCCACCTTCCACGGTGGCGGTGCGCGGCCGTGGGGCGTGCCCTGCGATCTGGCGCTGCCCTGCGCCACCCAGAACGAGCTGAACGGCGCGGAAGCCAGGCTGCTGCTGCAGAATGGCTGCATCGCGGTGGCGGAAGGCGCGAACATGCCGACCGATCTTGATGGCGTGCACATCTTCAAGGCCGCGCGCATCCTCTATGCTCCGGGCAAGGCGTCGAATGCCGGCGGCGTCGCTGTGTCCGGCCTCGAAATGAGCCAGAACTCGGCGCGCATGAGCTGGAAGGAAGAGGAACTGCAGGCGATGCTGAAGGACATCATGTCCGGCATCCACGATCGCTGCCTTGAATATGGCCGCTCGGCCGATGGCCACACCGATTATGTGAAGGGCGCCAACATCGGCGGCTTCAAGAAAGTGGCTGATGCCATGCTGGCGTTCGGCGTGGTCTGATGGCCGGTATCATCGATCGCCGCATCTGTGCCGAAATCGAGGGCAGCTTTGTGCTGTTCCTGATCGGCATCCGCATCAACCGCTTGTGGAAAGTGGGCAGCTGGGGGCCGACGTTCAGCGCGATGGGGCCGATGATTGCCGAACTGTCGCGAAAGCCGGAACTTGGCCTGCTGCACAACCGCACCCACTTCGGCTTTCCGGCGACGATGCTGGTGCAATATTGGCGCAGCCTCGATCATCTGCAGGCTTTTGCCACGTCGCGTGATCAGCTGCATCTGCCGGCCTGGACGCGCTTCAACAAGGCGGTGGGCAGCAACGGCGATGTCGGCATCTGGCACGAGACCTATCTGATCGAGCCGGGCCAGTATGAGAATGTTTACAACAACATGCCGGCCTATGGCCTGGCGGCGGCGGGCACGATCCACGATGCCACCGGGCCACGGGCGCGCGCCGATGGCCGACGTCAGGTGCAGATTTCAGGAGAGTGAGCGATGACCAAGGCCTCTGATCTGCTGGTGCAATGCCTTGAGGCAGAGGGCTGCGAATATGTGTTCGGTGTGCCGGGTGAGGAGAATCTGGATTTTCTCGACAGCCTGCAACGATCGACCAAGATCCGCCTGATTCTGACCCGCCACGAACAGGGCGCCGGCTTCATGGCCGCAACCTATGGCCGCCATACCGGCAAGGCCGGGGTATGTGTGGCCACGCTGGGGCCGGGGGCGACCAATTTCGTGACAGCGGCGGCCTATGCCTTTCTGGGCGGCATGCCGATGCTGATGATCACCGGCCAGAAACCGATCAAGAAAAGCAAGCAGGGCCGGTTCCAGATCCTGGATGTGGTCGACATGATGCGGCCGATCACCAAATACACGCACCAACTGGCCAGTGCCGATAATATCCCGGCCCGCACCCGCGAAGCCTTCCGGCTGGCGCAGGAGGAAAAGCCCGGCGCCACGCACCTGGAACTGCCGGAGGATATCGCCCACGATCCCACCGAGGCGGTGCCGTTCAAGCCAAGCTATGCCCGCCGGCCGCTGGCGGACTCCAAGGCCGTGCTGGCTGCCGTGCGCGCCATCGAGGCGGCAAAATCGCCCATCCTGGTGATCGGCGCCGGCGCCAACCGCACGATGACCAGCAAGATGCTGCTGGAATTGATTGAAAAGACGGGGATCCCGTTCCTGACCACCCAGTTGGGCAAGGGCGTGATCGACGAACGCCACCCGCAGTTCCTCGGTTGCGCGGCGCTTTCGGCCGGGGATTTCGTCCACGCCGCCATCCGCCGCGCCGATGTGATCGTCAACATCGGCCATGATGTGATTGAAAAACCACCCTTTTTTATGAGCGGCGATGCCACAACCGTCATCCACATGAGCTTCCGTTCGGCCGAGGTGGACCCGGTCTATTATCCGCAGATCGAAGTGATCGGCGATATCGCTAATGCGGTGTGGCAGTTGAAAGAGGCGATCCGCGTGCAGCCGCACTGGGATTTCGCCGCCATGCTGGCTGCGCGTGCCGCAGAAGTGGCCCACCGTGACGCCGCCGTGGGTGATGCGCGCTTCCCTATCTATCCGCAGTATCTTGTGTCTGAAATCCGCAAGGCGATGCCGGACGATGGCATCATCGCGCTCGATAACGGCGTCTACAAGATTTGGTTCGCCCGCAACTACACCGCCTATCACCCCAACACTGTGCTGCTCGACAATGCGCTGGCCACGATGGGGGCAGGCCTGCCGAGCGCCATGGCGTCGAACATGGTCTATCCAGATCGCAAGGTGATGGCGATCTGCGGCGACGGCGGCTTCATGATGAACAGCCAGGAGATGGAGACCGCGGTTCGCCTCAGCCTCAACATCACCGTGCTGATCCTCAATGACGGCAGCTACGGCATGATCCGCTGGAAACAGGCCAACATGGGCTTCAAGGATTGGGGGCTGGAATATGGCAATCCGGATTTCGTCAAATATGCCGAATCCTATGGCGCGCACGGCTACCGGGTGACCAGTGCGGAGATGCTGCCAGGCCTGATGGCGCATTGCCTGAACATGCCGGGCGTCCACCTGATCGACTGCCCGGTGGATTACAGCGATAATGACCGCATTTTGAACAAGGACATCAAGGAACTGAGCGCCAAGCTGTAATGGCCGGGAAAACTTCCCTGCGTAACAACACCCCGTTGACCGCTCTGCCGCCACTCGGCACGGCAGATGAATGGAGACCGCGCCGCGCCAGCCCGAACCTGCCCGCCCATTGGGCCGAGTTTGGCTGGTGGCCAACCGCGCCAGCCGCTCGACCGATGAAGGACGCATCGCCGCGCTGGAGGCGGCCTTGCAGTCAGCTGGCGCAACCATCGCCGGCAGCAGCAATTTCCCGCTTGAGCCAGCTCCGGAAGCTGCCGATTTGGCCGGCATCGACACGCTGGTGGTCATGGGCGGCGATGGCACGCTGGGCGCGGCCAGTGCGGCCGCCAAGGGCTGGGACGGCCAGTTTCTCGCCATACCAGGCGGTACCATGAACTTGTTGCCCAAGGCGCTGCACGGCGACGCCAGCCTTGAGGCCATCGTGGCGGTGGCCGGGCAGGGGGTGCTTGCCCATGTGCCGGTGGTGCGCGCCGCTGGTCACACCAGTTACTGCCGGATCATCATCGGGCCGCTCACCCGCTGGGCACTGGCGCGGGAAAATGCCCGTCATGGCCGCATCTGGCGGGTGTTGCAGGCGGTGCGGCTGTCGCTGGCGCGGGGCTTTCTGGGCGGGGTGAAGGTGGCCGGTCAGCCCGGCCGCAACCCCGGTGTGCTGGTGATGCCGGGCGATCAGGGACTGGAAGTGGCGCTGTTTGCCGGCCGCGGACTGGCCGATGCGATGGCAGTGGCCGTGAACTGGCTGTTGAATGATTGGCGTGCCGCTGCCAGCGTGACGGCGTTCACGGCGCCCGAACTGGTGGTGGGCCACCGCCGCACGGTGCGCTGCCTGTTCGATGGCGAACTACGCCGACTGCCGCCGCCTGTGCGTTTCGTGCCCGGCTGGTCTGATCTGCGTTACATCCGGACGCTTTAACCGGCCAGCTTGCGCGCCACGTCCATGAACTGCTCGATTCGCGCCGGCGTTGCATCGCGGATGGTGCCGACCACTTTCATGTGCGTTACCTTCAGGCCGACGAAATCCAGGATCTGCCGACGCAGCACATTGAGCCAGCCGTTGCGATAGCCCAGCCACAGATACCAGGGCGGTGTATCGGCGGTGATCAGCACGCGGGCGGTGCGGCCTTCAAAAAGCTTTTTGGGGAAATGCCCGTCGCCTTCATAGGCAAAGGCGATGCCTGGCAGGAAAACACGGTCGATCAGCCCCTTCAGCTTTGCCGGCGCCGCGCCCCACCACAAGGGGTGCACCAGGATGAGCGTGTCGCACCAACGCACGGCATCAAGAAATAGCTGCAGGTCCGGCTCATGGTCTTGCCGTTGCTTGTAGCCGTGCGCGAGATTGGGATCGAACTGCATTTCCGAAAGATGCAGCAGCTTCACCTCCGCGCCGCGCGCCCGCGCCGTTTCGGCAGCGGCAGCAGCCAGCGCGCTGCACAGGGATGTGCCGTCCGGGTGACCATCGAGCACCAGCACGCGCGAACTTGGAGCGGCCATCAGCGATCCTTTTGAAATTGCCCGGGGTCTCTACCAGCGTTCCACGGCGGCGTCGTCGCTGCCTTTTGCCTCAACCCAGCGCGTCGTGCCGTCGGCCCATTCCTCGCGCTTCCAGAACGGGGCCTTGGTTTTCAGCCAGTCCATCAGGAACTGCGCGGCGGCGAAGGCGTGGGCGCGGTGGGGGGAGGCGGTGACGACCAGCACGATGCTATCGCCGGGCAAGAGGCGCCCGTGGCGGTGGATGATGGTGCCAATGGTATCGGGCCAGCGGCCGGCGGCATCGGCGGCGATGGCCTGCATCTGGGCCAGCGTCATTGCCGGATAATGTTCAAGGGTCAGAGCCACCAGGCCCTCATCGGCGCGCACCAGCCCGGTGAAAGCGACAGCGGCGCCGAGATCGGTGCGGCCGGCCAGCAGCGCGGCCTGTACGATGGCGGAGTCGAAGGGCTCGCTCTGGAGCCGCGCGGCAATCATCCGCCTGTCACCGGCGGGAAGATGGCGATTTCGCGCGGGTTGTTCAGCGGCGTGGCGGCGGTGGCGAAGGCCTGATCCACGGCGATGCGGATGCGGCTGCGATCGGTCAGGGCGGCGGCATGGCCGGGGCTGCGGGTGGCGAGCCAATCGAGCAGGGCGGCGACCGTGGTGAGTTCGGCGGGCAGGGTGATCGTCTCGCTGTCCGTGCCCACCATCTCGCGCACCCAGGCAAAATACAGCAGGTGCACCATCACATGTGCTTCAGGCCGACGCGCAGATAATCATAGCCGGTGATGAGCGTGAGGATGGCTGCGATCCAAAGCGTGACAAGCCCGATGATCTCGGCTGGCAGCCAGGGCAGGATCGGCACCGCGCCCACCAGGATCAGCGCCCCCAATGCCACCAGTTGGGCCGTGGTCTTCCACTTGGCGAGCTGGCTGACCGGGACGGAGACCTGCAGCCCGGCCAGATATTCGCGCAGCCCCGAAACGAACATCTCCCGCAGCAGGATAATCAGGCCGGCAATCACGCTCCAGCCGTGCAAGATCTGGGCATCGACCAGCATCAGGATGACGGCGGCCACCATGATCTTGTCCGCAATCGGATCAAGAAACTGGCCGATTTTCGAGACCGTGCCCCACGACCGCGCCAGATAGCCATCGAAATAATCCGTGATCGCCGCCAGCGTATAAAGGCCGAACGCCGCCAGCCATTCCCAAGGGTTGGGCCCCCACATCAAGGCAACAAGTCCGGGCACCGCGAGGATGCGCGACAGGGTGAGCAGATTGGGGAGGCTGGACAACACAACCCCTTCATAGGCAATCCAGCGCCAAGTGCAAAGTTACCGAAAGGCTTGCTCATGAAGGTTTCTGATGCCGTGCTGTCGCGCCGTTCGGTGCGGGGCTTTTTGCCGACGCCCGTCGATGGTGACGTGATCCGCCGGGTGGTGGAGAAGGCGGCGTGGGCGCCGTCGGGTGGCAATCTGCAGCCCTGGCACATCGATGTGGTGGGCGGCGAAAAACTGGATGAACTGAAACGCATCATGCTGGGCAAGCTGATGGGCGGCGGCGGCATGGAGCCGACCGAATATGATATCTATCCCAAGGAATTGCCGGAACCCCACAACAGCTATCGTTTCGCGGTGGGTGAAGAACTCTACAGCCGGCTGGGCATTCCGCGTGAAGACAAGGCCGGTCGCCGCATGTGGTTCGCGCGCAATTTTCAGTTCTTCGGCGCGCCGGTGGCGCTGTTCTGCTCGGTCGATCGCCGCATGGGGCCGCCGCAGTGGAGCGACCTTGGCATGTATCTGCAGTCACTGATGCTGCTGCTGAAGGAAGAAGGGCTGGATAGTTGCCCGCAGGAATGCTGGGCGATCTATCCGAAAACCATCGGGGAGTTCATCGCCATTCCGGAAGAACGCATGTTGTTCACCGGCATGGCGATCGGCTTCATCGATCCGGATGACAAGGCCAATCTCTCCCGCCCGAGCCGCGCACCGATGAGCGACTGGGCCGCCTTCCACGGCCTTTGATTCCGGTATCGGCCCTTGCCGCCACGCTGCTGTCGGCGCTGATCCATGCCGGCTGGAACTTGTTCCTGAAGGGCAGCGCCGGGGATCGCATGGTCGATCTGGCGGTGCTGGGCATCGGTGGCTCGCTGTTCGGCTGTGTGCTGATCGCCCTGTTCGGCGCCCCTGTGGCGGGGGCATGGCCGTTCATTCTCGCTTCCAGCGCCATTCACCTCGTCTATTGGACGGCGCTCACCAAGGGTTATGCCGCCGGCGATATGAGCCATGTTTACACCATTGCCCGCGGGATCGCTCCGGCGTTGGTGACGCTGGGGGCAGTGATCTTCGCCGCTGAAGTGCCGGGCGTGGGGCAGGGGCTGGGGGTCGCAGCCATCAGTATCGGTGTGATGCTGGTTGGCGTGAACCGTCACGCGCCGCTGGCGGCGACGGCCTGGGCACTGCTCACCGGGGCCATGATTGCCGGCTACAGCCTTGTTGATGCGATGGGCGTGCGCATGAATGGCGATGTGTTCAGTTACAAGGGCTGGGGCGCGGTATTCACCTTCCTGCCGATCAGTCTGTTCGTCATCGCCCGGCGCGGGCCGGCAGGTTTCGCCGTGGCGGCGGCCGGGCGCTGGCGGCAGGGGTTGTTCGCCGGCGCTCTCTCCAGCGCGGGCTTCATGCTGGTGCTGTGGGCCCAACTGCGCGCGCCCATCGGCCCGATCACGGCGCTGCGCGAAACCAGTGTGCTCTTCGGCGCAGCACTGGCTGCGCTGTTGTTGAAGGAACAGGTGCCGCCAAGGCGCTGGGCCGGCGCGCTGGTGGTGTGTGCCGGGGCGATTCTGATCGGCTTTTCGGGTTAGGCTTCCCTGGCCCCCAGCCCGAGCAATTTCTTCGTCCGGGCAATGAAGGCGGTGTTGTCGCCGCCTTCCTGCACCGGCGAGACTTCCGGCACCTTCAGCCCGCGCTGCACGGCGGGGCGGGCGGCGATGGCGTCTACCCAGCGCGACAGATGCGGTAGGGGCGCCAGGTCCACTCCGGTCCAGCCGGCGGTGCGCACCCAACAGAAATGCGCGATGTCGGCGATGCTGTACGCGCCGGCCAGAAAATCGCGGTCAGCCAGCCGTGTATCGAGAATGGTGAAAAGCCGCTTCACCTCGCCCAGATAACGTGCCTGCACCGCCGGCAATTTTTCCGGCCAATAATGGCCGAACAGATTGGCCTGGCCCATCATCGGCCCCAGCCCGCCGACCTGCAGCATCAGCCATTGCAATGCCTCGGACCGGCCTTGGCGGTCGCTGGGCAGCAATTGCCCGGATTTTTCCGCCAGCCAGAGCAGAATGGCGCCTGATTCCATCACGGCAAAGTCATCGTCGATCAGGCACGGCACCTTGCCGTTGGGGTTCAATTTCAGGAATTCCGCCCGCTTCTGCTCGCCCTTGGTCAGATCGAGCGGCTGCACGGTATAGCCCAGGCCCATCTCCTCCAGCGCGATGGAAACCTTGTAGCCATCGGGCGTGGGCGCGGTGAAGAGGATCAGGCTCATGGACGCAGCCTACGCGGCTAACCGTTCGGGTGGAAGTGCTGCCAGATCGCCAGCGCCATCTGGCTGGAAATGCCGGGCGCGCGTTCCAGATCCTCGAGCGTGGCGCCCTTCACGGCGCGGCTGGTGCCGAAGTGCATCAGCAGCGCCTTCTTGCGGGCCGGGCCGATGCCGGGCACTTCGTCGAGCGGGCTTTGCGTGATGGATTTGGCGCGCTTCGCTCGGTGCGCGCCGATGGCAAATCTGTGCGCCTCGTCGCGCAGGCGCTGCAGGAAGAACATCACCGGGGCGTTTGGTGGCAGCGTGAACTCGCGACCCGACGGCAGATAGAAGGTCTCGCGGCCGGCATGGCGGTCCGGCCCCTTGGCGACCCCCACGATCGGCACATCCACGCCCAGTTCGGCCAGCGCGCTCATCACCGCCGAAACCTGGCCCTTGCCGCCATCGATCAGGCACAGATCGGGCCATGTGCCGCTTTCCCGATCCGGGTCTTCGGCTTCCAGCCGGGCAAAGCGCCGGTGCAGCATCGCCTTCATCATGGCGAAATCGTCGCCCGGCGTGATGCTTTCATCCTTCATGTTGAACTTGCGATACTGGCCCTTCTGGAAACCGTCCGGCCCGGCGACGACCATGGCGCCCAGCGCATTCGTGCCCTGGATATGGCTGTTGTCGTAAATCTCGATTCGCGCCGGCGGGGCATCGAGTTCGAAGATTTCCGCCAGTTCCCGCAGCAGCTTGCCCTGCGTCGTGGTCTCGGCGCGGCGGCGCTGTATGGCTTCCTCGGCATTACGCTGCGCCTGTTCCACCAGCTTCCTTGCCGGCCCGCGCTGGGCGTGGCGCAGGCTGACCTTGCGCCCGGCCTTCACGCTGAGCGCCAGCGCCAGCAATTCCGCTTCCGGCAATGTCCGATCGAGCAACAGCTCGCGCGGCGGCGGCAGCTCCTCGTACAGCTGGGCGAGGAAGCTCTGCAGCACTTCGGCTTCGTCCACGCCTTCGGTGTGGCCGGGGAAGAAGCTGCGGTGGCCCCAGTTCTGGCCGCCGCGGATGAAGAAGATCTGCACGCACATGGCGCCGCCATCGGTGGCCATGGCGATCACGTCGGCTTCGCTGGTGGCGCCTTCGGCGTTGATGGCCTGGCTGCCCTGGATGAAGGTGAGCGCCTTCAGCCGGTCGCGCAGCACGGCGGCCGTCTCGAAGTCCATGGCTTCCGCCGCCGATTGCATCGCCTCGGCCAGCTTCTTCTGCGCCTCTTGCGTGCGGCCAGAGAGGAAGCCCTTGGCGTCCTCCACCAGCTCTGCGTAGCCGACGTCATCGATGCGACCCACACAGGGCGCCGAGCAGCGCTTGATCTGGTAGAGCAGGCAGGGCCGCGAGCGGTTGGCGAAGAAACTGTCCGTACAGCTCCTGAGCAGGAACACCTTCTGCAGCGCGTTCAGCGTGGCATTCACCGCGCCGGCGCTGGCGAACGGGCCATAATAGCTGCCCTTGGCCGCCCGCGCGCCGCGATGCTTGGAAATGCGAGGGAAATCATGATCTTCGCGCAGCAGGATGAAGGGGAAACTCTTGTCGTCGCGCAGCAGCACGTTGTACGCTGGGCGATAGCGCTTGATCAGTTGGGCTTCCAGCAACAGCGCTTCGGCCTCGCTGTTGGTGGTCACGATCTCCATGGCGCGGGTCTGCGCCACCATGCGCTGCAAGCGGCGGGGCAGGCGGGTAACCTGGGTATAGTTGGTCACCCGTTGCTTCAGCGTGCGCGCCTTGCCCACATAGAGCACGTCGCCACTGGCATCGAGCATGCGATAGACGCCGGGCTTCAGTGGCAGGGTCTTCACCACGCGCCTTATGGTGGCGACACCCAGATCAAGATCAGGCGCCTCCGTACCGCGCACCGTGTAGGTCTGCGCTTCCTCGGAAAATCGGTCGGGCGTATCGGTCATGCTGTGCAGCCGATAGCCGCGGCGGGCCTGTCATGGCAAATGCCCACAAGGCTGCTATCGAACAGGTCATGCCGATTCTACGCCTCTTCGCCGGCCTCGTGGCCCTTGCCCTGTCTGCCTGCGCGTCGAACACCCCGCCGCCGGCAACCGCCGCCGCCGTGACACGGCCCGCGCACCCGGTCATCCTCATCTCCGTCGATGGCCTGCGCGCCGATTATCTGCGTCGCGGGGTGAGCCCCAACATTACGGCGCTGGCCGCGCGCGGCGTGACGACCAACGCGATGCGGCCCAGCTTCCCGTCGCTCACCTTCCCCAATCACTATACGCTGGTGACAGGCCTGCGGCCGGATCGCCACGGCGTGGTCAACAACACGATGCGGGATGCCGAGCTTGGCGCCTTTTCGATGGGGATCCGCAGCGCGGTGGAGGATGGCCGCTGGTGGAACGATGCCGAACCGATCTGGGTGACCGCTGAACAGGCCGGCATCCCCACCGCTACCATGTTCTGGCCAGGCAGCGAGGCGGCGGTGCGCGGCGTGCGCCCGTACCGCTGGCTGAAGTTCGATGGCGACATGCCGGAAGCGGCGCGAGTCGATCAGTTGCTGGCCTGGCTGGATGAACGGCCCCAAGAACGGCCAAGCCTCGGCTTTGCCACGCTCTATTTCGACACTGTTGATCACGATGGCCACGAATTTGGTCCGGATTCGCCGCAGGTTAACACGGCGCTGGCCCGGGTTGATGCCCAGATCGGCCGGCTGCTGGCCGGCCTGCAGCAGCGCGGGATCGCAGCCAACATCGTGCTGGTGGCCGATCATGGCATGGCCCAGGTGAGCAATGATCGCCGTATCCTGCTCGATGCGCTGCTCGATCCGGCCTCGGTGCAACTCGTGGCCGGCGGCGCCATCGCCAGCCTGAACCCGCAGCCGGGGCAAGAGGTGGCCGTGAAGGCCGCCCTGCTGCGGCCGCACCCGCACATGGCCTGCCACGAAAAGACCAATCTGCCCGCCCGTCTGCATTATGGCCGCCACCGCAGGGTGCCGGCGATCATCTGCATTGCCAAATCCGGCTGGATGATCTGGCTGTCGGCGCCGCCGGCCAGCCAGACGCAGCGGCCGCTGGGCGGTATGCACGGCTATGATCCAGTCCATCCCGATATGGCCGCCAGCTTCGTCGCCGCCGGGCCGGCCTTCCGCGCCGGGGTGGTACTGCCGCCGTTCGACAATGTCGATGTCCACCCGCTGCTGCTGCGCCTGCTCGGCCTGCCGGCGATGGCAACCGACGGCGACGGCAAAGTGCTGGCAAAGGCCCTGCGCTGAACTGCACGTTGCGCAGCCGCCCGCAAAGGCTTAGGCGGCGCCCATCATGACGGGCCTGCCTACACGAACAGCCATCATCACCGGTGGTGCGAAGCGCATTGGCGGCGCCATCACGCGCGCACTCGCCGCCGATGGCTGGCACGTGCTGATCCACTGTAACCAGAGCCGCGCCGAAGCCGAGGCGCTGGCGACGGAGCTGGGAAATGCCAGCGTGGTCGCGGCCGATCTCGCCAATCCGGCTGCGGCGGACATCATCATGGCTGCCTGCGCCGGCCTGCCGCCGGCCCGCCTGCTGGTCAACAGCGCCAGCCGTTTCGTTTATGACCGGATCGAGGATTTCAGCCCCGCCGAATTCGACATCCACATGGCGGTGAACCTGCGCGCGCCGGCGTTGCTCAGCCGCGCCTTTGCCGCCGCGTTGCCCGATACGCTCGATGATCCGGCACTGGTGGTCAACCTGCTTGATGCCAAGCTGGCCAGCCTCAACCCGGATTACTTCACCTACACATTGTCCAAGATCGGATTCGAGGGGCTGACCGAGCTGACCGCGCGCTCCTATGCGCCGCGCTTGCGCTGTGTGGGCATCGCGCCAGCGGTGACGCTGGTATCGGGGCCACAGACGCGCGAGAATTTCGAAGCCGTGCACGGGCTCAACCCGCTGGGCCGCGGCGTGACGGTGGATGATATCCTCACCGCGCTGCGCTTCATCATCGCCACCCCCACCTTCAACGCGCAAACCATCGTCCTGGATGGTGGGCAGCGCCTGCTTGGCCTGCCCCGCGACGTTGCCCACATGGTAGAAACATAATGCCCGATAACGTGCCGCCGCCCACCTTCATCGAACCGATGGCGCCCGGCATGGTGCCGCGCCATCTGGCGATCCGCACCCGCAAATTGTTCCTGCAGGATTTCGATCTGCCGGTGGATATCGGCTTCCACGCCTTTGAAGTCGGCAGCCCGCAAACGCTGCGCCTGAACATCGAAGTGTGGGTGGATGCCGATCATTTTCCGCGCTGCGACACGGTCGCCGAAGCCTGGGATTATGATTTCCTGCGCAATGCCGTGCTCGGCCTGGTGGAGGGCCGCCGCTTCAACCTGCAGGAAACCGTGGCGCACGCAATTTATGATATGGTGGCCGCGCGCGCCGGCGTGATCGGTCTGCGCGTTTCGACGCGCAAGCCGGACGTCTATCCCGACTGCGAAGCTGTCGGCGTGGAGCTGTCCAGCTACTAGTTGGTCTTGCCGCAAGGGCCCAGGCTGGCCAGCGCATCGCGCCAGTCCTTGGCCAGCGCCGGATCAGCGCCGCCGGCTGTGGCGGGCAGGCGGGCGGGGAGGAAGCAGGCCAGGCGGTACCAGAGTAGGGTGCCCGGCCGCACCCGCTCAGCTGATTCGTCGATGATGTCGCCGCGCGCCACCAGCACCCGCTGCACCTCGCCGGGCCGATTCTGCACCACCAGAGTCGCGGGCTTGCCATCGGTCGTGGCAAGGAAGAACTGGCTCTCGCTTTCACCCGGCACCGTGCCATCGGCGCGAAAGCCATTGGAAACGCTGCGGATAATCGGCACCTTGCCGGATCGCTGCTCGGCCACGACGGCGCGCACCGTGTCAGCCAGCGCCAAATCCCATGGCTGCTGGGCGCGGCGCGAGATCAGCCTGGTGCTGCCGGTTTCCTTTGTCGAATCAAGAAAGGCCAATATATCCAGTCCCTTGGCCTGAGGCGCCCGCCCGCGCGAATCCAGTGGGGCATCCCACAGATATTGCAAGGTGCCGCCCAAAGCGCCGGGAGCAACCAGCACATTGGACACGCTGGCCGTCACCAAAAGCCGTGCCCGGCCGGCCGCGACATCAGGTGCAGCCTTGCCAGAAAGTCGGGTGGCGCGGGTGATGGTGGCGCGCACGATCACCGGGGCCGCCAGGGCCAGTTCGGCGGTATCGGCAAAGCCCGCAAGGCGGTCATTCGCGATCGTTGTTGGGGCCGGTGCCTGTGCGGCAGCCGGCGCAATAATTACCAGAATCAGGCAGATGGTCAGAATCGATCGCTTCATGGCCACCATGGTACGGGCGAGCGGCCCGTGCCGGCAACCCGCTGTGGGGTCACACGGCCATCCCCGGCAAAATGGCAGGGAACAAACCCGGATTCTGGGGTGGGGAAACAACGTATCAAAACCGAATTCGGCGGGATTGTGGCAAAAAGCTGGTTGCGGGCCCGAGTGGCTTGCGGCTAGAGGAGCACTCCGAGGGTTCGACGCAGGGTTTGAGGGGGGTCCTCTGCTCGCGGCGTTCCACAGTTTTCAGGGAGTGCCAAACCAGCCATGTCTTACATGGACGCACCTGCGATGAGCAAGAATCGGCAGATCGCGCTGGTCTCGGTCGCCATTCTGCACGTTCTGCTCGGCTATGCCATCGTGTCCGGTTTCGCCATTTCGGTGGTGAAGAAGATCGTTGAGCCACTCGAAGCGGTTAACGTGAAGGAAGAGGCACCGCCACCGGACGAACCGCCGCCGCCGCCGCCGAAGGAGATCGAGATCCCGCCGTACGTGCCGCCGCCGGAGGTGTCCGTGCAGTCGGACGCGCCGACGAACACGATCACCACGCAATCGAACGTGGCTCGGCCGGATCCGCCCGTCGTGGCTCCGCCAGCCCCTCCAGCTCCGCCGGCCCCGCCGGCCGTGGCACCGTCGCCGGCAACGCCGCGCGGCCGTGGCAACGTCTTCTCGGATGATGATTATCCCAGCGCCTCGCGTGCTGCCGAAGAAGAGGGCGTGGCCCGCGTGTCCTATGTGGTGGGCACCGATGGCCGCGTCACCCAGTGCGAGGTCGTGCAATCGAGCGGCTTCAAGCGTCTTGATGATGCGACTTGCTCCATCATCCAGCGTCGTTTCCGCTTCAATCCGGCGACCCGTGACGGGCAGCCGGTGCCGGAACGCAAGACCCAGCCGGTGCGCTGGCGCCTGACCAACTGATCAACTCATCAATCTGGGTCTGGCCGTGGTGCCAGGGTCCCGCAACGATAACCGAGGGAAAAAGACAATGCAGACCGAAGCCGCAGAAAACCCCTATGGCCTGATGGCCGCTCTGGAGCAGGGGGGCATCATCGCCTGGGCCGTGTTCGGCCTCCTGGTGTTCATGTCGCTGTACAGCTGGTTCATCATCATCACCAAGTATCTGGACCAGAAGAAGGTTCTGGCGGAAGCCGCTGAACTGGAAAAGAAGTTCTGGACCGCCAGCGACCTGAAGACCGGTGCCGCGAAGCTCGAAAAGAACTCGCCGTTCCGTCAGATCGTCGATGATGGCCTGCGCGCTTCGGATCACCACGAAGGCCGCCTGACCGACAAGATCGATCAGCACGAGTGGGTGACGATGGCTCTGAACCGTTCGGTTGGCCTGATCAACGGCAAGTTGACCACTGGCTTCTCGTTCCTCGCTTCGGTCGGTTCGACCTCGCCGTTCGTCGGTCTGTTCGGCACCGTCGTCGGCATCTATCGCGCTCTGATCAACATCGGCCTCGCTGGCCAGGCTTCGATCGACAAGGTCGCCGGTCCGGTCGGTGAAGCACTGATCATGACCGCGCTGGGTCTGGCCGTGGCCGTGCCCGCCGTGCTCGGCTACAACTGGCTGATCAGCCGCAACAAGGACATCGCCACCCGCCTGAACAACTTCACGTCTGACGTGCATGGTGCTCTGGTGTCTGGCGCCCGCATCCAGCGTCCGGTTGCTGCTGCTCCGGCTGCCGCTGCCCCTGCCGTCAAGAAGTAATCGGTCTGATCGCCGCATAGGGAGATAGACCGATGGGAATGAGTATCGGCAAGGACACGTCGGACGAAAACGCGCCGATGAACGAGATCAACACGACGCCGCTCGTCGACGTCATGTTGGTGCTGCTCATCATCTTCCTGATCACGGTGCCGGTTGTCATCCAGACCGTGCCGCTCACGCTGCCGACGGTGACCAACGTTCCCACCACCACCAAGCCGGAAAACGTGCTGATCTCGGTGGATGCGAACTGCGACACTTACTGGGGTCAGACCCGGGTCGACACGAAGCAGGAACTGCTCGACCGCGGCGTGAAGGCACTGAAGGACGAGATCAAGCGCCAGGAAGCCCTGGGCGGCAAGATCGAACTGCCGGAAGTGCATGTCCGCGGTGACAAGGACGTGGCCTATCGTTGCATTGGTGGGGTTGTCTTCACCATGCAGCGGGCCGGGTTCCTGAAGGTTGGGTTCATTTCCGAGCCCGTCCCGGGCTTCGTCACGCGCGATTGATCAGGCAATGATGGCGGCCGGGTCCACCTTTCAGGTGAATGATCCGGCCCCATCCGATAACGGGAGTTTGGCCGATGGCCATGTCAGTTGGTAAAGAGGGTGGTGACGACAACCCGATGGTGGAAATGAACACGACGCCGTTGATCGACGTCATGCTCGTTCTGCTCATCATGTTCATCATCACCATCCCGGTGCAGACCCACGCTGTGAAGCTGGACCTGCCGCCGCCGAATCCGAACCCGAGCAATGTTGATCCGGTGTTCAATCAGATCGATATCGATTTTCTCGGCAACATCTACTGGAACAAGACCGAAGTCGATATGCCCACGCTGAAGGGTTACCTGAAGCAGGCATCGGCGTTGCCGGAGCAGCCGGAGCTGCGCATGCGTCCGGAAGCGGAAGCCAAGTATGTCATCGTCGACCAGGTGATGGCTGCGGCCCAACAGGCTGGCATCGAAAAGATGGGCTTTGTCGGGAACGAGGCTTACGCGAACTGATCGCAGCGGGGCGCGTGCACAACGCTGAGCGTTATTCACCGGCTCCGGAAAGATCAGCCAGCAGGAAGAAAAGGGCGGCCTCAACAGGCCGCCCTTTTTCTTTGCCTGTCTGACAGCGTGGCTCCGCCGCCGGCCGCGCCCAATGGGCTACCGCCTCCGACCGCCCGGCACCCCGACAAACGAGACATTCCACACCCCGCAATCCCCCCAGTATCGCTGCCTCCTGAACCAGCCTAGCCTCCTCGCAATCAGGAGAGGATCACGACATGGCACGACTTTCAGGCAAGGTGGCTCTGGTTACAGGTGCGGCTTCGGGATTGGGCGCGGCAACCGCGCGACGGCTGGCCAAGGATGGCGCGGCGGTATTGTTGACCGATCGTGATCTGGCCGGCGAGGATATTGCTGCCGGCATCACGGCCGCTGGCGGTCAGGCCGCATTCCGCCTGCACGACGTGACCAGCCATCCTGATTGGGCCGCCGCTGTTGAGCATGCCGTTCAAGATTTCGGCCGGCTCGATATCCTGGTCAACAATGCCGGTGTGGCCGGCGGCCGTCACGAACTGATGGACCACAGCTATGATGCCTGGCGTCAGATCCTCGCGGTCAATCTCGATGGCGTGTTCCTCGGCCTGCGCCACGCCGGCCCGCGCATTGCCGCGTCAGGCGGTGGCAGTGTGATCAACCTCAGTTCCATCCTCGGCAAGGTCGGGATGGCCGGGGCCGCGGCCTATTGTGCGTCAAAGGGTGGGGTCACGTTGCTTACCAAGGCGGCGGCGTTGGAATGGGCACCGCTGGGCATCAGGGTGAACAGCGTGCATCCCGGCTTCATCGACACGCCGATGGTGAGCAATGCGCTGGCCGATCGGGAAGATGGCAACGAGATGCGCGTGGCGCTGATGAACGCCCATCCGATCGGCCGCTTTGGCGTGCCGCGCGAGATTGCCGATGCCATCGCTTTCCTGGCCAGCGATGATGCCAGTTTCATCACTGGCGCCGAACTTGTGGTGGACGGCGGCTTTACCGCCCAATAACGCGCCTCAAGCCGCCAACTGGTCGAACTGCAGCCGGGCAAGGCGCGCATAGAGCCCGCCGCCGGCCATCAGGCTGTCGTGCGTGCCTTCGGCAACGATGCGGCCCTTGTCGAGCACAACGATGCGGTCGGCATCGCGCACGGTGGCGAGCCGGTGGGCAATCACCAGGGTGGTGCGCTGCTTCATCAGCCCGTCGAGCGCTTCTTGCACCAACTGCTCGCTTTCGGCATCGAGCGCGCTGGTGGCTTCATCGAGCAGCAGGATTGGCGCGTTGCGCAAGATGGCGCGCGCGATGGCCACGCGCTGGCGCTGGCCGCCGGAAAGCCTGGTACCGCTTTCGCCCAGGAAGCTGTGGATGCCTTCGGGCAGGTCTTTCAGGAAGCCATCGGCATGGGCGGCTTCGGCCGCGGCCCACACTTCAGCTTCGGTCGCCTCCGGGCGGCCATAACGGATATTTTCCAGTGCGCTGGTGGCAAAGATCACCGTTTCCTGGGGGACCACGGCGATCCGTTCGCGGATCTGGTGCGGATCCGCGTCGCGATAGGCAACGCCGTCGATCCGCAACGCGCCGGCTTCCGGATCATAGAATCGCTGCACCAGCTGAAACAGGGTGGACTTGCCTGCACCCGACGGGCCGACAACGGCCACCGTTTCGCCCGGCGCCACTTTCAGGGTGAAGCCATTCAGCGCCGGGGCATCGGGTTTGGACGGATAGTGGAAATGCACATCCACCAGTTCCAGTTCGCCCCGCGATGCGGGCAGGGCGACCGGATCGGCCGGGGCGCGGATCAACGGCCGCGCGGCGAGCAGTTCTTCCATGCGGCCGGATGCGCCGGCCGCGCGCATGAAATCGCCATACACCTCGGTGAGTGTGCCGAACGCGCCGGCAACGATGGCGGCAGCGAACACGAAAGCGGCGATGGCGCCGCCCGAAAGCCGGCCCGAAATCACGTCGAGCGCACCTTGCCACAGCACCAGCGTGATGGCGCCGAACACGAGGGTGATTACCAGCGCCGTCATCACCGCTCGCAGGCGGATGCGGCGCTTGGCAGTATCGAAGCTGCTTTCCACCGCGGCGCCGAACCGCTTCGCTTCGCGGCCTTCCTGGGTGAAGGCCTGCACGATACGGATGGCGCCCAGCACTTCAGAAACCATCGTGCCCATATCGGCGACCCGATCCTGGCTGGTGCGGCTGATTTCGCGCACCTTGCGGCCGAGCACGAAGATCGGAACGATGGTGAGCGGGATCACCAGCAGCATCATCAAGGTGAGGCGCGGGCTGACCCAGAACATATAACCAATGCCGCCGATGCCCATCACCGTGTTGCGCAGCGCCAGGCTGGCCGAGGTGCCGACCACCTGTTCGATGATCGCGGTGTCAGACGTGATGCGGCTGGCGATTTCGGCTGGGCGGTTTTCTTCGAAGAACACCGGATCAAGGGTAACGAGGTGGCGCTGCACGGCGGTGCGCAGATCGGCCACCACGCGCTCGCCGATCCACGAGACGAAGAAGAAACGCACGGCCGTCGCCAGCCCGAGCAGCAGGACGAGCCCGAGGAAACCCACGAAGAAGGGCGCGATATCGGTGGGATCACTGCCGCGGGCAAAGCCATTGTCCACCACGGTTTTCAGCCCCTGGGGGATGGCCAGCGTGGTCAGCGCGGCAACGCACAGCGCGGCGAGCGCTGCCGATAGCTGCAGCGGATAGGCGCGGGCAAACCGCCACAGCAAGGCGAGGCGGGAAAGCTTGCGCTCGGCCGGCGGGGGCAGTGGCGGTTTGGGTGGTCTGGAAGCCATGCGGGCTGATAGCAGGGCCATGAGCCGCACTCAATGGCAAGCACTGGCCAGCACCTGCGACAGTTCCGGCGGCAGCAGCCGTTACAAATAATGTTGCACTGCAGCAGATTAATTTACCGCGACGCTCATTTCCGGTTTATGCTGCATGTGCGATATGGCAGTGCATTAAATGCGCGGCTGCGCCGGAAGGATGTTTGATGCTGTACACCGCCTTTGAGATGCAGAAAGCCTGGTTGGCAGGGATGGGCCTGGCGGCCCAATCCAGTTCAGATTGGTTGCTCAGCTTTGCCAACCCGGTGGCCTGGTCGCCCACAGCGCCATCGATGGCGCGGGCGTTGGAAGTGTTTGCCCACACGGTGGAAGTGCGCGGCAAGCCGGCATTCGATCTGCATACCACCATCGTTGATGGCGTGTCGGTGCCCGTAACCGAAGCCGTGGTGCTGAGGAAGCCCTTTGGCCAGCTCAAATATTTTCAGCGTGACGTGACTGGCCGGCGTGATCCGCGCATCCTGATCGTGGCGCCAATGTCGGGCCATTATGCCACGTTGCTGCGCGGCACGGTGGAGCGGTTGCTGCCCGATCACGAGGTGTACATCACCGATTGGCGCGACGCCCGCCTGGTGCCGACCAGTGAAGGCCGCTTCGACCTCAACGACTATGTCGATTATCTGATCGAGTATCTCGAAGCACTGGGTCCGGATACGCACATGCTGGCGGTTTGTCAGCCGTCGGTACCGGCGCTGGCTGCCGTGGCGCTGATGAACGAGGATGATCATCCCTGCACCCCGCCCAGCCTGACGATGATGGGCGGGCCGGTGGATGTGCGCAAAGCGCCGACATCGGTGAACGATCTGGCCTTCAAACGGCCCTTCGCCTGGTTTGAACACACGGTGATTCAGGACGTGCCGGCCATCTACCCGGGTGCGGGCCGCAAGGTTTATCCTGGCTATCTGCAATTGTCGGGCTTCATGTCGATGAACCTGGCCAACCACATGAAATCACACTGGGAAATGTTCAAGCACCTGGTGGATGGCGATGAAGAATCCGCGGACGCCACCAAGGCCTTCTATGACGAATATCGCGCCGTCTGCGACATGACCGCGGAATTCTACCTGCAGACCATCGATCTGGTATTCCAGCGTCAGGCGCTGGCCACGGGCCAGTTCGAACATCGCGGCCGCATTGCCGATCCGGCCAAGATCACCCGCACGGCGCTGCTGGCCATAGAAGGCGAGCGCGACGATATCTCGGGCATCGGCCAGACGCGGGCGGCGCTGGATCTGGCGGTGAACCTGCCCGACGCCAAGAAGCAATATCACATGGCTGTTGGCGCCGGCCATTATGGCATCTTCAACGGCCGCAAGTGGCGCGAGGTGGTTGCGCCGGTGATGGAGCAGTTCGTGCGCGCGCACGACACCCGCCGTGTGGCCCCGGCCCCGCTGCGGGTTGTGCTGCCCAGCCATATCGAGCCGGACGTGCCGCCGGGCGTTGAAGTCGCCTGAGATGGAGCTTGTTGGCCGGCTGCCGTTTCAGCCTGCCAGCTGCTCTTCCATCTGCGCCAATTCCAGCCAGCGCAGTTCCGCGGCTTCCAGTGTTTCGCGTAAGGAATCCAGTTCGGTGGTGAGCGCGGCAAAACGCGGCGGGTTCTTCGCGTAGAGATCGGGATCGGCCAGCGCCGTCTCGCGAGCGGCGATATCCTTGCCCAACGCAGCGATGCGGGCAGGCAGTTCGGCCAGTTCGCGGGCGTCCTTATAACTGAGCTTGCCGGCCTTGCGGGGCGCGCTGGCTGGGGTCGCGGCGCTGATCCGGCCGCCCTTGGTTGCTGCCGCTGCCGGTGCCTGACGTGCCACCCAGTCGCTCCAGCCGCCCACGCTCACTTCGACCTTGCCGGTGCCATCGAGGGCAACGATCATCGTTACCACCCGATCGAGGAAGGCGCGATCGTGGCTGACCAGCACCACGGTGCCGGCATAATCGCCGATCACCTCCTCGATCAGATCGAGCGTTTCCATGTCGAGATCGTTGGTCGGCTCATCGAGCACCATCAGGTTCGATGGCGTTGCGAACTCGCGTGCCAGCAACAGGCGGGACTGTTCGCCGCCTGACAGGGTTTCGGCCGCCGCATCAATCACGCCGGGATCGAACAGATATTCCTTCAGATAGCCGGCGATATGCTTTTTGGAACCGTTCACCTCGATCCACTCGCCGCCATCGGCCAGCACTTCGCGCACTGTGCGGCCTTTCAACCGCTGGCGATGCTGATCGATGATGGTGGGAGCCAGCGCGGCGCTGCGGGTTATAGTGCCGCTGTCGGGTGCGATCTGCCCGAGCAGCAGCTTGATCAGGGTGGATTTGCCGGCACCGTTGGGGCCGACGATGCCGATTCGATCACCCTTGCGGATGCGCAAGGAGAAATCATTGAGGATGGCGCGATCACCGAACGCCAGCGATATGCCCTTGGCGTCGATCAGGATCTTTGAGCCGGGATCGCTGGATTCGGTGGCGATCCGCGCTGATGTCGGCCCACGATCCAGGCTGCGGCGGGTTTCGCGCAGGTCCATCAGCTTGGAAAGCCGGCCCATGTTGCGTTTGCGCCGGGCGGTCACGCCGCGCTGCAGCCAATGTTCTTCGGCGCGCAATTTCGTGTCGAGCCGCTGGGCAGTGCGCTCTTCTTCTGCGGCCACCGCTTCGGACCAGGCATCGAACCCACCAAAACCCACTTCGGCGCGGCGCAGCATACCGCGATCAAGCCACAGGCAATTCTTCGTCAACCGGGTGAGGAAGGCGCGATCATGGCTGATGACGACCAGTGCGCAACGGCTGCGATCAAGCCAGTTTTCCAGCCATTCGATGGCGCCGATATCCAGATGGTTGGTCGGTTCATCCAACAGCAGCAGATCGGGCGCTTCGGCCAGCACACGCACCAGCGCGGCGCGGCGACGTTCGCCGCCCGATGCCGTGGCAGCGGGGCGGGCAAGATCGAGCCCGATCTGATCGGCCAGCGCCGCCACTTCGTGCGGCTGCGCGCCGCCGGCCAGCACATAGTCTTCCAGGGCTTCGAAATCGCCCATCGGCGGATCCTGTTCCAGCCGGCCGATCTTCAGCCGGCCGGCGAGGGCGCGCCGGCCCTGATCCGGTTCGATACTGCCGTCGATGATCTTCAGCAGCGTGGATTTGCCGGCGCCGTTGCGGCCGATCAGGGCGACACGGTCGCGTGCATCAAGGGTGAGCGACAGGCCTTGGAACAGCCAACCGGCGCCGTTCTTCAGTCCGATCGATTCAAGAGTGAAAATGGGTTCGGGCCGGGGAGGGGACATGGGGGAGGCAGTGGCCTGTCCTGCCGCGGCTGGCAAGAGGCAGCGGTTGCACTGATGGCGGCGATGCGGCACAAGATCGCCAGATGCTGTAGGCCAGAATCCTGTTCATGTTCAGGGCGGGTTCAAGCGGCAGCGGGCAGATGGGTGTTGTCGGAACCGGCGCGAAAACCTGTTGAGCGCGGTTGATAAACGGGATCATGTGTGTGCGTATCTTCTTGTCTTTCCTGTCCGGTCTGGCCTTGTTGGCTGCGTCACCGGCCTTTGCTGGCCCCAACGACGTGCACGACATGGTGCGCGCCGGGGAGATCATGCCGCTGGAACCGATCCAGCGCCGTGTGATGCAGGAAAACCGGGGTGAGTATGTTGGCGTGCAGTTTGATCATAACAGCCGCACCTATCGTTTTCGGTTTTTGAAGGATGGCAATCTGATCAATGTTGATGTGGATGCCCGTACTGGCACCCCCATTCGGCGCCGTCAGAGTTTTTGAGAACCGCCAGGGAGGCGCGGGCAACGCCGCCAACCAGACAGGAGTTGGTTTCATGTTGCCAAGGATTTTCGTGGACAGGGGCCAATGCGAATACTGATCGTCGAAGACGAACCCAATCTGCGTCGCCAGCTGAAGAATGCGCTGGAACAGGCGGGCTATGCCGTGGACGCCGCCGGTGACGGCGAAGAGGGCCATTATCTGGGCGCCAACGAAGCCTATGACGCGGTGATCCTCGATCTGGGCCTGCCGGGCCTTGACGGGTTGACTGTGCTTGACCGCTGGCGCCGCGAAGGCCGGGTGATGCCCGTTCTGGTGCTGACCGCGCGCGACAGTTGGTCAGACAAGGTGGCCGGGCTGGATGCCGGCGCCGATGATTATCTGGCCAAGCCCTTCCAGATCGAGGAACTGGTCGCCCGGCTGCGGGCCATCATCCGGCGGGCGGCAGGGCAGGCGACGTCGGAATTGACCGCCGGCGGCGTGCGCCTGGATGGCCGCTCGGGTCGGGTGACGCTGAACGGCGAACCGGTGAAATTGACCGCGCAGGAGTTCAAGCTGCTGTCCTACCTGATGCACCACAAGGGCAAGGTGGTGAGCCGCACCGAACTGATCGAACATATCTATGACCAGGATTTCGATCGCGATTCCAACACGATCGAAGTGTTCATCACCCGCATCCGCAAGAAATTGGGTGCCGATCTGATCATGACCACGCGCGGCCTTGGCTACAGTCTCAACGATCAGCTCTGAACCGCTGCCACAGGCAGCGGTGAGCACGCGCCGCTCGTTGCAGCGGCGCATGGTGCTGATCGCTGCGGTGTGGATCACCATGTTGCTGGGTGTGGGCGGCCTGGCACTGGTGCAGGTGCTGGATGATACGCTCACCGCCAGCTTCGACGAGCAGCTGGCCAACAACCTCAATGCGATGATCAATGCGGCCGAGCTGGACGAAGTGGGCGATGTGCGCCTGCTGCGTCCGCTGGGCGATCAGCGGTTTGCAGAGCCTTATTCCGGGCTCTACTGGCAGGTATCGGGCGGCGGCCATGCGCCGTTCCCCTCGCGCAGCCTGTGGGATCGCCAGCTGGCGCTGCCGCCGGGCAATCAGGATTGCCGCACCCCCTGCAAGTTCGAAAGCACGCAATTTGCCGGCGAAACGCTGCGGGTGATCGCGCGCAGCGTGCGCCTGCCCGGCGCGGCTCAGCCCTTCCTGTTCCAGGTGGCCCAATCCAGCCGCGATCTGAACATGCAGAAGGCGCGCACTCGCACCGTTGTTGGCTGGAGTCTTGGGGTGTTGGGCATCGGCCTGATCGTCATGGTTGGCCTGCAATCCATTTATGGCCTGGCGCCGCTCAGGCGGGTTTCCAAGGCCATCGCCGCCATCCGTTCCGGCGAGGCGCGGCGGGTTGAAGCGCAATTCCCGGTGGAGGTTGAACCGCTGGTGGCGGAAATCAACGAGTTGCTGGCGCATGGCGAAGCCCAGTCGGAAGCGGCGCGCCGCCATGCCGGCAATCTTGCTCATGCGCTGAAAACGCCGATGAGCGTGCTGATCGGCGAAGCGCGTGGCCGGGATGATCCGCTGGCCCGCACTATCGAAGCCCAGGTGCAGGTGATGCGCCGCCATGTCGATCATCAGCTGGCCCGCGCCCGCGCCGCCGGCCGCCGCGCGGCCTCCACCGCCCGCACGCCGGTGTGGCCGTCGCTGGAAGCTATCGCGCGCACCGTGGGGCGCATCCACCAGGGCAAGGTGCTGATCGACCTGGCTGGCGACCGCGAAGCGGCCTTTCGCGGTGAACAGCAGGACCTTGAGGAAATGCTGGGCAATCTGATCGACAATGCCGCCCTGCATGGCGGCGGCCGCGTGTTCATCACCGTGGAGGCCGACGCCGATCAGGTGCGGGTGCTGGTGGAGGATGACGGCAAGGGCATTGCGCCCGACCAGCGCAGCCGGCTGTTCGAACGCGGCGAACGGCTGGACACCGACAAGCCGGGCACCGGGCTGGGATTGGCCATCGTCAAGGATGTCGCCGAACTTTATGGCGGCAACGTCGCGCTCGACAGTTCGGAAGATCTGGGCGGTCTGCTGGTAACGCTCACTCTGCCGCGCGCTGCCTGAGCCGGCGTCAGCCGCGCGCCGCCTGATGGTGGCGGATCACCTCGTCGATCACGAAGCGCAGGAACTTCTCGGAAAACTCTGGATCCAGATTGGCGCTGGCGGCGAGCGCACGCAGGCGGGCGATCTGCTCGGTCTCGCGGCCGGGATCGGCGGGCGGCAAGCCGGTTTCCGCCTTGTAGCGGCCCACTGACTGGGTGATCTTGAAGCGTTCGGCCAGCATGAACACCAGGGCGGCATCGATATTGTCGATGCTTTCACGATAAGCCTGCAACACCGGATCGCTCACGCTGTGTCCCCCATCTGGCCCGTAATGGCCACATTGGCCTTTTGCGGCACAGCAGCGCGGGGAGCAAGGCCGCGCTTGCACGAGCCATTACTTGCGTTAAGGAAAACGCCGTGACAGCCACCGTCCATACCCTCCGCCGCGAACCCTCGATCCAGGCGTTGATGAACCTGACCGCGCCGGGTCTGAATGCGGTGAATCATGTCATTCTCGATCGCATGCAATCGCCGGTGGCGCTGATTCCGGAACTGGCCGGTCATCTGATTGCTGGCGGCGGCAAGAGGCTGCGGCCGATGCTCACCCTGGGCTGCGCCAGCCTGCTGGGTTATGAAGGCACCCGCCACTACAAGCTGGCGGCCGCTGTTGAGTTCATCCACACTGCCACGTTGCTGCATGATGATGTGGTTGATGCCTCGGGCCTGCGGCGCGGCAAGGTCACGGCCAATTCGCTCTATGGCAATCCGGCCAGCGTGCTGGTGGGCGATTTCCTGTTCAGCCGCGCGTTTGAACTCATGGTCGAAGATGGGTCGCTCAGGGTGCTCAAGATCCTTTCGCGTGCATCGGCCGTGATTGCGGAAGGCGAGGTGGCCCAGCTCACCGCCGCGCGCGATGTGACCACCACCGAAGATCGTTACCTCGACATCATCAGTGCCAAGACGGCCGCGCTGTTCGCTGCCGCTTGCCAGATTGCCGGCGTGGTCGCCGAACGTGATGAAAAGGGCGAGGAAGCGCTGGCCAGCTATGGCCGCTATCTCGGCATTGCCTTCCAGCTGGTTGATGACGCGATCGACTATGTGTCGGACGCGGAGACCATGGGTAAGAATGCCGGCGATGATTTCCGCGACGGCAAGATCACCCTTCCGGTGATCCTGGCCTATGCCCGTGGCAGCGAGGATGATCGCGAATTCTGGCGCCGCGCCATGACCGGTAGAGCCAATGGCGATGCGGAACTGGTCCGCGCTGGCGAATTGCTGCGCACCACCAATGCCGTGGCTGATACCATGGCCCGCGCACGCCACTATGGCCAGCGCGCCATTGACGTGCTGGGCAGTTTTGCCAAGGGACCGGCGCGCGACGCACTTACCGAAACGGTCGAGTTCGCGATTCACCGCGCCTACTGAGGCACCGGCCCCCTCTTGCCTGCCGGCGCTGGCAGGCGCAAAAGGGCGTTCATGCACGCTCGTCTTTACCAACGCCCCAAGCCTGCCACCCAGTCCGGCCGCGCTCACACCGGTGAATGGCTGCTGGAATTCGAACGCGATGATCGCATGCGCGCCGATCCACTGACCGGCTGGACCGGCAGCGGCTTCACCGCCGGCCAGGTGCAGCTGCGCTTTGCCAGCCAGGATGCGGCGCTGGCCTATGCCAAGGCCAATGGGCTGGAGGTGGAGATCCTGCCGCTGGGCCCGCGCCGGCTGAAGATCCAAGCCTACGCCGACAATTTCCGCTGATGCGTTCCACCTTCGCCACGGCGACGGTGCGGCTTTATCGGCTTGATGAGGGCGATCCGGTGGCCGAAACCCTGTTCTATGGCCCGCTTGCCGACGCTTTGGCCATCGCGGCCGCCCAGAGCGACGACGTGCAAGCCAGCCTGTGGATCGCCACCGATAACGACGTCGCCCCCTATCTTGATCTGGCGGACGAGTAACGCTGGATTTTCCCGGCTTTCCGCTGCAATTGCAGGCCACGCGCCCGTAGCTCAACTGGATAGAGCACGTGGCTTCTACCCTCGGGGTTGCAGGTTCGAGTCCTGCCGGGCGCGCCAACATCTTGTTCCCAGCGCCCGCCATCCAGAAGATCCTGGCGCTGCCGCCGGAAACCCGCATCTTTGTTGGCCACGATTATCTGCCCGCCGGGCGCAGCGACTATGCCTGCGAAACCATTATGGCCGCGCAGAAGGCCGGCAACATCCACGTGCATGATGGCGTTTCGGCAGACGATTTCATCGCCATGCGTCGTGCCCGCGATGTCACGCTAGCACCGCCGCTGCGAAGGGCCGTCGTTTCCTGCGCCTGCCATTGCAGGTTGTTTGATCAGGATCAAAGCCGTTTGTCCGCTGTGCGGCCATTATCACTGCCACAGTTGAAAGGAATTCCCCATGCGCAACGAAGGAACAATCGATCGAGTCCTCCGCGTCGGGCTGGGCGTCGCCCTCATCTTTGTCGGCCCGCAAACGCCGTGGGGCTGGCTGGGGCTGGTGCCGCTGTTCACCGGCTTGGTGGGTTTCTGCCCGCTTTATCGGCTGGTGGGGGTGAACACCTGCAAGCTGTAGCGATTGCTGGCGACAGGGTTATGCTGTGGCCATGATTCGCCGCACTGTCCTTGCCGCCGCCCTGCTGGGGCTGGCTCTTCCTACCCTTGCACAAGAGGTGCCAGCCCCGCCGTCGCCACCCGCAGCACCTGAGCCGGTGACGGTGAAGGTGGTGATGACCACCGAGCTTGGCCCGATCACCATCGCGCTGGAAACCGAGCGCGCGCCGGTCACTGCCGGCTATATCCTCAAACATGTCGATGAAAAGCGGCTGGATGGCGCCGCCTTCTATCGGGCCTACAAGATCACGCCCGATGGCAGCATTGGCCTGGTGCAAGCTGGCATCCAGGATGGCCGCAAGCTGCTGCCGCCGGTGGCCCATGAACCGACGACGGCCACCGGTCTCACTCATGATGAAGGCGCTGTCAGCCTCGCCCGCGCGGCGCCCGGCACGGCGCAGGCGCAATTCTTCTTCATCCTCGGCAGCCTGAAGGCGCTGGATGCCAATCCCGCCGGGCCGGGGGACAATCTGGGTTTTGCCGTGTTCGGCCGCGTCACCGACGGCATGGACGTGGTGCGCAAGATATTGAACGTACCCATTTCTGCCACCAAGGGCGAAGGCGTGATGAAAGGGCAGATGATCGAGGCGCCGGTGAAGATCATCAGCGTCAATCGACTGATCCCGCTGCCGCCGAACCCCGCAGCCAAGCCCGCTGCGAAGAAGCCGCTGCCGAAGCGACGTTAAGCGTAGGGCGGCGCGTGCCAGCCCTTGGGCGAGGCCGTGAAGATCTCGCAGCCGGTTTCGGTGATCCCGATACTGTGTTCGAACTGGGCCGACAGCGAGCGGTCGCGCGTCACCGCCGTCCAGCCATCGTCCAGCACCTTCACCGCCGGGCCGCCACCATTGATCATCGGTTCGATGGTAAAGAACATGCCGGGCTTCAGCACGACACCGCGCCCCGGCTTGCCGACATGCACCACGTTGGGCGCCGTGTGGAAATCCTGGCCCAGCCCGTGCCCGCAGAAATCGCGCACCACGCTGAAACGGTTCCGCTCAGCATGGGTTTGGATGGCGTGGCCCACGTCGCCCAGCGTCTTGCCGGGCCGAGCCTGTTCGATGCCCATCATCAGGCATTCATGCGTCACTTCCACCAGCTTGCGCGCCTTCAACGGCACATCGCCCACCAGGAACATGCGGCTTGTGTCGCCATACCAGCCGTCCACCACCACGGTCACATCGATGTTGACGATGTCGCCACTCTTCAACTTCTTCGGCCCAGGAATGCCGTGGCATACGACATGGTTCACGCTGGTGCACAGCGAGTGCGAGAAACCGCGATAGAAAACCGTGGCGGATGCAGCCCCGGCAGCGCGGACGAATTCCCACGCCATCGTGTCGAGATCGATGGTCGCCACTTCGGGCAATACATGCGGCGTCAGATGGTCCAGCACCTCGGCGGCCAGCCGGCCAGCCTTGCGCATCCCTTCAAAGGCCGCCGGCCCATGCAGGCGCAGTTGGCCTTCGTGTGGGTCCATCACCGTGGTATAGAGCGCTTGCGTCATATCCACGCCCATAGGGTTTCAGGCCGGCAAAGTCCATCTTCACCATGGTCACGGCCGCCGCCCTGCGCTAAGTCCGGGCGCATGAACGAACCGAGTCACACGCAGGCGGGGCGCATCTACACCGCCGCTCTCGTCATCATCGGCGACGAGATATTGTCCGGCCGCACGCAGGACGCCAACACCGCCTATCTGGCGAAATGGCTGGGCGTGCAGGGCATCCGCCTGAAGGAAGTGCGCGTTGTCGCCGACGAGATGGATGCCATTGCCGAATCCGTGAACGCCCTGCGGGTGAAGCACGACTATCTGTTCACCACCGGCGGCATCGGCCCGACGCATGACGATATCACCGTGGATGCCATCGCTGCCGCACTCGGCCTTGACGTGATCATCCACCCCGATGCCCGCGCCATTCTGGCAGCGCATTATGGCGATCAGCTCACCGATGCCCGCCTGCGCATGGCCCGCACCCCGGCTGGTGCCAGCCTGATCGAGAATCCGCGCACCAAGGCGCCCGGTATCCGTGTGGAAAACATCTTCATCATGGCCGGCGTGCCGATGATCACGCAGGGCATGCTGGCCTGGCTGGATGGCCAGTTGCCGGGCGGCGCCCCGGTGTTGTCGCGCAGCGTGGGTGCGTGGACGCAGGAGAGCAAGGCGGCCGAGATATTGAAGCGCACCGAGAAGGACAATCCCGGCGTGCAGATCGGTTCCTACCCGTTCTGGCGCGAAGGCAAGACCGGCGCCAATTTCGTCATGCGCTCCACCAGTGAAGCGCAACTGGCCGAGGTGGCACAAAAGCTGATGGCAGCCCTGTCGGAAGCTGGTATCACCGCGGTTGACGGAGAGCTGTGAGGGCACATGCATATGCGACCTTGGGCAATCGTTCGTTGGGTCTTTCTCGCCGTGATGGCGGCGTTATTCATCTTGCTGGCGGTGTCCAACTGGACACTCGTCGATTTTGTTCTGCCCGACGGCACGCCCAAGGCGCTGCCGCTGCCGCTCCTGCTCGGTGCCGCTTTCCTGGCCGGCGTGATCCCCACCTGGATCTGGCACGTGTTGCTGCGGCCCTTGGCCGAAAGCCGGCGCGTGCGCCCGGCCCGGGTCGAGCAGGCCCATGTGGCCGCCCCGGTTGCTTCCCCCGCCAGCGGAGCCTGACGCCATGAGCAATCCGGTGTTCGTGGCGGTCGATACGCCCGATGTCGCTGCTGCGCGCGCGCTGGTCGCTGCTGTTGCGCCGCATGTTGGCGGGGTAAAGCTCGGCCTCGAATTCTTCTGCGCCCATGGCCCGGCCGGCATTGCCGCTGTGATGGACGGCCAGTCGTTGCCGCTGTTCCTCGATCTCAAACTCCACGACATTCCCAACACCGTTGCCGGCGCCGTGCGCAGCCTCGCGCCGCTGGCCCCGTCCATCCTCACCGTTCACGCCGCCGGTGGCCACGCCATGCTGGCCGCCGCCCGCGCTGCCGCGCTGCCCGGCACGCGAGTGGTGGCCGTCACCGTCCTCACGAGCCTTGATGATGCTGATCTGCTCAGCGCCGGTGTGCCTGATGGCGCCGCCACCCAGGCTGCGCGCCTCGCCCGGTTGACGCGCGGGGCAGGGTTGAATGGCATCGTCTGCTCGCCGCACGAAGTCGCCGCCGTGAAGGCCGAATGGGCCGATGGCCTGTTCGTCGTCCCCGGCGTGCGCCCGGCCGGCAGCGACGTTGGCGATCAGAAACGGGTGATGACGCCCGACGAGGCCCTCAAGGCGGGCGCTGGTGTGCTCGTCATCGGCCGCCCGATCACGTCCGCTCCCGATCCGGCCGCCGCGGCTGCTGCCATCGCGGCCAGCCTGTGACGCCCTTCAAGATCTGTGGGCTGTCCACGCCGGAAACCGTGGATGTCTCGGTCGCGGTTGGCGCGGCGCATCTTGGATTCAACTTCTTTGCGCCCAGCCCGCGCTTTGTCGAACCGGGCGCCGCCGCATCGCTGATCGCCCGCGTGCCGTCCGGGGTGGGCCGGGTCGCCGTGCTGGTGGCGCCGGATGATGCGCTGGTGGCCGCCGTGATCGCCGCAGGCATCACCATCCTGCAGCTGCACGATGCCGGCGCAGAGCGGGTGAGCGAGCTGAAAACGCGCTACAATCTGCCGGTCTGGCTGGCGGCGGGGGTGAAGACCCGAAACGATATCCGCAGCGCTGAAAAGGCCGCAGGCCCGGCTGATCTGTTGCTCCTCGATGCCAAAGCGCCTAACGACGCTCCGCTTCCCGGCGGCAACGGGCTGGCCTTTGATTGGCAGTTGCTGATCGACACGCGGCCGGGACGGCGCTTTGGCCTGGCCGGCGGACTTGGTATCGGCAATGTCGCAGATGCCATCCGCCGGGTGGCGCCGGCGCTGGTGGATGTGGCATCAGGTGTGGAAGAGAGTGCAGGGGTGAAATCGGTGGACAAGATCAGGGCTTTTGCCAGCGCCGTGAGGGCCGCATGAACGCCCCGACAGGCTCCCTGCGCGCCGGCCCCGATGCGAACGGCCATTTCGGTGAGTTCGGCGGGCGTTATGTTGCCGAAACGCTGATGCCGCTGATCCTGGAACTGGAACAGGCCTATATTGCCGCCAAGGCCGACCCGGCGTTTCAGGCCGAGCTCGACGATCTGCTGAAGCATTATGTCGGCCGGCCCAGCCCGCTGTATTTCGCTGAACGCCTGACCGAGGAACTGGGCGGCGCAAAGATCTACCTGAAGCGCGACGAGCTGAATCACACCGGCGCGCACAAGATCAACAATTGCATCGGCCAGATCCTGCTCGCCCGCCGCATGGGCAAGACGCGCATCATCGCCGAAACCGGCGCCGGCCAGCACGGCGTGGCGACTGCCACCGTGGCAGCGCGCTTTGGCCTTCCGTGCACCATCTTCATGGGCGCGCGCGATATCGAGCGCCAGGCGCCGAACGTGTTCCGCATGAAGCTGCTGGGTGCCGAGGTGAAAGCCGTGGAAAGCGGCAGCCGCACGCTGAAAGACGCCATGAACGAAGCGCTGCGCGATTGGGTGACCAACGTGCACGACACCTTCTACATCATCGGCACCGCCGCCGGCCCGCACCCCTATCCCGAACTGGTACGCGATTTCCAGACGGTGATCGGCAAGGAAGCTCGCGCTCAGATTCTTGAGCGGGAAGGGCGCTTGCCCGATCTGCTGGTGGCCTCGATCGGCGGCGGCTCCAACGCAATCGGCCTGTTCCACCCGTTCCTGGATGACAAGGATGTGCGCATCGTCGGCATCGAAGCATCTGGCAAGGGCCTGACCACGCACGAGCACGCCGCGTCGCTGGCCGGTGGCCGTGCCGGGGTGCTGCACGGCAACAAGACGATGCTGCTGCAGGATGAAGACGGCCAGATCACCGAAGCCCACAGCATTTCTGCCGGCCTGGATTATCCCGGCATCGGCCCTGAACATGCCTGGCTGCACGCCATCGGCCGCGTGGAATATCAAAGCGCGACGGATACCGAGGCGCTGGAAGGCTTCCAGCTGCTGTGCCGCACCGAAGGCATCATCCCGGCGCTGGAACCGGCCCACGCCATCGCTGCTGTGGCGCGCATCGCGCCGACAATGGCCAAGGATCAGATCATCATCGCCAATCTGTGTGGCCGGGGCGACAAGGATATCTTCACCGTCGCCGCCGCGCTGGGAGTGACGATGTGAGCGGGGATCGTCTTTCCACCCGCTTTGCCGCCTGCGCTGCGCAAGGCCGCGCCGCGCTGGTGACGTTCGTGACCGCGGGCGATCCCGATCTTGCCACCAGCGCCGAAATCCTCGCCGCATTGCCGGGCGCGGGAGCCGACGTGATCGAAATCGGCATGCCGTTCACCGATCCGATGGCCGATGGCCCGGCGATCCAGCGTGGCAATCTGCGCAGCCTTGCGGCCGGCACCACGCTGCGCAAGGTGCTGGCGATGGTGACGGACTTCCGAAAGGCCGATGATGCCACGCCGATCGTGCTGATGGGCTATTTCAACCCGCTCCTCGCCTTTGGCCCCGAACGCTTTGCCGCCGCCGCCAAAGCCGCCGGCATCGATGGTTGCATCGTCGTCGATCTGCCGCCCGAAGAAGCGGGCGAACTGGCGCCCGCATTGGCCGCGCACGGCCTGCATCTGGTGCGCCTCGCCACACCGACAACCGACGCCCATCGCTTGCCGACCGTGCTCAGCGGCGCGTCGGGCTTCCTCTATTATGTTGCGGTCGCCGGGGTTACCGGTGCCAACAGCGCAGCGGCGACCGATGTTGCCGAAGCCGTCGCCCGCCTGAAGGCGTCAACCAGCCTGCCGATCGCGGTCGGCTTTGGTGTGCGCACGCCGGAGCAGGCCGCTGCCATCGCCACCCACGCCGATGCGGTGGTGGTTGGCAGCGCCATCGTCGATGCCATTGGTGCCGCCGCTGAAGAGCGCGCCAACGATATTCCCGCCCGCGTGGCCGCCCAGGTGGCCGCGTTGGCCCAGGCGGTGCGCACCGCCCGTACGGAGAAAGCCGCATGAGCTGGATCACCCGCACCCGCCAACAATTGACCGGCTTCCTCGCCCGCCGCGACACGCCCGACAATCTGTGGACCAAGTGCAAGAATTGCGGCGCCATGGTCTATACCAAGGAATGGGAAGACAATGGCAGCGTCTGCCCGCGCTGTGACCACCATGATCGCATTGGCCCGAATGCGCGCTTCACCCAGTTGTTCGATGGCGATTTCCGTGTGCTGCCGGCGGCGAAGGTCGCGGAAGATCCGTTGAAGTTCAAGGATCAGAAGAAATACACTGATCGCCTGAAAGCCGCTCGCACCGCCACCGGTGAACCCGAAGCCATGATGATCGGCGACGGCCACATCATGGGCCAGCGCGCCATTGTGGGCGTGCAGGATTTCGCTTTCATGGGCGGATCGATGGGCATGGGTGTGGGGGAGGCGTTTCTTGCCGGCGTTGATGCCGCGCTGGCCGCCAAGGCGCCCTATATCGTGTTCACCGCCGCCGGCGGCGCGCGCATGCAGGAAGGCATATTGTCCCTCATGCAGATGCCGCGCTCCACCGTGGGCATCCAGATGCTGAGCGAAGCCGGGCTGCCCTATATCGTCGTGCTCACCGATCCGACCACCGGCGGTGTGACCGCCAGCTATGCCATGCTGGGCGATATCCAGATTGCCGAGCCGAACGCGCTCATTGGCTTCGCCGGCCAGCGCGTGATCGAACAGACGATTCGCGAGAAACTGCCCGAGGGCTTCCAGCGCGCCGAATATCTGCTCGAACATGGCATGCTCGACATGGTGGTGCACCGCCGCGACCTGAAGGAAACCCTGGGTCGCCTGATTACTCTGCTGATGGCGCGCCCAAAAAAGGTTAGCGGCGCCGCGTGAGCCTGCCGCCCCCTCCACCCGGCGCGCGCATGCCGCCGGCGCGGTCTGACAACCCGCGCCTGGATGCCTTGCTCCGCAAGGCGCACGATCTGCATCCCACCGAGATCGATCTTACGCTCGGTCGCCTTGAACGCCTGCTCGGCGCGCTCGGCAATCCCCACCATCGCTTGCCGCCGGTGTTCCATGTCGCCGGCACCAACGGCAAGGGCAGCACCTGCGCCATGCTGCGCGCCTGCCTGGAAGCCGAAGGCCGGCGTGTGCATGTCTATTCGAGCCCGCACCTCGTGCGCTTCAACGAGCGGATCCGGCTTGCCGGCCAATTGATCGACGATGATGCACTGATCGTGCTGCTGAACGATGTGATCCAGCGCAACGGCGAAGCGCCGATCACCTTCTTTGAACTCACCACGGCGGCGGCCTTCCTGGCCTTTGCCACGGTGGAGGCCGATGCCTGCATCATCGAAGTGGGCCTGGGCGGGCGCATGGACGCCACCAACATCATCCCCACCGCGCTGGTGAGCGGCATCGCGCAATTGGGCCTCGATCACACGCAATGGCTTGGCCCGACCATATTGGATATCGCCCGCGAAAAGGCCGGCATCGCGCGCAAGGGTGTGCCACTGGTCACCGGCCGTCACCCCGCCGCCGTCACCGCCCGCATTGCGGAAGTGGCGGGCCTGGCTGGCGCCAAGCTGTTGATCCGCGGGCAGGATTGGGATGCGGCGACCTATGAGGGCCAGCTGCATTACCGCGATGAAGCCGGCAAGCTGGCCGTGTCGTTGCCGCGCCTGGCTGGGGTGCATCAGCACGACAATGCCGCGCTTGCCATCGCCATGCTGCGCGCGCAGTCCGCGCTGCCGGTCAAGGATGCGGCCTATCGCGCCGGCATGGGCTGGGTGGAATGGCCGGCGCGGCTGCAGAAACTGGAAAGCGGGCCCTTGTGGGCATTGCTGCCAGCGGGCAGCAGCCTGTGGGTCGATGGCGGCCACAATCCCGCCGCCGGCCGTGCCCTGGCCGAAAGCGTGCGACCCTTGCTGCAATCCGGCCAGCGCCTGCTGCTGGTGACGGGCATGCTGGCCGCTAAGGATGCCGAAGGCTTCCTGAAGAGCTTTGCCGGCATGGCATCGGCGCTCTATGCCGTGCCGGTGCCGGGTCATGCCGCCCATGATCCCGCCAAGTTGGCAGCCACCGCATCGGCCATGGGCATGGCCGCTGTAACCGCGCCTGATCTGACCAAGGCTTTGCGCGCCATCGCGCGCAACAGTGAAAGCCCGCCGCTGGTGCTGGTCACCGGATCGCTGCACCTGGCGGGCCGGGCGCTGGAACTGAACGGCAATCTGCCGAACTGAGCCTGGCCTAGGGCCGTCGCACCAGCATCGTTACCATCGCCAGCCACGGCACCTCAGCCAGCACCTGTTGGCGCGCGCCGGGCGTTGTGGGCAGCAGCTGGATGCGGCTGCCGTCCACGGCGATCAGGCGCCCAAAGGCAAAACGGCCGGCGGGCCGCGGCGCCAGCACATCGCGGTTGATGGCGCGGCCGAACTGGCCAGGGGTTAGGCGTTGCGCCCAAAGTTCGTCACCGCTGCGATAATCGCCCTGAGCGGTTTCCACCACCAGGCCGATCAGATCGGGTTGCGGCTGCGGCGGCAGCAGCGTGCGTGGCCGATCGGGGGCATCGGCGCCATTGCTGCCGATCAGCGCCGCCACCGGCACGTCCGCCCGATCGGGCAGGGTGACCAAGCTGGATGCCGGCACCGCCATCGCGGCAGCGATGCGCTCCAGCCAGTCGATCGAGACGGTGCGCATGCCGGTTTCCAGCCGCCCGATGGTTTGCGGCGTTGTGGGTGGATCGCAGGCGGCCGCAACATCGGCCAGCGTGAGGCCGCGCGCCTTTCGAACGTCACGGATACGGGTGAGCATGGGTCAAGTAACCTCTCTGGTTACTTCTGTCCTACAATCCCTCTCCTGTGCAAGAGGTAATCCATCATCAACGTGCCGCAACGGAGAAAAGCCGATGGCTCGCCATGCACAGGAAATCACCCCGGACATCGCACCGCCGACCGAAAATCGTCTGCTCGCCACCCGCATCCTGCCGGCACCCGATATCATCGATCGCGCCCGGGTGACGGTGAATCTGGCCGAGTCGCCGCTGGCCTGGTTGGCGCGCCGTGGCCATGTCTCGCCGGTGCAACTGCTGGCAAGCGAACGGCTGCGCGCCGATTTCTACCATGCGCAATTGGGCCCGCGCGTGACGATGCGCTGGGATCCGCTGCCTGCAGCCGCGCGCGGGCAGGGCGGCCCGCCCGATCTTTCGGGGGGGCAGATCGCCGCCAAACGCCGGTTCGAGGCAGCGGTTGCCGCCTGCGGCCCTGGCCTGTCCGATATCGCCTGGCGGGTGATCTGCCAGGGCGAGGGGCTTGAAGCCGCCGAACGCGCGCTGGGTTGGCCGGTGCGGGCGGGAAAACTCGTGCTGCAACTGGCGCTTGATCGTTTGGTCAGCCATTATGGCCTGAACCAATCGGAGTAACCCCCATGCAGCGCGCCGCTTTCATCATCCCGCTCCTCGCCCTCGCTGCCTGCGGGCCGAAGGCCGAATCCCTCGGCCGGGTGGGCGGCGCGCCGCCATCGCTGATGCTCTCCACCCGCCTGCTCACGGCGGACGGCAACAGCCTGGGCGAAGTGGAATTGCTGCAGATGACCGACGGCGTGCAGCTGATCGCCACGGTCAAGGGGCTGCCGGCGGGACAATATGCCATGCACCTGCACGCCGTTGGCCGCTGCGTTGGCCCGGATTTCACCAGCGCCGGGCCGCACTTCAACCCGGCGGGCAAGCAGCATGGCCGGGATAACCCAATGGGCGCCCATGCCGGCGATCTGCCCAATCTGGCCGTGACCGAAAAGGGTATCGGAGAGATGAACCTGTTGTTGCCCGGTCTCCGCCTCGCCGATGGCGATACGCCGCTGCTCGATGCTGATGGCGCGGCGGTGGTGCTGCACGCCAAGGCCGATGATTATCGCAGCGATCCGGCCGGCAATGCCGGTTCCAGAATCGCATGTGGGGAAGTGCGGAAAACAGGTGGGGCGACTGACGGGGCTTGAACCCGCGACCTCTGGTACCACAAACCAGCGCTCTAACCAGCTGAGCTACAGTCGCCACGACAAACCTGCCGGGAGGCGCGGGATAGACGAGGGCGGGGCCAGTGGCAAGCCAGAAGTTCCGCGCGCCAGCCCGTGAATGACCGTTGCGCCGAACGGAAATTTTATTACAATATCGCGCAATGAAATCCTGACCGTTGGAGCAGAACTGATGACCGCTGCCGCCCCCGTTGCCCGTTTCGCGACCGTTCAGCTGGCTGCCCTTGATGCTGCCGGCGCGCCGGGGTTCGACGCGCATGAACACGTGGCGCTGGTGAAGGATGCGGCCACCGGCCTGCATGCCATCGTCGCCATCCATTCCACCCATCTCGGTCCGGCGGCCGGTGGCGTGCGGCGCTGGGCCTATGCCAGCGAGGCCGCGGCGCTCACCGATGCGCTGCGCCTGTCCCGCGGCATGAGCTACAAGAATGCCATGGCGGGGCTCAAGGCGGGCGGCGGCAAGGCAGTCGTAATCGCTGACGCGCCCAAGACGGAAGCGCTGCTGGAAGCCTTTGGCGATGCCGTCGCCGCGCTCGGCGGCCGTTATCTGACCGCCGAGGATGTGGGTATGAGCGATGCCGATATGGTGGTCGTTTCCCGTCGCACCCCGCATGTGGCCGGGTTGCCGGTGGCGGCCGGCGAAGTGGGCGGCAATCCGGGGCCGTTCACGGCGCGGGGCGCGCTGGCCGGGCTGAAGGCTGCGGTGCGTCACAAGCTGGGCACCGATCGTGTTGCTGGGCTCCATATCGCTATCCAGGGCGTTGGCAGCGTGGGCGGTGCGCTGGCCCGGGCGCTGGCCGCCGAGGGGGCACGGCTGACCATCGCCGATGTCGATCCGGCCCGCGCCGCGGCGTTGGCCGCCGAACTGGGCGCGACCCAGGTGAACGTCGCCGCGATCATGGCGGTGAAGGCCGACGTGTTCAGCCCGAACGCGCTGGGCGCGATCCTTGATCAGCACAGCATTGCCGCGCTTGACGTGGCGGTGGTGGCCGGCGCTGCCAACAACCAGCTTGCCACGCCGGAAGACGGTGCCCGGCTGGCGGCGCGCGGCATCCTCTATGCTCCTGATTATGTCATCAACGCTGGCGGCATCATCTCGGTCGTGGCTGAATATCTGGCCAAGACCGAAGGGCACAAGGTGACGCTGGCGGAGGTGAACGTGCAGGTGGATGCCATCGGCCCGCGCTTGGCCACCCTGTTTGCGGAGGCCGATGCCAGCGGGCTGGCGACGGATGTGGTGGCGGATCGCACGGCGCAGGCGTTGATCGGGCGCTGAACCGCCTTCAATAGTCCTTCTTCCAGCGCACGCTGCCTGATGTGCCGCCCAGCGTCGCCACCTGGCTGAGCACTGACAAGGTGCGGGTCAGCCCGATCTCGATGCTGGTGGCGGTATATCCCTGCGCGTCGGTGGCGAGTTCGACATAGACATTGCGGCCCACATATTGCCCGGCGGCCACGGTGGTGCGCCGCCCGGTGACCACATCAGCCGGCAGGATGCGCAACCGATCGATGCCCAGGCCCTTGCCAACCGCGCCGATCGGGTTGAAGCCGCCACCGCTGCCGCGCAGGGAAGCGAGCGCGCCGGCCAGCTGGATGGCTTCGGGCGCCGAAAGGTCGGTGACATTGCTGCCGAACAGCACGCGCGACAGCACTTCATCTTCGGGCAGGGCGGGTACCGAGCTGAACTTGATCTGCGGCCGCTGCGCCGTGCCTTCCACATTCAGGAAGGCGGTGAAGCCGTTGCCGGCGTTTTCGGCGGTCACGGCAATGATCGGATCGGGCGGATAGCCGCCGACAAAACGGATATCGCCGCGCGTGAGCTGAAAGCGCTTGCCAGCAAAATCATAATCGCCGCGCACCAGTTGCACGCGGCCAAACAATTCCGGCGTGGTGGCGCCGCCGCGCAGCCGCACATCGGCCTGCCATTCCGAATTGATGCCCATGCCGGTAACCAGCAAGCGGCGATCGGCCTTGATGTTGAGGTTGAACAGCCAACGCGTGGGGGCGATATACTGCAAAGTGCGCCGGCCAAGCACGCGGGTGTTCTTCTCGGTCACCTGCAGCACTGGCACATCGGCCACAGCCGTCCGCCCCACCCGATAATCGGCCCGCGACAGTGTGAGCGTACCCGAAACGACGCCGCCATATTCGTCGGTCGCCAACCGGATGTTGCCGCTGCCGGTGGCGGAAAGATCATCGCGGCCCAGGATGGCGGCGTTGGTCACCACCATGCGGATATCCATCGGAAAGGCGCGCTCATAGCTCAGATCGATGCTGCCCGATCCGCTGATGCTGCCTTGGCCGGATTTCCCGGCAAAGCGGGTGAGTTCCAGCTTCGACGCGGTGAACCGGGCATCCAGGCTGACATCGGTGGCCACCGCGCCGAGCAAGGGCGCTTCCACCCGGCCACCCAGCCCACGGATCCGGCCTGCCACTTGCGGATCGCCCAGCGTGCCTGAAACATCGGCCGCCACCTGCACCGCGCCGCGCACATCCAGCGCGGTAAGGCCGGACAGGCCCCACAGATCCTGCGCCGGCCCGGCATAGCGCAATTGGCCAGTGACGCTGGCATCGAACAGACGGGAAACAAGGTCAGCATCGCCGGCCGGGATCGGGCCCAATCGGGCTTGGGCACGGCCTTCCACTTTGCCGGCGCGCACGATCACCGCGCGCATCACCGTGCCGCCGGCCCCCAGTGCGGCGTTGAGGCCAACGTCGATCGGGGTGGAGGTGGAGGTGATGTTGCTGCGCGACAGGCCGTTCAGGCGCAAGGCCGCCGTGCCGGTGGGGGCGGCATCGCCGGCCTGTGCCAGCGACATTGTGCCCGAAACCCGCCCGGCCAGATTGAGCGTGGGATAGGCCAAGCCCACCATCTGCAGCGATACCTTGTCGAGCCGGGCATTGAGCCGCTTCGTCGCGCCCCAATCGCCGGCCACTTCGGCATTGCCCAGCGCGCTGGTGAGCGTGACGGGGGCGAGGTGCCAGCCGGCCGTATCGCGGGTGATCACCGCCGGCCCGGCCAGTTTGGCCGCACGGCCATCATAGTCGCCGCCGCCGCTGATCTGCCAACGGTTGGGCGCGATGGCGCCGGTGAAGGCGAGGTTGAACGCCTCGCCGCTGTTGCCGGACAGGGCAAGGCTCGCGGTGCCGGAACCGCCCTTCATCTGCAGCGTGCCGGTGGCCTTTTCCACCACCAGATTGCCCCGTTCCAATCCGGCCACATCAAGCGCGGCATCGATATCGGGGCCGCTGGCCGGCAGCAGCACGCGCGCTGCCAGCCGCAACCGGTCAACCGTGATCGGCGTCGCCAGCGGCAGATTGAGTGTGTCGCCGGCCACGGCCAGTTCCGCCAGTTGCACGACGCCGGCGGCAGACAGCTTGGCGCTGCCGGTGAGGCCCTTGCCGGCCAGCGCCAGCGTGCCAGCGAACGGCCCGGCGGGGGACTGGTCAAGCCGGCCGCTGGCGACAAAATCCGCGGCGGCCAGCCGGTCCACATCGATCCGCAGCACCGGTGACAGGCTGATATCGGCTTTCAAGGTGACCGGCCCCAGCCCCGATTGCGCATCACCATCCACCCGCCAGCCATCGCCGGCAGGATCGATACGGGCCGCCACGGCGGTGAGGCCATAGCCGGGTTTCGCCAGCCGGGCGGTTAAATGCGGCGCGGCGACCGTGCCTTCGCCATCGAGTGCGAATGGCCCCCAATCAAGACTTTTGCCGGAGGAGGCGAGCGTGAAGCGGCCATTTGCCCAACCCGCGCGCCCCGCAGCGGCCAGTTTCGATGATGACAGCACCAGATCCGACAGGGCAACGGCCAGGCCAGGCAGCAGCGCAAAACGCCCGCTCAGCGTGAGGCCGCCGCCGGTAATGCGGGTGAGCCCGCCGGCGGGCGGGCGCGCCGCGATCAGGCGGAAATCGCCGCTACCGGCAACGCTCCGGTTGGCGCCGGGTTTCAGATTGGCGCGGAAGGTCGCGTCGGCAACGCCCAGTTGCGGCAGCGCCCAACCGCGCACATCGCCCGCCGCGCTCAGCCCCCAGGCGCTGGTGGCCGGCACGAACGACAGGCCGATGCGTGCCGCCAATGGCCCACTGGCCAGCTTCAGATCATTGGTTTGCAACTGGCCCTTGGCATAAAGCAGCCGTCCTTCGGCGCGCCATTTGCCGGCCAAGGGCTTCAAATTGTCGGGCAAGCCGGTGAGACTCGTAGCGGTGGCAACCAACGGGGCCGACAGGCCCGTTTCGTTCAGATCGGCGATCCCGGCCACGGACAGACCGTTCAGCGCCAGCCCGCCTGGCAGCGCCAGCCGCTTCGCCAGCAGTCGCGCATCGATGATTGGAGCGAGCAATGGCCCGGCTAGCCGCGCCGTGAGCAGGCCGCCATCGACGCCCCACCCCTTGGCGAGCGCGCTGCCCTCCGCCAGGCTCAGCCGTATGTCGGCTTCGGTCCAGCGTTCTTCGGCACGGTCGATCCGGCCACCCAAGCGGCCGGTGAATTGCCTGCCATCCAGCGTCAGTTTCAGTCGGGTCAGATCGCCATCGGGCACCACTTCGGCCACCACAGCCAACCCGCCGGCCAGCGCCTCTTTCGCGGCGCCACCCAACAGCGGCACCGGATCGATGCGCCCGCGCGCCCCCAACGCCCCGGCCTTGCCCGCCAGCGCCAGATCGGCCAGCGGCGCGGAACCCAGGCTGGCCACCAACTGCCCGGTCCAATCGCGCCAGCGGCCGCGCCCAGTGGCGGTGGCATTGAGCGGCGCCTGCATTCGCGCCAGCGTCGTCACCAGGCCACCGGCTGGCGCTGCCAGCTTGGCGTTGAGCGCGAACTTGTCCCGATCCGGTTCGGCATCAAGGTGCAGCGCCAGCGTGTCTCCGTCAGACACGGCGGCATCCAGATCAACCAGCGCCCGCCCGGCGTGGAGATCGAGCCGGCTCTTGGCACTCAGCAGTCGTTCCGGCCCGGCGATGCCTCTGGCTACCAGCAGCCGACCCAGTTCCAGTTTGCCGATGCGGATATCGATATCGGGCAGGATGCGTGGATCAGAAACTGGCTTCAGGCGCGGCAGGCGTTCCAGCGTGGCATCGGGGATGATTAGTTCGGCCGCCTCGAAGCGGTTGCTGATCAGCGCCCGCGGCGTCCAGTCGAGCAGCACCCGCGGTGCGCGGGCAAAGCGGCCGTCCTGATCGCGCAGTTCCACGCCCTCCAGCGTCGCCTTGCCCCACAGGCTGCCGCTGATCCGCGTCACGTGCAGCGAAATGCCGTTGGCCAGGCTGAACCCGGCCAGCCGCCGTGCCGTCCAGTCGCGACCGGATTGGGTATCAAGCGCAAAGGGCAGGGCGATGATCAGCGCCAGCAACGCCAGCAGCGAAACCAGTAAGACGCGCCACCCGCGCATCAGAACGCCTGCCCTATGGAGACATAGAACACCAACCGGGGGTCACCCTTTTGCGGATTGACCGGTGTGGCGATGTCCACTCGCACCGGGCCAAAGCCGGTGTAGAAGCGCGCGCCGATGCCCGCTCCCAGCGACAACCGATCAAAGGCCGGGGTGGTGCCGGTGGAAACCTCGCCGGCATCGACGAACGCCACGATGCCCAAGTCCTGGCCCAGCGCCTGGAAGCGATAGCGGGCTTCCACCGCCAGTTCGGTGAGGCTGTTGCCGCCAGTGGGCACATTATCGGCATTGCGCGGGCCAACGCCCTGGAACACATAACCGCGTACCGAACCGCCACCGCCGGCATAGAAGCGCCGATCTGGCGCGATCACGCCGCGATTGGCGCCAACGATACTGCCGAGGTGGAAGCGTCCCGCGAGCACCAGGCTGTCGCCAATCGGCTTGTAGGCGGTCGCTTCGAATTGGGCCTTGAGATAATTGAAATTGCTCTGGTCTCTGAGCGTGAATTCCGGGCTGAGGCGCGTGGTCAGCCGGAACCCCCGTGATGGGTTGAGCAGATCATCGGACCGGTCCCAGGTGACGCTGGCCGGCACTGCCAAAACCGTGAAGGTGCGGCGCGGGTCGCCCGGCACCGAACGGTCGCGCTGGCTGGTGATCAGCGCCTGGGCGCCGATGCTCCACGTCCAGTCTTTCTGCCAGAGGATGTTGGATTCGCGCGCCAGTGCCGCCGATATGCCCAGCGTTTCGGCGGCAAAGGCGAATTGCTGGCTGGCGGTGAAGCCGCCGGCAACCAGCAATTGCCGATCGCGCTGGCCGAAATTGCGCTTGCGCAGTTCCACTTGCGCCACCTGTTCGCGCTGCGCCGCAACAGCACGGGCGGTGAAGGCGCCTTCGGGCGGGAACAGGTTGCGGTGGGTCCAGCTGCCTTCGGCGCGCACGCCCTGGCCGGTGGAAAAACCGCCGGACAGGGCGATGGTGCGCATCGGCGCGGCTTCGCTGTTGATGTCGAGATTGACCGTCTGTGTGCCATCCTCGCGCACGGCGCCTTCGCCAGGCTTGATCGCCACCGCGCCGAACAATCCGGTTTGCACCAGTGCACGGCGCAGATCCTCGCGGCCGGCGTTGCTGTACCGGTCACCAGGCTTGAAGCGGGCGAGCAGGGCGACATGCTTTTCGTTCATGCCCTTCACACCATTATCGATGCGGATGGCGCCAAACACGCCGCGCCGGCCCAGATCGACACTTTGCACCAGCGTGGCGTCGCGGCTGGCATGATCGATGGTGATATCGGGCAGCGCAATGCGCGCGAACGGATAGCCGGCATCGGCAAGGCGGATCGGCAGGCCATCCTGCGCCGATTGCACGCGCGCGGCTTCCACTGCATCGCCCACCCGGATCGGCAACAGCCGGCCGACAATGCGGGCCGGATCACTGCTGTTCACGGCACCCGGCGATGCCGAGATGGTGATTTCGCGGAAATTGTAGACGGGGCCGGGCTGGGCAACGACGCGCACGACGCTGGCCGGCGCGGCGGCGGTGCCCGGCGCGATGCTGATGCGGGCCTGGCCACCATAATGACCTATCGAGCGCAGCAGCAAATCGACCAGATCACGGTCTTCAGTGATGCGGCGGCCCAATTGTGCCAGGTTGGTCTCTTCGCCCCGATGCAGCCACAGCGTCGACAGCCCGCGAAATTCATCGTCGAGGCCCAGTTCGGCCAGCCCGCTGACCTCAACGCTGTATCGAACGGCGGCATCTGGAGCATCAGCGTCGCCGGAGCTGGTCGATTCGACATCGGGCCACGCCACGGCCTCGCCGCCGGGCAGATCGGGCAGGGGGGCTTGCGGCCCCGGAATATCGACGGTCACGGGAGGAGCGACAGGCTCGGCAGTTGGTGCTGGCGGCGGCGGCTCAGCGGGCGCAGTTTGGGCCTGTGCGGTTCCGGCCGCAGCGGCGAGCAAGAGGGGCAGGAGCCTATGCACCAGACAGGGTTTACCGGATGGGCAAGACAGCGCAAGGCGCACGCGCCTCTGGCGCTGGCCGTCGCTCTGGTGCAAGGGGCTGGGCATGGCGTCTCCCGGCTCTCCTGTTTCGCGTCCACCACAACGTGGCGGCGGTATCTTCATCGCCTTTGGGCTGGTGGCGGGCGCCGTCGGCGGCATGCTCGCCGGGCAGCCGTCTGTGGGGCTGCTGGCAGGGCTGGGCGTGGGTTTATTAGCGGCCATCCTGCTCGCTGTGCGCGACCGCCGCTGAACACCGCATTGCTCTGGCGTGCGGCTGCGGTATCAAACGGCAGCATTTTCGAGGGATAACGCATGGCAAGCGGCCTGTTTGCATTGCTGGATGATATTGCGGCGATCGCCAAGGTGGCGGCGGCCAGTGTCGATGATGTTGGCACCATGGCGGCCGCCAGCCTGGACGATACCGCAGCGGCAGCGGCCAAGGCTTCGGCCAAGGCGGCCGGCGTGGTGGTGGATGATGCCGCCGTCACGCCGCGCTATGTCACCGGCTTTGCGGCGGATCGCGAAATCCCCATCGTCGCCAAGATCGCGCGCGGCAGCCTGAAGAACAAATTGGTGTTCCTGCTGCCCGGCGCGCTGGCGCTGTCCTACTTCCTGCCGGTGGTAATCACCCCGCTGTTGATGGCGGGCGGGGCGTTCTTGTGTTTTGAAGGCGCGGAAAAATTGTGGGAAAAGCTGAACCCGCATGATGAAGACGCCGCAGACGATGCTGCGATGGACCCGGTGGAGAAGGAACGCACGATGGTATCGGGCGCCATCCGCACCGATCTCATCCTGTCGGCTGAAATCATGGCGATCGCGTTGGGCACGGTAGAACAGGAGCCCATCGCCGAACAGGCCGCCGCACTGGTTGTGGTGGCGCTGGGGATTACCGCGCTGGTCTATGGCGCCGTCGCGCTGATCGTGAAGGCCGATGATTTCGGGGTCTTTCTCGCCCGCAAGCGCAATGGCGCTGTGGCGGCGCTCGGGCGCGGTCTGGTCGTTGGCATGCCGCTGTTCCTTTTGCTTCTGGGCTGGGTTGGGCTGGCGGCCATGTTGTGGGTGGGCGGCCATATCGTGATCGACGGCCTGCACAAGTTCGGTATCGATGCGCCGCATGATCTGCTGCATGCCACCATGCACGCCGTTGAAGACGCAGGTGGCTTTGCCACGTGGTTGGCCGAAGCGGGCGGCGCCGGCCTGTTCGGCGTTGCGCTCGGCGCGCTGATCGTGGCCACGCTGCACGCCATCCCGCGCAAGGGCCATTGATTGCCCTTCATTCATCGTGTATTGTTACGGCAATACACTGGAGCCTGACATCATGAAGAATGCCTTGATCGCCATCCTGCTGTGCGGTGTCGCTGTGGCGGCCTGCGATGCCCGGCGCGTTGATGAGAAGGAACAGGCCGAAGCGGCCGCGATCAGTGTCGACAAGGATTGGGATGAGGGCGCCGCCGGTGAGACCGGCGTGAACATCAAGGCCGACATGGAAAAGGGCGAAGTCGAGCTGAAGCTGCCCGGCGGCATCGCCGGCAAGGTGAGCATCCCGGCCGGCATTGAACCGGATGCGAAGTTCGATCTGGACGGGGTGGGCCGCTTTCCCGGTGCCAAGCTGACCAGCGTGAATGTGCAGGCCAGTGGCAAGGATGGCGACGGCCGCGGTCAGGTGCTGCTGGGCTTCAGCGCGCCGGGCACGGCAACGCAGGTGGCCAATTGGTATGCCAAGGCCCTGGCCGACAAGGGCCGCCCCCCCAGCCGCAGCGGCAACACGCTCACCGGCACCACTGAAGATGGTGATCGCATGGTGATTGCTGTGGAAGATGGCGACACCGGCGTCGCCCGCGGCCGCATCACCATCAGCGACCGCAAGGGCTGATCCGCTTTAGAGCTTGCGCGCCGCAAAGGTGTCGCAGCTGTTCATCTGCCCGGATTGCAGCCCGGCCTGCAGCCAGCGCATGCGCTGTGCCGACGTGCCGTGGGTGAAGCTTTCCGGGTTCACCCGCGCCCCGGCCTTTTGTTGCAGCGTGTCATCCCCGATGGCCTGGGCAGCGCGCAGTCCTTCCTCGATGTCACCGGCTTCCAGCAGATCGCGATTATGGTGCGCCCAAACCCCGGCAAGGCAATCGGCCTGCAATTCCTGCCGCACCGAAAGCGCATTGCCCTGCGCCGGCCCTGACGCGCGGCGGGCCTTCTGTACCTCGGCGGAAATGCCCAGCACGGTCTGGATATGATGGCCCACTTCATGGGCGATTACATAGGCGGCGGCAAAATCGCCCGGCGCGCCAAAGCGGCGCGACAGATCATCGAAGAAGCTGGCATCCAGATAGACCTGGCGATCGGCCGGGCAGTAGAATGGCCCCATGCCGCTGTCTGCCTGGCCGCAACCGCTGTTCACACCACCTTCGAACAGGTTGAGCTTTGGCTGCGGATAGGGCTTGCCCAGCTGATCGCGGAACACCGCATCCCAGGTGCGTTCGGTGCTGCCCAGCACCTTGGCGATGAACCGGTCATGCATGCCATTCAGAGCGGCCGGCGCTGCCGGAGCAGCGACCTCCTGTGGCTGGCCAACTCCCGGACCACCAACGCCGGCGCCTTCCACCATGCCGATCATCGCCAACGGGTTCTGCCCCAGCAGCAGTGCGATGACGCCAACCACGAGCATGCCGCCGATGCCCAGCTTGCCGCCGCCAATCGGCAGCCGCATGCCACCGCCGCCGCCGCGCTCTCCGCGCCGATCAACGATGTTGCTGCTTTCCTGTTCGTCGTCGAGGTTCATGGGCGTGGTCTCCGGCAGGCAGATTACCGGGTGCGCCCGCCCGGCGCCAGCGCCTCGTTCACCAGCAGGGCGATGCGGCTGCCGGCCTTGGCCACCTGATCACGCACGCCTGGAGTCGCCTTGGTGATATAGTCGGGCGTCACCATCCCGCGCGGCAGGGCGCGGCGCTGGTCGGCGGGGATCGGGCAACTGTCGGGATAACCCTGTAATTGCGGATAGACGACCGTGCGCGAAATCTCCCACACGTCGCGCGCCCAAAGCGCCACCCGTGCTGCGGTGTCGGCCGGGCCGGCGGTATAGGCGCGGGCCTGTGCCGGCGTGATGCGCTGCGGCGTGATCGCTGGCGGTTCGGTCAGCGCGCGTTCGGCCAAGTCACCATCCCAGATCCAGTGCAGGTTCAACCGCTGTTTATAGCCATAATCGGCGCGCACCTGGTTGCCGCCCAGATCGGCCTTGTCGCCGAGGTGCAGCGGCTGGTGCATGTCGCCCACGAAATGCACCAGGAAGCCAAAGGCCTGCAGGCGTTCGTGCGCCGGCCGGCTGCGATCAGCCAATATGGCCTGCTGGCGCGAAATCTGCACCGTCACGCAATCGCCGTCCGGGCATTTGGCGTTGATGTCGAAATCGCCGCACACGCTGATGTTCTGATAGTGCCAGGGTGCAGAGAAGGCGAAACGGTCGCGATAACGAGCGCGCACGCAATCGGGCCACACGCTGGCCTCCTCAATGCTGCGCAGCCGGCATTCGGGCGTGTTCAATGCCGCTTCGGCGCGATACAGGCGTTTCACCTCAGCACGCACCGCCGGTGTGAGCTGGGCCAGCGCGATGCGCCCGGTCAACCGGTGGGCATATTCGCCCCAGGCCAGCGCCGGTTGGGAAGCAATCAGGGCAAGCGGCAGGGCCAGCCAGGTGAGGGGGCGAATCAGGCGGTGCATCATGGCTTTCGCCCATGCCGCACGGCGGTGACGCTGGCCAGTGCCGCAGGGTGGCTGTATGGGCTTGCAAAGCGGGCCCTTGCTGCCAATCTTTGGGCCAACAGGATAAAGACAGACGATGCGAGATCCCTACAGCGTTTTGGGCGTGCCGCGGTCGGCAACGGATGCCGATATCAAGAAGGCGTTCCGCAAGCTCGCCAAGGACAATCACCCCGATCGCAACGCCGATGATCCCAAGGCGCTGGAACGCTTCAAGGAAGCCAACCTCGCCTATGAGCTCCTGTCTGATACAGCCAAGCGCGCGCAGTTTGATCGCGGCGAGATCGGCCCGGATGGCCAGCCCACCAATCCCTTTGGCGGTGGTGGATTTGGCGGTGGCGGCGGTTTCAACCCGCGCGATTTCGGCAGCAATGGCCGCAGCGGCGGCGGCGCGGATTTTGCCGGTGCCGCCGATGATCTGTTTGCTGAAATCTTTGGCGGCCGCAGCCCGTTCGGCGGCAGCGGCGCCGCAAGTGGTGGTGGCCGCGGCTTTCGCACTCAGGTGCGCGGGCCCGATGTGGCCTATCGCCTGACTGTGCCCTTTGTCGATGCCGTGCAGCTGACCCCGCAGCGCGTCACCCTGCGTTCCGGCCAGACGATCGAGATCAAGCTGCCGGCTGGCCTTGAAACCGGCAAGCAGGTGCGGCTGGCCGGCAAGGGGGAGGCTGGCCCCGGTGGCCACGGCGATGCCATTGTCACCATCGAGATCGGGCCGCACCGCGCCCTTACCCGCGACGGCAATGATGTGCGCCTTACCTTGCCGATCAAGCTGGATGAAGCCGTGCTCGGTGCCAAGATCCGCATGCCCACCGCCGAAGGCATGGTCTCGCTGTCCATCCCGCCCGGCACCGCATCGGGCAAGATGTTTCGGCTGAAGGGCAGGGGTTTTCGCAAGCTGGATGGCACCCGCGGCGATCAACTGGTGACGGTGCAGATTGATATCCCGCCCGATCACGAGGAACTGAAGGCCTTTGCCGCCAGCTTCGTCGATCCGCGCAACATTCGCGCGACATTGGACGGATAAGGGCTGGATGGTTGAAGCTAGCCCGAGCCGACGGCTGTCGTGGCCTGCCATCGCGCGTGATACCGCCAGCGGCACCTTTGAACATGGCTTCACTCACGCCGGCAATCTCGCCTATCTCAGCCTCGTCACCCTGTTTCCCTTCGTCATCCTGCTCGCAGCCATCGCCGGGCAACTGGGCCGCACCGCCGACGGGTTGGCGGCCGTCAACGGCTTCCTCACTGCGCTGCCCAGCAATGTCGCCGCACTCATCGCCCCGGCGCTGACCGATGTGATCGCGGCCGATTCGAGCAGCGGCGTCATCACCTTCAGCCTGGCGGTGGCGCTGTGGACGTCTTCGGGCGTGCTGGTCACGCTGCGCACCATCGTCACCCAGGCCTATGGCCGGGAATCGGAAATGCCCTATCTGCGTTGGCGCCTGCTCGGCTTGCTCGAGGTGCTGGGCCTGGTGCTGCTGCTGCTGATCGCCTTTGCCGCGCAGGTGGTGGTGACCGGCGCCGAAACCTTCGTTTATCGCCTGATGCCGATGGCGGCGAACATCTTCCCGGCCTTGGGCCTGCAACGCATCGTGCCGGCGCTGCTGCTGTTCATGGCGCTGTGGGGGCTGTTTGCGCTGCTGTGCCCACGCCGTTTCCGCATCGCCCCGGTGTGGCCCGGTGCGCTGGCCACGGCGGCGGCGTGGACGGCGACAACCCTTGCGCTGCCGCGCGCGCTCACCCTGTTTGGTGGCTATGCGCTCACCTATGGCAGCCTCGCCGGCGTGATCATCGCCTTGCTCTATTTCTACATCATCGGCCTTGGCCTGGTGCTGGGTGCGCAGCTGAATGCCGCCATTGCCCGCGCCCGGCTGGAAATTGCCGCAATTGCCAATTAAGGCCGGCAGCCAAGGAGATTTTCATGGGAATCATGGCGGGAAAACGCGGCCTCATCATGGGGCTGGCGAACGACAAGAGCCTGGCTTGGGGCATTGCCAAGGCCTTGGCGGAACAGGGCGCCGAACTGGCCTTCAGCTACCAGGGCCCGATGATGGAAAAGCGGGTGCGTCCGCTGGCCGAAGCACTGGGTGTCGCCCGCCTGTTCGAATGCGATGTGTCGTCAGTGGAAAGCATGGACGCCTGCTTCGCCGCGCTGGCGGTTGAATGGCCGACCATCGATTTCCTCGTCCACGCCATCGGCTTTTCGGACAAGAACGAGCTGCGCGGCCGCTATGTCGATACGTCGCTGGACAATTTTCTGCTCACCATGAACGTCTCCGTCTACAGCTTCACCGCCGTTGCCCAGCGTGCTGCCGTGATGATGCCCGAAGGCGGCGCGATGCTCACCTTGTCCTACTATGGCGCCGAAAAGGTGATCCCGCACTATAACGTGATGGGCGTGGCCAAGGCGGCGCTGGAATGCAGCGTGAAGTATCTGGCCATGGATCTTGGGCCGCAGAATGTGCGCGTCAACGCCATCTCCGCCGGCCCGATCAAGACGCTGGCTGCCAGCGGCATCGGCGATTTCCGCTACATCATGAAGTGGAACGAATATAATTCGCCGCTGCGCCGCAACGTCACGATCGAGGATGTCGGCGGTGCCGGCCTTTACCTGCTCTCCGGTCTGGCCAGTGGCGTGACGGGCGAAACGCACCATGTTGATGCCGGCTACAACGTGATCGGCATGAAGGCGGAGGATGCGCCTGATATCGGGCTCGAAAAATGAGCCTCAACACCTTCGGCCACCTGCTGCGTTTCACCACCTGGGGCGAAAGCCACGGCCCGGCGATCGGCGCGGTGGTCGATGGCTGCCCTCCGGGGCTCATCCTGTCCGAAGCCGATATCCAGCCCTTCCTCGACAAGCGCCGGCCCGGCCAATCGAAATTCACCACCCAGCGGCAGGAGCCGGATGAAGTCCGCATCCTGTCGGGCGTGTATGAAGGACAGACCACCGGCACGCCGATCAGCCTGATGATCGAGAATGTCGATCAACGTTCGAAGGATTACAGCGACGTCGCTGCCAAATACCGGCCCGGCCACGCCGATTATGCCTATGATGCCAAATACGGCCTGCGCGATCCGCGCGGTGGCGGGCGCTCGTCGGCGCGGGAAACCGCAAGCCGCGTGGCCGCCGGTGCAGTGGCGCGGAAGGTCATAGCGGGGGTCAATATTTCCGCCTATCTTGTTGAAATCGGTGGCATCGCGATTGATCGCAGCCGCTTCGATTTCGCCGAGATCGAGCGCAATCCCTTCTGGTGCCCGGACGCAGTGACCGCTGCGATCTGGGAAGAGCATCTCGACGCGGCGCGTAAGTCAGGCTCCTCACTGGGCGCTATCGTCGAATGCGTCGCCACCGGCGTGCCGGCCGGCTGGGGCAGCCCGCTCTATCACAAACTCGACGCGCAACTGGCCAACGCCGCCATGAGCATCAACGCGGTAAAGGCCGTCGAAATCGGCGATGGTTTCGCCGCTGCCCGCCTGCGCGGTGAAGAAAATGCCGATCGCATGCGCCCCGGTGAAGACGGCCCCGAATTCCTTTCCAACCACGCTGGCGGCATTGCCGGCGGCATCTCCACCGGCCAGCCCATCGTGGTGCGCATGGCGCTGAAGCCGACCAGTTCGATCCTGACGCCTGTGGAAACCATCACCAAGGACGGCCAGGCCGCTGAAATCGTCACCAAGGGCCGCCACGATCCGTGCGTCGGCATTCGCGCCGCGCCAGTGCTGGAAGCCATGGTGGCTTTGGTGCTCGCCGATGCGATGCTGCTGCACAGAGGTCAAACGGGGGGGCAGGCCGGGCGCTAACCCAGATCGGCCCGCGCTTTCTCCCAATTGCGCCCGTCATAGAAACGCACGCGCGGAACCACATCGTCCACGTCGTCCAGTGCCCGCCAGTTAACCGAAAAACCATCCGGGTGAGAGCGGGGCACATAGAAGCTCTTGATCCCACACGAACTGCAAAACAGGTGTCGCGCCGTGCCGCTGCCCCAGCGATAATCGGTCAGTGCGTCTGCGCCGCGCTCCAGCGTGAACTCTGCCTTGGCGACAATCAGGTGCAGAAACCCGCTTTTGGTGCAGATCGAGCAATTGCAGTCGAGCAGTTCCGGGGGGTCTGGAAAACGCACCCGAAAATGCACCTTGCCGCAATGGCAGCCACCTGTTGCTTCCCGCATCGTCATGTCCGGCACATCACGTCAAAGCAGGCTGGAAATCAAGCGGTGCAGCCGGACGATCCACAAGCGGTTTGCGCGCTTTCAGCTCGGTACGGTGAGATCAGCCACCTTGCTGTCGCGCACGCCCACGGGCGCCGCGAGCACTTCCTGCAGGAAGACGCCCTTGTTCACCGTGCTGGTGCGCGGATCGCCGGCCTGGCTGCGCACGGCGGGATCAGGCGTGTTGGCGCCGGCGCGATCCAGCAACTGCTGTTCGGCGGCGCTCTTCGGCGGCGGCTTAACGCCGGGGCCGAACAGCGCTTCCATGGCGGCAGCCTGCGAATCGACGCCCATGGCGCGCGGCGCGCCGGGCTTAGGCGGCGCCAGCGAAAAATCGGGCGGCACAACCAGTGGCGCGCCGCGGGCGATGGCCAGCTCATCGGGGCCACGGCCGGAAAGCCGGTCCTTCTTGCCGCCACAAGCTGTCAGCGCCAGGGCGGCCACGGTCAGGATCAGCAGGTTACGCATCTTTGGCATCCCTTGAATTAACAGCAGCTTCAGGCTCTGGCTTGGCCAGCACGGCACGCGCCAACAGCAATATCACACCCAGTGTAATCGCGGCATCGGCAAGATTGAAGACCCAGAAGCTGGTTTGCCCCCAGAAGAAATGCAGGAAATCGACAACATAACCGAACCGCACCCGATCGAGGATGTTGCCGATGGCGCCGCCCAGTACCAGGCCCAGCGCTGCCACATCCACCGGGTTCTTCTCCCGCCGCAGCCACAGCGCCACCGCCAGCGCGATACCGGCCGTGATGAAGGTGAGCAGCCAGCGGCCCAGATCGGAATCGGCCTGCAACATGCCCATCGACACGCCGATATTGCCCACAAACGTCAGGCGGAAGAACGGCCACACATCAATGCCGCCGCGTTCGGGCAGATGGATGATTTCCAGCACCCAATATTTGCTGATCTGATCCAGGATCAGCACCAACGCCGCAAGGAGAAAACCACGTTTAGCCATGAACGACCGCGTCGCAACGCCCGCACAGCTCGGTTTCGGCATTCACATCGGGCAGGTGGCGCCAGCAGCGGGCGCACTTGGCCAGATCGGCCTTTTCAACGGTCAGCGTTTCGTTGTCGCCATGGGTCAATGACACATTGGCGACCAGCAGCAGTTCAGCCAGATCAAGCCCGGCCAGTGCTGCGATCCGGTCTTCATGAGTGGTGGTGATCGTCACTCTGGCTTCCAGGAAGCTGCCCACCGTCTTGGCGCGGCGCAATTCTTCCAGTTTCAGATAGACTTCCTCGCGCAACTTGCGCGCCAAAGTGAACTGCTTGTCCAGCGCCGCATCCTGCCAGCCGGCATCAATTTCCGGCCATTCCAGTAGATGCACACTGCCAGCATCCGGATATCGCGTACCCCACACTTCTTCGGCGGTGAATACCATCACCGGCGCCAGCCAGCGGGTGAGGGCGTGGAAGGTGAGATCCAGAACCGTGCGCCAGGCGCGGCGGGCCGGCGCGGTGGGCGCGTCGCAATAGAGACTGTCCTTGCGGACATCCATCGCAAAGGCGGACAGATCATTCTGCACGAACTCGGTGATCAGGCTGGTGTAGCGATTGAAGTCATAGGCCACGGCCGCCGCCTTGAGCTCGCCGGAAATTACCGACAGCCGGTGCATCACCCAGCGCTCCAGTGCCGGCATCTGATCGACCGGCAGGCGCTCTTCCTCGCTCCAGCCCTCAAGAGCGCCAAGCAAATAACGGAAGGTATTGCGCAATTTGCGATACTGATCGGCCACGCCCTTCAGGATTTCATCGCCGATGCGGTGATCTTCGGTGAAATCGACCGACAGCGCCCACAGCCGCAATATATCGGCGCCATAGGTCTTCATCACGTCGAGCGGATTGACCGTATTGCCTTCCGACTTCGACATCTTGCGGCCACTGGCATCCATGGTGAAGCCGTGGGTGAGGATGGCGTTGTAAGGAGCGCGGCCGCGGGTGCCGCAGCTTTCCAGCAGGCTGGATTGGAACCAACCGCGATGTTGATCGCTGCCTTCCAGATACAGATCCGCCGGCCACTGCATTTCCGGCCAGCGGCCCGATTCCAGCACGAAGGCATGGGTGCAGCCGCTGTCGAACCACACGTCCAGAATGTCGGTGACCTGTTCGTAGTGATCGGCCTTGTCGCCGAGCAACTCGGCGGCGAACTCCGGCGTCCAGGCGTCCACGCCCTGTTCGCGGAACCGCGCGATAATCTTGTCGTTGATTGTCTTATCAACAAGATAGTCGCCAGTCTTGCGATCAACAAACAAGGTGATCGGCACACCCCAGGCCCGCTGGCGGCTGAGGACCCAATCCGGCCGGCCTTCCACCATCGCGCCGATGCGGTTGCGTCCCTTGTCCGGCGTGAACTGGGTGGCGGCGATGGCGGCAACGGCCTTCTGGCGCAGCGTGTGCTCACCTTGATCCATCGGCACGAACCATTGCGGCGTGCAGCGGAAGATCACCTTCTTCTTCGACCGCCACGAGTGCGGATAGCTGTGCGCAAACGGCCCGGCGCTCAGCAACCCGCCCGCGCCGCGCAGATCGGTGCAGATCGGCCCATCCGGCGCATTGAGATTGGGGTTGATGACGTTTTTGGACTCGCCGCCCAGCCACAGCCAATCGGCGCGGTAACGGCCATCGCCTTCCACGGCAAAGACGGGATTGATCCCATGCGCCTTGCACAGCGCGAAATCATCCTCACCATGATCCGGCGCCATGTGGACGAGGCCAGTGCCCTGATCGGTGGTGACGAAATCGCCGGGCAGCAAGGGGCGGGGGGTTGCGAAGAACCCGCCGAGATGGTGCATGGGGTGGCGGACCTTCGCGCCGGCTAGATCTCTTCCGCTATATTCGCCATCTGGACGTAGAAATGCCGTAACGCCAAGCAGGTCTGTTACACGCTTTTCAAGATCAGCGCGGAGGTGATTGTCCGCAACCAAATACCGTCCAGCCTCGGTCCAAGCGATTTGTTCCCAAATAGACTCGCGTTCGTCTTGAGCAATAAGCCGGTCGGCAAGGAGAAGTTGGCATTCGACATATCCCACCTCCGGCCCATACGCGATGCCCTGGTTCACCGGGATGGTCCACGGCGTCGTCGTCCAGATGACGGCATGCGCCCCCACCAGTTCCGGCGCGTTCGGGGCTTCCATGATCTCGAACGCCACATCGATCTGGGTCGAGGTGATGTCGTGATATTCCACTTCGGCATCAGCCAGCGCGGTCTTTTCCACCGGCGACCACATCACCGGCTTGGCGCCGCGATACAGCTGGCCGCTCTGCGCAAACTTCAGCAGTTCGGAAACGATGGTGGCTTCCGCCTGGAAGTCCATGGTGAGATAGGGTTTTTCCCAATTCGCGCTGATGCCCAACCGTTTCAGCTGTTCACGCTGCACGTTCACCCAATGCTGGGCATAGGCGCGGCATTCGGCGCGGAATTCCACCGCCGGCACGTCGTCCTTGTTCTGCTTCTTGGCGCGGTAGGCTTCTTCCACCTTCCATTCGATCGGCAGGCCGTGGCAATCCCAACCGGGGATGTAGGGCGCATCCTTGCCCAGCAGCGTCTGCGTGCGCACCACCGCATCCTTCAGGATATGGTTCAGCGCGTGGCCGATGTGCATGTCGCCGTTGGCATAGGGCGGGCCATCGTGGAAGATGAACTTCGGCCGTCCGGCGCGGGCTTCACGCAACTGGGTGTAAAGATCGGCCGCTTGCCATACGCTGAGAATCTGCGGCTCACGCTCCGGCAAGCCAGCTTTCATTGGAAAGTCGGTTTTCGGCAGGAAAACGGTGGGGCGATAATCGGGCGCGCTCATGAGGGTGGGCTTTAGGGGAAGGGCGCGTGCCTGTCACCCACCCTTGAGCATGCGCCGTGCCGCCGTCGCATCGGCCGCAATCTGCGCCTTCAATGCATCAAGGCCATTCAGTTTCATTTCCGGCCGCAGATAGGCGACCAGCTGCACATCCAGCGTCTGGCCATAGAGATCGCCGGACCAATCCATCAGCCAGGTTTCGAGCAGTTCAACTGGGGGATCGATCATCGGCCGGATGCCCAGGTTCGCCACGCCATCCACACGCTCGCCCGAGGGCAGCACGACCTGCACGGCATACACCCCGTAAGCCGGCCGCACATAATCGCCCAATGTCATGTTGGCGGTGGGGAAACCCAGCGTCCGCCCCAGCTTGGCGCCATGCTCGACTGTGCCGCGAATGGTGAACGGCCGGGTGAGCAGTTCCGCGGCCATCCCTGGCCGCGCATCGCGCAGCAGGGCGCGCACGCGGGTGGAACTGATCGTGCCGGTACCATCCTGCACCGCATCGACCACCCGCGCCGCAAAGCCATGCGCCAGCCCCAGCCGCTCCAGATCGGTCACGTTGCCGCTGCGCCCGCGCCCGAAGGTGAAATCGCCGCCGGTCACCACGCCAGCCACGCCCAGCCGCGTGACCAGCCATTCGTCGACGAATTCCTCGGCCGAAAGCGCCGCCAGCGCCCGATTGAACGGCATCACCACCGCGCCATCCATGCCGAACTGGCCCAGCCATTCGCCGCGCTGGCTGATGGTGGAAAGCGAGAAGGGCGGCACATCGGGCTGGAACAGCCGCGCCGGGTGCGGATCGAAGCTCGCCACCAGCGCCGGCCGGCCGAGCTTGCGTGCCCAATCACGCGCGGCGCCCACCACAGCCTGGTGCCCGGCGTGAAATCCATCGAAATTGCCCAGCGCCACGATGCCGCCACGCAAATGGCCAGGCAGGGCGGCGCCCCCAGAAATCAGGTCCACGCGATCAGCTCCATGGGCAGGCGGCTTAGCGGGGAGCCAGCCCGGCGGCAAGCAGCCGTGCCGTATTGCCGCCCATCACCTTGGCGATGTCGGCCTCGTTCATGCCCGCCTGCATCAGGGCCTGAGTGACGACATCGAGGTGCGCGGTATCGAACCCCACCGTGGTGGCGCCATCATAATCGCTGCCCAGCCCGACATGATCGATGCCGGCCACCTTCACCGCGTGCAGGATCGCCTTGGCGGTGGCTTCCGGTGTCGGCTGGCAGATGGCGGCATCCCAATAGCCGATGCCCACCACGCCGCCATTGGCGGCCAGCGCCCGCAACTGATCGTCGGAAAGATTGCGCGGCGTGTCGCAGGTGCCTTTCACGCCGCCATGGCTCACGACGACCGGCCGGGTGGCGATCTTCAGCACGTCGGCAAAGGCGGCCGGGCTGCTGTGCGCGACATCGATGATCATCCCGCGCTTCTCGGCCTCACGCACCACGTCGGCGCCCAGCGCGGTGAGCCCGCCCTTCTTCTCCCCCGCCATTGAACCGGCCAGTTCAGTATCGAAAAAATGCGCCAGCCCCAGCATGCGGAAACCCGCGTCGTGCAGTCGCTTCACATTGGCCAGGCTGCCTTCCAGATTCTGCCCGCCTTCGGTGGAAAGCAGCGCGCCGGTCACGCGCTTGCCCGCCGCACGGTCCGCCAGCAGGCTGGCCAGATCAGTCGGCGTCTTGACGACCCGCAGCCGGCCATCGGCGCGTTTCTCCACGTCGTGCAGCTTTTCGGCGTGCCAGAGCGAGCGTTCCAGCAGGCTGCCCCACGTGCGGACGGGCTGCATCTGCGCGATCACCAGCGGGGTGATATTGTCGGTTTCGCCCGAATTTTTCTCGTAATTCTGCCCACGCGGCGTCTTGGTGACACTGGAAAATACCTGCAATGCGACATTGCCGGTCTCCAGCCTCTTCAGATCGACATGGCCATCACTGGTTTCGGAAAGCAGATCGCGTTTCCACATCAGCGTATCGCTGTGCAGATCGATCACGGTCAGCGTCTTGTGCAGCGCCTGGGCCTCGGCGCTCACCGGCCACGTCGCGCCCGTCTGCTTGTTCATGCCGCGCTCGGCAATGCCGGGGGCGAAGCCGAACAAGCCCACCGCCGCCACGCCCAACAGCGCGGCCGTTCCCCACACCAGCTTCTTCATTGGTTCCCCCTATCGCCGTTCCAGCGTGATGAACGCATATCCCGGCTTGTCGCCCTCCGGTTCATGCGTCACCCGCGCCACTTCTTCCCAGCGCGCCGGATCGAAGGCGGGCAGGAAGGTATCGCCCTCCGGCTCCGCGTCCACCTCGGTCAATTCCACCCGTGTCGCGATCGGCATGGCGAGCGCATAAATCTCTGCCCCGCCGATGATCATGATGTGCCCCCGGATGCGCGGATCAAGGCCGGCTGCGGCAATGGCTTCGGCCAGGTTGGGCACCACTGTCACGCCGTCCGCCGTCCAGCCCGGCTGCCGGGTCAGCACGATATTCTGCCGGCCGGGCAGGGGCTTCCCGATGGATTCGAATGTCTTGCGGCCCATCACGACCGGCTTGCCGACGGTGATCGCCTTGAAGCGCTTCAGGTCCGCCGGCAGATGCCAGGGCATGGCGCCCTTGTTGCCGATCACGCCGTTTCGGGCGCGGGCAACCACCATGGTGACATCGAGGCTCATACCGCCACCGGCGCTGCGATGTGCGGATGCGGGTCGTAGCCGGTGATCAGGAAGTCCTCCAGCCGATAGGAGAACAGATCCTCCGGCTGTCGCGCGAAGTCCATACGCGGGAAGGGGCGGGGCGTGCGCGAAAGCTGCTCCGTCACCAGATGCTCGTGGTTGGAATAGAGGTGACAATCCGCCCCCATCCAGGTGAGCACCCCCGGTTCCAGCCCGCACTGCTGCGCCAGCATGCGGATCAGCACGGCAGCTTCAAAGATATTGAACGGAAAGCCCAGCCCCAGATCGCAACTGCGCTGATAGAGGATGCCGGATAGACGGCCATCAGCGACGAAATATTGATAGGTCATGTGGCAGGGCGGCAGTGCCATGCGGTGCAGTTCGGGCACGTTCCAGCCGGTGAAGATGTGGCGGCGGCTGGCGGGGTTAGCTTTAAGGCCGTGGACCAGCTCGGTCATCTGGTCGAACGGCGTGTCGGCGCGGAAACTGCCGTCTTCATTGGCGGCATAACGCGGCCAGCGCCGCCACTGCACACCGTACACCGGCCCCAGATCACCCCACTTCGCGGCAAAATCATCATCGGCAATGATCCGCGCTTCGAAATCATCGCGGCTGATCGCTTCGCCGGTGGCCTTGCGATAGGCATCCAGCGGCCAGTCCGTCCAGATATGCACGCCCTGTGCCACCAAAGGGCGGATGTTCGATTCGCCATTCAGGAACCAGATCAGTTCCTTGATGGCCGATTTCCAATAGACGCGCTTGGTGGTGAGCAGCGGCACCGTGCCATCGGAAAGATCGAATTTCAGCGTCTCGCCGAAAAGGGCGCGGGTGCCGGTGCCGGTGCGGTCGCCGCGCATGGCGCCGGTCCGCCACACACGGTCCATCAGGGAAAGATATTGCTGTTCGCCGCCATGAGTCATTGCCCCTTGTCAGGGATATGGCGCGCCCGCGTCAACCATTGCCACAACGCTTGCGAACCCCATCAGGAAGCAGGCGATGTTCGGCACAGCCACAACAGGCACCAGCCACGATATTCAGGCCATTCCCGGCCTGTGGCGCGACGCACAGGGCGAGGCGGAGGCCTTGTCCAGCCGGGGAATGCTCCATGCCGCCCTGCGTTCTGCCATGCTGAAGGATCGCAAGATCGTGCTGATGGACCGGCTGGGCTGGGATCTGCAATCGCCCGATGGTCTGCACGAGCTGGACGAATATGATGATGAAGACACGCTCTATCTGATCGTTCATCAACCCGAAACCGGCCGCCATCTGGGATCGGTGCGGCTGTTGCCCTCCACCGGCGCGCACCTGCTGGGCGACAAGTTCGCGCATCTGTGTGCCGATGGTGTCCCGGTGGGCCCCGATGTGTGGGAGATCACCCGTCTGGTCACCGCGCCCGGCCTGACACGCGCTGAGGCGCTGCAGGTGCGCAGACAATTGGCAATTGCCCTGCAAGAACATGCACTTGCAAATAGAATTCAATATTATATCATGGTCACACATCTGCCGTGGTTGCCGAGTCTGCTGTCCATCGGCTGGGATGCTGAACCACTGGGCCTGCCGCACGGAGAGGGCGTGAATGCCGTCGCCGCGCTGCGGATCCATATTGACGAGACCACCTTGCAGCGCCTGCGCGCGGCCTGGGCGATTGCCCGGCCGGTGCTGTCGCCGCCCCCGATCGGCCGGGAGAATGAACAGGCGTTTTGACCCTGCGTCTGTCGCTTTCCTGCCGAGGATGCCCCGGTCTGCTGAATCCACCTGCAAACGGCCCTCCCCGTGCGCAGATTATGGTGAAGGCCGGGGCATCCACCCCTTCAAGAACTTGCCACCATGATGCTGCCTGAATTGCTGGCCCTGTGGCATGTCGCGCTGGCCGAAGCCTTGTTGCTGGTAGCGCTGCTGGTGGCCATCAACGGCCTGGATGATCTCGCCATCGATGTGCTGTGGCTGATGATGCCGCGCCACCAGCGTGCGCCCCAGCCTCTGGCGCAACCGCTGCCGCCCGCACCGCCGTCAGCGCGCTTTGCCATCCTGATCCCGGCCTGGGATGAATCGGCGGTCATCGGTGCCATGTTGCAGCGCCTGCTGGCCACGCTGGACTGGCCGGATTATGCCGTGTTCGTTGGCCTTTATCCCAATGATCCGAAAGGTCAGGCGGCGGTGGCGGCGCTGGACGATGCGCGCCTGCACGTAGCGATTGGCGCCACGCCTGGCCCCACCACCAAGGCCGATTGCCTGAACAGCCTGTGGCGGGCGGTTCTGGCAGAGGAGGCAGCCAGCGGCCGGGCGTTTGCGGCCATGGTGCTGCATGATGCCGAAGATCTGGTGCACGCCTGCGAACTGGCAGTGTTTGCAGCCCATTTGCCGGAATATGCCATGGTGCAATTGCCGGTGCTGCCTTTGCCTGATGCTGCCAGCCCGTTGATTTCCGGCCATTATATCGATGAATTTGCAGAGGCGCATGCCAAGGATCTGCTGGTGCGGCAGTGGCTGGACGCGGCGGTGCCGGCGGCCGGCGTGGGGGTTGCCATCGATCGGGCCATGGTGGGCCGCATTGCCGATGCCCGCGATGGCGCCCCCTTTGATGCCGCCAGCCTGACCGAGGATTATGAACTGGGCCAACATGTTCACGCACTTGGCGGGCGTGGTCGGCTGGTGTGGGTGAACGCCGATGGCCAGCCGGTGGCAACGCGGGAGCATTTTCCGGCCAGCTTTGATGCGGCCGTGCGGCAGAAAGCGCGCTGGCTCACTGGCATCGCGCTGGCCGGCTGGGATCGGATCGGGTGGCGCGGTGGGCTGGTCAACCGCTGGATGCTGCTGCGCGATCGTAAGGCGCCGTTGATGGCGCTGCTGACGCTGGCTGCTTATGGCATCGCCCTGCTGCTCGGCATCGATAGCCTGCTGCGGCTGGCGTTGCCAGCGGCGGCGCGGATGCCGCCAGTGGCGGGCGACGTCACGCGGGCGCTGCTGTGGCTGAACTGGACCCTGCTGTGCTGGCGGCTGCTGGTGCGGGCGCTGTTCACCTTGCGCGTGCATGACCTGAACCAAGCGATATTGACGCCGCCACGCGCGCTGATCGGCAATTTCATCAACGCCATGGCGGCACTGCGCGCGCTGTCGCGCTATGCCCAGGCGGTGCGAACAGGCCGCCGCCTGGCGTGGGACAAGACGATCCACCGTTTCCCCGGCTTTTCCCCATGAAGGCTGCGGGCCTGACTGGCCGGCCGCTGCGGGCCTTCACCGGGCTGGGGCTGCTGCTGGCACTGTGGATCGGCATGCGGCTGCCGGCGATGCAGCACGATCTGCAGGCGCTGGCACGGCTGGCGACGGGTACAGCCCGGGCAAAGCCGCCCCGCATGCCCGTTCCGAGCAGGGGGAATCTGCCGGATGGCCCCGTAATGGCACCGTTGCACCGGTCGGCGCCGCCGCCGCCTTTGCTGGCGCTGCCTGCGCCGTTGATACTCGCTGCCAGCCAATCCCTGCCAGCGGCTAGCCGGACACCGCAGCCCGCGCCACTGCCGCCGCCAGCACCGTCCTCAGCGCTACTCGCTGTTCCGCCTGCCAGCGTGCCGCCACTCGATCCGGCCTTCACCCTGGCAAACGCGGCCTACGACCGGCTGCGCGCCGGTCAGCGCCGCCAGGCCGCCGCTTTGTTCGATGCGGCGCTGGCCCTGCAGCCGGGCAATCGCCAATGGCTGGCGGATCGTGCCGCGCTGGGCCGGCGTTGGCAGTTGGGTGGCTTTGCCCTGCTGCGTGATGGCGGGCCGCTGCCAAATCAGCCGGGCAATGGATTGCCCGGCTTTGCTGCGTCGCCGGTGCTGGGCGGTGGGCAGGTGGGGGGCAGTATCGCCTTTGTCACCGATCCCTATGCGCGCCGGCCGCTGGCACTGGTGGCGCGGACCAATGTCGCTGCCGATCCACAGGGCGTGCGCGGTGAGACCGCACAACTGGCACTTGGGTTGCGGCAGACGCTGCTGCCGGGCGTGTCACTTTCAGTCGAGCGCCTGATTCCGCTGGGTGCGGCGACGCAAGGTGCCTTCACGGCTCGCCTGGCTGCCGGTGCACGGTTGAAGCCTTTGGGGCAACGGCTGGAAGCCTATGGCGAAGCCGGCGTGCTCGACACAGGCCAGGTCTATGCCGGCGGCCAGGCGCGCGCCCGCATCGTACGGTTTGGCCCGGCAACGCTGAACGCCGCCACCTGGGCCAGCGTGCAGACGGGTACGCCCGATGTCTGGCGCGTGGATGTCGGCCCCTCACTCAGCGCCAGCGTGAAGGGTATCCGCATCGAAGCTGATTGGCGGCAACGCGTGGGCGGCAATGCTGCGCCGGGCAGTGGGCCGGTGCTGACCGTATCCGCGGGCTTTTAGTTCGTTGTGCCGGCCCGGTCGAAGATCGCCTGCAGTTCGGCGAATGTCCGCCGCTGCTGCAGGGCCAGCATCAGCAGGATACGCGCCTTGGCCGGTGTCAGTTCGCGGCCGCCGATCGTCGGCACCCGATCATCATCATCCGAATTCGCTGCTGGCGTCGGTTCCGAACGCCGGATGTCGCCGTGGCCTTGGCGCGGCGTGGTGACCATCGGAATCTTCTTTTCCGCCAGCGCCCGCAGCGCCTTGCGGGCGCCGCTGGAAACGCCGCCGGCGCCAACACCGGCCACAATCACGCCATCGGCATTGCGCACGATGTCGCGCACTTCGTCTTCGGTCTGGCCGGCATAGGCATAAACCACCGCAATGCGCGGCAGCTTGGCTTCGCCCAGAGCCAGCATGTCGGGCTGCGGCTGCGGCGGCCCGAAATAGCGCGGTGCCAGGCCAAGCACTTGCCCAATCGGGCCGCGGCTGGGGGCGGTGAACGCATCGACGCGGTTCACGTCAAATTTGGTGACGGAACGCGGATCGAAGATCGTGTCGTTCATCACCACCATCACGCCGCGCCCAGCCGAAGCGGGCGAGGTCACCACCCGGATCGCATCCAGCATGTTTTGTGGCCCGTCGGCGGAAACGGCGGTGCTGGGCCGCATCGCGCCGACCACCACCACCGGCTTGGTCGGCGGCAGAATCAGGCTGAGCAGAAAGGCGGTTTCCTCCAGCGTGTCGGTGCCATGCGTGACGACCACGCCGGCCACATCAGGATCAGCAAACGCGGCCAGCGCGCGGGCATGGAGCCTGCGCCAGATGGTTTCGTCCATGTCGCCGCTCGCCACGTTGGCGATCTGCTCGCCGGTAACCCGGGCAATCTTGTCGACCCCCGGCAGCGCGGCAATCAGATCGTCAACGGAAACGGCGCCTGAGCGATAGCTGGTGCCCGCCGCATTGCCCTTGCCGGCAATGGTGCCGCCGGTAGCCAATATGCGCACCTGGCTTGTCGCAGCAGGTTCAACGGGCTGCGCATGCAGCGTCGTGCCGGCCAGCAGCATGGCAGCGGCCAGAAGCCATGTGGATTTGTGCAAAGCCTGTCCTTCACCCATTGTTGTTGGCGCCCGGGTTGGTGCCCGGGTTGGCGCCCGGGTTGGCGATAGTCCGCCGTTCGGCGAGCTTCCGCAGCAGCGCCCGTGTGCGCAACTGGCCGAGCAGTTCGTTGACCACTGAAATGCCCTGTTCGGCCATGTCCAAGGCCTTGGCTTCGCCAACATGGCCGGCGGTGTGCTCCAGAAAGTGGCGGACTTCTTGGGCGGTCAGCCAGTCGATCAGGACGTTGTACAGGCGCATCTGGCCGCCATCAAAACCCAGTTCCGGTGTGAAGCCGATATCGTCGAGCCGCTGCACCGTGCGCAATATGGCCGCATCCCGGGCGGTGACAGTGCCGTCTTCGGCCAGCGGGATCATCAGATCATCGAGATGTTCGCGGCTGTGCGGCGGCAGGCCAAGATCGTCAAAGACCACCCGCGCCGGGCCGCCGTCTTCAAGCCGCTGGGCGAGCAGGGCATCCAGCGTGGGAAACACTTCGGGCAGCAGCCAGCGGTCGCCATCGTCGGCCTCCAGCAGGGTGCGGATCACGGCCAGCGGCAGGAAGCGTTCTTCCTGCAGGCGCTTGATCGCCTTCAGCCGCGCGACATGCACATCGGTGTAACGTGCGCTGTTCGGGCTGGTCTTGTCCGGTTCCGGCAACAGGCCTTCGCGGATGTAGAATCGGATGGTTTCCCGGCCGACGCCACTGGCCTTTTCAAGATCGCGCATTCTCATCCCTGAGCGCCTTAGCGCAACTGAGGCGGTCATGCTAATGGGCTGATTGCCGATGGAATCCTTTGCCCGCCTGCTCGATGCGCTGCTCTACACGCGCAGTCGCACCGCCAAGTTGCGGTTGATCGCGGACTATCTGGTGGCCACGCCTGATCCCGATCGCGGCTGGGCGCTGGCGGCGCTGACCAGCACGATTGATCTGAAGGCGGTGCAGCCCAGTCTGCTCAAGGCGCTGATGGCCGAACGGGTTGATGCGACCCTGTTTGCGCTGTCCCATGATTTCGTGGGTGACATGGCGGAGACGATTTCGTTGCTGTGGCCTGATCCGCCGGGCGAAAAGCCACCGTCACCCGCGCTCGACGAAGTGGTCGTCCAGCTTTCCGGTCTGTCGCGTGGTCAAGCACCGGCGGCGGTCGCGGCGCTGCTCGACCGGCTGGATGTGCAGGGCCGTTATTCTCTCATCAAGCTGGCCACCGGCGCGCTGAGGGTTGGCGTATCGGCACGGCTGGCGAAGACCGGGCTGGCACAGGGTTTTGACCTGGATGTGGAAGCGGTTGAGGAAGTCTGGCACAGCCTGACACCGCCGTTCACACCGCTGTTCTCATGGGCCACCGGCGCCGCGCCGCCGCCCACCGCCGGCGACGTTCCGGTGTTCCGCCCATTCATGCTGGCCAGTCCGCTGGAAGACGGGGCGACGCTCGATCTGGCCGACCATGCCGCCGAATGGAAATGGGATGGCATCCGCGTCCAGATCGTCCACGCCGGCGGCCAGACCCGGCTGTTCAGCCGCACCGGCGACGATATTTCGGCCAGCTTCCCCGATGTGGCGCAGGCCTTGCAAGCGCCGCTGGCGCTGGATGGCGAACTGCTGGTGCGGGGGGAGGGGCAGGCAGATAGGGTGGCCGCCTCCGGCAGTTTCAATGCCTTGCAGCAACGCCTGGGCCGCAAGGCGCCGACAGCGAAGCTGATGGCCGAGCGCCCGGCCTTCATCCGCGCCTATGATCTGCTGTCCCATGTTGGCGAGGATCTGCGCGCCTTACCGTGGACGGCGCGTCGCGCCCGGCTGGAGTCAGTGATGCCCGGCCTTGATCCGGCCCGGTTTGAGCTGTCGCCGCTGGTGGAGGCCGGAAGCTGGGCCGATCTGGCCACCCTGCGCGATGCCGCCCGTGATGCCGCCATTGAGGGCCTGATGCTGAAACGTCGGGACGCACCCTATGTGGCGGGGCGCAAAGCTGGCCAGTGGTTCAAATGGAAGCGCAGCGCGCTCACTGCCGATTGCGTGCTGATGTATGCCCAGCGCGGCCACGGCAAACGGTCGAGCCTCTACAGCGATTTCACGTTTGGGTGTTGGACGCCGGATGGCCAGTTGCTGCCGGTCGGCAAGGCCTACAGCGGCTTCACCGATGCCGAACTGGCGATGCTGGACAAGTTCGTGCGCGGGCACACGATGCAGAAATTCGGCCCGGTGCGGGAGGTGGAAAAATCGCTGGTGCTGGAAGTCGCGTTCGACTCGCTCCACGCCTCCAGCCGCCATAAGTCCGGCCTCGCCATGCGTTTCCCGCGCATTTCGCGTATCCGCACCGACAAGCCGGCGATAGAGGCCGATACGATCGCGGCGCTGTTGAAGCTCGCCACCTGAGCGCCTAGGGTTCACCCATGCTGATCGCCACCTTCAACATCAACGGCACCAACGCCCGCCTGCCACGCCTGCTGGAATGGCTGGAGGAGGCCAAGCCCGACATCGCCTGCCTGCAGGAAATCAAGATGATGACGGAGAATTTTCCCGTCGAGACGCTGCGCGAGGCGGGCTACCACTGCCTTGTCTACGGCCAGAAGGGCTTCAACGGCGTCGCCATCCTCAGCCGCGAACCCGCCACAGAAGTGCAGCGCGGTCTGCCTGGTGATGAGACGGACGAACAATCCCGCTATCTCGAAGCTGATGTGATGGGCGTGCGGGTGGCGAGCATCTACCTTCCAAACGGCAACCCGCAGCCGGGCCCCAAGTTCGATTACAAGCTGGCCTGGATGGAGCGGCTGCGCGTCCACGCTGCCCGGCTGCTGGAAACCGGCCTGCCCGTGGTGCTGGCCGGCGATTACAATGTCATCCCCAATGATGACGACATCTGGGATACCACGGCGATGCGGGACGACGCTTTGCGCCAGCCGGAATCGGTGGCCGCCTACCGGCAGCTGCTTTGGCAGGGCTGGACCGATGCCGTGCGCCAGCTCCATCCGGTTGGGGGTATCTGGAGCTTCTGGGATTATCAGGCCGGGGCCTGGCAACGCGACCACGGTTTCCGCATCGATCACCTGCTGCTGTCACCGGCGGCGGCCGACCGTTTGGCCGATGCCGGCGTGATGAAAGCTGTGCGCGGCCAGGAAAAGGCCAGCGATCACGCGCCGGCCTACTGCGTGCTGCGTTAACGCGGCTCGGCCTGCGGCTGCGCCGGCTCCTTCAGCGTCTTGTCCAGCCAATTGTCGTCCAGCCGCGGCGGCTCGTCGCCGGGAGGGGCTTCGCCGTCCATGGGCGGGGCTTCGTCCATGGTGATGCCATAGCTTTGCGCGTCAGGCTCCGGCCCCAGCGTATCATCGGCAAATTCGGTCACCAGTGCCTCGGGCGGGGTGCCGCCCACGGCACGCGCCATGAACTGGGCAAAGGCGCGGGCTGGCGCGCGGCCACCGGCTAGCCCGCGCACCGCCTTGGCATCATCGCGGCCCATCCACACGCCGGTGGTGATGCCGCTGGAAAAACCAATGAACCAGCCATCCTTGTTGCTGCTGGTCGTGCCGGTCTTGCCTGCCAAGGGCCGGCCGATCTGGGCGGCGCGGGCAGTGCCTTCTTCCACGGCGGCCTGCATCAGCTGCGTCATCTGTGCGGCCACCACGGGGGCGACGACCTGGCGGGTTTCGCCTTCGCTGCGGTTGTACAGCACGCGGCCGGATCCGGTGGTGATGCGGGTGATGGCAAAAGGCGTGTTTTCCAGGCCATTGTTGGCCACCGTCGCATAGGCGTTGGTCATTTCGAACAAGGTGACTTCCGATGAACCAAGCGCCATCGCCGGTTGCCGGCTGATCTGCGTGGTGATGCCGAAGCGGCGGGCCATTTCCGCCACTGTATCAAAGCCAACCTGTTCGGCCAGCTGCACCGCCACCGTGTTGATCGATCGGGCAAAGGCCTGGCGCACGCTCACCGGGCCGATGAATTGGCCATTGTCGTTCTTCGGGCTCCAGTTACCGATGCTCACCGGCTTGTCTTCGTAGATATCTTCGGGCGTCACGCCGCTTTCCAGCGCGGCGGCGTATACGAAGAACTTGAACGCCGAACCGGGCTGGCGCCGCGCCACGATCGCCCGATTATAGTTGGAGCGCACATAATCGGTGCCGCCCACCATCGCCTTCACGCCGCCATCGCGGGCCAGCGCCACCAGTGCCCCTTGCGCGCCCTTGGGCGCTTCGGCGCGGATCGCGGCTTCGGCATCGCGCTGCATCTGGCTGTTGAGCGTGGTTTCCACCAGCAACGGCTCATTGGCTTCGTCGGTCAGATTTTCCAGCTCGGTGAGCACCCAATCAGTGAAATAGCGCACCCCGGCCAGGCGGGCCTGCGGCGCAAACTGCACCAGGCGCGGATCGGCGGCGGTGGCCTCTTCGGGCGTGATCCCGCCCTGTTCCACCATCACCGCGATCACCGTGGCTGCGCGCTTGCGGGCCGCTTCTGCATCGGCCGAGGGCGAAAAGCGCGACGGCGCCTTCACCAGCCCGGCGATGATGGCAGCTTCTTCCAGGGAAAGCCGGCGGGCGCTGTGGCCATAGAATTTGCGCGAAGCCGCATCCACGCCATAGGCGCCGCCACCGAAATAGACGCGGTTCAGATAGAGTTCGAGAATATCTTCCTTGGCAAACTTGCGCTCGATGGCCAGCGCCAGCACCACTTCGCGCAGCTTGCGCGTGTAATCCTTGGATGCGGTGAGGAACAGGTTGCGCGCCAGCTGCTGGGTGACGGTGGAAGCGCCTTGCGCCTTGTTGCCGCGCGCCGCGTTCACCACGAACGAGCGCACGATGCCGATCGGATCAATGCCGGGGTGATACCAGAAGCGCCGGTCTTCCACCGCGATCATGGCGTTCTTCATCGTCGCCGGAATCTCCGGATAGCTCAGCCATGCGCCATAGCTGGGGCCAAAGCTGGCCAGCACCGTTTCATCATCGCCGCGGATTTCCACCGGCTGGCCATTTGGGCTGCGCTTCATGTCGTCGAAGGAGGGCAGGTCGCGATAAGCCAGCGCAACTGCCACTGCCAAGGCGATGAACAGCGCGAGCCCGGCCACCAGCCCCCACTTCAGGAGGCTGATATACCAGCGGGACTGTTTCGGGCGCGGAGCGGGACGACGTTGGGGCACTTGGGTGTATTATCCAGCAAATACGGCAGCTATTGGGCAGAGCAGGCGGGACAAGCCGGATCTTTCGGCAGGCTGATCGCGCGGAAGCGGCCAGCCATCGCGTCGAACAGGGTGATGCGCCCTGCGCTGGACGGCGAGAAGCCGGACAGCTCGCGGATGGCCTCCATCGCCATCAGGCTGCCGATCACGCCGGTCAGCGCGCCGAGCACGCCCACGGCAGCACAGTTGCGCTCCGGCTGGTCCTCTGGGTTGCCAACGAAGCAGCGATAGCAGGGCAGGGCGGGATCATGGCCCTTGAACACCGCGACCTGGCCATCGAACGGCCCGACCGCACCCGAAACCAGCGGCACGCCGGCGGCCAGCGCGCTATCTGCCACCAGCAACCGTGTGGTGAAACTGTCGCAGCCATCGATGATCAGATCATGTCCGGCCAGCAGCGCATCCACATTGTCGGCATCAAGCCGCAGCGGCACCGCCACCGTTTCGACATGGGGGTTGAGCGCGTGCAGGTGGCTGGCGGCGCACTCGGCTTTCATCTCGCCGGCATCGGCGGTTTCGAACAGCACCTGGCGTTGCAGGTTGGACAGCGCCACCGCGTCATCATCGATGATGGTCAGCCGGCCCACGCCCGCCGACGCGAGATAGAGCAGGCACGGGCTGCCCAGCCCGCCGGCGCCGACAACGGCGACCCGCGCCCGTGCCAGCGCCGCCTGACCGCGCCCGCCGAATTCCGGCAGCACCAGGTGACGGGCGTAGCGTTCAAGCTCGTCGTCGGAAAAGTTCACCCATGCACTCCCGTGGAGCCGAAGCCGCCAGCGCCGCGCTGCGTGTCGTCCAGCGTCTCGACCACAGCCAGCGTGGCCCGGGTGACGGCGGCCGGCACCAATTGGCAGATCCGCATGCCGCGCTCGATGGCGAAGGGTTCCTGGCCCAAATTGATCAGCAGCGCCTTCACCTCGCCGCGATAATCGCTGTCGATGGTGCCGGGGCTGTTGGGCACGGTGATGCCGTTTTTCAGCGCCAAGCCGGACCGCGGTCGCACCTGGACTTCATAGCCGTCCGGGATGGCCATGCAGAACCCCAGCGGCACCGGAAAACGCTCGCCAGGGTGCAGCAGCATCGTTTCAGTGACGGCTGCCACCGCGTCCATGCCGGCGGCGCCGGGGGTGGCATAGGCGGGCAGGGGCAGGCCTTCGCCATGGGGCAGGATGGTGAGCGGAATCGAAATCATGCGTGTCCTGCAAAATGCGCGGCGATGCGGGCGGCGAGCGTGGCGGCGACGTCGTTCTTGGCCTGTCCGCCCCAATCCTCGTAGCCCGTGGCCGTGATCAGATGAACATGGTTTGAATCGCTGCCGAACACGCCTTCGGAGACATCGTTGGCGACGATCCAATCCGCACCCTTGCGCGTTCGCTTGGCAGCAGCGTGGGGGATGAGATCATGGGTTTCAGCGGCAAAGCCCACCACTAGCGCCGGGCGCTGGGCATGGTGGGCGATGCCGGCTAGGATGTCAGGGTTTTCGGTCAGCACCAGCGGCGCAGGGGCGCTGCCGTCCTTCTTCAGTTTCTGCGGCGCCGTCTCGGCCCGCCAATCGGCCACGGCCGCCACCATCACCGCGATATCGGCGGGCAGGGCAGCTTCACAGGCGGCCGCCATGTCGCGCGCCGTCATCACGTCCACCCGGGTGACGCCGGCGGGGGTGGGCAGATGCACCGGCCCCGCGACCAGCGTGACGCGCGCACCCAAACGGGCCAGCGCGCCGGCAATGGCGAAACCCTGCTTGCCCGACGAATGATTGCCGATGAAGCGCACCGGGTCGATCGGTTCATGCGTCGGTCCGGCGGTGACCAGTGCGTGGCGGCCCAGCAATGGCTTGGAACCGAACTGCGCCGCAATTGCCGCCATGATCTTGGGCACTTCGGGCAACCGGCCAGGACCAAATTCACCGCAGGCCATCGCCCCATCGTCGGGCTGCACCACCGTAATGCCGTCGCTGCGCAGAGTGGCGATGTTACGCTGGGTGGCCGCATGCAGCCACATGCGCACGTTCATCGCTGGGACCATCAGCACCGGCTTGTCGGTCGCCAGCAGCAATGTGGTGGCCAGATCATCGGCCATGCCCGCCGCCGCGCGCGCCATCAGGCTGGCGGTGGCCGGGCACACCACCACCAGATCGGCGGCGCGGGAAAGCTGGATATGGCCCATCGCCGCCTCATCCTCCAGATCCCACAGACTGGTGCGCACCTTCTCGCCGGCCAGCGCCGACAGCGAAAGCGGGGTGACGAACCGCGCGCCGTTTTCGGTGAGCACCGGCAGCACGCGGGCCCCGGCGCGCCCCAGTTCGCGCACCAGTTCGAGCGTCTTGAAGGCGGCGATGCCGCCGCCCACGATCAGAAGGATGGTCTTGCCTTGCACAGTGGTCCGCATAGCCCAGTGTTGCCAGTGATGCCAGCGGTGCGGCAACCCGCATTGCAGTCGGGCGATTCGACGATTAGCGTCAGTCAACTGAGGATTTTCAGACCGGGGGAAACAGACATGGCCGAAGATTGGGCGATAGACGTGCGCAAGTATGCGCCGGTTGCCGATGCCGATATCATCGCGGGCTTGGTTCGCTATTGTGGGATCGCGCTGCGCAATCGGGATTCCGCGCTGGTTTCCTTTTCGGACAAGACCGAGACCGACCGGGTGAAGGCCAATTTCCTCAAGAAGAAGCTCGGTCTTACCGACGGTGACGACGTTTTGGACGCCGCCATTGCCAAGGTGGGCGAGCAGATGAAGGCCGATCGCACCAAGAATCGCGTCACCGTCTATTATCTGCTGGCCGACGCCTTTGGCCGGTTGGAAGATTTCCGCCCCAAGACGAAGGCCAAGACCAAGGCCGCGGCGCCGGTGGCTGAACCCGAAGTCGTGGCCGCCAAGGCCAAAACCGCCGCCAAGCCTAAGGCCAAAGTTGCGCCGGCTGCGGCCGCTCCGGAACCGGTGATGGCGCCGCCTCCGCCGCCTCCGCCACCTCCGCCGCCCCCACCGCCGCCGCCCGCGCCGGAACCGGTTATGGCAGTTGCGAAGCCTGCTGCTCCGGCGGCGCCTGCCAAGCGGGTAAAGACTCCGGGCCTGTTCTGGCCGCTCACCGCCGCGCTGGTCGCATTTGGCGGCGTAGCGGCACTGATCCTTGCTGGCAGCAAGTAATCAGGCGAGCCGCTTGGTATAGAAAGTGGTGGGCGCCATTTCGCCGTCCGGCATCAAGGCATAGGTCGGGATGTCGCCTACCTTTTCCCAGCCAGCCCGTTCATAAAGCCGCGCCGCCGCCGAACCGCTGATCGTGTCGAGCACCAATGTGGTGCGCCCCTGCGCCACCGCCAGCGCTTCCACCGCTGCGAGCAAGGCCGCGCCCACCCCGCGCCCGCGAACGCGATGGGCAACCATCATCTTGGCGATATCGGCGCGGTGCGGCTGGTTGGGCATGGCGGCGGGCACCAGGCTCACTGTGCCGGTAACGCCACCGTGATCCAGCGCTAACAATATCTGCACCTCGCCCTGCGCCGCAGCCGCCATCCGGCCCTGCCACCAGGCCAGTGAGTCAGCCTTTGCAAAGCCGGCCATGAATCCGATGGAAGCGCCGCCGGCCACCGCCTCCACCATCATCGCGGCAAGGTCAGGCAGCAGGGCGGCGTCAGCGTATGGATCGAGCGTTCGAATGATCATGCTCGCTACGATGCCAAAGCGCTGCTCGCCGATCCAGTGGCCGGTTGACGGCCCAATCCGTCGCCGCCACTGTGCCAGCCGGGGAGAATTTGATGCTGTCAGGTCCGTTGCGCTGGGCGATCATTCTGATCGGAGCGGCGATTGCGCTGAACTACATCGATCGCGGTGCTGTCAGCGTGGCGGCGCCGTTGATCAAGGATGAGTTCGGCCTCACCAACGAGCGTTACGGCGTCATCGTCTCCAGCTTCTACTGGACCTATGTGCCCGCTCTCGCGCTCGCCGGCTGGCTCGCCGACCGCATGAGCGTGCGGCTGCTGATGGCGCTGGGCGTTGCCACCTGGGCGCTGGCCACCATCGGCATGGGTTTTGTCGGCACCGGCCTGGCCGGCGGCGTCACCGGCCTGCTGCTGCTGCGGCTTCTCATGGGTCTGGGCGAAGGCGTGGCCTTCCCCTGCGGTTCGAAACTCATCGCGCGGGTGCCGGAAGGCGCACGCGGGCTGGCCAATATCTCGCTGTCCGGCGGCCTCGCGCTGGGGCCGCTGATTGGCACGTTGGCCGGCGGCGCCATGATGCAATTGTGGGGCTGGCGCGAGATGTTCATCGTCTTCGGCCTCGCCACTTTGGTGTGGCTGGTGCCGTGGTGGCTGGCCCGCCGCGGCATCGAGGAAGGCGAGGGGCGGCATGAAGAAACGCCTGAGAACGCCGCCCCGCTCGCCGCCGTGCTGCGCCAGCCGACCTTCTGGGCCGTCACCCTGCTGCACCTGGCCGGCACCTTCGCGCTCTATTTCATTGTTGGCTGGTTGCCGCTGTGGTTGGTCAAGGCGCGCGGCTACTCGATCATCGACATGAGCCTGCTCACGTCCGTCTTCTACATCGCCCAGATCGCCGGCGGCACGCTTGGCGCCTGGGCGATTGACCGGGCAATCCGCAATGGCGGCGATGGCTCCAAGTGGCGGCGGCGGATGCTGTTCTGCTCTGTGGCGGCCTGCGTGACCGGCCTGCTGCTGCTGCCCGATATCCAGGGCTGGCTGCCGCTGATCACCCTCATCGCCATCACCGGCTTTGGCTATGGCCCGGTGCCCAATCTGTTGTTTGTCATCGGCCAGACGATGGCCGGGCCGGCCTCAGCCGGGCGCTGGGTGGGGGTGCAGACAAGTCTGGGCAATCTGTCGGGCGTGATCGGCCCGGTGATGACCGGCATCATCGTCGATGCCGCGGGTTATCGCCCCGCCTTCATCGTCACCGCTGCCATCGTTGGCACCGGCACGCTGATTTTCGGCCTTGTGGTGCGGCGGATCGAGCCGGTGCGCTGGGCACCGGCTTGATACGTCACTCGGTCGGCGTCGGCTTGTCCTTGCCCGAAGTCTGGCTCCTGGCCTTGCGGTGCTCATCCAGGTCGAGCACGGCCGGTTCGTCCTCGGTCAGCAGGCCAAGGCGGCGCGCGACTTCCTGATAGGCTTCCACTTCGCCGCCCAGATCGCGGCGGAAACGGTCCTTGTCCATCTTGTCGCCGGTCTTCATGTCCCACAGACGGCAGCCATCCGGGCTGATCTCGTCGGCCAGGATGACACGGGCAAATTCGCCATCGAACAGCCGGCCGAACTCAAGCTTGAAATCCACGAGGCGGATGCCGACGGCGGCGAACATGCCGGCCATGAAGTCATTCACGCGGATCGCCATGTCGGCGATGTCGTGCATCTCGTCCTGGCTGGCCCAGCCGAAGGCGGCGATGTGCTCATCGCTCACAAGCGGATCGCCGAGCGAATCATCCTTGTAATAATATTCGATGATGGTGCGCGGCAGCTGGGTGCCTTCCTCGATGCCGAAGCGCTTGGCGATGCTGCCGGCAGCCACGTTGCGCACCACCACCTCGATCGGGATGATCTCCACCTGGCGTACCAGTTGCTCGCGCATGTTGAGGCGGCGGATGAAGTGGGTGGGGATGCCGATCATGCCGAGCAGCGTGAACACATGTTCGGAAATGCGGTTGTTCAGCACGCCCTTGCCGCTGATCGTGCCCTTCTTCTGGGCATTGAAGGCGGTGGCATCATCCTTGAAATACTGGATGATGGTGCCGGGTTCCGGACCTTCATACAGGATCTTGGCCTTGCCTTCATAAATCTGGCGGCGGCGGGTCATGGCAAACCTTTCGAAGGCGGCGCGGCCAGCCCGGTGCAGGGCAGGTCGCGGCTTAAAATCAACAGCGCCGGGGCAGGCTAACACGGCCCTTCAGCGCGGGCGAGTGGCCATAGCGGCAAAGAAGACGAGATACAATCATTGATCAGGCGGCCGTGCTTACCTATTTGGGGTGGGATACCCGCCTGGGAGCAGCATGACATGACCACGTTCGACGATCGCCAGAAAGCCTTTGAAACCAAGTTCGCCCATGACGAGGAAATGCGTTTTCGCATCCTTGCCCGCCGCGGCAAGCTGATTGGCCTGTGGGCGGCGGAAAAGCTGGGCAAGGATGGCCAGGCCGCCGACGATTATGCCAAGTCAGTGCTGCTGTCGGATCTGGAAATTCCCGGCGATGACGACATCATTGCCAAGTTGCACGGCGATCTGGCCGGGCTGGGCGTGGGCGTGAACGACATCAAGGCGATGCTGGCCGAAAAACTTGCCCAGGCCGAAGCCCAGATCAGCGGAGCCGCCTGATGCCGATGGCTGCAGCCGACATCGAAGCGGCGATCCTGGCGGCGCTGCCCGGCGCAACGGTGGAGATCACCGATCTGGCCGGCGATGGCGATCATTATGCTGCGGTGGTGACAGCGCCGCAGTTCACTGGCCTCTCAAGGGTTGCACAGCAGCGGCTGGTGTATAATGCTCTTGGCGGTCGCATGGGGGGTGCGCTCCATGCTTTGAAATTGACCACGGTCGCGGCGTGAACAGCCCGGCCAAGAAGGATTCCTCCCGATGACCAACCCAGTCCACGAACGCATTGCAGATCTGGTGAACAGCAACGATGTCGTGCTGTTCATGAAGGGCACGCCCTTCTTCCCGCAGTGCGGCTTTTCCTCCACTGCCATTGCTATCCTCGAACGGCTTAACGTCGCCTTCGAAGGCGTTGATGTGCTGGCCGATCAGGAAATCCGTCAGGGCATCAAGGAATATAGCGACTGGCCGACGATCCCGCAGCTCTACATCAAGGGCGAATTCGTTGGCGGCAGCGATATCATGATGGAAATGTTCCAGGCCGGCGAATTGCATACCCTGGTGGCCGAAGCCGGCGTCAAACCGGCGGCCTGATCCGGCTGGAATACCGTGGCGGGAAGGAGGCCGACAATGCAACGTCTGTCGGCCGCCGCCCTGTGGGACACGATGTCCACCGCCGTACGGGCAGATCTGCCGCGGCTGTTTTTCCTGGTGGCGCCGTTCGCGCTGCTGCCGGCGGTGGCGGTTGAACTGTTCGGGCCGCCGGCACCCACCAGCCTTGACGCAATCAGCAACCAGCAACTGCTGTGGCGACTGGCTGTGCCGAGCCTGATCGCCGCGTTCGGCCAGCTTGCTGCCACCCATCTGGTGCTGCGCGGCAATGCCACGCCCCGTGAAGCGCTGGCCGCGGCGCTGGCGGCGTTTCCTGCCTACGCACTGGCGCAAGTCTCCGGCTCATTGCCGGTCGGGCTGGGCCTGTTGCTGCTGCTGGTGCCCGGCCTGTGGTTGTTCGCCCGGCTGCTGTTTCTTTCGGGCGCTGTGGTACTGGCCGAAGGCGGCACGCCCTTTGCGCTGCTGCGCCGCAGCTGGGCCTTGAGCGAGGGGCAGGGCCTGCAATTGACCCTGTTCCTGGTGTTGGGCCTGTTCGGTGTGATCGGCGTCGGCATCCTGGCTGAAGGCGCGGGCGCCGCACTGGATGTGGTGGCGCGCACCGGCGGGCTGGCGTCGGTGGGGCGCTTCCTGCACGCGCTGGTGCCCGCCATCGGCAATTGTCTTGTCACCATCGGTGTCGGCGGGGCCAGTGCAGCGGCCTATCGCCAACTGGCCGCACCGTTGCGCTAGGTCTCGGCGCGCAGCAGAGGCACCGCCGGCGCCGTTTCGGGCGGGTACAGCCCGCTGGCGCGTGGATCTGCATAGATTTCGACCAGCCGCTCATAAGGACGGAAACCGTGGCGCTGGTAAAAGGTCAGTGCGCCCGGATGATCGAGATCGCAGGTGTGCACCCAGACGCGGCGGATTCCCTCCCGCCACGCCCGTTTCAGTGCGTAGCCCATCAGCCAGGCCCCATGGCCGCGCCCGGTCAGTTCCGGGACCAGGCCGAAATAGGCCAGCTCGCATTCGCGGTCGCCGCTGAAATCCAGTTCGAGCAGGCCCTGCGGCGTGCCATCCCGCCGTGTGGCGACATGCACCTCAAGCGTCGGCGCGTTCAACGTCGCGGCCAGCGTTTCGTCATCCATCACCAGCCGCCCGCGCCACAACCAAGGCTGACCGATAGCGCGGAACAGGGCGCGATAGCGGTCCAGATCCACGGGCGCCGTCCAGCGTTCCAACTTCAACGCTGATTTCACCGGCACAGCCGGCGCCGGCGGCGCAGTCATTTCGAGGCAAGTGACGATGGTGGCAATCTGACCGGCTGGCACCGCGATTACCCGCGATGCCACCATGCTGCCGCCACCTTGCCGCTCGCTCATTCCCAGATCGCGAGCGGCGGCAGGCTCATCAGGATGGCATCGGTGTTGCCGCCGGTCTTCAGGCCGAAGGTGGTGCCGCGATCATAGACGAGATTGAACTCGGCATAGAGGCCGCGGTACTTCAGCTGCTCGATGCGCTGCGCTTCGCTGAAATCCTGGTGCATTTTGGCGCGCACCAGCTTGGGATAGGTTTCCAGGAAGCAGCGGCCCACGTCCTGTGTGTAGGCAAAGTCTGCCGCCCAGTCGCCGCTGTTCAGGTGATCATAGAAGATGCCGCCCACCCCGCGATGGCGGTTGCGGTGGGGCACCCAGAAATACTCCTCCGCCCACTTCGAATGCGCCGGATAATAATCCGGGCTGTGCCGATCGCATGTGTCCTTCACGGCGGCATGGAAGGCGGCGGTTTCAGCCGCATCGGGCAGGGCAGGGTTCAGATCGACCCCGCCGCCAAACCAGCGTTTCGTCGTGACCAGCATGCGCGTATTCATGTGCACTGCCGGCACCAGCGGGTTGGCCGGGTGGATCACCAGGCTGAGCCCGGTGGCAAAGAAGCGCGGATCTTCGGCAGCGCCGTTGATCTGCTTGGCGAAATCCGGGTTGAACTCGCCATAAACGGTGGAAATGTTGACTCCGGCCTTTTCGAACAGCCGGCCTTTCATGATGCCCATCTCGCCGCCGCCGCCATCGCCTCCCGCATGATCGGTGCGGTTCCACACACGCTTTTCAAAGCGGCCCGCGTCACCGGGAAGGGTGGATTCATCCTCCAGCTGTTCCAGCATCGCCCAGATGCTGTCGCGAAGGGAACGGAACCAGGCCTGCGCGGCCTTCTGCTGGTCATCAAGCTCGATCATAGCCAAGCTTTAGACAGGCTTCTCGCGACGCGAAACCCCCTACAGTGGCCAGCGCTCGGCCATGGACCTTACCGGATTGTCATAACCGCGCCAATTTGTCCGGGGGGGTGTGCGGCTTTTCTCCGTTGCGTTGCGGCATCGCCTTGTCTATCCGGGCCCGTCATGCGGGCAGGCTGAGGGCTTGCCGGTCATGCATCAGATTCCGGAAGGGGCAAGATGGCTAGCGAAGTGCGGCAGGCGACTGCCGAAGATCTCGGTCCCGGTGGCGAACGTCGCCGTGATTTTCTTTATGTGGCGACGGCGGCCTTTGCCGGCGCCGGCGTCGTGCCGGTGGCCTGGAGCCTCGTCAACCAGATGAACCCGTCCGCGGACGTGTTGGCGCTGGCGTCGATCGATCTCGATCTGTCGGCTGTGCAGCCTGGCCAGGCCATCAAGGCCAGCTGGCGCGGCAAGCCGGTCTTTGCCCGGCACCTGACGCCGGAAGAGATCGCTGATGCCAAGAAGGTGGACGTTTCCACTCTGCGTGACCCGCAGAAGCTGGAAGACCGCACCAAGCCAGGCAGCGAGCAATGGCTGATCACGCTGGGTGTTTGCACCCACCTCGGCTGCGTGCCGCTGGGCGCAGCCGAAGGCGAGGCCAAGGGCGATTTCGGCGGGTATTTCTGTCCCTGCCACGGCTCGCACTATGATGCGGCCGCGCGCATCCGCAAGGGTCCGGCTCCCAAGAACCTGGAAGTGCCGCCCTATGCGTTCAAGTCGCCCACCGCTGTGACCATCGGCTGAGGAGCAAGAGCATGAGCTTTCCCTGGGCAAAACAATATCAGCCGACGAGCGAAGTCGGCAAATGGATGGACGAGCGCCTGCCGCTTGCCCGTTTCGTTCATGGCGCTTTGGGTCCGGGTTATCCGACACCGAAGAACCTGAACGCCTTCTACAATTTCGGCGTCCTCGCCGGCGTGGCGCTGGTGATCCAGATCATCACCGGCGTGGTGCTGGCCATGCACTTTGCCGCCGACACGCGCGTCGCCTTTGATTCGGTCGAGCACATCATGCGCGACGTCAACGGCGGCTGGATGATCCGCTACATGCACGCGGTCGGCGCCAGCTTCTTCTTCGGTGTCGTCTATATCCACATCTTCCGCGGCCTCTATTACGGATCGTACAAGCCGCCGCGTGAAGTGCTGTGGATGCTCGGCCTCGTCATCTTCCTGCTGATGATGGCCACCGCGTTCATGGGTTATGTGCTGGTCTGGGGCCAGATGAGCTTCTGGGGCGCACAGGTCATTACCGGTCTGTTCTCGGCCTTCCCGGTCGTGGGCACCTACATCCAGACCCTGCTGCTCGGCGGCTTCTCGCCGGACAACGCCACGCTCAACCGCTTCTTCTCGCTTCACTATCTGCTGCCGTTCGTGACGTTCGGGGTTATCATCCTGCACGTCTGGGCGCTGCACATCCCGGGTTCGAACAACCCGACCGGTGTGGACGTGAAGTCGGAAGCGGATACCGTGCCGTTCCATCCCTATTATACGGCCAAGGATTTCGTCGGTCTCGGGATCTACTTGATCCTCTTCGCGGCCTTCGTGTTCTTCATGCCGAACAGCCTGGGTGAGCCCGACAACTATATCCCGGCCAACCCGCTCTCGACGCCTGCCCACATCGTGCCGGAATGGTATTTCTGGCCCTTCTACGCCATCCTGCGTGCCTTCACGACCGACTTCCTGGGCGTGCCGGCCAAGCTGTGGGGCGTGCTCGCGATGTTCGCTTCGATCCTGCTGCTGTTCCTGCTGCCCTGGCTGGATACGTCGCCGGTGCGCTCGAACAACTATCGGCCGCTCAGCCGCCTGCTGTTCTGGGTGTTCGTGGTGGTGGCTGTGGTGCTGGGCGTGTGCGGCGGCAAGCCGGCGGAAGAACCCTGGGTGCGCTTGTCCCAGGTCCTCACCGCCTATTATTTCGCCCATTTCCTGATCATCCTGCCGATCGTCTCCAAGCTGGAGAAGACCAAGCCGCTGCCGGGTTCCATCTCGGAAGCCGTGCTGGCCAAATACGGCAGCAAGTCAGGTGGCGGTGACACTGCGCCCCTCGCGCAGCCGGCCGAATAAGGAGCCATACACATGATCCGTCTCGGCGCACTTGCCGTTGGCCTGTTGTTTGTCGTGAACGTCCTGTGGGGAGCCATCGCTCCCCGCGAGGCGGCCTCGCCCGACATGACCAAGGAACTCCACAAGCATCCCAAGCACATGGAATGGGCCCATAATGGCCCGGGCAATCTGGGCGTGTTCGGCACGTTCGATCGTGCCCAGCTGCAACGCGGCTTCCAAGTGTACAAGGAAGTCTGCGCGGCCTGCCACTCGATCAACCGCGTCGCCTTCCGCGACTTGGCAGATCTTGGCTACAACGAGGGCCAGATCAAGACGATTGCTGCCGAATATGACGTGGCCGCGATCGACTCGAACGGTGAGCCGACCACCCGCAAGGCAACCGGTGCGGACAAGTTCCCGCTGGTCTATGCCAACGAAGCGGCTGCCCGCGCAGCGCAGAACGGTGCCAATCCGCCGGATCTGTCGCTGATGACCAAGGCCCGCCCGGATGGCACCAACTATGTCTATTCGCTCCTCACCGGTTATTCCGATGACGTGCCGAAGGGCTGGGTCAAGCCGGACACGCTGTATTACAATCCCTATTTCCACAGCATCAACATCGCCATGCCGCCGCCGCTCGCGGCTGATGGCCAGGTGACCTATTCCGATGGTTCGCCCGCGACCACCGATCAATATGCGAAGGACGTGACCGCCTTCCTGACCTGGACGGCGGAACCCAAGCTGGAAAACCGCAAGGAAACCGGCATGGCGGTGATCCTGTTCCTGATCATCATGACCGGGCTGGGCTATCTGTCGTACCGCAAGGTGTGGGCCGACGTGAAGAAGGCCTGATCCGGCAATCACCGAGTTGAAAGGAGGCGGTCATCCGGCAGGATGGCCGCCTTCTGACGTTTTGAGGGTTTTTGACGGTGAATGAAGACTTGAAGGCGCTGGTGCGCACGATTCCCGATTATCCCAAGCCGGGGATCATGTTCCGCGATATCACCACGCTGCTGCTGGATGGGCCGGGATTTGCCGCCGCCATCACCCGCATGGCGGCAAGCCTTGCAATGCCGCCCGATCTGATCGCTGGAATCGAGGCGCGCGGCTTCATCTTCGGGGCGGCCCTGGCCCGCGAACTGGGGGTGGGGCTCGTGCTGCTCAGGAAGCAGAACAAACTGCCCGGGCCCGTTTCGGGCGTGAATTATGCGTTGGAATATGGCCAGGATCGCATCGAGATGCACGATGATGCCGCGCCGGCCGGCAGTCGTGTCTGCCTGGTTGATGATCTGATCGCCACCGGCGGCACTGCCCTTGCCGGGGCACAACTGCTGCGCGGCGGCGGTGCCGTGGTGACACAGGCGGCTTTTGCTATCGATCTGCCCGATCTGGGCGGCGCCCAGCGGCTGCGCGAGGCCGGCATCACCCCCCACAGTCTGATGGCGTTTTCTGGCCACTGATCCGGCTTATGCTTGTCCCGGCGAATCGTGCGGGGTTAGGGCAGATGGGCCGCGAATGGAAAGGGCTGCTGGATCTGGGTGGGACCGATGCGGTATTGCGCGCCGTCGTCAGCGCCTGCCTTGGCCAGTATCGCCGCAACGAGGCGCAATTGCTGGCCGCGCTGGATGGCGAAACCCTGCACCAGGCGCGGGTGAGTCTGCGCCGGCTGCGATCGGCACTGCGACTGTTCCAGCCACTCACCGGCCCACAGCTGGCGCTGGAAGCGGGGCTGCGCGACCTGTCGGGCGCATTGGGTGCTGCACGCGATCTGGATGTGCTGCTGGCGCGGGCCTCGCCGGGCCCGCTGCACGACAAGCTCTCAGCCGCGCGGGATGAAGCCTTCGCCCACGCGATGGCTGCACTGCACGCCGCCTCCACCCGGGCCATGCTGCTCAACCTATCGGAATGGATTGTGCTGCACCCACCGCTGCCGGCGGACGATGCACGCGATCACGCCGCCCGCCAGCTTGATTGCTACCGGCGCAAGGTGAAGAAGGCTGGGCAGGCGTTGGTGGATGGCGATGACGCAGCCCGCCACCGGCTGCGCAAGCGCGTGAAGCGGCTGCGCCATGCCTGCGAACTGTTCGGCAGCCTGTTTCCGGCACCCGGCCGGCGAGCGCGCTTCATGTCGGCGCTGTTGCCTCTGCAGGATGCATTGGGTGCCTTGAACGATCTGGTGGTGGCGCAGGCGGTGCTGGTCCGCATCGGCAGCAGCCGTGTGCGCGGGGCCGCGGCGCTGACTGGCCAAACCCAACGCCCGGCGCTGCTGGCCACAGCCGTGAAGGCCCACGAACAGGTGATGACAGCGCCGCGGTTCTGGCGCTGAAGCAGCTGGTTAGCGGATGCGCTGCTTGCGGGCGGCGTAGCGGGCGTCGCGGGCGGCCTTCTGGGCGGCTTCGCGGGAAATGGCTTCCAGGCGCTGCTGTTCGGCCTGCTTCTCGCGCTGGGCTTCCTTGACCTTTTTTTCTTCGGCCATCTGGCGGGCGCGTTCGGCGCGGGCGACCTTGGCCTCGGCTTCCTTCTGGGCGCGCTTTTCGGCGCGCGCACGGGCCGCGGCAATGGCTTCATCGCTTGGCGCAGCGGCTTTGAATTTTTCCAGCTTGGCCAGCTTGGCTTCGGCGGCGGTCTTGGCGCGGTCTTTGTGATCGGGGAGTTTGAACATAGAGCGCCGCTTTAGCCGCTCGCGGCCTCTGCTGCAACCGCGAAGGCAGGGCTGATCCTGACCGGCGTGCCCACCAGAGCCGCCGTTCCCGACAGCACGTCCAACCGCGAGCGCAGAGTCAGATCATTGTGGCTCACCCCTGGCCGCAGCGCTGCTACGGACTGGCGCACACCGGGCCGGGCATGGCCAAAACCATGGGGCAGGGAAATGACGCCGGCCATGATCTCGTCCGTCACCCTGGTCGGCGCCTCCACCGTGCCGGCGGCGCTGCTGATCTGCACCAGCGCGCCATCGCCGATGCCGTGTTCAGCGGCATCCTGGGGGTTGATCAGTACGATGCACTTTTCTGGCCCCTTGGCCAGGCGCGGGGCGTTACCAAGCCAGCTGTTGTTGCTGCGGATATGGCGGCGGCCGATCAATACCAGGCCAGGCTCTGGCTGCGCCTTCAGCCACGCGGCAAAGCGTCCGGTGAAATCGTCGATTACCGGTTCGGGTGCGCAGCGGATGGTCTTGCCAGGCGTGAACAGCCGATCCGGCAAGCGTGGCACATGCGGGCCGAGATCAAGCCCGTGCGGATGCGCCATAACCTCCGCCAGGCTCCGTCCGCCTTTTTGCAACATGCGATCAAGCTGGTCGCGCGGCTGCACCGGTGGCGGCAAGTTGATGCCCTGCGCTGCGGCCAGCGCCTGCGCCAGTTCTGCCACCACTTCCCAATCGCGCTTCTGCCCTTCCAGTGGCTCCCACAGGCCGGGCGAGAACTTGGCGAAGTTGCGGAAGGCAATGGGGGCCAGCAGCAGCGGATAATGATCCTTGGCCAGGGCTGCGCAGGGCGGCAGAATGTAATGCGCCTTCCGCGATGTTGCCGTGATCATCGGATCGACCGACACCATCAATTCCAGGCCATCGAGCGCTGCATCCAGCGCGCCGCCATCGGGCACGGACAGCACCGGGTTGCCGGCAATCACCACCAGTGCCTTGATCTGGCCTTCGCCGGGCGTGGCAATTTCCTCCGCCAGACTCACCGCCGGGAATTCGCCCATGACTTCCGGATGGCCGCTCACCCGGCTGAAGAAACGCCCGCGGCTGCCGGGGCCGGAACTGCCGGCGACATCCACCGCCGGGCTGGAGAACATCACCCCGCCCTCGCGGTCGAGATTGCCCGTCGCAATGTTGAGCAGGTTGATCAACCAGTGCGCCAGCGTACCGAACGGGGCTGTGCTCACGCCAATGCGGCCATAGACGGCAGTCGGCCGGCCATTGCCGAGTTCGGCGGCCAGCGCATGGATGGCAGCAACGTCCCAGCCGCAGGCGCGGGCGAGATCGGTGATCGTGAACTGGCGAAGCGCCGCCCAAGCCTCGTCCCAGCCCTCCAGCATCGGCGCCAGCCGGCCGGGGTTCACGAGTCCGGCGTCGTCCAGCGCCAACAGCAACGCCGCCAGCAGGGCCGGATCACTGCCGGGGCGGATGAAATGATGGGCGTCCGCAATGCCCGCCGTTTCGCTGCGGCGCGGATCGATCACGGTCAGGCGGCCGCCGCGCGCCTGCATTTCGGCGATGCGGCGCTTCACGTCGGGCACGGTCCACACGCTGCCGTTCGATGCCAGCGGATTGCCGCCGAGGATCACCAGATGCTGCGTGCGTTCGATATCGGGAATCGGGAACAACGCATTGTGGCCATAGAGAAAATATTGCGCCAGCTGGTGCGGCATCTGATCGACGGTGGAGGCCGAATAAACCCCGCGCACGCCCAGCGCCTTCTTCAGCGCGCCGGTCTGCATGCCCAGCGCAAAATCATGCGCGGTGGGATTGCCGACATAGAGCGCCGCCGCGCCGCCGGCCGCCCGGATTGCGGCAAACTTCGCGCCGATTTCGGCCAGCGCCGTTTCCCAGTCCAGCGCCACCCAGTCTTCACCCACCCGCTTCATCGGGCTGATCAGTCGGTCCGGATCGGCTTCCAGATCGGCAATGGCATTGCCCTTGGGGCAGATATGGCCGCGCGAAATCGGATCGTCTGAGTCGCCGCGTATGCTCACGACGCGGCGGCCATCGGTTTCGATCAGCAATCCGCAATTGGCTTCGCAGATGTGGCAGGTGCGTGTGTGCCAAGTGTGATCATGGTTGGGCATGACGGCCATTCTCCCCAAGGCGAGCCTATCAGCGCCACCCCCCAATGGCGACAGGCTTTGCGCTGGCCGCTGGGTGCGCTAGCTATTACGGTAATGAAGAACGAATGGCTGACAGGCAGATCACGCGCCGCTGCGGCAGCCGTTGCGGTGCTGTGCGGCGCGGCGCTTTTCACCCAATTCGCCCTGAACGTGGTGGAACGCGGCCGCGATCCGCTGGATGAGGTGCAGCGGCTTTATGGCTGGTTCACCATCTGGTCCAACACGGCGGTGGCGCTGATTGCCGGCCATGTTGCCCTGATCGGCAGGGGGCGTGGCCCGGCGCATCCGGCGCTGCTTGCCGCCAGCGCGGCATGGATCGCGGTGGTGGGCATCATCTACAACACGCTGCTCGCTGGCCTGAACCATCCGCCAACCTTGTTGCGTCAGGCCATTGATTTCATCTTCCATGTGTTTTCGCCCATTGCCTGGCCGCTGTGGTGGCTGCTGCTGCGGCCTGCTGCCCGACTTGGCTGGCAGCATGTGTGGGCGGTGCTGCCGCTGCCATTGGCCTATTGCCTGTTTGCGCTGCTGGTGGGCGCGCAGACCGGCAGCTACCCCTATTATTTCATCGATGCCGGCAAGCTGGGCTGGGCGCAGCTGGGCATCAACATCACCGGCCTGGCCAGCCTGTTTGCTGCTGCAATGGCCATTGCCATCTGGTGGGATCGCCGCCGTTCGCCAAAAGGATAGACCATGCACCCGTTTCATCATGCCGCGAACCAGCCCGATACGCCTGCCATCATCATGGCCGGCAGCGGCGACACACTGACCTATGCGCAGCTGGAAGCCGAATCCAACCGCATTGCCCATCTGCTGCGCGGCCTTGGCCTGGTGCGCGGCGATACCATCGCCATCCTGATGCACAACGAGATTGATTACCTCCCCATCTGCTGGGCGGCGCAGCGGGCGGGCCTGGTGTATGTTGCCATGTCCACCAAGCTGACCGCCGATGAAGCCGGATATATCGCTCAGGATTCGGGCGCAAAGGCGATCTTCTGCTCGCCGGCATTGGCTGAAGTTGCCGTGGCCGCCACGCCTACTCTGTCATCGGCAGCGCGGTTCTGCACGGGCGCCGGCGCACCCGGCAGCACCCGCCTGCACGATGCGATCATGAACATGCCCACCACCCGTATCGCCGATGAAAGCACCGGGCGTGACATGCTCTATTCCAGCGGCACCACCGGCCGGCCCAAGGGCGTGCGCGGGCCCTTGCCGGAAGGCCCGATCGATCAGGTCGATGCGCTCTCGGGTATGGTGGCGGCGCTGTATCAATTCGCGCCGGGCATGAAATATCTGTCGCCGGCGCCGCTCTATCACGCCGCGCCGCTGCGCTATTGCATGAGCGTGCACAAGTTTGGCGGCACCGTGGTGGTGATGGAGAAATTCGATCCAGAATCCTATCTGGCGTTGGTCGAAAAGCACCACATCACCCACAGCCAGCTGGTGCCCACCATGTTCGTGCGCATGCTTAAGCTGCCCGATGATGTGCGCGCCCGCTATGATCTTTCCAGCCTGAAGGTTGCCATCCACGCCGCCGCGCCGTGCCCGGTGGACGTGAAGCACGCCATGATCACCTGGTGGGGCCCGGTGATCTTCGAATATTACAGCGCCACCGAAGGTGCCGGCTTCACCGCCATCTCCCCGCAGGAATGGCTGGCGCGGCCGGGCAGCGTCGGCAAATCCATCCTGGGCGAAATCCGCGTGCTGGATGATGACGGCAACCGGCTTGGCCCGAACGAGGTGGGCCGCATCTTCTTCCACGGCGGCGGCAGCTTCAGCTACCATAATGATCCCGAAAAGACCGCCAGTGTGATGAGCGAGCATGGCGCCACCTTCGGCGACATCGGCCGGGTGGACGAGGAGGGCTATCTGTTCCTCACCGATCGTGCGGCCTTCATGATCATTTCGGGCGGCGTGAACGTCTATCCGCAGGAAGCCGAAAACACGCTGATCTCGCATCCTGAAGTGGCCGATGTCGCGGTGTTCGGAATCCCGGACGAGGTGATGGGCGAAGCCGTCCACGCCGTCGTGCAGCCGCGGGACATGGCCAAGGCCGGGCCCGATCTGGAAGCCGAACTGATCGAGTATGTGCGCAGCCGGCTTTCCCATGTGAAATGCCCCAAGCGCATCGATTTCCGCGCCGAACTGCCGCGCCACGACACCGGCAAGCTCTACAAGCGGTTGTTGAAGGACGAATATTGGGCCAAGGCGGGCTAATCTATCAGTAAGGCCCAAGTGTCGGAAAAATTGACACTTTCGGCTCGTTCCGCAGGGAGGGTCAGAAATCTGCGCTTGTTTTCAACGCGTTGAAACTAGAGCTGCCGTGGCATGAATATTGCATAACCAGCATCAGCAGGCTGATTTTCCTGCGTTTCTTGTTGGGGGAAGCATGTTCAAGATGATGTTGGCCAGCGCGGCTTTGGCGCTGGCGGTTCCGGCTTCGGCCGCGGTTGCCACAATCGATATGCCGTCGCAGAGCGCCACGTTCACCGGCAGCAGCCGCGGTTATTGGTTCACCGCGCCGGTGGATTTCGTGATGCGCGGCGTGCTGGTGCCGACGACGGCGAGCAGTGGCCCGCAGAGCGTCACCGTGCTGCGGCTGACCAATGCGCCGCCGTTGTTTTCGGCCACCACCAATGATTTCACGGTCATGCACCTGACCCAGAACAGCGCCAGCCTGACGGAAATCCCGCTCAGCCTGCAGTTCTTCGCCGGCGACGTGATCGGCATCATGGGCGTGCGTGATAACGTCAACAGCTACGCGCCCAGCGGCTATGTCGCTGACCTGGGCGGCAACGCCATCACTCTGCAGCGTTTCGGCATGCAGTTCGACCTGCGCAGCACGGCGCCGCAGGATGTTTGGACCGAAGGTGGCGGTTCGATCAGCCGCGTGTTCTTCAGCTATGAGCTGGGCAACCTCACACCCGGCGTGCCGGAACCGGCCAGTTGGGCGATGCTGATCGCCGGGTTTGGCCTGACTGGGGCGGCCATGCGCCGTCGCCGCGCCGTCGCCGCCTGATTTTTCGCTCGTCGCGACAAAGAGGGCCGTCCCGCAAGGGGCGGCCCTTTTTCGTTGCCTGCCGGCCTGCTATCGACCTTGCATGATGCTGCATCGCCTGTTTCTGATCCTTTGTCTGTGGCTCGCCACCCCCGTCTGGGCAGTGCCGGCGATGTGGCAGGTGGGGCAGGGCAAGCGTCAGATCACGCTCTATGGCACCATCCATGCCCTGCCGAAGGGAACGGATTGGCTCACCCCGCAGGCGGCGCGCGCCTTCAATCGCGCCGGCACATTGGTGGTGGAAATCGCCGGGCCGCCCGATCCGGCCGCGATGCGCGCCGTGGTGATGGAACTGGGCCGCCTGCCGGCACCGGTGCCATTGGCCAGCCGGCTGCCTGATGATCTGAAACCCAAGGCCGATGCGCTTCTGAAGGCGACGGGCCTGCCCCCCGGTGCGCTGGATGGCATGGAAAGCTGGTTGGCGGCGCTCACCCTGGTGCAGATCGAGGTGGCCCGCGCTGGTCTCGATCCGGCGGCCGGGGTTGATGTCGCCCTGATTGCCCGCGCCCGCACTGCTGGCAAGCCGCTTGTTGGCCTTGAAACCGCGCGTGGCCAATTGGCCTTGTTCGACAGCCTGCCCGAAGCCGATCAGCGGCTGCTGCTGGCGTCGGCCATCGCCGATGCTGGCAAGACCGGCGAGCAGATGCAGGGCCTGGTCGCTGCCTGGGCCGCCGGCGACGTGGAGCGCATCCTCACCGATTTTGACGATGCCAGCCTGTCGCCGGAACTGGAAAAGCGCCTGTTCCGGGATCGCAATGCCGCCTGGGCCGATTGGGTGCAAACGGCGCTGAAACGGCCGGGCCGGCATTTCATGGCCGTGGGCGCTGCCCATATGGCCGGGCCGCACAGCCTGATCGCCCTGCTGAAGGCGCGCGGTTTCAAGGTCAAGAGAGTGCAATGAAGCGCTGGCTCGCCCCTGTCGCCGTATCTGTGCTGCTGGCGGCCTGTTCCGGCCCTGACGCCGCGGCCAGTCGGGCGCTGACCGATCGTTTCCACGGGGCGCTCAATGCTGGCGATTGGACTGCAATCGATGGCCTGCTCAGCCAGTCCACCCGCAACCTTCGCCCCGGCGGCGGCACCGCGCGAGCTTTTCGCGCCATCATCGAACGCCATGGCCGCTATATTGGCGGCGAACTGGCAGGCATCACCCGTGAGGATGGCCGCACAACGGTCGCCTGGTCCGCCCGTTATGAGCGGGGCCCGGTTTCGGAATTGTTCGTGCTGATGGAAGAAAATGGGCAGCTGAAGATCGACAGCTACACCGATCAGCCCACACCCTGAGCCGGGCGCCGCTGCCGCACGCCAGTCATCACTGAGCGGGCGCTTGCTTTTTCCGGCGGCTTCCCCTATCCGCGCCGCTTCGTTGGTGTCCTGCCATTTTCGCATCCCTGGAGGCGGCGGGCACAAGCGAAATCATATCCATCAGGAGCCAATCATGAGCGAAACTTTCAAGCTCGTGGCTGAACTTCGCGCCAAGGCAGGCAAGGGAGCCTCCCGCGCGATCCGCCGCGAAGGCCGTGTCCCGGCCGTGATCTATGGTGCGGGCGAAGCCGCAACGACCATCCACATCGAGGAAAAGATCCTCATGCGCCAGTTGCACACTGGCCATTTCATGAACGCCATCGTCGAGCTGGAACTGGATGGCACCATCATCCGTACCCTGCCGCGCGACGTGGCTTTCCATGTGGTTTCGGATCGCCCGATCCACGTCGATTTCCTGCGCCTCACCGGCAATGAAGTCGTCACCGTCACGGTGCCGGTGCACTTTGTTGATCAGGAACTTTCCGCCATCAAGACCGGCGCGATGCTCAACATCGTCGCGCACGAACTGAAGCTGGATTGCGCCCCGGATGCCATCCCGGATGATGTCACCATCAGCCTGGCCGGCCTGCAGGTTGGCGCCGCCATCCACATCGCCGATGTGAAGCTGCCCGCCGGCGTGAGGCCGCATGGCCGCGAAACCGGCCTGACCATCGCCACTATCGTTGCCCCCAAGGCAATGAAGAGCGAAGAAGGCGAAGCAACCGCCGCTGCATAAGCGTTCGGTTTGTGTGCCAAAAAACGGGGCGGGGGAGCGATCCTCCGCCCCGTTTTTCATTGCCCCTTTGCCCCGTTCAAGGTTAGCAGCCGCGCATGCAGATCCTCGCTGGCCTCGGCAATCCCGGCGCGCAATATGCGCTGCACCGGCACAATGTCGGTTTCATGGCCATCGATGCCATCGCCGAATGCTGGAACATCGGGCCGTTCAAACCCCGCTTTCAGGGCATGGCCGCTGAAGGCCGCATCGGCCCGGCCAAGGTTCTGCTGCTGAAGCCCGCGACCTTCATGAACGAAAGCGGCCGCAGCGTTGCCGAAGCCGTGCGCTTCTACAAGCGCGATCCCGCAGAGGCGCTCACCGTCTTCTACGATGAGCTCGACCTCGCGCCGTTCAAGCTGAAGATCAAACATGGCGGCGGCGCGGCTGGCCACAACGGCATCCGTTCCATCGACGCGCACCTGGGCCCCGATTGGCGCCGCGTGCGCATCGGCATCGGCCACCCCGGTCACAAGGATCGGGTGACGGGTCATGTGCTGGGCAATTTCGCCAAGGTGGAGATGGACCCGCTCGCCGATCTGCTCGGCGTGCTCGCGGCCGAATTGCCCACGCTGCTGGCCGGTGATGAACCCCGCTACCTGTCCGACATCGCACTGCGGTTGCAGCCCTGACGTTCCCGCCCTAGAGAGCGCCCACCCATTTTCCTATCTGGAATCACGTCATGCCCATCCGCGTCGGTATCGTCGGCCTGCCCAATGTCGGCAAATCCACCCTGTTCAACGCGCTCACCCAAACGGCGGCGGCGCAGGCGGCCAATTATCCGTTCTGCACGATCGAGCCGAACGTCGGCAACGTCGCCGTGCCGGATCCGCGCATCGACAAGCTGGCCGCCATCGCCAAGAGCCAGAAGATCATCGAGACGCAATTGGGCTTCACCGATATCGCCGGCCTGGTGAAGGGGGCCTCCAAGGGCGAAGGCCTGGGTAACCAGTTCCTCGCCAACATCCGCGAAACCGATGCCATCGCCCATGTGCTGCGCTGCTTCATCGATGATGATGTCACCCACGTTGCCGGCAAGGTGGACCCGGTGGAAGACGCTGAAACGGTCGAGACCGAGCTGATGCTGGCCGATCTGGAAAGCCTCGAAAAACGCGTGCCGCAGCTGCTGAAGAAAGCCCAGCAGGGTGACAAGGAAGCCAAGGTGCAGGCGGCGGTGCTGGGCCAGGCGCTGGCGCTGCTGCAAGCCGGCAAGCCCGCCCGCCTGACCGAACCGAAGGATGAGGACGAAGCCCGCGCGCTGAAGAACGCGCAGCTGCTGACCACCAAGCCGGTGCTCTATGTCTGCAATGTCGAAGAAGCCAGCGCCGCCACCGGCAACGCGTTGAGCGAAGCGGTCGCCAAGATGGCCGCCAGCATCGGTGCCAGTGCCGTTGTGGTGAGCGCCGCCATCGAAGCCGAAATCGCAACCATGGAGCCCACGGATCGCCAGGAATATCTGGAGAGCCTCGGCCTCCACGAAACAGGGTTGGCCCGCGTCGTCCGCGCGGCCTACGAATTGCTCGGCCTGATCACCTTCTTCACCATCGGCCCCAAGGAAGCCCGCGCCTGGACTGTGAAGCGCGGTTCCAAGGCCCCGCAAGCCGCCGGCGAGATCCATGGTGATTTCGAAAAGAAATTCATCCGCGCCGAAACCATTTCCTACGATGATTTTGTCACCTTGGGCGGCGAAAACGCCGCCAAGGACGCCGGCCGCCTGCGCGCGGAAGGCAAAGAATATGTGGTCGCCGATGGTGACGTGATGCACATCCTTCATGGCGCCTGATGGCGGCGGGCGCTACACCTTCCCCATGCTGACCCGCCGCGCCCTCATCGCCTCTTCCCTTGCGGCGCCTGCCGCCGCACAGGTCGACCTGGGATTTGCGGACAACGGCCTGCGCCCGACCACGCGCGCTTTCCCGCAAAAGGGGGAAATGATCCTGCAGCGCTCCACGCCGCCGCTGCTGGAAACGCCGCTTTCCGTGTTCGACGAGGCTGATTTCACCCCCAATGATCGCTTCTTCGTGCGCTGGCACTACCCGTTTCCGACCAGCGTCGATCCAGCGAAGCACCGGCTGCGCATCGGCGGCCATGTCGGCAAAGCGCTCAGCCTTTCGCTGGCCGATCTGGCCCGGTTGCCGCGGGTTGCCATTGCCGCGGTGAACCAGTGCGCCGGCAACGGCCGCGGCCTGTTCAACCCGCGCATCCCCGGCGCGCAATGGGGCAATGGCGCCATGGGCAATGCGCTTTGGGAAGGGGTGCGGCTTAAGGATGTGCTGGCGTTGGCCGGCGTGAAGGGTGGCGCGGTGGCCGTGCGCTTTGGCGGGCTCGATACGCCGCTTGTGGAAGCCGCGCCCGATTTCGAGAAGAGCCTGCCCATCGATCATGCGCTCACCGACGATGTGCTGATCGCCTGGGGAATGAATGGCCAGCCGCTGCCGCTGCTGAACGGCTTCCCGCTGCGGCTGGTCGTGCCGGGCTGGTATTCCACTTACTGGGTGAAGATGCTCGATAGCATCACCGTGCTCGATAAGGCGGATGAAGGCTTCTGGATGGCCAAGGCCTATCTCCAGCCGGCGAATCCGCTCGCCGATGCCGTGCCGGGTGCGCCCGCCGGCCCGCGTGTGCCGGTCACCAATATGCGGCCGCGCGCCGTCATCACCAACATCGCCGATAACACCAAGCTGCCGCAGCGCGGGTTCACCCCGGTGCGGGGCGTGGCCTTTGGCGGCGATTACGGTGTGGCAACGGTTGAACTTTCCGCCGACGGTGGCGCCAACTGGGTGCCGGCCCAGCTTGGCCGTGATCTTGGCCGCTACAGCTTCCGACGCTTTCTGGGTGCGCTGGTGCTGCCGCCGGGCCGCCATGTCATCATGGCCCGCGCCACCAGCGCCGCCGGGGTGATGCAACCGCTCAATCAGAACTGGAACCCGTCCGGCTACAACCGCGCCGGTGTCGATCCGGTCCGCGTGGAGATCGCCTGATGCGCGCCGTTCTCGCCTTTGCTGCACTGGCCCTCGTCGCCGCCGCGCCGCCAACCAAACGGCTATCCGTGAACCTGCCCGATGCCGAAGGCTTGCTGCCCGAACGCTATGGCGTCTCATCCGAAGCGGTGAACAACAATTGCCTGGCCTGCCACAGCGCCGCGATGATCACCGCCCAGCCGCGCCTTTCCCGCGTGCAGTGGGGCGAAACCATCGCCAAGATGCGCACTGTCTATGCCGCGCCGATCGATCCGGCGGACGACAAGGCGATCCTCGATTGGCTCGTCGCTGATTGACCGCGCAACCTCCCGCCCGCTAAGGGCCAAGCCGTGAGCAAGCCCCTATCCTTCCAGTCGATGATCCTCGCGCTCCAGCACTATTGGGGCGATAAGGGGTGTGTGATCCTGCAGCCGCTCGATCTGGAAGTGGGGGCAGGCACCTTCCACCCGGCCACCACGCTGCGCAGCCTGGGCCCCGATCACTGGAATGCCTGTTATGTCCAGCCCAGCCGCCGGCCTTCGGATGGCCGTTATGGCGAGAACCCCAATCGGCTGCAGCATTATTACCAGTTCCAGGTCATCCTGAAGCCCAGCCCGGCCGATCTGATCGGCCTCTATCTCGGCAGCCTGGATGCCATCGGCATCGATCGCGCCAAGCATGATGTGCGCTTTGTGGAGGATGACTGGGAGAGCCCCACTTTGGGCGCCTGGGGCCTGGGCTGGGAAGTGTGGTGCGACGGCATGGAAGTCAGCCAGTTCACCTATTTCCAGCAGGTGGCCGGCCATGATTGCGCGCCGGTCGCGGGCGAGTTGACCTACGGCCTCGAACGCCTCGCCATGTATATTCAGGGTGTCGAGAGCATCTATGATCTTGCCTACAACGATGCCGGCGTGACCTATGGCGACGTGTTCCTGAAGAACGAACAGCAGTTCAGCGCCTATAATTTCGAGGCGGCGAACACCGAAAAACTGTTCCAGCATTTCAAGGATGTGTCCGAAGAATGCCGCGCCTTGGTGGCCCGCAACCTGCCGCTGCCGGCCTATGACCAGGCGATCAAGGCCAGCCACTTGTTCAACCTCTTGAATGCGCGCGGCGTGATTTCGGTGGCGGAACGCCAGGCTTACATTGGCCGCGTGCGCGATCTGGTGAAGGCCGTGGCGGATTGCTGGGTGGAGCAAGGCAAGTGAAGTTCCTCCTTGAGCTCCAGTCCGAAGAAATCCCGGCGCGCATGCAAGCGGCCGCGGCTGACCAGCTGCGCACGCGCTTCGTGGACGCGCTGAAGGCCGCCGGCCTCGCCCATGGCACCGTCACTGCCGATGCCACCCCGCGCCGGCTGTGGCTGATTGCAGATGATGTCGCCGCTGCCAGCGAAGGCAGTGCGGAAGAAGTGAAGGGCCCGGCGGCCACGGCCCCGGCGCAGGCCATCGATGGCTTTCTGAAGAAGACCGGCTTGACCCGCGATCAGCTGGAAGAGCGCGAGACGCCTAAGGGCATCGTGCTGTTCGCCATGCTGCGCCGCGAAGGCCGCACCGCGTCGGAAATCCTTGCCGACGTGATCCCGCAGATCATCCGCGATTTCGCCTGGCCCAAATCGATGCGTTGGGGTGCCGCCAGCCAGTCCACGTCCGCCCCGCGCTGGGTGCGGCCGCTCACCGGCATTGTCGCGCTGCTCGATGGCGATGTTGTGGCGTGTGAAGCGCATGGCCTGACGTCGGGTCGCGACACGCGCGGTCACCGTGTCCACGCGCCGGGCGTGCTGACCATCACCAGCGCCGCGACCTACCTCGACCAGTTGCGCGCCGCCAAGGTGCTGGCTTCGTCTGCCGAGCGCCGCCAGATCATCGCCACCCGCGCGGCCGAACTGGCCGCCGGGGCTGGCCTGTCGCTGATCCCGGACGATGGCCTGGTCGCCGAAAACGCCGGTCTCACCGAATGGCCGGTGCCGCTGCTCGGCCGCTTCGATCCCGATTTCCTGTCGGTGCCGCGCGAGGTGATCGTGCTCACCATGCGCACCAACCAGAAATATTTCGCGCTTTCAGGAGCCGATGGCGCACTTGCCCCGGCCTTCATCTGCGTCGCCAACCTCGACGCCACCGATGGCGGCGCCGCCATCACCCACGGCAACCAGCGCGTGCTCTCCGCCCGCCTGTCCGATGCGCGCTTCTTCTGGGAACAGGATCTGGCGACGGTGCGCGCCGGCGGGCTGGAAGCCTTCCTGCCCAAGCTGAACGATATCGTGTTCCACGAAAAGCTCGGCACGCTGGCCGAAAAGGTGGAGCGCGTAGCGGCGCTGGCGAAGTGGCTGTGCGAAAGCGGTGCGGTGCCTGCTGATCCGGCGCAGGCCGAACAGGCAGCACGACTGGCCAAGGCCGACCTCGTTTCCGCCACTGTTGGCGAATTCCCCGAAGTGCAGGGCCAGATCGGCCGCTATCTGGCGCTGGCCATTGGCGTGGACCCGGCCATCGCCGACGCCATCCGCGACCACTATAAACCTGCAGGGCAGGGCGACGACGTGCCCACTGCGCCGGTGAGTGTGGCAGTGGCACTTGCCGACAAGCTGGATACATTGATCTGCTTCTTCCAGGCCGACATGCCGCCAACCGGTTCGAAGGACCCGTTTGCGCTTCGCCGGCAAGCCTTGGGCTGTATCTCGGTCGTGCAATCCACCGGCACGAGGTTGAGCCTCGGCAAGCTGATGCAGTATTTCACTGTTATCTGCCGGCTGTCGATTTCCGACGCCACCTGGCACCTCAAACTGCTGGACTTCTTCGCCGACCGCCTGAAAGTTCAGCAACGCGAAGCCGGCGTTCGCCACGATCTGATCGACGCCGTGTTTGCCCTCGGCAGCGAGGATGATCTTGTCCGTCTGCTCGCCCGCGTGAAGGCGCTGCAGGCGTTCGTGGAAACCGAAGACGGCACCAACCTGCTCGCCGGTTACAAGCGCGCGGCCAATATATTGAAGGCGGCCGAGAAGGACGGCATCGGCGAACCGGCCAGCGGCGAAGGCGATGGGGCGGAAGCGCTGCTCGCCGCCGCGCTAGCCTCGGCGCTGCCCACCGCCAAGCAGGCCGTGGCCGATGAGCGCTTCACCGATGCGATGGCAGCGCTGGCCAGTTTGCGCGGGCCGGTCGATGCGTTTTTCACCGATGTGATGGTCAATGATCCCGATCCCGGCATCAGGGCGCGGCGATTGGCCCTGTTGGCGCGGTTTCGCGATGCGGTGCATGGCGTGGCCGATTTTTCGAAGATCGAGGGTTAGGGATATTCACCCCCTTGTGGGGATCGGGCGGGGCTGCGCCTGAGAGTGGGATTTTGGAGTGTGGGCGCTATGAAATCAGTTTTCCGGTTCGGTGGCGGCACGGCTGAGGGCGATGCCACGCAGAAGGAATTGCTGGGCGGCAAGGGCGCCAACCTGGCCGAAATGGCCGGCATCGGCCTCGCCGTGCCGCCGGGGCTGACCATCGCCACCTCCGTGTGCGCCGCCTATTATGATGCCGGCGGCCGGCTGCCCGATGATGTGCAGGCCCAGGTGCTGGACAGCCTGGCCTTCATCGAAGGCGTTACGGCCAAGAAATTCGGCGACGCCACCAACCCGTTGCTCGTCTCCGTTCGCTCCGGCGCGCGCGTGTCGATGCCGGGCATGATGGATACGGTGCTCAACCTTGGCCTGAACGACCGCACGGTGGAGGGCCTCGCCGCCGCCAGTGGCAACGCCCGTTTCGCCTGGGACTCCTATCGTCGTTTCATCCAGATGTATGGCGATGTGGTGCTGGAACTGGACCATTATGCCTTTGAAGATGCGCTCGAAATTGCCAAGGAAGACAAGGGCGTCACCCAGGATACCGGGCTGGATGCCGATGATCTGAAGAAGCTCGTCGCGCGGTACATGGCCATTGTCGAACAGGCGCTGGGTCGCCCGTTCCCGCAGGACCCGCATGAACAATTGTGGGGCGCGATCGGCGCGGTGTTCGGTTCGTGGCGCAGCGACCGGGCGCGCACCTATCGCCGCCTGAACGACATTCCCGAAAGCTGGGGCACCGCGGTCAACGTGCAGGCAATGGTGTTCGGCAATCTGGGCGACACGTCTGCAACGGGGGTTGCGTTCACCCGCGATCCCAGCACCGGCGAACACGCCTGGTACGGCGAATATCTGATCAACGCCCAGGGTGAAGACGTGGTGGCCGGCATCCGCACGCCGCAGTATCTGACCAAGGCGGCGCGCGAGAAGGCCGGCGCCAAGGCGGCGTCGATGGAAGAGGCGATGCCCACCGTGTTCGCCGAACTCGGCCGCACCTTCGATCTGCTGGAGCGGCACTACCGCGACATGCAGGACATCGAATTCACGGTGGAAGACAACCGCCTCTATATCCTGCAGACCCGCAGCGGCAAGCGCACCGCCAAGGCCGCGCTGCGCATCGCGGTGGACATGGTGGGCGAAGGCCTGATCACCGAAGCCGAAGCCGTGAAGCGCGTTGACGCCAGCGCCATGGACCAGTTGCTGCACCCAACGCTCGATCCGAAGGCCGTGCGTGACATCATCGCCCGCGGTCTGCCGGCCAGCCCCGGCGCCGCCAGCGGCATCGTCGTTCTGGACAGTGACAGCGCCGAAATCCGCGCCCGTGCCGGTGAATCGGTGATCCTGGTGCGCACCGAAACCAGCCCGGAAGACATCCACGGCATGCACGCCGCCCGCGGCATCCTCACGGCGCGCGGCGGCATGACCAGCCACGCCGCCGTGGTGGCGCGCGGCATGGGCCGGCCGTGTGTTTCCGGCGCCGGCGGCATCAGCATCGATCTGGTGGGCCGCACGGTCAGCACCGGCGGCCGCATCGTGAAGGAAGGCGATCGCATCACCATCGATGGCGCCACCGGCGATGTTATGATGGGCGACGTGCCGACGGTGGAGCCCGATCTGTCTGGCGATTTCGGCATATTGATGGAGTGGGCGGACAAGCATCGCCGGCTGAAAGTGCGCACCAACGCCGAAACACCGGAAGATTGCCGTGTTGCCCGCCAGTTCGGCGCCGAAGGTATCGGCCTGTGCCGCACGGAACATATGTTCTTCGAACCCAGCCGCATTACCGCGGTGCGCCGCATGATCCTGGCCGAAGATACCGCCGGGCGTGAGGCGGCGCTGGCCGAACTTCTGCCCGAACAGCGCGCCGATTTCGCCGAGATTTTCCGCGTGATGGCCGGCCTGCCGGTGACCATCCGCCTGCTCGACCCGCCGCTGCACGAATTCCTGCCGCATGATGATGAAGGTTTTGCCGACGTCGCCGCTGCGACTGGCCTGCCGGAAACTTTGGTGCGCCGCCGCATCAACGAACTGCATGAATTCAATCCGATGCTGGGTCACCGCGGTTGCCGCCTGGGCATCACCTACCCCGAAATCTATGCCATGCAGGCCCGCGCCATTTTCGAAGCCGCCGTGATGGTGGCGCAGGAAACCGGTGCGGCGGTGGTACCGGAAGTGATGGTGCCGCTGGTCGCGACGGCCAAGGAGCTGGAACTGACCAAGGCTGCCATCGACGCGGAAGCGACGGCCGTGTTCGCCGCGACCGGCACCACGCTGGACTATCTGGTGGGCACCATGATTGAACTGCCGCGCGCGGCCCTGCGTGCTGCCGAGATCGCGGCCCACGCCCAGTTCTTCAGCTTTGGCACCAACGATCTGACGCAGACGACGCTGGGCATCAGCCGCGATGACTCGGCGCGGTTCATGGGGCCGTACGTGGAAAAGGGCATTTACCCGAAGGACCCGTTCGTTTCGATCGACGAAGACGGCGTTGGCGAACTGGTGGCATTGGCCGCCGAACGTGGCCGCAGCGTGAAGCCCGATCTGAAACTGGGCATCTGCGGTGAACATGGCGGCGATCCGGCCTCCATCCTGTTCTGCGAAGGCCTGGGGCTGGATTATGTGTCCTGCTCGCCCTACCGCGTGCCGATCGCGCGGTTGGCGGCGGCGCAGGCGGCGCTCAAGAAGGCCAATTAAAAAGGCCTACTCTTCAGCGCTTCCACAGCCACCAGCCGGTTGCCAATCCGACGGCAAAGCCGGCCAGCACCCACAGCCAGATCTCGCCGAACAGCCAGATCATCGTGGGCTCCACACGGCGTCGGCAATGCCGGGGTGACGTTTCAGATCGGCGATGACGGCAGCGCGGGTGGCGGGATCGGCCGTACCGGACAGGCGGGCCACCCGGGAAACCAGCCCGGATGGCTGGCGAAAGCTGATGCTGCCATCCATCACGCCGTGTGCCTGCATGGCGGTGGCCGCAGCTTGGCCCAATTCGGCCATCATCACCTGGCCCTGAAGCAGGGATGCGCCGCGCGCCAGCACGACAGTGGCGGCCAGGCCGGTGAGCAATTTCAGGGCGGGGTGCATTGCCCAGTCACGCTATGCCGCAACCCAAGGTGCTGGCAAGCGGCGCGATTCGGCCTTATCGATGCGCGCTATGAGTTTTGTGCCCGAAACTGATCCGTGGATGCGCCGCCGCAGCCTGCCGGCGGGCGGGGAGCGCCTGTTTCTGCCGCTGCGCGATGGCTGGCCGGTGCGGCTGGAGCATTGGCAGCGCCGCAATCCGGATAGCAGCCACATCCTGATGATCACCGGCCGGGCTGATTTCGTCGAGAAATATGCCGAAACGATGCACGATCTGGTCGATGCCGGCTGGGGCGTTACCATTTTCGATTGGCGCGGGCAGGGCCTGTCGCGGCGGGTGGGCAAGACGCCGATGCACGGGGCCTCACCCGGTTTTGACATATGGCTCGATGATCTGGCCGAACTGGTAGCGTGGACGGTGGAACGCAGCGGTGGCCCGGTGGTGGCGGCGGCCCATTCGATGGGCGGGCACATGGTGCTGCGCCACCTGGCGGCCGGACGCGGCGGCATTGCCCGGGCGGTCGTGCTGGCGCCGATGCTGGGCCTGTCGGCCTCCCCGCTGGGCCCGGGCCTTGCCCGCTGGCTGGCGGCACGCATGGTGAAATGGCGGCGCGGCAGCGATTTCGTGCTGGGCGGCGGCCCCTATGAACCCGGTGTTGCCGGCAGCAAGCGCCAGTTGCTGCTCACCAGTGATGCCGAACGTTATTCCGATGAAAGCTGGTGGATCGGCCAATATCCCGCGCTGGCGCTGGGCAGTGTGACCTGGGGTTGGCTGCACGATGCCTTTGCCAGCATCGATACGCTGAACGCGCGCGACGTGCCTGAGGCGATCTCCGTGCCAGTTCTGGCGCTGATTCCGGAGAAGGATGGCCTGGTGGACAGCAAGGCAACCCGCCGCTTTGTCGCGCGCATCCCCGGCGGCGAAACGGAGGAATATCCGCAAGCCGGCCACGAACTGCTGCGCGAAGCCGAACCGTTGCGCAGCACTGTGCTGGCCCGCTTGCTGGCGTTCTTCGGCGGGCAAACATGAGCCAGGATTTCGACATTGCCATTATCGGCGCCGGCATTGCCGGGGCCAGCACGGCCTGGGCCTTGTTGGAAGCGGCCCCGCAACTGCGGGTCGCCCTGATCGAGATGGAGGAACGCCCGGGCTATCACACCACCGGGCGATCGGCGGCCATCTTCATCGAAAGCTATGGCGGCCCGGCCGTCGTGCCGTTGAGCCGCGCCAGCCGGGCCTTTTTTGGGGAACCGCCTGCGGGCTTTCCGCCGCTGCTGCACCACCGGCCAAGCCTGATCATCGAAAGCCCCGATGATCCGGACGGGCTCGAACGCGTCGCCGCCGAATATGATGAAGGCGGTGTTGCCTATGAATGGCTGGACGCTGCGGCGCTGGCGGCGTCGCCGGCGGGGCAAATGCTGAAGCCCGAATGGCGCAATCGCGCCCTGATCGAGCCCGATTGCCACGATATCGATGTGGCCGCCCTGCATCAGGGCTTTTTGCGCGGTGTGAATGGCGCGAAGCCCACGCTCATCACCAATGCCCAAGTCACTGCGCTCGACCGCAGCGCGGGCATGTGGCGTATCACCACCCGCGCCGGCGTGTTCACGGCGCCATTGTTGGTCAATGCCGCCGGGGCCTGGGCCGATGGACTGGCGACGCTGGCTGGCGCAGCGCCCAAGGGCCTGATGCCGCTGCGGCGCACGATGGCCGTGTTGCGCATCGATCCTGTCCCGCCGGCTGATCTGCCAACGGTGATGAGCAGCGACGGCCAATTCTATTTCAAGCCGGATGGCGAGCGGCTGTGGCTGTCGCCGCACGACGAGATTCCCGATGTGCCGCACGATGTCCGCCCCGACGAGATGGATCTGGCCGTGGTGATCGATCGGTTCGAACAGGCCAGCACAGTGGCCGTGAAGCGGCTCGAATCAAGCTGGGCGGGCTTGCGCACCTTCGCGCCCGATCGGTTACCGGTGTATGGCTTTGATGCTGCCGTGGATGGCCTGTTCTGGTGTGCCGGGCAGGGTGGGTTCGGCATCCAGACGGCACCGGCCGCCGGCCGCCTGTGTGCGGCGTTGCTGCTGGGCGGCGCTGCGCCGGTTGATCCGGCTCCCTATGCCACCGGCCGGCTGGGCATAAGCAATTTTTCATAACGAAAATTCGTCAGAAATTTACAATAATGTTCCCGATTTGGGTGTATAACCCCGACCACAAGGTCGCACGTCCGTGGTCAACGAACCACATGAACGTTCCAATTGGGGGAACATATGACCAAGAATCTTCTCGCGTCGGCCGCTGCGGCCGCGTTGGCGATGGGCCTGGCTGTGCCGGCCGCCGCCAACAGCCTGTTTTTCCAGATGAACCCGAACTTCGATACCGGCGGTCAGCGTCAGCTGTTCCTGTTTGGTCAAGTGGGTGCGACCGGGACCGTCACCAACGGCGCCGGCTTCTCCAACAATTTCACCTTGGGTGAGAGCGGCTTTGCCGTGATCGACATCCCGGTTGCTAACGAGCTTGGCAATGCCACGATCGAGAACAAGGGTTTCCGCGTCAGTTCGGAACAGGCGCTCAGCGGCTATTACCTGTCGCGCCGGACTGCGTCGACCGACATGACCTACCTGATCGACGGTGATCGGTTGGGCACCGATCACTTTGTCGCGACCTATCGCGCCAGCTTTGAAGACCAGATTTCGGTGCAGGCTTCGGTGGACAACACGCAGGTCACCATCCGGCCCAAGAGCGGCGCTGAAGTTCAGATCACCCTGAACGCCGGGCAGACGTACATGTTCACCGCCAACGCCGAACTGTCGGGCAGCCGCGTGCTGTCGGATAAGCCGGTGGCAGTATTCTCGGGCAACCGCTGCACCAACATCCCGGTGGGCAACAGCGCCTGCGATCACATCGTCGAACAGATTCCCAGCGTGGACAAGCTCAGCTCCAGTTACTTGCTGGCGCAGACGCCGCGCACCGGCACGCAGGGCAACGTCTATCGCGCCATCGCCACACAGGATGGCACCGAAGTGCGCGCCAACGGCGCTCTGGTCGCAACGCTGGATGCCGGCCAGTTCTTTGAAGGCCGCGTTGCCGGCACCGGCATCGAACTGGTCGGGTCGAAGCCGATCCTGGTGTCGCAATATCTGATCGGCCAGGGCCAGGCCGGTGGTGCCAACACCGATCCGGCCATGGTGATCGTGCCCGGTTCGGATCAGTGGCTGAAATCCTATGTGTTTGCATCGCCTTCGGGCTCGGCAGATTTCCCCACCGATTTCGTGTCGATCGTCATCCGCACCACCGATCTTGGCTCGCTGCGGCTGGATGGCTCCGCGCCGGATACGGCCAGCTTCCTGACGCTGGGCAGCACGGCGTTCAGCTTTGGCAACATCGATGTGTCGCTGAAAACCGGCGCGTTCGCCATTTCGGCTGACAACCCGTTCCAGTTGCTGCTGTCGGGCTTCGACAGTTTCGACAGCTACTTCACCTATGGTGGTGCCGCCTTCTCCCCCGGCGCCTCGCCGCCGCCGCCGCCGGTTGATCCGCCCCCGCCGCCGACGGGCGTGCGCGTGTACTGGGATGGCGCCGGCCCCAACGGCAATGGCATTGTGGAAGGCGGCAATGGCACCTGGACCACGGCCAGCACCAACTTCACCAACGAAGACGGCACGGACAGCGGCGTGAACAACCCGCAGCCATCCACCGTCATCTTCGGTGGCGTTGGCGGTCTGGTCACCGTGTCCAATGCGGTTGATCCGGTGACCGTCACCGGGATGACCTTCAACGTGAACGGTTATGAAATCGCTGGCGATCCGGTCACCCTGTCGGGTGCTACGGCCAACTTTACGGTCAATGGTGCCGACAATCTCGCCACCATTTCGGCGAGGCTCAGTGGCCCGTCGGCGCTGCAGAAGCTGGGTTCGGGCACGTTGAGCCTGACCAATGCCACCAATGATTTCTCCGGTGGTGTGGTGATCGCGGAAGGCACGCTGCGCGGCGGGATCGGCATGTTCGGCACCGGCACCATTACCAACAACGCCAATCTGATCCTGGATGCGCCGGTCGATGGCACCTTGGCCAATCTGCTCGCCGGCACCGGCACCACGACCAAGATTGGTGCAGGTGCACTGAACGTGACCACCACCAACAGTTTTTCGGGCAGCTTCGTCGTCAATGGCGGCAGCCTGAATGTCTCGGGCGGTCTCGCGGCAGCGCCGATCCTGCTGAATGCCGGCCTGTTGTCGGGTACTGGCACCATCGGCGGGTTCGTGGCCGCCACTGGCACCACGGTGGCACCCGGCCCTGTCATCGGTACGCTCACCAGCACCGGCAATGGCAGCTTCCTTACCGGCTCCACCTACGCCGTTGATGTCACCAGCACCGGCACATCGGATCGGATCGCCATCACCGGCACGGTCAACGTTGCCGCCGGCACCACACTGCGCGTCACCAAGACTGATGCGCCGCGCTATGTGCTGGGCACACGCTACACAGTGGTCACCACCACCGGCGGGCGTACGGGCAGCTTTGCCACGCTCACCGGTGATACCCGTGTGTCGCGCTTCATCAACGTCGTTCAGGAAACCGATGCCAACAACATCTACCTGGGCGTGCGGCAGACGAGCAGCTTTGCCAGCGCAGCCGGTACCCGCAACCAGCGGGCAGCGGCCGCCGGGGCAGACAGCAGCGGCAACGGTGCGCTCTACACCGCCATTGCCTATCTCGATACGGATGCCCAGGCGCAGGCAGCGTTCGACCAGATCTCTGGCGAAATCCACAGCTCTGCGCGTGGCCAGACCGTTCAGGACACCCGCTTTGTCCGCGAAGCGGTGAGCGCGCATCTGCAGTCGCCCGATGACAGCCGGCGCGGCCTGTGGATGAGCGCCTATGGCAGTTGGGGTCGCACTGACGGCGACGGCAATGCCGCCAAGATCCAGCGTGATATCGGTGGCTTCTTCATGGGTTACGACGTGCTGCGCGGCGAAGAGTGGGCCGTGGGTGCGCTGGCTGGTTATGGCAGCGCCACCATCGATGTTGCCGCCCGTGGCAGCCGCGCCACCACCGATGATATCCATGTTGGTGCCTATGGCGGGCTGAAGAAGGGCAATTTCATTGCCAGCGCCAGCCTGGTGCACATGTGGCGCAACATGGACACGCGCCGCAATGTCAGCATCCCCGGCTTTACCGACACGCTGACAGCGACCTATCAGGGCAATGTCACCCAGTTGTTTGGGGAAGTGGCTTATCAATGGGCCTTCGGCAAGGCGGCGTTCGAGCCGTTCCTGCAGGGTGCCTATGTTGATGTGTCCACCGATGGCATCCGCGAAGTGGGCGGCGCTGCCCGCCTGACGTCGACGGGCCGGATCAGCGAGGACTTCTTCGTCTCCACGGTGGGTGCCCGCCTGAAATATGGCCTGCCTTTGGGCAACGGCAATTTCGGGGTGACCGCCGAAGCCGGCTACCGCCGCATCAGCGGTGGCAGCTTCAAGACGCCGATCGACTTCAATCTGCCCGCCGGCCCGGTCATGCGGATCGCCGGTGTGCCGTTCGAACGCGACGTGGCCGCGTTGGGTCTGGTTGCATCCGGCCAGGTCGGCAAGAGCGTTCAGATCGACTTTGGCTATCGCGGCCAGCTCGGCAAGGCCCTCAAGGACCATGGTGTCCGCGGCGGCGTGACCGTGCAGTTCTGATCGTCAAGGGGGCCGGGCGGCGTATCAGCCCGGCCTCACCGGCTTCGATGTGGGCGCTGCAGGGGGGAGCAGTGCACATCCTTTCGCAGGCGCGTCCCAATCCACATCGGCTCGCCCCGGCTTACCCAAGCCGGGGCGCAGCCGTATCAGCGGCGGTTTGCGTGATAGCGGGCGAGGAAGGCGGCGGCGAAATCGCCCAGCTGCTGCTCTGCAATCGCGGCGCGCAAGCCTGCCATCAACTGCTGGTAGAAACCGATGTTATGCTGGGTCAGCAGCATCGCCCCCAGCATCTCGCCTGCCTTGATCAGATGGTGGAGATAGGCGCGGCTTGCCGCCTCCGGCCCGTGGCAGACCGGGCAACGGCAATCGGCATCGAGGGGTGACAGATCCTCGCCATGCACGGCATTGCGCAAATTGAGCGGGCCATCATGGGTGAAGGCCTGGCCGTTGCGGCCTGATCGCGTGGGCAGCACGCAATCGAACATGTCCACCCCGCGCACCACGGCGCCAACGATATCATCGGGTTTGCCCACGCCCATCAGGTAACGCGGCGCATCCTCCGGCAACTGGCCGGTGGCATAATCCAGCACGCCGAACATCGCCGGCTGGCCTTCGCCCACCGCCAGCCCGCCAATGGCATAACCATCAAAGCCGATCGCGCGCAGCGCGGTGGCAGATTCGGCACGCAGCCGTTCATCAAGCCCGCCCTGCTGGATACCGAACAACGCGGCGCCCGCGGCGTGCTCACCGCCGGCATCGAACGCCGCCCGGCTGCGCGCCGCCCAGCGCATCGAACGGTCCATGGCGTCCTTCACCACTTCGCGCGGGGCGGGCAGGGCGACCAGTTCATCAAACGCCATGACGATATCGCTGCCCAGCAGGCGCTGGATTTCCATCGATCGTTCCGGGCTCATCAGGTGGCGGCTGCCGTCGAGGTGGCTGGCGAAGGTGACGCCTTCCTCCGTGCGCTTGGTCAGGCTGGACAGGCTCATCACCTGGTAGCCGCCGCTGTCGGTGAGGATTGGCCGGTTCCAGCCCATGAAGCTGTGCAGGCCGCCAAGGCGGTGGATGCGCTCGGCGGTGGGGCGCAGCATCAGGTGGTAGGTATTGCCCAGGATGATGTCCGCACCGGCGGCCCGCACTTCAGACGCGCGCATGGCCTTCACCGTGGCGGCCGTGCCCACCGGCATGAAGGCCGGCGTGCGGATTTCGCCGCGGCGCATGGTGATGGTGCCGGTGCGCGCCTTGCCGTCGCGGGCGTGGATGCTGAAGGCGAAACGAGTCATTGGCCGCGCATAGCGTCTGTGGCAGGCTTTGGCCAACATGCTTGGGTTCCTGCTTCTGCTGGCGGTTGCGACCGCCGATCCGCTCACCGCGCCGGCGGCCGGCCCGTCGGCGACCTGCCTGATCGTCGGCCGCCAGCTGGAATACAAGGTGGCCAGCGCCGATGTGCTGTTGGTGCGCGCCGGCGGGCGCTGGCACCGGTCGCGGCTGCCTGATGGCTGCCCCGGCCTCAAACCCAACATGATCATCGTGCGCCGCGACGCGTCACCGCGCGCCTGTGCCAATGATCTGTTTGAGGTGAAGGACAATTTCACACCGCAAGTGTTCAGCCTCTGCCGGTTCGGCCGGTTTGAGCCGCTGGACAAGGCGAGCCGATTCTGACGATGGGGAGAATGAACATGGTGAAATCCTGGGGCCTTGGTGCGGTGCTGCTGTTGGGCGGTTTCGGCGCCGGTTTGGCGGTCGCACAGGTGCAAACCGGGCGCACGCCGCAATTCGCCAACGAAGAGGTGAAAGTGTGGCGTTCTGTGATCGCGGTCGGCAATCCGCTGCCCTTGCACCGCCACGATCATCCGCGCGTGCTGATCGCCTTGAAGGGCGGCACCATGGATATCCGCGAGGAGACCGGCCAGTCCGACATTCAGAACTGGGAAACCGGCAAGGCCTATTGGTTGCCGGCCAATCCCAAGACATTGCATCAGGATGTGAACGTGGGCAAGGAACCCATTGAAGTCATGGTGGTGGAGCTGCAGAAAGCGTGGTGAAGTCGCGCGTCGATCAACTGTTGGTAGAGCGCGGCCTGGTTGAAAGCCGTACCCGCGCGCAGGCGCTGGTGATGGCCGGCCTGGTGTTTTCCGGTGACCGCAAGATCGCCAAGTCTGGCGACACGCTGGCTGCCGATGCGCCGCTGGAGGTGAAGGGGCGCGATCATCCCTGGGTGTCGCGCGGTGGCATCAAGCTGGATCATGGCCTGACGCATTTTGGCTGGGATGTGACGGGCGCGGTCGCCATCGATGTCGGCTCCTCCACCGGCGGCTTCACCGATGTGCTGCTCAGCCGTGGCGCGGTGCGGGTTTACGCGGTCGACTCCGGCACCAACCAGCTGGCGTGGAAGCTGCGGCAGGATCCCCGCGTTGTCGTGCTCGAACAATTGTCGGCCCGCCTGCTGTCGCCGGAGCATATCCCCGAACCGATCGATATCATCGTCTGTGATGCCAGCTTCATCAGTCTGATGAAGGTGCTGCCCGTGCCGATGGGTTTCGCCAAGCCCGGCGCCCGCCTGCTGGCGCTGATCAAACCGCAATTTGAAGCCGGCCGCGAGGATGTGGGCAAGGGCGGCGTGGTGCGTGATGAAGCGGTGCGGGAACGCGTCTGCCGCGACGTCGCCGCGTGGCTGGAAGGGCAGGGCTGGGCCGTTGCCGGCCTCACCACCAGTCCCATCACCGGGCCGGAAGGCAATGTGGAGTTTCTGATCGGCGCCCAGCGCGCCGCCTAACGCTTCTTGCCCTTGGTGGGCGCATGGAAATCCGGCGGCTTGGCCGAAACCCACGCCACGAACGCCGCCACGCCCGGTTCCGCCAGCACGGTCGCCTTATCCGACCCCATGCGGCCCAACTGGCTGTTACTGAAATGGGCGTGGATGGCTTCGTGGCAGATCGGGTGGACCTTTTGCCGAACACGGCCGCCCTTGGCCTTGGGGACCGGGTGATGCCATTCCACCTCCACACCCAGCGGTCGCCCGCACAGCCAGCAGACGTCAATCACGGGCACTGCGTCACTGTCCACCATGCGTCACGTGTAGCGTGGCAGCGGGCAACAGGCTACACCAACGGCAATGTCCAATCCTGAGTCCCTTGACGCGCCTGAACCCTGGTTTTCCACGGGCAGCTTTTCGCGGGCGGCGATCGTGGCGGTGCCAGCTATCCTGCTGATGGGCGGGCTTGTAGCGCGCATCGCCGGCTCCACCGATACCAACCCGTGGTACCAGTCGCTCACCCTGCCGGTGTTCCAGCCGCCGGGGCCGCTGTTCGGCATTGCCTGGGCCATTCTCTACACGCTGATCGGCGTGGCCTTTGCCATGGTGTGGGGCACGAAAAAGGTGCCGGGCAAGCGCCTCGCCATCGCGCTGTTTGCCGTTGGCTTTGCCATCAATCTTACCTGGTCGCCGGTGTTTTTCCGCCTGCACATGATTTCCGCCGCGCTGGCCATCATCGCGGTGATGCTGCTGGTGGCGGTGGCGACTTGCCTAAGCTTCTGGCGCGTCAACCGGCTGGCCGGCTGGCTGATGCTGCCCTATTGCGCCTGGCTGTGCTTTGCGGGTGCGCTGAATATTGCCATCATGATGCTCAACCCTATGGCCGATGCCATGCAGCTCGGGATCTGAACTATGCAAAACGACAACAAACTGTTTGAAGACCTGTCCAAGGTCGCCACCGCCGCCATGGGCACGCTGGCCGGCGCCAGCCGCGAATTTTCCGGCGTGGCGCGGGAACGGATGAAGGAATTCGTTGGCGCCAGCGAGATCAGCCGCGACGAATTCGATGCGGTCAAAGCCATGGCGGCCACGGCCCGCGGCGAAATCGAGGCACTGAAGGCGGAAATCGCCGCCCTCAAGGCCGAACTGGCTGAGTCGGCCGCGAAGAAGAGCCGCAAATCTGGTGGGGCAGACGCCTGATATCCACAAGATTTTGCGTGGCTTGCTCTTGCCGAATCGGCAAGGCTTGCACAGCCTGTGCCGTGGCCGGTAAGGGAGAGGCACGATGAGCTTTTCCGAAATTGATTTCAGCGCGGGCGAGCCCGCCCCGATCGACCTGCTCGAACAATTGTTCGATGCCAATGGCTGGGCCTCCGAACGTGTGGGTGACGAGGAAATCATCACCACGGTGAAGGGTGGCTGGTGCACCTACCAGCTGCGTGCGCTGTGGCGCGGGGAAGACCGGGTGCTTCAGATCATTGCCCAGGCCGATCTCACTGTGCCCGAGGATCGGCGGCTGGCGGTGTACGAAACCATCGGCCTGATCAACGAACAATTGTGGATGGGCCATTTCGAACTCTGGTCGGCCGATGGCATGATCCTGTTCCGCCACGCCACGTTGCTGGCTGATGATGATGCCGAAGACGGCGGTGATCTGTCGCCGGCCCAGGCTGAAATCCTCACCGATGCAGCGGTAGAAGAGTTCGAGCGTTACTATCCGGTGTTCCAGCTGGTGTTGCTGGCGGGCCAGAGCCCGGTCGAAGCATTGGCCGCCGCGCTGATCGAGACAGCCGGCGAAGCATAAGACCGGTTTTGGGGGCAGACATGACGGGTGAAGCGCCGATCTGGTTGATCGGCTGTGGCAACATGGGCGGCGCGTTGCTGCGGCGCTGGCTGGCCGAAGGGCTGGGGCCTGTTGCCGTGATCGATCCGGCGGCGCGCAATCTGCCGCCCGGCGTGGAAGCCTCCGCTCGCCCACCGGCCGAAGGCAAACCCGATATCGTTGTGCTCGCCGTGAAGCCGCAGGCGTGGGCGCAGGCGGTGCTGCCGCTGGCGGGCCGGCTGGGGCCGCTGACGCTCATCATCTCAGTAATGGCCGGTGTGCGCACGGAGGATCTGGCCCGCCTGTTCCCCGGCGCCGGCATCGTGCGCGCCATGCCCAACACGCCGTCTGCGGTGGGGCAGGGCGCCACCGCGCTGTTCACCCGCGATGGCGATATCGTGCAAGGCGCCGCCGAAGCGCTGTTCCAGCCGGTGGGGCAGACGATCTGGCTTTCCGATGAAGCCCAGTTCGATGCCGTTACCGCCGTTTCCGGTTCCGGCCCGGCCTATGTGTTCCACTTCATCGAGGCGCTGGCCGCCGCCGGGGAAGCGGCTGGCCTGGAACCGGCTATGGCCATGCGCCTTGCCCGCCAGACGCTGATTGGCGCTGCTGCACTGGCCGCGCAGGATGGCGCGACCCCGGCTGCCGCGTTGCGGGAACGCGTCACCTCGCCCGGCGGCACAACAGCGGCTGGCCTTTCGGTGCTGATGCCGGGCCTGACGCCGCTGCTGGAACAGGTGGTAGCCGCAGCGGCGGCGCGGTCACGCGAACTGGGCTGACACGCTGGCGCGACTGACATAATCTCTCGCTTGGGAGAGACATGCCGTGCCGCGATGGGTGAAGCTTGGTCTGGGGGTGATCGGCGCGTCGCTGCTCGTGGTGGCCGGCACCGCAGGCGGGTTGTGGTGGGCCGGACAGCAGCAACTGACGAAGGATCATGGCGCGCTGCCGTCGACGGTGGCGGGCGGGCCCGGTGATGCGGCGCTGGGCGCGCGCCTGGTGGGCGTCTATGGCTGCAGCGGTTGTCACGGCAAGGCACTGACCGGCGAAGACTTTTATGGCGTGGTCGCGCCCAATCTGCGTCGCCGTGCCCGCGAGTGGGCGCGCGAGGATTTCGCGCGCGCTGTGCGTCATGATCTTCGCCCCGATGGCACCAGTATCAGTTGGTCAATGCCAACCGAGATGTTTGCCGTCATGGCCGACAACGAGATTGCCGCCATACACGCCCATCTGCGCAGCCTGCCGGCCGCCAGCGATGCCCAGCCGGTCACGCTGAAACATCGCCTGTTCAAGGCCTATGCCGCCGCCACCGGCGAGTTGATCCCCAATGTCGTGCTGGTGCGGGCCACAGATGCGGGCCCTGCTGTTGCCCCGGCACCGGGCACGCCGGCTTGGGGCCCCTATTTCACCCGGCTTGCCTGCGCGGAGTGTCACAATCACGGACTTGGCGGCTTTGGCAGTGATACGCCAGCACTGGCGGATGCCATCCAGGTTTATGACTGGCCAGCCTTTGTGCGGCTCACCACCACCGGCCGGCCGCCGGATGGACGCAAGTTGCGGTTGATGACGGGCGTGGGCCGGGAACGATTGGTGCACATGACCGACGCCGAACGCCGGGCGCTGTTCGATTATCTGAAAGCGCTCTCGCCGCCTTAACCCTGCAGCGCTTCCACCTGCGGGCGGTCCGCCGGCGGTACCAGGCCCATCAGCACGGCCCAGAAACCGGTGACGGCCTGCTGCCCGGCTTCGCCATAGGCGCGCGCCATCGATCGTTCCAGTTCGGTGAACAGCCGCGCTTCCAGCGCCGCGCCCGACGCCGTGAGCGTGAGCAGGCGCTGCCGGCGATCAACCACGCCCACGCGCTGTTCGACCAGTTCGCGGTTGCCCAGATCATTCAGCACCCGGGCCAGCGATTGCTTGGTGATGCCGAGCAGGCTGATGAGTTCCCCCACCGAAAGCCCCGGTCGGCGCGCGATGAAGTAAAGCGAGCGGTGATGGGCGCGACCCAGCCCCTGTGCTTCCAAAATCGCATCGGCACCCCGGATCATCGACGTGTAGCCGAAATAGAGCAGTTCAATGCCGCGCCGGATCTCGTCCTCGCGCAGGAACAGCGGCGAGGCCGGCGTTACCTTCAAGGGGGAGACCGCAGCCTGCGTAGCTGCAGCAGAATTAAGGACAGTCATGTTGACTTATCTGCCACAAAGGCTATGCCGACACAAGCGGGGCGCGCAATTCCCGGCAAGGCGGCGGTGGCCACACTGTTCGTTTGTTGCCGGGGCAGGGCGGCAAGCCTCACCATTGTTTCTGGGGACAGGGTTTCTGCCATGACCGACGCTACCTTCGACGATCGCAACGGTTTCATCTGGATGGATGGCGAACTGAAGCCCTGGCGCGAAGCCAATGTCCACATTCTTACCCACGGCCTGCACTATGCCAGCTCCGTGTTCGAAGGCGCGCGCGCCTACGGCGGCCATATCTATGCGCTGTCGGCCCATTCCCAGCGCTTGCGCGATTCGGCCGAGCTGATGGGCTTTCCGCTGTCGTGGAGCGTTGAAGAGATTGACGAGGCCTGCCGGCAGACGCTGGCTGCCAATGGCCTCACCAACGCCTATGTTCGCCCCGTCGCCTGGCGCGGCAGCGAGCAGATGGGCGTTTCGGCGCAGAAGACCAAGGCGCATCTCGCCGTCGCCACCTGGGAATGGGGGGCTTACTTTGGCCCGGAAGCGCTGAAGAAGGGCCTGCGCCTCAACATCGCGCCGTGGCGCCGGCCCGCGCCCTATACCGCGCCGGTGCGCGCCAAGGCGGCCGGTCTCTACATGATCTGCACGCTGTCCAAGCACGCCGCCGAAAACGCCGGCTATAACGATGCGATGATGCTGGATTGGCGCGGGCAGGTGGCCGAAGCGACGGGCGCCAACATCTTCTTCTTCCAGAATGGCGAACTGCACACGCCCACCCCCGATTGCTTCCTGGATGGCATCACCCGCCGCAGCATCATCGCGCTCGCCCAGCGCCGCGGCATCAAGGTGGTGGAACGCGCGATCTGGCCGGAAGAACTGGCCAGTTTCCAGGAAGCCTTCCTCACCGGCTCCGCCGCTGAAGTGACGCCGCTGGCCGAAATCGGCCCATGGAATTTCCAGGTGGGTGAGGCGACGCTGCAACTGGCGCAGGATTACAGCGATCTCGTCCACGGCCGCATCACCGGCGTGGAGCCGGTGCCGTCGACGCAGCGCTAAAGCGTTTCCAGAAACGCATCGACCTGGGCGAAATGCCCGGGCCAATCGGGTGCGCGAAACTTCGCCAGCCGGGCCATCTGCGCGGCGCGGGCCGGGCTGTCTGGCGCGGCATAGGCCATGATGGCCGCCGCCCAGCCGTCCACATCATCGGGCGGCAACAGATCGGGCACGCCCTGACCAATCTCGCGGAACACATCGAGATCGCTGGCAATCACCGGCAGGCCGGCGTCCAGCGCCTCCACCAGCGGCAGGCCATAGCCTTCGGCAAAACTGGGGAAGAGCAGGGCGCGCGCGCCAGCCAGCATCCGGGCGATGTCATCGTCTGACAGGGCGCCGGTTTCCACCACGTGGTTGCCAAAGCCACCGGCCTCCAGCCGCGCCAGCACATCATCACAGGCCCAGCCCCGCCGCCCGATGATCACCAACCGGGGCGCCGCCTCGCCGTGCTGCGCCACCAGCCGTTCCCACACATCAAGCAGCAGCATGTGGTTCTTGCGGCCTTCGATGGTCCCGAGAATGATGAAATCATCGCTCAGCGCCGGCCGCTCGCCCGCTGGCATGGCCAGACGTGGCGTGCCCGGCCACACTGGCAGCGATTGCGGCACCACCATGCCGATGCCGGCAGCATAGGCGTTCAGCCGATCCAGCGTGTCCTGGCTATTGCCAATCACGGCGTGAGCGATCTTGAGCAATGTCTTCACCCGAACTTCATGCCGCGTCTTCTCGCCCTCACGGCAATGTTCGGGGTGGGTGATAGGGATGATATCGTGCAGCATCAGTACCGGCTTGATATCGGCGCTGCGCACCCATTCGGCGAGATGGGGAAGGTTGAGCCCCGTGTGACCCACATTCAACCACAACCTTCCACGTCCCGGCTGCGGCCGCGCCAAGTGGACCAGGTTGCGCGCCGCCCAGGCCGCAAAACGCCGGCGGAACTGGCCGCGCGGGCCTTCGTCGTCGAGCAGATGAAACAGTGCCTGCGATGAATGCATCGGCAAGATATGCCAGCCGCGCCTGTGGAACAGCGCCGCTTGCGACAGCGGCCCATAATGCAGGTGCCAAGCCAGGCAGATGCGATCGATCCCTGTTGGCCGCATGCCCGCCCATCGCCGCCACACCATGCGCGACACATCAAGCAGATAAGGTGCATCGTTGTCGCGCATCAGAACAAACCGGGTGAATCCAAGCAAGGCATATCAACGCTCTGGCGCATTGCCGGGCACGGCGCAATTGCCGCCACGCGTTGATTCCCTCTGGCGCCGCAGCGGACAGGCGGGCATAGGGGCCGCATGACCATCATCCAAAAATGGACTGTCAAGGCCAAGCGTAATCCCTGGTTCCTGGTCTGCGTCGTGTTGCCCGTACTGCTCAGCGCACTCTATTTCTTCCTGATCGCGTCCGACGAATATGTTTCGGAATCGCGCTTTGTGATCAAGGCGCCGAACCAGCGCGGCGGGCAGGTTTCAACCTTTGCCAATCTGATCCAGACAACCGGGCTGTCTGCCGGGCAGGAACAGGCCGATCAGGTTATCGATTTCGTGCGCTCGCGCTCGGCGCTGCAAAAGCTGGTGGCCGAAGTGCCGGTGAAGACCATCTATGGCGGCAACGGGATCGATATGCTCTCGGCCTTTCCGCGGCCCTGGGAAGACGACGCGTTTGAAGATCTGTACGATTATTACCGCCAGAAGGTTGGCGTCGATCGCGACACCGATACCGGCCTGGTGGTGCTGCGCACGCGGGCCTATACGGCCACCGATGCCCGGCTGATCAATGAACGCCTGCTCCGTCAGAGCGAGGCGCTGGTCAACGAACTGAACGAGCGCGCCCGCGGCCGGGCCATTACCGAAGCGGAAAGCCGGGTGGTGGACGCCGAAGCGCGGGTTGCCCGTGCCCGCCGCGCCATGGCCGCCTACCGCAACAAGGCCCAACTGGTTGATCCGCTGAAGCAAGCCGAAGGCGTGGTGGAGATTGCCAACCGCCTGATCACCGAACGCGCCGCGCTGGACGCGCAGCTTTCCACGCTGCAGCGTCTGACGCCCGATCACCCGGCGATACCGGCCCTGCGCCAGCGCATTGCGTCCCTCACGGCCGAAATCAACCAGCAGACGGCCAGCATCGTTGGCGGCCCCGGCACGATCAGCGGCAAGCTGCCGGCTTACGAGGCCGTCGCGCTGGAACAGGAATTTGCCGGCCAGCTGTTGCTGATCACCCGTTCCTCGCTGGAACAGGCCCGCACCGATGCGCTGAAGCAGCAATTCTACCTGGAACGCGTCGTCAACCCGAACGAGCCTGATCTGCCCGAATTCCCCCACGCCCTGCGCAATGTGCTGACCATCCTGGGCTTTGCCCTGTGCCTGTATTTCATCATCTGGATGTTCGTGGTCGGCATATTGGAACACGCGCCGGAGGATTGAGGCATGGCCTCCTTCAGGAAAGGCTGGAACATCCAGACCCGCGTCATCGGCGCCCTGATGCTGCGCGAACTCACCACGCGCTTCGGGCGGGAGAATATCGGCTTCCTGTGGATCATGGTGGAACCGCTGCTTTTTGCGGTGCTGGTGGGCTTGTTATGGCGGGTCATGAAGGGCCCGGTCGAGTTTGGTGTTGATATCGTGTCATTTGTGGTGAGCGGTTATATTCCGCTCGTTCTGTTTCGCAGTTCGTTATCGCGGTCCGTCAGCAGTTTTACAGCCAACGGCAGTCTGCTCTATCATCGCCAGGTCAAAATTCTGGACATACTTCTGGTTCGTTTTTTTATCGAACTTGTTGGTCATATGATGGCGTATCTATTCATTGCAGTGGTTTTGGGTGCCTTCGGAATGTTTCCTTGGCCTTACGATATGGGCTTTTTGCTTTTGGGTTGGGCATACTATGCGCTGTTTACGATATCGGTATGCCTGGTAATCGCACCGCTCAGTGAAATGAACGAAATTCTTGAGAAGTTCATGCCTGTAACTGCCTATCTGATGGTGCCTTTTTCGGGCGCCTTTTTCATCGTCAGTGCGCTATCTCCCGCGGTTGCCGAGATTATACTCTATTCACCACCCGTGCATGGCATGGAGATGATGCGCTACGGGCTGTTTGGTCCTTCAATCGATCCGCAATACAGCCTCCTATATCCCCTCCAATTCTGCCTGCCGTGCATGGCCCTTGGCCTCCTTCTGTGTCGAGCGGTACGAAAGCAGCTGGTGGTCGAATGATCGAGTGCAGGGACATTCGTAAAAGTTACCGGGCAGGCCATGGTCGCCGGGAGATTCTGAAGGGCATCTCGTTCAGCCTTGCCCGTGGTGAACGGTTGGCTCTGCTTGGCCGCAATGGCGCAGGAAAATCCACGCTGATCAAATTGGTTGGCGGTGTCGAAATGCCCGATAGCGGGACAGTTGTCCGGCACATGACGAACAGCTGGCCAATTGGCTTCAGTGGCGCCTTCCAGGGCAGTCTCACCGGCTACGACAATGCGCGTTTCATCGCGAGGATTTATGGAACCTCATACGCGCAGATTCGTGATTTTGTTGAAGATTTTACCGAATTGGGCAGTGCACTCAAAATGCCGGTGAAGACGTACTCATCCGGTATGCGGGCAAGACTTGCGTTCGCACTGTCTCTTGCGATCGAGTTTGATTGCTATCTGATTGATGAGATTATCCTTGTAGGAGATCAGAATTTCCATCGGAAATGTCAATATGAGCTTTTTGAAAAGCGTGCGGATCGAGCGATGATTATTGCAAGTCATAGTATGGAAACCGTACGAGAAATTTGTTCAAGAGCTGTTGTTATCCATAATGGCGAAGGTGTCGAGTTCGCTGATATGAACAACGCCATTGAATTTTATGAGAGTCTCTAGCGGTGATTCTTGAATTTATTTCGTTTCAGGCCGCACTAACTGGTGGTTGATCGGCAGGTTTCGCGTGGGGCGTGCCTATTTGACTTCTCTCTCGTTGGCATGTGCATCAGCCAGCGGTAAGATTGACAAAGTCAGTTCAGCTCAAATTCAGCACGCTTTGGCCAAGCAGGAGTGGCTTTTGAAGCCTCGCTGTTACAGTCAGCACAAGGCTTGGGGGAGGAACGCATTTGGCGGGACTAGTTAACGCTTTTGTGAGTAAATTTGTTTACTTGCCTCGCCTCGGTAAACCCAAGGTTATTCCGGCGGCGGAGATCGCTCCGGGTCCCAACGTTTTCGGCGCGTCTGCTGGGCCCTTTGTCAGGCGACAATTACGATGGCCGGTCGCCGTCAATTATGATGGCCGGTTGTGGCCCGCAACGTTCGGTGGCTGATGGCTACAATGGGCTGCGGGTT
>NCEU01000012.1 GCA_002280855.1 Sphingomonadales bacterium 32-65-25 | reverse complement strand
CGCCCGGCTCCACCCCGTTTACATCACCCCCCGCTGCACCGTAAGAGGCGACGACGATTGCTCGTTTATGCGGGCGCATGTGTGTGGCCTGGAGGATGCGGGCCTGTACGAATCAATTGACAAGCAGTTAGCGCATGGCCTACTCGCCTGAACAATGGGACGTTGTACGCGCCTTCTTTGAAAGTGGACTGTCCCTCTCTGAGATTGTAGAGCGTACTGAGGTCAAGATTAAAGACCGAAGCACGATAAGCAAGAAGGCAAAGTCAGAAGGATGGATGAAGGGGAAAATTCAACCCCTAATAAGTAGGGAAGTACAGAACAAACAACAGCTTGCAGATATTGAGGTTGAAAAATCAACACTTAATTCAACAGAGTTGAAAATAGCCGAAACGCTGGTTGATGAGCGCACGAAGCATATCCAGTTCTTTACTCATGCTGCTGTAACCAACGTCAAGCAGGCGATGGATGAGCCATGCGAAGGTCAGGCCGGGTACAGAATGCGCGCAGAGACTATCCTGAAGGGCAAGGAGACCGTGTTGGGGAAAACGCCTGATACGGCCATCCAGATAAACAACACGCCAGCAGACCGCAGTCTGTCAGTGTCTTTTGTTAAACCTGATGCTGGTTGAGTTCCCGGACAAACTCAAGTGCCTGTTCGAACCAAAGAGGTTCAAGGTTGCGCGCGGCGGGCGCGGTAGCGCAAAGAGTTGGAGTTTTGCCAGGGCGCTGCTTTTGCAGGGCGCGTCAGAACCGCTGCGCATTCTTTGCACGCGTGAGGTGCAAAAGTCGATCAAGGACAGCGTTCACAAGTTGCTATCAGACCAGATCGAAGCGTTGGGGCTGGGCTGGTTTTACCAGATACTCGAAAACGAGATACGCGGGCAGAACGGGACAGAATTCACGTTTGCCGGTCTTGCCGCCCACACGATTGAGTCGATTAAGTCATACGAGGGGGTTGATCGGGTTTGGGTGGAAGAAGGGCAGGTAGTGCGAAAGCGATCATGGGACGTGCTGATCCCGACCATTCGCAAACCATCGAGCGAGATATGGGTGACGTATAACCCAGAACTCGAAACGGACGACACGCACCAGCGGTTTACCGTCAACCCGCCGCCTGATTCGGTTGTGGTTGAGGTTAACTATTCAGACAACCCTTGGTTTCCCGCCGTGCTCGAAGCCGAGAGACAGCACAGCAAGCTGACCAACCCGAAGGATTACGACTGGATTTGGGAGGGCAAGTGTAAACCTGCCGTAGCCGGTGCGATCTATTACGACGAAGTAGCCAAGGCCGAGGCCGAGAAGCGCATCTGTAACGTGCCATACGACCCGATGCTCAAGGTGCATGTGGTGTTTGACCTGGGGTGGAATGACGCAATGGCGATCAGCCTGGTGCAAAAACACACGTCAGAGTTACGGATCATCGAATACATCGAAACCAGCCACAAGACGCTGGATTACTACAGCGTGATGCTGAAGGAAAAGCACCTGAATTGGGGGACGCTCTACCTTCCGCATGATGGCCGCCACAAGGATTACAAGACCGGCAAGAGTGCCGAGGAAATCATGAAGGCGTTGGGCTGGACGGTTGCGATCACGCCTAACATGAGCATCGAAGACGGGCTGAGAATGACCCGCATGACGTTTGGCCGCATGTACTTCGACAAATCGAAGACTGAACGGCTGGTGCAATGCGCAAAACGCTACCGCCGCAGCATCAACCAGCAGACGCAGGAACCCGGCGCGCCATTGCACGATGAGTGGAGCCACGGTGCGGACAATTTGCGCTATATCTCGATCAACAGCGAACGAATGACCAATGATGTTTCTGACAACAAAAAGCCAGCCGGTGAATTGGCTGGCTGCATTTAACGCGCCGTGTCTTTAGCCTGATGCACTTTTGGGCGACTCGCTCCCCGGTTGATCCTACCAACCGAACGCTGCAATACAAGATTAGCACACTATGACAGACACCCTATCTAAAACTGCAGAAAAGGCTTGCACAAAATGCAAAGTCGTTCAGCCGCTTGGGGCTTATTACGCCCACAAGCCAGCAAGCGATGGGCGGCAGTCATGGTGTAAAGCCTGCCACAAGCAGGAAGGAAAAGAGCGGTATTCAAAAGACCCAGCTAAGAAACAATCAACAAATTCAGCATGGAGCGCGCAGAACAAAGAAAAGCGCGCAGCAATATCCGCCACATGGCGCAAGAACAACCCTGAAAAGGCGCGTGCTGTTGTGCGGGCTTATGAGCAGGCAAACCCCTCAAAGGGTTATGCGCGTTGCGGCACTCGCCGTGCGACAAAACAAAATGCAACACCGCAATGGGCTGACAGGTTCATCATTCAAGAGATATACGACCTGGCAAAACGTAGAACAAAGGCAACTGGGTTTGCGTGGCATGTAGACCATATTGTCCCGTTAAAGTCAAAAATCGTGTGCGGCCTACATTGTGAGTCGAATATGCAGGTAATCCCCGGAGTGCTGAACATGTCGAAGGGGAACACGTTTTGACCGAATCACTGACTAAAACTGCTGGTCTTGCGTCGTTGCTTGAGAGCCGCGCGACAGTGACACCAAGGGAACCGCTGCTGCCAAGGCACGCAAGGCGAATGGTCTATTCATCGGATCAACCCGCAATAAGGTTCGGGCAGCACGCGCCAAGATCAACGACGCGCTGTTCGGCAATGGACAACTGCCGTTTGACACTAACCCGACCAACGAAGAGCTAGCGCCGTTTGCCGATGCTGTGGAGGCAATCGTTACCGAACAGCTTGAGGACATGGGCTTCCGCTCGATGCTCAAGGCCGGGGTCAACACGCTGGCAACCTATGGCACGGGGTTTATTTTTGGCCCGTTCGTGCGCACCGAAACACTGGTCGAAACGATGGCGGACAACAGCCTGGGTTACACGCAGCTTAAGGAAAGTGAGTTCAAATACGACGCGCCTTATTTCGAGCTTGGCAACACGCTGGACGTTTACCCGGACCCCGAGGCGCGCTGCCTTGAAGATGGTCTGGGCGTGTTTTGGGTGACGATGGAAAGCCCGCACACCGTCGATGCGTGGAAGCGGGATAAGTCTTATAGCAACGTCGATGCGGCCTTGCTGAGTGCTGCTGACAGCGGCGGGGAGACCGGCTCAGAGATTGCGGGCCAGATGCGCGGCAACGTCGAGTACTGGCACAAAAATAACCGCATCAAGGTGGCGCGCTTCTTTGGCAAAATCCCGGCGCGGCTGTTGAAGCAGACCGAGCCGACGATTGACGATCTTGAGTCTGGCGAAATGGTCGACGCCATTGTCATCATGGCTGGCGGTGCCGTTGTCAAGGTGAGCGAAAGCCCCTATGGCGACAAAATGCCCGCCCTGCGCTGTGCTTACGAAGACGTAGAGCACGAAATGTGGGGCGTTGGCCCGGCTGAGAACAATGCGCCGCACCAGAAGACCGTGAACGCAGCATTCCGGCTGTTCATGGAAGGCAAGGGCATGGCACTGCTCGGAACAAAGAGCGTAGACCGCTCAATGTTCATGCCGACCGAGGATTTTGTGAAGTACCCCGGCAAGGTGTACCAGATGAAGCCGGGGTTAAGCCCTGACGAGCGCAAGACGGCGATTCTTGAACACGACGAACCGGATATTACAGGCGGCTGGATTGACGTAATCCGCATGTCCGAGCAGTTCTCGGACGACGACACAGGGATCACCAAGTACACGCAGGGCGACGACGCGAGCAACCTCAACAAGACCGCGACCGGCATCAGTATGATCATGTCGGCGGAACATTGACGAGAACTGGATCGAGAAGATTGTCGAAGCCGTTATCGAGTGGGACTTGAAGTTTCTTGAAGTCGAGACGGTGCGCAAGATCCACGGCGACGAAATCGCCGCGACATGGCAGCAGATCAAGGAATTCGGCAAGACCTCGTTCATGGAATGGGAGGCGACCGGCACATCCTCATTCATGCAAAAAGAGGTGCTAACGAACAAGCTGCGGGCGTTCTCGGAATTTGCCATGAGCAACCCTGCTACCGCGCCGCTGATTGACGCGCGCGAGCTGTTGCAGCAGACGTGGGATGTAATGGAGATTGGCCGCGAGAGTCCAATTCTGAAGGACGAGGACGGCAAGGCACCCGACCCCAAGATGCAAGAACTGCAACAGCAAATGCAGCAAATGGATCAGGCGATTCAGGAGATGAGCAAGGAACTTGAAAGCAAGGAAGCGGAGGCGGAAGCCAAAGAGCGAGAGCTTGCAATCAAGGAATACCAGGCCGAGACAGACCGCTTGAAGGTTGTAGGCGTTGGCATGACGCCAGAGCAGGTGCAGGCCATCGTGTTGCAGACGATTACCGACGCCATGCAGCCCTACGAGGAACCGCAGGAGCCAATGGGACCGCAAGGCTACCCACCGGAAATGCAGGAGCCGATGCAGCAGGAATACGCGGAACCGATGCAAGAACCGCCGCCGATGGAAATAATGGAACCCGACCGGCCCGCAGACGCGGGTTTTTTTCAAGATAACAGGCCAGAAATAGAATAGTTGCCGTAAAATTAAGCCTCTGAACCGCGGGGCTTAAAATGGAAATAATTTCCAGGCAAGACGCCATTTCACAAGGATTGGTAATTTACTTTACCGGAACACCATGCAAAAACGGACATATCAGTAAGCATCATATAAAAGGTGGTTGCTGCGAGTGCAAAAGACTCGGAGGAATAGCTAGATATGAAGCTGATAAGGATCGAGCTAAAGCCAGGCAGAAAGCCTACCGTATAGCGAACCCGGAAAAAGAAAAGCTAAGAAATGCCGAATACCATCAGCGCAACAAAGAAGCAATAAGCAAGAAACAAGCGATTTGGCGCAACGAAAACAAGGAAACGGCAAGCGCCAACGGAGCGAAATGGCGGGAGGCCAACCAGGAGCGGGTAAAATATTTAGTTTCCACATGGCAGGCCAAGAACAAGGATAAGCGGCGAGTTCATAAACAGAATCGTCGTGGCAGGCTTGGTGGCGGCAAGTTGTCGAGGGATTTGGCTGGTAGGTTGTTTGTAATGCAGCGCGGGCTATGTGCCTGTTGCGGTAAGCCTCTTGGTGACGACTATCACCTAGACCACATCATGCCGCTTGCGCTTGGCGGAGAGAACGTAGATAGCAATATGCAGTTGCTTCGGCAGAGATGCAATAACCAGAAGCGAGACAAACACCCAATTAGCTTTATGCAATCGCGTGGGTTCTTGCTTTAGAGACAAACGAGTGAAATTCACAAGCCGCCTAATTAGCGGCTTTTTTTACGCCTGAAGATGGCGCTTACATGGAAGAACCCACACAATGATTATCATCCCATCCGGCAACAGCGCCACGTTCACGCTCGCGGCGAATAACCAGCTTACGGTACGACCGTTACCGGCCCAGGTGGCTTGCTTGGCACGATTGACGGGACGATGACTTTCGGCGGTTACGGGGGTGATACGATCATCACCATTGCGGCTGTCGGCAATGATTGCGAGTATGGGGTGACTGAGCCTGATGCGGCGATGCTCACCACCGACGCCAACAACAACACGGTGCTGGTGGTGGCGGGAGGTGTCGTGCGGCTGTCAGAAGATACTAAAGACACTGGCGGAGTTATATGTGATTGGTCTACGCGATCCGGTGCGCTATCAATGGCGTCTACCGGGACAGGTGACGACATTGCGCTTGATTCGACAGTTCTTTACGCAGGCCGCCCAACAGCTAAACTAACGTTCTCATCTGATGCATCAAGCACGTACATCGGGCGCTTCACATTCACGAACGGCCTCAGCCTAAAGGATATTCTGTCCATCCAGATTCCGTTACACATCACATCGAACGCCTCTGCTGGTAATATTGCGGGTGAGCCGAGTTATGCCCTGCAAATTTGGCTCAAGACAGCGACTGGGCAGGTGCGACTGCATTGCTCCGCAACTAGTATTCCTCCTGATAGCTGGCATGTATTCAGCTTTGGTGAAGACAATACGACGCATGTTACTTTTGCTGGCGGCTACACATGGGCATCGCTCCAGACTGAAACCTTTACTGCAATCGACATTGTTCAGACCACAATCGCTGAATCGGCTAACTACCCGGTACATGTCGGCCAAATTCGCACAAACGCCAAGACGCGCGGGCGTGTCTCTATCCGCATGGACGGCGAGTACATCAGCCAGTACACGCTGATTAAGCCTATCCTCGACACCTACGGTTTGAAGGTATCGCTGGCAATCGTAGGGGAGGGCATCGGGGCCAGCGCAAGCTACATGACGTTGGCCCAAGTGGATCAAATGTACTCTGAAGGGCATGAGTGCATCCACCACACTTACGATAATGCGTTGACTGGTGGATACGTAAATGCAACAGACTGGCCGACTGCTTTGGCAATCACGAATGACGTAAAAGCAGGATTTGATCTGTTCAATACAAATTCGTGGCGTCGTGGACTTGGGTTTGCTGTTGAGGGGTATGTAAGTCTGTTTAAGGCATCTACGACTGATGCGCGCCAAGACTTGGTATATGGTGCGCTTAGGGCTGCTGGTGTCCGTGCGTTTGTTTCCGGTACTGGCCCCGGTGCAATGCTGCACAGCCTCGCATGTCCAGTGAACGAGCCGCCTTTTGCTGTACGCGGGACTTTGCAGGTCACAAACACTACTACTGCCGCAGATGTGATCGCTTTGATTGACCGGGCAGAGTTGTTGGGGGAGTGGGCGATCATTACGCTGCACCGCGCTGTAGCTTCTTCGCCCGGATCATTGGAGATGACGACAGCCAATATCGACACATGGGCCTCACACCTCCGCAGCAGGATTGATGCTGGTGGGATCATTTGCGATCCGATTTCTACGGTATACAAAGAGTTCTACCGCACATAAGCAGCCACCCAACAACCATCCAGCCGCCTCACAAGGGTGGCTTTTTATTGCACAAAAAATGAACATTGAAGACCGCCTTGATTACCTGAACAGCACGCTTGCCGCGCTTGAATCTGCATGGCCCAAGGTGGCAGCCGAAATCCAGCAACGCATCGACGGCCTGACCGTGAAACTCATAGGCGAGAACAGCGAGCAAACACGTGGGGCG
>NCEU01000010.1 GCA_002280855.1 Sphingomonadales bacterium 32-65-25 | reverse complement strand
TATGGAATTTCTCTACAGCCTCAACCGGCTCAACGTCGCGACCTCGCGCGCCAAATGCGTCACGATCCTAGTGGGGTCGCCGCAAGTTTTCGAGGCCGAGTGCCGCACACCTCGTCAGATGCAGCTCGCAAATGCATTCTGCCGATATCTCGAACTGAGTTCATGAAATAGCCGCTCAACCAACGCTTGGCGGCCATGATTTTATGTGTCAGAATCAGCGTATAACGCCCCAAAAATGCGCGATAATGCGGTAGTCTTGGAGCGCCACTCACTTCGAATAGGTGCCTCATGTTGAAGTCATCTGACCACCACACTCCAACCGAGGATTGGAAGGGTCTCAAGGAAATTGACCGGGCAATCGCGGAAAACCGCCTTACGGAATATCGCATCAAAAAAGCTTGGGCTGACCCATGGGAGCGACGGGGCTTGCTCGTGTTTGCAGGATTGGTTGCAGCGTTCTTGATCTACGCGGTCACCTACGATCTGATCCTTTGAATTACCACTCTTTGACCTCATCCGCGGCCTCTTCCGATGCGCCTTTGGCGCCGCGGGTGACAGCGTCGAGGTTGCCCCTCGACTGATCAATCCGCCCACGGCCGCGCATTTGGGCCGTGCGCACCTCTTCGCTGATCCCCGACGAGCCGGGAGCGGCACTGGCACTGCCTGATCCGCTGCCACTGCTGGGACCGCGCGCGCGGACATCGCCCTGGCCCGCGATGCCGGGACGGCTCACCGGTGCAAATTGGGGCAGAGTCAACTCTCCTTCGATCTCGTCGTGCAGGCGATCAGCGTAGGTCTCCACGAACCGCGCCTGGAGCTGCTGGCCCTGTGCACTCATCTGAAAGTTGATGTCGTCGAACCGGACCGGGCCATAGTAGTCCCGGTTCGCCTCGATCTCCGCCATACCCCATTCGCGATAGGCTTGGCTGAGGTTGAGCGAGCCGGCAGCGTTTGCGCCCTCGTACCAGGTAGCCTGGTTCTCGAGCCGGCTGGCCAGTTCTTCCGCGCGGCGCGCCTCAACCGAGTAGGTCTGCGCTTCGGTCAGCGAGCGGCTGAGGCCTGACGCGCTGGACGAGACCTGCGAGCTCGAACTCGAACTCGTCTGGCGGAGGAAGCCTTCGCGCGTGCTGGACCAGTTCCGGGTCTCCGACATCTGTTGGAGCGACCCAACAATCCGGCTGCGATCCTCGGACGCGATGCCGACGTCGCTGTCGGTCCAGCTCTGATTGCGTCCACCTTTAGCCCCAATTCCGCCGCTAAGAACTCCTCCTTGTGCTTTGGCTTCTAGACCTGCCTCGCCATTGAGAAACCACGAGACGGTGATGTCGTCGGCGGCGCGTCGTGACAGGCCGAACTGGCGCTGCAGGGTGGTGGAGGCATTATCGACTTCGCTGTAGGCCGTGCCGATGCTGTCGTTGCTGCCGGTGCCGCTGACCGTTTCCGAGGAACGACCCTGGCTGTAGGCGTTGCGGATCTCGTTGAACTGGGTGACGGCCGAGCTGGTCGATTGCTGAGCAAGGTTCGAAAAGGTCTCGCTCTGGCCCCGGCTTTGGCTCGCCATGGTCGAGAGCCTGCTTGTGAAATCCTGCCCCAGCGTCGGGGTGAACGGGTACTGCGAGTTCGGTACGGTCGCGAACTCTGCGTCGCCAAAGCTTGTCGTCTGGGTGCCAGCTTCGCTGAACCCGCGTGTCTGCGGTGCCCCATAGGCAATGCTCGGGTTGAGCGCGCCTTGGGAAAACTGGCGCGAGAACACCGTCGAATTGTCGAGGTTGCTGTTGCCGAGCGAGACGTTGCCCGTGCTGGCCTCGCGTGCCGCTTCCTCGGCCGCATTCTGCGACGGGTTGAGGTACGAGGTCGCCTGCCCGGAAATCGCTAGCGCGCCCTTGGCGATGCCGCCTGCAAGGAACGGCACTGAGGCCACGAGATAGCCGGCCAAGAGGCCGATATCGCGGTTGACGTCGGTCATGCCAGAAAAGGTCGCGAGCGAGAGCCCGGTTCCACCACCAGCGGCCGCGACATCGCTGGCGCCCTTGAACATCAAGATCATGTGCAGGATCACGAACAGCGGACCCCAGGCGGCCAGATAAAAGAACCCGGTGACATAGCCCCGCAAGGCTACTGGCCCGGTCTTGGGCATGAGGAACAGCGGGAAGATCACCGGGAACATCGCGTAGAACACGACCGTGAGCACGACATTGAGGATCGGCACCCACTTCATCGCATTCTCGGCGATCGACGCATAAGTCCGTTCGGTCTGGATGTCGGCGCGGGTCTGGGCGAAGACGTCGACACTCGACGTGCCGCTGGCGCCCGCGAACCCGTGCATGGCCTGGTTCATGGCATTAATCGTCAGGACCTGGCGAAAGATGTCGCTCGCACTCTTCGAGACCCCCGAGAGATATTGGTAAGCGACCGGCAGGTCGGCGAGCAGCTTGGTTTTGGCGAGCGCCGCCGTCTGGCGCGGATAGAGCTGCCGTCCGGCGCTGAGCGCCATGGTGTCGACAAGCCCGGCCCACTGGTTCGATAGAGCGGTATAGGCATCGCGGCAGGTGACGATCGAAGCCGTGACGCTGTCATCGGCCTGCCGAGTCAAAAACTTTTGAGCCCGCGCCGCGCTGCCAGGCGCAATCGTCGCCCAGATGTCATCGCTCTCCGCCAGCTGCTTCATCGAATAGCGGCCGAGCAGCAGGTCGTAGAACACGCATTGCCGGACATGCTCGTCGAGATTGGAGGCGAACTCGGGATCGGAGATGCGCAAGGAACGCGTCGCCTCCATCAGCCGCGCGCCATAGATCATGCCGTTCTTCGAATAGTTGAGGTCGTCCGGCAGGCCAAAGACCAGCTCGGCCGAGCGCGTGAGATAGTCGCCCACCTGGCTGGTAAAGCTCGCCATGAGCGCGAGACCGAGCGGCACGTTTGCAACATTGGCCGGGGCCAAGCCCGGGTTGACCCGGTCCGTCACATGCACGTCCATGCGCGGCACCATCAGGCACATGTAGATCAGCGTCGCGCCGAGGAACCAGTTGAGCCAGGCCCGCCAGTCCTGGTTGAAGGCGAGCACGATGACCGCGAGCGCCAGCCCCATGACCATGGTCACCTGGATCAGGCTCTTATAGCCACCGGCGCCCGTCCAGCTCGCGACCGCGTTGAGGACATTGACGATGTACTCGCCGCCGCCGACCGTGAAGATCTCTATCATGACCTGTCTCGCCTTATGGGACGATGGAACGGGACTGGAGCGCACGCGACCAGTCGAGCGATGCGGCCATCGATGGCGACATCGAGGCCGCCAGCATGTTCTCGATCATTGCTGTCTTCTCGATGATCTGCATGATCGCCGAGACCTTGGCATGTCCGACCGCCTGGCGCTGCGCGAGGCTCGAACGCACCTCGACGACCTGCGAACGCCAGATCGCGAGCTTGGCCTCATCGGCCGCAATGAAGCTCGCCATCGAGCGGCCGGCCTCGGACACGATCCGGTCGAGCACCGCATAGAGCAGGTCGATGCTCGTGATCTCGGCCAGCGTATCGCGATCATCGGTTGCCATGCCGCGGCCATAGGCGGCCTGGACGGTCAGGATCTTATAAAGCGGGATCGAGGCAACCTGGAGCAGTTCCTTCTCGGCATCGCCAATGGCGGTATCCGAACGGATCGCCGCGACCATGCTGCCAATGAGCGCTGCCACCCGCGGCCGGATGGCCTTGGCCGAACTCAGGCTCATGTCGCGAAAAGCCGGGTTCAGGCACTGGTCCGGCTCGTCGCAGGCAAACACCCGGACCGTCTGCCCCTGCGTGCCATCGAGCAGCGCTGTCACCAGCGTCGAGGAGGCATCGCCCGCGAAGGGCACGAACTTGCCTGGCTCGTCATCCTTGGACGGCACGTAGATCACCGTGCCGATCAACGTCATCGCATACTCGGCCAGCTCCCGGTCGAAGGTACCGTTGGACGAGAAGAAGGCCGACTTCTTGAGGACGTGCCAGGTATAGTTGCGCGGCACCGCCGGGTTCACGTCGGCATAGTTCGGACCCGCCCCGGAGTTGGTCGAGCTCCGCTGGCCGCGCGTACCGCAGCCGTGCTTGGCCGCCGCATAGTCGGTGAAGATGCCCTCGCTGTTGCCGATCGCCTCGCAGATCGCCTTGTCGGCAAGGTCGCCCTTGGGCCAGATGCCGCCGACAAGGCCCTGGGCCATTTCGCAGGAGTTGATGTTGAGGTTGTTCATGAGCTGCGCCTTCTGCGCGAACTCCTGCATAATCTTCGAGCACTCGGGGCAAACCGTGTCGATCGCCAGGCTGAAGGCAAAGCCCACGGCATTGTTCGCGACCGCCTTCAGCAGCGCGACGATCTCGCTCGCGTTGATGAAGCTGAAGCTGCCCGCAAAAATGTCGATGCCGCCGCATCCCGCCCGGGCCCGGGGCAGCTGGAGATTAGCGATGCTGGACGTCTTCTGCGGAAAGCGCGTCCAGACATTGCCGAGGCTGTAATAGCCCGCCGACTGGCCCTGGAAAGCGCTCGGACCGGTGACATTGGCCGCACCGCCCATGTCGTCCATGAAGCGGTCCATGCTGTCGCCGACATTGGCTTGGAGCGGGGTTGCAACGAGGCTCGTGGCGGCAAGGACAAGCGCCGCCTTGCGCAGCTTAGAAATCATGGCCGGCTTCCTTTGAGGTCAGGAGAAAGATGCGGTCCTGCAGTTCGTCGGCCGACAGGACGCCGTATCCGATCGGGATCGCGCGCTTGGCTTCGCTGTCCCACAGGACCAGCGCTGGCGTGATCTTGGGCTCGAGACCCATCCGCGGCCGCTGCCCGCTCTCGACGGTGTAGTTGGGGAAATGGCGCGAGGGTCCGCCATCAGTCGAAATGGCGCGGACCGTGAGGTGCCAGCGATCGGCTACCGCCTTGACGATCGGGCTCATCACCTCGCAGGCGCCGCAAGTCTGGGCAAAGAAGTAGAACAGGCCGAACCGGTCGCCGAGATGCGCCATGACCGTATCTCGCTCGGCCGCCCTTGCATCCTGCCACTGCCGCTTGGCAAGCGCCCCGACCGGACGCTCGAGCGTGTAGTCGAGACCCGGATCCTGCCAGATCGCCCGCTGCCAGACATCAGAAAATAACGACGCTCGGTCGAGCTGCTCGCGCTGGAAGCGGATGTAGGCGGTCACGTTTTCCGGCGTCGGCTTGATGATCGCCCGCGCTTTAAGTTCGCGCAAGTTCGTGGTGATCGCGTCGAGTGCGGCGGTGGCGGTTGGCGCCTGGGGGTTCGGCTCGGCAGTCTGCGGCGTGGTCGGCTTGGGCCGTACGCAGTAGAACCAGTAACCGAGCCGCCGTTCACCGCAGTAGAAGGCATCGCCGTCATTGACCGATGCGCTCGGCACTTGGGCAGTTTCCTGCGCTGCCGCTGGGCTTGCCTGCCCGAGCACGGCGGCCAGGATGATGGCTGTGAGGCCGGTGAGGCGAGCGCTCATTGGCTGCTCCTTTCGTAATAGTCGCGGATCTTCTGCTGGATGAGCTCAGATGTCTGGAGTTCGTCGGGGAGCCGCGCCGCGTCGGTGAACTCGGCATAGACCTCGGAGAAATCCATCCGGCTGAGGTCGAGCCGGGCGAACTCGTCGAGCGTGAAGCCAAGGCACTGCTCGGTCTTGGGCTTGTCCCAGGGCTTGGGGAGCTGGGCGCGGCCCTGTTCCTGCAAGATACGGGTCAGCTTGGACTCAAAGCAGCAATAGACCTTCTTCTTGGTCAGGCAGACGCCGAGAAAACTCGAGGAGCAGTAGGTGCCGACGTAGGCGCACAGGCCCTGCGCGTCGCGCTGATGGAGCAGGATTTCCTCACGGCCGCAGCCCAGCGCTACCAGCAGCTGAATCCCCGGGATGAGCGGAAAGCCCTTGCCTTTGCAGCAGTTGAGAATCCCGAAGACCTTGGAGGAACAGGTCTCGCGCTCCCCCTTGAACAAGGTCATCGTGGCAGGATCGAACTCGCGCCGCGCCTGGTCCATGGCGCTCAAGGCGACGACCGCATCCTTGAACTCGTCGTTGGCCTCGCGGCTGATCGTCTCGCATGAGCCGTCGATGCAGTAGACATCGCCGTCGCAGACATATTGCTGGCCCGAATTCTCGCCCGCCGGCACCGGGCACTCGTAGACCCGCTCAGCGGTAGAACAGGGACTGTCATCGGTCAGGCAGTCTTCGCGCACGAAGCGGCAGCTGCCATTTGCTTCGAGGTCACCGCAATCATTGCCGGCGGTCTTGGCCGAGCATGTGTAGTTGCGCTGCCAGGCCCAGCACGGCTGGGTGACCGCAACGCCATCGACAATCCGGGTGACCGGGTCGCTGTCGGTGCAGACTTCGGTGTCGAGCGTGCAATTTGTATCGCCTGACAGCGGCGAGCACTGGCTCTCGTTCCGCTCGGTGGTTACCACGGTTTCCGTGGTCGTCGTGTAAGCCGTTGCCCCTTCAACCCGCGAAGTGCAGCTCATCAGATCGACGCGCAGGTCCCCATAATTGCAGCCCCAGTAGATCCCGAAATAGGGATCGCACAGGTTGATCGGCCAGGACTGGGTTACCGTGCACTGCGGCGCCGGATAATGATTGCAGGCATAGATGCCGGACGGATCGACCCCGCTGCCTGCAACGCAATAGTAGCCATAGACCTCGCGCGGGGTCGCGTGCGCCTCGAGCGGAACCTCGCAGGAAGCGGCCCTCGTCTCGGCGGTGTAACCGGTGTTGCAGGTCGCCATGTAAGTGCCGACCGAACCGGTTCCCGGCGGCAGGGGCACGCAGTTGCCCTTCGAGCCCGAGACCGACATGCCGCTGGTGTAATCGAGCGGCGTTTCGCTGATCTGTCCCGACCGCGCGAGGATGCTCTTGATCTCCTGGGCTGAGAAGCGCGCGCGATTGTTCATGCTGTCCTCGATCGCGCGGACCGCGGTATTGCTGGACGCGGCACTGCGCGCCGCGCCCTCGATCCGGTCAGGATGATCGGCAAGGTCTTCCAGGCCCTGCGTTGCCGCGGGATTGAACCCGGGCACCCGCGAAGCGTCAGGCGCGGTCGTTGCCGCGCTTTTCACGCGATCGATCACCGAGGTCCCGAAGGCTTTGCCGTCCGCTTTCGCGTCGCCCGGCGATTGGGCCGAAGCGGGCTGGAGTGCTCCTGCCAGAAGCAGCACGGCCCCGATCAGTGTGAGGTAGGGCTTCATTGAACCTCTCCCTGTTCGAGGCGGGCGAGATGCAGGCGAGCGAGCGCGGCACCCGGACCATCCCCGTCGCGGAAGGTTTCGAGGACCTGGCCGACCGTGACATTGCCGGTCAGCCGATCGTGGGGCGGCGCGACGTCGCGGCAATCGAAGCCGTCGCAGGGAGAAAAGTCGCTGCCCGCCATCACGAAGCTCGGCGCGGCCTCGATGTGAAAGGCGCGGAACAGGCGCGGGTCGATCCCGAGCGCCTGGGGTGCATCCTCGTTTTGCCAGATCGCGGCCAGCATCGCCTTGAACCGGGCGGAATCGCCCGCAGGAAAGCCGCGCAGCACGGTCACGCCGCCGGCCCGGCCCATGTCGCGTACCAGCGCCTTCAAGGCTTCGGGCGGCATCGACAGGCTGGCAAAGGCGATGAAACGCGGCCCTTGTCCGAGCGGAGTCTTCTCCGCCTCGGCCCGCTCGCGAACCATCGCGTCGAAATCGAGCGTGTCGGCACTCTTTGCCGCTGGCGGCAGGCTGCCCGCATACCGGGCACCCGCCGCCTGTGCCTGATCCTGGGTTTGCAGGGCGTCATCGTGCACGGCCTCGGCGCGGCTGCGGACCGTGGCCGCGAGCGCATCGGCGTCCTGACCATGCTCGGCCGAGCGGGCGCGAATGGCGTCGAGATCGATACCGTCCGGCGCGCTTTGCGCAAGCGCGAGCCCAGCAAGCGAGAGACCAATCCCCAAGGGGATGAGAAGAAGTGTCCGGTTCATAGCGCGCAGCAGTTCCGCTTGCGCCAGACGAGGTAGCCCATGTCCTCGCCGATCGCGGGGATGACCTGTCCGGCCGATTGAAAGGTGGTGGCGGCGCCGATCGGGGGGCAGGCATAGCGCCCCTTGGTCGCCGGGTTCGGATTGGTGGCCTGGAAGCGGTATTGCTGCTTGCGCATCACCGGCATCAGGTACTTGCCGCAAAGGCCCTTGCCGCCCATCGTGCCCCAGGCGACGAGCTCGCGGTGAAGCTTGTAGGCGAAACGCGAAAGCACGAGCCGCGAGGCCTGCACGTGGCCAATCGAGGCCGAGACGTTGCCGTTCATCGGGTACATCGAGCCCTGGCAGCCCGCACACCAGAACATCTCGTCGACCGGCAGGTGGACCGTCGAGGATACGCAATCGGCAGCGCAAGCAGCCAGCGCCAGCGGGTTGGCGAAGAGCACGGCTTCGGGGTTGATGATCGCGGTGAGCTCGCTGTCCTGCCAGAGCGGATCGATCTCCGAGATGTAGAGAATGTCGATCGAGCCGGACTCGAGGCACAGGAAATCGGTGACGATCTCCATCCAGTAGATCAGTGGGTAGGCATACCAGTGAACATGCCAGCTCGAATAATTCTGGCTCGCCCCGCCAATCGCCGAAGGACCCTTGATCGAACGGAACCCGATGTCGAAGCCGGGATCGAGCTTCATTCCGCCGAGATTGACGAAACACCACGGCTTCATGCTGACATCAGCAAGCCGGACGGGCTCCCAGAAGCCCATGGCAATGCCAGGCCGCAAACCACACAGGCACAGCGGCAAGGCCGGATTGGCGGGATCTGGACGATTGGACGGCCAAATCTTGAGCCCGCCGATCGATATCGGGAACAGGCACGACCAGCAGATGTCGGTGATCGGATTGACGAAGCTGCCGGTACAGCGGCCCGGGCCTGCCGAAGCCTCGGCCGGGCTGGTCATGACCAGGCTGAGAGCTCCCAGCGCTGTGGTCGCAAGGTTTCGAAGGAAATTCATGGCCGAACTCCCGGTTTGCGGGACAGGACGATCTCGCTGACGTCGAGGAGCCGTCCTTGCTGGCGCACGCGCGCCGGCACGGACTTGATCCCGAAATGTCCGATCAGCTTGCCGCCCTGGTCGAAGTAGAAGCGCCGTTGCCGCGCCTTCATCAGCTCGAGCGGCGCGCCGCGCACGAGGATGAGCTTGGCGCCAGGCGACTGGCTGATCGCCCAGGCAAGCTGGTCGGGATCGTCGCCGTCGAAGAACAGCAGCTCGGCGCGCAGCGGCACACTGTCGAGCGGGTTCACGCGGGTTCCCCGGGCGTGAATGAGCTCGCCCTTTGCGCCGCGAATGTCGGTCTCGAGCGTGATCGTCGGGTCGAACGCCCAGCGCCGGGCGGTCTCGGCCCGCGTGAGGCCTGCCACCGGCTCCGGCCGGTTGACCCGGGCGGCGGTGCGCTGCTTCAACTCGTCATTGCGCCGCTGCGTCTCGCCAGACTTTTCCATGGCAGTAAGGCGCGCGTGGATCTGCTCGAGGAGATCGCGCTCGATCACCGGAAACACGGTACCATGCTGGCCATAGTCGCGGGCCTCGACCTGGCTGGTGATGGCAAGACCAAGCGGCAAGAGAAGAGCGCGCCTCACAGGATCGCCCTCCCGCTGCCCAGGATATGGCCGCGGCAGGCCAAGCCCACCTCGCCGTAGCGGCTGTCGAGGCCGCGCGGATGGTCGCTACCGACGTAATAGCAGCTGCGCGGGATCACGCCTTGCGGTCCCGGGCTCAGCCTGAAGCCGAGCCGGGTCTGCGCAAGGCGCGTCGCAACGGGTCGTCCGTTGATCAGGACTTGCAGACCTGCGTGAGTCACAACGTCACCCGGCACACCCAGCACGCGCTTGCCGAAGAGGTGCGGGCCTTTGCCGAAGTGCTTCTCCAGAAGCGGCGAGGCCGGCGGTTCGAAGAAGATCAGACTGCCGCGCGCGATCGGCGCCGACTTGTCGAGCCAGAATGCCCAGTTGGGCAGGCTCGGGCTCGCATTGATCAGGAACGCATGGTCCTGGCCGAAGGCGGCAAGCGGCGTCCAGGCGAACGGCAAGGCGACGATTCCGGTCAGCAGCAGCGGACGCCTGGCTCGGCTGAGGAGGCCGATGATGGCACGGGTCATGGCCGCTTCTCCCGGCCAAGCCGTGCGGCAATGCGCTGCTCGAGTTCGGCGGTGGCATCGGGCACGTCGCCGGCCACGACCGCCTCGGCGACCAGCACCACCCGGCCATTGCCGCCCATCTCCTGCACCGCCGCTTCGGCGGCCTTGAGATAGGCGAGCGTGCGCGCCTGACCCGCTTCAGGATCCTGGCGCTCACGCGCCTCGGCATCGACGAAGCGCGCGACGGTCTCGGACAAGCGCACGGTGACGATCTGCTCGCGGGGCTTCACCAGTTCGCGGCTGACCCAGGCGCCCCAGAGCAGGAGGCAGACGGTGAGGAGAACCCCGCCGAGCCGCAGCGCGAGCGGGCGATTAAAAGATTGTAATAGGGGCGTGTCAGCCATTGTCGGTCTCCTTGAGGAAGGCCGGAGCAGGCGTTGTGTCGAGGCGCTTCAGGAACCGCGGCGCGCGCACGAGCAGCACGCCCAGCGAAGTGGCCAGAAAGACGCCCTGCAAGTCCTGCGAGAAGGCGATACGCCGGATCGCGCTGGCTTCGCGGTAGTGGTCCGCCAAGTTGCCGAGCTGCGCGAACAGCAGGGCCATGTCCCAGCCTGCCAGGAACAGGAACGCGAACAGCGGCAGTCCAAGCACGATGAGCAGGCTCGAGACCGCGAAACGTGACGCCTCGATGAGGACGAAGCAGGTGCCCTGCAGGAACGGGAGCAGCCGCATCGGCGGCGACCACACACCGATGTGATCGAACGGGGTTTGATGGAAGACCATCAGCGGTCTCCCAGCGGCAGACCGGCGACCTTGCGGATCGCGTCGGCGAGCGGCATACCCCGCGCCTCGAGCGCCTGGATTGCCGCATAGGTATTGGGGTCGGACGAGAAGATCGTCGCCGAGAGCGGATCGAGCACGAGGCGGCCGATCGCTTCGGTCTCCGGCCCCTTGATGAAGATCTCGGAATATTCCGCGCCCGACCGCTTCAGCGACCGGATCAGCGTCTCCGTGCGGTCGTCCATGTCCAGCCGCGCACTCTGCCGGAAGTCGGCAATCGTCTCGGCCTTCTGCTGGAGGATCAGCATCCAGTCGCTGTTCTCGAGCGCGGCGCGCGCACCATCCGACTTGTAATAGTCATTGAGCGACTGGGTGGCGGTCGCGAGCGCGCCGCCATACTTGCGCGCGGTGCGGGCATAGGTTTCGACGAACTCGCCCATCGAGCCGCCCTTCAGCATGCTCCAGGCCTCGTCGATCAGCAGGAGCTTGCGGGTTGCGCGCGACGTGCGCGTCATGGCCTGGCCGGTCATGAACATGATCGCCGAGAGCACGACGCTTCTCAGTTCCTCGCGCGAGCCCAGATCGCTCATCTCGAAGACCGTGAAATCATCGTCGAGCGCGAAGCTGGCTTTGCCCGAGAAGAACCCGCTGTAGCTGCCGCCCCGGCAATAAGGCGCAATCGCGGTCGCGAGGTTGGCACCAAGCTCACCGCTACCCTGTTCAAGCGCTGCGGCAATATCATCGATGCTGCCGCCGCTGCCGAGCGTGTCCCACACGGACGTTACCGCCCGGTCGATGAGCCCGCGCTCAGTGTCGCTGGGCTTGTCGTCGTGCCGCGCCATTTGCCCGATGATCGCCTTGATCATCGCGAAGCAATCGAGGCGGTAGTCCTCGTCGCTCGATGCCCGTGCATCGTCGACCATCGAGAATGGGTTGAGCGAGAACCCCGCCGCCAGCGTGAACTCGACGAACCGGCCGCCCTGGAGCTTGACCGAATGCTCGAACGAGCGACCATCGTCGATCACGACGACCTTGGCGCCCGCACCGCGCAGGGCCGCGCACAGCTCCTGGAGCAGGACCGACTTGCCCGACCCCGACTTACCGCAAATGGCGATGTTGTGATTGCCCGCCCCATTCTCGAAGGGCGACCACCAGAATGGCTGGCCGCGGCGGCCGACGAGGAGGAGATGGGGGACGCTGCGCCCGAGGTATTCGCCTTGCATCGGCGCGATATTGGCCGCCGTCGTCGAGAGCATGGTGCGCATGCGCTTCAGGCGAAGCATGTCGTCCGCCAGCCCATCGGCGAGGCTCAAGGGGAAAGCCGCAACCAGGCCTTGGAGCTGGAGAAAACGCTCGTCGGCAAGATCCCAGCCGGCCGCCTTGAAGATCGCCTTGATCACGCGCTCGTGCGCATCGCCCGTGCCGAGCGGCGAATAGCTGGTGAGGCCATAGAACAGCTTCACCAGCTTCTTGCCCGCCTGCAGCTCGTTCTGGACATGCCGCCACTCGGCCGATTGGTCGGCGAGCTTGGGCAGGAAGCGTGCGCTTTTCGTTTGGCTAAGGCTCGTCGTACGCATGAACTTGTAGCCAGCCCGCGCCGATGCCGCATCCTGGTCGGGATAGACGAGGCAGAGCATCGTCGCGGTCGGACAAGGGAAGCGCAGCTTGTCGGTGAACATGTCGCCGATGAGGCGTGCGCCTTCCCACGGCGCCCAGCGTTCGGGGAATGAGCGCACGGCAAAGTGGCGGACGTCGAAGCTGTCAGGCAGACATTCCCCGACTTCGGGATTGCCGGCACTGTCGCGGCCCATCTCGCGGAACCGCTCGGTTCGCAGCACCATGCGGTCGTCCTCGACCTCGAGCTCGATATCGCCGCGGATCGCCTGGACGTCGATCTGCTCAAGCGGGTTCCAGCCTGCACGCTCCGGCTCGCGGGCCGTGGTCGGCGAGGTCAACTCGTCAATCAGCCCAATGAGCGCCGAGGGGCGCAGCGCATGGGCTTCGAGCCCCAGCGAATGGATGAGCCCCAGGAGCCCTTCGCGGCATTCGGTGAGCTCTGCGTCGGTGACACCGGAGCCCTCCGGTACCCCGAGCGAGACGATCAGCCGGCTGCTGCGCACATGAAAGGGCGCGTGCGCCGAACCGCTTTCCCAGACGAGATCATAGAACCGTGCGAGCCGCTCGCGCGCGATTGCCTCGTAGATGCCGCCCTGCTCATAGCGGGGCGCGAACCATGGCGAGACAATCTGCCCGATGCGCGGGCTGGCGAAATTGAGCACCTGCAGGCAGGCCCCCTGGGGCAGCCCTTCGGAGAAGAACTGCCCCAGGATTTCGCCAGTGCGCTCGTCAGCGCCGATGAGCGGGGTCACCTCGAGGATGAACCCCTTCGAGCGGGCATTGCGATAGAGCCCGGCGCTCTCGTCGAAGACCCGGTACGGGAGCCAGTCGGAGAGCATGTCGAGGGCGAAGCGCGCCCTCGGCTTTTCAGCCGAGGCCGTATCGGCAAACAGCGAACCCATCAGAGCGTCGCGCGCCCTGCTAAGCGAGAGAGTCATGGCTTTTGACCTTCCTGAGGCGTGGACGATCCTTGACCTGCATCTGGTTGGGGGACCCGGGCTGGGAGGGAGGCTGGCCCGGGTCCCCCGGCCGGAGCGTGCTGCAAGGGGGCAGTGAGCACGTCCGGCAAGGCGGTGTTGGTGGGATCGGCGGTGGCAGGCGCAGGCGCGGGCGGTGCCCCTGTGCCGTCCGGGTGGCGGGCGGCGTTCACCGCTCGGGCCAGAGCCCGGGCAACTTCACGCCGGCTCGATGGATCCTGGAATTGGCTTGGCGCACTGGTCGGCAACGGCACATCGACGACCCGCGCTTCGTGCGTCCGCCCATCTGCATCGCGATAAGCCGCAAGAACGACGCGCAGCCGCCCTTCGGAAATCTGTGACCTGATCCGCGCGGCGGGCGCAAGGGCCGCTTCAGGCGCTTTCCCCGCGGCGTGCGTGGCGGCCTCGTCGATCACCGAAGTCGGGGCGCAGTTGCCTTCCGGTGCCCGGCACGAGAAGCTACCTTTGACATTGCCGCCCAGCACCGCGCAGCCGCTGGCCGTTGTGAGAACCGCCATCAGCGCAGCCAAGCGTGAGGCAGCAAGCGAAAATCTGAGGGAGCGACGCATCAGCGACCTCCCTTAGTCGAGGTGAGCCCGAGGAAGCGTCGGATCTCAGCGGCCGGGCGATAGCCCTGGAGCACCGCGCCATCGCTGGCGCGCACCATCACCGGCGTTCCGGAAAAGCCGTTGGCCCGCGCAAAGGTCTCGTTCGCATCGAGTCCCTTGGGCTTGCAGCCCTGCGGGGTGCGCGCCGATTGACCGGCGTAAGCGGCATGCAGCGCAGCCACCGGATCGGGCGCGCAAAGGACAGCTTCGGACAGTGCCCGGCTCTTTGCCCCGAAGATCGAGATTGGCCGTTCCTCGACCTGAACACCGGCCTTGGTGAGCTCGCCGATCAGGCGCTGGCAGTAGCCGCACTGGAAATCCGAAAAGACCACGACCTTGGGGCCTTGCGGATTGCCCCAGCGCACGGCGCCATCGGCAGGCAGGCGCGAAAGATCGACCTTCGCCGGGAGTGCGCTTGCCGGTTCTTCATCCTGCGGCTTGCTGTCTCCCGCGCTGCGCGCAGCACCGGCTGCGATAAGATCGGGGTTAAGCTCGAGCAGCCGCGCGGCGGTCACATCGCGGCGCGTCTCCATGTCATAGAGCCGGCCGACCAGGAGGTAGCGCGCGGCGGCATCAACATAGAACAGCGTATTGCCCGATACGACTTCGCACAGGCCGCCAAATCCTTCGCAGGTGAGTGCATCGATCGGCGTCTTGGGCAGGCGCGCCTTCAGCGCAGCGCGCACATCGCTGGATGTGTCGCTGGCGCGGGCAGGCTCGGAGGTAACCGCAGCGAGGCCGAGGCTGATCACGGTGAACGCCGTGGTGACAGCAAGTGCTGCCGTTGCGGCGCGGGCCTTCAGGCCGGGGTGACTTTGCGAGTAATTCATTTCGTATTGCTCCTGACGTGAACGCCGTCGAGAAAGACGATCTCGACCTCGATGCCGGTCGGCATCTCGACGACGGGTTGGTATTGTTCGGCGCGTTCGATGAGGTACTTGCTCACCGTGTCGGCGGCCTCGCCGGCACCCTGGCCAAGACCGCCCGCGACAATGTCGGTCGGCGAGAGTGACTGGCGTTTGCCGTCAGCCCCGACCTGTCCCGTGAAAATGCCATTGGCATTGGCTGAAAAGCCCCGGCCGAAGCCGCCAACAATTCCGGCAAGCAAGGCCTGGCCGACCAGGCTACCTTCCCGGCTGACGACACGGCCGCGAACACCCGACTTGCCGGCAAAGCTGATGAAGCCTTTGACCTCGCTCACCGCATAGCGGCCGCCGGGCTGCGCGCAGGTCATGCGGGCAAGCTTCACATAGACTTTCTCACTGCTGAGATCGCCGCGGGCCGCGCCATTGACGAGGCAGCCGGTGATGTCGGTCGTCAGCACTTTGCCGCCGCGTATGACCGACCGCGCCGGGCCGGTGATCCGCAGCACCACGGGCAGCGGATCGGTCTGGCTGGCAACGCCGGTCGAGGCATCGACCCCGACAATGACCCGCGCCGGCGCATAGCTGTTGGGCGGCAGGTAATCCCGGCTGTCTTGGAGAAGGAGCTGCGGGGCAGCAGCGTCGCCGCCGGGCTTCTTGGGCGCTGAGGCACCCGTCTCGAAGCTCATCAGGCTGACTTTGGCTTCGTTCGGGGCTTCGCCCGGCGCCGCGCTTCCTGTGCCCAACCGGATTGCACCGGGAGCAGTGGGGCCAACGCCCGAGCCAACACCAGGCCCATAGGCCGGCGGCGGCGAGACAGGTGCCGGCGCCCGCGAAGCCTGGTTGAGCTCCGCCTTCAACGCGGTGTTCTCCGCCGAGATGGCGTCGATTGCGTGCTGACCGTCGGTGCGCATTTGCGCATTCTCGGACTTGAGCGCCGCGAGCTGCTGCTCGAGCTCGGGGCGCGGCACCTGGCCTTCCTTGAGCGCCTTGATCTCGCGGTCCTGGGCATCAGCCCTGTTGCCGTAAGTCGCCACGAACTCTCGTTCGGAGAGGTTGCGGTTGACGAGCCCGCCCGTGTCGATGGACACGGCTTCGCCGGTCGCACCCGCCCCCTTGCCGTTATCGCCGCTGAACAGGAACGTCGCACCGCCAACCAGGGCAATGGCGCCGACCCCGATCAGCAGCGCCTTCTGGCGCTGGGCAATCTGGCGATTGAGGTTGCGGCGTCCAACTTCACGCCGACTTTCCGGCGTGGCGTTTGCCTGCGCAGCTTGCGCAGCCGGACCGACTTCCGGCGTCACGGTTTCGTTTGCCATCACTCGAGCCCTCCCTTGCGGAAGACAAGGAAGGCGCTGGTCGCCTCGCCCGGACGCAGGACGTCGCGGCCATAGGCAAAGGCCATTGTGCCGGCGGGGCCCTCACGGTCCGCCGCGAGATCGAGCGGATCCTTGCCAAGATTGCGCAAGCGCAAGCGCTGCCCGGTCAGCTCGGCGCCGGCGTATTCAGCGACAAGCTGGACCTCGATGCCGCCGTTCTTGCGGGGCACGCCAAGTTCGGTTCGCGCCGAGAAGCCCGGGAGAACCGCGTCACCGGCCATCGCCTCGATCAAGCGGATCGCTGCATCGTCAGGACCGCTCGCTTGCTCCCAGTCTTCGGCCTCGTGCGCCTTGAGCGCCGGATTGGTGATGAAGATCTGGCTCGCGTCCTGGGCGGCCGTCCGGCAGGCGAACTTGTAGACGTAGCCCGCCTTGCTCGTGGCGAAGAAGCTAACCCGGTCGGCGGCGAATTGGGGCGGGACCGAGATGTAGATGTCACCGCGGACCGGTTCATGGGTCACCGTGAAATCGTTGAAGGGATAGGCGCTCGCGATCTTCGAGACGTTGGCAAAGCCATCGCCCACCAGCGCGATGCGGGTCAGCTCGCCGCGCGAGAGCGTGCAGTCGATCTTGGCATTGTCGGCGGCCTCGACGAACTGGTCGGCCAAAGCCGGTGAAGCGCTGAACGCAAGGGCGCACAGGGCAGCGCCAAGCGCCTTGAAGCCAGTGTCGAAATGGCGCGCGGCGCCAAGGCCGAAGCAGGCAAGACCGGCACCAAGCGCGGTCGATGGGGTTAGATAGCTCATGGCCGTCTTCAGTCCTTCTGGCTTTGGTCTTGCAGCTGCTCGAAGCCGCTGAGCCCGAGTGCGAGGCCTCGGCGGCTCCAGCGGAACCGGAAGCTGCGATCGTTGCTGGCGATCACCTGCGCGCCGACGAAAGTCTTGAGCGTGCCGGTGACGGTCGAAGTGAGAGTGGCGGGATCGACTTCCATCTTGCGGATGACGAAGGCCTGGGAGATGTCCGAGCCGCGCTGCTCGTCGACGATCTTGACGAGCTCGGCCTTGAGCCGGCCGTGAGCTGCCGGATCGGCAAGCTTGAGGATCTCTGCCATCCAGTAGTCGAGCCCCTGGGGCGCACGGTTGAGCAGCATCAGCGCGGTGTCGCGGGTGACGAGCTCGAGGTAATGCGCGTCAGGACCGGCGCTGGAGAGCGTGAGCCGTTCGCTGGTCACCGGGACAAGAACGACTTCCCGGTCCCGGGTCGCGGCGGCTCCCACCCCGAACAGCGTGGTGACGGCGAGGCCCCCGGCAACCAGAGCCAGCCAATTGCGCTGGCGCAGATATTTCTGGGCCTCTTCGTATGCGAATTCTGAGCGCATTGCGTGTCTCCCTCAGCCGGCCAGGAGGCGGCAATGGGAGGGCGGCGTGGCCTTAAGCCCGAGAAAACCCCCGGGCAGGTACCAGTAGGCAGCATGCACCAGCGCCGAGCCCGCGTTTCCGGATTTCGCCTTCCGCAAGACGAACCAGGCCGCAAAGGACAGTGCGATCCCGATGAAGATGTGCTGCGCCAGGATCCCCCAAGCGAAGGGGATCAACAGCCCCGCAAACTCGTCGATGGTCCAGAAGCCGATAAGCTCCGGGTCGTCGAGCCGTTGGGGAACGAGGTACTTGTCGGCCATGTTGCCGCCCTCCCGCCGTGACCGGATCCGCTGTTCAGATGACCGCAGTCACGACCGAGGTGACGATCGGCACGCCGGTGCCGACGCCAATGCCGACGCCCACGGGGACGGCGATCTGGCCCAGGGTGAAACGCCCCGAGGCAAGCCCGATCAGGCCGCCGGCAAGACTGAGCACGGTAATGATCTTGCCGCCCGAGCCTTCGAGAAAATCCGTGAATTTGACGAGCGCGGGATCGAAGGTGGTGTCAGCGCCGGCATAAGCCGCACCGGCACCGGCAAGCGCCACCAGCGCAGGCAGGATGTAGTCCTTGAGCTGAGAACGCCGGGCAATCTGGAGAGGGGTATTCATGGGCAGGGCCTTTCGAAGATTTATAGACCAGCAAGCGGTCAACCGTTCGCTGTCTGTTCTTCGTGATCCCTCGAGGCCCCTGTAGGAAATCGAAGCCGTCGTTTGCGGTGCGCCCACCAAGCAAAAAACGACCTGGACGTGTCGTCAGCCCGGCAATCGCGCCAGCCCGATCATCATAAGCGCCACTGCGGCCGGATATCGCGCGCGGCCGGCTCAATTCCGCGATTCCGCTCCGCATTTTTGCGCGAATCGCCAAACCCGTCCGATTCGCTTTCTCCTATTCGTTCCTTTTATGTTCTTTTCGTTTTCCTACACCCATCCTCTTCGCATAGCCGGTGAGTCGGTCATTCCAGCCAGAGGAGAAACAGCAATGATCGACATGGGCGTACTTGGTGAAACCCAGACCCGGCGCGACCTCGCGCACCTGCTTCACACCGCAGTAGAACTGAGCGGCCGCAATCGCTGCGAGATCGCGCGCGAGGCCGACATCCATAAGGACGCGCTGCGCCGGACCTTGTGCGGCGAGCGCAGCCCGAGCGTTGGTGAGGCGCTGCGCATCCTGGCCTCGTCAGGAACGACGCCGCATGCTCAATTGCTGCTGTTCCTCGCCGCTGGGGGCGATCAGGCTACTCGCTGGCTGCAGACTGACATCGCCCGCTTCTTCGAAGAGCTTGTCGGAGAGCTGCCGTCCGCCCTTGAGCGCGTCCTCGGCAACCAGGTTCATGACGTTAAGCCCCGCTGGGCTAAGGGCACTGCCCACCGCGTGGCCCGGCTTCTGGCCGATCACATCGATGAGCTCGAGCGCAAGGATGCCCTGCTAGCTGAAGGCCATGGCGCCAGCCTGGGAGGACGTCATGGTTGAAGCTGAACCTTTGGCTCCACCCGAACCCCGGAGGGTGACGCGGCTCATCCGGCTCAAGGAGGTGCAGCACCGGGTCGGTCTCGGGCGATCGACGATCTACCGCTGGATGGCAGAGGGCAAGTTTCCGAAGCCGGTCCAGCTCGGCGGATATGCGGTTGCCTGGGCTGAGGACGATATTCAGCTCTGGATTTTGTGCAGACTGGCATGATCGGACTTACACCTGTCCTCTACGCCGGGGCGACACTACACTCGAACAGGCAGGCCTACCTCGCCGCAAGCTACAATCAGGAGCATATGCCTGCTGGAGGCGGCACGGGCGTAACGGCTCGGCGAGGTATCCTTATCTCCTGCCCCGGGAATATCTCGCCGGGGTCGTCCAGAACGTCCCGATTGGCCTCGAAAATCTCGGGCCAGAGCTCAGCGTCGCCATAATGACGGCGTGCATAGGTGCTGAGCAGGTCGCCCACCTTCACCTTCTCTATTGCGACCAAATCAGTGGGCGGAACGAAGTCCCACGGTCCCAGCGCATCCAGCTGATCGGCGACCTTGGCAAGGGCACCGGGACGATATGGCTTGCCCCCAAGACGCTCGGCCGGCGAGCGCCAGCGACGGATAGTGCTCGCCGATAGCTGCCACAGGCGCTCGGGACCTTCCCGGTCGTCTTTGAATACTTGTGTCGCGCTCCACTCCGGATCCGCCTCATTCACGAGGGGCGCCAATGGATCTGGTCGAAAGCCATGTATGCGAGTGCCCACGCTGGTATCCAGCTTGAGCCCGGCCTGCTTCGATCCTGCCAGCACCCACGCGAGCGCATCGTCAGATAGGCCGCGGATGTCGCCGCCGCCTCCAACCGATCCATGCACGCCAGGGAACCACCGCTCCTGGTAGGGAGCATTCGGATCATCGTTCGTGAAGCCGGCCGCTTCGTTCAGCGAGGAGATATCGCCGAACGATACGGGCGGGAAGAGTTCACGCCTCTCATCGATGGCGACCGCGTGCCGTGCGCGCTCGACAAACGAGTCCAAACTCGGATCGTGGAAGTCATATTCCTTGTTGAGCCACCCGCTGAACGGCAGGATCTCCGGGACGCCGAGCGCGCCGACTGTGTCCCAGACCCCTAGGAATTTAATTCGGAGCTGCGGTGCCTTGCCGGCCGTGTAGCCCGGGTGGTTCGCGCACCGCCAGTCGTCATCGGCAGCGCCAATGCACACCTTGTCGGAGAAATCCGCGCGGAAGCGGCGCATTGCCTCGCCGGTCCCGTCTTTGCCTTCCTTGCGCTTCTGATAAAGCTCCACCGCTTCGTCGATCCGACCGACGTGAAGCCGGTGAAGCGGTCCTACGTGGCGTATAAATCCGACGAAGGTGCGCGCGCTATATGCGCCGCGTGAGAAGCCGAAGACGTATACCTCATCTCCAGGATCATAGTTGAAGACAAGGAAACGGTAAGCTTCGCGCACGTTGTCGATCAGGCCGGTGCCAAACATCCCGCCTCTCATGGCGTCGAGATCACCAGTGCCAACGCCTTCATCGTAGTGGATGATTTGGGTCACCCCATGCTGGTCAGTCCGGTCTATGCTTGCCGCAGTGAGCACAACGTTGGTGGCAAGGTCGGGAACGAGCTTGTTCCACGTACCATCGAAGCAAAACACCAAGCGCTTCATAGTCAAATCCTTCTTTAACAATGGCCATTTGATGCGGGCAGGAGGCCGATGGTGAGCGCCGGCACGAACCCCATCTCGCGTTGCTGATCGTAGATTCGGAGCTCCGGGTCGGCCTTGGGCATCCACACCCTGCCAGTTTCCACTGCCAGTGATGCCGGTAGAGCTGGAAAGACATGGATTGGTGCATTGTCGCCATGACGTGCTTTGATTGCATCGAACAACGACCGAAGTGCCTGACGGTAGGCGCTCTGATCCTCCGGGCATCGCACGATGTCGTTATGGGGGTTCTCGGCGCACAGGCTCCAAATTGCGGCGCCTTCTCCCAACACCCGCTCAATCCGGTCATCGGTGACCGTCGCACTGACCCCGAGTTTCAGTGCCACGGCGCCGTTGCGATCCTCAGCAGGCTCGCCCCTATAGTAGTGGATTGTGGGACAGTCGCGCTGCCACGCCCAAGTCGCAGGTTCGCGGTGCCGCTGATGAACCACCATGGGGACAATATCGCACAGCAGCCGCCCCAGCTCGATGAGTAGGGGCTGCGGCGCGAGAGCGAAGACACTTACATGCCGGATCTCTTGGCGCTCGATCCTTCCCCCGACGCGTGCGGCGAAATTGCGCTGCAAATTCACCTGCTGAATCTCCCAGAAGGCGGGATCGGCATCAGTGAAAGCATGACCGGTCATTTCGAGATCAATCGTCTGATGGCTAGCTGGATGATGATTGGGCGACATCGCGGTAAAGATGTCGCGGGTAGAAACGAGGGCCTCGTTTGTGCCAATACTGGCGCCAAACCTCAGAACATGGGATGCTCGATCCTCATGGATCCCCGCAAGCAGCGCTATTCGGGCTTCATGCTTGGCTTTCATCTCCATCAGAAATAGCTCGGGGTGACCGGCTTCATCATCGACATCGATCAGCTTGTGATGGACTGCGCACAGGAGCATCAGATTGTCGAGACTCTTGGCCAGTTTTGGCGAGCGAACCGGGTCGCCGCGCGGTCCTGTTGCGCTGTCGGCCACGATGTGGGCAATGAACCCGAACAATGCGTCTTCATTGCCGGAGATTAGGTCACCGACCAGATCCTGATTGCAGCCTCGGTACTGACAGCGCCCGGCGGCACTCGCCCAGAGCGCCGACTGCACCTTTTGCGGGACTTTAGTCTTAGCCACGAGCGGCCTCCACATGGCGGCCGCTTGCCGTCCAATTGCCAGTTGCGCGCCAGCCTTCATAGGCGGCCAGCCATTCGATGGTCCAAGGCACCGTCGTTTCCGCGATGAGATCGGCCGATGACCAGTCGCCCGCCTCGGCATCGAGGAGGCACAGCGTCACGTCGCCACCCGGGCTATAATAGACATGGGGCAAACGGCCTTCAGGATCGCCGGGGCGCGGCCGCAGGGCCGGTGAGAGGATCGAAACGCGCGGTTGCAGACGTCGAGGGTCGAGATTTTCGATGAGCAGCGGCGCCCGGTATAGGATGCCGACGCGATAGGTCTGAAGTAGCGGCCGAACTGGCCCTTCCCAAATGGCGGTCTCGGCTTCGCGCGCGATCAAAGCGAATTCGGGCCAGATCGCCCGCATCGCCTCGATTTGAGCATCGGCGCTGAGAACCATGGTCAGCGCCGCTCACCCATATTGGTGTGCGCGCGTGCCGCCACTGGCGCTAGGGCGCTGGCGCCGGCGATGATCGCTGGTGCGGCCGGGGTAAAAAGCCCACCAGTCCGAGTATAGCCGTGCTGACGGGCCTGAACTTGCTGGCCTAGGCGCTTGTTGTAAGCATCGACCGAGCGGGTCACGACACGCTGGCCGAACTGTGCCCGTAACCAATCCTGAAGGTCTTCGAGCTGCATGCCGCGTTCGCGGACGGCCTGGAGGCCGTCGGCCAGTGCAAGGAGCGCTCGTGCATAGTGCTGTTGCTGAGATTGGTTCTCCGGCCAGCGGTCGGTGAAGCGTTCCTCGTGAAATTCGGGATTGGGCACATCGAGCAGCTTGTTCTGGCGCGCGGTCTGATCGATCGCCCGCGCCGTCCAGCGTGCTTGGCGCATGACCATATCGGCAAGACCCATGCCCGGCACTGCCGCGTGGCCAGCATGACAGGACAGCATGACCGACGGCGGCATCCGGCCGGACGCATCCGCATAGAGGATGTTGCGATGGCGCTTGATCAGCTGAAGCGCGACCGTGGTGACGCTCTTGACAATGAGCGGGGTCTGGTCGGGCACCTCCTCCACGTCGGCGGCGTCGAAGGCAAAGCCGTGTTTGACATAGAGTTCACGGTTGAGCGCGATGGCAAAACGCTCTTCGATCGGCGTTCGCTCATTATACCATGCGCAAAAGCCATAGGCATTCATCGGCACATATCGATGTTCGCTCGGAAGGCCCTGCTTGGCGTGGGCGATCACGCCCTCCTTCTCCTTCAGGGCACGGCGCCGGGCCGGCGTCACGTCAAGGTGCATGCCATCCGCATAATAGAGCGTGATGCAGCGGGTCTTCCGCTCAATCCGCGAGACTGGATAGTCCTTCAGCGCCTGTTCGAGGAGGTCGAGCAGCGCTTCAGGCCCTTCATTACCGCCCATGATCTCGGCAACGGCATCAAGATCATATTCGTCATCGGTGCCGCGGGTCGAAATTGTCGCATCGATCGCCATCGAGCCTTGGGGGTAGAAGCTAGACACCCGACCCTGGAGAAGGCTGCCGGGGCGATCGATATAGCGGCAGACCGCCTCGTAGCGGTCGACGGCTTTGATATGGAGCCCCGGTGGCAGCTGAAGATTGACCGCGATTTCGGCCAGGATCGCATCGAGCGGGTCTCCAAAGGGATCTTGCGGACGTCCGTCGCCGCGGAAGATATTTGAGGGCATCTGGAAACTCCGGTTTACAAAACTGCGCTACACTGGCACCACGCACTGGCATTGTGGGATTGCCTGCTGCGGATTTCAAGGGGTTTCGGTTTACAAAACTGTCACCATATGATGTTTTTGTAAACCGAAGGGATGAAAGGTAGCCAAGCCATGATCGGCACGAGACTGAAGCTGGCTCGCGCATCCGCAGGATTGTCGCTGCGCGAGCTCGCCGAGCGCATGGGCCATGTTGTCAGCGCACAGGCGATCGGAAAATATGAGCGCAATGAGGATATGCCCGGCTCGCGTGCCCTTATGGCGCTTGCGAGCACGCTGGGCGTGAGCGAATCCTATCTTCTGAGCGATGAGGAACTGACGCTGGAAGGAGTCGATTTCCGCAAGAAACGAAGCGCCAAGGAAGAGGCGACGATCGAGGCGCAAACCCTGCAGCTGCTCGAGCGTTACCTAACCATCGAGGAACTGCTCGGACTCAAAAGCGTCGAATGGGAGCAGCCGCGCAGCGCGCCCTATCCGCTACACGATCTTCGCGATGCCGAGGATGCGGCGCGTTCCGTTCGTGAGGAATGGGGACTTGGACATGATCCGGTGCCCAAGCTTGCCGAGCTCCTCGAGGAGCGAGGGATCAAGGTACTCTCGATCGATCTGGACGACATCGATGGGCTGGCGGCGCGCGTGATGCGCAAGGGGCGTGATGCTGCGCGGGTAATCGTCGTGCGCAAGAATATTTGGTCGGAGCGCAAACGCTTCACGCTTGCACACGAGCTCGGCCACATGGTCATGACGGCCACGGCAGCGGTCGACGATGAGGGCGCCGCCAACCGTTTTGCGGGCGCTTTCTTAATGCCAGCCGATGTCGTGCGCGCCGAGGTCGGTGCCCAGCGCTCGGCGATCAGCATCGGCGAGCTGGTAGCAATCAAGGAGCGTTTCGGTGTCAGCGTCCAGGCAATCGCTTATCGCTGCCTTGATCTCGGCATCATCGATAAGAAGGCATTTTCATCGCTATTCAAGGAATTCGTCAAGCGTGGATGGCGTAAGGAGCCCTTCGCCGAGCCCGCCCGTATGGCTCCCGAATACGAGGAGCCGAAGCGGTTCGAGCGACTTTGCTACCGCGCCCTGGCCGAGGGCGTGATTGGCGAGAGCCGTGCGGCAGAGATGCTGGGGATAACGCTCAAGACGCTTGATCATCGACTGGCCGAAGCAGACTGACGCGATGCCGTTCCTTGTGTCGGACACCTCGGTCATCATCGACCTCGATCGCGGCGACCTGCTCGACCCGGCCTTCGCGCTTGAAGACAGCCTCGTGGTCCCCGATCTCCTGTTCGAGCGTGAGCTGGACCAGGCATTTGGAGACCGGCTGCGCGCGCTCGGCATCGTGATCGAGTCACTCGAAGGAAGCGAGGTCCGGCACGCAGCACAACTCGGTAGGGCCGAGCGCAGACTCTCGGTTGCCGACACCTTTGCCTTTGCCTTGGCGCATGGACGACAATGGACGCTGCTGACCGGCGACGGTGTCCTGCGCGCAATAGCGCAGGCAGAAGGAGTCGAGGTGCATGGCGTGTTGTGGATCATCGACCGCATCGAGGCGGCGGGGCTGTGCGATGCACCGACGCTCCATGCCTGTCTTACCAAGACGGCCGCCCATCCGCGCTGCCGCTTGCCGCGACGTGAGGTGGATATGCGGCTCAAACGATATCTGACCGCTTAGCAAGGTACGTGAGCGGCAGCGCTCAAGCCCGAAAGTTCTACGCCAGCCTACCGATGCCGCGCTCCGGATTCCGACCGACACAAACGTCCGACAGAGTAGGTATTCAGATTTGGATCTTGTCCATTGGGCCAAACGGGAAAAATCTGGTGATGGCGCCGTTGAGTAGCATCTGACTAGATCAGTCGGGCCTGTCCCTCCGATGCCCGGCTCCGGCGCCTTTGACGGCGTTTGAAGTTCCACGGCGGCTCTGGATCATCCATAGCCCACAGTCCGCGCCGGCTATGCCGGGCGTCATCCTGCGCCTCGAAGTACTCTGCCTCGCGATCGAACGCATATTGCTCAACCACCCAAGCCCAGCCATTCACGATCATCTCGAGCTCGATATTGCGCGTCACAGGACGCGCTTGCTTTACCGAACCGCTGCCGCATGTGCCGTTGTGATAATAGTCGATCCTGCCGACACTCATCTGCTCCGTCAGAAATCCCATGCAGAGCAACCGCTTGTACGGATCGATTGGCATATACCCTGTCGATTCCTTGCCAACTGGATCGAGGCGAAGCTCTTTGCCTGCGATGAGGCTGGCCAAGAAATCCCTAGATTCGGGCCCGAATGGTTGCGCAATTTCTGGCGCATCAATGAATGCAAAGCGAAATGGGATGCGTTCGACCCATGCTTCGCGATAGGGATGCCAGACATTGGCAAGAAAGCCGTCGCCGTCGAAGACCTTCTGGACAGTCGCCTTCAAGACCTCTTCGGGACCTGCGGGGCCGGGATCATCTGGGACGATGAACATGGCTGCCTGTCTCGGCTATCGCAGCGCGATCAATATTGATTTTAGCCTGCACGGACTTCGAATTGGTAGCCGATGAACCGTTGCCGGGCCAACCTAGGAGCCAAGCAAACCGTTCGGGACCCTGGAGAAGCAGAAAGTCACGAATGCGCTGCCGTTCCTGAACGGAAGAACGAACCAGCAGCGTTCGCAATTCCTGGTCGATCGCTTGGCGCGGCGCCCCCAGGCTCTCGGCTTTCGCGTACCATTCGTGCCCTGCAGGAAGGTTACCAAGCTCGATGTAGACTGCGCCCAACAGCGTGCATGGCCTGTAGTCACTTGAGGTCAGTTCATGCGCTTCGCTTGCCAGCGCCTTCGCCTCGTCGAGGCGGCGCAGATCACGCATTGCTCCGCCGCGCGTCGTTGCCAAGGCCGACCTGAGTTTGGATGTTGATCCGCACCGCGCCAACGCCGCCTCGGTCAGGCTCAATGCTTGCTCCGGTTCACCAGCCTTGCGCCAATGCCCGCTCGCATTCACGGCATTCCAGGCATCATTACCACTTTCCCATGCTTTGGTCAGCGCTGCGGCTTCCAATGCGTGCCAAGCTTTCTGCAGCTCGTCGGTCCAGCAGTAGTCGGCCTCGGTCTTGAGCCAAGCGAGGTCCTCGACTTTGAGGCGCTGCCGGTTGGCGACCTGCCTGAGAAGCGCCATCACACGCCGATAGTCTTCGCTTTCGACAAATCCCACGCCGAAGCGCTGTCGCAGTTCCTTGGCCTCTCGCTTCCGACGGAGCACCGGGTCGTTCGCCATGGCAGCAAAGGTCGCCTTGACCGCGGCTGCCTTGGCCTCAGCGCGTTCTGCCAATTCCGCCGCATCCTTTGCGGCCTTGGCCGAAGCCTGCTCAATGCGCGCTGCCTGCTCCTGCTCGGCCGTGGACTGAAACGCTCCTCGGCTTATCTTGCCGTCAGCCAAGGCGTCGAGCGCCATCAGACCAGTCGTTGCGAGAAACTGCCGCTGTAACGGCGTGATCTGCTCGCCCGCATCAATCTTCAACAGAATCCCGTTTAAGCGGGCGCCCAATTGAGTCGCGCCGGGCAGGTCATCAAGAAAATAGCGTTTCGCCAAGTCGGCATAGAGAGTGCGTGTCATGGGCCTGTCTTGCGTCTGGTGAACCAACTTGGCGACAATATCTTCGATTGAGAACTCGTGCGACTTTCTATGTGGCATGTCGCCCTTTTGGATCTCTTAACGTCTCGAAGCAGACACATCATACGACCGTGGCCTATTGTCTGGTGTTGACATCACGCCGGAACAAAAGAACCTCGCACCCATGCAAAGTGAATCGACCATCCGCCGCCTGCATGTCCCCGTACTGCGACCCGAAGACGTGATCCATCACCTCGGATCGCCAACGCATTGGCAGCCAGGGCGTTCTGCCAAATCGGTGGCCGATCTCTGGTTTTCTGCGAATGGACTTCCGGCTTCGGTGACTGCCGCGCTCGATCATGATCCCGCGTTCAAGGGAGCCACGTTGGTCGACGCGTTTTTTGAGCGTCCGGTAGATCTTGGTGATGGTCAGCGACCGAGTCAGACTGATCTCATGGCAATCCTTCGTCTTGACGGCCGTCTTGGCATTCTAGCCGTCGAGGCAAAAGTGGACGAGACTTTCGGTCCGACGGTCAAAGAGTGGCTTTCGGAGGCAAAAGGGGATGGGACCGCACGGCCGACGCGCTTGGAGCGGCTGTGCCGAATTCTAAATCTCAAACCGGCAACGGTCGGAGCAATTCGATATCAGCTCATTCACCGTACGGCCTCCGCAGTCATCGAGGCTCGACGATATTGCGCGCGCGATGCAGCGATGATCGTTCAGAGCTTTTGTCCGAAGCGCTCGTGGTTTGACGATTACCGGGCCTTTGCGGAGGCCATGGGTTTTCCAGATGCGCCAGTTGGCACAATCAGTACGGCGAAAGTCTGCGACGGCGTATCCCTACGGATTGGGTGGGTGGCTGAGCCCAGCGGTGGCCCGGTCAAGCGGCTCGGAACGGCGCGAACCGTTCCTTCGCTCACGGAATTGGGCCGGGCGCAGCTGTCAAAGTCCTTCTTCATGCGCGATATGCTCTATTCGGAAGTTGCGATGATCCACGGGCTGAACAACGCGCCCGATGACCCGGAACTGGCCATCAAGGCCGGTAAGCGGCTCTGCGAGGAGCTACTTGAACCACTGCAAGAGCAATGGGGGCGGATCGCCATCCGTTCCGCCTACCGCTCTTCCGAGGTAAACGGCTTCTGCAACCAGATGCAGCGCAAGAAGAAGGCTGGCTACACCTGCGCTTCGAATGAGAGCAACTACGCCGGGCACATCTGGGATCGTCTTGATGCCGATGGCCACATGGGTGCGATGGCGTGCATCGTCGTACCCAGTTTCTGGGCGAAACATCAGGAACCAGGAGATTGGCGGATCCTGGCCCGCTGGGTGCATGAACATCTGCCCTATTCGACGCTCTATTTCTTCCCGACTTACTGGGCGTTCAACATCGGTTGGCATGAACGTCCTGAGCGCACGATCAAGAGCTACGCCGAACCGGCAGGTCTCTTCACACCTTAAAAGCGTGAAGCCGATCAAGCCATGTGCAATCCAGCCCATATCACTCGGCCGACGATCTGCACCCCATTCCTCGGCAGGCCGTCCCAGTTGGGATAGGTCGGATTGTCGGTCAGTACCGAAATGCGGTTTCGGGTCGGCTCGAGCGCAATCCTACGGACCAGCAGTCCGGCATCAGCCCTGATCACGTAAAGTCCGTCGCGGGGATTTTCGTTGGCGAGATAGCGCTGGATCAGCACTTCATCGCCGTCCCGGAGCGTCGGGTTCATTGCATCGCCCTCGACCATGACAATCGAAACCCCGGTCGGCTTGTGACTGAGCTTCCGAACCCATGCCTCATCGACCAAGCGGATGCGCGCCAATGCGTCCGCATCATCTGTGGTGCCAAGGACAGGGATCGCGATCGTCGACAGCCCGGTGCTCTCCGGGACTGCATCGCCGCCGAACACCTCTGCCGGAACTCCGAAATGCACGGACAACTGCGCCATATCGCTGTCGTCGAGGCGGGTCGGGCTGCCGCGTTTGATGAATTGCTGAATATAGGCGGGGTTGCGGCTCAGCAGCCGCGAAACCGACGAATAGGACTCGCCGCGCTCCTTGATGAGGTCGTCGAGTGCGCGGCGCGGATCCAGTTTGGCCATCCTACGATTTCCTAGACCTTGTTTCGCATTTTCGAGGAGCATTCCCATTCGCCGAATCTTTCGCCGATTGCTACCCTCCCGTTGGCTTGTGGACGTCGGAAGTTTGCAGGGCTCCTGCCGCGAGATTAAGTGACGCCGCACCAAAACAGAAGGATTTTTAGGGGGATTTTGGTTGATCTACCGGAAGTATTGGGTTGGTCTGGATACGGGGATTTCCGAAACAGCAGTCTGCCTCATCGACGAATTCGGCGAAGTGCTATTCGAAGGAAAACGCGATACAAATGCCGGTCAGATAAAGGATATCCTGCGCCCCTTCGGGGTCGAGGCGGTCCAGCGCATCACCATCGAGGCAGGTGTGGGCACGCACATGGTGCGCGAGCTCCAGGAGCACGGTTTCCCTGTCTACGTCGCCGAGGTTCGCAAGGCGGCCAAGTTCCTCGCCATACGGCGGCAGAAAACCGACGCCAACGACGCGCGCGGCCTTGCCGAGCTTGGCCGGATTGGACGGACCATCGGGTCGGAAGTTTTCGTGAAGCCGCTCGAGTGCCAGAATCTCCGCAGCCTACTCAACGTGCGCAAGAACCTCGTCCAGCAGCGCATGAAGATTGATGCCCTGGTTCAGTCGATCGTCCGGCTCCACGGTGGAAGGCTCAAGACGAAAACAGGGGTGGGTAAGCTCGCCAATGGCATCGAGGACCAGTTGGAGCGACTGAAGGCTGACGGGCTCGATGTAGACGCCGATGTTAGGCCGCTGATCTCGATTGCGGAAACCCTGCGGTCGCATATTGCCGGAATGGACAAGCGCCTTCGCACCATGGCCGCCGCTCATCCGGTTTGTTCCAATCTTCTGACAGTGCCGGGAGTTGGCCCGATCACTGCCCTGTCCTTCTACAGCGCCATCGGCGACCCTTCGCGCTTCCAACGGGCCCGCGACGTCGGGCCCTATTTCGGCCTGACGCCGTCCATCCACCAATCCGGTGTTCTCTCTCGCGTTGGGAGGATCAGCCGCTTCGGCAGCAAGCTCACCCGCACGCACCTGGTGTCCGCTGCCACCGTTCTGCTTTGCTCGACGAAGTCGAAGAGCGCCTTGCAAACTTGGGGGCTCGAGCTTTCAAAGAAGGTGGGTCTGTCAAAGGCCCGGGTCGCCGTCGCCCGGAAGATGGCAGTCGTGATGCTCCGAATGTGGAAATCGGGGTCGGCCTTCGACCCCTCGCACACCTGAAATCAGTTCCTCCTCCGGGAGGGGCAGGCCTGGACCCCGGTGAGTTTTCTGGGGCTTTGACCTCGCTGTAGGTAATCGGGCCAAGCCTGCCATTCAATCTAGCGGTTTACGATTCTCGAGATTTGCTAAGTCTCACTTAGCGAAAAAAGGAATTGATAAACTTGGCGCACGTTTCCCTGGAGGAAGCCCCATTGACGGCTGCGAGCCTGGCTAGTGCCTGACGATGGGGAATAGCGACGTGCATGCTAACGGTTCGCCTCTTATCGACCTAGGCTGGAATGGCCGGGCCAGGTTTGGAGCTGAGCACGCCGGGGGACCTGGCAAGCAGTTAGCTGAGATTCCACCCGCCGCCGCGCACCACGTGTGCATCACGCTCCCGCACGGCCAGGCCAAGACCTAGTTCGGTGTTCAGCAGTCCCGACATCTCACCGATGAGATTGTCCAATGGACGCATCTCTCTCGGGAAATCGTTCGCAAGCCTCTCCATCACTTGGATCAGCTCAGTTGCCGTCGAGGCCAGAATGCGTCTTGCGCCCGCAGTTGGGATACCGAGGGCGACGCAAAAACTCTCCAGATCGCCAGCCGTTATTTCGTGAGGAAGATGGGCATTGCCAATCCGGAACGCCAGTTCATCCGTGAAACCCGCGACCATCCCTACCGGGACGAGGTCATAGAATGGCGCAAGCACCGGAGACTGACCCGGTATATGCAGAAGGGCGTGGTTCTTGGCATGATTGTCGTTGTTGCCGACAAGCAGATTGAACAGCGTCAAACGCAGAAAACGCTCGCGTGCCAACGCTGGCCTGTCCGTGGCATCCAGCACGCGGGCGATAGCAGCAGCGTCAAACCGGCGTCCCTCGCGGCCACGCCGCTCGTATTTGAGCTCCGCGGGAAGACTGAGCGCTTGGGCAAAGTCTTCCTGATGTACACGGTAAACCTGGTCCTCGATCACCAATCGGTCAAAGCGGGTGATCAGCAGCACTTCCTGCCCCTCAACCTCTCCCGCAACGCACGCGCCGACATTGAACCCTGCCTGCTCGGCAAGTTCGGTTACGAACGCCTCGTGGCGAGCTTCGTGACGATGGTTCGGGTCGGGAATTTTCAGGATGTGGGTAGTTGGCGCCCCCGAGCCTGCCTTGGGCAGTCCGAAACGATCGCCCGGCAAAGCCGCGAGCGAAATCTTCCTCCGAAAGCCGGCGACAGGCGACGGATCGCGCATCTCTTCTGGCAGAGGTCGTCCTTGCGCCAGGCGCAGAATGAGATCGGCAAAGTCCTCCTCGCTTAGCGCGTCGTAATCTTGGCTGAGTGAGCCGGGTCGTTTGATTGGCGGATGATCCTCCCGCAGCACACTGACCGATCCCGAACAATCCGCGCCCACATGGGCCAGCAGGCCGACGATGTCCCCGCGATCGAGCCCCTCGCGCGCGACGACCCGCTCGAGCTGGTCGTTTTCCTGCAAAAGGTTGCTGAAGAAGGCGCGCGAGATCGCATCGCCGAAAGGCTCCTCTCGTAGCGGCAGGGACAGCGAAAGCGGAAAGTTGGTGGCTGCTTCGATCCATGCAGGAGCATAGGCGAGCTGCACTGCGCCATTATCATCCGCCGTCAGTCGCCCGACGGGATCAGGGGATGCTTCGACCCAGACGTTGAGGGTTTGCATCAGGCGCGGCGCTTCTTGGCGAAGAGGTCGACACCGACCGCTCCCGCGCAGGCTAAAACCTTATCGAACTCCAGACTGGGCTTGCCCCCCTCAAGTTCGGAAACGAAGCGGCGGCCAACGCCGGCATGCGCGGCGAACTCGGCCTGATTCATTTTCATCGCCTTCCGGGCGTCTCGCACCATCAGCCCGAGTTCGGCAATCGACTTCAGAGGATTGCGGGTTTGGCCAACCGCTTCAGCAATTACCCGCTCCGGCTTTCCATCTGACATAAGGAGCTGCGATGGCATGGATAGATTGGGATGCCGGGCTTTCAGCATTTCCCCCTGCACAACCAAGGGATGCTTTCCGAGCGCAGTGATCAACGCAGCGCCCGAGCTGCCAGGCTTCATGCGCGAGGCGAGCAGCAGGTTAGCCGCAGCTGGCAGTTTGGACTCTTTGCTCATGTCCTGCTCCCTTTCGGGAGCATATATGCTCAAACCACCTAAAAAGTCAATGAATGCACCCGTTCGGGTTCATTGAGGCGACGAGTGCTATGTTTGAGCCTGAAATGCTACCGTTCGGGAGCACAAATTTCGGCAAATTTGCCATAAGCCCGCGCGCCTCCCAATGGGGGGTAAGGTCGCGATGAGTATCCCATGACCAAGGCTTCACATCCTTTTTCAGAGACCTCAAGCAGCGCGAAGATTGCGCCGACGGGGATCGCAAAAGATTTGGCGGGGCGAGTTGGAACGATGCATGAACGAATTTTTGCGGGCCTTTCGGTCCCTAGACTGATGCAAGTTTCTACTTTTGTTCACGGTGTGAAAACGGCGGAAATCCGCCGTTTCGGCAAGTTTCGAGTCCCTGAAAAAGACTCGAACCTTTAAATCATATTGAATTGCGGGCCTTTCTGCGGGCCTTCGAGAAAAACCACATCCCGTATGATGCTGTTTTACAACGTAAAAAATAATTCGATGCGAGTCCTCTTCTGGGCACCATCACTCCGGCCGCCAGCGGCCGCCGGAGATTGAAAAACCTTCAAAGTCAGCTGGGTCAGCTCTTGCGGTGACCGCCTGTGTTCGCCGACATCCGTCGGCAAGCGCAGGTTTCTGGGGCCTTCAGTTCCATCGCCAAAACCCGTTGGCTGCTGTCGAAGCTTTCGCCGTCCCTGTGCAAACGGCCAATCACCGCGGCGCCCATTTGGCAGGAGCGCGTGGTCATGGCGCAATGGTGGGCGGACCATCTCGATATCCTCCGCAAGGGGGCGGAGATGAGCCAATGAGGGCAGTCAGTTACCGTCGGGTGGGGCATCCGTCCCTTGCTGCTAATTCCGCATTACGCCCTCATTTCGGCCAATATGGTCAATCACATCCTAACCCAAAAGCCGACACTGGTTCTTGGTGTTAGCCGTCCAATGACAGCGGTAGCCGCAGAAAGCGCCGACCCTGCGCATCGGGCGGCGGCAGCTCGCCGGCTGCGATATTCACCTGCAGGCTTGGCAGGATCAGCGTTGGCGGAGCCAGCGTTGCGTCACGGGCCTGGCGCATCGCGACAAAGCTCCGTGCATCAACGCCATCATGCACATGGATATTGCCCGCCTTCTGCGCCGCTACGCTGGTCTCGCAGGCATAGTCGGCGCGACCGGCGGGCAGATAATCATGGCCAACAAAAATCCGGGTTTCGGGCGGCAGCGCCAGGATCTTCTGGATCGAGGCATGCAGCGTTGCCGCATCGCCGCCCGGAAAATCACAGCGCGCCGAGCCATAATCGGGCATGAACAGCGTGTCGCCAACAAAGGCCGCATCACCGATGAGATAGGTCAGACAGGCAGGCGTGTGGCCGGGCGTGTGCATCACGCGGATGGTCAAATTGCCCAGCGGCAGGGTGGCGCCATCTTCCACCAGAACATCGAACTGGCGGCCATCGGTGGGCAAATCGTCCATGCCAAAGCGGGGTGCGAACACCTTCTGCACCTCGGCAATGCGGGCGCCGATCACCAGCGGTGCGCCACTTTTGTCCCGCAGCCAGTGGCCGCCGGCCAGATGGTCGGCGTGGGCGTGGGTTTCAAGGATCCAGCGCAGCTTGAGCTGGCGCCGCTCAACGACGCTGTACAATTCTTCCAGGCCCTTGTGCGAAACGCGGGCACCCTTGGGTTCATAATCCAGCACCGCGTCGATGATCACGGCTTCGCCCGTGTCGGGATCGGCGACGAGATAGGTCCAGGTGTTGGTTGCGTGGTCAAAGAACGGCGTGACGTCGGGGCGGCTCATATCGATCTCCAATGCCACGACATTAGCATTTGCTAAATTAGTTTCAAGTAGGTATATCCACCGTCATGAACATTTCCGCGAACCTCGAGGCCTTTGAGGCCAGTGCCGCAGAGGCGGCCAAGCTGATGAAGGCGCTGGCCAATGAACGCCGGCTGCTGATCCTGTGCCAGATTGCCGATGGCGAACGTTCGGTGGGCTCGCTCAACGTTGGCCTGTCGCAATCGGCCCTGTCGCAGCATCTGGCGCTGCTGCGCGAAGAAGGCGTGGTGAAAACCCGGCGCGAGGCGCAGACCATCTATTATTCGATCGCCAATCCGGCCGTGCACAAGGTGATCCAGACCCTGGCAGAAATCTACTGCCCGGAACTTGCCTGCCAGCCGGCCTGACCAACCAACAAGGGACATTGCCATGGAAGCCGGACTGGCGCTCGGACTTCCGGCAGCCGTTGCGGGCGGCGCCATCATCGCGCTGCTGCTCGGCCTGTTCGGCGGCGGCGGCTCCGTGCTGGCGACGCCGCTTTTGCTCTACATCGTCGGCATCGCTGATCCGCATGTGGCCATCGGCACGGGGGCGGCGGCTGTCGCCGTGAACGCGGCGGCCAATCTGGCGGTGCAGGCGCGGGCCGGCAGCGTGAAATGGCCGTGTGCGCTCTCCTTCGCCGGGGCTGGCCTGGCCGGTTCGCTGACGGGCGCGGTTTTGGCGCAGCGCGTGGACGGGCAGGCCCTGCTCAGCGCCTTTGCGCTGGCCATGCTGGCGGTGGGGCTGGCCATGCTGCGCCCGGCGAAAGCCGAAGGTGATCCGACGGTGCGGCTTGATCTGCCGATGACGCTGAAGCTGGTGCCGGCCGGGCTGGTGGTGGGCCTGGCGGCAGGTTTCTTCGGGATCGGTGGCGGCTTCCTGATCGTGCCCGGCCTGATGGCGGCCACTGGCATGACGCTGGCCAATGCCGCCGCCTCCTCATTGGTTTCGGTGATGGTGTTCGGCGTCGCGACGGCCGGCACCTATGCGGTGGCTGGCCGGGTGGATGGCCCGGCGCTGCTGGCGATGATGGCCGGTGGGCTGATCGGGGTGCTGGCTGCCAAGCCACTGGCACCGCGCCTTGCCACCCGCGCTGCGCTGGCCCGCCGGCTGTTCGCGATCATGGTGATCCTGACGGCGCTTTACGTCGGCTGGCGCTCACTGGGGTGAGGCGGGCAGCGCCAGACCATCGTCGCGCAGCACCACATAGATGGCCGGGATCACCAGCAAGGTGAGCAGGGTGGAACTCGCCAGCCCGAACAATAGCGAGATGGCCAGGCCCTGAAAGATCGGATCGGTGAGGATGGTCGCCGCCCCGATCATCGCCGCGGCCGCGGTGAGCACGATCGGTTTCACGCGGATCGATCCCGCCTCGATCAACACCTGCCGCAGCGGCTTGCCCGGTGCGCTGGCGTGGCGGATGAAATCCACCAGCAGGATCGAATTGCGCACGATGATGCCGGCCAGCGCGATGAAGCCGATCATCGAGGTGGCGGTGAACGGCGCACCAAACACCCAGTGGCCAAAGACGATGCCAATGAGAGTAAGCGGCACCGGCACCAGGATCACCAGCGGCAGCTTGAAACTGCCGAACTGGCCGACCACCAGCATGTAGATGCCGATCAGCGCCACGCCGAACGCCGCACCCATGTCGCGGAAGGTCACCCAGGTGATCTCCCACTCGCCGTCCCACAATATGGTGGTGCCTTCGCCTTCCGGCATGGCGTGGAAGCTGATGTCGGGCTTTTGCAGGCCGGCCTTGGCCCAATCATGGGCTTCCACCAGCCGATTGATCGCCAGCACACCATAGACCGGGGCTTCATATTCGCCGGCCAGTTCGGCCATCACCATGTCAGCCGGGCGGCCGTCGCGGCGGAAGATCATGCGATCGCCCACACCTGTCCGGGCTTCCACCAGCCCGCCCAGATCGCTGCTGCGGCCATCTTGCGTCACCGCCACCGGCAGGGCGGCCAGCGCGCCACCGTCCCAGCGGCGATCGGCGGCATCAAGCGCCAGCACGATCGGCAGCGCCGGCTGCCCGGCGGCGCGGGGCACCTGGCCCATCACGGTGTCGCCCAGCGCCAGCGCAATGCTGGCCTTGATCTGGCCTTCATCGAGGCCCAGCGCATCCAGCCGATCGCGGCGCGGCACCAGTTCAAGGCGCGGACGGCCCTGGCCCATGCTGTTGTCGATATCGACGATGTAGGGCACCTGGTGGAACAGCTTTTCCAACTCGGCCGCGGTTTTCTGGCGGCTGGCGGCATCGGGCCCATGCACTTCGGCCAGCAGTGTCGCCATCACCGGCGGCCCCGGCGGCGTTTCCACCACCTTCACCGCCGTGCCAGCCGGCAGCGGCAGTGCTGCGAGCCGCTGGCGCAGATCGAGGGCGACATCATGGCTGGCGCGGTCACGGTCATCGGCGTGGGCCAGCGCGATCATCACGTCACCCTGTTCGGGCAGCCGGCGCAGGAAATAATGGCGCACCAGGCCGTTGAAGTTGAACGGGGCCGAGGTGCCGGCATAGGCTTCCATCGCCACCACTTCCGGCAGGGTGCGGGCGACGCCAGTCACCTGTTCCAGCACGCGCGCCGTCGCGTCGCGGCTGGCGCCTTCAGGCAGATCGACCACCACCTGCACCTCCGATTTGTTATCGAAGGGCAGCAGCTTGACGGTGACGGCCTTGAAATAGAACAGCGAACAGGCGGCCAGCGTGGCGAGGCCCACCACCCACAGGAAGCGCTTGGCCGCCGCACGCTGCATGATGATGCGGCTCGCGGCGCGGCGGAAGATCTGCCCCAGTCTGCCGCCGCCTTCATCTTCGTGCCCATGCAGCGGCGCACCGCCGGCCAGCTTGAGCATGGCCCATGGCGCAATCACCACGGCCACGAAGAAGGAAAACAGCATGGCGGCCGACGCATTGACCGGGATCGGCGCCATGTAAGGCCCCATCAGGCCGGACACGAAAAGCATCGGCAGCAGCGCGGCGACCACGGTGAGGGTGGCGATGACAGTCGGGTTGCCGACTTCGGCCACCGCATCGATCACGCCCTGCACCCGGCTGCGGCCATCGTCCATCGCCCAGTGCCGGGCGATATTCTCGATCATCACGATCGCGTCATCCACCAGGATGCCGATGGAGAAGATCAGCGCAAACAGCGAGACGCGGTTGATGGTGTAGCCCATCACCCAGGCCGCAAACAGGGTGAGCAGGATGGTGGTGGGGATGACGATCGCCGTCACCATCGCTTCGCGCCGGCCGATGGCGACGGCAATCAGCACGACGATGGAGATGGTGGCGATGCCCAGATGCAGCAGCAGCTCGTTGGCCTTCTCGCTGGCGGTTTCGCCATAGTTGCGCGTGACAGTCACCTCCAGGCTGGACGGCAGCATTTCGCCTTTCAGTGCCTCGACCCGAGCCAGCACGGCATCCGACACCACCACGGCATTGGCGCCCGACCGCTTGGATATGGCAATGCTCACAGCCGCATTGCGGGTCCATTTGCCGTCGTCGCCCTTCGCCCAGCGCCACACCAGCGGCTGGCCGGGCCGCGGCGCAATGGCCACCCGCGCCACGTCTGACAGCAGCACGGGCCGCCCGGCGGCGCTGCGCACGGTGAGCGTGGCCAGGCTGTTCACATCATCAAGCCGCGCGCCGGCGGTGGTGGCACGGGCCGCGCCCTGATCCAGCACGGTGCCGGCCGGAATGGCCCGATCGGCCGCCTGCACCGCCTGCAGCAGCGCTGGCAGCGTGACGCCATGCGCGGCCAGTTTGGCCGGATCGGGCGCGACATGCACCACCTGCGGTCGCCCGCCGGTGACGAAACCGGGACCAACATTTTCGACCCGCGCAAGATCTTCCAGCAGACGGTCAGCCACTTCGCGCAGGCTGGTATCGGGCCAGCGCGCCGCCATGCCGGGTTTGGGTGTGAGCGTGAGCACCAGCATCGGCACATCATCGATGCCGCGCAGCGTCACTTGCGGATCACCGATGCCGGCGGGCCGGCGCTGCCAGTTGGCGGCGATGCGTTCGGAAATGCGGGTGGCGGCATCATCGGCATCGGCGCCCACGGCAAAGCGCGCCGTCACCATCACCATGTCGTCCATGGCCTGGGTGTAGACATGGTCGACGCCGCCGATGCCCTTCACGATGCCTTCCAGCGGCACGCCGACCAGATCGACCGCGCTTTGCGCCTTCAGGCCGGGGGCTGGCACGATGATGTCCACCATCGGCACGCTGATCTGCGGTTCTTCTTCCCGCGGGATGGCGAACAGCGCGATCAGGCCCATGGCCAGCGCTGCCAGCAGCAGCAACGGCGTGAGCGGCGAGCCGATGGTCGCAGACGTCAACCGGCCGGAAATGCCCAGCGGAATCTGGTCTTTCACTTGCCGCTCTCCGCCTGCAGCACCAGCACGTCGCCAGCCGCAACGCCGGTCAACAGCTCAACCTGGGTTGGATCGGCGGTTTCGGCGAATTCGACCGGCACCTGAACGACCGATTTGCCCTGCAGCAGCGCCACCTGCGCGATGCCGTGGCTGATGCGCATGAAGCGGCGCGGCGCCAGCACGGCGGTGCGGGTGCCGGTGGGCACCAGGGCGCTCACCCGGCGGCCCAGCAGGCCATCGGGCAGGCTAGCCACCTGCACATCAACCCGTACCAGACCGGCCGTCGCGCCGGGCCAAACCCGATCGATGCGGCCCTCGCTGGGCAGTCCCGCTTCGGCGAGGCGCACCGTATCGCCCGGTTTCAGGGCGAGCGCGGCGGCTTCGGGCACATCAAGCCTGAGCAACAATGGCCCGGCGGAGAGGCGGGCAATCAACTGCCCGGGCATCACCGGGCTGCCCGGCGGCACATCGGCCGACAGCACGCGGCCGGCCGCCGGGGCCACAACCGCACCCTGCCCGCCCAGCGCCCGCGCGGCACCGGCCTCGCCGCGCGCGGCGCGGGCGCGGGCCTGTGCGGCCGTCGCCATGGCCGTCGCGCTTTCCAGCCGGGCATTGGCATAAACGCCGGCGGCGTGCAGTTCCCTGATGCGGCCAAGATCGGCGGTGGCCCGCGCTGCTTCCGCTTCGGCCGCAGCGACATTGGCACTGGCAGCGCCCGCTGCCTGAGACAGCCTGTCATCGCTGATCAGGGCCACGATCTGCCCGGCCCGAACCTGATCGCCCGCCTTGACGTTGAGCCGGGTGAGAATGCCGCCAATGCGCGCCACTGCCATGACCTCGTCGCGCGTGGCGATCTGGCCGGAAACCGGCTTCAGATCGGGCAGCGTCGCGGCCACCAGCGCGTGCCGGGCCGTGATTGCAGCGGTGGCCGTTTCTGGCGCCGGCGCCGTTTCACCGCCGCAGGCCGCCAAGGCCAGGGGCAGCGCGATGGCTGTGAAAGCAGAGACGAGACGGCGCATGGCAGGTCCTTCTTTGCGTCAGGCGACCACCGGCAGCCCGGCCGATTTCCAGGCACCGATGCCGCCGGCCAGATGGGTATCGACCGCCGCCTGCGCCGTGGCACAGCGATCAAGCGCCATGCCCGACCGTTTGCCGCCCGCGCATTGCAGCACGATGGTCTTGTCACCCGCTGGCGGCAGTTGATCCGGCGCAAAGCGCGACAGCGGCAGGTTGATGGCGCCCGCGATGTGGCCGCCGGCAAATTCGTCCGGCTCCCGCACGTCCACCAGAATCACGCTGCGATCCTTCAACATCGCTGCCAGCTCCTCCGGCCCAATCTCCTTATGGGTAGGCTTCTTTTCAATTCCGAACATCGGGGAATCTCCTTGCTTGCGTACTTCCTCATATTATGCTTATCTTATATTAGGTCAAGCGAAATTACAGTGGCCACGGGAGAGGAAAATGGCTTCAGTTCAACCACAAGGCCGCACACGGCCGCGCATCGTTGTTCTGGGCGGCGGCCTGGGCGGCACGATCGCGTCGTACGAGATTCGCGATGCCGTGAAGGACCGCGCCGAAGTGTTCCTGCTGGCCGAACGCGACAGCTACAGCTTCGTGCCGTCCAACCCCTGGGTGGCGGTGAAGTGGCGCACGCCGGAAGAGGTGGAAGTGCATCTGCCGCCGGTCATGAAAAAGCGCGGCATCAGCTTTTCCAGCGTGGGGGCCGAGCGCGTGCACCCGGCCGAAAAGCGCATCGCCCTGCGCGACGGCAGCAGCCTGGATTATGATTTCCTTGTCATCGCCACCGGGCCCGATCTTGCTTACGACGAGATTCCCGGCTTTGGCCCGCAAGGCTTCACCCAGTCGATCTGCCACACCTCCCACGCTGCGGCCGCCGCCGACGCGTTTGAAGCCTTCTGCGCCGATCCCGGCCCGATCATCGTCGGCGCCGTGCAGGGCGCCAGCTGTTATGGCCCGGCCTATGAATATGCCATGGTGCTCGACACCGAACTGAAGCGCCGCAAGATCCGCCACCTGGTGCCGATGACGTTCATCACCGCCGAGCCTTATGTGGGCCATCTGGGCCTTGATGGCGTGGGCGACACCAAGGGCATGCTGGAATCCGCCTTCCGTGACCGCCATGTGAAATGGTTCACCAGCGCCCGCGTCACCAGCTTTGACGATGGCATCGCCCATGTCGAGGAAGTGGCCGACGATGGCAGCGTCAAGGCCAAGCACGACGTTCCTTTCAAATTCACCATGATGCTGCCGGCGTTCCGCGGCGTGCCCGCCATCCGCGGCATCGAAGGTCTCACCAACCCGCGCGGCTTCGTGCTGGTTGACAAGTACCAGCGCAACCCGACGTTCCCCGAGGTGTTTGCGCTGGGCGTGGCGGTGGCCATCCCCCCAACCGGCCCAACCCCCGTGCCGGTGGGCGTTCCCAAGACGGGATTCATGATCGAATCCATGGTCACCGCCATTGCTGCCAATCTGAAGGCCATCATGGATGGCAAAGAACCCAAGTCCGAAGCGACGTGGAACGCCGTGTGCCTGGCCGACTTCGGCGACAGCGGCATCGCCTTCGTGGCGCAACCGCAGATCCCGCCGCGCAACGTCAACTGGTCCAGCGAGGGCAAATGGGTCCACCTCGCCAAGATCGGCTTCGAGAAATATTTCCTGCGCAAGATCCGCAAGGGCGAGAGTGAACCCTTTTACGAGAAACTGGCGCTGCACGCGCTCGGCATCGACAAGCTGAAATTCTGAAGGAAAACAAACATGTCCATTGATCGCGCTGTTTTCGTGTTCGCCGGCGTCGTGGTGCTGGCCTCCATCGCTCTGTCGCTGCTGGTCCACCCATATTGGATCGCGCTGGCAGCCTTTGCCGGGCTCAACATGATCCAGGCCGCCTTCACCGGCTTCTGCCCGGCGGCGATGGCCTTCAAGGCGATTGGCCTCAAGCCGGGGGAAGCCTTCCGTTGATGCACGTGCGCTTCTGGCTGGCCGCGAGCGCACTGGCGCTTGCCGGCCCTGCCGCGGCCGCGCCGGTCACGCTGGATGAGGCCATCGCCGCTGCTGAAGCGCACGCGCCGTCCCTGGCCATGGCCAAGGCCGAAGCCAACGCGGCCGGCAGCCGCGCCGACGCCGCTCGCGCTGCGGCGGGCCCAACGGCAACCCTGACCGGCACGATTGGCTGGGGCCGCCTTGATCCCGGCGGCTATTTTGGCCTGACCGCGACCAGCGTGACGCCCCGCGCCGCACAGGTCGGCATTGAACAGCCGCTTTATGCCGGCGGGCGCATCGCGGGTGCGCGCGAGGCAGCAAAGGCTGGCGCAGAGGCCGCCGGAGCCGGCGTGCTGCAGCGCCGTACCGCGCTCAGGGCCGAAGTTGCGCAGGCGTTTGGCGGCATATTGGCTTCCGAAGCCGCGCTGCAGGCGGCAACCGACCTGGTGAAGTCCATTCAACTGGCGGCGGATCAGGCACGGCTGCGCTTCAACGCGGGCGAAGTTCCGTCCACCGATGTCAGCCAAGCGCAGGCGCGCCTGGCTGAAGCGGAAGCCGTGCTGGCCAGCGCCACCGGCCAACGCGACACCGCGCGGGCGCGGTTCAATCGCCTGACCGGCCTGGTGCCAGACAGTCTGGCGCCACTGCCTGCCAGCCCGCCCGTGCCCGCCACGCTCGACGAGGCCCTGGACGAGGCCGAGAAGCAATCACCGGCCATCGCCCAGGCGGAGGCCGGCCTTGCCGCCGCGCGCGGCCAGGCGCGCATGGCCAAGGCCGAAGGGCTGCCGCAGGTGGCCGCCTATGCCGAGGCCTCCAGCGTGCGGGACCAATTCTTCCCCGGCTATCGCGGCGATCTGGCCAGCGCCGGCGTTCGCGGCCGCTGGACCTTCTTTGCATCAGGCCGGATCAAGGCCGAAGGTCAGGCCGCCGATGCGGCGGTGCGCGCCGCCGAAGCGCGTCTGGCCGATGCCCGCGGCAGCGTCCGCGAGATGGTCATCACCGCCTTTGCCGGTGTGAGGACAACGCAGCTTTCCGCCGATGCCGCCCGGCGCCAGAAACAGGCCAGCGAAGCGGCACTGGCCAGCGTCCGTCAGGAAGTGCGCGTGGGCCTGAAGCCAACCCTGGCCCTGCTGGATGCCGAGCGCGATGCGGCACAGGCCGCGATGCAGGCTGCCAATGCCGACGCTCAGCGGATCGCCACGGCTTGGGGCCTGCGCGCGCTGCTTGGCCGGGAGTGACAAGCACAGACCAGGACGGAGAACCACCATGTCGATGAATTTTGCCATGCCAGTTGCCATTCTGCTGATGGTGCTGGCAGGTGCCAGCGCCACCGCGGCGCAGACTTTGGCCTCGCCGCATCCCACTGTTGATCCGGAAGTGATTGCCCGATCGGACGCGCTGGCGGATCGCTTCCAGCAGCGCCTGCAGACGGCCCTGCGCGCCGCCATCGCTGAGCAAGGTCTGCCGGGCGCAGTATCCGTGTGCAGTACGCTGGCACCGGCCATCGCCGCCGAGGAATCCGCTGCCAGCGGCGCCAGGATCAGCCGCACTGCTGCCCGCAGCCGCAATCCGGCCGCGCGTGTGCCGCGCGATGTGCGCAAACATTATGCCGCCTTGGCAGCCCAGCCGGTTGAGGCGGGCAAACCCGCCGTTCGGGTGTGGCGCAGCGGCAGCGGCCGATCGGCCAGGATCACCTATCTGCGCGCCATTCCCATGATGGGCCAACCGTGCCTGTCCTGCCATGGCCCGGACATTGATCCTGCCGTCGCCGCCCGCATCGCCAAACTCTATCCAAAGGACAAGGCGACGGGCTTCATGCCCGGCGAATTGCGCGGCGCCATGCTGGTGCGTTGGGACGCAGCTTCCATCGCAGATGGGAAATAAGCGACGCCATGCTGACGCCACTGTCAGAGACTTTCCTGTCCGTCGTGGATGATGAGTGGTGCGCCGAGGCTCCATACGCGCCACGATCAACCGCAGAGGTCAAGGCGGACGGTCGAGGACTGTGGCAGATCATCCACCCTAATGCTGACCTCGCAGGCCCTTGCTGCGCCAGCATCAGCTGGATGGTTAAGACGGTGATGCGGGCCTCGAAATCGCATTCCCCGCTGCTCGATTCATTTGACCGCCGGCGCCTCATTGGCAACGATCTTGTCTCGCTTTTCCTGCGTCATGGTTGAAACATCTCGGTCGGCAGCGACGATCGCGTCGGCACGTTGTTCACCGTTGGCTCGGATGGCTGCGGCCTCTTTTTTGAGCGCGTCGGCCTCGTTCTCCAAGGCCGTGGCGCGCTTGTCGGCAGCACTTTCGACGCGTGCACCGAGCTTGTCGGAGGGGCTCTTGTCGCAGCCTGCAAGTACAAGCAGGCAGACCGAAGTCGATAAAATGCAAAGTTTCGACATCAGGATTCTCCTTGATCAATCATTCAAACAAATTTTTTAGATTAACTGACATTACTGCGATCATATTCCCGAACGTGCAGGATCGGCATTGGTTCCATTACATTCTTACCGATCAGGGCCCATCGAAGGCTTTCACCGGGACGTTCGTGATGGAACGATCGGCTGATTGGCGCGTTGAAACTTAAAGGCACCGCGGAAAGGCTGATATGGATATTCCACAAAACGCGCATGTGCTCGTCATGGATGGCGGCAAGATGCTGCTGTTCAAAAACGAGGGCAGCGAGGCTGAGCCCATGCTCAACATCGTCACGCACCTCGTTCAGGACAGCGCCGCGACCCGTGACCAGGGCAGCGAGCGACCCGGACGCACCCACGAGAGCGTGGGAACCAGACGGTCAAGCCATGAACAGACCGATTTCCATCAGCAGGATGAAGACCAATTTGCCGCCGAAGCCGCCGACATGCTCAAGCGCGAGGTGCTGGCGCACCATATTGATGCTCTGCTCATTGTCGCTGCCCCGCGAACGCTCGGAGAGTTGCGAAAGCAACTCCATACCGAGGTTGAAAGGCGCGTGATCGGCGAAATTTCCAAGGACGTCGCAAGGCGCCCGACCGATGAGATCATGGCCGCCATCGCCGACAGCTGAATCATGCTTCCGATGAAAGAACCAATTCCCATGCAGATACTGGTCAACACAGACAACGCAATCGAGGGCAGCGAAGGGCTTATCGAACGCACAGAAGCCATCGCACGGGAAGGATTATCGCGGTTTTCGGACAGGATTACGCGAGTGGAACTGCATTTGTCCGACACCAACAGCGAACGCGGCGGCGTTGACAAGCGTTGCGTCGTGGAGGTCCGGCCAAAAGGGCTGGACCCGGTTGTCACGACCGACCAGGCCGAAACTGTCGACAAGGTCGTGCTCGCCGCGATCCACAAGATGGTGAACCTGCTCGAAACCACCTTCGGCAAGCTGTCGGCGCGCAGGGACCATTAGCAACTGGCAGCCGCAGCCGCAGCCGGAGCGGCAAGCCTGTGCTGCCATAGTCCCGCCCCCGATTGGAAGTTGCGGCCAGGAGAATGAAATGACCAAAGCCAAACCGGAAACGGCAGCAGTCGAGGCTCAACCCGATACCCTGCTCAAACAAACCACAGACCATCCGGTGGACAGACCCGGAGGCGATTTTGGCGGCTCGACCGGCAAAACGACGGCAGGCCTGGGTCTCGGATTGGGGAATGACTCATCTGAACACCGTGTCCAGCGCAGTCTGCCTGGTCGCCGCGCCAGAGCAAAGCTGAGCAAACCGCAATGGAGCGGCCCTGATACCGAATAGGACGTCCTCGCGGGCTCGAGAGAGCCCCTCCCGGCCAACGCCATGGTTCTGGTTCGGCCCCGATATGCACAAATATGGAGTTGGCATTGCCCAATCTTACAATCTCGTACGACAGTGCCTTTTCCATCCTTCTCAAAGCGCGCCAGTTCGGTGCCAAGGTCACTGGCACCGACCCTGACAGCGGCTCCAACCCAACCGACGACAGCAGCGTCGATGCGCTTGAATTTGGTCCCGACGATGATACCCGCCATGAACTCATATCGGCCATCAGTGACCTGAACGACGACGAACAGCTCGACCTGATCGGGCTGGTCTTTTTGGGTCGGGGCGATTTCACGCTGGATGAATGGGACGAGGCGCGCACGGCTGCTGGCGATGTCGGTCGCGCGCAGATCCAGGATTTCATTACCGGGATTCCTCTGGTCAGCGACTATCTTGAGGAAGGACTGTCCCAATTCAAACTAACGATCGAAGATTTTCTGAACCGAATCTGAAACCATGACGACCAGTCCGGCGCCCCAAGGCCGGGCAAGACAAAACTGGGTTGGTCCCGGATCAGGTCCACATCCTTGAAACCCTGCTCGCGGAACAGATTGTGGTTCGGCTTGCTACTTTCGAACAGCCTGCGATCGAAAAACGCGTCTTCGCATTGGGCCAGCCGATGACGCCGCACGCTGTCGGCACGGACCCAGATGTTGGCGACGGTCTTGCGACTGGGCTCGGTCGCGATTGGCACACCATTATGGGTGGCATTAATGTTGCAGTGCGCGGGGTGGCGCGCCACTTTGCGTCACACCGGGATGGGCCTCCACCAGCGCGGTTCACCGCTGCGATGACCTCGTGCGTGTCATTGGCCTGGACGATCAGATCGGGACGACGACCCGGGTCCTGCGCGTTGAAGCTGGTGCCGAGCAGTGTCGCGTCGAAGTCCGGCGCACCCCTGGCGATGCTGACGCCCCGGCTTCCTGCGCGCTTCACGACAATTTCCCTGCCAGGGGTTGCTTGGCTGGAGGAAGTGCCAGCCAGCGCATCGGCAGTTCGGGTGGAGGCGGAAAATCAATCGCCGCATGGGCCAGCCGCTCCGCTTGGGCTGGATCCAGGCCCAGATGCGTCAGGAGCAGGGCGGTTGCCGGATCAATGCTGGCAAAGCCCAAGGTACCGCGATGCAGATCGAGCGCCAGTCCCGTGATCGCGCCAGCGATCATGGACGTGGCAAGATCAATGTCAGCCACCGTGAATTGGCCGCGCGCTACGCCTTCTGCAATGTCCATTCTCAACCGCAGCCGCAACTCGGCACCCAATCGGTCAGACGGCAAGCCAACGTCAAACATCAGCCGGCCAAAGTCGGGTTGCGCTGCAACGATCCGAAGGGTTTGGCGGGTAATCCGTGCAAAGCGTGCTGCCGGGTCGTCACCGACTTGGCCGGGTGTTGCCATCGCTGCCGCATGCGTGGCGCCGAGCAACTCGCCCAGATCGCCGATCAGCGCGGCCACGTCCGGATAATAGTTATAGAAACTGGCATGCACCATGCCGGCATGTGTGGTGATCTGACGAAGGCCGAGCGCGGCCGTGCCCGCTTCCATCAACAGGGATTGCGCCGAAACAAGCAACTGATCGCGCGTTCGTTCACGTTTGGAGCCTGGTCGGTTTTGCAAGGTGCAGGTCATCACAAGTGACCTAATGCTATTTCTGACATTATGTCAATAATTGCGCTGGGGATTGCATTGGCCATCCCATGTTTCGTAAGTTTGAAACATGGCGATCGGGCAGCCTGACATCCAGATTGGCTGATTAGTTGGCATTGATAGTGCCAATAAAATGCGGTATCACTGCAGCCAGCAGTGTGGTGATCGCGCGATTGGCGACAAAGGGCATCAGGAACGGGCGCAGATCAGCCGCACCAGATCGAAACAGGGCACCATCACCATGTACATCATCAACGGCGCGCTCGGTTCACCCTATTCGATGAAGATGCGCGCGCTGATGCGCTATCGCCGTATTCCGCATCTCTGGGTCCACGGTGCGGACTCGCGCGAGGCGCTGGCCCGGGTCAAAGCACCGGTCATCCCGGTGATGGAATATCCCGATGGGACGTTCCACAATGATTCCACCCCGCTGATTTATGATCTGGAGGCGCGTCACGCCGAACGGTCCGTGGTTCCGCCAGACCCGGCAAGCGCCTTCATCGCGCACCTGATCGAGGATTTTGCCGATGAATGGGTGACCAAGGCGATGTTCGGCTACCGCTGGCTGGAGGATGTGGACCAGATCCAGATGAGCCGCTGGCTGGCCTTTGACGCGATGAAGGGCGGCGGGCTGGCGACGAGCCAGGGCTTTGCCGAACAGTTCCGCGCCCGCCAGGTCGGGCGGATGGCGATTGTCGGCTGCACGCGCGAAAACTTCCCGCTGATCGAGGCCTCGACCCACGCGCTGTTGGCGGCGCTTGAGGCGCATGTGGTCGAGCGTCATTGCCTCTTCGGCACGCGCCCAAGCCTCGCGGAATTCGGCATATATGGCCAGTTATCGCAACTTGGCGTTGACCCGACCGCGCAAACAATGATGCGCAAGGACTATCCCTACAGCTTCCGCTGGCTTCTCCATATTGACGACATGTCGGGCATCGATGGGCAATGGGATGCCGCCGATACGCCCTTTGCGCCGATCATCGCCGCATGGCTGAAGCAGGTGGGCGACATCTACATGCCCTTCCTCCTCGCCAATGCCGCCGCGATCGAAGCGGGCGAAACGACCTTCAGCATGACCGCCATGGGCCTGCCCTACACCCAGGGTGTGTTCAAATATCAGGCCAAGTGCCTGGCTGATCTGCGCGCGCGCCATGCCGCGCTGGATGCGACCGCGCGGGGACGCATCGATCCGCTGTTGGCGGAGACGGGGTGTCTCGACGCCTTGCTGAACCGATGAGCCCGAAGCGACCGGCCGCCGTTCTGGCCGCTCTAACCCTGCTGCACCTGCTTGCGCCCGGCACCCGCGCGGCACCGGCGAAGCGCCCCAATATCGTCATCCTGCTTGCCGATGATTGGGGGTTCAGTGATGTCGGGGCCTTTGGCGGCGAGATTGCGACGCCCAATATTGACGCGCTCGCGGCCAAGGGCGTGCGCTTTTCGAATTTCCATGTCGCCGGTTCCTGCTCGCCAACGCGGGCGATGCTGCAGACGGGCGTGATCAACCACCGTGCCGGCCTGGGCAACATGCCGGAGACGATCCCGCCGGAGCATCAGGGCAAGCCTGGCTATGACGCGCACCTCAACAACCGCGTGGTGACCATTGCCGATCAGCTGCGCGCTGGCGGCTACCGCACCTATCTGACCGGGAAATGGCATCTGGGCCACACGCCCGACAGCCTGCCCACAGCGCGCGGCTATGATCATGCGCTCGCGCTGGCCCAATCGGGTGCCGACAATTTTGAAGATAAGCCTAATCTGCTGATTTATGACCAGACCAAATGGAGCGAGGACGGCAAGCCGGCGAAACTGCCGGCGCGTTTCTATTCTTCGACCCTGATTGTCGACAGGATGATCCGCTATATCGACAGCGGCAACGCCAGCGGAAAGCCGTTTCTGGCTTCGGTGAACTTCATCGCCAACCACACGCCATTGCAGGCGCCCGATGCCGACATCGCGGCCTATGCCGGGCGCTACACCGCGGGCTGGACCGCGCTGCGCAACCAGCGCCGGGCAGCGGTGATTGCCAAGGGCATGATGCCCGCAGGCGTTGCCATGGTAAGCATGAATACCAGTGGCGACTGGTCGAAATTGTCGCCTCAGGAACGGCAGCAGCGCGCCGGTGCGATGGCGGCCTATGCCGGCATGGCCACAGCGATGGACCGCGAAATCGGCCGGCTGGTCGCGCATCTGAAGGCCATCGGCGAATATGAGAACAGCATATTCGTTTTTCTGTCTGACAATGGCGCCGAAGCCACCGACCCGATGGCGATGGGGGCATTTGCGCGCTGGAACGCCAATCATCTCTATGATCAAAGCATCGCCCAGCAGGGTCGCCCGGGCTCGCTGACCGCACAAGGCGCTGGCTTTGCCAGCGCATCAGTCTCGCCGCTGCGGGGATACAAGTTCAGCGCGAGCGAAGGGGGCTTGCGTGTGCCGATGATCATGGCCTGGCCGGGCAATCCGGCGATCAAGGGTGGCCGTGTTGCGACCGGCTTTGCCCATGTCACCGATATGCCGCCGACATTGTTGGCGCTGGCCGGGGTGGCGCCGCAGCAAGGCGTTTTTGCCGGGCGCCGTGTCGAGCCCATGATCGGGTTGAACCTGTCGCCGATGCTCACCGGCAGCACGCCATCCGTCCATCCGGCAGACAAGCCGCTGGGCTATGAACTGTCGGGCAATGCGGTGCTGTTCAAAGGCGATTACAAGCTGGTCAAGAACCTGCCACCTTATGGCGATGCCCGCTGGCGGCTCTACAATATCAGCGCCGATCCCGGCGAGACTGATGATCTGTCGCGCGCCGATCCGGAACGATTTGCCGTCATGCAAAGCGACTATGTCGCCTTTGCCAGGGCAAACCAGGTGCTGCCGATGCCCGAAGGCTACACGGCACCCGACCAGATTTTTGCCAATGCATTGCGTACGTTGCTCATACCACGGCTGCTCGAACTGTGGCCAGCTGGTGCCATATTGGTGATAGCATTAGCGACCTTGATCCGGTGGCGCCGCCGCCGCGCTACACGGTGAAGGGCTATTGGCCTGGCCGCTGGCCCTGCGAGGACGGCGGCCCACGCCGGTTACAGTCGGTTCCCGATCCCCAGGCCCTAGCAGAACCTGCCAGTCTGCGGCTCGCGGCGACATCGCGGCGCCGGTTGATGACGACGATGACCGTACTCGGCGATCCAGGCGAGATTTTTCTGCTGACCCATCAGGCGCTGCGATCGCGGATCGGGTTGCCTACCACCGCGCAGGTCGAGCGTATCGATCCGTTGACGCTGCGCCCTCTCGCCCGCAGCCCGCGCCTCGACGGCGGCCCGATCTGGCCGGGCGGGATGGCCGTCCACCGCAATGGCGATCTTTACATCGTCTATGGGCGCTACATCCATCGCCTAGACCGCGCAGATCTCGCTGTCCGCGCGGCAGCGCGATTGCCGGTCGATCAGCCCTATAACAGTTTCGTGATCCTCGATTCCGGGCTGATTGTGACGAAGAATCTGTCAGTTCGCTCCACAGCACAACTTTGTGTGATCGATCCGGACGATTTGACCATGCCCTGCCCGCCGCTCGATTGCGGCGAGCCATCGGTCGCGCGGCTCAGCGCCGTTGGAAATACCGTCTATGTGGTGGGTGTGCGTACGATAACCCGCTATCATTGGGATGGCACTGCCTTGCGCCGCGACGATAGCTGGGCCTGCCCCTATATCGGCAACAGCCAGCGCAGCCATGGCTGGGATGCGGTGATCGGGGACCGGCACCTTTGGCTGATGGACAACGGCCAGCATCGCTATCGAACAAGCATGGTCGGGCGCGGCGTTGCGCAGGCACCCAACCGGCTCATCCGCGTTGCACTTGCAGACGCTGAGGACTGGCAGGGCATCGACGTCAGCGGCTTACCGGGCGGTAGCATTACCAACCCGCCGCTCTGGGACGAAGCAAGGCAGATCGTCATCGCATATGACAGCGCCAATCGCGTCATCTGCGGCTTCCGGTTCGAGGAAGAGAAGCGCGCGCTCGTGCCACTGTGGAGGCGAGACGGTTTGGGCAGCGCCAGCCACATGTTGCATTTCCCCGAAAGTGGTCTGATTTGCACCAATGATTATCAGCGCCGAGAAGCGATCGTCCTGCTCGATATCGCTAGCGGAGCGACAGTTGCGCGGGTCGAAACAGGCGGGTGTCAGGCGACAATTACGATGGCCGGTCGCCGTCAATTATGATGGCCGGTTGTGGCCCGCAACGTTCGGTGGCTGATGGCTACAATGGGCTGCGGGTT
>NCEU01000005.1 GCA_002280855.1 Sphingomonadales bacterium 32-65-25 | reverse complement strand
GCTTTGTAGCTCCACAACCCGCGCCCTCCGCCAAATCAGACGAAGCGCCTGCCATAGTCAGACCAGCCCGAAAACCGCGGTGACCAGCCACCGCTTACGCTTCATCGGTGGTCTGAAAGGTGTCCTGCTGGTAGGCCGCACTAGGCGCCTTCCACCCGATAAAGCCGGGGCCAGTGCGGAGCTCCGTAAGGAAAAGGCACTGCTGTTCGAGCGGGATCATTATGCTGCCGCCCCGTTGAGAAGGGTGTGCAGGCTTTCGGCAGGTATAAGGCGGCGACCGCCAACGCGGATGGCCTTAAGGCGGCCGGAGTTGATGTGCGTGTAGAGGGTGGTTTTGCCAAGGCTAGAGGCAGCGCAGGCCTCACGGATACTAAAAGCCAGCTTCTGCGGCTCAATGGTGTCTGACATGGGATGTGCCCTTTGGTTCGGAATTGAACCCCACCGAGCTTCGCACCCCAAGATTTGGCCGAATATTTTAGCCGCTATTTAGCCGCGCTATTTCGGCTTTTTGCATTGTGGACCTCGCGTCCGACCCTGTGTGAGATCCCGAAGCCGACTGCGGGTTAAGGTATTATGTGGGCGCTGCGCCGCAAACAGCTCCTCCAGTGCTTTTCTCGGTAAGCCACGTTCGTCAGGCGTCAGATTTTCCCACCAATCATCTAGCTCAGATTGAGGTAGCGGCGGCAGCTTGGACTGTGATTTCGCCGGTAAGTTCTCAACTCTGGCTGAGAATGTGTGCATCAGGCTAGACCGGCTAACCGCCACAGAGGTTAAGAATTCTGGACGTCTGGGAGCATTGTAATCCCAACTATTACTCTGATCAGGGAGCCAAGCGAGACCGACGCCAAAGCGCAGTCCATCAATCGTAAGGTCGAATTGTCTGTAGTTTTGGCACTCAATAGCAGGAATGATAATGGTCTTGACCCCATCAGGATCACTTAGATGAGAGGGCAGGCGCTTGCCGGTCATATCGACCTTACCAGCAGCAGCTGCGTCCATGATGCTCGCTAGTGCTTTTTCCAGCCGGGCCTTGGCAGTTTCAAGCCCAACTCCGAAGGCCTGACCAGCCAGTTCTTTGTTCAGTGAAACTCGGTCCAGCGGACGTGCGAATGCAACCCATGTCAGCGCTTCAGAGAGAGTGACGTATCTTTGGTTTGGGAGCGCAATAACCATTGTCAGACAGCCTCCCGTTCCGGGAACTGCACGATCTCTGCGCCCTTCCGAAGCTGATCGAGGTAGTCGCTCCACCATTGGGCCATCTCGACGCGCTCCTTCCAGTGTTGGCCCCGGTGGTATGCGGCACGAACCTTGTCTTTGTCCGAATGTGCCAGCGCCCTTTCGATTGCGTCGGGGTGCCATCTGCCAGACTCGTTCAGAAGCGTTGAAGCCAGCGCCCTAAAGCCATGGGAAGTCATCTCTTCCGACGTATATCCCAGCCGCCTTAGCGCCGCGTTGAGGGTGTTCTCGCTCATCGGGCGTGCTCTTGAGCGCATGCCGGGGAAGACAAATCCCGCGGGCCCGGTCACAGCTTTTACGTCTCGAAGCACGGCAACGGCTTGGCGGGACAAGGGCACATGGTGAACCTTGCGCATCTTCATTTTCGCGGCTGGTATCGTCCATAGCGCCCCATCCAGATCGATCTCTCCCCATTCCGCGCAACGGAGTTCGCTAGGGCGGACAAAAACGTGTGGCGCAAGCTGTAGGGCCAGCTTGGTGAGACCTAGGCCGACGTAGCCATCGATGGCGCGGAGCATTTCCCCCACTCGCTTGGGGTCCGTTATCGCGGCATAATGCTTAACCGTAGGCGCAGTTAGGGCGCCACGAAGATCGCGGGTCGGATCAGAAGCCAGCCGGCCTGTCGCTACCGCGTAGCGGAACACGGCGCTAGCCAGTTGGAGCGTGCGCCTGGCGCTTTCGAGCTTACCTTTGTTCTCGATCTTGCGGACGGCAGCGAGCACGTCCGGGGGCTTGATCTCGGCGATGGCTACACGACCGATTGAACTGTCGAGCAAGGACAACAGATATTCGCTGCGCGTTGCGGTAGTTGCTGCCCAAGCCTTATCGCCATCTCTCTTGCGCTTGGCGCAATACTCCTTTGTGAGCGCGGCGAACGTGCTTTCGGCTTGCGCGCGAGACCGAACCTTGTCGCGCTGCTTCTCGCGAGACGGGTCTTTGCCTGTGACGATCAACGTTCGAGCATCATCACGCCGCCTGCGTGCCTCAGCGAGGCTAATTTCCGGATAGGGACCAATTGCGAGCTTCTTTTCTCGGCCGTCGACGCGGTACTTCAAGCGCCACAGCTTGCCGCCAGAGGGCTGCACCAGCAGGAACAGGCCGCCTGCATCGCCCATCTTGTAGGGTTTTTCGTGCGATTTCGCGTTTTTTATCGCAACGTCTGTCAGAGCCATGATGCGCCAAGCTTCTTCGGATGTGGCCCCATGTGGGGGCCACTCATGTTAACAGTAAGCCGCTGGCCCCCAAAGTGGCCCCCAAAACAAGGTGGTTGCAGGCGAACAGCATTGAACGCCAGCGGCCGGTTACGCTGCTAATATAATGATTTTGGTGGATTTTACCAGACGCAGTTGAACGTAACCGGTCAGGAAAGTGGAGCGGGTAGCGGGAATCGAACCCGCGCGTTCAGCTTGGGAAGCTGACAGGCTACCATTACATCATACCCGCAGAAGCCGGCGCCCGCTTGCCACCGCCATGCCCGGTTCGTCAAGCAATCAGGCCATTCATCGACCAGCAAGCCGGCCAGGCGCAGGAGTGTCCCACCCCCGCACAACAGCGCTTGACGACTACATGCGTAGTCGATACATCGATTACAGATGTAAACGACTCGGGTGCCGATCATGTCAGAGCGTATCAGCGAAGCCGAATGGCAGGTGATGGAGGTGTTGTGGACACAGCATCCGCTCACTGCGCAGGATGTGGCGGCCCGGCTGCAAACTACCGGCTGGGGCCTGACGACTGTGAAGACGTTGCTTTCCCGCCTCGCCGCCAAGGGCGCGCTGACAACCACGGAAGATGGTCGCCGCTATCTTTATGCGCCCGCCGTTGATCGCGCCGCCATTGCCGCCGGCGAATCGCGGCGGCTGGTTGATCGCCTGTTTGGCGGCCGTCCGGCGCCGCTGGTCGCCCATTTGGCCGAACGCGGTGAGCTTTCCCCTGCCGATATTGCCGAACTGGAAGCCCTGATCCGGGAGTTGAAGCAATGATGCTGACGCCTGAATGGTTGGTGGAGGCGCTGATCGGCGCCACGCTGTTGATGCTGCTGGTGCTGATCGTGCGCAAGCCGGTGGCCCGACTGTGGGGCGCCCATATGGCCTATGCGCTGTGGGCGCTGCCGGCGCTGCGCATGGTGCTGCCGGCGATTCCGGGCTGGCAACCGCTTTATGTGCCCGTCGCGCAGGCCAAGCCCGATGGCGACATGGCGCTGGCGGATTGGCCTGTGCTGCTGATCGGCCTGTGGGCGGTGGGTACGCTCGCCTTTCTGGCCATCCAGTGGACGCGCCATGTGCGCTTTGTTGGCAAGGCGGTGCGCGACGGCAAACTGCTGACCCGCCAGGGCGGCGTTGACGTGATCGTCTCTGCCCATGTGCCCGGCCCGATGGCGGCCGGCATCGTCCACCGCCGCATCCTGCTGCCGGCTGATTTCCTCTCCCGCTATTCGCCGGCCGAGCGCCGCATGGCGCTGCTGCACGAAGCTGCCCACCATGATCGCCTTGATCTTGCCGCCAATCTGGCCGGCCTGGTGGTGCTGGCGGCGCATTGGTGGAACCCGATTGCCCATGCCGCCTGGCGCGCCTTCCGCGCCGATCAGGAACTCGCCTGCGATGCCAGCGTGCTGGCCGGCAGCGACGGCGAAACCCGCGCCACCTATGGCCGGGCGGTGTTGAAATCCGCCTGCATCGCCACTCCGGTGGCGGCCTGCGCCATGAACCACAAGAGCCAGTTGAAGGAACGTTTTGCCATGATGAAGGATCGCAAACTGGGCCGTTTCGGCCGCATGTTTGGCCTGCTCGCCGTCACCGGCCTCGCCGCCGGCGGCCTGATCGCCACCGCGTCGGGTGCCCAGCCCGCCCCGCCCGCACCACCGGCACCGCCTGCCCCTGTTTCGCCGCCTGCGCCAGTGTCACCGTCGGCCGCCGTGTCGCCGCCCGCCCCTGTCTCGCCGCCGGCTGCGCCCGGTGCTCCGGCTGTGCCCAAGGTGATGGTGTTCACCCACAAGATCGACGGCAAGGATGGCCAGCCCGGCCAGCCCGGCGAGAAGATCGTCCGCAAGATCATCATGAAGGATGGCAAGGTGGTGTCGGACGAGACCAGCGGCGAAGGCCCGCAAGCGATGATGATGCACGGCGGCGGCCCGGGCGAGATGGTCAAGGTGATGGAAACCGCCGAAGGCAAGAAAATGGTGATGATCCGCCACCAGGAAATGGCCGAGATGGCCGGCAAGCACGCCGCGCTGGCAGGCAAGGACGTCGAAGCCCGCATGGCCGAGGTGAAGACCCGCATGCGCGCCCGTTGCGAAAGCGACGGTGTGAAGCTGCCCGCCGATGCCGACATGGCGCAGCTCGCCACTTGCGGCATGGAAATGCAGAAGAAGGTGCGCGAGGCCATGGCCTCGGCCCGCGTCGCCATCGAGAAATCCCGCGATCTTTCGGCCGAACAGCGCGCCGCTGCGTTGAAGGGCATCGATGCGGCGATGGCCAACCAACGCACCGTGATCGTGAAGGTCGAAAAATGATCTGATCCGTGCTGCCCGGTTCTGGCCCCTTTCAGGCCGGGCAATGCGCGTTCAGACCATCAGGCTGGCCCCCAGCAAGAGCCCCGCTGCGGATTCCAGCCCGGCCCGGTCGTCTTCATCGAAGCGGCCGGGTTTCGGGCTGTCGAGATCGAGCACGCCGATGAGCATGCCGTCCCTGATCAGCGGCACCACGATTTCGGAGCGGCTGTCGGCATCGCAGGCGATATGGCCGGGAAAGGCATGCACGTCAGGCACGACCTGGGTTTCGCGGGTCGCCGCTGCCGTGCCGCACACGCCGCGACCCAGCGGGATGCGGACGCAGGCCGGCTTGCCCTGAAACGGGCCGAGCACCAGTTCGCCTTCGCGCATCAGGTAGAAACCGGCCCAATTGAGTTCGGGCAGCTGGTGGAAGAGCAGCGCCGCCATATTGGCCATGTTGGCGACGAAATCACGCTCATCGCCGATCAACGCGGCCAACTGCTGGTTCAGCTGCAGATAGCGTTCGGACTTGGTGCCTTCGAGGGTGGGGGCAAAAAATGACATGGCCGCCGGTTAACGTCATGGCCCCGGAAACGCAAACGCCGCCGGGATGAGCCGGCGGCGTTCATTGTCGCGGGTGAGGCCGAAACTTACTTCGGTGCGATCACCATCAGCATCTGGCGGCCTTCCAGGCGGGGCAGCTGTTCCACCTTGGCCAGTTCCGCCGTCTCGTCGCGCACGCGCTCCAGCAGCTTCAGGCCAAGCTCGCCATGCGAAAGCTCGCGGCCGCGGAAGCGCAGGGTGAGCTTCACCTTGTCGCCGTCTTCCAGGAAGCGATTGATGGCCTTCATCTTGGTCTGATAATCATGCTCGTCGATATTGGGACGCATCTTGATCTCCTTGATCTCCTGCGTCTTCTGGTTCTTGCGAGCGGCGGCAGCCTTTTTCTGGCTTTCGTATTTGAACTTGCCGATATCGAGAATCTTGCACACCGGCGGATCGGCGCCAGGGGAGACTTCCACCAGATTCAGCCCGGCTTCCTGTGCGATCGCAATGGCTTCACGGGTGTAGAGAACACCCAGATTTTCCCCGTCCTGATCGATGACACGGACCTTGGGAACAGTGATGAATTCATCATAACGCGGGCCGGTCATCGGCGCGGGCGTGTTCATCATGCGGCGTGGGGGCGGTGGTATGGCAGTCTCTCCTGTGCAGTGTTACGCGCCTCAATAGCGCGGCCGGCCCACCAGCGGCAAGAGGGCGCAGGTGAACCGGCCGGATTCAGCCAAAAAGACGGGTTATTTCTTCGGCGCGAGCGCGGCCTCCAGTGCGGCGATGCCGGCCGCGGCGATCAGGCCGTCTTCCTGGCTGGTGGCGCCTGAAACGCCGACCGCGCCCACGGTCTTGCCATCGCGCTTGATGGGAACGCCGCCTTCGGAGGCAACCACACCCACCGGGAAGGTGAGGTAGCGCAACTGGCCTTCCTTCTGCAGCCGCTGTTCGAACAGGGCCGTGGGGTTGCCGAAACGCGCCGCCGTCTGCGCCTTGCCGGTGGCGATGTCTGGCCCGGCGATCGACGCATCATCCATGCGGCGCAGCGCAATCAGAATTCCGGCCGGATCGACAACCACGATGGTCACTTTCAGGCCGCGCTTTTCGGCTTCGGCGTGGGCAGCATCGGTGACGATGCGGGCGCCATCGAGCGTCAGCACCGGCTTGTCCTTGATCAGTTGCCCCGCCGCCGGGGCGGCCAGCAGCAGTGTCGCCGGCACCGCCAGCAGCACCGCCGCGCCCACAAGGGAAAGGCCGCGCATCAGGCGGGCATCCGATACAGGGCGCACAATTTGTTGCCGGCCGGATCGCGCAGATAGGCGAGGTAAAGCGCGCCCATGCCGCCCTGGCGCACGCCGGGCGGATCTTCGCAGGTGGTGCCGCCATTGGCGACGCCGGCGGCATGCCAGGCATCGGCCATTTCCGGGCCGGCCATGGCAAAGCCGATGGTGCTGCCGTTGCCATTGCAGGCCGGGTTGCCGTCGATCGGCGGGGTGATGGCAAAGATGCCGGTGGGCGTCATCCAGAACACGCGGCCCTTGTCGTCGGCGTGGCCGGGGCCGATGCCCATGGCGGCGAAGGTGGCGTCGTAAAAGGCCTTGGATGCGGCTGTGTCGTTGGCACCGACCATGATGTGGCTGAACATGGGCATTTCCCCCCGTGGTGTTTGTGTGGACCGACAGGGAAGCAAATTGCCGGCGCTCTGTCGAGATGCTGTGTGCCTCTCCACGGTAAACCGGCGATCAGAACCAGAATGGACCGAGTTGCATCTTGCCGTCCGTTACCAAGCGGTTAACCACATCGGTGCGAGGGTCTGAGTTGGGGAACAATTGTGGAGATATTATCGCCGGCGTCGTCGGAGAGGGCCGACGCATGCTCAAATCGTTGCATCCGCTTGATGGGGGTGCAGTCGGACGAGGCTGAGAAAATCGGATTGCTGGCGGCAATCCTGGGGTGGGAGATTGAGCCATTCCAAGGGGTGGGCCGGGCGCGCAGCTGGATTGGCGGCTTTCCGGATGCCTTTGGTGCCCGCGAGACGCTGCCTTGGACGACAGCGGCCGGGGACGAAATGGCGTTGGTGAAGGGCGGATCGGCCAAGGGTGTTTCGATCAGCCACATTTGTTTGCAAGGCAGTTGGGCACAGGGCGATCCGGGCCGGGACCCGGGAGCTGATCGGCTCGCGGGCTCGCCTCGGCTGGTGCTGCGCCAGACTGACAATGTGATCCGGGTCGACGCCGATGACACCGCCCTGGCAGATCAATTGGCGCGCTTGGGGCTGGATCGCCTGGTGCTGCCAGTTTCGCTACCGCCGCTGGAAGAATTGCTGGCCTTTGCTGGATGACAGTGGCGCGCTGCCTGGCCCCTGACGCCAGTGGCGCCGGGTTTGGCAATGGTAACCATTTTTCGCGCGCTTTGCCGCGGCAAGCCGATCACCCACCCGCCGTTATCGCCGCAGTGGCGCTGCAGCGCCGGGCGGAAGGAGTGGTGGCCAGTGACTGTTGCGCAGCGGATCATCAGCAAGGATCAGGTGGGAAGCGCCAAATGGCCGGGCTGGGCTCAGCCGGATGGCTTTGGCGCCGTGCCGTGTGTGGGGGAGTGGGCGGTGCCGGACCAGCACCCAGTCCGACACCAAGACCCGCAGCCACCGCGCCGGCTGGTGCTGTTTGGATTGCCGCCGGTGCTGGCCGAACCAGTGACGATGCTGGCCGAAATCCTCGGCTGGCAGGTGGAGAGCTTCCCATCCGGTCTGGCCGTGTGTCCGCCGGCGCGCCTGTGCCTGGCCATGTTGCCCGCCAGTCCCGGCGAACGCGGGCCAATTGCGGCGTGGTCGCCAGAATTAAACCTTAATGAACTCATTTCCCAAGCCGGTTTGTCCATAATGGACCAGCCCCTGTGCATCACCAGAGTGGAGCAAATGTTAGAGACCTTGGTCTGCGAACCATAGTTTGTTCGCAGGCTATGGGGGCGTAGTTTCGATGATAGACGTCGGATACGATACGGGTTTTTCGCGCGACTTCGGCGATTCCGGCTTGTTTGGTGCCGGTCGCCCGACCGCCGGAACCCTATCGGCGCGAACTGCCACAGTTGAGCCCGACAAGGCTCAGGCAGTCCTGGATGGAGATGAACGGGTCCGGCCCGAACCGGCCTTGCCAAACGGGCACGAGGGTGATCGGGCTGTGCCCGCCGCGACGCCGGGACATGACCGGTCGCATGCCGATTTCCCCACGCTGGATCTGGCGGCCTTGCAGGCGCTGGCCGGCAGCGGTGAACCGTCCGCCGCCATTGCCCGTCAAGTGGCTGATATGGCGCAGGGCCTGGCGGCGCTGGCCGACAAACTGGTGGGCCAGCCGCAAGCCAGCAGCGCCGATGTCGCCGAAGCCGATTGCATCGCCTTTCTGGAAGGTCAGTTCCGCATCCGTCGCTTGCGCGTCCGCCATCTGCCCGGCCTGTCGCTGGGTGAACCGGCGTGGGACATTTTGCTCGATCTGGCGGTGGCGTATTATTGGCGCCGCGAAACCTCGGTCACCAGCCTGTGCATTGCCGCCGATGTGCCCAGCACCACGGCGCTGCGCTGGATCAATGGCATGACCAAGGAAGGCCTGATCGTGCGGCGGCCGTGCCAGCGCGATGGCCGCCGCAGCTTTCTGGGCATTTCGCCCGAATCCTATCAGGCGATGCTGGCGCTGGCGGCCGATGCGCTGCGCACCGCGGATCGGGTTCGCGCCCGCTATCAGCGCAGCGCGGCCGCCTGATCTGAAGCTCTCCCGAGCGGAGCGGCGGCGGGCGGCCCACGCGCCCGCCGCCTTGTCCCCAGTTTGAGACGGCCGCGCGGGGTGGCGATATCCCCAATCAGGGGCTGGCACGCGCGGCAACTGGCCTTATGCTGGACACCGTGACCAGCCCACCTCTACGCCCACCTGTGTTCAACATCGCGTTGCACGTCGCTTTTGCCGATGCATTGGCGGCCGGGCTGCTGGCGCGCACGGCGGGTGATCCGCTGGCGCTGGCCCGGGCATTGGTGCTGCTGCCCAATCGCCGCGCTGTGACGGCGCTCACCGAAGCCTTTGTGCGGCAATTGCCCGGTGCCGAAGCGGGTGGGGGCCTGCTGCTGCCGCGCATGGTGCCGGTGGGCGACCTGGATGACGGCGGTTTCGATCGGCTGGCGGCGGGCGCGGATGTGCTGCTGCCCGCCGTGGTGCCGCTGCTGCGCCGACTGGAGCTGGCGCGGCTGGCGGGCGGCCTTCCCGGCAGCGACCGTTCGGCGGTGGAGCGGCTGCGGCTGGGCGATGCGCTGGGTGAAGTGCTGGATGCGCTGCTGGCCGAGGAAATCGAACCCGAAGCCCTGCGCGCTGCCGCCGACGGCCAGGATCTGGCGGACCATTGGCAGAAGACGCTGGCGTTCCTTGAACTGATCATCGCCGTCTGGCCTGAAGCGCGCACCGGCCATGGCGGCACCGAGGGCGCGACGCGGCTGGCGGCGCTGATCGATGCCACCATCGCGCGCTGGCGGGCCAATCCGCCTACCGGGCTGGTGGTGGCGGCTGGCCTGGCCAATCCCACCCCGGCGCTGGTGCGGCTGCTAGGTGCAGTGTTGCACCTGCCGCAGGGGCTGGTGGTGCTGCCCGGCCTTGATGACGACCTGTCCGATGCTGGCATGGCGCGGTGGGACGCGATCCCGATCAGCAGCGCCGAGGGCGGCCGCGATGATCCGGGCCACCCGCAATGGGCGCTGAAGAAACTGCTGGCCGCGCTGGCGCTGGAGCGCGCCGATGTGCAACCTTGGCCCGCTTATGGCGGCAAACTGGATGGCCCGCCCGAACGCGCGGCGGCGTTGCTGGCGGCACTGGCCCCGGCGGCCGCCGCAACGGCGCCGCCACCACCGCCGCCCGCTGCCATCGATGGCTTGGCGCTGGCCGAATGTGCCACTGCGGCCGAGGAAGCCCAGGTGGTGGCGCTGGCGTTGCGCGAGGCGCTGGAGCGGACGGGGGAGCGCGCCGCGCTGATCACGCCCGATCCGCTGCTCGCCCGGCGCGTTGCCGCCCATTGCCGGCGCTGGGGCATTGCCATCGATTCCTCCGTCGGCCAGCCGTTGCTGCTCACGCCGCCGGGCGCGCTGGCGCTGGCGCTGGTGGAGGCGATGGCCGAGGAATTTGCCCCGGCGCGGCTGCTCGCCGTGCTGAAACATGGGCTGGTGCGGCCCGATGACGTGGTGTTCAGCGCCGGTGTGCGGCTGGCCGATATTGCCCTGCGCGGTGTGCGGCCAGCGCCCGGTCTCGATGGTGCCGGCGCCGGCCTTGATCGCTGGCTGCACGAACGGGATGGGCGCACCGATCGCTTTGCCGCCCGGCTGATGGGCTGGTGGCACGATCTGGCCCCGGCGCTGGAGCAGCTGGACGGCCTGCGCCACCGCACTGCCATCACTCTGCCCGATCTGATGCAGGCGCTGCGCGATGCGATGACGGCGCTGGCCGGCGATGGCGCCTGGGCCGGGGCTGACGGCCGGCAATTGGCAGCATTGGTCGCCGAAATCGAACTGCATGGCGCGCTGTTCGGCAGCTTGCGCCCCGATGAAGCCCCGGCGCTGCTGGCCACGCTGATGGCCGGCAGCAGTGTGCGGGTGCCGGGGCAGGGGCATCCACGCCTGGCCATCCTCGGCCCGGTCGAAGCGCAGTTGACCCGCGCCGACACGCTGGTTCTGGCCGGCCTGAACGAAGCGACCTGGCCCGGCCGCCCGTCGCCCGATCCGTGGCTGGCCCCGGCCATCCGCCGCGCGCTCGGCCTGCCCGGAACGGCGCGGGCGCAGGGCCTTGCCGCGCAGGATTTCCTGCGCGCCGCCAGCGCCAAGCGCGTGCTGATCACCCGGGCGCGCCGCTATGCCGGCGGGCCACAAGTTGCCTCGCGCCTGTGGCTGCGGCTGGTGGCGCAATTTGAACGCGCCGGCGCCGATGTGCTGCCGCGCCGTGACGATCTCATCCTCATCGCCCGCGCCCTGGATGGTGCCACTGGTGGCCCGCAGCCGGCACCGCAGCCGCGGCCAAACCCGGCGCTGGCCTTGCGCCCACGCCGCATCAGCGTCACCGAGATCGACACGTTGATCGCCGATCCCTTTGCCTTCCACGCCAAACATATATTGAAGCTGCGCAAGCTTGATCCGCTCGATCAGGATCCCACTGCGATGATGCGCGGCAACCTGGCCCACGACGTGCTCGACAAGTGGGTGGCCGCCCGCCACGGCAGCCTACTGCAGCTGCAGCAGATCACCGCTGAAGTGCTGAGCAGCGCCACTTCGCATTTCCCGCTGCTGGCCGCCGCGTGGGTGCCGCGCATCCAGCGGGCGCTAGAATGGGCGGGCCAGGAAATCTTGAAGGAGGAAGACGCCGGCTGGACGCAGATGCTGGCCGAAGTGAAGGGCGAGCTGGAACTGGCTGGCGGGGTGATGCTGAGCGGCCGCATCGACCGGCTCGACCGCGATGCTGAAGGCAATCTGCGGGTGATCGATTACAAGACGGGCGGCGTGCCTTCCGGCACGCGCGTGAAGGCGCTGGAGGCGAACCAGCTGGCGCTGGGGCTGGGGATTGCCGTGGCTGGCGGTTTGAGCCGCGATGGCCAGCCGATGCCGGGCGGGACTGCGGGGGCTATTGAATATTGGCAGTTGAAGGGCGGGCGCAAGGAATCGGGCAAGCGCAGCAATCCGTTGGGCAAGGGCACTGATGTGCCCGATCATGTGACCCGGGCGCTGATCCGGGCCGAGCAATTGGTTGCGCACTATCTGCTGACGCAAACGCCGTTCCCGGCCAAGTTGCAGCCGCAATGGGCCTGGGGTGATTTTGATCATCTCGCCCGCGTCGCCGAATGGATAAGCCGGCGGGAGCGGAGGGCATGAGCCGGGGACGCACGAAGCCGCTGGAACCGCTGAAGCCGGCGCAGGCCGCCGCTGCCGATCCTGAGGTCCATGCCTGGGTCGCGGCATCGGCCGGCACTGGCAAGACGCAGGTGCTCTCTGCGCGTGTGCTGCGCCTGTTGCTGGCCGGGGCGCGGCCGGATGCGATCTTGTGCCTGACCTTCACCAAGCTGGCCGCCGCCGAAATGCAGGACCGGGTGATGGCGCGGCTGGCGCGTTGGGCCGGCTGTGATGACGCCGGGCTGGCCAGCGATCTTGCCGCCATCGGAGCGCCCACAGATGCGGAAACATTTGCCACCGCGCGCGGGCTGTTCGCTGCCGTGCTCGAAGCGCCGGCCGGTCTGGCTATCCAGACCATCCACAGTTTCGCGCAAGGGCTGATTGCCAGCTTCCCGGTGGAAGCCGGCATCACGCCGGGTTTTCAGACGCTGGACGATCGTGCCGCCGCGCTGCTGCGCCGCCGCGTGCTGACCGACGCACTCACCGATCAGGGCAACCCCGGGTTTCTGGCCGATGTGGCTGAGATTGCCATCGACGGTGGCGAGAGCAGGCTGCACGCGATCATGGCGGCGCTGTCCCGCCACGGCGAGGCGCTGGCCAAACTTCGCATTGAAGGCGTGGAGCCACTTCTGCGCCGGGCGCTGGGGCTGGCCGATGATGACAGCGAGGCGGCGACGCTGGCGGCAGGCATCGCGGCGCTGCCATTGCTGAAATTGCAGCAGTTCGGGCAGGCCATGTCGCAGCAGAGCGGTGAGCGCGCCGTTGGCATTGGCGGAGACGTGGTGGCATTCTGCGAGGCCGCGGACAAACCGAAAGCCTGGGATGGCTTCTGGAAGATTTTCTACAAGGGCGATGGGGAAACCAAGAAGCCGGATTGGATGGTCCCCAAGGCACTGGCGGACTGGCGGCCCTTCTGCGCCGAAGTGCAGGAACAGTTGCTCGGCATCCGCGCCGATCTGGACCGCTGGCAGATACTCGAATTCGCTGGCCGCCATCTGCGTGTCGCGGTGCGGCTGGCGCAGGATTGGCGCGCCGCCAAGCACCGCGCCGGGGTGATCGATTACGACGACATGATCGCCGCTGCCGCGCGACTGCTTGGTGAACCGGGCGCCGCCGATTGGGTGCGCTTCAAGCTCGACAGCCGCATCGATCATGTGCTGGTGGATGAGGCGCAGGATACCAACCTGCTGCAGTGGCAGGTGATCCGGGCGCTGGTGGAGGAGTATTTTTCCGGGCTTGGCCAGCGCGATCAGTTTCGCAGCCTGTTCGTGGTTGGCGATTTCAAACAGTCGATCTTCGGCTTTCAGGGCGCCGATCCGCAAATCTATGCCGACATGAAGGATGATTTCGTCGGGTTGTGCGAGGCGGAACCGGAACGCTGGAAGGAACTGCCGCTCACGGTGAATTTCCGATCGGTGCCGGCCATTCTCGACGTGGTGGACCGAGTGATTGGCCATGTTGGTCCGGAGATGTTCGATCCGCAGGGGGTGGAGCCGCATGTCGCCCACAAGCAGGGCGCCGGGCTGGTGATGTTGTGGCCGCCCTTGCTGCCCGATGCCGGCAACGAGGATGAGGACGAGACCGAAGACGATGACGCCCCGCCGCTGGCGCAGGACATCGACATGGCGCGCCGCATCGCCGCCACCATCGCCGGCTGGCTGGTGCCGGATACCGCGCTCATTCTGCCCGCCAGTGGCCGGCGGGCAGCGGCGCAGGACATATTGGTGCTGGTGCGCAAGCGCAGCGGGCTGATGAACGCGCTGGTGACGGCGCTGCACGAAGCCGGCGTGCCAGTGGCCGGCGCCGACCGGCTCAATCTGGCTGAACCGCTGGCGGTGGCCGATCTCTTGGCGCTGGTGCAATTCGCCTGCCAGCCCGATGATGATCTCACCCTGGCGGCGCTGCTGGTTTCGCCCTTTTGCGGCCTCGATCATGATCAGCTCACCGGGCTGGCCGCCGGGCGCCCGGGCACCTTGTGGGCCGCCGTGCTGGCCAGCGAGGATCCCGCCGTCGCTGGCCCACGCGCTGTTCTGGCCGAGGTGTTGCGGCTGGCGGCGGACGTGTCGCCCTATCGCTTCCTCGAAACCATCCTGTCCGGGCCGCTCGCCGGCCGCCGCAAGCTGCTGGCGCGGCTGGGCGAGGAAGCCCGCGATGCCATCGATACCGTGCTTGATCAGGCGTTGGCCTGTGAAGCCGCGGGCGCGGCCAGTCTGCAGGCCTTCATCGCCTGGATGGCGGCCGAGGATCTGGAGGTGAAGCGCGATCCCGAAGCCGCCATCGATGCGGTGCGGCTGATGACCGTGCATGGCGCCAAGGGCCTACAGGCGCCGATCGTGATCATGGCCGATGCCTGCCATGTGCCGCCGGCCGAAAAGGGCGCGCTGGTGCTGGCGCTGAACAATGATGCGGAACTGCCGCTGTGGCTGCCGCCCGGGCTGGTGGCGCCGCCGGCGTTCCTCACCGAGGCGCAGAATGAACGGACCGCCAGGGCCGCGCGGGAACATCGCCGGCTGCTCTATGTGGCGCTGACGCGGGCCGAGGAAGTGCTGTGCATCGGCGGCGCCACCAAACCCGGCAAGCAATGGGATGTGCACCCTGAAAGCTGGTACAGCCTTGTCGATGAGGCGCTGACCGAACTGGAGGCAGTGGACCATCCGCACTGGCCGCAGCCGGTACGATTGTTCCGCTCTGGCCCGGCGACGGTGCTGCGCGATGTCGAAGTGAAACCCGATGCCACGCTGCTGACCACGGATCGCTGGTGGCAACGCCAGGCTCCGGCCGAAGCCCGCCCGCCGCGCCCGCTGGCACCATCAAGCCTGGGGCCAGACACGGTGGCCGATCCGCCGCCGGATGCTGCCCGCAAGGCCGCCGCACGGCGCGGGACGGCGCTGCACCGGTTGTTCGAAACGCTCCCCGGCTTGGCCAGCGATGTGCGGCGCGACGTGGCGCTGCAATGGTGCTTGCTGAACGTGCCCGATCTGGATGGCGCTGAACTGACGGCGACGGTGCTGGCCGTGCTCGACGATCCAGCCTTTGCCGCGGTGTTCGCGGCGGGCGCACTGACCGAAGCGCCCGTGGCGGCCGTGGTGGGCGAAGCGGTGATCGCCGGCAGCATCGATCGCCTGCTGGTGAGCGAGACCGAGGTGCTGGCGGTTGATTTCAAAACCGGCAGCCGCGTGCCGGCCGGGTTGGATATGGTGCCGCCATCGCACCTGGCGCAGATGGGCGCCTATGCCGCTGCACTGGCCCGCGTGTTTCCGGGCCGCACGGTGCGCGCCGGGCTGCTCTACACGGCCGGCCCGCGCCTGATTGAAGTGCCCGCCGATGTGCTGAAGGCATGGCTGCCATCCAACGCATTGCAGCCGGACGGGCCAGCGCCTATCTATCCGTCGTGATCCTCATTTGCGGAGTCTTCCCATGACCAAAGCCGTGACCGATGCCAGCTTCCATGCCGATGTGATCAGCGCCGACAAGCCGGTGCTGGTCGATTTCTGGGCCGAATGGTGCGGCCCCTGCCGCATGATCGCCCCGGCCCTGGAAGAGTTGAACAACGAGCTGGACGGGGTGGAGATCGTCAAGGTCAACATCGACGAGAACCCGGACGCGCCTGGCCGTTATGGCGTGATGTCGATCCCCACCATGATCCTGTTCAAGGGCGGGCAACCGGCGGCCACCATGGTCGGCGCGCGACCCAAGGGCGAACTGAAGGCTTGGCTGACGGGCGCGCTGGCTTAAGCCGGCGCCACCACCTGCCCCAGGCGCGGGAAGTGGACATGGACGGTGAGCCCGTCCTCCACTTCACGGGCAATACTGATTCCGGTTGAATCACACCGCAGCAGTCGGCCAACGCTGGGCGCGTCCTTCGTGCCTTCTTGGGCAACGCCCACCATCATGCCGGCCAGGTAGGGCGCAGCCACTCCGCCGCTGATCGGCGCGGGGGTGGCGGCGCGGGCGGCAGCCAGCGCGTCATCGGCCGTCATTTCGCGCCGCTCGCCGTGGCCGAAGCCGGCCATGCGCACGAACCAATCCGCCACGCCCGGCAGCGCCAGCATGGCGGCCGCGTTCTCTGCCGCTGTCGGCACGGCCTTCACGAACCAGATGTTGCTGTAGAGCGCCAGATCACCCGCCCCCGGCGCGTCGCCACCGATGAAGGCGCGGCCATCGGCCAGCGTGTCGGAAAGCCACTGGCTCGCCACCAGCGCCTGGCCGGCCAGATGCGGCGCGGCACGGCCCAGCGCGGCCAGGTCCATGCCAAAGCGGGCCTGGCGATCCTTGATGAAATCCGCGCCCATCATTTCGGGCGTCATGCCGCCCATCGCCGCGCCGACATGGGCAAAGAATTGCGGCCCGTTGGCCCAGCTTGCCACCAATCTGTGCAGCGGGCCCAATGGCGCGGGATAGAGACTGGGGCCGGGCAGGGATTCGAGTGCCGGCAAAATCGCGCCGGTGTCGCAATAGATGTCGGCACCGATCTGCACGACCGGCGTGCGGCCATAGGCGCCGGTCAAATGTGTCTGGTCCGGCTTGGGCATGATGCGGGGAACCAGCAGGCTGCCCCATGTGAGGCCTGCCACGCCAAAGGCGGCCCGCACCAGTTCGGCAAAGGGCGAGGCTTCATAATGGTAGAGGATCGGGATCATGGCGGCGATGATGGCCCTTCGCTGCCGCTGCGCCATCCCCCAAATCGCGAGGGCGCACAGAATATTGCAACAGCGATTGAACCAATCGCGCCGCCGTGGCCACCTATGTCACGATGAACCCGCAAGACCGCCTGATTGAAGCCTGCCTGGTGGCCGATGCCCGCTGCGGCGATGTCCGCGCGCTGGCGCTGCTGGCGGCGCGGTGGCAGCGCCAGCTGTTGGCCCATGCCGTGCGTCTGCTCGGCGATGGCGAGGCAGCGCGTGATGCCGTGCAGGCCGGCTGGATCGATATTGTGCGCGGGCTGCCGCGGCTGGATGATGCCCATGCCTTTCCGGCCTGGGCCTATCGTATCGTCACCCGCCGCTGTGCCAGCAGCATTCGCCACAACCAGCGCGGCCGCGCGCTGGCCACCGCGCTGGCGGCGGAACCGCAACTGCCGGCCGATGATGCGCCGTCCGGTGACCATGAAGGCCTGCACGCCGCCATCCGCAGCCTGCCGCCCGAGCAGCGCGCGGCGATCGCGCTGCATCATTTCGATCAGCTTTCGGTGGCGGAAGTGGCTGTGGCGCTCGCCGTGCCGGTGGGCACGGTGAAGACCAGGTTGTTTCACGCCCGCCGGAAGCTGCGGACCATAATGGAAGGAGACGAGACATGACCGACAAAGACATTGATGCGGCGCTGGCCGCCGAAGAGCGCGCCCTGCTGGCCAGTATCGGGCCGGAGCCGGGCTTCATCGGCGAGGCACTGGGCCTGTTTTCCGGGCCGGGCAGCTGGGTCAACTGGCTGCTGATGCTGGTGCAGGCCGCGGCCTTCATTGCCTCGGTGTGGGCGGGTTGGCAGTTTTTTGCCGCCACTGATGTGCTCAGCGCCCTCCACTGGGGTCTGCCGGCGGCGACATTGCTGCTGCTGTCGCTGATCGTGAAGCTGTCGCTGAATCCGATGATGCAGGCCAACCGGGTGCTGCGGGAACTACACCGGCTGGAGCTGCGGCTGCATCAGCTGCGGTAATCTGCCTCTGCAGCGTTCAGCTGCGATAATCGGCGTTTATGTTGATGTAGCCGTGGGTGAGATCGCAGGTCCACACGCGGGCGCGGCCCTGGCCAAGGCCGAGATCGACGGTGATGCGCACCTCTTGCCCCGCCAGGTGCGCCGCCACCGGTGCCTCGTCATAACCGGGCACCACCATGCCCTGTTCGGCCACCAGCGTGTCGCCGAAACGGATCGAAAGCAGATCGCGCTCGGCGGGTTCGCCGGCCTTGCCGACGGCCATCACCACCCGGCCCCAATTGGCGTCGCCGCCGGCAATTGCGGTTTTCAGCAGGGGTGAATTGGCGATGCTCATGGCGACGCGCTTGGCCGAGCTATCGTCCACCGCGCCGGTTACCGTCACCTCGATCAGCTTCTGCGCGCCTTCGCCGTCGCGCACCACCAAGATGGCGAGTTGACGGCACACATCGGCCAGCGCGGCGGCCAGCGCGTCGGCGCCCGCATCGTCCATGCTGGTCAGCACGGGATGGCTGGCGGCGCCAGTGGCGAAGGCCAGCACCGTGTCCGATGTGCTGGTGTCACTGTCCACTGTGATGCGGTTGAACGTGGGGGCGACGGCAGCGTGCAGCATCTGTTGCCACAGTGCCGGCGTGACGGCGGCATCCGAAAAGATGAAACCCAGCATCGTCGCCATGTCGGGCATGATCATGCCGCTACCCTTCACGATCCCCACGATGGTCAGGCGCGTGCCGGCGACGATGGCGCTGGCGGTGGCGGCCTTGGGGAAGGTGTCGGTGGTGCCGATGGCGTTGGTGGCGGCCAGCCAATCGGCCTGGCCCAGCGCCGCATGCGCCTGTGTTACGCCGGATAGCGCCAGATCGACCGGCAGCGGCACGCCGATCACCCCGGTGGAGGCACTGAACACATGGTCCGGGTTGCAACCCAGTACTTCGGCCACCCGCGCGGCCTGCGCTCTGGCCGCCTCACGGCCTGACATGCCAGTAAAGGCATTGCTGTTGCCGGCGTTGACGATCAGCCCGCGCGCCTGGCCCTGCGGCAGCTTGGCCCGGCACAACTCCACTTCGGGCGACGGGCATTTCGATTGGGTCGTCACACCGGCCACCACGGTGCCGGGGGCAAGTTCCACCAGCGTCACGCAGTCCCGCGTCCATTTCTTGTAGGCGACGCTGGCCGTGCCGATGCGCACCCCGGCGATGGAGGCAAGGGCGGGAAAGGGCAGGGCGAGCGGGGAGCGTTCCATGGATTTCGCCTTTGCTGCCAATCTGCGACTTGTCCAGTGACAGTTGTGTTGACTCTGCGGGGCCGGCACATTATCGGCACCACTCTTTCCGGACGCAGGCAACTGCGGCCAGACCGAATCTATTTTCAGGACTGTTTCCCATGAAGCGCACTTATCAGCCGTCCAAGCTCGTCCGCGCCCGCCGTCACGGCTACCGCGCGCGTATGGCCACTGTCGGCGGCCGTAATGTCATCCGCGCCCGTCGCGCTCGCGGCCGCAAGAAGCTTTCGGCCTGACGCTGATGCGCGCGCCGGAGACCATCCGGCAGCGACGGGATTTCCTGGCTGCAAATCAGGGCCGGCGGGTACCATCCGCCGGCTTTGTGCTGCTCGTGCGGCAGCGGGATGATGGCGCACCGCTGATGCGCGCCGGCTATACCGTCACCAAGAAGATCGGCAACAGCGTGATCCGCAACCGGTTGAAGCGCCGCCTGCGCGAGATCGTGGCTCACACCTTGCCCACCCACGGCCATGCCGGCGCCGATCATGTGCTGATCGGGCGCGAGGCCGGCCTCACCCGCGATTTCGCCGTGTTGAAGGCTGATCTGGAAAAGGCGCTGGCCAAGGCCCATCTCCCACCCAAGGACACAGAAAAACCTTGGCAGGGGAGCCGACGATGAAAACACTGCTGATCTGGCCGATCCGCCTGTGGCAGGTGACATTTTCCGCCGTCCTGCCCCCCTCCTGCCGTTTTTCGCCCAGTTGTTCGGCCTATGCCATCACCGCCATCGAACGCCACGGACCGGTGCGGGGTTTTGGCCTTGCCGTGCGCCGCATTGCCCGCTGCCACCCCTGGGGGGGTTCGGGCTATGACCCGGTGCCCTGAGCGGCTATAGCAGCTGCGATCCCATCCGAATCCTGCCCTTCCAGCCAGAGAGACAATCTTGCCTCCTCAGGACAATCAATCGCCCGACGTGAAGAACATCGTGCTCGCCGTGGTGCTTTCCACCATGGTGCTGCTCGGCTGGACCGTTGTTGCCGATCGCTTCTTCCCCACCGAAGCGCCGCCGGTCGCCAGTACGGCAGCGCCGGCTGGCGCTCCGGCTGCGGCCGTCCTGCAGGGTGCCGCCCCGGCCATTGCCGGGCCGGGCGCCATCCTTGGCCGTGATGCCGCGCTGGCCGCAAGCCCGCGCGTTGCCATCGACACGCCGCGCCTGAAAGGCTCGATCAATCTCACCGGTGCGCGTTTCGATGATCTGGTGCTGCCCAGCTATCGCCAGACCAACGACAAGGCATCGCCGCCCGTTCGCCTGTTTTCGCCCAGCCGCACGGCAGACTCGCAGTTTGCCCAGTTCGGCTGGGTTGGTGCGTTGGCGCCGCCGGCCACGGCGGTGTGGACGGCCGATCGCCCGACGCTGACTTCGGCAACCCCGGTAACGCTGAGCACCACCGCGCCATCTGGCCTGGTGTTCCGCCAGAAGATCAGCGTGGACAAGGATTTCCTGTTCACTGTCGAACAAAGCATCGAGAACCCTGGCGCTGCGCCGGTCGTGCTGCAGCCGTTTGGCCTGGTCTCCCGCCGCGGTGAAGCCGTCGCAGCCGAAACCAATGTTCATGTTGGCCCGATCGGTGTGTTGCAGGACACGTTGAAAGACAGCGATCTGGAGTTTGAAAAGCTGCGTGATGATGGCCCGCAGCGCTTTACCTCCACTGGTGGCTGGCTCGGCCTCACCGAAAAATACTGGCTGGCCGCCTCCGTGCCGGATCAGAAGGCCAAGATCGCCGCCACCTTCCAATATGCCGCCGGCCAGTATCAGGCCGACTGGCTGGCTGATGCCGTCACCGTGCCGGCGGGGGGACGCATTGCCAGCACCGCCAAGCTGTTTGCCGGTGCCAAGGATGTGGATCTGATCGACCGCTACACTGAGGCCGGCATTCCGCGCCTCGACAAATCGGTGAGCTGGGGCTGGTTCGAAGTGATCGCCAAGCCGATCTTCCACCTGCTTGATTTCCTGTTCAAGTTCACCGGCAATTTCGGCGTCGCCATCATCGGGCTGACCCTGATCGTGCGCGCCATCATGTTCCCGATTGCCAACAAGCAATATGAATCGATGGCCAAGATGCGCCTGATCGGCCCGCGGATGAAGGCGATCCAGGAGAAATATGGCGACGACAAGCTGCGCGCGCAGCAGGAAATCATGGCCATCTACAAGACCGAGAAGGTCAATCCGCTCGCCGGCTGCCTGCCGATCGTGCTGCAGATCCCGATCTTTTATGCGCTGTACAAGACGCTGCTGATCTCCATCGAAATGCGTCACCAGCCGTTCGTGCTGTGGCTCACCGATCTGTCGGCGCCCGATCCGCTGACGCCCTTGAACCTGTTCGGCCTGATTGCCTGGCAGCCGCCGGCGATGATTGCGCTGGGCGTGCTGCCGATCCTGCTGGGTGTCACCATGTGGCTGCAGCAGAAGCTCAGCCCCGCCCAGATGGACCCGGTGCAGCAGCAGGTGTTTGCGCTGATGCCGTGGCTGTTCATGTTCTTCATGGCGCCGTTCGCGGCCGGCCTGCAGCTCTATTGGACGATCAACAACCTGGTTTCGATCGGGCAGCAGCTGTACATGAACCGCAAATATCCGGCGCCAGCGACCCCGCCATCGGCCGCCGTGATCGATGTGAAGCCCAATCCGCCCAAGGCTTCGCCGAAGTCCACTGGGCCGAAGCCCGCTGGCCCCAAGCCGGGTGCGCCGAAGCCGACTGCAGGACGCCGCCGCAAGTGACCGAGGAACAGGTAAAAGCCGATCTGATTGAGGCCGCGCGCAAGCGTTTTGCTGGGCCGGTCAGCTTCCTGCTGTCGGCGCCGGAACTGCGGTTCCTGCCGGCGCCGGATGTGCCGGAAATTGCGGTGGCTGGCCGGTCGAACGTGGGCAAGTCATCGCTGCTCAATGCCATCACCGGCCGCAATGGCTTGGCGCGCGCATCGGTCACGCCAGGGCGCACGCAGGAACTGAACGTGTTTGAAGTGGGCGAGCCGACGCAGTTTCGCATCATCGACATGCCGGGCTATGGCTTTGCCGAAGCGCCGAAGGACGTGGTGCGGCAGTGGAAGCACCTGGTGTTCGATTATCTGCGCGGGCGCACGGTGCTGCGCCGGGTGCTGGTGCTGATCGATTGCCGTCACGGCATCAAGCCGGTGGACCGTGAGATCATGGGCATGCTGGACAAGGCCGCCGTGAGTTTCCAGGTGGTGCTGACCAAGGGCGACAAGATCAAGCCGACCGAGCTGGCCAAGGTGCACGAGGCCGTCTCTGCGGCGGCCCGCATCCACCCCGCCGCCTATCCGGAAGTGATCGCCACCTCTGCCGAAAAGGGCGAGGGCATCCCCGAACTGCGCGCCGCCGTGCTGGCCGCCGCCACGGGCCAATGATGACGACTGTAATGAGCGAGCTGACCATCACCTTGAATGGCGATCCGCGCCGTGTTGCCGCTGGCAGCAGCGTGGCCGATTTGCTGGCGAGCCTCGATCTGCCGGCCGAAAAGGTGGCAGTGGAGCGCAACCTGGCCATCGTGCCGCGCTCGACCTTTGCCGAGGTGGTGCTGGCCGAGGGGGACGCCTTGGAGATCGTGCATTTCGTTGGCGGCGGACAAGATGATGGCGACACGTGGGAAGTGGCCGGCCGCCGCTTCACCTCGCGGCTGATCGTTGGCACCGGCAAGTATAAGGATTATGCCCAGAACGCTGCCGCCGCCGAAGCCAGCGGGGCGGAAATCGTGACGGTGGCGGTGCGCCGGGTGAACGTGACCGATCGCAGCCAGCCGATGCTGACCGAATTCCTCGATCCCAAGCGCTTCACCTATCTGCCCAACACCGCCGGCTGCTTCACGGCTGACGATGCGATCCGCACGCTGCGCCTGGCGCGCGAGGCGGGCGGCTGGAATCTGGTGAAGCTGGAAGTGCTGGGCGAAGCCCGCACCCTCTATCCCGACATGGCGGAAACGCTGCGGGCGACCGACATTCTCGTGAAGGATGGCTTCGACGTCATGGTCTATTGCGCCGATGATCCCATCGCGGCGAAGAAACTGGAAGAGCTGGGCGCCGCCGCCATCATGCCGCTGGGCAGCCTGATCGGATCGGGCCTGGGCATCCAGAACCCGGTGACGCTGCGCCTGATCATCGAGAATGCCAAGGTGCCCGTGCTGGTTGATGCCGGCGTGGGCACCGCATCCGATGCGGCCGTCGCCATGGAACTGGGCTGCGACGGCGTGCTGATGAACACCGCCATCGCCGAAGCGAAAGACCCGATCCTGATGGCCCGCGCCATGAAGCTGGCGGTCGAATCCGGCCGCCTCGCCTACCGTGCCGGCCGCATGGGCAAGCGCCGCTATGCCGATCCGTCGAGCCCGCTGGCGGGGTTGATCTAGCCCCCGGGCTGTCGGGGAAAGCCGGGCACGCCGGCGATATCGACCCAATGTTGTTTGCTGTCGGTCCAGAACTGCATCTGCGGCGTGAACTGGCTGGTATCATCCAACGTGCCGGCCTTGATGAACACCAGATCGGGCGCCACCGAAACCCGGCTGAACAGCGGCGATCCGCAGTTGGGGCAGAACTGACGCAGGACGTCGCCGCCGGATTCGCCATGGTCCTCGTAGGTCTTCACCGCGCCGGTGATGGCCACGGCCGCCGCCGGCACACCCATGATCATCGACCAGCCGCTGCCGGCCTGGCGCTGGCAATTCCTGCAATGGCACACCGCCTGCATCACCGGCTCAGCCGCCACGCTGTAGCGCACGGCGCCGCACAGACATCCACCTTCAAGATTGGTCACTTCCGGCTCTCCACCCAATCATCACAGATACGGCGACAGCACCCCGATCACATCGGCATACAACTCGCGCTTGAACGGCGCCGCCATCTCCACCAGCGTATCCACCGGGCTCCAGCGCCAGTGGCGAAATTCGGGATGCTCCGTCGCGATGTTCACGTCTGCGTCCGTCCCGTGGAAGCGCAGGGCGTACCATTTCTGGCGCTGGCCGGCGTAGCGGCCCTTCCAGATGCGGCCGATCAGTTCGTCGGGCAGATCATAATAATGCCACTCCGGCGTTGTGCCGAGCAACGACGTCAGGGCCGGATCGACGCCGGTTTCCTCCCACAATTCGCGCAGCGCGGTTTCATACGGGTCTTCGCCGGGATCGATGCCGCCTTGTGGCATCTGCCAGGCTTCCACCATCTGATCGAGGCGCTGTCCGGTGAACACCAGACCAACCGGGCGTCATGCCAGCAGCTGTTTCAGATCTGCGATGCAACCGGCCAGGTCATCCTGCGCGGAGGGGATGCCCTGCCGCATCGTGAAGCAGCCGTGGATCTGTCCGGCGGCTTCGCGGAAGATCGTGCGCACGCCATGTTCGATCAGCCGTCCGGCATAGGCCCGGCCCTGATCGCGGAGCGGATCGAGGCCGCAGGTCATCAGCATCGCTGGCGGCAGACCGTCCAGCGTCTCGGCGTGCAGCGGGCTGGCCCAGGGGTGGAGAAGTTTGTCGGTCGCGCCGCCCATATAGGCGTCGATGAACCAGTCCATGGTGGCCTTGGTCAGCACATAGCCCTCGCCCAGTTCCACCATGGAGCCTTCGGCGGCGGTCATGTCGGTCACGGGATAAATCAGCCATTGGGCCACGATCGGCACTGGCAACTGGCCGTGCAGTTCGCGGGTGACGAGCGCCGCCATGTGCCCGCCGGCGCTGTCGCCCGCCGGGATGATGCCGGTGACGGCGTTGCCCACTTCGGCGGGCGAGCCGGCCAGCCAGCGGGTGGCGGCCAGGCAATCTTCGGCCGCCGCCGGGAACCGGGCTTCGGGGGCGAGACGATAATCCACCGACAACACGCGCCGGCCCAGGGCGCGGGCAATTTCGGCACACAGCGGATCGTGCGTGTCCAGATCACCGATCACCCAGCCACCGCCATGATAATAGGCCACCACACTGCCGTCTTCCAGCGCTGCTGGCGTATAGAGCCGGGCCTTGATGCCGCTGGGCAGCGCCAGATCCGTGCTGCTGATCTCGCCGCGTGGCAGTTCCAGCATCTGGCCCATGGCATTGTACATGGCGCGGCCTTCGGCGGGGGTCATGTCGGTGAACGACGGGCCCGGATTGGCGGCCATCATGGCGAGCAGGTTGGCAACGTCGGGGCGAACATAAGGTGTTTTGGCGGGCATGGCGGAAACTCCCAAGGCGATTTTGTGCTGTTCTAGGCCGGTGCAACCGTTGAGCAACCGGTGAATTTGGTTGGGCTCAGCCCTTCACCCAGGCGGCCACTTCGCCGGCGAGGCGGTTGGCGGCACGGTTGAGGGCGGCGGCGACCACCGCAGGCTGCTGGCTTGCCACCTTTTCTTCGGCCACGAAGCTGCGCAGCGCCACAGTGCCGGCCCCACGTGGCCCGGCCAGTTGCGCGTCATAACGCACGCGCACCACTGGGGCGCCGCTCACATCCAGGCCGAATTCGCGCAAATGGCCCGAGAGCGCGCGCGCCGGCGCGACACCGCCGCTGCGTGTGTCCAGCACGGCCACACCAGCGCCGGCCAGCGTATCGGCGAGCAGGCGCTGGAACTGGCGATTGGGCTGTTCGGCCCAGCTGGCGCCGGCCAGATATTGCACGGTGGCTGACGTGAGCTGCACCGGCAGGCGCAACGTTTGCAGTTCGGCTGGCACATCGGGGATGGCCACCGCCAGCGTGTCCCCCACGGCGGTGGGGCCGGCCCATTGCGGCGGCGGCGCATCGGCGCGCAGCACCAGCAGCGCATCGGGGGCGGGCGCGTTGCCGCCCACTTGCACCAGCGGGCCGCACCCGGCCAGCGCGAGGGCGGCGATGATTGGCGCACAACGCTTCATCATTTCGCGTCTCCCTTGGGCGGTTGATATTCGGGCAGGCGGCGGCCGCCGATCAGGGCACCGGCCGGATCTTCATCCAGTTTCGCGGCGATGGCCCCCAGCCGCGACGTGGTTTCCCTGAGTTCGCGGATTAGCTGGGTGGTTTCCGGAATGGTCTGGTTGGCCAGCATCTCCACGCCCGGCTGGGCGCTACCGGCCAGGGCATCCACCTTGGCCAGCGTCGCATTGGCATTGGTGACAGTGCGCCGCAGATCTGCCGCGAGCGGGCGCAGGTCTGAATCCACCAGCGTTTGCCCCGAACCGGCCAGCGCATCGATGCGCTGCAGGGTGGCGGTGGCGGCGGTCATTGTGGTGCGCGCTTCGGCCAGCGCCGTAGCCAGATCGGGGGCGCCCTTGGCGAGCGCAGCGGTGGCGACATCAGTGTTCTTCAAGATGCCGGCCAATGCTTCGCGATTTTCGTCCTTCAACACATCGTTCAGCCGCTTGGTGAGCAGCGACACGTTCGACAGCACTTCCGGCGCAGTGGCGAGCAGATCGTTGAGGCCGCCGGTGCGCGGCGGGATCACCGGGGCGCCATCGGGGCCAGGCGTGGTGATCGGTTTGCCGCCTTCCATCGCGCCGGCCAGCTGGATCTGCGACACGCCGGTGAAGCCCACGCCTTCCACCCCGGCCGTGGTGCCTTCCAGCACGGGTACTTCGCCATCGATGTTGATGCGCACCCGCACATATTCCGGGCGCTGCGGCAGCAGGCGGATCTGGGTGATCTTGCCCACCGTCACACCGTTGAACTGCACCGGCGATCCCAGCGCCAGGCCGGTGATCGATTGCTTGAAATAGACGTCGTACACCTTGCTGTCGCCGCCGGAAAAGCGCGCCAGCCACAGCACCATCAGGAAGATGCCCACCACCATGGCCAGCGCGATGCTGCCCACGATCACATAGTTGCTGCGGTTTTCCATCAGGCCGCTTCTCCAGTTGCTGCCCGCCCACGCGGTCCACCGAAATACTCCTGCACCCACGGATGATCAAACGCGCGCAGTTGATCAACCGTGCCACAGGCCAGCACCTTGCCGTCGCCCAATACTGCCACCCGGTCACAGATCGCGATCAACGTGTCGAGATCGTGGGTGATCAGGAACAGCGTGAGCCCCAACGTGTCTTTCAGCAGCTTGATGAGATTGTCAAAAGCCGCCGCCGAAATCGGATCGAGGCCCGCCGTGGGCTCATCCAGAAACAGCAGCGGCGGATCGAGCGCCAGCGCGCGGGCAAGGCCAGCCCGCTTCTTCATGCCGCCTGACAGTTCGGAAGGGAATTTGGTGCAGCTCTCCGCCGGCAGGCCGACCTGGCGCAGGCGGGCAGCGGCCAGCGCGTCCATCACCGTATCGGGCAGGTGCAGAAACTCGCGCATCGGCACTTCGATATTCTCGGCCACGGTGAGGCCGGAAAACAGCGCACCTTCCTGAAACAGCACGCCCCATTGCCGACGCAAGGCGCGTTGCGCTTCCGGATCGGCGGCGAGCGCATCCTGGCCGAAGATGGAAACGCTGCCGGCCCGCGCTGGATTCAACCCGATGATTGTGCGCATCAGCACCGATTTGCCGCTGCCCGAACCGCCAACAAGGCCAAGGATCTCGCCGCGCGCCACATCGAGATCGAGATGATCGTGCAAGACATGATCACCAAAGCCGGTGACCAACCCGCGCACCCGCACCGCCACATCGGCATCATCAGGCAAGGTCGCAGAGAGCGTGGCCATCAATTGTAGCCCAGCGCGCTGAAGAAGAAGGCGAAGAAGGCATCGAACACGATGACGACGAAGATGGCTTCCACCACGGCCTGGGTGGTGCGGCTGCCGACCGATTCGGCGTTGCCGGTCACCTGAAAGCCGTGGAAACAGCCCATGATGGCGATGATGAAGCCGAACACCGGCGCCTTGATCATGCCAATGACAAAATCGGAAACCAGGATCACTTCCTGCAGGCGGGTGATGTAGGAGGCTGGCGGCATCGCGAGTTCGCTCCAGGCAAACAGGCCGCCGGCGATCAGCGCGCACATCCCGCCATAGAAGGCCAGGCCCAGCAGCATCAGCGAACAGGCGATCACGCGCGGCACCACCAGCACCTCGATCGGATCGAGGCCGATGGTGCGTAGCGCATCAATTTCCTGGTTGAGCTTCATCGATCCGATCTGGGCGGCGAATGCCGAGCCGGAGCGGCCCGCCACCATGATGGCGGTGAGCAAGATGCCCAGTTCGCGCGTGGTGGCGCGGCCGATCAGGTTGACGGTGAACACCTCCGCCCCGAACTGGCGCAACTGCACGGCGCCTTGCTGTGCCACCACCAGGCCGACCAGAAACAGCAGCAGCCCGACGATTCCCAGCGCGTTGACTCCGATGGCTTCGCCCTGATGCATCACGGCATGCCAGCGCAAGCGTCGACGGCCGATCAGCGTCAAGGTCAGCACGACCAAAGTCTGTCCCAGAAAGGCGAGGAAGCCGCCGGCATTGTCCGCCTGGTGCACCACGGCCCGGCCGATCTGCTCCAGCCTGGCCAGCACCGGATTGCCCCTATCGGCCCGGCGCTTCACGGGCGGCGGCGGCACGGTGAGGGCGCGGATCAACCGATCGATATCGGGGGCGGCGCCCTGCACCTCGGCCGTGTGGCCCGCGTCGTTCCAGCGGTTGATCAGGCTGTTGATCGCCCAGGCGCCAGCGGTATCGATGGCCGTTGCAGCCGAAAGATCGACCGCCAGCCCCGGCGCGCGCGGTGGCACAGCGGCCAGTTCGTCGGCCAGCGTGGCAATATCATCGATGGTCAGCCGGCCGGACAGCACCACGCGGGCGCCGCCGTCGCCTGTCTCCTGCCAGCTGATGCTGCTGCCCATAGCGGGCAAACTGGGCTATGCGGGAGCAAATGCCAAGGGGAACAATGACCTCCATTCACTCCGAAGTTGCGGTTTATGATCTGGACCGGACGCTGACCGACACCGGCAGTTGGACGCCCTTCATCCGTTTCTGGCTGGCGCGCGAGGCGCCGTGGCGGGTGCTGCTGTTGCCGATGGTGGCGCTGGGCGGCGTTGCCTATGGGCTGGGCTGGCTGTCGCGCGGACAGATCAAGAGCTGGTCACACCGCTGGCTGATCGGTCCGCGCGTGGCGGAAGACCGGTTGCGCGCGGTGGCGGCGGATTTTGCCCTGGGTTTTGTTGCCGATCACGCGCTGGCCCCGGCCCGTGCCGCCATTGCAACCGATGCGATGGCTGGCCGGCGCGTGGTGATCGCTTCGGCCAGCCATGCCTATTATGTGCGTGCCATTGCGGCGTGCTTTGGCGTGGCCGACGTGGTGGCGACCGAAGCCGTGCGGGTTGGCAGCGATGTCACGCCCGCGCTGGACGGCGCCAATTGCTATGGCCCGGCCAAGCGGGCAGCACTTGAGCGGTGGCTGGCACATGAAGGCCTGGCCGGCGCGGTCGTGCATTTCACCAGTGATCATCACAGCGATGCGCCCTGTTTCGAACTGGCGCTGGAAACGGGCGGCAGCGTATTGTGTGCCAATCCGTCGGCCAAACTGGCGGCGCTGGCGGCACAGCGGGGTTGGCCGGTGGCGCTGTGGGGCCGGATCAGGGGCAGCCTGCTGGAACGGGCATGAAAAAGGCCGGCTCCGGATGATCCGGAGCCGGCCCTTTCAGCACTTGGCCAGGTGTCAGGCGGCGACAGCGGCACCGCGACGACGACGGGCGGCGGCGCCCGTCAGGCCAAATCCGATGATCAGCATCGCCCAGCTGGCCGGTTCCGGCACCGCGGTCGTGGCGATGAAATCGGTGTGGATGAAGACCGGCACATAACCGGAGAATTCACCCCAGCCAGAATTCAGGCCGCCGCCGAAATCACCAAAGTTGGTGCCGAAGGTGAGGCCGTAGCTGTTGATCGTGGCGAGCTTGCCATCAACAAATCCGGGGCCGCCCGAATCGCCGCCTGCAATGCCGACTTCACGTTCGCCAACGCCCTGGTTGTTGAAGAAGGTGTTGCCGAGCGGGCCGAGGCCGAGCGCATTGGCGATGCGGCGCGATTGATCCTGCGCCAGCGTGCCGTTGTCGAAATCGGAGATGAAGCTGAATTCGATGTCGGCCGTACCGAAGAAGTTTTCACCGGCAATGACATCCGTGAAGAAGCCCTGGAAACGTGCATCGCCCCAGGCATAATCATAGATATTGTCACCTTCGCGCAGATAACCGGTGCGGGCGCCGAACGGCGGGGTGTTGCCGTTGTCGCCACCGGTCGTCGAACGCGTGCCATAGCCGGCCACGTTGAACTGTGTGCCGGTCAGATCGTTCGTGGTGAAGAGATCATAGCGCTGGGCCGAAGCCGGCGCTTCCTTGTTGATGCGCAGGATGGCGATGTCGTTCTGGTCGATCACTTCGCCGGTATATTCCGGGTGAACGAAATAGGCGGTGACGCTGCGGGTTTCGCTGGCGCCGGGGTTGACCGTCCGCTCATCGGGATTGCCGTTGTAGAAATGAACCGTGGTCTTCACCGGGTTGGCAGTGCCGGCGCCGCCGCTGACGCAGTGGGCGGCAGTCGCGATCGAACGGCCATCGGCCATCACGCTGCCCGAGCAGATGAAGCGATCACCATTGGAATATTCCATGATCAGGGCGACCGTGCCGCTCTTGTTGGCGGACGGCTTGTAGATCGGGTTACCGCCGCCGATGGTGTTGCTTGGGGCGAGCACATCCGACGTCGCCGTCTGGCCGATGACGCGGCTGACAGCCGACCAGCTCATGCCATTTTTGCTGCCGCTGGCCATCTTGACTGGCTGGATAGCGCTCAACTGCTTGGCAGCATTGGCCGAAATCCCGGCGACGTTGGGTGCCGGTTCAAACGCCTCGATGGCAAGCGCTGGCGACGCAACGATCATCGCTGTGGCGATGACGGAAAACTGGAAACGCATCACAAAATACCCCCTTTAATCAGCACCACCACGGCACAGACTGAGGGATATTACGGATGCATTCCCGAAATATCAACGAAAAATTTACTGTGCATTAAGTTCTCGGCCTGCAGCTGCTAGCTGCGCAGTTTCCACAAGGTAAACACCGCGATCCCGCACCAGATGATGTTGAGCACCATCGACGGCATGGCGCCGTGCCAGGCGGTGTTGACCACGAAGCCCGCCGCGCCGACCAGATTCAGCCACTGGAACAGCGGTGAGCGGCCATCAAGACGGCCGGCGCTGGCCAGCGCATAGCCGGCCAGCACCAGCACTGCCCCGATCCAGCCCGCCGCCTCGATTGCGACCGTCTGCCCGTTCATGCAGAAGCGAGATTGCGCAGCACGTAGGGCAGGATGCCGCCAGCGTAATAATATTCCAGTTCCTGCTCGGTATCGATCCGGCACAGGGTTTCAAAGCTGCCGGTGGAACCATCCGGGCGGGTGAAGGCCACGGTGAGCATCTGGCGCGGCTTCAGATTGGCCATGCCGGTGATCTCGAACACTTCCTCGCCAGTGAGGCCAATCGACTTGCGGTCGGTGCCGGCGGCGAATTCCAGCGCCAGCACGCCCATGCCGACCAGGTTGGACCGGTGGATGCGCTCGAAGCTTTCGGCGATGACGGCGCGCACACCCAACAGCGTGGTGCCCTTGGCCGCCCAGTCGCGGCTGGAGCCGGTGCCATATTCCTTGCCGGCAACGACCACCAGCGGCGTGCCATCGGCCTTGTAGGCCATGGCGGCATCATAGATGGCAAGCTGCTGGCCCGTGGGCAGATGGCGGGTCACGCCGCCTTCCACGCCCGGTACCATTTCGTTGCGGATGCGGATGTTGGCAAAGGTGCCGCGCATCATCACTTCATGGTTGCCGCGGCGGGCGCCATAGCTGTTGAACTCGGCCTTGGTCACCTGGCGTTCGGTCAGATAGCGGCCGGCGGGGCTCGATTCCTTGATGCTGCCGGCCGGGCTGATGTGATCGGTGGTGATGCTGTCGCCAAACACCGCGAGCGCGCGGGCGGCGATGATGTCGGCCACCGGGGCCGGTGTCATCGTCATGCCCTCGAAATAGGGCGGGTTTTGGACGTAGGTGGAGCTGGGGTTCCAGCGATAGGTGGCGCCGCCCTCCACCTTGATCGCCTGCCAGCGCTCATCGCCATCGAACACGTTGGCATAGCGGGCGGCGAACATTTCGGGCGTCACATTGGCCATCACCATGCCGGCGACTTCGGCGTTGGTCGGCCAGATGTCCTTCAGATACACCGGGCCGTTGGTGCCTTCGCCGATTGGTTCCTTGGTCAGATCCTTGCGCATCGTGCCGGCCAGCGCATAGGCGACGACCAGCGGCGGCGAGGCGAGGTAATTGGCCTTCACGTCCGGCGACACGCGGCCTTCGAAGTTGCGGTTGCCCGACAGCACCGAGCAGGCAACGATGTCGTTGCTGTTGATGGCGTCCGAAATCGGTTCCGGCAGCGGGCCGCTGTTGCCGATGCAGGTGGTGCAGCCATAGCCGACCAAGTTGAAACCGAGCGCGTCCATGTCCGCCGTCAGGCCGGACTTGTCGAAATAATCGGTGACCACCTTGGAGCCGGGGGCAAAGCTGGTCTTCACCCAAGGCTGGTTCTTGAGGCCGAGCGCGCGCGCCTTGCGGGCGACGAGGCCGGCGGCAACCAGCACGGCAGGGTTTGACGTGTTGGTGCAGCTGGTGATGGCGGCGATCACCACGTCCCCATGGCCGATGTCGTAATTTGCGCCGGCAACGGGCACGCGCTGGCCCATCTTCTCGGCCTTGCCGTAACCGCCGGCCAGCTCCTTCTCGAAGGCCGGCTTGGCGTCAGACAGCAGCACCTTGTCCTGCGGGCGGCGCGGACCGGCGAGGCTGGGCATGACGCTGCCCAGATCAAGCTCCAGCGTGTCGGTGAACACCGGATCGGGCGTATCGGCTTCGCGCCACAGGCCCTGCGCGCGTGAATAGGCTTCGACCAGCGCCACGGTTTCGGCATCGCGGCCGGACAGCACGAGATAATCGATGGTCTTGGTATCGACCGGGAAGAAGCCGCAGGTGGCGCCATATTCCGGCGCCATGTTGGCCAGCGTTGCTCTGTCGGCCAGCGTCAGCGCATCGAGGCCGGGGCCATAATATTCGACGAAGCGGCCCACCACGCCCTTCTTGCGCAGCATCTGGGTGGCGGTGAGCACGAGATCGGTGGCGGTCACGCCTTCGGCCAGATTGCCGGTCAGCTTGAAGCCGACGACTTCGGGGATGAGCATGGACACCGGCTGGCCGAGCATCGCGGCTTCGGCTTCGATGCCGCCGACGCCCCAGCCCAGCACGCCAAGACCGTTGATCATGGTGGTGTGGCTGTCGGTGCCCACGCAGGTATCGGGATAGGCGACCATGGCGCCCGAGGCGTCTTCGCTGCTCCAGACCGTCTTGGCGAGATATTCGAGGTTGACCTGGTGGCAGATGCCAGTGCCGGGCGGCACCGCGCGGAAATTCTTCAGCGCGCCGCTGCCCCAGCGCAGGAACTCATAGCGTTCCAGGTTGCGGGCATATTCCAGCGCCATATTGTCTTCAAACGCCTTGGGGTTGCCGAATTCATCGACCATCACGCTGTGATCGATCACCAGATCGACCGGCACCAGCGGGTTGATCTTCATCGGATCACCGCCGAGCTTGGTGATGGCGTCGCGCATGGCGGCCAGATCGACGACGCAGGGCACGCCGGTGAAATCCTGCATCAGCACGCGGGCCGGGCGATAGTTGATCTCGTGGTTCGACGTGCGGGTGGTCTGCCAATCAACCACGGCCTTCACGTCGGCTGCGGTGACGGTGCTGCCGTCTTCAAAACGCAGCAGGTTTTCCAGCAGCACCTTCATCGAATAGGGCAGGCGGGAGATATCGCCCAGCTGCGCCGCGGCGGCCTCTAGGCTGTAATAGGCATATTCCTTGCCCGCGGCTTTCAGCGTGCGGCGGGTGTTCAGACTGTCCTGGCCGATGGCGGTCACTGCGCCTCTCCCTTTGTATGTGCTTTGACAAGATGTCGCACGGTCTAGCCCATATGGTGCAGCGCGAAAAGCCTGTGCACCGGGGAATTCGTGTCAAAATCCAGACCGGTTGCGCCGGTAAAAATCTGTCACCATAAGGGGCCATGGCTTCGCCCGAAATCGATGCACTCACCAACGCGCTGGCCCGGCTGCCCGGTCTGGGGCCGCGATCGGCGCGGCGGGCGGTGCTACACCTCATCAAACGGCGCGAGGTGGCGCTGTTCCCGTTGCTCGAAGCCTTGCAGGCGGTTGCGGCGAACCTGGTGGTGTGCGGGGTGTGCGGCAACGTCGAAACCAGCGATCCGTGCGCCATTTGCCGCGATCCGCGCCGTGATCAGTCGCTGCTCTGCGTGGTGGCGGACGTGGCTGATCTGTGGGCGCTCGATGGCCGCCACCTGTTTTCCGGCCGCTATCATGTGCTGGGCGGGCGCCTGTCCGCGCTCGACGGGGTGGGGCCGGAGGATCTGGCCATCCCCTCCCTTGTGGCGCGTGCCGGTGACGGCGTGGTGAAGGAAGTGGTGCTCGCCCTGTCGGCCACCATGGAAGGGCAGGCGACCATGCACTATGTCGCCGAGGCACTGGCCTCCACCGGCGTCAAGGTCAGCCAGTTGGCGCAGGGCCTGCCGATGGGTGGCGAACTGGACTGGCTGGACGAGGGCACGTTGGCGCTGGCGCTGAACGCGCGACGGCCAGTCGGATAGGGCCGCACCGACCAAACGGAATCAGTCATGCTGGCGAACGCCAGCATCCATTCCCGCGCTCTCCATCTGCCTGATGATGGAGCTCAAGTGGCACGGTGGATGCTGGCCTACGCCAGCATGACAGTCCTCTTTGGCGGTCGTTCCCTTACAGTTTCACCAGCATCTTGCCGGTGTTCTTGCCTTCGAACAGGCCGATGAAGGCTTCCGGCGCCTTTTCGATGCCGTCCAGCACCGTTTCCTGCCACTTCAGCTTGCCGGCACGGATCCACGGGCCCATCTCGGCCAGGAAATCACCGCGCAGACCGGCAAATTCCATCACGATGAAACCGCGCATGGTCAACGATTTGCCCACCACCTGGATGATGTTGCGCGGGCCGGGCGTCGGCTCGGTGTCGTTGTAGGCGGAAATCATGCCGCATTCGATGAGCCGCGCAAACGGGCGGGCGACTTCGATGGCGACTTCCAGATGCTCGCCGCCAACATTGTCGAAATAGATGTCGATGCCCTTGGGGGCAGCGGCCTGCACGGCGGCCAGCAGATTGCCGCAGGTGCGATAGTTGATGACATGATCGATGCCGAGGCTCTTCAGCCATGCGCACTTGTCGTCACTGCCGGCGCTGGCGACCACGGTGCAGCCCTTCAGCTTGGCAACCTGCGCGACGATGCTGCCCACGGCACCGGCGGCACCGGAGACAAACACCACGTCACCGGACTTGGGCTTGCCGATCTGGGTGAGGCCGGCCCAGGCGGTGAGGCCGGGCATGCCGAGCACGCCCAGGAAGCTTTCCATCGGAATGCCACCCGGCACGTCGAGCTTTTCCAATGCTGCAGCCGGGGCAACGAACGCCTCGCGCCAGCCGAACATGGAGGAGACGATGTCGCCCTTCCTCAGCCCTTCCGCGTTGCTTTCCACCACCACGCCGATGGCACCGCCCTGCAGCGCCTCGCCGATCTGGAACGGCGGCACATAACTTGGCCGGTCATACATGCGGCCGCGCATGTAGGGATCAACGCTCATGAACTTGTTCTGCACAAGCACTTCGCCGGCACCAGGAGCTGCCAATTCGCGGTTTGCGAGTGCAAAATTTTCGGCGGCGGGCATGCCGACCGGGCGGCTGGCAAGGCAGATTTCGCGGGAAATGGTCATGATGGGATTCTCCTGTGGTTGGAGACACCCTAGCGGCTTTGCGCAACCCCTGCACCTCTTGGCTGCGGGAGGGATAACATGGCATTCGACCGCGCTTGCAGGGCGGACGCCAAAGAATTACATTACCGTAATGACGCGAGCAGTCCTGCCACTTGTCCTTCTGGCTTTTGCCCTTTCCGGCTGCGCGGCCCGCGTTGGCAATGATGGGCCAGCCGGGCCGCCGGGACCCGCAGGGCCGCCGGGACTGGCTGGGCCCGCCGGTGCGACGGGGCCCGTTGGCCCGCCCGGACCGCGCGGCGCGCAACTGGCGCGACCGTTGATCATCAGCGACACTGATGCCAGCTCGATCAGCCTTGGTGACGATGTTGATGTTGTGGTTTCGGTGCGGGTCGAAAATCTGTCCATCCGGTTGCCGCGCGCAAGTCAGCTGGCGGGCCGGCTGCTGACGGTGCGGGCGGCTGGACGCGGCGGCATCCGGCTCATGGCGGCGTCAGGTGATGTTATCGAACTGGCTCCCGCGTTCGAGGTGCCCAGCGGCGAAATGGTCACCTTGATGGCCGATGGCGGCCAGCGCTGGTTCGTGATCTCCACCAGCGATCTGGATTGAGATCTCAGATCTCGACCTGCGAGCCCAGCTCCACCACGCGATTGGTGGGCAGCTTGAAGAAGTCCATCGCGCTTTCGGCGTTGCGCATCATCCAGCTGAACAGATGCTCGCGCCAGATCGCCATGCCGGGCTTGTCGCTTGCCAGCAGGGTCTGGCGGGAGAGGAAGAAGCTGGTTTCCATCATCTTCAGCTTCGGCCCGCAATTCTCGACCTTCTTCAGCACGGCCGGAATGTCGATTTCCTGCATGAAGCCATAGCGGATGAGGATGCGATAGAAGCCGCCACCCAGATCCTTCACGCCAATGCGATCCTCGTCTGACACATAGGGCACTTCATCGATCACCACGGTCAGGATCATGATGCGTTCGTGCAGGATCTTGTTGTGTTTCAGATTGTGCAGCAGCGCCTGCGGCACGCCCACCGGCGAGGTGGTCATAAACACCGCGGTGCCGGGCACGCGGGTGGCAGCCGCCGCGGCGGACTTGATGAACACCTCCATCGGCATCGACGAATCGCGCAGCCGCTCCTGCATCAGCGCCCGCCCGCGTGACCAGGTGGTGAGGCCCGTGAAGCCGATGAGGCCGATGACCAGCGGGAACCAGCCGCCATCGGGCACCTTGGTGAGGTTGGAGGCGAAATAGGCGAAATCGACGATCAGGAAGATCGCCAGCAGCGGCGCCGCCCACCACGCCGGCCAGCGCCAGATGGTGAGCACCAGCACGCCCACCAGCAGCGTGTCGATCAGCATGGTGCCTGTGACCGCGATGCCATAGGCCGCCGCCAGGTTGGAAGAAGACTGGAAGGCCAGCACCAGGAACATCACCAGCACCAGCAAAGCCCAGTTCACCGCCGGGATGTAGATCTGCCCGAAGGCCGAAGCCGAGGTGTGGACGATCTTCATGCGCGGCAGGAAGCCCAACTGGATGGCCTGTTGCGTCACCGAGAAGGCGCCCGAGATGACGGCCTGCGATGCGATGATCGTGGCCAGCGTCGCCAGCACCACCAGCGGCAGCCGCGCCCATTCCGGCGCCATCAGGAAGAAGGGATTGGCCACGGCTTCGGGGTGGGCGGTGAGCAAGGCGCCCTGGCCGAGATAGTTGATCATCAGCGCCGGCAGGACCAGCACGAACCAGGCGAGGCGAATGGGGTTGCGGCCGAAATGGCCCATGTCGGCATAGAGCGCCTCGGCCCCGGTCACCACCAGCACGACACTGCCCAGCGCCAGGAACGCCGCACCCGGCATGGCCGCCACGAACTGCACCGCATACCAGGGGTTCAGCGCCCACAGGATAGAAGGATTGGCCATGATGTTGGTGATCCCCAGCACCGCCAGCGTCGCGAAATAGATGAGCACGATCGGGCCGAAGATGGCGCCCACCTTGGCGGTGCCGCGGCTCTGGAACAGGAACAGGGCTAGCAAGATGGCGATGGCGATCGGCACAACCAGCGGCTGCATGCGGGCTTCGACGACGGTGATGCCCTCCACCGCCGACAGCACCGACATGGCCGGCGTGATGATAGCATCGCCGAAGAACAGCGCCGTGGCCATCACGCCCAGCAGCACCAGTTGCGCGGAGCGCGTGTCGCCGGGCGACAGGCGAGAAATCAACGCGATCAGGGCCAGCGATCCGCCTTCGCCGCGATTGTCGGCCCGCATGATCACGGATACATATTTCAGCGTCACCACCAGCATCATCGTCCAGAACATCAACGAGATGACGCCGAAGATGCTGACTGTGGACAGGGCCAGCGGATGGTGGCCCGCAAAGGTTTCCTTGAACGCATACAGCGGGCTCGTGCCGATATCGCCGAACACCACGCCAACGGCGCCAATCGCCAGCTTCAGCAGCGATTGTTGATGTCCGTGATGATCAGCGTGAGTGGCCGCATCCGACGATGCACCCGGGTTCGACATGGCAGATGCCCGACCGTTGAACAGGCGAGGCGAGGTAGCACAGGCCCATCCTTGCTGCAATGCGGCATCGATGGGGCAGGGTATGTGCCAGACTGGCGGCAGCCCCCCGCCCGCGCTATGGCTGGCCGCAGACGGAGTCTGAACCAGGGGAGCCTGAACCATGCGCATCGCCTTCCTGCTCTATGATCAGCTCACCCAGCTCGACATGACCGGCCCGGCCCAGGTGCTGAGCCGCATGCCCGGTGCCAGCGTGGACTATGTCGCCAAGACCATGGACCCGGTGATGAGCGATTGCCGGCTGGCGCTGATGCCGACGCTTACCTTGGCCGAATCGGGCCAGTTTGATCTGCTGTGCGTGCCCGGCGGCTATGGCTGTTCGGCTGTAATGAATGACGAGGAGACACTGGGCTGGCTGCGCGCGCAGGCGCCAGGACTCAAATGGCTCACCAGTGTCTGTACCGGATCGCTGATCCTTGCCGCTGCTGGCCTGCTGAAGGGCCGCAAGGCTGCCTGTCACTGGGCCTGGGGCGATTATCTGCCGCTGTTCGACGCCGAATTTGTGGCGGAACGCACCGTTTTTGATGGCAACATCATCACTGCCGGCGGCGTGACCAGCGGCATCGATTTCGCCTTCCGGGTGCTGGATCATCTGCACGGGCCGGATGTGGCCGCCACCATCCGGCTGGCGCTGGAATATGATCCGGAAAGCCATGACGGCGGCACACCTGCCACGGCGCGGGCCGATATCGTCGCCAATGTGCGGGCAATCACCGCCCAGCGCCTGGGCCACCGCGATGCCGAAATGCGGGCTGCTGCCGCCCGCCTGCAGGGAGAAAACCCATGAACCGCCTGATCCTGATTGCCGCGCTGCTCGGCGCAACCCCGGCGCTGGCCGTGCCGACGCCGGTGACGGTGCGGGTGTTGAGCCAGGGCGCCAAGTTCATTGGCACCGGCATGGGCGGCGTGGATGTCGTCCTGGCCGATGCCGCCACCGGCGCCAAGCTGGCCGAGGGGCATATCGACGGCGGCACCGGCGATACCGCGAAGATCATGCCCGGCAGCCCGCGGGGCACGCCGATGGCGGATGACAAGTCGGCGCACTTCACCACCAGCATCGACATCAGCGAGCCCCGGGAAATCCGGGTGGTGATCATGGGTCCGATGAAGCCGGCCGGCGTGGCGGTGTCCAAGGCCGAAACCCGCTGGCTGATCCCCGGTCAACCGGTGGTGGGCGATGGCTGGGTGGTGGAATTGCCCGGCCTGGCGCTCACGGCGCGGCGTGAAGGCGGGCAGGTGGTGGCCGATGTGTCGATGCTGTGCGGCTGCCCGATCGCGCCGGGCACGCTGTGGGATGAGAAGCGCTTCGAGGTGAAGGCCTGGGTGGGCGGCAACGCCGTGCCGATGAAGTGGGCCGGGCAGACCGGGCGTTTTGCCGGTGCCGTGCCGGCAGGCGCCGTTTGGGTGACGGCGGTCGACACATTTTCAGGTGCCACCAGCGCCGCGAAAGTCACCCCAGCCGCAAAGCCCTGATCGCAACGGGCACGCCGGCCAGTGCAATGGCGGCATCGGCGAAGCGCAGCCGCAACACCTCTCCGGCGAGCGCGGCACCATCTTCGAATGCACTGTCCCAGGCGATGAACGACCAGAGCGTCAGCCCGCCATAGGCCAGGGCCAGTGCTGCCAGCGGCCGATCGCGCGTCACCCGCCAGCGCAGCGCCACAACCACGGCGGCCGGCACGACAACGAACAATATCATGAACTCGCTGATCTCCACGGCCTGCAGCGGCTGCGGCGCCGGGAGATCGCCTGGCCAGTCGCGCATCCGCCAGCCCAGCCAGCCGTAGACCCCGGCCATGGCGATTTCCGCCAGCATCCACAGGCGCAACAACGCATCTGCAGGTGAAAGATTGGCAGGCGACATGCCGAGCCCATAGCGCGACGACCCGCGCGGTGCGAGGCTTGTGCGCTGCAACACCGCGCGCCACCTGTGTTATGATGCTGCGATTGAGAAGGAGCCGACTCATGGCCAATCCGCTTGCCCGCTTTGCCGTTCGTGCCGTTGCCGCCGCCGCCAGCCGCCAGATTGCGTCGCGCGTATCGGGATCGCACCTCGGCCCAATCGGCAATGTGGCCGCCGTCGCCCTACCATTCGCGCTGCGCCGCGTCTCGCCGCTGGGCCTCGCCGCCATGGCGGTGGGGGCATGGGGGCTGGGCCAGTTGGCGAAAGCAGCCCCGGTTGAAGCCGCGCCGGAACCGCAGCCCGAAGCCCCGCGCGCACCGCTTGTGACACCGCCGCCGATCGCCTGGAGCCCGCCGTCTGACGCCTTCTGATTGAACTCTCCCCGGCTGCCGGCTATCCGGAGGATCAAAGGGGAGAAGTTCATGGCTCGTTTCATTTCACTCATTGCACTGGCAACTGCGCTGGCCGTACCGGCCTTCGCCCAAACCGCCGACAAGCCGGCCGAAAAGGCTACCGAAGCCACCCCAACCCCCAACCGCGTCGTCGCCAAGCGCAGCGGCACCTTTGGCGGCGTGAAGATGAACTACACCGCCGTGGTTGGCGAAACCTTCCTTAAGGACAAGGAGGGCAAGCCCACTGCCGCCATCTTCTCCACCACCTATCTGAAGGACAATCCGGAGCCGAACCGCCCGGTGTTCTTCCTGTTCAACGGCGGGCCTGGGTCTGGCAGCCTGTGGCTGCACATGGGTGCCTTTGGCCCGAAGCGGGTGAACATCCCTGATGCCAAGGACGACGGCGCGCCGCCCTATGACATCAGCGACAACCCCGAATCGCTGCTTGATGTCGCCGATCTGGTGTTCATCGATCCGGTCGGCACCGGCTGGAGCCACGCCCTGGGCAAGACCGACCCCAAGGAGTTTTGGGGCGTCAACAGCGATGCCAAGTCTGTCGCCGAGTTCATTCGCCTGTGGCTGAACGAGCACAACCGCTGGAACGCGCCCAAGTTCCTAGGCGGGGAATCCTATGGCACCACCCGCTCGGCCGCCGTGGCCTATGAGTTGAACCGGCAATATAATGATGTCGCGTTCAACGGCGTCATCCTCATCTCCGCCATCCTCGATTTCGGGCTGGAAGCCGAGGACGAGGGCAACGAGATGCAATATATGGGCCTGCTGCCCAGCTATGCCGCCGCCGCCTGGTATCATGACAAGATCCCGAACAAGCCCGCCAGTGTCGAAGCCTGGGCCGCCGAAGCCCGCGCCTTTGCCAGCGGCGCCTACATAACGGCGCTGATCAAGGGGAACAGCCTGCCCGCCGCCGAACGCGCCGCCATCCGCAAGGAACTGGCCCGCTTCACCGGCCTGTCGGAAACCTATCTGGAACAAGCCAATCTGCGCGTCACGCCCGGCCGTTTCTACAAGGAACTGCTGCGCGACCGTGGCCTCACCATCGGCCGCCTCGATGCCCGTTATACCGGCAAGGATTATGACAACGCCGGCGAAGGGCCCGATAACGATCCCAGCTTCTACGGCATTGATGCCTCCTACCCGGCGGCCGTGAACGCCTATCTGCGCGGCGATATCGGTTACAAGACGGATCGCAGCTACGTCTCCATCGGCGGCGTTGGCCCGTGGGACTGGCGCCTGGGCAATGGCCGCGATGCCTATGTCAACGTCGCCCCCGGCCTCGCCCGCACCTTGCGTGAAAACAGCAAGACGAAGGTGTGGGTCGGCCAGGGCTGGTATGATTTCGCCACGCCGTTCCACTTCGCCGAATATTCGATGAACCGCCCCGGCTGGCCCGAAGGCCGCACCGAGTTCCACTATTACGACGCCGGCCACATGATGTACGTGCGCGGCCAGGATCGGCTGAAACTGTCCAACGATCTGAGGGACTTCATCCGACGCCAGAAGTGAAGCCAAGGCGGCCCAAAGCCGCCTGAACCCGTTCGACGGCGCGGTTCCGCCGGCCACGAGGGCAAAGGCAGAAAGGAATGAGGAGGCCTCCGGCGGGCAGGGGCTGAGCCCCTGCACCCACTTTCGTTTTCGGGTGCGCTGTTTGGCGGGCGCGTCCCATTCGAGGTCCACGGATTAAGCCTGATCATGCATGGTCGCGGACCACTGAGACCAGGGCGAACAATCAGTTTGAGTTGGCTGGCCGAATGATTTTCATGATCTGATCGGCGATTTGCTCGGGCGCCAGGATGAAATCCACGCACCCGCTGGCAATGGCGCTGTCGGGCATGTCGGGCTGTCCCGCTGAGGCCGGCAATTGTGCGATCGTCGTTCCCCCGCAGTTTCGGATCGCGCACAAGGCGTCGGCACCGTCGCCATCATAACCGGACACGATCACCGCAACCAGCCTGCCATGCCAATGCTCGGTCAAAGAGCGGAGGAAGACGGTGATGACATCGGGCCATCCCCTCGGCTTGGAGATGGGCTTCAGCCGAAATTCGCCGTTCAGGACATGCAAATCCCGCTGGGATGGGATGATGAACACATGGTTCGGCCGGATATCGAGACCTTCGGTAATCAGCTCGACAGGCATATCGGTATAGTTCGGCAGAATTTCGTGCAGATGGGTTGAAACCGTCCGCAGGTGGTTCACGATCACAATCGCCGCCCCGAGATCGGGCGGCAGATTCTGGAGCAAGCGTTGATAGGCGTCTTGTCCACCCGCCGACCCCCCCACGCAGATAATTGGCACGTCCTGCGCAATCATTATGTGTGCGCCTTCTCTGCATTGCCTTGATCTCAGGCTCATGAGATTAGCGACGGGTGCGTTGCCATCGCAGCCGTGGAGTCTACGCATGGCGAAGAGCCCATGGCATCGCAGCCGGATCATGTCCGGGATGACGAGTGGAAGGTGAGGGGTGCTGCAGAACAAACGCGTGCAGGGACGAGTCCCTGCCCGCCGGAGGCCCTCTTTGTTACCCCGGATATCGCGTCGCCATCATCGCCCATGATCGCCGCGCCATTTCGGCGAGCACGTCCATATCGATATCGGCCAGTTTCTTGATGTAGAGGCACGACACCCCGGTTGTCGCCTTGCCCAGCCCGGCCAGCAGGTCGGCCTGGCCGTCGAAGCCGTCCATCAGATAGACGACGTGGTTCGCCTTGCGCGGGGAGAAGCCGAGGCGGGGCCAGGTGCCGGTGCGGCCGGAGGCATAGGTGTAATCATAGTGGCCATAGCCGATGATGCTGCTGCCCCAAAGCACGGGTGGGCAGCCGGCGACTGTTTCGAGCAGGGCGGCCAGGCCCAAGGCTTCTTCGCGGCGGCGGGCGGGTTCAAGGGCGGCGAGGAAGGCCGGGACGCTGGCATCGGTGGGTAATGTCTTTGGTGTGTCGGCCACGGTAACTCCCCCGCTTGCGTTGCGGGAGCTTAGCAAATAGGCGCGCAACCACAACGTGAGGGAATGACGATGGCTGATTCGATCAACAAGGTGGTGCTGGCCTATTCGGGCGGGCTGGATACCAGCGTGATCCTGAAGTGGCTGCAGACTGAATATCAGTGCGAGGTCGTCACCTTCACCGCCGATCTGGGCCAGGGTGAAGAGCTGGAGCCGGCGCGGGCCAAGGCGCTGCTGCTCGGCATCAAGCCGGAGAATATCTTCATCGACGATCTGCGCGAAGAGTTCGTGAAGGATTATGTGTTCCCGATGATGCGCGCCAACGCGCTGTATGAAGGCCTGTATCTGCTCGGCACGTCGATCGCGCGGCCGTTGATTGCCAAGCGCCAGATCGAGATTGCCAAGATGACGGGTGCCGATGCCGTGTCCCACGGGGCGACGGGCAAGGGCAATGACCAGGTGCGGTTCGAGCTGGGCTATTATGCGCTGGCGCCCGATATCCGCATCATCGCGCCGTGGCGGGAATGGAACTTGACCAGCCGTGAAGCGCTGATCGCCTTTGCCGAACAGCACCAGATTCCGGTGGCGAAGGACAAGCGCGGGGAGAGCCCGTTCTCCACCGATGCCAACCTGCTGCACACCTCGTCCGAGGGCAAGGTGCTCGAAGATCCGTGGGAGGAAGTGCCGGATTATGTCTACAGCCGCACCGATCACCCGGAAGAGGCGCCGGACACGCCGGAATATATCACCGTCGATTTCCAGAGCGGCGATGCGGTGGCGATCAATGGCGAAGGGCTGAGCCCGGCGACGCTGCTGGCGAAGCTGAACGCGCTGGGCAAACGCCATGGCATTGGCCGGCTCGATCTGCTGGAAAACCGTTTTGTCGGCATGAAGTCGCGCGGCATGTATGAAACGCCGGGCGGCACCATCTTGCACATCGCGCATCGCGGCATCGAACAGATTACGCTCGATCGCGGCGCGGCGCATCTGAAGGATGAGCTGATGCCGAAATATGCCGAGCTGCTTTATAACGGTTTCTGGTTCAGCCCCGAACGCGAGATGCTGCAGGCGGCCATCGATCACAGCCAAGCCAAGGTGACGGGCACGGTGCGGCTGAAGCTGTACAAGGGCAATGTGGGCGTGGTGGGGCGCAAGTCGCCCTACAGCCTCTATTCGGCCGGCATCGTGACGTTCGAGGATGACCGCGGCGCCTATGATCAGCGCGATGCCGCCGGCTTCATCAAGCTGAACGCGCTGCGGCTGCGCCTGCTGGGGCGGCGCGACGGGCGTTGAGCCCTGCGGTTTTGATTGCTGCTGACTGATTGACTCGTCGCAAAGGGGTGGGGCCATGCGGCGTTTGCGCCGTGTGGAAGGCTTTGCCACGCGCTTCAAAGTCCGGATGTGATCAGCAGCCAGTCCTGAAGGACCCAACCGGGTCATGCCGATTGCCGGCTTCGGGCCGATCGGCTCGGCTTGCTGGCAGGCCGGCGCCTGTGTCGGGAATCTTTACACACACGCTGAATGGAATGGGCCACGGCTTCAGGCCAGGCCGGAATGGCGCGCTGTTAACCAATTTATAATTTTCACGTCAGAAGTTTTAAGGCATAATGAATCCGACTCGCAATTCTGGTCATTTCGAGGGTCAGGGCGATCAAAATGACCGACTTTCAGGCTGCGACCTGGAGGGATCGGGCGCTGAACCGCAGCGCCCGATTTGTCGGCATAATTTACATCCATTTTGGATTGACCATTCGCGTAATGGTCATAACGTCTTGAACGTTAACCAGAAATCGTGAAACATCCATTTTGGCATGCTGCTTGCATGGCGGGCTGCGTATCAAAGGGAGATTTCGATGCGTATCCTGACTGCTCTTGCTGCTGCCGCCGTGATGGCCATGCCGGCGTCTGCCGTGACCATCTTCAGCCAGAATTTCGATACGGTGCCGCGTGCCAACAACACCACCAACGTGCCCGGCTTCACGGTCACCGGCGGTGTTGATGTCATCAGCAACGGCACGGCGGGCGTGCTGTGCGTCGGTGCGGCCGGTCGCTGCCTCGATCTCGTCGGTTCGCCGAACGTCGGTTCGATCACGTCCGATCCGATCGCCTTCAACGCTGGTCGCGTGATCACGGTCTCGTTCGCTGTCAGCGGCAACCCGCGCGCCGGCACCCCGGCCGACATCTTCAACTTCGCGCTGGGCTTCACCGATCCCGAAAACATCGCCGTGTTCACGCTGATCTCGGGCTTCCAGGGTTCGTACGGCAGCACTGGCCCGGGTATCTCCACCATGGGCACCTACACTGAGTCGCTGGTCCGCAACCGCCCGTTCGTCAACTATGCGCTGTCGTTCATCCCGACCAGCGCCGGTTCGCTGCTGCTCACCTTTGGCGGTGCTGGTCCGAATGACTCGGCCGGTCCGATCATCGACAACATCCTGGTCGACAGCGCGGTTCCGGAACCGGCCAGCTGGCTGATGCTGATTGCCGGCTTCGGCATGGTCGGCGTCGCCGCCCGCCGTCGTCGCAGCAGCGTTGCTGCCTGATCTGGCAAGGGTCGGTTCTTCCGGCCCTGATCGACAAGAACGGGCGCCGCTCCACCGGAGCGGCGCCCTTTTTCTGTTTGCTGCCTACCAGGGGATGCTGCTGCCCTTGTAGTCGACATAGACCTGACCAGGCGGGTGCGCCGCAGCGATCACATCGGCCAGGCCCTTCACGCTGGTGGCGACATTGATATCGGCATCGGCACCGCCCATGTCGGTCTTCACCCAGCCCGGGTGCAGGTTGAGCACGGCCACGGCGCGGCTGCCGACATCCTGCACGGCAAAGCCCCGGCTCAGGCTGTTGAGCGCCGCTTTCGAGGCGCTGTAGAGTTCGGCATAGCCGTGCGTGCGGCCGCCCACCGAACCCAGGATCGAGGTCATGAAGCCGATCGAGCCGCCTTCCTTGACCAGTGGCAGCAGGATGCGCCCGGCCCGGATCGGGGCGATGGCGTTGGTCCAGAACAACTGCGTCATGGCATCACGGCTCACGGTGCTGGCGGTATCGGCGCGGCCACCGGTAATGCCGGCGTTGATCAGCACATGATCGAAGGTCTTGCCGGCCAGGCTGGCGGCCAGCGTCGCCACCGTCTCGCTGTCGTCAATGTCAGCGGTGGCGACCTGCGCGCCGGTGGCGGCCAGGGCGGGGGACGGGCTGCGCTGGGTGGCCACCACGTCCCAGCCCCGGCCGATCAGTTCGGCCGTGAGGCCAAGGCCGATGCCGCGCGAGGCACCGATGATGAGGGCTGAAGGCATGGTCGAGTCTCCTGTGGTTGCAGGAGTCAGTCTGGCCCGCGCCGTTTAACCTGTCGAGCAATCCCGGCTGTTACAGCCCAAAGCTCTGCTTGATACCGTCGATCACGAACTGCGCCGCAAGCGCCGCCAGCACCACGCCCAGCAGACGGGTGAGCGCGCCTTCGAACTTGGCGCCCATCAGCTTCATCATCGGGCCAGCCGCCAGCAGGCAGAGCAGGGTGAGCAGCAGCACGGTGACCAGCGCGCCCAGCACCACGGCTTCCTTGGTGACATCGCCATCGGTGCGCGCCGACAGCAGCATCACCGACGCGATCGATCCCGGCCCGGCCAGCATCGGAATGGCCATTGGGAAGACCGAGATATCCTCCTCTTCCAGCGGCTTGCCAGCGGCATCGGCGGCGGATTTCACCCCTTCGGCGCGGGTTTCGCGGCGCTGGGTGCGCTTTTCGAACACCATGTCGATGGCAATCACGAACACCATCAGGCCGCCGGCGATCTTGAAGGCCGGCAGCGTGATGCCCAATGCCGACAGGAAGGCCTCCCCACCAAGTGCGAAGGCCACCAGCACACCCGCGGCAATCAGGCTGGAACGGATCGCCATGTCGAAGCGATGTTTGGGCGTGGTGCCAGCGGTGAGGCTGGAAAAGATCGGCACGCAACCCGGCGGATCGATCACCACGAACAGGGTGACAAATGCCGAGATGAACAGCTGGACCAATGGCCCGTCGAGGGAAAGGCCGGTCACGCCGTGGCCCGGGCGTGCGCCGCCTGCAACGTGTTGGCCAGAAGGCAGGCGATGGTCATCGGGCCGACACCACCTGGCACCGGCGTGATCCAGCCGGCGCGGGTGACTGCGCCCTCGAAATCAACGTCGCCCACCAGCCGGCTCTTGCCGTCGGGCAGGAGAATGCGATTGATGCCGACATCGATCACGCAGGCGCCTGGCTTGATCCATTCGCCTTTCACCATGCCGGGGATGCCCACGGCGGCCACGACGATATCGGCGCGCGCCACATGCCCGGCCAGATCGCGGGTGCGGCTGTGAGCGACGGTAACGGTGGCGCTGGCGTTGGTGAGCAGCGCGGCCATCGGCTTGCCGACCAGGATCGAGCGGCCGATCACCACGGCTTCGGCGCCTGATATACTGCCCAACGCTTCGTTGATCAGCAGCATGCAGCCCGATGGCGTGCAGGGCACCAGCCCGTCACGGCCGCTGACCAGCAGGCCGGTGTTGATCGGGTGCAGGCCATCGACATCCTTGGCCGGATCGATGGCCGCGATCACCCGATCGCTGTCGATATGCTTCGGCAGCGGCATCTGGACGAGGATGCCATCCACCGCCGGATCGGCGTTCAGCTTGGCAATGAGGGCGAGCAGTTCGGCTTCCGGGGTGTCGGCGGGCAGGCGATGCTCGCCGGAAATCATCCCGGCTTCGCGCGTGGCCTTGCCCTTGGAGCCGACATAGACGGCGCTGGCCGGATCATCGCCAACCAGCACGACAGTGAGCCCCGGCGCGCGGCCATGCGTGGCCACGAACGCGGCAACACCGGCGGCGACTTCGGCGCGCAGGGCCGCAGCGCGGGCCTTGCCGTCAATCAGCACAGCGCTCCCAGAGTCCTTCACTGCAGCAGCCTTGTCGAATCCAGCACCAGTGCCGGCACCAGCATCTGCAGGCCGCGCAGCAGCAGCCACAGCACCAGCGGCGACAGATCGATGCCGCCGAAATCCGGCAGGATGCGGCGGATCGGGCGCACCATCGGGCCATAGATCTTGTCCAGCGCGTCCAGCACGCCGCTGACAAAGCGGTTGCGGGTGTTGACCACGTTGAAGGCGACCAGCCAGCTGGAGATCGCCCACACGATCAGACCCCAGATCACCACTTCGGTGATCATGGTGAAGATATTCACGAAGGCGACGATGGTATTATCCATGGCCGTGGCCCTTACAGACCGCGACTGCTTCCCGCAATGGAGAGTGGTAAAATCGCGCCCCCTCGGGCAGAAAATCCCCGGGGAGGACCGGCATGGACAGCAATTTCACGACCTTGGCGGCGTTGACCGGGCATCATGCCGCCAGTGCGCCGAACAAGCCGGCCATCCGCGTGGACGGCGCGGTGTGGAGTTATGGCGATCTGCATGAACGCGTGCTGCAAACGGTGGCGGCGCTGCGCAGCGCCGGGGTGGGCAGGGGTGATCGGGTTGGCTGGCTGGCGCTGAACCATCCTGATTATGTCACGCTGATGTGCGCTTGTTTCCGGCTGGGTGCGGTGCTGGTGGCGATCAATGCCCGGCTGGTGGCGCGCGAAATCGCCTATATCCTGTCGGATGCGGGCATCGGCATCATCGTTTCGGAAACCGGATTCTTACCGCTGGTGGACGAAGCGCGAGCCACGACCGATCTGAAGACCGTGATCCTGCTCGATGCGCCGTTCGAGCGCCGCTCGGCCTTTGCCGAGTGGATTGCGGGCCATGCCGCCGATGATGCCATGCCCGCCATCACCCCGGATGATGTCGCGCTGCAACTTTACACCAGCGGCACCACCGGCTTTCCCAAGGGCGCGCTGCTCAGCCACCGTCAGCTGCTCGGCACCATCGAAAAGGGCCGGCTGACCGGGGAGGATTGGGGTCGCTGGGACGAACATGACGTGGCGCTGGTCGCCATGCCGCTGTTCCACATCGGTGGCAGCGGCTGGGCGCTGCACGCGCTGGAGGCCGGCGCCACGATGGTGATTCTGCCGCGCCCCGACGTGCCGGGCATGGTGAACGCCATCGCCAGGGAACGCATCACCCGCATGTTTGCCGTTCCGGCCGTGCTGCTGGCCATCTGCCAGTATCTGGAAGCCGTGCCGGCCGATCTCACCGCCATGACCGAGCTTTACTATGGTGCCTCGCCGATTCCGCTCGATGTGCTGCGCCGGTCGATGGCGGCGTTTCCCAATGCCGGCTTCATCCAATGCTATGGCGCCACCGAAACCTGCGGCACGGTCGTCTATCTGCCGCCTTATGATCATGATCCCGCCGGCAACGCCCGCATGCGCGGTTGCGGCAAGCCGTTTCCCGGCAACCAGGTGAAGATCATCGACGGCGATGGGCACGAACTCGCGCCGGGGCAGGTAGGCGAGATCTGCATCAAGTCGGTGAGCGTGATGAGTGGTTATCATGGCAAACCCGACGCCACTGCCAAGGCCGTTGTTGACGGCTGGTATCTGACCGGGGACGCTGGCTACCTGGATGAAGATGGCTATCTTTATATCCACGACCGCGTGAAGGACATGATCGTTTCGGGCGCGGAGAATATCTATCCGGCCGAAGTGGAGAACGCCCTGCACGAACATCCGGCCGTGGCCGATTGTGCCGTGATCGGCGTGCCGGATGAAAAGTGGGGCGAGGCAGTGAAGGCGATCGTGGTGAAGAAGCACGATGTGACGCCGGAGGAGCTGATTGCCTTTGCCCGGGAACGCATCGCTGGGTTCAAGGTCCCCAAATCGGTGGACTTCATTGCTGAACTGCCGCGCAATCCCAGCGGCAAGATCCTGAAGAAGGACCTGCGTGAGCCGTTCTGGGCCGGGCGGGAGCGCAAGGTGAACTGACGCAGAAAGGGGCAGCCTGGCCGTGTGGCCGGGCTGCCCCCAATGTGTTCAGCAGTTGCCGTTATTTCGGCTGCTGCATGTCCTTGCCAACTTCTTCGATGGCCTCGCCAGTGTTCTGCTTGGCCTCGGCTGCAGAAGCAGCGGCCTTGTCGCCGGCCTTTTCCATGGCATCGCTGGCGTTTTCGCCGGCCTTGTCGATGGCAGCGCTGGCATTGTCACCGGCCTTTTCGATCGCGTCACCGGCCTTTTCGGCATTGGCAGCGGTATCATCGGCGGCCGAATTGGCGGCTTCGTTGGTTTCTTCCTTGGTCGTCTGCGAACAGGCAGCCAAAGCAAGTGATGCAGCACCAAGAATCAAGATGCGGGTGAATGTTTTCATGAGCTTTTACTCCTCAGACCAAAGATTGGTCACGTCGGGTGTTGCCCAGTCAAAGCGTAACAACACGCTCATTGTACCATGATTCTGATCTTATACCCCATCAATTCGCTAGGACTGGTCGTGTTCACTCAGGTGATGCGGCCGATCCAGCCAGGATTCCGCCATCAATGTGGAATTCGCTGCCGGTCACATAGGCGCTTTCATCGTTGGCGAGATAGGCGGCCATGGCGGCGACTTCGTCTGCCGTGCCAAAGCGTTTCAGCGGCGTATCGGCGACGAAGGCCTTCATCGTTGCTTCGCGCTCGGCCGGCGTTGTGCCCAGCATCGGTTCCCACATCGGTGTCATGATTGCGGCCGGGTGGATGGAATTGCAGCGGATGGCCAGCCCCTGCTGCGCGCACCACAAGGCTACCGATTTGCTGTGGTTCCTGACCGCCGCCTTGGAACTGGCATAGGCTGCCGCCGCCGGGATGCCGACGATGCCGGAGCGTGACGAGATATTGATGATGCTGCCCTTGCCCGCCGGCCGCATGGCCCTGATCGCCGCGCGGCAGCCAAGGAAGGTGCCATCAAGATTAACGGCGTGGACATGTCGCCAATCGGCCAGTCTGGCATGTTCGGGATCATGCGCGGCCGGCGCGCCTTCGAGCCCGGTGATGCCGGCGTTGTTGACGAGGATATCGAGCGCGCCGACGTCAGCCATCACCAAATCCCAAGCCACTTCGTCGGTTACATCGAGCAAGGCAAAGTGCCCGTCGATGCTGTCCGCCACGGCCTCGCCAGCGGGATCGATATCCGTCACCCACACCAACGCCCCTTCCGCGGCAAAGCGGCGGGCGATGGCTTCGCCGATGCCGCGGGCGGCGCCGGTGACGAGGGCGGTCTTGCCTTCCAGTCTGCTCATCGTCCTGCTATCGCCCCCGAACAGAAAAACGACAAGATGGAAGAGGGCGACATGCAGACCGTTGGTGTGATTGGCGCAGGCCTGATGGGCAATGGCATCGCCCATGTGGCGGCGCAGGCCGGGTATGATGTCATCCTGTCGGACGTGGCGATGGAGCGCTGCGAAGCGGCCAAGGCGACCATCGCGAAGAACATGGCGCGGCAGGTGGGCAAGGGCGTGCTGACGCAGGAACAGGCCGATGCGGCGTTGGCCCGCATCCGCCTCACCACCAGCAACGCGGACTTCGCTGCCGCCGATCTGGTGATCGAGGCGGCGACTGAGAATGAAGCCATCAAAGGTCAGATCTTCGCCGGGCTGAAGGAAGTGCTGAAATCCGATGCGCTGCTGGCCAGCAACACCAGCTCCATCTCCATCACCCGGCTGGCCGCCGCCACCGGCCGCGCCGATCGGTTCTGCGGGCTGCACTTTTTCAACCCCGTGCCGCTTATGGCGCTGGTGGAGATCATCCCCGGCCTCGCCACCTCCGCCGAAACCACCGCAGCGATGCAAGGCTTTGCCGCCAGGCTGGGCAAGACGGCGATCCTGGCCGGCGATGCGCCGGCCTTCATCGTCAACCGCGTGCTCTGCCCGATGCTGAACGAAGCCATCTTTGCGCTGGGCGATGGCGTTGGCAGCGTGGTGGATATCGATACTGGCCTGAAGCTGGGCGCCAACCATCCGATGGGGCCGCTGACTCTGGCGGATTTTGTCGGGCTGGATACGCTGCTCAGCATCATGAAGGTGATGCAGGATGGCACCGGCGATCCGAAATACCGCCCGGCACCGCTGCTGGTGAAATATGTCGAGGCCGGCTGGTATGGCCGCAAATCGGGTCGCGGCTTCTATGATTACACGGGCGCTGAGCCCGTGCCGACGCGGTGAAACTCACCTTCACCAAGGGCAGCGGCAAGTTCGACCGGCTCGACATTGTGGCCGCCGATGGCCCGCGCCCACCGATCGACTGCCCGAAACAGGGCATCATCCCACACGACATGGTGCATTGGGCGGTGGAATCGATCGTGGAAGCCGCCGGTTTCCTGCATCTGATTGCCGATGGTGGTGACGGCGGCTTCCGCACCGGCATCGAAGATCGGACGGCGCAAAGCGTGGAGCGGCTGGTCGAGATGTTTCAGGGTGAAGGCTGGAGCCAGACCGCGCTGCCCGATGACGAGTTCATCGCGCTTTATGCCGTGACCTGCGAAGATCGTGGTGACACGCCGTTGCCCATCACCGGGGCGCTGCTCACCGCCATCAGGGCGCGTATTGCCGATGTGACGGCGCAATGGTCGGCCGTGCCAGTTGGCGGACAATTGGTGCTGGAATTGCCTCAGCATCCCCAATAAGGCGATTTTCCATGAGCGCACACGCCCCCCACCCCGACATGCTGGCCAAGACGGAAACGCTGATCGAGGCGCTGCCCTATCTGCAGCGCTATGCCGGCAAGACCTTCGTGGTGAAATATGGCGGCCATGCCATGGGCGATGCCGAACGCGCGCGGGATTTTGCCGAGGATATCGTGCTGCTGAAAGCCGTGGGCATAAACCCGGTGGTGGTGCACGGCGGCGGGCCGCAGATCGGCAATCTCTTGAAGCGGCTGGGGATCGAGAGCCGCTTTGTCGACGGCTTGCGCGTGACGGATGCGGCCACGGCACAAGTGGCGGAAATGGTGCTGGCCGGCAGCATCAACAAGGAAATCGTCGCGCACATTGCCCAGGCCGGTGGCCGCGCCGTGGGCATCAGCGGCAAGGACGCCGGTTTGGTGACCGCCATCAAAGTGGAGCGCACCACCAAGGATCCGGGCAGCGCCATCGAACAGGCGGTGGACCTGGGTTTCGTGGGTGAACCCGCCAGCGTTGACCGCAGCATCATCGACACGCTGACCAGCGCCGGCATCGTGCCGGTGATCGCGCCGGTGGCCGTGGGCAAGGATGGCCACACCTACAACATCAACGCCGATACCATGGCCGGCGCCATTGCCGGCGCACTGAACGCCGCCCGGCTGTTCCTGCTGACCGATGTGGCCGGCGTGCTGGACAAGGCTGGCGCGCTGATGACCGATCTGACACCGACCGATATTGCCGGGCTGATTGCTGATGGCACCATCACCGGCGGCATGATCCCCAAGCTGGAAACCTGCGTGGCCGCCGTGGATGCCGGGGTGGATGCCGCCGTCATCCTCGATGGCCGGGTGCCGCACGCGCTGCTGCTCGAAATCTTCACCCGCAAGGGCGCCGGCACGCTCGTCAGGGCGGCGCTGTAGGTTACAAAGGTTACGGATTCTGCTTGCGCGCGGGTGCGCGCACGGACTGCGGAAAAAACGGACCTGCGGTGGAAAGAGCCGGCGCAGCATAAGGCCAAAGTGCCGCTGTAGGACAGGCTGTCGGCCTGAAACGCGCGAGGGGCCCCCTCGTCTTGTTGGCCGCGCCAAACAAGAGTGGGTGCAGGGGCTCAGCCCCTGGCCGCCGGAGGCCCTTTTCCTTCTCCGGCCCATCACCGCTCAACTGTTGTCGCCGTTCCGGGCCGATGCTAGCCTGAACGCAAAGGGGAGCATCATGAAAATTTTCGCGGTTCGCGTGGCTCTGGTTGGCGCGACTTTGCTGAGCATGCCGGCCCTGGCGCAGGAACGGCGTTTTTCGGCCGATGATCTGCCCAAGATCGTGCGCATCGGCGATCCGCAGCTGTCGCCGGATGGCAATGCGGTGCTCAGCGTGGTTGCCCGCGCCAATTTGAAGGACAATCGCTGGGAAGGCGAACTCACCCTGATCGATGTGGCCACCAAGGCCAGCCGCGTGCTCAGCCGCCGCATGGGTGTGGGCAGTGCGCGCTGGTCGCCCGATGGCCGCAGCATCGCCTTCCTGGCGCAGGACGCGGGCGGCCGCGCGCAGGTGCATGTGCTGTCGATGGAGGGCGGCGATGCCCGGCAACTGACCAATGGCAAGACGCCGGTGACGCAGTTTGCGTGGGCACCCAATGGGGCCACGCTGGCGTTTGCCGCCGCCGATGAGGAGCCGGAAAAGACTGGCGACGCCCGCTTTGAAGACGGGTTCGAGGTGGGCAATCACTCCTATCTCGATCGCGCGGCACGCAAGCCGATCCACATCTGGACGGTCGATGTGGCGACCAGTGCCACGAAACGGCTCACCAGTGGCCCGCGCTCGCTGCCGCTGGGGCTGCCGCCTACGGGTGCGCCCAGCCAGTTGAACTGGACCCCCGATGGCGCCAGCCTGATCTTCGTTCAGGCCGAAACGCCGGCCACCGGCGATGCCGATACCAGCCGCCTGATGCGGGTGGATGTGGCAACGGGCACTGTGCAGCCGCTGTTGCCCACCCCCACCAGCGTGCGCGTGCCGGCGCTGTCCCCCGATGGCCGCAGCCTGGCCTTTGGCATGGCGCGCGATGGCGTGCCGGCGCACCAGGCGCGGGTAATGATCGCCCCGGCATCGGGCGGCAGCCCGCGCGATGCCGCGCCTGATCTGGATGTGGCCGTGGAACTGGTGGGCTGGTTGCCCGACAGCCAGACCGTTGTGTTGAGCGGTAGCGATGGTACCAGCAATGGCCTGTGGCTGGCCCGGGATGGCAAGGCGACGAAGCTTGATCTGGGCGGCCTCAATCCGGCCAGTGCCGATATCGGCAGCAATGGCGCCATCGCCTTCACCGCCTCCACCGCCACCCGCCCAGCCGAACTGTTCATGCTGCCGGCGCCAAATCCGCAGCTTGGGGGCCAACCCCCGGCGCAACTGACCAGCCTGCAGACGGTGACCGACGGCGTGACGCTGGGCCGGCAGGAAACGCTGACGTGGAAAAGCGACGGCTATACCGCCGATGGCGTCATCACCTACCCACCCGACTACAAGCCCGGCGAGAAGCGGCCGCTGGTGCTTTACATCCACGGCGGGCCGGTTTCAGCGTCGCTGCAGACCTTCACAACCTCGTCCCAGATCCTGGCGGCACAGGGCTGGATCGTGCTGGAACCCAATTATCGCGGCAGCAACAACCGCGGCTACAAGTTCCAACAATCGATCATCCGCGATGCCACCGCCGGGCCGGGGCGCGATATCATGGCCGGCGTTGCCGAGCTGAAGCGGCGCGGGCTGATTGACGACAAGCGCATGGCGGTTTCCGGCTGGTCTTACGGCGGGATGATGACAAGCTGGCTGATCGGCGCCTACCCGCAAGCGTGGAAGGCGGCGGTGGCCGGCGCGCCGGTGACCGATATCCTTGATCAATACACAACGGCCGACAGCAACCGCGGGCGCGCCGCGCAATATGGGCCGTCACCCTTCGTGGGCGACAACATGGCGAGCTATTCGCGCCAGTCGCCGATCTTCCAGGCGTGGAAGGCGCGCGCGCCGACGCTGATCATGTCTGATGTCGGCGATTGGCGGGTGACGATCCCGCAGGCCTACAAGCTCTATCGCGCGCTATCCGATAACAAGGTGCCGGTGAAGTTCGTCGCCTATCCAGTGCCTGGCCACAGCCCCGCCGATCCGATCCGTGCCCGCGATGTGTGGCGGCGCTGGGTGGATTGGTTGAAGCCGCGATTGGCCCCGGCGCCGTAACGGGCTGACCAGAAACGAAAGCGGGTGCAGGGCTCAGCCCCTGCCCAGCCTTACTTCGGCGCGACCACGCTGGCGTCTTCACCGGCGATGATGGCGGCATCCTGCGCCGGTGTTGCCACCGTGCGGGTGGAGCGGATCATCGGGGCGTCGCGGCCGGTCCAATCGAGGAACTGGCCCTTGGCTCGGGCGTAATTGTCCTTGGCGTTGTAGAGGGTGATGCCCTGCAGATCGAGATCGCGGGCTTCGGCATTGCCCATTGCGGCGAGCAGCGTGAAGCCGGCGACATAGGCGTTGCGGCGGGCCGTGGCCAACTGCACGCGGGTGTTGATCAGTTCCTGTTCGGCGTTCAGCACTTCGATGATGGTGCGGTTGCCTACGCCATTCTCAGCGCGCACGCCTTCGAGGCTGAGGCTGTTCGCGGCGATCGCGGCTTCGGCTGACTTGATCACGTCAAGGCTGGCTTTCCAGCTGGCAAAGGCCGAGCGTACCTGTTGGACGACGCCGCGTTCGGTGCCGATCTGGTTTTCCATCGCGGCCGTCTTGCGGGCCTGGGATTGGCGGATCTGCGCCGAAGGCCGGCCGCCCTGATAGATCGGCAGTGCCATGCGGGCGCCGATCACGGCCGAAGTTTGGGACGAAGGCTGTGCAGGGAAGCCAGGCGGCACGATGGCGCCGCCGAAATTGTCATTGCGGCTGACCGTGCCGAAGCCGGACAGGGTGGGCAACCGGCCCGCGCGAGCGGCCTTCACGTCAAAGCCGGCGGCTTCGCTGTTTTTCGTTGCGGCGGCGATATCAGGATTTTCCTTGATCGCGATTTCCACGGCTTCACCAACATCGGCCGGCAGGCCGGGCAGGGGCGGCGGCTGCGACAGATCGGCGGGCACTTCGCCCACCTGCTGGATATAGCGTTCCTTGGAGCCGATCAGATTGGCTTCAGCGTTCCGCAGATCGGCGCGGGCCTGGGAAAGCCGCGCTTCGGATTGGGCCACATCGGTGCGGGTCAGATCGCCGACTTCGAACCGATCCTGCGTGGCGCGCAGATTGACCTCGAGGTTCTTCACATTGTTGCGGTTGAGCTCAACGATCTGGGTGTCGCGCAGCACGTCGTTGTAAGCGGCGACAACCTGGCTGAACACGCTGGCTTCGGTGGCGCGCAGCGTTTCCTCGCCGGCGGCGACACGCGCATCGGCGGCCTTGACGCCATTCTTCACCAGCCCGCCCTGATAGATGGGCACAGTCAACTGGCCCTGCGTCTGCATGGAGCGCGGGATGATGATGAACTGGCCGCCGGGGATCAGCACGTTTTCGTTGAAGGTGGAATTGACGGTGGCGGCAGGCAGGCCGGCGGCGCGCTGGATCGGCACATTTTCATCGGTCGCCATCTGGTTGGCGCGGGCGGCGTTCAGCGTCGGGTTGGTCTGATAGGCCTTGGCCAGCGCGCCTTGCAGCGTTTCAGCAGCAGCCGGCGACAGGCCGAGCAGCGACACGCAACCCAGGGCAGCGGCAACAACGGAGCGGGCGGGACGGCTTGCCCCCAGACCAAGCGTCTGCATTCACGGTTTTCCTTACATTCTGGCCTGTCGTGAAAAGGCCGGCCATCGCCCCTCTCAACGGTGCCATATAGAGACAAGACAGCCGCTGGCCAAGTGGCCCACCGCGCGAATTTGAGCAACGACCAAATTTGTCACGGCTTCACTGTTGGCACGGCCTTCAGATAGGCGGCAATGGCAGCGCGATCTTCATTCGGCAATTCGGCCATGTTGGCCTGAACCTCCACCATGGTGCCGCCCACGCTGTCATAATCGGGCGTGAAGCCGGTCTTCAGATAGTCGGCGATTTCAGCCGCGCTCCACGCCAGTTTGCCGGGCGTGATGTTGGGGATGCGGCCTTTGCCCTCAGGATCAGGCGCACCGGCCAGCCAGCGGGCATGATCGGGGCCACCAAACTGGTCACGCGGGCTGTGGCATTCGCCGCAATGGCCTGGCCCTTCCACCAGATACTGGCCAGTCTTCACATCGGCTGGGGCATTTGCGGGCAGGGCCACGATTGGCGCGGGATCAAGATACAGAAGCTTCCACAGGCCGATCCCGCGCCTGATGTTGAACGGGAAGGGGATATCACCGGCGGCGGGCTTGCCGGCAATGGCAGGCAGGCGGGTGAGATAAGCAAACAGATCGGCGATGTCGCCGGGGGTCATCCGGGCATAGCTGGTGTAAGGGAAGGCCGGATAATAATGCCGGCCATCCGGGCTGATGCCGCGGCGCATGGCGTTGTCGAATTCAGCCAGGCTCCAGTTGCCGATGCCATCGGGGCCGGGCGAGATGTTGGGCGGCTGGAAGCTGCCGAACGGCGTCACCAGCGGCGCGCCGCCGCCCAGCGCCAGGCGCGCATCGCCCTTGGCGCCCTTGGCGGCATGGCAGGACGCGCAGCCGCCAACGTGGAACAGACGCGCGCCGCGGGCGGGATCGCCCGGACGCTGCGCCCGTTCAGTCGGCGACAGCGGCTGCGGCGCGGTGACGAACAGACCCGCCAGCGCGCCCAGCAGCGTAAACCCGGCCAGCCCTGCCAGCAGCCGCTTCATCTTAGCTCTTCTTGATGCGGAAGCCTTCGTGGCAGCTCTTGCAGTTGGCGGTGACCATGCCGAACGCCTTGCCAAAGCTGGCGGCGTCGGTGGGCTTCAGGGCTGCAGCGGCGACCGTGTCCTTCTGGAACTTGTCGGTGGCGATCTTCCAGTCCGCCGGCATCGACCAGATCGCAGACGAGGCTTCGGTTTCGCCGCCGGTCTTGGAAGTGGCCGGGAAATGCGCCGGGAAGGCCTTGGCGGCGGCGGCATAGTTGGCGAGGATCTTGTTGGCGGTGGCGGCATCAAACGGCGTGACGCCCTTCAGCATGTCGCCGCCCATCTTGGTGTCGCGGCCATTGCCCTTCATGATCGCCTTGCGATCTTCAATCGGGCCGGCGGTGGCGACGGTGGCTGGCAGGATCACGGTGGTTGCCAGAACGGCAGCAAGAACGGCACGCATCATCTTGGTCTCCCCATTTTCAGGCCACTACGGCTGACATTCTTCATATCCCTTGCCGGCCGCCAACGCCAATGGCGCAATTGGCGCAGGAGGCGGTTGGGGTTGTGTTTGCGCCGGCTTGCGGCATGATCGCGACAAAATGGGGGAATGCCAATGCGCACGCTGCTGATCGCCGGAGCCATGCTGTGGGGCCTGGTGGGGCCAGCCGCGGCGGCGCCGATGAGCCTGAAGGGGGCGATGACCTATCCCTTCACCTCCGGCCTTGTTTCCAGCCCTGATGGCAAGCGCATCGCCTGGGTGCGCGAAGTGGCGGGCGTGCGCAACATCTGGGTTGCGACGGGCGCAGGTGGCCAACCCGTGCAGGTAACGCAGTTCAGCGCCGATGACGGCCAGGAACTGACGCAGCTGGTGTTTGCACCCGATGGCAATTCGCTGGTTTTCGTGCGCGGCGGTGATCATGACGGCAATTGGCCGGCCACCGGCAATCTGGCGCCCAACCCCGATTCCAGCCCCACCGAACCCAAGGTGATGCTGTGGCGGGCCGATCTGTCGGGCGCGGCGGCGCGGCCATTGGCCGAATGCGATGCGCCTGCAATTTCGGCAAAGGGCGTGATCGCCTGCGAAAAGTCCGGCCAGGTGTGGACGGTGAGTGCCGATGGCAAGGATTTCGCGCGGGCCTTCTTTGATCGCGGCCGCATCGCCGACATGGCGTGGTCACCCGATGGCAGCCGCCTCGCCTATGTCTCGCGCCGCGAAGGCCATGCCCTGATCGGCATCTATGGCGGGCCGACCCAGCCGATCACCTATGTGCAGGCCGCCAGCGGTGTCGATGGCAGCCCGACCTGGTCTCCGGACGGCAAGCATATCGCCTTCACCCGGCGCTGGACCGGGCTGGATGGCTATGGCCGGTTCCTGGCGTTTGAACCGCAACCCTGGGTGATCATGGTGGCCGATACCGCCACCGGTGCGGCGCGGCAGGCCTGGGCGAGCGGCACGGCCCTGCGCGACAGCTTCCCCGATGTGACCGGCGGCGCCAATCTGCACTGGGCTGCCGGCGATCGGCTGGTGTTCCTGTCGGCGGCCACTAACTGGCAGCAGCTTTACACGGTGCCGGCCAGCGGCGGCGCTGCGACCCGGCTGACCGGCGATGGCTTCATGGTCGAACATGTGGCGCTCAGCCCGGATCGGGCGACCTTGTATTACTCGGCCAACACCGGGGCGACACCGGATGACGACACCCGCCGCCACGTGTTCAGCGTGAAGGTGAGCGGCGGGCAGGCTGTTCCCGTCACCAGCGGCACCGGGCTGGAATGGACTCCGGCCGCCACCAATGATGGCGTGGCGTTGATCGCCGCCAGCGCGCGCGATGCAGGCGCAGTGCAATGGTGCGCGCCGCGCTGTGCCACGCTGGCCGGGCAGGCCGCACCGGCGGATTTCGCCGGGGCCGCCATGGTCGTGCCGGAGAAAGTCACCTGGAAAGCGCCCGATGGTACCACCATCCACGGCCAGTTGTTCCGTCCGGCCGGCAAGACCGGCAAGCAGCCCGCCGTGGTGTTCGTGCACGGCGGCCCGCCGCGACAGATGCTGCTGGGCTTCAGCTACATGCGTTATTACGCCAACGCCTATGCGTTGAACCAGTATCTCGCCAGCCGCGGCTTCGTGGTGCTGTCGGTCAATTATCGGCTCGGCATCGGCTATGGCTGGGATTTCCAGCACCCGGCCACCGGTGGCCCGCGCGGCGCCAGCGAATATCAGGATGTGATCAGCAGCGCGCGTTATCTGCAATCACGCGCCGATGTTGATCCGGGCCGCATCGGCATCTGGGGCGGCAGCTATGGCGGGCTGCTCACCGCGCAGGCGCTGGCCCGCAACAGCGATGTGTTCAAGGCCGGGGTGGATATCCATGGCGTGCACGATTGGTCGCGCACCATGATCGAAACGCTGGGCACCGGCATCAAGAGCTATGGCGACACCAACCGCGAAAAGGCGCTGCAAACCGCCTGGACCTCATCGCCGCTGGCCGATATCGCCGGCTGGCGCAGCCCGGTGCTGCTGATCCACGGCGATGATGATCGCAACGTGCGGATCAATCAGACGATCGCGCTGGCCGCTGAACTGCGCGCCCGTGGCGTGTCGTTCGAGGAGTTGATCATCCCGAACGAAATCCACGATTTCCTGCGCCATGCCGGCTGGCACCAGGTGAATGCCGCCACCGCCCACTATCTGGAGCGGCAGCTGAAGCCGTAAAGCTCAGCGCAGATCGGGCGGCGTGGCGTCCGCCTTGATCAGCGCCACGGCTTCGGCCAGCGGCATCACCTTCTGCTCGCCGCCCTTCAGGCTGCGCAGCGCCACCGTGCCTTCTTCCGCCTCGCGGCGGCCGACGACCAGCATGTAGGGCGCCTTCTGGAGGCTGTGTTCGCGCACCTTCAGGTTGATCTTTTCGTTGCGCAGGTCGGTTTCCACCCGAATGCCGGCCTTGCGCAGCGTGTCGGCCACGGTGCCGGCATAGTCATCCGCATCCGAAACGATGGTCGCCACCACGGCCTGGCACGGCGCCAGCCAGGTCGGGAACCAGCCGGCGAAATGTTCGATCAAGATGCCGATGAAGCGTTCATAGCTGCCCAGGATCGCGCGGTGCAGCATCACCGGGCGATGGCGGTTGCCATCCTCGCCCACATAGGATGCGTCGAGCCGTTCCGGCAGCACCGTATCGGTCTGGATGGTGCCGACCTGCCAGGTGCGGCCGATGGCATCGGTCAGGTGGAATTCCAGCTTGGGCGCATAGAAGGCCCCTTCGCCGGGCAGTTCTTCCCAGCCCCAATCGGCATTGTCGCGGCCCGTTGCCTTCACGGCATCGCGCATCGACTGTTCGGACCAGTCCCACATCGCATCGCTGCCGAAGCGCTTTTCAGGGCGCAGCGCCAGCTTGATGGCATAGCTGAACCCGCCCAGATCCTTATAGACCACGTCGAGCAGATCGCAGAAGGCCGCGATTTCGGCCACGATCTGATCCTGGCGGCAGAAGATATGGCCATCGTCCTGCGTGAACTGGCGCACGCGCATCAGGCCGTGCAGGGCGCCGTGCGGTTCGTTGCGGTGGCAGCAGCCCATTTCGGCCATGCGCAACGGCAGATCGCGATAGGATTTGATGCCCTGGCGGAAGATCAGCACGTGCGCCGGGCAGTTCATCGGCTTCAAGGCCATCCACTGCGCGTCGTTGCTTACCACCGGGCCTTCATCCTCGGTGTTGGGCACTTCGTCGGGGATGACGAACATGTTCTCGCGATATTTGCCCCAGTGGCCGGATTGTTCCCACTGGCGCGCGTCCATGATCTGCGGGGTTTTCACCTCCTGGTATCCGGCCGGGTCCAGCCGGCGGCGCATATAGGCCTCCAACTCGCGGTAGATGATGAAGCCGCGCGGGTGCCAGAACACGCTGCCATGGGCTTCTTCCTGAAGGTGGAACAGGTCCATCTCGCGGCCCAGCTTGCGGTGGTCGCGCTTGGCGGCTTCCTCCAGCCGCAGCAGGTGCGCATCGAGCTGCTTCTTGTTCAGCCAGGCGGTGCCATAGACGCGGCTGAGCATGGCGTTCTTTTGATCGCCACGCCAATAGGCGCCCGAAACCCTCGTCAGCTTGAACGCCTGCGGGTCCAGCTTGCCGGTGGAGGGCAGGTGCGGTCCGCGGCACATGTCCAGCCAGTCATCGCCTGACCAATAGACGGTCAGATCCTCGGAGCCATCGTCATTGGGGGCAAGCTCGGCCGCCCATTCGGCCTTGAAATTCTCGCCCTGCTGCTTCCAGCGGCTGATCAATTGCGCCCGGCTCCACACTTCCCGGCGCAGCGGCTTGTCGGCCTTGATGATGGCGCGCATCGCCTCCTCGATCGCCGGCAGGTCATCTTCGGTGAACGGGCCGCGGCCGGGGGCGGGTGCGAAGTCGTAATAGAAGCCATCGTCCGTCGACGGGCCAAAGGTGATCTGCGTGCCGGGGAACAGGCCCTGCACCGCTTCGGCCAGCACGTGGGCGAAATCATGGCGCGCCAGTTCCAGCGCGTCGGCTTCATCGCGCACCGTCACCAGCGCGAGCGCCGCATCGGCTTCGATCGGGCGCGACAGATCGACCAGTTCGCCATCAACCTTGGCGGCGAGCGCTGCCTTGGCCAAGCCCGGTCCGATGCTTGCCGCCACGTCCGCACCGGTAGTCCCGCGCGCAACTTCGCGCTGCGAACCATCGGGAAGCGTGAGGGTGATGAGATCGGACATTGGTGGCCTTTGATTGCGAACAGTGCCGCCCAAGCAGCGGCCCGCCGCGCTTAGCCAAAAAAGCCGGCTCCCGCCACCCTTCAGCGCGCCAGGCCTGCAAGGCGCGGCGGCAAGGCGACTTGCAGTCAGGGCCGTGTCTTGGCAGGGTTCGTGCCAATGTCAGCCCCGCCCACCCGCCGCAGTGCCAAGAGCCGGCCCCTTTTGGGCCTGTTGCTGTGCGATGGCCGTCGTGACGAGGTGGTGGTGACGGCGCATGAAACGCGGCTGGTGATCAATGTGGAGGCGAATATCAGCGCCATCCCCATCGCCCGCGTGCGCCGCGATGACGGGCTGAACCTGCGTCGCACCGACAACAAGGATTGGCGCATCCGCTTCGATACGCTGCCGCCGGCCGAAAGCTGGGTGCATGATTTGCCGTTGCTGCCGTCGCCCAATCCCATGCGCCGGCTGGTGGTGATCCTGCTGGCACTGCTGGCACTGCTGGCCCTGATTGGCACTGCCCTGTGGGCGGTGGGCGGCGACGGTGTGTCGCTGGCCCCACAGTCGCTGCCCGATCTTGCCAAGGTGCTGCCCCGGCCGGTGCCGCAATCCTGGTTGGTCTGACGGGCGCACAGGCACGGTATCCGCGCGGCGGTTCCGGCGGCTGGACGATGCCCCCTGCATCTGCCACCTTCAGCCCAGGGTTGATCTGGGGAAATAGCAATGGAACGCAGGCAGTTTCTGGCGGGTGCCGCCGCCATGTCCCTCTTGCCCGCGGCCGATGCCGCAGCGCAGATCCTGCCCGGACCGGGCTTTGGCACACCGCTGGGCACAAGGCCGTTTGCGCCCGATGTCTATCGCGCCCGCCGTGCGCGGCTGATGGCGGAGCTGAAAACAGGGCTGGCGGTGATCCATGGCGCCACTGCCTTTGGCGCGCCCGACAACACCATCGCCGCGCCCTTTACCCAGAACGGCGACTTCGCCTGGCTCACCGGGATCAGCGACGAGCCAGGCGCGGTGCTGGTGCTGGCGCCCGGCGAGGCGGTGGTGAAGGAATTTCTGTTCCTGCCGTCGCGTGATGTCGAAACCGAGCGTTGGGAGGTGGAGCGGCTGCCGCTGGGCTCGCTGATCGAGCAGCGCACCGGGGTGCAGCGCGTGCAGCGCACGGCGCGGCTGGGCGGGGTGGTCACACAGCTCGCCACACGCGCCAAGGAACTGCATTTCCTTGGACCAGTGGTATCGGCCGATGCGCCAGTGCCGGCAACGCTGGAGCTGTACAGCAAGGTGATGGCCCGGGTGCCCGGCACCAGCATCCGCGACCAGTCCGGCCTGCTCACCCAGATGCGCAGCGTGAAGGAACCGCGCGAGCTGGAATGGCTGAACAAGGCCATGGTCGCCACGCGCGCCGGCCATCTGGCGGCGATGAAGGCCGTGAAACCGGGCATGACGGAACGCCAGTTGCGCCGCGTGCTGGAGGAAGGCTTTGCCAATGCCGGCGGCACCGGCATTGCCTACAACAGCATCGTGGCGGCCGGGCGCAACGCCGCATCGTTGCATTATGTGGCGGAAACCGGCCCGATCCGGGATGGCGATCTGGTGTTGATCGATGCCGCGGCGGCGGTGGATGGTTATGCCTGCGATGTCACCCGCACCTTCCCGGCCAATGGCCGCTTTACGGCAACGCAGCGCGCCGATTACGAGTTGGTGCTGGCCGCCCAGGCCGCTGCCGAGGCGACGCTGAAAGCCGGGGTGAGCTATGATGTTTTCGAAGACGCCGCCAAGCAGGTGTTCCGCCGCGCCGGGCGCATCGATGATTTCATTCACGGGCTTGGCCATTATGTCGGGCTGGATGTGCATGACCCGTTCGACCGCTCCCGGCCCATCCCCGCCGGCGCGGTGATCACCATCGAGCCGGGGTTGTACACCCAGTCCGCCAACCAGGGTATCCGCATCGAGGATCAATATCTGGTGACGGCAGCGGGATCGGAGCGGATGTCGGCCGGCATCCCGCGCAGCATCGCCGAGATCGAAGCGGCAATGCGGGGGTGAAGTGAGATGATGCGGCGCATAATCGGTTTGGGCCTGCTCGCTGGCCTGACGTGGGCAATGCCAGCGCTGGCGCAAGAGGCACGTTGCCCGGAACCAGCCTGCGCGGCCGTTGCCGGCGGCCGCACCGAAGGTTGGGCGGCGCAAAGCCGGGCCGAAGTGATTGCGCGCAACGGCATGGTCACCTCCAGCCAGCCGCTGGCGACGCAAGCCGGCCTCGCCATTCTGCGCAAGGGTGGCAATGCCGTGGATGCGGCCGTGGCCACGGCGGCGGTGCTGGGCGTGGTCGAACCGTTCAGCACCGGCATTGCCAGCGATCTGTTCATGATCGTCTGGGTGGCCAAGGAGAAGAAACTCTACGCCCTCAACGCCGCTGGCACCGCGCCCACCGGGGCGACGCCAGCGCGTTATGCCGAACTGGGTTATGGCAGGGATCCCAAGAACTGGACGCTGGGTTCGGGCATGCCGCCGGCCGGCATCCTCACCGTCACCGTGCCGGGCGCCGTGTGGGGCTGGGATGCGGCGCTGAAACGCTTTGGCTCCATGGGCTTTGCCGAAGTGCTGGCCGATGCCGAAGCCTATGCGCGCGATGGCTTTCCGGTCTCCCCACGCATCGCCGATGATTGGACGCCGCTGCCCCGCGCACTGTCGCTGAAAGCCTGCTGCACCGACCATGATCCCGACACGCTGGCGGTGTGGACGCCGGGCGGCAAAGGCCCGGCCGTGGGCGAGATGTTCCGCAATCCGGGCCTCGCCCGCGCCTTCGCGCTGCTGCGCAAGGACGGTCCCAGCGCCTTTTACACGGGTGACATCGGGCGGGCGATCATTGCCAAATCGCAAGCGTTGGGCGGCACCATGACGGCGGGTGATCTGGCCGGTTATGCCGGCCGCTGGGTCGATCTGCTGCAAACGCGTTATCAGGGCCACGATGTTTTCGAACTGCCGCCGCCATCGCAAAGCTGGGGTGCGCTCGAAATGCTCAACATCCTCGAAGCCTGTGTGCCGGTCTGGTCCCCGGGGCAGACGCTGGCCAGCCTGGGGCCGCGCAGCCCGCGTTACTGGCATTATCTGATCGAGGCCAAGAAGCTGGCCTATGCCGATCTGGCAGCCTGGAACGGCGATCCGCGCTTTTCGAAGGTGCCGGTCGAACGGCTGATATCGAAGTCATATGCCGCCAGCCTGTGCGCCCGCGTCGATCCGGCGCGCGCCGCCGTCACCAAACCCGGCCCGGCCGATCGCAGCGGCGATACCGTGGTGCTGGCCACGGCCGATGCCCAAGGCAATGTGGTGGCGATGGTCAATTCCATCTCGTCGGTGTGGGGATCGGGCCTCACGGTGAAGGAGTATGGCCTGATCCTGCACAATCGCGGCGTGCAGTTCAGCCTCGATCCCGCCAGCCCCAATATCATCGCGCCGGGCAAGCAGCCCTATCACACGCTGGCCGCCGGTTTCGTGATGAAGGATGGTGCGCCGCTGCTGTCGCTGCTGCTGATGGGCGGGGACATGCAGGCGCAAGGGCACGGGCAGGTGCTGGTCAACATGCTCGATCTGGGCGCCAATGTGCAGATGGCGACCGATATGGCGCGCTTCCGCCATGGGCAGGTTTCGGATGTGCTCACGCTGGAACCGCAGCTTGATGCGTTGGTTGGGGCCGATCTGAAGGCGATGGGCCACCGGCTCGGCCCGCCCAGCAGCGGAGCGATGGGGGGCTACCAGGCGATCCGCATCGAACAGGACAAGGACGGCAAGCCGGTCTATCGCGCCGGGTCCGATCACCGCAAGGATGGCCAGGCCGCCGGCTGGTAACGGGGTGATGCTTGGCCTATGCGGCGTGGCATGAGCAGCCTTTCCCATAACGGCGCCAGCCTTGCCTATCGCTTCACACCCGGGGCGGGGTCGCTCGTCGTATTCCTGCCCGGTTATATGAGCGACATGACCGGATCGAAGGCCGAAGCGCTGAGCGACTGGGCGCGGGCCAAGGGCCAGGCGTTTCTGCGGTTGGATTATTCGGGCTGCGGGGCCAGCAGCGGCGACTTCCTTGATGGCAGCATCGGCCGCTGGACCAATGATGTGCTGGCGCTGATCAATCATGTCTGGCCGGCGGGCAAGGTGGTGCTGGTCGGTTCGTCGATGGGCGGCTGGATCGCGCTGCGGGCCGGCCGTGCGCTGAGGGGTCGGCTGGCTGGGCTGGTGGGCGTGGCGGCTGCGCCGGATTTCACCGTTTGGGGGCTCAAGCTGGGCGAGGCCGAGCGGCGGCAGCTGGAGGCGCAGGGCTTCTTCACCCGCCCATCCGATTATGGTGAGCCTTATCGTTATTCCCGCACGCTGATCGATGATGCGTGCGATCAGCTGTTGCTTGATGGCCAGATCGGCATCACGGCGCCGGTGCGGCTGCTGCACGGCCAGCGCGATGAGGCGGTGCCGTGGCGGCTGTCGCTGGACATCGCGGCGCGGCTGCAGAGCACGCAAGTTCAGGTGCGGCTCATCAAGGATGGTGATCATCGGCTCAGCCGCGAGGCGGATATCGCCACGTTGATCGCCACTGTCGAGGAACTGCTTTGAAGCATCTGGCCCTCTTGGCTCTGCTGGCCGCTGCACCGGCATGGTCGGCACCGTCCGATCCGACGCGCTATGCCGCCTGCATCGAGCTGGCGGGCAAGGATCCGGCGCGCGCCATGCAGATGGCCTATGCCTGGCGCATTGAAGGCGGCGGCGTGGCGCCGCGCCATTGCCTGGCCGTGGCCCAGATGCACGCCCGCCATCACGAGGCGGCGCTGAAAAACTATGAGGCCGCTGGCGAGGCCAGCGAGTCCGCCCGTGACGGCCAGGCCATCGCGCTGTGGCGCCAGGCAGCAGATGCCGCAATGATCGCCGAGCAGCCGGCGGACGCAGTGCGCTTCCTCACCCGCGCGCTCGCGCGGCCGGGCGGCGCCGAACTCAGCCCGCGCGCTGAAGCCGATCTGCTCACCAGCCGCGCTGAAGCGCAGGTGGCGGCCGGCAAGCCCGATCTGGCCATGGCCGATCTCACCCGCGCCACCACGCTTTCGCCCGAATACTTCACGCCGTGGCTGCTGAAGGCAACGCTGGCCAGGCGCGGTGGCGATCTGGTCACTGCCGAAGCTGCCCTGCTGAAGGCCGCCGCGCTGGCACCGGACTCCGCCGATGTCGAACTGGAAGCCGGCAACATCGCTTCGGCCAAGGGCGACACGGCGCTGGCCCGCCAGGCCTGGGAAGCCGCTGCTGCCGACGCGCCCGATACGCCGGCGGGGCAAGCAGCCGCTGCCGCGCTTGGTCGCATGAACGCCGCCCTGCCTGAAAAACCACTGACGGAGGGCGCGCTGCCTGCTACACCGCGCTGATGGCTCGCTCCGATTATCGTTTCGTCTGGAATGCCCGCGCCCGCTATGCCGAGGTGGACGCGCAGGCGGTGGTGTTCAACAGCCGCTACCTTGAATATTTCGATATCGGCATAACCGAATATTTCCGCGCCTCCGGCCTCTATCCGGAGCCCAATTTGCAGGGCGCGCCGGAACTGCACGTGGTGAAAGCCGAGGTCGTCTATCACGCCCCCATCCTGCTCGACGAGGAAATGGCCATCTGCGTGCGCTGCGAGAAGGTCGGCCGCACGTCGCTGAAATTCGCGTTTGAAGTGCATGGGTTGGCCAACGGGCCGGGCGGCGAGGATCTGCGCGCCAGCGGCACCGAAGTGCAGGTGCATGTCGATGAACCGCGCGGCCGGCCGACGCCGGTGCCGGATGCCGTGGTGGCCCTGTTCGAAGCCTTTGAAGGACGCGGTCTGAAATGAAATATCTCCACACCATGATCCGCGTGTCGGACGTGGCGGAAACGCTGCGTTTCTTCGAACTGCTGGGCCTGAAGGAATTGCGCCGCATCGACAACGAGGCCGGGCGCTTCAGCCTGATCTTCCTGGCGGCACCCGGCGATGAAGACGCCCAGGTCGAACTGACCCATAATTGGGACGAGAGCGGCTATACCGGCGGGCGCAATTTCGGCCATCTCGCCTATGCGGTGGACGATATCTATGCCGCCTGCCAGCGCCTGATGGATGGCGGCGTGACCATCAACCGGCCGCCGCGCGATGGCCGCATGGCGTTCGTGAAATCGCCGGACGGGATTTCGGTGGAATTGCTGCAGGCCGGCCCGGCGCTGCCAGCGGCGGAACCCTGGGTGTCGGCGCCCAACATCGGGAACTGGTAAGATGCTTGATATCGTTGGCGTATCGGTGCTGCATGACAATTATGTCTGGCTGGCCCATGATGCCGCCAGCGGTGAGACGGCGGTGATCGATCCTGCGGTTGCCGGCCCGGTGCTGGAAGCCGCGACCAGCCGGGGCTGGAAAATCACCCAGATCTTGAACACCCACTGGCATCCCGATCATGTGGGCGGCAATGCCGATATCGTGGCGGCCACCGGCGCAAAGGTGACTGGGCCGCAGGCCGAGGCCGCCAAGATACCGCACATCAGCCGCGCCGTAGTGGAAGGCGATACGGTGCAGATCGGCAGCAACATCGGCCGCGTGATCGATTGCCCGGCGCACACGGCGGGCCACAATGCCTATGCCTTCGAAGGCGCGCTGTTCTGCGGCGACACGCTGTTTGCCATGGGCTGCGGCCGCCTGTTCGAAGGCACGGCCGAACAGATGCACGCTGCGCTAGCCAAGTTCATGGCGCTGCCGCCGCGCACGCTGGTGTATTGCGCGCATGAATATACCCAATCCAACGCGCGCTTTGCCCTCACGGTGGAGCCGGAGAACGAGGCGCTGGTGCGGCGCGCCGAGGCCGTGGACCGTCTGCGCGAGCGCGGCGATCCCACCGTGCCCTTCAGTCTGGCCATGGAAGCGGCAACCAACCCGTTCGTGCGCGCCGGCAGCGTGGCCGAACTGGCGCAGCGGCGGAGCGCCAAGGACGTTTTCCGCGGATGAAGCGTTCAGCGATGATACAGCGATGGGAGGGCATCACGGCAGGCATGATCAGAAACGCGCTCATCCTTGCCGCGCTGGTCGCGGCGGCCCCGGCTCTGGCAGGTGATGATCCCCCGGCCAAGGCCACGGAGTTCAAGGCCGAAACCCGCGACTGCCTGCAGACCCGCAGCATCCTGCAGGCGCAGGCCGCCCCTGATGGCAAATGGTATGCGCGGCTGCGCGATGGCCGCTGGTGGCGCAACAATATGGAATGCCCCACCCTGCAGCCACGCCGGGCGCTGGTGCATTCGAGCCCGATCGGCAGCCAGTGCCGCGGCGATATCGTCTCGGTGATCGATTTCAACCTGGGCGGCGTCCATTTCGGCGGCTGCGGCCTGGGCAATTGGGAACGCGTCGCCGGCCCGCCCGGCAAGACCCCGAAGCCCAAGGATTAGGCCGTGAACTCATAAATATCACCCTCCGTGACGGGCTTTTCAGCCCCGAGGCGAGTGAGAAAGCGCAGTGGCGGTGGCAGCGCCACCGTCCAAGCGCAGCGAGCGCTGCATCGGGGCTGAAAAGCCCGCCTGCGGTGGCCCGGAGAGGCGAAATCAACGTCATCGGACGGCTCGCCGGGGGGCAAAGCCCCGCCTTCGCCGCCCGCTAACGCCGATTTCGCCTCTCCGGGCCATCACGGAGGGTGATATTTATGAGTTCACGGCCTAACAGCAACCGCCTTGCGACGAGGCCGGTGCCATCGCCGCCAGCGTGTCCAGCATCGGGCTGCTGCCATAGGTGCGGGCTTCAGCCATGGTGTGGAAGGCTTCCCACACGACGCCCTGCGGATCGGCGGTCCAGCTTTTCTCGGACCTTGCATAGCAGCAGGTGGTTTCGCCTTCGGCCAGCACCGGCGCAGACGCGCTGTTCAGCCGGGCGGTGACGTCGGCCAGTTCCTCCAGCGTTTCGGCCTGGATGCCCAGATGCTCGATCCCCGGCGCGGCGTGGCCGTGGCTGATGGCAAAGTTCACGCGCGGATCGTCCAGCATCCACTTGGCATAATCTTGCCTAACCAGCGTCGGCCCGGTGCCGAACAAATTGGTGTAGAAGGCGATGGACTGGGCGAGATCGGTGACGCCCACATGCACATGCAGCCGCTTCATTGGCATTCTCCTGTCACGCAGTTTTCAGCGGGAGCGACACCCTGGCAGCAATCCAGCAGCAGGAAATCGATCAGCGCCCGCATCGCGGCGAAATCCGCCGCATAGATGAGGCTGCGGCCGGCGCGGCGGACGGTCGCCAGCCCTGCCTGTTCCAGCAGCCCCAGGTGGTGCGAAAGGCTGGAGGGTGGCACATCCAATGCGCGCGCAATCGCCCCGGCTGACAGGCCATCGGGCCCGGCCACCACCAGCGCCCGGAACAGCGCCAAGCGTCGTTCATGGGCAAGGGCGGCAAGCGCCGGCACGGCTGACGATGAGTCCATCCCAAATCCTTTCGACAATTATCGAATTATTCGACAAGTATCGAAACGTCAAGCCCGGTTGTCGAGCCTGGACTTGATCGCATCCCAGATGCGCGCTGGCGTGTCGGTGCCGTTGAAGCGGTCGATGGCGCGGATGCCGGTGGGGGAGGTGACGTTGATCTCGGTGAGGAAGCCGCCGATCACGTCGATGCCGACGAAGATCAGGCCGCGCTTTTTGAGTTCGGGGCCGAGCCGTGCGCAAATCTCCTGTTCCCGCGCTGTCAGTTCGGTCGGCTGGGCGCTGCCGCCGGCAGCGAGGTTGGAGCGGATTTCGCCTTTTTTCGGCAGGCGGTTGATGGCGCCGGCCGGTTCGCCATCCACCAGCACGATGCGCTTGTCGCCCTCCGCCACGGAAGGAAGGAACGCCTGCACCATGAATGGCTCGCGCCACACGCTGCTGAACAGTTCAACCAGCGCCGGCAGATTGCCGTCAGTCTTGTCGATCAGGAACACCGCGGTACCGGCATTGCCATAGAGCGGCTTCACCACGATGGCGCCGTGGCGGGCGCGGAAGTCCAAGGCTTCTTCCAGGCTTTTCGTGACCAATGTCGGCGGCATCAAATCGGGAAAGCGCAGCACGAACAGTTTTTCCGGTGCATTGCGCACTTCGGCGGGATCATTGACCACCAGCACCCGGTCCTGGATCTGCTCCAGCAAGTGGGTGGCGGTGATATAGCCCATGTCGAATGGCGGATCCTGGCGCATCAGTACCACGTCAGCCTCATCCGCCAGATCGACGGTGCGCGGATCGCCCAGCCATTCGAAATGGGCACCGGGCTGGTTGATCACCTTTAGCGGCCGGGCCTTGGCCCGCACCCGGCCGTTCTCGGCGGAAAGATCATCGGCCAGATAATGGATCAGCGTGGCGCCGCGCGCCTGGGCTTCCAGCATCAGGGCGAAACTGGAATCGCCGCCGATGTTGATGGTTTCGATCGGGTCCATCTGAACCGCGACGCGGATTGTCATTGGGCAGGCCTTTTCAATTTTCGGATCTTGCCAGCGTGGCGAGTGTGGCGCGGATGCGTTCGCCCACCTGGGCGTCGTGGGTGGTTTCCAGCATGGCGGTCAGGCTGGCGCGGGCGGCGGCAAGGCGACCGATGCGCTGTTCCAGCCGGGCGCGTTCCCACCACAAGCCGCCCTGATCCGGCGCGATGGTGGTAAGCCGTTCATACAGCATCAGCGCCCGCCCGATATCACCATTCAGTCGCGCGCGGCTGGCCTGGTTGGACACCATCCGCACCAGCATCTGGCGGGTGCTCATTGCCGGAAAGCCGCCGGCAACCGGCGCGCCGCCGGCCTGGCGGGCAATGTCGGCGGCGCGGGCGGCCGTCAAACTGATGCCGTGATCGAATGGATCAAGCAGCGCCGATTCGCCGCCGCCATGCACTTCCACCAGCACATGGCCGGGCAGGGCCAATGCATCGGCCCGCCAGCCAATGCGCCGGGCCAGCGCGACATAGAGGATCGACAGGCTGATCGGCAGGCCGCGGCTGCGTGTCGCCACCGCCACCAGATCGGCATTCAACGGATTGTCATAATCCTGGGTGTCGCCGGTCAGCCCGGCTTCGCCAGCGATCAGGCTGGCCAGCCGCAGGGCCCGCGCCTTGGCGGTGGAAGGGGCCAGATCACGTTGCAGGCTCACCGCCCAGCCGGTCATCAGCCGGCGCAGCCTGTCGGCATCGCCACGCGGATTGTCAGCCAGGCTCAGCGCAATGCCGGCTTCGATCATGTCGATATCGGCTTCATCCATCAGGCCGATTGTTGCCAGTAACATCACGCCTCTTCCCGCCAGATGGCGACCAGGTGCCGGGGCCGCGCCCACGGTGTGACCACCACCGCGTCGTGCCGGATCACCGCGCCCGGCCAGCCATAACGCGTTGCCAGCCAGCGAGCGGCTGCCTGGCAACGCCGCGCCTGCTCACGATGCAGCGCCGCCACGCCGGAGTCGAGAGTGGGCCGCGCTTTCACTTCCACAAACACCAGCGCATCACGGCGGCGCAGCAGCAGATCAATCTCCCCACCGGGCGTTTTCAGGCGCCGACCGATCAGGCGATAGCCCTTTGCGATCAACCAGATGGCGGCCACATGCTCGGCCAGCCGGCCGCGCCGTTCGTTGGCCTGGCGGCGTTTGAGTTCCTTGGCATCAGCCATTTTTGAGCGCCAGCGCCCGGGCATAAACCTCGGATTTTGACAGGCCCAGCCGATCCGCAACGGCCTTGGCTGCATCCTTCACGTGGCTGCCTGCCAGTGCCTCGCGCAGGGCCGAATCTAGATCATCGGCGCTAGCGGCTGGCGGCGGCAGCGGCGGGCCGACCAGCAAGACAATCTCGCCCTTGGGCGGTGCATCCGCCCAGCGCGCAGCCAGTTCGGACAATGTGCCAGTCACCATCTCCTCGAACTTCTTGGTCAGCTCGCGGCCCACCGCGGCCGGGCGATCCCCCAGCCCAGCGTGCAATGCGGCCAGCGTGACGGCCAGACGCGGGCCGGATTCGTAGAAGGCCAGCGTGGCCGGCACGTTTGCCAGCTCGGCGATCACGTCGGCCTTGGCCTTCTCCTTGGCAGGCAGGAAACCGGCGAACAGGAAGCGATCGGTGGGCAGGCCGGCGATGGACAGCGCTGCAATGACTGCCGAGGGGCCGGGCACCGTCACCACATTCACCCCGGCCGCGCGGGCTTCGGCGACCAGCTTGTAGCCCGGATCGGAAATCAGTGGCGTGCCGGCATCGGAGACCAGCGCCACCGGTTCAGCCAGCGCCCGCGCGATCAGGCCTGGCCGGGCGCGGGCGGCGTTATGATCATGATAGGGCAGCATCTTCGTCTTGATGCCGAAATGTCCAAGCAGTTTGCCGGTCACCCGTGTATCCTCGCAGGCGATCAGACTGGCGCGAGCCAGCACCAGCAGGGCGCGGGCGGTGATATCCATGAGATTGCCGATCGGCGTCGCAACGATGTAAAGCCCCGGCGCAAGCGCTGCTTCAGGCAGGGCGTCGGGATCGAAGGAAGGGTGCAAGCTCACATGGCTATCAAGAGCCGGGTTGGAAGCGGCTGGCAAGTGGTTCGCGCCGGCGTGATCGGGCTTGGGCTGCTGGTGGCGGCCTGTTCGACGCCGAAAAAGGCGCCAACCGTGGTGGCCGCGCCGCCGCCGCCCGTGGTGACCGCGCCCAAACCGGCGCCGTTGCCGGAAGCCCGGCTGAACAAGGTGGCGCTGCTGGTGCCGCTCACCGGTCCCAATGCAGCGCTGGGCGAATCCATCGCCAATGCCGCCGCGCTGGCCATGGCCGATCTTGGCAAGCCGCAGGTGCAATTGCTCAGTTTCGATACGGCGCCCGGCGCGGGCGAAGCCGCAGCCAAGGCGATGGCGGCGGGTGCCGGCCTGATCCTGGGGCCGCTACTGGCCAGCGATGTGCCGGCGGTAACGGCGGCGGTGGCCGGCCGGCCGGTGCCGATCCTGTCTTTCTCCAACGACGCCGGCGTGGCCGGCGGTGATGTGTTCGTGCTGGGCTTTCAGCCCGGCCAGGCGATTGCGCGGGTGATCACCTATGCGCGTAGCCGCGGTGTTGATCGCTTCGCCGCGCTGGTGCCGCAGGGCGCCTATGGCCAGCGCGCGCAATTGGCGTTCGTAAAGGCGGTGAACGATTCGGGTGGGCGATCCACAGCCGTTGTTTCCTATGCCCGCGATCCGGCCAAGCTGGCGGCAGCGGCGGCGCAGGTGACCAACTATGATGCCCGGGTGCGCGCCAGCGGCAAGCCGCAGATCCGCGCCGATGGCACGGTGGCCCGCGTGGCCGGGGCCTTGGCGCCGGTGCCGTTCCAGGCGCTGATGATCGCCGATTCCGGCGCGGCCGCCGCGCGTTTCCTGCAGCCGTTGGCCCGTTTTGGCGCAGCGCCGGGCCAGGTGGTGATTTTGGGCACGGAGCTGTGGAACAATGAACCCGGCCTGGCCCGCGTGCCGGCGCTGAAGGGGGCGCTTTATGCCACCGTATCGGATGCGCGCTTCAACAGCTTGGCCGTGCGCTACCGTGCCAAGCATGGCACCAACCCGTCGCGGCTGGCCTCGCTGGGTTATGATGCGGTGCTGCTTGCCTCCAGCCTGGCCGCGCGTTGGCCGCTGGGTCAGCCGTTCCCGCGCGCGGCGCTGCTGGCGCGCGATGGCTTTGCCGGCATCGATGGCGCCTTCCGCTTTGCCCCGTCGGGCGTGGCAGAGCGGGCGCTGGAAGTGGATCAGCTCGGCACGGGCACCGTCTCACCGGCCCCGAACAGCTTCTAACGCGCGATTTCGGCCAGTACCGCGTTGGCCAGTGGCCAGCCGGCGGCCGTGAGCCGCAGGCCGCGCGAGTCGCTGATCAGCAATCCCTGTTCGACCAGTCGGGCGACGGCATCGGGCTTCACCGCGTCGGCCAGGGCCGTGCCGGAACGGGCGGCAAAGCGCGCCGAGTCCAGTCCTTCCGCAAGGCGCAGCCCCATCACCAGCGCCTCGGTGGTGCGTTCAGGCACTGTCAGCAGCGTCTCGCTTTCCATGCCGTGGCCGCTGTCATTCACGCCAACCAGCCAGTGCTCCGGCTTCTTGCGTCTGAGCGTGGCAACGCCTTCGCGGCGGCCGTGCGCGCCCGGGCCGATGCCGGCATAATCGCCATAGCGCCAATAGGTGAGATTGTGGCGGCTCTCCATGCCGGGGGCGGCGTGGTTGGAGATTTCATAAGCCGGCACACCAGCCGCCGCCGTTATTGCCTGCGTCATGGCGAACAGATCAGCGCTGGTATCCTCGTCGGGCATCACCAGTTGGCCGCGCGCGTGCAGGGCGGCAAAGCGCGTGCCGGGTTCGATGGTGAGCTGGTAGAGCGACAGATGCGTGGTGCCGAAGCCGAGCGCGCGGGAAAGTTCGGCCTGCCAGCTTTCCTGGGTCATGCCGGGCCGATCATAGATGAGATCGAAGCTCACCCGGCCGAAGGTGGCTTGCGCGACATCAAGCGCCGCCAGCGCGGCGGCGACGTCGTGCGGGCGGCCAAGCAGTTTGAGCGCCGCATCGTCGAGGGACTGAACACCAAGGCTCAGCCGGTTCACCCCGGCGCTGGCAAAACCGGCGAAGCGGCCAGCCTCGACGCTCGACGGATTGGCTTCCAGCGTGATTTCAAGATCGGGTTCCGGCGTCCAGTGCCGGCAGGCCGCTTCGATGATGGCGGCCACGGTGGCGGGTGGCATCAGGCTGGGGGTGCCGCCGCCAAAGAAGATGCTGGCCAGCCGGCGGCCGGGCAGGCGGGCGGCTTCAAAGGCCAGATCAGCGAGGAGGGCGGCCTGCCATGCGGCCTGGTCCACCGTCTCGCGGACATGGCTGTTGAAATCGCAATAGGGGCATTTGGTGACGCAGAACGGCCAGTGGACGTACAGCGCGACAGGGGTCGAGTCTGTCATGCCACCGGCGGCAACAGCGCGTCCAACTGCCGGAAGGCCCGGGCGCGATGGTTGTCTTCTTCCTTCTCGGCGCGAGGCATTTCGCCATAGGTTTGCGCCTTGCCGTCCATCAGGAACATCGGATCATAGCCGAAGCCGTTGCCCCCGCGCGGCGGCCACACCAGCGTGCCGTCAACCCGACCTTCGACCACCTCGGTGTGGCCATCGGGCCAGGCCACGCACAGCGCGCAGATGAAATGAGCGGTGCGGGACTGCGCGCCCAGTTCATCGTTCACCCGCGCCATGGCGACAGTGAAGTCCTTGCCCGGCCCAGCCCAGCGCGCCGAATAAATCCCCGGCGCGCCATCCAGACCATCAACACACAGCCCGCTGTCATCGGCAATCGCCGGCAGGCCGCTCAGCGTGGCTGCCGACAGCGCCTTCAGCCGGGCATTGCCAATGAAGCTCGTTTCCGTCTCGTCCGGTTCCGGCAAGCCGAGTTCGCCGGCCGATACCACGTCCAGCCCGTGCGGCGCCAAAAGTTCGGCCAGTTCCACCACCTTGCCGGGATTGTGCGTGGCCAGCACCAGCCGGCCCGGCAGCAGCTGCCTCACCGGCCGACCGCCTTCAGCTGGGCGGCGAACACCTCGTTGCAGCCGATGCGGGCCAAACGCAGCAGGCGCAGCAGCGCTTCCTCGTCGAACGGTTCGCCCTCGGCGGTGCCTTGCACTTCCACGATGCCGGCCTGATTGGTCAGCACGAAATTGGCGTCGGTGCCGGCGGCGCTGTCCTCGATATAATCAAGATCGAGCACCGGATTGCCATTGTAGATCCCGCACGAAATCGCCGCGACCTGAAGGCTGAGCGGATCGCCGGCCAGCGGCGTCTTGGCGTGGATCGCATCGATGGCAAGGCGCAGGGCCACCCAGGCACCGGAGATCGCCGCGGTGCGGGTGCCGCCATCGGCCTGGATTACGTCGCAATCCAGCGTGATCTGGCGTTCGCCGAGCAGCGTCAGATCGGTGACAGCGCGCAAGGAGCGCCCGATGAGGCGCTGGATTTCCTGGGTGCGGCCCGATTGCTTGCCCTTGGCAGCTTCGCGCTGGCCGCGGGTGTGGGTGGCGCGCGGCAGCATGCCATATTCGGCCGTCACCCAGCCCTTGCCGCCACCGCGCAGCCACGGCGGCACCCGGTCTTCCACGCTGGCCGTTACCAGCACATGGGTGTTGCCGAACTTGACCAAGCACGAGCCTTCGGCGTGGGCGGAAAAGCCGGGGATCATCTCGATGGTGCGCATCTGATCGGGGGCGCGGCCTGATGGGCGCATGGGGCGTGTCTTTCCTGATTACTGTTGGGTGGGCCTTATTGCGTGGGGGCTCCGAAGGGAAGCGCCCATTGCGCCGCGTGCCCACGCACCTTAGATTGCGCCCATGCAGCCAACGAACCAGCAGACCTTGGCGCTGGCCGAGCTCAACACGCGAGCGCGCGAGATTTTCCGGCAGATTGTCGATGCCTATCTGGTGTCGGGTGCGCCGGTGGGCAGCCGCACGCTTTCAAAAGGCGGGTTGGGCCTGTCGCCGGCCTCGATCCGCAATGTCATGCAGGATCTGGAGGAACTCGGCCTCCTGGCCGCGCCGCACACATCCGCCGGGCGGCTCCCGACCGAGCTCGGCCTCAGGATGTTCGTTGATGGCATGATGCAGGCCGCCGAACCGTCGCAGGATGAGCGCGCCGCGCTGGAAGCCGGGCTGGCACCGGGCGTGGCGATGGAGGAGGCGCTGACACGCACCACCGCCGCGCTGTCGGGCCTGTCGCAGTGCGCCGGGCTGGTGCTGGTGCCGGCGCGCGAGCTGATCATCCGCCAGATCAGTTTCGTGCCGCTGTCCCCCACTCGCGCGCTGGTGGTGCTGGTCGGTGCCGATGGCAGCGTCGAAAACCGCCTGCTCGATCTGCCGCCCGGTGTGCTGCCGGCCAGCCTCGAGGCGGCAGCCAATTATATCAGCACGCGGCTGGCGGGGCTCACCCTGGCCGAAGCCATGGTGCGGATGGATCAGGAAATCGCCCGCGATCGTGCCATGCTGGATACGCTCACCCAAACCGCCGTGGCGGCCGGGCTGGCGGCTTGGTCATCCGATGCCGCCGCCCGCCCGGTGCTGATCGTGCGCGGCCAGGCCAATCTGGTCGAAGACGCGGTGGATGTGGAGCGCGTGCGCCAGTTGCTGGATGATCTGGAAGATAAGGCCGAGCTGATCCGCCTGCTCGATCGCGCCCGCAATGCCGAATCCACCCGCATCTTCATTGGCGCCGAATCGCGCCTGTTCTCGTTGTCGGGGTCCAGCGTCATTGCCGCACCCTATCGCGGGAACGATGGCAAGGTGATCGGCGTTGTGGGGGTTATCGGGCCGACGCGGTTGAACTATGCACGCGTCATCCCCATGGTGGATTACACCGCCCGAACCCTGAGCAGACTGGTATCATGACAGACACAACCGAAAACTCTGGCACGACCGAAAACACCGAAACCCCGGAAAACGAAGCGCCCGAAGCGGCCGCACCGGAGATCGATCTGGCCGAAGCGCTGCTGGCCAAGGACCAGGAAATCGCCGATCTGAAGGATCGCGTGCTGCGCACCATGGCGGATATGGAAAATACCCGCCGCCGGCTGGAGCGCGACAAGGCGGAAGCCACACAATATGCTGTCACCGGCTTTGCCCGCGACATGCTGGCGGTGGCCGAAAATCTGCGTCGCGCCGTCGCGTCGCTGCCGGCCGAGGGCTTTGACAATGTGCGCGCCGGCATCGAAGCGACCGAGCGCGAATTGCTGGCGATCTTTGGCCGGCAAGGAATTGCCCGGATTGAAATCACCGCCGGTGAACCGCTTGATCCCAATCGCCATCAGGCGATGCTGGAGGTGGAAAGCGACATGGACGCGGGCAGCGTGGTGGCCGAACTGGCCAGTGGCTGGACGATCCGCGATCGCCTGCTGCGCCCAGCGATGGTGAGTGTGGCGCGCACCTGACCACCACGTCAAACCCCTGACTTGACCTTGCCGGCAGCTTTGGCAGTCTGCCAGCATGTGGCTGTTTGATCGCCTCTTCAAGCGCTTCATGCAGGATGGCGAGCTGGTCGTGATCGACCCGGCCGGCGCCGAGCGGCGCTATGGCAAGCCCAGCGCCACGCGCGCGCCGGTTCACATCCGCGTGGCCAGCAACGCCACGGCGCGCGCCATCGCGCTCAATCCGGCGCTCGGCGCGGGCGAGGCCTTCATGGATGGCCGGCTGGTCGTGGAGCAGGGCGATATTCTTGCCCTGCTCGATCTCGTCACCCACAATCTGCGCTGGGAACGCGACAATCCGGTGCGCTTTGCGCTGTGGCGGCAGGCAAAGTTGGCGGCGTGGTGGGACGGGATCAATTTCGAGCGCCGATCCAAGCGCAATGTCGCCCATCATTATGACCTTGATGATCGGCTCTACGATCTGTTCCTCGATCCGCACCGGCAATATAGCTGCGCCTATTGGCGGCCGGGCATCACCTCGCTGGACGCGGCGCAGGAGGCCAAGCTGGCGCATATCGCGGCCAAGCTCGATCTGAAGCCGGGGCAACACGTGCTCGATATCGGCTGCGGCTGGGGCGGGCTGGCGCGCTACCTGCACAAGGTTTCGGGTGCCCATGTGACCGGCATCACGCTTTCGGAAGAGCAGTTGAAATATGCCCGCGCCGAAGCCGAACGGCAGGGGCTGACCGGCGTTGACTATCAGCTGATCGACTATCGCCAGATGAGCGGGCAGTTTGATCGCATCGTCTCGGTTGGCATGTTCGAACATGTCGGCCTGCCGCATTACCAGCAGTTCTTTGATACGGTGGAGCGGCTGCTGGCCACCGACGGCGTGGCGTTGCTGCACACCATCGCGCGTGCCGACGGGCCGGGCGCCACCGATCCATGGACGGCGAAATATATCTTCCCCGGCGGCTATGCCCCGGCCTTGTCGCAGATCGTGCCGGCGGTGGAGCGGGCCTGGCTGTGGATCACCGATATTGAAGTGCTGCGCTTGCATTATGCCCACACGCTGAAGGCCTGGTATGACCGCTGCGCCGCGCAGGAAGCGGCGATCACCGCGGTTTACGACGCACGCTTCTATCGCATGTGGATGTTCTACCTGGCGTCGGCCTGGTGCGCCTTTACCAATGACGGCCACATGAACGTGCAAGTGCAGATGACCAAGCGCCGGGATGCGCTGCCGCTTGCCCGTGATTATATGCGTGATGTGGAGAAGGGCTTGCCGGGCGGCGCGCCGTAAAGCGCCCACAGTCTGCTCCCCTCCCGCTTGCGGGAGGGGTTGGGGGTGGGCATGATCACCCCATGCCCGGCCGTATCCCCCGCAGCATTCCACCCCAGCAACTCGCCCGCGCCCGAGACCTGCGTACCAACGGTACCCGCCACGAAGCCCTGCTGTGGACCCGTCTGCGCAACAGTGGCTGCGGTCACAAGTTCAGCCGTCAGATCAGCATTGGACCATGGATTGCGGATTTTGTGTGCAGGCAGCAGAAGTTGATCGTGGAACTGGATGGTAATTGCCACGATGTCGATCGCGATGCCCGGCGCGATGCTGATCTTCTGGCGCGAGGCTATCTCGTGCTGCGAATTCCAAACTGGGCAATCGATCAGGACCTGGATGGTGTCGTCCGGCAGATTGTGGCGGCGATTGAAGGTTAGGCTGTTCCCACCCCCAGCCCCTCCCGCAAGCGGGAGGGGAGCAGATTGTGCTTGGTCTCAATCCACCCAGCCCAATTCCTTCTCTGCCGCGCGCTTGTCGAGTTCCGCCCGGCTGATTTTTTCCGACGCCGATTTCAGCTGGCCACACGCTGCCATGATGTCCCGCCCGCGCGGCGTGCGCACCGGGGCGGAGATGCCGGCCTTGAAGATGATATCGGAAAAGGCGCGGATGCGCTCCTGCGACGAACATTCATAGATGCTGCCCGGCCACGGGTTGAACGGGATCAGGTTCACCTTGGCCGGCAGGCGATATTTGCGGATCAGCCGCACCAGTTCGTGCGCATCCTCGTTGCTGTCGTTCTTGCCGGCCAGCATCACATATTCGAAGGTGATACGCCGGGCGTTGTTGACGCCGGGATAATCGGCGCAGGCCTGCAGCAATTGCTCGATTCCGTATTTCTTGTTGATCGGCACGATCTCGTCGCGGATTTCCTTGGTGACGGCGTGCAGCGACACAGCGAGATTGACGCCGATCTCCTTGCCGGCGCGCACCATCATCGGCACCACGCCACTGGTCGACAGCGTGATGCGGCGCTTCGAAAGCCCCAAGCCATCACCATCCATGACGATCTGCAGCGCATCCCGCACATTGTCGAAATTGTAGAGCGGCTCGCCCATGCCCATCATCACGATGTTGGTGAGCATGCGGCCTTCGGCCGTGTAATTGCTGCCCGCATTGTGCGCGCCGGGGATCCACGGCACATCATCTTCATCCAGGTCATCGGCTGCATCGCTGTTCGCGGGCCGGGTGATCGGAACCGGTGTCGCGCCTGGCCATTCCCCCAGCGCATCGCGGGCCAGCATGACTTGGCCCACGATTTCGGCGGCGGTGAGGTTGCGCACCAGCTTCATCGTGCCGGTGTGGCAGAACCGGCAATTCAATGTGCAGCCGACCTGCGAAGACACGCACAGCGTGCCGCGCCAGGCATCGGGAATGAACACGCATTCGGCTTCCTCGCCGTCGCCGAAGCGCAGCAGCCATTTGCGGGTGCCGTCGCTCGATACTTGCGCCGTCACCACTTCCGGGCGGCCAACGACGAAATGGTCATCCAGCAGCGCGCGCGTGTCCTTGGCGATATTGGCCATTGCCGAAACTTCGGTGACACCGCGATGATAAAGCCAGTGCCACACCTGGCTGGCGCGCATGTTCACTTGCTTGGCCGGCAAGCCAATCTCGGCCAGCGCGGCGCGCAGTTGATCTTTCGACAGGCCGATCAGTGCCCGCTTGCCATCGGCACGCGTCACGGGCTTGCGCGGCAGCACCATCGGATCAGACAGGCCGGGGATGGGCATCACGTCCGCAGGCAGCGCCCCGTTGTCGCTGCTATCGTAATTGGTCGGGAAGGCATCGTTGTTCATCGCGCGGGCCATATCGCAAATTGGCCGCAGCGTAAAACAGCTTGCGCCGCACCGGTTGCGCGGCGACACCGGGGCTTCAGATCGGGGGGTGTGATGGCGTCGTTATTGTCCAACCGCAATCTGGCCGTGGCCACCACGGCACTGCTGGCCGTGGTGCTGGTGGCGGTGGTGCGCGGTGCCAGCCAGTTTCCGGCCCTGCCGCTGCTGGTGCAGATCCACCTGGCCAGCATGATCATCATCATGGGCATAACCGTGCCGATGCTGTTGGGGCCAAAGGGCACAGCGCGCCATCGCCTGCTGGGCCGCATCTGGGCGGCGCTGATGCTGGGCAACGCGCTGCTCACCTTGTGTTTCAATGCCGGCTCGCGGCAGTTGGGCGGCGTGTTCGTGGGCGATTTTTCGCCCATCCACGCCATCAGCCTGTTTGTGGCCATTTCGGTGCCGCAGGCGGTGCTGAAGGCACGCCGGCATGACCGGGCCGGGCATGAAGGCAATATCCGTGGCCTGGTGATCGGCAGTCTGTTGATCGCCGGCCTGTTCACCTTGCCGTTCGGGCGCACGCTGGGCGAATGGCTGATGGGCCGCTGAATCAGCCCTGCTGGTGCAGCCCCTGCACGCGGGCGCCGGCGGTGCGCAGCCGTTCGGCGCCGGCCCGCCGCATCATCTGGCGCGGGCTGTTGAAATAGGCCAGCGGCGTCATGCCCATATAGGCCCTGAATTCCCGGATGAAGTGCGACTGGTCATAGTAACCGCCGTCGAGCAACGTCGCCAAAGGCTGGTCGAGCCTGTCGCCGATCTGGGCCAGCGTGCGCAGGAAGCGCTGGCGGCGCAGCAACTGCTTGGGCGAAAAGCCGAAGGCGCGTTGGCACAGCCGCGCCAGGGTGCGCTCGGTCAGGGCCAGTTCGTCGGCGAAATCCTGCACCGTATCGATGTTGCCGCTCACCAGCGCCTGTTGCACCCGTTCGATCAACGGTTCAGGTGGCGGTGCGGCAACAGCGAGTTTGCCGAAAAACCGATCGAACAGCGCACAGCAGCCTTCCCAATCACTGGCGCACAGATCGGCCCACAAGCGCTCGGCACTGGGCCCGTAGATATCGGCCAGATCGTGGATGCGATTGGCATGTTCATGCGCTGACTGCTGTACCAGCGTCGCCCAGCCCATCGCCGTGAGTCCCACACCCACTGTCCGGCCCGGTCCAGCCGAACGGACAATGGCGGTGCGATCTGTGGGCCCGAACAGGGCGCCGCGCGTTCCGGTGGGATCGGTGGAGCCGGGCCGTTCCACCGTCCATTCGCCGGTGATGGTGAAACGGATATTGCCCCATTCGGGATGGAGTTGATCTTCCAGCGCGACCGGCGTTGAAACGCCATAATAAGTGGTGATCAGTGGCCGCAGCTGTTGAGCCGGAAGCGCAAAATGCACATCTGGCAAGACATTGCGTGTCTGCATGTCATTGGCACTGAACACGCCACCCCCAATCCCTGATCCCCTTTTCTGCATTAACGGCCGGCCCTGCAACCGCAAGCCATTCACATAATTTTACCAATAGTTCATTTAACGCGGGTCCCGCCGGTTCCCGGCGGGTGCCTCACATCGCGCTGATGCCGCCATCCACGTACAGGCCATGGCCAGTCACCATCTTGGCTTCATCGCTGGCCAGATAGACGGCAGCCCAGGCGATATCATCCGGTTCTCCCACCGCGCCCAGCGGGATCTGCCGACCCAGCTTTTCCAGCCCGGCTTCGCGGCCCATGGCGTCGGTGATGCCCTTCAGGATCGGCGTGTCGATGAACACCGGGTGGATGCTGTTGCAGGTGATGCGATATTTCTGCTTGGCACAGTGCAGCGCCACGCTCTTGGTCAGGTGGCGCACGGCGGCCTTGGCGCTGTTGTAGGCGGCGCTGTTGTGGGCGGCGATCACGCCGGCGATGCTCGAAAGATTGATGATGCTGCCGCGCACATCGGTTTCGCGCACGGTGCGCGCCATGGTGGGGAGCGACAGCTTGCAGCCCAGGAACACGCTGTCGAGATCGATCGAATGCACGCGCTTCCAGGTATCGAAATCCGTGGCTTCGACGGTCGATCCGGCCGCAATGCCGGCATTGTTGACGAGCACGTGGAATCCACCGAACTTGCTTTCCGCAAAGGCAACAGCAGCGGCCCAGTCTTCGGGGCTGGTCACATCATGGCGGCAGGCGACGGCGGCATCACCGATGCTGGCCGCCACGGCCTTCACGCCGGCCTCGTTGATGTCGGTCAGCACCACGCGGGCACCTTCTTCCACCATGCGGCGGGCCATCGCCTCGCCCAGGCCCTGCGCTGCGCCGGTGATCAGTGCCACCTTGCCTGCCAGTCGGTTCATGTCGTCTTCCCCTTGTTTGCGTGGTCGGCACCACCTTGCCCGCACCGCGCCCGGCTGAAAAGCTGTGACTCATGGGTGTGCCCGCCGATTGCCGCAGCCCTTGACGCCCTGCCGCCTGCACCATACGTGCCGCCCATGGCCATCCTCCCCATCATCGAAACGCCCGACGCGCGGCTGAAGCAAATCAGCACGCCTGTGGAAACCGTCACCGACGCGCACCGCACGCTGATCGCCGACATGTTCGAAACCATGTATGACGCGCCCGGCATCGGCCTCGCCGCCATCCAGGTGGGCGTGGCGGAACGCATCCTGGTGATCGATCTGCAGCGCGAAGCCGATGACACGCCGGAAGACGCTGATCCCGAAAAGATCGTGCGCGTGAAAGAACCGCGCGTGTTCATCAACCCGGAGATCATTTGGGAATCCGACGAACTGTCAGTCTATCAGGAAGGCTGCCTGTCGGTCCCGGAAATGTATGCCGATGTGCAGCGCCCGGCCGAAATCCAGGTCAAATGGCTCGACGAGCAGGGCAAGGCCCACGACGAGAAGCTTGATGGCCTGCTCGCCACCTGCCTGCAGCACGAGATGGACCATCTGAACGGCGTGCTGTTCATCGATCACCTCAGCAAGCTGAAGCGCGACATGCTGCTGAAGAAGCTGGAAAAACTGCGCAAGACCAGCCGCGCCGCCTGAGCGGCGCCGGTTTCAGCCCAGCCGGTCGAGGATCAGCCGCGCCGCGTCTTCCGGCGGCTTCAGCCGGGCCGGATCTTCGCCCGGATAGGCGCGGGCGCGCATCACGGTGCGGGTGGCGCCGGGATCAATGATGTGCGTGCGGATCGGGGAAACGTTCTTCACCTCCTCGCCATAGGTGCTCACCAGGTTTTCCAGCGCCGCCTTGGTCGCGGCATAGCCGCCCCAATAGGCGCGTGGGCTGGCGGCCACCGACGAGGTGACGGCCACGACATGGCCCGCCGCCGATTGGCGCAGCCAGGGATCAAGCGCCCGGATCAGCCGCATGTTGGCGGTGAGATTGAGCGCAATCAGCTTGTCCCATTCCTTCAGATCAAGATGCGGCACCGGGGCCAGCGTGCCCAGTTGCGCCGCATTGAGGATCAGCGCATCCACCCGGCCCCAGCGCGCACCGATGGCACTGCCCAGCCGGTCGATGGCGTCATAATCGGCCAGATCGAACGGCGCGATGGTGGCGCTGCCGCCGGCCTTGTGGATGCGGTCGTCCAGCTCGGCCAGCCCGGCTTCGGTGCGGGCGGTGATGATCACGTGCCAGCCTTCGCGGGCCAGCATTTCGGCCGTGGCCGCGCCAATGCCGCGGCTGGCGCCGGTAACGAGGGCGAGTTTCTTGGTCGTGATATCGGTCATGCGGCGGCCTTAGGCGGCAGGGACGGGCAGGGCAAGCGCCTCAGATGACGCGCTCGGCCAGCAGGCTCAACTGGTCCGGCACTTCCGCTTCTTCCTGGTCGGTCAGGCGGGTCGGGTAATCGCCGGTGAAGCAGGCATCGCAATATTGCGGCGCGTGCTCGTCGCGGGTGGGTTCACCCACGGCGCGATAGAGGCCGTCGATCGAGAGGAACGACAGGCTGTCCACCTTGATGTAATCGCGCATCCGCTCGACATCCATCTGCGCCGCCAGCAGCTTGGACCGTTCCGGCGTGTCGACGCCATAGAAGCAGCTGTGCCGCGTCGGCGGGCTGGCGATGCGCATATGCACTTCTTCGGCGCCGGCTTCGCGCAGCATCTGCACGATCTTGACCGATGTGGTGCCGCGCACGATCGAATCGTCGATCAGCACGATGCGCTTGCCGGCGATCAGCGCGCGGTTGGCATTATGCTTCAGCTTGACGCCAAGATTGCGGATCTGGTCGCCGGGCTGAATGAACGTCCGGCCGATATAATGGCTGCGGATGATGCCCAGTTCGAACGGGATGCCGCTTTCCTGCGCGTAACCGATGGCGCCGGGCACGCCGCTGTCGGGCACCGGCACCACCATGTCGGCTTCCACCGGATTCTCGCGGGCCAGCTCGGCACCGATGCGCTTGCGCACTTCATACACGCTGCTGCCGTCCATCATCGAATCGGGGCGGCTGAAATAAACATGTTCGAAGATGCACGGCCGCGCCCGCACCGGCGCGAACGGACGGATCGAGCGCAGGCCGCGCCCGGAGATGATGATCAACTCGCCCGGTTCGACCGAGCGCAGGAAGGTCGCCCCCACGATGTCGAGCGCAACGGTTTCGGAGGCGAGGATATATGAATCGCCCAGCCGGCCCAGCACCAGCGGCCTGATACCGAGTGGATCGCGGCAGGCCAGCATGCCTTCGGCGGTGAGGCAGATCAGGCTGTAGGCGCCTTCCACCCGCTTCAGCGCATCGATGAAGCGATCGAGCAGGGTGCGATAGGACGAGGTGGCAACAAGGTGGATGATCACCTCGGTATCGCTGGTCGACTGGAAGATCGATCCGCGCCGCACCAGTTCGCGGCGCAAGGTGGTGGCGTTGGAGATATTGCCGTTGTGCGCAACGGCAAAGCCGCCGCTGGCCAGTTCGGCAAACAGCGGCTGCACGTTCCTGAGCGCGGTTTCACCCGTGGTGGAATAGCGATTGTGGCCGATGGCGATCTCGCCCTTCAGCTTGTTGATCACCGAATCATTGTCGAAATTGCCCGCCACATGCCCCATGGCGCGGTGGGTGTGGAATTCCTTGCCATCGAACGTGGTGATTCCGGCGGCTTCCTGGCCGCGGTGCTGCAGCGCATGCAGGCCAAGTGCCACCAGCGCGGCCGCACCTTCGGCACCATAAACCGCAAACACACCGCATTCCTCGTGGAGATGATCGTCTTCCCACGGATCGGTGGTGAGCATCTTGTCCATGTGGTGGCCTTTGTCATTCGGCAGATGCCGGGCCATATAGGGTGGGCAGTCCGCTTTGTCTGCACCTGTCTTGTGATGAAAGTGTCACATATGAGCCAAGCCGTGGATGAAACGCTGGAGTTCCGGCCCAGGTGGGGCGCCGATGATCTGCTCACCGCCGTGGCGGTGGATGCGGCCAGCGGCGCGGTGTTGATGGTGGCGCACATGAATGCCGATGCGCTGGCGGCGACGCTGGCCACCGGCGAGGCGCATTACTGGAGTCGCAGCCGGCGGGAATTGTGGCACAAGGGCGCCACGTCGGGGGCCATCCAGCGCGTGGTGGAAATAAGGGTGGATTGCGATCAGGATTGCCTGTTGTTGCGGGTTGAGCCGGCCGGCCCGGCCTGCCACACTGGCCGGCGGGATTGCTTCTACCGCCGGCTCGATGGCGGCCGGCTGGTGATGATCGGAGACGGTGAATGACGCTGCCAACCGGCCTTGAGATGACCGTGTTCGACGAGGTGTTCCGCAACCGCCCGCACGAGCGCTTCGATGCGCTGCGCGCCGCCGATCCGGTGCATGACGACAAGGTGCTGGGCCGCGTGCTGCTCACCCGCGCCGCCGATGTGGCCGCCACGCTGAAGGATCGCAGCCTGTCGGTTGATCAGCGCAACGCCGCGTCCGATACCATCGTGCAGAAACTGGCCACCATGCAGGACCGGGAAGCGCCGCGTTCCATGCTGGTGCTGGATGATCCTGATCACGCCCGCCTGCGCCGGCTGGTCACCCACGCCTTCAATGCCCGCGCCATCGAAGCGGTGAAGCCGCGCGTGCGGGCCGTGGCTGATGAACTGCTTGATGCCGTGGCGGGCCAGGACAAGTTCGACTTGATCGAAAGCTTTGCCTCGCCACTGCCGATTATCGTCATTGCCGCCATGCTGGGGGTGGACGCAGCCGACGTGGGCGATTTCCGGCGCTGGTCGAAGGCGCTGGCCAATGTGTTTTCGCCCATTCGTTCACCCGAGTTTCTGGCGGCGCTGAAAGCCAATGCCGATGAACTGTCGGCCTATTTCGAACGCGCCATTGCGGAACGCCGCGCGGCTCCGCGCGATGACCTGATCAGCGCGCTGGTGGCGGTGGACGATGGCGGCGATCGGCTGACGACCGAAGAAATCGTCACCATGTGCAACCTGCTGCTGCTGGCCGGGAACCTCACCACCACCGACCTCATTGGCAATTGCGTGCTCGCGCTGCTGCGCCATCCCGAACAACTGGCCAAGGTACAGGCCAACCCGGCCCGCATCGCCGACGCCATCGAGGAAACACTGCGGCTCGACCCGCCAGTGGTGCAGAGCTTGCGCATTCCCTTGGCTCCGCGCGAGATTGGCGGCTGCCCGGTGCGCGCCGGCGAAGCGGTGACGACGTTCCTGATGGCCGCCGGGCAGGACCCGGCGCTGCACGCAGACCCGCTCACGTTCGATATCGACCGGGCCGATAAGACGCACTTTGCCTTCGGTGGCGGGGTGCATTTCTGCCTGGGCGCGCCGCTGGCCCGCGCCGAAGCCGAAATCGCGCTGACCCGCCTGTTCGCGCGCTTCCCCGGCCTGGCGCTCACTGGCGATCCCATCGAGCGCAATATCTCGGCGGCGTTCAACGGTGTGCAGCAGCTCTGGGTTCGCCCGTGAGGATGTTGCTGGCCGGTGCGACCGGCCTTGTCGGCGGGCTTGTGTTAAAAAGTCCCCGTCGCCCCGGACTTGATCCGGGGCCCCGCTTATCTTCGGCGGACAAGGAAGCGGGGCCCCGGGTCAAGCCCGGGGCGACGAATGAACTTGAGATTATCCCCATCACGCGCCGCCCCATCGGCCGGCCCGGTGTGGTCGCCGATTTCGACGATCTGCCACCGCTGCCGGAAGCGCAGGTCGCCGTCTGCGCGCTCGGCACCACGCGGGCCAAGGCGGGCAGCGATGCCGCGTTCCGCGCCGTCGATCATGACGCCGTACTGGCCTTCGCCCGCGCAGCAAAAGCGGCGGGGGTGACGCACTTCATTCTGGTCAGCAGCGTCGGCGCCAACCCCAAGGCCAGCCTGCTCTACCCGCGCACCAAAGGCGAGGTGGAAGCGGCGCTGGCGGCCATGGCCTTTACCCGCCTCGATATCCTCCAACCCGGCCTCCTCATCGGCCCGCGTGCGGAACGCCGCCCGGTGGAACGCTTCCTGCAATGGGCCGCGCCCGTAATGGACCTCGCCCTGCCGCGCGACCTCGGCAGCCTGCCAGCGGAAGCGGTAGCAGGCGCCATCATTGCGCTGACAAAGTCCAACGAACCCGGCGTGTTCCGCCACACCAACCGCGCCATCGGCAGCTTGACCTTAACGTAAACGTCAACTACCCCCTTCGCCCATGAGCAATCCGGCTGAGGCTCCCCAAAACGACGAGTCGCCCGCGGCGCTGCTGCATGCCTTTGCCACCGCGCCCGCCCCGCCCGCCGCTGGTGATGCGAGCCATTTTTCGATCACCGAGCTGGCGCTGGCCTTCAACATCACGCCGCGCGCTATCCGATTTTACGAAGATCAGGGCCTGATCGCGCCGGAGCGGCAGGGGCAGAATCGTATTTATTCGCGCCGCGATCGCGCCCGGCTGGCGTGGATTTTGCGGGCCAAGAATGTCGGGTTCAGCCTCGCCGAAATCCGCGAGATGATCGATCTGTATGACGTGGGCGATCACCGGCTGACGCAGAAGCGCGTCACGCTGGAAAAATGCCGCGCGCGGGTCGCTCTGCTGGAAGAACAACGCGCCGATATCGACGCCACCATCTCCGAGCTGCAACAATTTTGCGACATCGTCGAACAATCGATGAAAGCCTGATTCCATGCCCACCTATCGCGCCCCGGTGAAAGACACGCTGTTCGTGCTGGAGGCCGTGGCCGGCCTCTACAACCAGTCCCATGTGCCGGGTTTCGAGGCCGTCTCGCCCGATCTGGTCGAGGCCGTGCTGAATGAAGGCGGCAAATTCTGCGGCGAAGTGCTGGCGCCGCTCAACCTCCCGGGTGACCGCCAAGGCTGCACCCGCCACCCTGATGGCAGCGTGACCGCGCCGGATGGCTTCCGCGATGCCTACAAGCAATTCTGCGATGGCGGCTGGGGCGGGCTGATCGCCGACCCGCATCACGGCGGCCAGGGCCTGCCCTACACCATCGGTGCGGTGCTGCAGGAGTATATCGCCGCTTCCAACATGGCGTTCGGCATGTATCCCGGCCTGTCGGAAGGCGCGCAGGCGGCGATCGAGGTGGTGGGCTCGCCGGAGCAGAAGGCCAAGTGGCTGCCCAACATGGTGCAGGGCCGCTGGACCGGCACCATGAACCTGACCGAGCCGCAGTGTGGCACCGATCTCGGCCTGATCCGCACCCGCGCCGAACCCAACGCCGATGGCAGCTGGTCGGTCACCGGCACCAAGATCTTCATCTCCGCCGGCGAGCATGACCTGTCGGACAACATCATCCACCTCGTGCTGGCCAAGACGCCGGGCGCGCCGGACAGTGTGAAGGGCATCAGCCTGTTCATCGTGCCCAAGTTCATCGTGAACGACGATGGCGCGCTGGGCGCGCGCAACGCGGTGTCCTGCGGCAGCATCGAACATAAGATGGGCATCCACGCCAACGCCACCTGCGTGATGAACTATGATGGCGCGACCGGCTATATGCTGGGCGAGGAGATGAAGGGTCTCGCCGCCATGTTCATCATGATGAACGCGGCGCGGTTGGGCGTGGGTATCCAGGGCCTGGCGCAGGCCGATGCGGCGTACCAGAACGCGGTTGAGTATGCGAAAGGCCGCCTGCAGGGCCGCAGCCTGACCGGTGCGAAGAACCCCGAAGGCAAGGCCGATCCGATCATCGTCCACCCCGATGTGCGGCGCATGCTGATGGATGCGCGCAGCTATACCGAAGGCATGCGCGCGCTGATGCTGTGGGGCGCGATCCGGGTTGATCTGTCGCGCAAGGCCACCGACGCCGCCGAGCGCGAGATGGCCGACGATCTGATCAGCCTGCTCACCCCGGTCATCAAGGGCTATGGCACCGATCGCGGTTACGAGGTCGCCACCAATTGCCAGCAGGTGTTGGGCGGCCATGGTTATATCGCCGAATGGGGCATGGATCAGTTCGTGCGCGATGCCCGCATCGCCATGATCTATGAAGGCACCAACGGCATCCAGGCGCTCGATCTGGTCGGCCGCAAGCTGGGCTCCAAAGGCGGGCGCGGCACGCAGGCGTGGCTCGGGCTGGTGGCCGGCGACATCGCCGCGGCGACTGATGAACGGCTGGCCTTCATCGCGCAGCCATTGGCCCGCGCGTTGGGCGATGTGCAGGCCGGGGTGATGTGGCTGCTGCAGAACGGCATGGCCAATCCCGACAATGCCGGGGCCGGCGCGACGGCGTTCATGCGGATGATGGGCCATGTCGCACTGGGTCATATGTGGCTGAAGATGGCCGGTGCATCGCTGGCCGCGCTTGATGCCGGTACGGCTGATCCCGATTTCCACAACGCGAAACTCACCACGGCCCGGTTCTTCGCTGCCCGCGTGCTGCCCGAAACCGCCAGCCTGAAATCCCAACTGGAAGCCGGCGCCGAACCCGTGATGGCGCTGCCCGCCGAGATGTTCTGAGAGGAATGACGATGACCGAAGCCTATATCTACGACGCCGTCCGCACCCCGCGCGGCAAGGGCCGCAAGGACGGCAAGCTGCACGAGATCACGCCAATCCAGCTCGCCACCCAAGTGCTGCAGGCTGTGCGTGATCGCACCGGCATCGATACGGCTGATGTGGACGATGTGGTGCTGGGCTGCGTCTCCCCGGTGGGTGAGCAGGGCAGCGACATTGCGCGGGTTGCCGTGCTCAACGCCGATTATGCCGAAACCACGGCCGGCGTGCAGATCAACCGGTTCTGCGCGAGCGGCCTGGAAGCCACCAACATGGCCGCGGCCAAGGTGATGTCGGGTGAAGCCATGTTCGCCATCGGCGGCGGCGTGGAATCCATGTCCCGCGTGCCGATGGGCAGCGACGGCGCCGCTTGGGCGATGGACCCGGCCGTGGCCTACAAGACCTATTTCGCGCCGCAGGGCATTGGTGCCGATCTGATCGCCACCAAATATGGCTTCAGCCGCAACGATGTGGATGCCTATGCGATGGAATCGCAGCGCCGCGCCGCCCAAGCCTGGAGCGAAGGCCGCTTCAAGAACAGCATCGTGCCGGTGCGCGACGTGATCGGCGAGATCGTGCTGGCCCATGATGAGCATATGCGCCCGCAGACCGACATGCAGTCGCTGGGCAGCCTCGCCCCCGCCTTCCAGGCGATGGGCGAGCAGATGCCCGGCTTCGATGCCATCGCCCTGATGCGCTATCCTGAAATCGAGAAGATCGACCATGTCCACCACGGCGGCAACTCGAGCGGCATCGTTGATGGCGCTTCGGCCATTCTGGTTGGCAACAAGGCCATGGGTGAGAAATATGGCCTGAAGCCGCGCGCCCGCATCCGCGCCATGGCCTCGATTGGCAGCGAGCCGATGATCATGCTCACCGGGCCCGAGTTTGTGGCCAACAAGGTACTGCAACGTGCCGGCATGACCCGCGATGATATCGACCTGTTCGAACTGAACGAGGCGTTTGCGTCCGTCGTGCTGCGCTTCATGCAGGCGCTGAACATCCCGCACGACAAGATCAACGTGAACGGCGGCGCCATCGCCATGGGCCACCCGCTGGGCGCCACCGGCGCGATGATCCTGGGCACCGTGCTCGATGAGCTGGAGCGCACCGGCAAGGGCACCGCGCTGGTCAACCTGTGCGTCGGCGCCGGCATGGGCACGGGCACGATCATCGAGCGTTTGTAACCATTTGGCCGTCACCCCGGCGAACGCCGGGGCCCATCACCCGAACGCTGCATCTGGCGCGACTTGGGGGAGATGGATCCCGGCTTTCGCCGGGATGACGAAGAAAAAAAGGAATGGAATGACATGACCACCGCCATCCACACCGAACTCGATGCCGACGGCATCCTCCTGCTCACCATCGACGTGCCCGGCCAGTCGATGAACGTCATCACGCCGGAAGTGCAGGCCGATCTGGCCGCAGCCATCGTGCGGCTGAAGACCGACGATGCCGTGAAAGGCGCTGTCATCACCAGCGGCAAAGCCAGTGGTTTCATGGCCGGGGCCGACTTGAAAGGTCTGGGCGGCCTGTTTGGCGGCGCCGCGCCTGAAGGCAAATCAAAACTGGCCGCGCTGTTCGACGGCGTGTTCCTTCTCAACAAGATGCTGCGCGATCTGGAAACCTGCGGCAAGCCGGTCGCGGCAGCCGTGAACGGCCTCGCGCTGGGGGGTGGTCTCGAATTCATCCTTGCCTGCCATTATCGGGTGATTGCCGATAATCCCAAGATCACGCTCGGCCTGCCGGAAATCATGGTTGGCCTGTTCCCCGGTGCCGGTGGCACCCAGCGGCTGCCGCGCCTGATGGGCATCCAGCCGGCGCTGATGTATCTGCTGCAAGGCAAGAACATGAGCCCGCAAGAGGCCCTGGGCTTTGGCGTGGCGCAGGCTGTGGTGCCGGCCGATCAGATCATCGCCACTGCCAAGGCGTGGGTGAAGGCCAACCCCACTGGCGGCGTGCAGCCGTGGGATACCAAGAATTTCAAGATGCCCGGCGGTCCAGCCACGGCGCTCAACCCCAATTTCGCGCAGATTTTCGTGGGCGGCACCGCGATGACGCACGTGAACGCCGGCGACAACATGAACGCGCCCAAGGCGATCCTGAGCGCCGTCTATGAAGGCACCCAGGTGCCGATGGACACCGCCATCCGCATCGAATCCAAATATTTCGCCAAGGTGGTGGCTGATCCCCAGGCCGGCAACATGGTTCGCAGCCTGTTCGTCTCCAAGCAGGCTGCCGAGAAGGGCGCGCGCCGGCCCAAGGGCATTGCGCCGATGCCGACGAAGAAGATCGGCATGCTTGGCGCCGGCCTGATGGGCGCCGGCGTGGCCATGGTGACGGCGCAGGCCGGCATCGAAGTGGTGCTGCTCGACCGTGATCTGGCCGCAGCCGAAAAGGGCAAGCAGTACACCGCTGACCGCCTCGCCAAGAAGCGCATGGACCCTACCAAGGCGCAGATCATCCTCGACCGGATCAAGCCGACTTCGGATTACGCCGATCTGGCCGGCTGCGACCTGATCATCGAAGCGGTGTTCGAAACCCGCGAGATCAAGGCCGATGTGACGAAGGCCACCGAAGCGGTGGTTGGCCCCGATGTGATTTTCGGTTCCAACACCTCCACCCTGCCGATCACCGGCCTCGCCAAGGCGTGGAGCAAGCCGGCCAATTTCATCGGCATCCACTTCTTCTCGCCGGTGGAACGCATGCCGCTGGTCGAAATCATCGTTGGCAAGGAAACCGGCCCGGAAGCCATCGCCAAGGCGCTGGATTATGTCGCCGCCATCCGCAAGACGCCGATCGTGGTGAACGACAGCCGCGGTTTCTACACCTCGCGCTGCTTTGGCACCTATGTGCAGGAAGGCCTTTCCCTGCTGGGCGAAGGCACGGTGCCGGCGCTGATCGAAAATGTCGGCAAGCAGATGGGCATGCCGGTGGGACCGCTGGCCGTGAACGACGAAGTCGGCCTTGATCTCAGCTACAAGGTCGGTCAGCAGACCAAGGCCGATCTGGGCGATGCCTACAAGCCGGGTCCGGCCGACGCCGTCATCACCAAGATGCACGAACTTGGCCGTCAGGGCCGCAAGAACGCCAAGGGTTTTTATGTCTATCCCGAAGGCGGCAAGAAGCATCTGTGGCCGGAACTGGCGGCAACGGTGGCCGGTGGCCTCGCCGCGGATCAGCCCTCCGCCGCCGAAGTGAAGGAACGGCTGCTTTATCGCCAGCTTGTCGAATGCGCGCGCTGCTTTGCCGAAGGCGTGCTGGAAACCCCGCAGGACGGCGACCTGGGTGCCATCTTCGGCTGGGGCTTTGCGCCGTTCACCGGCGGGCCGTTCAGCCACATGGATACTGTTGGCATCGCCAACGTCGTCGCCACGCTGGACCGGCTGGCGCAAGCGCACGGCGAGCGTTTCGCGCCGCCGCAACTGCTGCGCGACATGGCGGCCCGTGGTGACAGCTTCTACGCTATGGCGGCGAAGCAGGCGGCCTGAAACTCCTGCTCCCCTCTCTCGTCGCAGGGAGGGGGGCGGACGGGCTTGCGCCCGCTCCGCTGGCGCGGCAGGCTGAATCGAAATCAGGGGTGCCGCAATGCCAGACGTGAACGACGCTTTCAGCCTGCCGAACGGCCAGCATTTCCGCAATCGCATCGCGAAGGCGGCGATGACGGAAGGGCTGGCGTTTCGCGATGGCCTGCCCAATGCCGCGCATGAAACGCTGTATCGCCGCTGGTCGGATGGCGGCTGCGGCCTGCTGATCACCGGCAATGTGCAGATTGATCGCGGCCATCTGGAACGGCCGGGCAACGTGATTGTCGATGGGCCGCTGTCCGACGAGGGCAAGGCGGCGTGGGCGCGCTGGGCGGCGGCGGCCACCGCTGGCGATACGCAGGCCTGGGTGCAGATCAGCCACGCGGGGCGCCAGACCCAGAAGAACGTCAATCCGCATCCGCGGGCGCCGTCGGCGGTGCCGCTGGCGCTGCCCGGCGGGCAGTTCGGCATGCCGCATCCGCTCACCGGCATTGAAATCCACGATCTGATCGCGCGCTGGGCCAACGCCGCAATTGTCGCGCGTGAAGCCGGCTTCACCGGCGTGCAGATCCATGCCGCGCACGGCTACCTGATCAGCCAGTTCCTTTCCCCGCTTGCCAATCTGCGCCGCGACGAATGGGGCGGCAGCCTGGAAAACCGCGCGCGTTTCCTGATTGAAACGGTGAAGGCAGTGCGGGCCGCCGTGGGAGCCGATTTCACCGTGTCGGTGAAGCTGAACAGCGCCGATTTCCAGAAGGGGGGCTTTGCTTTCGATGAATGCCTCACTGTCGCCGGCTGGCTGGCCGATCTGGGCGTCGATTGCCTGGAGTTGTCGGGTGGCACCTATGAACAGCCGGCGATGATGGACATGGACGGCCTTGCCCCGCGTGAAGAGCCGAAGCAGCAATCTACCCGCCAGCGCGAAGCCTATTTCGTGCAATTGGCCAAGGCATTGATGGCCGCGAAAACGCCGCCGCTGATGGTGACGGGCGGTTTCCGCAGCCTCACGGCGATGGACGACGCGCTGGCCAGCGGCATCGCCTTTGTTGGCGTCGGCCGGCCGCTGTGCGCCGATCCCACCTGCGTTGCCGAACTGCTCGAAGGCCATATCGAGGAACTGCCGCGCGACGAGGACCGGCTGGCGATCGGGCCTTGGTGGCTCAGCCCGGCTTCGCCCTTCAAGCTGGTGCGGACGATCAACGGCTTTGCCGCCCAAAGCTGGTATTATCAGCAACTGCGCCGGGTTGCGGCCGGCGGCACCGCCGAAAAGCTCAACCCGTTCACGGCCTTCCTTGCCGAAGACAAGGAAAACAAGGCCAGGCTTTGAAACGGTTCGCGTTCCTTTTTGCCGGCCTGCTGCTTGCCCTTGGTTGGGCGGGCTGGCTCGGCGCGATCCGCGATCCGGCGGTGGTGCGCTATCGCGTCGAACTGGCCGGGCTGCAGCGGCCGTTGCGGTTGATCCACCTTTCCGATCTGCATGGCAGCAATTGGGATATGCCGCAGGTGCGGCTGAACCGCATCATGGATCAGGTGAATGCGCTGCACCCCGATCTGGTTGTGGTCACCGGCGATTTCCACGCCAGCAAGATCTGGGATCCGCCGATGCGGATGGACGATGCGGTGCAGCCGCTCACCCGGCTGAAAGCCCCGCTCGGCGTGTGGAGCGTGCCGGGCAATCACGATGATCCCTACTGGATCCGTTGGGTGATGCGGCGGTTCGGTCTGAAACTGCTGGCGGGCGATCTCGTTGATGTCGGGCCCATCCAGATCGTTGGCAGCGATGATCTGATCATGGGCCAGCGGCCGGTGCAGGGCCTGCGGGCCGCTGCCGCTCGTGCGCAGCCCGGCAAGCCGCTGATCGCGCTGGTGCATGAACCGCGCTTGTGGCCGATGCTGCCGCCCAACGTGGACCTGCTGCTGGCCGGGCACACGCATGGCGGCCAGATCCAGATCTTTGGCTGGCCGCAGTTCAAAAAACTTGATTCCCAATATCTGCGCGGCCGGTTTCGAAATCACGGTGGCCAGCAGATGCTGGTGTCCGCCGGCATCGGTACCTCCATCGTGCCAGTTCGGCTGGGCACGCAGGGTGAGATCGTGGTGGTGGAGCTTCAGCCGCCGGGCAGAAATTCAGGCACCGACAGATAACGCTCCCCGGTGTCGTAATTGAAGCCGACGATGCGCGCGCCCGGCATTTCCTTCAGCTTGGTGGCAATGGCGGCCAGCGTCGCGCCCGACGAGATGCCGACCAGCATGCCTTCCTCGGCCGCCGAGCGCAGCGCCCACGCCTTGGCATCCCCGGCATCGACCTGGATCACGCCATCGAGCAGCGACACATCGAGATTTTTCGGGATGAAGCCGGCGCCGATGCCCTGGATCGGGTGCGGGCTGGGCGAGCCGCCGGAAATCACCGGGGACGCCGCCGGTTCGACGGCAAACACCTTCAGCTTCGGCCAGCGGGCCTTCAGCACCTGCGCAACGCCGGTGATGTGCCCGCCGGTGCCAACGCCGGTGATGATGGCATCGGGCGGTGTGTCGGCGAAATCGGCGTAGATTTCCTCTGACGTGGTGCGCACATGCACATCGATGTTGGCCGGGTTTTCAAACTGCTGCGGCATCCAGCTGTTCGGCGTTGTGCTCACGATCTCCAGCGCGCGGGCAATGGCGCCGTTCATGCCCTTTTCGCGCGGCGTCAGATCAAAACTGGCGCCATAGGCCAGCATCAGCCGCCGCCGCTCGATCGACATGCTTTCCGGCATGACCAGGATCAGCTTGTAGCCCTTTACGGCCGCCACCATGGCCAGACCAATGCCGGTGTTGCCACTGGTCGGCTCGACGATGATGCCGCCGGGTTTCAGCGTGCCATCGGCTTCGGCGGCCTCGATCATGGCCAGCGCGATGCGATCCTTGATCGATCCGCCGGGATTGGTGCGTTCGGATTTGATCCACACTTCGGCGTTCGGGAACAATTTGCCCATCCGCACATGCGGCGTGCGGCCAATGGTTTCGAGGATGTTGTTGGCCTTCATCGCGGCACCTTCCGGTTGTTTGCGTGTGTTTTAGACCTGCAAACGCTGCGCGCCAACGGCGGAAAATCTTGGGGTGTGTTCAGGCCGGCTTTTGCTGATCGAACCGATCGGCGTTGCGCAATTGCGGGAAGCGCCAGGCCCACAGCACGGTGACGATGATGGCCCCCACCCCGCCGATCACCACGCCCGGTACCGCGCCGATATAGCGGGCGGCGAGGCCCGATTCCAATTCGCCCAGCTCATTGCTCGCCGAAATGAACAGGCCCGACACGCTCGATACACGCCCGCGCATGTCATCGGGCGTGTGCAACTGGATCAGGCTGCCGCGCACAAACACGCTGATCGCATCGGCTGCGCCCAGCACCGCCAACGCCGCCAGGCTGAGCGGGTAGGAGGTCGACAGACCAAAGACGATGGTGGCCAGCCCGAAAAGCGCCACCGAAGCGAACATCACCACGCCAACATGGCGCTTGAGCGGCCGGCTGGCGAGAAGAACCGCCATCACCACCGCACCGGCCGACGGTGCGGCCCGCAGCGGGCCAAGGCCTTCCACGCCCACAAACAGCACATCGCGGGCATAAACCGGCAGCATCGCGGTCGCCCCGCCCAGCAGCACGGCAAACAGATCAAGGCTGATCGCGCCCAGCAGCACCTTGTTGTGGCGGACATAGGCGACGCCTTCCACCAGCGACCGCCACGGCGTGAGCGCCGATGGTGCCGGCCGCGGCACTGGCCGGATCAGCATCAGGCAGATGAAAGTAAGGGCGAACAAGATGGCGGCCGCCAGATAGGGCGTCGCCGGGGAGACGGCATAAAGGAAGGCACCCAGCGGCGGGCCCAGCACCGCGCCGGTTTGCCAGCTGATGCTGTTCAGCGCGATGGCCTGTGGCAGCAGTTCGCGCGGCACCAGATTGGGGGCGAGTGCGGCCATCGATGGCCCCTGGAAGGCGCGGCCCACACCAAGCAGGGCAGCGACCACGAACAACGCCAGCATCGGCATGTCACCGGCAAGCGCCAGCCAGCCGAGGACGCCGGCGCAGCCGATTTCCAGTGCGACGGCGGCGCGGGCAATATAACGCCGGTCCACCCGATCGGCGATCACGCCGACCACAAGCGCCAGGCAGAACAAGGGCAGGAACTGCGCCAACCCGATCATGCCGAGCAGGAAGGCCGCATCGTCCCGGCTCATGCTCTCGCGGGCGATATCGTACACCTGCCAGCCGATGACGACGACCATCATCATGCCCGCGACGGTGGCGAAAAAGCGCGCGACCCAGAAGGCACGATAATCGCGGATTTTCAGCGGGGCGGGAATGGACGGCACAGGCAGTCCATAGAAAGCCGTGGCGCGGGCGGCAATGCTGTATTCAGAAAGTCATGGTATCAGCAGTCGCTGGGGGCAGCGGATTCGCCGACTGCGCCCGCATATGGTAGCCTAACAACCGATGAGCTTTCGTCAATTTCCCGGCCTGGTGATGGCGACCGTCCTGTGCGGCGTCGGCATGATCCAGATGGTGTTGGCCTGGTCCGGCTGGACCTTGGGCCTTGGCTGGCAATGGGGGCTGGTGGCGATCATCCTGTCGCTGGTGGCGCGCTTCAATGGCTATATCCTGGTGGGCACCTTCTTCTTTGCGCAGGAATATCTGCACTGGCCGTTGCCGCAGTGCCTGGCGCTGACGGCGGTGGGGCTGATTTTCCTGACGCCGCGGGTGTTCACCGAAATCATGGGCGCCCTGACAGGCAAGAATATCAAGCCTCTTTGAGACTGACGTAACTGTCGAGCACGCGCTTGCGCCCGGCTGCCGGGAAATCAATTTCCAGTTTGTTGCCATCAACATGGAACACGGTGCCTTCGCCGAACTTGGCGTGAAACACCCGCGTGCCCTTGCGAAAGGCCGGGCTGGGGCTGAGCGAGACGGCGCTGACCCGCGCCTCGCGCGGTGCAGCACTGCGCGGGCCGAAATCGCGGTTCTGCCCAGCGTGCGCCGCCCGGTCCCAGCCCGGCCCGCGTCCGGTGCCGCGCTGCACATGCGCGAACGGATCGCCGCCTTCCAGTGCGGCCCGCCACAGGCTGGGCCCGCCGCTCATGGTGGATCGCGCCAGCACATGTTCGGCCGGCAACTCGTCGATGAAGCGGCTGGGCAGGGCGGCCGTCCACTGGCCATACACCTGGCGGTTGGCCGCATTGATGATGTGCGCGCGTTTGCGGGCGCGGGTGATGCCGACATAGGCCAGTCGCCGTTCTTCCTCCAGCGCACTGGTGCCGCCTTCGTCCATTGATCGCTGGCTGGGGAACACGCCTTCTTCCCAACCGGGCAGGAAGACATGATCGAATTCCAGGCCCTTGGCGGCGTGCAGCGTCATGATGGTGATTTTCTCGTCATCATTGGCCGCCTCATTGTCCATCACCAGCGCGACATGTTCCAGGAACGCGGTCAGGCTGGGATAATCGCCCATCGCCCGCACCAGTTCCTTCAGATTCTCGATGCGGCCATCGGCGTCGGTGGATTTGTCGGCCTGCCACATGGCGACATAGCCCGATTCCTCCAGCACCACTTCGGCCAGTTCGGCATGGCCCATGGTGCCGGCCATGTCGCGCCAGCGGGCGAGATCGGTGCAGAACGCCTTCACCGCGCGCCGGGCGGCAGGGGTGAGATCGTCACTGTCCACCAGCGCGGCGGCGGCGCGCGGCAGCGGCAGGTTCATGGCACGGGCGGCGGCATGCATCGTTGCCATCGCCTTGTCGCCCAGGCCGCGTTTCGGCACGTTGATGATGCGTTCAAACGCCAGCGCATCGGCAGGCGAATGCACCAGCCGCAGATAGGCCAGCGCATCACGCACTTCGGCGCGCTCATAGAAACGGAACCCGCCGACGATGCGATAGGGCAGGCCGATGGCGATGAACCGGTCTTCGAACAGGCGTGTCTGGAACTGGGCGCGCACCAAGATCGCCATGTCGTTGAGCGACACGCCTTCGCGCGCCAGCCGTTCGGCCTCGTCACCGACCAGCCTTGCTTCTTCCGGCCCATCCCACACGCTGGTCACTTCCACGCGCTCACCGCTGGTGTGGGCGGTGAACAGTGCCTTGCCCAGCCGACCGCGGTTGTGCGCGATCAGCGTGTTGGCAGCTGCGAGGATGTGGGGCGTGGAGCGGTAATTCTGTTCCAGCCGGATCATCTTGGCGCCGGGAAAATCCGCTTCGAAGCGCAGGATGTTGGCGACTTCGGCGCCGCGCCAGCTGTAGATCGACTGATCATCATCACCCACGCAGGCCAGGTTGCGCGCCGGCCCCACCAGCGATTTCAGCCATTGATACTGGGCGCTGTTGGTGTCCTGATATTCATCGACCATCACATATTTGAAACGGCGCTGATAATCGGCCTGAACATCGGGGTGCCGGCGGAAAATGGTCAGCATGTGCAGCAACAAGTCGCCGAAATCGCAGGCGTTGAGCGCCTTCAGTCGTTCTTGGTAACGCGCATACATGGCAGCACCACCGCCGTGCGCGCCATCGGCATAGGCGAAACTCTCGCCGCCCGGCACATCGGCTGGCAGTTGCCCCTTGTTCTTCCAACGGTCGATCAGCCCGGCGAGCTGCTTGGGCGGCCAGCGCTTGTCGTCGATGCCGGCTTCGGCCACCACCTGCTTGAGCAGCCGCAACTGGTCATCGGTGTCGAGAATGGTGAACTGCGGGTTCAGCCCGACCAGTTCGGCATGGCGGCGCAGCATCTTGGCCGACAGCGCGTGAAAGGTGCCCAGCCACGGCAAGCCCTCGGCCATCGGCCCCAGCAGCATTTCGGTGCGGTGGCGCATTTCGCGCGCCGCCTTGTTGGTGAAGGTGACGGCCAGCACTTCGGATGGCCAGGCCAGGCGATTGAACAGGATATGCGCCAGCCGGGCGGTGAGGGCTTTCGTCTTGCCGGTGCCGGCACCGGCCAGGATCAGCACCGGGCCTTCGGTGGTCGTCACCGCCTCGCGCTGCGGCGGATTCAGCCCGGCCAGCCATGGTGGTTCACGGGTCGCAGAATCATGGGCCACGGGCAGGGTCATATGTGAACAAGTAAGGAACAACGTGGCCGCTGCCAAGCCGCAAACCACCCCCTGACTCAAAGCGCCGCGGCTGCCGCCGTTCCTTCCCTTGTGGCCAGATCGACAAGGATGAACGATGACCGCGATGCTGAAGCCGCCGGTGCAGATGGTGCGCGATCTGGGCTGGCGGCAGGTGCTGGGGCTGGATCAGGCCGATGATGGATTCTGGGCCGAGGTGCGCGGGCAGCAGTTGCGCCAGCTCAACCGCAATGTGCCGTTCAATATCGGCTTGCTGACCATCAACCTCGTCACCGTGCTGGCCGCCTTTGGCGATGTGGTGGCCTTTTCGGCGCTGGCACCCTGGCTGGGCGGCATTGGTGGGCTTGCCGTCTTCTGGACGCTGCGGGCGATCCGGTTGCGGCCTGGCCACGGCACCCCACAGGCCAGCCGATCACTCTACTGGCGCGTCACGGCGGAAATCTTCGCGCTCGCGCTGTTCTGGGCCGGGCTGCTGCAGGCGCTGGCACCAGCGCTGCCAGCCGACAGCCAGGCGGTGATGATGCTGTTTTCGCTCATTTTTCTCGGCGCAGTCACCAATTGCGCCGCCACGATGCCGGTGGCAGTGCTGCTGGTATGCGTGGCGATTGCCGTTGGCATGGTGCGGGCCCTGCCGGATGGGGCGCCGCTAGATCATCCGCTGATGCTGCTCGGGCTGGCCAGCTTCGTCGCGATCAAGCTGCGCTCCGCGCTGGTCACCACCTATCACACCATGGCCCGGCTGAAGAGCGAGGCCGACCTGTCCGAGCAGGGCGAGGTGGTGCGGCTGCTGCTCAACGAATATGAATCGAACGGATCGGATTGGCTGTTGGAACTGGATGGCCGTGGTTGCCTCACCCATGTCACCACCCGCTTTGCCGATGTCGCGCGTCGCCGCCGCGCCGACATGCTGGGCCAGCCGCTGCTGGCGCTGCTGGATCCGGTTCAGGGCGGGGCCACCACCGCGGCGCTGGCCCATGCCGTGCGGACACGCGAGCCGTTCCGCGATCTGGTGGTGCCGGTGCCGCTGGGCCGCGACCTTAGGTGGTGGGCGCTTTCAGGCACACCGAAACAGGATGCGGCCGGCAATTTCACCGGATTTCGCGGTGTTGGCCGCGACGTGACCGAGGTGCGGCGCAGCCAGGAACGCATCGCGCAACTGGCGCGCTTCGATCCGCTCACGGGCCTCGCCAACCGCAGCCTGTTCCGCGAATCGCTGGATGATCTGGTTGAAAATGCCGCCCTGTCGGGCAAGCCGGCGGCGCTGTTGTTCGTTGATCTCGATCGCTTCAAGGCGGTGAACGATTGCTTTGGCCATGCCGCCGGCGATCTGTTGCTGCGCCAGGTGGCGCAGCGCCTGGCCGCACTGGTGAAGGCCCAGGTGAAGGGCGGCGCCACCATCGCGCGGCTGGGCGGCGATGAATTTGCCATCGTGCTGCCCGATGGCAGCGGTGATCGCGCCGAAAAACTGGCGCAACGCATCGTGAAGGACATGGCGCGGCCGTTCCCGCTGGGTGACGAAGGCCGCGCCGGTGCCGCGGTGGTGGGCGCATCGGTGGGCTGGGCGCTGGCGCCGTTTGATGCCGATACGCCGGAGGACCTGCTGCGCTGCGCTGATCTGGCGCTCTATCGGGTGAAGGAACAGGGCCGCGGCGCGGCCTGCCGCTTTGCCCCTGAAATGGCCCAGGCCGTCGCCGAGCGCCGCAAGCTGGAAGCCGATCTGGCCGCCGCGTTGGACCGCGACCAGTTGCGACTGCTGTTCCAGCCGGTGGTGGACTCAACGGATGAACGCATCACCGGCTTTGAAGCCCTGCTGCGCTGGCATCACCCGGAACTGGGCGTGGTCTCTCCGCTGGATTTCGTGCCGGTGGCCGAGGAAACCGGCCTGATCGTGCCGATCGGCGCCTGGGTGATCGACGAGGCGCTGGCCTGGGCGACGCGCTGGCCGGCGCATGTGAAGGTCTCGGTCAATCTGTCGGCGGTGCAGGTGGAAGAGGCGAACCTGCCCGATGTGATCGCCGCCGCGCTGGCCCGCCACCAGATCGGCCCCGAACGGCTGGAACTGGAAATCACCGAAAGCCTGTTCCTGGCGGAAAAGTCCGCCGTGATCGAGGTGCTGGCGCGACTGACGGCGATGGGGGTGAGTTTCGCGCTGGATGATTTCGGCACCGGCTATTCGGCGCTGGGCACGCTGCAGAAAGCCAGTTTCAGCCGCATCAAGATCGATCGCAGCTTCGTGGCGCGGGCTTCGGCGATGGGTGATGAAGCCAGCGCCATCATCCACGCCATCGTGCGCCTGGCCGCCAGCCTGGATATGCAGACAACGGCGGAAGGCACCGAAACCCGCGCCGCCTTCGAATTGTGCCGGCAATTGGGTTGCACGCAGGTGCAGGGCTATCTGTTCGGCAAACCGATGCCGCCCGAGGAAGCGACGCGGCTGGTGTGCGAGGCGGTGGGGGCCTGAGGCTTATTCGTCTACCCAGCTTTGCAGCAGCGTGTGGGCGATGGCCAATGGTGGCGGGGCGAGGAAATCGCCGTTGCCGGCCAGTGCAGCACGCACGTCGTCCTTGGTCACCCAGCGCACCTCTTCCAGTTCGTCTTCGTCCAGCCGCACCTCGAACCCATCGGCTTCCGCAAAGGCGGCCATCATCAGGCTCGATGGGAAGGGCCACGGTTGGCTGGCGAGATAGCGCACCCGCCGCGTGGTGATGCCGGCTTCCTCCCACAATTCGCGGCGCACGGCTTCTTCCAGGCTCTCGCCCGGTTCCACGAAGCCGGCCAATGCCGACAGGAACCGCTTGGGAAAGCGCGGCTGGCGGCCGATCAGGGCGTGGCCATCCTTGATCGCCAGCATGATCACCACCGGATCAACGCGCGGAAAATGTTCGGCCTTGCAAGCGACGCAAGAGCGGGCATAGCCGGCCTTTGCAAGTTCGGTCTTGCCGCCGCACACCGCGCAGAATCCGTGGCGTTGGTGCCAATCGATGATCGATCGGGCCTGCGCCACGATCGCCGCTTCCGGCGCCGCCAGCAGCGCGCCGGCGGCACGGGCATCAAGCAGCTTGCCGCCGAAATCGGCGATCAGTTCATCCGACGGCGCCGCCGCTGCAAAACGCGGGCCATCGGGGCCGATGCCAAGGAAGATCGACAGCGCATCGTGTGGCACATCGGATCGATAGGCCCACAGGATTGACGTGGGTTCACCGGACCTGACCACTGGATTGAGGCCATCCATCACCAGCCAGCGCGCATCGGGCCGGGCGCGCATGGCAATCAGCGCCGCCGGGTCGCGCCGGATCTCGTCGGCGCGGTCCAGCATGTTGCCGCAAAAGCCGGTGACCGGCACGTCATGGAAGATCGTCATGCCGCCTTGTTCCCCCTGAAATCATCGGCGGCAAGCCCCAGCCGCGCGGCCTTGGCAAAAAGCGTGGGCATGCCGGCGGATTCGACCGCGCCCAGCGCCAGCCACTCGCCCGTCATCGCGGGCTTGGCCGGCAGGATCAGCGCCCGCACGTTGAGCTCAAGATCGAAATGGGTGAAGCCGTGGCGCACCACCCCCAGCAATTGCCAATCGCCGGCCAGCGGTGGCGCGCTCTCCCCACGCCAATCACAACTGGGCAACGCCCGCATTCCGCCGAGCAGGCCCTTGGCCGGGCGCAGAACCGTCAGCACCGCGCCCTCCACCTCGATCCACCAGGCCGTGCCTTGCCTTGTGGGCCGCGCCTTTTTCGCGGCCTTCACCGGGAAGGCATCGGGCGTGCCAGCCTTGTGCGCGGCGCAGGAATCAATCAGCGGGCAGGCGAGGCAGCGCGGGCTGCGCGCCGTGCAGACGCGGCGGGCCAGATCCATCATGGCCTGCGCGAAATCGCCGGCCTGCCCCTGCGGCACCAGCGGCATGAGCGCCGCCCTGATGGCCACGCGCGCGGCAGGCAGTGGCGTTGAAATCGCAAAGAGGCGGCTCACCACCCGTTCGATATTGCCGTCGATCACCACGGCATCGCGGCCGAAACCGAACGCCGCCACCGCCGCCGCCGTGTAATCACCAATGCCGGGCAGATCGCGCAGATCGGCTTCATTGGCTGGGAATCGCCCGCCGTGCCGTTCCACCACCGCCCGCGCGCAGGCCAGCAGGTTGCGGGCGCGCGCGTAATAACCAAGGCCGGCCCAGGCCTGCATCACCGCTTCATCCCTGGCCGCTGCCAGTGCCGAAACCGTCGGCCAGGCTTTCGTGAAGGCGTGGAAATAAGGTGTCGCCGCCTCCACCGTCGTCTGCTGCAGCATCACTTCGGACAGCCAGACACGATAGGGCCAATCCGGGTCCTCCGGCAGCGCCGCGCCGGGCGGATTGCGCCACGGCAAACGCCTCGCATGGGCGCGATACCAGTGGAGAAGTTGGTGGGGCCAGCTATCGGTCACAGCGTGTCTATGGCATGGAAGCGCGGTGTCGAAAACGTCCTCCAAACCGCCCCCAAAAGCAGCGCCGCCAAAGCCGCGTGGCGGCCGCGCCAAGCCGATTGCAGAGCTGGTCAGCGATGTCGGTGGCCAGGCCTTCAAGCGCTTCGGGTTCACGCATTCGGCGCTGAATGATCGCTGGGCCGAAATCGTCGGGCCCCAATTTGCCCGGCACAGCCGGCCACTGCGGCTGCGTTTCCCGCGCGGCCAGAAGGATGGCGGCACGCTGGCCGTGGCCGCCACTGGCGCGCTCGCACCCATGTTGCGCCATGTCGAAGCGCAGATCATCGAACGCGCCAATCGCATCCTGGGTTTTGCCGCGGTCGCCCGCATTGTGATTGAACAGGGCGCTGCCACCATGGCGCCGCCGCCCGAACCGCCGCCGCCGCCGCCCGGGCCATTGCCCGAAGCCACGCGCACCACGCTGCGGGACATTGCAGACCCGGAATTGCGCGCCACACTGCAATCGCTGGCGGAGGCGCTGGCGACCTCCAACGGCCTGCCGAAAATTCGCTGACGGGAAGGGGCTTGGCGCTGCCGCCTGCGCCACGCTACAGAAGACTCATGCGACCGTCCCTTGTCTTCCTGATTGCCGGCCTCGCCGCTGCCCCGCTGTTGGCAGCGCCAGCCAAACCGGCCGCGCGCGTCGTGGTCGCGTCCGCCGATTGGTCCACGCGCCTTGCCACCACGGCGCAGGGCGGCATCTTGATGGGCAACCCCAATGCGCCGGTGAAGCTGATCGAGTTCGGCAGCCTCACCTGCCCGCACTGCCGCGCCTTTCACGAAGCCGGCCTGCCGGTGATCCGCAGCCGCTGGCTGGCGGCTGGTCAGGTGAGTTATGAATATCGGCCGTTCTCGTTGAACGGTATCGATCTGATGGCCGGGCTGCTGATGCAGTGCCAGGCCGCGCCGCAGGCCTGGGCCTTCGTCAACCGCATCTATGCCCGCCAGGATCAGCTGATCCAGCCCTTCATGACCATCCCGGAAGCCGAACGCACCCGCATCCAGTCGCTTCCGCAGGACAGCCAAGGCAATGCCATGGCCATCGCCGGCAAGCTGCCGGAGTTCGCCGCCGCCGCCGGCCTGCCGCGCGCCCGTTATGATGCCTGTGTTGCCGCCAAGCCGGCGATGGACCGGCTGCTCGCCATCCGCACCGATGCCGTGCAGAATCACCAGCTGCAGGGTACTCCCAGTTTCCTGATTAACGGCCGCATGCAAACCGACGTGTTTGATTGGGCCGCGCTTGAACCATTGCTTGATGCCGCCGTGAAGGCCGCCCCTGGAAGGACGAAATGATGCGCTTGCTTCTTGCTGTTTCCGCTGTCGCGTTGATGCTCGCCGCGTGCGGTGACAAGACCGCCACGCCAGACGCTTCTGGGGCCGCCGATGCGCCCGCCGGCCCCGCCGTGGCTGCGCCGGCCGGCCAGAACTGGGTGGATGTCGTGGCCGCCACGCCCGAAGGCGGCTTCCGCATGGGCAACCCGGATGCGCGCGTGAAGCTGGTGGAATTCGCCTCGCTCACCTGCCCGCACTGCCGCGAATTCCACGAAGCCGCCACTGCCACGCTCAAATCCAAATATGTCGCCAGCGGCAATGTTTCCTATGAATATCGCAACTTCGTGCTGAACGGCCCCGATTACGCCGCCACCGTGCTGGCCCGCTGTCAGGGTCCGGCGGCCTTCTTTGGCCTGCTCGACAACTTCTATGCCGATCAAATGGGCTGGACCGAGCCGTTCGGCCGCATTGGCAAGGCCGATCAGGAAGCGCTCAGCAAGCTGCCGGAAGATCAGGCCATCGCCCGTATGGCCGAACTGGGTGGCCTGGCTGATTATGTGAAGCTGCGCGGCATCCCGCGCGCCAAATTCGATCAGTGCCTTGCCGATCCGGTGCAGCTGAAGGCGGTGAATGACCTCAGGAACCAGGCAGTGAACGAACTGAAGCTCACCGGCACGCCCAGCTTCATCATCAACGGCACGGTGCAGGAAGGCGTGTTCAGCTGGGCCGATCTCGAAACCAAGCTGCAGGCGGCTCTCCGGTAAGCGCTCTTGGAATTTCGCCGTCTTCGCCTTGCGGGCTTCAAGTCCTTCGTTGAACCGGTCGATCTGCTGATCGAACCGGGGTTGACCGGTGTTGTCGGCCCCAATGGCTGCGGCAAATCCAATCTTCTGGAAGCGCTGCGTTGGGTGATGGGCGAAGGCAGCCCGAAATCCATGCGATCAGGCGGCATGGACGATGTGATCTTTGCCGGCACCAGTGCCCGCCCGGCGCGCGAGTTCGCGACTGTCACGCTGCACCTTGCCGGCAGCGCCGGGGAGGAGATCGAGGTGCAGCGCCGTATCCAGCGCGGCGCTGGTTCGGATTACCGCCTCAACGGCCGCGATGCCCGCGCCCAGGATGTGCGCCTGCTGTTTGCCGATTCAGCCACCGGCGCGCACAGCCCGGCGATCGTGGGCCAGGGCCGTATCAGCGCGATCATTGCCGCCAAGCCGGCCGAACGCCGCCAGTTGCTGGAAGAAGCCGCTGGCATTGCCGGGCTGGCCGTGCGCCGGCGTGAGGCCGAGATTCGCCTGCGCGCCGCCGAAGCCAATGTGACGCGGCTGGACGATGTCATCAGGGGCCTTGAAACGCAGGCGGGAACACTGCGCCGGCAAGCCAAGTCTGCCGAACGGTACCGCAGCCTCTCTGACCGTATCCGCCATGGCGAGGCCGCGCTGATCCACGCCCGCTGGCACACCGCCGTGGCGCTGAGCGAACGCGCCCGCAAGGCCGCGGTGGCTGCCGAAACCCTGGCCGCCGAACGCACACGGCTGGCAGCGCAGCTCACGGCCGAAGCCGCCGATGCCAATGCCGCGCTGCCGGCGCTGCGCCAATCTGAAGCGGAAGCGGCAGCCGCCGCCCAGACCCTGCGCCAGCGCCGCGCCTTGCTGGACGCCGAAGCGCAGGAACTGGCCCGCCGCGATGCCGCGCTGGCCGCCAGCATCGCCAGTATCGACCGCGACGCGGCGCGCGAAACCGCCCTTGCCGATGATGCCGCCGCCGCAGGTGAGCGGCTGGCGGCTGAAGACGCCGCACTGGCCGAACGCCTGGCGGCGCTGGCGACAGAGCGCCCGGCGCTGGCCGAACGGCTGTCGTTGGCGCAAGCCGCCGCGCTGGCCGCCGAAACCGCCCTGTCTGATGCGATGGCGGCTCATGCGGCGGCGGCAGCGGCTGCCCGCGCCGCCAGTGATGCCGCTGCCGCGGCCACCGCCCGCGCCACCCGCGCCGAGGCTGAAGCACGGAATCTGGCCGAACGGCTGGCACGGCTGGCCCCGGCGCCGGATCTGGAACCGTTCCGCGCGGCCGTGGCCAAGGCGCAGACTGATGTTGCTGCCTGCGAAACCGGCGTTGCCGAAGCCGAAGCGGCCCGCCCCGCCACAGAAGCGGCGCGCAGCGGAGCCGCCGCCGCCTTGGCCGCCGCCCGCGCCACGCTGGCCAGCCTGGAGGCCGAAGCCCAGGCGTTGGCCCGCCGGCTGGCGGCTGATCAGGGCAAGGGCCCGCGCATTGCCGATCAACTGGTCGTTGCTGCCGGATATGAAGCTGCGTTGGCCGCCGCGCTGGGCGAAGACATGGAAGCGGGACCCGCCAGCTCCACCGCGCCGCGCCGCTTTGCCGGCAGTGTGGCGGCTGACGATCCGGCATTGCCGGCGGGCGTTGTGCCATTGGCCGGCCAGGTGCAGGCACCGCCCGAACTGGCGCGCCGGCTGGCGCAGACCGGCGTTGTTGATGCCGCGCCTGATGCGCCGTTGCTGGCCGCGTTGAAGCCCGGCCAACGGCTGGTGAGCCGCGACGGCAAATTATGGCGCTGGGATGGGCTGGTTGATTCGGGTGGCCGCACCGATGCCGCCGCCGCCCGCCTGCGCGCCCGTCGCCGCGCCGCCGAACTCGAGGCCGAACGTCAGGCCGCTGCCGGCACCGTTGAAAAGGCGAGCGCAGCATTGCGCGACGCAGAAGCTGCTGCCGCCGCCATTGCTGCGGCCGAGCGCGCCGCCCGTCAGGCCCGCGACGCGGCGGCGCGGCTGCTCACCGAAGCGCGCGGCCGGCTGGCGCAAGCCGAAACCGCGGCGGCCCGCGCCGCCGGCGAGGAATCCAGCCTGAAGACTTCCGCCGCCCAGGCCGAGGCCGACCGAGCGCGGCTGGTGGCCGAAGCCGAAACGGCGCGCGCGGCCGTGCCGGCGGCCGATGCACTCGCCGGCCTGTCGGTGGCGCTGGCCGCAGCCCGAACCGGCAATGACACCGCCCGCACCGCGCTGTCCACCGCGCGCGCCGCCGTGGACACTGCCGGCCGCGATGCCGACTCCGCCGGCCGCCGCCGCGCCGCGATTCAGGCGGAACAGGGTGATTGGCAGCGCCGAATCGCCGCCAGCGCCGGCCAGCGCAGCGAACTCGCCAACCGCCGCGAAGCCGCCGAGGACGAACGCGCCGGCCTTGCCGCCCGCGCCCGTGCCATTGCCGCCGATCTTGCGGGTCTCGCTACCGTCACCGAAACCGCAGACACCGCCCGTGCCACTGCGGCTGACCGGCTGGCCGCCGCCGAATCTGCCCTGAACGCCGTCTCCGCCCGCGCTCGCGCTGCTGACGCGGATGTTGGCGAAGCCCGCGAACTGCGCGCCACCGCCCGCGCCGAGGCCGAGCATCAGGATGCCGCCCGGCTCGAACTGGAACGCCTGTGCGGTGAGCGGTTTCAATGCCCGCCGCCGCTGCTGCCCGGCCGTTTCGGCTTCGGCATCGAACCCGGCGATCCGACGGCACTGGCCGAAACACTCGATGCGCTCACCGCCGAACGCGATCGGCTGGGCCCGGTCAATCTGCGGGCGGATATCGAGCTGAAGGAATTGGAAGAACAGGCACTGCTCACCACGTCCGAAAAGGCCGAGCTTGATACCGCCATTGCCCGCCTGCGCGGCTCCATCGGCAGCCTCAACCGCGAAGGAAGGCAGCGGTTGCAGGCGGCGTTCACCGCTGTCGATGGCCATTTCCGCACGCTCTTCTCTGATCTGTTCGGCGGCGGCGAGGCGCAATTGGCGCTGATCGAATCCGATGATCCGCTCGAAGCCGGCCTTGAAATCATGGCGCAGCCGCCGGGCAAGAAGCTGCAATCGCTCACGCTGCTTTCCGGCGGCGAGCAGGCGCTGACGGCGACGGCGCTGATCTTCGCCTTGTTCCTCTCCAATCCCGCCCCGATCTGCGTGCTCGACGAAGTCGATGCGCCGCTGGATGACGCCAACGTGGAACGTTTCTGCGACCTGCTCGACCGGATGGCGGCTGAGACAGCCACCCGATTCCTGATCGTCACCCACAACGCCGTTTCGATGAGCCGCATGCACCGGCTGTTCGGCGTCACCATGGGCGAGCCCGGCGTGAGCCAGCTGGTGAGCGTTGACCTGCAGACCGCCGAGAGGCTGGTGGCCATGGCGTAACCGTCACAACGCGCGCAATTGCACCAAGGTTGCACTGCACAACGGTTGACAGGCCCACCCCCCGCATCTAGGACGCGCGCCAAGTCTTGTCGGCATCGCTGGCGGGGCCGTCTGTCATATGCGGCAGGCAGTAAGATCATAGGGATTTGCGCCTTGGCCAAACCACCCACCGACGAGGATAGCCTCGCGCGCCGCATTGCTGCGGCCCGGGCGGCGGAACCGAGCCGGAAGGATGGCGCCAAGTTGCAGGAAAATCAGGGCTGGCAGGCCGCGTCGGAATTTATCGGCGCCATGCTGGCAGGCGGTTTCATCGGCTGGTTCATCGACCGGCAGGCCGGAACCGGCCCCTGGGGTCTGATCACGATGTTGTTGCTGGGGTTTGTGACGGGTCTTACCCAGTCGCTGCGCCGGCAGAAGCGGATGGACCAAGAGTCCGCCAAACGGGACGAGGAATAAACGGCCGTGGCCAACCCGATGGAGCAGTTCAAGATCGAAACCATCGTCCCGCTGAACGCGGGCGGCTTCGATCTGTCGTTCACGAACAGCTCGCTGTGGATGCTGATCACGCTGCTGGCGGTTTCGGCCTTCCTGTTCATCGGCACCGCCCGCCCGCAGCTGGTGCCGGGCCGCATGCAGGCCGCTGTTGAGCTGCTCTATGATTTCATTCGCGACATGCTGCGTGAAAATGTCGGCAAGGATGGCCTGCGCTACGCTCCCCTGATCTTTGCCGTCTTCATCTTCGTGCTGTCGTGCAACCTCATCGGCATGGTGCCATTCGTGCACAGCTTCACGCCTACCAGCCATATCGCCGTTACCTTCGGTCTCGCCATGATCGTCTTCATTTTGGTGGTGATTGTCGGCTTTGCCCGCCACGGCCTGCACTTCTTCTCGCTGTTCCTGCCGGAAGGCACGCCGCTGTTCGTGGCGCCGCTGGTGGCTGCCATCGAATTCCTGTCGTTCCTGTCGCGCCCGTTCACGCTGGCCATTCGTTTGTTCGCCAACATGACCGCCGGCCACGTGCTGATGAAAGTGTTCGGCGGCTTCGTGGTGTCGCTGGGCGCCGTCAACATCGGGTTGGGCATCATCCCGCTGGGCGTCAACGTCGCGCTCACCGCGCTGGAACTGCTGATCGCCGTCGTGCAGGCCTATGTGTTCGCGCTGCTGGCCAGCATCTATCTCAACGACGCCGTCAATCTTCACTAATTAATTCAACCACTAGATCACCGTAGAGGACGAACAATGGAAACTGTTGCTGCTTACAAGCTGATCGGCGCCGGCCTGGCCGCCATGGGTGCAGGTTTCGCCGCCATCGGCGTCGGCCTCATCTTCGGGATGTTCCTGCAGGGCGCGCTGCGCAATCCGGCCGCTGCCGACAAGCTCGGCGCCCGCCTGATCTTCGGCTTCGCCGTGACCGAAGCTCTGGGCCTGATCGCCGCCGTTGTCGCGCTGGCGCTGGCGTTCGGTTGATTTCGGCTTTGGCGCTCGGTGGCTATCACCGGGCGCCAGCCTTTAACCGCTGAAAAGCCGGGGATGATCCGTGCCACAATTTGATCCTGCCAGTTTCGTATCGCAGCTGTTCTGGTTCGGCGTGATCTTCACGCTGCTCTATTTCGCTGTGGTGCGGCCGACTTTGCCCAAGGTGGGCAAGGTGATCGATGCGCGTGAAGCGCAGGTCGGTAGCGATCTGGATCGGGCCGAAGCGGCCAAGGGCGCGGCAGATACGCTGCGCGCGGATCATGAAACCGCCATGAAGGCGGCTCGCGATGCCGCCCAGGCGGCGGTGGCCCAGGCCCGTGAAACCGCGGCCAAGGCCAGCGACACCCAGTTGAAGGCCCTTGGCGCCCGCCTTGATGCGGATGCCGAAGCGGCTGCTGCTTCGCTGGAACTGGCGCTGGGCAGTGCTCGCGCTGGCCTTGAAACCACTGTTGCCGAACTGACCAGCGAAGCCGTTGCCAAGCTGGTGGGCATCGAGATCACCCCTGCCGACGTGTCGGCAGCGATCGCGGCCCGCTAAGGATCGATCATGGCTGAAGAACAGGTCCACACCGCAGAAACCCAGGCAGACGGCGGCCATCACGCCGAACCGACGCTGCTGGGCGTTGGTGCCGAAGGCTGGGTCTATACCGGCGTTGCCATCTTCATCGTGCTGGCCGTGGTGGTGTTCAAGGCGCCGTCGCTGATCGCCAAGGCGCTGGACGACCGCATTGCCGGCGTGAAGAAGCAGCTCGACGAAGCCGCCGTCTTGCGCGCCGAAGCTGAAAAGCTGCTGGCTGACGCGCAGGCGGCCAAGGCTGCCGCCGAATCGGACGCCGCCGCCATCCGTGCCCGCGCGCAGACCGAAGCCGCCGATCTGGTGAAGGCCAGCGAAGCCGCCGCCAGCGACGCCATCGCGCGCCGCACCGCTGCCGCTGCCAGCCGCATCGCTGCTGCCGAACGCACCGCGACGGCAGAATTGAAGGCGGAAGTCGCCGCCCAGGTGACCAAGGCCGCCGCCGCGATCATCGCCGCGCGTGCCGACAAGGACCTGCAAACCCGGCTGACCGACGAGGCCATCGCCGGCCTCGACCGCCGCCTGCACTGATCCTAAGGCCGATCAATCCATTGCGTGTTCATCGACCGGCTGATAAAACGCCGGCCATGACGCATCTTCTTCGACTTGGACGACGAAACTGACACTGCGCCGTATGGTGCAGTGCCCGCTTGCGTTTGTCGCCCGTTTTGCAGAAAGCCGTCGTTCCTGTGATCACCATCCTTCCGCTGGCGCCTGGGCACCAGCCCGTCATCGACTCCCTGCTCGACGATCGGTTCGGCCCGGCGCGCCGCAACCGCACCGCCTATCGCCTGCGGGATCGGGCCGAGGTGCTTGGTGATTTCTCATTTGTGGCCATGGAAGGCGATACGCTGGTGGGCAGCCTGCAATGCTGGCCGATCCGTTTGAAAAGCGTGGGCGGCGCGCGGCAGCCGATGATCCTGCTCGGGCCGGTCGCGGTGGCGGCAGCGCGCGAAGGGCAGGGCATCGCCTCTGCCCTGATGCGCACCAGCCTGGCCGCGCTTGATGCGGCCGACAGTCCGCCGGTGCTGCTGATCGGCGATGCGCCCTTTTATGGCCGCTTCGGCTTTTCGGCGGCAGCAACGCGGCACTGGGAACTACCTGGCCCGGTCGATCATGATCGGCTGTTGCTGCGTGGGCCCACCACGGGCCTGCCGCGCATCGCCTGGGTGGAAGCCGCCAGCGGCAACCCGCCCCGCACCGCCAAGGTTGCCTGAACGGCGTCTTGCCCTATCTAGGGCGCGTGAGCACCGAATCTCCTGCTGATCGTTTTGCCGAACTGCTCGCCCTGTCGCGGGCCGGAAAGCGGCTGCCCGTGGAACAATGGCACCCCAGCCATTGCGGCCACAGCGACATGCGCATTGCCGCCGATGGCACCTGGTTCCACGCTGGCTCACCCATTGGCCGCAAGGAACTTGTGCAGCTGTTTTCCTCGATCCTGCGCCGTGAACCCGATGGCAGCCATGTGCTGGTGACGCCGGTGGAAAAGCTCGACATCGATGTGGAGGATGCGCCGTTCATCGCCGTGGATGCCGATTGGGAGGGCGAGGGGGAAGCCCGGCGCATCCTGTTCCGCCTGAACACCGACGATGTGGTGGCCGCCGGCCCCAACAACATGCTGGACGTGCAGATTGGCGGCGACGGCACGCCGCGGCCCTATCTGCACGTGCGGGGCGGGCTCCATGCGCTGGTCAACCGCGCCACCTTCTATCGCCTGGCCGATCTGGCGCTGGCCGAAGGCGCAGAGCCGCCCGGCTTGTGGAGCGACGGCGCCTTCTTTCCGTTCATGCAGGGCATTGACGATGCCGCTTGAACGCGTGCGCTCCCTGCTCAGCGGGCCGTTCACGCCGCGTCCGCACGGCGATTGGGATCTGGACCGCGCCGGCCCGCCGCCGGTTGCTGCGCTGACGCCGGCCTCCGTGCTGATGGCGATTTCGGATGAAGCCGCGCCGCAACTGCTGTTCACCCGCCGCACCGCAAACCTGAAGCGCCACCCCGGCCAGGTCGCCTTTCCCGGCGGGCGGCAGGATGCCGAGGACGCCGATGCCGTGGCGGCCGCTCTGCGTGAGGCGGAGGAGGAGGTGGCCCTGCCGCGCAGCCAAGTGCAGGTGCTGGGCACGCTCGATCCCTATCGCACCGGCACCGGCTATCTGGTGACGCCAGTGGTGGGCGTGGTGCCGCCCGGATTGACCCTGCGCGCCCATCCGGACGAGGTGGACGAATTGTTCCATGTGCCATTGGCGCATGTCCTCGATCCCGCCAACCATCTGCGCCAGAGCGGCCAATGGCAGGGCCAGACCCGGCATTACTGGTCGATCCGCCATGATCGCCATTATATCTGGGGCGCCACTGCCGGCATGATCGTTGCCCTGTCGCGCCGGCTGGAGACGCTGTGAGCCTGCCCCAAACTCTACCGCCGCAAACCTGGGCTGCCACAGCAGCGGGGACCGCGTTGCTCAGCGCACTTGAGGCTGAGACTGGCGAGACACGGCTGGTCGGCGGCGCAGTGCGCGACGGGCTGCTCGGGCTGGGCGGGGCGGATATCGATCTGGCAACGCGGTTTGCGCCGGACGAGGTGATGAAGCGCGTGAAGGCCGCCGGCCTGAAAGCCGTGCCCACCGGTATCGCGCATGGCACGGTAACGGTGGTGGGGCATGATCTGGTCGCGGAAGTGACGACCCTGCGCCGCGACGTTCAGAGCTTTGGCCGCCATGCGCAGGTCGCCTTCACCGATGACTGGCGCGAGGATGCAGCGCGGCGGGATTTCACCGTGAACGCGCTTTATGCCCATCTGCCGGACGGCGTGATCGATGATTATTGGGGCGGCCTGGATGACCTGTCGGAGCGGCGGGTGCGCTTCATCGGCGATCCGCTGCAGCGCATTGCCGAAGATCATCTGCGCATCTTGCGCTTCTTCCGTTTTTCCGCGCGTTTTGCGGGGCAAGTGGATGCCGACGGGCTCGCAGCCTGCACCGCCCGCGCCAATGATCTGATGGCGCTGTCGCGGGAACGCATCGCCATGGAATTGCGCCTGCTGCTGGCGCTGCCTGATCCGGTGGCGACGCTGGCGCTGATGCTGGAAGCCGGGATCTTCCGCCCGGTGCTGCCGGAACTGGATGTGGCCCGCCTGCCGCTGCTGGTGCAAACGATCGTGGCCGAAGCCACTGCTGGCCTGTCGCCGGCCTGGGAGCGCCGGCTGGCGGCGTTGCTGCCCGCCGGTGAGACGCGCGTGGCGGCGGAGGTTGGCGCGCGGCTGAAGCTCTCCAATGCGCAGCGCATCCGGCTGGTGGCGGCAGTGCAGCCGGCCGGGCCGGCGCCATACTGGCCGATGGCCTACAAGGATGGCGGCGAGGCGGTGATCGACCGGTTGCTGATTGCCGGTGATGCGAAGGCTGCTGTTCCATTGATCGGCTGGCACCGCCCCCGCCCACCGGCGACAGGCAAGGACATCATCGCCCGCGGCGTCACACCCGGACCGGAAGTGGCAAAGCGATTGGGTGCGTTCGAACGGGCCTGGGTGGCGGCGGGTTTCCCCAACGATACGGAAACGGTCGCCGCGCTGCTGGACGCTGCCGTTCAGTCCTGAGGCGATTCAGATGTGGGGGGGCGCCCGCGCTTTGGCCCTGGCGTCACCGCCACCTTCACGCCGCGCTTTGCCAGCGCCTCGCGCAACAGCACCTCGATCTGCGCATTGAGACTGCGCAAATCAGCCGCTGCGGCCCGTTCCAGCGCCTCGTGAAGGGCCGGATCGAGCCGCAGGGGAAAGGCCTTTTTCGCGGTCATCGCACCGTCAATAGAGGCTGCCCGCGTTGACGATGGGCTGAGTCTCGCGCTCGCCGCACAGCACCACCATCAGGTTGGAGACCATGGCGGCCTTGCGCTCGTCATCCAGTTCGACGACGTTCTTCTCGCTCAACTGCGCCAGCGCCATTTCGACCATGCCCACCGCGCCCGCCACCAAGGTTTCGCGCGCGGCGACCACGGCGGCTGCCTGCTGGCGGCGCAGCATGGCACCCGCAATTTCGGGGGCATAGGCGAGGTGGGTGAAGCCGCATTCATCCACCGTGATGCCGGCCACGCTGAGCCGGTTGATCAGTTCGGCGCGCAGTTCGCCCGACACGCGGTCGTGATCGCCGCGCAGGGTGATCTCCTTGTGCTCGAAATCATCATAAGGGTAACGCGCGCCGATGGTGCGCACCGCCACTTCCACCTGGGCGGTGACGAAGCCGCGATAATCATCGACGTCGAACAGCGCCTGCGCCGTATCGGTAACACGCCACACCAATTGCGCGGCGATCTCGATCGGGTTGCCGCGCAGATCATTCACCTTGATCTGCTGCGAAATCAGGTTGTTGGCGCGAAGGCTGATCTTCTGCTTGCCCATCCACGGCCAGGTCCAGCGCAGGCCATTCACCCGATCGGTGCCGCGATAGGCACCAAACAGGGTGATGGCCGCACCTTCGTTGGGTTGCAGCATGTAGAAGCCTGTGGCGACGAAGGCGAAGGTGAGCGACAGCGCGATCACGCCCAGCACCGCCAGCGGCCCCGCACCGCCAACCAGCGCCAGCAAGGCGGCGCCAAGCGCCACCAGATTGATCAGCAACAGGAACAGCATGGCAATGCCGTTGGCGCCAACGCCGGCCCGTTCAAGGCTGGGCTGCCGGGCCGGATCATGAGTGGTCACATTGATCTCCTCGATTTAAATGCGATACCATAATTATATCGATTCGAACCGAACGGGCAAGCAGAATCAGTCGTCGCTGCTGCCGCTTTCATCGCTGCTGTCGTCGTCCCAGTCTCCGCTGGCGCCGCCGCCGCCAAAGTCGCCACCACCGGGTGCGAACGGCGCGTCGTCGCTGATCAATTCGTCGGAGCGCAGCCGCGCTGGCACATCATCCGCCCAGGGTTCGATCAATGGATCAAGGCCGGGATCGATGATCGGATCAGGCGGGATATCGCGGCGCGACAGAGGAGGGCGGGGCAAGGGCGAAGGCGCCGCAGCCCGGCTGGCGCGGGCACCAAACAGCAGGAACACGGCAATCACCACGACGATGATGATGATGATCGCCGTCATTGGCTCAGCCGCCGTTCACGGCCGGACGCCTGCCGGGGTCAATCGCCCCCGCTGCCATCACCGCCGGCATCGCCGTCACTGCTGCTGTCGACAACGGTGCCATCGCTGGCGCGTTGCTCCAGCCGCTTGAAACTGTCGTTCTTGCGCGCGTCGCTGACCATGATGAAGCCGGCGACGCCCAGGGACAGCAGGATGAGGATGACAACCACCATGTCGGTTCAACCCTGCGTCGGCGGCTGGATGCCACCCTGATCAGCGCCAGAAGCGGCGGGTGTGCTGCTGTTATCGTCGCCCGTGGGCGGGCGGCGGCGCTTGAACACGTTCGATGGATCCTTGGCCGCCAGGTAGAAAAACCAGGCGAACATGGCGACGTTCAGCACAGCAATAAGGATGACACCGATCATGGCGCCATCCTTACCCCGGCCCGGCGGTGCTGGCGAGTGCTCAGGCGGTGAACTTGTTGTCGCGTGGGAAGCCGTTGGGTGGCATCCGGCCGGCGCTGGCGCGTGCGCCCTTCCAGAAAGTCAGGTCGGCTTCCGTGCGGGTGCGGCCACTGTCGCCGCCCATTGGCCAGCTCAGCCCTTCCGCCATCACGAACGTCCGCACGTCGCTCATGCCGCCATCCTTGTATTTCTGCAGCGCCACGCCCTGGCCTTTCTGCATCTGCGGCAGTTCTTCCAGCGGGAACACCAGCAGTTTGCGGTTCTCGCCGATCACCGCCACCATGTCGTCGGCCGGGGAGATCCAGCGCACAATGGCCAGCCGCGCATCGCCCTTGGGTGACATGATCACCTTGCCCTTGCGGGTTTCCGCCAGCAGCTCGGCACTGTCGATCTGGAAACCGCGACCATCGCTGGCCACGAGCAGCAGGCGGCGATCGGGCTGGTGTGTGAACAGGCTGACAATCTCCGTCCCTTCCGCCAGATCGATCATCAGCCGCAACGGCTCGCCCAGGCCGCGTCCGCCGGGCAGGCGATCGGGAGAGAGCGTGTAGAAACGGCCATCGCTGGCCGCCAGCACCAGGCGATCGGTGGTGAAGGCGTGGAAGGCGTAGGCCGGCCCGTCGCCTTCCTTGAACTTCAGCGCTTCGGTGCTGGCCAGATCGACATGGCCCTTCATCGCGCGAATCCAGCCCATGGCCGAACAGATGATGGTCAGCGGTTCCTTCTCGATCATCGCCTCGATCGGCACGAACTTCACTTGCGGCGCATCCGCGATACTGGTGCGGCGGCGGCCGAGCAGGGTCGTGGGGCCATAGGCGACGCGCAGCGCGGCCAGATCGGTGGCCAGCCGCTCGGTTTGCTGCGCCTCGCTGTCGATCAGGCCACGCAGGCCCTTGGCTTCCTCCGTCAGCGCCTTGTTTTCGCGGGTGATCTCGATCTCTTCCAGCCGGCGCAAGCTGCGCAGCCGCATGTTGAGAATGGCTTCAGCCTGCACCGCAGTCAGATCAAAGGCCGCAATCAGCTCGGCCTTGGCATCATCGGCTTCGCGGATGATGCGGATCACCTCATCCAGGTTGAGATAGGCCTTGAGAAAGCCGCCGAGCACTTCCAGCCGCGCCTCAATCCGGCCAAGCCGATAGCGCGAGCGGGCAACCAGCACTTCGCGCTGGTGAATGAGCCACTTGGCGATCACGGGTTTGAGCCCCAGCACGCCCGGCCGGCCTTCATCCAGCACGTTCATGTTGAGCGGGATGCGCACTTCCAGATCGGTCAGCTTGAACAGGCTTTCCATCAGCACGTCGGCATCAACATTGCGCGATTTCGGTGTGATGACGATGCGCAGCTGCTCGTCGCTTTCATCCGCCACGTCGGCGAGGATCGGCAGCTTCTTCTCGGTGATCAGTTCGGCCAATTGCTCGATCAATTTGCCCTTCAGCACCTGATACGGGATTTCGCTGATGATGATCGTCCAGGTGCCGCGGCCCTGGTCTTCCACGCTCCAGCGCGCGCGCAGGCGGAAACTGCCCCGCCCGATGAGATAGGATTCGGCGATGCTGGCCCGCGGTTCGACCAGCACACCGCCGGTGGGAAAATCAGGCCCGGTGACGAACTGCAGCAGATCGGTTTCCGGTGCATCGGGTGCGCGCAGCAGGTGCAGCGCCGCATCGACAATTTCCACCACATTGTGCGGCGGGATGGAGGTGGCCATGCCGACCGCGATGCCGGCCGCGCCGTTGACCAGCAGGTTGGGGAACAGGCCGGGGAATACCTCCGGCTCTTCCTCTTCGCCATTATAGGTGGTGCGCATCGGCACCGATTCTTCGTCCAGCCCGTCCATCAGGCGGATGGCGGCATCGGTCAGCCGCGCTTCGGTGTAGCGCATGGCCGCCGCGTTATCGCCGTCGATATTGCCGAAATTGCCCTGGCCATCGACCAGCGGCACCCGCAGCGCAAAACTCTGCGCCAGTCGGACCATCGCGTCATAAACCGATTGGTCACCGTGCGGGTGATATTTGCCGATCACGTCCCCCACCACGCGGGCGCATTTCTTGTAGCCCTGATCGGGGTTCAGCTTCAGCAGCCGCATCGCCCACAACAGGCGGCGGTGCACCGGTTTCAGACCATCGCGCAGATCGGGCAATGATCGCGCGGTGATGGTGGAGAGGGCATAGACGAGATAGCGATCGCCCAGCGCCGCGCCGAACGGGGCTTCGATGATATTGTCGCTTTCGGGGGGGAGGCTGGCCATGGCGATGGGTTAGCGGTGGCGGGCATTGCCCGCAAGCGGTGTCAGCGGGTGAGCAGGCTTACCAACCGTTCGCGGGCGGTCCAGCAGCGCTTTGCCGCCACGCCATCACGCAGTACTTCGCGGGCGAGGAAGTGCCCGGTGAGCGCCAGGCCGTCGGCAATGGCAGCGGCATTGGATTCGCCCTCACCCAGCAGGAAGACGGGCAAGCGCAGCAATTTCGCCGCCCAAGGCTCCCCCGCGCCACGGCTCACAGCCTGGCGAGACTTGGGCGAAACAAACGCCAGATCACTGGTCGCGCCAGTGGCTGCGCAACTGGTTAGATCGAGGCCCAGCCCAAGATCGGCGAGCAGCGCCAGTTCCAGCCGTACCAGCGCCGGGCCAACGTCTGTCGCCAGCGCGCCCGCGGCCGCCGCGCCAAACAGTGCATCAAACAACGGGAACAGTCGCGGCTGGGCTTCGCCCTCGTTCAAACAGGTGGCCGACAGGCTGGCGAGATAATCGACCAGCGCCAGCGCCGCCGGCCCGTGCATCATCGCCATGTTGGTGCCCAGCGGATGCACAGTCGCAAAGGCCAGTTGCTGGGGCGATTTCGTTACCAGATCGAGCGCGACGCGATTGCCGATCTGCAGCACCGGCCGCAGCTTGCGCCCGCGCCCGCCCTGCACATAGGCCGCGACAAGCCCCTGATCCGCCGACAGGAATCGCGCCACCACGGCATGCTCGCCGTGCGGGGCAAGGGCCACCACCAGTGCAGGTTCAACGCGGATCATGGCGGCCATCATAGTGGCAAGCGTGCCCGGCGCAGCAAATATGCGCGTTAACCAAAAATTTGGAATAGATTCAGGAACGCGAATCGTCTATTTATACACTAGTAACGGGGTGTTAATGATTATGAACAAGTTTGCGTTCGCTTTTGCCTTGGCTCTGGTGGCTGCTCCTGCTGCCGCCGTGGTGCCGCTGGTGAATTCGCCGATCACGGTCACGTCGGCCGATGTCGGCAAGTCGTTCACCTACAACTACAATGGCATCATTGAAGAGCAGAACCAATCTGGTCTGATGTCAGCAATAACGTTCACCCTGAACAGTGTGGCCGGGCAGGTCTGGAACTTCTCTGCCGAGATCGACAACACGCTCTCGACCGCGCCTGTCGGCGGCCGCATCTCCAGCTTTGGTTTCAACGGCAATCCGGAAATCATCGGGGCAACTCCGATTTCGGGTCCGTTCGGCACAGCCGTCATCAACGCCGGCTTCCCGCAGATTGGCGGCCAGACCACCATCGATTTCTGCCTGACGGCCAACAACAACTGCAGCGGCGGTGGTGGCGGCGGCGTCACCAACGGCAATGTGGCGACGCAGGAATTCGCGCTGAGCTTCGCCAACAACATCACCTCGGTGATCTTCAACAACTTCATCGTGCGCTACCAGTCCATCACCGGCAGCGGCCTGGGCACTTCCGGTGTCGGCATGGGCACCAACGATGGCGGCTTCAATCCGGGCGGCGATCCCATCCCGGAACCGTCGAGCTGGGCGATGTTGATTGCCGGCTTTGGCTTGATCGGCGCGATGGCGCGCCGCCAGCGGATCGTCGCAGCTTAATCCACGAAATCGAGGCCGACCGCGCTGTAGAGGCTGCGGTCATCCCCCCAATCGGCCCGCACCTTGATGTGCAGGAACAGGTGGACCTTGCGGCCCAGCAGGTCGGCAATGTTGGCCCGCGACGTCGCGCCGATTTCCTTGATGCGGCTGCCGCTCTTGCCCAGCACGATGGCTTTCTGGCTGTCCCGCTCGATGATGATCTGCTGGTGGATGGCCACGCTGCCGTCGCGACGCTCTTCCCACTTTTCGGTTTCAACGGTGGCGGCGTAGGGCAGTTCGGCGTGCAGTTGCAGATACAGCTGCTCACGCGTCAGTTCGGTCGCCATCAGGCGGGTGGTGGCATCGCTCAGCTGGTCTTCCGGATAATGCCACGGGCTCAGCGGCAGGCGTGCGGCCAGCGCCGCCTTCAGTTCGGTAACGCCATCCCCGGTGCTGGCGCTGATGAAGAAGATTTCCTCGAACGTCGCCAGTTCGTTGCAGCGGCTGGCCAGATCGAGCAGCCGCTCCTTCACGCAGATATCAACCTTGTTGAGCACCAGCAGTTTCGGTTCACGGCGATTGGCCAAGGTGGCGATGATCTCGGGCACATCGCCTTTCAGCCCGGCCTTGGCATCGATCACCAGCACGATCACCTCGGCATCGGTCGCGCCATCCCAGGCCGCCTTCACCATGGCGCGGTCCAGCCGGCGGCGAGGGGCAAAGATGCCGGGCGTATCCACCAGCAGCATCTGCGCACTTTCATGGATGGCGATGCCCACCAGCCGCTGCCGCGTCGTCTGCACCTTGGGCGACACGATGGCGACCTTCTGGCCCACCAACGCGTTGACCAACGTGGATTTGCCCGCGTTGGGCGCGCCAACAACGGCGATGGTGCCGCAGCGAGTTGTAATGGGGGTCAGTTCACTGGTCATGCTTCAAGGCTTTTCAACAACAGGGTGGCGGCGGCCTTTTCGGCCTCTTGCCGGGATTTGCCGGTGGCACTGGCCGGCGGGGCGCCACGCACCGTCACTTCCACGGTGAACACTGGCGCGTGATCGGGGCCATCGCGGTTTACCACCAGATAATCCGGCATGCCCAGCCGGCGTTTCAGCGCCCATTGCTGCAGGGCACTCTTGGGATCGTTCAGGAACGGGTGATCCGATTGCATCATCGGGCCCCAGTGGCGGGTGACAAACGCCGAAGCCGCCGTCCAGCCGCCATCGATGAACACCGCCGCCGTTACCGCTTCGGCCACATCGCCCAGCACATTGTCACTGTCGGCCAGGCCCTTGCCGCGGCTCACCGGTTCCATCGCGATCAGCGGCCCGGCGTTCCAGCCGCGCGCCACGCGGGCGTTGGCCGGGCCTTCCACCATGGCGTGCAGCCGCGCCGTCAGTCGGCCTTCGGCTTCATCATGCTGACCATAGAGCAGGCCAGCGACCACGCAGCCGAGCACGCGATCGCCCAGGAACTCCAGCCGCTGGTAACTGGCGCCGGGCTGGCGGGTGGCGCTGCCATGGGTGAGCGCGCGGTCGAGCAGCGCCAGATCGGCAAATTCATGGCCCAGCACATCGCGTGCGAACGCCGCCAGCCGCTCCATCCGGTCGGCACGGGCCAATTCGGGGCCGGGCCCCGGATCGGGCATCGCCTTGCGCTTTCGAGTCATCGGCTTCGCCGTGGGCCGATTGCACCAGCCGGTCAAGCCTTTGGCCGCAACAGGGCTGGACTTCGCACGCCCAAGGCCGGAAAACAGCGCGCATGGATCATCTTGCTGCCATCCGCGCTGCCGGGGCATCCCCGGTCGATATTCGTGCCCTTTTCGCGGGCGAGCCTGATCGGCTGGCCCGCCTGTCGGCCAGCGCCTGCGGGCTGCACATGGATCTGTCGCGCCTTGCCCTGCCGCTACCGGTGCTGGATCAACAGCTGGCCGCCTGCACCGCTGCCGATCTGCCGGGCTGGCGGGCGCGGCTGCTCGCCGGCGAGGTCGTGAACCTATCGGAAGGCCGCGCCGCCACTCACACTGCCGAGCGCGGCATCGGCAGCCCGGCTGATGTTGCGGTGGCCCAGGCCGCCGCCGCAGACGTTGCGCGCATCGCCGATCAGCTTCGCGCCGAGGGCGTGAGCGACGTGATCCTGATCGGCATCGGCGGTTCGGCGCTGGGGCCGGCGCTGCTGAACGATGCGCTGGGCCGTGACGGAGATGGGCCCACGATCCATGTCGTCTCCAACATCGATGGCGAGGCGCTGCACCGCGCACTGGCCGCCTGCCAGCCGGCAACAACGCGGCTGGTCGTCATCTCGAAAACCTTCACCACCGCCGAAACCATGACCAACGCCGAAACCGCGCTGGCGCGGCTGGCCGGTCGCCGCTCCGACTGCATCGCCATCACCGCCCGCCCGGATCGTGCCGCCTCGTGGGGTGCCGGCCATGTGCTGCCCTTCGCCGAAAGCGTGGGCGGGCGTTACTCGCTGTGGTCCGCCGTCGGCCTGCCGCTCGCTATTCGTTGCGGGCCGGGCGCGCTCAGCCAGTTGCGCGCCGGCGCCGCCGCCATGGACGCGCATTTTCGTGACACCCCGTTGGCGCACAACCTGCCGGTTTTGGCCGCGCTTGCCGATGTGTGGGCCGCCCACGGCCAGGGCCAGCAGACGCGCGGCGTGTTTGCCTATGATGAACGGCTGCGGCTGCTGCCTTCCTATCTGCAACAGCTGGAAATGGAATCGAACGGCAAGGGCGTTGCCCGCGATGGCAGCCCACTGCCCGGGCCAACCGCCGCCATCACCTGGGGCGGCACCGGCACCGATGCCCAGCATGCCGTGTTCCAGCTGATCCACCAGGGCACCTGCGTTGGCCCGGTGGAGTTTGTGGCCGTGCTGGAACCGGCGCACGGCTTGCCCGCCACTCACCATCGCCAGCTGCTGGCCAATTGCTTCGCGCAAGGTGCTGCACTGCTGAAGGGCCGCAGTTTCGAAGCGGCACTGGCGCTGTCCGGCGGCGATGCCGCGCTGGCCCACGCCAAGACGTTCAGCGGCAACCGGCCATCCTCCACCTTTCTGCTCGATCGCCTCGATCCGGCGACGCTGGGTGCGCTCATCGCCTTTTACGAACACCGGACGTTCGTGGCCGCCGTGCTGCTCGGCATCAACCCGTTCGATCAATGGGGCGTGGAACTGGGCAAGGAACTGGCCAATGCCCTGCTGGCAGGCGAAGATCTGGGCTTCGATCCCTCCACCGCCGCACTGGTTGCGCGGGCGGGACTCTGAACGAAAAAACGGCGGCCACCCCGGGTCTGGGTGGCCGCCGCATGACCAGCCGGCGGGAGGGCGCCGGCAGGCGGGTTTCAACGCCGCTCGGCGAACTGCACGGTGCTGGCGAGCTGTGTGCGGGCCTGGGCGAACTTCTTCGCGGCTTCGTGGCTGTTGCCTTCCGCGCAGATCTTCTCGGCGATCTTCACTGAACGCAGCGCCTTGGCGGCATCCTGCGGATTGGCGCTGGCGGCTTCGCTGCGCAGTTGCTCGGCCTGCACGGCGCACTGGGCGGTGCCGGCGTGCACCGGGGTCAGCGCTGCGAAGGGCAGGATGGCGGTCAGCGCCAGGGCGGCGATGGTCAGGCGGTCGGTGAAGAAGCGGGTGATGGTCATGGGTCTTTCCTTTCAGCGTTCGGCGGTGGGTGGCTTGCCGATGACTGGGTTTTAAGTCACACTCAGACCCAAGTTAATCCACGCAATGATTGTCGCCCCATGAAGAACAGCTACACAATCCCGCGCAATCTCCTTGATGGCCTCGAAGCCTTCCTGCGCGTGGCGGAGCGACGCTCCTTCCGCGAAGCCGCCGAGGATCTGGGCGTGTCGCCATCGGCCATCAGTCAGACGGTGCGCCAGCTGGAAGATCGCATCGGCGTGCCGCTGTTCATCCGCACAACGCGCTCGGTGGGCCTCACCGAAGCCGGCGCGCTGTTCCACGCCCAAGCCGCCCCCGCCTTCGCCAGCCTGGTGAACGCCTGGGAAGGCGCACGCACCTACGGCGGGCGCCCGGCTGGGCTGCTCCGGCTCAATATGCCGCGCTCCGTGGTGCCGATCCTGATCGAACCCATCATTGCCGATTTCTGCGACCAATATCCCGACGTGGACGTGGAAGTGACCGGCGAAGACGCCCTGATCGATCTCGCCGCCAGCGGCCACGATGCCGGAATCAGGGTGGGCGAACTGCTGGAAGCCGACATGATCAGCGTCCGCCTCTCCCCGCCCTTCCGCTTCGTGGTGGTGGCCACCCCCAATTATCTGAACCAGCATGGCCGGCCCAAAAGCGCCGCCGATCTGAAAACCCACAACTGCATCCGCCAGCGCATCTCCAACGGATCGGTGATGCCGTGGCGCCTGATCGACGGCAACCGCATGGTGGAAGTCGCCATCAAGGGCCGGGTGATCGTCAACGAAAACACCTCAGTGGTTGCCCTTGCCCGCCGCGGACTCGGCCTCGCGCAAGTGAGCGAACCCCTGGTGATCGACGAGTTGAAAAGCGGCGCCCTGGAAGTGGTGCTCGGCCCGCTCTCCCCCTCCAGCCCCGGCCTCTTCCTCCACTACCCCGGCCACGCCCAGGTGCTGCCCAAACTGCGCGCCTTCATTGATCATGTGAAGGCGGCGCTGGCGACGGGGATGCTGGACCGGCTGATTCCGCCCGGTTGAAGCCGCCTTCAATACACCGGTCGCACATCTGGTTCCCGCGCCCAGATGCGGCCGGCGCTGGCGGTTTCGATGAAGACGCCGGCACCGGGATCGAGGTCGCAGATGCCTTCGTCTTCGCATACGCCGGCCGCTGCGAGCAGGGGCAGGGCCTCCGGTGTGGCGCCGATGACTTTCAGGTGGGCGAAGGCATCGTGCACCCAGGCCACGGCGGCGGCATCACCGAGCAGGGCCGTGGTGCCGGCTTCGGAGGCGATGATCGCCACGGCGTCGAACAGCACGGAAGGGCCGCCGGCCAGTTGGTGATCGGCCTTCATCCTGGTTCCGTCGTTGAGGGTGACGCCCCCGATGGTGGGGCAGACGATCTTGACCTTGGCCCCGGCAGCGCGAGCGGCTTTCAGGAGGGCGGTCACCGTGGCGGCGTCACTGCCGTCGGTGACGAGGGCGCCGATCTGGCGGCCGGTGAGCGGCGGCACACCGCGCGCCAGCATGCTGAGGCTGGGAGCGGGGGCGAGATCGGTGCGCGGGGCCACGGCAGGGTTGGCGGCGGTGATGGGTTCGCTGTGGCCCAGGCCAGCGGCAACGCGGTTGCCCAGATCGGCATCGATCACCACCAGATGGCCCAACATGGTATCGCGCACGATATCGGCCTCCACCTTTGAAAGCTCGAACACCAGCGCGGCGACGATATGATCCTGCTCCGGCACGCTCTGGCTTTCGAAGAACAGGCGGGCCTGGCTGTAGTGATCGCTGAACGTGGCAGAGCGTTCGCGCTGCTTGGTGCCCATCATGGCGGCGGGAAAGCTGCGAAAGCCCTGGGTGGGGCTTTCGCGCGGGCCAGACGGATCGAGCAGGCTGGGCGTGTAGGTAACACGCTGCGGGTGGACCTGCATCTGCATGTGGCCGTCGCGCTGCATGTTGGCGAACGGGCATTTCGGCGCGTTGATCGGGATCTGGTGGAAATTGGTCGAGCCCAAGCGGCTGAGCTGGGTGTCGAGATAGGAGAAGTTGCGGCCATGCAGCAGCGGATCATCGGAGAAATCCAGGCCCGGCACCAGATTCTGGGTGCAGAAGGCCACCTGTTCGGTTTCATCGAACACATTGGCCGGATTGCGATCCAGCACCAGCCGACCGATTACGCGCAGTGGCACGATTTCTTCCGGGATCAGCTTGGTGGCGTCGAGATGATCGAAATCGAAACCGGCGGCGTCCTCTTCGCTGAACAGCTGCACGCCCAGTGCCCATTCGGGGAAATCGCCGGCTGCGATGGCGTTATACAGATCGCGGCGGTGATAATCGGGATCGGCGCCGTTGATCTTCACCGCTTCATCCCACACCACCGATTGCAGGCCCAGCTTGGGCGTCCAGTGGAATTTGACGAAGGTGGATTGGCCGGCGGCATTGATCAGCCGGAAACTGTGCACGCCAAAGCCCTGCATCATCCGCACCGACCGCGGGATGGTGCGATCAGACATCTGCCACATCACCATGTGCATGGCTTCGGGCGTCATCGCGATCCAGTCCCAGAAGGTATCATGCGCCGAAGCGGCCTGCGGAAAGCCGCGATCCGGCTCTTCCTTCACGGCATGGGCCAGATCGGGGAATTTCATCGCATCCTGGATGAAGAACACCGGGATATTGTTGCCCACCAGATCCCAATTGCCTTCCTTGGTGTAGAATTTCACCGCAAAGCCGCGCACATCACGCGCCAGATCGGCCGATCCGCGATTGCCGGCCACGGTGGAAAACCGCACGAACACCGGCGTGCGGTGGCCCACCTCCCCCAACACCTGCGCCATGGTCAGTTCGGCCAGGCTGTCGGTCAGCTCGAAATAGCCGTGGGCGGCCAACCCGCGGGCGTGGACAACGCGCTCAGGGATACGCTCATGATCGAAATGGAACAGCTTCTCACGCAGCACCATGTCTTCCAGCAACAGCGCCCCCCGCGGGCCGGCGCGCAGGCTGTTGTGATCATCGGAAATCATCATGCCGTGATTGGTGGTCAGCACCGGCTGTTCTGCGGCGGCAATCTGGTGCGGTTCACCGCCGGTGCCTGTTTTGACGGCGGCCGGCGAGGGACTGGTGGACTTGGACATGGCAACAGGCTTTCTGCAGGGGCGCTGTGATGACAACGCGCGCTGCAGGGTCTTGTTCCCGTGAATGTCAAAAATGGCGGTGGCGCTGGGCGGATAAGCGGCGCGTCAGTCCACTTCCCGCCACTGGCCGCCGATCAGCGCTTCGACCGGGCGGAATTTCGTCTTGTAGGCCATGCGCGAACAGCCTTCGATCCAGTAGCCCAGATACACGAACGCCAGGCCGGCGCGGGCGGCGCGGGTGATGTGGTCCATGATGATGAAATTGCCCATGCCGGGCCGCGATTCCAAATCGGGATCGTAGAAGCTGTAGATCATGGAGAGGCCGTCGGTTTGCTTGTCGGTGAGGCAGCAGCCGATGAGGCGACCGAGGCGGCCATCGGTGGTGCGCTCGCGATATTCCACCATCACGGTATCCACGGGCGATTGTTCCACCATGTCGGAGAAATCATGGGCGTCCATGGCGGCCATGCCGCCATCGGGGTGGCGGGCGCCGAGGTAGCGGCGCAGCAGGCTCCATTGCTCTTCGGTGGCCCAGGGTTCGCAGGCGTGCACGTCCAGATCGGCGTGCTGGGCGAGCAGTTTCTTCTGGCTGCGGCCCGGTTTGAAGCGGCTGGCGGGCACGCGCACGGAGATGCAGGCGTTGCAGCCATCGCAGCTGGGCCGGTAGACGACATTCTGGCTGCGGCGGAAACCGATGCGGCCCAGGGCTTCGGCCATGGCCGGCGCGTCATCGCCCTTCAGTTCGGCAAACACTTTGCGTTCGGTCCGCCCCGGCAGATAGGGACAGGCCGAAGGGGCCGTCACGAAGAAACGCGGAAATCGATAAGACTGATCCGTCACCCGTGAAGACCCTCGCCTGCCACTGCTCCCCCGATAACGGCGACGTTAACGTGACTTTACGCGGCTGGCCAGTCCGTCAGGCGTTAATTCAGTCCGCTTCGACCATGCGGGTTTCGTAACCGGCGGCGCGCAGGGCTTCCACCAGCCGATCGAGGTGATCGCGATCGCGGGTTTCGCATTCGATATCGGTTATCAGGCCTTTGGCCGGCAGGTTGGTGAACACGCGCTGGTGATAGACTTCCAGGATGTTGACCTGCTGCTGATCAAAGATGCGGGCGACTTCGAACAATTGACCGGGCCGATCCTTCAGCCGGATGCGCAGGCGGGCGAGCCGCCCGGAGCGCGCCAGATCGCGCAGCAGCACGTTGGCGAGCAGGCGCGTATCGATATTGCCGCCGCACAGCACCAGGCCAACCTTGGCGCCCTTGAAGCGGCGCGGGTGGGCCAGCAAGGCCGCCAGGCCGGCAGCGCCAGCGCCTTCCACCACGGTCTTTTCAATGCCGAGCAGCAGGGATACGGCGCGTTCCAGATCGCGTTCACCGACCAGCACGATATCATCGACCAGCGCGCGCACGACTTCCTGCGTGAGCTTGCCGGGGTTCTTGACGGCGATGCCTTCGGCCAGCGTGTCGCCATCGCAGGTGGCGCTCTGGCCCTTCATCGCGGCATACATGGAGGGGTACAGCTCCGCCTGCACGCCGATCACGCTGATCTCGCGGTTCTGCGCCTTGGCCACCGTGGCGATGCCCGAAATGAGCCCGCCGCCGCCGATGGGCACCACCAGCGTATCGAGTTCCGGCACGTCTTCCAGCATTTCCAGGCCCACGGTGCCCTGGCCTGCCATCACCTTGGCATCATCGAACGGGTGGACGTAAACCAGCCCCTTCTTTTCGGCCAGTTCCAGCGCGTGGGCGCTGGCATCATCATATTTCTCGCCGAACAGCACGACATTGGCATCGTGGCTTTCGGTCTGCTGCACCTTCACGATCGGCGTGAAGCGCGGCATCACGATGGTGGCCGGGATGCCCAGCCGGCGGGCGTGATAGGCCAGGCCCTGCGCATGGTTGCCGGCCGACGCCGCGATCACGCCACGGGCGCGTTCTTCCGCGGTCAGCGTCAGCAAGCGATTGAGCGCGCCGCGTTCCTTGTAGGCGGCGGTGAACTGCAGGTTTTCAAACTTCAGCCATACCTGCGCGCCGGTCATTGCGCTCAACGTTTCCGATTTCAGGCACGGCGTGCGGATCACCTTGCCGGCAATGGCCAACGCAGCAGCCTCCACATCGGCAAGGGCGATCGGCAGTGGAGCCGGCGAAACAGGAGCAGTGGCGTTCATCCCTGTTCCATAACGCCGCAGTTGCAGCCGCGCTACCCATTGTCCGTATTGGGAATGCGCCGGTTGCCGACTTGACCGGTGAGCGGGCGGGTGAGCATGGTGGAAATATTGGTAAAGATGGGAATCGCGTGATGTATCGGCACGATGTTGCAGTCGCAGCGGCAGACATTGACCACATGGGCCATGTCAATAACGCCGTTTATCTGCGCTGGGTGCAGGATGCGGTGGTGGCCTATTGGCAGAACACCGCGCCGCCCGAAGCGGTTGCCAATCATCTGTGGGTCGCGCTCAATCACAATATCAGTTACCGCGCGCCGGCGTTCCTGGAAGACAATGTGGTGGCCAGCGTGGTCGCCGAAAATGTGCAGGGCGCGCGGGCGTTTTTCACCACCATGTTCAAGCGCGGCGAGCAGGTGATCGCCGAAGTGAAAAGCACCTGGTGCTGCATCGATGTTGCCACCATGCGCCCGGCGCGGCTGGCCCGCGACGTGGTGTCGTTGTTCCTGCCCAATTGATCCTGCTCTGATTGCTTAGGCGCGGCGCGGGCGTTAAGGCCGGCGCATGGGCAAGAATATCGCATATCTGGGACTTGGCGTGATGGGCGGGCCGATGGCGCGCCATCTGGCGGCTGCCGGGCATAACCTCATCGTTTACAATCGCACGGCCGAAAAGGCCGCCGCCTGGGTGGCCGCCCATGGTGGCCGTACCGAGCCAACGCCGGCCGCGGCAGCGCAAGGCGCCGATGTGGTGATCGCCTGTGTGGGCGCCGATGCCGATCTGGAAGCGGTGACGCTGGGCCCCGATGGCGCGTTCGCCGCCATGGCGCCCGGCGCGCTGTTCATCGATCACACCACGGTGTCCGCCGCGATTGCCCGCCGGCTCGCCACTGAAGGCGAAACGCGCGGCCTGCACGTGGTGGATGCGCCCGTCTCCGGCGGCCAGGCCGGGGCCGAAAATGGCAAGCTCACGATCATGGTGGGCGGTTCCGACGCCGCCTTTGCCGCCGCCGAGCCGGTGATGAACGCCTATGCCCAGCGCATCGGCCACATGGGCCCTGCCGGCAGCGGGCAGCTTACCAAGATGGTCAACCAGCTCTGCATTGCCGGCATTTTGCAGGGCCTGTCCGAAGGCCTGGCGCTGGGCCTGAAGGCCGGCCTGGACATGGACGCGGTGGTGGACGTGATTTCCAAGGGCGCCGCCCAAAGCTGGCAGATGGACAACCGCGCCAAGACGATGACGCGCGGCCAGTTCGATTTTGGTTTCGCGGTGGACTGGATGCGCAAGGATCTCGGCCTCGCGCTGGACGAAGCCCGCCGGCTGGGCGTGCCGCTGCCGATGGGCGCGCTGGTCGATCAATTCTATGCCGATGTGCAGGCCATGGGCGGCGCGCGGCAGGACACGTCCAGCCTGATCCGGCGGTTGGCGCGGTGACCATCACCTGGCGCTCCGCGCGCATGCCGGATGACGAAGCGCTGCTGATCGATCTCAACGCCGAATATCTGCACTTCGTGTTCTCCGGCGTTGCTGCGCGTTTTGGCATCACATTGGCCGACATTTTCCCCGACGGCGACATCCGCGCCTATCTGCCTGCGGCCTTGCCGAAAACGCTCGGCCCCGGTCCGCCGGAAAGCTGTTTCTACATTCTGGAACAGGACGGCCAACCAATCGGTATGGGCGGCGTGCGCCGCGTGCGGGACGGAGTGTGCGAGATGAAGCGCGTTTATGTGCGCGATGTTGCCAAGGGGCAAGGGCTGGGCCGGCGGCTGGTGGAGCGGCTGATCGAAGATGGCCGCAGTTTTGGCTATCACACCATGTTCATCGATACCTCGCCCACGCTGGCAACGGCGATTGGCCTTTATGAGCGGCTGGGCTTTGCGCCAATCCCGGCCTATCCTGAAGTGGAAGTACCGGAAATCATGTTCCCGCACTGGGTGTTCATGACCAAAAACCTTTGAAAACAGGGACGAAACCTGAAATGAAGAAACTGATCCTTGCCGCACTGCTCGCCACCGCCACGCCGGGGTTTGCCGACACGCTCTACACCAATGCCAATGGCTACACGCTCGACAGCAAGGGCGAATTGCAGCGCTTTGCGACGCTGGTGGTGGACGATGCTGGCAAGGTGAAGGCCACGCTGAAGGCCGGCGCCACGCTGCCCGCCGGCGCAAAGGTAGACATGGCCGGCGCCACGCTGTGGCCGGGCCTGATCGATGCCCATGGCCATGTGATGCGGTTGGGCGAGCTGAAACTGGTGGTCGATCTGCGCGACAGCGCTTCCATCCCCGAAGCCTTGGGCCGCATCAAGGCGGGCATCCCCGCCACCGGCTGGATCATGGGCCGCGGCTGGAACCAGGAACGCTGGTTCGCCGATGGCAAATTGATCAACCGCTTCCCCACCGCCGCCGAACTGGATGAAGTCACCGGTGACCGCCCGGCCTGGTTCACGCGCGTTGATGGCCACGCCGGCTGGGCCAACACGGCCGCCCTGAAAGCCGCCGGCATCACCCGCGATTCCAAGGCGCCGGATGGCGGCGAGATCATCCGCGATGCTGCCGGCAACCCCACCGGCGTGTTCGTGGACAAGGCGATGGCGCTGATCACCCGCGTCATCCCCAATGATGATGAAAAGCGGCTGGACCTGGTGCTGGAAAAGAGCCTGGAAACCATGGCCGAAGTCGGCCTGACCGGCGCGCATGATGCCGGTATGGATAAGCCGACCTGGGATCGCTACGTGCGTTTCGCCAAGGCCGGCAAGCTGACGGCGCGCATCTATGCGATGGCGGGCGGGCCGGACAATCGCAAGGCGATCGCGCCGAACGGCCCGATCCCGTGGAGCGAGGGCGATCTTGTCGCCATGCAGTCGATGAAGCTGGTCTCCGATGGCGCGCTCGGCAGCCGCGGTGCGTATCTGATTGCGCCTTATGCCGACATGCCGAACACCCGCGGGCTGGACATCACCCCGGCCGACAAGCTGAAGACCTATATCACGCAAGCCTCGCGCGATGGCTTCCAGGTCAATGTCCACGCCATTGGCGATCAGGCCAACCGCTCCACCATGGATGGCTTTGCCGCCGTGCCGCTGGCCGAACGGGTGAAGCTGCGCCACCGCAACGAACATGCCCAGATTCTCGACATGGCCGATCTCGGCCGCTTTGCCGAACTGAAGGTGATCGCTTCCATGCAGCCCACCCACGCCACGTCGGACAAGGGCATGGCCGAAGCACGGCTGGGTGAAGGCCGGCTGGGCGGCGCCTATGCGTGGCAGCAGATCAAGAAATCCGGCGCAGAACTGGCCTTCGGCAGCGATTTCCCGGTGGAGCCGCCCGATCCGATGTTTGGCCTGCACGCCGCTGTGACGCGTCAATCGCGCGACGGCCTGCCCGCCGGCGGCTGGCGCCCGTGGGAAAAGGTGAGCCTGGCCGATGCCTTCGCCGGCTTCACCACCTGGGCCGCCCGCTCTGGCCACAATGAAACCAAGGTCGGCACGCTGGAACCCGGCAAATATGCCGATTTCATCACCCTGGAACGCGATCCGTTCGCGGCGCCGGAAGGCGATCTGTGGAAGATCAAGGTGACAGCCACCTGGTTGGCCGGGAAACAGGTGTTCAAGCGGAAGTAAGGGGAGACCTCTGGCGGGCAGGGGCGAGGCCCCTGCACCCGTTGGATTCTGGGCCGCTCCTTTCCCAAATCGCCGTCGTCATGCTGGTGCTGGCCAGCATTCATCACGCTGTGGGCACCAGTGTCTCCGCAGTGAGCACGCGGCGCTGCGCCCAATTCAATCTTGCATGAAACACTAATAAAACGTTAAATTCCCGCCATCGGGCGGGCGAATCGCCTGTGGTTGCCAAATGGTGGCTTGGGAGGGGGATTTGTGATGCGCAGCGGGATTTTTGCCGTGGCCGTGGCCGCGATGATGTCGACATCGGCCAGTGCCGCCATTCAGTGGACCGATTGGACCAGCATCAACAGCAGCCTCGCCAGCGGCACGATCGCCGGAACCACGATCACCCTGTCTGGCCCGTTCGATACAGCTCAGATTTCGGGTGGCACCGATTATTGGCGCACCGGCGGCAATGCGTGGGCGGCGTATGACGCGCTGTCCAACCTGCCCAGCAACAATGATTTCATTGCGCCGTCGGGAAACCAGGTGCTGCACACCTTCACCTTCGGCAAGGCGGTCCGCAATCCCTACATCGCCATCATCAGCCTGGGTCAGCCCAACATCCAGACCAACTGGACCTTCGGCGCGCCGTTCACGCTGGTCGATCAGGGCCAAGGCTTTTGGGGCAATGGTGTTTTCACCATCAACGGCAACACGATCAGCGCGGGCGAAGCCCATGGCGTGATCCAGTTCACCGGCAATTTCACCAGCCTGACGCTGCTGACCAACCGTACGGAAAACTGGTCGGGCCTGACGGTCGGCACCTCGGGCGTCGTGCCTGAGCCGGCGAGCTGGGCGATGCTGATCGCCGGCTTTGGCCTTGTCGGCGCCTCTGCGCGCCGCCGCCGCCAGACCGTTTCGGCCTGATCTGAACTGATCGCCGGCGGGCAGGGGCATGGCCTCTGCCCGCCGGCTTTCTGCTTCTGCATGAAGCGCGCTGTTCGGTCGAAGCGCTGCCGAAAAGGAAAGCGGGTGCAGGGCCTCAGGCCCTGCCCGCCGGAGGCCCTTTCTTTCTTCTTTCCCGACGCCGCCGCTCATGTCACTTTCCCCGCAAGAACACGGGGAGCACAGCCATGGCCGATTTCAGCATCAACCGCCGGCATCTGCTGGCCGGCGCCATGGCGGCGACTGCCATGCCAGCGCGCGCCGCAGCGGCTGCGGCCGATGATGCCATTGGCCTGGCCGCCCGCATCCGCAGTGGGGATGCAAGCGCGCGCGAGACGGTGCTGGCGGCGCTGGAGCGGGCCGAAGCGGCGCAGGCCAAGCTGAACTTTGCCATCCTGATCGATCGGCCGCGGGCGATCAGTGCGTTGCCCACGGACGACCGCAAGCCGGTGATCCCGACCTTCATCAAGGATCTGAACGACTACAAGGGCTGGCCCACCCGCAACGGCAGCCGCGCCTTTGAAAAGGCGCCGCCAGCCACCGCCAATGAACGCTTTGTCGATGCCTTTGCCCAGATGAACACCCTGCCGCTGGGCAAGACGGCGACGCCGGAATTCGGACTGATGTGCGTGACCGAACCCTTGTCGCACGGCGCCACCCGCAATCCGTGGAATCCGGATTTCTCCCCCGGCGGATCGTCGGGCGGCAGTGCGGCGGCAGTGGCGGCCGGTGTGGTGCCGATTGCCCATGCCAATGATGGCGGCGGCTCGATCCGCATTCCGGCTGCGCTCACTGGCCTGTTCGGCTTCAAGCCCAGCCGGGGCCGCATGGCGGGGCAGAAGACGGCGGATGATCCCGGCGAGATCGCGGTGGATCATGTGCTCACCCGGTCCGTGCGTGATGCGGCGCTCACCATGGCGGCGCTGCAGGGGCCCGGTGCCGATGGGCTGGGCGCTGCCGTGCCGCGTCTGGCCGGCCCGGTCGGGGAACGCCTGCGCATCGGGGTGATCACCGTCACCGCCGATGGCAGCCAGCCGGATCAGGAAGTGCTGGCCGGCATTGCCCGCACCCGCACGCTGCTCACCGGCATGGGCCACACTGTTTCCGATGCAAGCTGGCCGTTCAACGCGGCGGATTTCGGCCGTGATTTCCTCAGCTTCTGGGCCTTCAGTGCAGCGCAGTCGGTGGGTTTCGTCAGCAAGGCGCTGGGGGCCGATGGCGTCGCCCAGCTGGAGCCGCTCACCCGCCATCTGGCCGCCCAGGGCGCCGCATTGTCGCCCGCCGATTTCCAGGCGCTGATCGGTCGGCTGCTGGGCTATCGCGCCGCCTATGATGCCAGTTTCCGTGATTACGACGTGCTGCTCACCCCGGTGCTCAGCCGCCATGCGGTGCCGATTGGGTATCTGTCGCACAGCCGCCCGCCGGCCGATGTGGTGGCCGACATGATGCGGCTGGTGGCCTACACGCCGGTGCAGAACATGGCGGGTGCCGCGGCCATGAGCGTGCCGATCATGACCGCCACCAACGGCCTGCCGTTGGGCATGCATTTTGCCGGCCGGCGCGGCGATGATGCGCGTCTGCTGGATCTGGCGTTCCAGCTGGAGGCGGCAGCGCCGTGGGCGCAGCGACTTCCTCCAATCTGGTTCGGAAGCCGCGCCTGAACCATCCATGATGGACCGGCTCTGCCGCGCTGGCGGCGGATGCCTGTGGCACATTTCACCCTGTGATCAAGGGTTGAGGTGTCGCCGTGCAAGTGGTTCGTGGTTCATTGTCTCCGGCGCCGCCGCACCCAAATGCGCCGCTGCAATCCTCTGCAACACGGTCCGATCTGTTGCTTTCCGTGCGCCGGCGTTCGGCGTTTGATGCGCCGGTCCCCAACAGTGGCGCCGCGCTGGGCCTCGGGCCACCGCCGGCACCGGGCGGGGATCGCGTTGCCCGCCGCCTTAGCCTGGGGGTTGTTGGTACCTTGGCCACGATCTTGTGGATGTGGACTCTGGCGCCGCCCCCGCTCTGAGCCGTCCCATCCCACCATTGGTGCCTGCCCCGCACCCCTGCATGCGGCAGCCACCAAGGCCCTGAAGCGCGCGGACCGGAAGCCGCCCGCTTCAGGTGCTTGCACCCTGCGGCCCGGCGCGTGTTTCCGCCGGGCCGCAGCCCGGCGCCGCTACCCCCAATTGCCAATCCCCGCCCGCAGGGCGTCTTGCCAAATCCGTGCCCGCCGCGCTTGATGGGCGCGGAAAGGGGCTGGCCATGTGCAATCTTTATGCGCTCACCAAGGGCCAGCAGGCGCTGCGCGATCTTGCCCGCGCGCTGGAACTGGGCGCGGTGCAGGATCGGCTGGGCAATCTGCCGGTGCTGAGCGGCCTCTATCCCGATGCCGAAGCGCCGATCATCGGCCTGGCCCGCGGCGACACTCCTGGCCCCACCCTCAGCCTTGCGCGCTGGGGCATGCCCAGCCCGGCCTTCGCGTTGGAGGGCAAGACGGTAGATCGCGGCATCACCAACATCCGCAACACAGCCAGCCCCCACTGGCGGCGCTGGTTGGCACCGCCCTATCGCTGCCTGGTGCCGTTCACGTCGTTTGCCGAACATGTGAAAACGGATGCGGGCTTCCAGCCACTATGGTTCGCGCCGGCCGCAGACGATCCGCTGGCTTGCTTCGCCGGCCTCGCCACCCGCTGGACCGGCGTGCGCAAGAAGGCCGAAGGCGAGGTGACTCTCACCGTGTTCGGCTTTCTCACTTGCGAACCCAACGCGGAAGTGGCGCCCCATCACCCCAAGGCCATGCCGGTGATCCTCACCACGGCCGAAGAACAGCGCCGCTGGCTCACCAACGATTGGGCCGAAGCCGCCACCCTGCAACGCCCGTTGCCCGATGGCGCGCTGCGCGTTCTGGGCTTTGCGGGCGAGACCTGAGCGCGCAACCACACTTGCCAGCCGGCGAACGAAAAGCGACACTCATCTCATGGGTCGCACGACCGGCAGCGCCAACAGGCCTGCCGCAACCGGGGATGATGCGGCCATGGCGCAATTCAAGATCACCAGCTGGAACATCAAGCACATGCACGATGCGATCGCGCCGGGCGGCAAGGATGCGGCGCGCCTGCCGTTCATCCGCGAACAGATCGCGCAGATGGACCCCGACATCCTGTGCATCACCGAAGCCACGCCCGATCTGCCGCTGTTGCAGCAATGGGCGGCCACGCTGCACGTGCCCTATGTCGTGCCCACCATCCCCGGCACCGCCGAGGCACTGGCCAAACTGCCGAACAACCCGCGCAAGGCGCTGTGCAAGCTCTATGGCTATCCCGACAATGTGCTCTCAGGCGGCCAGTGGATCTGGTTCCTGGTCAAGGCGTCGCTCAATCTGGGCGCCGAACTGCAGGATCCGAAGATCTGGCGCCGCTTTGCCGCCAGCCAATATGCCGATGCCGCCGATCAACAGCGCACGGATGGCAAATGGGGCCTCTATTACTGGGCGGAACGCAAGGCCGGCCTGTGGAACCATGTTCGCCAGCCGCAGGTGCTGGTTGCCACCATCGCCGGCCTGCGTGTCGAACTGATCGGCGCGCACCTGCGCTCAAAGCTGAACCGCACCAACCCCAAGGATGTGTGGGTGGATGAAGCCCGCACCGAATTTGCCGCCCCGTTCCTGGCTGAAGTGATGAACGACCGCATCAAGCTGGCCACCGAAGCCGAAAACATCCGCAAATATATCGACGCCCGCTTTGCCCAGGAAGCCAACCCGGCGGTGATGGTGATGGGTGATCTCAACGACGGGCCGGGCCGCGAGATCTTCGAACGCAAGCATCTCTATTTCGATCTGATCGGCAATCTGCAGGGCAGCATCTTTGAAGCCGAACGCTTCCTCAATCACGCCCTGTTCGATTACGGCACCCCCGTCACCGGCAGCGGGGAAGGCCTGCGCTGGAGCTACAAACTCTCCGGCAAGGACCCGGTTGACCCCACCCGCGATCCCCACCTGCTGCTCGATCATATCATGTTCACCCAGCGCCTCGTGGCGAAAGACACGCTCCCCCGCATCAAGGGCGGCGCTGGACTGGTGGAACACGCCATCCACGAACGCGTGAACGCGATGCGGTCACGGAAAGTGCCGGAAACCAGCGATCACCGGCCGGTGTCGGTTGTGTTGTCGCTGGCGTAGAGAAGGGGGCCTCCGCCCCGGATCAAGTCCGGGGTGACGTGGGCAGGGGCTGAGCCCCTGCACCCACTTTCGTTTTCGGGCGGCCCATCCACAATAAGCGCCAGCATGACAGGTAAAGGGCCAAACAGGATCGAACGGGTGCAGGGTCTGCGACCCTGCCCACGTCACCCCGGACTTGATCCGGGGCGGAGGCCTCCTTACACCTTTAACGTGGTCAGCGCGTCCACCGTCAGGATCTGCGGCAGCTCCGTCTCGCCGCCGGTGGGATCATAATAGACATAGACCGGCACACCGGCGCGCTTGTGTTCGGCGAGCCAGGCCGAGATGGCGGGATCGTTGCGGGTCCAGTCGCCTTCCATCACGGTGATGCCCTTGGCCCTGAAGCTTTCGGCCACGGCGGCATCGGCCATGGCGCCCTTTTCATTGACCTTGCAGGTGAGGCACCAATCGGCGGTCATGTAGAGGAACACCGGCTTGTTCTGCCCGCGCAGTTCCGCGAGCGCAGCGGGCGTGAATTTCACCGCGTTCAATTCGCTGGCAGCGGTGGTGGTGGCTTTCGCGGCGCCTTCAGGGGCGGCGGTGGGTACCAGCAGCACGGCGGCGACGATGGTGGCGAGGCTCAGCGTTCCGGGGATGGCCAGGCTCTTGCCCCCGTGCTGGCGGCTGCCCAACCACCACAGGAACAGGCCAAAGATCAGCGTACCGGCCAGGCCCATTGCCATGCCGTTCACACCCACTTGCTGCCCCAGCACCCAGGCCAGCGCCAGCGCGGTGAGGAACATCGGGACGGAGAGGATGGCGCGCAGGCGGACCATCCACGCGCCCGGCTTGGGCAGGCGGCGGCGCAGGGCGGGGCTGAAGCCGATCAACAGGAAGGGCAGGGCGAGGCCAAGGCCCAGGCCGGCGAAGACGGAAAGCGCCTGCACCGTGGGCAGCACCAGCGCCGCGCCCAGCGCGCCGGCCATGAACGGGCCGGTGCAGGGGGTGGCCACGAACGCCGCCAGCGCGCCGGTGAAGAACGCGCCGGAGGCACCGCCGGAACGCGCTTTCTCCTGCCCCAGATTGCCACTGGTCAGCGTGACTTCGAACAGGCCCGCAAGGTTCAGCGCGATGCCGGTGACCAGCAGCAGGAGGAAGGCGATCACGCGCGGATCCTGCAATTGGAAGGCCCAGCCAACCTGGCTGCCGGCCGCGCGCAGCGCCAGCACGAGGCCGCCCAGCGCGGTGACAACCAGCACGACCCCGGCGGTGTAGGCCAGCGCCTCTGTGCGGGCTTCCGCCGGGCCGACATTGCCCTTGGCCAGCGCCAGCGCCTTCAGGGACAGGATCGGGAACACGCAGGGCATGACGTTGAGGATCAGGCCGCCCAGCACCGCGCCGAGCAGGATCAGCGGCAAACCGGGGCCGTCACCACCGCCGGCCGCATCATCGTTGCCGCCGGTCGCCGCCAGCGCTGCGCCCGGGCCAGGCACGCTGCCCTCCTTGGCCGTGATCGCAAAGCCCATCGGTGCTTCGCCGGCCATTTCGACGCGCAGCACGCCGGTGACTTCGCCTTCGGGGCCAGGGGTGCCTGCATCCGTCTCGATGCGCAGCGTATCGCCCGCAATCGTGACCTTCTGCGGTGTCACATGGGTGATCACGGCGTCGCCAGCGGGGAAGAACCAGGCGCTCTTCACCTTGTCGAGGCCGGCCATCGGCACGCTCAGCACGAAACGCGTGCCGGCTTTCGCCCAAGTGGCCGTGGCGGCCAGCGCACGCGGCAAGGCGGCGCGGCCTTCGGCGATCTGCGGTGCCATGGCGGCATCGTCCGCCCCGTCGCCCACCACCAGCGGCAGCGACAGGGTGGCGGATTCCGGCACGCATTGTTCGTGGCTGCACACCAGCCAATCAACCTGCACTTCGATCGGGAACGCCGTGCCCGCTGCCAGCCCGGCCTGCACGTCGATCTGGGTCAGCAGGGTGTTCCGCTTTTCATAGACATGGTTCATCAGGCCCGACACGACCAGCGTGCCCGGCACCGGGTATTGCAGTTCTGGCGGAGCCGACACACCGGCCGGCAGCCGCCATTCAGCCCGCGTCGGCGCACCGGCATCGCCGGGGTTCAGCCAATAGGTGTGCCAGCCGGCCTTGGGTGTGAGCACGATGCCCAATTGCAACGGCTTGCCGGGGGCGGGCGCACTGCTCTGTGCGATCAATTCCACCCGCGTGTGCGGCTGGTCACTGACCGGTGCGGCCAGCGCCGGCAGGGCCAGCAGTGCAAGGACGAAGGAGACGAGGCTGCGAATCATGGCCGGCCTTGTGCCAGCGGCGCGCCGAAAGGGGAAGAGAAGCCCCGGTTGGCCATGACCAACCGGGGCTTTGAGTCGCAAGCTGCCGATCAGAAACCGATGGTCAGGCCCACGCGGGCCGAACCGCCGCGATTGGGAGCGGCAGCGAGATAATCGATGCCGTCCAGCGCCGCGATCCCGCGCACAGCGGCATTGCCGGTGGCCAAAACGCGTTGCTTGCCGAAATCGGTGAACAGATATTCGGCACGCAAAGCCACGGCCTTGGTCAGCTTGAATTCGGCACCGCCGCCAACCGTATAACCGGTCTGGGTGTTCTCTGCTTCACCGGACCAGCCCACACCGGGTACGCCATTCACCAGCACGGCCGCCGCCGCGCGGGTATCGCCAATGGCCAAGCCGCCGGTGGTATAGATCAGCGCCTTTTCGCCCAGCGCATAGCCCAACCGGGCGCGCAGCGAGCCGCGGTTGCCCAGCCGGCTGTTGATGCTGGTCGTGACGCCTTCTGGCGCCAGGCCGGGAATCGGTGCGCCAACGAAGCTAGCGGCGCCCTTGATGTTGCCGATGGTGAAATCGGCTTCCACGCCATAGACGATCTTGCCGCTGCTGAAGTTGTACCCGGCCAGTGCGCTGCCCTGCCAGCCTTGATCATGATCGAGGGTCTGGAAATCTGGCCGGATCGTATTGGGCAAGCCCAGAAATGCGGCGGTGCCTTCGGTGCGGGCACGGTTCTGGCTGTGCGCCTGCAGGCCGGCCGCGGCGCCGATATAAGGGCCGTCAAAGGCCGTTTGCGCCAGTGCCGGGGTGGCGCTGACGAGGGAGAAAGCGAGAATCAGGGGGGCATTGATCCGCATGTAACACTCCTTTGGTTGCGAAGGTTACAGCCTTGTAATGTTGCTGTCTGAAGCGTGGATGAACAGCAGTGGAGGCAAGCTGCTGTTGGCGATGAGCCGCCGCACAACCGCGATGAAGTGACTGATGAACAAAGAAAAACGCCGGGGCATCGCTGCCCCGGCGTTGATCTTGAACCGGTGCTCCGGATCAGCGCTTGCTGAACTGGAAGCTGCGGCGGGCCTTGGCCTTGCCGTACTTCTTGCGTTCGACAACGCGCGGATCGCGGGTCAGGAAGCCGGCCTGCTTCACCGGGGTGCGCAGGATCGGTTCATACTTGGTCAGCGCCTGGGCGATGCCGTGCTTCACGGCGCCGGCCTGGCCCGAAAGGCCACCACCAACCACGGTGCAAACCACGTCATACTGCTCACGGCGTTCGGCCACGTCGAACGGCTGGTTGATCACCAGGCGCAGCGACGGACGCGCGAAATACACGGTCTGATCGCGGCCGTTGACCGTGATCTTGCCGGTGCCGGGCTTCAGCCACACGCGGGCGATGGCGTTCTTGCGCTTGCCGGTGGCATAGGCGCGGCCCTGCGCATCGATTTCCTGCTCACGCAGCGGGGCGGGCGGGCCGCCACCACCGGTGTGGGCAGTGTTGACGGGCGCATCGGCATCCATGGTGCCGAGATCAGACAGGGACTGGCGATTGTCAGACATTTCTTATCCCTCAACCAGCAAGCGTGGTGTTTTTGCGGTTCATCGACTTGACGTCGAGCACTTCCGGCGACTGGGCGACATGCGGATGCTCGGCACCGGCAAAGACGCGCAGGTTGCGCATCTGATCGCGACCCAGCGGGCCGCGCGGCACCATGCGTTCCACGGCCTTGATCAGCACGCGTTCCGGATAGCGACCTTCCAGGATCTTGGCCGGAGTGGTTTCCTTGATGCCGCCCGGGTGACCGGTGTGGCGATAGTAAACCTTGTCCGTGGTCTTCTTGCCGGTGAAGCGCACCTTGTCGGCGTTGATGACAATCACGTTGTCACCGCAATCGACGTGCGGGGTGTAGTTGGTCTTGTGCTTGCCGCGCAGGCGGTTGGCGATGATCGAAGCGAGACGGCCGACGACGAGGCCTTCGGCATCGATCAGCAGCCACTTCTTTTCAATCTCGGCCGGTTTGGCCGATGCGGTGATCCGGGTGAGCATGGCGTTGATTCCATTCTTCAAAATACGAAACGGCCGAGGTTTTGGCCCCGGCGTCGATGCGGCGTATCGGTCAAACCCCCGCGCAGGTCAAGGAAAAACCGGGGTTTTTGGCATGTGGTATTATGGCACCGCGTTATTTTGCGGCGTTTCCAGCACCAGCTGCAGACGCTGCTGCAGGGGCGCAATTGCGTCGCTGGCGGCCAGAAATGCGTCCAGCGCAAGCAGTTGCGGGCTGTGGCCTTCGTTGCCGAAGCGGATGGCGCTCACTTCGCTTCTGGTGATCGCGGCGGCGAGGAACCAGCCGGTATGGCCCGGGGCGTCCATGGCGGGGAAGGGGCGCGCCCACCAGATGCGCTGTTCGGGGAGGAGAAGGCCGAACTCCTCGTGCAATTCCCTTAAGGCGCACAGGGCCGGGCTTTCATCGCCCTCGCGGCCGCCGCCGGGCAGATCGATCAGGCCGGGCCAGGGGATGCCGGGCTTGTTGTCGCGGCGATAGGTGAGGATGTGGCCGTCAACCAGCGCCGCCAGCTTGGCGCCGGCGAAGTCCGCGCCGTCCCATGGGGTGATCACACGGCGTGGGCCTGGAGGTGACCCAACATGGTAATCTCCAGTGTCTTTGCGTGGGTTGCTTCCAGCACCACTTCCGGCGCGAAGCCGGCGACGCGCGCCTCTTCCCAGCGGCCGGCGCACAGGCACCAGCGGTCACCGGGGTTCAGGCCGGGAAAGCCATATTCGGGGCGCGGCGTCGACAGATCATTGCCAGCGGATTTGCTGAAGGCGAGGAACTCCTCGGTCATCACGGCGCAAACGGTGTGCAGGCCCTGATCGGCCGCGTCAGTGTTGCAGCAGCCGTCCCGATACCAGCCGGTAAGCGGTTCCAGCGAGCAGGGCAGCAGTGGCCCGCCGAGCACATTCTTCGCGGTCATGCAGGACCCCTTCTCGACCAGTGCGCTGCCCAGACCATGGCCGCCACCAGCAGCGCCGCGCCGGCCTGGTGGCCGACTCCGAGCCAGACCGGCACGTGATTCAGGATGACGGAAATGCCCAGCACGAACTGCGCCAGCACAACGCCACCCAGCGCCAGCGCCCGCACACCGCCGCCCGCGCGCCACAACAGCGCGGCCACCGCCAGCACACCGCCGGCCGCAATCCAGGCCAGGCTGCGGTGGATGAACAGCACGCTCACCGGATCGGTGACCGCGTCGATGGCGCTGCTCAAGATGCCGTCGGGCACCAGCGCGCCGAACATCAGCGGCCAGGTGTCGCTGGCATGACCGGCCCGCAAGCCGGCGGTAAAGGCACCCCAGACAATCTGGATGCTGAGCAATATGGTGAGCGGCCACACCCAGCCGCGCGGGCGGTCGTGACGGGGTGCATCGCCATCGATGAGATCAAGCGCGGTCCAAATACAGCCGGCCATGATGATGAAAGCATTGGACAAATGCACCGCCAGCCGTTCCGGGGCCACTTCGGTGCGATCGACGAGGCCAGAGGCGACCATCCACCAGCCGATGGCGCCCTGCAGGCCGCCCAAGGCGAACAGCGCGAGCAGGCGCGGCTTGTAACCATCTGGAATCTGGCGGCGAATCCAGAACCACAGCAACGGCAGCGCAAAGGCCAGGCCAATCAGGCGACCCAACAGGCGATGGACATATTCCCAGAAGAAGATGCCCTTGAACTCGGCCAGGCTCATGCCGCGGTTCATCAACTGATACTGGCTGGACTGCTGATACAGCGTAAACTGCTGCAACCATTCGCTTTCCGTAAGCGGCGGCAGTGTGCCCGACACGACATCCCAGCGGGTGATCGACAGGCCGCTCTCGGTCAGCCTTGTGATGCCGCCGACGACGACCATGGCAAACACCAGCGCGGCAATACCCAGCAGCCACAGCGCCACCGCGCGCGGGCGAGCATCGGAACGTTGAAGCGGGGCGGCGAGGGAGGCCATGGACGCCTCCCTAGGCCCAAAGTTCCTGCCGGCCAACCCCACGCAATGCCGCATCAATCCTTCTTGTCAGGATCTTCATAACGGAAGGGATCGGTCATTTTCGGCTTGGTTGGCAGTGGCTTGGCGGGCAACGGCTTTTCGGCGTTGGCGGCTTCCCACAGCAGGGACGCCAGGATCACGCTGGCCTGGCGGAGGTCTTGCGGGCGCAGGTGATCGAACGTGTCGACACTGCTGTGATGCACGGTCGTGCCATAATCCAGCGGGTCCTGAATGAACTGGAACGCGGGCAGGCCGATGGCCTGCATGAACTCGTGATCGGTGCCGCCGGTCGGGCTGGCGACGACCGTGCTGGCGCCCATGCTGGCAAAGGGCGACAGCCATTCCTGCAGGATGGGAACGGCCGCGAAATTGCCTTCGGCATGGATGCCGCGGAACTTGCCGCCGCCGTTATCCATGTTGAAATAGGCCGCCAACAGATTGTAATCGGCCTTCTTTTCGATCGGATACTGGCCAAGCTTGAAATCATAGCTCAGCCTGGCCTTCACCGGATCCGGGTTGGCCGGCCGGCTGGCGAAGTGGCGTTCGATATAGTTGGCCGAGCCATAAAGGCCCTGTTCCTCGCCCGACCACAGCGCAAAGCGGATCGTGCGTTTCGGCTTCACCTTCAGTGCCGCCAGGATGCGCGCCGCTTCCATCACCACGGCCGAACCGGCGCCATTGTCGGCCGCGCCATCGGCCGCCACCCAGCTGTCGAGATGGGCGCCGGCCATCACGTAACCGGCCTTGGCATCGCTGCCCGGAAGATCGGCCAAGACATTGTAACCATTGGGGTCGCTGTCGTCGAACTTCACCTGCGAATTGATGGTCAGCGTCACGTCGCCCTGCGTCGCCAGGCGGGCGATGCGGCGATAATCCTCGGCGGTCAGCTCCAGTCCGGGCAGCTTGGGCGTGTCGCGGTGCTGATAACCTTCGCCGTGCAGCAGGCCGTTGTCCCGGTAGCTCATGCGTACCCAGCCCACGGCGCCTTCCTTGGCCAGGAATTCGTCAAGTTGCTTGCCGAACTGGATGAACTTGAACCAGCCGTCACCGTCGTCGGATGCGGTCACCGGCTGTTGAAACTCGTCGAGCTCACCGATTGCCTTGTCGTCCATCCGCACAAAGGCCGGCTTTGTGGCATCGGCCGGCGGGCGCGGGAAACTGATGGCAACGATCTTGCCCTTCAACTTGCCGCTCCATTCGGCAAAATCGCGTGGGCGCTTCATCGGTGCGACGATCAGCGGCGCGGTGATGCCGCCGGCCGGCGTGCCCGGCGTCCACGCCACCGGAATGGTCCGCAGGCTCATGCGGCGCGGCGATTCCAGCATGACGCTGGCGCTTTCGATCGACCAGCCACGGCCGAAATCAAAGCCTTCGGTGCGCACGTTGGTCAGGCCCCAGCCCTTGAACTTGTCCTGCGTCCAGCGTTCGGCCACGCGCATGCCAGGCGAATTGGTCATGCGCGGCCCGATCCGGTCGGTCAAATAGGCCACGGTTTCCACCACTTCGCCGTGGTTCATGGCTTCATCGCTAATCCGCGCCACCATCGCCAGATCAGGTGCAGCCAGTGTTGGGGCGGCAGCGCTGGCAAGCAGCAGGGCAACAAGGGCGCGCATCAGGCAGTCTCCAGATCAAGCAACAGCCGCTGTCTAGCGACCGGCAGTTTGCATGGCAACGCGCGTGCGGGCCCGTGCCGTCAGGCCGAAAGGGGTTGCCGCCAAGGATGTAATAATGTAACACCAAAAGCGTGCCATCGCCCAGCAGCCTCCTCGATCGAATCGCCATCGGCCTGTCGGGGCTGTGCCTGCTGCACTGCATGGCCGGGTTCGTGCTGCTGACCGTATTTGCGATGACGGGTGACTGGCTCGATCATCGGGTTCACTTTATTGGTTTGATGCTGGCAATGCCTTTGGCAGCTGTGGCACTGTGGCGCGGTTGGCGCCGGCATGGCCGCAGCGACATCGGCATGATGGGCGTGATCGGGTTGGCGGTGATGGCGATCTCGCTGGCGGTGGAACATGGTGCGGTCGCCGAAATGCTTGTTTCTGTTGCCGGGGTGGCGATTCTGGCGTTTGCGCACTGGCAGAACATGAGGGCGCTGCGTCGCACCTGAGCCACCCGCCGTCTTGCATGGCGGGCCGCAAAGCCCGATATGCAGATCATGGCACACCCCGCCCACAGCCACGGACAGCATCACAGCCGAGCCGATCTTGCCGCCGCCGCCCAGGCCCGGCTGAAAAGCGCCGGCGAGCAATGGACGCCCCTGCGCGCAACCGTGTTTGCGGCGCTGGCGGGATATGATCGCCCGGTCTCCGCCTATGATGTGACCGATGCGGTCTCCACGGCCAGCGGTCGCCGCATTGCCGCCAATAGCGTCTATCGCATCCTTGATCTGTTCGTGGCCAACAACGTGGCCAGCCGGGTTGAAAGCGCCAACGCCTTCATCGCCAATGTCCACCCCGATTGCCCGCACGATTGTATTTTCCTGGTGTGTGACCGCTGCGGCGGGGCGACTCATGTTGATGATGACCGCATTACCGGCGACGTGCGCAGTGCAGCGCTGGCGGCGGGCTTCACCCCGGTGCGCCCGGTGATCGAAGTGCGCGGCCTTTGCGCAAAATGCGCCTGAAACCAGCATGATGCCGTGCTGCGGCAATGAAACTGTCATGCTGGGCAGACACTTCGGATGACAGGCCCTGCCATTATCGTTAAGGGCAATCACTTAAGATTCATCGATTGCGAGCCGTTCTCATGACGCTTGAAACCCCGCTTCTCGACCAGGTCAACATTCCGGCCGATCTGCGCCGGCTGGAACCCGGGCAGTTGCGGCAATTGGCGGATGAACTCCGCCAGGAAATGATTCACGCCGTTTCGGTCACCGGGGGCCACCTCGGTGCCGGCCTTGGCGTGGTCGAGCTGACCGTCGCGCTCCATTATGTGTTCAACACGCCGGACGATAAGTTGGTGTGGGACGTTGGCCACCAGGCCTATCCGCACAAGATCATTACCGGCCGGCGCGAGCGTATCCGCACCCTTCGCCAGGGCGGCGGCCTCAGTGGCTTCACCAAGCGCACCGAGAGCGAATATGATCCGTTTGGCGCCGCGCACAGCAGCACCTCGATCTCGGCGGCGCTGGGTTTTGCCGTCGCCAACAAGATGATGAACAAGCCGGGCAAGGGCATCGCGGTGATCGGCGATGGTGCCATGTCGGCCGGCATGGCCTATGAGGCGATGAACAATGCCCGCGAGGCCGGGAACCGGCTGGTGGTGATCCTGAACGACAACGACATGTCGATCGCGCCGCCGGTGGGCGCGCTGTCATCCTATCTTTCGCGGCTGCTTTCGGGCCGCAAGTTCCTGGAACTGCGCGAATATCTGAAGCAGGTTTCGGGCAAGGTGCTGCCGCCGCCGCTGCAGAAGGCGGCCGCGCGCATCGATGAATATGCCCGCGGTTTCGCCCAGGGTGGCGGTACCTTGTTCGAGGAACTGGGCTTCTATTATGTCGGGCCGATCGATGGCCATAATCTCGATCACCTGCTGCCGGTGCTCGAAAATGTGCGCGACGCCGCGGAAGGCCCGATGCTGATCCATGTCGTCACGCAAAAGGGCAAGGGCTATGGCCCGGCCGAAGCCAGTGCCGACAAATATCATGGCGTGGTGAAGTTCGACGTGGTTTCGGGCACCCAGCACAAGGCGCAGCCCAAGGCGCCGGCCTATCAGAACGTGTTTGGCGATATGCTGATCGAGGAAGCCAAGCGCGATCCGAACATCGTCGCCATCACCGCTGCCATGCCATCGGGCACCGGCGTGGATCGCTTTGCCAAGGCCTTCCCGGAACGCAGCTTCGACGTTGGCATCGCCGAACAGCACGCTGTCACTTTCGCGGCCGGTCTGGCCGCGCAGGGTATGCGGCCGTTCTGTGCCATCTATTCCACCTTCCTGCAGCGCGCCTATGACCAGGTTGTGCATGATGTGGCATTGCAGAATCTCCCCGTGCGCTTCGCGATTGACCGTGCTGGCCTGGTCGGTGCCGATGGTGCCACCCACGCCGGTTCGTTCGATGTCACCTATCTCGCCACCCTGCCCAACATGGTGGTGATGGCCGCGGCCGACGAAGCCGAACTGGCCGACATGGTGCACACCGCCGCGATGTACGATGATGGCCCCATCGCCCTGCGCTATCCGCGCGGCGAAGGCACCGGCGTGGCCATTCCCGAAACCCGCACTCGCCTCGAAATCGGCAAGGGCCGCATCGTGCGGCAGGGCAGCAAGGTTGCCATCCTGTCGCTCGGCACCCGCCTCGCCGAAGCGCTGGCCGCCGCCGACACGCTGGACGCCAAGGGCCTTTCCACCACGGTGGCCGACATGCGCTTTGCCAAGCCGCTCGACATGGCGCTGATCCGCAAGCTGGCTGCCACCCACGACGTGTTGATCACCATCGAAGAAGGCGCCATCGGCGGCTTTGGCAGCCATGTGCTGACGCTGGCCAGCGACGAAGGGCTGACCGATGCCGGCCTCAAGGTGCGCACCCTGCGCCTGCCCGATATCTATCAGGATCACGACGCCCCGGCGAAGCAATATGCCGATGCCGGGCTGGACGCGGCCGGCATCGTGCGCACCGTGCTCGACGCGCTCAGGCACAACAGCGTCAACGCGGTGGACGAGGGCGCGGCGCGGGCCTGAGGCCTGCGCCATTCGCGCGCTTCCCTTCAGGCGTCTGGCAGCCTAAGCGCTGCGGCGTGCCTGCCCCAACTGCCTCAATTCGCCAGCCCAGTCTGGGCGAGATCCTGCTGCTGGGGTCGCTGACGGCGTTTGGCGCCGTCACCATCGATCTCTATCTGCCCACGCTGCCGGCCATCGCCCGCGATTACGGGCGGCCGACCATATTGATCGGTTGCGCGGTCTATGTGGCGGCCAGCCTGTTCTGCGCGCTGGCACCCACGATCGAAGCGCTGGTCGTCGGCCGCTTTTTCCAGGCGCTGGGCTGTTGTGCCGCCATGGTCACCTGCCGCGCCATCGTGCGCGATCGCTATGACCACCGCGATTCTGCCCGCATCTTCAGCCTGTTGATGCTGGTGCTGGCGATCGCGCCGCTGCTGGCGCCCACCGTTGGCGGCTGGATCGCGGCCGCAGCAGGCTGGCATGCCGTGTTCTATGCGTTCGTGGCGGTGGGCGTTGCCATTTCGGCTGCCGTCGGGTTGCGCTTGGATGAAAGCCGCTCTGCCGCCACCGCGCAGGCGGCGCGTGGGCAGGACGTGCTGAGCGCCTATGCCCGGCTGCTGGCTCACAAGCGCCTGATCGGCTATCTGCTCGTCGGCGCGGCCAATGGCGCTACCTTGTTCAGCTATATCGCTGCATCGCCCGATCTTGTGGTGAACAGCTGGGGCTTTTCCGAAAGCCAGTTCGGGTTGGTGTTTGCCGCCATTGCCGTGGGTGTCGTCGGATCAAGCCAGGTCAACCGCCTGCTGCTGAAGCATCGTTCGCCTGATGCCATACTGGCCTGGGCAACGCTGGGTGCAGCGGCGGCTGGTGTGGCGCTGTGGCTGGTGGCACTGTTCGACGCGCCGGTGCCGGTCGTGCTGGCGGCGGTGTTCGTGGCGCTGTCCTCAAACGGGCTCATTGCCGCCAATGCTTCGGCCGGCGCGCTGAATGTCGATCCGCTGCGGGCCGGGGCGATTTCCGGCCTGATGGGCGGCATCAACTTCGGTATGGGCGCTGCCGCATCGGCGCTGGCCGCGGCCATGTATGATGGCACGGCGCGGCCGCTGGCGGCCAATGTGGCCGTGGCACTGCTGGTGGCGGCGGCGGCCTATCACCTGCTCGCCAAACCGCGATGAGCAGCACCGCGCTCAGCCCGCGCGCCCTGCTGCTGGCGCTGGCGGTGGTGATGGTGTGGGGCAGCAATTTTGCCATCATCGGCGCCACGCTGCACAGCCTGCCGCCGCTGCTGTTTGCCACCCTGCGCTTTGCCGCCGTGGTGTTCCCGTTGATCTTCTTCGTGCGCCGGCCTGCCGTTTCGTGGCGCATCCTGGCCGGCTATGGGATCGCCATCGGTGTGGGCCAGTTCGGCCTGCTGTTCATTGCCATCAACGGTTATATCGCCGCCGGCCTTGCCAGCCTGATTGTGCAATCGCAGGTCGTGTTCACCATCGGCATGGCGATGCTGATCAGCGGTGAACGATTGAAGCCCCTGCAATATGGCGCGCTGGCCTTGGCGCTGGGCGGCGTGGCGGTGATCGCCGGCCACACTGGCGGCGAAGTAACCATCGTTGGCATCGCCCTTGTGCTGGGCGCGGCCTTTGGCTGGAGCCTGGGCAACATGGCCCAGCGCGCCGCCGGCAAGGTGGACATGCTGGGCTTCATCACCTGGTCGTCGCTGTTTGCGGTGCCGCCGCTGGCTGGGCTGGCGCTGTGGTTCGAAGGCTGGCCGGCCATCGAAACCGCGCTGCAGGCCACCACGCCCGCCATCTGGGTGGCGGTGGCGTGGCAGGCGGTGGGCAATACCCTGTTCGGCTATGGCGCCTGGGGCTGGCTGCTGGCGCGCTATCCCGCCACCAGCGTGGCGCCCACGTCGCTGCTGGTGCCGGTGTTCGGCATGGCCTCCACCGCGCTGTTTCTGGGTGAACCGCTGCCGCCGTGGAAGCTGCTGGCCGCCGCGCTGATCATCGGCGGCCTCGCGCTCAATCTGCTGGCGACGCGTCAGCCAGCAATGCGAAAGTTATAAGGCTCGGTCTGCTCGGCGGCCTTGATCCACGCCGGGCGCGCCTGCAGCCGCTTCGCATAAGCCGCCACGTTGGGGAAATGCGCGCCCAGGCCCTGCATGGTGGCGATTTCGGCGATGAAGCTCATCATGATGTCGGCGCCGGAAAGCTCGTTGTTCACCAGCCAGTCGTTTTCCCCAAGGCATTGGCTGAAATAGGCGACATGTGCACCAATCTGTTCCTGGATGCGCGGGGCGAGCGGCGCGGCGGCCTCGCCCAGCCGGGCGGTGTAGAGCGCCAGCAGGAACGGTGTCATCGCCGAACCTTCGGCGAAATGCAGCCACATCAGATAATCCTCATGAGCCGCCGTCCCCGGCGCTGGCATGAAGCGGCCTTGCCCGTGTTTGCGGATGATCCAATCGGTGATGGCGCCGCTTTCAAAGATGATCTTGCCATCGGCTTCGATCACCGGGCTCTTGCCCAGCGGATGCACGGCCTTCAGTTCCGGCGGCGCCAGATTGGTCACGGCATCGCGATTGTAATGTTTGATTTCGTAGGGCGTACCCAGTTCTTCCAGCAGCCACAGGATGCGTTGAGAGCGGCTGTTGTTGAGATGGTGAACAATGATCATGGCAATAGCCTCCGCAATCGAATCGGGTTAGGCGCACATCATGGCGATAACCATCCCGGAAGACGAACTGATTGAATCGTTCGTGCGCTCGAGCGGTCCCGGCGGCCAGAACGTCAACAAGGTTTCATCGGCGGTGCAGTTGCGCTTCGACGTGGTGGCTTCACCCAGCCTTCCGGACGAGGTGAAGGAACGGCTGCTGAAACTGGCCGGCCGGCGCGCGACCGGCGATGGCGTCATCGTGATCAGTGCCAACCGGTTCCGCGATCAGGTGCAGAATCGGTCTGATGCGCGGGCGCGGCTGGCCGAACTGGTGGCGCAGGCCTGCATCCGCCCGATCAAGCGCCGGGCGACACGGCCAACCCTGGGATCGAAGCAGCGCCGGCTGGATTCCAAGACCACGCGCGCCGGCGTCAAGGCAGGCCGTGGCAAGGTTCGGATGGATGAGTGAGTTATGTGGTCAATACGGACTTCAAATCTGCCGCCTCACGCACTAACTTCGCTCTGTTGAATCGATTGCCCTCGAAAGGATTGCGCCATGCCTGATAACAACGAGACCACGGAAACCATGCCCGCCGTTGCCGAAACCATCGAAACGGCCGCCAGCAAGATCGAGAAGTTGAAGGGCGATCTGAAGGATCAGGCCGACAAGGCGATCGGCAAGGCCAAGGAAACCGCCAGCGCTGCCTATGACAAGGCTGCCGCCAAGGCCCGTGAACTGGCCGATGCCGCTCCGGAAAAGGCCCGCGAAGTCAAGGAACGCGCCCAGAAGGTGGCCGAAGAAGGCACCGCCAAGGTGCGCACCACGGTGCAGGAACAGCCGCTCGCCGCGCTTGGCGCCGGCATCGCGCTGGGTTTCGTGGTTGGCTGGCTGCTGAGCGGCCGCAAGAAGGATTGAGCGGGCGGCTGCTAACCGCAGCCCGTCTGACGTGAGGCCGGAGCATTGCTCCGGCCTTTTCCTTGTCAGTGATGCCCTTCCGGCGGCTCCTGCATCAACTCCACCAGCACGCCGCCGGTGTCGCGCGGGTGCACGAAGATCACCGGCACGCCGTGGGCGCCCATGCGCGGCTCGCCGGTGCCCAGCACGGTGGCGCCGCGCGCGCGCATCGCATCGCGCGCGGCGATGATGTCCTTCACTTCGAAACACACATGATGCTGCCCGCCATTGGGGTTCTTCTTCAGGAAACCGTGGATGGGTGAATCCTCGCCCAGCGGCTCGATCAGTTCCAGCTGGCTGTTGGCAACATCGATGAAGGCGACACGCACGCCCTGCGCCGGCAGATCGAATGCGGCCCGCGAAACGGTCGCGCCGAACAGGCGGCCATACATGGCCACGGTGTCGTCAATCGACACGCAGGCGATGCCGACATGGTTCAATCGGCCCAAAAGCAGGGGGGGCAAATCGCTCATTCTCAGTCCTCCGATAGCCGGCTTTCCCTTGCATGGGGCGCGAAAGCCGGCAAGCTGGCGCAATGATCTATATCGTTATCAACGCCATCCCGATTGCATTGGCCACCCTGATGGGCCTGTTGATCGCCCAGTTCGTGGATCGGCCCAAGGGCATCACCGGCTGGCTGGTGGCGCTGCTGGCCACGGCCTGGCTGTGCGCCATCCTGGCCGGCGCGCTGATCCTGGCGCCACCGCGCGCACCGCCGTGGGTGATGACCATCGCCACCGCCTGGGTGATCTGGGTGGGCTTTGTGGTGCCGGCGCTGGCAACATCGCTGCTGATGGCCGGGCAGCGCTGGGGCCGGGTTGGCCGGGCCTGCCTGTGGTGGCTGGTGGTGATGCTGAGCCAGGTGGTGGTGATGAAACTGTTGGGGCTCACGCCGCCGCCGGTTTGATCACTCGGGCAGATGCACCACGTCGGCCTTTGATGCGGGCCGCTGCGGCCGGCGCAACACCAGCAGCAGTGGCAACATGGCAAAGGCCATGAACGCCATGGCGCGATAGACATCGATATAGGCAATCATCAACGCTTGGCGGTTCACCGCGCCATCCAGCATGGCCACCACGCTGCCGGCTCCAGCAGCGGCCAGCGTCGCCGGATCGGCCCACGGCAGATTGAACGGGGTGATGCCGCCGCCCAGATCGGCGTGCGCGGTCTGGGTCTGGCGTTCCAGCAGGGCGACCGCCAGGCTGATCCCGACCGAACCGCCGATGTTCCGCAGCAGCATGTAAATGGCCGACGCATCGGCACGCAGGCGCATCGGCAGGCTGGCAAAGGCCATCGTGTTCAGCGGCACGAAGATCAGACCCAGGCCAGCGCCTTGGAAAAACCCGGTGATCACGAACGGCTGGGCGCCCTGCGCCGGGGAAAACAGGCTCATGCCCCACAAGGCCGCACCCGTGATGGTGAAACCGGCCGTCAGCATCAGGCGCGGATCAATCCCGCGTCCGACCAGTTGCCCGGCGGCCATCATCGCCATCATCATGCCGATGCCGCGCGGCATCATCAGCGCGCCAGCCGATACCACCGGATAGCCATAAAGTGTTTGCAGCATCGTTGGCAGCAGCGCGGTCGTGGCGACCAGCAGGAAGCCCACCAACGTGATGAACACCATGCCGGTGAGGGCGTTGCGATCGGTCAGCAGCTCGCGATCAACGATGCCGCCCGGCGTGGCCAGCGCGTGCACGCCAAAGGCCCACAGGCCAGCGATGGCGATGCCGAATTCGGCCCGCACTTCCCAGCTTTCCAGCCAGTCCAGCTGCTGGCCGCGATCGAGGCCGAGTTGCAGCGCCGCCATGCCCACGGCGAGCAGGGCAAAGCCGGTCATGTCGAAGCGTCGCTGTTCGAGCTGCGGTTCCGGCAAGATGGCCGCCGCCCAGGTCAGGCACATGATGCCGAACGGCAGGTTGATCAGGAACACCCAGCGCCAATCGAAACTGTCGGTGAGCCAGCCGCCGATCACCGGGCCCAGGATCGGCCCGACCATGATGCCACCCCCCCACCAGGCCATGGCCGGCCCATGTTTTTCCGGCGGCCACACGTCCAGCAGATAGGCCTGGCCCAAAGGCGCGATGAAGGCGCCTGCGGCGCCCTGGATCATGCGGAACAGCACCATCTCTTCAAGGCTGGAGGCAATGCCGCACAGCACCGAGGCAGCGGTGAAGGCCGCGACACTCCACAGGAACAGGATGCGCCGGCCGATGCGGGCCGAAAGCCAGCCGGTGAGCGGCGTGGCGATGGCGGTGGCGACGATATAGCTGGTCAGCACCCAGGTAATGCTGTCGGCTGCGGCGTTCAGGCTGGGCTGCATGTGTGGCAGCGCCACGTTGGCGATGGTGGAATCAAGGATGGTCATGAAGCTGCCCAGCATCACCACCAGCGTGACGGTGATCGGCGACGCTTCTGATCGCGCCCCTGCCACCGGGGCAGCGCTGCTCACTTGGTGATCACCTTCACTTCAGCCGAAAGGCCGGCGATCAAGGGCACGGGCGGCTTGCCGTCCAGCCGGATGCGCACCGGCACGCGTTGCACCACCTTTACCCAGTTGCCGGTGGCATTCTGTGCCGGCAGCACCGAAAACTCGCTGCCGGTGCCGACACCGATCGAGTCCACATGGCCGCGCAGCAGATGATCGGGGAAGGCATCCAGCTTCACCTCGGCACGCTGGCCCACGCGCATGTCCTTCAGCTCGGTTTCCTTGAAATTGGCTTCAACATAGGCGCTGTCGGTGACCATCACGCTGAAGGCGGCGACGCCCTGCACCATCACCTGGCCCGGCAGCACCCGGCTGGTCTGGGTGGCGATGCCGTTGGCGGGTGAGATCAGCTTGGTGCGCGCCAGTTCAAACGCCGCCTTGTCGCGCACCGCAGCGGCGGTCATCACCAGTGGGTGCTGCTCCACGTCCTGCACACCATTGGCGGCAGTGCGGGCGGCGGCGTCGTCAGACAGGGCACGGTTCAGTTCGGCGCGGGCATTGGCCACGGCATATTGCGCCTGCTGCAACCGGGCACGGGTGGCAAAGCCGCGATCAAGCAATGTCTGTTGGCGCTCCATCTCGGTCAGCGCAAAGTCCAGCGCCTCGCGCTTGGCGGCGACATCGGCGGCACTGCCACCCGTATCATTGCGCAGCCCGCGCACCTGCCGGCGCGCATCGGCCAGCCGGGCTTCGGCCTGCGCCAGCGCGATGCGGAACGGGGTGTCGACCAGCTCGATCACCACCTGGCCGCGCTTCACCGGCTGGTTTTCGACCACGAACACCCGCCGCACCCGGCTGGTGACGTCGCTGGAAATCGCCAGCTTGTCGACCCGCACATAGGCATTGTCGGTCGTCACCTGGCCCAACCCGGACAGCCACAGCCACAGCCCGGCCGCCACCACCAGCAGCGGCACCGACAGCATCGCCACGCGGCTGCGCCAGCGAGAGGGAGAGGTTGTGCTCGCCACCGGCGGATCGATGCGCTGGTTCATGCCGCCGATCCTTCGCGACCATCCAGGTTGCCGCGCAGGCGCTGCAGCAGGCCTTGCAACGCCGCTTCTTCGGCAGCGCTCAACCCTGCCAGCATTTCGGCGCGCACCCCCAGCGCCACCGCCTGCAGTTCCGCCAGGATCGGATGCGCGCGCGGGGTGAGGAACAGCCGCCAGGCCCGGCGATCAGCCGGATCGGCCCGGCGTTCCACCAGCCCGGCTTCCTCAAGCCGGTCGACCATGCGGCCCACCGTGATGGTTTCCACATCCAGACGCTCGGCCAATCCCGCCTGGTTGATGCCCTCGGCGCGGGCCAGGGCAATCAGCACCCGCCATTGCGCGCGCGACACGCCGATGGACCGCGCCTGGGCATCGAACCGGCGGCGCAGCAGCCGGGTCACGTCGGACACCAGCACGCCGATGGTATCGGGCGAAGCAAAAGGAGCCAGAACCGGCTCCAGCAGCGGGGCATGTTGGTTCATGACCCAAAATTAGCATACATGCTTATTACAAGATAGATGATCACAGCTGTTGCAGTGATCAGCCCTGGTGCACGGGGTGGCACTTTGGCGCGCATGGCGATAGGTTGCGGCCAGGCGGGCCCGGGGACAGATCGCGGTGACAAAAGTTCAGACCAATTCGCATGGAGCGCCAATGTGATCGCGCTCACCGAAGTCGGCCTGCTCAGCCACTTGCTGGCGCTGATCGCCTATGTCGGCCTGTTCTTCGCCGCACTCTCCAAACAGCGCCGCGGCATCAATCTGTGGCTGGCCGGTGCTGCGCTTGTAACCGCGTTGTGGGCGGGCAGCTTTGCTGCCAGCATGCTGATTGATCCCGGCCTACAACCCTGGATCTCGCGGCTGCAAACCCTGAAGGTCGGGGCCTGGATCGGGGTGCTGCTGTATCTGCTGCGGCCAACATGGCTGGGCGGGGAGGGCGAGGGCCGCTCTTCCTTCTGGGTGGGCGGCATCCTCGGCTTCGTGCTCGCCCTGCAGTTTGTCATCGATATCGCCGGCGCTGGACAGAGCGCTCTGGTGGGTGAAGGCGATGTGGTGGCCAGCCTGTTCCTGGTGATCCGCATTGCAGCCTCGGTCACCGGTCTCGTGCTCAGCCACAATCTCTACATCGCTTCACGCGGTGGCCAGCTTTCCGGCATTCGTCTGCTCGCCATCGGCCTGGCCGGTCTGTTCCTCTATGATCTGAACTTCTACACACTGGCCTTCCTGCTGCCGCCAGCCTCGGTCGATCTCTACAACATCCGTGGCGCCGTGAATGCGCTGCTGGTGCTGCTGTTCCTGTTTGCCACCCGCGAAAACTGGGTGCGCGGCGCGCGGGTGTCGCGCAATGTTGCCTTCCAGACCGTCGCCTTCTCAGGCGTTGGTTTCTACCTGATCGCCATGTCGCTGCTGGCCTACGCGCTGAAACTGGTGGGCGGCAATTGGGGCACGCTGCTGCAGGTCAGCTTCATGTTTGCCACCATCATGCTGGCCGCCGTGATCCTGGTGTCAGATCGGTTCCGGGCCTGGCTGCGGGTGGCGATCGCACGCAATTTCTACCGCTACCGCTATGATTATCGCAGTGAATGGCTGCGTTTCATCGCCACCGTTTCGGCGCCTGGCGATGCGCAAGGCTTGCCCGAACGTGTGGTCCAGGCCGTGGCCAGCGTGCTGGAAGCGCGCGGCGGCTGGTTGCTGGTGCCCGATGATGATCGCTTCAGCCCCGGCGCCACCTGGCAGATGGCCGATCGCCCGCCCGAAGCGCTGGCCATGGATACGCCCTTGGTTGCCTGGTTGCGGCAGGATCGGTTGCTCGATCTTGAAATGGTGCGCGATGGCGAATTGCCCGGTGCGCCCGAACTGCCGGCGTGGCTGGCGGCCGATCGGCGGTACTGGCTGGTGCTGCCGGCCTTCAACCGCGATGCGCTGGCCGGTGTGCTGTTGATCGGTCGCAGCCTGGTGCCGCGCCGGCTGGGCTGGGAAGACGAGGAACTGCTGAAAACGCTTGGCCGCCAGGTGGGCAGCTATGTCGCCGAAAGCCGCGGCCAGTCGGCATTGGAAGAGGCGCGCCGGTTCGAGGAATTCAACCGCCGCTTTGCCTTCATCCTGCACGATATCAAGAATCTGGTCAGCCAATTGTCCTTGCTGGCGCGCAATGCCGAACGCCATGCCGACAATCCGGAATTCCGGACCGACATGGTGGCAACACTGAAGGAATCGGTGGGCAAGATGAACGCCCTGCTGTCGTGGCTGTCGCAGCGCGCCACGGGGCTGCCCGCGGCAGACGCACCAGTGCCTGTTGCCAGCCTGCTTCGCCTGTTGGTGAAATCACGGGCCGGCGCCTGGCCGGCGCTGACCCTGCACGTGGGCGACACGGCTGCTCATGCGATGGTCTCTGGTGATGCCGCCCGGCTGGAACAGATGTTCGCGCACCTGTTGCAAAATGCCATCGATGCCTCCCCGGCCGGCAACCCGATCCGCTTCGACGTGGCCGTGGCGGGCAGCGAACTTGTCGTCACGCTCGCCGATCGCGGCCACGGCATGTCGGCCAGGTTCATCAGGCAGGAATTGTTCCAGCCGTTCACCTCGACAAAGGCCGGCGGCTTTGGCATCGGCGCTTATGAAGCGCGGGAGATTGCCCGGGCCCACGGCGGCCGGCTTGACGTGGCCAGCCGTGAAGGCGAAGGCACAAGCTTCACCATCACCCTGCCGCTTGTTGGTGGCAACAGCGCAGTTGGGGGCGCAGCCGGGAAGCCCGCGCTGCTGGCGGAAGGGGAACAGGCGTGAGTGAGAAGCCCAAGCTGCTGGTGGTGGAAGATGATGCCGGCCTGCAGCGCCAGTTGAAGTGGAGCTACGAGGACCAGGAGGTGATCTTGGCCGGTGACCGCGAGGCCGCGCTGGAAGCGCTGCGCACGCACCAGCCGGCCGTGGTGACGCTGGATCTGGGCCTGCCGCCCGATCCCGATGGCGTGACGGAAGGCTTCGCCACGCTGGAAGCCATCCTGGCCACGCGTCCGAACACCAAGGTGATCGTCGCATCCGGCCACGGTGCGCGCGAAAGCGCGCGGCGCGCCATCGCCATGGGAGCCTTCGATTTCTATCACAAGCCGGTCGATATCGATGAACTCGGCCTGATCGTGCGCCGCGCCTATCATGTGGCGGAACTGGAAGCCGAAAACCGCCGTCTCGCCGAAGCCGGCAACAGTGGTGACAAGGTGCTGGGCGGCATCGTCACGGCGGCGCCGGAAATGATCAAGGTGGCCCGCATGGTGGAGCGGGTGGCCACGGCCAATGTTTCGGTGATGCTGCTGGGCGCTTCGGGCACCGGCAAGGAATTGCTCGCCAAGGGCCTGCACAATGCCTCGGCGCGGGCAGGTGAGGCCTTTGTGGCCATCAACTGCGCCGCCATTCCGGAAAATCTGCTGGAATCGGAACTGTTCGGCTATGAAAAAGGCGCCTTCACCGGCGCGGTGAAAACCCAGCCCGGCAAGATCGAGATGGCCGAAGGCGGCACGCTGTTTCTGGATGAGGTCGGCGATATTCCGCTGCCGCTGCAGGTGAAACTGCTGCGCTTCCTGCAGGAACGCGTGATCGAGCGCGTGGGCGGCCGCAAGACCATCCCGGTTGATGTGCGCATCGTCTGCGCCACCCACCAGGATCTGGATGCGATGATCGCAGCCGGGCGCTTCCGCGAAGACCTGTTCTACCGCCTCGCCGAAATCGTTGTGCGCATCCCCGGCCTGAAGGAACGGCCCGGTGATGCCGTGCTGCTGGCGCAATATTTCCTCACGCGCTTCGCCCGCGAAAATGGCCGGGATTTCAAGGGTCTCACCCCGGATGCCATCGCCGCCATTTCCGATTGGCCGTGGCCGGGCAATGTGCGCGAGCTGGAAAACCGCATGAAGCGCGCCGTCATCATGGCCGAAGGCAGCCGGCTCACTGCGGCCGATCTCGATCTGGTCAACAGCAGCGATGAAGCCGCCCTCACCTTGAAGGTCGCGCGCGAGACTGCCGATCGCCAGGCCATCCGCCGGGCGATGCTGCGTGCCGATGGCAATGTCAGCACAGCGGCCAAGTTCCTGGGGGTGAGCCGGCCGACGCTGTATGACCTGCTCAAGCAATATGGGCTGGAAAACGCAGCGTGAGAGGGGTTGCATCGGGCGGCAATAGCCCCTAAGCCCGCCCACGGCTCGGAGCGTAGCGCAGCCTGGTAGCGCATCAGACTGGGGGTCTGGAGGTCGCAGGTTCGAATCCTGTCGCTCCGACCATTTTTCCTCAGACATTCAGTCAAGCGGTTGCGCCCCTCTCAGGGGGAGTGGTCATCGCGCGTGGCGCCTGTCCTACACGAACCAATATGGTTAAAACTGGCCTTCCCCCTAACTGGAAAGGCCCACCCATGTCCATCCTCAATGCCCTGATCGCGCCGGTTGCCGGCTTGCTCGACAAGATCATCCCCGATCCCAAGGCGCGGGACGCGGCCAAGATCGAGCTGATGAAGCTGCAGAACAGCCAGGAACTGGAGCTGCTCTCCACCCAGCTCTCCGCCATCGTTGCGGAGTCCGCCAGCAATGATCCCTGGACCAGCCGGGCGCGGCCCAGCTTTCTTTATGTCATGTATGCGCTGCTGATGTGGTCGATCCCGATGGGCCTCATCGCGGCCGTGCAGCCGCAGATGGCGCATGATATCGCTGCCGGCATGACCCGCTATCTGAACGGCCTGCCCGAACCGCTCTATGCGCTGTTCGGCACCGGCTATCTTGGCTACACCGCTGCCCGCCAGTGGGGCAAGGTGAAGGGCGTTGACAAATAAGCCTTATCCGTCCGTTCGATAGACCTGCGCCAGCCTGGCATAGCCGGCCGCTCCGGCCCGGTTGCCGGCAATTTCCTCTGCCGTCAGGCCGCGCAGGAACTTCGCTGGTCGCCCGGCCCACAATTCCCCGCTCTTCACCACCTTGCCCGGCGTCAACAGCGCGCCGGCGGCCAGCATGGCGTCAGCTTCCACCACTGCCCCGTCCAGCACGATGGCGCCCATGCCAACGAAGGCATGGTTCTCCAGCCGGCAACCATGGATGATGCAGCCATGGCCGATCAGCACGTCATCGCCGATATGGGTATCAAACCGCCCGCCGGTCACGTGCACGATCGTGCCATCCTGAAGATTGGTCCGCTTTCCCACCGTGATCCGGCCCACGTCACCGCGCAGCACGCAGTTGAACCAGATCGAGCTGCCGGCGCCGATGCTCACCTTGCCGATCACGTGGGCGCCGGGCGCGATAAACACATCATCAGCCACGTGCGGCATGTGAGAACCAAATGGGTGAATGCTCATCGGCAGATCTCGGTGGCGATATGGGGCCGCAGCGGGTTGTCGGCGGCCAATAGCGGATGATCGAAATCCAGATCGGGCCGGCGCTGCATGCCGATGCGCTGCATTACGGCCTGGCTGCGCGTGTTGGCCGGCACGGTCATGGCGACGATGCGCGTCATGCCCATTTGCCAGCCCCAGTCGAGGCTGGCCTGTGCGGCTTCGCTGGCAAAGCCTTGGCCCCAGGCGCGGCGGGCCAGCCGCCAGCCGATTTCGGGGAAGCCGGTCAGGCCGTGGATGCCCAGTGGTGCCATTTTCAGCCCGCAAAAGCCCAGAAATTCGCCGCCATCGCGCGCTTCCAGTGCCCAGAAACAATGGCCAATGGCCTTCTGCAGCGCCATCATCCGGTCGATCGCGGCATCGCTGGCTTCCCGGTTCATCAGCGGGCCAAGATGCTGCATCACCTCAGGGTCTGCTCCCATGGCGGCAAAGGGTGCGCGATCATCGTCCCGCCACGGCCTGATGATCAGGCGCGCCGTTTCGATCACGGGAATAGCGGGGCCTGTTCCAGCCCCATGGTTTCGGGCAGGCCGAACATCAGGTTGAAATTCTGGATGGCCTGGCCCGAAGAGCCCTTCACCAGATTGTCGATGGCGGCGATCACGATGGCGCGGCCAGGCACGCGATCGGCGAACACGTTGATCACCGCGTGGTTCGATCCGCGCACCATGCGGGTGGCGGGGGCAACGCCTTCGGGCAAAAGGTGCACGAACGGCTCATCGCCATAGGCATCGGCCAGCACTTCACGCAGATAATCCGGGCCGTGCGGCGTTTCGACGATGCAGGTGACGAGCTCGCCGCGGTTCATCGGGATCAGGTGCGGTGTGAAGCTGATCGTCACCGGCTTGCCAGCGCGTGAGCTCAACTCCTGCTCCATTTCCGGCATGTGACGATGCCGGCCGATGCCATAGGGGTGCACGGCTTCCGCCACTTCGGGAAACAGATTGGCTTCCTTCAGGCTGCGACCGGCGCCCGACACGCCCGACAGCGCGTTGACGGTGATATTGTCCGCCGAAATGGCATGGGCGGCCACCAGCGGCAGCAGGGCCAGCAGTACCGCGGTGGGATAGCAGCCGGGGCAGGCGGCAATCCGCGCCGCCGGCAGCGCGTCGCGGGCAAATTCGGTTAGGCCATACACCGCTTCAGGCAGCTGGCCCGGCGCCGGGTGCGCGCCGCCATACCAATCGGCATAGGTGGCGGCATCCTTCAGCCGGAAATCCGCCGAAAGATCGATGATCCGCGGGCCAGCGATGGTGGAGAGCAGCTCCGCCGAGGCGGCATGCGGCAGGCAGCCGAACACCGCGTCGATCTGGCCGAAATCAATCGCGTCTGCCTTCACCAGCGGCGGCAGGTTCGGATAAGGCGCGAAATGTGGCCAGATCTGCGCCATCGTCTGCCCGGCCTTGGCATTGGCGGCCAGCGCGGCAATCTCGATGCGCGGGTGGGTGAGCGCCAGGCGCACGAGATCGGCCCCCGTGTAGCCCGAAGCCCCCAAGACCGCGATGCGCACGCGCTCGCCCATCACGCCCCCATCAGCCGCGCTGCCAGCGGCGCGTGATAGGTGAGCACGCCCGAACACCCCGCCCGGCGGAAGCTCATCAACGCTTCCAGCACGCCCTTGTTGCGATCGAGCACGCCTGCGGCGATGGCGGCTTCCAGCATCGCATATTCGCCGCTCACCTGGTAGGCGAACACCGGCACATCAAAGGCGTCGCGGATGGCGCGGATGATATCCAGATACGGCATCCCCGGCTTCACCATCACCGAATCCGCACCCTCCGCGATGTCCAGCGCCACTTCGCGCAGCGCTTCACGGGCGTTGGCCGGGTCCATCTGATAGGTCTTCTTGTCGCCCTTCAGCACGCCGCCACTGCCCACCGCATCGCGGTAGGGGCCATAGAAGGCCGAGGCATATTTGGCCGAATAGGCCATGATCTGGGTGTTGTGGAATCCGTCCGCCTCCAGCCCGGCACGGATGGCGGCAACGCGGCCATCCATCATGTCGGACGGGGCGATGATATCGCAGCCAGCACGGGCCTGGTTCAGCGATTGGCCGACCAGCATGTCCACCGTGGCATCGTTCAGGATCTCGCCCGCGTCGCTCAGCAAGCCATCATGGCCGTGGCTGGTGTAGAGATCGAGCGCCACATCAGTGAGCACGCCAATCTCTGGCGCCGCATCCTTGATGGCGCGGATGGCGCGGCAGATCAGATTGTCCGGATTCAGCGCTTCCTTCGCATCCTCGCTGCGGCGTTCGGGCAGCGTGTGCGGGAACAGCGCGACGGCCGGAATTCCGAGCGATGCGGCTTCCTTCGCCGCCTTGGCCAGCCGGTCCACCGACAGGCGCGACACGCCCGGCATGGTGCCCACCGGCACCGCTTCATCATGGCCCTCGGTCGGGAACAGCGGCCAGATCAGATTGGCCGGGCTGAGCGACGTTTCGCGATGCAGATCGCGGCTCCAGGCGGTCATGCGGGTGCGGCGCAGCCGCGCGGCGGGGAAAGTGGCGTGAGTCATGATGGTGGATTAGCCGGGCAAAGCGGCGCTGTCACGCGGCCTCAGAACACCGCCAGCGGCTTGCCCGTCGTGCCAGGGGTCAACACGATCTCGCCAAAGCGGGCGTTGGCTTCGCCCTGTTGGATGATGGTGTTGGCGATGAACCACACCTGCGTGATCCGGCCCGGCTGTTCCGGGCCTACATGTTTGGCGTAATCGGCGGCGATATTGCGGCTTTCCGCCAGCCACTTGCCCACCTCGCCGCCGCCGGAACGGACGACGACATGATATTCTCGGCCCGTCCAGCCGGGCAGCGGGCAATCGAAGCCGAGCTCCTTGTCGAGGCTGGAGCTCCACATGTAGGTGAGATCCTTGCCGTTTTCGAACTTCACGGCGATGCTGAAATAATCATGGTTGGCCGCCGCCGTCTCGGGCAATTTCGAGGGGATCTGATCGACCTTCCAGCGCCATTTCAGCTGCGTCGCCGCCGTGAGCGGCACATCGACATCGCGGGTGAGGATGCCGGCATTCTTCCTGGTGTGGACGTGCATCTGCGTCTTGGGGCCGCCTTCGCCCTTCTGGCGCTGCACGATGCGATAGATATCGGCGGGCCCAAGCACCGCCAGTTCGGGCAGATAGGCCCAGCCTTCTGGCGGAACCGCCAGACCGGGCTTGGCAGCGGGGGTGACATTTGGCACCGCGTCTTGGGCGGCCAGCGCTGTGGCGGCAAGGGCCGCCAAGCCGGCAAACATGGGCAAGGCCACGCGGATTGGCGCTGTCATCTGATCGTCCCCCGGATCATTTTGGATGCACGCTGCGCGACACGCTGCTGGTTGGGAGCAGGGGTTGAGCTTATGCCTTCTTCTGGGGAAGGCAACCGCCATTGATTGGCTTCATTCCCGCATCGCCGCGGCCGCGCTCTGCCGGCGCAGGGAGTTGAGCAGGACAACGCTGACCACAGCACCGGCCGCGATGGCGGCGAGCCCGGCGCTGTAGCTGCCGGTGGCATCGCGGGCGACACCGAAGCCACTGGTGGCCAAAAAGCTGCCGAACTGGCCGAAGGTGTTGACCGCGGCGATGCTCACCGCGCGGTGGCGTTCGTGCAATCCTTCGGTGAGCGCGGCGTAGAACACGGAATGGACCGGCAAAATTGTTGCGGCGATCAGCACGGCAGCGATGATGGCGACCACCGGCAGATCGGACACGGCCAGCGCGATGAAGGCACTGGCGCCCACCGCCCAGGGCAGCATGATGTGCCAGAAACGCTCCTGTCGCCGGTCGCTGCGCGCGCTGAGGCCGAGCAGCATGAACACGCCGACAACGCCGCACACCGCCGTCAATTGCCCGACGCCGTTGGCCGAAAAGCCGGTCTTCTCGGCCAGCACCAACTGCATGGCGACCAGATAGGCATTCAGGCCGCCGGTGCACAGCAACCAGATGATGCCGAACTTCAGCACGCGGGGATCGGAGATCGCCTTGAACACGCTGGCATGCGCGGTGCTGGTGCTGGCTTCGCTGGCCAGCGCGCCCGTCAGCCATTGGCGTTCGTCGGGCGCCAGCCAGCCGACCTGTTCGGGCGTATCCGGCAGAAAGCGCCAGATGATGAAGCCCATCGCAATCGCGGGGCAGGCTTCCAGCAGGAACAGCCACTGCCAGCCGTGCAGGCCCGACACGCCTTCCAACCCCAGGATCGGCCCCGAAACCAGGCCCATCACGATCTGGGTAACGGGCTGGGCCACGTAAAAGCGGCTGATCACCCGTCCGCGCCACTGGGCCGGAAACCACAGGCTGGCGTAATAGAGGATGGCCGGAAAGAAGCCGGCTTCGGCCGCGCCGAGCAGGAAGCGCAGCGCATAGAATTGCATCGGCGTCGTCACGAACATCTGGGCGGCGGAAATCACGCCCCAGCTGATCATGATCCGTGTCACCCACAGGCGGGTGCCAAAGCGCATCATCAGCATGTTCGACGGCACTTCCAGCAGGGCATAGCTGACGAAGAAGATGCCGCCGGCAAAACCGAAGACGCTGGCCGAAAAGCCGAGATCGGCGTTCATTGTCTGGGCGGCAAAGCTGATGTTGGCGCGATCGATGATGGCGATCATGTAGGCGAAGAACAGCAGGGGCAGCAGCCGCAACTGGGCCTTCTTCATCACGCGTTCGGGCAGACCAAGCGCCCAGCCCTCAGCCGATGCGGCAGACGTTCCTGTTGTCATGTCTGCTGCCCCCGCCCCATTGGCGTGAGCATGGCCGCAGGCAGGGTCGCCGTCCAGTCAAGCCAGGCAGGCCGGCGCAGGGTCAGCGGCCGGTAAAGCGCGCCGGCCGCTTTTCCAGGAAATGCGCGACGCCTTCCTTGAAATCCTCTGATGCAAAGCTGCCAGCCATGTCGGCATCGGCGGCGGCAATCGCTTCGCCCAGCGATTCAAACTGCGCGTTCCACAGCTCGCGCTTCATTTCGCGCAGCGAACGGGGTGACACGTCGTTGGCCAACATCCTGGCATAAGCCATCACGCCGGCTTCGAATTCGGCAGCCGGAAAAACGCGCGTCACCAGCCCCAACGACAGCGCTTCGGCGGCATCGACCTTGCGCGATGAAAACAGCAGATCGGCCGCCGCGGCAAAGCCGATCAGGCGCGGCAACAGCCAGGAAATGCCGTGTTCGGCGATCAGGCCGCGTTTGGCAAAGGCGGTGGTGAACACGGCCGCATCGGAGGCGAAACGGATATCGGTATAGAGCGCATAGACCATGCCGAGCCCGGCGCAGGCGCCGTTGATGGCGCCGATGATCGGTTTGGGCACGGCGGGGAACCAGCTGTTCTGCATGCGGAAATCGGCGCGGGCTTGTGTGTCGAAATCGGCTGGCCCGGCGGCGGCGCGGGCCGAGGCGCCGTCGCTCTGGATGGCCTGCAGCGTATTCATGTCGGCCCCAGCGCAAAAGCCGCGGCCGGCGCCGGTCAGCACGATCACCCGCACCGCATCATCATCGCTGGCGGCGCGCATGGCGGCCTTCACATCGCGGGCCATCTCGCCGCGCCAGGCGTTGAGCCGATCCGGACGGTTCAGCGTGATGACGGCAACGCCATCGGAAACACTGTAGAGAATGTCTTCATAGACCATGGCTTCGGCTCCGCCCCGTGCTGCTGTGCGGTGTGGAGTGAACAGGCAATCGCCCTGCCGTGTCGACGCCCAAACATGGGAGGGGCGCAGGTGCCGGCGGTTTCGGCTCAATGCTTCCGCTTGTCGAGGAAGGCGCGGAAACTGTCTTGGGCCGCCGCGCCCACGGCGTTTTGCGCCATGACATCGCCGGCATGGGCATAGGCCGCCGGCTGCGGCAGCTCCATCTGGCGATAATAGGTCTGCTTGCCCACGGCCTTTGCCTCGGCCGCGCCGCGCGTGGCGCGGGTGATGAGGTCGAGCGTGGCGGCTTCCAGCTGGTCATCAGGCACCACGCGGTTGACCAGGCCCCAATCGGCCGCGGTGCGCGCATCGATGGGATCACCGGTCATCGCCAGCTCCAGCGCGCGCTTGCGCCCCAGGTTGCGCGCCACGGCGACCAGTGGCGTGTGGCAGAACAGGGCACCCTTGCCGCCGGGCAGGGCAAAGCTGGCGCTTTGTGCCGCCACGGCCAGATCGCAGGTGGCGACAAGCTGGCAGCCGGCCGCCGTGGCGAGGCCGTGCACGCGGGCCACGACCGGCTGCGGCAGGGCCTGCAACAGGTCCATCATCTCGGTGCAGATGCGGAACAGCTCGCGCACCTCCGCGTGGCTGTGGTCGGCCATGTCGGCAAAATGATGCCCGGCCGAAAACACCGGGCCATTGGCGGCAAGGATGACGCCGCGTGCATCGCTGTTGCCGATCTGCTGCAATACCTCGGTCAGTTCCAGCATGAGCGGACGGGACAGCGCGTTGCGCTGATCGGGGCGGTTGAGTGTCACCGTCACGATGGGGCCCTGACGGTCAACCAGCAGATGGCTTGGGTGGGTCATGCCCGCATCCTTGCAGAAGCGGGACGGGCTGTCACCGGGTGGCGGCTTGGCGGTTGCCCTGGGTCCAGGCGCCCAGGCGGATGGCGCTCGCCGTTACCAGCGCATGGGCGACCATGCCGGCGGCGATGATCATGAAATACTGTGCCGGCTGGGCGCCTGTGTTGCCGGCCAGAACGGCACTGCCGCCCACGATGACCACCACACGCACCAGGGCGGCAATCACCGGCCACAACACCCGGCCGGCGCCCTGCGAGGCAAAGAACAGGCAGGTTGCCACGCCGAAGAAGGCATAGAAGGGCGCGACAATTTGCAGATAGGCACGGGCTGCGGCCCGCACCGCTTCATCGGCGGTGAACAGATTGGCCCACAGCCCCGGAAACAGCGACGCCACCAGCCCGATCGCGCCCGCCAGGATCGCGCTGAAGCCAGCAGCCGTCCAGGCCACGGTGTGGGCGCGGGCGACGGCGCGCGCGCCGAAATGCACGCCCACCATTGCGGTGGAAGCCGCGCCCAGGCCAAAGATCATCGGCACCACCAGAAATTCCAGCCGCGCGCCAATGCCATAGCCGGCCAGCACATCGGTGCCGAAACGTGCCATGGCGGCCGTGATGACCAGCACCGAAGCCAAGGTGCAGAACGGATTGATCGCAGCCAGCCCGCCGATGCGCAGGATGGCGACGATCGGTGCCCAGTGCAGTTTCACGCCGGTAAAGTGCAGGCGCAGCTCTCGGCAGCGGGTGGTGAGGAAAACCAGCATCAGGATGGTTGAAATGGTGCTGCTGATGACAATGCCGGCCGGAGCGCCAGCAATGCCCAATCGCGGAAACGGCCCCAGCCCGAAGACCAGCACGCCAGCAATACAGACCTGCAACATCGATCCCATGACGCCGATCCGGGCCGCGACGCCCATGTTGCCGGTGGCGCGCACGATGCCGGCCAACGCGTTTGACAGCCACAGGCTGACACAGCCCAGGAACAAGGTGTTGGAATAGGCCAGTGCCTGTTCCAGCACCGCGCCAGTGCCGCCCAATGCGCCATAGATGGACCGGCCAAACAACAGGAACACCGCCGCGCAGATGCTGGCCAGAACCACCATGAGAAGCACGGCGTGCACGGCCACTTCCTCGGCGCCGGCCCGATCGCCCGCGCCCAACCGCCGCGACACTGCGCCGGTGATGGTGCCGCCGAACGCGCCGGCCGACAGCATCCCCATCAGCATCATCATCGGAAACCCCAGCGCCAGCCCGGCCAGCGGCGCCGTGCCGAGCTGGCCGACATAATAGGCCTCGGTCATCATGGTGAGCGACGACATCACCATCGAAACGATGTTGGGCGCGGCGAGGCGCAGCAGGGTGGGGCCGATCGGCGCTGTCAGCATTGGCGATGGAGGTGCTGTCGCCAATTCGGATCCTTTCGGCGCGAAGTGTTCGGGCAATGTCTAGCGGGTGGACAGGCCACGCACCACAATCAGGAATGCCAGTCTGTTGATCACGCCACGGGCCGGCCGCCCAGTGTTTCCGACACTTTCGCCGCGATGGCGGCGCGGGCGCGGGCCGAAAGCGCCTTGCGATCGGGCGTGTCGGCCGGGCTGAAAGGCGTGAGGAAATGCACGCGGGCTTCCCAGGTGCCGGGGCGGGACAGCAGCCGCCACGCATTGGCAGCGCCGGTTTCCATGCCCACCCAGGCGAGGTTGCGCCCGGCTTCGTCGCAATCGATCACTACGGGTTGCAGCGTGGCGCCCGGCGGGGGCGGGATCAGCATGGCAAACAGCGGCGCCTTGAACGGCAGCAGGCGGCGGCCATCGGAGCAGGTGGCTTCGGGGAACATGGCGATGCGGCTGTGGCGGGTGAACTGCGTGCGCATGGCGGCGATCTGGGCCAGCACGCCCATGCGGTCGCTGCGGTTGACGAAGATGGTGTCGTTCAGGCGGCAGATGAAGGCGAGCCCGGGCCAGATGGCGATGCCGTCCTGCGCCACGAACACGGTGCCGGTCTGGCCGCCCAGGATGAGCGCATCGGTCCAGCTGAGATGATTGGCGATGTAGAAGACGTCGCGGGCCACCGGCTGGCCGATGCTGCGCACCCGGATGCCGCAGGCGCGCGCACTCCAGCCGAGGAAGCGGCGGGCCCAGGGTGAGGGCAGGCCGAGGCGTCGGCAGGCCATGTGCAGCGGCACGCACAGCGCTGCGACTGCCAATAACCACAAACCGCGTGCCGCCACCCGCCGGCCACCGCCGGGATCCGCCGCCAGCGCGCGGCCAAAGCGCGCCAGCGCCGCCATGGTTCCCGGCACTGGTGGCGCCACGAAACCGCTGGCATCGGGCAGCGGCGGCGGCCAATCCGTGTCAGCAAGGGTGGTGGGTTCGGCCATGCACTGGGCATAGCCGCAGGCCGTGGCTGCTGGTCAAGCCCTCAGTGCACGGCGGCGGCGGGCAGCGGTGCCTGCGAGGCCGAAACCGGCCAGCATCTGCGCCCAGCTGGCCGGTTCCGGCACCGGATCGCCACTGCTGTCCATGAATTCGGCCAGCGATTGGCCAACGGTGATGCTGCCGGAAAGGCTGCGGCCGTCGAGCAGATAATTGGTGAAGCTGATGCCGATGGCATTGGTGATCAACACCCGCGTGCTATCGAAATTGCTGGCAAATTGCTGATTCAGCGTCACTTTCAGGCCGTTCTGGTTAAAGGCGACGAAGTTGGGGGCGACCTGGGCATTGCTGCCAAGGCTGAACACCGAACTGCCGCTGACGCTGAGCGCGAGGTTGGAGAAGAGTGACCCGCCGACAAGAGACGTTGTGCCGCCAAGCTTGTCCACCGTGGTGACCGATTGCACCTGGCCAGCAGTGAGCGAGAGGATGCTGGTGGTGGGGCCGCCGCTGCTGGTGAATAGGTTGATCGCAAGATTATTGAGCGTGGCGCTGGCGCTGCCGCTGCTGGTGTTCATCGGGGTGGTGCCGTTGGCGCTGGCGGCTGTGGCGATGCCGCTGCTACCCAGATCGAGCGTGGCGGTGACGCCACCATTGCTGCCGAGGCCAACAGTGGCCGCCAGTGAGGCGGCGCTGTTGTTCAGCGAATAACCGGGCGAGGTGCGGCCGCTGACGGGTGCAACCGGTCCGATCAGGGTGAGCGGTTGACCCACCACGCGCACGTTGCTCACCAGGCCGCGGGCTGTGGTGGAAATCTCCACCGTGGCCTCGGCGGGGCTGGCCAGGCCGATAACGGCGGCGGCACCGATGATGATCTGCCTGAACATCGCGCTTTTTCCCCTGTTGTTCCATTCGCCGGCAGCACCCGAAACCGGATGCTGGTCACCGATGTTGACGGCGGATGCTGCAAAATTTTCAGGGCTGGAAAAGCCACTTCAAGCTTTGTTGAGCATGATTTTGCGGCGCGTTTTGCCTTTTGCCGTCAGCCATGACATGAGCCGGGCAAAGCTTGGATGGAGGCGGCCATCACGCATGTTCTGATGCTGGATTCCGGCGTGGGCGGCTTGTCCGTGCTCGATGACGTACGCGCGGCGCTGCCGGCCATCGATATCAGCTATGTCGCGGATAATGCCGGCTTTCCCTACGGCACCAAGACCGAGATGGAGGTGGCCACACGGGTGTGTGCGCTGCTTGGCCGGCTCACTGAGCGGTTGCACCCCGATCTGATCGTGATTGCCTGCAACACCGCCTCCACCATCGCGTTGGCGCATGCCCGCGCCGTGCTGGATGTGCCGGTGGTGGGCACGGTGCCGGCTATCAAGCCGGCAGCGGAAGCGAGCCGCAGCCGCGTGATCGGGGTTCTGGGCACGCAGGCGACGGTGCGTCAGCCCTATGTGGCGCGCCTCTCCACCGATCATGCCGCCGATTGCACGGTGCTGCTGCACGGTTCGGCGCGGCTGGTGGAACTGGCCGAGGCGCAGCTGCGAGCGGAGAAGGTGACGGCGGCTGATGTTGAAACGGAACTGGCCGGGCTGTTATCGCAAGCGGCCGGGGACCGCATCGATCAGGTGGTGCTGGCCTGCACGCATTTTCCGCTGCTGCTGCCGCAATTGCAGGCGGCCTTGCCGCATATGGGCTTTGTGGATGGCGGCGCCGGCATTGCCAGGCGGGTGTCGCATCTGCTGGGGACCAGCGGGCAGCAGGGTGAGGGCTGTGGCCGGGCGCTGTTCACTCGGCATGACGAACAGGTTGACGCGCTGGCACCGGCGCTGCACCGCTATGGCCTGACGATTGGCTGAAGAGGCGGCAATGGCCCTGAACGACGATGATCTGAAAGCACGCATGAACCGCTTCGTGCCGCCCACGGCTGCGATCCTGGGCCAGGAAATTCTGGAGATCGACAGCGCCGCTGGCCGGGTGAAGATGAAGTTCCAGCCCATCGATGCCTGCCGTAACCCGATGGGCAATGTGCAGGGCGGGATCGTGGTTGCCATGCTGGATGATGCCGCGGCCTTTGCGGCCATCATTAAGAGCGGCAAGCGCATCGGCATTCCGACGATCGAGCTGAAAACCAGCTTCTTTGCGCCTGCCAAGGCCGGTGTGCCGCTCTATGCCGAAGGCCGCTGCCTGAAGCTGGGCAAGCGCATCGCCTTCATGGAAGCAGATTTGTTCGACGAGGAGGGCACTTTGCTCGCCCGCCTCACCACTTCGGCCATCCCGATCGAACTGGATGGCCCCAGCAAGCTGGTGGACCGCCAATGACCGAAACCGCCCCCGAAGTCCTGGTTGAACGCCGTGGCCATGCGCTGTGGATCACGCTGAACCGGCCGCAGGCGCTCAATGCGCTCAACCACCCGATGGCCGTGACCATCCATCGCGCCGTCATCGATGCGATGGGCGACCACGAGGTTCAGCATATCGTGATCGATGGTGCCGGGGAGCGGGCGTTTTGCGCTGGCGGCGATGTTGCGCTGCTCGGCCGCGAAGGCCGACAGAACCGGGCGCTGTGGGAGACGTTCTTCCACGACGAGTATCGCATGAACCAGGCCATCGCCCGTTGCGGCAAGCCGTGGGTGGCATTGATTGACGGCATCACCATGGGCGGCGGCGTGGGCCTTTCGATCCACGGCCCCTACAGCATCGCCACCGAACGAACGCTGTTCGCCATGCCCGAAACCGGCATCGGCCTGATCCCCGATGTCGGCGGCACCCATGCGCTGGCGAAACTGCCCGGCGAGATCGGCACTTGGTTGGCGCTCACTGGCGCGCGGCTGAAAGCGGCGGACCTGCGTTATTGCGGGATTGCCACGCATTATGTGCCGTCCGCCCACCTGCCGACACTGTGCGATCTGCTCGCCACAAGCCACGAACCGCTCGCCGAGGTGCTGGCGACTTTCGATGAAGACGCCGGCGAGGCGCCGCTCGCCGCGTATCGTGATGCCATCGATTTCCATTTCGGCCACGACAAAATGGAAGACATCATGGCCAGCCTGGATGCGGGCGATGAGTGGGCTCAGGAACAGGCCGCCACCATCCGCCGCATGTCGCCGATCAGCTGCAAACTCAGCCTCGCCGGCCTGCGCGCCGCGCGCGGGGTGGAGATCGAGGACGCGCTCGTCAACGAATATCGCATGGTGTGCGAAATCCGGAACGGCCATGATTTCTTCGAAGGCATCCGCGCCCAGTTGATCGACAAGGATCGCAACCCGAAATGGCAGCCCGCCACGTTGGAGGCGATCAGCGACGACGATGTGGCGCGGCATTTCGAAGTGCCGGAGACGGGTGATCTGACGTTCGAATGAACAGGGACGAATAAGCGGGCAGCAGGTCCAGCCTGCCGCCCGCCTGTTCGATCATAGTCCGTCGACAGCCTTGCTGACCAACACGTTCACCGCCACGCGGCGGTTCTGGGCCTTGCCTTCATCGGTGCTGTTGTCGGCCACCGGATCGGATTCGGCCATGCCGCTGGGGGTGAGGGTGCGGAATTGTTTCCAGCGGCATACTTGCTGCAGGTGCGCTAGCACGCGGCTGGCCCGCTTTTCGCTCAGTTCCTGGTTATAATCCTCGTCGCCCACGGAATCAGTATAGCCGACCACCAGCAGCAGCGCGTTGGGGGTCTTTTCGGCGGTGGCCGCGGCATTGCACAATTCGGCCTTGGCCTGATCTGACAGGATCCACTTGCCGGTGTCGAAATAGACGTTGGTGGTGGCCTTCACATTGTAATTGTCGATATCGGCAACGCGGCCGCGCAGCGCCGCCGTGGCCGCGGACTGTTCTTCAAAGCCCTGCGCCGTGCCCTGCCGGATCATGGCGGCGGTTTTGAAATCATTGCCGCGGAAGGTGACGATACTGGCCACAAGCGCATCGCCGGCCTGCAGTGTCTTCACCGTCACCGGCAGGCCGTTCATCAGCGAGGCGGCGCTAAACTTGCCTTTGCCACCGAACAGGCCGCTCCGGCCCTTTACTTGGGTGGCATTGTCGATGGTGATGATGGTCTTGGTGCCGTCCTCGGCGGTCACCGCCATGCGATCACCGCTGCGCGCCGTGATATAGCCCTTGATTTCGGGGCCAGGCTGCGGCCGTTCGCCCGTCACGGTCTGGGTGTTGGGGGCGTCGGGCAACGTGGGCGCATTCTGGGCGGCGACTGGGGCGGCTGCGGCCATGGCGAGCATGATCGCCGTCGTACAGGCCTTTCTGGTCATGATGTTCATCGGCTTCATCCCTTGCAGTTCGGTTGCGGCGCGGCTGCCGGTGCCCCTGATGGCATGCCGAACCCTGTAATCGGGCAACCTGGTCGCCCTTGGCCATTGCTGCCGTTGGGTACTTCCGTCCTATCGCCATTGCTGCCCAATGAACATGGTTGGCACAGCAGGCCAAAGCGCGGTTGAACGGTGCGCAGGGCGCGACAAGCCGTGCCGCCAGGGCGGGGGTGTCGTGACGTTCAGGCGTAGTGGATAAAAGCGCCCGTTGGGGCGATTCCCGCCTGCCCCGGTCAGTCCCCCAGTCTAGAAACAGGCCTTCCACTGCACCGTATCGACAAACCAGCGTTCTTCGCTGATCTTGTCACCCACAAAGCGGAACAGCACGGCAAGCTGGCTGCCGCTGGCACATTTGGTGCTTGCCCAGTTCAGGATGGAGACGACCTCATCGCCATCCGAAATCTGCCGCAGACCGGTGATTTCAAAGCCCGGTGGCAGTGCCGCGCCCAGGTTTTCCAGCGCGCCGCGAAATGCCACCGTGCCGTGCAGCACGTCGGTCTGGCCGGGCATCACGAACAGCATGTCGGGCAGATAGTCCGCGATCAGCGTGTCCCAATCGCCGCGGCCCACCGCCTCCCAGCCGCGTTGCACGATATCGGCGTGGCTGGTGGTGCTGGTCATGACGGGTTCGATCCATAGCTGTTGGGCGGGCGTTACGGGAACATGCCTCAATCCGCACCGCCCGCGCCACGGGGCAAATGGCCCGGTCAGGCCTGTCAACTCGGCACCACCCGTGATTGCGCGGCTGGACGCGGAGGCCGATAACCTCAGCTCACAACGCCGGAGGATTCATGCGCAGCCACCGTGAAACCCATCTTGTCGCCCGCGCCGGCTGGTTGCGGGCGGCCGTGCTGGGGGCGAACGACGGGATTGTCTCCACCGCCAGCCTGATCCTGGGTGTCGCCGCCTCGGGGGCGGACCGGCCGGCGCTGCTGGTGGCAGGCATCGCCGGGCTGGTAGCCGGCGCCATGTCGATGGCGGCGGGGGAGTATGTTTCGGTCAGCAGCCAGGCCGATAGCGAAGGCGCCGATCTGGCGCGGGAACGGGCAGAACTGGCCGCCAGTCCTGAACATGAACATGCAGAGCTGGCGGCGATTTATGTGACGCGCGGCGTTGATGCCGAAACGGCCGACAAGGTGGCTAGCCAGATGATGGCGTATGATGCGCTGGGGGCCCACGCCCGCGACGAATTGAACATCACCGATATCACCACGGCCCGCCCTGTGGTTGCCGCGCTGGCATCGGCCGCCACCTTCACCGTTGGGGCGGCGCTGCCGCTGCTGCTGTCCGTGCTGCTGCCGATGAACATGATGGCGTTGGGGCAGGGTGGCGGTTCGATCCTGTTCCTGGCGCTTCTGGGTTATGTTGGCGCCAAGGCCGGTGGCGCGCCGCCGCTGCGGCCGGTGGTGCGCGTGGTGTTCTGGGGCGCGCTGGCGATGGCGCTGACGGCGGGGATCGGCAGGTTGGTTGGCACGGCGGTGTGATGCGGCTAGAGAGCGGGCGCAGCCCAAGGAGTCGCCCCCCGTGTCGCGCATTGCACTTGCTTCCGATCACGCCGGATACGCCCTGAAGGCGATGCTGGCCGATGAATTGCGCAATCAGGGCCACGATGTGCTCGATCTGGGACCCGACAGCGAAGCCAGTGTCGATTATCCCGATTTCGGCAAGGCGCTGGGCGAGGCGGTTGCCGCTGGCCGCGCCGAAAAGGGCATCGCCGTATGCGGCAGCGGCATCGGCATTTCCATCGCCGTCAACCGCATCGCCGGCGCCCGCTGCGCACTGGTGACCAGCGGCTTGATGGCGCGGCTGGCCCGTCAGCACAATGATGCCAATTGCATCGCAATGGGCAGCCGGATAATCGGCACCGAAACCGCCCGCGATTGCGTGGCCGAATTTCTGAACACGCCGTTCGAAGGTGGCCGCCATGCCGGCCGTGTCGCCAAGCTTGGTTGAAGGAGAACATCGATGAGCAGCAAGCCCGCCGTGGAGTTCCGCCCCGATGGCTTCTTCGAAACGCCGGCAGCGGTGAGTGATCCCGCCGTCGCCGCCGCCATTGCGGCCGAACTTGACCGCCAGCAGAACCAGATCGAGCTGATCGCATCGGAGAATATCGTTTCCCGCGCAGTGCTCGAAGCGCAAGGCAGCGTGTTCACCAACAAATATGCCGAAGGTTATCCCGGCAAGCGTTACTATCAGGGCTGCCACCCCTCTGACGTGGTGGAGCAGTTGGCTATCGATCGCGCCAAGGAGCTTTTCGGCGCCGCCTATGCCAACGTGCAGCCGCATAGCGGCGCGCAGGCCAATGGCGCCGTGATGCTGGCGCTGACCAAGCCGGGCGACACCATCCTTGGCATGAGCCTCGATGCCGGCGGCCACCTCACCCACGGCGCCAAGGCCGCGATGAGTGGCAAGTGGTTCAACGCCATTCAATATGGCGTGCGCCGCGAAGACCATCTGATCGATTATGACGAGGTCGAGCGCCTGGCCGTGGAGCACAAGCCGGTGCTGATCATTGCCGGTGGTTCCGCCTATCCGCGCATCATCGATTTCGCCCGTTTCCGTGCCATTGCCGACAAGGTGGGCGCCCGTCTGCTGGTGGACATGGCGCATTTTTCCGGCCTCGTGGCTGCGGGTATCCATCCGTCGCCGATCCCGCATGCCGACGTGGTGACGACCACCACCCACAAGACGCTGCGTGGGCCCCGGGGCGGCATGATCCTGTCCCGCGATGCCGAGCTGGGCAAGAAGTTCAACAGCGCCGTGTTCCCTGGCCTGCAAGGCGGTCCGTTGATGCACGTGATCGCCGCCAAGGCCGTGGCTTTCGGTGAAGCGCTGCAGCCGGGCTTCAAGGATTATTCGAAGGCCGTGATCGCCAACGCGCAGGCGCTGGCCGCGCGGCTGGTGGAGCGCGGCTGCGCCGTGGTGGCTGGCGGCACCGATACCCATCTGGCGCTGATCGATCTCACGCCCAAGGCCATCACCGGCAAGCAGGCCGATGAAGCGCTGGAGCGCGCCGGCATCACCTGCAACAAGAACGGCGTGCCCTTCGATCCGCTGCCGCCCACCCAGACCAGCGGCATCCGCGTCGGCTCGCCGGCCGGCACCACCCGCGGTTTCGGCATTGCCGAGTTCCAGGCCATTGGCGACATGATCGCCGACGTGCTGGACGGGCTGGCCGCCAATGGGCATGATGGCAATGCTGAAGTGGAAAAGGCGGTGAACCAGCGGGTGCGGGCGCTGTGCGCGCGGTTCCCAATTTATCCGGCCTGATCCGCTTCGCCATTTCGGGGGAGAAGCGCGGATGCAGGGGGATGAAGCAGGTGGCCCGAAGCCGGAGCCTGACAAGCTGACCCAAGCCGCCGAGGATGCGGTGGCTGCGGCCAAGCGCGCGCTCGACAACGAGACTGGCAAGCAGATTGCCGATATTGCCGATGCCGGCTTCACCAAGGCGGGCCAGGTGGTCGATGATCTGCTCGACAATCCCACTGGCGCGAAATTCAAGCAGGGCGCTGACGATCTGTTTGCCAAGGCTGGCCCGGTGGGCGGCACCGATGTGGGCCGCAACGTGATGGCGGGCGCTGCGGTGGGCTTTTTCGTCGGGCTGATTTTCTCCTTCATCGGCCTGTTCTGGGGCACGCTGATCGGCGCCGCGCTCGGCTTCCTGCGCACCATCACCAAGAGGCCCTGATGCGCTGTCCATTTTGCGGCAATGACGACACCCAGGTGAAGGACAGCCGTCCCACCGATGATGGCGCGTCGATCCGACGGCGGCGGCAGTGCCCGGCCTGTGCTGGCCGCTTTACCACCTTCGAACGCGTGCAACTGCGCGAACTCACCTTGGTCAAGAAGAGCGGCAAGCGCGAGCCGTTCGACCGTGACAAGTTGGCGCGATCCATTGAAATTGCTTGCCGCAAGCGACCGGTGGAGCCCGAACGCATCGAGCGGCTGGTCAACGGTGTGGTACGCCAGCTGGAATCTCTGGGCGAAGCCGAGATCGAGGCCGATGTGGTGGGCGAGCTGGTGATGGCGGCGTTGCAGGCGCTCGATCCGGTGGCCTATATCCGTTTTGCGTCGGTCTATCGCGATTTCCGTGAAGCCAAGGATTTTGAGACGTTCGTGGGCGGGCTGAGCGAGGCCGTGAACGGCGTGAAGGGCAAGCCCGACTGACAAGCGCCGGCAAACCGGCTAGGGCGACTTCATGAGCCTGCCCCTCAATCCGCCCGCGATCATCCTCGTGCGCCCGCAATTGGGCATGAACATCGGCGCTGTGGCCCGCGCCATGCTGAATTTCGGCCTGACCGAATTGCGCCTGGTGCAACCGCGTGACGGCTGGCCCAATCCGGACGCCGGTCCCTCTGCGGCTGGTGCGGACAGCGTGATCGAGAACGCGCGCGTGTTTGACAGCGTGGCTGAGGCGATTGTCGATTGCCATCTGACCATCGGCACCGCGCAAACCACGCGCGACATGGTTCGCCGCGTGACGTCGCCCGCTGGCTGTGTAGCGGAACTGCAGGCGCTGCCCGGCAAATCCGCGCTGTTGTTCGGGCCGGAGCGTACCGGACTGGTGCGCGAGGATCTGCTGAAGTGCCACGCCATCTGCACCATTCCCAGCAATCCCGATTTCGGCAGCCTTAACCTGGCGCAGGCCGTCGCCGTGCTGGGCTATGCTTGGGTGATGGGCCATGACGCGCCGCCACCCACCTGGCTGGTCAATAGCGACGGCCCGGCGGCCCAGCATGAACTGGCCGGGCTGATTGCGACGATCGACTCGCAGTTGGAAACCAATGGCTTTTTCAATCCCGCGCCCGGCAAAACCGAAACCGCACGGTGGATGCTGCGCAATGTGCTGACGCGCCCGGGATTTACCGGCGCGGAAGTGCAGTTCCTGCGCGGCGTCGTGCGCCATTTGGTACAGGCACGCCGGCCATCCTGACAACCAAAAAGGCCGCTGGTTGCCCAGCGGCCTTCGTGGAAGGAGCGTGCCGTGACCTGATTCAGGCCACGGCAGGATATTCACTGGGTTCCGGGTCGCGTAGCGCATAGCCGCGGCCCCAAACGGTTTCGATGCAGCCGGACGACGGCGCACCGGCCTGGTGCAACTTCTTGCGCAGCTTGCACACAAACACGTCGATGATCTTCAGTTCCGGCTCGTCGCGGCCACCATAAAGATGGGTCAGGAACATTTCCTTGGTCAGCGTCATTCCCTTGCGGAGCGACAGCATCTCGAGGATCGCATATTCCTTGCCGGTCAGTGCCACGCGCTTGCCGTCCACCGACACGCTGCGGGCCGCCAGATCAACCGCGACCGGACCGGTGACAATGAGTGACTGGCCATGACCCTGACTGCGCCGCACGAGGGCGTGCAGGCGGGCCATGAGTTCCTGGCGGTCGAAAGGCTTGGTGACATAATCGTCGGCGCCCGCGCCAAAGCCGGTCACCTTGCTGGTGGTTTCGGCGTCACCCGACAGGATCAGCACTGGCGTGTTGATGCGCAGTTGGCGCAGTTGGCGCAGCACTTCGTGACCGCTGATATCGGGCAGCGTGAGGTCAAGCATGACCACATCGAATTCATAGGTTCGAGCAAATTCGAGCGCGAGCTCCCCTGTGCCCGCAGTTTCGTGCTCGATGCTCGCTTCGTCGAGCATGCGCTCAACGCTGCGAGACATTGCACGGTCGTCTTCAATCAAAAGAACGCGCATGCATACGTCTCCGAGTTCGGATTGACCGCCGGGCGCAACAAGCCCGGCACACACCCCTTTGAACAGTTAACCTGATTTATGAGCATCCGTAAACACCTCTTTAGAAAATTATCTAATTTATTCCAAATGTTGACTCATTGTTTACCATATGATTCATCTGATTCAAACAGTGGGCGATAGATCTGCACCCGAGTCACCCGCAGGCCAGGTGTGCCCACCTTGTCCACCGCGCGCTGCCAAAGTTGAATCTCTTCAATGCTTAAGCGCCAACGCTTGCAAGCGTCTTCTAGGCTGACGTGGCCATCCCGGATCGCCTTGAGCACGGCGGCCTTGCGGCTTGGCACCCAACGCACCGTATCATTGGGAGGCAACGAATCGTCAGCGAATCCGGGCGGGGGTGGAGACATGAACGACATGGATTTGCCTCTTGTCGGCGCGCGGGGCCGATGAAACGGGATGAACCATTCATCATGACGGCGGCGCGCAGCCCGGCTTTACCGGGCGCGCCCCTTGACGACAACCGGCCGCATGCCCATTGCGCCGCCTGAGCCCATGAACATGCCCACCGCCTTTCCCCTCGATCTTGACGCGCTGCCCGCCAGCGCGCGCGACGCGCTGGCGCCTTTGGCTGGCCGGCGAGTGGCCGTCGCCATGTCGGGCGGGGTCGATTCGTCGGTGGTGGCGGCACTGGCAGCGGCCGCCGGCTGCGACACGGTGGGCATCACACTGCAGTTGTATGATCAGGGCGCGGCCGCGCGCCGGCCGGGCGCCTGCTGCGCCGGGGCCGATATCCGCGATGCCCGGGCCGTGGCCGAGCGATTGGGCATCGCCCACTATGTCATCGATATGGAAAGCCGCTTCCGCGAGGCAGTGATCGACAATTTCGTCGACTCCTATGCCAAGGGTCTGACCCCGGTGCCGTGCGTTGAATGCAACCGCACGGTGAAGTTCACCGATCTGATCGCGCTTGCCCGCGATCTGGGGGCCGAGGCGTTGCTGACTGGCCATTATGTGCAGCGCATCGATGGCCCTGATGGCGCCGAACTGCATCGCGGCGCTGATCCGGGAAAGGACCAGAGCTATTTCCTGTGGACCACCAGTCAGGTCCAGCTCGATTATCTGCGTTTTCCGCTGGGCGGGCTGGCCAAGGCCGAAACCCGCGCCTTGGCTGAAGCCTTTGGCCTGATCGTGGCGGCCAAGCCCGACAGTCAGGATATCTGCTTCGTGCCCGGCGGCGATTATGCGGCGGTGGTGGAGAAGATCCGGCCGGAACTGGCTCGGCCCGGCGAGATCGTCGATGTCGCTGGCCGGGTGCTTGGCGGCCACAATGGCATCCACCGTTTCACCGTTGGCCAGCGCCGCGGCCTTGAACTGGGTGGCCAAGCCGAGCCGCTGTATGTGATCGGCATCGATGCCGCGCAGAACCGTGTCATCGCCGGGCCGCGCCGGGCGCTGGCGGTGCTTGCGGTGCAACTGGATGGCGCCAATCTTCTCGGCCCGATTGATGGCCCGCTAACGGTGAAGGTGCGATCGATGGCACCGTTGGCGCAGGGCTGGATCGAAGGCGACATGCTGCGCTTTGCCGAACCGCAGTTCGGCGTCGCCCCCGGCCAGGCGGCAGTGGCCTATATCGGGGATCGGCTGGTGGCCGGTGGCACGATGGTGGCCACCGTGGCGGCCGAACCGGGCCTGATCCCGGCCTGAAATCCGGGCGTCAGATTACTGACAGTGTCAAACGCTTGACGCCCGCCATGTCGGGCCGCTGACGCTTTGCCTGTCGGCATTTTGACGGGCGATAATTTGTTAACCATGCCGCATGGTGGCGGCCGTTCAGGAAGGTGATTTGGCACGCGCCTTGCTGAGGAACGGGCATGAGCACGCCTGTCCCCGTTCCGTCGCCGTTACCCTGGATCCCCGGTCTCGCCGATTGGGATCGCGCCGATCTCGAGCTTGTCATTTGCAATCAACGGTTTCCCGGCGCCGGGCTTAAATCGCGCCGGCTGATCTTGAACAAGGCGGCCGCAGGCTCGGCGCGGCTGGAGGGGAACACGCTGCAACTGGACGTGGCACCGGGTGATGCCGAATGGGCGCTGGCGCTGGCGGCGGCCTTTGATGCGCCCAACCGGCCGGCCGCGGCTGATCCGTCCTCGCGCGATCTGCTGGCGTTGGCGGCGCGGGTTGGCGCGTCCCCAACCAGCGTGCTGATCGAAGGCCCCACCGGCACCGGCAAGGAAGGTCTGGCCCGGCTTGTGCATCAATCTTCCTCTCGCCGCCAAGCCCCCCTCGTCGCGGTGAACTGCGCCGCGCTCGCCGAACAGATGGTGGAAGCCACGCTGTTCGGGCACGAGCGCGGCGCCTTTACCGGCGCCCATGCCGCCTCGCCAGGCCTGATCCGCAGCGCTGACGGCGGCACGCTGTTCCTCGATGAAGTCGCCGAACTGCCACTCGCCGCGCAGGCCAAGCTGCTGCGCGTGCTGCAGGAACGCGAGGTGCTGGCCGTGGGCGCCACCCGCCCGGTGAAGGTTGACGTGCGCCTGATCGCGGCGGGCAATCGCGATCTGGCGGCAGATGTGGCCGCCGGCCGCTTTCGCGCCGATCTTTACTGGCGGCTGGCGGTGTTCCCGCTGCGCACGACGCCGCTGGCCGAACGCCCGGCTGATATTGTTGCCATTGCCGCCCACTGGCTGCTGGGCCGCGCCGGCGGCGATGGCCTGGTGCCGTGGCTCACCCCCTGTGCGCGCGCTCGGCTGGCCAGCCATGATTGGCCCGGCAATGTGCGTGAACTGGGCAATGTGCTGGATCGCGCGCTGGTGCTGTGCGACGGGCCGGATATCAGCGCCCGCCATCTGCTGATCGATGCGCGCGCGCCGGCGCTGGCGCCGTCCGCTACGGGCTTGCCGCTGCCCGGCCAGATGCGGCTGGCCGAGCAGGAAAGCATCGCCCGCGCGCTCGCCACCAGCGCCAGCCGCCGCGATGCCGCCCGCCGGCTTGGCATTTCCGAACGCACGCTGCGCTACAAATTGGCGGCTCAGCGCGGCAATGGGCGTGAAGCCGCCAACATGGTGCAGTAATGCTGCCTCCAGTTGACAGTGCGTCGATCCTGAAGCTGCGCCAGCAAATCCTGGCGCGCAGTGATGCGTTACAGGCGCCGTCACTGCGCGGCGGGGTGGGCGGTATCGGTACGCCGGCCGCGCCCGAACAACCCCAGTTCGGCACCGCGCTCAACGAAGCGCTGCGTTCCGTCTCCGCCATTCAGGATCAGGCCACGTCGGCCACCAACGCCTATGAAACCGGGCAGACCCACGATCTGGCCAGCGTGATGATCGCCCGCCAGAAGGCCTCCATCGCCTTTGAAGCCACCCTGCAGGCGCGCAACCGCCTGGTGGGGGCCTACAAGGACGTCATGAACATGCCGCTGTGAGCGCATGAGCGACAACGCTGCCTTGACCCCTGAAGCGCCGCCGCCGGCGCCGGGCCTGTCTGTGCCGCCAGCGCTGGCGCCGATCGCCAGCCGCGCTCAGAGCCTGTGGGCCAGCCCGGCCGTGCAGCAGGCGCGCCCGGCGCTGCTGGTCATTGCGCTGCTGGCGGCGGCCGCACTGGCCTGGTTTACCCTGCGCCAGCCCAATTGGCGGCCACTCTATCCCAGCCTGGCCGAAGCTGATGCAGCAGCGGTGGCCGATGCGCTGGCCGCCGCCAATTTCGATTATCGCATCAACCAGGACAGCGGCACGGTGGAAGTGCCGGCCGGTGATGCCGCGCGCGCCCGCATCCTGCTCGCCGGGCAGGGCCTGCCGAAAGCCAGCGCCGCCGCCGGGCAGGCGCTCGCCGACATGCCGCTGGGCGCCTCGCGTTCGGTGGAGGCGGCGCGGCTGAAGCAGGCGCTGGAGCGCGAACTGGCGATGAGCGTGGAGGCCATTGACGGTGTGAAGGCAGCGCGCGTGCATGTGGCGACACCGGAGCCCTCGGTGTTCATCCGCGACCGCGCCGCCCCTTCGGCCAGCGTATTCGTCACGCTGGCAGCGGGGCGCAGCCTTTCGGAAGCGCAGGTGCGCGCGGTGATCTGGTTGGTGGCCACTTCGGTGCCTGGCCTGACCAGTGACCGGGTGAGCGTGGTCGATCAATCGGGCGCGCTGCTGTCGGCCGGGGTGTCGGGCGATGCCCAGCATCTGGCCTATCAGCAGCAGCTGGAAAGCCTGGTGCGCGAACGGCTGGTGAAACTGCTCACGCCGATGCTGGGCCCCGGCCGCTTCACCGCCGAAGTGGCAGCGGACGTGGATTTTTCCGAGAATGAAGCCGCCAGCGAACGATTCCAGCCGGCCGGCACCGTGCGTTCCGAACAGACCAGCCGCAACATGGATGGCACGCCGCCCGCTGCTGCTGGCATCCCTGGCGCGCTCACCAACACGGTGCCACAGGCCGCCCAGGTGACCGGCAATCCGCCCGCAGCGCCTGCGCCTGCTGCCGCGGGCAGCACTGTCACCGCCGAAGCGGCCGCGCGCAGCTTCGAGATTGGCAAGGATGTCTCCGTCACCCGTGCCGGTGCGCCGCGGCTGAAGCGCCTGTCGGTGGCAGTGGTGCTCGATGCTGCTGCTGTCGGAAAGGGCGGCGCCAAAGAACTCGCCAATATCCAGCGGCTGGTGCGCGGGGCCATGGGCTTTGATGCGGCGCGCGGCGACCTGGTGGAGGTGCAGACCCGCAGCTTTGTCGGCGAAACCGACGCGCCAGCGGCCTGGTATGAAGCGCCGGTCGTCAAGGATTATGGACTCTATATCATCGCCGCTGCCGCCGTGCTGATTCTGGCCTTGGGAGCCGGCTTCTTCCTGTGGCGCCGTCGCACCGTGCTGGCAGCGGCCGCCACGGCGACCGCCGAAGCGGCCGGTGCCGCCTTGTCCCGCAGCGGCGGCGTCAGCGCGCCCAGCCTGTTCGCCGAAGGCACCGCCAACAAGGCCGCCGTGGAAGCGATGATCGACGGCGGCGAACTGCTGCGCCCGGCCGCCGCCCGCGATTACAGCGGCAAGCTCGACATCGCGCGCACGCTGGTGACCGGCGATCGTGACCGGGCGATGGCGGTGGCGCGGCAGATGTTGCTCGCTGACTTGACTGCGCCTGCCGCAGATCCGCCACCGCCTGCGCCGGCCGATGAGGACGAGGCGGCATGACCGAACTGGCCAGCCCCGCTGCTGCGCTGAGCGGCGCGCAGAAATGCGCCATCCTGCTGCTTGTGCTGGAAGAAGCCCAGGCCGCCGAAATGCTGGCCGGCATGAGCCCGGCCGAAGTGCAGCAGGTGGGCGAGGCCATGCTGACGGTGGCGGAGATTGACCCGCTCGCCATTGATCATGTGCTCGATGAATTTCTGGCCCGCACCGCCCAGGTGGCCGCACTCGACAGCCAGGGCCGCCAGCTGCGCCATCGGCTGGGCATGGCGCTGGGCACGCCGCGCGCCGAAACCATGATCGAAAAGATCGGGCCGCCCGCCTCGGGCCGGCGCTTTGCCGTGCTCGATTGGGTGGATGGGCCGGCGCTGGCCAAGCTGATCGCCGATGAACATCCCCAAGCGATTGCCGTCGTGCTGGCGCATCTGCCCGAAGCCCGCGCCGCCCAGACGCTGGATGCGCTGCCCGAACATGTGCAGCCCGATGTGGCGGCCCGGCTGGCGACGCTGAACCCGGTCAACATCCATGATCTGGCCGCCCTGGAAGCCGACATCGAAACCAAGCTGCGCGGCATCGGCACCAACCGCGACCAGACGCGCCTGGCCGGCACCGATTTCACCGCCGCCGTGATCAAGAAGGCGCGCGGGCGCGGCGCGCTGCTGGAAACGCTGATGGCGCTCAACGCCGATCTGGCGGCCGAGCTGGAGGCGCAACAGTTCATATTCGCCGATCTGATCGGCCTTTCCCAGAAAGACATGCAGCTGGTGCTGCGCGAGGTGGATCCGGCGCTGCTGGCGGTGGCCATGAAGGGCGCCGATGCGCCGCTGAAGGACTTCATCTTCGGCGCCATGTCGAAACGTGCCGCCTCGCAATTGCAGGATGAATTGGCCGAACGCGGGCCGATGAAGCGGTCTGAAGTGGAAGCCGCCCAACGCGAACTGTGCCGCACCGTGCGCCGCCTTGGTGACAGCGGCGCGCTGACCCTGCCCACATCAACGGAGGCGATGTTGTGACCGCCCATGATCCCCGTTTGGCTGCGCTGCTGGCCGGCGTTTCGCCCGATCTGCGGGCCGGCGCACCGGGGCTGGCGCGGCTGCTGAGCAGCCTGATGCCGGCCGAAGCGGCGCCACCGCGCGAAGCAGTGGACGTGACGACAATGCTGGCCGACGCCGGCGCCGAAGGCCATGCTCGGGGGTTTGCCGAGGGTGAAGCCGCTGGCCGCGCGGCTGCAGAAGCCGATCTGGCCCCCTTGCGTGCAGCCCTGGCCAGCGCCGCTGCTGCCGCCCGCACCGCCACCGCGATTGATGAAGCGGCGCTGCGGCCGCTGCTGATCGAACTGGTTGAAAATATTGCCCGAACGGTGCTGACGACCGAACTGAAAGGCGGTCGCCGCGTGCTGGCGCCACTGGTCGAAGCCGCGCTGGCCGAAGTGGGCGATGGCGCGCTGCCCACCCTGGTGGCCCATCCCGAAACGCTGGCGCTGCTGGCGCCGGAACTGCCGCCGGGCCTGACCACTGCGGCCGATCCGGCGCTGCCCACTGCCCATGTCGTGCTGGCCGCCCCTGATTATCGCATCGAGGCCGGGATCGCCGAACGTCTGGCCCGCATCGTGAAGGCGTTGGCATGAGCGTGACCGCCAGCCTTGCCCGCCAGATCGCCGCCATGGCGGTGCCGCCGTTGCCGATCCGCAAGGGCGGCTGTGTGGTGGCGGCCGATGGCAATATCATCGAAGCGCTGGGCGTGCAGGGCGCCATCGGCAACCGCGTCGCCCTCGGTGCGGCCGGATTGGCCGGCGAAATCATCGGGTTCCGCGATGGCCGGGCGCTGGTGATGGGCCTGTCTCCATTGGTTGGCATATCGCCGGGCGCGCTGGTCCTGCCTGAAGCAGCCGGCGGCGATGTGGCGGTGGGGGAAGCCCTGCTGGGCCGGGTGATTGATGGCCTGGGTCATCCGATCGACGGCCTTGGGCCAATCATGGCCGAGGCCCAGGCGCCGTCAACGCCGCCGCCCTTGCTGCCGCAGGCGCGGGCGCGGGTGACGCAGCCGCTGCCCACCGGCGTGCGCGCCATCGATGCGCTACTCAGCTTTGGCGTGGGGCAGCGCATCGGCATCATGGCGGGCACTGGGGTGGGCAAATCGGTGCTGCTGGGCCAGATCACGCGCTGGGCGCAGGCTGATGTGGTGGTGATGGCGCTGATCGGCGAACGCAGCCGTGAAATCAGTGACTTCATCGATACCGAACTGGCCGGCCCAGCCCGCGCCCGCACTGTCACCATCGCCGTGCCGGCGTCGGATGCGATGCTGTGCCGGGTGCGCGGGGCCCAGCGCGCCTTTGCCATTGCCGAATGGTTCCGCGCACAAGGGCGCCAGGTGCTGCTGATCCTCGATAGCCTGTCGCGCGTCGTCCACGGCGCACGCGAAGTGGCGATGGCGCGGGGGGAACCAAGCGGATCAAGGGGTTATCCGCCATCAGCGCTGCAACTGGTCGCCGATCTGGCCGAACGCGCTGGCGGGGATCGCCGCAGCGGCGGCAGCATCACGCTGGTCGCCACAGTGCTCGCCGAAAGCGATGACCGGGCCGATCCGGTGGTGGATGCGGCGCGCGGTGTGATGGATGGCCATGTGCTGCTGTCCCGCCGGCTGGCCGGGCGCGGGCAGTTTCCGGCCATCGATCTGGTCAGTTCGGCCAGCCGGGTGATGATCGACGTGGTGAGCGAGGCCCACAACCGGGCGGCGCAGCGCTTCCGGCGGATGGTGGCGCTGATCGAGGAAAATCGCGATCTGGTGCTGATGGGTGCCTATGCCGCCGGCCAGGATGCGGAGCTGGATCTGGCGCTGGCCCTGCAGCCGGTGCTGGCCGCCTTCATGGCGCAGGATCGCGGCCAAGCCACTGATTGGAAAGACAATATTTTCACGTTGCTGGAACTGGTGCCCGAGCCATGAGCGCGCTCGATCGCCTGATCCGCGTGCGCCGCATCCGTGAACGACTGGCTTTGGCCGATCTCGCCCGGGCGCAGGGCCAGGCCGCGGCCGATGCCGCCCTGCTGGAACGGGTGCGATCGCTGGTGGGCGGGCAGGGCGAGGGCGTGGCCAGCGCCGCCGTGCGTTCGGCCCGCGCCCGCATCGATGCCCAGGTGCAGGATATCGCCGTGGAAATCGCCCAGCGCCGCGACCGATCTGCCACCACTCGCGATGAAGCCAGCCAGAAGCTGGCCGCCGCCCGCGCCGCTGTCGATGCCGCGCTGGCCCGCCGTGCCGAACAGGAGGATCCATGCTGAACCTGCCCAGCCCGCAAGCCGTGCTGCCGCTTGATCTGGCGGTGCTTGCCCCAGTGGCTTCAGAACCGCCGGAAACGCTGCCGGTCGCTGGCCCCGCGCTGCCGGGCTTTGCCGGCCTGCTGTCGGCAAGTGCCGGCGCGCTGCCAATTGCTGCCGGCCCGGTAGATTTCGTGTCCGGCGAGTCTGAAGCCACGGAATCGCCGGCCATCGAGCAGGCCTGGGCATTGGTGCTGGTGCCAGAACTGGCCAATCTGCCGGCCGAATTTGCCCCGCCGGCCAGCCCGCTTCCCGCCGCCTTGCCCAATCCCGCGCCCGAAACCGGGGCTGCTGCCGGCGACATGCTGGGTCGCGGTGTGGCTGGCTTGAACTTCGGCCTCACTGGACCGTGGCCGCTGCGCGCTGCCGCAAGCCCGCGCCTTGCCGGATTGGTGCCGGCCGTCGATCCGGGCCGGGTACGGGGCTGGCAGAATGGCGTGCCGTCTGCCCCGCCGCTGCACACCGCTCCAGCCACCACGCCGCCATCAGCCGGCTTCATCCTGCGCAATGTTACCGGCCAGCCGATTCCGTTTCCCACTGATGATCAGCCGCCCTGGTATGATCCAGCCCGAGCGCCGCCCTGGTTTGATCCGGCCAATCCGCCGCCGCCGTGGAGCGACCCGACCCGGCCGGCCCCGTTGTGGTATGATCCCACCCAGTTGCCGCCTGCCTGGCTTGATCCGGCGCGCATTCCGGCGGCCTGGTTTGATGCCCCGCGCCCGCCGGCCATCACGATCAGCGCCCTGGCCGAGGCGCGGCCCGAACCGGCACCGACGCTGGCCGTTTACCCATCAACATCCACGCCACCGCCGCCAGCCGCCGGCCCCGCTCCGGCGCTGGCCGTTCCGGTCAATGCCCCGATAACCGATAAGGCCACCGCGCCAGTCCCCGGTCCGGTCACGACCCCCGTCTCGATCCCAGTCGGGGCCACAGCCCGGGCAGACGTGTCGCCGCCTGCAGCGCGGCGCGCGCCGGTTGTGCAGCCGCCGATCAGGGCCGAACGGCCACGGCGCGCGGGTTTCGATGAACAGCCCGTGCTGGCCGAACGGCCGCAGCCGGCGCTCACCGTACCGACATTCACACTTGCTGCACCGCCGCCATCGCTGGCCCCGCCAGCAACAGCACAAGCTTCGGCCGCCGCACTCCCCAATCCCTCCCTCGCGGCGGCCGAGACCAATCCTGCCCTCACCGTTTCCAGCGACCGGTTGGGCGATGTCGCCGTGCGGCTGAGCGGTGGGCCGGACCAGTTGCAGGTGGTGATGCAGGCCCAGCCCGCCGCCGCCGTGCTGATCGGCGCCGATGCGCCGCGCCTCAGCCAGGATCTGGCGGCGGCCGGGGTCGCGCTGGCCGGCCTGTCGGTCAATGGCCAGCGCGCCGATCTGGGTAGCGGCCAGCGTGATCGCCAGCGCCAATCCAATCGCCGCGAGGATGGCGCGCCGATTGCGGCAACCCGCCGGCTGGCCACCCGTGCTGCCCTGAACCGCCCTACCATTGACCGTTTTGCCTGAGGATCCCGCCATGGCCGAAGCCGATGCCAAAGTGAAAGATGCGCCCAAGAAGAAGAAAGGCCTGCCGGCGCTGCTGGTGCCGCTGCTGGCCTGTGTGCTGGGGGCCGCCGCTGGCGGCGCTGGCGCGGCGATCGCCGTGCTCAAGTTCGCGCCGGGCCTTGCCGCTGGCGGCGGCGCCCACACCCCGGCGGCAGCCCCGCATGATCCGGTGCCGGAAGGGCCGCTGGAATATGTGGAGGTGGACAACGCCTTCACCTCCAACCTGGCCGATTCCGGCCGATATCTGCAGGTGAAAATTTCGCTGTCCACCTTTGGTGGGCCGGAAGCGGTGGAGTCGATCGAAAAGCACAAGCCGGCGCTGGTTTCGGCGGTGTTGGCGGCGCTGGGCGAAGTGCGCGAACCCGACATCGAGAGCGCCAAGGCCAAGGACGAGCTGCGCGAACGGCTGAAAGGCGTGATCAACAGCGCGCTCAAATCCAAGGGCGAACCCGGCGGCGTGGAGGAGGTGTTCTTCACCTCGTTGGTGGTGCAATGAGCGACCTGCTGATCCGCACCGAAGCGCCGCCTGCGGCCAGTTTCGTTGACAGTTGGCGGCCGCGCCCGGCCGAAGCCGCGCCCGATGATGGCGATGACACGCCATTCGAACCGCTGATCCTGGCGGTGGAGGACGAACTGACCCGCACGCTGGGCGTGGAGGTGAGCGTGCATCCCGGCCGCGGTCTGGCGCCCGGCGCGCCCGATATTGCGCCGGAACTCGGCGCATTGCTCGCCACGCTGCGGCTGGGCGGCGACGTGGCCCGGCCGGTGGCGCAGATTTCCGGCGTGGTGACTGCCCGCCATGCCCGGTTGCTGGGCGATCAGTTGCTGGCGCTGGCTCACCGGCTGTGGCCGCCGGCGCGTCGCCGCCCGTCGATCACGCTGGATGTGCTGGTAACGGTTGCTGAAGGCGCCAGCGTGGTGGGCAGCATCCGGCTGGCCGCGCCGCCCGATCCGGTGCCGGTGCAGCCGGCGGTGCCGCTGGGCGCGGCGGCGTTCACGCTGCCGATGCGGCTGGCGGTGCGCATTGCGGAGGAAGAGGTGCCGTTGGCCCGCCTGCTGCCGCTGGAACCCGGCCTGATCATCCCGTTCAACGCCTGCCCCGACATGCCGGTGCGGCTGGGGGACAGCCAGGTGGCGCTGGCCAGCCTCGCCCCGCTGCCCGACGGCCGCCAGCAGGCCAGCATCACCGCCCTTGCCCTCAAACCCATCGGAGACCGCGCATGACCATCGAACCCGGCAACATGCAGGGCCAGCCCACCGATCCGCCACATGATGTCACCCGCCTGGGCGGCTTTGGCGCGATCAGCGTGCGGCTGGCCATCGAAGTGGGCGGCATCCGCCTGAAACTGGCCGATGTGCTGAACATGGCGCCGGGCCAGGTGCATGTGCTCGACCGGCGGGTGGACCAGCCGGTAGACGTGCTGATTTCCGAACGGCTGGTGGCGCGCGGCGAGATCGTGAGCGTGGGCGACAAGTTCGGCGTGCGCCTGACCGAGGTGCTGCCGGGGAACGGGTTGTGATTGAGGCAAACACACTCCTTCACCGTCGCCCCGGACTTGATCCGGGGCCCCGCTTTTTGGCGAGTGAAGGGGAAGAGAAAGAAGCGGGGCCCCGGGTCAAGCCCGGGGCGACGAGCGCTTTTTTTGGGTGGCCCTCCAAACTGACGGTCGGAGGGCTGGTCCAGCATTTGCGCCAACGCGCCGCCGGATTGCCCCTGCGCCTGCCGGCCCGCCACGCAAATGTGGTGCAATCGCTGCCACTCGGCCCCGGCAGCCGGCTGCTGGTGGTGGAGTTTGGTGGCCGCAAGCTGTTGGTGGGCCAGTCCCGCGCCGGGCTGAGCCTGCTTGGCGAGGCGCAATGAACGAGGTGCTGAACCTGCCGCCGCTGTCGGCATCGCTGCAGATCTTGCTGCTGATGACGGCGCTGACGTTGCTGCCGGCGACACTGCTGATGATGACGGCGTTCACCCGCATCGCCATCGTGCTGGCGATTTTGCGGCAGGCGCTGGGGCTGGGGCAAAGCCCGCCCAACCAGTTGCTGGTCGGCACGGCGCTGCTGCTGACGGTGTTCGTGATGAAGCCGCAGCTCGATCGGATTTACGATGGGGCCTGGAAACCGATGGTGGCGGGCAGCCTGCCGGCCGAAGCCGCACTGGCGCGCACGGGGGCGGAGCTGAAGACCTTCATGCTCACCCAGACCCGCACCAAAGATCTGACGCGCTTTGCCGAAATTGCCGGCGGCGGGCCTTATGCACGGCCCAATGATGTGCCGCTGCCGGTGGTGATGCCGGCGTTTGTTTCGAGCGAGTTGAAGACGGCGCTCGAGATTGGCCTTGTGATCTATCTGCCGTTCCTGATCATCGATCTGATCGTTGCGTCGATCCTGATGGCGATGGGGATGATGATGGTATCGCCAGCCACCGTTAGCCTGCCGCTGAAGATCGCATTGTTCGTGATTGTCGATGGCTGGAGCCTGGTGCTGGGCGCGCTGGCCAAGAGTTTCGGTTCATGACCGGCAACGCCCCCGATGATGTGATGCTGGGCGATCTGGCGCGGGAAGCGGTGCTGCTGTTTGCCGGCAGTGCCGCGCTGTTTCTGGTGCCGCTGCTGGTGGTGGCCATTGTGGTGGGCCTCATCCAGACGATTTTTTCGGTGCAGGAAAGCAGCATTTCCTTCCTGCCCAAGCTGGCGGCGCTGGTGATGGTGACGGCGATTGCCGGCGAAGGCCTGATGCTAGGGCTGGCGGATTATCTGGAGCGCGGCCTGACCGACATGGTGGGGGCGATAAGGTGAGGCGTGCAGGCACGGTGGCCCATGCACACGACCGCTCATGCCGAGCTTGTCGAGACACGCACCGGCTGTTGTGCGTGCCTCGACAAGCTCGGCAAGAGCGGGTTTGGGGACAGGTCCATCAGGTGTCAGGATCATGGTGAACATCGCCATCCCCAGTTTCGATGGGCTCGATTGGCTGATGCGTTTCATGCTGGCCGCCGTGCGCCCGCTGGCGATGGTGGTGCTGCTGCCCAACATCGTCGGCGCCGATCTGCCGTGGCGTGGGCGGCTGGCGCTGGTTGCAGCGCTGGCCGTGTTTGCGGCGTTCCGGCCCGGCGCGCCGGTGCTGAGCGGGGCGGATGTGCCCAGCGAGATACTGGCCGGGCTGGTGGCGGGGCTGGCGCTGGCGCTGGCGTTCGGTGCGGCCGGTCTGGCGGGGGAAATGCTGGCGCAGATGGTGGGGCTGGGCTTTGCGCAGCTGGCGCAGGCCAATACCGGCGTGCTGTCGGCCCTGTTCACCACTTTGGCCTGGGTGGCGTTGCTGGCCGGTGATGTGCATCTGGAATTGTTTGCGCTGCTGGCCACGATGACGGTGCCGGTGCTGGGGTTGAACGACATCGCGGCATTCGGTGGGCTGATGTTCCTGTGGGGGCTGAAATTGGCGCTGCCGATTTTGGCGGTGCTGTTGCTGGCCAATGCGGTGGTGGCGATCACCAATCGCGCGGCGCCGCAGCTTTCGGCGATGGCGGTGGGGCCGGCGGCGTTGCTGCTGGCGTTCGTGACGCTGCTGCCGCTGCTGTTCGGGCATCTGGTGGGCCGGCTGGCGCAGGCGCTTGAGTCTGGCCTGGGCTTGCTCGGCTGATGGCGGGCGAGAAGACCGAAAAGCCAACACCCCGCCGGCGCGAAAAGGCGCTGGAGGATGGCAATGTCTTTGCGCCGCGTGAACTGGCTCCGGCCGGCAGCCTGGCGGTGGCGACGCTGTTTTTGGCCGTGGCCGGCCCGGCACTGTGGCAGGATCTGGCCGGGTTTCTGGCGGACTCGTTGGGCCGGCCAGCAGCGGACGATCCGCGCGGGTTGTTGCGACGGCTGCCGATTGCCTGGCCGCTGGCGCTGTTTGCCATGGTGGCGGTGGTGGCGTTCGGGTTGCAATTGACGGTGACGCGCCATGTGAGTGCCGGGCTGGCGGCGCCGAAGCTCTCCCGCCTGTCGCCCTTGAATGGCCTGAAGCGGTTGTTCGGCTGGCAGGGGGTGGCCGGTGCCGTCACCGCGTTGGTGAAGATTGGCGGCATGGTGGTGCTGGCGGTGCTGGTGCTGCAGCCGTTGCTGCCCAGCCTGGTCGGGCTGGAGGAGGGCGGGCTGCCGATGATCGGCACGGCGCTGCTGCGGCTGGCGGTGGCGGCGACATTGCTGCTGCTGGTGGTGGCGGCGATCGATGCGGGCTTCACCTGGTGGCGGCGTGAACAGCAATTGATGATGAGCCGCGAGGAGGTGAAGCGCGAGAACCGCGAGAATGAAGGCGCGCCGGAACTGAAGGCGGCGGTGCGGCGGGCGCAGATGATCGCAGCGCAGGGCCGGATGAAGAAGGGGCTGGCGACGGCGAGCGTGGTGGTGGTGAACCCGACCCACTTTGCCGTGGCGCTGCGCTATAGAGCCGGTGAGGACGAGGCGCCGGTGGTGGTGGAGAAGGGCCGGCTCGACATGGCGCACGCGCTGATTGCCGCCGCGCGGGAGCTGAAATTGCCGATCATCCGTACGCCGCGGCTGGCGCGGGCGCTGTTCTGGTCCGCGAAACGCGGCGAGATGGTGCGGCCCGAACTGTTCCAGGCGGTGGCGACCATCTTGGCGTTCGTGATGCGCTTTGATGATCCGGAAGGCGAGGCGGTGCCGGATGTGTTCGTGCCGCCCACATTGGATTTCGACGAGAACGGCCAGCCCCGCAAACCCGGTTCTCCCTTGCCGTTATAAGGTGTCACCATGGCCACCAATGTGCTCACTGCCTTCAACGCCGGTTCCGGGCTGGACAGCCGGGCGCTGGTTGATGGCCTGGTGAATGTGGAGCGCGAGACACGCTCGGCGCCGCTTACCCGGCGGGTGGAAACGCTCACCGCCCGCATTTCGGCGCTGGGGCAGTTGCGATCGGCGCTCTCCGGCATTGCCACGTCGCTCGATGGCCGGGTGCGCACCGGCGAACTGGGCGTGCAATTGGCCAGCAGCGATGCCGCCATCGGGGTGGAGCGGGTGGGCACGGGCCCGGCGGGCGCGGTGGCATCGGGCGTGGTGGTGAACCGGCTGGCGGGCGGGCAGCGGCTGAACAGCGCCGTGTTCACCAGCGGCAGCGATCCGGTGGGGCTGGGCACGCTCAGCTTCCAGTTCGGGCGGCGCACGCCGGTGGATGGCGGCGGTTTCACCTTTGCTGCCGGCACGCGGCCATCGGTGAACGTGACGATCACGGCGGAAAACAACACGCTGGCCGGGCTGGCCCGCGCGATCAATGAATCCGGCGCCGGCGTCACGGCCAGCATCATTGCCAGCACCGGCAGCGCCACGCTGGTGCTGCGCGGGCCAGAGGGGGCAGAGAACGCCTTCATCATCAGCGCCGCCGCCAATGGGGCTGGCCTTGAACGGTTCAACCACACGCCGGGCGCCGAGACCATGGTGCTGGGCGAATCGGCGCAGGATGCCGAGCTGGTGGTGGACGGAGTGTTGATCACGCGGCCGTCCAATCGGATCGAGGATGTGATCGGCGGCGCGCGGCTGAGCCTGAAGCGCACCACCACGGCGGGCGTGGCGATCACAGCGGCGCGCGACGGCCAGGCGATATCGGGCGCGCTTGCTGATTTCGTCGGCACGTTGCAGGCGATGCGGCAGCTGATCGGCGATTTCCGGCGGCCGTCCCAGGATGGCGAGGAGCCGGGGCCGCTGGCCAATGATCCCACTGCCCGCGCGCTCGACCAGCGCATCACCCGGCTGATCACGCAGGCGGTGAGCCAGGCGAACGGCCTGCGCCTGGCTGATCTGGGCGTGAGCATCCAGCGTGATGGCAGCATCACGGTGGACACGGCGCGGTTGGCCAATCTGCCGGCGACGCGGCTGGGCGATGCCGAAGCGCTGCTGCGCGAATTGTCGGGCGCCGCCAGCCCGACGCGGCCGAACCGGCTGCAGAGCATCGCGCAATTGGCGGTGACGGCCAGCGAAGGCCTCACCCGTCAACGCGACCGCGCCAACCAGGATCTGGAAAAGGTGAACCGCGCCGCCGATGTGCAGCGCATCCTGCTCACCCGGCAGTTCGCCGCGATGGATCGGGCGGTGGCCCAGTCCCGCGCCACGCAGGTGCAGTTGGATCAGCAGATCGCCTTCTGGACGCGCCGGGACGACTAATCCACCAAGGCAATCTGCATCCGCCGCATCTTTTCGATCAGCGTGGTGCGCTGCAGGCCGAGCAGGCGGGCGCAGCGGGCGATGGTGCCGCCAGACAGCGCCAGCGCCTCGCGAATATAGGCCTGTTCAAGATCGGCCAGCAGCTGTTTCAGATCCACGCCATCGGGGCCGAGCAGCGAGGGCGTTGTCGGGAGAGGCGGCGGCGCAATCTCGTTCGGCCGTTCTGGCGGCGGCACAAAGGACGTTTGGGGCGGCGAGGTGGCGCCGCGCAGCAACTGGCCCAGCGCCTCGCGGCCGATGGTGTCGTCGCCGTGGTGGATGCAGGCGCGTTCAACGAAATTCTTCAGCTCCCGCACATTGCCCGGCCAGGGCAGATCGGCCAGCGCCTCCAGCGCCGCGGGCGTGAAGCGCGCCGGCCGCGCGGCGGCTGACAGGAAATGCTGCACCAGGCAGGGCACATCCTCTGGCCGTTCATGCAAGGGCGGCATGGCGATATGGATGACATCGAGGCGGTAGAGCAGATCGGCGCGGAAGCGCCCGGCGGCGATGGCGGCGGTGAGATCCACACTGGTTGCCGCCACCACCCGCACATCCACGCTGATCGGCAACATGCCGCCCACCCGTTCGATCACCCGTGTTTCCAGCGTGCGCAGCAGCTTGGCCTGCATGGCGGCTGGCATGTCGCCCACTTCGTCGAGGAACAGCGTGCCGCCATGCGCCGCCTCGAACCGGCCGGCGCGGGCCTTCACGGCGCCGGTGAAGGCACCCAGTTCATGGCCGAACAATTCGGATTCGAGCAGATCGGCCGGCACGGCAGCGCAGTTCAGCGCCACGAACGGCCGGGCGGCGCGGCGGCTTTTCTGGTGCAACAGCCGGGCGACCACATCCTTGCCGCTGCCCGATGGCCCGGTGATCAAGACTGACGCATCGGCATCGGCAATCTTGTCGATTTCGCAGCGGATGGCAGCAATGGCCGGGCTGATGCCCACTAACGCTGCCAATTGGAGATCAGTACGCACCGCAACTGGTGAACTATGCCTGGATTTGCCCCGCATGCCGGATAATCCTTAACGCAAAATAAACCATTATGACGCAATTTCCGGTTTGCCCCCGATCGCGCACTATTCGTGTTACAAGGTCAGTGCGCTGATTTAAGGTGTGAATGCTTCCAGTATGATGCAGCGAAAGTCATCCACAGCCTGTGAATTCTCCATTACGGAGCAAACATGATCAATTGCCGCATCATTTTCTTTGGCGACCAAGCCAAGCTTGCCGGCCTGCACAGGGTGCCTGGCTGGGAAATTTTACCTGCTGGTAACGATCCGCTGGCGGTGGTGGCCAACCTGGCGCTGCTGCCGGCTGATTCGGAGGTGCCGGAAGGCTTGATTGATCGGCTGGCGCTGCCGCTGCTGGTGGCGGTTGGCGAAGCACCGATGGCACGCTGGCTGGACCGCGCCGATGGCTTCGTGTTGGCCGGCGATGATGCCGATACGATTGCCACCGTGGCCAGCAGCGTTTTGAATGCCGGCACCGGCTGGCGCGTGGCGGAACAGGCAGGCACTGCCCAGCATATCTCGGCGCTGTCCGCCGAAGCCCAGCGCATTGCCGATGCGCTGGCTGAACTGGCCCGCAGCACCGAACAGGAGGGGGAAGCGCAGGTGTCAGCTCCGATGGTGCGCCGCCTTATCCGTCTGCGCCGCGATCGCGATCGCCATTTCCCCGCCGATCTGTTCGGCGATCCGGCGTGGGACATGCTGCTCGATCTGGTGGCGGCGCGCATGGAGGGGGTGGATGTCGCCGTTTCCAGCCTGTGCGTGGCCGCTGCCGTGCCCACCACCACGGCGCTGCGCTGGGTGCGCAGCCTGAGTGAAGCCGGCGTGTTCGTGCGCCGCACTGATCCGGGTGACGCCCGCCGTGCCTTCATCACCCTTTCCGATCAGGCGCACGACGCGATGATCGGTTGGCTCAGGCGCTTTGCGACGGTGTTTGCGTTGCGCTGAGCAGTTCCAGCACTGGCGCCAGGCTGCGATCGGGGGCTTCCTCCATCGGGATATGGCCGATGCCATCGAGGATGGTGACGCGGCTGCCCTTGATCTGGCTGTTGAACCATTGCGCCACCGAAACCGGGATCAGCTTGTCTTCCCGGCCCCACAGGATCAGCGTCGGGACGGTAAGGCCGGGCAGTTTGCCCGCCGCGCCATCATCGCCGCTGTACTGGCCGAACCGTTGCACCGTGGCGCGGCGGTTGCCGGGGTAGAGCAGCAGTTCCCAATAGCGATCGACCATGGCCGGGGTGGCGATGGCCTGGTTGGAAACGCTCTGCTGGAAGCTCTTTTCGATCAGGCTGCGCGGCGTGACGGTGGCGAGGATGTCGCGCGCGACGGGCACGCGCGCCAGCCGGAAACCGAGCGGCGGCGAGGAACCTTTCGGCATCGGCTGGCCGCTGGCATCGACGAGAATAAGGGCGGAGAGACGATCAGGGTGCGCCACGGCATAGCGCCAGGCGACACCGCCACCCATCGAATTGCCACCGAGCGCGAAGCGGGTGAGGCCGAGCTTGTCGACGAGTTTCTCGACGATGCCCACGTAGGCTGCGCTGGTGTACAGCCCTTCCGGCGTTGGCCCGGAAAGCCCGTGGGCCGGCAGATCGAGGCTGATGATGCGGTAGCCCTTGGCGGTGAGCCGCGCCACCCACGGCTCCCAGGTGTGCAGCGAGGCGTTGGAGCCGTGGACGAGGACGACCGGGAAGCCATCGCGCGGCCCTTCATCGCGAACATGGATGGTGGTGCCCGGCGACAGTTCCACGAACTGGCTGGCGGTGTTGGCATATTTGGCCTTCAGCGTGGCCACCGGAATATCGGGTGTGGCGAACACCGCCCACAATACCGCGATCAGGCCGGCGAACACGGCCAGCCCGTAACCCAACCCGCGCCACCAATTGCGCTTCTTCCCACCCGACATCAGATCGCCTCGATACGCACGGGCAGGCCATCCTTGGGCTTGGGGATCGGGAACATGCGGAAATCGCTTTCCACGTCACCCAGCGGCTTTTCCGCGACGATGCGATGGCCTTCCAGCAGGGCGAAGAAGAACATCTTCACCTGCATGTAGGCAAAATGCTGGCCCAGGCACATGTGGGCGCCGCCGCCGAAGGGCACCCAGGCATATTTGTGGCGGCCGCGGCTGTTTTCGAGCGTAAACCTGTTGGGATCGAAATGCTCCGGGTTCGGCCAATATTCTTCCAGGCGGTGGCTGATCATCTGGTTGACGCCGATATGCGCGCCGGCCGGCACGACATGGTTCTGGAAGGTGAAGCTCTTCACGGCGCGGCGCGGCATGGAGGGCACCGGCGGGATCAGCCGCAGCGCTTCCTTGAACACCATGTCGGTGATTTCCATCTCACCCAGCGTGGCATAGCTCAGCTTGCCGTGGCGCTCGCGGATGCCCTTGATCTCTTCGCGCAGCTTGTCCTGCCATTCCGGATATTTGGCCAGGCACCACACGATCGAAGTGATCGACGACGTGGTGGTGTCGTGCGCGGCCATCATCAGGAAGTTCATGTGATCGATGATGTCCTGCTCACCGAGCAGATTGTCGTTCTCATCGCGGGCGTTGCAGACCTGGGTGAAGATGTCGTTGGCCACGACCCCGCGCCGCTTGGGGATCTCGCCGGCGAAATAGGCGCTCATGAAGGCCCGGCCATCGACGCCGCGCTTCATCGCGGTGAAGGGCAGCGGCTTGCGGATCACGCCAACCGACGCCGCGACCATGTCGCAGAAGGCCTTGTTGATCTTTTCCGCTTCGCCGCCCCACGGCACGCCAAGGAAACTGGTGGCGGCGAGATCGAGGGTGAGGGACTTGATCGATGGGTAGAAGTTCAGCGATTTGCCCTTCGGCCATTTCGCGAGGCCGCGGGTGATGCCTTCATCCAGCTGGGTGAAATAATGCTGCATCGGCTCGGTCTTGAAGGCGACGCTCAGCGTCTTGCGATGGATGCGATGTTCTTCGAAATCCATCAACATCAGCCCGCGCGGGAACAGCAGTTCCAGTACCGGGTTCCAGCCCAGTTCGCTGGAGAAGATCTTGTCCTTGTTGAACAGGATCATCTCGTTGGCTTCCGGGCCGATCATCGAAACGCCCCAGCCGCCGAAATCCTGCCGGCGCACGATGCGGCCATGTTGCTCGAACAGTTCGCGGCTGCGGCCGAGCGGGTTGGCGAGGAACTTCAGCGTGCGCAGGATCGGAAAGCGCGCCGGGGTCATGCCGGGGATATGCTCCAGCTCGGCATAGGTCGGTTCCGGCAGGTCGGCCGGGATGAATTCGCTTTTCGCGACGGGGGCATTCATGGGCGCTGGCCTCTTGCTGGGTGCGGAGGTGAGATACGCATTTCCACCGCCCGGCGCAATCACAGCGGCAAACCGCCACTTCCCCCGGCGGCGTCGCCCGGCTAACACGCCAAGTGTGACACCGGATTTCGATCTTGTCCTTGCTGGCGGAGGCCTTGCCAACGGCCTCATCGCGCTGCGCCTGGCGCAACTGCGCCCAGACCTGCGCGTGGCCATCGTGGAAGCCGGGGCAACCATCGGCGGCGATCACACCTGGTCCAGCTTTGGGCTCGACATCAATGAAGAACAGCGCCGCTGGACCCAGCCGTTGTTTGCGCATCGCTGGGATTGCTATTCGGTGCGCTTCCCGCGCCACGCCCGCACGCTGAACGTGGGCTATGGCAGCAGCAACAGCGAGCGGCTCGCTGCCGAAGTGGCCAAGGCGCTGCCGCCGGCGCACATCATCACCGGCGTGCCGGTGGTGGCGATGACGCCGACCAGCGTGACGCTGGCCGATCAGCGCGTGCTGACCTGCAGCGCCGTGATCGATGGCCGCGGCCAGAGCAAATCGACCGCGCTTGATCTGCGGTGGCAGAAATTCCTGGGTCAGGAAGTGGAACTGGCGGAGCCGCACGGCCTTGATGGCCCGATCATCATGGACGCGACGGTGCCGCAGCACGATGGCTATCGCTTCATCTACACATTGCCGTTCGGTCCGCGCCACGTGCTGATCGAAGACACGTATTTTTCCGACGGCCGCGATCTGGCGCCCGATCTGCTGCGCCAGCACATCGCCGATTACGCGGCGGCCCAAGGCTGGAAGATCACCGCCGTCACCCGCGAGGAAGCCGGCATCCTGCCGCTGGCCATTGGCGGCGATATCGAAAAATTCCTGGATGAAGGCGTGCCTGGTGTGGCGCGTGTTGGCCTGGGCGCCGGCCTGTTCAACCCGGTGACCGGCTACAGCTTCCCCGATGCCGTGCGCATGGCCGATATGGTCGCCGCACTGCCGGCGTTCGATGCCGCGACCATCCACCGCGCCTGCCGCGACCACGCAGTGCGTGTGTGGAACAGCCGCGGCATGTATCGCGTGCTCAATCGCATGTTGTTCCTCGCCGCGCAGGACGAGGAACGGCGCACGATCATGGAACGTTTTTATGAACATCCAGACGATCTGGTGGGCCGGCTCTATGCCGCCGACAATCGCTGGAATGATTGGCCGAAAGTGTTTTCCGGCCGGCCGCCCATCCCGCCGCTGCGGGCGCTGGGCACGCTGGTCAAGTATGAATTGGGGATAAAATGACGACTGCCGCAGTGATTGGTTCCGGTTTTGGTGGATTGGCGCTGGCCATCCGCCTGCAATCGGCCGGCATCCAGACCACGTTGATCGAAGCCCGCGACAAGCCGGGTGGCCGTGCCTATGTGTTTGAAGATGATGGCTTCATCTTTGATGCCGGCCCCACCGTGATCACCGATCCGACCTGCCTGGAAGAATTGTTCGAGCTGTCTGGCCGCAAATTGTCGGACTATGTCGAACTGATGCCGGTGATGCCGTTTTACCGCCTGATGTGGGAAGACGGCACGGTTTTCGATTATTCCAACGACGAAAAGGAACTGCTGCGCCAGATCGGCGAACTCAACGTGAAAGACGTTGCCGGCTATCAGGAATTCCTGAAATTTTCGGATAACGTGTTTCGTGAAGGCTATGAAAAGCTGGGCCATGAAGCGTTCCTCGATTTCAAGTCGATGCTCAAGGCCGCGCCGCAGCTGATGCGCTATGAGGCCTTCCGTTCGGTCTATTCGATGGTGTCGCGCCACATTGAGGACGAGCGCCTGCGCCAGGCGTTCAGTTTCCACACGCTGCTGGTGGGCGGCAATCCGTTCCGCACGTCCAGTGTCTATGCGCTGATCCACGCGCTGGAGAAGAAATGGGGCGTCTGGTTCCCGCGCGGCGGCACCGGCTCGCTGGTGCGCGGCCTCGTCAAGCTGTTCGAGGATATTGGCGGGACCGTGCGCATGGGCAGCAAGGTCGAAGCCATCATGGCCGACAGCGGGCGCGTTACGGGTGTACGCTGCGCCGATGGTTGGTCGGGGCGCTTTGATGCCGTGTGCTCCAATGGCGACGTGGTCAACACCTATCAGGAACTGCTGGGCGGCCATCCGCGCGGCGCCGAAATGGCGGCCAAGATGAAGCGCCGCAGCTTCTCGCCGTCGCTGTTCGTGATCTATTTCGGCCTGAAGGGCGTGCGCACCGATGTTGCGCACCACACCATCCTGTTTGGCCATCGCTACAAGGAACTGCTCAGCGAAATCTACAAGGGCGGCGAACTGCCTGAGGATTTCTCGCTGTATCTGCATCACCCGACGATGACCGATCCGGGCCTCGCCCCCGAAGGCCACGGCGCCTATTATGTGCTGTCGCCGGTGCCGCATCTGGGCAAGCTGGACATCGATTGGGAAAAGGAAGCCCCGCGGTACGCCGATTCGATTCTGGACGCGTTGGAACGCCGCGTTCTGCCCAATCTCAAGCGCGATCTGGTGACGCTGCGCACCTGGACGCCGAAGGATTTCGAAACCGAATTGTTTGCCCACCAGGGCAGCGCCTTCAGCCTGGAACCGGTGCTGTGGCAGAGCGCCTATTTCCGGACGCACAACCGCGATGACGTGCTGTCCAACCTCTATTTCGTTGGTGCCGGCACGCACCCCGGCGCCGGCATCCCCGGCGTGGTGGGCAGCGCCAAGGCCACCGGCAAGCTGATGGTTGAGGATCTGCTGGGCAAGAAGGCGGCGTAACCTCCGCCATTCAGCCCGCTTGCGCCGCGCGGCGCAGGCGGGCAGAAGCCCATCCGTGTCTGACGTTCTTGCCAATGCCCGCGACGCCATCGCCCGCGGTTCGAAAAGCTTCGCACTGGCCAGCCGCCTGTTCGATGGCCCGACGCGTGATCGCGCCATGCTGCTTTATGCCTGGTGCCGCCACACCGATGATGTGATCGATGGCCAGGTGCTGGGCGAGGGCCGCAACGATGATCGCCGCCCGCCGGCCGAACGCCTGGCCGAAGTGCATTGGGAAACCGAACGCGCTCTGGCCGGCAATCCCACGCCCGGTACGCCTTACGAAGCGCTGGCGCTGGTGGTGCAGCAGACGGGGATGCCGGCGCGCTATCCGCGCGATCTCATCCAGGGCTTCCGCATCGACATGGAAGCGCGGCCATTCCACACCTTCGATGATACGCTCACCTATTGCTATCACGTGGCGGGCTGCGTGGGTGTGATGATGGCGATCGTGATGGGCGTGAAGCCCGACGAACGCGCGGTGCTGGAACGCGCCTGTGATCTGGGGATGAGCTTTCAGCTCAACAACATCGCCCGCGACGTGGTCGAAGACGCGATGAACGGCCGCCGTTATATCCCCGATGATTGGCTGGCCAGCGTGCGGCTGGAACCCGACAGTTACGTGCTGGAACGCAACCGCCGGCAGCTGTCGCGGCTGGTCGCCCGGTTGGTGTTCAAGGCCGAGGACTATGAGGAATCAGCCCGCTTCGGCACCTCGGCACTGGGCAACCGCGCCGCCTGGGCTGTGCTGGCCGCAGCCCGCATCTATGGCGGCATCGGCCGCAAGGTGCGCGGGCTGGAGGAAGAGGGGCTGGCTCAGCGGGTTTCGACGACGAAAGCCGAAAAGGCCCGTGCTGTGGCGTTGGCGCTGGGCGATGCGCTGGTGCGCAAGCAGCGCTGGCCGATGCCGGGGCCAAGCCGTGACGGCCTGTGGACGATGCCGGAATAGGGGTGCCCGTCGCTCCGGCTTTCGCCGGGATGACGACGAAGGTCGGTCTTACCGCGCCCAATGTTCCGCGTTATCAATCATCCCCATTTCGGCCTTCATCTTCGCGCTCGCGCGGATGCGGCCGCGGCCATCGGCTTCCAGTTGCGCCTTCAGCTTGCGGATCGGCGGCGCCCAGATGAAGCCGAAGCTCACCGTGCCGTGCTTGGTTTCCACCACGTGATGCAGCCGGTGCGCCTGCACCACCCGCTTCATGTAACCCCATTGCGGGTTCCAGCGATGCTTCACGCGGCGGTGAACCAGAACATCATGCAGGAAGAAATAGATGGCGCCATACATGGTGATGCCCGCTCCGATGGCGGTGATCATGTGCAGGCCATAGTGCGTGCCGATCATCAGCAGGATCATCGACGGGATGGCACCGGCCACGCCGAACCAGTCGTTCTTTTCAAACATCCCGGTGCGCGGTTCGTGGTGGGATTTGTGCAGGCTCCACAGGAACCCGTGCATCACATATTTGTGGGAGACGATGGCCACCACCTCCATGATTCCCACCACGAGCAGCGCGATGCCGATGCCCTGCCACCAATTCACATCGGCGAGCACGGGATAGCGGGTGGAGAGCGAAGCCAGATAATCAAGCATGGGTTCATGCTATAGCCAGACAAAAGCCGCTAATCACTAGGGGTGTTGCCGCACCCCCATCAATTTGGAGCCGACATGACGCCGCGCCTTTCCCTTGTTGCTCTCATCACCCTGCCGCTGGCACTTGCCGCCTGCACCACCCCGGCCCAACGCATCACCAGCAACCTGACGGAACTGGGCGTGCCCCCGCGCCAGGCCCAGTGCATGGGTGGCCGGTTGGGCGAACGCCTCTCCATCGGCCAGCTGCGCCGCCTGCAGGAACTCACCGGCCTGCGTGCCGAACGTTTTGAACGCATGAGCATCCGCGAAATCGCCAACAAGCTGACCGACGAGCGCGACCCCGGCCTGGTGGCGGAATTCCTGCGCGCCGGGGTGGGTTGCCTGATCTGATTATTCCGCGGCCGTCTGGAACGGCGTGATCGCATCAAGCGCCGGGCCGGCATCGTGGCGGGCCTGGGCGATATCATGCTGATTCTGCAGGCGCAGGAAATAGCCCGGCGAGAAGCCGAAATAGCGGCCGAAGCGCAGATCGAACTCCGCATCGATGGAGGCCTTGCCATCGAGCACAGCAGCGATACGGGATGCAGCGATCCCAGTCGCGCGCGCGACATCTTCCACCGACTGGCCCAGCGGTTCCAGCAGGTCTTCGCGCAGCCCAAAGCCCGGATGCGGGTTGGGCGCGTCAGTGATAATCGACGATTTCGACATCAAAGGCATCCCCGTCACGCCACATAAAACATACACGCCATTGCTGATTGATGCGAACACTATGTTGGCCCTGGCGGTCGCGCTTCAAGGCTTCAAGTTGGTTTCCGGGCGGGATCGCAAGGTCGCTCAGCAGGCTTGCCGCATCGATCCGGCGCAACATGGCGAGCGCGCGAATGAGAATATCGGGCGGCAAGCGACGCACGCGCTGCCCGTTGAATAGCGCCTCGGTGTCCTTATTGGCAAAGCTGCGAATCATAGGCGGGTCTCCATGCCCGTCTGTTCATCCGACAACGTCGGCAAAAAAAGGCGCGACCAAGTCAGCGCCCCGCCCCGCGCCGTTTCGCGCTGAAGCCCTTCTTCTGCATCTTGGAAAAGCGTGTCGTCCGCGTGCCCGCCGCGCCGCCGGTGGCGCGGCCCTTGGCGGCGGCGGTGCGCGCATCCGGCGGCAGGCCGAGTTCATCCATTTCCAGCCGGCGGATCTGGTCGCGGATGTCGGCGGCCGTCTCGAATTCGAGGTCAGACGCGGCCTTTTTCATCTGCTCCTCAAGGTCGGCGATATAGGCCTTGAGGTTGTGGCCAACGAGATGCTGCGTCTCGTCATCGCCGGTATCGACGACCAGGCCATCCTTCATCGACACATCGGCCAGCACATCGCCGATGTTGCGCTTGATGGTGGTCGGCGTGATGCCGTGTTCGAGGTTATATTCCTCCTGCTTGGCGCGGCGGCGATCGGTTTCCATCATGGCGCGGGCCATCGATCCGGTGATGCGATCGGCATAGAGGATCACGCGGCCTTCCACGTTGCGCGCCGCCCGCCCGATGGTCTGGATGAGTGACGTTTCGGAGCGCAGGAAGCCTTCCTTGTCCGCATCCAGGATCGCCACTAGGCCACACTCTGGAATGTCGAGCCCTTCGCGCAGCAGGTTGATGCCGACCAGCACGTCATACACGCCCAGCCGCAGATCGCGGATCAGCTCGATGCGTTCCAGCGTTTCCACGTCTGAGTGCATGTAACGCACGCGCAGGCCGGCTTCGTGCAGGAACTCGGTCAGATCCTCGGCCATGCGCTTGGTCAGCGTCGTCACCAGCGTGCGATAGCCGGCGGCGGCGACCTTCTTGGCCTCCTGGATCAGATCTTCCACCTGGTCTTCCACCGGCTTGATCTCCACCGGCGGATCGATCAGCCCGGTGGGGCGGATCACCTGTTCGGTGAAGACGCCGCCGGTCTTGTCCATTTCCCACGGGCCTGGCGTGGCGGAAACAAACACCGTCTGCGGCCGCATCGCCTCCCACTCGGTAAAGCGCAGCGGGCGATTGTCGATGCAACTGGGCAGGCGGAAACCATATTCGGCCAGCGTCACCTTGCGGCGGTGATCGCCCTTGGCCATGGCGCCGATCTGCGGCACCGTCACATGGCTTTCATCGATGAACAGCAGGGCGTTTTCCGGCAGATATTCAAACAGCGTGGGCGGCGGTTCGCCGGGCAGGCGGCCGGTGAGGAAGCGGCTGTAATTCTCGATGCCCGCACACGCCCCGGTGGCGGCGATCATTTCCAGATCGAAATTCGTCCGCTGCTCCAGCCGTTGGGCTTCCAGCAACTTGCCTTCGGTGTTCAGCTCCTTCAGCCGCTCGGTCAGCTCGTGACGGATGGCGTCGGCGGCCTGCTTCATGGTCGGGCCGGGCGTCACATAGTGGCTGTTGGCGTAGATCTTGATCTGGTCGAGCTTGGCCACTGTCTCGCCGGTGAGTGGGTCGAACTCCGAAATCTGCTCGATCTCGTCGCCGAAGAAGCTGATGCGCCAGGCGCTGTCTTCATAGTGGGAGGGGTAGATTTCCAAGGAGTCGCCGCGCACCCGGAAATTGCCGCGCGCGAAACTGAGGTCGCCGCGTTTGTATTGCATGGCGACGAGCTTCCTCACCACCTCCTTGAGGTCCGCCGAGCCGCCCTTCTTCAGGCTGAACGTCATCGCCGAATAGGTCTCGACCGAGCCGATGCCATAAATGCAGGAAACCGACGCGATGATGATCACGTCATCGCGCTCCAGCAGGGAACGGGTGGCGGAATGGCGCATCCGGTCGATGGCCTCGTTCACGCTGGATTCTTTTTCGATATAGGTATCGGTGCGCGCCACATAGGCTTCGGGCTGGTAATAATCGTAATAGGAAACGAAATATTCCACCGCATTGTCGGGGAAGAAGCTCTTGAATTCGCCGTATAATTGCGCCGCCAGGATCTTGTTGGGCGCCAGGATCAGCGCCGGGCGCTGCACCGCCTCGATCACCTTGGCCATGGTGAAGGTCTTGCCCGAACCCGTCACGCCCAGCAGCACCTGATCGCGCTCGCCCTGATTGGCCTGGCCCACCAGTTCGGCGATGGCGGCGGGCTGGTCCCCGGCGGGCGTATATTCGGTGCTCAGCACGAACGGCCGGCCGCCTTCGGATTTCTCCGGGCGCGCGGGACGGTGCGGGGTGAACTCGGTCAGCTCCGTTTCGGCAAGGCTGGTGCGAATCTGGATGGCCATGGCGCGACTATGGCTGTTGTGCGTGATTTGTTCTAGCGCAACATGCGGCGGATGAGCTGGCGATCACGCAGCGCGAAATGATGCCACAGCACCGCGCCGGCATGGGCCGCGAACGCGGCGGCGAACAGGCCGGAAAGCCAGATGTGCAACGCGCGGGCCGGCGGCATCGGCAGGGCTTCGGGCAGGTGCAACCCCAACACCGACCAGCCCGTGGCCCCCGCCAGCAACAACCCCGAAACCGGCAACGTGGCCAACGCCAGATATAGCGCCAATTTGTTGAGCTTGGCCGCGCCGTTGGGGCTGGCCGGACCAGGCGAAGCGCGCTGGGCCGCCCAGCGCAACAGCAGCAGGAAAAACACCGCAACGCCAATGCCGATATGCGCCGCAAGAAAATCCGTGCGCTCCGGCGAAGGGCGAAGCACCGTCACGAACAGCCCCATTGGCAGCGCGGCCAGCATCAGCACGGCGCTCGTCCAGTGCAGGATGCGGGCGATCTGCCCCCACTTCTGCCGCTGGTTCCAGTCCGGCACCGGCTCCGCGTACCGCCGCCACTGCGCCGGCAGCAGCGCCAGCAGCAGCAGGACCGCCAGCACCGCAATCACCGCCATGATATTGAGCAGCAACGGCCGCACATCATCGCTGGCCCGCGCCGCAAAGGTGCCGTCGCCATTGGCCAGCCAGATCGACCAGGCCATCATGCCCAACGCCGCCGCCGCACCCACCTGCGCCAACACCCGCCACGCCCACGCCGGGTGGTTCAAGCCCACCGCCAGCCCCAGCGCCAGAAACAGATAGATGAAGGTCATGCCCGCGCCCGATGGGGGATATGCGGGCGGGATGCAAGAAGTTGATTGCAATACGTGTATCGCAGTGGTATTTTCACTCTATGCCAATGTCACTGCGCCTTCCTGTCGATGTCGAAAGCCGCCTCTCGGCCCTGTCTGCGCTCACCGGCCGGTCAAAGACCTTCTATGCGGTGGAAGCCATCATCGAACACATCGACGATCTGGAAGACGCGCACCTCTCCGCCGAAATCCTCGCCCGCGTGCGCGCCGGCACCGAAGGCCGCGTGCCGCTGAACGATCTGCTGGCGGATTATGGCCTGGCAGATTGAGCTCACCGACAGCGCCGCCAAGCAGCTCCGCAAACTCGATCCGCAAATCGCCAAGCGTATCCTGACGTTCCTGCGCGACCGCGTCGCCACACTCGACGACCCGCGCAGCATTGGTGAAGCCCTGCGCGGCAAGGACCTCGGCGATTTCTGGAAATACCGTGTCGGCGATTGGCGCATCATCGCCGATCTGGATGACGGCGTGATGCTGATCACCGTGATCCGGCTGGGTAACCGCCGCGACGTCTATCGGCGGTGATTGGGCAGAGTAAGCAAGAAGAGGCCTCCGGCGGGCAGGGCCTGAGGCCCTGCACCCACTTTTGTTGGGATTTTGTGCACGCTCGGCCCTGTTTTCACGCATATTGAAGTCGCAGGCGAATATGCAGGGCCAAAGAGCGATGCAGAATAACCAACTTGAAGGCGGGATGGCGGAGGGGCGCCATAGGTTCGTGTGGCGGTCCGCACTTTTCGTGGCAACGGCTCTACTATCGGGTTGTTCAGAGCCCAGTTCGACCTTCCAATATGTGGGCAAGGAAACCCAGTTGCTCGGCCTGCCCAGCAATGGCTATCGGCCGCCGGCAGGCATGGTGACGACGCCGGATGCGGCAGCTCGTATCGCTGAAGCCGTCGCAGACGGCATTTATGGGGAAGCGCAAATCCGGCAACAGCGCCCTTATCAAGTGACTGACACACCGACCCACTGGATCGTGCGAGGCAACTTTCCAGAGCCAGCGAAGGGCGGCGTATTTGAAACCATCATCAACAAGCAGGATGGCGCTATCCTGCATATCATACACGGCGAGTAAGTGGCCTGGAACGCCCAAAAACGAACGGGTCCAGGGTCTGCGACCCTGGCCGCCGGAGGCTCTTCTTGGTCTCCGCCTGCGCTGTCCTATAGCCCGGCCACTGGGTTACACGGGCGATTATGGGCAGCATCGATCAGCAACCAGCGTGTGTGCGGCGGCGGGGCGGGTGGGCTGGAAAATCCCCAATTCCGTACGAAACGTCAAAACTGGCAAATCTGGTCGATGCGGCTGATGCGGCTGCAAGGGCATGACAAGCGCCGCCGCACACCGTAAAGCCGTCCCCACCATGACGTACAGCAGCGACTTCCTTACCCGTCTCGAAACGCGCGGGTTTATTCATCAGATCACCGATGCTGCGGCGTTGGATGGCGCGGCGGGCAAGGGCGCGATCACGGCCTATGTCGGCTTTGATTGCACGGCGCCCAGCCTGCACATTGGCAATCTGGTTTCGATCATGATGCTGCGGCATTTGCAGCAATCGGGGCACAAGCCGATCGTGTTGATGGGGGGCGGGACGACCAAGATTGGTGATCCGTCGGGCAAGGATGAGGCGCGGCAGTTGCTGGGGGATGAGCAGATCAATGCCAACCTGGCCAGCATCAAGCGGATTTTCGAGCGGTTTCTGACCTTTGGCGATGGGCCGACCGATGCGGTGATGGTCAACAATGATGATTGGCTGTCGCGGCTGCAGTTGGTGCCGTTTTTGCGCGATTATGGCCGGCATTTCTCGATCAACCGGATGCTGACGTTTGACAGCGTGCGGTTGCGGCTGGAGCGGGAGCAGCCGCTGAGCTTCATCGAGTTCAACTATATGATTTTCCAGGCCTATGATTATCTGGAACTGAATCGCCGTTTTGGCTGCACGTTGCAGATGGGTGGCAGCGACCAGTGGGGCAATATCGTCAACGGCACCGATCTCATTCGCCGGGTAGATGCGAAGGATGCCTTTGGCCTTACGACGCCGCTGATCACGCGGGCTGATGGCGCCAAGATGGGCAAGACGGCCAAGGGCGCGGTGTGGCTGCACGAGGATCAGCTGCCGCATTTCGATTACTGGCAGTTCTGGCGCAACACGCACGATGCCGATGTGGGGAAGTTCCTGCGGCTGTTCACCGATCTGCCGCTGAACGAGATCGCTCGGCTGGAGGCGCTGGAAGGTGCGGAGATCAACACCGCCAAGGAAGTGCTGGCTACCGAAGCCACGGCCTTGTGCCGGGGCCGCGATGCCGCCGAGGCTGCTGCGGAAACGGCGCGCACCACCTTTGCCGAAGGCGGCGCCGGCGAGGATCTGCCGCAGTTCGCGGTGAGTGGGCCCGTCTCCATTGTCGACGCGCTGATCGGGCTGGGCTTTGCTGCATCGAAGAACGAGGCGAGGAAGCTGGTCGCCCAGGGTGGCGCCCGTATCGATGGCGAAGCGGCGGGCAGCGATGCCGCGCTGGTGGCGCCGGGGCAGAAGGTGAGCGCCGGCAAGAAGCGGCACGGGCTGGTGGTGGCGGGCTGAGGCGCTACTCCGCCGCTGGCACGCTGGGCAGATCGATCGCCACCTGCAGGCCGGGCTTGTTATCGGTGAGGGTCAGGGTGCCGCCGTGCAGGCGGGCGACGGCGGCGGCCAGCGACAGGCCAAGGCCGGCGCCCTGCAGCCGCTGACCCTGCCGGCCGCGCGCTGCATCGAGCCGGCCAAAGCGCCGCAGCGCTTCGCGCCGTTGGGCGGTGGGGATGCCGGGGCCGTGATCGCCCACCACCAGCCGAGCCTTGCCATCGTGGCGTTCGGCGGCCAGTTCGATGCGCTTGCCGGCGGCGCCATAGCGCAGAGCATTGTCGATCAGATTGGCCAGCGCCCGGCCCAGCAACTGGCGGTGGGCCAGCGCTGTCACGCTGGTGAGGCCGGGCTGTACCGCCAGTTCCACGCCGGCGTCTTCGGCCAGCGGGCCGTACATGTCGGCCAGATCGGCCACCATCTGTGACAGGTCCACCACTTCAAAGCGGTCGCGGCCGATGCCGGCTTCGGCGCGGGTGATTTCCAGGCTGGTATCGAGCATGCCGAGCAGCGATTCCGCTTCGGCCGATACCGCTTCCAGATCGGCGGCATCGATCACGCTGCCCTGTTGCAGCTTGTCGATGCGGGCTTTCAGTCGGGTCAGCGGTGAGCGCAGATCATGCGCAAGCCCATCGGTGACGGCACGCAGTTCATCCAGCACCGATTCCACCCGCGCCAGCATGACGTTGAAGGCCTGGCCCATGGAATCAAAGGCGTCGGCCGGCGGGCCCGGCGGCAGATCGACCCGGGCGTGCAGCTTGCCGGCGGTCACCTCGCCCACCACATCGGCAATGCCGCGCGCCCGATCGGTGATGATGGAGGCGATCAGCCGGCTGCTGAGCCAGGCGAGCAGCGCCGCCAGGGGCAGCGCCACGGCCAACATGGTGGTGAGCGTGGACTGCAACTGCACTTCGGCTTCCAGGCTGCGGCCGACCAGCAGGCGATAGCCATCAGGCATGGGCCGCGCCGTCACCATATAGGGTTCAATGTCGCCATGTTCGGCGTGCATGGCCGGCACGCGGTAATAGCGCCGATCGTTGGGCACATTGGCCGGCCAGCGGGCCAGATTGCCGAGCAGCAGGCTGCCATCGCTGGCAGCGAGGTGGATGATGACCGGGCCTGGCACCGCCAGTTCGCCATCGAGAATGGCAACAGCAGCCTCGATGCCATTGCGGCGCCAGGTCCGTTCGGCCGTCTCGGCAATGGCGGTGATGCGGGCCTGCGCTTCGCGGTCGAGCTGGGTCTGGGTTGCACGTTCCAGCAGGATCAGCAGCAGCGCCGATCCTGCCAGGATGACCAGGAACAGCATCAAGCTGATCCGCGCCGTGGTGGTGCGCGGCGCCAGCCCGCTGAGCAACAGGCGGAAGCCCGATGGTTTCCACGAAGACAGCCCCGCCCGGGGCATTAGAGCGGTTCCCGACCAGCTTGCGCCATCGTCATCGCCCCAAGTGGGGCGACCCCTTCGGGGCGGGACGAATTTGGCGCACGGCTGCGTCGCTCGTTGGTTGCGATGCCAGAGACATCGCGCCCTCCTCGCCTCTTGCCGTGCATCAAATTCGTCTCCGTGCCGATAACCCAAGCTGGTCGGCAACCGCTCCGTCAGGCCGTGACCGTTTCGCCGCCGACCCGGTAGCCGGTGCCGCGCACGGTCTGCACGATATTGCCGGCGCCGCCTTCATCCAGCTTCTTGCGCAGGCGGCTCACATGCACGTCGATCACGTTGGTGCCGGGATCGAAATGATAATCCCATACGCCTTCCAGCAGCATGGAACGGGTGACGACCTGGCCGCGGTGGCGGACCAGATATTCCAGCAGGCGGAATTCGCGCGGTTGCAGCTCGATGCGCTTGCCCGTCCAGGTGACACGGCGGGCGAGCAGATCAAGTTCCAATTCGCCTTCCACCAGCCGGGTGATTTCGCCCGATGGCAGGGCGCGGCGCTGCACGGCTTCAAGACGGGCAAGCAGTTCCGGCAATTCAAACGGCTTGGTGAGATAATCGTCGGAACCGGCGCGCAGGCCCTTTACCCGTTCATCCAGGCTGGCCAACGCGGAGAGCACCACCACCGGCGTGCGGTTGCCGGCTTCGCGCAAGCGGGACAGGACAGTGAGACCATCGAGTTCGGGCAGCATGCGATCCAGCACGATGGCGGCATAGTGCCCGGCCATCGCCAGTTCGAGGCCCAAGGTTCCAGTGCCGGCAATATCAACATGATAGCCAGCCTCGCGCAGACCCTGCGCGATATGATCGGCCATGGTGGCATCGTCTTCAACGCAGAGGATATTGCTCATGGCTGTGACTTTATGCCGCTCATTACAAAAAACTCAAGCGGTTCGACAGGCAGCGACATGATTTTCTTCGCAGTGCATGACGACCGCTGCTAGGCACCAGCCGATCATCTCCACGAGGCTGGCGACTTGTCTGAACGAATGACGGAAGAAAACGAACAGGCCAATATCGCCGCGCCAACGGCCAAGCCGGCGCGCGTGGAACGACCGGCGCGGCTGCCGCGGCTGTTCCTGTGGCTGGTGGCGATTGCCATCATCCTTGTCATTGTGGCGGCCTTTGCCTGGCGACTGGCCGGCAACCGCCTGCTCAGCGCGGCGTTGGTACCGGGCGGCGCGTTTGAAGCGGCCGCAGCCGGCACGCCCTATGACTATGGCGATCCTGCCAGTTGGGCGGCTCAGCCCGGCATGGCCGATGATCCCACGGCGTTCCTGCCAGAAGGCGCGCCTGCCATGGCCAGGGGCGATGTGCCGGTGTTCTTCATTCCGCCCACCGCCGCCTTTGGCAATTCGCAGTGGAACGGCCGTTCCAGCGATACGGCAACGGCGCTGCGGCTGGCTGGCTTCCTGCGCACTGAAGCCAGCGCGCTGGCGGCGGCCGGCCCGCTGTGGGCGCCGCATTACCGCCAGGCGGTGCTCGGCAGCTTCCTGGCCAACACGCCCGAAACGCGGCGCTTTGCCCAGGCCGCCCAGCAGCTGGCCTATGCCGATGTGAAGGCGGCGTTCGCGCGTTTCCTTGCAGCGCAGCCGCCGGGCGGGCCGATCATCCTTGCCGGCCACAGCCAGGGTGCGCTGCACCTGTTGCGCCTTCTGAAGGAAGAGGTGGCGGGCACGCCGCTCGCCGCCCGCGTTGTGGCGGCCTATGCGGTGGGCTGGCCGGTGTCGGTGAGCGCCGATCTGCCGGCGCTGGGCCTGCGGGCCTGCGAACGGCGCGATCAGGCGCGCTGCCTGCTGAGCTGGCAGAGCTTTGCCGAGCCGGCTGACGCGTCGGCGATCCTTGATGTCTATTATGGTGGCACCGGCCTGGCGGGTATCCCGCGCGCTGGCACGGCGATGCTGTGCAGCAATCCGTTGACGGGCAGCATCGGCGACGCCGCCCCCCCCAGCGCCAACCCCGGCAGCCTGGTGCCTTCGGCGACGCTTACCGCCGGTAAGCTGGTGACGCCTGGTGTGCCGGCGCGTTGTGATCCCCGCGGGCTGTTGCTGATCGGTGAAGCACCGAGCGGCTATCCGGCGTTCGTGCTGCCGGGCAATAATTTCCACGTGTTCGATTATCCGCTGTTCTGGCAGGCCGTGCGCCTGGATGCGGCGGCGCGGGTGGCGGCGTGGAAAGCGGAACGCTGATCACGGCATCTGCGCCGGATTATGCGGGCGTGCTGCCCGATGCTGGCCGGCTGGGCGGACTGGACGTGGGCACCAAGACCATTGGCCTTGCCACCTGCGACTCCAGCTGGAGTTTCGCCAGCCCGGCCCACACCATCGCGCGGACGAAGTTCAGCGCCGATCTGGCCGAACTGAAGGCCTGGGTGGCCAAGGAGCGGCTGGTGGGCCTGGTGATCGGCCTGCCGCTCAACATGGACGGCACCGATTCATCGCGCACCCAATCGGTGCGGGCGTTTGCGCGCAATGTGGCCGTGCTCGGCCTGCCGCTGCTGCTGTGGGATGAACGCTGGTCCACCGCTGCGGTGGAGCGCGCCATGATCGCGGAGGATTTGTCGCGCGCCCGGCGTTCGGAGCGGGTGGACAGGTTGGCGGCGAGCTATATCCTGCAGGGCGCAATCGATGCCCTTGCCCGTTGGAGAGTGTGATGAGCTGCCTCAGTCCCGAAGCCCGCGCCGTGCTGTTCGAACATGCCACCGAACGGCCATTCACTTCGCCGCTCAACGATGAAAAGCGTAGCGGCGATTATCACTGCGCCGGCTGCGGTGCGCTGCTCTACCGGTCGGGCACCAAGTTCAACTCCGGCTCCGGCTGGCCGAGCTTTTACGACGCCGTCGAAGGCGCGGTAGGCACCAAGACCGATGTGAGCCATGGCATGGTGCGCACAGAAGTGCATTGCGCCGGCTGTGGCGGGCATCTGGGCCATGTGTTCCCCGATGGGCCGCCGCCGACGGGCCTGCGCCACTGCATCAATGGCCTGGCGCTCGATTTCCAGGCGGAGGACGCCTGATGAAGAAGCTGCTCCTCCTCGCCGCTCCGCTGCTGCTGGCCCAGGCGCCGCCGCCGTCTCTGGTCAACACGTCCGCCGATGATATTGCCGCCAACGCACCGGGCGCGCATTGGCTCGACATCAATCCCGATCACATCATGGTGATGGACAGCGCCGCTGGCCGGATGGTGATCCAGCTGGCGCCGCAATTCGCGCCGCAGCATGTGGCGGCCATCCAGAAGCTGGTGCGCGCCGGCCGCTTTGACGGTGGCCGCATCGTGCGCGTGCAGGACAATTATGTGGTGCAATGGGCCGCCAAGCCGGAAAGCGGCAAGGAACCGGTGAGCCAGCCGCCCGATGTGCGCGAACAGCGCGTGCGGCCGGAACGGCTGCCGGCGGAGTATGAGCGCCCCATCGCCGATGTCGCCTTCACGCCGTCGCCGTTCAAGGACAGCTATGCAGAAGCCGGGTTTGTGTCGGGCTGGCAGGCAGCGCGCGATACCAGCACCGGCACGGTGTGGCTGGCGCATTGTTACGGCACGGTGGGCGTGGGCCGCGACATGCCGCCGGACACCGGCGACGGCGCCGAGCTTTATGCCGTGATCGGCCATGGTCCGCGCCATCTGGATCGCAACATCGCCAATGTTGGCCGCGTGCTGGCCGGCATCGAACCGCACGCCGCCCTGCCGCGCGGCACCGAAGCGCTGGGCTTTTACAAGGATGAGCGTCAGCGCACCAAGATCACCCGCGTGCGCCTCGCCAGCCAGATCCCCGGCTTTCCGCGCTGGCAAATGATGGACACGGCCAGCCCCAGCTTTGCCCAGGTGGTGCAGGCCCGCGCCAACCGGACTGGCTTCTTCGTGCGTCAGGCGGGCGCAGCTGATCTGTGCACGCTGAAAGTACCCGTGCGTGAGGTGAAATGACACCGATCATCAAGCTGTTGCGCGCCGGCGAATGGGCACAGTTTCAGGCGGACGGTGTGTTTGCCGGTTCGGCGGATGATCTGCGTGATGGCTATATCCACATCTCCACGCCCGAACAGGCGCCCGGTACGCTGACCAAGTGGTTTGCTGGCGATGTGGGCGTGGTGGCGCTGACGCTGGATGCCGACGTGCTGGGCGACGCGTTGAAGTGGGAGGAAAGCCGTGGCGGGCAACTCTTCCCGCACCTCTATCGCCCACTGAGGCTGGACGAGGTGATCGAGGTGCGTGCGGCCTAAGCCTTCTGCGCCGCCTTGGCCCGCTGGAAGCCATCCCGCGCCTGGCAGCGCTCCCAATAGGACAGCAGGTGCGGGCCGACTTCACCGAGGTGGCCGAGATTGCCCGCCAGCAGCAGCGCATAGGCGACGGCGATATCGGCGACGGTGAATTCGTCGCCGCACAGCCACGGCCGGCCATCAGACAGTGCGCGTTCGGCCCAGATGGTGCGGGCGATGAACCAGCGGCGATAGTCGCTCGCCACCTTGGGATTGCGGTTTTCCGGCTTTTCCAGAAGCGTGTAACGCAGCACCAGCGTCTGCGGGAAGGTGAGCGTCGCGTCGGACTGGTGCAGGAAATTCAGGTAACCGCCGTACCGCGGGTCGCCGGGCAGCACCCGCAAGGCGCCTGCCTTGTCGGCCAGATATTGGCAGATGGCGGCGCTTTCCGTCATCTTCACCTCCTCATCCGTGAAGAAAGGGATGGTGCCGAGCGGGTTGAGTTCAAGGAAGCTCGGCTCCAGCCAACGCGGCGGAAAAGGCAGCAGCACCAGTTCATAGGGCAGGCCCAGTTCCTCCAGCGCCCACAGCGGCCGGAAACTGCGCGCATCGCGGCAATGCCAGAGTTTCATGATGTGCCCCTTCGCAAAGCCAAATCGCTCCCCATATTCATGGCTGCTTAAACTTCGCGCAGCAATCTCGGCATTATGAACAGGATATTCGCTCTCATGGTGGACAGGCTGAAATTGGCGGGCGGCGTGCTTGTGGGCGCGGCGGCGGGCGTCGGACTGGCAGTGGGCATCGCCCAGCTGTCGGACACCGGCCATGTCGCGGCGCAGATTCCGCCGATGGACACGACCGATGTGGCGCGCGCCGTGCCGCAATCCGGCCAGGTGGCGCTCAGCTTCGCGCCGGTGGTCAAATCCGCCGCGCCCGCCGTCGTGAACATCTATACCGCCACGGTGGACCGCCGCCCGCGCAGCATGAACGAGGAATTCATTCAGCGCTTTTTTGGCGGCGCCCCGGTGCAGCCGCGCGTGTCGCAATCGCTGGGATCGGGCGTGATCGTTGGCGCCGATGGCCTGATCATCACCAACAACCACGTGGTTGAAGGGGCAGACCAGATTTTGGTCGCCCTGGCCGATCGGCGCGAGTTCAAGGCCAAGATTCTCTTTGCCGATCCCCGCCTCGATCTGGCGCTGCTGAAGGTGGAAACCGAAGGCGCGGTGCTGCCGGTGATCCGCATGGCCGATAGCGACCGGGTGGAAGTGGGTGACGTGACGGTGGCCATCGGCAACCCGTTCGGCGTTGGCCAGACGGTGACGACCGGTATTGTTTCGGCACTGGCCCGCACCGGCATCGGCGTTTCGGATTGGCAGTTCTTCATCCAGACTGATGCGGCCATCAACCCCGGCAATTCGGGCGGCGCACTGCTGGATTCGCAAGGCCGGCTGATCGGCGTGCCCACGGCCATCTTCAGCCGCGGCGGCGGTTCCAACGGCATCGGCTTTGCCATTCCATCGAAGATGGTGCGCGTGTTCCTGAACGCGGCCGACAAGGGCAAGCTGGTTTCGGGCTGGATCGGGGTGGAGGGCGAGGCGCTGACCGCGGATACCGCAAAGCAGCTCGGCCTCGACCGCCCCGGCGGCCTGCTGGTGACCGGCGTGGTGGCCGGCAGCCCGGGCGACAAGGCCGGCGTGAAGGCTGGCGACGTGCTGAAAAGCGTGGACGGCAAGGAAGTCGCCAATGGCGGCCAGCTGCGGTACAGCCTTGCCACCGAAGGCGTTGGCACAACGCTGAACATGCGGCTGTGGCGTGATGGTGCGGAACGGCAGGTGCCGGTTACGCTGGCACCGCCGCCGGAAAATCCGCCGCGCAGCATCACGCGGCTGGCCGGCCGCTCCATCCTCAACGGCGTGACGGTGGCCAATCTGTCGCCGGCCTATGCCCAGGAACTCGGCGCCGGCCTGCCCGAACAGGGCGTGGTGGTGGTGGCGATCGAGGCCAACGCGCCTGCCCTGCGCTTTCTGCGCCCCGGTGCCCTGCTGGAAAGCGTGGGCGGCCAGCCGGTGCGATCGGTGGCCGACGTGATCCGCCAGTCCAATGCTGGCGCGCTGCTGGTGCGCTTTGCCATGGGGGAACAGCGCGCCGAATGCGGGGTGAACAATCAGGGCGGTATAAGCTGCCGGACATGATGGCGGAATTCCGCCAGCATTCCATCGTGAACGCCGGTAGGGAAGGGGCATGAGCCATACCCTCTCCCGCCTGCCCAGCCCGCTGGGCGATCTCCTCGCCGTCACTGCGCCCGATGGCACGCTGCATGCGCTCGACTTCGCGGATTTCGAGGCGCGCCTGCGCCGCTTGTTCGCGCGCCATCACCCGCAAGCGGTGCTGACGCCCGGTGAACCGCCCGTCGCGCTCACCGTCGCCGTTACCGCCTATTTCGCCGGTGATGTCACCGCGCTCGATGCCGTGCCGGTCGCCCGTATCGGCAGCGAATTTCAGCGCCGCGTCTGGGCCGCGCTGCGCCAGATTCCGGCCGGCGAAACCCGCAGCTATGGCCAGCTTGCGGCCGCCATCGGCCAGCCCACCGCCAGCCGCGCCATTGGCCTGGCCAACGGTGCAAATCCCATTGGCATCGTCGTGCCCTGCCACCGCGTGATTGGTTCCGGCGGTGCGCTGACGGGCTATGCTGGCGGGGTGGAACGCAAAGCCTGGCTGCTCAGGCACGAAGGCGCGCTGGCGCCGCTGCTGGCGTAAGGGTTCAGGCGGCTGTCACCGTCCGGCGGCGGCGCAGGGCGGCCCCCACGGCGCCAAAGCCGGCCACCAGCATCACCCAGCTGGCCGGTTCCGGCACCGGTTCCGCGCCAAAGAATTGCAGCTGCATGCGCGGCCGTTCGCCCTGAAACGCGCCGTTGCCACCGGTGTTGCGGTAGACCATGTCGCCCAATATCTCGATCGAGCGGAAGCGCGGCCCGGGCGTGGCGGGTTCAAACCACTGGCCGATGTTGGGGCTGAGGCTGTCGGCCGTGAAATTGCCCAGATTGGTGCCGTTGATGCGGAAATTGTTGATGTCGATGGCGTTGCTGTTGGCACCGGCTGTCCGACTGTCGGCGGTCAGCAGGATATAGTCGAAGGTGGTTCCGGCGCGGGCCGGCCGGGTGAAGCTTGCGGTTTCGCCAGCGCCAAAGCTGTTGTCGCGGTTGAAATCGATCTGCCAGGTCAGCGTGCCAACCGTCCAATCCCAGAACAGGCGAAACGCGTGCGGCTGACCCAGTTGCCACACCGGGGAACCAACGGGATTGAGCGTGGTGCCCACCACCTGGTTGCCGGCATCGAGCATGACCGCTTCAAACCCGGTGCCGCCCCAACGCGCGCGGGCGCCGAGTTCGGAGGGCAGCGGAGAGACGGGGCCGGACGACAGGATGACCGTGGCCGACCCGGGTGCCGGCGCAAGGGAAAAGACGCCTGCCGCAAGGCAAGCAAGATGGCGCAAGGAAATCACGTTCGACCCAATCCGAATGCAACAGATCCAAAACGGATTCATAAGGGAGAAAGGTTAACGAAAAATTCTCTTCGGCAATTGTTGACCTCTGCCGCATTGTCGTGATGCTGGCCTGATGCGTGCGCTGCTGTTCCTGTTGATTGGTCTTGTGGTGGCCTCCCCCGGTGCGGCGGCGTGGCGGGTGGCGGAATCGGCGCATTTCCGGGTGTATGCGGACATGTCGGCCGCTGATCTGCGGCGGCGGGCGGAATTGCTGGAGGATTATCGCGCTCTGCTGGGCAAGTTCACCACGGCCCAAGTGGATGAAGCGGCGCCGAAACTCGATATCTACATCGTCGATACGATCTCCAGCGCCGTGCCGTTCGGCAAGGTGGGACCGGATGTGGCCGGGTTCTACAACGCTGGCGATCGCGGCATCGTGGCGTTCGCCACCAAGGGCGAATTCGGCCAGAAAGTGCTGCTGCACGAATATGCCCACCACCACATGTTTGCCTCTACCGGGCAAAGCTATCCGGCCTGGTATGTGGAAGGCTTTGCCGAATATTTCATGACCGCGACCTTCTTCCCGACGCGGGTTGATTTCGGCCTGTTCGATGCCGGCCGCGCCTATGCGCTCAGCCAGCAGTGGCTGAATTGGGATCGGGTGATCGGGCGGGAACAGGCAAAGCTGCGATCAGATGACGTGCTGATGTTCTATGCGCAAAGCTGGCTGCTCACCCATTACATGTTCCGCGCGCCCGGCATGTCCGAAAAGCTCAATGCCTATCTGCGGGCGGTGGCCAACGGCAACGATCCGCTCAGCGCGTTCAAGGCGCAGGTGCTGCCCGAACCCCGGGAACTCAACGGCAAACTGAAGGCCTATATGAGCCGGATGACCTTCAGCCGGCTCACCCGCAAGGGGCCGGAAACCGCAGTGGTGACCGTGCGCGATCTGCCGGCATCGGCGGGTGATGTGATCATGCTGTATGCCTGGTTGGACAACAGAGGCGGCGAGGCCCCGGATACCAAGGCGGCGCTGGCCCGGGTGCGGGGTGCCACCGCGCGCCACCAGGGGGACGTGCTGGCCACCCGCACCCTGGCGCTGGCCGAGATGTATTGGGGAGACAAGGCAAGGGCGAACGCCTTGCTCGATGGCCTGCTGGCGGCATCGCCCGATGAGGCAGACCTGCTGCGCCTGAAGGCCGAAGCCCTGTTGGCCGCCGACGCGCAGGCCAATCGCAGCGAGGCCCGGCGCCTGCTGGCGCGGGCTGCGAAGGCCGCGCCGGCGGATTGGCGGGCGCTGCATCTTTACGTGCACACCAGCGATATCGAACGCGGCCCGGTGAATGATACGCTGTTCGATGTGGTGCAGAGAATGTGGGAACTGGCGCCGCAAGCGTCAGGGATCGTGATCGACATGGCGACCGTGCTGGTGCGCAAGGGCCGCATGGCGGACGCTGCCAAGGTGTTGGAACCAGTGGCCTTCGCGCCGCACGGCGACGGTTATGCGGCCCTTGCCCGCAGCTTGCGCGAGGCAGCGCTGGCCGGCGACGCGGCGGCGTTCGTGAAGCGGCTTGAAGAAGGGCCGCCGAAAGAGGTGGAGGAGACCGCGGAAGCGAAGTGAAGGACCTTCTAGCCTTCAAATTCCATGATCACCGCATCCACCGCCAGTGAATCGCCGGCCTTGGCCAGCAGTTTCGCCACCACGCCGGATTTTTCGGCACGCAGGATATTTTCCATCTTCATGGCTTCCACGGTGGCGAGTTGCTGGCCGGCTTCCACCTTGTCGCCTTCGGCAACGGCGATGGAAACCACCAGGCCGGGCATCGGGCAGAGCAGATATTTGCTCATGTCCGGCGGCACCTTGGCGATCATGTGGCGGGCGAGTTCAGCGGCGCGCGGGGTGAGCACGCGGGCCTTGTGGGCCGCGCCGCGGGTGGTGAGCAGGGTGAAACTGCCCTTCTTCGCCACGCTGATGGCGACGGGTGAACCGTTGATGGTGCCGGTGAACAGGCTGTCACCCACGCGCCAGCCGGATTGCACGACCAGATCGCGGCCATCGATGAGCACTTCGTGGCTGCCGGCTTCGCCGGTCACTTCCACCGGCACCTGTTCGCCATCGAGATCGACCACCCAGCTGATGCCATAAATGGCACCGTCGCCCGAAAGCTGGCCATCGATCAATTGTTCGCGCGCCAAGGTTTCGGTGTGGATGATGGCGGCGGCAGCCACCAGCGCATCGCGGGTTTCGGGCGCAACCGGCGCGCCGTGGAAACCATCGGGATATTCCTCTGCAATGAAGCCGGTGGTGACATTGCTGCCGGCCTTGAACCGATCATGCTGCATGATGGCGGCCAGGAAATCGATATTGTGGTTGATCCCCTTGATCAGATAGGAATCAAGCGCATCGGCTTGCGCGGCGATGGCATCGGCGCGCGTGGGCGCCCAGGTGATCAGCTTGGCGATCATCGGATCATAGAACATGCTGATTTCCGCGCCTTCCACCACGCCGGTATCGATGCGGATCAGGCGGCCTTCCTCATCCGGGCCGGCTTCCGGCGGCTGGCAGCGCGACAGGCGGCCGATGGAGGGCAGGAAGCCGCGATAGGGATCTTCGGCATAGACGCGGGTTTCGATGGCGTGGCCATTGAGCTGCACCTGCTCCTGCGTCAGCGGCAGCGGCTCGCCGGCGGCAACGCGGATCATCAGTTCGACCAGGTCAAGGCCGGTGATGCACTCCGTCACCGGATGCTCCACCTGCAGGCGGGTGTTCATTTCGAGGAAGTAGAAGCTGCGATCAGCCCCGGCGATGAACTCCACGGTGCCGGCGCTGAAATAGCCGACGTTGCGGGCCAGCGCGACGGCCTGTTCGCCCATCGCCTTGCGCATTTCCGGCGTGACGAACGGGGAGGGGGCTTCTTCGACCACCTTCTGGTGGCGGCGCTGGATCGAACAATCCCGCTCGTTCAGATAGAGGATATTGCCCTGCTGGTCGCCGATCAACTGGATTTCGATGTGGCGCGGTTGTTCGACGAACTTTTCGATGAACACGCGGTCGTCACCAAAGCTGGCGAGTGCCTCGCGGCGGACGCTGTCAAAGCCTTCGCGCACGTCGGCTTCGCTCCACGCCAGGCGCATGCCCTTGCCGCCGCCGCCGGCCGAAGCCTTCATCATCACCGGATAACCGATGCCAGCGGCGATTTCGACCGCGTGTTCGGTGCCGGTGATTTCACCGACAAAGCCGGGCACGACGCTGACGCCGGCCGCCTTGGCGCGGCGCTTTGATTCGATCTTGTCGCCCATGGCAGCGATGGCGGGCGCCGGCGGGCCGATGAAGGCGATCCCGGCAGCGCTCAGCGCCTCAACGAAGCTGGCGCGTTCCGACAGGAAGCCATAGCCGGGGTGGACAGCCTCGGCGCCCGTTGCCTTGCAGGCAGCGATGATCTTGTCGGCGATCAGATAAGATTCGGCCGCCGGCGCCGCGCCGATGTGGACGGCTTCATCGGCTTCGCGCACGTGCAGGGCCTGGGCGTCGGCATCGGAATAGACGGCCACCGTCTTGATGCCCATGGCGCGGGCCGTGCGGATCACGCGGCAGGCGATTTCACCGCGGTTGGCAATCAGGATTTTCGTGAACAAGGCGTGTGGCTCCCGTCTGCTCGTATGATTGCTCCATAGCGGGGCGGGGCCACCATGCAACATATCGATTTTGGCGATGACCGTCACAGGCACGACTCGTTGGGCTTTGCGTCAGGTGCGGTGCATCAGCACAGGCAGGCGGGCGTGACAGATGGTCCCCTTCCCCCAGGCAGCCGATCCCCCCACAGGCTGCATCCATCGTTCATGCCCCGGCCGGCGCTGCTGATCCCCAACAGCAGCGCCGGCTACTCCTCTGGTTTTCGGAATTTGCCATGCGTTTGTTCTTTGCCACCATCGCTGCCGCCTTTGCCGCCCTGACCGGTGACGTGGTCCAGTTTGAAGGCCTGTCGCCAACCCGCTGAATGCAAAAGGGCCGGCGCGTGAGCACCGGCCCTTTCGGGTTCAGGCTGGATTGCCCGTTAGCGGTTGGCGGCGACCGTCACGGCGCGCTGTGCGCGGGCCGTATCAATCTGCGCCGCCGCAGCCTTCATCGCATCGGCGCGGCAGGCATCAAGATCGGCCAGTTCGTCACGGGTGAACAGCACGGGTGAGCCACACAGGCGGGTCATCGCCAAAGACAGGCGCTTGTCGAGCGCGCGCTGACCAGTGGCCGACGACAGATCGAGATCAGCGGTCTTCACCTTCACCTGCCACTGCTCATAACCAGTTTCGGCAGCCAGGGCTGGCATTGCCAGCGCTGCAGCGGCGAGAAGAGCCATCATGGTGCGCATCGTGAACCTCCCAAAACACTTGATGTGAGGATGATGCGGGCATTGTCACGTCAATGCAACAAGAATGTCACGGAACTGTCATTTAAGAGTCTTTTTTCTGCAACCGAGCCGTCACATTGGCGCTCTGGCGGGCTGGGCAATCATCAGCCACAGCGCCGTCACCAGTGGCACGGTGGAGATGAGTCCCCAGAAAATCCATCGTTTTGACAAGGCCTTGTAGGCATCGGGCACCGGGCCATCACCAAACTGGCGCGCCATGCGTGCGCTCCTGATCTGGATCGGCACGATCAGCCCCATCCAGATCAGCCCAGCAGCCACGAAACAGACTTGCGCCCACAGTAGCCAGCCGCTGGTCAGCTCAAATTGTCCTTCGATGGCAAGGCCATAGCCGCCGATCATGGTGAGAATCACGCCCCACACCGTCATCGACCAATCGGTGTAGGTGATGAGCTTCTGGGCAAACTGCAGCACCGGGCCGCGGCCATCACGATCGGCGAAATATTTCCAGATCGCCGTGACCGTGATGTTGCCCATCAGCATCACCACGCCGGTGATGTGCAGGAATTTCCAGACGAGATAGGTGTCGGGCATCACGTCCCGCTTACAACGGAATATTGTCGTGCTTTTTCCACGGGTTCTCGAGAGTTTTCGTCCGCAATTTGCGCAGGCCCATGGCGATCCGCTTCCGCGTTGCATGTGGCATGATCACTTCATCGATGAAGCCCATCGATGCCGCCACGAACGGATTGGCGAAGCGGGCTTCATATTCGGCGGTGCGGGCCGCGATCTTGTCCTTGTCGCCGATATCCTGGCGGAAGATGATTTCCACAGCGCCCTTGGCGCCCATCACGGCGATTTCGGCGGTGGGCCAGGCATAGTTCAAGTCGCCGCGCAGATGCTTTGACGCCATCACGTCATAGGCGCCGCCATAGGCCTTGCGCGTGATCACGGTGATTTTCGGCACGGTGGCTTCGGCGTAGGCAAACAGCAGTTTGGCGCCATGCTTGATGATGCCGCCATATTCCTGCGCCACGCCGGGCAGGAAGCCGGGCACATCCACGAACGTCACGATCGGGATGTTGAAGGCATCGCAGAAACGCACGAAGCGCCCGGCCTTCTTGCTGGCGTTGATGTCGAGGCAGCCGGCCAGCACCGTCGGTTGGTTGGCAACGATGCCCACCGTGTGGCCCTCGATGCGGGCGAAACCGATCAGGATGTTGCCGGCATGGCCGGGCTGCAGCTCGAAGAATTCGCCATCGTCGGCGACCTTCTGGATCAGCTCGTGCATGTCGTACGGCTTGGCGGCGCTGGCCGGGATCAGCGTGTCGAGGCTGTGATCGATGCGCAGCGGGTCGTCGCTGGTCGGCCGGAACGGCGCATCCTCGCGGTTGTTGAGCGGCAGGAAATCGAAGAACATCCGCGTGCGCAGCAGTGCATCGATATCGTCTTCCAGCGCCAGATCGGCCACGCCGCTCTTGGTGCTGTGGGTGATGGCGCCGCCCAGTTCTTCCTGGGTCACCACTTCGTTGGTCACGGTTTTCACCACATCCGGGCCGGTGACGAACATGTAGCTTGAATCCTTCACCATGAAGATGAAGTCGGTCATGGCCGGCGAATAGACTGCACCGCCGGCGCAGGGCCCCATGATCAGCGAAATCTGGGGCACCACGCCGGATGCCAGCACGTTACGCTGAAACACTTCGGCATAGCCACCCAAGCTGGCGACGCCTTCCTGGATGCGGGCGCCGCCCGAATCGTTGAGGCCAATTACCGGCGCGCCAACTTTCATGGCGGTGTCCATGATCTTGCAGATCTTCTGGGCGTGGCGTTCAGACAGCGAACCGCCGAAAACGGTAAAATCCTGGCTGAAGACATAGACGAGCCGGCCATTGATGGTGCCGCTGCCCGTCACCACGCCGTCACCGGGGATCTTTTGTTCGGCCATGCCGAATTCGGTGCAGTTGTGCTCGACATACATGTCGAGCTCTTCGAAGCTGCCGGGATCCAGCAGGATATCCAGCCGTTCACGCGCCGTCAGCCGGCCCTTCTTGTGCTGGGCCTCGATGCGCTTTTCCCCGCCACCCATGCGGGCGGCGGCGCGGCGGCGTTCCAGTTCTTCCAGTTGCTTCAGCATGGGTGTGCACTCCCTTGGTGTCTCCCCTAGCAATTGCGATGCTCGGGGCAAGTGCGTTGTTTTCACCCTGCCAACAGGCGCAGGCAGCGGATCGCCGCATCGAGATCGGCGCGGCGCTCTGCTTCGGCCTTTTCCGCCAACGGATCGCGGCCCCATTGCTGTTCCTGCCAAAGCGCGTCGACGTGCGCGATGTCATAGGCGGCTTCGGCCTCCAGTTCGCCTTCCGCCACCGCCAACGCCAGCACGGCAGAGCCGGTGATGGTCACGATTGGATCGAGTGGCGCCAGCTGGAACGGGGTGAAGGCGGCAAAGGCCGTGTGCAGGCGGATCAGCGTCGCCGTCGGCTGGGCGACATGCATGATGCCGGTGGTGATGGTCAGCCCCACGTCATAGCGGCGGGCGAGCCATTCCACCCATGGGTCCCAGGCCGCTGCCTGCGCCGCCAGCAGCGAGGCCGGGCCATCGGCGCGATAGGCGATAAGTTCGCTTTCCGCATAAGTCGCCAGCCGTTTGGCAAAACCGGCGTGGTCTGCTGCGACCCGATCAATGGCTGCGTTGGCAAAGCCGCTGAGCGGCAGGCTGCGCGGATCAATCTTCTCGCCCTGCGCCTGCCATTCGCCGGCAATGGCTTCGGCCAGCGATCGCGTGGGCACCGCAAGCGGTACGCGTGCCGGCGTGCGCAGCGGCCGGCCATCGAGCGCCACGCCGAACGGCCCGTCGCCGGTGACGGTCGCGTCTTTGTAGAAGCGCTTCATTTGCGGGTGAGGCCCAGATGCTTTGGCCGCACGAACAGCGAGCAGCCGCCCAGCAGCACCACCGCCAGCCCCGGCGCCTGGCCCACCTCTCGCACCAGCCACACACCGGCGGCCATCACCGCCAGGCCGGTCAGCCGCACGGCGAGATAGATCAGATAACGCTTCTTCGCTTCGGCAGCGGGGAGGGGGGCTTCACGCATGGATTGGCCTTACCCCCGCCGGCCGCGCTGCAGCAAGACGAATGCCAGCGCAAACTGCAGCACGGCCGCGACCCAGAACAGCCCGCTCGCCACCTCACCGCTTTCGCCTGCCGCTGCACTGCGCCGGGCAAGCACCACGAACGCACCGCCGAATGCCAACGCCAGGATCGCCATGATCCGGCCCAGCCGCCGCAACCGAGCGATCATCTCGCCGGAATCCGGCATGTCGTCGGGGGACGGTTCCTCAGCCATTGAGCAGCGCCAGCAGATGATCGGCATCATCGGCGACATGCGCAGCGCCGGCATCGATCAGTTCATGCGCGTCGTGATAGCCCCAATCGACGCCGATACTCTTCACGCCCGCGGCTTCGCCCATGGCGATATCGAAGATGGTATCGCCGATCATCACCGCCTGTTCGGCCTGCGCGCCTGCTTCGGCCAGCGCCATATGCAGCATTGAAGGATGGGGCTTGGACGGGTGGCGATCGGCGGTTTGCAAGCTGACGAACAGGTGATGGATGCCGTGATGTTCGAGCGCCAGCTTCAGTCCGCGATCAGATTTTCCCGTAGCCACTGCCAACAGCCAGCCCTGCCCATCGAGCGTATCGAGGAGGCAGCGGATGCCGGGATAGAGCGGTTCGGCATCGAGCGCCTTGTCGGCCCGCAGGCGCTGGAAGGCGGTCTTGTAGTCTTCGGCCAGGCTCAGGTGCAGGTCATGATCGGCCTCCGGCAGCAGCGCCTGCATGGCTTCCACCAGCGAAAGCCCGACGATGCGGCGGGTGGCGTGACTGTCGGGGGCGGGAAGGCGGTGGCGCTGGAAACTCTGCTCCATCGCCCGGATGATGTTGACCTGGCTATCGATCAACGTGCCATCGCAATCGAAAACAGCGAGTTTCATGATGTCTTCCTTGCGGCGCGGATTCTCGCCGCGCCTTCTGTCTCGCCCAGTCGCTCCAGCGCCGTGATCACGCCGGCCGCATCGGCCTCGCTGCGGTTCTGACTGGCCTTCAACGTGGTACGGATGGCGGCTGGGGTGAGTTCATACCCGGTGATGGCGCGCATCATCGCTTCGGCGCGCGGGCGCTCCATCTTGTGCATGGTCCAGTCTTCGCCCACGCGCGGCTCGAACGTGGCGGACGCGAAGTTGAGCAGCGCCTCCAGCTCGTCCATGTCCAGCGCCCGCACCGGGCCTTCGATCTCCACCGCTTGGTAATTCCAGGTCGGCACGTTGTTGGCCGGCTCTGCATACCAGTTGGGCGAGACATAATGGCCCGGCCCACCCACACTGATCAGCGCGGTCAGGCCATCGAGATGCTGGGCCAGCGCATTGCCGCGCGCGAGGTGGAACATGAGCGTGCCTTGCGGCGTGACCAGCACCGGCGCGTGCGCGACGCGCGGGCCGTCGGGGGTTTGGCCAAAGATGTGGGCAAACCCGTGCGCCGCCACAAAGGCCAGCGGATCATCATTAGTGCGGAAGGCGTTGTTCGGGTGCATCGCGGGCACTCCCTGCCGCAAGCCTAACCTCCGAGCAAGGAGAGTCGACGCCGTGCGGGCCGGCGGTTAACCCTTTTGGCCATGACCGAACCGCCCCCCTTGCTGCCCATCCCTGCCGGCCAGGCCAGCACTGCGCCGCGCGAGGCCGATGAGATCAAGGGCCTGCGCTATCCGCTCGGCCGCTGGGTGCCGGGGCCGGGTGAAGCCGAGGAAGTGGCGCCGGGCATTTTCTGGGTGCGCATGGGGCTGCCGTTCGGGCTGGATCATATCAATCTGTGGGTGATCGATGCCGGGGACGGCTGGGCGATCGTGGATACCGGCGTGGGCCTGCCCGCCAGCAAGGCCGCATGGGAAGCGCTGTTTGCCGGCGTGTTGAAGGGCAAGCCCGTCACCCGCGTGATCGTCACCCATTATCACCCCGATCATTTGGGCATGGCCGGCTGGCTTTGCCGCAAGTGGGATGTGCCCCTGGAAATCACCCGCACCGAATATCTGCTGGCGCGCACGCTCACGCTGGATGTGCGCGACGCGCCACCGGATGAAGCCGTGGCCTTCTCCATCCGCGCCGGCTGGAGCGACGAACAAGTGGCCGCAATGAAAGCCAAGGCCTGGGGCAGTTTCGGCAAGATCATCAGCAAGATGCCGGCCGGCTTCAAGCGGCTGCGCGATGGCGATGTGCTCAATATCGGCCCGCGCCAGTTCACCGTTGTGGTCGGCCGCGGCCATGCCCCTGAACATGCCTGCCTGGTGGCCGACGACGTGATGATCAGCGGCGATCAGGTGCTGCCGCGTATCACGTCCAACGTCTCGGTCTATCCCACCGAGCCCTATGCCGATCCACTGGGCGACTGGCTGGAGAGCATCGATACGCTGCGCGCCATTCCCGATCATGTGCTGGTACTGCCCGCGCACAATGAGCCCTTCTATGGCCTGCACACGCGACTGGACCAGCTCGCCGCCGATCATCATGGCAAGCTGGAAAAGCTGGAAGCCTTCTGCGCCGAGCCCCGAACGGCCGTCGATTGCTTCGCCGCCCTGTTCCGCAGGCCGATTGGTGAGGCGGATTACGGGTTGGCAACAGGTGAAACCGTCGCCCACCTGCACTGGTTGGAAGAACGCGGCCGGGTTAGCCGCGTGAAGGACGGCAGCGGCGTGGACCGTTTCATCAGGGCGTGACCGCCACGTCAGGGCGTCGCGTCGTCGTCGGCTGAAGGGTCGCGCTGGAATCCGTGCATGCCCATCCGCCATTGCACGGCGATGATGGCCCCTTTGCACGGCTGCAACAGGCCAATTGCCAGCGCCGCCGTGATTGGCAGGATGATAGCGGAGGCCATCGCAGACGATATGCTGGCGTCCCGCGCCAGGTGCACGGCCAGCGGCGCCACCAGGTGGCCGGTGATGAACAGCGAGGCATAGGCCGGAAAATCATCAGCGCGCTGCAGCGACCAATCCTGGTCACAGCGGCCGCATCGATCAACCGGCTTGAGGAACGCGCGGAACAACCGGCCCTGCCCACAGCGCGGGCACCTGCCAACCACGCCACGCGCCATCGCCCGCCACAGCGAATGCGGCCGCACGGTTGGCGGCTGATCAGGCAGGGCCCCAGCCGCATCGGCCGGATCGAGAGGATTCGTGTGAAGGTCAGGCAGCGAGGCGCTCATGCCTTTGCATAGACCAATTGGGAAAAGTTTGCCTGTCGCCTGAACGTCAGGAGCAAGCCTGGCTTTTTCCCATTCAGGCCGAACCTGCCATCGTAAGCCCACGCCGCCGCCGTGCCGCGCCGCCCACCACGCCAAAGCCAAGCATCATCGTGGCCCATGTCGATGGTTCCGGTACACACGAAATCTGCAGTGTCATGCTGACAATATCATTAACCACGGCGCCCCAGTCCGATCGCTCGAAGGTCACATATTCTGCTGCGGGCTGCGGCGTTACCTTGAACTGGAACTGGCCACTCCAAAAACCGGTTTCTGCATTCTGGCCGATATTGGAAGCGCCGATGAGGAGAAAGGGGAATGGAAAGGGGGCAAGTTCAACATAGGTGCCGCCCCAAAAATCCCAATCACGCCCGGACGAGCAGTCTCGCGGATCAGGGCAATATTCGGTTAGAGGTGGCGGCACCCAAGGCTGCCGCACGACCATCGTCAGCGTCAGCACCTTGGTCAGGTTCGGCCGGGCAACATTCTGTACTTCAAAGGTTTTCGAGAAACCTTCCCCGAAACCCTGCGGATCATACGTCCAGGTGAAGCCAGACCCTTCCAGCGTCCCGCTGTGCGATGAGTTCCACCAGTTCTGGGGGAAATCGAGATGAAGTCGCCCGACAAATTGCCCACCTGCCGGATGGACCAACGGCGCCGTGCCAACCACAACTGTTGCTGCCTCGGCCGCTACGGCCGGCATTGCCGCCAACAGCAACGCGATCACGCGTACAGGCCTGTTCATGACACCCTCCACCGTTGATCGGCGGATGGTATCATTTTTCGGCGTCGCCGAACCATGAAATTAGCGGTGCTGACCGCTGTCAGCGGCACGCTTATCCGCGCGCCACGGCTGCGTCACGCCAAGCTATTGAACCACCGCCATTTCATAGAGAAAATCAACGAACCCGGCCGTGCAGCCAGCCAGACCCTGCACGGCGGGGTTGATGCTTTCCACCACGAAATATTCGTTCGGCGCGTGGGCACCGCTGCCGTGGCCGAGGCCGAATTGGCCGGCAGGCAGTGAGACCGGCGGCTGGGTGAAGACACTGCCGGGCCAACTGCCGGCGCTGCGCGGGTAGAGCGTGGCGGGCGCGTTGAAGCGGGCATAGACGGCCTGCTGGGCGCGCACCACGCGGGCGTCTTCGGCGGTTTCGGTGGGGTCGTAGCCGCCGCTCACCACCACTTCGATATCGCCGAAACCGCGTTTGGCCAGATGCGCCTTCAATTTGGCTTCAGCTTCACGGAAGGTCTGATTGGGCACCAGCCGGCACTCCAGCTTGGCCTCGGCGCGGCCGGGCAGCACAGTCTTGCCGCCTTGCCCGGTATAGCCGGCGACCAGGCCCTGGATGTTGACGGTCGGCTGCGACGCCAGCCGTTCCAGCGATTGCTGCCACGGTTCGTTGTTGATCCACATCTTCACGCCCATGGCGCGCTTGGCTTCGGCCTCGCTCTGAGAAGCGGCCGTCATGGCGATCAGTTCCTTCTCGCGCGCTGTCAGCCCGCGCACATTGTCGAACCAGCCATCGATCGCGGGGGTGAAGCCATCTTCCTTCACCAACGTGTTCAGCGCCTGCACCAGGTGCCACACGGGGGAATCGACATGGGCGTGCTGGCTGCTGTGAATGTCGCCCTTTGGCCCTTTGCCCCAGCGTTCGCCGCTGGCAATCAGCTGGAATTCGATCGGGCCCTTGGCGCCCAGGTTGATCATGGTGCTGCCATTGGCCGATTGCCAGGCGGTGGGGATGACGATGCCATCGCATTTCTTGAGCGCGGCGAGCACTTGCGGATCCTGCACAATCTGGTGGAAATTGGGGGAGGCAATCTCTTCCTCACCTTCGGCCACCAGCACGAGATTGACCGGCAGTTTCTGTCCGGCTTCGCGGAAGGCGTGCAGCGCGGCGAGGAAGGCGGCTTCCGGCCCCTTCTGGTTGATGGCGCCGCGGCCAACGATTACCTGGCCCCAGCCCGGCTTGTTGGTGATGCGCGCCTCGAACGGTGGGCTGGACCATTCGGCCGGGTTCACCTGCTTCACGTCATACATGAAATAGATGCCCACCGTGCGCTTGGCACCGGCATCGAGCGTGGCGAAAATGCCGGGCTGGCCCTTGGTGGGCATGCGCTTGACCATCTGGAAGCCAGCATCCCTGATCAGGCCCATGGTGTAGGCGCAGGCCTCTTCCATCTGCCAGTTTTCGGCGGCGATGCCGGGGTGGCGGATCCAATCCTGAATGCGGGCGATGTTTTCGGGCAGCTGCCGGTCGATCGCGGCGCGGATCTTCTTCTGTGCATCGGCTGCCGGTGCGACGGCGGCGCGGGCCGCACTGGCCATGCCCATACCCGGCAGCATCAGGGCAGCGCTGCCGGCCAGCAGTTGGCGGCGATCAAGACTGGTCATGCATTCTCCCCATGGCCTGATTCGGCCCATCACGTCGGCCAGCCACGGCCGGCCGCCAAGCGGGTGAGAATAGGCGATTTCGACGACAGGAAAAGCCCTGCTTGCATGTTGCGATGCGGCATCCTTGGATGCTGCGCTGCAGCAGCGTTACCGTGGTGCTAGGTAGTGGTACGGCGACAGATTGACACATGCGACAGTTTGGGTAAGGGGTGATTCTGCTGCGACGTCCTGTCGCGATCTGTAACGGATCGGCCCGTCGATGGGAGGCTGCAGCAGGGACTGGGTCGCACGTGCTCGTTGCCCATTCCGGCAAACAGGCGGGGAGGCCGTGGGCGCAAGGAGCCCAGCGATTTTCCCGAATGGGAGAGGAGTATAACATGGCTGACAATACCAAGGTCTACCCGACCGGGCTGACCGAAGCTGAAGCTACCGAGATCAACGAGGGCCTCAAGTGGGGCACCCGTATCTATGGTGCAATTGCCGTTCTGGCGCACATCCTGGCGTTCGCTTTGACGCCGTGGATGAAGTGAGCAAGGGAGACTGACACATGAATGAAGGTCGTATCTGGCTCTACGTCAGCCCGTCCGTTGGCATCCCGCTGCTGTTCGTCGGCTTTGTTGCCGCCTCGCTGCTCGTGCATGCTTCCATCCTCACGAACACCACTTGGTTCGCCGATTTCTGGCAGGGCGCTGCTGCTGCCCCGGCCGCTGAAATGGCCGCGCCGGCTGCCGAAGCAGCTGCTCCGGCTGCCGACGCCATGGCGCCGGCTGCTGAAGCCGCTCCGGCCGAAGCCGCTCCGGCTGAAGCTGCCAAGTAAGTCTTTGTCCCGGCCTTGCCGGGCAGACTGAAACGGGCCGGTGTTCCCACGGGGATGCCGGCCTTTTCATTATGGCGTGGTGGCGCTCGCCGGTGAATCAGGCCGGTAGCCGGGCAGGCCTGGACGCGACATCCGGCTGTTGCGTGCAGGGCGCCTCTTCAGGTGAAGGCAGGTGATGCACCGCCGATGCCGCTGCCTGGTTGCAGCGAGCGTCAATCCCGGGCGTCGTGGTTCAACAGCGGCCACATCGCTGCCAGCGTGGCGGCCATCAGCGCCAGTTCCAGAGCGAAGATCAACACATAGCCGTTGGCGGCCGCTGGCACATCCAGCCCCAGCGACAGGCCGCGGGCCGCATCGCGCATGACGCCGCCAATGGTGGCACCGATGCCCTGGCTTGTGGCCTGCACCGCGCCCCAGGCCCCCATGGCAATGCCAATCTGCCCCGTTGGCGCCAGCCGCATGGTGGCGGTGAGTGTGCCGTGGCCGAACAGGCCGGTACCGATGCCAGCCAGCAGCACGCCCAGCGTGAACAGTTCCGGCGTGTCGGATCCGGCGGCCATGATGATCAGGCCATAGGCCGGCAGGCCGATGACGGCGCCCAGGCTGGCCATGCGGAACGGATCTGCCCCCAGGCTGAGGATGTAGGAGGCATAGGCAAAGCCCATCAGGCTGCCGAAGGCCATGATCGCGCTGAGCAACGTTGTGGTGCCCACGCCCAGCTTCAGCACTTCGCCGCCATAAGGTTCCAGCACGATATCCGACATGGAAAAGGCCAGCGTGCCCAACCCGACCGCGATCAGGCGCAGCAGGGTCTTTTCCTTGCCCACGAACAGGTCCCAGCTTTGGCGGAACGTCGGGTCGGGCGTTGCCGGTTCAGTGCGCATGTAATGCGGCACGCGGGCTTCCTGTTTCCACAACGCGATGAAATTCAGGAAGATGGTCACAACAGCACTGCCCTGGATCACCTGGATCAGGCGGCCGTTGCTGAAATCCTCCAGCGCCCAGCCAAAGAACAGCGAGGCGACAATGGAGCCAAGCAGCAGCATCACATACATCAGGCCAACCACATTGGGTTGCTGTTCGGGCTTGGTGAGATCGGTGGCGAGGGCCAGGCCGACCGTTTGCGTGGTGTGGATGCCGGCGCCGACCAGCAGGAAGGCCAATGCCGCGGCCGGCTGGCCCAGCCAGATGCGCTCGTCATAGGCTTCCTGGGCGCCGGCCAGCACCAGCAGCGCAAACGGCATGATGGCGAGGCCGCCAAACTGCACCATCGTGCCGATATAGATGTAGGGCACCCGCCGCCAGCCCAGCGCCGATTTGTGCGTATCGGATTTGTGGCCAATCAAGGCGCGGAACGGCGCGGCCAGCAGCGGCAGCGCCAGCATGACGCCCACCAGTGTGGCCGGCACGCCAAGTTCGACGATCATCACGCGATTGAGCGTACCGACCAGCAGCACCAGGCTCATCCCCACGCTGACCTGGATCAGCGATAGCCGCAGCAAGCGCGACAGCGGCAATTCCGGGCTGGCGACATCGGCGAAAGGCAGGAATTGGGCACCCCAGGTCATCCAGACCTTGGTGAGGCGGGCGTTGATGCCCTTTGCGGTGGGTTCAGAAGCCATGTGAGGGTCCAAACTCAATCAGGATAGGAGTCGGCATGGGCCGGAGCGGCGATATGGCTAGGCGCGGGCGCGCTGGCGGGGCTTCGCCCCCCGGCGAGCGACCGCAACGACGCCATATCGCCGCTCCGGTCCACCCTGCGGGCGTTGTCAGGAAGGCCGATAGCGCGCTCGCTCGATTGCCGGGTAGCGCTGCTACCCGGCTGCACTCGCTCACTTCTATCGGCCTTCCTGACAACGTGACGACCCCTATCCTGATTGGGTTTGGACCCTTTGCCTCAAAGCGGATTGCGGGCCGATTGGCAATGGGCTCAATGAGGGGTCTCAATGACGCCCTGCGTGCCGGCCTTCCTTCATTGCCACAATGGCTTCGTTGGCCAGTTCATCGGCGCGTTCGTTCTCAGCGTGGCCGGCGTGGCCCTTCACCCAATGCCAACGCACGACATGCGGGCGGGCGGCTGCAAGCAGGGCCTGCCACAGATCATCGTTCTTCACCGGTTTCTTGTCGGCGGTCTTCCAGCCGTTCTTCTGCCAGCCGTGCACCCATTTCGAAATGCCGTCGCGCACATAGACACTGTCGGTGGTGAGATCGACCTCGCAGGGACGGGTGAGGGCGTTCAGGGCCGAAATCGCCGCCTGCAATTCCATGCGGTTGTTGGTGGTATGGGGTTCGGAACCGTTCAGTTCCCGTTCCTTGCCGCCAGCGCGCAGGATGGCGCCCCAGCCGCCGGGGCCGGGATTGCCCTTGCAGGCGCCATCGGTGAAGATCGATACGCGCGGGCGCGCCGGGCTGTCATCAGCCACCCATCATCTCCGGCGTCGCTGCCAGATACCAGGTCAGGCGGCGGGCAAAGGCCATCGGATCTTTGCGGGTGACCAGCGCATCGGCCGGCGTGTTCAGCCAATCAAAGGCGCGGGTGAGCGTGAAGCGCAGAGCGGCACCGGCCGCCAGCCGCGGCAGGGCCGCCCGCTCGGCAGCCGTGAGCTCGACTTCGGCCAGATAGCCGCCCATCAGGCCGGCGGCGCGTTCGGGGAAGAACTGCCGGCCATCGGCTGAGAAACACCAGGCGGCATGGGTGATGGCGACATCATAAGCGCGGGCATCAGTGCAGGCGAAATAGAAATCGATGAGGCCCGTGACGCGCCCATCCAGCATCAGCACATTATCGGGAAACAGATCGGCATGGATGGTCGATTGCGGCAGGCCAGCGGGCCAATCGGCGGTGGCGGCCAGCCCGCGTGTCACGGCATCGGGCAGGCCGGCGTCAATCTCGCCCAGCCGGCCATTGCAGCGGGCGGCGAGCGGCGGCCAGGCCGCGGGGCCAAGCGTGTTGGGGCGAGGGGCGGTGAAATCGGCGAGCGCCCGGTGCATCTGGCCCAGTGCGGCGCCAACCTCACGGGCGGCCTCCGGCGTGGCTTCAGTAACGCTCACACCCGGCAGGAATTCGATCAGGCAGGCCGGGCGGCCGTTCAGCACCTGCAAAACCTGGCCGCGGGCATCGACAACCGGGCCGGGGACAGGCAGGCCCTTGGCCGCAAGATGGCCCATCAGCGCCAGGAACCAGGGCAGATCGCCAGCATCGACGCGCTTTTCATACAGGGTGAGGATGTAGCGCCCGCGTGTGGTTTCGAGCAGAAAATTGCTGTTCTCGACGCCTTCGGCAATGCCCTTGAAGCTGACGGCGGCACCGACATCATAGCCGGCCAGAAAGACCGTCAGATCATCGGCGCTGACCGGGGTGTAAACGGCCATCGCCCGCGCCGTCGGATCAGGCGGTCAGCGAACGCGGCAGCTTGAACACCACTTCTTCCACCGCCGTCGTGATATTTTCGGTCGTCACGGCAAAGCGTTCGTTCATCGCGGCCAGCACTTCCTGCACCAGCACTTCCGGGGCTGAGGCGCCGGCGGTCAGCCCGACCGTGGTCACACCGTCGAACCAGGCCCAATCAATCTCGGCCGCGCGCTGGATCAGCCAGCTGCGCGCGCCTTCGCGTTCGGCCACTTCGCGCAGGCGCTGGCTGTTGCTGCTGTTGGCCGCGCCAATCACCAGCACCAGATCACAACGCGGCGCCATTGCCTTCACCGCGGCCTGGCGGTTGGACGTGGCATAGCAGATGTCGTCGCCGCGCGGGCCTTCGATCTCCGGGAAGCGCCGCTTCAGTTCGGCCACCATGTCCGACGTGTCGTCCACGCTCAGCGTCGTCTGGGTGAGGAAACCGAGCTTGCCGCTGCCCGGCGGCTGCACGTTCTGGGCGTCTTCCAGCGTTTCGATCAGGGTCATGGCGCCATCAGGCACCTGGCCGAAGGTGCCGATCACTTCCGGGTGGCCCTGATGGCCGATGAACAGGATGTGGCAACCGCCGGCCACCAGCCGTTCGGCCTGGCGATGCACCTTGGAAACCAGCGGGCAGGTGGCATCCACATAGGTCAGCCCGCGCTCTTCGGCCTTGGCCGGCACGGCTTTGGGCACGCCATGGGCGGAAAACACGACCGGCACACCGTCGGGCACTTCATCGAGTTCCTCGACAAAGATGGCGCCCTTGGCCTTCAGACTGTCGACCACGAACTTGTTGTGGACGATTTCATGCCGTACGAACACCGGCGCGCCCCAGCGCTCGAGCGCAAGTTCAACGATATGGATCGCGCGATCCACCCCGGCACAAAAGCCGCGCGGAGCGGCAACCAGTACGTTCAGGGCTGGCAGTTCGGCAGGAACAAAATCCATGGCGGGGGCGACGTTGCTCATGCCCCGGCTGATACGCGATTGGCCCGGCCCGCGCCACAGTTTGTTGGCGCTTGCGGTGACGCCTTTTGCCCCATAGGAGAAGGGGCATGACGAGCCCTGCTTTTCGCCGTTCCATCGCCTTGGCTGCCGTTGCCGTGCCGGCGCTGCTTCTGGCCGCGTGCGACCGCAATCCTCTAGTGGTGCGGCGCTCCTCATGCCCGGCCGTCGCGGTGGCGGCCTATGCCGGCGACATGACGTTGTTCCGGCCGGGCGCGGCAGGCACCGTTGCCGATGCGGCCAACATGGACGCCGTGGCGACCATCACCAACGTGCGCGATGACTGCGCCGAAACCAGCGATCAGTTTGTGTCGCGCATCAACTATGACGTTATCGTGCGCCGCACCGACGCAGCACCAGCCCGGCAGTTCGTGCTGCCGGTGTTTGCCGCCGTGGTGCAGGCCGGCAACATCGTCAACGCCAAGCAGATTTCCCAGGTGACGGTGAATTTTGCCGCCGGCCAGGAACGCGCCGTGGCGCAGGGCACGGCCACGGCTGCCGTGTCGCGCACCGCCGCCGCTGTGCCGCAGGCCATTCTCGACAAGATCAACCGCAAGCGCCGTCCGGGTGAACTGGATGCGGCCACCGATCCTATGGCTGATCCCGAAGTGAAGGCTGCCCTGCGCGCCGCCAGCTTCGAGGTGCTGCTCGGCTTCCAGCTCGACGATCGCGCGCTGGCCTACAACATCGCCAAATAAGCCGGTTCAGGGCAGCGATTCGGCGTGAACCGCCACGGGCCGTGCCCCATCGGCACGGTTGAGGCTCAATGCCATGGCGAGGCCGATGAGCAGGGCAATCAGGGGTAGGCGCTTGGCAATCATGCCCTGAAGTTACGGCCGCCACGCGATAGGGTTGCGGCATTGTGGTGGTCATTCGGGCAGTTGACTCGCGCTCCCGCTTCGCCCAATCGGCGGATGTCGCCGGGGGCAACTCCGGCGCCGCGCGCGGGAGAGTGTGAAGCGCAAGTTTCACCGCCGAAGGAGCAAGCCGCCCCCGGAATCTCTCAGGCAAAAGGACCGCGCCGGCGTATTAGCGACACTCTGGAAAGCGGGTGCGGGCTCACGCCTTCACCCCACCGAAGGGGTAAGCCGGACATTGTCCGGTCAAAGCTCTCAGGTCTGGCGACAGTGGGGGAACCAGGTTTGGCACAAGGCTGAACCGTGACTGTTGCCGGGGTACCGCATGGCGGATGACGTTGATCTGAAGACATTGCCGCTGGATGCGCTGCATCGCCGTCTGGGCGCGCGCATGGTGGGCTTTGCCGGCTATGCCATGCCGATCCAGTTTGACGGCATCATCGCCGAGCATCTGTGGACGCGTGAACATGCAGGGCTGTTCGACGTGTCGCACATGGGCCAACTGCTGGTGGAAGGGGAAGGCGCCGCCGAATGGCTGGAAAGCCTGGCGCCCGGTGACTTCAAGGCGTTGCAGCCCCACCGCGTGCGTTATTCGCTGCTGCTGGCGGACAATGGCGGCATTTTGGACGACCTGATGGTCACCAGCACGGGCCGCAATTTCTATCTCGTCGTCAACGGCGCAACCAAGTATGGCGACATCGCCCACATGGCTGCACGGCTGCCGGCGGGCATCACGTTGCACCACATGGAAGATCACGCGCTGTTGGCGCTGCAAGGTCCGCAGGCGGTGACGGTGATGAGCCGATTCGACCTCACTCCTGAGTCCGCCGATCAACCCGCCTTTGCCGATCTCAAGTTCATGGCCGGCGCGCGCTGGCTGTGGAACGGGATCAAGCTGGGCATCACCCGATCGGGTTACACCGGTGAGGATGGCTATGAGATTTCGGTGCTGTCCGAACATGCTGAAGCCCTGGCCGAGGCGCTGCTCGCGCATGAAGAAGTGAAGCCGATCGGGCTTGGCGCCCGCGACTCCCTGCGGCTTGAAGCTGGCCTTCCGCTCTATGGCCATGATCTCGATCCGGAAACCACGCCGGTTGAAGCCGATCTGAGCTTCGCCATTTCCAAGCGCCGCAAGACGGAAGGCGGTTTCCCCGGTGCGGAGCGGGTGCTCGATCAACTGTTCAACGGTGCCGCCCGCAAGCGGGTGGGCCTAGCCGTTGAAGGCCGCATGCCGGCGCGTGAAGGCGCGACCGTGTGGGTGAGTGACGAACAGGTGGGCGTGCTCACCTCCGGCGGCTTTGCGCCCAGCCTGAATGTGCCGATCGCCATGGCTTATGTGACGACCGAACACAGCGCCGACGGCACCGCGCTGGAAATTGAAGTGCGGGGCAAGCGCATCGCCGCCACCGTGGTGCCGATGCCGTTCAAACAGAAGAATTATGTTCGGGAAGGGGACAAGAAATGAGCCGTTTGTACACGCAGGATCATGAATGGATTGACGTTGCCGGCGGTGAAGCCACCGTTGGCATCACCGATTATGCGCAGGGCCAGCTGGGCGACGTGGTGTTCGTCGATCTGCCCGACGCCGGTCGCGCCGTGACCAAGGGCGGGGAAGCTGCCGTGGTCGAATCGGTAAAGGCCGCGTCTGACGTCTATGCTCCGGTGTCGGGCACGGTCACCGAGTCCAACCCGGCGCTGGCCGACGATCCGAGCCTGGTGAACAGTGCGCCGGAAGCCGAGGGCTGGTTCTTCAAGCTTACCTTGTCCGACGCGTCGGAACTGGATGGGCTGATGGACAAGGCCGCTTACGACGCCTTCGTCGCCAGCCTGTAAGTGACCAGCGGCACCGCCACGCGTTGGGATCCGTCCCTCTATGCGACCCACGCCGCCTTCGTGCCGGCGCTGGGGGCGGCGGTGCTTGACCTGTTGGCACCAAAGCCGGGCGAGCGCGTGCTCGATCTGGGCTGCGGCGATGGTGTGCTGACGCAAAAGCTGATCAACGCCGGCAGCGACGTGGTGGGTGTCGATGCCGATCCGGCGATGGTGGCGGCGGCGCAAGCCAAGGACATTGATGCCCGGATTGGCGACGCGCGTGCGCTCGATTTCGATGCTGAGTTCGACGCCGTTTTCACCAACGCCGCGTTGCACTGGGTCGGCCAGCCCGATGTGGTGACGGCCGGCGTGAGGCGCGCGCTCAAGCCCGGCGGGCGCTATGTCGGTGAATTCGGCGGCCACGCCAATATTGCGGCCATCCGCACCGCGCTGATCGCTGTGCTCGCCCGCCACGGCTTCCCGGCCGCTGGAGCCGAAACCAGCTATTATCCCACAGCCGATGCTTTCCGTGCTGTGCTGGAACGGGGCGGCTTCTTGGTGGAGAGTTGCGCCATCATCCCGCGCCCGACGCCCCTGCCGGCAAGCGGCATGGCCGGCTGGCTCGAAACCTTCCGCGGCGGCTTCATCGATGCCGCCGGTGTGCCTGACGGCCAAAAAGACCAGATCATCACCGAAACCGTCGCTCTCCTCGCCCCGGCGCTGCAAGCCGCCAATGGCCAGTGGATCGCCGATTATGTTCGCATCCGTTTTTCCGCCCATCTCCCGGAGTAAGGCCCTTGCGTTATCTGCCCCTTTCCACGGCTGACCGTACAGCCATGCTGGCCACCATCGGTGCCGCCAGCGTCGACGATCTGTTTCAGGACGTGCCGGCCGAAGCCGTGCTGGATGGCCCCATCGCCGGCCTCCCGAACCACGCCAGCGAAATGGCGGTGGAACGCGCGCTGGTGAAGATGGCCGGCAAGAATTTGACCGCCAGCACCACGCCCTTCTTCGTCGGCTGCGGCGCCTACAAGCATCATGTGCCGGCCACGGTGGACATGGTCATCCAGCGCGGCGAGTTCCTCACCGCCTACACGCCTTACCAGCCGGAAATCGCCCAGGGCACGCTGCAGGTGCTGTTCGAATTCCAGACCCAGGTGGCGCGCCTCACCGGCATGGAAGTGGCCAACGCCTCGATGTACGACGGCTCCACCGCCATGACCGAAGCGGTGTTCATGGCGCGCCGCATCACGCGCAAGCCCAAATGCATCGTTTCCGCCGGCGTTCATCCGCATTATACGTCGGTGCTGAAGACGCTGACCCGCTTCACCGGCGACGTGGTGGAAGCCGGCACCCCGGTGTTCACGCCGGGCGCGCCGGGCGATGACCTCAGCAGCCTGATTGCCAGCATTGACGCCGACACCAGCTGCGTCGTCGTGCAGAACCCCAATCTGTTCGGCCATGTCGCCGATCTTACCCCGCTGGCCGATGCCTGCCACAAGGCCGGCGCGCTGCTCATCGTCGTGGTCACCGAAATCGTTTCGCTGGGCGCGATCAAGTCGCCGGGTGAAATGGGCGCCGATATCGTCGTGGGCGAAGGCCAGTCGCTGGGCGCCGGGCTGTTGTTCGGCGGGCCTTACCTGGGCCTGTTTGCCTGCCGCGAAAAGCATGTGCGCCAGGCCCCGGGCCGCCTGTGCGGCGAAACCGTGGACGCAAGCGGCAAACGCGGTTTCGTGCTGACGCTGTCCACCCGCGAGCAACATATTCGCCGCGAGAAGGCGACCAGCAATATCTGCACCAACTCCGGCCTGATTGCGTTGGCCTTCTCGGCGCATCTGTCGTTGCTGGGCGAAAAGGGCCTGCGCCACCTCGCTGCCCTCAATCACGCCCGCGCCGTGCAACTGGCTGACCGGCTGGGCCGCGTGCCCGGCGTGACGCTGCTGAACGGGCCGTTCTTCAACGAATTCACGCTGGACCTTGGCCGCGAAGCCCGGCCCGTGGTGCGCAAGCTGGCCGAAAAGGGCGTGCTGGGCGGCGTGTCGCTGGGCCGGTTGTGGCCGGGCGAGAAATCGCTGCAAACTGGCATGATCGTGGCGGTGACCGAAACCGCGACCGACGAGGATTTTGACGCGTATGAAGACGCGCTGGACGAGGTGATGGCGTAATGACGACTGCAATGAACAACGTGGGCCGCCCCACCCGCCTCGTCGCCGGCACTGGCGCCGTGGCCGAAACCTTCACCGGCAACAAGGCGCTGATGCTGGAAGAGCCGTTGCTGTTCGAGCGCGGCTCGCTCGACACGTCGGGCGTTGATCTGCCGCCGGTGCCGCCGGTTCCGGATCGCCTCGGCGGCCTTGGCCGTGATGCGGTCATCGGCCTGCCGGGCTTTTCCGAGCCGGAAGCCGTGCGCCACTACACCCGCCTGTCGCGGCAGAATTATGCCATTGATCTTGGCATCTTCCCGCTGGGTTCGTGCACGATGAAGCACAATCCGCGCCTGAACGAGAAGATGGCGCGGCTGCCCGGCTTTGCCGACATTCACCCGCTGCAGCCGCAGTCCACCGTGCAGGGCGCTCTGGAACTGATCGACGTGCTCGCCGATTGGCTGATGAAGCTGACCGGCATGCCGGCGGTGGCCATGAGCCCCAAGGCCGGCGCCCATGGTGAGTTGTGCGGCATGGTGGCGATCCGCGCCGCGCTTGATGCGAAGAACGATCCGCGTCGCGTCGTGCTGGTGCCGGAATCGGCGCATGGCACCAACCCGGCGACCGCGGCCTTCTGCGGATTCACCGTGGAAAACATCCCGGCCAACGATCGCGGCCGGGTCGATCTGGATGCCATGCTCGCTCGGCTTGGCCCGGATGTGGCGGCGGTGATGATCACCAACCCCAACACCTGCGGCCTGTTCGAGCCTGACCTGAAGCGCATTTCCGATGCGGTGCATGCCGTGGGCGGCTATGTCTATTGCGACGGCGCCAATTTCAACGCCATCGTCGGCCGCGTCCGCCCTGGCGATCTGGGCGTCGATGCCATGCACATCAACCTGCACAAGACGTTCAGTACGCCCCACGGCGGCGGTGGCCCCGGCTCTGGCCCGGTCGTGCTGTCGGCCGCGCTGGCCCCGTTTGCGCCGATCCCGTTCGTGCGCAAGACTGCCACGGGCCTTGAGTTGGTGGAGGAAGACACCGCTGGCACCCACGCCGGCCAGAGCTTTGGCCGTATGGTCGCCTTCCACGGCCAGATGGGCATGTTCGTCCGCGCGCTCAGCTACATGATGAGCCACGGCGCCGATGGCCTGCGCCAGGTGGCGGAGGATGCGGTGCTCAACGCCAATTACATCCTTGCCAGCCTGAAGGATCTCTACACCGCGCCGTTCGCCGCCAGTGGCCCGTGCATGCACGAAGCCCTGTTCTCGGATGATTTCCTCGATGGCACCGGGCTCTCTACCCTCGATCTCGCCAAGGCGCTGATCGACGAGGGCTTCCACCCGATGACGGTCTATTTCCCGCTTGTCGTCCACGGCGCCATGCTGGTGGAACCGACCGAAACCGAGAGCAAGGCCAACCTCGATCAGCTGATCGGGGCCATGCGCCATGTCGCAACGCAGATGTTGGCCGATCCGGATGCCTGGCGCACGGGGCCGCATTTCGCGCCGCGCCGCCGGCTTGATGAAACGCTGGCGGCCCGCAAGCCGGTCCTGGCGTTCAAGGACAGCGAAGCGGCCTAAGGCCAGCGGGCAAGGATGGTGTAATCACTGCCATCCTTGCCCATCTGGCTTTCGAACAGGGCAAAGCCATCGACCTGCCACGCCATGCGCGGGATGGGTGATTGCGGCCACGCCGTGGCGCCGATCATGCTGCGGCCGCGCGCAATCGTGATGTGGGGCAGGAAGGCGCGTGGCTCGGGCGGGATGCCGACACTGGCCAGTGCGGCGTTGACGGATTTGGCCAGCTGCGTGAGGGCCTCGGCCGGGCGGACGCCCACCCACAAGGTGTCGATGCGGCCGCGATGGTCGAACAGGCCGGGATCACCCAGTTCGGCCTCGAATGGCCGCACATTTACCCGGCCCAGCGCGGCGGCGAGGTCGGCGGCGGTGTGGCGATCCACCTCGCCGATGAAGCGCAGGGTGATGTGAAGTTGTGCCGCCGTCTGCCAGCGCGCATTGGCAACGCCTCCCATGCTGGCCAGCAGGGCCGCCTTCACCTTTTCCGGCAGATCGAGGCCGACGAACAGCCGCATCACTTCACCTTGGCAAGTTCCTGTTCCACGGCCGGCAGGATGCGCTTCACCATCACAGCCACGCCCTTGCCATTGGGGTGCATGCCATCGGCCAGCTGCAGGCCGGGCTGCGCGGCGACGCCATCCAGGAAGAAGGGATAGAGCGAAACACCATTGGCCTTTGCCACCGCCGGGAACATGCCCTCGAATTCCGTCACATAGGCCTTGCCCAAGGTGGGATTGGCCCGCATCCCGGCGACCAGCACACGCGCGCCTTTGGCCTTGAACGTCTTCACCATCGCATCGAGATTCGCGCGCGCCGTTTTCGGCGATTGCCCGCGCAGCATGTCGTTGGCGCCCAGTTCCAGCACCACCAGATCGGGCTTCTGCTTCATGCCGGCCAGCACCCAGTTCACCCGGGCGCGCCCCTGCGTGCTGGTGTCGCCCGACACGCCGGCACCGACCACGGTGACGTTGCGGCCTTTGGCTTTCAAGGCCTTTTCCAGCTGCGGGGCAAAGCCCTGGCCGGGCGGCAGTTGATAGCCTGCGGTGAGGCTGTCGCCATAGGCCAGTACCACGAGTGGCCGTGCCAGCGCCGCCTGCGACATGAACAGCGCGCCAATCAGCAACGCCATCTGGTAAAGCGCGCTTCGAACACCTAATTCGGGCAAGACTCGAATCCTTTCAGCCAAGCGGGACGCGGATGAACAGCCATATGGTGATTGAAGCCCGCGATGTCACCCTGCGGCTGGGCAGCGGCGATGCCGCAGTGGATGTGCTGCGCGGGCTGACGCTCGACGTGCCGGCCGGCCAGCGCATCGCCATCCTCGGTCCGTCGGGTTCCGGCAAATCCTCGGCGATGGCCGTGTTGTCCGGCATGGAACGGGCGACCAGCGGCAGCGTGCGCGTTGCCGGCGCCGAATTTACCACCATGAACGAAGACGGCCTCGCCCGCGCCCGCCGTGGCCGCATCGGCATCGTGCTGCAGGCCTTCCACCTGATCCCGACCATGACCGCGCTGGAAAATGTTGCCGTGCCGCTGGAATTGGCCGGCGAAGCCGATGTGCAGGCCCGCGCGAAGGCCGAACTGGAAGCTGTTGGCCTCGGCCATCGCCTCCACCATTATCCCACGCAGCTTTCGGGCGGAGAACAGCAGCGCGTCGCCATCGCCCGCGCGCTGGTTGGCCGCCCGGCACTGATCTTCGCCGATGAACCCACCGGCAATCTTGATGCGGCCACGGGGGCGGCCATCATCGATCTGTTGTTCGGCCGCCTCACGGAAACCGGCGCGACTCTGGTGCTGATCACCCATGATGCCGATCTGGCGCCGCTGTGTGACCGCATCATCACTATGCGCGACGGGCTGATCGTGGATGACCGGATGAATCTGGCCGAAGCGGCCGAATAAGGGGAAGCAATTTCATGACCGTGTTCAGTTATTTTGACGGCACCGACGAACTGGAAGCCTATCTGGCGCTGCCGGCCGGCGACGGCCCGTTCCCCTGCGTGCTGATCGCGCCAAACTGGGTGGGACAAACTGCGTGGGACAACGCTGTGGCCGACAAGCTGGCGGCTCTTGGCTACGCCGCCATGGCCATCGACGTGTATGGCAAGGGCCGGCGCGGTGATCCGGCCGGTGACAACAGCGCATTGATGGGCCCGTGGGTGGGTGATCGCGCTGCGCTGCGCCAGCGCCTGCTTGCCGCGGTCGATGCTGCCGCCGGACTGTCGCAGGTTGACGCCAACCGGCTCGCCATCATCGGTTATTGCTTTGGTGGCCTGTGCGCGCTCGATGTCGCGCGCGCTTGCGATCCGCGTGTGAAGGCGGCAGTCAGCTTCCACGGCATCTATAATGCCGGCCTGGGCGCGGCCGGGCCGATCACCGCCAAGGTGATGGCGCTGCACGGCTGGGAAGACCCTTACACGCCGCCGCAGGATCACCACGCGCTGGCCGCCGAAATGACCGCGGCCGGCGCCGATTGGCAGATCCATGCCTATGGCGGCACCTATCACAGCTTCACCAACGAACATGCCAATTCGCCCGGCACAGCGATGTATAACGCGGCGGCTGATGAGCGCAGCTGGGCTGCAATGACTGGCCTATTGGCAGAAGTGCTCTGAGCCTCGCGCTTCGCCTCGCCTTGCGGGAATTGCGCGGCGGCCTCGCTGGCCTGCGTATCCTCGCTGTGTGCCTGGTGCTCGGCGTGGCCGCACTGGCTGGTGTTGGCAGCCTCGCCAGCGCCATCAATGCCGGGCTAGCGGAGCGCGGCCAATTCCTGATGGGCGGTGATGTGGCGCTGCGCGTTTCGGGCCGGAACCCCACGCCGGAACAGCGGGCGGCGGCCGCCGCGCTCGGCACTGTGGGCGATGTGGTGAAGCTGCGCGGCATGGTCAGCCGCGGTGACGGTGGCGACAGCGTGTTGGCCGAAGTGAAGGCTGTCGATGCGACCTGGCCGCATTATGGCCGGGTCGTGCTCGAAGGCGGTGGCAAGGTCGGCCCGGGCATGGCCGCCGCCCAGCCGGTGCTTGCCGACAAATTGGGCCTGAAACCCGGCGATCGCCTGCAACTGGGTCAGGCCACACTCACCTATGCCGGCACGCTGGTGGAAGAGCCGGACCGCGCCGGCGACGGCTTTGGTTTCGGCCCTGGACTGGTGGTGGACGTGAAGGATCTGGAACGGGCCGAACTGATCACGCTGGGCAGCCTTTTCACCAGCGAACTGCGGGTGAAGCTGAAGCCCGGCGTGTCCGTTGACACCGCACGCGAGCGGCTGGAGGCCGTCGCCGGCGAAGGCGGCCGCGTGCGGGATCGCAGCAACGGTGCGCCCGGCACCCGCAATTTCGTCAACCAATTGGGCCAGTTTCTCAGTCTGGTTGGCCTCACCGCGCTGGTGGTGGCGGGCGTTGGCGTGGCCGGCGGCGTTTCCGCCTATCTCGGCGCGCGCACCCGTACCATCGCCACGCTGAAAGTGCTGGGAGCAGATTCGGCCACCGTGCGCGCCGTCTATCTGTGGCAACTCGCGCTGGTGTCGAGCGGTGCCGTGCTGATCGGGCTGGCCATCGGCGCGGCGACGCCGGGCGCGGTGGCACAACTGGCGGCTGCCAGCCTGCCGGTGCCGCCGGCCACCGGGCTGCAATGGGGCGCGCTGGCCCAGGCAGCCTATTACGGTCTGGCCATCGCGCTGGCCTTCGCGCTGTGGCCGCTGGCGGAAGGGGCGGGGATGCCGGCCGCACGCTTGCTGCGCAGCCTGACCGAGAAACGCGCCCGCCCTGACAACACCACGTTGGCGATCATCGCGGCGGCCGGCATTTCCGTATTGGCACTGGTCGTGCTGCTGGCGGACGAACAATTGTTCGTGATGGGCTTCCTGGCCGGTGCCATCGGGCTGATCGCCGTGCTGTGGGGGCTGGCGGCCGGTGTGAAGTGGCTGGCGGCGCGGGTGCCAAAGCCCAAGGGCACGCTGGCGCGTCTCGCACTGGCCAATCTCCACCGCCCGGGCGCGCCGACACGCAATCTGGTGGTGGCGCTGGGCCTGGGCCTCACCCTGTTTGCCACTCTGGCCACGATCGAGGGCAATCTGGCCAGCCAGATCAACCGCACCATCCCCACCAAGGCCCCCAGCTTTTTCGTGCTCGATATTCCCAATGATCAGAAGGCGGCCTTTGCCGCGCTGGTGGAGCGCACCGCGCCGGGCGGGCGCACGGTGATCGTGCCATCCCTGCGCGGGCCGGTGACGGCGGTGAACGGCGTGCCGGCCGAACAGATCAAGGCTGGTGCAGAGGGCTGGATCCTGCGCGGCGATCGCGGGCTGTCATACGCGGCCGATTTCCCGGAAGCCAACACGCTGGTGACCGGCAAATGGTGGCCGCGCGATTACAATGGTCCGCCGTTGATCAGCCTTGATGATCAGGCAGCGCAAGCGCTGGGCCTGAAGGTGGGCGACACGCTCTCCGTCTCCGTGCTGGGGGTCGATATCACCGCCCGCATCGCCAACACGCGCAAGATCGACTGGCAATCGCTGGGCTTCAACTTTGCCATATTGTTTGCGCCCGGTGCGCTGGAAGCAGCACCGCACGGCTGGATGGCCACGGTGCAGGTGGCGCCCGCCGAGGAACGCGCCGTCGCGCGCGCGCTGTCGGCCAGCTTTCCCACCGCCTCGGTGGTGCGCGTGAAGGATGTGATCGGCCAGGTGCAGACGCTGCTGGGCCAACTTTCTGCCGCCATCCGCGCCGCGGCGAGTGTGACCGTGGCGGCGGGCATCGCCGTGCTGGTCGGCGCGCTGGCGGCCGGCGCACGGGCGCGCACCTATGATGCGGTGCTGCTGAAGCTGCTGGGCGCGACGCGCGGCCAGGTGGCGGCGGCGACATTGGCCGAATATGGTCTGCTGGCCGCCATCGTTTCGGGGCTGGCGCTGGTGCTGGGCAGTGCGGCGGGCTGGTTCGTGGTGACGCAGATCTTCAAGCTGGATTGGACACCGGATTGGCCGCGGGTGCTGCTCACCGTGGGTGTGGGCGCCGTCGTCACCGTCGTGCTGGGGCTCGCCGGCAACTGGCAGGCGCTGTCGGCCCGGCCGGCAGCGGTGCTGCGACAGTTGTGATGACTCCGGTGTAACAGTCAGTCATTGAAAATTCAGGCAGGATGCCCGATATTGCGTGTGTCGCCGGCCAATTGCCGACCACAGGAGGAATTTTACGATGGCCAATAACATGGACCCCCGGCTTGGTGCCTTCCGGGCCCAGGCCCCCGCAGAAGCCGGCTATGATGCCGGCCTGCGCAGCTACATGCTGTCGATCTACAACTATATGGCGTCAGGCGTGCTGCTCACCGGCATCGTCGCGCTGCTGGTTTATTCGACGCCGGCGCTGTTTGCGGTGTTCTTCAACCAGGTCGGTTCGCCTACCATCCTCGGCTGGGTGGCCATGCTGTCGCCGCTCGCCATCATCCTGGGCATGAACTTCGGCCTCAATCGCATGAGCGAGAGCACGCTGAAGGGCCTGTTCTGGGGCTTCGCCGCGCTGATGGGCGTGTCGATGAGCACCATCTTCGCCCGCTACACTGGCGCGTCGATCGCGCAGACCTTCTTCGTGACGGCCGCCAGCTTTGGCGCGCTCAGCCTCTATGGCTACACCACCAAGAAGGACCTGTCAGCGATGGGCCGCTTCCTGTTCATGGGCCTGATCGGTATCATCATCGCGTCGATCGCCAACATCTTCATCGGCTCCAGCAGCCTGCAGCTGGCGGTGAACATCCTTGGTGTGCTGATCTTCGCTGGCCTGACCGCCTATGACACGCAGCGCCTCCGCGAAATGTACTATCAGGTGCAGGGCAGCGATTTCGCCGGCAAGGCCGCCGTGATGGGCGCGCTGACGCTGTATCTGAACTTCATCAACCTGTTCCAGTTCCTGCTCAGCTTCATGGGCAATCGCGACTGATCGGTTGAACTGACCAACGTTAAGGCCCGGCGAGGAAACTCGCCGGGCCTTTTCTTTTGTGCAGGACATTCAGGCGGCAACAGCCGCCGCCTCGACCCAGTCGATCCGGTCCTGCCCGAAATGCATCTGGCCAGCGACGAAGCAGGTCGGCGCGCCGAACACGCCACGCGCCACGGCGGCTTCGGTGTTGCCGAGCAATTGCTGCTTCACCTCCGGCTCCTGCGCCAGTGCCAGCAGGGCGGCAGCGTCATGGCCGGCTTCGGTCAGGGTGGCGGCTAGTATCTCGGCATCAGCCATGTTGCGGCCGTGCAGCCACATGCCGGCAAACAGCGTGTCAGTCACCGCTTCGAAACGCTCGTCGCCCTGAAGGCCGGCCAGGATGCGCATCAGCGTGATGGTATTGAGCGGGAAATAAGGATTGTTGCCCAGCGCTATGCCATCACGCGCGGCCCAGCGTTGCATGTCCTCGTTCATCCAGCGGCCCTTGGCGACGACCACGCCGGGCGGGCTGCCGCCGGTGGCCTTGAACACGCCGCCCAGCAGGATGGGAACCGGCACGAGGCTGGCCCCGGTGCGCGCAGCCACCTTTTTCAGGCGATGCCAGGCGAGATAGGCCGTGGGCGAACCCACGTCGAAGAGGAACTCGATAGGGTGTGGCATGGTCTTCTCCTTTACCAGCGTTCGATCCACGGCCGCAGGTCCAGCTCGTGCGTCCAGGCGGAGCGCGGCTGGTGGTGCAGGCGCACATATTCTGCAGCAATCGCCTCGGGGTCGAGAATGCCGTCCTCGCTCTTCAGGGCATAGCGGTCAGGGAAATTGCTGCGGATGAACTCGGTATCGATGGCACCATCGATGATCGGGTGGACAACATGGATGCCCTTTGGCCCCAGTTCCCGCGCCATCGCTTGCGCCAGGCTCCTGAGCGCGAACTTGCCGCCGGAAAAGCCGGCAAAGCCCGCTGAGCCACGCAGGGAAGCAGTGGCGCCAGTGAAGATGATTGTGCCGCGGCCGCGCGGCACCATGCGGCGGGCGGCCTCGCGCGCGGTGATGAAGCCGGCCAGTGCACACATTTCCCAGATCTTGCGGTAACGCCGCACGGTTTCATCGAGGATACCCATTGGCGAATTGGCGCCGATATTGAACACCAGCACCTCCACCGGGCCAATCTCGCGCTCGACCCGGTCGAACAGCGCGATCATCGCGTCTTCGTCGCGGGCATCGGCACCGATGGGCACACAGCGCCCGCCTTCGCCGGCAATGCGTTCCGCAAGCGGTGCCAGCCCTTCGGCCGTGCGCCGCACCGGCACGGCGGTCAGGCCATCGCGGGCAAAGGCCGCCGCCACCGCACCGCCGGTGGCATCGCCGGCACCGATCACCACCGCTGCGCAATTTGATGCAATTGCAGTCATTCTGCGATCTCCAGGCGTTCGTAACTCTCGTCCAGCAGGAAGCGCAGTGCCGCCAGACGGCCGCCGCCCAGGCGCTGCTCCACCACATCCTGCGCGGCCTGCCAGCCGGCCTGCGCAGCGGCGCGGCGCTGGTGGCCGGCATCGGTGAGCCACACAAGGCGCCCGCGCCGGTCTTCAGGGTCGATCTCGATACGCAGCAGGCCATCGCTGGCCAGGGGTTTCACCAGGCGCGATACGGTGGAAGCATCAGCCGCCAGTCGCTCCGCAAGCGCGCCGATGCCCAGCCCGCGCCGGCGCGACAGGCAAGCGAGCAGGCCGAACTGACCGATGGTCAGTCCGTGAAGGTTGAGCGCGTCATCATAGATCTGGCTGACTTGCCGCGACAGACGCCGCACCTTGGCCGCGGTGCACAACGCGGCCGGGCCGGGCGGCAGTGCGGAGGCAGGCGACTCGGGCAGGCTTATGCTCATGCCCGCAGGATAAGATGCAATTGCAGATAATCAACCGCCGGATTTCAGCAGGTCCAGTGTGCGCTGCCAGGCCAGATCGGCCGCCGCCTTGTCATAGCGGGCGGGCGAGGTGTCGTTGTTGAAGGCGTGATTGACGCCCGGATAGGTGTGGGCTTCGAACGTCACCCCGGCCGCGGTCAGCGCCGCCTGCCACGCCGGGCCCATGGCGTTGATCCGCTCATCGAGGCCGGCATAGTGCAGCATCAGTCGCGCCTTCACCTGCGTCGCGCCCGTCAAATCCTGCGGCGCGGCGCCATAATAGGCCGCACCAGCGCGCAAGGAAGGGCCGGCGGCCACCGCCAGCGCATTGACCATGCCGCCGCCCCAGCAGAAGCCGACCGCGCCCGGCACGCCCTTGCCCGGTGCACTTGCGGCCAGCCATTTGAGGGTGGCGACGCCATCGGCGACCGTCTGCTGGCGGTCGAGCGCACTGATCATGAGGCGCGCCCTGTCCTCGGCGCTGGTCGTGCCGTCGCTCGTTGTTGGCGTGCCGCCGTTCGGTGCCAGGAAATCGGCGGCCAGCGCAACCAGGCCTTCGGCGGCGAAGCGGCGGGCGACATCGCGGATATGATCGTTGAGCCCGCGGTTTTCGTGGATGACGAGCACGCGCGGCGCCGTGGCCGCGCCCTTGGCCGGCTGCACGAGATAGCCCGCCATTTCCCGGCCGCCGCCAATGGAGAAGCGCACGTCACCCACCTTGATGCGGGCATCATCGGCCGCCACCAATGGTGCCGCATCAGCCCGCGCCGCAATCAGCCCGAGCAGGGCGTTGGCCGCCGCCGTGCCACCGGCCAGCCGCGCCATCTGCGTGACCATGTCCCGCCGGCTGATATCGCCGACATGGGTGAAGCGATCATAGAGGGCGATCATCGCCTGGGTCGGTTGCTGCTCGCTCATCCTGCTTCTCCTGCGGCCAATTCCGCCAGTGCGGCGGGCGTATCGATATCCACTAGGCATGCCGGCGATGGTGCCGCGACTTCGGTAACGCTGAAATCCGCCATTGCCGCCTTGCCGCCGGTATCGCCGGTCAGGGCCAGCAGCCGGGCAAAGGCGGCGCGCGGCCAGCGCACCGGGTGGCCGCGGCGGCCGTCCCATAGCGGCACCACAAGTTCGCCCGGCGTGGCGGCCATCGCGGCGATCAGCGCGGGTTCCACGGCCGGCATGTCGCCCAGGCAGACCAGCGCGGCATCCCAATCGGCAGGCACGGCCGCGATGCCGGAGGCGAGGCTGCGGCCCATGCCCTCGGCCCAGTCGGGCGCTGCCACGAACTGCACATCGTGCCCGGCGAGCGCGGTGCGCACCGCCGCTTCATCGTGGCCCAGCACCACGATCGGCGGCGGCAGTCCGGCGGCGGTGATGGCGTCCACGGCGTGCGCCACCAGCGGCTTGCCGCGCCAGGGAGCCAGCAATTTGTGGCCGGCACCAAAGCGGCTGGAGCGGCCGGCAGCGAGCAGCACTGCGCCGACCCGTCCTGGCGCACTGGCAACCGCCCGTGGCTCCGGCCGTTCGGCTTCGGGCAAAAGGCCGCCGTCACCCATGGCGGCAATCGTTTCGGCGGTGACCGGCAGACCGGCGGCAAGGCGTTCCAGCACCAGATCGAGGCCGTTGCGCTTTGGGCTCTTGGCGCAACCGGGCAGGCCGATCACCGGGCGGCCAGCCAGCGTGCCCAGCACCAGCAGATTGCCGGGATCGACCGGCATGCCCAGCCGTTCCACCGTGCCGCCTGCGGAAGTGATGGCCTGCGGGATCACGTCACCACGATCGACCGTGGCCGATGCACCGGCGACCAGCAGCAGATCGGCATTACAGTCAGCAAGTCGGGCCGCCAGCGCCGCCGCATCGTGCGGGCAGGGCGGCAGCATCGCCATCCGGCAGCCCAGTGCCGTGATCCGTGCCGCCGTCACCCGATCCAGCTTGGCGAGCGCCTTGGCGCTGGTGCCGGGCAGCGTTGTGGCGATGAGCGCGACCGAAAGGGGCCGGAAGGCGGCCACCGTCAACGGACGTGCGGCGGCGATGGCGGTGCGCAAGGCGTCCCCAGAGACCGCATAATTGATCGTCTTGATGGTGGCGACGATGGCCCCTGCCGCCACCCGCGTGCCGGTGGGCAGCGTGGCGAGCGTAAGGGCTTCATCGACCGCGTTGACGGCGGCCACCATACCGGGCGGGGCGGTGAACAGGCCGGCGGCGGTGGCGGCGAGATTGACCCGGCCATGCACCGGCGCCAACGCTGCCAGACCGTGCCCGGCCAACGCGGCCGCCAGCCGGGCGGCAGCGTCATCTTCGGCCACGTCGCCGGGCTCCAGGCGGGCAACGACCAGTTCGGCAAGGCCAGCCGCAGCGGCATCCGCAAGATCGGCAGCGTCCAGAACATGGCCCTTGGGCAGGCGCCGTCGGCCGATCTGTTGCCCGTGCGCCAGCAAGGCCCCTTCGGCCTGTGCCAGCGGAACCGGCCCGAACTTCATGGCGTGAGCGCGTTTCTCCATGCCGCAGTCATCTGCGCGGCGATGGAGAGCGCGATTTCGGCCGGGCCGGTGGCGCCAATGGCAAGGCCGGCCGGGCCATGGATGCGGGCCAGATCATCCGGGCCAAAGCCTTGTGCCGCCAGCCGTTCCAGCCGGCCGGCGTGGTTCTTCCGGCTGCCCAGCGCCGCGATATAATAGGCCGGTGATCGCAACGCTGCGGCCAGCGCCACATCATCAATCTTGGGATCATGAGTGAGCGCGACCACGGCAGAGGCCGGATTGAGCACGCCTTCCAGCGCCTCGTCGGGCCAGCGGCGATCAAGCTCCAGCCCGGCAAAGCGCGCATCGGCGGCAAACAACCCGCGCGGATCGATCACCGTCGGTACCACGCCCAGCCCATCGGCCAACGGCACCAGCGCCTGCGCGATGTGCACGGCGCCGATGATGAACAGCCGGCGCGGCGGCGGATAGCGGCGCAAAAACGGGCCGCCTTCTCCGGCAACGGCGCGCCCGGTGGCGGGATCGCTGCTGATCGTTGCCATCTGCCCGTCAGCCGTCGCGGCCAGCACCTCGGCCACCAGCGTCGGCGGTAGGGCATCGGCGGCCAGGCGCTGCACCAGGATCGAAATGCGCCCGCCGCAGGCCAGGCCTGCCGTCCACGCCACCGTGTCGGCCACGCCGTAATCCAGCACGGCATGGCCGGCCTGCGCGGATATCATGTCTTGCGCCGCCAGGATCACATCGGTTTCGACGCAGCCGCCGGAAACGCTGCCTTCGAACAGGCCATCAGCGCGGATGGCAAGATGGCTGCCTTCGCGGCGCGGGGCTGATCCCCAGGTGGTGATGACGGTGGCAATCGCCACGCCATGGCCGGCCGCGGCCCACATCTGCGCCGTGGCCAGCGTCGCCAGATCCTCGTCGCGGCCGTTCATCGTGTCAGGTCCATTGCCAGAGCAGGAAGGCCAGTGTGACAAGGATAAGCCCAGTGCCCCACACCATTGGCGAAAGGCCGCCGCCTTCCTTTACCACCAGCGGCGCATCGTGATCAGGCTCGGCCTTCGCCAGCTTGGCGAGATCGATCGGCGGCGCTTCCACCTCGGCCTTCAGCTTGGCGAAGAAGCCTTCGGCATATTGCTTTGCCGCACCTTCCACCAGCCGGGCGCCGAGCTGGGCCAGCTTGCCGCCCACCTGGGCCTTCACCACATAATCCAGTTGCGTCTTGGTCGGGCTCAATTCGGTGAGCACGACATCGGCACTGCCCTTGGCAAAGCCGGCGACTCCGCCCTTGCCCTCACCCACCAGGCGATAGCGCTCTGGCGCAACGATATCTTCCAGCCGCACCGTGCCAGCGAAGCGTGCACGCACCGGACCCACCTTGGCTTGCATGACGCCATCGAAAACCGGCGTATCTGCTTCAGTGCGAGTCAAACTCTCCACGCCATCGATGCAGCGGGCCAGCACATCGGGATCATTGAGCGCCGCCCAGAGCTGCTGGCGCGGGCTGGCGATTTCCACCGATCCTGCAAGGTCCATAAACTCTCTTTCCAGTTCAAGGCGGTGGCGGTGCGGCCGCGTCCTTTCGATGCCAGTTTCACATGACAAGTCAATCATGAGCCGAAAAGCATTATTGCGATTTAAAAACTATCCGTTAATAATCTGTCTATGTCTGGTTTGCTGCGGGGTGTGTGTCGTGCGTTGTAGGGTCTGGGGGTTTTGATGAAGGGCGCCGAAGAAGCGACACAGCTTGCCGCTGATGAAGTCATCGTGCGTGGCACGATGAAGTGGTTCGATCCGGTCCGCGGCTATGGATTCATGGTGCCATCGGCGGGCGATGGTGCGGATGTGCTGGTGCATTTCAGCCTGGTGCGCGAACTGGGTCGTCGCACCTTGCCCGAAGGCGCCACGCTTACCTGCATTGTGGTCGCGCGGGATCGCGGCCGCCAGGCGCGGCGCATCACCGATCTTGATCTCACCACTGCCGTGGGTCCGGATCCGGAAACCGCCGCCGCTCGCGCGGCCGATCGCGTCAATCCGCAGGCCATGCTGGCCGCCGCCGGACCGTTCGAACCGGCGCTGGTGAAGTGGTTCAACCGGCTGAAAGGCTATGGTTTCGTGGTGCGGCCGGGCTCCACCGAGGACATTTTCATCCACATGGAAACCGTGCGCCGGGCCGGGCTGGGTGAATTGCAGCCGGGCCAACCCCTGGAAGTGCGGGTGGCACCTGGGCATAAGGGGCCATTGGCGGTTGCGGCACAACCGGCTAATACGCCGGAGTGATCAACTCCATACGCTCCGCCGCCTTCCTGTTCTGTATTGCCGCGCTGGTGCCATTGGCACCGGCAGGCGCTGCTACCTGCCCCAACAGCGGCTTGCGCATCGTCCCTGTGGCGTTTCAAACGGCCAAGGGTCGGTTCGTTTACAAGGTCGAAGTGGCGGCAACGGCCGAAGAACAGGCTTGCGGCATGATGTTCCGCGATCGCATGGCGCCGGGCACTGGCATGGCCTTCCCGATGCGGCCCCCCCGCGCCACCGGTTTCTGGATGGAAAATACGCCGCTGCCGCTGGACATCATTTATGTCTCTGCGGCGGGGCGGGTGCTGAACGTGCGGCGTGGCCAGCCTTATTCGCGCGAAGTGCTCAATTCCGCCGGGGTCACGGCTGACGTGATCGAACTGGCGGCGGGCGAAGCGGAACGGATCGGGCTGAAACCGGGCGATCGCGTGCGTCGGTAATCAGGGTAATCGGGCTGATCAGCGGGCGTCGGGATCAAGCAGGCGCTGCCACCAGCTTTGCGCCTTCACTTGGGTGCCGCGGTGCATTTCCATCTGCCAGTGCGGCAGGCTGCTCGGCTCCACTTCGCGGCCCTGATTGTCCACCACCAGAATGGCGATATTGCCGGCCGGATCGCGCCGGGCCGCCAGTGAATGGGTGCCACCATCAAGCACGAATTCATGACTGCCTTCGGCCATCAGATCGAGCAGGGAGGACGGCGTGGCCATCCAGCCCGGGCCAACGATGCGATCGAGCACCGCACCTGTCGGGGTGGCAACAGCCTTTAACGCAGAAACAATATACCGAGCCATGAACCACCGTAACACACAAATGTTGCAATGCGACATCTATGTCGTGGTTTTGGTTAATTGGAAAGAAAGTCGCGGGCTACGCCGGGTTTGATGCTGGCAGGCCGGAGCAATGCCAGGTCATCAGCGGCGGAAGAAACGCCGCTGGTTCATCGGCATCGGCGTGGTCTTCTCACGGAACACGATGCGGCCCTTGTCCAGATCATAGGGCGTCATTTCCACATGCACACGGTCGCCCACGATGGAACGGATGCGGTTCTTGCGCATCTTGCCGGCGGTGTAGGCGATGATTTCGTGCTCGTTTTCCAGCTTCACGCGGAAACGCCCGTCGGGCAGGATTTCGGTGATTTCACCTTCGATCCGGATGATTTCCTCTTTCGGCATGTTAAGCCTGAATCCTGCTGGCAAAGTGCATGAATGATCCTGTGTTGAGCGCCCCGCCTGTGGTATCCCACGGCGACCGGCCTGCCCCATGGCCCCTAAAGCCGAAAAATGCAAGCCTGCCACCTTGGCAAAGCGCGGCTTTGGCGGCAGGTGTGGCCCACATTCATCAGGGGAACTTGCCATGAAAAGCCGTGCCGCCGTCGCCTTTGCGCCCAACACGCCGCTGGAAATCGTCGAGGTTGATCTGGAAGGCCCCAAGGCCGGCGAAGTGCTGGTGGAAATCATGGCCACCGGCATCTGCCACACCGATGCCTACACGCTGGAAGGGAAGGACAGCGAAGGCATCTTCCCGTCGATCCTGGGCCATGAAGGCGCCGGCATCGTGCGCGAGGTGGGCGCCGGCGTGACCAGCGTGAAGCCCGGCGATCACGTCATCCCGCTCTACACACCGGAATGCCGCCAGTGCAAAAGCTGCCTTTCCGGCAAGACCAACCTGTGCACCGCCATCCGCGCCACGCAGGGCAAGGGCCTGATGCCCGATGGCACGACGCGCTTCAGCTACAAGGGCCAGCCGATTTTCCACTATATGGGCTGCTCGACCTTCTCGAACTTCACCGTGCTGCCGGAAATCGCGGTGGCGAAGATCCGCACCGACGCGCCGTTCGACAAGGCCTGCTACATCGGCTGCGGTGTCACCACCGGCGTTGGCGCAGTGGTGAAGACCGCCAAGGTCGAAGCCGGTGCGCGCTGCATCGTCTTTGGCTTGGGCGGTATCGGCCTTAACGTCATCCAGGGCCTGAAGCTGGTGGGGGCAGACCAGATCGTGGGTGTGGACATCAACCCCGACCGCGAGGGCTGGGGCCGCCAGTTCGGCATGACCGATTTCGTCAACCCGAAGGACGTGACGGGCGATCTCGTCGCGCATCTGGTGGCGCTCACCGACGGCGGCGCCGATTACACCTTCGATTGCACCGGCAACACCGACGTGATGCGCACCGCACTGGAAGCCTGCCACCGCGGCTGGGGTGAGAGCATCATCATCGGCGTTGCCGAAGCCGGCAAGGAAATCGCCACCCGCCCGTTCCAGCTCGTCACCGGCCGGGTGTGGAAGGGCAGTGCGTTCGGCGGCGCCAAGGGGCGAACGGACGTGCCGAAAATCGTCGATTGGTACATGAACGGCAAGATCGCCATCGATCCGATGATCACCCACGTGCTGGACCTTGAAGACATCAACAAGGCGTTCGATCTGATGCATTCAGGGGAAAGCATCCGCAGCGTCGTGGTGTTCTGATGGAAACGCTGGCCCGCGCGGCCTGCCATGGCGGCGTGCAGAGTTTTCACAGCCATATGAGCACGAGCACCGGCACGGCGATGCGTTTCGGCGTGTTCGTGCCGCCGGGGCAGGGGCCGTTCCCCGTGCTCTGGTGCCTTGCGGGCTTGACCTGCACGGAGGAAACCTTCGCCATCAAGGCCGGCGCACAACGGCTGGCGGCTGAACTGGGCCTGATGCTGGTGACGCCGGATACCAGCCCGCGCGGGGACGGCGTGGCCGATGATCCGGCGTGGGACATGGGGCAGGCAGCGAGTTTCTATCTGGATGCCAAGGCCCAGCCGTGGGCAGCCCATTATCAGATGCGGACGTGGCTGATCGACGAACTGCCAGTGCTGATTGGCGCCAATTTTCCGGCGGACATGGCCCGGCAGGGCATCACCGGCCACAGCATGGGCGGCCACGGTGCCCTGACGCTGGCGTTGAAGCATCCGGGCGTGTTTCGCAGCGTGTCAGCCTTTGCGCCGATCGTCGCGCCAAGCCAGGTGCCGTGGGGGCGCAAGGCGTTGCCAGCCTATCTGGGCGATGATCCGGCGGCGTGGGCGTCGCATGATGCCTGCGCGTTGATCGATGGCGGTGCGCGTCTGGCGGAATTGCTGGTCGATCAGGGCGAGGCAGACGCCTTCCTGGCCGAGCAATTGCAGCCCGAACGGCTGGAAGCCGCCTGTGCCCGCGCCGGCATTCCGCTGACGCTGCGCCGCCATGCCGGATACGACCATGGCTATTGGTTCGTGCAGAGCTTCGTCGCCGATCACCTGCGCTGGCACGCGGCGCGATTGACCGCTTAAGGCGCCCGTTTCATGGGGCTCTGGCGACCGGCACTTCGATCAGCGTCGGCGCATCGCTGGCCAGCGCGGCCTTGAACGCGTCGATCAGCGCCGGAATATTGTCAACCCGCACGCCCTGCACCCCGTGCGCGGTCGCCAGCGCCATGAAATCGATCGCCGGTTCGGTCAGGTCCATTGCCACGAAAACGCCTTCGCGGGCGCTGTGATCGCCAATAGCGCGGGTGCGCTGTTTCAGAATCCGATAGCTGCTGTTGTTGAACACGATGGTGACGACCGGCAGCCTGTGATGCGCAAGCGTCCACAGCGCGGCGGCCGAGTACATCAGGCTGCCGTCGCCGGATAGGGCCACCACCGGCCGCGCTGGATTTGCCAGCTGCATCGCGGCGGCTTGGGGCAGGGCCACGCCGATGCCGCCGCCGCGCATGCCGAACCAGGAGTCGGGCCTTGTGGCGGGCAGCAACTGGCGGACGGTGTTCATGCCGGAGGACAGCAGTTCCTCGATGACGATGGCATCGTCGGGCATCACCTCGCCCAGCCGCTTCAGCACCGCCATCGGGTCCATCGGGCTGGCATCCATTGCGGCTTCCGCTTTGGCGAACAGCACGGCCTTGGTTTCGGCAATCTTTGCTTCAACGCCTGCCCGGCGAGACGCGCCGCTGCCCTGAACCAGTGCGGTCAATTCGGGCAGCGTTGCCTTCGGGCAGCCCTGAATGGCGGCAGTGGCGGCGAAATTCTTGCCGATCTGCCATGGCTCATCGTCGAGATGGACGACCTTTGTGCCCGGCGCGAGCGCCTCCACCCCGGTGGCCTGGCTCTGGGTGAGTAGGTCCGCGCCGATGCTGATCAGCAGATCATGGTTCTGCATCACGTTGCGCAGTGCCGGTGTCATACGCGGCACGGTGCCGGCATAGAGCGGATGGTTGCTTGGGAAGGCGGCGCGGTTGGCCATGCCCTCCATGTAGACCGGTGCGCCCACGGCTTCGGCAAAGGCGACGATCTCGGCAAAGGCGTCGCGGTTGGCCACGCAGTCACCGGCGAAGATCACCGGGGTTTCGGCCTGGCTGATCAGCGCGGCGGCCTTGGCGATCTCGTTCGCGTCACCGCGGATGCCGGCACCGATACGGGTCGGCTCGCCGATGTCGAGGCCTTCCGGCGCCATGGCGGTCAGCACGTCGCCGGGGATGGAGAGGAACACCGGGCCGGTCGGCGCCGTCAGTGCCACTTTGGCCGCCCGGCGCACGGCGCGCGGCAGTTCCTCGATGCTGTTCACCTCGAACGACCATTTGCACAGCGGCCTGGCCATGGTGGCCAGATCATCCCACAATAAGGGCTCGGTCAGGCGGATGCTCATGTCCTGCTGGCCGGCGGTCACCAGCACCGGCGCGCCAGCCTTGGCGGCGTTGTAGAGCATGCCCATGGCATTCCCCAGGCCCGGCGCGGCGTGCAGGTTGCACACGGCCAGCTTGCCGGTGGCCTGGGCCCAGCCATCGGCCATGCCCATCACCACCACTTCGTTGAGGCCGAGCACATAACGCAGCCGATCCTCCACCACGAAGGCATCGAGCAGCGGCAATTCGGTGGTGCCGGGGTTACCGAAGATGATCTCGACGCCCTCGCTGTGGAGAATGTCGAGGAAGAGATGCTTGCCAGCTTTCGTCATGGGATCATCTCGTCTTCGGTCACCGGCGGCAGGCGCACACTGCCATCCAGCAGCGGTGCGCCGGGCAGATAGGCGCGGAACATCAGAACGAACTTGCCCTTGGGCGCCGGCAGCCAGTTCACCACGCGCTCACCCGACGGTTTGCCATGCTGCACGAACAATTCGATGCTGCCGTCGCGTTCCGGGCGCAAATGCTGGGATCGGTCGCCCACGGCGAAGCGATTGAGGTCGTTGGGTACGAAGAACAGCCGGCCATCGGGCGCCTGTTCGTACATGGTCAGCGACCAGAAAGCGCCCACCGGCAGATTGCCCGGCATTTTCACCCGCCAGCTCTTCGCGCCGGTCAGCGGGCGGCCTTCGGCATCCTTGGTGGCTGAAACATAGATCGCCTCGATGCGGGGCAGGGCGGCGAGTCCGCCAAGCGCGACGCGGGCGCGCAGATCATCATCCTCGCCATAGAGCGCCATGTTGAACGGCGGATAGACCCAGCCATCGACGCCTTCGTCCGCGGTAAGCCCGCCGCGCAGTTCGTGGATCAGCGCCGGCAGGCTGTCGTTCCACAGTTTCTGCTGTTCCGGCGCCAGCGTTTCCCAGCTCTTGCCCAGGCCCTGATCGGCAAATTGCGTGGCGCGGTTGGCGAGCAGGGTGTCGCCGGAGCGCTCGATGGCAGCATTGACGGTCGTGAGAAACGCCTTGCCATTGAGCTTTGCCGGCACCTTCAGATCGAGCGGCGTGTCGCCGGCCACGGCCGAGAGCGTATAACGGGTGAGGCCATCGGCAGCGGCGGCCAGATCCTCCTCGCCATTCACCACCACGCGCACCAGCAGCCACGCATCGTTGGACTGGGAGCGCACCATTTCGACGCCAGCCGGCAGATCGCCGCGCCAATTGGGGCCAACAATGGCATAGCGGCCGCCATTGGCACCCACCGTGCGTGTGCCGAGGACGGCGATCACATCGCTCGTGATGCTCATCAGCGCGGCCGAATGATAGCGCTTCAGCGCCGGGATCGAGAAGAACACCGGGCCCTGTGACAGGTCGAGCCAGGCCGAGCCATAAAGTGTGTCGTTGTTGGGCGTCGTCACCTCGCGGGTGGTGGCATCGGCCAGCGTCAGCCGCGGGATAAGGGCGTTGATGCCGGTTCCCATCCCGGCGGCGGCCATGCGAGCCACCTGCGCCTGCCTGGTACGCAGCATTTCATAGGGTGCAAAGCCGAAGCGGAAAGCGCGGCGCAGGGCCTGGATTTCCGGGGTGTCGGGCAGCGGAGCCGGGATCATATTTGCCGGCGCGGCGGGCTTGGCCGCGGGCTTTGCGGGCGCAGGTTTGGCAACCGGCTTGGCCGGTGCAGCCTTTTTTGCGGGCGCACGTGTCGGCGCGGCAGCCCCCGGCTGGGCCAGCAAGGCCAGTGCGACGGCGACGATTCCCCAATGGTGGCGCATTCGCCTCTCCCTGATCATTTCGTCCGTCAATGCCCAAGGGGGTGAGCGGCGTAAAGTGGTGCCCGCGAATCTTTCGATCAGGAGTGGGATAATGAGCGAAGCCTATATCGTTGCCGCCCAGCGCACCGCCGGTGGCCGCCGTGGTGGCCTGTTGCGCGATTGGCATCCGGCTGATCTTGCCGGCAAGGTGCTGGATGCACTGGTCGACAAGACCGGGGTTGATCCCGCCCTGATCGAGGATGTGATCATGGGCTGCGTGGGCCAGGGCGGCCAGCAGAGCACCAACGTGGCGCGCAATGCCGTGCTGAGTTCAAAGCTGCCGGAATCGGTGCCGGGCACCAGCGTCGACCGCCAGTGCGGCTCCAGTCAGCAGGCGATCCATTTTGCTGCCGCCACGGTGATGAGCGGCCAGATGGACGTGGTGATTGCCGCCGGCGTCGAATCGATGACGCGCGTGCCGATGGGCATGACCGTGGCGCTGCCCGCCAAGGCCGGCATGGGCATGCCCTATGGCGATGCCATGGCCGCGCGCTACCCCGGCATCCAGTTCAGCCAGTTCACCGGCGCCGAAATGATCGCCGCCAAATATGGGCTGACCAAGGACATGCTCGACGAATTTGGCTATGAAAGCCAGGTGCGCGGCGCCCGTGCGGCCAAATCGGGCGCGTTCGATGCCGAAATCGTGCCGATCAACGTGACGACGCATGATGGCGCGCCGCACGTTCATACCCAGGATGAAGGCATCCGCTTTGATGTCAGCCTGGAAGGTGTGCGCGGTGTGAAGCTGATCAACCCGGAAGGCGGCCGGCTGACGGCGGCGACCAGCAGCCAGATCTGCGACGGCGCATCGGGCGTGCTGATTGTCAACGAACGCGGGCTGAAGGCGCTGGGCGTCAAGCCGCTGGCCCGCATCCACACCATGACGGTGGTTGGCGAAGACCCGGTGATCATGCTGGAAGCGCCCATCGGCGCCACCAAGAAGGCGCTGCAGCGCGCCGGCATGAGCATCGGCGACATCGATCTGTATGAAGTGAACGAGGCCTTTGCCTCGATCCCGATGGCGTGGATGCAGGTGCTGGGTGCCGATCATGCCCGCCTGAACGTGAACGGCGGCGCGATTGCGCTCGGCCACCCGCTCGGGGCTTCGGGCACCAAGCTGATGACGACGCTGGTCCACGCCCTGCACGCCCGCGGCAAGCGCTGGGGCCTGCAGACCATGTGCGAAGGCGGCGGCCTCGCCAACGTCACCATTATCGAGGCGCTTTGACATGACCTATACCCAGATCACCCTCGATATCGACGGCCCCATCGCCACCATCACGCTCGATCGGCCGGAGAAGTTGAACGCCTTCACCGGCGTGATGATGACCGAGATGATCGCGGCGTTCGATGAAACCGACGCCAATGATCAGGTGAAGGTGGTCATTGTCACCGGCCGCGGTCGCGCTTTCTGCGCCGGGGCGGATCTCTCGGCGGGCGCCGCCACCTTTGATTACGAGAAGCTGGGCGGTGCCCGCAGTGCCAATCCGATGCAGGACGATGGCAGCATCGACTGGAGCCACCCGGCCACCCGCGATGGCGGCGGGCAACTCACCATGCGCATCTTCCGCAGCCTGAAACCGGTGATTGCCGCCGTGAACGGCCCGGCGGTGGGCATCGGTGTCACCATGCAATTGGCCATGGACATGCGGCTGGCCAGCGACACGGCGCGTTTCGGCTTCGTCTTTGCTCGCCGCGGCATCGTGCCGGAAGCCGGGTCGAGCTGGTTCCTCTCCAAGCTGGTTGGCCTGCCGCAGGCGCTGGAATGGTGCATGACCGGCCGCGTGTTCGATGCCGCCGAAGCGCTGAAAGGCGGCCTCGTCCGTTCCACCCATGCGCCGGACGATCTGCTGCCGGCCGCCCGTGCGCTGGCGCTGGAGATTGCCGAGAACACGGCACCGGTGTCGGTGGCACTCACCCGGCAGATGTTGTGGCGCATCGCGGGCGCGCCAAGCCCGTGGGATGCGCACCGGCTCGATTCAAAGATGGTCTACATGCGCGGCCGCTCGGGAGATGCCAAGGAAGGCGTGGTCAGCTTCCTCGAAAAGCGCCCGCCGGCCTATCCGGACACGGTGAGCCAGAACATGCCGGAAAACGTGTTTCCGTGGTGGCCAGAAGAAAAGTGGTGATGGAACGCTGGTAAGCGCGCCTAAGCCTGTTCGAGTAGGTCCGTCACGTCCAGCCCAAGCTGGGCGATGCGGGCCTGAACGCGCGGCCATTCCTCGGTGAGGAACTGGTGGCGTTCCTGGGTGAGCAGATTGTTCAGCGCACCATCGGCGGCAAACAGGCCAACGCCCTTGCGTGCCCGTACCAGGCCGGTGACTTGCAGATCCTGATAGGCCTTGGCGACAGTGAGCGGGTTCACGCCGGCTTCCGCCGCCAGAGCGCGCACCGACGGCAACATGGCACCATCACCCAGCGTGAGGATGCGATCGATGATCAAATCGCGGATCTGGCGGTAGATGGGACGATCGGTGGCGAACATGCACTGTTGTATGCCGCCAGCACAGCCAAAGGTCAAGGCTGTGTTAAAGGCCTATAGCAGCCAGACGATTTAGAGAAGCCACAGGCTTTGCAATTCCCGCACCATGCCGGCTGGCAGGGCTTCCACGCCGTCGCTGGGGCCGCCATCGAAATCGGTTGGCGCATCGGCTGCCTCCAGATAGCGCCAGCCCTGGTGGGCGCGGTAGGGGCGGGGCTGTACCGGCACCGGGCCTGGCTGCAGTTCGATGGCGCATTTTGGCCCCCAATCGGTGCTGGCCATGGCGATGGACAGGATCATCTGCCGCGCCACCAGCCGGTGCCCGATGATCCAGAAGATTGACCCGCCAATAAGTTCTTCGGCGCGTTTCGGCATGAAGCGGGTGTGGGCACCGGCACGGCCCGCGCCCCACCAATGCGCCTGCCGCGCCGCCAACGTCTCGATATCGGGGCAGCCGGCGGCCACTTTCGTCAGATTCAGCATCAGCCGAGGTACTGGACGCCCACCAGCGTGGCGAGGCCGAGGAAGGCGAAGAAGCCCATGCTATCGGTGATCATCGTCACAAACACCGAAGATGCCACCGCCGGATCCGCCTCCAGCCGATCGAGGGTGAGCGGCACCATCACCCCGGCCATCCCGGCAACCACGATATTGAACAGCATTGCCGCGGCGATCACCAGGCCCAGGTTGCTGTTGCCCAGCACCAACACAACGCCCAGCCCCATCAGCACGGCCAGCGTCAGGCCATTGAGGCAGGCCACGCGGATTTCCCGCCAGATGGTGCGGCGCGTGTTGCTGTCGGTCAGTTGATTGGTGGCGAGCGCGCGCACGGTGACGGCCATTGTCTGATTGCCGGCATTGCCGCCCACGCTGGCGACGATCGGCGACAGCGCCGCCAGCGCCACCAGCGCTTCGATGCTGGCTGAAAACGCCCCGATCACGCTGGCCGATACCAGCCCGGTGATCAGATTGGCGACCAGCCAGCGTGAACGGGTGCGATAGGTGCTGAACACCGGCTCGTTGATGTCGCCATCGCCGGCGCCCGACAGTTTCAGCACGTCCTCGCCAGCTTCGGCCTGGATGATGTGCACCACGTCGTCGACGGTGATGACACCGACGAGCTTGCCGGCATCATCCACCACGGCGGCGGAAATCAGCGCATATTTCTGGAAGATCAGCGCCACTTCTTCCTGGTCCATGGTGACCGGGATCAGCGTCTGCTCCCGCTTCATGACATCGCCGACCATCAGATCGGGCGGGGCAGTGAGCAACCACGACAGCCGCATGGTGCCGATGGGGCGGCCGACGATATCGACGACGAAGATTTCCCAGAAGTCCGTGGCCGGATCGATGCTGGCGCGGATGCGATCGATCACGCCGCCCACGCTCATCGTTTCGGTCACCGCCACCAGGTCGCGCTGCATCAGGCGGCCGGCGGATTCATCGGGGTAATTCAGGGCGGCTTCGATGTCGGCACGGTCTTCAGGGGCCAGCGCGCGCAGCACCTCGCGTTGTTCGTCGGCTTCCAGATCCTCGATAACGGCCACGGCGTCGTCGGTATCGAGCTGGGTGACGACCTCGGCCACTTCGCCCGGCGACAGCGCATCCAGCACGTCCTCGCGCACATAATCATCAAGTTCGGCGATGACTTCGGCATTGAGCAAATCGCCCAGCGCATCGGCCAGCGGGACGCGGGCATCTGCGGGAATGGCGGCAAACAGATCGGCGACGTCGGCCGGGTGCAGCGGGCTGACCAGCGCGCGCACCCCATCGTCGTCGCCGCTGTCCAGTGCAGCAGCAACGTCGCTGACAAAGGCGCGGCTCAGCCGGCCCTCTTCCAGCGCGTCCGGTGCCTCGTCGGCGCGCGGATCAAGACGCAGATCGTCGTTCACGGCGACGGGTTATACGCGCCTTTGCCGGCAGCGCCAGCCCGGCACGCTGGCCCTGCAAATGCGCCGCACTCTGGTTCAGTTCCTGTGCCGGCGCGCCCGCCAGGCCCGCACCGCGCGGCCCATGTGGGCCCGGCGCAGGCCGCGCCCGGCGGCCAGGCGCCTGGCATCGATCCGGCTGTCGAAATTCTGCAACTGCCAGTGGTAGTAATTCACATATTCCAGCCAGCCGAGCAGGGTGAGCCCGGCGGCCGCGATCGTGCGCGGCGGCCAGCCGCTGGCAATGACGGCGCTGGCAGCAGCCAACGTGGCGGCGCCGAGCAGCAGCAGCGATACGATTTCAGCCCGGGCACAGAAGGCGATCAGCTTTGCGGCCTGTGCTGGTTTGCCGTCCAGCCCGGCCAGCACCAGCAGCCAGGCCGCCGTGCCGACCACCAGCATAAACGAACAGGCCGCCGCACCCAGCCACATGGCCGCATCCGGCGCATCCCCGGCCGACCACACCATCGCCCAGACAATCAGCGGCACCAGCAGCACATTGCCGGCCTCCATCTTCCAGTAACTGGACAAATGCTTGCGCAGCGCGGCGCGATCTCTGCCGGCAAAGGGGGAGGGGTTCATGGCGCCTGTTTAAGCTGGAAAATGGGCCATGCCCAATCGGCCATTTGGCGCAACTGGCACCCTCCGCCCGTCTCGTGTATCCGCCGGAATCAAGGGAGGCGCATCGATGCAGGTCTGGTTGCCGATCATCATCTATGGAACGACGGTGGCGCTGGGGCTGGTGCTGGGCTGGTATTTTCTCAGCAGCAAGCGACCGCCCAAGGCAGTGCAGGCCATCCATCTGCTGACCGGCTTTGGCGGGCTGGAAGTGGTGATGCTGGTGACGCGGATCAGCCGCGGCAACGAAGCGCTTTCCGACAATGCCACCATCGCTTTGCTGCTGCTGGGCTTTGCCGTGGTCACCGGCCTGTTTGCCGGCATCATGGCCAAGCCGCGACCCGACGTGCTGGGCCCGGCGCTGGCGGCGCACGCCTTTGTGGGGGGCAGCGCCTTCCTGGTGCTGGCGAACTGGACGATGAACGCGTCTGGTTAGACGATTGCGACGATTTCAACCTCTTGGCCGGCCAGAGTCACGACATCGCCAACGCTTTTGCCCATCACGGCGCGGGCCAGCGGCGAGACATAGCTGACGCTGCCTTGGTGCGGATCGGCTTCATCATCGCCAACAATGGCATAGGTCTGGATGCGGCCATCGGCGCGTTCGAAGCTGACACTGTGGCCAAAGCTGATGCTGTCAGCGCTGGTGCGCGGCTCGACCAGCTGCGCCGAGGCGCGCCGGGCCGACCAGTAGCGCAGGTCGCGGGTGGCGCGCGCCATGGCGGTGCGGTCGCTGCTGATCTGGTCTCCGGCTTGCGCGGCGGCATAGGCGGCCCGCGCGGCGGACAGCTCGGTTTCGATCCGGGCGAGGCCGCGCGCCGTCACCAGATTGGCGTGCGCCGGGATCGGCCGGTCTGGCAGATCGGCGGCAACCGCCTCGGCATCGGATTCCTTGGTGAAGGCAACACTCATCGCGGGGCAACTCTCGGTGAGAAGGGACCATGCCACTTCGCGTGACGAAGGCGCAAGGGTGGGCCCCCGCGCGCTGCCCGGTCAGGTTAAGGGCGGGAACCGGCGCCCAGGAAACGGAACAGCTGCTGGAACAGCGGCCGGGCCGGCTGTACCGGCGCGGGCCGAACCACGGTCTGCATGCTGTTCAGCGTCACAAGCTGGCCATCGGCCAGAGTGGCCACCAGGCATTCGGCACCGGCGGCATCGCGCATCACCACAAACCGCGCGTCGCCTTCGGGCGTGGCCATCAGGAACGCGTGCTGATTGCGGCGGATATAGGCCATGATGTTGACGGCAACATCAGACCAGCCACTGCCACCCAGCCGTTCAGCCACATAGCCATCACTGCCGGGAAGAATTTCGACTTTGGAAACGCGATAATCAGCCATGCCGGCACCCTAGGGTGGGCTGAATCGATTCGACAATAGTAATTTGCCAATATTTAACCAAAATGAATGCGTTGCTGTCGCCTGCGCAGAGCTTCGGCTTCAGCTACTCCGGTTGCCCGCGTCGTGATCAGGGCAGCAACAGGCTGCCGTCGCCATAACTGTAGAAGCGATATTCATTCTCAATGGCATGGGCGTAAGCCTTGCGCATCACGTCCAACCCCATCAGCGCACTGACCAGCATGAACAGGGTCGAGCGCGGCAGGTGGAAGTTGGTGATCAGGCCGTCGATGGCTTTCCAGCGATAGCCGGGCGTGATGAAGATCGAGGTGTCGCCCGAAAATGCCCGGATGGCACCGCCCTTGTCGGCGGCGGATTCAAGCAGACGCAAGCTTGTGGTGCCCACGGCAATGATGCGACCGCCCGTGGCCCTGGCGGCGTTGAGGCGCAGCGCGGTCTGATCATCGATGCTGCCCCATTCGGCGTGCATCTGGTGATCTTCGATCCTGTCGGCCTTCACCGGCAGGAAGGTGCCGGCACCCACGTGCAGCGTCACGGTCTCGCGCGAGATGCCGGCTGCGTGCAGGGCAGACCACAGGCGCGGGGTGAAATGCAGGCCGGCGGTGGGGGCGGCCACGGCACCATCCTTGGCGGCGTGCAGAGTCTGGTAATCGCTGAAATCCTGGGCATCAATGTCACGCCGGCGGGCGATATAGGGCGGCAGCGGCATCTCGCCCACGCTGTGTAACGCCGATTCCAGCGGCTGGCCTGCCGTCTCGAACTGCCAGAGCACGCCGCCCTCGTCGGCCTTTTCGATCACCTCGCCGATCAGCATGGCGCTGCCGCCCTGGCTGAAGTCCACGCGGGTGCCTGGTTTCAGACGGCGGGCGTTCTTGACGAAACTCCACCAGCGGTTGCCAGTTTCGCGCTTGTGCAGTGTCACACCAATCGCGGCTTCGCCCACCTTGGCGAACAATTGCGCCGGGATCACGCGGGTGTCATTCACCACCAGCACGTCGCCAGGGCGCAGCTGGCCGGGCAGATCGCTGAAGTGGAGATCGTCCAACACACCGACATCCCTGCCGCGTACGGTCAGCAGCCGGGCGCTGTCGCGCGGGATCACCGGCCGCAGCGCGATGCGGTCTTCGGGCAAATGGAAATCGAAATCATCAACCAGCATCGGGGGAACAGCCCTTTGGTCGGAGGAAGAGGGAGGGGCTCAGCGGGGCGGCTGCGGCCCCGATTGCGTGGTAGTTGCCGGGCCGGATGCCGGTGGCGGCAGGTTCAGCACACCCGCCGGAATCGGCGAGGCCTTGGCTTTCAGCGCTGCAAAATCGGGCGGCGGCACCTTGTCGGCCGCGATGCTGGCCTTGATGATGCGGCTGGGATTTTCCGGCGGCTCGCCCTTTTCGATGCCGTCCACATAGGCCATGCCTTCTACCACGCGGCCCCACACGGTGTAGGTGCGATCCAGCTTCAGGGCGGGCATCAGCACGATATAAAACTGGCTGTTGGCGCTGTCGTCGCTTTGCGAACGCGCCATGGCGGCAGCGCCGCGCACGTGCGGCAGATCGTTGAATTCGGCCTTCAGATCGTCGAGCTTGGAACCGCCGGTGCCGGTGCCGGTGGGATCACCGCCCTGCGCCATGAAGCCATCGATTACGCGGTGGAAGACGGTGCCATCGTAAAAACCCTGGCGCGCCAGCGTGCGAATGCGCTCCACATGCTTGGGCGCTACATCCGGGCGCATGACGATCTTGACGCGGCCGCCCGACGACAGATCGAGCACCAGGATATTTTCCTGGTCCACCTGGGCGATCATGCCGGCGATATTGGACGGCGCTGCCATTTCCGGCAGCTTGGGCGGGGCCTTCAGATCCTTGGGATCGATGCGCTGTTGCTGGGCCAGAGCCGGTCCGGCAGCCAGAGTGAACACAGCAGCAATCAGCAACGGCAATCGCATCATTGGCCTTTCAATCCGGTTTCCGCGACCCTGGCCACCACATCGGCTGCGATGCGGGGCGGGACGAACTTGCGGATGTCGCCACCATAAACAGCAATTTCCTTGACCAGACGTGAAGCGATCGGCTGCAAGGCGACATCGGCCATCAGAAATACCTGCTCGATATCGTCATTCAGTGCCCGGTTCATGCCGGTCATCTGGAACTCATATTCGAAATCGCCGGCACCGCGCAGGCCGCGCACGATCACGGTGGCGCCCAGCCGCTCGGCAAAGCTCATCAGCAGCTCATCAAAATCGGCAACGTCCACGTTGGGGATGTCGGCCGTCTCGCGGATGATCTGCGCCTTGCGCTCCGCCAGCGTGAACATCGGTGATTTCGATGGGTTGGTGGCGACACCAATCACCAGCCGGTCCACCAGCCGCGCGCCACGGCGGATGATGTCCATATGGCCAAGGGTCATCGGATCGAAGGTGCCGGGATAGACGCCAATACGGGTCATGAGGCTTGCTCCTTACCGATCACGCTCGACAGCGAAACGCGCAATGCCGCGCAGCAGATCAGCCTCCGGGCCGAAACCGGAAAGATGGGCGATGGCCTGATCGATCAGCGCATTGGCCTGGCTGCGGGCACGTTCGACCCCCAGCAGCGAAACGAACGTTGCCTTGCCGGCGGCGGCATCCTTCTGCACGGCCTTGCCGGTCTTGGCGGACTCGCCTTCCACGTCGAGCAGATCATCGGCGATCTGGAACGCGAGGCCCAGATCGCGGGCATAAGCGCGCAGGCTCTTCTTGTTGGCGTCTGATGCCCGGCCCATGATGGCGCCGGCTTCCAGGCACCAAACAATCAAGGCGCCGGTTTTCAGCTGCTGCAGCCGGGTGATGCCGGCCAGATCATAGGTCACGTCGCCGGCAACCAGGTCCATCATCTGGCCGCCAGCCATGCCGGCCGGGCCGGACTGGACGGCAAGTTGGGTGATGAGTTCCAGCCGGGCGACGGGATCTTCGTGGGTGGCGGGATCGGCCAGGATTTCAAAGGCCAGATCGTGCAGGCAATCGCCGGCCAGCACGGCGGTGGCTTCATCGAAAGCCTTGTGCACGGTGGGCTTGCCGCGGCGCAGGTCATCATCGTCCATGCACGGCAGATCGTCGTGGATCAGGCTGTAGACATGGATGCATTCAATCGCGAGCGCGACCCTGAGCGCCTGTTCGCGTGGCACATGGAATATATCGCAGGCCGCAATCACCAGCAGCGGCCGCATGCGTTTGCCGCCGCCGATCGTCGCATGGCGCATGGCTTCATACAGGCGGGCGCGGCTGTCATCCGGCACGGCCAGCAGCCGATCGAACCGCTGATCGATGGCCTTGCCGATCGCATCGAGAGCGGGTTTCAGGCTGAGCGAGGGCTGCACCATGTCCGTTCGCCCTTATTGCGCGTCAAAGGGGCGGGTGGCGACGGCTTCGCCGGCGGCATTCTGCTGGATCTGTTCGATGCGCTGCCTCGCATCGTTCAGCCGGGTTTCGCACAGCGATTTCAGCGCCTGGCCGCGTTCATAGAGCGCGATACTGTCATCAAGGCTGAGATCGCCCGATTCCAGCTTGCGCACGATGTCTTCAAGCTCGCGCAGGGCGTCTTCGAAGCTGGGCTGGGGGGCAGCGGGCGTGTTCATGAACGCCGTATCTGGACGGGCGCGGGCGCGTGGTCAAGCCGGGCGCTTGCTTGCGAACATCAATCCGCCTTGCCAGCCCGGCGCCGCGGCGCGACACTGTTGAAAAATCGATCGAGGAGATGAGACATGCCAACCTCCACGCGCGCTGCCGTGCTGCGCCAACGAGGGCAGCCCTACAGCATCGAAACCGTCGAGCTGGCCGATCCCGGGCCAGGGCAGGTGCTGGTGAAGCTGGCAGCGTGCGGCATCTGTTTCACCGATGTGGGCGTGCAGCGTTACGAACAGGGCACACCCTTGCCGCAGGTGCTGGGCCATGAAGGCGCTGGCACGGTGCTGGCGGTGGGAGAGGGCGTCACCACCGTGGCCGCCGGTGACCGGGTGGTGCTGAGCTATGCCAGTTGCGGGGCCTGCCCCAGCTGCAGCCATGATCACCCGCAATATTGTGCGAACTTCATGGCGCTGAACTATGCTGGTGTGCTGCCCGATGGCCGGGTGCCAATGAGCCAGAATGGCGCGCCGATCTATGGCGGCTTCTTTGGCCAATCCAGCTTTGCCGATCATGCGATTGCCTATGCGCGCAACACGGTGAAGCTGGCCGATGACGTGTCGTTCGCGCTGGCCGCCCCGTTCGGTTGCGGCCTGCAGACGGGGGCCGGCACCGCCTACAACACGCTGAACGTACAGGCCGATCAGGCCTTTGCGGTGATGGGTGCCGGTTCAGTGGGGCTGGCGGCGCTGCTGGCCGCCGTTGATCGCGGCTGCCACACCATCATCGCGGTCGATCGGGTGGCCGAACGGCTGGAGCTCGCCCGGAAACTGGGCGCGACGCATATGATCTTGGCCGATGGGCGCGACCTGATGCTGGCGCTGCGCGAGGTGGTGGCGACCGGCATCGATCGCATCGTCGATACCACCGGGGCCTCACCCGTGATCCGCGCCGGTCTGGAGGCGCTGGCCAGCCGGGGTGAACTCGCCATGCTGGCTGTCACCGCGCCGGGCACGGAAATCACCTTTAACCCCAATACGCTGCTCGGCGGGCGTTCGCTGAAGGGCGCGGTGGAAGGCGATGCCGATCCGCAGGCCTTCATCCCCTGGCTGATCGACCGCCACCGCGCCGGGCGCTTCAATCACGCCCCGCTGGTGACGGAATATCCGTTGGCCGCGATCAACGAGGCCGTGGCCGACATGGCCAGCGGCAAGGCGGTGAAGCCGGTGCTCGTGATGGATTGAGTTATTTGCCGGTGAACTGTGCCGGCCGTTTCTGCAGGAAGGCGCTCACCCCTTCGACGAAATCGGCCGATCGCCCGGCCTTGAGCTGGTTGCGGCGCTCCACCATCAGGCCTTCGGAGAGCGACACATCCAGGCAATCGCGGATGCCTTGACGGATCAGCGCATAGGATTTGGTCGGCCCCTTCGCCAGTTTCTCGGCCACGGCGCGGGTGGCGGCGGCCAGATCGGCATCATCCACCACCTTGTAGACCATGCCCCAATCCAGCGCGGTTTCGGCCGGAATGCGTTCGCCCAGCATCATCATTGCCTGAGCCCGCGCGCGGCCGGCGAGGCGCGGCAGCAGCCAGGTTGAACCGACGTCGGGCACCAGGCCGATGTTGACGAAGGCCTGCAGAAAATAGGCGGATTTCGCCGCAATCACGATGTCGCCGGCCAGCGCATAGGAACAGCCGGCACCGGCCGCGACGCCGTTGACCGAGGTGATGAACGGCACCGGCAGCGCAAACAGGCGCTCCAGCAGCGGGTTGAAGTGCGATTCGAGCACCGCACCGGCATCGGGCGGGCCGGAGCGTTTTGCGCCACCGCCAGCCCCGCCGCCGGCCAGATCGGCGCCCGAACAGAAGCCGCGCCCCGTGCCGGTCAGCACCAGCACGCGCGCCGTGTCTTCGTCGCGCACCCGGTCCACCGCGTCGATCATTTCCTCGATCACGCCCACGTGGAGCGCGTTCATCACCTGCGGCCGGTTGATGGTGAGGGTGGCGATGCCTTCGGCTTCTTCGAACAGGATATGGGTATAGCTCATGACGATCTCCCTTTGGCCGTCACGATAGGGGTGGCGGCGCCGCGCCGTCACCCCATCAATCAGCCAAGGTCGGGCATCACTTCCATGATCGCCGCCAAGCAATCACGGCCCAGTTGCATCGAACGCTGCGGCGACCAGCCATACTCGGCGCAGGGCAGATCATCATTGTCCTTGAACGGCATTTCCAGTGTCATGGCGAGGCAGCCGAAGCGCTCGGCCAGCTGGTTGGTGCTCATGGCCAGATTGGCGGTGCCGGGGCGGGCGACGGGATAGCCTTTCGCCGTCTGGAAATCCGGCGTGATCCGCGCCAGCCGCGCCTTGTAATCGGCGAGCAGCGCCAGTTGCTTCGGCGTGATCGACGGAATGCCTTCAAAACCGGCGATGAACACCTGCGGGATGGCTTCATCACCGTGCACATCCATTGCGAGGTGGCAGCCGGTCTTGTCCATTGCACCCAGCATGCACAGCACTTCCGGCGATTTTTCGGCCGACGGCGCGTTCCATTCGCGGTTGAGGTTCACGCCGGCGGCATTGGTGCGCAGATGGCCGCGGAAACTGCCATCGGGGTTCATGTTGGGCACGATGTGGAAGGTGGCTTGTTGGCGCAACAGCCTCGCCACCGGATCGTGGGGATCGGTCAGCCGCTCCAGCGCACCTTCCATCCACCATTCGGCCATGCTCTCGCCCGGATGCTGGCGGGCATAGAGCCACACGGTCTTGGGGCCATCGCCCACGACCAACCGGTCAATCGCCCTGCCGTCGATACTATGGCCCAGCACGTCGGCGCGCACGCCGGGCTGGGCGGCGATGCGGGCAATCAGATCATGGTGCCGCTCCATGGAATACGGCGCGAAATAGGCCAGCCACATCTGGTCAACGCTGGGCGTCACCTCGATGGTGAGCGTGCCATTGGCGGATTTGGGATCAAAACTGGTCGGCGCGCGCCGCCACGTCTGCCGGTCGTCCGACACGCAGGCGCGATAGCCCGGCCAGCCGCCGGGATAGGCGCAGTTGTTCAGATCGATGATGCGGATGATGCAGCGCTGGTCCTTCGCTCCAGAAAGGCGAAAGTGGAACCATTGATAAAAGTCGCTGTGCGCGTCCTTCCCGATGGTCAGCACGATCTCGTGCGGGCCGGCAATCCGTTCGACCTGGATGTTGCCCGAATCAAAGGCACTATCGATGCTGATCATTGGTCGGTCTTCACTTTCACGGTCACACTCTGGCCGCTGGGGCCGGGAAAGCCCTTGAGCAGGGCCTGCAGCAGCACCGGTGCGGCGCTGATCGGATCGATGCTGGGGGCGATGGTGCTGGCGCGGCCTTCCCATACGGCGCTGCCGTCGCTGGCCCGGCGGATCTGCAGCGTCATCAGCGCGGCCGTCACGGTGCGGGTGCCGCCACCCACCGGGAAGGTCACGCCGCCGCCAATGCCGCCATTCCAGCCACCAGTGCCGCCGCCGATACCGATCGATATGGGCGAACGTTTGCGCACCACCTCGCTGTTGCCGGTAAGCGAAATGCGCGCGACATGATCAGCCGGCTGGCCGCCCGCCGCCAGCGTAAAGCCCGCCTTGGCCAGCTCGGCATTGGCGGCTGCGGCCAGCGCGCCGAACTGTAGCGAGGATGCCGCCGCCGGATCGGCTGGCTCCACCACGATGCTGCTGCCGGTCAGCGGCGGTGCCGGCGGTGCCAGGATGTGGAAGCGGGTTACCTCCACTTTCACGGTTGCGGCATGGGCCACCGATGGCAGCAGCAGGGCGGCCAGCACGGCAGGCAAAATCATGTGGCGGGTCATGGGCTTTACTCGCGGGGCACTTATACCCCTGTCTGGTCGCACTTCGGCTGCGGGCAAGCAAGGGTGGATCAGGCGACCGCGGTTGACAAAGCGCAGCGCCTCCCTTAGCGACCGGCCTCCGTTTCACCACCGATTCACTTGCCGGGATTGATCATGAAGATCCGCAACAGCCTCAAGAGCCTCAAGGGCCGCCACCGTGACTGCCAGATCGTGCGTCGTCGCGGCCGCACCTATGTCATCAACAAGACCAACCGTCGCTTCAAGGCCCGTCAGGGCTGAAAGCGCGCCGCCGGCCCTTGTGGCCGGCAGGTTGACTTTGTGAGACCCCTGCCATTCGGCGGGGGTTTTGCTGTTTGTAGGGTTGGTCATGGCCAGAATATTGCCGACTGCCGTGGTGTTCGATGTCGGCAATGTGTTGGTGGATTGGAACGTGCGCGCTTTCTATGCGACGCTGATTCCCGATCCGGCGCGGCTGGACTGGTTCCTGGCCGAGGTTGTGACGCCAGCCTGGCATTTCCAGCATGATGCCGGCCGGCCGTTTGCGGAAACCAGCGCCGAACTGATCGCCCGCTTCCCGGCCGAGGCTGAACTGATCCGCCAATATGGCCCCCGCTTCAATGAAACGGTCCCCGGTGCCATTCCTGGCATGATCGAACTGGTGGAGCAGTTGGCCGCGGCCTGCGTGCCGCTGTTTGCTATCACCAATTTCAGCCACGAATTCTGGCCACCGTTCCGGGCCGAGTGGCCGGTGTTCGATCATTTCACCGACATCATCGTTTCAGGCGAAGAGCGGCTGACTAAACCGGATGCCGCCATCTACCAACTCGCCCTGCGCCGTTTCGGCCTTGGCCCCGGTGAAGCGATCTTCATCGATGACCGCGCCGACAATGTGGCGGCGGCTGAGACCAATGGCTTTGTGGGCCACCTGTTCACCGGCCACGAAGTGCTGGCGGCGGAACTGGCGCGGCTGGGCGTGCTGGCTCAATAATTCTTCAGCTCGTCCCCCGTCAGTCGGACCACGTGGACGACGTTGGTGGTGCCGGGCGTCGAGAAGGGCACGCCGGCGATCAGCACCAGCGGATCGCCACCTTTGGCCAGACCCGTCCGCAATGCCATACGCTTGGATTTGGCCACCATCTCCTCGAAACTGCCGACATCGCGGGTGGTGACGGCATGCACACCCCACACCAGGCCCATGCGCCGCGCCGTCGTCTGGCTGGGCGTGAGGCACAGCACCGGCACCGAAGGCCGTTCCCGCGCGGCGCGGCCGGCAGTGGAGCCGGAGATGGTGAAGCAGGCAATGGCGCGCGCGCCGATGGTGCGGCTGATGTCGGCAGCGGCCGACGTGATGGCAGCCGCCGTTGAACGGCCGGTGGCCACTTCGGTGAAATGTACCCGGCCATGATAGCTCGGGTCGGCCTCCACCTGCGCCGCAATCGCATCCATCATGCTCACCGCTTCCACCGGCCAGGCCCCGGCGGCGCTTTCGGCGGACAGCATCACGGCATCGGCGCCATCATAGATGGCGGTCGCCACGTCCGACACCTCGGCGCGGGTGGGGGAGGGGCTGGTGATCATCGATTCCAGCATTTGCGTTGCCACCACCACCGGCTTGCCCAGGCTGCGCGCCATGGCAACGATGCGTTTCTGGGCGGGCGGCACGTTCTGCGGCGGTAGTTCCACCCCCAGATCGCCGCGCGCCACCATCACGGCGTCGGCGATTTCCAATATCTCCTCCAGCCGTTCCAGCGCTGCTGGCTTCTCGATCTTGGCGAGCAGCGCGGCGCGGCCGCCAATCAGCCGGCGCGCTTCGGCGACGTCTTCGGGGCGTTGGACGAAACTCAGCGCCACCCAGTCCACCCCGCAATCGAGCGCAAAGCTGAGATCGGCGCGGTCCTTCGGGGTCAGCGCCGGCAGCGGTACCACCACATCGGGCACGTTGACGCCCTTGTTGTCCTTGATGGTGCCGGGCACCTCCACCACGCAATCAATGGCGTCTTCCGAAACATCGATGGCGCGCAGCACGATCTTGCCATCATCCACCAGCAGGCGCGCGCCGGGGCGCAGCGCGGCAAAGATTTCCTTGTGCGGGAGGCACACGCGCGCGGCATCACCCGGCGCCGTGTGGCGATCGAAACGGAAGGCCTGGCCCTTCACCAACTCCGCCGCGCCGCCGGCGACCCGGCCCACCCGCAATTTCGGCCCTTGCAGATCAGCAAGGATGGCGATCGGCCGGCCATTGGCCTTTTCGACAGCGCGCACCGCCGCGATCAGCTTGCCCTGGCTTTCGTGGCTGCCGTGGCTCATGTTCACGCGAAAGGCATCGGCACCGGCCGCATGCAGTTTGCTGATCATCTCTTCCGAAGCCGATGCCGGCCCCAACGTGGCCAGCACCTTGACCCGGCGGGCCCTTGGTTGAAGATGTCGGCTCATGCTGCGTCCCAGTCGTTCGGATTTGCCGCTACCCTAGCGGTTGATGCGGCGCAGTGCCACAGGAGAGAGACACCGCCATGACGATCCTTGCCGATGATGCAGTGCGGGAACGGCTTGAAGCCGCAGCCTTTCGCCGACTGATGCTGCATTTGCGCCAGCGCACTGACGTGCAGAATATCGACCTGATGGGCTGGAGCGGCTTCTGCCGCAACTGCCTGGGCGACTGGCTGCACGAGGAAGCCGACAATCTGGGCCTGGCGCTGAGCAAGGACGAAGGCCGCACCCATGTCTATGGCATGAGCCAGGCCGAGTGGAAGGCGCTGCACCAGCAACCGGCGACACAGGAACAGATGGACCGTATGGCCGAATCGCTGGCGAAGAACGAGCGGGTTCGATAACCCCTGCGGCAACCAATTTCAGACAGGGACCCAAATGAGCGACGAGACGATCTCTGGCACCGAAAGCGTGTCCGCCACCCAGCTGCGCCTGTTCATCGAGCGGATCGAAACGCTGGAAGAAGAAAAAAAGGGCATGGCCGACGACATCAAGGATGTCTACGCCGAAGCCAAGGGCACTGGTTTCGACATCAAGACGATGAAGACGCTGGTGCGGCTGCGGAAAATGGAAACCGCCGCTCGGCAGGAAGCCGAAGCGCTGCTGGAAACCTACCGGGCCGCCATCGGCCTGTAATCGGGGGAAAAAACGATGATTCTTTATGGGGGCAAGCTCTCGCCGTTCGTGATGCGGCCGTTGCTGGTGAGCCGGGCAAAGGGTGCCGAGGTCACGCTGGGCAATTTTGAAGGTGGCATCAAGTGCCCGGAATATCTGGCGCTGTGCCCCACCGGCAAGATGCCGCTGCTGGTCGATGGCGATCTGGCGCTGCCGGAAAGCCAGGTCATCGCCGATTATCTTGATCTGGCGCTGCCCGGTCCCAAGCTGATCCCGACCGATATCGTGGGCGCCACCAAGGTGCGGTTGCTGGTGCGGCTGGCGGATAGCTATGTCGTACCGCAACTGGGCGGGCTGTTCCGCGGCCGCGAGAACCCGGCCGGCGTGCCGGACGCGCTCAAGGGCATGGCCGAGGCGCTGGGTTACATCGAGCATTATCGCAACGCCGATCACGCGTTCGCCTATGGCGACAGCTTCAGCCAGGCTGATGCGGCGCTGATCCCGCTGTTCTTCTTCCTTGATGCATTGGATGGCCCGATGCCGACCAAGGCGCTGGTGGCCGCACAGCCCGGCCTCGCTGCCTGGTGGGCCCGTGCCAAGGCCAGTGCGCTGGGCGCGCAGGCAATTGCCGAACAGGCCGAGGGCTTGAAGCAGATGATGGCCAGCCGGGCTTGATTGCCGGGCCACCTCGCCCCTAAGCTCAATCCCACAAGGGGACTCCAATGCAGATGACGCTGACCATCAACGGCCAGGACCACAGCGTGGAGGCACCCGCCGCCACCCTGCTGGTCGAGGTGCTGCGCGACCAGCTGGGGCTGACCGGCACCCACATCGGCTGCGACACCAGCCAGTGCGGCGCCTGCAACGTGCTGATCGATGGTGCGGCGGTGAAGGCCTGCACCATGCTGGCCGCGCAAGCGCAGGGCGCGCAGGTCACCACCATCGAAGGATTGGGCAGCACCGACGCGCTGCACCCGATGCAGCAGGCCTTCCGCGAAGCCCACGGCCTGCAGTGCGGCTTTTGCACACCAGGCATGGTGATGGCCGGCATGGAAATGGTGCGCAAGCATGGCACGACGCTGACGCCGGAACTGGTGACGCACGAGCTGGAAGGCAATCTGTGCCGCTGCACGGGTTACATCAACATCGTGAAGGCGATCGTGGCCGGCGCGGCAGCGATGGAGACCCAGAATGCGTGATTTCGCTCTGCATCGCCCGGGCAGCTTGTCCGCCGCCACCGCTGCCTTTGCCGGTACCGATGGCGAAGCCGCCTATCTCGCCGGTGGCCACACGCTGATCCCTGCCATGAAATCACGGCTGCGCATGCCTGATGCGCTGGTGGACCTGACGGGCCTCGGCCTGTCTGGCATCAGCCGCGACGGTGATCGCCTGTGGATCGGCGCGACCACACTTCATGCCGATGTCGCCACGGGCGCCACCGCCATTCCGGGCCTTGCTTGCCTCGCCGCCGGTATCGGCGACGCGCAGGTGCGCAACCGCGGCACGCTTGGCGGCAGCATTGCCAACAATGATCCAGCAGCCGACTATCCCGCTGCCGCGCTGGCGCTGGCTGCGGTGATCGAAACGGATCGCGGCAGCTTTGGGGCGGACGACTTCTTCCAGGGCATGTTCACCACGGCGCTGGCCGAAAGCGAGATCATCACCCGCGTGGGTTTCGCCATCCCGCAGCAATCATCCTATGCCAAGTTCCGCCATCCGGCGTCGCGCTATGCCATGGTGGGCGTTTATGTCGCCCGCCATGCTGCCCAAGGTTCCAACACTTGGCGCGTGGCGGTAACGGGGGCGGGGACGGGCGTGTTCCGCTGGACGGACGCGGAAGCCGCGCTGAACGCTGGCAGTGATACTGCCGGGCTGGTGCTGGCCGCCGATGATCTCAACAGCGATATCCACGCCAGTGCAGAATATCGCGCCCATCTTTGCGGCGTGATGATGAAGCAGGCACTGGCCACTCTGGCCTGAAGGAGGCTGCCATGGCCGAACTGATCGTCACCACCACCCCCACGGTCGAAGGCCGCGTGGCGACGCACTATCTGGGTGTCGTCGCTGGTGAAGCCATCATGGGCGCCAACATCTTCCGTGATATCTTCGCCGGCATCCGTGACATCGTTGGCGGCCGTTCCGGCGCCTATGAGGAAGTGATGCAGGGTGCCCGCGAGGAAGCGCTGCGCGAAATGGCCGATCGCGCATTGGCGCTGGGCGCCGATGCCGTGATCGGCGTGCAGATCAGCTATGCGGCGCTGGGCGCTTCGGATTCGATGCTGATGGTGGGGGCCGTTGGTACCGCAGTGAAGCTGGGCTGATTGCCGTTTTGCGGGCGGGTTGCTAAGGCCGCAACCATCCCGTTTCCAACCAGTTGAATGATCATGGCCGGCCACAGCAAATTCAAGAACATCATGCACCGCAAGGGCGCGCAGGATAAAAAGCGCAGCGCCTTGTTTTCAAAGCTTTCCCGCGAAATCACCGTGGCGGCCAAGATGGGTATGCCCGATCCGGCCAACAACCCGCGCCTGCGCGCCGCCGTGGTCGCTGCCCGCGTGGAAGGCATGCCGAAAGACAATATCCAGCGCGCCATCGACAAGTCGCAGGGTGGTGACATCGCGAATTATGAAGAAGTGCGCTATGAAGGCTTCGGCCCCGGCGGCGTGTCGCTGATCATCGAATCCCTCACAGACAATCGCAACCGCACCGCAACCAACGTGCGCACCGCCATGGCCAAGAATGGCGGCAACCTGGGCGCGTCGGGCAGCGTGAGCCATGGCTTTGAACGGCTTGGCCTGATCGCCTATCCGGCCAGCGCCGGCAGCGCCGATGCCGTGTTCGAAGCCGCGCTGGAAGCCGGCGCCGACGATGTGCAATCGACCGAAGACGGCCACGAGATCTGGTGCAGCATCGAAAATCTGCACGACGTCGCCCGCGCGCTGGAGCCGGTGCTGGGCGACAGCGGCCAGGCGAAGCTGGCATGGAAGCCGGGCACGATGGTCACTGTTGGCGCTGACGATGCGGCGCAGTTGATGAAGCTGATCGACGTGCTGGACGATGATGACGACGTGCAGACCGTGTGGGGCAATTATGACGTGCCCGACGACGTGATGGCCGGTCTGTGAAACTGGGGCTGGCTGCGCTCGCTATGATCATGGCCACGCCTGCCGCTGCTGATCCTGTTGCCGATATCAAGGCCGCGCGCGCTGCCTACAACGCCGCGATCGCCGCCCGCGATGCCGCTGGCGTGCGCGCCGCGCTGGGTGAAGGCTATGTCGGCATTGCCGGCACCGGCGGCGAAGCCATTATCGGCGCCGACGGCATGACCGATTATTTTGCCCGCGCCTTCAAGACGCCGGGCTTCCTCGGCTTCGTGCGCACACCCGACGTGGTCACGGTGGCCGTCCCGCCGCTGCGCGCGATGGAACGCGGTCATTGGTCAGGTGGCAGCCTTTCGGGCCGGTTCAGTGGCGAATATCTGGCGGTGTGGGTGCCCACGCCCACGGGCTGGAAACTGCGCAGCGAAACGTTCGTGACGCTGTCCAACGGAGCGCCCGGCAAACCGTGAGGCTGATCCTCGGCCTCGATCCCGGTTTGGCGGCGACGGGGTGGGGCGTGATCGTGGCTGAGGGCAATCGCCTGCGCCACATCGCCCACGGCACCGTGAAGACCTCCGCCGCGGCCCCGTTGGCGGAGCGGTTGGTGACGCTGCACGATGGCCTGATGGCAGTAATCGCCGAACATGCCGTTACCGAAGCCGCCGTGGAGGAGGTGTTCGTCAACGCCAATCCGCAATCGACGCTGAAACTGGGGCAGGCGCGCGGCGTCGTGCTGCTATGTTCGGCGCGTGCTGGCCTGCCCGTGGCAGAATATGCCACAAGGCTGGTGAAGAAGGCGCTGACCGGGGTGGGCAGTGCCAGCAAGGATCAGGTGCAGGCGATGGTGGAACGGTTGCTGCCAGGCGTGAAAGTGGTGGGGGCCGATGCGGCCGACGCGCTCGCCGTGGCGATTGCTCACGCGCATCTGGGCGCCAGTTTGCGAAAGGGCCTGCTGTGATCGCGCGGCTCAAGGGATTGGTCGACAGCGTTTCGGCCGATAGCGTGATCGTCGATGTGAACGGCGTCGGCTATCTGGTGCAGGCCTCCACTCGCATGCTGGCTTCGCTTTCGGTGGGGCAGCCGGTGGCGCTCCACATCGAAACGCAGGTGCGGGAAGACGCCATCACTCTGTTCGGCTGTGTTTCCGAATCCGAACTCGCTGCCTTCCGGGCGCTGATCACGGTGCAGGGCGTTGGCGGCCGGGTGGCGCTCAACATTCTCTCTGTGCTTACGCCCGATCAGGTCGCGCATGCGGTCGCAGCGGGTGATTCCGCATCGCTGGCCCGTGCCAACGGAGTCGGCCCCAAACTCGCCGCCCGCATCGCCAACGAACTGAAGGGCAAGCTGGGCGGCGTCGCGATGGCTGCCGGTGCGCCCTTGCCGGTGACGGCCGGCGCGCGCGTCGTGGAGGATGCCGTCTCGGCGCTCGCCGCGCTGGGTTTCAGGCCCATGGACGCCAGCCGTGCGGTTTCTGAAGCGCTGGCTGAATTGGGCGAGGGGGCGGCCCTGAATGACGTGGTGCGAGTGGCGCTGAAGAAAAGTGTGCGGTAAGGAACGCCCACCCGAATGACCGCCGATCTCACCCCGCAACGTCGCCCCGACGACATCGATGCCGCGCTGCGGCCCAAGGGGCTGGACGAGTTCATCGGTCAGCAGGGCTTGCGCGAAAATCTTGGGGTGTTCATTGCCGCCGCCCGATCGCGCGGCGAGGCGATGGACCATGTGCTGCTGCACGGCCCGCCGGGCCTGGGCAAGACGACGCTGGCGCAGATCGTGGCGCGCGAACTGGGCGTCGGTTTCCGCGCAACATCGGGCCCGGTCATCGCCAAGGCCGGCGATCTCGCGGCCATCCTGACCAATCTCGAACCGCATGACGTGCTGTTCATCGATGAAATCCACCGCATGTCCCCGGCGGTGGAGGAAATTCTCTATCCCGCCATGGAAGACCGGGTCCTGGATATCATGATCGGCGAAGGCCCGTCGGCGCGCAGCGTGCGCATCGATCTGCCGGCGTTCACGCTGGTCGGCGCCACCACCCGTGCCGGCCTGTTGACGACACCGCTGCGCGATCGTTTCGGTATCCCGCTGCGCCTCAATTTCTACTCCATCGATGAACTGGAACAGGTCGTCACCCGCGCCGCGCGGCTGCTCGAACTGCCGCTTACCGCCGATGCGGCGCGCGAGATTGCCGCCCGCGCCCGTGGCACGCCGCGCATCGCCGGCAGGCTGCTGCGCCGTGTGCGCGATTTCGCGGCTGCCGCCGGCCAGACCGAAGTCACCGCCCGCATGGCTGACGCCTCGCTCAGCCGGCTGGAAGTCGATCGCCTCGGCCTCGACGCGATGGACCGGCGTTACCTGATGATGATCGCCGATATCTATCGCGGTGGCCCGGTCGGCATTGAAACGCTCGCCGCCGGCCTGTCGGAAGCGCGCGACACGGTGGAAGACGTGATCGAGCCCTTCCTGATCCAACAGGGCCTGATCGCCCGCACCGCCCGCGGCCGCATGCTCAACGGCCCGGCCTGGAAGCATCTGGGGCTGCTGCCGCCGGCCGATCAGGTGCAACTGCCGCTGCTTGATGAGGAATAGGGCTGCAACCTTTGCCGGCTGCCATGCGAAAGACTTTCCATGCGCATTCTCCCCGCATTCATCGCCCTTTCCGTCATCGCAGCGCCGGTCGTCGCCTTTCCCGCCGTAGGAGACAAAGCGCCCGCAGTTTCAGGTGCCGACATTGCGGGCAAAACCCGGACGCTGAAGCAACTCGCCGGCCGCAAGGGCACGGTGCTGATGTTCTTCCGCTCGGCATCGTGGTGCCCGTTCTGCAAGGCGCAGTTGATCGCCATGAACGAGAGTGCGGCGGCGGGGCTGAACAGTCGCGGTTACGCACTGGTTGGGCTGTCGTATGACGATCCAGCCGTGCTCGCCAAGTTCGCTGCCGAGCGCAAGGTGGCCTGGCCGCTGCTATCGGATCCGCAGTCGAAGGTTATCGATCGCTGGCAGTTGCGCGATCCGGCCTACCCGCCCGGTAATCGCGCCCGTGGGGTGCCACTGCCGGCGGTCTATGTGATCGACAAGAAGGGCGTGATCCGCGCCCGGCTGATGGAGGCCAATTACCGCCAGCGCCCGCAACCCGAAGCGGTGCTTGCCGCCGTCGACGCGCTGGGCCAATAAACCTCCCGCAACAGGCGGGGGACAAACATGACATTGCCGATGGACAACGTGCGCGCCGCCTTCCCGGCGCTGGCCCTTGCCGACGATGGGCTCCCGCGCCTCTATCTCGATGCGCCGGCCGGCACCCAGGTCGCGGGCCGGGTCGTGGAGGCGATGAGCCACACCATGATCGCCGCCTGCGCCAATGATGGCGGCACCTTCCGCACGTCTGTAGCGACCGGCGCCATCGTCGATGCGGCGCTCGCCGCCGCCGCGGCCTGCTTCAATTGTGCCGAAGATGAAGTGATCTTCGGCCTCAACACCACCAGCCTGTTCTTCCAGATGGCGCCGCTGATTGCCGCCAACTGGCAGGCCGGCGACAATATCCTGCTCACCCGCATGGATCATGATGCCAATGTCTCGCCCTGGTTGCAGGCGGCTGAAGCGCGCGGGGTGGAGGTGCGCTTCATCGAGTGGGATCGCGAGACGTTCGCGCTGAAACTGGAAACGCTGCCCGATCTGATCGACGCACGCACCCGCGCCGTTGCCGTGGGTCATGCCAGCAACTTCCTCGGCACCATCAACGATGTTACCGCCGTCTGCGCCGCCGCGCGCGCCGTGGGCGCGGTGAGCATTGTCGATGCCGTGCAGTCTGCCCCGCATATCGCATTGGATGTGCAGGCCATCGGCTGCGATCTGATGGCGGCATCGGCCTATAAATTCTTCGGGCCGCACCTTGGCATCATGTACATCTCCCATCGCTTGCAGGGGCTGATCCGGCCCTTGAAAGTCCGCCCGTCGGTCGATGCGATGCCGACGCGGCTGATGCCCGGCACGCCGAGTTTCGAGGCCATGGCCGGCACCACGGCGGCCATCGAGCATATGGCGTGGCTGGGAATTGCTGCGGGCACGGTCAGCGGTGATGCATCACTGCGCCAGCGGCTTGTGGCCGGCCTGGCAGCGGCGCAGGCGCACGAGACCGAATTGATGCGGCGCTTCCTCACCGGCATCGCCACGGTGCCGGGCGTGACACTGCACGGCATTGCCAACGCCAACCGTCTCCACGAGCGGGTGGCGACCTTCACGTTCGAGATCGCAGGCCACAGTGCCGATGCCATCGCGGCCGATCTCGCCGCCCGCAACATCTTCGTGTGGAATGGTTATTATTACGCTTGGGAACCGGCCGGCGTGCTGGGCCTGCGGGATCGCGGCGCCGTGCGGGTCGGCTTCACCCACTACAACACGCTGGATGAGGTGGATGCGCTGCTGGTTGCGTTGGCAGGGATTGCCTGCTGAGGCTACGGGCGCAGTGTCTGATCGATGGCCATGTCTCGCGCCATGAACCCTGCTAACTCGCGCATCGGCACCTGATTTACCATCACCAATCCCGATCGCGGTCGATCCAGATCCAGAACCAGCATCACGGCGCCAGTTGCCAAGCCAAGGAACAGCAGGTGCGGCAACCGTGCGAGCCGGCCATCGCCGCTGCCCGAATAGCCCAGCGAAACCGCTGACAGCAACAGGAACAGCAGCAGTGCATCGATCACCGGCAGCGGAATATGTTCCCGCGCCATGGCTTCCCGGCGCCAGGCGGCATCATCGACCCTGCTCAGGCTGTCGGCCATCAGCCGCAGACGGGCGCCATCGCCGCCGGCGGCCCGCGACAGATTCCACATTCGTTCCATAAGGGCGTCGCTGGCGGAATCGCCCGGCCTGTCACGGTCGGTCTCGCGCCCGCGGTTGGCCCACGCCAGCCGCGCATCGACATAGGCGCGCATGGTGGCCGCCATTTCGGCGCGATAGGGGGCTGGTTGCAGTTGCAGCCGTTGCCAGAGTGCAAAGCAACCCGCGGTCTCTTCAACGACCAGATCGCGCCGCGTGTCATAGCGGTTCAGCGCGACCGAAAAGGTGAAACCGACGAGCAAAGTGAAAAGACTGATCGTGGCCGTGGTGGCATAAAGCGTTTCGCCTGCCGACGCTCCCATCTGGTTTCGTGCGGTGCGCCCAGCCAGCATCGCCATCGCGCCGACGACCAGCAGTAGCAGCGCGATCACCAATACGGGAAGCTCATCAACCATATCGTACATGGATCGTCATCTTAGGGGTTGCGCTGGCGATTGCCAGTCCCGGCACCATCGGTTCATCAGCGCACTTGCACGGCAATTGCGGGTCATTTGCTGCTGGATTTTGTACGTGCTGCTTGGCAAAGCCCCAACGCATGACGATGCCCACGCTCAGCACCACGCGAACCCTCTACCAGAAGATCTGGGACGATCATGTTGTCCAGTCGCTTGATGACGGCACCGCGCTGATCTTCATCGATCGTCACCTCATCCACGAAGTGACCACCCCGCAGGCGTTTGAGGCGCTACGCATCGCCGGCCGCACCCTGCGCCGGCCCGATCTGACGCTCGCGGTGCCCGATCACAACGTGCCCACCACGGATCGCCGGTTGCCGATCCTCGATCCGATGTCGAAGGCACAACTCGACGCGCTGGTGCAGAACTGCGCCGATTTCGGCGTCGAGCTCTATAACATCGATGCACCGGAACAGGGCATCGTCCACGTCATCGGCCCGGAACAAGGCTTCACGCTGCCCGGTGTCACCATGGTCTGTGGAGACAGCCACACCGCCACCCACGGTGCCTTCGGCGCGCTGGCTTTCGGCATCGGCACGTCGGAAGTGGAGCATGTGTTTGCGACGCAAACGCTGCTGTTGCGCCAGTCCAAATCGCTGCAGGTGCATGTCACGGGCGAACTGGGCTTCTCCGTCTCCGCCAAGGATGTCGCGCTGGCCGTGTGCGGCGTGCTGGGTTCGGGCGGCGGTGCCGGCCATGTCATCGAATATACCGGGCCGGTGATCGAGGCGCTCTCCATGGAAGGGCGGATGACGCTGTGCAACATGGCCATCGAAGCCGGCGCCCGCGCCGGCCTGATCGCGCCGGATGAAAAGACCTTCGCCTATGTTGAAGGTCGTCCGCGCGCACCCCAAGGTGACGCGTGGGAGGCGGCGCTGGCCTGGTGGAAGACGCTGAAAACCGATCCGGGCGCGACGTATGACAAGCGCATCACCATCGACGGCAGCGCCATTGCCCCGCTCGTCACCTGGGGTACCAGCCCGGATGACGTGGTGGCCATCACCGATGTGGTGCCCGATCCGGCCAGCTTTGCCGATGCCGGCAAGCGCGCGGCGGCGCAGAAGAGCCTCGATTACATGGGCCTTGCCCCTGGCACCCGCATGGAAGATGTGGCCGTGGAAAATATCTTCATCGGCAGCTGCACCAACAGCCGCATCGAGGATCTGCGCGTGGCCGCCGATGTGGTGCGCGGCCGCAAGGTGGCGGGCAACGTGCGCCAGGCGCTGGTGGTACCGGGTTCCGGCCTTGTGAAGCGCCAGGCCGAAGCCGAAGGGTTGGACCGCATCTTCATTGATGCCGGCTTCGAATGGCGCGAGCCGGGCTGTTCCATGTGCCTGGGCATGAACCCCGATCAGGTGCCGGCCGGCGAGCGCTGTGCCAGCACCTCGAATCGCAATTTCGTTGGCCGGCAGGGCCCGGGTGCGCGCACGCACTTGTTGTCGCCCGCGATGGCAGCAGCGGCGGCTATTTCGGGGCATCTGGTCGATGTTCGCCAGTTAATGCGCTGATTCGGACTGAATTGTCTGGGTTTTACCCTCAATAGCCGCCATCAGAACGAGGCGGTAATGGTTCCTAAACGGCTTCTCCCGTATGTTTGTCTCTTACGAGGGGTAAGCAAAGGACGGAATGTTGCGACAAGGCAGCAGACCGACATCGGCTCTGATGAGCCGCCTGGCCCCCTTCACCAAACGATCTTGGGGTCTGATCGTATTGGTGGTGGGGCTGTTCTTCGCGCTATGGGTGGCACCAGCGCGAGCTGAGAACGTGCAACTTGCGTACCGGCAAGTTCCGACCTGCCAGGGCAACAGCTGCATCACCCCCATTGCACCGGGTTCGGGCAAGGACATGCCCAGCAAATGGACCTGGTTTGCCGTTGATCCTGCCCGGCTGCAGCGCATGCCGGTGGGCTGGAACCTGGTGATCGACAATGTCCGCTTTACCGCCATCGAAATTCGGGTGGTGCATGAAGGCGGCGTGGCGGTGATCCGCCGTGGCCAGTTCGAACTCAGCCGCAACTGGACAATGGGCAATAATCTGCGCTTCCAGATTCCGGTTGCGGGCCCTGATGTGACGGCCATCCAGATCGGCTATCGCAACATGGACGGGCCGGGCCTGCTGCGCACCATCAAGGCGATGGATGCCGCCGGCCATGAATCGCATGTGCTGCGCTGGACGGTGCAGGTCGCCCTGGTTCTCGGCATGTTGTTCTCGGCCTTTGTCTACAACATGTTCCTGCTCACCTGGCTGCGCACCGGGTTCCAACGCTGGTATGTCGTGTGGCTGGCGGGCAGCCTGGGCTATTTGCTGGTGTGGTCGGGCGCGATCCTCAATATCTTCCCGTTCTTGGCCGGGCCGGCGGCGGTGCGCACCTTCTACCTGCTGCTTGGCCTGATGGTGGTGTCTGGCGCCGCCTTCTTCTTCTCGCTGATCGAGAAGGACAAGTTGCCCCAGCGCCTGATCGATTTTGGCCAGCTTGCCGGCATGGGCGTGGCGCTTGCATCAGTGGTGGCGGCGTTCGACACGCTGTTTCCAGCCGCGCTGGGCGATCTTCTGCTCAACATCACGCTGATCATCGTCACGCTCACGCTCACGGTTGGCTCGGGCTTTGCGGCGCTGCGCGGCAGCCGGGCGATCTGGTATTATCTGGCTGGTTGGCTGCCGGCGCTGGCCGTGCTGGTGTTGCGCATCTTCCGCAACTTCAGCCTGCTGCCGCAGGATGATCTGGTCGATCTTGCCGGCTTTGCCGCCGTCGGCTGGGAATCGCTGCTGCTGTCGCTGGCCATTGCCGATCGCTTCCGCCAGCTGCGCCGCGATGCCGATGCCGCCGATGCCGAGCGCGATACGCTGTTCCGGGTGGCCACCACTGATGCGCTCACCGGCCTGGGCAACCGCGCCCTGTTCCAGAACATGCTGGAACAGCCACTGACCCGCAATTCCGGCATCGACGTGATCGCCATCGATATCGATTTCCTGAAGCAGACGAACGACATGGCCGGCCATGATGCGGGCGATGCGCTGATCGTGGCGGTGGCAGAACGGCTGACAGCAGCGGCCGGCCCCGAAGCCAATATCGCCCGGGTTGGCGGTGACGAGTTTGTGATCCTGCTGACCGGCGCGGCGCGCGAACGCCTGTCGGCCGTGCGCCAGATGATCGCGCTGTCGTCCGGTGTTCCGCTCCGCCATTCGGGCCATAATCTCACCATCTCGATCTGTGCTGGCCACAGTTCGTCGGAAAACAAGGGCGTAGCACTGGCCCGCATCTTCAAGCAGGCCGATCTGGCGCTGTACCGGGCCAAGGCGGCGGGCCGCGGCTGCTGGCGCAGTTATGACAGCAGCATGGCCGATGAAGCCGAAGCGCGCAGCCGCCTGTTGTCGGAAGCCCGCGTTGGCCTGGCTGGCAACCAGTTCCTGCTGCATTATCAGCGCGTCGTGCAGTTGGATGACACGCTTGTAGGCTATGAAGCGCTGCTGCGCTGGCAGCATCCGCGGCTGGGCCTGCTGGCCCCCGGCGATTTCCCCGATGTGCTGCGCGAATCAACGCTGCTGCCCCAGTTGCAGGCCCATGTGTTGAAATCGGCACTGGAACAACTGGGCAGGCTGCGGAGCGACGGCAGGGATCTGACCATGGCGATCAACTTTGTTGGCAGCCAGTTACAGGGCACGGCCGCTGCCGTTGCCATCCTGGATGAGCTGGCCCGCCACCGTGTGCCGCCGCATGCGTTGGTGGTGGAAGTGACGGAATCGGTGGTGATGAGCGGCCTGGGCGGCGCGCTGATCGAGGCGCTGGAATGCCTGCGCGATGCCGGCGTGAATGTGGCGCTGGATGATTTCGGCACAGGTCATGCCAGCCTGATCCAGCTGCGGGACGTGCCTGCCAACATCGTCAAGATTGATCGCAGTTTCATCGGCCGCCTTTCGGAATCGGCCGGCAACCAGCAAGTGGTTCGCGCCACCATCGATCTGGCGCATTCGATGGGCAAGCAGGTGGTGGCTGAAGGTGTGGAGAATGACGCCCAGCGCCAGTTGCTTACCCGGCTGGGCTGCGATCTCGCCCAGGGCTGGCTGTTTGGCCAGCCGCAGCCGTTCCCGCTGACACGGCGCGCTGCGGCCTAGGCCTCTCGCGTCATCACCGGATCAAGGATGGTGTCCACCGCTTCGGCGGCCATGGCCGGATAATCGGTGCTGTAATGCAACCCGCGGCTTTCGCGGCGGCGGCGCGCGGAACGCACGATCAGATCGGCGACTGTCACCAGATTGCGCAGTTCGATCAGATCGGCGGTGATGCGGAAATTGCCGTAATAATCCTGCACTTCCTTGCGCAGATTCTTGACCCGGTGAGCGGCGCGTTCCAGCCTTTTATCGGTGCGAACGATGCCGACATAATCCCACATGGTGCGGCGCAGTTCGTCCCAATTGTGGGCGATCACCACTTCCTCGTCGCTGTCGGTCACCCGGCTTTCATCCCAGGGCTTCACCCGTGGCGAGTTCGGGGCGGTTTGCGCGGCAATGTCGTCAGCCACGGCCTGACCGAACACCAGGCATTCCAGCAGCGAATTCGACGCCAGCCGATTGGCGCCGTGCAGCCCACTCTGGGTGACCTCGCCGGCCGCCCACAGGCCGGCCAGATCGGTGCGGCCGTCCAGCGTCACCATCACCCCGCCGCAGCTGTAATGCGCCGCCGGCACCACCGGGATCGGCACCAGTGTGCAGTCGATATCCAGTTCCAGCAGCCGGGCATGGATGGTGGGAAAATGCGCCCGCACGAAATCGGCGCCCAGATGCGTCAGGTCGAGCAGCACATGCGGGATGCCAAGCCGCTTCATTTCGGCATCGATGGCGCGGGCCACCACGTCACGCGGGGCGAGTTCCAGCCGGTCGTCATAACGCGCCATGAAGCGGCTGCCGTCGGGCAGTTTCAGGTGGCCGCCTTCGCCGCGCGCCGCCTCGGTGATCAGGAAATTGCGCACCTTGGGGTGATAAAGGCAGGTCGGGTGGAACTGGTTGAATTCCATGTTTGAAACCCGGCAGCCTGCCCGCCACGCCATGGCAATCCCGTCACCGGTCGCGCCATCGGGATTGGTGGAATAAAGATAGACGCGGCTTGCCCCGCCGGTGGCCAGCACCGTGGCCGGCGCCACGAAGCGCACGACATGGCGCTTCTTCACGTCGAGCGCATAAACGCCGTGGCAGCGCCGCTGTGGGAAGCGTTCGTGCAGCACGTGGCGATGAGTGATCAGATCGACCGCGGCCATGTGCGGCACCAAGGTGATGTTGGGATGCGCCTGCGCCGCCTTGATCAGCGCCTGTGAAACCGCCCAGCCAGTGGCATCATCGACATGCACGATGCGGCGATGGCTGTGGCCGCCTTCGCGCGTGAGGTGCCAGCGTTCCGACACGGTCTCGCCAGGATTGAACGGCACGCCCAATTCCGCCAGTCGGTCGATCGCGGCCGATGCATTGCTGGCGATATATTCAACCGTGGGGCGGTGGTTGAGCCCGGCACCGGCCACCATTGTGTCTTCCACATGCGCCGCAACCGTATCGCCGGCATCCAGCACGGCGGCGATCCCGCCCTGTGCCCAGGCCGTGGAACCATCAGCGAGATCGCCCTTGGCCAGCACGGCCACCGTGCCATGTTCGGCCAGGTGCAATGCCGCCGTCAGTCCGGCTGCACCGGAACCCACCACGATGGCATCGAAATGGCGGGCCTCAGGCGGCGGCGCTTTTGCCACTTGTCAGCTCCAGGAACACATCTTCCAGATCGGCTTCGCGGGTGGAAACCTCCACCACGCCCAGCCCGGCAGCACCCACCATCGCCAGCACGGCGCCGGCATTGTTGCTCCGCTTGTCATAGGTGATGACCAGCGTCCGCGGGCCCTTCAGCTCCACCGCCTTGCAGCCGACAAGCGCCGGAGGCACGGCGGCAAGCTCGCGGTCCACCACCACTTCCAGGACCTTGTCACCGGTGGTGCCGAGCAGTTTCGAAGTTTCGTCGTTGGCGACCACCTGCCCATGATTGATGATGGCGATGCGATCGCACAGGCTTTCGGCTTCTTCGAGATAATGGGTGGTCAGCACGATGGTGGTGCCCATGCTGTGCAGTTCACGCACATAATCCCACAGCAATTGCCGCAGCTCGATATCAACGCCTGCCGTCGGTTCATCCAGCACCAGCACCGGCGGGTTGTGCACCAGCGCCTTTGCCACCAGCAGCCGGCGCTTCATCCCGCCCGAAAGGGTGCGCGAATAGACATGCGCCTTGTCGTCCAGCCGCACCGCCTTCAGCAATTCCATCGTCCGGCGCTTGGCCTTGGGCACGCCGAACAGGCCGGCCTGCAATTCCAGCGTTTCAAACGGCGTGAAGAAGGCATCGAACACCAGTTCCTGCGGCACGATGCCGATGCTGGCCTTGGCGTTGCGCGGATGCTCGTCGATGTCGAAGCCCCAGATGCGGGCGCTACCGGCCGTCTTGTTCACCAGGCCGGCCAAAATATTGATCGTCGTCGATTTGCCGGCACCGTTGGGGCCGAGCAGGCCGAAGATGGAACCACGCGGGATATCGAGATCAATGCCCTTCAGCGCCTGCTTGCCGCCGGCATAGGTCTTGGTCAGGCCACGCAGGCTGATTGCAGCTTCGCTCATGCCGTTGGGATAGACCGGGGCGGGAGGTGGGGCAAGGGGAGGGGACTCCCCTTGCCCGGCCGTGATCAGAAGCGTGCAACCGCTTCCACGCCAAACAGGCGCGGCAGACCGCGGATGAAGGTGGGGATACCGAACGCGCCGCCGGTGTTGCCGCCGTCGAGCAGATATTCCTGATTGAACAGGTTGTTGGCGAAACCGATGATTTCCCACTTGCCCTTTTGATCACGGATACCGGCGCGCAGGTTGACCAGTGTGACGGGGCCTTGCGAGGTCACCGGGTTGTTGGGCAGTTCGAAGAACACGCTCGAACGGTGGGTGACATTGGGGTTGGCAAACAGTTCGATCTTGTCACCCAATGGCAGGCGGAAATTGGCGCCTGCCGATCCCTGCCATTCCGATTGCAGGCGGAAGCGATCGCCAGCAAAATTGCCGAAGCGCGGATCATTGTTCACCCGGGCATCGATATAGGCGCCGTTGGCAAACAGCCGCACATTGTCCGACAGGTTCAGGGCGAATTCGGCTTCCACGCCCTTGTTGCTGGCGTCGGCATTGACGATCAGCGCCGGCGCGCCCTGTTGCGGCACCGAGATCTGGAAGTCCTTGTATTTGATGATGTAGGCGCCAACGCTGAAGTTGAGCTTGCCAAGCGTGCCCTTCACGCCGGCTTCGTAATTGTCGAGCAGTTCGGCCGGGAACACGCGCACGTTGGGGGTGAGCACGCCCGCCACGCGGCCGGCATTGACCTGCACCACCGGCGAGCGGCGGCCACGCGAATAGGTGGCGTACAGGTTCACATTGTCGGTCACACGGAACAGGATGTTGGCGCGCGGCAGGAAGGCATCAAAGCGACGCGAGGCACCGAGCACTTCACCATTGGTATTGATGCCGCCGGCAATCAGCGGGCCGCGGGTGATCACCGAATTGGGAATGCGGGTCGAAATGCCGCTGTCGCGATCTTCACTCAGGTAACGGCCGCCAAGGTTGATTTCGAGGCGGGGCACCGGGATCACCGTCACGTCGGCAAAGGCGCTGAAGGTGCTGATTTCAGCCGAGTTGCGGAACAGTTCGGCGGAATAGGGCAGCACGGTGGCGGCCCCGCCGGTGAGGATCGCGGTGGCGCGGGCGGCTTCAACCACACCGGTGGCGTTGTTGATGCAGGCCAGGCCCGGCACCAGCCGCGCCGCGCACTGGAGGAAAATGCCTTCTTCGGAACTGAACGGCACGCTCTGGAAACCGGTTTCCCAGAAATAATTGGCCCCGAAGAAGCCGCGCAGTTTCTCACTGTCGTAGTTGAAGCGGCCTTCAAAGCTCATCTGTTCGCCGCGGGCATCTTCGGCAAATTCCAGATACCAGGCCTGGGTGCCATCGGCGTCGAACACCTCGTTGCTGTCGAAATTGCGGTAGCCGGCGATGGTGGTGAAGCTCCAGGCGTCGCTGAACTTGGCGTTCACGCTCAGGTTCACGTCATAGACATTGCGCGTCAGGCTGGGCTGATCGGCGCCCAGTGCGGCGGCGCTGAACGGTGAACCGGCGGCTTCCTTGAAGCTGTAGGGGCTGGTGGTGCCGCCGGTGGGCGCGAACGTGCCCGACGAGAAGGCGGTGCCAGGCGCGCGCTGGCCATCATAGGTGGCCACCAGATCGGCGGTGAGATCGGGCGTCGGCGTGAAGCGCAGCGAGACGCGTGCGCCATATTGGCCCTGGCCATTGAGATCATCCACGCGCGGGCCGTTCGGCGTTTGCGAGCCGGGGCGGCCGGCGATATTTTCCACCACGCCGTCGCGCAGCTTCATGGCACCGGCGACGCGCAGGGCGATGATGTCGTTGCCGATGTTCACATGGCCATCGATGCGGCGCTGATCATAATTGCCGTAGCCCACGCGCACTTCGCCGGAGAAACCGGGCTTCGGCTTGGCGGTGATGACGCTGACCACCCCCACGGCAGCGGCGGTGCCGAACAGGGTGGATTGCGGGCCCTTCACCACTTCCACGCGCTCAAGATCATAGAGATCGAAGTAAGAACCGCGCGAGCGGCTGACATCGACGCCGTTCAGATAGACGGTGACGGCCGGCGAGCCCTGCGCCGAGCCAGTGTCCGACGTGATGCCGCGGATGACGAAGCCCGGGTTGTTGGGCGATTGTTCCTGCACGTTCAGGCCGGGCACGTAGGCGGCAAGCTGATCGAACTGTGTAACGCCGATCTCGCGCAAGCTACGCCCGGTGTAGGCGGTGATGGTGATCGGCACGTCGTTCAGCTTCTGCTCGGACTTTTGCGCCGTCACCACGATTTCCTCACCGATCGATTCGGCCATTTGATCGGCATCAGCGGCAAAAGCGGGCAGGGCGGGCAACAGGCTGGCGGAGGCGAGCAGCAGTAGACGGCGCATGTGATTCCCCAATGTTGGCGGCGCGGCGATGTTGCAGTGCGGCATTGTTTGGGAGCTGTGCCGACGGGAGGTTGCAATCGCGTGGCATTGGCATGACAATAATGCTGCAGCGCCTTTCGACATGGTGACTTGGCGGCGTGGCGCTGCTAATCATGGCGCATGGCTTCTCCTCGCGCTCTCGCCCTTCCGGCCCCTGAAACCTATGTTGCCGATACCGCCCGTGTGTTTTGCGACGGCGATGAGCGCGGCGGCGACGGCCACCCGCGGGTGTGGATCCAGATCGACAGCACCGGCTTTGCCGATTGCGGTTATTGTGATCGCCGCTTCATCCTGGCGGGCGGCCCGGCCGATCGGCGATGAGACTCTGGCGATGAAGGCTATCGCGCCGCTGGCGTTCCTGCTGCTGGCGGTGCCGGTGCAGGCGGCGAAGGTCGCCACGCCGCCGGTGTTCACCCTGCGTACCAGTGACAACGGCAATCCCTATCTGCCGGTCATGGTAAAGAATGCCACGCTCAACATCCGCATGGCGCTAAGCTTCGATCAGGGGCTGGTCCTCAACGAACCGGCCGCCGCGCGCGCCGGGCTGAAGCCGTTTCCGCTGATCGGCAAGGGCAGTTTCAGCAACGCGATGATCCCCGGCGGCAAGGCGACCTTCCGGTTCAACCTGCCCACGGTGACGCCGGCGGGCCTGCCATCGAAAAAGGTGCCGGCGATCTGGGTAAGCATCCCCGTGGCAGCCGATGCGGATGGCATCCTGACCATCGCAGCCTTGAAGGCGGACCGGGTGGACGTGATCCTGCGCGAAACCCCGGCCGGCAGCCGCGACTATGTGATTGCCAAGAAAGGCAGTGGCGAAACCGGCATCAAGACCCGCATCGGTACCGAAGCCGTCAATCTCAGCCTCGAACTCAACAGCCCGACCACCGTGATGAACGCCCGCGCCGGCGAGGCCTTGATGGCGGCTGGCCTGGCACGGCGGGCCAACAGCATTGGGTATTGGCGGCCCTTCCCAGGTGTGGCGCTGCCCATGCAGGGTTTGACTCAAAAGGCCGGCCTCACCATCGCCGGCTTGCCGATGCGCCAGATGAGCGTGCGCGTATCGGAAGCTGATGCACGCCGGATCGATGCCGCCGCCAAGGGCACATCCAGCGAAAGCGACGATGAGGACACCATCACCGTTTCGGCTGATCGCAAGAAAAAGCGCGGCCGCGATCCGTGGATCCTGATCGGCCGCGATGTGCTCGATGATTGCAGCCGCATCAGCTTTGATCGGGCCGGTGAACGCTGGCTGCTCACCTGCAAGTTCGGCTGATTGCGGCCGCTGCGGCGACTGACCTCTTTCCCTTTGGCCATGGCTGGCCCATATCTTGGCCATGACCACACCTGATGCCACCCAGCTGTTCTACACCGATACCGGGCTTGATCCCGATCGCACCGCCGCGCAGGTCGCTGACGCGCTGAACGGCTGCGACGATGGTGAGCTTTACCTGCAATATGGTGTGTCCGAAAGTTTCGCCTTTGATGATGGCCGGCTGAAATCCGCCAGTTTCGATACGGTGAAGGGCTTTGGCCTGCGCGGCGTGGCTGGCGAGATGACCGCCTTTGCCCACGCCAATGATCTCTCCCACGCCGCCATCGCGCGCGCTGCCGATACGATCAAGGTGGTGCGTGATGGCCACGGCGGCACCATGGCGATGCCGCCGATGCCCACCAACGCCCGGCGCTATACCGATGCCAATCCGCTGGCTGGCGTGGATTTTTCCGCCAAGGTGGCGCTGATGCAGCAGATCGACGCCGCCGCCCGCGCCCGCGATCCGAGCGTGGTGCAGGTGTCGGCCAGCCTGCTCGGCAGCTGGAACGTGGTCGAAATCCTGCGCGGTGACGGAACCCGCGTGCGCGACGTGCGCCCGCTGGTACGGCTGAACGTGCAGATCGTGGCGGAAAAGAATGGCCGCCGCGAAACCGGCTTCCACGGGCTGGGCGGGCGTTATCTCTATGATGCGCTGTTCAAGGACGCCGCCTGGGAAGGCGCCATCGATATCGCACTGGCGCAGGCGCTGGTGAATCTCGATTCCGTCGATGCCCCAGCTGGCGAGATGACCGTGGTGCTCGGCCCCGGCTGGCCCGGCATCCTGCTGCATGAAGCCATCGGGCACGGCCTGGAAGGCGATTTCAACCGCAAGGGTACCAGCGCCTTTTCTGGCCGCATCGGTGAACGCGTCGCCGCGCCGGGCGTCACCGTTGTGGATGATGGCAGCCTCGATCAACGCCGCGGCAGCCTGACCGTGGACGACGAAGGCACACCCACCGGCCGCACCACGCTGATCGAGGACGGCATCCTGAAGGGCTATATGCAGGATCGGCTCAACGCCCGGCTGATGGGCGTCGCCCCCACCGGCAATGGCCGGCGCGAGAGCTATGCCCACGCCCCGATGCCGCGCATGACCAACACCTTCATGCTCGGCGGCAGCGAAGACCCGGGCAATATCCTGTCGAGCGTGAAGAAGGGCATTTTCGCCAAGAGTTTCGGCGGCGGCCAGGTCGACATCACCAGCGGCAAGTTCGTGTTTTCCTGCACCGAAGCCTATGAGATCGAGAATGGCCAGCTGGGCCGCCCGCTGAAGGGCGCCACGCTGATCGGCAACGGGCCGGATGTGCTCACCCGCGTGCGCGCCATCGGCAACGACATGGCGCTGGATGAAGGTGTGGGCATCTGCGGCAAGGGCGGGCAGAGCGTGCCGGCTGGTGTGGGCCAGCCCACGTTGCTGGTCGATGGCCTTACTGTTGGCGGCACGGCAAGCTGAGGAGACAAGCGGCATGTCGGAATTCTTTGATCACATAACGCCCGATCACGCCGCCTTCATTGCCCGCCAGCCGGTGTTCTTCGTCGCCACCGCTGCTGAGGGCGCGCGCATCAATCTCAGCCCCAAGGGCATGGATACGTTCCGCGTGCTCAATGATGGCCGGGCTTGTGCCTATCTCGATTTCGGCGGCAGCGGCAATGAAACCAACGCGCACCTGGCCGCCGATGGCCGCATCACCATCATGTTTTGCGCCTTCGACCAACCGGCGCTGATCTATCGCATCTATGGCCATGGCCATGCTGTGTTGCCGCAGGATGCGGGCTGGGCGGCGCTGGCCGCGCAGTTCACCATCGAACGCGGTGTGCGCCAGATCTTCGTGATCGATGTCGATTCTACCCAAACCAGCTGCGGCTGGGCGGTGCCGAAGATGCGCCTGGAAGAAGAACGTCAGACCCTGCGCAAATATTTTGTGCAGGATGATCCGGCCCAGCGGCTAACCAAATATCAGGAGCGTAACCGTTCCATCGACGGCCTGCCGGTGACGCCACCCGCCGTGCTGCCTTACCGCTGATGGGTCTTGCCTGCGTCGATACGCTCTACTCCCCCGTGGAAGCCGAAATCATGCGCAGCCGGCTGGAATCCGCCGGCATCCCCGCCATCCTGTTCGATGCCGGCATCGCCAGCCTGATCGGCCCCGGTGTTTCGGGCATCCGCCTGATGGTGGATGAAGACGATCTGGATCTCGCCCGAACCGAGTTGGCCCGTCCGTTCTAAGGCCGTTCCGGCCTGCCCATTCGTCGCAACCGGCAAACGCCTTATGTTGCTACCAAATCGCCTGCGGCAGGCTTTACGCCATGACGCTCGGGGACAGAAAAACAGCATGAAGCTCATCACGGCCATCATCAAGCCGTTCCGGCTGGAGGACGTGCGCGAGGCCCTGATGCAGGCCGGCGTGCAGGGCATGACCGTGACCGAGGTGCGCGGCTTCGGCCGCCAGCAAGGCCAGGCCGAGGCCTATCGCGGTGCCGAACATAATCTCAACCTCGTACCCAAGCTGCAGATCGAAGTTGTGGTGGAAGCCGAAGACGTGGCCCGCGTTGTCGATTCGATCCTCCACGCTGCTCACACCGGCAGCGTGGGTGACGGCAAGATCTTCGTGACGTCCATCGCCAGCACTGTTCGCATCCGCACCGGCGAACTGGACGACGCCGCGCTGTAGGCCAGCGCCCGCTGAAATTCAGGCTAGCCAGATTCGGACTAGATTGCCGCCGCCGGGCAGCTTAAACCGCGCCCATGCCCAGCCTCGTCCTCCTCCGCCACGGCCAGAGCCAGTGGAACCTCGAAAATCGTTTCACTGGCTGGTGGGACGTGGGCCTCACCGATCAGGGCACCGCCGAAGCGCTCGACGCCGGCCGCCGTATGAAGGAGGCCGGCCTTGATTTCGATGTCGCCTTCACCAGCGTGCAGAGCCGGGCGATCAAGACGCTTAATCTCGCACTCGAATCCATGGGCCGGCTGTGGCTGCCGGTCACCAAGAACTGGCAGCTGAACGAGCGCCACTATGGCGGCCTCACCGGCCTCAACAAGGCCGACACCGCCGCCAAATATGGCGAGGACCAGGTGAAGATCTGGCGCCGCAGCTTCGACGTGCCGCCGCCGCCGCTCGAACCGGGCGGGGAATTCGATCTGGCCAGCGACCGCCGCTATGCCGGCATCGCCATCCCGACCGCCGAAAGCCTGAAAGACACCATTGCCCGCGTTCTGCCCTATTGGGAACAGGCCATCGCGCCCGAACTCAAGGCCGGTAAGCGCGTCATCATCGCCGCCCACGGCAATTCGCTGCGCGCCCTGGTCAAGCACCTTTCCGGCCTCTCAGACGACGAGATTGTCCACGAGGAAATCCCGACCGGCCAGCCAATGGTCTATGATCTGGCAGACGATCTCACGGCGATTTCGCGGCGCTATATCTGAGGCGCGCGCCAAAAGCTTGACGGCCGTCCAGACTTCGCCAGACTGTCTGCCTCAACCGGGCAGGGGGCAGACGATGATCAGGCATTTGATGGCAGCAACGGCGTTGATCGCCTCACCCGCATTGGCAGCCCCCGCTGATACCGTCCTCCTCCACGGCCGCATCATCACTTCCGACACCAAGGACAGCGTGGTGCAGGCCCTCGCCATCAGCGGCGGCAAGGTCGCCGCGCTGGGCAGCGATGCCAGCATCAGCGCCATGATCGGCCCAAAAACCAAGGTGATCGATCTGAAGGGCCGCGCCGCCACGCCCGGCCTGATCGATACCCACGCCCATATCCTCTCCACCGGTCTGGGCGAACTCAACCAGATCGCGCTGGGCGGCGCGCGGTCGGTGGAGGACATGGTCGCCGCGGTGAAGGCTCGCGTCGCCACCACGCCCAAGGGCCAATGGGTGCTCGGCGTCGGCTGGGACGAAGGCAAGTTCGCCGATGGCCGCTACCCTACCGCCGCCGAGCTTGACGCCGTCAGCCCCGACAATCCGGTCTGGCTGGAAAACACCACCGGCCACTATGGCGTCGCCAACGGCCTGGCGCTGAAACTGGCCGGTGTCACTGCCACCACCCCAACCCCCACCGCCGGCACCATCGAAAAACTCCCGGATGGCCGCCTCGCCGGCGTGATGAAGGAAACCGCGCAGGAGCTCATCACCCGCCTCATCCCCGAACCCACGGTGGAGCAGCGCCAGGCCGCGCTCTCCCACATGATCCGCCGCCTGCACGAAGAAGGCATGACCGGCTTTAAAGACCCCAGCATCGGCCGCGCGGATTGGGAGGCGTATCTGGGCCTGGCAAAAGCCGGCAACTTCCCGATCAACGCCTGCGTGCTGTTTTCCGGCGGGCGCTCCATGGCCACCGCCACCAAGGCCTTGGCCGAAATCCGCCGCGCCAAGACCGAAATTGCCCCCGTCGCGGGCAGTTCGCTCAGCGTGTGCGGCGTCAAACTCTTCATGGATGGCAGCGGCGCCGCGCCCACCGCCTGGATGTATGAAGACTGGAACCACCACCGCACCGAAATCGCCAAGGGCAACAGCGGCTATCCCCAGATTGATCCGGCCGAATATCGCCAGATGATCAGCATGTTCATCAACGCTGATATCGGCATCGGCACCCACGCCATCGGAGACAAGGCGATCGACTGGGTGGTGGACGGTTATGCCGACGCGCTGAAAGCCCACCCGGTGAAAGACCTGCGCCTCTCCATCATCCACGCCAACACGCCCACCGATCACGCCATCGCCACCATGGCCGCCCTGCAACGCGACTATGGCTCCGGCTATCCCGAAACCCAGGCCACCTTCACATGGTGGATCGGCGACATCTACGCCGCCAACCTCGGCCCCGCCCGCTCCCAGCGCCTCAACCCCTATGCCACCTATGTGAAGAACGGCATCCTGTGGGGCGGCGGCTCTGATACCGGAGTCACCCCGTTCCCCGCCCGGCTCGGCCTGTGGTCCTCCACCGCCCGCGAAACCTCCGGCAAGGTGTGGGGAGACGCCCCCTTTGGCACCGCCGAAAGCGTGGACATCCACACCGCCCTCAAAAGCTACACCAGCTGGGCCGCGCCGCTCATCGGCGCTGACGGCTCCGGCACGCTGGCCGTGGGCAAAGCCGCCGATATCGCCGTCTGGGACCGCGACCCCTATTCGGTGCCTACCGCCGCCATCAAGGACATGAAGGCGGATATGACGCTGTTTCGGGGGCAGGTAGTGTTCGAGCGCAAGCCCTGACGGGGAAGGGCAGGGGGCTTTAGATGCAAGGACTTATGCCTGGACTGGGTTGAGCTGCGACAGTAGCGGTTTTTCACAAGCAGCCTCGGGCGCGACCTGGGCTGCGTTTGCCATCGGCGAGTAGCGGACTATCGGTGCCAGCCTGATTGCCGGTTTTTGCCGGAACTCTCGTGCCCGCCGAACGTTAGCCCGTTTCCACTGCCAGGCAGCCCTGAAATGTATCTGACAACAATGTCGCACGATCTCAAACGGCTGCCGCACTTGCATTTTGTGCGGGCTCGTGGCGAGTGGGACCCGCCGGCCGAGCAATTCGGGTGCCGGGCGCGAACCGCTGACTGATCGGAAGGGCCCCGCCGCATGGCCACCAACACAAGCACCACAATATCTGATCCGGCGTCCCTGCTGCCCGCCTTGCAGCGCACGCGCAGCCTGACTGTGGCCCTGGTGGCAACGTTGTCGGATGCCGATGCCAGTGTGCAATCGATGCCCGATGCCTCGCCGGCAAAATGGCATATGGCGCACACCACCTGGTTTTTCGAAACGTTCGTGCTGGCCAATGTGCCGGGCTATCGCATTTTTGATGAACGCCACGCCTTTCTGTTCAACAGCTATTATGAAGCGGTTGGCCCGCGTCATGCACGCGATCGGCGCGGCATGCTCACGCGGCCGGCGCTGGCCGATGTGCTGGCGTGGCGCGGCCATGTTGATGATGCGCTGGCGGCCGCACTGCCGCAGCTGGACCCGGCGGCGCTCGCGCTGGTGGAACTGGGCATCAATCACGAACAACAGCATCAGGAATTGCTGCTGACCGATATCCTTGATCTGTTTGCTGCCAATCCGCTGGAACCGGCCTATGTGGCGGCGGCGCCCATCAGCCCGCCGGCGCGCGCCCGAAGCTGGGAACATCATGCCGGCGGCATCGTGCGGATCGGCCATGCGGGCAGCGATTTTGCCTTTGATTGCGAAGGGCCGGCCCACGACGTGCTGCTGCGCCCGTTCCAGCTGGCCAGCACGCTGGTGACCAACGCCGAATGGCAGGCCTTCATCGCTGATGGCGGCTATGCTGATCCGCGGTTGTGGCTGTCCGATGGCTGGGCCTGGGTGCAGCGTAATGGCATCACCGCACCGCTGCGCTGGCAGGCCGGCGCCGATGGCTGGACCAGCATGACACTGGCCGGCCGGCAGCCGCTGGCACCGCACGCGCCGGTAACGCACATCAGCCATTATGAAGCCGACGCCTTTGCCACCTGGGCCGAGGCACGCCTCCCCACCGAAGCAGAATGGGAGGTGGCAGCGCAGAATCATGACGCTGCAGCCGGCAACCAGCTGGACAGCGCGGCGGCCGTGCAGCCGACGGGCGCAAGCGCAGGGCTTTTCGGCGATTGCTGGCAATGGACGGCCTCAGCCTTTCTGCCCCACCCCGGCTTCCGCCCGGCACCCGGCGCGGTGGGCGAGTATAACGGCAAGTTCATGAGCGGGCAGATGGTGCTGAAAGGCGCCAGCTGCGCCACGCCGCGTGGCAGTTCGCGGGCCAGCGTGCGCAATTTCTTCGCAGCCCATCAACGCTGGCAATTCACCGGCCTGCGCCTCGCAAGGGATGCCTGACATGTATGAAGCTGCAGGACCGGGCGTTGTCCCAGATGCTGCTGACGCCTTCGAACGGGCCGTGCTGACCGGGCTGGCCCAATCGCAAAAGGTCATTCCGGCCCGGTTTTTCTATGATGAAGCCGGATCGGCGCTGTTTGAAGCGATCACGCAACTGCCCGAATATTATCCCACCCGCACCGAAGCCGCGATCCTGGCCGACCATGCCGCGGCCATTGCGGCGGCGGTCGGGCCAGGGCAGGCGGTGGTGGAATTCGGATCGGGTTCATCGGCGAAAACCCCGCTGCTGCTGCGGCCACTGCATGCGGCGGCCTATGTGCCGGTGGACATTTCGGGCGAATTTCTGAACCAGTCGGCCGCCGCCCTGGCCGTGCAGTTCCCCGATCTGCCGATTTTGCCGGTGGCCGCTGATTTCACCCGCAGCTTTGCGCTGCCGGCGCGGGTGGCCGCGCTGCCAAAGCTGGGGTTTTTCCCCGGCTCCACCATCGGCAATCTGGCACCCGGCGCCGCCATCGATCTGCTGCGCGGCTTTGCCGGCCTGCTCGGGCCGGAAAGCTGGCTGGTGATCGGCTTCGATCTGGCGCCGGGCGCCGGCAAATCCGTGGCCACGCTGGAAGCCGCCTATGATGATGCCGCCGGCGTCACCGCCGCCTTCAACTGCAACCTGCTGCACCGCATCAACCGCGAACTGGGCGGCACCTTGCGCGTGGACGACTTTGCCCACCGCGCCACCTGGAACGCCGATCTCGGCCGCATCGAAATGCACCTGGTCGCCCGCCGCGATACGACCTTCACCGCCGCCGGGCAGACATTCCGCCTGACCGCAGGTGAAACCATCCACACCGAAAACAGCCACAAATGGACGCCGCCTGAAATCCGGCTGATGGCCCATGCCAGCGGCTGGGCGCCACTGCACGCCTGGACCGACAGCGCCGGCCGCTTCGCCGTGCAGCTGTGGCGGCATCACGATGGCGCCCTGCAGCCCTGAACTGCACGCCCCTGCCGCCGCTGTAGGTTACAAAGGTTACAGATTCTTCCACATGCGCGTGCGCGTCTGGACAAGATCAATCGTGGAAAGAGCATCCGGGCGGGCTAGACGCCGAGCATGAAGCCGCCAGCGCCCTGTAGGACAGCTTCGCGATTTGCGCTCTGCAACGAGAGAGAGAAGAGAGCCTCCGGCGGGCAGGGACGCAGTCCCTGCACCCGTTTGTTTTCAGGCGGTTTTTCGCGCCGGCTCGCTTTTTCCAGTTTTGACGTTTCGTATCGAATCTGGAAATTTTAGGCCGCCCTTGCCGCCGCTGTAGGTTGCAAAGGTTACAGATTCTTCCACATGCGCGTGCGCGTCTGGATAAGATCAATCGTGGAAAGAACATCCGGGTGGGCCGGACGCCGAGTATAATGCCGCCAGCGCCCTGTAGGACAGCGTCCCGATGTGCGCTCTGCTCCAAGGGAGGGAAGGGAGCCTCCGGCGGGCAGGGACGCAGTCCCTGCACCCGTTTGTTTTGGGGCGGTGCTTGATTCTAGGTCCGGCCTTTGGCCAGACAGAATCTGACATAAAGTCCGAAATACGTTGAATCCTGAGGCTAAGAAGGTAAAATTCAAGACCAACGGGGAGAAAATGATATGGGCCAACTGCTGCAAATCGGTACCTTTGGTGATGTTGCAGCCGAAGACGACGACGCAGTGTTGTCGTATTTCCTGAAAACAGCTGCAGTGGATCGGATTGCATCCGGATCATGCTACGCAGTCATTGGTAGAAAGGGTTCAGGAAAGACTGCTCTTACGAAGTATTTTTCTCAAGCAAAGAGGGATTATGTTTCAAGCTCTCCCACGCTTAGAGATTATCCATGGAACTTACATGCGACACGAAGAAACTTAGGTGCGTCAGATATTGAGAGTTACGTAAGCAGCTGGCGATATTTAATCGCAGTAAAGGCCAATTCTATCATACTTGAGCAGAAAGGAATGAGGCTCATGACCGACGCGCAGAGGGCTGCGCGTGATTTTTTGAACGATAATTATGGCGGAATTACTCCTTCTCTAGCGCAGATTCTCCAGCCCGCGAAATTGAAAGTTACCAAGAGGATTTTTTCTCCAAGCATAATGGGAAATTCTGTTGGAAGCATTGAAATGGGTTCCGGTGAAGGGGGAATTTCTCAGGAGGTGGACGCGCTAACACACAGTCTTTTGAGTAACGCTGTAGTTCTCGCGGGTCAGGCCGGTGTGCAGCACATAGCCTTGCATTTTGATGAATTGGACCAAGGTCTTGCAAAGTTTGATAATAAACGAAAAGAAATGCTGATCGGCTTGGTACTTGCTATCAGGTCAATTCGAAGTGGACGCGAAGGAAATACCATATTTCCTGTATTTTATATAAGAACCGATCTTTGGGATGAATTGAATTTTTCCGATAAAAATAAGATTTCTCAGTCGTCAGCTGTTTTTCTCGAATGGGACAGCGCGTCTCTTTTGGATATGACCAACGAGCGAATAAGAGTGAAGCTTGGGGACGGAAAATCTTGGAACTCAATTGACGACCAAAAATTGATGCGTGGGGCTCAATCGAAGTGGAACCATATTGTTTCTAGTGGATTGATTGAGACGGATGAGTCCCTTTTGGGATTCCCACTGATGCCTGGGCGTGCGATGGATCGGGATGCGCACGGGTATCAGGATCGAGGTT
>NCEU01000004.1:687-179117 GCA_002280855.1 Sphingomonadales bacterium 32-65-25 | reverse complement strand
AACCCGCAGCCCATTGTAGCCATCAGCCACCGAACGTTGCGGGCCACAACCGGCCATCATAATTGACGGCGACCGGCCATCGTAATTGTCGCCTGACAACGTGGATCGGGCCAAGTTCGCCGCAATCGGCGAATCTGACCGCATGACGTTGAAGTTCGTGAAGCCGAAGTAAGCTGTTGGCCCTCTCCCCGCTAGGGGGGAGGGCCAAGACTCAGCTGAAGCGTCGCACCGCCGGCTCAGCATCCGGCAACCGCGCCATCACGTTGGCCAGCGGCTCTGTAATAACCCGCATCCAGTGCGCGTTGGCGTGGCAGAGGAGGTCGCCTTCCAGCAGCAGCCCGACATGGCCGGGCCAGAACACGAGATCACCGGCCTCACGCGCGGCGAACTTTACCGCTTCACCTTCGGCCGCCTGCAGATCGGTGTCGCGGCGCAGGGCGATGCCTTCGGCGGCCAGCGCCTGCTGCACCAGCCCGGAACAATCAACGCCATCGGGGCTGCGGCCGCCCCACAAATAGGGCGCATCGGCAAACAGCGCGGCGGCGGCGGATCGGTTGGCGGGTGCGGCCTCGACATGACGGCGATGCAGGAAGCCGACGCCCGACAGTGCGAGGAAATCGCCCTCCATCACGCCGGCCACACGCGCGGCGAACGGCAGTTCATGCAGCACCGCCGCCTTGATGCTAGCCGCGGCAAACACCGGCGCGCGCCGGGCGCTGATGCGGTGGGTCGGATCGGTAACGGGCAGGGCAAGCGCCTCGAAGGGCGCCCAACCAATGTAGCGATCGTGCAACGAACGCCCGATTGCGAAGCCGGCCTTTACCTCGACAATCTCGAAGGTCTCACCAAACAGCAGCTCGCTGACCGCCTCGGCCGCCGCGTCCGGCCCGCTGCGCACCGTCACGCGCGGCGCTGTGCACACCAGCGGTCGCGGCTCGACATAGCGTATCGCGCCGATGTCACCGGCGAGCGCCAGTTCCACCACCTCCGGCCCGGCAAACCACTCGCGCGGTTCGAAACGCTGGGCCGGCCCCCGCAATACCCAGCTCATCCGAAACGGCTCCTCAGCATTGCCCAGCTCGCCCGCAGTGCCAGCGCTTCGCCGCCCTTGGGGCGGCCGGGGCGGCTGGCGTTGTTCCACGCGAACGTATCGAAATGCGCCCACGGCACGCCGGTGGGCACGAATTTTTCGAGGAACAGCGCCGCGGTGATGGCGCCGGCAAAGCCGCCATCGGCGCTGTTGACCATGTCGGCCAGGCTGGATTTCAGCATGTCGTGATAAGGCGCCCACAAGGGCAGCCGCCACACGGGATCGCCCACCGCCATGCCGGCGCTGGTCAATTCGCTGGCCAGCGCATCATCATTGGCAAAAAGTGCCGGCAGTTGCGGCCCCAGTGCCACGCGCGCCGCGCCGGTGAGCGTCGCGAAATCGATAATCAGCGCCGGGCTCTTCTCGGCCGCCAGCGCAATGGCATCGCACAGCACCAGCCGGCCTTCGGCATCTGTGTTGGTGATCTCCACTGTCTTGCCGGCGCGGGTGCCGATGATGTCGCCGGGGCGCATGGCGTTGCCGGCAATGGCATTCTCCGCCGCCGGGATGATCAAGTGCAGCCGGACGCGCAGATTGGCCTGAATCACCAGCTTGGCCAGCGCCAGCGCGTGCGCTGCGCCGCCCATATCTTTCTTCATCAGCGCCATGCCGCCGCCCGGCTTGATGTTCAGCCCGCCGCTGTCGAAGGTGATGCCCTTGCCGATGATGGCGACAACCGGATGCGCGGCATCGCCCCACACGGCTTCGATCAGGCGCGGTGCTTGGGCGGCGGCGCGGCCAACGGCGTGGACGGCGGGGAAATTCTGATCGATCAGCGCTTCGCCGGTGGTCACCCGCACCTCGGCCTGGCTGCCCAGCGCGTCGATCACCGCCTTGGCCAGTTCGGCCGGGCCCAGATCGCTGGCCGGCGTGTCGACCAGATCGCGCACCAGCGCCACGGCTTCGGCCTCACTGGCCGCCGCCGAAATTGCGCCCAGGCTGGTGGTGGTCAGCACGCGCGCACCCTTGGCTTCGGCGCGGCGGTAACGGTTGAACTTGTGCTGGGCAAGACACCAGCCCAGCCCGGCCTGCCCAAGTTCACCGGCGAGTGCATAACGCCCGGCCGGCAGTTTCTCTGCGGGGGTTGCCAGCGCCCATGGCCCTAACGGGCCTTCCGCCACGCCTGCCACAACGAACCAATCGGCGGGGCCATCGCCGGGCAGGATCGCCATGCTGTCGGGTGCGGCCTTGAAATCTTGCGCCGCCATGGCCACCCGCACCCGCTCGCTTTGGGTGGCCAACCAGCCATCCAGCCCGGCTTTCGTCACCAGGATGAGCGGCACCGAGGGCTGGCCATCGGTGGGGGCGAGCAGCGCAGCAAAGTCGGTCAAATCTTGACTCCGAACAGGTCGGCCTCGTCGGCATCCTCGATCAGCGCGGTGATGATGTCGCCCGGCTGCACGCCGGTGCAATCGCGCAGATGCACCATGCCGTCGATTTCCGGCGCGTCATATTTGCTGCGCCCGGAAGCGCCGCCATCATCGTCCACTTCGTCGATCAGCACTTCGATGGTTCGGCCGATCTTGGCGGCGAGGCGCGCTTCTGAAATCCGCGATTGCAATGCCATGAAGCGGTGCCAGCGTTCTTCCTTCACGTCTTCCGGCACGGCGCCGGGCAGGGCGTTGGCCTGCGCGCCTTCGACCGCTTCATATTTGAAGCAGCCAGCACGATCGATCTGGGCCTGTTCCAGCCAATCGAGCAGATACTGGAAATCTTCCTCCGTCTCGCCGGGGAAGCCGACGATGAAAGTGGAACGAATGGCCAGATCGGGCACCATGGCCCGCCATTTCTGGATGCGTTCCAGTACCTTCGCTTCGTTGGCCGGACGCTTCATGACTTTGAGCACGGACGGGCTGGCGTGCTGGAACGGAATGTCGAGATAGGGCAGCACCAAGCCTTGAGCCATCAGCGGGATCAGATCATCCACGTGCGGATAGGGATAAACATAGTGCAGCCGCACCCAGGCGCCGGTCTCGCCGAGCGCGCGGGCCAGATCCTGAATATGGGCGCGCCGCTCGACGCCGCCGAGCGAAGAGGTGGCATGCTTCAGGTCCACGCCATAGGCCGAGGTGTCCTGGCTGATCACCAGCAATTCCTTGGCGCCGGCCTTCACCAGGGCTTCGGCTTCGCGCAGGATCGCAGCTGGCGGCCGGCTGGCGAGGCGGCCCCGCAATGACGGGATGATGCAGAAGGCGCAGGTGTGATTGCAGCCTTCGGAAATCTTCACATAGGCATAATGGCGCGGCGTCAGTTTCAGCCCGGCGTCGGGCACCAGATCAACGAACGCCGACCGCACGGGCGGCGCGGCCTCATGCACGGCCGAAACCACGGCTTCATATTGCTGCGGCCCGGTCACGGCGAGCACATCGGGGAAGCGGGCGCGAATGGCGTCGGCCTCGTGGCCCATGCACCCCGTCACGATCACCCTGCCGTTTTCGGCAATGGCCTCGCCAATGGCTTCCAGGCTTTCGGCCTTGGCTGAGTCCAGAAACCCGCAGGTGTTCACGATCACCACATCTGCCCCGGCGTAATCGCCTGACAGCGCATAACCATCAGCGCGCAGCTGGGTGAGGATGCGTTCGGAATCGACCAGCGCCTTGGGGCAACCCAGGGACACCATGCCCACCCGCGGGGCCGTATCAAGGTTCAATGTCATCGCGCGCGCCGTGCGCTGTTTGGCCAAAAAGTGCAAGTGGGCAGCAGGCGCTACCGCCCGCCGACGGGCGTCTCCAACTAGCGCCCGCCAATGACCCTCGCCGGATCCACCGGCGTGCGCCCGCGCCGCAGTTCGAAATGCAGCTGCGGTTCCGCCACTGCGCCCGACTGGCCTGCGCGCGCAATGGCTTCGCCCGCCTTCACCCGCGCCCCGCGCACCACCAACAGCGCCTCGTTATGGGCATAGGCCGTAACCCAGCCGCCAGCGTGTTTTACCAGCAGCAGATTGCCAAAGCCGGGGATCGCATCGCCGGCATAGGCCACCACGCCATCGCCGGCCGCGCGCACCGCCTCGCCCGCGCTGGCCTTCAGATTGACGCCATCGTTGAAGCGGCCGCCCGGTTTCGGGCCGAAGCCGGAAATGATGCGGCCGGGGAGCGGCCAGCGGAAGGCCGGCGCCGTGCCCGTAACGGCGGGCAGCGGAGCCGGCCGCGGCTCGCCGGTCGCACGCGGCACCCGGCCATTCGCGGCGGGCTGGCCGCCGGTCATCACGTCGTCAATGGTGATTTCGAAGGCGCGGGCGCGCTGTTCCAGTGTTTGCGGCGCCGGGCGCGGGGTTGGCATCCGCACCGGCGTCAGCCGCAGGCGCTGGCCAACGCGCAGCACGAACGGCTCCTGCAATTTGTTGAGCGCGATCAGGTCGCGCCAGGCCAGGCCATAGGCGCGCGCGATGGCGATGCCGGTTTCGCCGGGCTTGACGGCGTGAAAGCGGCCTTCTGGCGTGACGATCGCTGCTGGCATCACGCGGCGCGCCACCCAATCCGTGCGGGCCGGCGGGGCGGCCACACCCGGCGGCGGCGTGACCGGCTTGGGCTGCGTTGGCCTCGCTACCGGGCGTGGCGGAGGACGAGTCGCAGGCTCAGGCCGGCCGATCATGCAGCCTGACAGCAGCGCTGCCGCGGCCGCGATGCCGGCATATGCCCGAAGTGAACGCCCAACCATGCCAACCTGATAGCGGTGCTGCCGCCGCAAGGAAAGCGCGACGCGGCGCGCCGGCGCTGGCAATGCGAGTCATAAAATTAACCAATTATTTGCCATTATGAACCGAGTGTGAGACATTGCGCCTGTTGCCGAAGCTCCGTTCGGCACGTGTGGGGGAAACGAAAATGCAGATCCGCTTTGCTCTGGCCGCCGCGACCATGCTTGCTGGCGTTGCTGCCGCTCCGGCCCAGGCCGCCATCGGCTATGCCGATACAGTGCTCGATTATTTCAACAGCGGCACCGGTTCGTTCCCCGGCCCCTATGGCGGCACCTTCCCGGGCAGCTTCCCGGTGCCGGTGTCGACCAGTGTGGTGCTCGGCGGGCCCACGAACCCCGCCGATTTCCTGTCGCTGCCGCAGGGCAGCTTCGTCACGGTCGGCTTTACCGATGAAACCGTGATCGACGGGGCGGGCAACGACATCTTCATCAGCGAAGTCGGTGCCAGCGGCGAGCGCGCCGACATTTTCGTGTCGCGCAACAACATCAATTTCGTCTTTCTCGGCACGGCGCTCGACAGCGGCACCACCGCCTTCGATCTGGCCAGCATTGGCTGGACCGGGGCCGTGGTGGCCGTGAAGATCGTTGGGCTGGACAACTTCGGCGGTTCGCCGGGCTTTGACGTCGATTTCATCCAGGTGCTGCCGGGCAGCATCGGCGAGGTTCCGGAACCGGCCAGCTGGGCGATGCTGATCGCAGGCTTTGGCTTGGTGGGCGCAACCCAGCGCCGCCGCCGCACCAGCGTCGCGGCCTGAACCAGCAACGAAGCACGAGGAGCGGCGGCGGGGTGACCCGTCGCCGCTTTTTGTGTCTCAGCCTTCCGCCAGATCGGCCAGCGCCGCCTTCAGCCGGCTCATCGACTGGTAATGCGTCATGTCCAGATGCAGCGGCGTCACCGAAATGGCGGCCTCGTGCATCGCCTTCAGATCGGTCTCATGGCCGGGTGCCGGCTTTTCCTTGCCGAAACCGTGCCAGTAATAGGGAAAGCCGCGCGGATCGATGCGCTTCACCAGGTGGATATTGCCGTAATCGCGGAAGCCCTGTTCGGTGACGCGCACGCCCTTCACGTCGGCGGCGAGCACCGGCGGGAAGTTGATGTTGATCAGCACGCCATCGGGCCATTCGGTGGCGATCACCCGGCTGATGATGGCCGCACCATGGGCTGTGGCGCAGCTGAAATCCTCCATCCCCGCCGTGTAATCCATCATCACCTGGCTTAAGGCGATCGAACGGATGCCAGCGAGGCAGCCTTCCATCGCCGCCGAAACGGTGCCGCTGTAGGTCACATCCTCGGCCAGATTGCCGCCGCGGTTGACGCCGGACAGGATCAGATCGGGCTTGTGGTCTTCCAGCACCGCACCCAACGCCAGCATCACGCAATCGGTGGGCGTGCCACGCACGGCAAAGCGGCGCGGGCTGATTTCGCGCAGGCGCACGGGCTGGCTCAGCGTGAGACTGTGGCCAGCGCCCGATTGCTCCTCGGCCGGGGCGACGACCCACACATCGTCAGACAGTTCGGCGGCAATCGCTTCCAGTGCGACGAGGCCCGGCGCGTTGATGCCATCATCATTGGTGACGAGAATGCGCATGGGTTCAGGGCTCCAACCGGTCGATGCCGGCCATATAGGGCTTCAACACGTCGGGGATGATGACACTGCCATCGGCCCGCTGATAGTTTTCGATCACGGCCACCAGCGTGCGGCCGACAGCAAGGCCGGAGCCGTTGAGCGTGTTCACCGGGCCACGTGAGCCCTTCTCGCCCGCGACCTTCCAGCGCGCATTCATGCGGCGGCCCTGGAATTCGCCGCAGTCTGAAATGGAACTGATCTCGCGGAACGCACCCTGGCCAGGTAGCCACACTTCCAGATCGAAGGTGCGGCGCGCCGAAAAACCCATGTCACCCGCGCACAGCAGCATCCGTCGATAGGGCAGGTTCAGTGCCTGCAAGATGGCTTCGGCCGATTCCAGCATGTGCTTGTGCTCGGCTTCGGCCTGTTCGGGCGTGCAGATCGTCACCAGTTCGCATTTTTCGAACTGGTGCTGGCGGATCAGGCCGCGCGTGTCGCGCCCGGCGCTACCGGCTTCGCTGCGGAAACAGGGGGTGAGCGCCGTCATGCGGATCGGCAGCGCGGCAGCATCAACGATCTCGCCGGCGACCAGGTTGGTCAGGCTCATTTCGGCGGTGGGGATCAGGTAACGGCCGTCGGTGGTCTGGAACAGATCCTCGGCGAATTTGGGCAGGTTGCCAGTGCCAAACGCGGCTTCCGGTTTCACCAGATAGGGCGTCGCCACTTCGGTGAAGCCGCGCGCGCCTGTCTGCGTGTCGATCATGTATTGGCCCAGCGCGCGCTGCAGCCGGGCGAGCGGCCCCTTCAGCACGGCAAAGCGCGCGCCGGCAACCCGGGCGGCGGCTTCCGGGTCGTAACCCAGCTTGGCGGCCACGATGTCATGCTCAAGCGGTGCGAAATCGAAATCGCGCGGGCTTCCCCACTTCATCACCTCGACATTGCCGTGCTCGTCCACCCCGTCCGGCACATCGGCGGCAGGCAGGTTGGGCAGGCTGACCAGCAGGGCCTCGGCCTTGTCGCTGGCCGTGCGGGCGGCCTCTTCCAGTGCGGAAATCTCGTCTTTCAGGCCGGCGACTTCGGCCTTCAAGGCGTCGGCCTTCGCGCCGTCTTTCGCGGCCATCGCGGCGCCAATTTCCTTGGAAGCGGCATTGCGGCGGGCAAGCGCTTCCTGCGCCTTCGTCTCGGCGGCGCGCCGTTCGGCATCGGCGGCCAGCAACGAGGCCGCTGCATCACGGATACCGCGGCGGGCAAGGCCTGCGGCAAAGGCGTCCGGGTCAGCGCGAAGGGCTTTGAGATCGTGCATAATGCGACTGCCTTTGCCTTGGCTGGGCGAAGCGCGCAAGCTGCCCCTTCCATGCGCGCGCGCGCCTGCCTATGGTGGACCCGTGATCGTTTCCTGCCCCAAATGCAGTGCACAATATCGGGTGGCGGTGGGCGTGGTGATGCGCCGGCCGCGGCTGAAATGCGCTGCCTGCTCGCACCGCTGGGTGCCCGCCGAAGAGATTGACGAAGATGAAGCCGTGGCCGCCGTGCAGGAAGAGGCGCGCGCCGCCAGCCTGCCGCCACCCCCGCCGCCCGAACCCGAACCGGAACCAGAGCCAGAGCCGGAACCGCCCCCACCGCGCCAGCCGCCGGCCTTGTGGCTGAAATGGCTGGTGGCGATCGTGCTGGGCGCCGCCTTCACCACGGCCTCGGTGGGCCTGTGGGTGGGCCGCATCGATCCCGAAGCCTTGCCCGGCGTGAGCGATGCCCTTGCCCAGGTTGCGCCGCCCGCGACGCCGCTGGATGTGAAACTGGAAGGCCGGGTGACGCGTCTGCCCGGCGGCAACGCGCTGCTGGAAGTGACCGGGACCATCCATAACCCGGGCAATGCAGCGGTCACCGTGCCGCCGCTAAACGCCCGCCTGCTGGTGAACGGCGTGCGCGTCCGCGACTGGACCATCCCACCGCCCGCCAACACTGTGGGCCCCGGCAAAACGCTGATTTTCGCATCAAGTCTGACTGACGTGCCGGCCGGGCCGGCGAGCGTGCAGGTGCGCTTCGGGGGCTAGTGTGGACTTGGGCGGCCGCGCGCGCTAGCCTGTGTTCGGGTCGATCAGCCAGCCGGGGGCAAGGCCGTGAGCGAACCGCCATTTGAAAATATCGGCAGCACGCCTTCGGGCAAGGAGCCATCCCAGGCGCGCATGGCGCAGGGGGTGTCCGCCGCTGCCAGCCTCGTCCAGCAGGCGGCGCTGATTGTCGGCGACATCTCCGACAACATGGGGATTGTGCTGACGACCGCGCTGCTCTTTGCCAATCCAGACCGCAGGGAACTGGTGGTCGATATCGAGGCGCTGGTGTCAGCGCTGCTTACGGCGCGGACCACGGGCCGAGTGGCATCTGCCGCCACATGGCTGCAGGATTGGGCCAGAGACGAAGGGCTGGCCTTCACCCTGCGCCAGCCAGCGGACACGGCCAATCTTGTGCCCGTGCTGTCACGATCCGTTGTTGGCCAGGTGCTGCCGCGTGCCGTGGAGATCCGCGATCTCACCATGAGCGGCGAACCGGAGCCGCTGGGCCTGCGCCATCTGATGTTTGCGCTGGCCGAGCGCCAGGCGGCGCAATGGCCGCCGCTGAAGGATGGCGGCCACCCCTCGTCAGGGAGACTGGCGGCATTGCGCGCTCTGATTGTTGCGCGCACCCGCCGCACGCCGCTGAAGGGTGAGGATGTGGCGGCATGGCAGGCGCTGGTGGCCGAAGGGCCGTCCACTGCGCCACCGCCACCCCCTGCCGAACGCACGCCGCTGCTTTCCGACAGTCCGGCCACGGTTGATGAACTCGGGCGCAAGCCGCTGGCCGATGCGCTGGCGGCGCGGTTGGTGCGATTGCAGCGGGACGAGGCGGCAAGTGCGCAGCCCAAGGCGGTGATGGTGCATCTTCATGGGCCGTGGGGATCGGGCAAATCCAGCCTCGTGCGCTTCCTGGAAGACACGCTGACGGCGCAGGACCCGCCGTGGCTGGTGGTGGAATTCAACGCCTGGCGCAATGCCAGGGTAAAGCCGCCGTGGTGGAACATGCTGACTGAATTCAAGCGCGCGCTTGATCGGCGGCTGCCGTGGTGGCGGCGGCGCTGGCTTGATCTGCGCTGGGCCTGGGTGTCGCCATCGGTGGAGAATGTCTACATGGTGGCCGGCGGCCTTTTGGCGCTGGCAGCGGCGGCCTTTGCCGGCAGCACCATCACCGGCGTGATCGAAAAGTGGCAGGGCACATTGGGCGGCATTATCACCGCCACCGGTGTGGCGATCAGCTTCCTGCGCGCGCCGATGCTGGGCGGCCGGCGCGCCGCCGAAAGCTTTGATGCGCTGCGCACCGACAGTTTCCGGCCGTTCATCACCCTGTTCGATATGCTGGTGACGGAATGCCCATGCCCGGTGCTGATCGTGCTCGATGATCTGGATCGCTGCGATGCCGGCACCGTGACCGACCTGCTGGAAGGCATTCAGACCCTGTTTCGCGGCCAGCCCGTGGTGTTCCTGGCGGTGGCCGATCGTTACTGGATCACCGCCAGCTTTGCCCAGCGCTTCAGCCTGTTCGAAGATGGCGGCGACAAGGCGCGGCCGGTAGGCGATCTGTTTCTGGACAAGATGTTCCAGGTTTCTGTCACCATTCCGGCGCTGCCGGTGGCGGTAAAGCGCGCCTATCTCGGCCGGCTGCTGGGGGCTGCGGAAACCGATCTGCCGGATGAAGTGCTGCTGCCCGAAACCGCGGTGCGCCACGAAGAGATCCAGGCCGCGATTGCCGCTGCACCCGAGGAGCAGCGGCCGGCCTTGCGCGCCCAGGCCGTGGCGCGGCTGTCCACTGCAGCGGCCGACAAGGTGGTGGAGCATCGCCTGCTGCGCTGGGTTTCCTATATCGAGCCCAATCCGCGCGGCATGAAGCGGCTGGTCAATGCCATCGGCATGACCCAGGCGCGCAGCCTGCTGGAAGGGCGCAGCGTCGATTTTGATGCGATCGTGCTGTGGACGATCCTGGAACTGCGCTGGCCGCGCGCGGCAGCGGCGATCACGGCCGATCCCGGTCTGATCGATGCCGAAGGCCAGGGGCCGGAAACGCTGCAAGCGGCGTGGCGCGATCCGCTGTTTCAGAAAATCGCTGGCGAGCTGGATGAAGTGCAGGTGCGCGCGCTGATCGGTACGGCCGACGAGGACAGCGATGGCGAAGACGCCGGGGCGGCCTAGATCCCCCGCTTCGGCGCGGCGAACACCCGGCGGATTTCGGGTTCAAAACTTTCCAGGCTGTCCACGTCGTAATCCGGATCAAACGCCGGCGCGTCCCAGCGGTCGACGATCTTTTCGGCCATTTCGAACCACGGTTCACCGCGATATTTCTCGCGGGCGTTCGGGTCCTTGCCCAGGTGCTCGTAATAATAACGGCCCTGGAAATCCTGATGGTGGACGATGGCGTGATAGATGTCGTCGGCCACATAGGGCTTCAGCATCTCGCCGGCGATCGCGCCATGGTTGGGGATGCTGAACAATTTGCCGATGTCGTGGCACAGCGCGGCGACCACTTCCTCGTCGTTGGCGCCGTCGCGGCGGGCCAGCGTGGCGGTCATCAGGCTGTGGACCAGCTGGTTGGCGCCAAAGCCGACCTCGATGGCTTCCAATCTCTTCAATGAGTCGATGATCTGATCGGCAGCGGCGGATTGCTGGTGCTTCATGTGCTCACCAGCGATGTGCATCCAATCGTCCTTGGTGCCTTCCAGCATGGTCTTGAACATTGGTCGTCTCCCGACTCAGGCCGCGTTTGCGGCCCACGCAGCACGATACTGCTTTCTCAGCGTCACCTTGTCGATCTTGGCTGATCCCAGCTTGGGCAGTTGATCGGCGCTCATCCACAGCTTGGCCGGGATCTTGTAGGCGGCCATGCCGGATTTCAGGAAATCGATCAGCGCATCGGGATCGAGATGCTCGCCCGGCTTGGCATAGACGACAGCGCCAACAATCTCGCCCAGCCGCTCGTCGGGCAGGCCGAATACGCTCACTTCGGCCACGGCTGGGTGGGCATAGATCGCCGATTCCACTTCCTGGCAGCTGATATTCTCGCCGCCGCGGATGATGATGTCCTTCTTGCGATCGACGATGAACAGATAGCCTTCGTCATCCAGATAGCCGAGGTCGCCGCTGCGGAACCAGCCATCGCCAACGAATGCCGCGGCAGTGGCTTCGGGCTTGTTCCAGTAACCCCGGCAATTGCACACCGAACGCAGGCAGACCTCACCCACCGTGCCGGTCGGCAGCGCGTCGCCCACCGGGCCATCACCATCGGCGATGCGGATTTCCATCAACGGTGGCGCGGCCCGGCCCGTTGATGCCGGCTTGTTGCGGTAATTGTCGCGGATATTTCCGGCGCCGACGCCATTGGTTTCGGTCAGGCCATAGCCCTGCACCGGGTGCTTGCCTTCGAACTCCTTGGCCAGCCGCTCGACATGTTCGGGCGGACGCGGTGCGCCGCCGGACGCGATATCGACCAGCGATGACAGATCATATTTGTGGCGGTCGGGATGCTGCATGAGTTCGAGGCTCATGGTCGGCACGCCGACGAAATAGGTGCAGCGCTCCTTCTCGATCAGGCGCAGCGCTTCGCCGGCATCCCATTTGTGCATGATGATCATCTTGCGGCCGATGGCAAAGCTCACCAGCAACACCGGCACCAGGCCGGTGATGTGGAACAGCGGCACATTGAGCAGCATCACCTGCTGATCCGCCGGTGCCGCGCCTGACTGGGCCGACAATTCCAGCAGCGCCAGGCCCGTCACCAGATAGTTCATCGATGCCGAAACCTGCGCGCGGTGGGTGGACACCGCTCCCTTGGGCGCGCCGGTGGAGCCCGAAGTATACATGATCGTGCAATCATCTTCGGGCAGCAGTTCGGGAAGATACCACATGGTGTCGGGGCTGGCCGCCAGTTCATCCTCGGAGCGGGCAAAACCCAGCTGGCTGGCGACTTCGCCCGAAGTGCGAACGGTAATGACCTTGGCCGTGCACGACAGGGTGGCGAGGCGGCGGGCGCGTTCCTCGTCGGCGATCACCAGGCGGGCGCCGCTGTCCTCGATGCCATAGGCCATTTCCTCGGCCGTCCACCACGCGTTCATCGGGATGCACACCGCGCCCATATGGGCGCAGGCGACATAGGCGATGATCCAATCCGGATAGTTGCGCATGGCGACGCCGACGCGGTCACCCTTGGCGATGCCGTGGCGGTGCTGCAGCATGGCGGCGAATTTCAGCGATCTGGCATAGACTTCGGCGAAGGTCAGGCGCTCCTCGCCGAACACCAGGAACTCCTTGGGGCCGTTCACGGTGAAGAACATCGCCATATATTCGCGCATGGTCGGCGGCGCGGCGGAGAATATCGGCAGCGAGACGCCGTGCACGTTGGCCGTGCCCACGCCCAGCGCACCGCCGGGGGCCGTGATGCCGGCGACGACCTGATCGAGGGCGGCATCAAGCGCGGATTTGGTCACAGGTCAGTCTCCCAAGGCTGGTGCGGCCGCTGGCTGCGGCTCTGTTACAATCTCTTAATGCCACGCTGGTTGATGCTTGCAAGTGCAAGCATCAGTAGCCCAGCTGCCTCGCAATCCGATCGCTGTGGAAGGCCGCATCGCCAAACGTCTCCTGCGCGGCGCGGGCGCGTTTCATGAAGAAGCCGATGTCATACTCATCGGTCATGCCGATGCCGCCGTGCATCTGCACGCCTTCGTTGCTGGCCAGGATCGCCACTTCGCCGGCCTTGGCCTTGGCGAGGCTGACATACATGGCTGCGCGGTCGCTGCCTTCATCCAGCGCTTGCAGCGCCTTCAGCGTGGCCGAACGCGCCAGTTCCACTTCGCAGAACAGGTGGGCGGCGCGGTGCTGCAGGGCCTGGAAACTGCCGATCTTCTGGCCGAACTGTTCACGCTGCTTCAGATAATCCACCGTCATCGCAAAGCTGGTGCCCGACACGCCGAGCATTTCGGCGGCAAGGCAGGCGCGGCCAGCGTCCAGCATCCTTTCGAGGATGGCAAAGCCTTCACCCACGCCGCCCAAAACGTCGGCGCCATCGACCTGCACATCCGCCAGCGTGACGCGCGCCGCACCACGGCTGTCCACCATCGAACGCTTGTCGATCGTTACGCCATCAGCCTTGGGGTTGACCAGGAACAGCGTGATGCCGGCCTTGTCGTCGGTCTCGCCGCCGGTGCGGGCCGCGACGATCAGCGTGTCAGCCGCCGCGCCATCGAGCACGAAGCCCTTCACGCCGTTCAGCTTGAAGCCATTGCCTGAAGGCGTGGCGGTGGTTGCCACATGATTGGGCTTGTGGCGGGCGGCTTCATCGGCGGCCAGCGCCAGCAGATGCGCGCCCTGCGCGATGAGCGGCAGATATTTGGCCTGCTGTTCCGCCGTGCCGGCCTTCAGCGCCGTGGCGCCCAGCACGGCGGTGGAGAGCATCGGCGCGGCAGACAGATTCTTGCCCATCGCCTCGAGGATGATGCCGGCCGCGACATGGCCCATGTCCGCCCCGCCATGCGCTTCCGGCACCAGCACGCCGGCAAAGCCCATCTCGGCCATCTTGGTCCACACATCGCGGGAAAAGCCGTCGGTATTCTTGCTGTCGCGCAAGTCGCGGTGTTGCGACACGGGGGCTTCATCCTTGAAGAAGCCCTCCGCGCTGTCGCGGATCATCTGCTGATCGTCAGTGAGGATGAGCGGCATTGGTCAGGCTCCCGGCAGGTCGAGCACGCGCTTGGCGATGATGTTGAGCTGCACTTCCGATGTGCCGCCCTCGATGCTGTTGGCGCGGCTGCGCAGCCACGACCGGGCGAGATCGCCTTCGCCCTTTTCTTCGCCTTCCCACACCAGGCCGTCGCTGCCCCGAATCGACATCAACAGCTCCATGCGTTCCTTGTTCAGTTCTGTGCCGTAATATTTCAGCATCGAACTCAAGGCGCCGGTGCCCTGGCCGCTCTTGGTCTCGGCCAGCACGCGCTCCATTGTCAGGCCAAAGGCCAGCGCGTTGATTTCGTGACGGGCGATATCGGTGCGCAGCGCGGTATCGGCCAGGATGGCGGCATCGAGGCCGATCAGCCGCTTGGCGATGTTCGACACGCTGTCCCGCTGCCCGCCGCCGGTCGAATCGCTGCCGCCGATCATATCGCGTTCGTGGGTGAGCAGATATTTGGCGATGTCCCAGCCCTTGCCGGGCACGCCCATCAGGTTTTCCTTGGGCACCTGCACATTGTCGAAGAAGGTCTGGCAGAAGGGCGAGGAGCCGGAGATCAGCTTGATCGGGCTGGTCGAAACGCCTGTCGAGGCCATGTCGAACAGCAGGAAGCTGATGCCCAGATGCTTGGCCGCCGTGGGATCGGTGCGGACGAGGCAGAAGATCCAATCCGCCTTGTCGGCATAGCTGGTCCACACCTTGGAGCCGTTGACGAGATAATGGTCGCCCTTGTCCTCGGCGGACGTGCGCAGCGAAGCGAGGTCAGACCCGGCCCCCGGTTCGGAATAGCCCTGGCACCAGCGGATTTCGCCGCGGGCGATCTTGGGCAGATGCTCCAGCTTCTGGGCTTCATTGCCATATTTCAGCAGCGCCGGGCCGAGCATCCAGATGCCGAAGCTCGACAGCGGGGAGCGCGCCTTGATGCGGCGCATTTCCTCGGAAAGTACCTTGGCTTCTTCGCGGGAAAGCCCGCCGCCGCCATAGGCGCTCGGCCATTCCGGCACCGTCCAGCCCTTGGCGCCCATACGCTCCAGCCACACGCGCTGGGCTTCGCTCTTGAACTTTACGCCGCGCCCGCCCCAGCACACATCGTCATCATCGCGGATCGGCTCGCGCATTTCGGGCGGGCAATTCGCCTCCAGCCAGGCGCGCGTTTCGGCGCGGAATGTTTCAAGGTCAGCCATCTTGCCTCTCCCACTGGAAATATCTTCGGCTCACCTTATGGTGCGCCGCGCTGCGCCAGCAAAGCTGGCAGATGATGTAGAGGCACGATGCTCACCGAATTTTTCGCCGCCGCAGTGGATTTCACCACGCTGCCGGTGCGGCCCGAGGCCTTCACCATCCCGGCGTTCTCGCTGGCTGGCTCCGAATGGGGGCCGTTTGCCCTGCGCTGGTACAGCCTGGCCTATATCACCGGCATTGCCGGCGCCTGGTTTCTGATGACGCGGATGATCCGCAAACCCGGCGCGCCGCTCAGCCAGAAACAGCTGGATGATTACATCACCTGGGCGACGCTGGGTGTGATCGGCGGCGGCCGGCTCGGCTATGTGCTGTTTTATAACCCTGACAAATACATGGCCGATCCGATGGAGATATTGCGCCTGTGGGATGGCGGCATGAGCTTCCACGGCGGCTGTTTCGGTGTGATCGCCGCCTGCTTCCTGCACGGCTGGTTCGCCAAATACAGCGGCTTGCGACTGCTTGATCTGGTTGCCACCGTCACGCCGCTGGGTCTCGGGCTGGGTCGGCTGGCCAATTTCGTCAACGGCGAGCTGTGGGGCCGCCCCACCGGCACGGACTGGGGCATCATCTTCCCTGATGCCGGCCCGGAACCGCGCCACCCCAGCCAGCTGTATGAAGCCGGCCTGGAAGGCGGCGTGCTGTTCATCGTGCTGACCCTGCTGTTCTGGTTCACCCCAGCCCGGCTGCGGCCCGGCCTGCTGTCGGGCGTGTTCGGCATCGGCTATGGCTTGTCCCGCTATATCATCGAAAACTACCGTGAACCGGATCGGCAGCTGGGTATCCTCGATTCCGGCCTGACCATGGGCCAGACGCTCACCCTGCCGATCATCGCCATCGGACTGCTGCTGCTCGTGCTGGCGCTGATCCGCAAACCCGTTGCGGCGTGAGCCTCGCCGAAACCCTGCGCGCCCGCATTCAGGCTGAAGGGCCGCTGCGCCTCGATGCGTGGATGGCGGCCTGCAACGCGGCCTATTATGGCGGCGAAGACCCGTTGGGCCGCGATTTCACCACGGCGCCGGAAATCAGCCAGATGTTCGGCGAGATGATCGGCGGCTGGATCGGCGATCTGTGGCTGCGGGCCGAAAAACCACCGCTGCACATTGCCGAACTCGGCCCCGGCCATGGCAGCCTGATGGCTGATGCGCTGCGCCTGCTCGGCCGGCTGCCAGGGTTTGCTGCCAGCGCGGGGCTGCACCTGGTCGAAACCAGTCTGGCCTTGCGCTCCATCCAGCGGGCGCGGCTGGCGGGCTGGGCGGCACAGTGGCACGACCGGGTTGATCAGTTGCCCGATGATCGGCCGCTGATCATCATCGCCAATGAATTCTTCGATGCCCTGCCGATCCGCCAGCGCCGGGCAGGCAAGGAATTGCATGTCGGCTTTGAAGACCGCCTGTTTATGCCGCGATGGCTGCCGGCCGATGGCGAAGATGCCGAATGGAGCGAGGCGGCGCAGGCGATCATGGGGCATCTGTCGGGCCGTATCGCAGCGCAGGGTGGGGCCATGCTGATCATCGATTACGGCTATGGCGGCCAGGTGATCGAAAATGTGCCGCTCGACACGCTGCAGGCCGTGCATCGCGGCGAGAAGGTCAGCCCCTTTTATGATCCCGGCGCGCATGACTTGACCGCGCACGTCGATTTCAGCGCGCTGGCCGCCATCGCCAACGGGCGCGGATTGGCCGTGCATGGCCCGGTGGCACAGGGCGCGTTGCTGGGTGATCTCGGCATCGCGGCGCGGGCCGAGGCGCTGAAGATAGGCAAGCCGCCGCACGAAGCCGGCAGCATCACCGCCGCACTGTTGCGGCTCACCGCGCCGCAGCAGATGGGCGCCATCTTCCGCGCCATGGCGGTCACGGCGCCGGGCTGGCCAGTGCCGGCCGGATTTGGCATGGGGCCCGTATGAGCCACCCCCTCATCACCTATCGCGATGCGACGGCTGCAGATGGCGCCGTGCTGGGTGGCATTGCGCGCGCCACCTTCATCGACACGTTCGGCACGCTCTACAGGCTGGAGGATATGGCGACCTTCCTGCAGCAGGGCAGCGATGAAGCCTATGCCGCCGAACTGGCCGATCCCGATATCAGCGTGCGCTTTGCGCTGACCGGCGGCGCGCCGATCGGCTTCTGCAAGGTGAGCAGCCTGAAGCTGCCCGCCCCCGATCCCGCGCCCGGTGCGATGGAATTGCGCCAGCTCTATATCTACAAGCCGTGGCAGGGCCTTGGGCTGGCTGACGTGCTGACCGAGTGGGCGAAGGACACAGCCCGCGCTCGCGGCGCGCCGGAAATCTGGCTCAGCGTCTTCACCGAAAATCCGCGCGCCCGGCGCTTCTATGCCCGTCACGGCTTTGAAGAAGTGGCGCCCTATCATTTCATGGTCGGCGATCAGGCCGATGAGGACATATTGTGCCGGGCGAGACTGTAGATTTCCTCACCGTCGCAGGCCTGGCCGGCACGCGGCACGGGTTCCTCACCCGGCGCGGCGGCGTATCGTCCGGCCTGTTCGCCAGCCTGAATGTCGGGCTGGGCAGCAGCGATGAGCGTGAGCTTGTGCTCGAAAACCGCCGCCGCGCCGTCGACGCCGTCGCCCCCGGCGCCGCGCTGGTGACGCTGCATCAGGTGCATTCGGCCACCGTGATCCCCGTAACCGCCGCTTTTCCTGATGAGGCCCGCCCGCCCGCCGATGCGATGGTGACGGCAACGCCCGGCCTGGCGCTGGGTATCCTCACCGCCGATTGCGCGCCGATCCTGCTGGCCGATGTGGAGGCCGGCGTGATCGGCGCGGCGCATTCGGGCTGGAAAGGCGCGCTTGCCGATATCGGCCCCGCAACAGTCGCGGCGATGGAGCAACTCGGCGCCCGGCGGGATCGCATCGTCGCTGCCATCGGGCCAACGATTGCGCGCGCCAGTTACGAGGTCGATCTGGCCTTTCGCGACCGCTTCTGTGCGGCCGATCCGGAACACGACGCCTTTTTCGCGGCTGGCAAACCCGGACACTGCCAGTTCGATCTGGAAGGCTTCATCGCCTCCCGCCTCGCCGCCGCCGGCGTGCGTACGGTGGTGGCGTTGGGGGTGGACACCTACCCGGACGAAGCCCGCTGGTTCAGCTTCCGCCGCACCACGCATCGCAGCGAGCCGGATTATGGCCGCCAATTGTCGCTGATCGCGTTGGCGTAAACGAAAAGCCCGATTCCCTTTTCCCCGCCCAGCCCGTAACGTCTGCGGTGCATGGACATCTATCTGCCCATTGCCGAAATGTCGGTGAACGCACTGCTCATCATCCTGATGGGCGGGGCTGTCGGCTTTCTGTCGGGCATGTTCGGCGTTGGGGGCGGTTTCCTCACCACGCCGCTGCTCATCTTCTATGGCATCCCGCCGGCGGTGGCGGTGGCGTCGTCTGCCACGCAGATCACCGGTTCCTCCGTCTCGGGCGCCCTGGCCTATTGGGAACGTGGCCAGGTGGATCTGCGCATGGGCGGGGTGCTGGTGGCGGGCGGCCTGGTCGGCGCTGGGCTGGGGCAGATTGTCTTTTCGGTGCTGCAGGATCTCGGCCAGATCGATGTGGTGATCAGCCTGATCTACGTGCTCTTCCTGTCGGTGATCGGGGGGCTCATGTTGCGCGACGCGTTGGCCGCCCTGAAGGCCGCGCGGGCCGGGGAGGCCCCGCCGGCGCGCCGCAGTCGTCATCTGCCCTGGGTGGCGGCGCTGCCGTGGAAGATGCGCTTTCCCGGCTCGGGCCTCTACATCTCGCCGCTGGCGCCGCTGCTGCTTGGCGCTGCCGTTGGCATTCTCACTGTCATCATGGGGATCGGCGGCGGCTTCATCATGGTGCCGGCCATGGTCTACATCCTGGGGATGCGCGCCCAGGCGGTGGTGGGCACCTCGCTGTTCCAGATCATCTTCGTCACGGCGGCGACCACAATGCTGCACGCCACGGCTTCCAAAAGCGTCGATATCGTGCTCGCCCTGCTGCTGTTGCTTGGCGGTGTGACCGGCGCGCAACTGGGTGTGCGGGCGGCGCAGAAACTCTCGCCGGATCGGCTGCGGCTGGGGCTGGCGATTGTCGTGCTGGCGGTGGCGGGCGTGCTGCTGATCGGCCTCACCCTCACACCGGCCGAACCGTTCGCGCTGTTCGAGGGCGCATGATGGCCCGTATCGCTCTTGCCCTCGGCCTGTGGCTGGCGCTGGCGGGTGCGGCGCCGATCCGGCTGATCACCCAGCTCAGCCAGGCCCGTATCGAGATCAACACCACGTTTCGCGGATCGGAAATGCTGGTGTTCGGCGCCATCCAGTATCCGCAAGGCACGGTGCCCGATGCGCCGCCCGATATCGCGGTGGTGGTGCGCGGGCCGTCGGCGCCGGTCACCGTCCGGCAAAAGGCGCGAATCGCCGGCATATGGGTGAATGCGACCGGCGTGCGCTTTGAATCGGTGCCGGGCTTTTATGCGGTGGCGGCCACCCGCCCCATCACGCAGATTGCCGATGAACGCACCACCGCCATTTACGAAATCGGCATCCGCAACCTGCAATTGTCCCCGGCCAGCGGCGCGGATGACGGGATCAGCCGCACATTCGAAACCGGCCTGATCGCCGCGCGCCAGAAGGCCGGGCTGTTCACCGAGCGTTCCGATGGCGTGCAGATCACCCGCGGTGTGCTCTATGCCGCCCGCATCGCGCTGCCTGCGGCGGTGCCGGTGGGCGATTACACCGCCGAAATCCACTTGGTGCGAAAGGGCCGGGTGCTGGCCAGCACATCGGCGCCGTTCGTGATCGACAAATCGGGTTTTGAACGTTGGGTCTATGTGATGGCACAGGAAAACAGCCTGGCTTATGGGCTTGCCGCCGTAATGGCCGCGCTGGCGGCCGGCGCGTTGGCGGCGCTGGTCACGCGGCGTCGGTGGTAGCACCGTTTTCACCCGCCAATATTCGACTCGCGTCCAGCCCCTTTTTCGTTTACCTTGGCTGTCGGCGCATTATCGGCCCGTTGCTTTGAATACCTCACCGCATCGCCCGACAGGCTCCAGTTTCAGACAGACAGCTACGGATTTGGAAATTAAATGAGCTTTGATCGACGGGGACGTGGTCCCGGGCGTGGTTCTGACAAGCGCGAACGCGGCTTTGACAGTTTTGAAGACTCCAGCCGCAGCTTCGGCGGCGGTGGCGATCGCTTCGGTGGCGGCGGCGGCGGCTTCGGCGGCGGTGGCGACCGGTTCGGCGGCGGCGGCGGCGGTGGTCGCGGCGGCTTCGGCGGCGGCGGTGATCGCTTCGGCGGTGGCGGCGGTGGCGGCGGTGGCCGCTTCGGCGGTGGCGGTGGCGGCGGCTTCGGCGGCGGCGCACCCAGGCGCGAAATGACCCCGGGCATCGTGATCGGCACCGGCCGCGGCACGGTGAAGTTCTTCAACGCGCAAAAGGGCTTTGGCTTCGTGGTGCGTGAAGACGGTGGTGAAGATGTGTTTGTGCACATCTCGGCGGTGGAAGCCGCTGGCCTGACCGGCCTGGCCGATGGCCAACCGCTGGAATTCACCCTCACCGAACGCAATGGCCGTGTTTCGGCGACCGAACTGAAGATCGAAGGCGAACCGCTGCCGGTTGAAGAACGTGCGCCGCGCGAACCGCGCGAACCGCGCGCCGGTGGCGCTGATTTCGAACGTCGCCCGTCGCGTGAACGCACCCCGATGACCACGGGTGAGCGCGTTGAAGGCACGGTGAAGTTCTTCAACGGCACCAAGGGCTTCGGTTTCATCCAGCGCGACGATGGTGCGCCGGATGCTTTCGTGCACATCTCGGCCGTGGAACGCGCCGGCTTCTCCAATCTGAACGAAGGCCAGCGCGTCTCGTTCGAACTGGAAGAAGATCGTCGCGGCAAAGAGGCTGCGGTGAACCTGAGCGCGATCTGATCGACTTCAGGCGATGAAAACGGGCGGCGGCCGGCATGGCCGCCGCCCTTTTCATAACTCCCTTCCTGCACTGCGGCAAAACCGCCCGCTGCCAAGCTCTTGGCCGCATTGGGCTGGCGTTGTCATCACGGGCCTGTCATGCGGCGTCGCAGCATGGGCAGAGCGCCAATTCAACCCGCTACTCACGGAGCAAGACGATGCTGGCAAATAACAGCGTGACCATCATCATGATCGTGATGACCTACATCACGCTTTCGGCCCCGGTGGCCTATTTCTTCATTCTCGCCCCGCGCCAGCTCGAAACCCGCAAGCAGCGCCAGATCGCCAAGCTGGTGTCCGGCGCCGAACTGCTGGCCGACGCCATCAGCCGCAACGGCCATGATCCAGTGCATCTGGCCCGCCTGCAGGCCCAGTATGACGCCCACGCCCGCGCCCTGGCCCAGCTGGGCAACGACGTGCCGGCGCTGATCGCTGCGCCCGCGCTCCAGCAGGCTGCCTGATTTCAGCAGTGGACAGGCCGGCGGGGGTCGGCAACGCTGCAGGCCATGACCGACAGCATCTTCGATTTCCCCGCCGCCCTGGCCGCCAACGCCGCCGCCTGGCCTGATCAACCCGCCGTTATCTGTGGGACTGATCGGTTGACGTGGCGGGACTTCGTTGCCCGGGCCGACAAACTGGCCGGCACGCTGGCTGATCATGGTGTGAAGCCCGGCGACAGCGTGGCCAGCGTCGCGCTCTCCAGCGTCGATTATGCCGTGCTTTGGGCAGCCGTGCTGCGCCTGCGCGCCACCATCGCGCCGCTGGCCCCCAGTTCCACGCCCGACCAGATCGCCGCCATGGTCGCCGATTCGGGCGCGCAGTTCGTCTTCGTCGATGCCCCCAACCGCGCCGAATTCGGCGCGGTGCTGGCAGGCAAGACGCTGGTCGATCTCGATCGGCTGAGCAGCTTCATCGATCCCACCGCGCAGCCGCCGGCACTGGCCCCGCTCGATCCGGCGGCCGGCTTCAACATCATCTATTCCAGCGGCACCACTGGCACCCCCAAGGGCATCGTGCAAAGCTGCTCCATGCGCTCCCTGCACATCACCGGCGGCCGCCGCATCGGCTATGGGCCGGAGTGCGTCACGCTGTGCTCCACCCCGCTTTATTCCAACACCACCCTGGTCAGCTTCATCCCCACCCTGGCGTGGGGCGGCACCGTCGTGCTGATGCCCAAGTTCGACACCGCTCGCTGGCTCAACGAGGCTGAAACCCACCGCGTCACCCACGCCATGCTGGTGCCGGTGCAATATCGCCGCCTGCTCGCCGATCCCGGCTTCGACGCGACCGATCTCTCCTCCATCCAGATGAAATTCTGCACCTCCGCGCCGTTCGCGGCCGAGTTGAAGGCCGAAGTGCTGCGCCGCATGCCTGGCGGCCTGATCGAATTCTTCGGCATGACCGAAGGCGGTGTCGGCTTCATGCTCGTCGCCCACGAACATCCCGACAAGCTGCACACCGTTGGCCAGCCGCAACCCGGCCACGAGGTGCGCATCATCGATGAAGATGGCAACGACGTGCCACCGGGTACGCCAGGTGAAATCGTCGGCCGCTCGCCGGCCACCATGAACGGCTACAAGAACCGACCGGATCTGACTGCCAAGGCCTATTGGATCGATCCCGACGGCAAGGAATGGCTGCGCACCGGCGACATCGGCCGGCTGGATGAAGATGGCTTCCTGACGCTCATGGACCGCGCCAAGGACATGATCATCTCGGGCGGTTTCAACATCTACCCCTCCGATATCGAGGCCGTGCTGCTCACTCTTCCTGGCGTGGTGGAGGCCGCCGTGGTGGGCGTCGCGTCAGACGCCTGGGGCGAAACCCCCGTGGCTTTCGTCGTCGCGCCGGGATCGGACCCTGAAGCCCTGCGTACCGCCGCCAATGCTAAGGTGGGCAAGACCCAGCGTCTTGCCGCCGTCGTGCTGTTGGATGAGTTGCCGCGCAGCCACATCGGCAAGGTGTTGAAACGAGAATTGCGCGACAGCTTCACCGGCACGGTTGCCTGACCGGCGGCAAAGGCGCAGCATCTTCGCTTCACCGCTCTGGGGGGAGAGGATCATGAACCAGCTTATCCGCGCAACGATTCTGGGCACCATCGCCCAGATCGCCATGGTGGTCGCCGGGCATTTCGTGCCGGCCGTCGCCGACCTGTTTGCCATCGGCGGCATGGGCATTTCGGCGCTGGCTGGCTGGGCGGCGCTGAAAGGCCAGCCGGCCAGCATCAGCGCCGCCGCCGGCAGTGGCGCCTTGGCCGGCGGCATCAGCGCCGCCATCGGCATTGCGGTTTCGGTGGCGCTGGGAGACGTGCCGACCAGCCTGCTCGCCCTCGGCACTGGCAGCAGTGCGGTGACGGGTCTGATCGGCGGCTTGATCGGCCGGCGGCGCGTTTAACGCAAAGCCGCCAGCGCTTGCGCCGCCGCTGCCACGGTGCGGCGCACGTCGTCTTCGTTGGTCTGCCAGTTGCACACGCTGATCCGCATCGCGCGCTCGCCCTGCCACAGCACACCGCTCAGGAAGGCTTCGCCGCTGGCATTGATGGCGGCGATCACCGCGTCGCTGATGTTGGCGCCGGCGGAATTGTGGAAACGGATCAGGCCCTGGTTCATCACTGGCCGGGCGATGCTGGTGGCACCGTCCAGCGCCGCGATGCCGTCGTGGATGGCCATGGCATGGTCGCAGCAGCGCTCGATCATGTCGGCCAGCCCATCGCGGCCCAGTTCCAGCAGGGCGGCCAGCGTCGGCAGCGCGCGCGCCCGGCGTGACCATTCCGGCGTGTAATCCATCGGATCGCGGGTGTCGCCGCCTTCGGTCAGGTAACTCGCGGTCATCCGCATCGATGCCTTCAGCGCGTCGCCGTGGCGGGTGATGGCCATGCCGGCGTCATAGGGCGTGTTCAGCCATTTGTGGCCATCGGTCGCCCAGCTGTCGCACAGGTCGATACCCGCCACCTGGGCGCGGAAGCGTGGCGCTGCATTGAGCCACAGCCCGAACGCGCCATCGACATGCACCCACGCGCCGGCCGCCTGCGCCATCGGCGCCAGCGTGGCGAAATCATCGCAGGCGCCCAGGTTCAGATCCCCGGCGTTCAGAACGACGATCGTCGGCGCGCCCTGCGTGGCGGCCAGCGCCGCCTGCAATTCGGCCGCGCCCACCTTGCCCGGTCCGCCGCCGCCCAGCGGGACAATTGCCGCCGTGCCGATGCCGAGCAGCCGCAGTGCGCGGTCGACGCTGGAGTGACGGTGGGCGTTGGCCAGCACGCAGATCGGCGGCGCGCCGAACAGGCCATCATGCTCCACATCCCAGCCGGCGCGGGCCAGCACATGGTGGCGGGCGGCGGCCAGCGCGGTGGTGTGGCTCATCTGGCAGCCGGTGGTGAAGCTGTAGGCACAATCCGCCGGCAAGCGCAGCGCATCGAGCAGCAGCCGCCCCGCAACTTCCTCCAGCACCGCCCCGGCCGGGCTGGTGGCGGCGAGCACAACATTCTGATCCCACAGCGTCGCCAGCACATCGGTGGCGTGAGCCGCCGGCAATGCGCCGCCTTTCACCCAGGCAAAGAACCGCCCACCCAGATTGCCCATCAGGCCGGGTTCGGCAGCGCGGGCGATGAGGCGCACCACGTCCGCTGGGTCCATGCCGGTGGCGGGCAGGGCCGTGGGCATGGGGGCCAGGATATCGGCGCGGCTGCCGGTGGGGGCAACGCTGCGGGTGGACTGGCTGTCGATGAAGCGGCGACCTTCGGCGATGGCGATATCAAGCGGGCTCATTCGCGCCTGATAGCCGAGCGCTGCTGCCGAGTCCTCCGGAAATCAGACAGCGCAATCCCAGAAACCGGCTGGCGCGGCGGCTGCAATCCGTTTATTTCGCAGATGCAACATGAAAGGGAGGCCGCCCATGGCCAACAAGCTCTATCCCGACGCGAAGGCCGCGCTTGAAGGTCTGCTGTTCGACGGGATGACGATCATGTCCGGCGGGTTCGGCCTGTGCGGCATCCCCGAAAAACTGATTGCCGCGCTGCGCGATGCCGGGGTGAAGGGCCTCACCGTCATCTCCAACAATGCCGGCGTCGATGGCTTTGGCCTCGGACAGCTGCTGGAAACGCGGCAGATCGCGAAGATGATCTCGTCTTACGTGGGCGAGAACAAGGAGTTCGAACGGCAGTATCTGGCCGGCGAGCTGCAACTGGAATTCAACCCGCAGGGCACGCTGGCCGAACGCATCCGCGCTGGCGGCGCCGGCATTCCGGGCTTCTATACGAAAACCGGCGTTGGCACGCTGGTGGCCGAAGGCAAGGAGCACAAGGATTTTGCCACGGCTTCGGGAACCGAAACCTACATCCTTGAAACCGGCCTGATCGCCGATGTGTCCATCGTGAAGGCATGGAAGGCCGATCCGTACGGCAACCTGATCTTCCGCAAGACGTCGCGCAACTTCAACCCGATGATGGCGACCGCCGGCAAGGTGACCGTGGTGGAAGTGGAGGAATTGGTGCCGGCCGGCACGTTCGATCCCGATCATATCCACACGCCCGGCGTGTTCGTGCAGCGATTGTTCGTTGGCCGGGATTATGAAAAGCGCATCGAGCAGCGCACCGTGCGCCAGAGGGAGCCCGCCTGATGTGGACGCGTGATCAACAGGCCGCCCGCGCCGCCAAGGAGCTGCAGGACGGGTTCTATGTGAACCTGGGTATCGGCATGCCCACTCTGGTGGCCAATTTCATCCCCGAAGGCGTGGACGTGACGCTGCAAAGCGAGAACGGCATGCTGGGCATGGGGCCGTTTCCGTTTGCGGGCGAGGAAGATCCGGACCTGATCAACGCCGGAAAGCAGACCATCACCGAACTCGACCGCACCAGCTATTTCAGCAGCGCCGACAGTTTCGCCATGATTCGCGGCGGCCATATCGATCTGTCGATCCTGGGTGCGATGGAAGTGGCCGACAACGGCGACATCGCCAACTGGATGATCCCGGGCAAGATGGTGAAGGGCATGGGCGGCGCCATGGACCTGGTGGCGGGCGTCAAGAAGATCATCGTGCTGATGGAGCACAACGCCAAGGATGGCAGCGCCAAGTTCAAGACGGCGTGCACCCTGCCGCTCACCGGCAAGGGCGTGGTGGACATGGTGATCAGCGAGCTCGCCGTGCTGGCCCGCCCGGCCAAGGGCGCACCGTTCCGGCTGATCGAACTGGCGCCGGGTATCGATCTCGACATGCTCAAGGCCCGCACCGAAGGCCATTTCGAAGCCTGATACGAAAATGGGGCCGGCAGCGTGTGCTGCCGGCCCCACTCTTCCGGTCGGGGGAACTCAGAAGCGGAAGTTCACGCCAGTCATCACCGCATGGCGGTGATAGTTGAGGCTAGCGCCGCCGCCGATGCCCGGCAGCGTGTCGTTGCCGTAATCGCTGTAGTTATACTCGATGCGGGCCGAGACATTCTTGCCCAGCATCTGTTCGTAACCGGCGCCCACTGTGTAACCATCGCGGTTTTCCGCACCGCCGGCCGGGTTGGTGATCGAGAAGCGGGCGTTGGAGTAACCACCACGCGCATAAAGCAGGCCTTCCGGCGTTACCAGCCAGCCGGCACGCGCCGTCACGTTGATGGTGCGGCCCGATTCGAGATCGAAGGTGGGGAAGCGGTTGGTGCCGGTGCGGCCGGTAAGCGAGGTTTCGACGCCGATGACGCCGCCACCGAGGTTGAGATCGTAACCGAGCTGGCCGCCATAGGCGAAGCCGTCACCCTTGGCGCGGACGGTGGAGGGCGGCACGGTGCTGAGATCAAGCGACTGGCGATCCTGCTGCCAGCCGATCTGGCCGCCGATGAACGGGCCGTTGAAGTTCTTGGCTTCCTGCGCAACGGCCGGGCCAGCGATGGCAGCGGCAGCGAGCAAAGCAAAAGCGAAACGTGACATTGGTGTATTCCTTGTTTTTCGCCGGCGATGGGGATGGCCGGCTGCACAAGGGGTTAGGCCCAACTGGCTGGCCATGACCTGAACCAAGCTGGGCAATTTGGTGGCGGTGTGGTGCTTTTGCCATACACTGGCCTTGTTTCGTTCAGCCGGGCTTCAGCCGGCGGGCGGCGCAGCACAAGGCACTTGACGTCTATCGGTACAAACTTTATGTATTGCATAAAGATTGTAATTGGAGACGCAAAGTGACTGACGAAAAGCAACGACTGCAAACGCTGCAAGGTGATTTCAGCAGCATGGCCCGCCTGCTCACTGTTCTGTTTGCCTTTGCCGCCCTTTCCTTGTTTGCGGAGGCCTATGTGCCACTGAAGCAGCTCGGTGCCATGCTGGTCGCGGGGGATCGCACCGGCATCCGTGCCATCGGTGAACGACTGATCGCGCTGCTGCCGGCAATCATGCTGCTTGGCGCCGTGTGGCAGGGGCGCTTGCTGTTTACCCATCTCGAAGGCGGCGCGCTGCTGGCACCGGAGACAGGCCGGCATGTCCGGCGCAGCGGTGAATGGATGGTCGCAGCGGCGGTATCGGCCCTGGTCATCGGCGAAATCCAGCATGAAACGGCCACGGGTTCGGCCCTGCTGGTCGGCGTGGCCGCTGTCGGCTTTGCCCTGCGCAGCCTGGCCGGCGTGCTGGATCAAGCCGCCGTCATCCAGGCTGATCTCGATCAGATCGTCTGATCAATGGCGATCATTGTCACCCTCGATGTCATGCTGGCCCGGCGCAAGATGAAGGCGCGCGACGTGGCCGCCGCCATCGGCATGGCCGAAACCAATCTGTCGTTGCTGAAATCCGGCAAGGTAAAGGGCGTGCGCTTCGACACGCTCGCCAAGCTCTGCCGCGTGCTCGACTGCCAGCCGGGTGACCTGCTGGAATTCGATTCCAGCGGCCCGGACGAGACGGATTAGCCCTTCTTCAGGTGGCGGCGGCCGAGCAGCTCGGCGATCTGCACCGCGTTCAATGCTGCACCCTTGCGCAGATTGTCGGACACGCACCACAGCGCCAGGCCATGCTCCACGGTCGGATCCTTGCGGACGCGGGAAACGAAGGTGGCATAATCGCCAACGCATTCGATGGGGGTGACGTAGCCACCGTCCTCGCGCTTGTCGACGAGCATGATGCCCGGCGCTTCGCGCAGCAGGCTCTGCGCCTTGGCGACGGAAAGTGGCATTTCGAACTCGACGTTGATGGCTTCGCTGTGGCCGACAAACACCGGCACGCGCACGCAGGTCGCCGTCACCTCGATATCGGGATCGAGGATCTTGCGAGTCTCCACCGTCATCTTCCATTCTTCCTTTGTGTACCCGTCCATGCCGCTGTCGGGGCCCAGGAAGCTGTCGATGTGGGGGATCACGTTGAAGGCGATGCGCTTGGTGAACTTCTCGTTCACCGGCTCGTCACCCACGAAGATGGCGCGGCTCTGGGTGAACAATTCGTCCATGCCGTCCTTGCCGGCGCCGGATACTGATTGGTAGGTGCTCACCACAATGCGCTTGATGATGGCAGCATCGTGCAGCGGCTTGAGCGCCACCACCATTTGCGCCGTGGAGCAGTTGGGATTGGCGATGATCATCCGCTTCTTGTAGCCGTCGATGGCCTCCGGGTTCACTTCCGGCACGATCAGCGGCACATCATGATCCATACGGAACAGGCTGCTGTTGTCGATCACCACGCAGCCCTGCGAAGCGGCCTTGGGGGCATAGATCTTGGCCGGGCCGGAGCCAGCGGCAAACAGCGCGATATCCCAGCCAGTGAAATCGAAATGCTCAAGGTTCTGCACTTTGATCTCGCGGCCGGTCTCGCCAAACTCGACCTTGTCGCCCACCGAACGCGAGGAGGCGACGGCAGCGATATCGTCCAGCGGGAACTGCCGTTCCGCCAGGATGTTCAGCATTTCGCGCCCGACACTGCCGGTGGCGCCCACAACAACGATCTTGTAACCCATGGGTGTGCTCCTTGGGCTGCGGCTGTTACCGGATTTGGACGCAGAGTCCAGTTTTCAGCGCCAGAATCAATTGGTCCGATCGCGCGACAGGATGGCGGTAACCCCGAGATCGGCAGTCACATTGCCAAGCGTGCGGAACACGTCCGGCACCAGCTCTACTGCCAACAACACTGGCAGCACGGCGATGGGCACGCCCATGGCGTTGGCGATCGGCACGCAGGCGGCGAGGAAGGTGATGGAGCCGGGCAGGCCGCCGGTGGAGACAGCTGCCACCAGAGCGGCCAACAGCGCGCCGAGATAGGCCAGCGCCGTGTGGTCCATGCCATAAAGATGGCCGCAGTAGAGGACGACGGCGACGTTGGCGCAGGGGGAGGTGATGCGGAAGATGCTCACCGCTAGGGGCAGCACCACGCGGCTGGTGGTTTCTGGCAGGCCCAGCCGCTCGGCGCCGTCAAAGATGGCTGGCAGCGAGGCGATACTTGACTGGGTGGAGACAGCAACGGCCTGCGCCGGCAGTACGGCGCGGGCAAAGGCAAGCGGGTCAACCCGGCCGAAGATCACCGCCAGCGGATAGATGAGGACGATCAGGCCAACCTGCACCAGCACCAGCACAACAATATAATGGCCAAGCAAGCCGAAGGCGCCGAGCCCGGCCTTGATGCCGACGCTGACGGCGAGCGCAAACACGCCCAGCGGCGCGATCACGAAGATCCATCCGACCAGCACCAGCATGGCGTCCTTCACGGCGTCGAACAGGCCAACGAGACTGCGGCGGCGATCATCGTCGAGCCTTGTGGCGGCCAGCGCGAACACGGCGATAAAGGTGACGACCGGCAGCATATCTCCCTTGGCCAGCGAATCGAAAATGTTGGCCGGCACGAGGCTGAGCAGCCATTTGCCGAGATCGATCTTGATGTCGCCCACCGGTGCGGCACCGGCGCTGTTGGCCACGATGGCGGCTGCCGCGGCCGGAGGCGCCGGCCACCAATCGAGGAGCAAGGGCACGAAGATCATCGACCACAGGGCGGAGAAGATCAGCAGCGCCAGGAACGCCATCAGCGCCCGGCCCGCCACCTTGCCGCCGCCGGCCTGGCCCACCGATTGGGCGATGCCGGTGAATAGCAGGCCCGCGATCAGCGGAATGATCGTCATCTGCAGCGCCTGCAGCCACAGATTGCCGATGGCGTCCGTCGCCGGCAGCAGCGGTTTGCCGATATCAGCGGGCAGCAGGGCGCCCACCACCAGCCCGGCCAGCAGCGCCAGAAAGATGCGCAGCGTCAGGTTCATTTCGCGGCCTCCGCACCGGTCAACGTGCCCATGGTGACATACAACTTGGCCAGATCATCGACGCCCATGGTGGGCACCGGTTTCACCCGGCTCGGTTCGACAAACAGCAGCCCGCCGCCAACTGGCACCGGCGCCGTAGGGATCAGGATGAGCTGGCGTGGTCCCTGGCCAAAATCATGGACGTGGGGGCTGGTCAGCAGCGCCAGCGCCTCGACATGGTCGCCAAAGCTGACGGACACGACCGACATGCCGCTCATCTCGCCGCCGGGTGATGAGCCCATCATGCGCACGAATTGCGCCAGTGGGCGATACAGCGGGCCCAGCACCGGGATGCGGGCGATCAAGCCATCCAGCCCGCCTTCCAGTCGCTGACGAAAGCGCGTCTGCACGGCGATCCCGATCAGCCACACCAGCACCGCCGCCATGCCCAGCCCGGCCCAGAAGGCGGCCAGCGGCGACGGCGTGAAAAACATGCCGGCCGCACCCAGCGCCTGGCCCAGCGGCGTGTTGGGGCCGAGAGCGGCAATCAGATAGCCCGAAAGCCAGTTGAGCAGGATCAGCGTCAGCAGCACCGGCGCCAGAAACAGCAGCCCGGTGGCGAAAGGGCTGAGAAACTTGCGGATCAAAGGCCAGCCAGGATCGCGTCGCCCATGGCCGTTGTGGTCATGGTGCCGCCCAGATCGGGCGTGCGTGCGCCCTTGTCGAGCGCGGCTTCCACCGCTGCCTCCACCTTGCCGGCCAATTCCGGTGCGCCCAGGCTGTAGCGCAGCGCCATGGCCAGGCTGAGCACCGATGCGCATGGATTGGCCACACCGCGCCCGGCGATATCGGGTGCAGAACCGTGGATCGGTTCATACAGGCCCGGTTTGCCAGGGTCGCCAATCGCAGCCGATGGCAGCATGCCGAGCGAGCCGGTGAGCATCGCGGCTTCGTCCGATAATATGTCGCCGAACAGATTGTCGGTGAGGATCACATCGAATTGCCGCGGATTCTTCACCAGCTGCATCGCCATGTTGTCTGCCAGCATGTGGGAGAGTTTGATGTCGGGATATTCGGCATCGCGCAGCGCCTGCACATCCTCGCGCCACATCAGGCCAGCTTCCATCACATTGCCTTTTTCCGCCGAAACGACCTCGCCCTTGCGGGCGCGGGCCAGCGCGAACGCGATGCGGGCAACGCGGTGGATTTCGCTGGTGGTGTAAACGTGGGTGTTGACGCCGCGGCGCTGGCCATCGGCCAGGGTTTCGACGCCGCGCGGCTCACCAAAATAGACGCCGCCGGTCAGCTCCCGGACGAACAGGATATCGAGGCCATCGACATAGACGCGCTTCAGCGACGAGGCATCGGCCAGCGCCGAAAAACAGCGCGCCGGCCGCAGATTGGCATAGACATTCATGCCGGCCCGCAAGCCCAGCAGTCCCGCTTCAGGCCGCTTGTCATACGGCTGGCCGGTCCATTGCGGGCCACCCACGGCACCCATCAGCACGGCATCTGCGGCCTTGGCGCGGGTCAGCGTGTCATCAGTCAGGGGGACGCCGTGGGCATCGATGCTGGCACCGCCGAACGGCGCTTCCTCCACGGCCAGGCCAAGCCCGCCCGTGATCAGCCGCCCGGCCACGCGGCGGGCAACAGCGGTAACTTCGGGGCCAATGCCATCCCCGGGAAGCAGCAGCAGTGTCTTGGTCATTCCCCGCCCTTAACGGCAATGATTGCCGCTGCCAACCGCGTCGAATGGCGGAGCAGGAGGGTGCCGGATCAGCTTCCGCGGTGGGCGGCGCCGGCGATCCACGGCCGCTCGGCGGCAAGCCGGGCTTCGTGTGCGGTGATGACATTGCCCATGCCCAGGGTCAGCCCGATCTCGTCCTGCCCGCTGATCAGACACTGCTTGCGGAACGGGTCCATCGCGAATTCGAACCTGTCCTGGAACGGCGTCGTCACCACCTGATTTTCCAGATCGACGGTGATCGGCTGGCCTTCCTGTGCCACGGCCAGCAGCCGGCCCACGGCGTCCGGCGGCAGGGTAACGAGCAGCAGGCCGTTCTTGAAGGCATTGCCGGCAAAGATGTCGGCAAAGCCCGACGAGATGACGACGCGGATGCCCAGATCGCCCAGCGCCCACGGCGCATGTTCGCGGCTGGAACCGCAGCCGAAATTATGCCCGGCGATCAGGATCGGCGCGCCGGCATGCGCGTCGAACACATTGTCCGGGTTTTCGCGCAGCGCGGCAAAGGCGCCTTTGCCCAGACCGGCGCGGCTGATGGTTTTCAGGAAGCGGGCCGGAATGATGACATCGGTATCGATGTTGGCGGCGCCGAACGGGATGGCCTGGCCGGAAAGTGTGGTGAAGGGCTGCATGGAGTGGCCTCATGTCAGGAAGACGCGGGCGACCCCATGGCACAGCCCGGCGGTGGAATCCACCGGCGGGCTGCTTCAAATGAGGTTCGCTCAGGCCGCGACTGTTTTGCGGCTGCCGCGGCGGCGAAGGGCCGTGCCCACCACGCCAAGGCCGCCCAGCAGCATCGCCCAGCTTGCCGGTTCCGGAATGGTACCGGAGCTCAAGCTGTACTCCACCAGGTATCCACCGCTGGGGAAGGTGGAAAAGATATCGTTCCAGTTGCCGGTGTTGGCCTTGAAGTGGAGATAATCCTCGGCACCAACATTGTTTGGTTCGCCGGCGTTCCAGTTGGAAAAGCCAACCGGGCCTCCACCAAAAACGAAGAACGTCTGACTGGCTTCCGGACCCGCCGCCCACTTCCAGGTGCCTTCGGCTTCCTCGTCGGTGCCAGCGGCCCATACAAAGGTCGCGCTGCCGGTCAACGCCTTCACGAAATCATCTTCGCCCTGCGAGGTGATGGTCACGAGGTGGGCGGTATAACCGGCGATCGGCGTGGCAGCTGCTGCCGCAGCCAAGGCATCCTGCCACGACAGGTTGGTGGCCACGAATTCATACAGGTGCCCGTTGCCGGCAAACTGGGTCACGGCGGCCGACGGCGTCGCCAGCAGGCCAAGCGCCGAGGCGGCAATGAGAGCAGACTTCTTGAGCAGCACAAAAATTCCCCCTAAGTTGAGGGTCTTGTGTCATGAGATGGTTACGAACCGATTAACCACCAAAATGAACCTTTCGTGTCGCCACCTGCGCTCTCGCCCCATTGCCGCCATGCTGCTAGCGTCGTGCCATGACGCAGCAGCATCTCTATCTGGTCGACGGCTCCAGCTTCATCTTCCGCGCCTACCATCGGCTGCCGCCGCTGACAGACCCGCAAGGCACGCCAGTGGGCGCCGTCTATGGCTTTACGGCGATGCTGTGGAAGCTGATTGCCGACTTGAACAAGGCGGAGGCGCCCACCCATCTGGCCGTCGTGCTCGATGCCGGCAGCCACACCTTCCGCAACGACATGTATGATCAGTACAAGGCCAACCGCCCCCCGGCACCCGAAGACCTGATCCCGCAGTTCCCGTTGATCCGCGATGCGGTGCGGGCCTTTTCGGTGCCCTGCTTCGAACAGGCTGGGGTGGAAGCGGACGACATCATCGCCAGTTACGCGGTGGCTGCCCGCGCCGCCGGCATGAATGTCACCATAGTCAGTTCCGACAAGGATCTGATGCAGTTGGTCGAACCCGGCATCAACATGCTCGATACGATGAAGAACCAGAGCATCAACCGCGCCGAGGTGATCGAGAAATTTGGCGTACCGCCCGAACAGGTGGGCGAGGTGCTGGCGCTGATGGGCGACACGGCCGACAATATCCCCGGTGTGAAGGGTGTTGGCCCGAAAACCGCAGCGGAACTGATCAGTGAATATGGCAGCGTGGAAGGCGTGATTGCCAACATCGAGGCGATCAGGAAGCCCAAGCTGAAGGAAACGCTGGCGGCCTCGGTTGAAATGGCCCGGCTGTCGCGCGAACTGGTGCGCCTGAAGGATGACCTGCCGCTGCCAGCGCCGCTGGACGAACTCACGCTGAAGGAACCGCCGCACGAGCCCTTGGCGGCCTTCCTGAAGAAACACGGCTTCCGTGCCATGCTTGCCAAGCTGGGCAGCAGCGGCTCCAATGGTCCGGCGCCAAACACACATCGCCCGTCGACCGCCGCCGCAGTGGAGGACGAGATCGCCTTCACCCACGCCGATTACGAGACAGTGACGACGCTGGAGCGGCTGGACTGGTGGATTGCCGAGGCGACGCGGCTGGGTGCGGTGGCCGTGGATACCGAAACCACCGGCACCGATCAGATGCGCTGTGATCTGGTCGGCATCAGCCTGAGCGTTGCGCCGGGCAAGGCGTGCTACATCCCGGTAGCGCACGGCACCGGCGACGGCATGTTCGCCGAACGGCCGCCGCAGCTGGGCCTGGCCGAGACCATTGCCCGTCTGAACCCGCTGTTTGCCGATCCGGCTGTGCTGAAGATCGGCCAGAATCTGAAATATGATCTGATCGTCTTGGCTCGCCACGGCGTGCCGGTGCTCAGCCCCTATGATGACACCATGCTGCTGTCCTACGCGCTCGATGCCGGGCGCTGGAACCATGGCATGGACGATCTGTCCGCCCGCCATCTTGGCCACACGCCGATTGCCTACAAGGATGTCGCCAAGGGGCTGAAAAGTTTTGCCGAAGTCGATCTGCGCAAGGCGACCGACTATGCCGCCGAGGATGCCGATGTGACGTTCCGGCTGTGGCAAGGCTTCCGCCGCCGGCTGTGGAAGGAGCAGGTGACTGCCATCCATGAACAGGTTGATCGCCCGTTGCTGCCGGTGATCGCGCAGATGGAAATGGCCGGCATCAAGGTGGACCGGGCTGAACTCGCGCGCTTGTCGGCGCTGTATGAAGTTGAGATCAGCCGGCTGGAACTAGAGATCCACGAACTGGCCGGCGGCCCGTTTACCATCGGAAGCCCCAAGCAATTGGGCGAAATCCTCTTCGACAAGATGGGTTACAAGGGCGGCAAGAAAAGCAGCAAGACCGGCGCCTGGACCACCGATGCCAGCGAACTGGAGCGGCTGGCTGAGGAAGGCGCGCCGATCGCCCAGAAGGTGCTGGACTGGCGCCAGCATTCGAAGCTGAAATCCACCTACACCGACGCGCTGCAGCAACAGATCAACCCGCAGACCGACCGGGTGCACACCAATTTCCATCTGGCGGCGACCTCGACCGGGCGCCTTTCATCGAACGATCCCAATTTGCAGAATATCCCGATCCGCACCGAGCTGGGCCGGCGCATCCGCCATGCCTTCGTGGCCGCGCCGGGCAATGTCATCATGGCCGCGGATTACAACCAGATCGAACTGCGGCTGGTCGCCCACATCGCCGACGTGCCGGAACTGAAGGAGGTTTATGCGGCGAACGAGGATGTGCACGCGCTCACCGCCAAGGAAGTCTTTGGCCATGTTGATCGCGACACGCGCGCCCGGGCCAAGACGATCAACTTCTCCATCATCTATGGCATTTCCGCTTTTGGCCTGGCGGCGCGGCTGGGCATCGATCGCAGCGAGGCGGCGCGCTATATTGAGCTTTATTTCAGCCGCTTCCCCGGCATCCGCAACTACATGGCTGAAACGATTGCGTTCGCGAAGGACCAGGGTTTTGTCACCACCCTGTTTGGCCGCAAGTGCCACGCACCGCTGATCCTCTCCAAGAACCAGGGTGAGCGCCAGTTTGCCGAACGCGCGGTCGTCAACGCCCGCGTGCAGGGCACGGCGGCCGACATCATCAAGCGCGCCATGGTGCAGATGCCGGACGCGCTGCGGGAGGCCGGGCTGACCGGCACGAAGATGCTGCTGCAGGTGCACGATGAACTGGTGTTCGAAGTGCCGGAAGCCGAAGTGGAGACGGTGCAGCCGGTCATCCGCGCCGTAATGGCCAATGCCCACCTTCCGCTGGTGGATCTTTCCGTGCCGCTGGGCGTCGAGATCGGCCATGGCGCGTCGTGGGGGGATGCGCACTAGGGCAGGATCAACCCCTTTGCCCGCAACCACTCCAGCATCAAGGTGTTCACCGGCACTGGCGCTTCCTGTTGCACCCAGTGCGACACGTTCGGGAAGCGCACCAGGGTGAAATCCTTGACGTGTGAGCCATAGCCTTCGGTCAGCTTGATATCGAGTGCCGTGTCCTGCTCGCCCCACAGCATCAGGGTGGGCACGTCGATCGGCGGGCTGGTCTCTTCAAGGATTTTCAGATTGGCGCGGTAGTAGTTGATCATCGCCGTCAACGCGCCGGGTATGAGGGCGTTCCTGCGATACTCCTCCAGCACGTGCGGCGGGAAGGCGCCCTTGTCGATCGCCATGTTGAGGAAGGCATTAGCGATACCTTGCGCCCTGTTCTGGCGCAGCAGGAACTCCGGCAGCCACGGGATCTGGAAGAAGGCGACATACCAGCTTTTCAACTGCTGCGGCCGATAGTGGCGGATCAGGTCGCCAAACACCGTCGGGTGCGGCACGTTCATGATGATCAGGCCATCCAGATCGACCGCCCGCCGCATCGCCACCACCCAGGCGATCACCGCGCCCCAATCATGCGCAACCAGCAATTTGCGGCGTGGTTTCAGCGCCTCGAACATGCCGACCACATCATCGACGAGATGATCGATGTGATAGGCGGCCTTGCCGACAGGCCGGCTGGACTGGCCATAACCGCGCAAATCCGGCGCCACCGCTCGCCAGCCCTGTGCGGCCAGGAACGGCAACTGAAACCGCCAGGAAAAGCGCGATTCGGGGAAGCCGTGCAGGCACAGCGCCACATCATCGCCTTCGCCGGCGACATCGCAGGCGAAGTCCAGCCCGTTGGCCTTTAACATCATGCGTTATGGTTCAGCTTCAGGCCCGGCCGCGGCCAGCGGCACTTGGCCAGCTTGCCGGTCGTGGAGAGGCAGACCCAAGCATCCATCATGTCCGCCCCACCAAAACAGATGTTGGTGGTGAGCAGATCGGGGAAGGGGAAATACTCCTGCGCGCCCGTCACAGGATCGATGCTGGTGATGCCGGCGCTTTCGATCAGCGTCGCCTGTGCGATGTTGCCATTGGCCTCGATCGCCAGCGAATCGAGATAGGTCTTGTTGGCCCAGGTCGTCACGTACCGGCCAGGCACCGCTGGCAGCGGTTCGGGTGCAAGCACCCCGGGGGAGACGATATCGAAGCCCAACACCACCCGCCGGCTGGTGGAGGCGGCATAAACGGTCTTCCCATCCGGGCTCAGGCCCACTCCGTTCAAGTCTGGCCCGTGGATGAGGCGGGTGATCTTCGATCCGTCGGGCAGGGCGTAGAACAGCCCCCCGGCATCGCTGTGGTGATCGAAATGCTTGCCCAGATCGGTGAAGTAGAAGCCGCCGTGGGCATCGAAGACGATATCGTTGGGGCCCGACAATTTGTGCCCATCGCAGCTGTCATACAGGCGCTCCACCTTGCCGGTGGCAATGTCGATGCGTTCGATGCGGCCGGTGGTGTAATCGGCAGCAGCGTTGCCGGGTAGCAATATACCGTCCTGCTCATACCATTCGAACCCGCCGTTGTTGCACACGTACAATGCACCATCCGGCCCCACCGCCATGCCATTGGGTCCGCCGCCGGGCGTTGCCACAGTTTCCTTGCGGCCATCCGGCGTGATCCGGGTGATGCGGCCGGGGCGGATTTCCACCACCAGCACGCTGCCATCGGCCATCGCCACCGGCCCTTCCGGAAAGCCGAGGCCTTCGGCGATGATTTCGTGCGGATAATAACCGGTCATATGCATCCTCCCCTAGGCAATGGGGCCATGGTGGCGCGGCTGGCAGACAAGCGCAATCATCGCAAATGGAGAGGGCTTCAGCCTATCTTAACCCAAATCGGCCCATCGTCTGAGCAAGGGAGTGTGCTGCGATGGGGCAAGAAACGGTTATCGGTGAAGTGGTGGGGGTTACGGCCGGCCACCTGCGCCTGGCGGTCGATATCGCCGCCACCAGCAGCCTGAAGGACAATCCCGACGTGGTGATCGCGTCGGCTGGCATGCTGGGCAGCCTGATCAAGGTGGAATCGGGCGGGCGCTGGGTTGTTGCCACCCTGCGCGGCATCACCTGGCAAGACAATGTCGCCATCGCCGAGGTTGATCTGGTGGGCGAAGCCGGCATGACCGGTGATCGCAGCATGACCGGCTTCAGCCGCGGCGTCGGCACCTATCCGCGCGCCGGCAGTCTGGCCTATCCGATGACCAGCGCGGAATCGGCCCGCGTCTTTTCCGGTGAAGATCGCCCGCACATCCAGATCGGCGTTGTCTATCCCACCGCCAGCGTGCGCGCTGCGATCTATTTCGATACGTTCCTTTCGAAGAATTTTGCCATCGTCGGCTCCACTGGCACCGGCAAATCCACCTCCACCGCGCTGATCCTGCACCGCATCATCGAAAAGGCCCCCGAAGGCCATGTCGTGATGATCGATCCGCACGGCGAATATGCCAAGGCGTTCGAGGATACCGGCATGGTGTTCAACGTCGACAATCTGGAACTGCCCTACTGGTTGCTCAACCTTGAAGAACACTGCGAGGTGCTGTTGACGAGCGAAGGCGCCGCGCGGGACATGGACCGCGATATCCTGGCGCGCTGCCTGCAGATGGCGCGGGCAAAATCGGTCTATGCGCAGGGGCTGGCCGCCGTCACCACCGATACACCGATCCCCTATCTGCTCTCGGTTCTGGTTGACACGCTGCAATCGGAAATGGGCAAGATGGCCGAAAATCAGAATGCCACCAACTACATGCGGATCCGGGGCAAGCTGGACCAGGTGATGCGCGATCCGCGCCAGCAGTTCATGTTCGATCGCAAATTCGCCCACGACAGCATGGTCGATTTCATGGCGCGCATGTTGCGGCTACCAGTGGATGGCCGGCCGATCTCCGTCATCGATCTTTCAGGCGTGCCAACCAGCATCGTTTCGGCGGTGGTTTCGGTGCTCAGCCGCATTGTCTTCGATTTTGCCGTCTGGTCCCGTGGGGAGCGCAAGCGGCCGGTGGTGCTGATCTGCGAGGAAGCCCATCGGTACATCCCCAATCGCACTATTTCCCGCACCAGCCCGGTGCGCGATGTGCTGGAACGTATCGCCAAGGAGGGCCGCAAATATGGCGTGTCGCTGGGCCTTGTCACCCAGCGCCCGTCTGATCTGGCCGAAGGTGCGCTGTCGCAGTGCGGCACGATCATTTCGCTCCGGCTCAACAACGAACGCGATCAGGATTTCGTGAAGGCGGCGCTGCCCGAAGGCGGCCGCAGCCTGCTGGAAGCCATCCCGGCGCTGCGCAACCGCGAGTGCATCATTTCAGGTGAAGGTGTGCCGGCCCCGATCCGCGTGCGGCTGGATGAACTGGAAGCCGCCAAACGGCCGATGAGCGACGATCCGGTGTTTAGCGAACTGTGGGTGAAGACCGGCGATGACAGCGACATGCTGAACCGGGTGATTGCGCGCTGGAGGGCGAACGTGCGTTGAAGTGAGGCGGCCCCGTTTGGCCGTGCAAAAAAGGCGGCCAGTTGGGGCCGCCTTCCTTGCTCATGGGCAACGCTTACGCGGCAAATTGATTCATGGTGTTGTGCGCACCGCCAGCCTTCAACGCCGCCTCCCCAGCAAAATACTCCTTGTGATCATCGCCAATGTCGGAGCCCGACATGTTCTGATGCTTCACGCAGGCAATGCCCTGACGGATCTCGGCGCGCTGCACGTTCTTCACATAACCCAGCATGCCGGCATCGCCGAAATACTCCTTCGCCAGATTGTCGGTGGACAAGGCGGCGGTGTGATAGGTCGGCAGGGTGATCAGGTGGTGGAAGATGCCGGCCTGGGCGGCGGCATCGCGCTGGAAGGTGCGGATGCGCTCGTCGGCTTCCTGCGCCAGTTCGGTGGCGTCATAATCGACGCTCATCAGGCGTGCGCGATCGTATGTGCTCACGTCCTTGCCGGCAGCAACCATGGCATCATAAACCTGCTGACGGAAATTCAGCGTCCAGTTGAAGCTTGGCGAGTTGTTGTAGACCAGCTTGGCATTGGGGATCACCTCGCGGATGCGGTTCACCATGCCGGCGATCTGGCCGATGTGCGGCTTTTCGGTTTCGATCCACAACAGGTCAGCACCGTTTTGCAGGCTGTTGATGCAGTCGAGCACGCAGCGGTCTTCGCCTGAACCGGCGCGGAACTGGAACAGGTTGGATGCCAGCCGCTTCGGCCGCAGCAGTTTGCCGTTGCGGCTGATGACCACGTCGCCGTTGCCAACCTGGCCCACGTCGATCTCCTCGCAATCGAGGAAGCTGTTGTACTGGTCGCCAATGTCGCCCGGCTCACGGCTGAAGGCGATCTGCTTGGTCAGGCCAGCGCCAAGGCTGTCGGTGCGGGCGACGATGATGCCGTCTTCCACGCCCAGTTCCAGGAAGGCGTAACGGATGGCGCGGATCTTGGCGACGAAGTCCTCGTGCGGCACGGTCACCTTGCCGTCCTGGTGGCCGCACTGCTTTTCATCGGAAACCTGGTTCTCGATCTGCAGGGCGCAGGCCCCGGCTTCGATCATCTTCTTGGCCAGCAGATAGGTGGCCTCGGCATTGCCGAAACCGGCATCGATGTCGGCGATGATCGGCACCACGTGCGTTTGGAAATTGTCGATCTGGTGCTCGATCGCCTTGGCCTTCACGGCATCGCCGGCATCACGTGCAGCATCGAGATCGCGGAACAGGCCACCCAGCTCACGGGCATCGGCCTGGCGCAGGAAGGTGTAGAGCTCTTCGATCAGCGCCGGCACGCTGGTTTTCTCATGCATCGATTGGTCGGGGAGCGGGCCGAACTCGCTGCGCAGGGCGGCGATCATCCAGCCAGAAAGATAGAGGTAGCGCTTGTCGGTGGTGCCGAAATGCTTCTTGATCGAAATCAGCTTCTGCTGGCCGATGAAGCCGTGCCAGCAGCCCAGCGACTGGGTGTAGCTGGCGGGATCGGCATCATAGGCCTCCATGTCGTGGCGCATGATCGCGGCGGTGTAACGCGCGATGTCGAGGCCGGACTGGAAACGGTTCTGCAGGCGCATGCGGGCAACGCTTTCGGCGCTGATCGATTCCCAGCCGGGCTTGCCATTGACGGCGGCCGCGGCGGCCTGGACTTGCGATTGATAGCTCATGGCCACTCCTTTGCACGGGCAATTGGCAGGGTGTGGGGCCGCCCCGCCGGTAAAACTTGTCAACGCCCTGCGCTTGGGCTACCGCCCGGTCAACCCGATTCAGTCAAAGAATCGTGTGTAAATGTCCCGCTTTCTCCAAGATCGCCTGTGAAGTTGTAAAAATATTGACAGACCTGCCCGCCTCTGCAACCGCTGTCGAACTGCCCGAAACCCTGGGCAGCGGGCGCAAGATCTTTGCCGGCGCGCGCGTCCGCCGTATCCGCACGAGCCGCGGCCTCACGCAGACGCGTATGGCCAATGATCTTGGCGTTTCAATCTCTTATCTCAACCTGATCGAGCGCGACCAGCGCCCGCTGTCGGCTAGCTTCCTGCTCAAGCTGGCGCAGAATTATGATCTCGATATCCGCAGCCTGACCGGGAACGACGAAGGTGAGCTGGTCGACGACTTGTCAAAGCTGTTCACCGATCCCCGCCTGATCGGCATCGACGTGCCGCGCAGCGAGCTGCGCGACCTGGCGGCCCGCGCGCCCGCCATCGCCCATGCGCTGCTGCGCCTGGCGGCAGCCACGCCGGCAACCGGGCCGGAGCCGCCGCCACCCGGCCCGATCGCGGCCGTTACCCGGATGATCGACGCGGCCGGCAATCATTTCCCAGCGCTCGACGAGGCGGCAGAGAAGCTGGCCGACGAACTGCGTCTGTCCGGCCCCGATCTCAACGCGGCGGTGGTGGAACGGCTGCGCGCCCGCCACGCCATCACCGTGCGCGCTCTGCCGCTGGAGGTGATGCCCGGCCATCTGCGCCGGCTCGATCTCCACTCGCGCCAACTGCAATTGTCGGAATCGCTGGATGCCGCCAGTCGCGGCTTTGCCGCCGCCGTGCAGCTGGTGCTGATCGAACTGAAGGCCGAGATTGCAGCGACCATCGCTGGCGCCGGGATCGCGGACCCACTTGATGTGCGCGCCGCCACGGTTGCCATGGGCAAATATGCCGCCGGCGCCACGCTGATGCCCTATGCCCGCTTCCTCGCCGCCTGCGAGGCGACCGGCTATGACGTTGAACTGCTGCAGGCGCGTTTCGGTCGCGGGCTGGAACAAGTGGCGCATCGGCTCACCACCCTGCACCGCCCTGGCGCGCGCGGCGTGCCCTTCTTCTTCCTGCGGGTCGACCGTGCCGGCACCGTTTCCAAGCGCTTTGCCCCCGGCGGATCGCCGCTACCAGTCACCGGCGGCTGTGCGCTCTGGCACGTCTATCACGCCTTTGACCGGCCGGGCGAAATCCGCCGCCAACTGGTGGAACTGGAAGACGGCCAGCGCTTCCTCACGCTGGCGCGCACCATCCGCACCGCCGCCCTGCCTTGGGGCGTGCCGCGTCCCGGCTTTGCCATCGGCATCGGCTGCGACGTCTCCCATGCGTCGTCCCTGTCATGGAACGCCGGCGTTGAACTGAACGGCCCGGCCACACCGATCGGCCCCGGCTGCGCCGCCTGCCACCGCGCGGCCTGCCGTCAGCGCGGCGCCCCGCCCGCTGGTGCCCATCTCGCTTTCGACGAGCGCCAGCGCGTGCTCACCCCCTTCCGCTTTACCGATGAATGAAAGGCCTTCCATGACCAGCAATCCCGCCCTTGCCGGTGTCGAGATCAAGGGCGCCATGCAGCCCGGTTACGAAACCATCCTCACCCCTGAGGCGCTGGCCTTCGTCGCCCAGCTGCACCGGATGTACAACCCGACCCGGCTGGCCCTGCTGCGCGCCCGCGATCAGCGGCAGGCGTGGATCAACGAGGAAGGCTTCATCGGTTTCGCGCCCGAATATTCGTCGATCCGTGATGATCGCAGCTGGCAGGTGCGCCCCGCCCCGGCCGATCTTGCTGATCGCCGCGTCGAGATCACCGGGCCCTGTGATCGCAAGATGGTGATCAACGCCCTCAACAGCGGCGCGCACTGCTTCATGGCCTGCCTGGAAGACGCCTCGGCGCCGACGTGGGACGTGATGGTGCAGGGGCAGGTGAACCTGCGCGATGCCGCCGCCGGCACTATCAGCCTGGAAGACAAGGGCAAGAGCTACACGCTGGGCGACAAGACCGCCGTGTTGATCTGCCGCCCGCGTGGCTGGCATCTGGATGAAGCGCACATGGTGGTCGATGGCGAGCGCGTTGCCGGCGCCATCTTCGATTTCGGCCTCTATTTCTTCCACAATGCCAAGGCATTGCTGGTCAAGGGCAGTGGCCCCTATTTCTATCTGCCCAAGCTGGAACACAGCCTGGAAGCCCGGCTGTGGAACAATGTCTTCATCACCGCGCAGTCGATGCTGAATTTGCCGCTCGGCACCATCCGCGCCACCGTGCTGATCGAAACCTTGCCCGGCGCGTTCATGGCAGAGGAGATCCTCTATGAACTCAAGGATCACATCACCGCGCTGAACTGCGGCCGCTGGGATTATATCTTCAGCTATATCAAGACTTTCCAGGCCGACGGCACCAAGCTGCTGCCCGATCGCGCCGCCGTCACCATGAAAGTACCCTTCATGGCTGCCTATGCCGCGCACGTGGTGCGGGTGTGCCACCGCCGCGGCGCCCACGCGATGGGCGGCATGAGCGCCTTCATCCCGGTGAAGGACGATGCAGCCGCCAACGAAGCGGCGTTCGCTGCCGTGCGTGCCGACAAGGAGCGTGAGGCGACGCTGGGCCACGATGGCACCTGGGTCGCCCACCCCGGCCTGGTCGGCGTGGCGCGCGAGGTGTTCGACCGGCTGATGCCGACGCCGAACCAGCTCAACGTCATCCCGCAAGGCGAGGCCACCATGGCCGATCTGGTAACGCCGCCTGATGGCCCGCGTACGCTCGCCGGCCTCACCAACAACATCAATGTCGGCATCGGCTATGTCGCGGCCTGGCTGCGCGGCCAAGGCGCGGTGCCGCTGCACAACCTGATGGAAGACGCCGCCACCGCCGAAATCAGCCGCACGCAATTGTGGCAATGGCGCAAGGCCGGCGCCACGCTCGATAGCGGCGAGGCGGTCGACGCCGCGCTGATCACCCGAGTCACCGAGGAGCAGTTGGCCGCCTGGAAGGCGCAGGTGGGCGACAATTTCTTCGCCGCCGGCAAATACAAGGAAGCGGCCGATCTGTTCCGCACGCTGGTGCTGGCCGATCGGCTGGAGCCGTTCCTGACCAACCCGGCGTACGAGTTTTACTTCGCGAAATGAGTGACGCTGGCCCCTCCTGACCAGGAGGGGCCACAGCGCCTATTGCTCGCGCATGCCACCCTTCGGTGCCGGCACGCCCATCTCAGCGACCATCGCCGGCGTCACTTTGTCTTTGTATTTGTTGCCGAAATTGCTGCGAACATAGTTGATCACGTCGGAAATTTGCTGATCGGTCAGCGCGCCACGGAACCACGGCATGGCGTTCTTGCCGCCGGTCACCACCATGATCGGATAGCCTGCGGCCTCCAGTGTGCCATTCTTCGCCAGCGCCGGAATCTTGCCGGCGCCTTCGCCGCCCAGCGCGTTGGCCATGTGGCAGGCCTGGCAGATATTCTGATAAACCTCGGCCCCCGGATGCGGGGCGGGCAGGGCCTTGGCCGGCTTCTGGGCCAGCGCCGGGCTGGCGATCAGGGCGGCGACGGCAAACAGAACGAAACGCATTGATCAGGCCTCCAGGGCTCGGCTGTGCAGGCGGGTGACGGCATCAAGCGACGACAGGATCGCGCCCTCCATCCAGCAGCCGATATAGCTGGCATGTTCGCCGGCCAGCACCAGCCGGTTATCGACGGCAACCAGCGTCTGATAATGTTCCTTGCGGGTGTCCTCGTTCCACTGGGCGCAGCAACCGAGCGTGAACGGCACCCGGCTCCACGCCACGGTGGCGCCGCCGATAAATTCTTCCTTGTAACGGCCGGGGTGGAACACGCTGCCCTGTTCAAGCGCGCGCTGGATGCGCTCTTCGGGCGTCATGCCGGCAAATTTGTAGCTGGCCGGGCCGAATGTGTAAGCACCCAGGATCACCGCCGGGCCATCGCTGTGCAGCTTGCCCGACGGATAGGAGATCATGCTGATCTCGCGGTCGGTGAAGCTGATGCCGCCATAGATTGCCTCTTCCTCTTCCCAGAAGCGGCGCTTGAATTCGAGGCCAACCTTCACCGAGTTGGAATAGGGCACGGCGTGGATCGCGGCATCGAGGCCGGGTGAGCAATCGACATCGATCTGGCTCAACACCGACAGCGGGATGGTGCAGACGCAATAATCGGCTTCGGTGGTGCTGGTGACGCCGCTGCCGGTATCCGTGTGCATCACCGTCACCTTGCCGCCCTGCTGGCTGATGCTGGTGACCTTCTGGTTGTACCTGATCTTGCCTTCGACCTGTTTGGCAAAGCCGCGGCCGATCATGCCCATGCCGCCCACCGGCTGGAACATCGCATGCTGGTGATCGATGTTCATGTGCTGGGCAACGGTGCGCCAGATGCCGGAATCAAGGATATCCTTGAAGGCATGGGGATCAGACGGGATGGGTTCGCCCAGCACGCCGCCGCCCTGCGCGCGTTCAAAGCCGCGCCGGCGCGACGAGCGGTAGTTCTTGGAATATTTGAAATTCTGATCCAGCGCGCCCCATTCGCGCAGCGCGATGCGCAGGCGATCGGCGTCTTCCTTGGTCATCACCGAATCAAGGCCGCGATTGTCGATGGCCTTGGCCAGCAGCTCGGCGACATTGCCATCCCAATCGGCGTGCAGCTCGCGATACCGCATCGGCTTGCCGCCAAAGGCCTTGGACGATTGCACCAGTGCCTGCTGGTTCATCTGGATGAACGGCTCCAGCGCCACGCCGAACTTCTTGCAATAATGCAGCAGGGCGCGGTGGTGATAGGGAATGCGCCATGGGCCGGGGTTGAGATAATTGCCTTCGGAAAAGCCCACTTTCTGCGTGGCGCCGCCCAGTTCGGTATAGGTGTCCCCGCCATAGAGCGACCAGTTCCGGCCACCGGGGCGGTTGTTGTATTCAAGGATCTGAACGTCATAGCCTGCCTTGGCCAGTTCATAGGCGGCCAGCATGCCGGCCAGACCGGCGCCCAGCACGACCACCTTGGTCCCCGGCCGCGCGCCCTGCAGATTGGGCGGCCCGGCAAACTGGGTTTCCTTGGCATGGCCCAGCACTTCCATCGCCTGATAGAGTACGGCCGTTCCCGCCATCATTCCGATCGCGCGCAAAACCTCGCGGCGCGTCGGACCCTGTTCAGCCCAGTTCATCAGACCCTGCTTCCCCCTTGCATAGTGTCACCGGCAACTCTGGCAGGCGTGAAGCCAGCTGGCCAGCGCATATGACGATTTCCGCGTTCGATGCGCTCTCACCTTGGCTGTCGATAGTGGCGAAATGACGGGGTTCTCAGGCCGCTTGTCCGCCCTGCCGCCATGGCCTCAATAATCGCTCCCGCCAAAATCGCCCTCGGCGCGGTCGGCAAACTTGGTGAACTGCTTGATGAAGGTCAGCGGTACCGTGCCCGTGGCACCGTGGCGCTGCTTGGCGATGATCACTTCAGCCAAGCCAAAGATTTTTTCCGCTTTCTCCCGCCACTTCATGTGCTTGTCCGCCTCTTCGGGATCCGGCTGCTTCAGGCCGTGATAATATTCCTCGCGATAGACGAACATCACGATGTCCGAATCCTGCTCGATGGTGCCGGATTCGCGCAGATCCGCCAGCTGCGGCCGTTTGTCCTCGCGGTTCTCGACCGCGCGGCTGAGCTGCGACAACGCGATCACCGGCACCTGCAATTCCTTGGCAAGGGTCTTCAGGCCGCGCGTGATCTCCGAGATTTCCTGCACGCGGTTGTCGCTGCCGCTAGCCTTGGAGCCGGTCAGGAGCTGGAGATAATCGACGACGATCAGCCCGATGCCATGCTGGCGCTTCAGCCGGCGGGCGCGGGTGCGCAGCGCGGCGATGGAGAGGCCCGGCGTGTCGTCGATCCACAGCGGCAGCGCTGCGAGTTCGGTTGAGGCGCGGGCCAGCCGGGTGAAATCCTCGTCACTGATCTTGCCCATCCTGAGTGATTCGCCGTTCACTTCCGATTGTTCGGCGAGGATGCGGGTGGCGAGCTGATCGGCCGACATTTCGAGGCTGAAGAAGGCAACCGGTGCGCCGGAGGACTTTTCCGCCTCGATGCCTTTCGCCTTGTCCTGAGAGAAGCGCTGGGCGCAGGCAAAGGCGATGTTGGTGGCAAGGCTGGTCTTGCCCATCGCCGGGCGGCCGGCGAGGATCAGCAAGTCTGATTTGTGCAGGCCCCCCATCTTTTCATTCAGGCCGGTGAGGCCGGTGGTGTAGCCCGACAGATGCCCGCCTGACCGTTTGGCCCGGTCAGCCTGCGCGACGGCTTCGCGCGCGGCCTCGAGGAAGGTCTTGACCGTGCCTTGCACTTCGCCGGCTTCGGCGACCTTGTAGAGTGCCATTTCGGCCGCTTCGATCTGGGTGATCGGCGTGATGTCGCGGCTGGTGTCGCTGGCTTCTGTCACCATCTCACGGCCCACCCGGATCAGCTCGCGCAGCAAGGCAAGATCATAGATTTGCTGGGCAAAATCCTTGGCCGCCAATAGCGCCGCGCCATTCTGGGTGAGGCTGGCGAGATAGCCGGGGCCGCCCAGTTCGGCCATTGCCGGATCGGCTTCGAACATGGGCTTGAGGGTGACAGGCGTCGCTGCCATCGCCCGGGCCGAAAGGGTGAGGATGGCGGCATAGATGCGGCCATGCAGCGGATCGGCGAAATGCTCCGCCTTGAGCTTGGTGATGACATCTTCCACCAGCCGGTTGTCGATCATCAACGCGCCGAGCAGGGCGGCTTCGGCTTCCAGATTTTGCGGCAAGGTCGCTGTCGCCGGGCCACCGTCAACAACACGAAGCGGGGTGATTGAAGGGGGGAGGCTGACCATGCCTGCGTCATCGCGCAACGCCGCGGCAATGCCAAGGCGGCGTACAAATTTCGCGGTGGGCAGACCTGTGGACAAGCCGGGGATGGCGGGTGAACAAGTGGAGCCGCTTGCCGGGGCCTCCCACAATCGCGTAGAGCCGCCGCCGTGAGCAACATTCCCGATTATCGTGGCCGTTCAGCGGCCCGCCTGGCCGCCGTGCAGGCCCTCTACCAGCTGGAGATGCGCGGCGAGACCGTGCCCAAGCTGCTGACCGAGTTCCACAACCACCGGCTGGGCCAGGAAATCGAAGGGGCAGAGTATCTTGCCGCCGATGAGCCCTTCTTCGACGACGTGGTCGCTGGCGTCGCCGCGCGTCAGGCCGAGCTGGATGAGTTGATCAGCGGCGGGCTTGCCGAAGGCTGGTCGCTGAACCGGCTTGATCGGCCGATGCGGGCGCTGCTGCGGGCCGCCGTCTATGAGCTGGTGGCGCGGGCCGATGTGTCGGCAGCGACGGTGATCAACGAATATGTTGATGTCGCCCATGCCTTCCATGACGACAAGGAAGCCAAGTTCGTCAATGGTTTGCTGGATGCGGTCGCCCGCAAGGTGCGCGGCTGACAGGCATGGCGGAGCGGGACTTCATCGCCCGCTTGCTTGCGCCACTGGCGAACACGAGCGCCGCCCGTGGCCTGGCGGATGACGCCGCGGTATGGACCCCGCCGCTGGGCCGCAACTTGGTGTTTACGCACGACATTCTGGCCGCCGGCGTCCACTATTTGCCCGGCGATCCGCCGTCCGATGTGGCGTGGAAGCTGCTGGCGGTGAACCTTTCCGATCTGGCGGCGATGGCGGCGACGCCGGCCGGCGTGCTGCTGGGGCTGGGGCTTTCGGCGGCGGAGGACGAGGCCTGGCGCGAAGCTTTTGTAAATGGGTTAGCCAGGGCATTGGAAACATTCAATGTTTCGCTGTGGGGCGGCGATACCGTTACCGGGCTGGATCGCGCCGTGCTGGGGCTGACGGCCGTTGGCTGGGTGGAGCCGGGCAAGGCGCTGGCCCGGGTCGGCGCGCAGCCCGGCGACCTTCTCTATGTGTCGGGCACGATCGGCGATGCCGGGCTTGGGCTGGCCGTGGCGCAAGGAAAAGCGCCTTTTGACAAGCAGTTGCTGAACCGCTTCCGCCGGCCGACGCCGCGTCTCGCGCTCGGCGCAGCGCTGGGCGGGGTAGCGACGGCAGGGATGGATGTTTCCGATGGCCTGCTAATCGACGCCGAGCGGTTGTCGGCGGCCAGCGGCGTGGCGTTGGAGATTGATCTGGATGCTGTGCCGCTGTCTCGCCCGGCGGCCGGCCTGGATGATCTGCTGGCCCGGGTCACGGCCGGCGATGATTATGAACTGCTGTTTTCGCTGCCGCCCGGTGCCGGCCCGTTGCCAACCAGTGCCGGCCCGGTGACGGCGGTGGGCCGCGTGCTGCCGGGTGCTGGCGTCACGCTCAGTTACGCGGGTCAGCCGGTTCCGTTGCCCACCCGACTGGGCTGGGAACACGCCTAACCGCGCGCGATTTTCGGCACCAGATCCTTCAACGCCGCCACCAGCCGGTCACAATCCGCCGCCTTGGTGAACAATCCCGGCGTCACCCGGACACAGCCGCCATCGGCCAGTCCCGCACGGTGCACGGTCATGATCCTGTACTGATTGAACAGCGTATCGGTGATGGCGATATTGTCCGCCGTGCTGGTGTGCCCGGCAATGCGGAAGGACGTGATCGCGCCAAACGTTGCCGGATCATCGCCCAGCATGATCTCCAGCCCCGAAAGCCCGCGCAGCGGCTGCACCCAGCGGTTGCGCAGCCATTGCAGCCGCGCCAGCTTCATGGGTACGGGCAGCACCTGTTCCTGGAAATCCAGCGCGGCCGGCAAGGTGAGCTGCGGCGCATAATCCAGTGTGCCCTGGTGCACCTTGGCCTGCACATCCTCCGGCTTCGCATCCGGTTCGGCCGCCGCCGGCGCGATCATCGGCGCGGCACCCGGCCTGATCCAGAAGCCGGCCACACCCACCGGTGCGCCCACCCATTTGTGGAAGTTCAGCACGACGAAATCCGCGCCGAAATCCGGGATCAGGAACGGCCGCATCCGGAAACTCTGCGCGCAATCGACCAGCACCATGGCGCCGGCCGCCTTGGCCAGCGCGGCAATCTCCGCCACTGGCACCACCATGCCCGATTTGTGGGTGCCGTGGGTGAGCAGCACGAATTTCAGGCGCGGTGTGGCCTTTATCGCTTCGGCATAGGCGGCAATCACATTGTCCCGCGTCGGCGCGCGCGGCAACGGGATCATCACCGGCCGCGCCCGCCGGCTTTTTGCCAGCGAACGCATGGCATTGTGGCTGGTGTCATAATCAGAGTCAGACCACAGGATCGCATCGCCTTCGCCCACATCCTGGAACTGGCTGATCAGCGCCTGCAGGCCTTCCGCAGCATTGCGGCAGAAGCCGATTTCCTCCGGCTGCACGCCCATTGCAGCCGCCGCGCGGGCCTTCACCACCGCCTGATCCTTGCGCATCGCCCGCCGGGCATAGATGCTGGTTTCGCGGTTGAGCCGCTCCACGATGGCCTTGTGGCTTTCCGCCACCTGGAGGGCCATGTTGCCCCAATAGCCATGCTCCAACTGCGTCACCGGGCCGGCCATGCTGGGGTAAAGCGCGGCAATGCGCGCCCAGCCGGCTTCGTCATCCGGGGCGATCACGCCGGGGGCGTTGAGTGCCCGGGCTGGTGCCGCGCCGGCAGCCGCTGCGGCCGCTCCGGCCAGCATCATCGCGTCGCGCCTTGAAACCTGCATTGCTTCTGCCCCTATCGCTTTGCCCGGAAACTGCACCTGGCCGCTTGCGTTCGTCGAATCCCATGCCATGGTGCGGCAAAATGCCCAACCCATGAATGCGGGTCGGGTACCAACAAGGGGAAGGGGACCAATGGATAGCGTTGTTCTGGCCATCATTTGCGGGCTAGCCGCCGTGGCCTACGGAGTGATCACCTCGCGGCAGGTGCTCAGCGCCTCGCCGGGCAATGCCCGCATGCAGGAAATCGCCAAAGCCATCCAGATCGGCGCGGGCGCCTATCTCACCAAGCAATATACTGCCATCGCCATCGTCGGCGTCATCGTCGCCGGCCTGGTCGCCGGGTTCCTGGGTGTCATCCCCGCCGTTGCCTTCGTGCTCGGCGCTGTGCTCTCCGGTGCCACCGGCTTCATCGGCATGAACATTTCGGTGCGCGCCAACGTGCGCACCGCGGAGGCCGCGCGCCAGTCGCTGCAGGCCGGCCTCACCATGGCGTTCCGTTCCGGCGCCGTCACTGGCATGCTGGTCGCCGGCCTCGCGCTGCTCGCCATCGCCGGCTATTTCTATGCGCTCACCTCTTCGGGCCTTGAGCCCACCAGCCGCGCCGTCGTCAACGCGCTGGTTGCGCTGTCGTTCGGCGCCTCGCTCATCTCCATCTTCGCCCGTCTTGGTGGCGGCATCTTCACCAAGGCCGCCGATGTGGGCGCCGACATGGTGGGCAAGAACGAACTCGGCTTTGACGAAGATGATGATCGCAACCCCGGCGTGATCGCCGACAACGTGGGCGACAACGTCGGCGATTGCGCCGGCATGGCGGCCGACTTGTTCGAGACGTACGTGGTCACCATCGGCGCCACCATGGTGCTGTGCGCCCTGCTGGTCACCGGCGGTGATGCCGCGAAACTGATGACCCTGCCGCTGCTCGCTTGCGGCGTGTGCATCATCACCTCGATCATCGGCACCTATTTCGTGCGCCTTGGCGGCGGCTCCATCATGGGCGCGCTCTACAAGGGCCTGATCGTCACCGGCGTGTTGTCGGTGCCGGCTTTGTGGTTCGCCACCCAGGCCATCTTCCCCGACATGAACGCCGTGATCGGCGCTGATGGCGCGGTGGCCGGCGAAGCCCTCAAAGTGGCCGGCGTCGAAGGCGGCTTCACTGGTCGGGCGCTGTTCTACTGCATGCTCATCGGCCTGGTCGTCACCGCCCTCATTGTCTGGATCACCGAATATTACACCGGCACCGATTATCGCCCGGTGCAATCCATCGCCAAGGCGTCTGACTCCGGCCACGGCACCAACGTCATCCAGGGCCTCGCCGTGTCGATGGAATCGACCGCGCTGCCCACCCTAGTGATCGTTGCCGGCATCATCGCCACCTTCAAACTGGGCGGCCTGATCGGCATCGCCTTTGCCGCCACCGCCATGCTGGCCCTGGCCGGCATGATCGTGGCGCTGGATGCCTATGGACCCGTTACGGACAACGCCGGCGGCATCGCCGAAATGGCCGGCCTTGATGGCGAAGTGCGCCAGCGCACCGATGCCCTCGACGCCGTGGGCAACACCACCAAGGCTGTCACCAAGGGCTATGCCATCGGCTCGGCCGGCCTCGCCGCGCTGGTGCTGTTCGCCACCTACACCGAAGATCTGGCGCAGTTCTTCACCAACGTGCCGGTCGATTTCTCCCTGTCCAATCCCTACGTCGTCGTCGGGCTGCTGCTCGGCGCGCTGCTGCCCTATCTGTTCGGCGGCATGGCGATGACAGCGGTGGGCCGCACGGCCCAGGCGGTGGCGCAAGACATCCGCGCCCAGTTCCGCGAAAACCCCGGCATCGCCACCCGCGAAGTGAAGCCCGATTATGCCCGCACCGTTGGCCTCGTCACCGCCGGCGCCATCAAGGAAATGATCGTGCCGTCGCTGCTGCCGGTGCTCGCCCCCGTGGTGGTCTATTATGTGATCACCGCCGTGGCCGGCCAGGGCAACGGCTTTGCCGCCCTGGGCGCGCTGCTGATGGGCGTGATCATCTCAGGCCTGTTCGTCGCCATCTCGATGACGTCGGGCGGCGGTGCGTGGGACAACGCCAAGAAGGTGATCGAACAAGGCGCCTACGGCGGCAAAGGCTCCCCCGCCCACCAGGCCGCCGTGACCGGCGATACCGTTGGTGACCCCTACAAGGACACCGCCGGCCCCGCCGTGAACCCGATGATCAAGATCACCAACATCGTGGCACTCTTGTTGTTGGCGGCCCTCGCCGGCCACTGAGGCCCCACCAATCACCAAATCCGAAAGGGGCGGCCCACCAGCCGCCCCTTTTTTGTCGCCCTTACTCGTCGTCCTTCACTCGCCAACCCGGACCGTCACCCCGGACTTGATCCGGGGTCCCGCTTTCTTGCCTCCCACCAAACGCGCCAGCTTTGCCAGTTTTGACGTTTCGTATCGAATTGGGGATTTTTCCCCTTGGCAATCAAGGCCCCACACCCCGCCGCCGGCCGCAACCCAAAGCCCATCGCCCCCATGATGACAGGCCCGGCCCGTGTAGGACAGAGGACCAAGCAAGAACGCCTCCGGCGGGCAGGGGCTGAGCCCCTGCACCCACCTTTGTTGGTCCGATCAAGCCCGGGTACTAGTGCTGACAGTTACGGCCGTTGACGTAATATCAATTGAGATATCTCCGTCACTGCGTGTTGTGAGGACTTTCCGCTTGCGCCCGTAGAGATCAATCCCAATAGTCCTCGAAGCATACCAATTCACAGTTTCTTGTGTGGCATACTGCTTGCCTCCATCCGATATGATCGTAAGGTAAGGGTTAAGGCCAGTTACCTTATAGAGTTCCTCACAACAGCCATTTTCACGTCCGTGGTGCGAAGCCACAAAAATCGTCATGTTAGAGATTTCCGTTCGGAAAGCGGGTTGCTCAAGTAACTTCAGCCAGCCAGCGCGCTCCATGTCGCCGGGAAAGCAGATCGCGAAATTTGGCCAGCGAAGAATTGTCACCAAGCTTAGGTTGTTTTCATCGTCGAAATCAGCTGGGTAGGCGTTCCGAAAAGTCTTGATTGATAGGCCCTCAAAGTCAGGCTGCTTTGACAATGGATGCGTATATGTTCCAATCATATCGCACAATGCAGCTATTCCATCTCCGGGTCCGTCTTGCCCCTTCAAATGATATAGATCTGTTCCACTAACGGTTTTGTTTCTGTACAGCGCCTTTATTCTCACCTCTCTTCGGAGATTGTGCAGATCGCTTGCATGGTCCTCGTCGCTATTGGTGATAATAAGAGCGTCTATTTCATCCACACCTAGACGCCGTAAGTGCAACGATGGGCGCCAACCAGTTGTCGAGTTGTGCCCGCAGTCAATCAGCATTCGGTTTCCCGAATCATCTGTCAGGAGTGCGCATTGTCCGTGCTCAACATTGAATATTTCGAGTCTCATGCTACTACTCTGTTGAAAGTTCTCAACGTCTCTGATGAATGCGCCGCGTAAAATTTCAGGAAGCGCAGGAACAGGCCAAGGGATATCGTCGCCGCTACCGCCAAAAGAACTCTGGTGTGGTCTGTTGGTTTATTTAGCATTTGAATACAAAATAGAATGGACACCACAAGGAAGGTAAACGACACATTTCGCGCAAAACCGTACTGGTTAATGAACGTGTCTAAGCGAACGGCAGAGTCGGGAACTGATCTGGCGTGAGGAAATGCAACCTGAAACACAGCCTCTGGATCATCTATCACAGCTTCTCCAGCAATTCGTTGAATCTTTTGCTTTATTGAATTTTGAACGGCCGTCGGTAGTGGCCTATACTCTCGGATGCCAAATAGGAACGCGACGCAAAACTCCATCCGCCTTTGGGGTTTGAGGCCGAGCAATACTGAAACTGGCGGGCGTAAAATCGTCCGCACCATTAGGTGCTCGAGCAGCACTGCGGAAGGTATCGCTAAAATCTGACCGATAAAATAGGCCATTGCGCTCCAAAAAATATAATCGGCAACCGACCAGTTGGAACGGTTCAAAAGAATGCCGCCCGCATAAATGTGGTCAACAGCCGCAATTAGCAGCATGCCGGAAGTAAGGTAAGCGTAGAAGTCATAGTCCGTAAACGGGAACCAATTTTTCATATTGTTTTACAATCTACGTTCGGCATTGATGCTTTCACCGATATCGAAGCGTTTGTGAATGCGGTAATGCCCGGTTTTAGAGGCCCTACCCACCCCCAGCCCCTCCTGCGTGCGGGAAGGGAACCGCACGGAAGACGCGTACTACTTGCGCCGCCCGTCTTTCTCTTGGGCGACGCCCTTGAAGGGACGGCCATCGCTCTTTTGGTCCATGAAGCGACCGCTATCGGTGTCCCGCTTCACGTAGTTGCCATTGGGTGCTTTGAACTGCGTCCGATCATCGACTGAACCGCGACGAAAACCATCACCTGTATTCTTGGCCATTTGTGCCTCCCACACTTCTCGTTGGCAGATAGGAGCCCATTGTTGGAAATCAAGTCGACTGTGTGCGTTTTCTTCGTGGATGCTGAAACAAGTTCCGCATGACGGGAATCTTTTGTTCGTAGTGCGCTGGCGTGGACGTGAAGCGCGACCCCCAACGAACGGGTGCAGGGTCTGCGACCCTGCCCGCCGGAGGCCCTCTTACGCTTCCTCTTCCACCCCGCCTTGTTTGAGCAACTCGCGCGTTAGCAGGCCGGTGTAGCGGCGTTGGCGGCGGCGGGCTTTGGTGGGGTTGGCGCGCCAGCCTTCGCGTTTGTCGTGGACGGCGTGTTGGAGGTCGTCGGCCTGGGTGATGTCGTGCGCGTCTTGGGGGGAGGTGCGTTTGGGCATTTTGGTCCTCCGTCGGGGTAGGGACAGGAAGCGGGGCCCCGGATCAAGTCCGGGGCGACGAAAGAGGGGTTTAGGCCAGCCCTGCCAGGAAGCCTGCCGCTTGTTCTCTGATCCGCGCCTGTTCGTCGGGCGCGAAGCGCCGCCAGCCGTCGTACATGCGCCAGAGGCGTTGGTTGTTTTTCAGTGTGTCTTCGTGGCGGGCGAGGAAGTCCCAGTAGAGGCTGTTGAGCGGGCAGGCGGTGGGGCCGGTGCGTTGTTTGACGTCGTAGCGGCAGGTTTTGCAGTGGTTGCTCATGCGGTTCACGTAGGCGCCGCCGGCCGCATAGGGTTTGGTGGCCATCAGGCCGCCGTCGGCGAATTGGGACATGCCGATGACGTTGGGGGCCTCCACCCATTCCAGCGCGTCGGCATAGACGGCGAGGAACCAGCGGTGGACTTCGGCCGGATCGGCGCCGACCAGCATGGCGAAATTGCCCAGGATCATCAGGCGTTGGATATGGTGGGCCATGGCGTTGCGGCGGGTGGCGTCCACGGCTTGTGACAGGCATTTCAGATCGGTGGGCGCGCCCCAGAACAGGGCGGGCAGCGGGCGGGTGGCGGCGAGGTGGTTGCGCGCGGTGTAATCTGGCCCGGCGAACCAATAGAGGCCGCGCACATATTCGCGCCAGCCGAGGATCTGGCGGATGAAGCCTTCGACGGCGTTCAGCGGCGCGGTGCCGGCCACGTAGGCGGCTTCGGCGGCCTGGCAGACTTCGAGGGGGGAAAGCAGGCCGAGATTGAGCGCGGGGGCGAGCAGGCTGTGGTTGAGCACATCTTCGCCGGTGACCATCGCGTCCTGATAGTCACCGAAGCCGGCGAGGCGGTGGGTGATGAAATCAGCGAGGGCAGCCAGGGCCTGTTCGCGGGTCACGGCCCAGCTGAAGCCATCGATGCTGCCGAAATGATTGCCGAAACGGCCGGCGACCAAGGCCATCACCTCGGTGGTGATGGCATCGGGGGCGAAGCGCAGCGGGGGCGTGAAGCGGTGGCCTTTCGGCACGGATTTGCGGTTTTCCTGATCGTAATTCCACTGGCCGCCCACCGGCTGATCACCGTCCATCAACAGGCCGGTCTGCCGGCGCATGATGCGGTAGAAATCCTCCATGATCATGCGCTTGCGGCCCTTGGCCCAGCCCGCGAACTGTTCAATGGTGCAGATGAAGCAGTCATCGTCGAGGATGGTGAGCGGCAGCTGCGTGCGCTCGGCCCAGGTGCGTTGCCCCTCCACCACGCGCCATTCGCCGCCGGCCACGGTGACGATGCGTGTGGCGCTGTGGCGCTGGGCAGCGCGGGCGACTTCGCCAGCAAAATCACCCGTGTTGGCGGGATCATCCAGCCGCACATAATCCACGGTCCAGCCCTGCTCACGCAGTTCGTCTGCGAAGTGGCGCATGGCGCTGAAGAACAGGGCGATCTTCTGCGGGTGGTGGGGGACGTAGGTGGCTTCCTCCGCCACCTCCATCATCAGCACCACGGCGCCGGCTGGGGTGACGGCGCGCAGACTGGCGAGCGTGTGAGAGAGTTGATCGCCGAGGATGGGCACAAGGATGGTCATGGGCCGGGTGTGGCCGGGGTGAGCGACGGCTTCAACTCGGCGTGGTGTCGCGCGGCATCCCTCTCTTCCACGGGGAGAGGTGATAGGTTGCGGGCCTGTGCCTCCCGAGTAAGCTTCCCACAGAAAAACCGCCGGGGAGGCCATCGCCATGTCGATCGATTTCGAGATTCCAGCCGAAGCCAAGGCCGTTCGCGAACGGGTTCGGCAGTGGGTGAATGATGAATGCCGGCCGGCGGAAAAGGAACTGCACGAAGGCGCTGATTACAAGACCGTGCTGAACGCGCTGCGGGCCAAGGCGCGGGCGCAGGGCCTGTGGCTGCCGTTCATTCCCAAGGAACATGGCGGCATGGGGCTGGGCCCGCTGGCCAACGCGCTGGTGCAGATGGAGCTGGGGCAGAGCCATCTCGGCGCGCTGTCGATGAACAGCCAGGGGCCGGATGATGCGACGATGCTCACCCTGCTGGCGCATGGGACGGAGTTTCAGAAGGAAAAGTATCTGAAGCCGCTGCTGAATGGCGAAAAGCGTGTGTGTTACTCGATGACCGAGAAGGCCGCGGGCGCCGATGCCACCGGCATGCGCACCACCGCGGTGAAGGACGGCAACAGCAATTACATCATGAACGGGGAGAAGTGGTTCTCGTCCGCCGCCAGTGCCGCCGATCTGGCCGTGGTGATGGCGCGCACCGATCCGGATGCGCCGCGCCATCGCCAGTTTTCCACCTTCATCGTGGAGCTGCCCAACCCCGGTTACATCATCAAGCGCGACATCAAGACGATGGCGATTGAAGGCCCGCTGTCCCAGGTGATGGGCGGCGGCCACAGCGAGATCGAGATCAAGGATCTGGTGGTGCCGGCCGAAAATCTGCTCGGCGGTGAAGGCAATGGCTTCAACATGGGGCAGCACCGGCTGGCCTATGGCCGTCTGCGGCACGGCATGCATAATGTGGCGATGGCGCAGCGCGCGCTCGATCTGGCGACGGCGCATGTGACGCAGCGCGAGACGTTCGGGAAGCGCCTGAGCGACCGCCAGGGCGTGCAGTTCATGCTCGCCGAATGCGCCAGCGAACTTTACATGGCGCGGTTGATGCTGCTGCACATCGCCTACAAGGCGGAAAAGGGCATGGACCTGCGGCAGGAAAACAGCATCGCCAAGGTGTTCCTGGCGCACATGGTGCACAAGGTGGTGGATACCGCCATCCAGCTACACGGCGCGCTCGGTTACAGCCAGGATACGCCGCTGGCGAGCTGGTACACGCATATCCGTTCGCAGCGGCTGGTCGATGGGCCGGACGAAGTGCACCGCTGGACGGTGGGGCGCAACGTGATCAAGGCGTACCAGGCTCATGGCACGACGGCCTCGGCGGCGGGTGGGGATTTGATTTAAGGAAGAAACAGCCTCCGGCGGGCAGGGGCTGAGCCCCTGCACCCGCTTTCGTTTGGGTTCGGCCCCAGCTTTCGCAACAGGGCGCCAAACCAACAAACGGGTGCAGGGGTCACCCCTGCCCGCGGCGGGTGCAATCGAAACTTCGTTTCGATGGCTGCCCTCGGAGGCATTTCTCGTCTGCCTCAACGAAAAAGGCCGGGCATCGCTGCCCGGCCTTCTCGTTTGCGTTGCTGCAGGCGCTTACGCCGCCAGCGCGATGCCTTCGTAGCGCGACAGGTGGAAATCCACCGAACCGAACAGGTTTTCGATCAGCGTGGCGCGCTTGAAATAATGGCCCACGGCCAGTTCCTGGGTGATGCCGATGCCGCCATGCACCTGCACGGCGTTCTGGCCGACGAACTTGGCGGCCTTGCCAACCTTGGCCTTGGCCATCGAAACGGCGGCGCTGCGTTCGGCGGTGTCGAGCTTCAGCGTGGCCATCATGGTCATGGAAACGGCCTGTTCGACCTCCATGAACATGTCGACCAGGCGGTGCTGGATCACCTGGAAATCACCGATCGCTTTGCCGAACTGCTTGCGCTGCTTGGCGTAATCCAGCGTGGTGGCATGCAGCACCTTCAGCACGCCGCAGGCTTCGGCGCACACGGCGGCGGTGGCTTCGTCCACAACCGCTTCGATCAGCGGCAGGGCTTCTGCGTTCAGCACATGCTCGGCGCCAACCGCGACATTTTCGAAATAGACTTCGCTGGCCGACGCGCCGTGCACCGTCAGATAATCGCGGCGGGTGATGCCCTTCGCGTCAGCCGGGATCAGCAGCAGCGCCACGCCGCCAGCATCACGCTGGGCGCCGCCGGTGCGGGCGGTGACGAGCAGGTGCGTGGCATGCGCCGCGCCTTCCACAACGGCCTTATGGCCATTGAGCAGGCCACCCTTGAGCGTGGTGGTGAGATCGTTGAGATAGAAGCGGCCCTGCGGTTCATAGGCGGCAAAGGCGATGCGGGTGGTGCCGGCGATGATGCCGGGGATCACGGCGTCAGCGATCGCGCCGCCCACATGCTTCAGCGCGCCGCCACCGATGACGACGGTGGAGAGATAGGGTTCCAGCACGATGGCGCGGCCCATTTCTTCCATCACCACCATATTCTCGATCGCGCCGCCGCCAAGGCCGCCATGCGCTTCCGCAAACGGCGCGCCCAGCACGCCGAGTTCTTCCGCAAAGGCCTGCCACACGGCCGGGTTCCAGCCCTTGCCGCCGTGCACGACCTTCTGGCGGGCGTCGAACGTGTAGGTATCCGCCAGGTAGCGCGAAAGCATGTCGCGCAGCATGGTCTGTTCTTCGGTGAAATTGAAATCCATCGTCGTTCCCCAAGGCAGTGAAGCCGCCCCGGCGCACGCCGGGGCGGCGTTCAATCGTTCAAAGGCCCAGCACCATCTTGGCGATGATGTTGCGCTGGATCTCGTTGGACCCGCCATAGATGCTGGTCTTGCGCATGTTGAAATACACCGGCGCGGTGCGGCGGGCGCTGTCCGGGCCGACGGCGAAGCTGTTGTCGCCTTCGCCCATCGAACGGAAATACGGCGCGCCATAGGTGCCGGCGGCTTCCAGCGCCAGCTCGGTCAGCCGCTGCTGGATTTCGGTGCCCTTGATCTTGAGCAGGCTGGATTCCGGGCCGGGGCCCTTGCCGCTGCTTTCGCCAGCGAGGGTCCGCAGTTCGGTATATTCCAGCGCCGCCAGATCGACTTCCAGTTCGGCCACCTTGCGCTTGAAGAACGGGTTGGCCATCAGCGCCTCGCCGCCGTCTTCGGTCTTGCGGGCAACGTCCTTGATGCGCTCAACATTGCGCTTGGAAGCAGCCACGCCGGCGATGCCGGTGCGTTCGTGGGCCAGCAGGAACTTGGCGCAGGTCCAGCCCTTGTTCTCGTGGAACACGCGGTTTTCCACCGGCACGATCACGTCTTCCAGCCACACTTCGTTGACTTCATGCTCACCGCCCAGGGTGATGATCGGGCGCACGGTGATGCCGGGCGTCTTCATGTCGATCAGCAGGAAGGAAATGCCTTCCTGGATCTTGGCGGTGGGATCGGTGCGAACCAAGAAGAAGCCCCAATCGGCGTGCTGCGCCATCGTCGTCCAGGTCTTCTGGCCGTTGACGCGGTAATATTCCTTACCGTCGTCGCCGGTGAAACGCTCGGCGCGGGTGCGCAAGCTGGCAAGATCGGAACCGGCGCCGGGCTCGGAATAACCCTGGCACCACCAATCCTCACCACTCAGGATGCGGGGCAGGAACTTGGCTTTCTGTTCCGGCGTGCCGAAGGTGTAGATCACCGGGCCAACCATGCTGAGGCCAAACGGCATCAGGCGCACGGTATCGGCCGCGGCGGTTTCTTCAGACCAGATATAACGCTGGGTGGCGGTCCAGCCGGTGCCGCCATATTCGGTCGGCCACGCCGGAACGATCCAGCCCTTCTGGTGCAGCACCTTGTGCCAGGCGAGGAAATCTTCCTTCGCCATTTCCTCACCCTCGTGAATCTTCTCGTTCAGATAGGCGGGATAATGGTCGCGGATGAAGGCACGCACTTCGTCACGAAAGGCGTTGTCTTCGGCGCTGAAATTCAGATCCATGGCTTCACTCCCCAGCTTACAGGTTGACGTTTACGTAAACCCGAATCGGGGCAGCGGCAACCCTGTGAATTTTGCCGCTGCGACACCTTGCGCCGGCTCCGGCCATCCCCACATTCAACCCATGTTGAACATCGTCTCGCTCATGATCGGCCTGGTCGCGCTGGGCCTCGCCATCTTCGCCTTCCTGCCCTTCCTCGGCTGGGCCAACTGGGCAATCATCCCGCTGGCCATGGTCGGGCTGGGGCTGGGCTTCCTGTCGGGCAAGGACGCCGGGCGGAATCTCAACCTGATCGTGATCGTGGTCGGCGCGTTCCGCCTGTTCATGGGCGGCGGGATTCTTTAAGCCGCCCTCGCCTTCGCCTCGTCTTCCCGCTCGCGGTGGAAGATATGCGTGGCCATCATCGCCCCCATCATCGGCGCAACCAGATTGAGCACGGGCACCGCGAACAGCCCGGCCGTGAGGAAGCCGATGCCCCATGAATCCCATTTGTGCTGCCCCGGCCAGGCGCGGGATTCGCCCAGCGGGACGTGGCGGGCGGCGACGGCTTCGAGATATTCGCGGCCCAGGGCCCAGCCGTTGGCGATGATGAACAGCACCAAGGGCCCGATTCCGGTGACCAGCAGCAGCAGATAGGCGGGCAGCAGAGCCATGTTGATCAGGGCGACGCGGATCGCCGCCCGCCCGCCCATGGCGAGTTCGACGCCCAAGCCCAGCGCGTGGCCCTTGGCGTGGGGGTAGTAGCGGGTTTCGACGGCGACGATGATCTCGTCCTGCCACATGGACATGACGGCGGTGGCGATGCTGGTAAAGCCGAGCCAGGTGAGCAGCATGGAGAGCAGGAAAGCCGCGGCATCACCGGCGCCGTTGGTCCAGAAGCTTTGCAGCCACCCTGGCCAGCCATTGGTTTCGATCAATGCGATGCCCTTGAACACCGCCCAGCTGAGGCCGGCGAACAGCAGCAGCGTGAGCAGCAGCGCGCGCAGCAGGATGCGGCGGATGGCCGGGTCCCACAATTGCGCGAAGCTGAGGATGAAGGCGGCGGGCATTTCGCCCTTTAGGTAAGGTCTGGGCAGGGGCGGGGCAAGCGGCTATGGCACGGCCTGCATTTTCAGGAGCCGTGCATGCCGCAGTATGACATTCTCGCCATGGGCAACGCGATTGTTGACGTGATCAGCAGCGAGACCCCGGATTTCCTGTCTAGCCGCGGGATCGAGCATGGTTGCATGCGGCTGATCGATGCCGGTGAGGCCGAGGCGCTTTATGGTGCGATGGGGCCCGGCCGCGAGATCAGTGGCGGTTCGGCGGCGAATTCGGTGGCGGGTGCAGCGGCCTTGGGCGCGCGCACGGCGTTTGTGGGCCGGGTGGCGGGCGATCAGCTGGGGCAGGTGTTCACCCATGATATCCGCGCGGCCGGCGTGGCGTTTGATACGGCGGCGGCCACGGGCGGCCCGCCCACCGGGCGCTGCCTGATCGTGGTGACGCCCGATGGCGAGCGCACGATGAACACCTATCTGGGCGCTTGCCAGGAACTGGATGCCAGCGATCTGGATGCCGAATTGGTGGCGAAATCAGGCATTCTCTATCTGGAAGGCTATCTGTGGGATCCGGCCGCGCCGCGTGCCGCCATGCAGGCGGCGATCAAGGTGGCGCGTGAGGCGGGGAACAAGGTGGCTTTCACCTTGAGCGACGTGTTCTGCGTGGAGGGCCATCGCGCCGATTTCCGTAGCCTGCTGGAAAGCCATGTCGATATCATGTTCGGCAACGAGAATGAGGTGAAGGCGCTGTATCAGACCGACGATATCGATGCGGCGATGGCGGAGCTGGCCAAACATGCCTGCATCACCGTGGTGACCCGCAGCGAGAAGGGCGCGGTCGTGCTGGGCGGCGGGCATCGTTACGAGGTGGGCGGTGAGAAGGTGAGCAAGGTGGTGGACACCACCGGCGCGGGCGATCTGTTTGCCGGTGGTTTTATGGCGGCGCTGGTGCAGGGGCGCAGCCTCCCCGATTGCGCCCGCATTGGCTGCATTTCGGCGGCGGAGGTGATCAGCCACTTCGGTGCGCGGCCGGAAGCGGATTTGCGGGCGCTGATTGCCAGCAAGCTGGGCTGAACTCCACCACCCACAAACAAGAAGGGCGGCCTGTGAGGGCCGCCCTTTTCGTTTGTGTTGTGCGCGGTGTTACGCGTCCTTGCCGCCCGGCGTATGGATGCCCGGCAGCGGTGCCACGCCCTGCGGCGGGACGTTCGGATCAAGCTCGCCCACCACCGTGATGCCGCGCGCCACGTTGGAACGGCTGCGGCCATAGATGAAGTAGAACACCAGGCCGATGGCGGCCCAGCCGAAGAACACCATCTGCGCCACGAAGCTGAGGAAACCGAACAGCAGCAGGCAGCCAGCGGCGGCCAGCGGTGCAACGATCCACACCGCCGGGGTGCGGAAGCTGCGATGGCGCGTCGGATCGGTGCGGCGCAGCGTCATGATGGCGAGGCTCACGAAGAAGAAGGCGCACAGCGTGCCGCCGTTCGACACCGAAGCCAGCTGGCCCACCGGGAAGAAGGCCGCCGAGATGGCCACGCCCAGGCCAGTGATGATCGTCACCACGTGCGGCGTGCCATATTTCGGGTGCACCTTCGACAACATGCCGGGCAGCAGGCCGTCGCGGCTCATCACGAAGAACACGCGGGTTTGCGCGAACATCATCATGAGGACGACGGACGGCAGCGCGAAGCCGGCCGCCAGGCCGAGCACGTTGCCCACGCCGGGGTGGCCGATGGCGCGCAGCACGTGGGCCAGCGCTTCGTTGGAGCAGACGACCGGCAGCGTGGCTTCGGCGAAGGTCTTGCACTGAGCGACAAGTTCGGGCGAACCGGGCTGCAGGGCTTCGCCGTTCGGGCCGAACACCGGCTGCGCGCCATAGCTGCCGATCACGCCGGCACCCACCAGCATGTAGAACACGGTGCAGATGGCGAGGCTGGCAATCAGCCCGATCGGGATGTTGCGCTGCGGATTCTTGGTTTCTTCGGCCGCGGTGGACACCGCATCGAAGCCCACGAAGGCAAAGAAGATGATGGAAGCCGCACCAATGGCGCCGGTGGCGCCCAAGGGCAGGAAGGGTTCGAACTTGTCGGCCGTGGCGGCCGGAACCGCCAGGAAGATGAACGCCGCCAGCGCGATCACCTTCACGGTGACCAGCACGGAGTTGACCGTAGCGCTTTCCTTGGTGCCCAGCACCAGCAGCCAGGTGACGGCCAGAGCAATGACCACGGCGGGCAGGTTGATGATGCCGCCGGCATAAGGCCCGGTCACCAGCGCTGGGGGCAACTGAATGCCGAGGAAGTTATCAAGCACGCCGACCATGTAGCCGGACCAGCCGACCGCCACGGCCGAAGCCGCCACCGCATATTCCAGCACCAGCGCCCAGCCGACGATCCAGGCGAGGATTTCACCGAAAGTGGCATAGCTGTAGGTGTAGGCGCTGCCCGAAACCGGCACCATCGCGGCCAGTTCGGCATAGCAGAGCGCGGCGAGGCCGCAGACCAGCGCCGACAGCACGAAGCTGATCAGCATGCCCGGCCCGGCCAACTGCGCGGCTTCGGCGGTGAGCACGAAGATACCGGTGCCGATGATGCCGCCAATGCCCAGCATGGTGAGCTGGAACGCCCCCAGCGAGCGGGTGAGCGATTTCTTCTCTGCGGTCGCCAGGATCGAATCCAGCGACTTCACGCGCCATTTGTTCAAGCAATTTCCCCTTGCCAAACTTTTCATGACGTCATGCTCCACCCCATGGAGCCAACGTCGTGTCATGCCACCGTCATGCCCAGTTATGGTGGGTGCGGTCAAGGTGGCAGAGAGGCGAAGACCGCCCCTGGGCTTGTGACATGAATCACAAAAATGGCTGGCGGTTGCACAAATCACAGATTATGGTGGCAGCATGACCAGCCTGTCGCCCGCCGAAGCCCATGCGCTGGCCCGTATCGACGGGCTGCGGCCGGCGCTGCTGGCCGAGATCGAGGCGTGGGCGGCGGTCAACAGTGGCAGCCGCAATCTGGCCGGCCTGGCGCACATGGCCGATGTGCTGGAAGCGGCGTTCGTCCCGCTGGGCGGGACAATCCGCCGGGTTGCCGCTGCACCGGCGACGCAGATTGATGCCAGTGGCCAGCAGCGCGAATTGGCCCACGGTGACAATCTGCACATCGTCAAACGCCCGGACGCGCCGGTGCGCGTGCTGATGACCGGCCATATGGATACGGTGTTCGCCGCCGATCATCCGTTCCAATCTTGCCGCTGGCTGGATGCCGATACGCTGAACGGCCCCGGCGTGGCCGACATGAAGGGCGGCATCGCACTGATCAAGGCGGCGCTGACGGTGCTGGAGGCCAGCCCGTTCGCCGATGCGATTGGCTGGGAAGTTGTGCTGAACAGCGACGAGGAAGTCTCCTCTCCCGGCTCCGCGCCGTTGCTGGCCGAAGCCGCCCAGCGCTGCCATCTCGGCCTGACCTTCGAACCAGCGCTGCCCGATGGCACGCTGGCCGGAGCACGTGCGGGTTCGGGCAATTTTTCCGCTGCCGTGCATGGCAGGGCGGCCCACGCCGGGCGCAACCCGCAGGACGGTCGCAATGCGTTGCTGGCCGCCGCCGATCTGGCACTGCGCCTGGCCGCGCTGGCCGGCGATGATCTGTCGGTGAACCCGGCGAAGATCGATGGCGGCGGGCCGAACAATATCGTGCCCGATGGCGCCGTGCTGCGCTGGAACATGCGCCCGCGTTCTGCCGCGGCGCAGATGCGCGCGGAGTCTGGCATCAATGCCGCCGTCGCGGCCGTGGCGCTGGCGCACGACGTGCATATCCACGTGCATGGCAGTTTCGCTCGCCCGCCCAAGCCGCTCGACGCCAACCAACAGCGCCTGTTCGATCTGGTGAAAAGCTGCGGCACGTCGCTGGGCCTCGCTATCGGCTGGCGCGACACCGGCGGCGTGTGTGACGGCAACAACCTGGCCGCCACCGGCCTTGCCGTGGTGGACACGATGGGCCCGCGTGGCGGTGCCATCCACAGCAGCGATGAATTTCTGTGTGCCAATTCGCTGGAAGAACGCGCCCGGCTGGCCGCATTGGTGCTGATGCGCGTGGCGCAAACGGGGTGGCAGCGATGATCGCCCCCAGCGTCTTGCCGGGTGAATGGCGCGTGCGCCCGGCGCGCAGCACCGATCTGCCGGCCGTGCTGGAACTGGCGAAGCTGACGGGCGGCGGTTTCACCAATCTGCCGCAGGATGAAGGCGCGCTGGCTCGCCGCCTGGCCTGGTCAGACGCCAGCTTCGCCCGGGCTGATGCAGCGCCGGCGAACGAGCTTTACCTGTTGCTGCTGGAAGAAGTCGCGACCGGGCGTATCGGCGGCACCGGCATGGTGTTCAGCCGCGTCGGCGCGGAGTGGCCGTTCTACAGCTACAAGATTTCGACGCTGACCCAGACCAGCAAGGAACTGGATCGCACGCTGCGCATCGAGTTCCTGTCGCTTACCAGTGATTTCGATGGCGCGTCGGAAGTGGGCGGGCTGTTCCTGCACCCCGATCTGCGCACCGGCGGGCTGGGCCGGCTTTTGGCCCGCGCCCGCTATCTGTTCATCGCCCAGCACCGCGCGCGTTTTGGCGACCGCGTGATTGCCGAACTGCGCGGCGTGATGGATGCAGAGGGCAACTCGCCGTTCTGGGACGCACTGGGCGCCAAGTTCTTCGGGATTTCCTTCCCGGAGGCCGACAAGTTCAATGCCGTGCACGGCAACCAGTTCATCGCCGATCTGATGCCGCGCCACCCGGTCTACACCAATCTGCTTACCGACGAGGCCCGCACCGCCATTGGCCAGCCGCATGCCACCGGCCGCGCGGCACTGGCGATGCTGCTGGCGGAGGGCTTTGGCTTCGACAATTATGTCGACATTTTCGACGGCGGCCCCACCGTGAGCGCCCGCATCGACGATCTGAAGTCCATCCGCGGTGCCCGCGAAGCCGAAGTGGCGGCGCTGGCCGATGCGGTGGAAGGGCCGGCGAAACTGGTGGCAACCGGTACGCTGCACGATTTCCAGGCCTTCCTGTCGCCGCTCGCTGATGCGGGCCGAACGCTGCCCGCCGCCGTCGCCGCGCCGCTGGGCCTCACGCCCGGCACGAGGATCCGTCATGTCGATTGCTGAACTCGTCTCCACCGATCCCTGCACCGGCGAAGCGATCTGGACCGGGCCAGTGGGCGGTGTGGCGGCGGCCGTGGCGCGCGCCCGTTTTGCGGCGCCGGGCTGGGCGCGGCGGCCGCTGGCAGAGCGGATCGCCATCGTTCGCGCACTCAAGGCGGCGGTGGAAGCGGACGCCGACGAATTCGCCCGCCTGATCGCCCGCGAAACCGGCAAGCCGCTGTGGGAAACCCGCACCGAAGTCGCCAGCGTGGCGGCCAAAGTGGAAATCAGCATCACCGCTCAGGCCGAGCGCGCCGGCGAGAAGGGCAGCGAGGCCGGCGGCGTGCGCCAGATGCTGCGCCACAAGCCGCATGGCGTGCTGGCCGTGCTGGGGCCGTATAATTTCCCGGCGCACCTGCCCAACGGCCATATCGTGCCGGCGCTGCTGGCGGGCAATGTGATCGTGTTCAAGCCGTCCGAACAAACGCCGGCGGTGGCGGAATTCATGGCCGCTCTGTGGGCAAGGGCCGGGCTGCCGGAGGGGGTGCTGAACCTTGTGCACGGCGGCGGCGATGTAGGCCGGGAACTGGCCGGCGCGCAGATTGACGGCCTGTTGTTCACCGGCTCGGCGCATGTCGGCGCGGCGCTGGCGCGGCAGTTTGCTGAGACGCCGCACCGCATCCTCGCGCTGGAAATGGGCGGCAACAATCCGCTGGTGGCGTGGGATGTCGCCGACATTGACGCGGCGGCGGCCACGGTGGTGCAATCGGCGTTCCTGTCGGCCGGTCAACGCTGCACCAACGCGCGGCGGCTGATCGTGCAGGATGGCGATCATCGTCTGGTGGAAGCCGTGCTGGCCTTGGCCGATCGGATGATTGTCGGCAGCCCGTTTGATGAACCGCAGCCGTTCATGGGGCCGGTGATTTCCAACGCCGCCGCCGATGGACTTGAGCGGGGCTGGGGCGGGCTTGTTGGAGTGGGCGGGCGCGTGCTGCGCCCGCTGGTGCGTGCCCGCGCTGACCGGCCGTTCTTGTCACCCGCCGTGATCGACATGACCGGCCATGCGCCGTCTGACGATGAATTGTTCGGCCCTGTGCTGCAAATCATCCGCGTGCCCGATTGGGATGCGGCCATCGCGGCGGCCAACGCCACGCGCTTTGGCCTGGCGGCGGGCCTGATCGGCGGCGATACTACGCGCTTCGATGATTTCTGGGCGCGAAGCCGCGCCGGCATCGTCAACTGGAACCGGCCGACCAACGGTGCATCATCCGCCGCGCCGTTCGGCGGCATCGGGGCCAGCGGCAATCACCGCCCCTCGGCCTATTACGCCGCCGATTATTGCGCCTTCCCGGTGGCGACGCTCGCCGCCGATGTGCTGGGCGGCGGCATCACGACGGGCTTGAAGCCATGATCCGCGAAATCAACTTCGATGGCCTGATCGGGCCGAGCCACAATTATGCGGCGCTCTCGCTCGGCAACCTCGCCAGCGCGCGCCATGGCGGGGCAACGTCGCGCCCGCGCGCCGCTTCATTGCAGGGCTTCGCCAAGATGCGGTTCGTGATGGGGCTTGGCCTCACCCAGGGCTTCCTGCTGCCGCTGGACCGGCCAAATGTGGGTTTCCTGCGCCAGATGGGGTTTGTCGGTACGGACGAGCAGGTGATCGCCCGCGCCGCTGCGGACGACCCGCGCCTGTTTGCCACCGCTGCCTCGGCCAGCAGCATGTGGACGGCCAACGCCGCCACCGTCTCGCCCGCCGCCGATACGAGCGACGGCCGCTGCCACATCAGCGCCGCCAACCTGTCGCGCATGGCGCATCGCAGCATCGAGCATCCCGAAACGCACGCGCAACTGGCGCTGGCCTTTGCCGATCCGGCGTTCGCGGTGCACGAAGCGTTGCCGGCTGCATTCGGGGATGAAGGCGCGGCTAACTTCATGCGCCTGTGCAGCGCGCACGACGCGCCCGGTCTCGAAATCTTCGTGTTCGGCGAGGAGGGCGGCCGCTTCCCCGCCCGCCAGAACCGCCGGGCAAGCGAAGCCATCGCCCGCCGCCACGGCGTATCGAACGCGCTGTTCGTGGCGCAGAGCCAGACCGCCATCGATGCCGGCGCCTTTCACAATGACGTGGTGGCGGTGGCCAACGGCAACGTGCTGTTCGCGCACGAGCACGCCTTCGCCGATGCGGCTGGCCTGAAGGCCGATCTGGCGCGACGGATGCCCGAGGCGATTTACGTCGAGGTGCCGGCCAGCGCGGTCAGCCTTGAGGATTCAATCAAGTCCTATCTGTTCAACAGCCAGTTGCTCACCCTGCCCGATGGCAGCATGGCGCTTGTGCTGCCGAAGGAAGCCGAAGAGACCCCGAGCGTGAAGGCCTATCTGGCGGCGCTGGTCGCCGGCAACGGCCCCATTCGCGCCGCGCATTTCGTCGACGTGCGTGAATCCATGCAGAACGGCGGCGGGCCGGCGTGTCTGCGATTGCGCGTGGTGGCTGATCCAGCGCGGGTCGATGCGCGCTTCTTGCTGGACGAGGCCAAAGCCGACCGGCTGGAACGGTTGGTCGAGCGCTGGTGGCCGGAGGCGATTGGCCCGGCAGACATGACGAATGCCGACTTGTGGCGTCAGGTGAAGGCGGCGCGGAAGGCGCTGCTATCGGAGCTTGAACTCAGTCTCTGAACCTCACCGGAAGGGAGGTTCATCAAACGCCCGCAGTTTCCGCGAATGCAGCGCCGGGCCTTCGTCGCGCAGGATCATCATGGCTTCGATGCCGATCTGCAGATGCTCCGAAATCGCGCCTTCATAAAAGCGGTTGGCCTGGCCGGGCAGCTTGATCTCGCCGTGCAGCGGCTTGTCGGACACGCACAGGAACGTGCCGTAGGGGACGCGGAAGCGGTAGCCCTGGGCGGCGATGGTGGCGGATTCCATATCGATGGCCACCGCGCGGCTCTGGTTGAAGCGCAGGGATGACTGTGAATAGCGCAGTTCCCAGTTGCGATCGTCCGTCGTCACCACGGTGCCGGTGCGCAGGCGGGGTTTGAGCGCGTCGCCGGTCATGCCGGTCACCTTTTCGGTGGCGAGTTGCAGCGCCTTCTGCACTTCCGAAAGCGCCGGGATCGGGATTTCGGCGGGCAGCACGTCGTCCAGCACATGATCATCGCGCAAGTAAGCGTGGGCCAGCACATAGTCGCCGATGGCCTGGCTGGGGCGCAGGCCGCCGCAGTGGCCGATCATCAGCCAGGCTTCCGGGCGCAGCACGGCGAGGTGATCGCAGATCGTCTTGGCGTTGGCCGGGCCGACCCCGATATTGACCAGCGTGATGCCGCTGCCATTGGGCCCGATCAGGTGCCAGGCCGGCATCTGGTTCTTGCGCCAGGCGAAATCGGCGGCGGCTCTGTCGGCATCAGGATCATCGGCGGTGATGTCCAGCCCGCCGGGGCAGGCAAGGCGATCATAGCCGTTCCCCAGCTGCCGGCAGGCCCAGCGCACGAATTCATCGACATAGCGATGATAGTTGGTGAGCAGGATATAATGCTGGAAATCCTCCGGCGCGGTGCCGGTGTAATGTTTCAGCCGGGCCAGCGAAAAATCGGTGCGCGGGCCGTCGAACAGGGCCAATGGGCGTTCATCGGCGCGGCTCTCGTCCCACAGGCCGTCCGCCAGTTCGTCGCCGATCTGCTGCAGTTCGGTGGTGGGGAAATGCCGGGCCAGTTCGGCGGCGGCCACGCCTTCCAGATTGAGATCGGCGGCGCCATCGAGCACGTAGGGATAGGGGATCTCGACTTCGGAGCGGCCGACCGAGACCACCACGTCATAATCGGCCATCAGCAGGCCCAACTGCTCTTCGAGATAGGCGCGGAACATCGCCGGGCGGGTGACAGTGGTGGTGTAGCTGCCGGGGCGATTGAGCCGGGCAAAGGCGCGGATCGGGCGCAAGGCGCGGCGCTCACCGGAGAATTCGAGGCGCAGTTCGGGATAGGCCCAATCGCCGCGCACGCGTTGGCTGCCATCAGGGGCGGCGCCATCGTTGATGTAGGATTTCAGCGCATCACGCAGGGCGGCGACGGACTGGGTGTGGATGTCGATCAACTGATCGACGATGGTGGCGGGGGCAAGATTCATCTGCGGCTATTGCCACGAATTGCCATGGCGTTTCCAGCCCCGTAGAGACGGAGCATGAGCCAGTTTGACCTGACCGACGACCAGAAGGCCATCCAGGAGGTCGCCCGCCGCTTCACGGCCGAGGCGATCACGCCCCATGCCGCGCGCTGGGATGCCGAGCACCATTATCCCAAGGACGTCGTGCAGGCCGCGGCCGCGCTGGGTTTCGGGTCAATCTATGTCAGCGAGGCCGGCGGCGGCATCGGGCTGGGCCGGCTGGAAGCGGCGCTGATCATGGAGGCGATGGCCTATGGCTGCCCGTCGACCAGCGCGTTCATTTCCATCCACAACATGGCGGCCTGGATGATCGACTGCTTTGGCGGTGACGCGGTGAAGGCCAAGTATCTGCCGGGCCTGGTGACGATGGACCAGATCGCCAGCTATTGCCTCACCGAACCGGGATCTGGATCGGATGCGGCAGCGCTGAAGACGCGCGCGGTGCGCGATGGCGATCATTATGTGGTGAGCGGATCGAAGGCGTTCATTTCGGGTGCCGGCGTCAATGATGTGTACGTGACGATGGTTCGCACCGGGGTGGATGGGCCGAAGGGCATCAGCTGCCTGGTGATCGAGAAGGACATGAAGGGCGTCAGCTTTGGCGCGCCGGAACGCAAGATGGGCTGGCGTTCGCAACCCACCGCGCAGGTGAATTTCGATGAAGTGCGGGTGCCGGTGGAAAATCTGGTCGGCGCCGAAGGCCAGGGCTTCAGCATCGCCATGGCCGGGCTTGACGGCGGCCGGCTCAACATCGGTGCGTGCAGTCTGGGCGGCGGGCAGCGCGCGCTGGACGAGGCGCTGGCCTACACGCGGCAGCGCCAGCAGTTCGGCAAGGCCATCGCCGATTTCCAGGCCACCCAGTTCACCCTGGCCGATATGGCGACCGAACTTTCGGCGGCCCGCGCGCTGCTCTATCAGGCGGCGGTGAAGGTGAGCGAGGGCGCGCCGGACAAGACGCAATTTGCCGCCATGGCGAAACGCTTTGCCACCGATACCGGCATGGCTGTCGCCGATCGTGCCCTGCAGCTGCACGGCGGTTATGGCTATCTGATGGATTATCCGGTGGAGCGGATCTTCCGCGATCTGCGGGTGCACCAGATATTGGAAGGCACCAACCAGATCATGCGCATGATCACCGCGCGCGAACTCTATCGGCTGAACAATTGAAGGGGGCTTGTCACCATGTCCGCTGAACCCACCGCACCCGCCCGCCCGCGTTACCTGCCGGCTTTTGCCTGTTTGAACGCGCTGATCGCGCTGGCCTTTGGCACCTTTGCGGCGCACGGCATCGACGATCCCCAGGCCAAGGACTGGATCATGACCGGGGTGACATTCCAGCTGCCGCATGTCGCAGCCGTGTTCGGCCTGCTGGCGTGGCGCAATTCGCCGTTCGTCCATTCAGGCGCGTGGGCGGTGCTGGGCGGTGCCTTCGTGTTCGCGATGGACCTGAACCTGCTGGCGATGGGCGCGCCGAAATGGGTGGCGGCGCTCGCCCCTGCGGGCGGCACCGCCATGATGTTCGGCTGGCTGTGGCTGGCGGTGATCGCCTTTGCCGGCGATGCGCTCAACCGCTTCGAGAGCTGACGCTCAATCCCGGAACGACGGATCGATCCGGTCCAGCTTCCTGAGCAGCGCCGGCCAGGCCAGCATGTTGCCCACCATCTTCAAACCCGTGCGGCCCTGATCGGCGGCCTTTTCCGGCGTGCCCTGCGGCGGGTGGTTGATCAGATCCTGGCCGCCGGCCAGCGCGTGGATCTGGGCTTCGCAGGCGCGTTCGAGGAAATACATCTTGATGAACGCCTCGCCCACCGTCTCGCCCACGGTGAGCGTGCCGTGGTTGCGCAGGATCATCGCCGTCTTGGTGCTGCCCAGATCCTCCACCAGCCGTTCACGCTCGTCGAGGTCGGTCGCGACGCCTTCATAGTGGTGGTAGGTCAGCTCGTCGCGGATCAGCATGGCGGTCTGCGTCAGCGGCATCAGGCCTTCGGCTTGCGCTGAAACGGCCTGGCCGTGCGGTGTGTGCAGGTGGATGACGGCGTGGGCATCCTCGCGCGCCATGTGAATGGCCGAATGGATGGTGAAGCCGGCCGGGTTGGTCAGGTACGGCGTTTCCATCACCGGATTGCCGTGCACGTCGATCTTGACGAGGGACGACGCGGTAATTTCCTCGAACATCAGATTATAGGGGTTGATCAGGAAATGATGTTCCGGCCCCGGCACACGCACCGAAAGATGGGTGAAGATCAGATCGTCCCAGCCATAATGCGCCACCAGCCGATAGGCGGCGGCGAGATCGACGCGCAGCGCCCACTCCTCGGCCGAAACCTGATCCTTCACACTCGGCGTCTTCAGTTGCGTGGCCATGTGATTCCTCCCCAAAAGGCTTCAATTCGAACCATTTGCCTTGGCGCGGCCATAGGCCCCGCTGCGGCAGGCGTCGGAACAGTATCGCACATTTTCCCAATCGCGCGCCCATTTCTTCCGCCAGCTGAACGGGCGGCCACAGGCGGCGCAATCCTTGGTGGGCAGATCGGCCTTGCTGCGCATTTTGGCCATGGCGGGGCATCCCCTCGAAACTGTCACAATTTCCGGTTTAATGGCGCCAGCTTCTAGAGGGGAATCAATCATGCGTCCTGCCATCGATCGTCGCGCCTTCCTGACTGCCACCGCCGCCGGCCTGATCCTGCCGGTGCGCCCGGCGCTGGCCCGGCTGTGGCCGATCAGCGGCTTCACCCACGGCGTGGCCTCCGGCCATCCCGGCCCCGGTGCGGTCACGTTGTGGACGCGCTATGCCAGCGTGACGGGTGCTGCGACGGTGCTGAAGCTGGAAGTGGCCGAAGATCAGGGCATGAGCCGCATCATCGCGCGGGCCGAAGCGGTGGCTGGCGCGGAGACGTGGGGTACGGCGCAGGCGCGGGTGACCGGCCTGCCGGAAGGAAAGTGGCTGTGGTATCGCTTCACCGCGCCCGATGGCACGATGTCGATGGTGGGCCGCACCAAGACGCTGCCCACCGGCAAGCTGGATCAGTTGAAGCTGGCGGTGGTGTCCTGCTCCAACCGGCCGTTCGGGCATTTCAACGCCTATGCCCATGCCGCGGTGCGCGATGACATCGATGCGGTGCTCCACCTCGGCGATTATATCTATGAATATCAGATGGGCAGCTACCCGGAGCAGGTGATGCCCGGCCGCGAGATCCTGCCGGTCGATGAAATATTGATGATCGACGATTATCGCCAGCGCTATGCCAGCTATCGCACCGATCCCGGCCTGCAGGCGATCCACGCGCGGTTCCCGATGATCGCCATCTGGGATGATCATGAATTTGCCAACGATACCTGGAAGGGCGGCGCGCAGAACCACCAGGCCGATGAAGGCGTGTGGAATTTGCGCCGTGACGCCGCGCTCAAGGCGCACCGCGAATGGCTGATGAGCCCGGAGGTGCCGTGGCACCGCTATGATTTCGGCGATCTGGTTTCGGTGATGACGCTGGATACCCGCATGTCCGGCCGCGACAAGCAGCTTGATCTCAATGCCGCGCTGCGTGGCGGGCCGGATGGCATCAAGGCCTTTGCCAGCGGCGAATGGCAGAACCCAGCGCGCACGCTGTTGGGCATGGAGCAGGAAGCCTGGTTTGCCAGCGAAATCGCATCAGCCGTGAAATCCGGCCAGCGTTGGCAGCTGATCGCGCAGCAGGTGGTGATGGGCGATATCATGACGCCGAAGAACGCGCTGGACTTCCTTGCCCCGGGCGCCGATGCGCGCGCCCAAGGCTATGTGAAGGGCGGCATTGCCGCGGCGCAGGCCGGCATTCCGGGCGCGCAGGATATGTGGTCCGGCTATCCGCAAGCGCGCCGCCGCCTGCTGAAGGCCATGGCCGATGCCGGTGCCGATCCGATCGTGATTGCCGGCGACAGCCACAACGCCTGGGCGTTCAACCATACGCTGGACGGCAAGCCGGTGGCGGCGGAATTCGGTGTGCACTCGGTCACTTCGCCCGGCTACGAATCGGCGTTGGCGGCTGATCCGGCGCTGATCCGCGCCGCGCTGCTGCAAAGCTCGCCGGGGATGCAGTGGTGCGACACCAGCCGCCGCGGCTATCTCACCTTGTCATTCAACGCCACCGAAACCCGCTGCGACTGGGTGTTCATGGACACGATCAAGACCGTTTCCATGGCAACCAGCGCACCGCAGGCCGCCGTGGTGAAGCGCGGCAAGCGGAAGATGACGCTGGCCTGATCAGGGGTTAGGGTGGGCGCGTGAAAGCCGCGCTCACCTGCCTCGCCCTGTTGCTTGCCGTGCCGGCGGCAGCAGCGCCGTGCGATGCGGTGTGGCGCGATGGACCGCGTGGCCGCGATGTGCCGGTGCGGATTGATCTGCCCGATGGGAAGGGAAAGGCACCCGCGGTGATCTGGTCGCCGGGCCTGGGCGGCACGCGCGGCAATGCGTCGCGCTGGGTGGCGGCGTGGACGGCGGCGGGCATCGCGGTGATCCGGCTGGAACATCCCGGCAGCGATGCCAGCGTCTATCGCGGCCCCGCCACGCCGGAAGAACGGCAGGCCAAGGTGCGCGCCGGCATCGCGCCCGAACAGCTGATCGCGCGCATCGCCGATGTGGGCTTTGTTGCCGATGAACTGGCGCGGCGGCCAAGCGAAGGTGCCTGCGATCTCGCACGCATCGACAGCGATCACCTGGCGCTGGCCGGGCATAGCATGGGGGCCTGGGTGGTGCAGGCGATGGCCGGCCAGCGCCCGGATGGTGAAAAGGCACCGCTGATCGACCGCCGTTTCCGCGCCTTCATCGCCATGAGCACGACCGGCCCGGCTGACCCCGCCGCCGCCAGGGCACAGTTCGGCGGCATCGGCCGGCCGCTGCTGGTGGTCACCGGCAGCATGGACGGTGTGCCAGCCAAGGCCGCGCCCGACGTGGCAGCGAGCGAACGCGCCAAGCGGGCCAGCCTGTTCACCGGCGCGCCGGCCGATGGCCGCAAGGCGCTCGCCATCATCGATGGTGCCGGCCATATGCTGTTTGCCGGCGACACCATCAAAACGCCTGCCCCGGCCGAGATGCAGGCGCGGGTGGCGCGGCTGACCACCCTGTGGTGGCGGCACTGGCTGCGGGGCGATGCCAAGGCGGAAAAGGCGCTGGCCAATCCGCCGCTGGGCAAGGCGGACCAGTGGCAGCGTAAATAGCGCCGCGCTAGCGGGCAACCATCACGCGCTTCAGTATTTGCAGCAGGACGATGGCCAGCAGCGCGCCGCCGCCGATCGCCAGGGCCAGCGCCGGCGTTATGGTCGTGAAGCGCAGCAGGGTGGTGAGCGGGGGCACGAACTGGGTGGCGGCGAGCAGGCCGAGCACGCTGGCCAGCACCAGCGCCAGCACGCGCCCCGCACCGCCCACCAGCGTGGCCATGCCGCTGCCCAGCCGGCGGTTGACCAGCATCAGCACCAGGAGGCCGGCGACAAGAGCAAGAAAGGCGGCGGAGCGGACCGCAGCTTCGGGAAGGCCGGCCTGCCACAGCAGGAGCGCGAAACTGGCGACGAGGGCGAGCACGACGGCGCCTTCCAGCACTGCGGCGGCCAACTGGGCCCGGGTGAACAGCGGCGCATCAGGTGCGCGCGGCGGCCGGGTCATCGCGTCGGATTCGGCCTCCTCCGCCTCGAAGGCCAGGGCGCTGACAGGATCGATGATCATTTCCAGCAGCGCGATATGCACCGGCCCCAGCAGCAGCGGCAGGCCAAACAGCAAGGGCAGCAGCGCCAGCCCGGCAATGGGGATGTGGACGGCGACGATGAAGCCCATCGCCTTTTTCAGATTGTCGTGGATGCGCCGGCCCAGCCGCATGGCGGTGACGATGGCGCCGAAATCATCATCGAGCAGCACAATGGCCGAGGCTTCGCGCGCCACATCGGTGCCGCGGCCGCCCATGGCGACGCCGATGTGCGCGGCTTTCAAGGCGGGCGCGTCGTTCACCCCGTCGCCGGTCATCGCCACCACCTCGCCGCCGGCTTTCAGCGCTTCGACGATGCGCAACTTCTGGCGCGGCTGGATGCGGGCGCACACGCCGATCCCGGCCAGGCGGCGGCTCAGGGCAGCGTCGTCCAGCGTATCGAGTTCGGCGCCGGTGAGGGTTTCCAGCGGCGCAATGCCGGCCTGGGCGGCGATGGCGCGGGCGGTTTCGGGATAATCGCCGGTGATCATCATCACCCGCACCCCGGCGGCCTGGCAGGCGCGCACGGCATCCGGCACATCAGAGCGCAAGGGATCGGCGATGCCCACCAGCGCGCGGAATTCCAGCGGCAGTGCGGCTAATTCTTCGGGCAACGGGCCTTTCGGGAGGGCGCATTCGGCCAATGCCAGCACGCGCAGGCCCTTGGCGGCCATGGCCCCGGCAGCGGCCTCCATCCCGGCGAGCGCGGCGCCATCGAGCCGGCACAGCCGCGCCACGGCTTCGGGCGCGCCCTTGGCCGAAACCGTGCCGCTGTCCCAGGCCTGCGCCATCACCGGCTGGCCGGGGGCGAGCGGGTAAAGGTGCAGCACCTCGCCGGTGGCGGGTGGCGCACCCAGATCGACGGCGAGCGTGTGGAAGGCAATGTCCATCGGATCAGTGGCGTGGGGCGGGCTGGCGAGCCGGCCGAGCGCGGCGAGATCGGTGTGAGTGGCACGATCAGGCGCTGCGGCCTGTGTGCCATCGGGCCGCCAAAGCGCCACCACCGCCATGCGGTTCTGGGTGAGCGTGCCGGTCTTGTCGCTGCACAGCACTGTGGCGGCGCCCAGTGATTCGATGGCGGCGGCGCGGCGCACCAGCACGCGTTGGCGCGACAGGCGGGTCGCACCCATTGCCATGAACACGGTGAGCACCACCGGAAATTCCTCTGGCAGCATCGCCATGCCCAGCGCGATGCCGGCCAGCACCGCCTGCAACCAGCCGCCGCGCAGCAGGCCATAGAGCAGCACGGCAGCCAGGCTGGCGGCCAGGCCGAAACCGGCAAACCACAGCACCAGCCGGCGGGTTTGCAGCGTCAGGCGCGGGACTTCGGTATCAACCGTGGCCAGCATGATGCCGATCTGGCCCATGTGGGTGGTGGCACCCGTGGCCGTGACCTGCGCTAGGCCGGCACCGCGCACCACAAGTGTGCCGGCATGAAGGTGCGCCAGGCCATCGCCGCCCGGCGGTGCGGGCGGCGGCGCGGCATCAACAGCCAGCTTGCCCACCGGCAGGGATTCGCCGGTGAGCAGCGATTCATCGACGAGCAGGCCGTCGCCCTGCAGCAGCCAGCCATCGGCGGGCACGCGATCGCCTTCGCCCAGCACCAGCACATCGCCCACCACCACGTCGCGCCCGGCGATGCGCTGGCGCTGGCCATCGCGGATCACCAGCGCGCGCGGCGAGGCCAGATCGCGCAGGGCCGCCAGCGCGCGTTCGGTGCGCTGTTCCTGCACCACCGTGATCAGGATCGACAGGCCGGCAAAGCCGACCAGCACCAGCGCCTCGGTGCGCTCGCCGAGCAGCAGATAGACAAGGCCGCCGCCGAGCAGCAGCGCCAGCATCGGCTCCTTGAGTACGTCGACGATGATGCGTGGCAGGCCGCGCGTGCCGGGGCGCGGCAGATCATTGGGGCCATCGGCGGCCAGCCGCGCCGCGGCTTCGGCGGAGCTGAGCCCGGTGGTCATGTGAGGCCGTGCTGGCGGATGGCGGCGGCCAGCGCCGGGGCGAGGGCGATGGTGGCGGCGGGGCCGGGGATGGAGTCGCTGGCGATCAGCGGCGTGATGCCGGCGGCGCCCAGACTTGCCAGATCGGCGGCGCTGGCGAGGCAGTGGGTGACGGCGGCGCCGGCCACTGTGGCGCCGCCCGCACGGATTTGCTGGGCGCAGGCGATGAGCGTGCCGCCGCTGGAGAGCATGTCGTCCACCAGCAAAGCCGGGCGGGGGCCAATGGGGGGCAGGGTGATGGTTACGCTGCGGTCGCCGTGGCGCTGCTTGGTGGCGACCATGAAATGCAGGCCCAGCGGCTTGGCGACGGCGGCCACCCAAGGCCGGGATTCTGCGTCGGGGCCAACCAGCACGGCATCGGCGGGCAGCATGCCCCGCAGCGCGTGGGCGATGGTGGCAGCGGCGGAAATGCTGATGGCGCCGGGCAGCACGGCGGCCAGATCGGGCGTGCGGTGCAGGTGGGGATCGACTGTCAGCACTGCATCGAAGGCCTGGCCCAGCAGCCGGCCGATCACCTGCTGCGAGACGGCCTCACCCGGCGCAAATTCCGTATCCTGCCGCATGTAGGGCAGAAAAGGCGCGACCAGCACGAGGCGCGTGGCCCCGCGCCGCCGCAAGGCATCGGCAGCGAGCAGCAGTTCGACCAGCCTGGCATCGGGATCAGCGAGCGTGCGGTACAGCAGGGCTGTCGGCGTGGTTTCGCCCGCCGTCACCCGGTGTTCGCCATCGGGGAAACGGTGGCTGTCCAGCCCCACGCAAGCGATGCCCAGCGCTGCCGCCAACCGGCCGGCGGGCGCGGCATCATCGGCAAAGGCGTGCAGCGTGGCGGTCATGGCAGCAGGCTGAAGCCATCATCTTCCGCGGCCAGTTCGCGGGCATAGGTAAGGCCAGCGGGCGCGGCGGCGTGGATGCGATAGAGCGGCTGGCCGACGGCAACGTGCGCACCCACCTTGCAGAACAGATCGATGCCAGCCCCCTTGTCCATCGGGGCGCCGGCAAGGCGGGCAATGCGGGCAATGCGGTGGCAATCGATCGCCGAGACATGGCCTGCTGAAGGCGCGGTGATGTCGTGAACCAGCGGGCCCAGCACGGCCACCTGCGGCGGCGGGCCTTGTTCGCGCATCAGCCGGTGCATGGCGGCCAGTGCCGCGCCGTTGTCGAGCAATTCGGTGGCGCGGCGCTTGCCCTGGCCACCGGGCAGGGCCGGATCCAGATCGAGCACGCGCCCGGCCAGCAACAGTGCATGTTCGCGCAAGTCTGCCGGCGCGTCGGCCTCACCGCGCAGCACCTGCATCACGTCGCGGGCTTCCAGCACCGGGCCGATGCCGCGCCCGATGGGTTGGCTGCCATCGGTGATCACCACGTCGATCACCATGCCCAACTGCCCGGCAACATATTCGAACAGCTTGCGCAACTTCACGGCGGCGGCTTCGCTGCGCACCTTGGCGGTGGGGCCCACCGGCATGTCGATCACGAGGTGCGTGGCGCCGGCCGCGAGCTTCTTGGACAGGATGGAGGCGACCATCTGTTCGGCGGTGTCGATGCCGAGCGGCCGTTCGACACTGATCAAGATGTCGTCCGCCGGGGACAGGTTGACCCGGCCGCCCCAGGCCAGCACGGCGTTCTCTTGCGCCACGATTTCCTGAATGCGGGCAGCGGACAGCTCGACATTGGCAAGCACCTCCATGGTGTCGGCGGTGCCCGATGGCGAGGTGATGGCGCGCGAGCTGGTCTTGGGCATGGTCAGGCCGTGGGCGGCAACGATCGGCACCACGATCATCGTTGTCCGGTTGCCGGGGATGCCGCCGATGCAATGCTTGTCCACCACCAGCGGGCCGGGCCAGTGCAGCCGTTCGCCAGCATCGGCCATGGCGCGGGTGAGCGCCAGCGTTTCGGCACGCGACATCGATCCGGCGCAGGCAACGAGAAAGGCGGCGATTTCCATCGGGGCATAGCGATAGTGGGCGATGTCGGCGATGATGGCGTTGATGTCGGCCGCGTCGAGCAGGGCGCCGCCGATCTTGCGGCGCACGGCATCCAGGCTGGCCGGCGGGCGGGCCTGCGCGATGGTCACCGATGTGCCGGCCGGCAGGCCGAGCCGGCGGAAGGCCTGTTCGCCCAGCCCGATCTCGCCGGGTTCGAGCAGGTGATCATCATCCAGGATGGCCAGCGTGGCGAGGATGGAGGCGTCCCCGCCGCAGATCTCGATCTTCTTCAGCGCCTGGAACTGTTCGGCGCCATAGCTGCTGCCGGTGCGCGGCAGGAAGGCCATGTTTTCCGGGTAGGTATCGATGGCGACCGGGCGAATAATGAACATGTGCGCGCCATCTGCTCCCTTTGCCCGGCTTCAGCATGCATCAGGCGCGGCGGCGGGCCAATGCCGGGCTTTTACGGACTGCGGCCATAAGCAATCACCCCAGCTTGTGGGGTGCGCAAGCCGGCCCGACACTGGCGGCAGGGAGGAAACACCCATGGCGATGACGATCAGCTTCCACGGCGCGGCGCGCACCGTGACGGGATCCTGCCTGGAGGTCGAGGTGGGCGGCAAGCGCATCCTGCTCGATTGCGGCCTGTTCCAGGGCACCCGCAGCATCGAGGCGCTGAACCAGGAACCCTTTGCCTTTGATCCGACGAAAATCGACGCCGTCGTGCTCAGCCACGCCCATATCGATCATTGCGGCCTGCTGCCGAAACTGGCGGCGCAGGGCTATGCCGGGCCGATCTGGTGCACGCCGGAAACCGTTGATCTGCTGGAATATATGCTCGCCGATGCAGGGCGCATCCAGGAATATGAAGCCGAACGTCGCAACCGCCGGCGGGACCGGGCCGGCGAGGAGCCGTTCGAACCGCTCTATACCGAAGCCGACGCGATGACGGCGTGGCGACTGGCGCGGCCGGTGACGCTGGATGAATGGTTTGAACCCGCAGAAGGCATTCGCACCCGGCTGTGGAACGCTGGGCACATCCTGGGCGCGGCCTCCATCGAAGTGGAAGGCGGCGGCGTGCGGATGATGTTTTCGGCGGACATTGGCCCGGACAACAAGGCCTTCCTGCCGCAACCGCAAGGCGGTGCCGGCTTTGATCACGTGATCTGCGAGGCGACCTATGGCGACCGGGCGCGCAGCCGCGTCACCATGGAGGAACGCCGCGAATTGCTGGCGGCCGTGATCGACGAAACGCTGGGGCGCGGCGGCAATCTCGTCATCCCGGCCTTCGCGTTGGAACGCACGCAGGAACTGCTGCTCGATATCGCCACGCTGTCGAGCAACGGGCGCATCGGCAACTCCATGGTATTTGTGGACAGCCCGCTGGCCAATCGCGCCACCGGCGTGTTCCGCAAATATGTGCGCGGCCTGCAGGATACCGCCGGGCGCGACGTGTTTGCCCACCCGTCGATCCACTATGTCCACGATGCCAGCGAATCGATGCGGCTCAACAGCCTGTCGGGCGCGATCATCATCGCGGCGTCGGGCATGTGCGAAGCCGGGCGCATCCGCCACCATCTGCTGCACAATCTGCCGCGCCGGGAATCGACCATCCTGTTTGTGGGCTTCCAGGCCGGCGGCTCGCTGGGCCGGGTGATCCAGGACGGCGCGCGGCGGGTGCGGATTTCCGGGCAGGAGGTGGCGGTGCGCGCCCAGATCCGCAGCATCGACAGCTACTCCGCCCATGCCGATCAGGGCGAGTTGCTGGACTGGATCCGCGCGCGTGGGCCGGTTTCGGGCAGCCTGTTCCTCGATCATGGCGAGGAGCCGGCGGCGCTGGAGCTGGGCCGGCTGGCCACGGACGCGCAGCTGGCGCCCAGCGTCATCGTCCCCGAAATCGGCGAGCGCTATGAACTGCAAGCCGGTGCCCCGGCGAAGCGGCTGGCCACCGGGCGGCCTGATCTGCGGCGCGTGATGGCGCGCGATTGGCAGAATGATTATGCCGATCTCGCCACCAACCTGAAACAGAAACTGGGCCGCATCAGCGATCCCGATGCCCGCCGCGAAGCCATCGCCGCCATGCAGCGCGTGCTGGACAGTTACGGCAAGGCCTAGCCGGCGAGCTGTTCGGCGAGGAAGGCTTCCACCTCCGCCAGTTCGACATCGCGGGAGACAAAGCTCTGCCCGATGCCGCGGGCCAGGATGAAGGCGAGGCGGCCGGCGCTCATCTTCTTGTCCTGCTTCATGTGCTCGACCAGCCGGGACGCAGTGCAGGTGAGGCCGAGTGCTGCGGGTTCGATGGTGAAGCCGAGGCCGGCGAGATGCGCGGCGACCCGCTCCGCATCCGCTTCCGGGCACAGGCCCAGCCGAGCGGACAGGCGGAAGGCCTGCACCATGCCCAATGCGACGGCCTCGCCATGCAGCAGCCGGCTGGAGAATCCGGTTTCGGCCTCGAAGGCATGACCGAAGGTGTGGCCCAGGTTGAGCAGCGCGCGGATATCGTCCGTCTCGCGTTCGTCAGCCGCAACCACGGCGGCCTTGGCGCGGCAGCTGTGAGCGATGGCGTGGATCTGTGCGGTGGCATCGCCGTCCAGCACGGCGGCGCCATTGGCTTCGCACCAGGCGAAAAAGGCGGCATCGTTGATCAGGCCATATTTCACTACCTCGGCATAACCGGCCATCAACTCGCGGCGCGGCAATGTGGCGAGCACGGCGGGATCGATCAGTACGGCCACCGGTTGGTGGAAGGCGCCGACGAGATTCTTGCCGGCCTTGGCATTGATTGCGGTCTTGCCGCCGACAGAGGAATCGACCTGCGAAAGCAGGGTGGTCGGCACCTGCACGAAACGGCAGCCGCGTTTCAGCATCGAACAGGCAAAGCCGACCAGATCGCCAATCACGCCGCCGCCCAGTGCGACGACCGCATCGCTGCGCTCGACGCCGAGTTCGAGCAGCCGTTCGACCACCAGTTGCAGATGCGCCCAGTCCTTGGTGGCTTCGCCGGGTGGCAGCACGATCGGCGCCAGACTGATGCCGGGCAGGCCGGCGGCGAGCGTTTGCAGATGCAGCGCCGCGACGCTTTCATCGGTGACAACCACCAGCCGCCCGCCACGCGCAAACGGCCCCAGAACCGGGGCGGCTGCACCCAGCAGGCCGGGCGCGATATGGATGGGGTAGGCGCGAATCCCCAGCGCGACATCTACGATCATCGGGTGGTCTCTTCGGCATTGGCGGCGGCGAGCGCATTCACGATCGCGTCCACCGTTTCATGGTGCGGGCCGGGCTTGCTGGCAACGCGGATGCGGGCCTGCGCATAGATGGGGTTGCGCACCGCAGCGAGTGCGGTGAGCACGGCGCCAGGGTCCTTGCCCTTCAGCAGCGGCCGTGTGCCGCGCCGGCGCACGCGATCGACCAGCGTGGCGACATCGGCATCCAGCCAGACACTCATGGTGCGTTCCAGGATCAGCGCGCGGGTTTCATCGTTCATGAAGGCGCCGCCGCCAGTGGCGATCACCTTGGGTGTGCCGTCGATCAGGCGGGCGATCACCCGGCGTTCGCCATCGCGGAAATGGGCTTCGCCAAAGCGTTCGAACATTTCCGAAATGGTCATGCCGGCGGCTTCCTCGATCGCGGTATCGGCATCGACGAAGGGCAGGTTCAACCGGGCCGCCAGCCGCTTGCCGATGCTGGACTTGCCGGAACCCATCAGGCCAACAAGCGTGACCGGCCGCTGTGCCGCCAACGCCAGCCGTTCTGGCTCAGTCAGGATTTTCGGGTCGCCGTCCATCGCAGTGATGGCTATACACCGGCCCATGGCATGGGCAAGCAAACGCGCGGTATTGGCGGGATCGGCCGGGGTGATCGCCTGTGGGCTGCTGCTGGCGGCGCCCGTGGTTGGGCAGGATGCTGGGCAGCAGTCAGCCTCAGGCCGCGATGCGCCCAAATCGCTGCTGCCGCCCGGTTTCGATACGCCGGCCCCGGCACCTTCTGCCGCGCCGGCGCCGCTGTTGCCCGGCGCTGCCGCACCGCCGGCCGATGCGGCGGCCGCCGAACAACCGCCGTTGTTGGCACCGCAGCCGGGCCAAACCACGCCGCCGCCCTTTGTGGAAACCCAAACAGCCGCCGCGCTGCCGCCGGGCGCGCCGATCGGCATCATCGATGCGGCCAGCGGCGCGTTTGGTGACGATGCCTTCACGGGCAGCAATGGGCGTTTTCTGGCCGGGTTGGCCAACCGTATTGCAAATCCCGTCGCCTCGCGCTGGGTGGCGATCACGCTCGGCCGCGCGCTGGCGTCGCGGGTGCCGGGGCCGGCGGGCATTGGCGATGGCGATTGGGTGGCGGCGCGCGCCGGGCTGCTGGTGCGGATGGGCGCGGTGGACCCGGCGCGGCGGCTGATCGATGTGCTCCCGCAGGACCGTTATACGCCGGCCACCTATCGCGTGGCGGGCGAGGTGTCGTTGGCGGCAGCCGATCTGGCGGGTCTGTGCCCGATCGCGGCCACCGGGCGGGCGCTTTCCGATGATGTGATGTGGGATCTGGCCTGGGGCATGTGCGCCGCCATGGATGGGGACGATATCACCGCGGCCGGCGTGATCGACGCGGTGCGCAACCGGCGCGGAGCATTGCCCGCCTTTGATCTGCGGCTGGCCCAGCGCGTGGTGGTGCTGGCGGGTGGCGCCGGGCGCGCCGATGGCATCAATTGGGTGGAGGAAGAGGGGCTGACCCCCTATCGGTACGGCGTCGCCAGTGCGGCCGGGGTGACGGTGCCGGCTGATCGGCTGTCGGCGCTGGGCCCGGCGCATGCCGGCTGGGCAGTGCGCAATGCCGCGCTGCCGGCGGCCACGCGTTTTGCGCTGCTGCGTGCAGCCGCCGTGCTGGGCACGCTTTCGGCCGAGGAACTGGCCAGCGGCGTGGCGGCGCTGGCGCCGGCCGATGCCAGCGGCGGCTTTGCCGCCGACAGTCGTGCGGGCCGCCTGCGCGATGCCTTCACTGGCAGTCCGCAAGACCGGGCCGAGGCGATTGCGGCCATTGCCGGCGATGATGATTATGGCGGCTTGCTGGAAGCCGCGACGGCGGCGGCTGCGCTGAAGCCGGCGGCGTCGCTGGCTGGGCGATCCGATGTGATCATCGCGGCGTTGCTGGCAGCTGGCAACACGCGCGCCGCACGGGCCTGGTGGCCTGTGGCGCAGGACGCCAATGATGACGTGCGGGCGCGGGCGCAGGCACTGCTGGCGGCGGGGGCTGGCGTGGCAATGGGTTCGGGTGACGTTCGCGCGTGGCGCGATGCGGCCAAGGCCAGCCCGCGCCGGGAGGCGATGCTGGTGGCGGCGCTGTCGGGCCTGGGCCAGGCACGTGGCTTGGATCGTGATGGGTTCAAGGCCATCAGCAACCGCTGGACGGCGGCGCTGGCCAGCGCGGCGCGGCGACGGGCGGCGGGCGAAGTGGCACTGCTGGCAGCGACCGGGCTGCAGGGCGGCTGGGCGGATGTGCCGCCGGCGCATGTGGAAGCCATCGTGGCAGCGCTGGTCGCCTGCGGGCGGGTGACGGAGGCCCGGCTGTTGGCCGCCGAAGCGATCACGCGCAGCGCATGATCACTGACGCCAAGGTAACCGACGGGCAGGCCATCGCGCTGTTTCTCGACAGCCTGGCCAGCGAACGCGGGGCGGCGAAGAACACCATCCTCGCCTATGGCCGCGACTTGAATCAGGCCAGCGAATGGCTGGGCGGCGGGCTGGCGGCAGCCGATGCGGCTGCGCTGGCGCGGCTGGCCCGGCACTGGGCGCCGCTGGCGCGGGCGAGTGCGGCGCGCAAGGCGAGCGCGGTCCGGCAGTTCCTCAGCTTTCTGATGGCCGAACATCTGCGCACCGATGATCCGGGGCGTGATCTGGCGCTGCCGCAGGCGGCACGGCCATTGCCGAAAACGCTGGCGGCGGGCGATGTGCAACGCCTTTTCGCGGCGCTGGCGGAGAAACTGGCGGCATGGCCCGATGATCCGCAATCCTTGCGCACGGCCGCGCTGGTCGAACTTCTCTATGGCTCCGGCCTGCGCGCCAGCGAACTGGTGGCGCTGCCTCGCCATGCCTGCAAGGCCGGGCGCGGCCACATGGTGGTGTTGGGCAAGGGCAACAAGGAACGGCTGGTGCCGATCAGCCGCCGCGCCGAAGCCGCCGTGCTGGCATGGGAAGTGCATGTGCCGAAAGACGCCAAATTCCTCTTCCCGGCAGGGCGCGGCAAGGCGGGTTTCCTGTCGCGCCTTCGGCTGTGGCAGTTGCTCAAGGCGCTGGCCGCCGATGCCGGCATTCCGCCGGCCCGCATCTCCCCGCACGTGCTGCGCCACGCCTTTGCCACCCATCTGCTGGAAGGCGGCGCGGACTTACGCATCGTGCAGACGTTGCTGGGCCACGCCGATATCGCGACGACGCAGATTTACACCCACGTTGCCTCGGCGGCGTTGGTGGAACTGGTGAACAAGCGCCATCCGCTTGCCGATGGGTCAGATTGACAGGTGACTCTGCATGGTTCGCCCGGCTAGGCAGGCGGGCATGAGCAGCAATCCCCTATTCCGCCCTTTCCCTCTCAAGGGCCTCACCCTCCCCAATCGCATCGTGATGGCGCCGATGACGCGCAGCTTCTCGCCGGCCGGCCAGCCGGGCGCGAATGTTGCCGAATATTATCGCAAGCGCGCCGCCGGCGGCGTGGGCCTGATCATCACCGAAGGCACTGCGGTGGAGCGCACCGGCGCGGCCAACGATCCCAACGTGCCGCATTTCTTTGGCTCCGCGCTCGACGGTTGGGGCCAGGTGGTCAAATCCGTCCACAGTGAGAGCGGGCTGATCGCGCCGCAATTGTGGCATGTCGGCGGCTTGCCCAACCGGCGCACGCCCAAGGGTGAGGAAGCCGAAAGCCCGTCGGGCGTTTACATGCCCGGCAAGACCAACGGCCGCGCCATGAGCGATGAAGATGTGGCCGATGCCGTCGCCGCCTTCGCCCGCGCCGCCGGTGATGCCCAGCGGCTGGGCTTCGACGCGGTCGAACTGCATGGCGCGCATGGCTATCTGATCGATCAATTCTTCTGGGGCGCCACCAATGCTCGCGACGATCGCTGGGGCGGTGACACGCTGCCGCTGCGCGCGCGATTTGCGGTCGAACTGCTCAGGGCCGTCCGTGTCGCCGTTGGCCCCGATTTCCCGGTGATCATCCGCCTGTCGCAGTGGAAACAGCAGGATTTCACCTTCCGCCTGGCGCCGTCGCCGGACGAACTGGCGGCCTGGCTGGGCCCGCTGGCCGATGCCGGCGCGGACGTGTTCCACTGCTCGCAGCGCCGTTTCTGGGAACCGGAATTCCCGGAACTCGATGGGCCGGAAGGCTTGAACTTCGCCGGCTGGGCCAAGAAGCTCACCGGCAAGCCGACCATCACTGTGGGCAGCGTTGGCCTAACGGGTGAATTCGTCGCTGGCATGGGCGGCGAATCGTCGAAGCCGGCCAGCCTTGATGGCCTGCTCGACCGGCTGGAGCGCGACGAATTCGATCTGGTGGGCGTTGGCCGCGCGCTGATCGTCGATCCGGATTGGGCACTGAAGGTGCGAGATGGCCGCCACGGCGAATTGACCGATTACACCACCGAATCGCTGATGACCTTGGTGTGAGGCCACGGCTTGTGGCAGGAGAGGCCACATGCAGGTTGATGAAGATAATGTTCCGATCCTGAAGGGCCGTTCACTGCGGCCCAAGGATGCCGCCACCGTGCTGGTGATCCGCCGTGACGGGCCCAATCCGCGCGTGCTGATGGGCCGGCGGGCGAAGGGCCATGTGTTCATGGCGAGCAAATGGGTGTTCCCCGGCGGACGGCTGCACCCGGCTGATTTCCGCGTCGCGGCGGCCAGTGAATTGCACGCCGATACCGCCAGCAGCCTGAACCTCACCGCACCCGCGCCGCGCGCCCGGGCACTGGCGGCCGCTGCCGTGCGCGAATTGTTCGAGGAAACCGGCCTGGTGTTGGGGTCGCCCGGCAGTGGCCGCACGAAATCGCCGGAATGGCGTGATTTCCTCGCCACTGGTCATCTCCCGCATCTGGAACCGCTGCGGTTCGTGGGCCGCGCCATCACGCCGCCGGTGCGGCCGCGCCGGTTTGATGCGCGCTTCTTCACGGTGGAAGCGCATCATCTCGTCAGCCTCGATCCCGGCGCTGGTTGCGGCGAGCTCGATGAAATCGCCTGGTTCGATTGGGACGAGGCCGCAAAGCTCGATCTGCCCAGCATAACGCGGGCCATCCTCGCCGATGTGGCAGCACGGCTCGACGATCCGGCGCGGCCCATTCCCTATCACCGTTTCGACAATGGCCGGCATCGGCTGCTGACCTTGTGACGGCGATCACCCGCCTCACCCTCACCGATTTTCGCAGCCACGCCCACGCCAGCATCAATGCCGCGCCGGGGTTGGTGGTGATCACCGGTGACAATGGGGCGGGCAAGACCAACATACTGGATGCGATTTCGTTGCTGGCGCCGGGGCGTGGCTTGCGCGGTGCGCCGCTGTCGGACGCGGCACGACAAGATGGCCCCGGTGGCTGGAGCGTGGCGGCCCATCTGATCTCGGCTGAAGGCGAAGTGCAGATCGGCACCGGCACAGCTGCCGCAGCACCCGAACGCCGGCTGGTGCGGGTGAACGGTGCCGCGGCGACGGCGACGGCGCTCAGCGATTGGCTGGCATTGGTGTGGCTCACCCCGGCGATGGACCGCTTGTTCAGCGAAAGCAGCGGCAGCCGGCGGCGCTTCCTTGATCGGCTGGTGCTGGCGCTGCACCCCGGCCACGGCCAGCGCGTGAACCGCTATGAGGCGGCGATGCGCGAACGCACGCGCCTGCTCACCGCCGATGGCCCAGCCGATCCGGTGTGGCTGGCCGGGCTGGAAGCCGACATGGCCGAGCATGGCGCCGCCATCGCGGATGCGCGCGCCGATGTGGTGGCAGCACTGGCGGCAGAATTGGGTGGCGCACCCGATGGGCCATTTGCCCGGCCACTGATCGACCTCAACGGCAATGACGCCGATGATCTGGCCGTGCGGCTGGCGCGGGGCCGTGCCCGCGATGCCGCTGCAGCCCGCGCCCTTGAGGGCCCGCACCGCGCTGATCTGATCGTCACGCACGCCGCCAAGGCGATGCCGGCGGCCAGCTGTTCCACTGGTGAGCAAAAGGCGCTGCTCATCGCCATCGTGCTGGCGCATGCGGCGCTGGTGGCGCAGCGCAGCGGCCGGCCGCCGATCCTGTTGCTCGATGAAATCGCCGCGCATCTTGATGCCGGCCGCCGCGCCGCGCTGTACGAACGGCTGACGGCGATGGGCGTGCAGGCGTGGATGACCGGCACCGATCCGGCGCTGTTTGCCGATCTGGCCGGCGGCGGCCCTTCCACCTGCTGCCTGACCCTGGCGGCGGGGCGCGTCATGCCCGCATAAAGCCGCTCTCCGCCGCGCCGTTAGTCACAAGACGGTGCAGAGCGGGAGAAGGCGTGCATGTCGGAAAGCAGCTGGCCGGGCGGTGAACGCCTGCCCTTTCCGCTCCAGCCGGGGCGGGAACGGCCGCTAAGCCCGCGCCTGCTCTCGGCTGCCGAGCCCTTGCTGGCCGTGGCCGGCATCGGTGCATGGTATTACAGCACGGGCGGGCGGCTGTGGTGGAGTGCCGAAACCCGCCGCATCCTGGGCGTGGCCGAGGATTTCCAGCCCGATCTGCACAATGCGCTGAGTTTCTACATCCGCGAACACCGCCCGATCATGCTGGGTGCCGTGAACGAAGCCCTGGGCAACGGTACATCCTGGGATCTGGAATTGTGCATCCGCCGCCCTGATGGTGAGCGCCGGCAGGTGCGGGCGCGGGGCCGGCCGGCTGTCGCCAGCGTGGAAGGCGCAGCGTTGATCGGCACGTTCGAGGATATCACTGTTCGCCACGAGGCCGCCGCCCGCGCCGCCCGCGAGCTGGACCTGCGCACCCGCACCGAAACCCTGTTGCGCGATGTGATCACCGGCATCCCGGCGGCGCTTTCCGTTTATGATCGCGAAGAACGGCTGATCCTTGTCAACGATGTCTATCGCGACATCCTGCCCGATAACCGCCAGTATATGGTGAAGGGCGAGCGGCTGGCCGACATCATCACCCGGAAGGTGCTGGCCAATCACTACCGGCCGGAAGTGGGCGCCGATGATCCGCCCGAGAAGCGGCGGGCGTGGGTGGCCGATTATCTGCGCCGCCACCGCGAGCCCGGCTACAACCGGGTGTTCCACCTGCGCGACGGCAAGTTCATGCAGGCCAGCACCGCCGTTTCGGAAAGCGGCAACATCGTTTCGATCCGCACCGACGTGACGCCGTTGCTGCGCGCCGAACGCGAATTGCGTCGCCGGGCCGAGGAAGACACGCTGACCGGGCTGGCCAACCGCGATGTGCTGATGCAGCAGCTGGGGCGCCTGCCCGATACCGGCCCGGCAGGTATCCTCGTGCTGTTCGATGTCGATTTCTTCAAAGCGGTGAACGACAGCCTGGGCCATGCCGCCGGTGACATGCTGCTGCGCCTGGTCGGCCGGCGCCTGCAGCGCTGCATCCGGGCTGGCGACGTGGCGGCGCGGCTTTCGGGTGATGAGTTCGCGCTGATCGTGCATGGCGTGGCCGCGCCAGACGAGTTTCACGCCTTTGCACTGCGCCTGCTCGCCCGCCTGCGCCGGCCGATGCGGCTGGGGGCCAGCCGCTATGCGCCGTCCTTTTCGGTGGGCATCGCGCCGTTCCCGGCCAAGGGGTGCGGGCCGCACGAACTGCTGGGCAATGCCGATGCCGCATTGCTGGATGCCAAGCGCCAGGGGCGGGGTCGCCATGTGCTGTTTGGCGCCGAACTGGCCAACCGGGTGGTGCGCCGCACGCGGCTGGCCGATGCGCTGCGCCAGGCCATATCCGGGCGGCAGCTGGTGGCCGCCCTGCAACCGCAACAGCGGCTGGCCGATGGCAGCGTGATGGGGTTTGAAGCGCTGGCGCGCTGGTGGCACGAAGGCGAATGGGTGCCGCCTGCCGAATTTGTTCCGCTGGCCGAGGATGTTGGCCTTGCCCAGCCGCTGGGCGGGCAGGTGATGGACTCGGCACTCGCCGGCTTTGCCGCCATGCTGGCGGCCGGGCTGGAGCCGGGGCACCTGGCGGTGAATGTGTCCACGGCGCAACTGCTGGCTGATGATTTCCTCGACACGGTGAAGCGCAGCCTTGCCCGCCATGCCGTGCCCGCGACGCGCCTGGAGATCGAGGTGACGGAGACCGTGTTGCTCGATCGTTCCATCGCGCGCATCGGCCACACGCTGGAGGCCTTGCGGGCGATGGGCTGCACGCTGGCCATGGATGATTTCGGCACCGGCTATGCCTCGCTGTCCCACCTCACCAGCTTTCCGGTGGACCGCATCAAGATCGATCGCGGCTTCACCCGCGCCATCGATTCCGATGGCGATCGCGGCCTGATCGCGCGCACGCTGATCGGGCTGGGGCGCGGGCTGGGGCTGGAGGTGATTGCCGAAGGGGTGGAGACGGAGAGCCAGCGCAGCTTCCTTGTTGTGCATGGCTGCACCGCCGTGCAGGGTTATCTGCTTGCCCGGCCGATGCTGGCCGACGAGGCGCTGCCGTGGCTGCGCGGGCAACAGCAGCGCTGCGCATTTCCCCCTCGCCCGCGCGCGCGGGAGTCACTATAGCCGAGGGACATTTCTGCATCCCGAGGCTGCTGCGTTGACCGATAACAATCCGAATCCCGCCCAGATCAATGATTATGGCGCCGACAGCATCAAGGTGCTGCGCGGGCTGGATGCCGTGCGCAAGCGCCCCGGCATGTATATCGGTGACACGGACGATGGTTCGGGCCTGCACCACATGGTGTTTGAAGTTTCGGACAACGCCATCGACGAGGCGCTGGCTGGCTATTGCGACCGCATCGATATCACGATGAACGCCGATGGTTCGGTGAGCGTCACCGACAATGGCCGCGGCATCCCCACTGGCATCCACGCCGAAGAAGGCGTGTCGGCGGCCGAAGTGATCATGACCCAGCTGCACGCCGGCGGGAAGTTCAACAACAGCGACGACAACGCCTACAAGGTGTCGGGCGGCCTGCACGGGGTGGGCGTGTCGGTGGTCAACGCGCTGTCGGAATGGCTGGAGCTGACGATCTGGCGCGACGGCGAAGAACATTGGATGCGCTTCCACCATGGCGACGCCCAGGCGCCGCTGGCGGTGCGCGGGCCATCGAATGGCAAGCGCGGCACCCGCGTCACCTTCTTCCCGAGCATCGGCACCTTCAAGTTCATCGATTTCGATTTCGCCAAGCTCGAACACCGCTTTCGCGAGCTGGCCTTCCTGAACAGCGGCGTGCGCCTGTTCCTGAACGATGCCCGCCATGCCGATGTAAAGCAGGTGGAGCTTTATTATGAAGGCGGCATCGCGGCCTTCGTGAAGTTCCTCGACAAATCCAAGACGCCGCTGATCCCCAATCCGATCGCCATCACCGGCCAGGCCAATGATATCGGCATCGATGTCGCGCTGGAATGGAACGACAGCTATTACGAACAGGTGTTGTGCTTCACCAACAACATCCCGCAGCGCGATGGCGGCACGCATCTCGCGGCCTTCCGCGCCGCACTCACCCGCACGCTGAACCAGTATGCGGAAGCCTCTGGCCTGCTCAAGAAGGAGAAGGTCAACCTCACCGGCGACGACATGCGCGAAGGCTTGACGGCCATTGTTTCGGTGAAGCTGCCCGATCCCAAATTCTCGAGCCAGACCAAGGACAAGCTGGTTTCATCGGAAGTGCGCCAGCCGCTGGAAAGCCTGATGGCCGATCGGCTGGACGTGTGGCTGCAGGAAAACCCCGCTCACGCCAAGACCATCGTGGCCAAGATCATTGATGCCGCCGCCGCGCGCGAAGCCGCGAAGAAGGCGCGTGACCTGACCCGGCGCAAGGGCGTGCTCGAAGTGTCGGGCCTGCCCGGCAAGCTGGCCGATTGCCAGGAACGTGATCCGGTGAAATCGGAATTGTTTCTGGTCGAAGGCGATTCCGCCGGCGGCAGCGCCAAGAATGGCCGCAACCGCCAGAACCAGGCCATCCTGCCCCTGCGCGGAAAGATATTGAACGTGGAGCGCGCCCGGCTCGACCGGATGCTGGCCAGCCGCGAAATCGGCACGCTGATCCAGGCGCTGGGCACCAGCATCGGGCCGGAGTTCAACCTGGAAAAACTGCGCTATCACAAGGTCATCATCATGACCGACGCCGATGTGGACGGCGCCCACATCCGCACGCTGCTGCTCACCTTCTTCTTCCGCCACATGCCGACGCTGATCGACGGCGGGCACCTGTTTATCGCTCAGCCGCCGCTCTACAAGGTCACGCGCGGGCGTTCGGAAGTGTATCTGAAGGACAATGCGGCGCTGGAGGATTATCTGGTCGAAGCCGGCGCCGGCAATCTGGTGCTCACCACCGCCGCCGGCCCGCGCAGCGGCGCCGATCTGGCGGCGCTGGTGGAACATGCCCGCCGCATGCGGGCGCTGATGGCCTATGTGCCGCGCCGCTATCCGGCGGCTGTGATCGACGCGCTGGCCCTGAATGGCGCATTGGCCCGGCCCGATGCGGGCGCGGCGGCGACGACCGCAGCCTGGCTGAATGCCGCCGATACCGATGGCGGCCGCTGGACGGTGACGGTCACCGATGATGGTGGTTATCACGCCGCCCGCGAATGGCGCGGTGTGACCGATCACCATGTCATCGATGGTGCCTTCCTCTCTTCTCCCGAAGCCCCGCGCCTCGCCGCGCTGGCCGCGCAGGAAGCCGCGGCTTATGCAGCGCCATCGCAACTGGGCAATTTCCGCATCACCAGCCCGGCCGATCTGCTCGCCGCGGTGCTCGATGCCGGCCGCAAGGGCCTGGCCATCGCCCGCTACAAGGGCCTGGGCGAAATGAACGCCGACCAATTGTGGGAAACCACGCTCGATCCGGCCGCCCGCACCCTGCTGCGCGTCGACGTGGATGAAGCGGCGGATGCAGACGACATCTTCGCCAAGCTGATGGGCGACGTGGTGGAAGAACGCCGCAACTTCATCCAGGAAAACGCGCTGAACGTCGCCAACCTTGACGTTTAACGCCGGCTGAGCAGCCGCTTCACCAGTTGTGCATCCACCGCGACGGCACGGCGGGTTTCGCCCGTCCCCGGTTCGCGGCTGGTGACGGCCTCGGCCATGAGCAGGCTGTTGGCGATGGCCTCTTCCGTGGCGTCGGCCGCCGCGATGAACAGTGGCGTGGTCGCCTCGTTGCCCAGTTCCGGATAAGCGGTGCTCGCGGCCCGGCGGGCGGCGGTGCGGCGCACGCGGTCGGCGGTGGAAAAGGCGATGGCATAATCGCCGCTGCCGTTGGAGAAGGCGGAACCCGTGCGGGCGAGGCCGGCCATGGCGCGCGCCGCCAGCCGGGTGAGGTTGCGGTCGGACAGCGGCGCATCGGTGGCGACCACGATCATGATCGAGCCGTCAGCCGAGACGCGCGCTGCCGTCTTGCCCGGCGGTGGCGGGATGGGGACGCCCGCGAGGATCAGCCGACCGCCATAATTGCTCTGCACCAGCACGCCGACGGTGAAGCCTTCGGGCGTGCGCCGCGACGAGGTGCCGATGCCGCCCTTGTAGCCAAAGGCAATCGTGCCGCGTCCGGCACCGACCGCGCCTTCCGGCACGGGGCCGCTCCTTGCCTCGGTGATGGCGCGGCGGGCGTCTGCGATGCTGACGGCGCGGGCGCGGATATCGTTGAGCCCGCCATCGTTGGTTTCGCCGACCACGGCGTTGACCGAGCGCACGCCCTCGTTGCCTGGCTGGCTGAGCGTGTGTTCGATGATGGCGGCAGCGGCTTCCGGCACGTTCAGTGTGTTGGTCAGCAGGATCGGCGTTTCGATCTCGCCCAGTTCGCGCACCTGGCTCAAGCCCATCAACTTGCCGAACCCATTGGCGACAAAGATGCCGGCCGGCACCTTTTCGGCAAAGATGTTGCCACCGTGGGGCAGGATGGCGGTGACGCCGGTGCGGATGGTGTCGCCGCGATCAAGCGTGACCTGGCCCACCAAAACGCCCGGCACATCGGTGATGGCGTTGAGCGGCCCGGTCGGCATTGGGCCGGGCGCGATGCCGAGATCGCGGGCACGGATGGCCGCAGCAGGGTGGGCGGTTATCAGGGCGAGGCTGAGGAGGAAAAGGCGCATGGCGCATCATGACGTGCCGCGCCCAAAAATAAAGTGCCGCCCGGCGTCGAGGGTGCAAGACGCCGGGCGGCACCGTCACGATGCGCCCCGAGAGGGGCAAGAGAGGCGCATCGGAGCTCTTGGGGGGAACTGAAGATTGGGGGCTCTGTGGGCGGGGCGCACCCTGATGGGGGCTATCGGGTGCGCCACCGGCCGGATCGGCGGGCAAGGACGGCCCCTGCCCAAACCCGCCGTGCTGTCAGGCGATCAGCCGGTCACCTTGTCGGCAGCAATGGCCGCCATGGTGGCGCTGCGGGTGGCCTTCAAGGTTTCCTGATAGCAGGCATATTCCTCGGCGATCGCCATGCGGCTGGCGTCCGAGCCATGGCACACCTGCTTGGCGGCCGTGCGCAGGCGGTTTTCGAGGCGGCTGCGGCCAGCCGGCGAACCCAGGTCGAGATCGGCATAGGCGACATAGGCGACCTTGTGGCCGGCTTCGTTCTTGCCATAGGCGATCTGGGCGTTGGCCGGGGTGGCGGTGGCACCGACGATGCACAGGCCGGCGAAGAACAGGGTGCCGGCAGCGCCGACCAGGTTGCGGGAGAAGTTCTGGGCTGAAGTGAACATGGGGGACCTCTTGTCTGTTTCAGCGGCCGGACCATCCGGCTGCCGATGCCAATAACTTTGCAAAGCCCGTGCCAACTGCCCTGAAAAAATCTCCTATAATAATAACAATGGGTTATGCGGAATGGCGTATTGCATATCCATGACAGCTCTGTCGAATAAACCAAAAAGTCAGTAAATTTTACTATTAATCGGCAATTCATTCCCGGCCACATTGCCGGTCTGGCACGGCCATTTGGCTTGGCAGCAATTCCTTGCTGGTGCATAGGATAAGGGGTTCGACATGCTCACCCAGCGCTCCCGCTATGCGCTTCGCGCGCTCATCTTCATCGCCCGTTCGGGCGGGGTTGCGCCTGTGCCGATTTCGGTGATCGCCGCCGATCAGCAACTGCCGCGCAAGTTCCTCGAAGCCATATTGCTCGATTTGAAGAATGGCGGCGTGGTGAACAGCTATCGCGGCAAGATGGGCGGCTATCGTCTCGCCCGCCCGGCCAGCCAGATCAGTTTCGGCGAGATCATCCGCCTGATCGAAGGCCCGCTGGCCTTGGTGCCGTGCGTTTCGGTTTCGGCCTATCAGCGCTGCGACGATTGTTTCGAGGAAATCACCTGTGTGATCCGCAAGGTGATGCTGGTGGTGCGCGAACAGACGGCGGATATTCTCGACAACACCACGCTCGCTGACCTGTCGGTAGACCGCGTCGCGGCTTGATCAGGGCTGGGCTGCTTTGCGCAAGGTGAGTTTGCGGCCATCGGGGGTTGCCAGGATCGCCGCACCATCGGCCGTGTAGGTCACGCTGTTTGCCGCTTCCAGCAGCGCCAGCACCCGTTGTTCGATCTCCATGGCGGGCGGCGGGCAGGCCATCCGGGTGGCGGCCATCGGCCCCAGCTTCAACGTGGTTCCATCCTGTTTCCAGTTCCCCGTGAAGCGGTTGCAGCCCGCCGTGCCTGAAAGCCGGCTGGTGCCCTGATCGCCGGGATCGAACATCAGGCGGCTTTGCACCACCGGGCCGCCGCCGTTCAGATCTGCAATCTGCCATTCGCCTTCCAGGCTGCCGGCGATCACCGGCGGCTTTCCCGAGAGCGCCTGGCCCAGTTGCTGGCGCTGATCACGGCAGCCGGCGAGGGCGATGAGGGCGAAGGGGAGGAGCAGGGCAGCACGCATGGTGCCATCCTGCCGTTAGCCGCCGGTCGGTGCAAGGCTGGCAACCAGCGACTCCATCGCCGATTGATCGATCAGGATGGCGCCGTCGGCAGGCCGGTCGAGATCGAGGATCAGCATGATGGTGAGGCCCATCAGCAGGAAGAGAATGCCCGATGCAAAGCGGTGGCGGTGGCCATGGGCATCGAGCATGTAGCCGAGCAGGAAGCAGGCGACGCAGGCAAAGATCACCAGCAGCAGCATCACCTCGCCGGGCACCCGCGCCGCTACGGCCTTTTCGCGCTGCGTACCCGTGTCGAGCACGGCGTTGACGGCGCTGACCAGATTGGTGGCGCGCGGGCCGTCCAGCGTTGCCTGCGCCGTGGCGGTGATCGCCCATACGTGGTTGCGCAGGGCGGCGGCACGGGCGAGCTTTTCGGCTTCGTGCGGCAGCGGGCTGGTCACCCGAATCCTTGCATAATCGGCCAGCGCGTTCTGCAATGCCGGCCCATGCGGCGCCGCCACCAGCCCGGCGCGAAGCCAGGCGGTGCCGATGTCGTTGGCTTCCTGCACCACCAGCTGGCGGCGCTCGTCATAACGGCTGAGCGCCATCGAGAAGGTGAAGCCCAGCAGCAGCGCCAGCACCAGCAAGGCGGTGGAGAGCACCTGGCTTTCATCCTCGGCTCCGCCCTCACCACCAAAGCGGCGGTGATAACGAAAGCCCAGTTCGGCGGCGACGAAGAACAAGGCCAGCAGCACCGCCGGAATGGCGGGCAGCGGCACCAGATCGATCAGTCCCGCCAGATCAGAGATCAACCGCGGCCCTTCCGCAGTTCATCGCGGATTTCGGCGAGCAGCGCTTCGGACGGCGTCGGGCCGGGCGGTTCGGCCGGGGCCTCGGCCGGTTTGGCCATCGCCTTGTTGGCCGCCTTCACCATCAGGAAGATCACAAAGGCGATGATGACGAAGTTTATGAAGGCGGTGACGAACTTGCCATAGCCGAACAGAGGCACGCCGGCCTTTTTCAGGGCCTCGTAATCGGTGGGGCTGCCGGCGTAATCGGCGGGGATACTGCCCAGCACGACGAACAGGCTGGTGAAATCCGCTCCGCCCGATATCAGACCAATGATCGGCATCACCATGTCTTCGGTGAAGCTGGTGACAACCGCACCGAAAGCGGCGCCGATGATCACGGCGACGGCCAGATCCAGCACATTGCCGCGCGCGATGAATGCCTTGAATTCTTGCAACATGATTTCTTCACCCCCCCTGTTGAATTGCAGCAAGGCGCACTATCTTGTGGCGATCAATGCGCGAACATCTTTCACACTCTGCCATAAACTGCGGCCCGCGCAAGCCGCTGCCACGGGAGACTTTTTCCATGACCAAGGCCCTTCGTCGTCCCGCCGCGCTGGCCGCACTGGCCGGCACCGCGCTGCTGCTGTCGGGCTGCGGCGTCAACACCATTCCCGCCAAGGAAGAGGCGGTGAAGGCCAAGTGGGCCGATGTGGAAAACCAGTATCAGCGCCGCGCTGATCTGATTCCCAACTTGGTCAGCACGGTGAAGGGCTATGCCGCCCAGGAAAAGGACGTTCTGGAAGCCGTGACCAAGGCCCGCGCCAGCGCCAGCCAGGTAACGGTGGACCCGACCAAGCTGTCGGATCCGGCGCAGATGGCCCGGTTCGAACAGGCGCAGGGTGCGCTTGGCCAATCGCTGGGCCGCTTGCTGGTCACGGTGGAGAAATATCCCGATCTGAAATCCAACGAGCTGTTCTTGCAGCTGCAAAGTCAGCTGGAAGGCACCGAAAACCGCATCACCGTGGCGCGCCGGGATTACAACATGGCGGTGCAGGATTATAACACCGAAATCCGCACCTTCCCGTCGCTGATCACTGCCAAGGTGGTTTATGGCGCCGAGCCGATTGCGCCGTTCAAGGCCACGACGGTGAATGCCGACAAGGCGCCCGAGGTGAAGTTCTGAAACCCCCGTTCGGGGAGCACGACCAATGACGGCGCTGCGCCGGAGTAACCTGCCGGCCCTGGCTTTGCTGCTGGCGGCGCTGTGGGCCTTGTTCACCGCGCTGCCGGCGGCGGCTGAGCCGACCTTCCCGAAACTGACCGGCCGCGTCACCGACGCGGCTGGCGTGTTGCCGGCTGAGACAGCGGCAGCGCTTGAGGCCAAGCTGAAGGCGCTGGAAGACACGACCGGCACCCAGCTGGTGGTGGCAACCGTGCCCGATCTGCAGGGTTATGAGATCGACGAATATGGCTATCAGCTGGGCCGGGCCTGGGGCATCGGCCAGAAGGGCACCAACAACGGCGCCATCCTGCTGGTTGCGCCGGCCCAACGCAAATTGCGCATCGAGGTTGGCTATGGCCTCGAAGGCGTGCTGACCGATGCGGTGTCCAGCCGCATCATCCGGCAGGCGATCGTGCCGCGCTTCAAGGCCGGCGATATTGCTGGCGGGGTGGCAGCCGGTGCCGATCAACTGATCGCGCTGCTGCAACTGCCGCCGGAGGAACAGGCTGCCTTTGCGGCCCAGGCCAAGGCGGCGAGCGCCGACGCAGGCGACAGCCCCGGCTGGGGCGCGCTGGTCTGGCTGATCATCATCATCGTCTGGATCATCATCGCCTCGCGTCGCGGTTCGCGCGGGCGGCGTAGTGGCCCCGTGATCCTGTGGGGCCCCGGTATCGGCGGCAACTGGAGCGGTGGTGGCGGCGGTGGCGGTGGCGGCGGCTTTGGCGGCTTTTCGGGCGGCGGTGGCAGCTTCGGCGGCGGCGGCGCTTCGGGGGATTGGTGATGCTGTTCAACGACACCGATCGCGCCCGCATCGCTGCGGCCATCGCGCAGGCCGAAACCAACACGGCCGGCGAAATCGTGGTGATCATCAACACCCGCTCGCATCGTTACGCCGCGACCATGCTGGCAACAGCGGTGCTGGCGGCCTTCACCCTGCCGTTCCTGGCGGTGCTGGCCGGGTGGATGCCATCCTTGCTGTTCCCCGATTGGGACACGATCGACGCCGCCACGCGGGAAACGCACGGCATCGAAGGCTTTGCCGCCGTGCAGGCGCTGGTGTTTGTCGTCACGCTGGCGCTGGTGGCCGGCCTTCGGCTGGACCGGGCGCTCACCCCGCGCGGGTTGCGGCGGGATCGGGTGCACCATGCCGCGATGATGCAGTTCCGGGCGCGCGGCCTGACCGCCACGCAAGGCCGCACCGGCGTGCTGCTCTATCTGGACGAGGCCGAACATGTGGCCGAGGTGATCGCCGATGAGGCTGTGTTTACCCGGGTGTCGGCCGACGAATGGGCCGAAACCATCGCGGCGCTGATCGCCGGCATCAAGGCCGGTCGCGCCGCCGATGGCCTGGTGACGGCGATCGGACGCGCCGGCGCCGTGCTGGCTGCGCATCTGCCGGTGCAGGCCGGCGATGTGAACGAACTGCCCGACGCGCTGATCGAGATCTGACGCGCCGGGCGGCGGTCCTCAGGCAGCGGCAGAGGGCCGGGCGGCCACGCGCTTGTGCCACGCCGGCAGCCAAGTGAGGCCATCGGGCAGCGGCTGGCCGACCTGGGCGCCAAACTCGATGAAGCAGAACAGCAGGATATCGGCCAGGGTGAAGCGATCGCCGCAGACGAACTCGCCCTTCATCAGCCCATCGAGCCAGAGCAGCTTATTCGCGGCCAGCGCCTTCAACTCCTCGCCGCCGCTTTCCGACATGATCGGGAAGCGCGGTTCGAACATCGGCCGGCCCTGCGTGGCGCGAAAGCCGTTGGCCATCGTTTCGCAATAGCCCAGATCGATGATCCGCAGCCATTTGCGGGTCTCGGCGCGTTCTTCCGGCGTGGTGCCGATGATGGCGGGAGCGGGGTGAATCTCTTCCAGATACTCGGCGATCACGGTGATTTCGCTCACGATGCGGCCGTCATCCAGCTCCAGCGCCGGCGTGCTGCCGGCCGGCACCTTCTTGATATAATCACCGCTGCGGTTGACGCCGGCCATGATGTCGATGGTTTCGGTGGGCAGCGTGATGCCCTTTTCGGCCATGGCCATGCGCACCACGCGCGGGTTGGGGCCGATGCTGTCATAGAATTTCATGCTGTACTCTCCTTGGCTTGCGGGTTCATTTGCCGTGCAATTCGGCGATGATCTGTTGCTGGGCGGCGCGATCGATGGTCCAGCCGCGCGCCAGCCAGGCGGCGCCCACTGCGCTCACCACCGGTGGCACCAGGAACAGCATCACGAGGCCATCGATGGCGGATTGCGTGTTGGCTGCACCCAGCTTGGCATCAAAGCCCACGGCGTCGAGCACGGCATAGGCCAAGCCCACCGGTATCGCGTAACCAAGCTTCTGCACCCCCACCAGCACGGCATAATAGAGCCCGGCATTGCTGCGCCCGGTGGCGAGCGTTTCGGCATCGGTGACATCGGCCAGCATGGCGCGCACCAGGAACGGCGGTGCAACGGCCGGGATGCCAGCCAGCAACATGCCGGCAGCCGCCACCCAGAAACCGGCATTGGGTGCCAGCACCAGGCCCATGTGCAGCACGGCATAGCTGCCAATGGCCCAGGCCACCGCCATGTGTTTCGAGGTGCGCCGCGCCACCCAGCCCCACAGCGGCGCGCCGATCAGGCCGGCGGCGAAATAGAACAGCAGCAGCAGGCGGGCATCGACCTGCGAAAAGCCGCGTGCGGCTTCGAAAAAGAATACCAGCAGCGCACCGCCAAAACCGGCAGGCAGGGTGGCGAGCAGATCGATCAGCAGCAGTCGCTGCAACAACGGCCGTTTCAATGCGGTCTTCACATCGCCCCAGCCGTGTGGCGAGGCATGGAGGGGCGCACCATCGGGGACACCGGTGGACACCGCCAGCAACGCCGGCAGCATCAGTGCCAGCAACACCCAGCCCATGGCGTGCACGCCCAGCGCCGTCGAAGGCTCCAGCCCCCAGCGCGGGCCCAGCGCATTGACCAGCGGCGGCACCGCCAGCAGGCCCATCAACGCGATCATGTTGGTGCCCTGCCACCAGCCGAAAATGCGGCTGCGTTCGTGATAATCGGTTGATAGTGCCTGGCCCCAGCTGGTGTGCGCCACAGCCGCTGCCGAATAGCCGGTATACATCAGCAACAGACCCAGGAAGGCGCGCAGCGGTGACAGACCGGGTGCGGCAAAGAAGACCAGTGCCAGCCCGGCCATCATCACCAACCCGCCGATGACCATCCAAGGCCGGAACCGGCCCCATTTCGTATCAGTGCGATCGATCCCGTGGCCGAACACGATATCCAATGGCAGATCGATCCAGCGCACAGCAGAAAAGATGATGCCGGTCAGCGCCAGATCCAGCCCAAGCGTGCCGGCATAGTACGGCGGCAGATAGACAATCAGCGGCAGACCGACGCCAGTGAGCGGCAGGCAGGGCGCGGCAAAGGCGGCCAGCGTCAGGCGTTTGAGTGGTGCGGCCATTGTCTCTCCCCAGCGCCTACAATGTGGCGCTGGGCAGGGCGGCGCAAGCCTGTGATTTCAGGCGGCAAGCCCCCGCCGGCGGGCGGCAAAAGCCTTGAGCGCATGATCAAGCCGCGCCAGCACTTCGCCGTGCAGCGCCGGCGTGGCGGCAGCAAGGCCATGGATCACCGGTTGCGGCTGGTTGAACGCCAATGTTGCGCCGTGGCGATCCGTCAGCACGCCGCCGGCTTCGGCCAGGATCAGGCTGGCGGCCGCCACATCCCATTCGGCGATGCTGCGCCCTTCCACCCAGGCGTCCGCCTCGTCAGCCGCCAGCATCGCCATGCGCAACGCCAGGCTGTTGGGCTTGGTCACGGCGGTGCCAGGCCAGGGTGACGGCCAGAAACTGGCGTTCAGATTGGGCTGGTCGATGGGCAGGCGCACGCCGTCCAGCGTGGCGAGGCCCGACACGGCGAGGCGCTTGCCATTCAAGGTCGCGCCGCGCCCGACGCCGGCGGCATAGAGCCGATCCTGCGCCGGCGCGTTGAGCACGGCAGCGACCACGGTGCCGGCTTCGACCAGCGCCACCGATACCGCCCAGCCTGTCCGGCCGCGCAGGAAATCGCGGGTGCCGTCGATGGGATCGATCACCCACACCCGTCGGCGTTCCAGCCGGGCCGCGCTGTCGGCGCTTTCCTCCGACAGCCAGCCATCATCCGGGCGGGCGGCGGTGATCACGCCCTTCAGATACTCATTCACCGCCATGTCAGCCGCGCACACCGGGCTGCCATCTTCCTTGTTCCACCGGGCCGGCGACCGGCCAAAATGCGCCATGGCGATGCGCCCGGCATTGCCGGCGATTTCGGCCGCAAGCGCCAGATCAGCGTCGCGCGCCGACGGGCTGTGCGGGTTCAACTGCCCGCCACCATCATGCCATCGATGCGCAGCGTGGGCGCATTGCTGGCATGACGAAATTCAAGATCATTGCCGGCGATCATGCGGGCATACATCTCGATCAGATTGCCGGCGATGGTGATTTCCGCCACCGGCCGCGTGATCTCGCCATTTTCGATCAGATAGCCGCTGGCTCCCCGACTGTAATCGCCGGTCAGCCCGTTGACGCCCATGCCGATCAGCTCGGTAACGAGTACGCCCTGCTTGATATCGGCCATCAGTTCGGCCGGGGTGGCGGTGCCGCCTTCCAGGTGCAGGTTGGTGGTGCCGGCGCCCGGCGGTCCGGAGGTGCCGCGGCTGGCATGGCCGGTGGGGGCGAGGCCCAATTGTTTGGCGCTGGCCACATCCATCAGCCAGCCGGTCAGCACGCCATGTTCGATGATGGCAGTGCGATGTGCGGCCAGGCCTTCGCCATCAAAGGCGCGGCTCCTGAGGCCGCGGCGGCGCAGCGGATCATCGATCATCGACAGGCCGGCGGGCAGGATCATCTGGCCAAGCTTGTCTTTCAGGAAGCTGGTGCCACGCGCGATGGCGCTGCCGGTGATGGCGCCGACAAGATGGCCGAGCAGCGTGGACGACACGCGCGGATCGAACAGGATCGGCATCTGCCCACTGGCCAGCTTGATCGGGTGCAGGCGGTTGATGGCGCGCTGGCCGGCGCGGGTGCCGATGTCCTCGGCGGATTCGACATCGGCCAGATAGCGGGCGCTGTGCCAGGCATAATCGCGCTGCATGTCGCTGCCGGTGCCGGCGACCACGCTGGCGGAAAGGCTGTGGCTGGTCGATTTCTTGCCGCCGCGAAAGCCCGTCGACGTGGCCAGTGCCATCACAACTGTCCCGGCTGCGGCGCCGGCGCCTTCGCTGTTGGTGATGCCTTCGATGGCGCGGGCAGCATCCTCGCATTCCAGCGCGCGTAACTTCAGGGCCGCTGCGCTGATCTCGGTGGGATCATCAACATCGAGTTCCGCAAACGGCCCGCGCGCCAGCCGATCTTCGGGGGCCAGGCCGGCATAAGGGTCTTCGGGGGCCAGCCGCGCCATGGCGACAGCGCGCTCTGCCGCTTCGCGCAGGGCCGACGGCGTCAGATCGGAAGAAGAGACGCTGGCCGAACGCTGGCCAACAAACACGCGGATACCGATTTCCTCGCCCTCGGCGCGGCCGATATCCTCCAACTTGCCGAGACGGACCGAAATGGAGGTGGCGCCATCGCCGACATACAGCGCGTCGGCGGCATCGGCCCCCGCAGCGCGGGCGGCAGCAAGGGCGGCATCAAGGCGGGTGAGGGCATCATCAGGGGACAGCATGGCCCAGATGTAGGGTGGTGGGCTGCCGCTGTCACGGCCCAATCACTGCGTCTCTTTGTCGAATTCGTGCAATGAGACGACAGCGCGCCATGAGACACTTCGATCAGTTCGACACGGGTGATGGGTGGGCCAGCCTGATGTCGGCAAATAACAGGGCGCGCGGGCCTGTTCCAACCCAGGGGCAGGCCCGCAGCTGCGTTCAGGCCAGACCCACAGACGCACAGGCCGCCGCCCACAGTGCACCAGCCAGCCGATTGGAACGGAACAGCAGCAGTGCGTTGGCCGGCGCGGTATCGGCCAGTTTCACCACCTGCCAGCCCAGTTGCGCGGCCAGCGGCAGCAACGCCAGCACGGCCAGCGCCTGACCGGCGACGATCCACAGGGCGGCTGCCCACAGCGCCAGCGCCAAAACATAAAAGCCCGCTACGCCGGCGCGCGCCTTGGGCCCCAGCGCGCGAGCGGAGGATTTGATGCCGGCCAGCGCATCATCCTCGATATCCTGCAGGGCGTAGATCGTGTCGTATCCCAGCGTCCAGGCGATGCCGCCGGCCCACAGCAGCCACATGGCCGGGGCTTCGACGGGCGCCACCGCCGTCCAGCCGACCAGTGCCCCCCAGTTGAAGGTGAGGCCCAGCCAGGCCTGCGGCCACCAGGTGATGCGCTTCATGAAGGGATAGGCCGCCACCGGGATCAGGCTGGCCAGCGCGACGATCTGGGCCAGCCCGCGCAGTTGCAGCAGTACGACGAGGCCGATCAACGACAGCGCCACCGCAAAGGCCAGCGCCGCCTTCACCGATATCCGGCCCGAGGCGACCGGGCGATCGCGGGTGCGCTCCACCTGGGCATCAAGATCGCGATCGACGATATCGTTCCACACGCAGCCGGCCCCGCGCATGGCGATGCTGCCAAGGCCAAACCACAGCACCAGCCACGGCGCGCGTTGCAAACCGCCGGCCAGCGCCAGCCCGGCAATGCACGGCCACAACAGCAGCCAGGTGCCGGCTGGCCGATCAAGCCGGGCGAGGCGGGCATAGGCCTGCGCACCCGCCGGTAGCAGGTCGATCCAGCTCTTGACCGCGTCTGGCGTTGCGTTGGTGGGGGCAGGCGGCGTAACCACGGAGCCCATGAGCGAATTCGACCGCAGCTTGTCAACCACGCCGCGCCTGCATGTGCAGGGTGCGCTCGGTGCGGGTGCGCTTATTACGCTGGATCAGCCGCAATCCCATTATCTTGGCAGCGTCATGCGCCGGCAGCCGGGGGACATGGTGCGGCTGTTCAATGGCCGGGATGGTGAATGGGCGGCGCGGGTGGCAAGCGTGGCGAAGAAAGCGGTGACACTGGCGGCCGAGCATCAAAGTGCGCCGCAGGAACAAGTGCCCGATTTGTGGCTGTGCGCCGCGCCCTTGAAAAAGGGCCGCATTGACTGGCTGGTGGAGAAGGCCTGCGAACTGGGTGTGGCGAGACTGCAGTTGGTGACGACGCAGCGCACCGTGGTGGACAAGCCCAATCTTGAGCGGCTGGGCGCGCATCTGGTGGAGGCCGCCGAACAATCGGGCCGCACGGCGGTGCCGGAATTGCCCGACCCCGTCACGCTTGAGCGGTTGTTGAAGAATTGGCCGGCGGACCGCGCCTTGATCTTTGCCGACGAAACCGGCGGCGAAGCCATGGCCGCCACCATGGCTCGTGTGCCGGCGCCAGCCGCGATCCTGATCGGCCCGGAAGGCGGCTTCACGGCGCCGGAGCGTGACGCCATCCGTGCGCACCCTGGTGCCGTGGCGGTCAGCCTGGGCCCGCGCATCCTGCGCGCCGATACCGCTGCACTGGCGGCCATCGCCGTCTGGCAGGCGATCAACGGCCAGGGGTGACGTTGATGATGCGTTCCGCCTCTTGCACGACGCGCGGGCGGCTCCAGACGAAGGGCACATATTGCCCGCTGGCCCAGCGCGGGAACAGGTCGCGGTAATGCGGGCTGGCCGGATCGCCGGATTGGCCGGGCGTGTTGATCGCCATGCTGTTGTCCCACGCCCCCACATCGAGCACCACGCGCACCGACGCGCCGGAAACAACGCGAAAATCGGGGCCTGTTCCCATCGCCATGGGGGTTGAGCCGCTGCCGCCGATCGGCACCGGGCCCACCCGGCGTTCGGCATCGCGGCCGGCGATCGGCAGGGCCGGCTGGAAATCGGCGCGGTGCAGCGCGCCCCAGCGCCAGGTGGCGGGATCGGGGCCGAGCAGGCGGGCGGTTTCGGCAAAGGCGAGCCCGAGCGAACCGAGCAATATCTCCGCCCGCAGCGCGGCAGAATCGGGGCCGAGCAGTTTACCGTCTTCCAGCACCGGCAGGATATTTCCGATGCTGGTGCGGCCGAAGTTGCGGCGGGCCGCTTCTGGCACGATGGCTTTCACCGCGCTTGCGGCCAAATGGCGGGCGGCCCAGATTTCATAGAGGGCCGCTGCGGCCGAATCCGGCCCTTCATGGCCATTCCAGTTGCCGAGCAGGGCCAGCGCGCCACGCTCATTGGCGTCGCGGCCGGCAAGGCCCTGCAGCAGCGCCACGGCGCGGCGGGCCATGGGGGACGTCGGGTCGTTCTGCAGTGCCATCGCATCGGTGAGGCTGAATTTCGGTTTCGATCCGATCACTTCGGAAATGCGGGTGATGCGGCTGCGGTCGGCCCATTCAAGCCCGAGCAGGTGCGGATAGCCGGCGGGAATGTTCATCTCGTTGGCGGTGGCGATCCAGCCATCGGCCGGGTTGTGTTTCACCGGCATCAGTTTCGCATCGAGCAGCCCGGTCCAGCGGTGGGCCTTGCCGGCGGGCACCGGCAGCAGGCCATCACCGGCAGCGCGCACCGGCACGAAACCGCCCGGCGCCCAGCCGATATCGCCGGCGCGATTGGCAAACAGCAGGTTGAGCGGCGGCGCCCCCCAATGATCGCGGGCGACAAGGAAATCATCCCAGGTCTTGGCCGTCCACGCCCAACTGGCGTTGAAATAGGCAGACGCGCCGGGCTTGGTCCAGGTGGCGCGCAGGGCGAAACTGCGGCCCGACGTGGGATCTTCGTGGATGATCGGGCCGTCTTCGCTGAACTTCAGCACCACCTCGCGCGGCGCTTCGCCCTTCACCTCGATGGTCTCGCGCACTTCGGTGAGCTTTGTCGCCTTGGGGTTCACCACCAGATCCTGCTGATCGATGGCGAAGATGGTGATGGCCCAGGCCACATCCTCGTTGTGGCCAAAGCTGATCCCGGGCAGCGCCGGCTCGCCCGATCCGGCGATCTTCAGTTCCGGCGTGTCGATGTGCGACAGGTAACGCAGGTTGGGCACGGCATGGGCGCGGTGCGGATCATTGGCCAATATCGGACGGCCGGTGGCAGACTTGCCGGCGCTGATCACCCAGTTGTTGCTGCCCTCCTGGATGTCGGGATCGAGGCTGGCCACCACGATCTTTTGGCCATCAAAGCGCACATCGCCGGTGCCGAGCGCATAGTCATCAAGCACGTCGGCCGGGATGCTGCACGGGTCGAGCCCCTTGGGGATGCTCACCGTGTGCGCTGGCGCCAGCTCGCGGCGCAGCGGTTCATATTTGAGGTCCCCGCCGCACAGGGCGCGGGCGCGGACGACTTCGCTGGTCAGGTTGCTGGCCAGCGCGTTGGAACGGATGCGCACGACGTCGTCGGCCTGCCAGCGTTCCGGCCTTGTGTTGGTGGCGGTGAATTCCAGCGGCAGCGGCGCGCGGCCGGCCTCCACATCCGCAACATAGGCGTTGATGCCGGCGGCGAACGCCTCGGTCCAGCCCTTTGCGGCAGACGGATAGGCGGCCCATTCCGCCGCCATGTCGCCGCGATAGAGCAGCAGCCGCGCCGCGCGATCCTGCGCGACGAACTGCGCGCCGAAACTGGCCGAGAGCCGGCCCAGCCCGCGTTTGCGCCACAGATCAATCTGCCACAGCCGGTCGCGCGCCACGGCATAGCCCTGCAGGAAAAAGCCATCGCGGGCATTGGCGGCATAGATGTGCGGAATGCCGGCGCGGTCGATGATGATCTCGCCCGGCGCGGTGAGGCCGGGCAGAGCGCGGCTTTCCGCAAAGGCCCCGGGAGGCGCTTCCAGGGCGGTCGCCGCCGTGCTCAGCAACAGGGCGGCGGCGACAGCGCGGATCATTCAGCGGCCATTGCAGTGGTGGCGGGCGATGCCTGTGGCCCGCGGATCAGGCCGCCGGGCAGGGCGCCGGTCATCTGGCCGTTGCGGAACGTCACTTCGCCATTCTTGATCGTCGCCACATAACCATCGGCCTTTTGCAGCAACCGCTTGCCGCCGGCCGGCAGATCGAAGGCCAGCCACGGCTTGCCCAGTTGCAGCCGGTCAAGATCGATGATGTTGAAATCGGCGAGATAGCCCGGTGCGATGACGCCGCGATCATTCAGGCCATAGAGTTTGGCCGTGTCGTGGCACTGGCGGCGGATGGCGTTTTCCAGGCTGACGGTGCCGCGCGTCCGGTCCCGCACCCAATGTTGCAGCAGATAGGTCGGGCTGGCGGCATCGCAGATGGTGCCGCAATGGGCGCCGCCGTCGGACAGCGAGATCACCACGTCGTCCCGGTGCAGCAGGCCCTTGACGAAATCGAGGTTGCCATCGGCGTAATTGAGGATGGGGAAATAGATGAAGCCCTTGCCCTCATCCCGGCTGAGCAGGTCAAAGGCATATTCAGCCGGGTCCTTGCCGGCGGCCCTGGCCATCGCAAAGATGGTCTCGGCTTGCGTCGGCTCGTAGTTGAAGCCTTCCGTCATTTCGAACTGCAGCTGCCAGCCCATCGCGACCGCCATCAGGAGCGGCAGCACATCGGTTTCGGGCCAGACATTGTCTTCGGCCAACAGCTTCGCCTTGAACGCCGGATCGCGCAGATGCTGCAACTGTTCGTCCCACGGCAGCGCCTCGATGGCCTGCCAACTCGGACGGAACTTGAACGGGTGCACGGTGCCGCGCCACGCCATCAAGATGCCGTTGCCGCGAATGGCGATCTGGGCGACGATGTTGGCGCCATCTGCATTGGCGCGCGCGGTCTCGCTCATTTGCTCTTCCCACGGCAGTTCCTTGGCGATGGACTGCAGCATGGCGAAGGTGACGGGCAGGCCGGTCTCGCGGCTCATTTCGGCCATCCAGCCGAATTCATCCCATTCGCGCTTCAGGTCGCTGGCCATTTCGAACACGCCGTGGCCCACCTTGCCCATGGCGCGGCCGATGGCGATCAGCTCGTCCTTCTCGGCGGTGGTGCCGGGTACCAGTTCGCCGTCGATCGATTTGTGCAGGATGGTGCGGCTGGTGGAAAAACCCAGTGCGCCGGCCTTCACGCCATCGGCGACGATTTCGGCCATCTTCGCAATGTCGTCTGCGGTCGGCTTTTCGTTGCGGGCCCCGCGTTCGCCCATCACATAGGCGCGCACGGCGCCGTGCGGCACATGGGTGGCGACATCGATGGTGCGTTGCCGCTTTTCCAGCGCAGTGAGATATTCGGGGAATGTCTCCCAGTCCCAGGTCATGCCTTCGGCCAGCGCGGTGCCGGGGATATCCTCCACCCCTTCCATCAGCCCGATCAGCCATTGGTGCTTGTCGGGCTTGGCCGGCGCAAAGCCGACGCCGCAATTACCCATCACCACCGTGGTGACGCCATGCCACGACGACGGCGCCATTTCCGAATCCCAAGTCGCCTGGCCATCATAATGGGTGTGGATGTCGACAAAGCCGGGCGTGACGATCAGCCCCTTGGCCTCAATCTCCTCGCGCCCCGGAGCGGTAACGGCGCCCACGGCCGTGATGCGGCCACCATCGACGGCGATATCGCCGGTGAAGCGTGGATTGCCGCTGCCATCAACGATGGTGCCGCCGCGGATCACGAGATCATGCATGGCCAATTCCTCCTGCGAAAGGCGGGGAGGATGCCAGATCAGCGCTGCAGCGCAATCCTGCCGCTTTGCAGTGGGCTCAGCCGCGTGGCGGCCTGGCGCCTTCGGCCTGTTGCGGCCGTTCCGGATCGGGCGGCAGATGGCCCCAACGGTCATCGGCCGTCACGGGCGCGGGCTGGCTCTGCTCCACGCCACAGGCGGTGAGCGGCAGCAGCGCCAGAATCAACAAGGTCGCAACTCTCATGGCGGCCAATGTGGGCAAACATGACATTATGGCAAGGGGCAGAATGACAGCTTCGCCACGATGAGTGCCCGGCCTGATGATCGGAACGTTGCAATGAAATCGCAACAGGGCCGGTTCATTGCGCCAGCGGGGCAACGGCGTTAAGGCGCAAGGCATGAGCAACAAGGTGACTTCCGCTGGCGATGACATGATCATCGAATCGCGCGACCAGCTGGTTTCGGTGTTCGCCGATGGCGCCAAGCCCCGCGACGCCTGGCGCATTGGCACCGAGCACGAGAAATTCGTTTACCGCACCGAAGATCACCGCGCGCCGTCGTACAGTGAACCCGGCGGGATCCGCGACCTGTTGATGGCGATGACGCGCTATGGCTGGGAGCCGATCCTGGAAGGCGGGAACGTCATCGCGCTGAAGGGTGCCGATGGCAACATCAGCCTGGAACCGGCCGGCCAGTTCGAATTGTCGGGCGCCCCGCTTGAAAATCTGCACCAGACCTGTGCGGAATCGAACCGCCACCTGAAACAATGCCGCGAGCTGGGCGCCGAACTGGGCCTGGGTTTCCTTGGCCTGGGCTTCTGGCCCGACAAGACGCGCGCCGAACTGCCGATCATGCCCAAGGGCCGGTATGACATCATGCTGCGCCACATGCCGCGCGTCGGCAGCCTTGGCCTCGACATGATGCTGCGCACCTGCACGATCCAGACCAACCTGGATTATGGCAGCGAAGCCGACATGGCGCAGAAATTCCGCGTGAGCCTGGCGCTGCAGCCGATCGCCACCGCATTGTTCGCCAATTCGCCGTTCACGGAAGGCAAGCCCAACGGCTTCAAATCGTTCCGCAGCCATATCTGGACCGACACCGATCCGGCCCGCACCGGCATCCTGCCCTTCGTGTTCGAAGATGGCTTCGGGTACGAACATTATACCGATTACGCGCTCGATGTGCCGATGTACTTCGTCTATCGCGACGGCAAGTATATCGACGCAGCCGGCCTGTCGTTCCGCGATTTCCTTGCCGGCAAATTGTCGGTGCTGCCCGGTGAGAAGCCGCGGCTGGGTGATTGGAAGGATCATCTGTCCACTGCGTTCCCGGAAGTGAGGATGAAGGGCTATCTGGAAATGCGCGGCGCCGATGGCGGGCGCTGGGATCGCATCTGCGCATTGCCGGCACTGTGGGTCGGCTTGCTCTATGATCAGACGGCGCTGGATGCAGCGTGGGACCTGGTCAAGCACTGGACGCCGGAAGACCATGATCGCCTGCGCCGGGAAGTGCCGGCGCTGGCTTTGGGCGCGGCCAGTCCTAATGGTGGTACCCTGAAGGATCTGGCGGCTGAAGTGCTGAAGATCTCAGATGCTGGACTTGCCGCTCGCGCCCGGTTGAATAACGCCGGCGATACCGAACAGGGCTTCCTCAACCCGCTGCGCGAGATTGTCGCCAGTGGCATGACCACGGCCGATCGGCTGCTGGCGCTCTACAACGGGTCGTGGGGCGGCGACATCAGCCGCGTTTACGAAACCGAAAGTTATTGAATCATCAGCACTATTGCCAAGTAGTGGCAACAGTGCGGGCTGAAGCAGTCCCTTGGACTGTTGCAGCAGAGACACTGCTGTTGTGCAGACAGCTTTTGCCTTTGCTTGCCGCCTCTTGACGGCGACAAGCAAAGGTTAAACACTCTCCATGTGTCACGACCCGGACCACTCCATTGTTGGAGCCAAGGCTGGGCGATGGCCATTTTGGGGAGAAGATTGATGGGGGTGATGTGCCTTCGCAACAGCTGCGCTGCTGTAGCCTTGTTTTCCACGATTGCAGTGATCGCCAGCCCGGTCTTTGCACAGGCGGCCCCTCAGGCAGCGGCCGATACGGAGGCTGTTGAAAGCGAAATCATCGTCACCGGCAGCTTCATTCGTGGCACCCGCGAAGATGCAGCCATGCCGGTTGATGTGTTCACCGCCGATGATCTCAACAAGCAGGGCGTCTCCTCGCCGCTGGAATTCATCAAGCAGCTGCCTTCGGTTGGCGCCACGCTGGGTGATTCCAACCAATATGCCACCGCGTCGCAGGGCTTCCAGGGCAATGGCTCGCTGAACCTGCGCGGCCTTGGGCCCACCCGCACGCTGGTGCTGTTCAACGGCCGCCGCACCGTGCTGGCGCCAGGCGATGGCTTCATCGATACCAACCTGATTCCGATCTTCGCGCTGCAGAACATCGAAGTGCTGAAGGATGGCGCGGCCGCCACCTATGGTTCCGATGCCATCGCCGGCGTTGCCAACTTCACCACCCGCCGCAATTTCAATGGCGTGATCGTGCAGGGTGACTGGGACGCCATCAAGGGCTCCGACGACAACTGGACCGGCTCGATCCTGATCGGCAAGACGTTCGGCAAGGTCAATCTGATGGGCGGCTTTGGCTGGCAGCATCGCTCCACCCTGCCCAACTATGCCCGCGAGTTCAGCCGCACCACCTATCAGCAGAATCCGTCGGGTTGGTCGGCGCTGGGCACGCCGGGTCTGTTTGCCGCATCCTATCTCAACAATGGCGCAATCCAGACGCAGACCGCCCGTGACGGTGGCAACGCCGGTTGCTCGGCGGTTGGCGGGGTCAATGACGGCGCGTTGTGCCGGTTCAGCTTCATCCCGTGGAACAACATCATCGAAGAGGAAGATCGCTATCAGGGCTATCTGCAGGCCGATGTCGATCTGACGGATCGCACCAAGGTGCATCTGGAATTCATGTACGCCCAGACCGATTTGAACTCGCTGGGCTATTCGCCGTCGTTCCCGCCCACGCAGGGTCCACGCGGTTCCGGTTCGGCCAACGCGTTCACGGTGAGCCCCAACAACCCGGGCGTTCCGGCCTTCCTGGCGCAGAGCGGCCTGGCGCCATCCACGCCTGAGCGTCCATTGGCGGCGATCACGGCGGTGTTCTGGCGCCCGTTCGGTTGGCTGGGCAATCCGGCTGATCCCGATCGCGGCGCTGGTGTTGGCCGGGCCAACAATAAGGCCTATCGCGCATCGGGCGGCATCGAACATGAGTTTTCCGACAATTTCCGCGGCCAACTCTATGGCACCTGGTGGCGGTCGGAACGCCGGACCGCCGTGCCAGATATGGTCGGTTCGCGGCTGCAGGCAGCTTTGAATGGTTTTGGCGGCCCCAATTGCACCGGCACAGTGGCTGGCCAGAACGGCTGCCAATGGTTCAACCCGTTCCTGAATGCCGCGCAGCCGATTTCGATCCAGGGCCTGACCAATCCCAATTTCGTGCCAGGCGCGTCGAACTCGCCTGAGTTGGTCAACTGGATGCACGTGAAGAACGGCACCTTCCAGGTGGAAGAACAGACGGTTGTCGATCTGATCTTCTCGGGCGAAACCGGGATTGACCTCGGTGGCGGGCCGATCGCCTATGCCTTTGGCGCGCAGTATCGTGGCAACGGCTGGTCGAGCCGTCCGATCAACTCCGAATCCGATCTCAACCTCAATCCCTGTTTCCGCGAAGGCGATCTGAGCTGCGTCGGCACGCCGATCGAAGGCGTCGGTCCGTTCATCTTCCTCGGTGGCACGCGTTTTGAACGCCAGACGCAGAACGTGAAGGCCATCTTTGCCGAAGTGAAGATCCCGGTCACCACCACGCTGGAAATCACCGGCGCGGCCCGCTTCGAAGATTATGGCGGCTCGGTCGGTTCCACCTTCAACCCCAAGGGCACGGTGCGCTGGAGCCCGACCGACTGGCTGGTGCTGCGCGGTTCGGCGGGCACCACCTTCCGCGGCCCGCAGGCCAACCAGGTGGCCCGCAACCAGATCACCAGCCTGGCCGGCATCCAGGCGGCAGCCAACAACTTCAAGTCGGTCGACATCTTCGGCAACCCCAATGATCTGGGACCGGAAACTGCCTTCACCTACAACGTGGGGGCGGTGGTCTCCACTGGCGGGCTCACCGTTTCGGTCGATTACTGGAGCTTTGACTTCAACGACCGCATCACCACCACGCCGGCCCAGGCCATCGCTACCAGCGTGGCCAGCGGCGCCGTGGCGGCGAACGGCACAAGGTTCGCCAATTGCAGCAGTGTCTTTGCCAATCTGGTCACCTTCCAGGGCGGTGCTTGCAACCAGGGCGTGACCACCGGGTTCGACATCTCCCGTGTCCGCACCGACTGGGTGAACGGCCCCGGCATCAAGACCAGCGGCATCGACGTGGCGGTGGACTACAATGTCGATGTTCTGGGCGGGAAGCTGAACATCGGCGGCCAGGGCAGCTTTGTGCTGGATTACACGTTCGAAGATTTCGTCTTCCGCGGCGTGCTGGTGCAGTCGGGTTATCAGGCCAAGGGCTTCACCAACTATTTCCGCGATCCGCTCACCATCTCGCCGTTCCGCGGCAATGCCTGGATCAACTACAACATCAGCGGCATCAATGCCCGCTACCAGGTGCGCTATGTCGCCGGCGTCACCGATGATCGCTGCGTCGGGCTGACCAACTGCACCGCGACCAGCTTTGGCCCGGTCAACTTCGGCCGCGAAGTCGAAAGCTTCACGCAGCACGACTTCCACCTGCAATATGATCTGCCGCCGATTGCCGGCGTGAGGACGCAGCTGCAATTCTCGATCGAGAATTTCACCGATGCCGATCCGCCCGCGTCGCGGCTGGAGCCGTCCTACGATCCGTTCATCGGCAATGCGCTGGGCCGCGTGTTCCGCTTCGGGGCGCGGGTGCAGTTCTAACGATCTGAACCTTGATCAAAAGCGCGCGGCGTGGCCCAACCGGCCACGCCGCGCTGCTTTGTGGTTAGCCTGTCTGGCCCTGCGCGCGCGCCCTCACAGCCCCCGCCGCGCGCAGGCATACATCCCGATGGCCGCCGCGTTCGACACGTTCAGGCTTTCGACGCCAGTGATCGGCAGCCGGGCGACCTGGTCGCAATTTTCGAGCGTCAAGTGGCGCAGGCCCTCGCCTTCGCTACCCAGCACCAACGCCGGCTGGCTCTTGCCCAGTGCCGATTCCAGTGTCTCGGGCGCGTTGCCGTCCAGCGCGATGCGCCAGAAACCGGCTTCACCGATCTCACCCAGCGCGCGGGCCAGATTGACTGTGCGGACCCACGGCAGCGCTTCCAGTGCGCCACTGGCGCTGCGGGCCAGCACACCTGATTCGGCTGGGCTGTGGCGATCCTGGGTGATGATGGCGCGGGCGTTGAAGGCCAGTGCCGATCGCATGATGGCGCCCACATTGTGCGGATCGGTAACCTGATCGAGCACGATGACCGGGCGGTTGTCGCCATCATTGGCCTCTTTCAGGATATCGCCCAGCCAGACATTCTCCAGCGGTTCCACTTCCAGCACAAACCCCTGGTGCGGCGCATCTGGCGGGCACATCCGGCCCAGATCATGATCGTCGCCAATCTGCACCTGCAGCCCTTGCGGGACCACGATCGTCTTGGATGTGGCCGGCGTCAGCCACAGCTTGCGGAAAGCGCGTTCCGGATTGTCGAGCGCGGCAAACACCGCGTGCCGGCCATAAAGGCGCGGAAACGGGCTTTTCTGGCGCATCTGGTTCTTGGGGTGGGGACTGCGGCCCATAGCAATTATCCGGTGGCTGAAAAACCGCTGCCATAACGGCGAATGCGGTCGGATACCATGGCCAATGCAGGGAAAGGCCCGACAGGTGGTGGAGGGGGTTGGATTTGAACCAACGTAGGGTGAAACCCGGCAGATTTACAGTCTGCTGCCATTGACCGCTCGGCCACCCCTCCACAGCCGCAAGCGCGGACCTGTCGGGAGGCGGCCTAGTGCGTCAGCGCCGCGCGCCTGTCAACGCCAGATTTCAACGGCCCTTTTGCAGTTCCGGTCGGCGGACCTGAGCCTCAGCCGCGATCGGGCACCACCCGATCGCGACCCAGCCGCTTGGCGGTATAGAGCGCGCCGTCGGCCCGTTCGATCAACTGGTCGGGCCCTTGCCCGGCGCGATGTTCGGCCACCCCGGCGGAGAAGCTGATGCGGCCCATGCTGCTGCCGTCCACGGCGCTGCGCAGCACTTGGCCGGCCAGATCGGCGCGGATGCGATCGATACGCCCGGCGGCGGCCTGTACGGAGGTGGCGGGCATCACGCCCACGAACTCCTCGCCGCCCAGCCGGCCGACGAAGCCGCCATCACTTTCCAGCCGTTCGGCCAGGTGGCCAGCCACGAAGCGCAAGACATCATCGCCCATGGCGTGGCCAAAGCGATCGTTGAAGCGCTTGAAATGATCGATATCCACCACGGCCAGCGCCAGCGGTCGGTCTGCGGCGACAGCTTCGGCCTGGGCCTTTTCCACGGCAGCCATCAACCCGCGCCGGTTGAATACGCCGGTCAGCGCGTCGGTCACGGCGGCTCGTTCGGCCTGGGTCAACCGATCGGCCAGTGCCCGGCTTTCGGCGGCGGCCTGTTCCAGTTCATCGAGCAGCCGGCCGTTGGCGGCCTGCACGGTCGAGGTGGCGGCGCTCAACTGTTCCAGCAGGGCGGCCAGCGCCGTTGCATCCATCGGCCCGGCCAGCCGCTCGCCGCCATCGGCAATGGCGCGGCCATAATCAGCCAGATCGGTCTGGCCGCTTTCGATGCGCTTGGTCAGGGCCTCGGCCTGGCCATGGGCCTGCGCAATCAGCTGGTTCACCTGGGCCTCGCTCATTTGGCCCAGCAGCGTTTCGCGCAGGCTCATCACCGTTCCCAAGGTGAGCCCGTCGCTGGCCAGGGCCTTGTCGATGGCCAGGGACAGGTCGGCATCCTCGTCGCGCACGTAACGCCATAGCACGTCGTACACGGCGGGTTCCGGCGGCAGACCGGTCTGGATCAGCAGCGCGCGGATCTGATCATACCAGGCCAGCTGGCCGGTGCCGGCGGGAAGGGCAACGTCGGGCGGCGCGGGCACCGCTGCCTTTGCCACCATCGGCCCCGGCTGATGCTTCATCTGATTGACACTCCCGCGCTGATTGACCTGCACCGGAAACGGCGGCGGGGGCGGGGGGTTTAGGGGATGCAACGGAAACAAGGGGCCGCGGCAAAGCTGCGGCTGACGTCGAAGCGGTTCGGCTCGCCTGAAGGCCAGCCGCCTGCCCGGCCGACCTTGCGTCTGTCGGCGCACGGCACGCGGCGTTGCGATGGAGCGGGTAGCGGGAATCGAACCCGCATAGCCAGCTTGGAAGGCTGGAGCTTTACCACTAAGCTATACCCGCGCTGGCTTGGCCAATAATCCAGCCGCGCTGCTGCCGCAACCACTTGCTGTACAGCCTCTTGCACCGGCCGGCCCGTCTCTTTATAGCCGCGCGTCTGCACACAGGAGTGTAGCTCAGTTGGTAGAGCATCGGTCTCCAAAACCGAGGGCCGGGGGTTCGAGCCCCTCCACTCCTGCCAGCAGCTCCGGGTTTTCGGCCACAAGCGGTTGAAAAACAGGGGCGTTGGGCCCACTTCGGGAAGTGTGGGCAGCGTCCATTCGGCCGGTAACGGGGTTTCCCGTACCGGTTGTTGGCGTTGCTGGCGGTGGGTAACTGCGGCCCATGAACGATGTGACGCGATTCGTGTTGAGCGGAACGGCAAAGGGTGACGGTGTGAGTGAGGTCAAGGCAGAAGTGGCGAAGAAGCCCCGGGTGTCCCCGGCGGAATTCGTGCGCCAGGTGCAGACTGAAGCCCGCAAGATCGCCTGGCCCACCCTGCCTGACACGGTGCGCATGACGATCATGGTGCTGATCATGACCAGCCTGCTGTCGGTTTTCTTCCTTGGTATCGACCAGGTCCTTGGTCGCACCGTCAAATTCCTGCTCAGCCTCGCTGCCTGAGGAACATCCATGTCGCGCTGGTACATCATTCACGCCTATTCCGGTTTCGAGAACAAGGTGAAGGAATCGATCCTTTCCGAAGCCCGCCGCATGGGCCTTGAAGCCTTCATCGACGCGGTCGAAGTGCCGGCCGAAACCGTCACCGAAGTGTTCAAGGGCAAGAAGCGCCAGGTCGAGCGCAAGTCGATGCCCGGTTATGTGCTGGCCAAGCTGGCGATGACCGACGACGTCTATCACCTCGTCAAGAACACGCCGAAGGTGACCGGGTTCCTGGGCCAGCAGAACAAGCCGCAGCCGGTGAGCGAGGCGGAAGCCGCCCGCATGCTGAACACCAAGACCGAGGAAACCCCTGCGGCCAAGATCAAGAAGAAGGCCAATTTCGAGATCGGCGACAGCGTGCGCGTGCTCGACGGCCCGTTTGCCAGTTTCAACGGCCTGGTCGAGGAAATCGACTACGATCATGGCCGCGTCAAGGTTTCGGTGTCGATCTTCGGCCGGGCAACCCCGGTCGAACTCGGCTTCGAACAGGTGGAAAAGCAGAAGTAAGGCTTTTCCATTTCAGCGTGGGAGGCCGGTTGCCCCGGCCGCTAGCACCACACAACAAGGAGCGGCCACATGGCCAAGAAGATTACTGGTTATATCAAGCTGCAGGTGAAGGCGGGTTCCGCCAACCCCTCGCCGCCGATCGGCCCGGCACTGGGCCAGCGCGGCGTGAACATCATGGAATTCTGCAAGGCGTTCAACGCCAAGACCGAATCCCTGGAAAAGGGCACCCCGATCCCGACCGTCATCACCGTTTATGCCGATCGTTCGTTCAGCTTCATCACCAAGCTGCCGCCGGCCTCGTTCCTGCTGAAGCAGGCGGCTGGCCTGAAGTCGGGCGGCACCACTCCGGGCAAGGGCGCACCGGCTGCCAAGATCAAGCAGTCGCAGATCCGCGCCATCGCCGAGCAGAAGATGCCCGACCTGAACGCGAACAGCATCGAGATGGCGATGAAGACCATCGAAGGTTCGGCCCGCGCAATGGGCTTTGAAGTGGTGGAGGGCTGATCACATGGCTATGACCAAGAAGGCCAAGGCTCTGGCCACCGCGGTGAACCGCGACAAGCTGTATTCGATCGACGAAGCCATTGGCCTGGTGAAGAGCCTGGCTACCGCCAAGTTCGACGAGACCATCGAAGTCTCGCTGAACCTGGGCGTTGATCCCCGTCACGCCGATCAGATGGTCCGCGGCGTCGTCACCTTGCCCAAGGGCACCGGCAAGACCGTGCGCGTGGGCGTGTTCGCCCGCGGTGCCAAGGCTGATGAAGCCAAGGCTGCCGGCGCCGACGTGGTTGGCGCTGAAGACCTGCTGGAACTGGTGACCGGCGGCACGATCGATTTCGATCGCTGCATCGCCACGCCGGACATGATGGGTCTGGTTGGCCGTCTCGGCAAGGTGCTGGGCCCCAAGGGCCTGATGCCGAACCCGAAGCTGGGCACAGTGACCATGAACGTTGGTGAAGCCGTGAAGGCCGCCAAGGGCGGCCAGGTTGAATATCGCGTCGAAAAGGCCGGTATCATCCATGGCATCCTGGGCAAGGCCAGTTTCCCGCAGGACGATCTGCGCGCCAACTTCAACGCGCTGCTCGATGCCGTGATCAAGGCCAAGCCAACCGGCGCCAAGGGCAAGTATCTGCTCAAGGTTGCCGTCAGCTCGTCGATGGGCGCCGGCATCAAGGTCGATCCGTCGTCGACCGGCCAGTACGCCTGATCGCCAGCGATCACTGAACACAAAAAGGGGCCGGAGCGGGAGACTGCTCCGGCCCTTTTCTGTTCGGACATCGCTTGACTCTGCTGGCGCATCACCCTATCGCGCCGCATCCGTTCCGGTCAGAAATGGCCGGGCGACCGTCCGAGATTGCAGGTGGTGTTTCACCTTAAGCCGTTTGGGCCTGCATGAGACGAGGTTGGTTTTCCCTGGTCGGGCCGCGTGCCTGATCCGGTCTGCGCTGGGTGTTCCCGGTGTGGTGACGATCCTCTTCGGACGGGCCTGGTGCCCGCTCCTCCCCAGCGATGGTGATTGGCAGGCGCAAGGCTCATGAGCCGGCGCAGCGTCATGCTGCGTCATCACCGGCCCGCCGGGTCGTCGAAAGACGGTCTTGTGGGCATGAAACCAAGGAGTGAGCATGGATCGCGCCCAAAAAGCCGACGCCGTCTCCAGCCTGGCCAAAACGCTGACCGAAACTTCGGTTGTCGTGGTCGCGCGCAACCATGGCCTGACCGTTGCTCAGTCGAGCGACCTCAGGAACCGGATGCGCGCTGCCGGTGCCAGCTACAAGGTGACGAAGAACAGCCTCGCGCGCATTGCGCTCGAAGGCACGCCCTACCAGCCGATCGGTGATCTGCTGACCGGCCCGATTGGCCTTGCCACGTCCACCGATCCGGTGGCCGCTGCCAAGATCGCGGTGGAATTCGCCAAGACGACCGACAAGTTCGAGATCGTTGGCGGTGCCATGGCTGGCACGGTTCTGGATGTGAATGGCGTGAAGGCCCTGGCCGAACTGCCGTCGCTCGACCAGCTGCGCGCCAAGATCATTGGCCTGGTCAACGCCCCGGCGACCAAGCTGGCCCAGCTGGCCAGTGCGCCGGCCGCCAAGCTGGCTCGCGTCTTCTCGGCCTATGCCGAAAAAGATGCCGCCTGAGGCTTTCGAACACCACAAACCAATCTGAAAACACTGGAGAAATACAATGGCTGACCTGAACTCGATCGTTGAACAGCTTTCCGCCCTGACCGTGCTGGAAGCCGCTGACCTCGCCAAGATGCTGGAAGAAAAGTGGGGCGTGTCCGCCGCTGCGGCCGTGGCCGTGGCCGCTGGTCCGGCCGCCGCTGCTGCTCCGGCTGCTGAAGAGCAGACCGAATTTGACGTGATCCTCACCGGCGACGGTGGCAAGAAGATCAACGTCATCAAGGAAGTCCGCGCCATTACCGGCCTGGGCCTGACCGAAGCCAAGACCCTGGTGGAATCGGCTCCGAAGGCCGTCAAGGAAGCCGTGTCGAAGGCTGACGCCGAGAAGATCAAGAAGCAGCTCGAAGAAGCCGGCGCGACGGTGGAACTCAAGTAAGCTTCAACGCTTCATGCCGGCCCGTCCGGCAGGAAACAGGAAAGGGGCAGCTCCAGCCGGGGCTGCCCCTTTTCCTTTGGCATGTCGCCGCACCCGGCGCTCCCCCTTGCCCAAATCCAACAAAACGCCTATCTGCCGCTCATCACCGGAAGGGATCTCGATTCCCGGCCGGCCTGCTGCCTTTCGAGACACGGCCCGTAGCGCGATCGGGCCGCGACGGAGGAAGGGTGGCAGGGCTTCTATCGCCAGTGACCGTGCGACATTCCGCTGCAGCGGGGTGCTGTGCGGTTTTTGCTGTTTTTCCAGACGGGCTTGCCTGCTGGAAGCGAAATTTTGACCAGAAGGCGACCAGAACACATGGCCACCCAGATGAAGCCGCCCCAGGGCGTGAAGCCGTTCAACAACCGCCGCCGCATCCGCAAGAACTTTGGCCATATCGGCGAAGTCGTGCAGATGCCGAACCTCATCGAGGTGCAGCGCGAAAGCTATGAGCAGTTCCTGCGGTCCAACCCGGCGGTGGGCTATGTCTCCGGCCTCGAAAAGACGCTGCGCAGCGTCTTCCCGATCCGCGATTTCGCCGGCACTGCCGAGCTGGATTTCGTGCATTACGAGCTGGAAGAGCCGAAGTACGACACGGACGAGTGCCGCCAGCGCGGCATGACCTATGCAGCGCCGATGCGCGTCACGCTGCGGCTGATCGTGTTCGAAGTGGATCCCGATACCGAAACCCGCTCCGTGCTCGATATCAAGGAGCAGGACGTCTACATGGGCGACATGCCGCTCATGACCGGCAACGGCACCTTCATCATCAATGGCACCGAGCGCGTGATCGTTTCGCAGATGCACCGTTCGCCGGGCGTCTTCTTCGATCATGATCGCGGCAAGACCCACGCCAGCGGCAAATATCTGTTTGCTGCCCGCGTGATCCCGTATCGCGGTTCGTGGCTGGATCTGGAATTCGACGCCAAGGACATCGTGAACGTCCGTATCGATCGCAAGCGCAAGCTGCCGGTCACCACCCTGCTCTATGCGCTGGGCTGGCATTCGGAAGAGATCCTCAACCTGTTCTACAACCGTGTCATCTGGGTGCGCGGCCATGGCGCGAACAACGAAGCCGGCTGGAAAGTGCCGTTCGTCGAAGCCAACTATCGCAATGCCAAGCCGACGTTCGACGTGGTCAACGCCGACACCGGCGAAGTCGTGTTCCCGTCGGGCACCAAGATCACGCCGCGCATGGTGCGCAAGGCGACCACCGATGGCCTGACCAGCCTGCTGATCCCGACCGAGGAAATCTTCGGCCGCTATTCGGCGTTCGATCTGATCAATGAAGCCACCGGTGAAATCTACATCGAGGCCGGTGACGAACTGACCGCGGAAAATCTGGAAAAGATCGACCGTGCCGGCCAGACCAGCATCGAACTGCTCGACATCGATCATGTGTCGGTGGGTCCGTGGATCCGCAACACGCTGATGGCCGACAAGGTGGAAGAGCGCGACCATGCGCTCGCCGAAATCTATCGCGTCATGCGCCCAGGCGAACCGCCGACGCGCGAAACCGCCGAAGCCATGTTCTATGGCCTGTTCTTCGATCCGGACCGGTACGACCTGTCGGCCGTGGGCCGCGTCAAGATGAACATGCGTCTGGCGCTGGACTGCCCGGATGATGTGACCGTTCTGCGCCGCGAGGACATCGCCTCGGTGGTGAAGACGCTGGTCGAACTGAAGGACGGCAAGGGCGAAATCGACGACATCGACAACCTCGGCAACCGTCGTGTGCGTTCGGTCGGCGAACTGCTCGAAAACCAGTATCGCGTTGGCCTGCTGCGCATGGAACGTGCCGTTAAGGAGCGCATGTCGAGCGTCGATATCGACACCGTCATGCCCAACGACCTGATCAACGCCAAGCCGGCCGTGGCCGCGGTGCGTGAATTCTTCGGCAGCAGCCAGCTGTCGCAGTTCATGGACCAAACCAACCCGCTCAGCGAAGTCACCCACAAGCGCCGCGTCTCGGCACTTGGCCCGGGCGGTCTCACCCGTGAGCGCGCCGGCTTCGAAGTGCGCGACGTTCACCCGACGCACTATGGTCGCATCTGCCCGATTGAAACGCCGGAAGGCCCGAACATCGGTCTGATCAACAGCCTCGCGACCTTCAGCCGCGTCAACAAGTATGGCTTCATCGAAACGCCGTACCGCAAGGTGGATAACGGCAAGCTGACCGACGATGTCGTTTATCTTTCGGCCATGGAAGAAGCCCGCCACACCATCGCGCAGGCCAACGCCGGCATCGATGCCGGCGGCACCTATGTCGAGGAATTGATCTCCGCCCGGCAGGCCGGGGAATTCCTGATGGCCCCGGCCAGCACCATCACCTTGGCCGACGTGTCGCCCAAGCAGCTGGTGTCGGTCGCTGCGTCGCTGATTCCGTTCCTGGAAAACGATGACGCCAACCGCGCGCTGATGGGCTCGAACATGCAGCGCCAGGCGGTGCCGCTGGTGAAGGCCGAAAGCCCGTTCGTGGGCACCGGCATGGAAGGCACGGTTGCGCGCGATTCGGGCGCTGCCATCGCCGCCAAGCGTACCGGCATCGTTGATCAGGTGGACGCCACCCGCATCGTGATCCGCGCCACGCAGGACGTGGAACCGGGCAAGTCGGGCGTCGACATCTACACGCTGATGAAGTTCCAGCGCTCCAACCAGTCCACCTGCATCAACCAGCGCCCGCTGGTGACCGTGGGTGACCTGGTGCAGAAGGGCGACATCATCGCCGACGGTCCGTCCACCGAAGATGGTGAACTCGCGCTGGGCCGCAACGTGCTCGTCGCGTTCATGCCGTGGAATGGCTACAACTACGAAGATTCGATCCTGATCAACGAGAAGATCGTCAAGGAAGACGTGTTCACGTCGATCCATATCGATGAATTCGAAGTGATGGCCCGCGATACCAAGCTGGGCCCGGAAGACATCACCCGCGACATTCCCAACGTGGGTGAAGACGCGCTGGCCCGTCTCGACGAAGCCGGCATCGTCTACATCGGCGCCGAAGTGGAACCGGGCGATATCCTGGTTGGCAAGATCACCCCCAAGGGTGAATCGCCGATGACGCCGGAAGAAAAGCTGCTGCGCGCCATCTTCGGCGAAAAGGCCAGCGATGTGCGTGACACCTCGCTGCGTCTGCCGCCGGGCGTGTCGGGCACCATCGTTGATGTGCGCATCTTCAACCGCCATGGCATCGACAAGGACGAACGCGCCCTGCAGATCGAGCGCGAGGAAATCGAGCGCCTTGAAAAGGACGCCACCGACGAACGCGCCATCCTCGATCGCGCCACCTATGCCCGTCTGCGCGATGCGCTGCTGGGCCAGGAAGTGGTCGCCGCGCCCAAGGGCGTGAAGAAGGGCGCCGCCATCGACGAGGCCATGCTGGAAGAACAGCCGCGCCGCGAATGGTGGAAGTTCGGCGTGGCCGATGATGCCATGCAGGCCGGCCTGGAAGCGTTGAAGGCGCAGTGGGATGAAGCCCACACCACCATCACCGCCCGCCTTGAAGACAAGAAATCCAAGGTGCAGGCCGGCGACGAACTGCCGCCGGGCGTGCTGAAGATGGTGAAGGTCTTTGTCGCGGTGAAGCGCAAGCTGCAGCCGGGTGACAAGATGGCCGGCCGTCACGGCAACAAGGGCGTCATCTCCCGCATCCTGCCGCAGGAAGACATGCCCTTCCTGGCCGATGGCACCCCGGTCGATATCGTGCTCAACCCGCTGGGCGTGCCCAGCCGCATGAACGTCGGCCAGATCTTCGAAACCCATCTGGGCTGGGCCGCGCGCGGCCTGGGCAAGAAGATCGCCGAGATGCTGGAGAATATTCACCAGACCATGGCATCGGGCACAGCCAACGAGATCCGCGAGCTGTTCAAGGCCATTTATGGCCCGCAGTATCTGCTCGACATCGCCGATTATGACGATGCCGCGGTGATCGAACTGGCGCGCAACCTGGTGGGCGGTGTGCCGATGGCCACCCCGGTGTTCGATGGCGCCAAGGAAGCCGACGTGTCGAACATGCTGGCACTGGCCGGGCTGGAAACCTCCGGCCAGGTCGAGTTGTTCGATGGCCGCACCGGCGATGCCTTCGATCGCCGTGTCACCGTGGGCTATATCTACATGCTCAAGCTGCACCACCTGGTGGACGACAAGATCCACGCCCGTTCGATCGGTCCCTACAGCCTCGTTACCCAGCAGCCGCTGGGCGGCAAGGCCCAGTTCGGTGGCCAGCGCTTCGGGGAAATGGAAGTGTGGGCGCTGCAGGCCTATGGCGCGGCCTACACCTTGCAGGAAATGCTCACCGTCAAGTCCGATGACGTGGTGGGCCGCACCAAGGTGTATGAAGCCATCGTCAAGGGTGACGACACGTTCGAAGCCGGCATCCCCGAAAGCTTCAACGTGCTGGTCAAGGAAATGCGGTCGCTGGGCCTCAACGTCCAGCTGCAGAGCAACGAGGAGGTGGAATAACCGGCCTCACCGCCGGTTATTCCCCACCCCACACTCTGCCCACCCCCAGCCCTTCCCGCGAGCGGGAGGGGAAACGGAGGAAAGAAGATGACGAACGAAGTGATGAATTTCTTCTCGCCGGCCGCCAAGCCCGAGACGTTTGACCAGATCCAGATTGCCATCGCCAGCCCGGAACAGATCCGCAGCTGGTCGTTCGGCGAGATCAAGAAGCCGGAAACCATCAACTACCGGACCTTCAAGCCGGAACGTGATGGCCTGTTCTGCGCCCGCATCTTTGGCCCGATCAAGGATTACGAGTGCCTGTGCGGCAAGTACAAGCGCATGAAGTACAAGGGCATCGTCTGCGAAAAGTGCGGCGTGGAAGTGACCGTTTCGAAGGTCCGCCGCGAGCGCATGGGCCATATCGAACTGGCCGCGCCGGTCGCCCACATCTGGTTCCTGAAGTCGCTGCCCAGCCGCATCGGCATGCTGCTCGACATGCAGCTCAAGCAGCTGGAGCGCGTGCTCTATTTCGAACAATATGTGGTGCTCGATCCGGGCATGACGCCGTTCAAGAAGTTCGATCTTCTCACCGAAGAAGAACTGATGACCGCCCAGGAAGAATATGGCGAAGACGCCTTCCAGGCCGGCATCGGTGCCGAAGCCATCCGCATCCTGCTGCAGGAACTCGATCTTGAAGGCGAGATGGAGACGCTGCGCGAGGAACTGCGCACCACCAAATCGGAACTGAAGCCGAAGAAGATCATCAAGCGGATGAAGATCGTCGAGAGCTTCATCAACTCGGGCAACAAGCCCGAATGGATGGTGATGCAGGTCGTGCCGGTGATCCCGCCGGAACTGCGCCCGCTGGTGCCGCTGGATGGTGGCCGCTTCGCGACGTCGGATCTCAATGATCTCTATCGCCGCGTCATCAACCGCAACAACCGCCTGAAGCGCCTGATCGAACTGCGCGCGCCGGATATCATCGTGCGCAACGAAAAGCGCATGCTGCAGGAAGCGGTGGATGCGCTGTTCGACAACGGCCGCCGTGGCCGCACCATCACCGGTGCCAACAAGCGTCCGCTGAAGTCGCTGTCCGACATGCTGAAGGGCAAGCAGGGCCGCTTCCGCCAGAACCTGCTCGGCAAGCGCGTCGATTATTCGGGCCGCTCGGTGATCGTCACCGGTCCGGAACTCAAGCTGCATCAATGCGGCCTGCCGAAGAAGATGGCGCTCGAACTGTTCAAGCCGTTCATCTACTCGCGCCTCGACGCCAAGGGTCTTTCGATGACCCTGAAGCAGGCCAAGAAGTGGGTGGAAAAGGAACGCAAGGAAGTCTGGGACATCCTTGACGAGGTGATCCGCGAGCATCCGGTGCTGCTGAACCGCGCGCCGACGCTGCACCGTCTGGGCATCCAGGCCTTTGAACCCGTGCTGATCGAAGGCAAGGCCATCCAGCTGCACCCGCTGGTCTGCTCGGCCTTCAATGCCGACTTCGACGGTGACCAGATGGCCGTGCACGTCCCACTGAGCCTCGAGGCCCAGCTGGAAGCGCGCGTGCTGATGATGTCGACCAACAACATCCTGTCCCCCGCCAACGGCAAACCGATCATCGTGCCGTCGCAGGATATGGTGCTGGGTCTCTATTATCTTTCGATGGAGTCCGAAAAGGAACCGGGCGAAGGCATGGCCTTCGGCACGATGAGCGAAGTGCACCAGGCGCTGTTCAACAAGAACGTGACGCTGCACACCAAGATCATCGCCCGCGTGCCGCAGACCGATGAGAACGGTCAGCTCTACATGAAGCGCGTGAACACCACGCCGGGCCGCCTGCTGTTGGGCGAAACGCTGCCCAAGAGCCACAAGGTGCCGTTCGAAACCATCAACCGCCTGCTGACCAAGAAGGAAATCGGCGACGTTATCGACACCGTCTATCGCCACACTGGCCAGAAGGAGACGGTGCTGTTTGCCGATGCCATCATGGCGCTGGGCTTCCGCCACGCGTTCCAGGCCGGCATCAGCTTCGGCAAGGACGACATGGTGATCCCCGCTGCCAAGGCCGTGCTGGTCGACAAGACCAAGGCCGAGGTGAAGGACTTCGAGCAGCAGTATCAGGACGGCCTGATCACGCAGGGCGAGAAGTACAACAAGGTCGTTGACGCCTGGTCCAAGTGCGGCGACCTGGTTGCCGGCGAAATGATGAAGGAAATCAGCGCCAAGAAGAAGCGGCCGGATGGCCGTGAGGCGCAGATCAACTCCATCTACATGATGGCGCACTCCGGTGCCCGTGGTAGCCAAGCCCAGATGAAGCAGCTGGCCGGCATGCGCGGCCTGATGGCCAAGCCGTCGGGCGAGATCATCGAAACGCCGATTCTGTCGAACTTCAAGGAAGGCCTGACCGTGCTGGAGTATTTCAACTCCACCCACGGTGCCCGCAAGGGTCTTGCCGATACCGCGCTGAAAACCGCCAACTCGGGTTACCTGACCCGCCGTCTCGTCGACGTTTCGCAGGATTGCGTCGTCGTCGAGGAAGATTGCGGCACCCCGCGCGGCATGCTGATGAAGGCCATCGTCGAAGGCGGCAACACCATTGTGTCGCTGGGCGAGCGTATCCTTGGTCGCACCGTCCTGGTCGACATCGTCGACGCCAAGACCGGTGAAGTCGTGGCGCCGGCCGGTCACCTGCTGACCGAATCCGACGTGACCCGCATCGAAACGGCGGCCGTGGCGGAAGTGAAAATCCGCTCGCCGCTGCTGTGCGAAACCAAGGGCGGCGTCTGCTCCACCTGTTATGGCCGCGACCTCGCGCGCGGCACGCCGGTGAACATGGGCGAAGCCGTGGGTGTCATCGCGGCGCAGTCCATCGGCGAACCGGGCACGCAGCTGACCATGCGCACCTTCCACATTGGTGGTGCGGCGCAGGTGTCGGAACAGTCCACGCTCGATGCGCCGGTTGATGGCCTCATCGAATTCCGCGGTATTGTCACCATCACCGACAGCCGTGGCCGCAACGTCTCGATGGCGCGCAACGGCGAACTCGTCCTGCGCGACAGCGAAGGCCGCGAACGTTCGATCCACCGTATCCCTTACGGCGCGCTGATCACGCACCTTGAAGGCATCACGGTGAAGAAGGGCGATCGTCTGGCGGAGTGGGATCCGTACACATTGCCGGTCATCACCGAAAAGTCGGGCAAGGTGAAATACCAGGACCTGATCGAAGGCACGACCCTGAAGGAAGAAGTCGACGAAGCCACCGGCCTCGCCAACAAGGTCGTCACCGAATGGAAGTCGAACAACAAGAAGGATGATCTGCGTCCGCGCATCACCTTGCTCGATGACCAGTCCGGTGAATCGGCGCGCTATATGCTCGCCACCGATGCCATTCTGTCGGTGGCCGATGGCCAGGATGTGTCGGCCGGTGACGTGCTGGCGCGTATTCCGCGTGAAGCTGCCAAGACCCGCGACATCACCGGCGGTCTGCCGCGCGTGGCCGAATTGTTCGAAGCTCGCATTCCCAAGGACAACGCGGTTATCGCGCGTGTCGATGGTCGTGTCGAATTCGGCAAGGATTACAAGACGAAGCGCCGCATCAACATCCGTCCGGAAGATGGTGGGGACGTCGCCGAGTATCTGGTGCCGAAGGGCAAGAACGTGGCCGTGCAGGAAGGCGATTTCGTGCGCCGGGGTGACTATCTGATCGATGGCAACCCCAATCCGCACGACATTCTGGAAGTGTTGGGTGTGGAGCCGCTGGCCGAATATCTCTGCGCCGAAATCCAGGAAGTCTATCGCCTGCAGGGTGTGCGCATCAACGACAAGCACATCGAAGTGATCGTGCGCCAGATGCTGCAGAAGGTGGAAATCACCGAAAGCGGCGACACCACGTTGCTGGTGGGCGAACAGGTCGACCGCGAGGAGATGGACGAAGAAAACGCCAAGCTTGGTCAGGATGGTCGCGTGGCCGCCGGTAAGCCGGTGCTGCTCGGCATCACCAAGGCCTCGCTGCAGACCAAGTCGTTTGTGTCGGCGGCGTCGTTCCAGGAAACCACCCGCGTGCTCACCGAAGCCGCGGTGCAGGGCAAGATCGATACCCTGACTGGTCTGAAGGAAAACGTCATCGTCGGCCGCCTGATCCCGGCCGGCACCGGCGCCGGCATCGGCCGCCTGCGCGTGGCTGCAGCCAGCCGCGATGCGGTGCTGCGCTCCGTGCAGCAGGCCAGCGCCAAGGCGCTGGAGCAGACCGAAGGCTGATCGACCGCACCGCCCAACCGGCGGCGCAGAATGAGGGGCGTGGCGGGCAACCGCCGCGCCCTTCTTCGTGTAGCGGCTGGAAATGTCGGCGAAGTTTACAGCGAGCGAATGCCAATTCAGCCATCATCCCACTCAAGTATTAGAATATAAAGGGATTAACCTTTCGATAATCGAATTGGCACGGGCTGTGCATCCTCATGGGAGCCAGGGTAAGCCAGTACGGAGACGTTCACATGCACAGGATGATCCTCGCGGTGGCGGCCACGGCCGCGATCGCCGGCCCGGCGCAGGCCACCACCAATGCCGGTGCCGCGCCAACCCCTGACCCCGCGTTCGCGGCCACAACCAACGCTGAACTCTTTGCCCCGTTTTCCGACATGCAGTTCGGCAACGGCCGCACCACGCCGTTCAGTGTCGCCCGTGATCCCGGCCTGACCAGCAGCGGCTTCGTGCCAAGTGATCTGACCAGCGGCGGCCCGTTGGCCGGCGTGCCGGAGCCGACCGCCTGGACGATGCTGATTGCCGGTTTTGGATTGGTGGGCTTGATGGCGCGTCGACGCAAAACGGCGGTTTCCGCTTGATTTGATTGGATTTTTTGAACTGTTCCCGACGTGGACAGCCAGCTTGTTGAAGAAGGGGAAATGAAATGATTCGTACACTCGTGATTGCCGCCGCACTGGCCGCTTCGCCTGCCGCCGCCGCGACCTATCTGCCGGTTGGGCCGCAGCTCAATGTGGCACTTACGACCGTGACCGGTGGTGGCTGGACCCAGTGCTATTCCGCCAGCATGGCGACCATCTTTGGCGCCAGCGCCGCCACGACGCTTGCGGGTTGCTCGGGCGATCGCCTGCTGGTGGCCGGCCGCGAAACCGGGTCGAGCACCTTTTTGGTGCTGGCCCAGGCCCTGAAGACCGACGTGCTGTTCAACACGGGCGCAGCGAATAACGGCACCACCAACATCGCCAATGGCACCGGCTGGTACAATGCGGACAATTGGTCGTTCGGCTTCGTGCCGGCAGGCGAGACGCCGAACAAGAACGAGTGCGATACCGCGTCCGGTCAAGGCCGGCTGTGCATCCACACGCTGACCTTCACCGGTGGCTTCCGCATCAATGATATCCAAGGCCTCAACAGCTCGACCGATTATGAAAAGCTGGTGTTCACCAGCTCGGGCGGTGCCGTGGTGCCGGAACCGGCCAGCTGGGCGATGCTGATCGCTGGGTTTGGCCTGGTTGGCGCCGTGGCCCGTCGCCGCCGGGCTGCCACTGCCGCCTGATCGCGGGCAACCGCAATTCCCAAAGGCGCCGCCCGGCCATCCGGGCGGCGCTTTTTCGGTTCTGGCCCGATCTGGGCCGACCTGCCCTTACTCTGCCCCGTCTTGGCCACAATGGCATGCGATTGAGCGAGTGAATAAGGGAAATGATCGTGGCCACCGCCTTCAAGATGCCCGAACTGTTTGAAACCGCGCCTGCGCTGGCGCCCGCCCGCCCGCTGCGGATCGTGCTCTATTCGGGCAACTATAATTACGTGCGCGACGGGGCGAACCAGGCGCTCAACCGGCTGGTGGCCTTTCTCGAACGGCAGGGTTGCAACGTGCGGGTCTATTCCCCCACCAGCGATACGCCGGCGTTCGAACCGGCCGGCACGCTGGTTTCGGTGCCCAGCCTGTCGATCCCCGGGCGCGACGAATATCGGGTGGCGCTGGGCGTGCCCGATCGACTGAAGCGCGACATCCGCGATTTCGCGCCCGATATCATCCATCTTTCCGCCCCTGATCCCGCGGCCCATGCGCTGAAGCGGCTGGCGCGCGAATTGAAGGTGCCGGTGGTGGCCTCCATCCACACCCGGTTTGAAACCTATCTTGAATATTATGGCTTCGGCTTTGCCCGGCCGCTGATGGAAATGATGCTGCGCCGTTTCTATGCCGGGCTGGATGAAGTGTTTGTCACCACACCCGGCTTTGGCGAGATGATGCGGGATGCGCGCATCATAGCCAATGACCCTGCGGTGTGGAGCCGGGGTGTGGACAAGGCGCGTTTCAATCCGCAGCGCCGCTCGTCGGAATGGCGCTGGTCGCTGGGTATCGGCGACAGCGAGCCGGTGATCGGCTTCGTCGGCCGACTGGTGCTGGAAAAGGGGCTGGAAGCCGTGGCAGCGGCTGTGGCCGAACTCAAGCAGCGCGCTGTGCCGCACCGTCTGGTGGTGGTGGGCGATGGCCCGGCGCGGGAGCGGTTCGAAACGCTGGCGCCTGATGCCATCTTCACCGGCTTCCTTGATGGCACCAACCTGGCGCGGGCCTATGCCAGCATGGACATGCTGCTCAACCCGTCGACCACCGAAACCTTCGGTAATATCAACCTCGAAGCCATGGCCAGCGGCATTCCGGTGGTGGCGGCGCGGGCCAGCGGCAACGAATGTCTGGTCACCGATGGCACCACCGGCGCGCTGGTGACGCCGGGGGACATTGCCGGCTATGCCGATGCACTGCAGCATTATTGCACCGATCCGGCGCTGCGCAGCGCCCATGGCCACGCCGGTCTGGCCGCCGCGCAGGCGTTTGACTGGGATGCCATCAATGGCGCCGTGCTCAACCGCTATCGCGACCTAGTCGCAACTAAGCACCCGTAATATAACGGGTTTTCTTTTGTAGCAATTGCTCTATGCGGATCGGGATGATCCGCATGATTTGCCTCTTTGCCGCCATTGCAGTGGCGGCCCCCGCCGCAGCTCAGACAGCGTTGTCCATCGATGCGCTCGCCGCCGACGTGGTGGCCGGCAATCCTGAGCGCCAGTATCTCGCCCGCCAGATCAGCTTGGCGCAGACCGGTGTCGCGGCGGCTGGCCGGCTCGCTGATCCGGAAATCAGCGTCGATTTCGGCGAAAAGCGCACCGACAGCCCGCTGACCGGTCAGCGGCTGGGCGACGGCCCGGCCTTTGCCGTTTCGATCCTGCAACCGATCGAGTTCAATGGCCGCATCCCGCTGCGCAAGGCGATTGCGCAAGGCAATGTGACGCTGGCGCGTCTGGGGCTGGCACAGTTCGATGCCACGCTGGCCGGCCGTGCCCGCAGCTTGGGCTATCGCTTGTTTGCCGCCGGCGAACGCGCCGATGCCGCCGCCGCCGTGGCGGGACGGATGCGCAGTCTGGCCGCAGTGCTGGTGGCGCGCGATCCAGCCGGGCCGGCTCCGCGCCTGGAAGCCGCCGTGCTGGAAGCGTCTGCCATCAACGCCGAACGCATCGCTGCCGAAGCGCAGGCCAGTTACAACGCGATCCTTTATGAACTGAACGGCTTGCGCGGCCAGCCCTTCCCGGCCCGCCTGCGCATCCTGCGCCCGCCCATGGCGCCGCCGCTGCTGCCCGATGTGACGGTGCTGGCCGATCGGCTGGAAGGCGGCAATTTCGAACTGCTCGCCCTGAAGGCGCAACTGGGCCAGCAAGGGCTGTCGGTGCGGCTCGCTGAAAAAAGCCGGGTGGGTGCGATCAGCATCGGGCCCTATCTCACGCGGGAACGCGGCGATGTACGCGACACTATTGCCGGCGTGCGCGCCCAGACCACTATCCCGCTGTGGAACCGGCAGGAAGGCGATGTTGCGGCGGCTGAATCGCGCGCCGCACAGGGTGAGGCGGCGCTGATCGCGACGCGGCGGCGCCTGTTGGCCAGCCTGCATGCCGATGCCGCCCTTTATCGCGCACGGTCGGAGGCACTGGCGAAGTGGCCGGGGGATGCGCCGCAGCACTTCGCCGAAGTCGCCGCTGAAGCCGACCGCGCTTATCGCCTGGGTGCGGTGCCGCTGGCCACGTATGTGCAGATGCAAACCGGCTGGCTGGATGCGCAAACGGCGGTGCTCGAGACGCGCGCCGGCCTGTGGGAAGCACGGGAGAATATCCGCATCCTCACCGGGGGCGGCGAACAGCCGTGATCGCTGCCCTGATTTCGGCCAGCGCCCGCCATCGTGGCGGCGTGCTGATCGCGGCGCTGATTGCGGCGGCGATTGGCCTGTATCACCTCGTCACCTTGCCCATCGACGCCATTCCCGATGTGACCGGTGTGCAGGTGCAGGTGAACACCGCCGTGCCGGGCTTGGCCGGTGAGGAGATCGAGACGCGGGTGACGGTGCCGATCGAGCGGCTGATGGGCGGCCAGCCCGGACTTGTCGGTTTCCGCTCGCTCACCCGTTCGGGCCTGTCGCAGGTGACCTTGCTGTATGAAGACGGCACCGATGTGATGCGGGCCCGCCAGGTGGTGACGGAACGGCTGGCGACCGCGATGGCGACACTGCCGCCCGGTTCGGCGCCGCAATTGGCACCGATCACCACCGGGCTGGGCGAGATCCTCTATTACACGCTGGAATGGGATCACCCGCCGCACGCCGAGCCGCATCACGCTGGCCTGCAACCGGCCAGCACCCAGGACGAGCATCTGATGGCCCTGGCCGAAACCCAGGAATATGTCGTTATCCCGATGCTGCGACAGGTCGCCGGCGTCGCCGAAGTGAACAGCATCGGCGGGCTGGAACGCCAATATGTGATCTAGCCGGACCTGGCGAAGCTGGCCGCCGCCGGGGTGACGCCGGCTGAACTGGCCGCCGCCGTGGCCGCCTATGCCGATAATGCCGGCGGCGGCGCCATCTCGCAGAACGGCCGCCGGCTGGTGGTGCGCACCGATGCCAAGGTGATGCAGCCCGAAGCCATCGGTGTGCTGCCGGTGAAGTTCGCCGGCGGCGTGCGGCCGCTGACCGTGGCTGATCTTGCCACCGTGCGTGTTGGCCACATGCTGCGCGCGGGCGCAGCCACCGTGAACGGTCAGCAGACCGTGCTGGGCACAATCATGATGCTCACCGGCCAGAACAGCCGCGAGGTCGCCCGGCGGGTGGACGAACATCTGTCCGAGGTGCAGGCGGCCTTGCCCAAGGGCATGGTGATCAAGGTGCGCTATGACCGTGCCGACATTGTCGAGCGCACTGTCGCCACCGTGCGCAGCAATCTTTCCGAAGGCGCATTGCTGGTGGCGTTCGTGCTGATCCTGGCGTTGGGCCAGTGGCGTGCGGCGCTGATCGTCGCGGCGGTGATTCCGGTGGCGTTCCTGATCGCCAGCATCGGCATGACGCGGCTTGATATCAGCGGCAATCTGATGAGCCTGGGGGCGCTCGATTTCGGGCTGGTCGTCGATGGGGCGATTGTGGCGGTGGAAAACGCCTTGCGCCGGTTGGCGGCCGAACAGACGCGGTTGGGCCATCCGCTCACCGATACCGGTCGCCGCGCGGTGATTTCCGAAGCCATGGGGCAGGTGGCGCGGCCGGTGGCGTTTGGCGTGGCGATCATCACGCTGGTCTATGTGCCGGTGCTGGCGCTGGGCGGGGTGGAAGGCAAATTGTTCCGGCCGATGGCGATCACGGTGATGCTGGCACTGTCGGCAGCGTTGCTGGTGAGTGTAACGCTGGTGCCGGCGCTGGCTTCCTATTGGCTGAAGGCCGGCGCCAGTGCCGAGCCGACCCGGCTGGTGGCGGCGTTGGAACGCGCCTATCGCCCGGTGCTGAATGCGACGCTGGCGCGGCCGTTGCTGGCCTTGCTGCCGGCGCTGCTGGCGGTGGGCGCGGCCGGGCTGCTGTTTACCCGGCTTGGCACCCAGTTCACGCCGCGGCTGGACGAAGGCTCGATCACCACCATGATCTACAAGCCGGTGGACATGAGCCTGGAGCGCAGCCTTGAAATCGAAATCGCGCTGGAAAAATCGCTGCTCAAGAAATTCCCGCAGATCACTGCCGTGTTTTCGCGCATCGGCACCTCGGCGGTCGCGACCGATCCGATGCCGCCGAACGAGAATGACCTTTATATTAGCTACAAGCCGCTGAGCGAATGGCCGGCCGACGGGCCGCAGAGCAAGGTCGCTCTGCAGGATGCCATCGAGGCCGAAGCCCGCCGCCAGTTTGCCGATCAGAGTTTCCTGCGCGGCCAGCCGATCGAGATGCGTTTCAACGAAATGCTGGAAGGCACGCGCGCCGATCTGTCGGTGAAGGTTTTCGGCGACGACAATGACCGGCTGGAACAATTGGGCGGGCAAGTGCTGAACGTGCTGAAACGTCTCCCCGGCACGGCACAGGCCGAATATGAAGTGGATGGCCGCACCCCCAGCCTGGTGGTGCGGGTTGATCATGACGCGCTGGTGCGACTGGGCCTGGGGGCGGACGAGGTGAACCGTGCCATCAGCACCGCGCTGGCGGGGCAGGAAGTGGGGGCCATATTGGAAGGCATCCGCCGCCACGGCATCGTGGTGCGCCTGCCCGATTCCAGCCGCGCCGATCTCGATACCATCCGGGCGCTGCCGCTCAGGGTTGGGCAGGCCGGGCTGCTGCCGCTGGGCCGGGTGGCAAGGCTTGAGGAAGTGCTGGCGGTGGAGCCGGTGCGCCGTGACAATGGCCAGAAGCGCGCGGCGCTGCTGGTCAATCTTTCGGGCAGCGATATCGAGGGCTATGTCGCCCGCGCCAAGGCGGAAATGGCGAAGGCGGTGGCGCTGCCCGAAGGCTATCGCATCGAATATGGCGGCCAGTTCAAGCAGTTGCAGGAAGCCAAAGCGCGGCTTGCAGTGCTGGTGCCGGCGTGTCTGCTGCTGATCCTCGTGCTGGTCTATGGTGCGCTGGGCTCCGTCTCACAGGCGCTGATCGTGTTTGCCGGCATTCCGCTGGCGGTGACGGGCGGCGTGTTTGCGCTGGCCGTGCGGGCCATGCCCTTCTCGATCACGGCGGCGATCGGCTTCATCGCGCTGTCGGGAATCGCGATGTTGAATGGCCTGGTGATGGTTGACCACATCAACCATCTGCGCGGTGAAGGCATGGCCAGGGACGATGCTGTGCGCGAGGGCGCGATGGACCGGCTGCGGCCCGTCATCTCCACCGCGCTGGTGGCCAGCATCGGTTTCCTGCCGATGGCGATCGCCACTGGCGCCGGGGCGGAGGTGCAGCGCCCGCTCGCCACCGTGGTGATCGGCGGCATCCTCTCCTCCACCCTGCTCACCCTGCTGCTGCTGCCAGCGCTCTATCGCCGTTTCGTCAAGACTTGAGGAATCGCCGGGCAGCGCTTACATGAGTCATGCCGGCTTGCCGGATATGGCGATAAATGATGCCGTGAAATAGACGCAGCGGACCCGGGGGCAGTACCCGGCGGCTCCACCATTTCTTCAACCCGTTGTCGGGGCGATGCATGGGGCCGAACCAGAATCGACGTGTGTTCAAAGACGATGTTTTTGCCCGGCCTGAATGAGCCGTAAAACCGTTCAAAACACCATAAATGCCAACGACAACGAGGCATTCGCAATCGCAGCGTAACCCGGTCCTCACGGACTGAGTTTCACTGGCCGAAAGCGCGGTACGGGCCACACCGGGCAACAGAAGTGGATTCCAGCGGCCCGAGGGGGGCCGGGCAACAGAACCCCCTCACCGATTTGCACAATCACGGCCCCCCGACCCACAAGCGACTTTTGGGGGCCGGGCAACAGAACCCCCTCACTTCTCCGTTCGCGTGATCACCTCGTCCAGCCGTGCGACCGGCAGGCCGAATTTACGCACGATCATCACATTGTGCAGCACCTGGCCGCCAGGCAGCAGCGCCAGCCATTGATCGGCCCGCAGGCCGCCCTTCATGGTGAAACGCAGGTGCAGGCGATTGCCTTCGAAGCGACCGGTCACCGGCCCCGCTGCATCGCTCAGGCTGCCGGCGACAGCGCCCGGCCCGTCGCGGCGCAACTGCCATTGCCGCTGCGCTGCCGGCTGGCCGGCCAAAATCACTGTCTGATCGAGGATCAGGCCGCCATCGCTGCCCCAACGCCCACCGCTGGCCACCGTCACGGCGCGCGGCCGGCGCAGGGCGATCTTCAGTGTGCCTTCGCCTCGGCTTTGACCGGTAAAGAAGGCCAGCGCGTCAAGCGCGGGCGCGTCGGCCCGGGCCGGCGGCAATCGCCCGGCTGAAACACAGCCTGAAAGGCCGGCGAGCAGGGCAAGGGCCGCCGCCATTCGTCCGGTGTTCCCGCATTGCATCCTGTTTCCTCCCCCAAACGCCGCCAAATGCCAACGAAGATACGCGCGACCCGGCTGCGGCGATGTCATCCACCACTGCGGCGGGCATATCGCTTGACCTTGGCCCCCCTTGACCTAGACAACGCCTCGCGCCAATCGGAGGCGACATTCCCCCCCCCGCGTTTTTCAGCCAAGGCTCAGCTCTCGTGAACGACACCACGCCCGACAGCCTGATCCCCTATGACGACATCGTCCAGGATGCGCTGCGCGGTGTGGTCAGCCGCGTGTTGCAGCGCATATCGGATGAAGGTGGCCTGCCCGGCGGTCATCATTTCTACATCGCCTTTCGCACCCGCGCGCCCGGCGTTTCCATCCCCAAGCATCTGATGGAGCGTTATCCGGACGAGATGACCATCGTCATCCAGCATCGTTACTGGGATCTGATCGTGGCCGATGATCATTTTTCCATCGGGCTCAGTTTCAACCAGATGCCGTCCAGCCTGGTGATCCCCTATGATGCCATCGTTGGCTTTGTGGATCCCGCGGTGAATTTCGCCCTGCAATTTGCGCCCAAGGACGGTGAGGGGCCGCCACCCGAAACGCCGCCGGAAACGCCACCACCCGAACCGCAGGATGAAGGCAGCAACGTCGTCACCCTCGATCGGTTCCGCCGCAAGTGACGCAGTTTGCCCGCACCGGCGCGCCGGCCCGCAGTCCACTCCGGCGCGGCCTGATGTTCGTCCTGTCCTCCCCCTCGGGTGCCGGCAAGACCACCATGTCGCGCGCGCTGATGGCCGAAGACAGCGGCATCACCATGAGTGTTTCGGCCACCACCCGCAGCCCACGCCCCGGCGAAGTGGACGGCGTGGATTATTATTTCGTGTCGCACGATCAGTTCCAGTCGATGGTTGAAGAAAACGCCCTGCTGGAATGGGCGACCGTGTTCGGCAACCGTTATGGCACGCCGCGCGCGCCGGTCGAATCGGCGTTGGCCGATGGCCGCGATGTGCTGTTCGATATCGACTGGCAGGGCACCCAGCAGTTGCAGCAAACCGATGCGGCATCCGATCTGGTGCGGGTGTTCATCCTGCCGCCGCATCTTGATGAGCTGGAACGCCGCCTCAAGAACCGCAACACCGATCATCCCGAAGTGATCGCCGATCGCATGGCCCGCGCCCGTGACGAGATCAGCCATTGGGGCGAGTATGATTATATCCTCGTCAACGACGACGCCGAAACCTGCCTGAACGAAATCCGCGCGATCCTGAAAGCCGAACGCCTGCGCCGCAAACGCCAGCTCGGCCTGGCCGGATTCGTGCGCGGCATGCTGGGCGAATGATGAGGCGCGCGCTGGCCCTGCTGGCGCTGCTGGTTCTGGCCGGCTGCAGCGGCAAGGATGAGGAGCTGCGGCCCTATGCTGTCGTGCGCCGTGCCGATGTATGGCAGGCGGTGATCAAGGATCAGGATCGCGGCCGGCTCGCCCGCCTGACCGAAGCCTGGGATCAGGCTCGCGCCGATGTGGCCGAAGCCGGCGCCGCTGCCGAATTGGCCGCGCTCGGCCCGGTGGCGGGTGATGCGGTCACCACCAATCCGGCGCCGCCAACAGCGGGTGCGCATCAGTGCCGCATCATCCAGCTCGGCTGGCGGCAGGGCAGCCCGCGCGTCAGCCCGGCGGTGCAGGCCAGTGCCTGGGCGCCGTGCCGGCTCAGCGCCGATGGAATCGTGCTGCGCCTGGAAACGGCGCCGGGGCCGCAGCAATATCTGGGTACGCTCTATCCCGATGTGGATCGGCTGGTGTTCCTGGGCACGCTCCGGCTGGCGGGCGAGATGGGCCGGCTGCGCTATGGCGAGGATGCCCAGCGCGACCAGCTGGGCGTGTTGCAGGCGATCGGGCCCGGCCATTGGCGCATCGCGCTGCCGTGGCCGCGTTGGACGGCACGATTGGTGCTGATCGAACTGCGCGCCGCCTGATCGTGCCCGCAGGCATTGCCGAATTGCTCAGTGCGCAGGGCTGGGCCTTCTGGGTTGCAGCACTGGTTGGCGTGACCATCCTGGGCTTGGCCAAGGGCGGCTTTGCCGGGCTGGGTGTGCTGGGCCTGCCGATCATGACGCTGGGCATGAATCCGGTGATGGGGGCGGCCATATTGCTGCCAATCCTGCTGGTGCAGGACGTGTTTTCGATGAAGGCCTTTGGCGGCCATCGCAACGATGCCGTGTTGAAATTGATGATACCGGGCGCCTGCATCGGCATCACCGCCGGGTGGGCGCTGGCCCGTTTCGTGCCGGTGGCGGCTGTTGAACTGGCAGTGGGATTGATCGCGTTCAGCTTTGGCATCCAGCGCATCCGGGCTGAGCGGCGCGGTGTGGGTGGCCGCCCCGGTGGCACGCTCGCCGGTGTGGCGATGGGTGCGGCGGCCGGCTTTACCAGTCAGGTTGCCCATGCCGGCGGGCCGCCCTTCCAGATGCATGTGCTGCCGATGAAACTGCCGCGCGACATGTTCATCGGCACCAGTACGGTGTTCTTTGCCGTGATCAACTGGATCAAGGTGCCGGCTTATTATGCGCTGGGCGCCTTCACACCGGAAAATCTGTGGCTTGCCGCTGCGCTGATGCCGGCAGCGCTGCTGTCCACATGGGCCGGCACTTTGCTGGTGCGGCGCATTGATGGCCCGCGCTTTTATGCGATGATGCATGCATTGATGATCTTGGTCGGGGGAAAGCTGACATGGGACGGACTATCTTCACTTTTGGCCTGAGCGCTGCCCTGCTTGCTGCGCCCGCGCTGGCGGCGCCGGTGGATCTGGTCACGCTCTACAAGGATCTGCACACCCATCCCGAACTCAGCTTTCAGGAAACCCGCTCGGCCGGCATCATCGCCGCCGAAGCACGGGCGGCGGGTTTCGAGGTCACTGAAAAGGTCGGCCGCACCGGCGTGGTTGCCGTGCTGAAGAACGGCAAGGGCCCAACCGTGCTGATCCGCGCCGATATGGACGGGCTGCCGGTGAAGGAGACCACCGGCCTGCCTTATGCCAGCACGGCGATGGGCAATTATGGCAGCGGGCCGATGACGCCGGTGATGCACGCCTGCGGCCACGACATTCACATGAGTGTATGGGTGGGCACGGCGCGCTGGCTGGCGGAGAATCGCAAGGCGTGGCGCGGCACGGTGGTGATGATCGGCCAGCCGGCCGAAGAAGGCCTGGGCGGCGCGAAGGCGATGCTCGACGATGGCCTGCTCACCCGTTTTCCCAAGCCTGATTATGCGCTGGCCCTGCATGATGACAGCCGCATCCCGGCCGGCACGGTGAGCGTGCCGCCGTTCCGCGCCTTGTCGATCTCCACGTCGATGGACATGGTGGTGAAGGGCATCGGCGGCCACGGCGCCTATCCGGCCACCACGAAGGACCCTGTGGCGCTGGCGGCGCGCATCGTCACCTCGCTGCAGCCGCTGATCAGCCGCGAGAATGATCCCTTTCACCCGGCAGTGATCACCGTGGGCAGCATCCACGGTGGCACCAAGCACAACATCATTCCGGATGAAGTGGCGCTGCAGCTCACCATCCGCAGCTATGACGCAGTGCAGCAGCAGCGCCTGCTTGACGGCATTGCCCGAGTGGCGCGGGGCGAAGCGATTGCCGCCGGGCTGCCGGAAACGCTGATGCCGGTGATCCACAGCACGGCCATCGGCGTGCCGACCCTGAACGACGCTCCGCTGGCCACCCGCCTGAAAGCGCAGTTTGAAACGAAGCTGGGCAAGACGCGCGTGATCGATCTCGACCCGTCCATGGCGTCGGAGGATTTCCAGCTGTTCGGGCTGGCCGCCAAGGTGCCGTCGGTCATCTATTGGCTGGGCGGGGTGGGCCAGGCGCAATGGGATGCGGCGCAGAAGGGCGGCCCGGCGATCCCCAGCCTGCACAACGGCGGCTGGGCGCCTGATCCGGGGCCGACGATCGCGACCGGCGTGGAAAGCATGACGGCGGCGGCTGTGATGCTGATGCCGGCGAAATAGCCTTATCAAAAGCGCCAAGCGCCGAATCGCCCCATCGGCGTGCTACAACCCTCCCAACACTACAGCTGGGAGGCTGAACCATGCGCGAATACACCAAATTCTATATCGACGGCCAATGGGTGGATCCGGCGGTGCCCAAGCGGCTCGATGTGATCAACCCGGCGACCGAAGCCGTGGCCGGCGTGATCTCGATGGGCAGCGCAGCCGATGCCGACCGCGCGGTGATGGCCGCACGCAAGGCGTTCCCGGGTTATTCACAAACCAGCCGCGCCGACCGCGTTGAATTGCTGCAGAACATCCTGGCGAAATATCAGGAGCGTTTTGCCGAAATCGCCGCAGCCATCACCGAGGAAATGGGTGCGCCGGGCTGGCTGGCCATGCAGGCGCAGGCCGCAATCGGTGTTGGCCACCTGATGACCGGCATCGAGGTGCTGAAGAATTACGAGTTCGAAAAACTGCGCGGCACCACGCTCATCACCCACGAACCCATCGGCGTGTGCGCCTTCATCACGCCTTGGAACTGGCCGATCAACCAGATTGCCTGCAAGGTCGTCCCGGCGATCGCCACCGGTTGCACCATGGTGCTGAAGCCGTCTGAAATCGCGCCCTTCTCGGCGATCCTGTGGGCCGAAGTCATGCACGCCGCCGGTGTGCCGGCCGGTGTCTTCAACCTCGTCAACGGCGACGGTCCCACTGTTGGCGCTGCGCTGTCCTCGCACCGTGAGGTGGACATGGTGAGCTTCACCGGCAGCACCCGCGCCGGCATCGAGGTGGCCCGCAACGCCGCTCCGACGGTCAAGCGCGTCCACCAGGAATTGGGCGGCAAGTCGCCCAACATCATTCTTGACGATGCCGATCTGCAGGTCGCCGTTGCCGGCGGCGTCAAGTCGGTGATGATGAACAGCGGCCAGTCGTGCAATGCACCGACGCGCATGCTGATCCCTGCCGCCAAGATGGAAGCGGCCAAGGCCATCGCCAAGGCGGCTGCCGAAGCCACCACGGTCGGTTCGCCCGATGGCAATGCCGCGATGGGGCCTGTGGTCAGCGAGACGCAGTGGACCAAGATCCAGGGGCTGATCCAGAAGGGGATCGACGAAGGCGCAACGCTGGTCAGCGGCGGCACCGGGCGCCCGGATGGCCTCGACAAGGGCTATTATGTCAAGCCGACGATCTTTGCCGATGTCAGCAACGACATGACGATCGCGCGCGAAGAAATCTTTGGCCCGGTGCTGGCAATGCTGCCCTACCAGTCCGAGGAACAGGCCGTGGCGATCGCCAATGATACGGTCTACGGCCTCGCCGGCTATATCTCGGGCGAGCCCGAACACGCCCGCAAGGTCGCGCGCCAGTTGCGGACTGGCCAGGTCAACATCAACCAAGCCCCCGGTGATATGATGGCACCGTTCGGCGGCTACAAGCAGTCGGGCAATGGCCGCGAGTGGGGCGACCATGCCTTCACTGACTTTCTCGAAACCAAGGCCATCATCGGCTGGGGCGAAGCGGCAACAGCGGCGGAGTAATCGTCAACGCCGTGCGCCGGCGGCGCACGGCGGCGATGTCTGGGGGGATATCATGGCAGCCTATATTGTTTTCACGCGTGAGCGCTTGCGCGATCCGGTCGAGTTTGGCGCTTACGGTGAAAAGGCCGGCGGGACGCTCGCCGGGCACACCGCCAAGCCGCTGGCCTTCTATGGTGCCCACGAAACGCTGGAAGGCGCGCCGATCGAAGGCGCCGTGATCGTTGAATTCCCTGACACAGCAGCGGCGAAGGCCTGGTATGGCAGCCCCGCCTATCAGGATGCCGTCAAACATCGCTTTGCTGGTGCCGATTATCGCGTTTTCATCACTGAAGGTCTGTAACGCCATGGCTCTGCGCACTGTCATCTGTGATCTGCTGGGTGTCGATCACCCCGTCCTGCTCGCCGGCATGGGCGGCGTGTCCTATGCCGAAGTCTGCGCCGCTGTGTCCGATGCCGGTGGCTTCGGCTCCTTGGGCATGGCTGGCCTGCCGCCCAAGTTCATCGCCGATCAGATGGCGCGCGTGAAAGACCTGACCGACAAGCCGTTCGGCGTCGATCTGCTCACCGCCCAGCCCGAAACCCTTACCGCCAGTGTGGACGTGATCATCAAGGGCGGTGCCAAGGCGTTCATCGCTGGCCTGGGCGTGCCGGTGGCGATCATCACCGAACTGAAACAGGCCGGCATCGTGGTGATGTGCATGGCCGGCAACGTGAAGCACGCGGTGAAAGCTGCCGAAGCCGGCTGCGACGTGATCATCGCGCAGGGCACCGAAGGCGGCGGCCATACCGGCAGTGTCGCTTCGGTCGCACTGTGGCCGCAGTGCGTGGACGCCGTCGATATCCCGGTGGTGGCCGCGGGCGGGCTTTACGATGGCCGTGGCCTTGCCGCTGCGCTGGCCTTTGGCTGCGTTGGCGTGTGGATGGGCACCCGCTTCATCGCCAGCCACGAGGCGCACGCCGGCCAGAAATACAAGGACGCCATCGTGGGCATGAGCGAAAGCGACACGGTTATCAGCAAGGTGTTCACCGGCAAGACGCTGCGCGCCATCGTCAACGATTCGAACCGCGATTTCGACAACCGCACCGCCAAGCCCTTCCTGGCGCAGGTGACCGAATCGGTGCAACTCAATCGGCTCGGGCCGATTGCTGGCGTGCTCGACGTCATCCCCGAAACCCAGTGCCTGGCGGCCGGGCAGGGCGGCGGCGGCATCACCGAAATACTGCCGGCCGGCGAGATCGTGCGCCGCACCGTGGCCGAGGCGCAAAGCGCGCTGCAAAGCCTGCGGAACCTCGGCTGATGCGCGCCTTGCTGATCGCGGTACTGCTGGCCGCCCCGGCGGCAGCCACCGATGGCCCGGTGTTCAAGGGCTTCGGCACCCACACTCCGGTCGAGCACAATGTTGCGATCCCCAAGGGCATGGTGCTGCGCCATGTCTATGACGTCACCAAGGCGGTGCCCGGCAAGCTGAACCCCGGCTTTGAAACGGCGGCGCGCTTCATCAACAGCCATGTTGCCAACGGCGTTGCCGAGCGCGACGTGGCGGTTGCCGTGGTCGTGCACGGCCCGGCTATTGCCGAGCTCACGAAGCCCGAAGTCTATGCTGCCCGCAATTCCGGCACGATCAACGCCAGCGAAGCCATGGTGAAGGAAATGCTGGCCAAGGGCGTGCGCTTTCTGGTCTGCGGCCAAGCCGCCAACGCCATGGGCGTGAAAAAGGCTGACTTGCTTCCCGGCGTCGAACTGGCCATCTCTGCCAGCAGCGCCCACGCCATATTGCAGGCGCAAGGTTACACGCTGAACCCGTTCTGAAAGGCCTCATCATGATCCGTGCCGCGCTGTTGACCTCTCTCCTGCTCTCGGCGCCGGTGTTGGCGCAATCGCGCGAAGGCTTCGGCCCCGGCCCGGTGCTGCCCGATGTGGGCCCGATCGCGCCGGTGGACAGCGACCTGGCGCTGCCCAAGGGTAGCAAGTTCAAGATTGCCTTCGATCTCAGGGCCAAGGCCGATCCAGGCACGCTCAGCCGCCAGATCGAAACGGCGGCACGTACGCTCAACATGCATGTCGCCGCCGGCGTGCCGCAAGAGGATGTGCAGATCGTGCTGATCGCGCACGGGCCAGCCGCGATGGACCTACTGAAGCCGGAAATCTACGCCGCGCGCAACGACGGCAAGGCCAACGGCAGCCTGGCCGCCGTGCAGAAGCTGCTGGGCAAAGGTGTCGAAATCTATCTCTGTGGCCAGACGGCGATGGGCCAGAAGATCACCAAGGCCGATCTCATCCCGGGCGTGAAGATGTCGCTTTCCGCCATCACCGCCCACGCGGTCTATCAGCAGCGCGGCTACACGCTTAATCCGTTCTAATCCTTCAAGCTCGGCGCGCGCGCGGCGGCTTCGCCGGCGTCCACCTCCGGCCCCGGAATGCCTGCATCCGCCCGGCCTGCTGCGGCCATGTGGATGGCGCGCCGGATGCGCGGGTAGGTGCCGCAGCGGCACAGGTTGGTGATGGTGGTGTTGATGTCGTCATCACTGGGGTTGGGCTTGTCCTTCAACAGGGCCGCCGCCGCCATGATCATGCCGGATTGGCAATAGCCACATTGCGGCACTTGGGCAGCAATCCATGCCTGTTGCAGCGGGTGATCGCGATTGTCGGACAGGCCTTCGATGGTGGTGATGAACGTGCCTTCCAGTTCAGCAATCGTCACCTGGCAGCTGCGCGTTGCCTTGCCATCCACATGCACGGTGCACGCGCCGCACAAGCCGGCACCACAACCATATTTGGTGCCGGTCAGTCCCGCCGCATCGCGCAGCGCCCACAGCAGCGGCGTATCAGGCTGCATCAGAAATTCGACAGGATTGCCGTTGACGGTGAACTTGGTCATTCCTCTCCCATAGACTTGTGGAGGCTGCGATGGAACTGAAGACCCTCGATTTCAGCGTGAGCGACGGCATCGCCCGCATCACCCTGTGCCGCCCCGCCGAACTCAACACCATGAACGGCGATTTCTGGCCCGAGATGGTGCAGGTGTTCAAGGCCATCGAGCATGATATGGCGGTGCGCTGCGTCATCCTCGCCTCCACCGGCAAGCATTTCACCGCCGGGCTGGACTTGAATTGGGCCGGCCAGAACGCGGCGGCGAGCACGGGCGGCGATCTGGGCCGCCAGCGCGAAGCCTTCCGTCGCCACGTGAAGGAGCTGCAGGAAAGTTTCAACGTCATCGATGATTGCCGGGTGCCGGTGATCGTGGTGACGCAGGGCGGCTGCATCGGCGGCGGCGTCGATCTGGTCACCGCCTGCGATATCCGCATCTGTTCATCGGAAGCCTATTTCACCATCCAGGAAATCAATGTCGGCATCGTTGCCGATGTCGGCACGCTGCAGCGCATCCCGCACCTGCTGCCGCAGGGGTTGATCCGCGAACTGGCCTATACCGGCCGCAAGTTCCCGGCCGCAGAGGCGCTGCGCTATGGCTTTGTGAATCGGGTGGAAGACACGCATGCCGACGCGCTGGCTGCCGCAGAGGTGATGGCCCGCGAGATTTGCGCCAAATCCCCGCTGGCCATCACCGGCATCAAGCAGGTGCTGAACTATGGCCGCGAACATTCGATTGCCGATGGCCTTGAGTATGTGGCGGTCTGGAATGCCGGGATGCTGCAGGGCGAAGACATGAAGGAAGCCGTGAAGGCGCAAATGGCGCGGCTATCTGCCACCTATGCAAACCTGAAAGCCTGACAATTTGGCTGGCCCTGTGCGCTTTTGACCGGGGTTTCCGCTTGCCTGTTGCGCTGCAGCGCGGCATAGAAAATTCATCTTTTGGCGGCTTAGTCCGCTCGTTTCAGGCCAGGGGCAGTATGCGCCGCATTATATCGATGATCATTTCCGCCGGGGCGATGGGCGCTTCGGTTCGCAGTTTCGCACAGGAAGCCGTGGCGGCTGCGCCGGTGCCGCCGGTGGCCACCACCGATGTGCCCGCGGCCGTGCCGGCCCTGCAGGCCGCCACCCCGGGTATCGGCCAGCCCACGGGTGGCTGGGATCTGCAAACGCCGGTCACTGACATCGCCGTTGAAGCCCACAACATGGTCTACAACGTTCTCAACCCGCTGATGTTTGTCGTGACCGTGTTCGTGCTGATCCTGCTGGCATGGACCATGTTCCGTTACCGCGCTGGGGCCAACCCGGTGCCGTCGAAGAGCAGCCACAACACCGTGATCGAAGTGATCTGGACAGTGGTTCCGGCGCTGATCCTGGTGGTCATCGCCTTCCCAAGCTTCCGCCTGCTGGCCAATCAATATGATCCGCCCAAGGCCGATATCACCATCAAGGCCATCGGCCACCAATGGTATTGGGAATATGAGTATCCCGATCAGGGCGGCTTCACCTTTGATTCGGTGATGCTCACCAACGAGGAGGCTGCCGCGCGCGGCACGCCCAAGCTGCTCGATGTCGATAACCGCGTGGTGGTGCCGGTTGGTGCCACGGTGAAGATCCTCACCACGGCGGCCGACGTGATCCACAGCTTCGCCATGCCGGCCTTTTATCTGAAGATGGATGCCGTGCCGGGCCGCATCAACGAAACCTGGTTCAAGACCGATCGTCCGGGCGTGTATTTTGGTCAGTGCAGCGAGCTGTGCGGCACCAAGCACGCCTATATGCCGATCGCCATCGAAGTGCTGCCGAAGGCGCAGTTCGATGCCTGGGTTGCTGCCAAGCAGAAGGAAAACGGCATTGAGCCCAAGGTGGCCGAAGCCGCCGCCCCTGCAGAAGCAGCTCCCTCCGCCGTTCCCGCTGCCGATGCAGCTGCCCCGGCCGCTGATGCGGCTGCGGCGGCTCCGGCTGCCCAGTAAGATTCGAGAAGAGGACCCGTACCATGGCTCACGCCGCAACCGCCGGTGCTCATGACCACGATCATGATCACAAGCCCGGCTTCATCCAGCGCTGGCTCTTTTCGACGAACCACAAGGATATCGGAACGCTCTACCTGATCTTCGCGATCATCGCCGGCACCATCGGCGGCGCGATCTCGGGCATCATGCGTCTCGAACTGGCTGAGCCGGGCATCCAGTGGCTCACCTTCATGACCCAGGGCAATGTCGATCAGGCCAACCATCTGTGGAACGTGTTCATCACCGCCCACGGCCTGATCATGGTGTTCTTCACCGTCATGCCCGCCATGATCGGCGGCTTTGGCAACTGGTTTGTGCCGATCATGATCGGCGCGCCCGACATGGCGTTCCCGCGCATGAACAACGTGTCGTTCTGGCTGCTGGTCCCGTCGTTCCTGCTGCTGTGCGGCTCGATGTTCGTCGAAGGCCCAGCCGGCGCCAATGGCGCTGGCACCGGTTGGACGGTGTATCCGCCGCTCTCCACCGCAGGCCACCCCGGCCCGGCTGTGGACATGGCGATCCTGTCGCTGCACATCGCAGGCGCTTCGTCGATCCTGGGCGCGATTAACTTCATCACCACCATCCTCAACATGCGTGCACCGGGCATGACCCTGCACAAGATGCCGCTGTTCGTGTGGTCGGTGCTGGTCACCGCCTTCCTGCTGCTGCTGTCGCTGCCGGTTCTGGCTGGTGCCATCACCATGCTGCTGACCGATCGCAACTTCGGCACCCACTTCTTCTCGGCTGATGGCGGTGGTGATCCGGTGCTCTATCAGCATCTGTTCTGGTTCTTCGGCCACCCCGAAGTCTACATCCTCATCCTGCCGGGCTTCGGCATCGTCAGCCAGGTTGTGTCCACCTTCAGCAAGAAGCCTGTCTTTGGCTATCTCGGCATGGCCTATGCCATGGTCGCCATCGGCTTCATCGGCTTTGTCGTGTGGGCGCACCACATGTTCACCGTCGGCCTCGACGTGAACACCAAGATGTATTTCACCGCCGCCACGATGATCATCGCGGTGCCGACCGGCATCAAGATCTTCAGCTGGATCGCGACGATGTGGGGCGGTTCCATCAGCTTCAAGACCCCGATGTTGTGGGCGATTGGCTTCATCTTCATGTTCACCGTGGGCGGCGTCACCGGCGTGCTGCTGTCGAACGCCGGCGTGGACACCTATTTCCACGACACCTACTATGTGGTCGCGCACTTCCACTATGTGCTGTCGTTGGGCGCCGTGTTCGCTATCTTCGCCGCCTGGTATTATTGGTTCGGCAAGATGTTCGGCAGGCAGTACAACGAGACGCTCGGCAAGCTGCACTTCTGGATCTTCTTCATCGGCGTGAACATCTTGTTCTTCCCGATGCACTTCCTGGGCATGGACGGCATGCCGCGCCGCATCGCCGATTATCCGGACATGTACGCCTATTGGAACCAGATCGCCTCCTACGGCTATGCCATCATGGGCGTGGGCATGCTGTTCTTCTTCCTCAACCTGCTGGTGTCGTTCTTCTCCAGCCGCAAGGTGGAAGACAATTACTGGGGCGAAGGCGCCACCACGCTGGAATGGACCTTGTCCAGCCCGCCGCCGTTCCACCAGTTCGAAACCCTGCCGGTCATCAAGTAACCGGCGATCCGGGGGCAGGGCGACCTGCCCCCCGACAGGCCAGACGCCATGAACAACACCGCAACTGCCCAGCCCGCCACCGGGGTGCCAACACCTCTACTGGCGGACTGGCGCGATTATTTCGCGCTGCTCAAGCCGCGGGTGATGACGCTGGTCATCTTCACTGCGGCCTGCGCCATGGTGGCAGCGCCGGGCAGCCTGCACCCGTTCCTGGCCTTTACTGGCATCTTGTGCATCGCGGTCGCCGCGGGGGCCGCCGGCGCGCTCAACCAATGGTATGAAGCCGATATCGATGCGCTGATGAAACGCACCGCCAAGCGGCCACTGCCAGCCGGCAAGCTGCAGAAGCCCGAGGCCTTGGCCTTTGGCGTCATCCTCGGCACCGGTTCGGTGGCCATTATGGGCTTGGCGCTCAATTGGGTGGCTGCGGCCTGGCTTGCCGTTTCGATCCTGTTCTATGTCGTCGTCTACACTGCATGGCTGAAGCGGCGCACGCCGCAGAACATCGTCATCGGCGGCGCCGCCGGCGCCTTCCCGGTGATCTGCGGTTGGGCTGCCGTCGCCGGCGAGACGCCGATGCTGGCGTGGATCCTGTTTGCCATCATCTTCCTGTGGACGCCGCCGCACTTCTGGGCGCTGGCGCTGTTCATGGAGGCTGATTACGCCAAGGCCGGTGTGCCGATGCTGCCGGTCACTCACGGGTTCAAGGAAACCCGTCGTCAGATCCTCGCCTATTCGGCGCTGCTGGTGCCGGTCACCATCGCACCGCCGCTGCTTGGCCTTACAGATTGGGCCTATGGCGGCACGGCGATCACGCTGGGCGTGATTTTCATGGTGATGGCATGGAACGTCTATCGCAGCAGCGCCACGCTGGCGGCGGACATGGTGGCGGAGAAGAAGCTGTTCAAGTTCAGCCTTCTGTATCTGGCCTGCCTGTTCGGCGCCCTGGTCGCCGATGTGCTGCTGCTGCCATGAACATTGATCCTGCCACCTGGACCGCTGACGAGCGCGCCGCCTTCATGGCGCGCCGCGCCTCCCGCAACCGGGCCATCGGTATCTTGCTGTTCGCCATGGTGGCGCTGTTCTTCGGCATCACTGTGGTGCGGATGAGCGGGCAGGTGCCGGCGCCCACACCGGCGGCTGCATCATGAGCACTGCTGCCGCCAACCGCCGTGTCGGCCTGATGGCGGGCCTGATGGCGGTCAGCATGATTGGCCTCGCCTATGCGTCGGTGCCGCTTTATCGCCTGTTCTGCCAGGTCACCGGTTTTGGCGGCACCACGCAGGTCGCCGCCTTTGCGCCGACGGCCGACCAGATGCAGGCCGTTGCTGGCCGCACCATCAAGGTGCGATTCGATTCGAATCTGGCGCCGGGTCTCGCGTGGCGGTTCAAGCCCAAGGCCAACGAGGTCAGCATTCCGATCGGGGAAAAGCGCCTGGCCTTCTACACCGCCAGCAACACCGGCAGCACGGCCATCACCGGTCGCGCCGTCTACAACGTCTCCCCCGACGTTGCGGGCCGCTATTTCATCAAGATCGACTGTTTCTGCTTCACCGAGCAGACGCTGAAAGCCGGCGAGACGGTGGACATGCCGGTTTCCTATTATATCGATCCCGCCATCATGGATGATCCGGTGGCCCGGAAGATCGACGAAATCACGCTGAGCTACACCTTCTACCCGGTAGACAAGCCGGCGCAGGACAGGCTAAGCGCTGCGACAAATCGTAACAGTTTGAAGGACAGGGGCTGAGCCATGGCCGGAGCCAAGACCCACAGCTATCATATTCTCAATCCGTCATCGCGCCCGCTGATGATGTCGATGGCGGTGCTGATCCTCGCCGCTGGCGCGATCGGCTGGATGCACAAGACCGGTTGGGGCATGCCTGCCTTCTTTGCCGGCCTCGCGGCTGTCGCTGCCATGTTCTTCCTGTGGTGGAAGGATGTTGTCCACGAAGCCAACACCGGCGATCACACGCCGGTTGTACAGCTGCACCACCGTTACGGCATGATCCTGTTCATCGCGTCGGAAGTGATGTTCTTCGTCGCCTGGTTCTGGGCCTATTTCAACGCCGCCCTGTACCCGTCGATGCACGAAGGCATCGGAGGCGTGTGGCCGCCAAAGGGCATCGAACTGCTCGATCCGTTCGTGTTCCCGCTGCTCAACACGCTGATCCTGCTGCTTTCGGGCACCAGCGTCACCTGGGCGCACCACGCGCTGATCCACGATGACCGCAAGGGCCTGAAGCAGGGCCTGTGGGTGACGATCGCGCTCGGCCTGATCTTCACCTGCGTGCAGGCCTATGAATATTATCACGCAGAATATGGCATGGCCGACAGCATCTATGGCGCCGCCTTCTACATGGCGACCGGCTTCCACGGCTTCCACGTCATCGTGGGCACCATCTTCCTGATGGTCTGCCTGGCCCGCACCTACAAAGGTGACTTCACTTCCCGCCAGCACTTCGGTTTCGAAGCGGCGGCCTGGTACTGGCACTTCGTGGACGTGGTGTGGCTGTTCCTGTTCATCGCCATCTATGTGTGGGGTTCGAACTTCGGCGCGGCTGTGGCCCCCCACGCTTTTGGCTGAGACACCAGCAATCGGGCCCACACCCATTCAAGTTGCACTGAGGGGCTGCTGTCCACGCTGTGGCGGTGGCCCCTTGTACGTTGGGCTGCTCAAGATCGCGCCGCGCTGTTCGGCCTGCGGGCTGGATTATGGCCGCTTCAACGTCGGCGATGGCGCCGCCCCGTTCCTCATTTTCATCGTCGCCACCATCGTCATCATCGCCAGCCAGGTGACCGAGGCCAAGCTTGCCCCGCCGTGGTGGGTGCATGTGTTGTTGTGGGGGCCAATCACGCTCGGCCTGTCGCTGGGGCTGATGCGATTGGCCAAAGGCCTCTTCGTCGCACTTGAGTTTCGCAATGATGCCGGCGAAGGACAGGCGTGAGCCGCCGAATCCCGATCATCCCCACCATTATCACCGCCGTTGGCATTCTGATTCTGTGTGCCCTGGGCAAATGGCAGCTGGATCGGCGGGCGTGGAAGCATGATCTGATCGAACGGCTGGCTGCTGCGCCGAACCTGCCGCTGGTTTCGCCGGAAGAATTCCGCGCCGCGATGATGGGCGATATGTCCATCCAGTATCGCCGCGCCAGCATCGATTGCCGCGCCGGCGACAAGAAGCCCTATGATCTTCGTCCCGGAAGCTCCGCCGGTGGCACATCCGGCTTCTATGTCGTGGTCTCCTGCCGGCCCAACAGTCGCCCGCCCGATATCGTGGCGGTGGCGGGCTGGACGAAGCGCGTGGACGCGAAAGACATCGTGATCACGCTTGATCACCAACTGACCGGCACGGTGATCGAGCGCCCCTATGGCAATGCCCCGGACCGGCCACGTTTCATGCTGATTCCGGATGAGGCGATCCCGCCGCTGGGACGGCCGCTGCAGCCGCGCGCTGCTGATCTGCCGGACAATCACCTGGCCTATGCCGGGCAATGGTTCGGCCTCGCAATCACGCTGGCCGCCATCTACGGCCTCTATCTGCGGCGGCGCCCGGTTGCGCCGGCGGCCAAGCCCGAATAACGGGAACCCGTCATGCGCTATGTCTCCACACGGGGTGTCGCCCCGATCCTCGATTTCGAAGCCGCTACGCTGGCCGGCCTGGCCAGCGATGGCGGGCTGTATGTGCCCGAATCATGGCCGCGCTTTTCGGAAACCGAGATCGCGGCCATGGCCGGCCTCTCGTATGTCGAAGTCGCCGTGCGCGTGTGCCAGCGCTTCACCGCCGCCTCGCTCGATGAAGACGCGCTGCGGACCATCTTCACCGCCGCTTATGGCCGCTTCGCCCACGCCGCCGTGGCGCCGCTGAAGCAGCTCGATCACCGGCATTTCCTGCTTGAACTCTTCCACGGGCCAACACTGGCCTTCAAGGACGTCGCCCTGCAGGCGCTTGGCCTGGTGTTTGAACGCTTCCTCGCCCAATCGGGCCAGCACATCACCGTGATTGGCGCGACCTCCGGCGACACTGGCTCAGCTGCCATCGATGCGCTCGCCGGACGCTCGGGCGTGGAAGTCTATATGCTGCACCCCGATGGCCGGGTGAGCGAGGTGCAGCGCCGGCAGATGACGACGGTGCTGGATTCCAACATCCACAATATTGCCATCGACGGCAATTTCGATGACGCGCAAGCCATCGTGAAGGCGATGTTCAACGATGCGGCGTTCGCGGCCCGCTTCCCGCTGGCCGCGGTGAACAGCATCAACTGGGCGCGGCTGCTGTTCCAGGTCGTCTATTATTTCACGTCCGCCCTGTCGCTGGGTGCGCCGCACCGCGCCGTGTCCTACGCTGTGCCCACCGGCAATTTCGGTGATGTGTTCGCGGGCTATGTCGCGGCGCAAATGGGCCTGCCCATCGAACGACTGGTGGTCGCCACCAACCGCAACGATATTCTCCACCGCGCGCTGACCAGCGGTGATTACAGCGCCGGCACGGTTTCCCCCACCGATGCGCCGTCGATGGATATCCAGGTCTCCTCCAATTTCGAGCGGCTGCTGTTCGACCTTTCAGGCCGCGATGGTGCAGCCTTGGCCGCCGCAATGGCCGAGTTCGAGGCGAAAAAGAAACTCTCCCTGCCGGAAAGCTGGCGCGCCAAGGCCGCCGGCCTGTTCACCTCCGCCCGTGTGGACGCTGACGAGATGACCGACACAATGCGCTGGGCGCTGGCAAGCACTGGCGAACTGCTCGATCCGCACACGGCCATCGGCCTTGCCGCCGCCCGCCGTGATACGGGCAATGCCCCGACGGTCACACTCGCCACCGCCCACCCGGCCAAGTTCCCGGCGGCGGTGCAGGCGGCAACCGGCGTCCACCCCGATCTGCCGGCCCGCCTGGCCGATCTGATGACGCGGACCGAACGCTATGACGTCGCTCCCGCCCAATTGCAGGCAATCGAAGCCTATATCGCGGAACGTGCACGCGCCAAATGACCGAGCCACAGATCAGCATCCTCGATAACGGCTTGCGCGTCGCCAGTTGGGCGCTGCCCGGCCTCGAAACCGCCGCCGTTGCGGTCACCGCCGAAACCGGCTCGCGCTTCGAGCGGCCGGAACTGAACGGCCTCGCCCACCTGTTCGAGCACATGGTGTTCAAGGGCACAAAGCGCCGCTCTGCCCGCGCCATCGCTGAGGAGATGGAGGATGTGGGTGGCCAGCTCAACGCCTGGACCAGCCGCGACACCACCATGTTCCACGCCCGCCTGCTGGCCCGCGATCTGGCGCTGGGCGTGGACCTGATCGCCGATCTGGTTTCTGGCGCGCGCTTTGATGCAGACGATATCGTCCGCGAAAAGGAAGTCGTGCTGCAGGAGCTCGGCGAAGCCCGCGACACGCCGGACGACATCGTGTTCGATCATCTGCAGGAAGCCGCCTTCCCGGAACAGGCGCTGGGCCGCTCCATCCTGGGTGATGAAGCCAGCCTGGCGCGAATCACCCGCGATGATCTGATCGGCTGGCAGGCCGATCATTATGCGCCGCAACGGCTCACCCTCGTGGCTGCCGGCAAAGTTGATCACGCCGAACTGTGCCGGCTCGCCGAAGCCGCGTTCCCGGCAGCTGCCGGCCGCAATCCGTCACCGGCTGGCGACAACGTGCGCTTCCATCCCGGTCGCCACCACGATGCCCGCCGCATCGAGCAGGCGCAGCTGACGGCGGGCTGGGCCGCCCCCGGCCATCATGATCCGGCGCAGGATGCCGCGCTACTGTTCACGCTGGCGGCGGGCGGCGGCATGTCGTCCCGCCTGTTCCAGCAGGTCCGCGAAGAACGCGGGCTGGCCTACACTGTTTCGGCTTCGTTGCAGCCCTATGTCGATGCCGGCCTGATGAGCGTCCACGCCGCCACCGATCCCAAGCAGGCCGCCGCCGCGCGTGATCTGATCATGACGGTGCTGCATGAAACAGCAGCGGGCCTTGAGCAGGCGGAACTCAATCGCGCCCGGGCGCAGGCTGTCGCCGGGCTGTTGATGGCCCTGGAAGGCCCGCAAGGCGCGTCAGACTATCTCGGCCGCAGCCTGATCGTGCACGGCCGCTTCCTGCCGCCTGCCGAACTGGTTGCCCGTATCGAAGCGGTCACTGTTGATGCCGCCCGCGCTGCCGGTGTTGCCATGCTGTCCTATGCTCCGGCCCGCGCCGAGATCGGGCGGCACAAGGCGGCTGCATGACCGCGCTTGCCACCCTCGTCACCGAACCCTGGGCCGATTTCGGTCTGATCGACTCGGGCCACGGCCGCAAGCTGGAACGCTATGGCCGCTTCCGCTTCGTCCGCCCGGAACCGCAGGCGATGTGGGCGCCGGCCAGTGCCGACTGGAAGGCCGATGGCGAGTTCATCGGCGGCAGCGATGAAGAGGGCGGCGGCCGCTGGCAGCTTTCGTCCAATGTGCCCGAGCGCTGGGCCATGAAGCGGCCATCGCCGGGAGGAGAGATCAGTTTCTGGGCCAACAACACGCCCTTCCGCCACCTCGGCTTTTTTCCCGACATGGGCGCCCAGTTCGATTGGCTGGCCAGCCGCATCAAGCCCGGCGATCGGGTGATGAACATGTTTGGCTATACCGGCGTCGGCAGCCTGATTGCGGCGCGGGCCGGTGCGCAGGTGACGCACGTTGATGCCAGCAAGAAAAGCGTGGCGGCCGCCCGCGAGAATGCCGCCCTATCGGGCCTGGGCGATGCGCCGGTGCGATGGATCATCGATGATGCGCTGAAATTCCTTCGCCGCGAGGTGCGGCGCGGCGCCAAATATCACGGCCTGATCTTTGATCCGCCCAAATATGGCCGCGGCCCCGATGGCGAGGTGTGGCAGCTGGAACGCGATCTGCCGGAACTGGTCGATCTTGCCCGGCAACTGCTGGCGGATGATGCGCGCTTCTTCGTGCTTACCGTCTATGCCATCCGCATGTCTGCCCTCGCGCTCCACCCGCTGGTGGACCAGGCAATGGGTCCGCGTGGCGGCAGCATCGAAGTGGGCGACATGGCGATCCGGGAAGAAACCCGCGGGCTGCTGCTGCCCACCGCCATCTTCGCGCGCTGGAGCGCCTGAGTCCGTCCGACAGCGCCGTGGCCGGCTACACTCGGTTGAAAATTCGGGATGGTGGCGGTCGAAAACGCACGAAATGCGGAAAATCTGTCGAAAGCGGGCCGATTCAGCCCTGCAAGGCGGCCTGCCAGCCCAGCGCCGCCACCGCGCCGCTGGTGAGCAGCAGCCGCAGCCGTCCATACCAGCCTGGCAGGGTGCGGGATGTCCAGTCCCACAGCAAATGCACCAGCAGCGCGGCGGCCAGCGCCAGCAACTGAACCACGCGAAATTTGGGCGGGGCGAGCAGCACCAGCCAGCCGATGATGCTGGGCAGCATGGTCAGCCCGATCAGGCCGGGGGCTGGCTGGGAATTCTGCACTGCTGCGCCCCAGCGCGCGCCGCCCAGGAAGGACAGGATGATGGCGGCCCACCACAACAGTGCTTCGGTGAACTGCCAGCGGAAATCGGGGAAGGCGAGGGTGGCCAGTGGCGGCACCAGGAACGGAATCAGCCCGGCAAGGCCATAGAACAACACGATCGGCGGGGTTTTCGACATGGCGCCTGCCTGTCATGCCTCACGCTGGCCGCAAATGCGGCAAGTCGCCCCCTCAGCCGCGGCAGGCCTTCACGGTTTCGGGGCGCGGCCGCACGCCGGGACGAAACATTGCGACATACCCCTGCTTTATGTCGGTCATGCTGATCAGCTCATAGCCCACCGCCTTCACCTCGCAGGCGAGCAGCGCCTTTGGCATGCCATGCTCTTCGGACGGGCGGTCGAGATCGACGACCACGATGCGGCCGCCCGGTTTCAGGCTGCGGCGCAGGCGATCAAGCAGCAGATAGGGCTGCTCGATCTCGTGATACATGTGGATCATGAGCGCCACGTCCACACTGGCGGCGGGCAGGCGGGCATTGGCCTGGCTGCCTTGCACGAAGCGCACATTGGTGAAGTTGGCGGCGCGGGTGCGCTGGCGCACCCGTTCGAGCACGCCTGGCGACAGATCCTGGGCAAAGACCCGGCCCTGCGGCCCCACCACTGGTGCCACGCGCATCACATAATAGCCGCCGCCAGTGCCGATATCGGCCACCGCCATGCCGGGCTTTATGCCGGCGATGCGGATCACATCGGCGGCTTCCCCCGCCTTGTCGCGCGCGGCTTCCTCACCCCAGGCCGAAGACACAACCTTGGCCACCGGACGCTGCGGACGCGGCAAGGGGCCGGCGGCTGGCAGGAGCAGCAGCACGGCGATCAGGACGCAGATGCGGGGGACCGGGCTCACATTGCCCCCTTGGCAGGCCAGCATGGCCAAAAAATGTCAGTCGGCGGTGACGGCCTTCGGTGCAGCACCGGTGCTGTCCAGCGCGCGCCAGCGGTTCATCTGGCGCTGGAAGTCATTCAAGTCGCGACCACCCAGTTCGGCGCCGCCGATGAAGCGCAGGCTTACCGGGTTCACCGCCTTGCCGCGCAGCCAGACCTCGTAATGCAGGTGCGGCCCAGTCGAAAGCCCGGTGGAGCCCACCGCGCCGATGCGCTGGCCCTGGCCGATGCGCTGGCCCGGCCGCACGTCGATGCGGCTCATGTGGGCATAGGCGGTGGCGAGATCCTTGTTGTGGCGGATCATCACATATTTGCCGTGGCCTCCATGCCAGCCGGCAAAGCTGACCGTGCCGCCACCGGCCGCCATGATCGTTTGGCCGTGGCCAGCGTTGAAATCCACGCCCTTGTGCATCCGGGAAAAGCCCAGCACCGGGTGCAGTCGCATGCCGAAGCTGCTCGTCATGCGGGCGCCATCAACGGGCGTCTTCATCAGGCCCTTCTTCACGCCTTCGCCGCTGGCCTGATAATATTCGCCCTTCCACAGGCCGATTTCCACCGGGTCGCGGCCCTTGCGAGCGAGCGCGCCAAACAGCAATTTGCCGTTGCGGACCTCGCCGGTTTCGGCGCGGTCCTGTTCGATGATGATATCGAACCGGTCGGCCTTGCCGAGACCACGCTGGAAATCGACGACGTGGCGCATCTGCTTGATGAACTCGGCCGCCTGCCCGGCGGGAATGCCGGCACTGCGCAGCGCGCGGTTGAGGCTGCCGCTCACCGGGGCACTTACCCGCAGCGGGGTGGAATCAACCCTGATAGGAATGCGCTTCAGGATAAGGCCGCCGTCGCCGCGGCTGATTTCCACCCGAAGATCGAACGCGGCCCGCAGGGCCAGGCTTTCGAGCGGGCGCGGCACCGATTTGGTTTCGCGCCGGCCCAGCACCAGTTCGGCCCGGGCGCTGCCGCCGGGGTTCAGCCCGGCCAGCAGCCTGGTCACTTCGGCCACCTCGGCTGCGCCAACGCCGGCATTTCGCAGCGCACCCGCCAACCCGCGCCGGCCGATGGTGACACTGCGTTCAACGCGCGGCCGTTCCGGCGCTTCGGCCAAAGGGCGCAACTGGCTTGGATCAACGCGCGGGCTCACGCCCGAAACACCGCCAAACACCAGCGGCGCGATATTATAGGCCCGCGCTTCGTCGCGTTGGGCGGGTGTCAGTGGGGCGGGTGCAGCCTCGTACAGGGGGGGCACGATACTGCCGGCCAACATGGCGCCGCCCACCAGTGCCGTGCAGGCCGCCAGCTTCATCCACCAGCGGCGGCTACCGATGGCGGAACCAAGGTCCAGATCAATGTCGCCTTGCGCGGCGGCGCGGCGCAGGCGCTGCCAATCATCGGCAAGTCGCAAACGCTCGGCATCTGCGGCGCGGGCGAGCGCCCGGCCAGCGCGGGCCAAGCGCTCGCCGGGCGCAGACAGCGAGCCCGGCAGCGCAATGCTGCCTCCGACTGCCGGCTGAAATCCCGGTTGATACAAGCCCGATCCCCCAGTGCCGACGGCCAATCCGTCTTTACGAACGGTTAACTATCTACTCTTGCCGGATAAATTCGTTTCCAGCGTGTCTGTGGTTGATTTGCCTCTCGCGAGTCGCCGTGTCAATCCGACAACAATCTGGGGACAAGTCAACTGGGACGAGCCGCCGTCATTATACGGTCACTTGCGCCGCCGATTCACTCGTGTCACCTTCATGTCCATGCACAACCGCGCAGGCTGTACATGATGGGGTGGCTGATGCGTCACCGGCAACGGGTGGGCCCACCGGGCCCAGGGTCCGATTGCCACAGGCTCTTGCCGCTGCGCTTGCTACGCTCCAGATCTGACAGGTGAACCGGTTCATCGCCTCGCCCGCCAGCAATGGCAACAGCCGGATCACGGCCGTGCTGGGCCCCACCAACACCGGCAAGACACACCTCGCGGTCGAACGCTTGTGCGGTCACACCAGCGGCATGATCGGATTTCCGCTGCGGCTGCTGGCCCGCGAAGTCTATGAAAAAGTGGTGGCGGCCAAAGGCGCTGCCTCTGTCGCGCTGATCACCGGCGAGGAAAAGATCGTGCCGCCGGGCGCGCGCTGGTTCCTGTGCACGGTTGAATCGATGCCGCTGGATCGTGAAGTCGCCTTCATGGCGATCGACGAAGGCCAGATGGGCGCCGATCCCGAGCGCGGACATGTGTTCACCGATCGCCTGCTGCGGGCGCGTGGCTATGCCGAGACCATGATCCTGGGTTCGGAAACGCTGCGGCCGTTGATCCGGAAGTTGATCCCGGAAGCCGAGATCATCACCCGGCCGCGCTTTTCCACGCTGGCCTATGCCGGGCCGAAAAAGCTGTCCCGCCTGCCGCGCCGCACCGCGATCGTCGCGTTCACGGCCGCCGAAGTCTATGCCATCGCCGAAATGCTGCGTCGGCAAAAGGGTGGTGCTGCGGTGGTGATGGGTTCGCTCTCGCCGCGCACCCGCAATGCCCAGGTGGCCATGTATCAGTCCGGCGAGGTCGATTATCTCGTCGCCACCGATGCCATCGGCATGGGACTCAACATGGATATCTCCCATGTCGCCTTCGCCGCCTTGGGCAAGTTCGACGGCAAGCGCCAGCGCCGGCTCAAGCTTTCGGAAATGGCGCAGATCGCCGGCCGCGCCGGTCGCCACCAGCGCGATGGCACGTTTGGCACCGTGCAATTGGGCAGTGAGGCCAATTGCAGCTTCACGCCCGAGGAAATCGAAGGGCTTGAGGAACACCGCTTCGAGCCGCTGTCCCATCTTGTCTGGCGCAACACCGATCTCGATTTTACCAGCCTGCCCAAGCTGGTGGCGACCATGGACGCCCGCACGCCGCGCCCCGAGCTGGTGCGGTCGGATGATGCCATCGATTTGGGCGTCCTGAAGCGCTTGGCCGGCGAGCCGTGGGTGATGGAGCGTGCCAGCAACAGGCTGCTGGGCGAACGCGGACTGTTCCGGCTGTGGCAGGCGTGCAGCCTGCCCGATTACCGCAAGACCGGGGTGGAAGCGCACACGCGGTTGGTGGGCCGGGTGTTCCGGCATCTCACCGAAGCCCGCGGCCATCTGCCCGATGCCTGGATCGCCGCGGAAATCGCCCATCTCGATCGGATGACGGGTGACGTGGAGGCGATTGCCGATCGCATCGCGGCGGCGCGCACCTGGACCTATATCGCGCACCGGCCCGACTGGCTCGACAATCCCGCGCATTGGGCAGAACGCACCCGTGCCCTCGAAGATCGCCTGTCCGACGCGCTGCACGGCGCGCTGACCCAGCGCTTCGTCGATCGCCGCACCGCTGTGCTGCTCAAGGATCTGAAGGCGCGCGGGGTATCGGCCCATGTGCTGATCGAGGCCGATGGCGGGGTTACAGTGGATGGCGAAGTGATCGGCCGCCTCGATGGTTTCCGCTTCACCGCCGATGCAGCGGCCCGGGCCGGCGAGCAACGGCTGCTGCTGGCGGCGGCCGAACGCCATTTGTCCCGCGAACTTGGCGCCCGGGCCAAGCAGCTTGCCGCCGCGGCAGACAGTGAATTCACCCTGGATTTCGATGGCAGCCTGCCGCCGCGTCTGTTGTGGCAGGGCGCGCGGGTGGCGGTGCTGCGGAAGGGCCGCGATGCACTGACGCCCAGGGTAGAGCTTGATCGTGCTGTGGCGGCGCTGAGCCCGGATGATCGCCGCCGTGTGCAGGAGCGGTTGGAGCGTTTTGTGGGTGAAGCCATCGCCCATGTCGCGGCACCGCTGGCCAAGGTGCAGGCGCTTCGCGGCGAGGTTTCCGCGCCGGCGCGCGGCCTGATCGTGCAACTGGTGGAAGGTTTGGGCGTACTGGCCCGCGAGCATGTCGCCGAACAATTGGTGGGCGTGACCCGCACCGACCGGCAGGTGTTCAGCCGCTGCGGCGTCCGCATGGGCCCGCTGCATCTGTTCGTGCCAGCGCTGCTGCGCCCGGAACCGACGCGCTGGCGACTTGCCCTGTGGGCCGTGGCCAGCGAACTGACCAGCCTGCCACCGCTGCCGGCACCCGGCCGGGTCTCGCTGTCGGGCGCGGCTGTGGAAGCGCCGGCCAATGTGCTGTTGGTCGCCGGCTTCTGGCGGCTGGGCCAGGGTAAGGACGCGATTGCGGTGCGCATCGACATGGTCGATCGCCTGTCGCGCCATATCCACGAGCGTCGCGATGGTCGCGCCCCGTTCATGCCCGATCCCAATTGGGCCTCCACGCTTGGCCTGTCGCAGGATGGGTTGGCGCGGCTGCTGCGGGCATTGGGCTATCGCCCGCGCCTCGTTGATGGCGCGCCGCATTTCGCTTGGGCCGGGCCACGTCCCGCCATCCGCCGGTCAGCGCCGGCGGACGACGTTGTTCCCCCGGCCAGAGGGAACGAGGCTTCGCCCTTTGCCAATCTGGCTGCGATGATGAGGAGGTAGAATTTGGTCTACGGAGCAGGGTTGAGGCTGGACAAGTTCCTCTGGTTTGCGCGCCTGGCGCCATCCCGATCCCACGCTCAGGACCTGTGTGAAAGCCGACGATTGCGTATCGATGGCCGCGTGGTGGATCGTGCAGCGACATTGGTCAGGGCCGGAGCGGTGCTCAGCTGGCCACGCGGTGATGATGTCATCGTGGTGCGCGTGGAAGGCCTGCCGGATCACCGCGGCCCCTATGCCGAAGCCCGCGATTTCTACACCGATCTCACCCCCGGCAGAGCGGCGATCAACGCTGATGCGACTCTGTCTTCGCAAGATGCCCTCTTGCCAGAAGCCTTCGCCCTCGCCTAAGGCGCGAACGGATAAACAGGGGTAACCAGCCTTTGGCGGCTGATGCTGCCTTGAGGGGAGATTTATGGCCTACGTCGTCACTGAAGCGTGCATCAAGTGCAAGTATATGGATTGCGTCGAAGTGTGTCCGGTGGACTGCTTCTACGAAGGCGAGACCATGGTGGTGATCAACCCCAACGAATGCATTGATTGCGGCGTGTGCGAACCGGAATGCCCGGCCGAAGCCATTCTGCCCGATACCGAAGGCGGCCTTGAAAAGTGGATGGAGATCAACGCCACTTACGCTGCCCAGTGGCCGAACATCACCATGAAGGGCGAGACCCCGGATGATGCCGATTCGCATAAGGGCGAAGACGGCAAATTCGACAAATATTTCACGCCGACCCCGGGCAAGGGCTCGTAACGCCCGCCAAACTGGTCCATTTTCGGCCTGAAAACGGCCGAAAATGAGACTTTTTGACCCGTACATGCCAATTTCGTGGACAGGCGTGTCCATTGCCATGGCAATTGTGACATGTTTCTGATATGAGCCTGTTGTGGTCGGCGGTGATGTGCCTCCGGCCGGGTTCGCCGGTTCCGTCGCCATCTTCGCCAACCTGCCAGGCGGGCAACGGGCCAGGGTCATGCAAGACAGGCAGGCAGTCACGTCAATGGGTCGTCAGCAGGTCCCCGGCAGCGCCGCTCGCACGCCGGCACGGCACGATTGATCCCGACGGCCTGAAGAAAAAGGATACTGGATCTATGGTAATTGCCAAACCGCTCGGTTTCGAAGTCGGTGATTATGTCGTGTACCCCAAGCATGGCGTGGGGCGCGTGGTGGAAATCCAGAGCCAGCATATCGCCGGTGCGTCGCTCGATCTGTTCGTGCTGCGTTTCGAAAAAGAGCGGATGACGCTGCGCGTTCCGACCAACAAGGCGGAAGGCGTTGGCATGCGCAAGCTGTCGAGCCAGGCTACCATGAACGAAGCGCTGACCACCCTGAAGGGCAAGCCGCGCATCAAGCGTACCATGTGGTCGCGCCGTGCCCAGGAATATGAAGCCAAGATCAATTCGGGCGATCTGGTGAGCATTGCCGAAGTGGTGCGCGATCTGCATCGCGCCGAAGACCAGCCGGAACAGAGCTATTCCGAACGGCAGATCTATGAAGCCGCCATCGGCCGCCTCGCCCGCGAACTGGCCGCGATGGAAAATATCGACGAGCCGGCTGCCCAGCAGAAGATCGAACAAGTGCTGAAAGCCGCGTAAGCCGCTTCGGCGAAGCCAACACGGTTTCGCGATGACACAGGCGCCGCTTCCCACCCAGGGAGCGGCGCCTGTTTCGTAATAGACTTGCAGCTGTCCAGCCTTTGTGTATTAATACAGCAATACACAAGGAGGTTCTGCCATGATCCGTTCCATCCTGCTGCCTGCCGCCTTCTTGGCCGCTGCCCTGCCGGCGCATGCGACCGAACGCAGCTTTGCCAACACCGGCTTCACACAGGTGGTTTTGGAAGCCAATGACACTGTGAGTATCCGCAAGGGCGCATTCCGCCTGGTGGCTACCGGCAGTGAGGCTGATCTTGATCGGCTGGAAATCCGGCAGGAGGGCACAACGCTGCGCATCGGCCGCAAGCGGGGCAATTGGGATTGGCGGGGCCGGTCGCTACAGGTTGCAGTCAGCCTGCCAGCCCTGACTGCTGTCACCGTCTCCGGATCGGGCAATGCGACCGCCGATGTGGCGGAAGGCGCGGCCGTCAACCTGCGGGTGAGTGGGTCTGGTGATCTGGCCGTGCGGGACGTGAAAACGCAGGCCCTCAGCGCCAGCATTTCTGGTTCCGGCGGACTGTCGGTGGCAAGCGTGGCTTCGGGCGGAGTCAATGCCAGCATTTCCGGCTCGGGCGACATCGCGCTGACCGGGCGTTGCACCACGTTGAATGCGCGGCTTTCGGGCAGTGGTGATCTGGCGGCGGCCGGCCTGGCCTGTACCAACGCCGATCTTACCACGTCTGGTTCCGGCGATGTCAGCCTGAAAGCCAGCGGCGCCGTCACGGCGCGCACCTCGGGGTCCGGCGATGTCGTCGTCACCGGCGGCGCGCGCTGCACCAGCCGGTCTTCGGGCAGCGGCACCATCCGCTGCAACTGAGGCGGTTCAGCCGCGCCAGTGGCTGATGATGGCGGCAAGATCGGGCCGCGGGCGTTCTTCCAGCGGCTTGCCCTGGCTGCCGATGAAGAAGAAGCCGGCGATGCGTTCCGGTGCCGCGCCGCCCAGCAACGCCAGCAACTTTTCATCAAACGCCGCCCAGCCGGTCAGCCAGTTGGCAACAAAGCCATGGGCGTGCGCGGCCAGCACCAGATTCTGGCAGGCGGCACCGACTGAAAGCTCCTGCTCCCACGCCGGAATATGGCTCGGCTTGGGGCTGGCGATCACAACCACAAGGCAGGGCGCCTGGGTGGCGAACTGGGTCACCGCCTCGCGCTCCAACCGGCCGGCGTCGGGCTTGCCCGCCAGATAGATGGCCATCAGCGCGTCTGCAAAGGCGGCGCGATTGTCGATCACCACGAATCGCCACGGGTTCAGCTTGCCATGATCGGGCACGCGCGCGGCGGCGGCCAACACGGCCTGCAACTGGCTGGCATCGGGGCCGGGTGCAATCATCTCACGTGCTTTGCCGGAACGGCGGCTGGCGAGCAGGGCGGCGATGCTGGCGGTGTCGTTGAAACTGTCCATGACGGTCGGCAGTAATGCGGACCGTCTGAATTGCCAAATCGGATGACTGACTGTCGGTCCAGCGAAAGGGCTTCAGGCTTGGCAGAGCCGCCGGGCAGCGCGCGCCTGTAGGTTACAAAGGTTACAGTTTTGCCTCATGCGCGCGAGGCTGTTCGAGACTGCAAATTGAGACATAGCGGCGGGCGAACCCGGGCCGGATGATAAACGGAATTGCCCCCTATAGGACAGCCGCCGTTTAGTCGGCCCGAGCCACCGCCCCGCCCTTCATCACGAATCGCACCCGGGTGACGGCCGCCAGATCGGCGAGCGGATCGCCGGGCACTGCCACCAGATCGGCAAGCAGGCCGGGCGCGATGCGGCCGCGATCGGCCAGGCCGAAATAGCGGGCATTGCCGGCCGTGGCGGCAGTGAGCACGGCGGCGTTGGGCATCCCGGCCTTGGCCATCAGCAGCATTTCGCGGGCATTGGTGCCATGTTCATACACGCCGACATCGCCGCCCATGCAGATCGGCACGCCAGCCTTCATGGCCAGTTGGAAGGCGGCGCGGTCCTGCTGCACATCGGCCGGCGCCGGTTCCTGGCCGTTCCAGCCGCGATAGCGCGCGATGGCATCACCAGCGGCGAGCGTCGGGCACAGCGCGGTCTTGTTCTTCGCCATCAGCGCGAAAGTGGCGGCATCGCCTTCACTGCCATGTTCGATCACCTCCACCCCGGCAGCGGAGGCGCGGCGCATGGCTTCAGCGGTGTTGGCGTGGACGGCGACTTGCCGCCCGGCATCATGGGCTGCGGCGACGGCAGCGGCAATTTCACCTTGCGAATAGGTGGGCCGGCTGCCTTCGCCGGGCCGCCAGCGATAATCGCCATACAGCTTCACCACATCCGCCCCGGCGCCGATCTGGCGGCGCACGGCGCTCACCAGATTGGGGCCATCGGCTTCTTCGGCGCCCTGCGGCACCGCCCAGGCGTCATTCTTTGGCGCATAGCTGCCGGGCGCGACCAATGCGCGGGTGGCGATGATCATGTGGGGGCCGGGAACATGGCCTTCGTTGATCGCGCGTTTCAGCCCGACATCGGCCGTGCCGGCGCCTTCGGTGCCCAGATCGCGCACCGTGGTGAAGCCCGCCATCAGAGTGGCCTTGGCATGCACGACAGCGCGGGCAACGCGATAGGCCTCGCTTTCCTTCAGCACCTGATCGTCCCACGGCACCTTGTCATAAGGGTGCAGCAACAGATGGCTGTGGCCTTCGATGAAGCCGGGCAGCAAGGTCTGGCCGGGCAGGGCGATGCGCTGGGCATCGGCTGGGGCGGCAAGGTTCGGCCCCGCCGCCACGATGCGCCCGCCATCGACCAGCACCTGCCAACCGACATGCATCGCTTCTCCATCCCACACCCGGTCGGCGGTTATCAGCATGGGCGCGGCCACGGCAGGCAGTGGCAACAGGGCGAGGAGCGCGGGGAGCAGGTGACGGATCATGGCCCAAGCAGACGCCTGCGGGCATCCAAGGTCAAGTCGGCTTGGCGGAACCGTTGCTGCCCGCTATCACCGGTACCGGAAATGGCGCGCCTGGGTCTGGCGTGCGAGGGAGAGACATTTTGAGCGAGAACGCGAGCGCGGCGGCGGCAGATACCCGCCCGCAATGGTTCGGCCACCCGGCGCAGCTGGCGCGGCTGTTCACCACCGAGGCCATGGAGCGCTTTGGTTATTACGGGATGCGGGCGCTGCTGACGCTCTATCTCGCCAACCATTTCCTGTTTTCCGACAGCACGACGACCAGCCTTTATGGTGGCTTCACCGCGCTGGTCTATCTCACCCCGCTGGTCGGCGGTTTGCTGGCCGACAATTATCTTGGTTCCAAGAAAGCCGTGAAGTTCGGTGCCATCCTGATGGCGGCGGGCTATTTCACCCTGTGTTTCGGCGGCGAGGCGGCCAAGCCATGGGCCAAGTTCGATGGCCAGCAATATGCCGTCAGCGTTGAGACCACGGGCAATGACAAGGCGCAGTTCGTCACGCTCGAAGGCCAGAAACTGCAGATCAAAGGCAACGAGGATGGCAGCGTTTCGCTGCTGGGTGCCGACGGCACGGAAGCCCGCCATATCGACAAGGGCGGTTTCGAAGCCGGCGGGGAGCGTGATGCGCTGTTCGTCACCATCATGCTGCTCGGCCTGTCGGCGGTCACCATCGGCAATGGCTTCTTCAAGCCCAATATCTCCACCATGGTTGGCAGCCTCTATGCCAAGGGCGACAGCCGGCGGGACGCGGGCTTCACCATCTTCTACATGGGCATCAACCTCGGCTCGCTGGGCAGCCAGCTGGCCTGTCCGTTCCTCGCAAAAGAATATGGCTGGTGGGCCGGCTTCCTGCTGGCGGCGCTTGGCATGGCGCTGAGCTGGTATCTGATCCAGTTCGCCGGGCCGAAACTTGAAGGCTATGGCGAGCCACCGGCTGGCGCGCCGAACCGCGATATCCCGATCTATTTGGGCGCCATCGCCTTTGTGCCGCTGGTGTGGTTCCTGTTCACCAACCTGATGGCGGCACCGCCGCCGGTGGAAGGCGCCGGTTTCATCGGTTACCTCGCGGGCCTGCCGATCCTGGGCAAGGTGCTGTTCGGCACCTTCCTCGCCTGTGTCGTGCTGATTCCGATCTGGTCCATCGTCTATGGCAACCGCCAGGAATGGCAGATGATGCTGGCCGCGATCATCCTGATCGTCTTCAACGTGGTGTTCTGGACGCTGTTCGAACAGGCCGGTTCCAGCCTCACCCTGTTTGCGGCGCGCAACACGGATCTGTCGATCTTTGGCCTGTTCGAGATGGAGCCGGCGCAGACCCAGTTCTTCAACGCCATCTTCATTGTCATGCTGGCGCCGCTGTTCAGCCTGTTGTGGCAGGCGCTGGGCCGGCGCGGGCTGGAACCGGGCATTCCGGTGAAGTTCGGCATGGCGCTGGCCGGTGTGGGCGGTGGCTTCCTGTTCCTGGTGTGGGGCACGCAATTTGCCGGCGATGATTTCAAGGTGGGCATCTGGTGGCTGGCTGGCCTCTATCTCATCCACTCCATGGCCGAACTGATGATCTCGCCGGTTGGCCTGTCGATGGTCACCAAGCTTTCCATCGCGCGCATCGTCGGCCTGATGATGGGCCTGTGGTTCGTCTCCATCGCCTGCGCGCAATATGTGGGTGGCCTGGTGGCGCAGGTGGCCAGCGTTGAGACGGTGGGCGGGCAGGTGACCAATCTCAAGGTCAGCCTCGATACTTATGCCGGGGTGTTCGAAACCATCGGCCTGGCTTCGGCGGGGATTGGCGGCGTGCTGCTGCTGATCTCGCCCTTGATCAAGCGCCTGATGCACGGCGTGAAATAGTGGCGGTAGGGTAATTTGCGCTTGCGTGCCTGTTGGCCCAACGTGGGGCCAACAGGGGAGTTGATTGAACATGCGGGCTATATTGTTGTCAGGCATCGCCGGTTTGGCGCTGGCCTCTGTCGCCGTCGCAAAAGACAAGCCGAAGGACGCGCCCGCCTCCCCGCCCGCATCTATGACGGCGCCGGGCGCCGCATCGATAATGGCATGATCCGGCTGGAAGGCGGCAAGGTTGCCGAGATCGGCGCCAGCGTTACCGTGCCGGAGGGCGCAAAGCTGATCGAGGCGCAAGGCAAATATGTCACCGCCGGCATCATCGACATTCACAGCCACCTGGGCGTCTATCCCAGCCCCGGCGTGCAGGCGCATAGCGACGGCAACGAGGCGACCAGCCCGGCCCGCCCGGAAGTGTGGGCTGAACATAGCGTGTGGCCGCAGGATCCGGGGTTCAGCCGCGCCCTGGCTGGCGGCATCACGGCGCTGCACGCACTGCCCGGATCAGCCAATCTGTTCGGCGGGCGCGGGGTGACGTTGAAGCCCGTCTATGGCCGCAGCGTGCAGGAGATGAAGTTTCCGGGCGCACCTTACAGTTTGAAGATGGCCTGCGGCGAGAATCCCAAGCGCGTCTATGGCAGCCGCAACCAGTTGCCGGCCACCCGCATGGGCAATATCGCCTATGCCCGCCAGCTCTGGTCGGACGCGGCGATCTACAAGCGGCGCTGGGATGATTATACCAAGCGCGCCGAAGCCGGCAGCGCCAAGCCCACCGATGCGCCGCGCCGCGAACTGGCGCTGGACACGCTGATGGGCGTGCTGAACGGCGAGATCTTGGTGCAGAACCACTGCTACAGAGCCGATGAAATGGCCAATGTGATCAGCATGAGCCGCGAGTTCGGCTACAAGGTGACGGCTTTTCACCACGCGGTCGAAAGCTACAAGATCGCCGACATGCTGAAGGCTGAGGGCATCTGCTCGGCAATGTGGGCGGATTGGTATGGCTTCAAGATGGAAAGCTATGACGGCATCCGCGAGAATATCGCGCTGGTGAATGCCGCCGGGGCCTGCGCCATCGTGCACAGCGATGATGAAAACGGCATCCAGCGCCTGAACCAGGAAGCCGCCAAGGCCATCGCCGCCGGCCGCCGGCTGGGCCTGACCATCACGCCCGAATTGGCCTGGACCTGGCTGAGCCTCAACCCGGCCAAGGGCCTGGGCATTGGCGACCGCACCGGCAGCCTGGAAGCCGGCAAGGCGGCCGACGTGGTGCTGTGGTCGGCCGAGCCGTTCAGCGTCTATGCCCGGCCCACGCATGTGTGGATCGATGGCGCGTTGATGTATGATTGGGGCGATCCCAAACGCCGGCCCACGGCTGATTTCGAGCTTGGCCAGCCCGGTGCGGGAGAAGTGAAATGAAGCGCGCGCTGCTCACCATGGCCCTCGCCGCTACGCCGGCCCTTGCTGCCCCCATCGCCATCACCGGCGCCACCGCCCACACGGCGCGCGGTGAAGAGGTGATCCGCAACGCCACCATCATCATCGACAATGGCCGCATCACCGCCATCGGCGCCGGCCTGGCCGTGCCGGCCGGTGCCACCGTGATCGACGCGAAGGGCCAGCCCGTCACGCCGGGCATTGTTGCCGTGCCCAGCGATCTGGGCCTCACCGAAGTTGGCGGCGTGCGCGAAACCAACGATGGCAGCGCACGCACGTCGTCCTATTCTGCCGCGCTCGACATGGCCGCCGCCATCAACCCTGGCTCGCTGCATTTTGCCATTTATCGCATGGCTGGCGTTACCCGCGCGGCTGCCGTGCCTGATTCGGGCAATGCCGTGTTCGGCGGGCAGGGCGCGGTGCTCAGCCTTGCCGCCAACGGGCCAACCGTTACCCGGCCGCGCGCGTTCCAATATGTGGAACTGGGCGAAGCCGGCGCGCGGCTGGCTGGCGGCTCGCGTCCGGCGGCCTATGCCCAGCTGATCGACCTGCTTGATGCCGCCAAACGGCTGGCTGCCAATCCGGCGGCGAGCGTGGGCGGCGATGACTCGGGTTCGCTGGTCAAACGCCGCGATGTCGAGGCGCTGCTGCCGGTGCTGAGTGGTGCGCAATCGCTGATGGTGCATGTCGAACGCGCCGCCGACATACTGGAGGTGCTGAAGCTGAAGGCCCGTTACCCTGCGATCCGCCCGGTGCTGGTCGGCGCGCGCGAGGCGTGGCTGGTGGCGGCGCAGATTGCCCGCGCTGGCGTGCCGGTGATCACGCACAGCCTGTATGATCTGCCCGATGATTTCGAAGGGCTGGCGGCATCGCGCAACAATGCCGGCCATCTGCAGGCCGCGGGCGTCACGGTGGTGCTGGGGCCGCTGGGCGGCGTGGGCGGCACAACGCCGGTCAATCTGCCCGGTTATGCCGGCAACGCCGTGGGGCAAGGGACAGTGCCGGGCGGGAAGGGCCTTACCAAAGGCCAGGCGCTGGCCAGCATCACCGCCAATCCGGCACGGGTGCTGGGCCTGGCCGATACCGGCACACTGGAGGTGGGCAAGCGGGCCGATATCGTGCTGTGGGATGGCGATCCGCTGGAATTGATGAGCACCCCCGTTGCCGTGTGGATTGACGGTGCGCCCCAGCCGATGACCAGCCGGCAGACCTTGTTGGCGCAGCGTTACAAAGCGCTTGGCCGCACTGATTTGCCGTTGCAATATCCGCGCTGAGCCGCAACTTGAAGCGGCGGCAATGAAAAGCCGCCGGCAAACCGCTGGCCGGAAGAGGGGTATTGCGTGTCTGATCTGATGCTGCTGGCGCTGCTGGTGGGCCTGTTCGTGGTTAGCCATGAATTGCTGTCGCACCCCCTGCGTGGCCCACTGGTGGCGCGGCTTGGGGAGAAGGGCTTCGCCCTCGTCTATTCGCTGGTGGCGCTGGCCAGTTTCGGCAGCGCCGTGCAGTTGTGGCGCGAAACGCCCAAGGAACGGCTGTGGGATACGCCGGCAGGCGCTTACATCCCGGCGCTGGCGGCGATGCTGGTGGCTTGCATCTTCTTCGTGGGATCGGTGAGCGCGCCCAACCCGGCGATGATGCCCGGCGTGAAGGGGGAACCAAAAGGGCTGCAGCGCATCACCCGCCACCCGATGATGTGGAGCATGGCGATCTGGGCCGGCGTGCACATCATGATGACCGCTGATCCACGCACCATCGTGCTGGCCAGCGGGGTGGGCGTGCTGGCGTTGTTCGGCACGGCCATGCAGGACGGCAAGAAGAAGGCGCAGAACCCCGCCTATGCCGCTCACATGGCGCGCACCTCGCATTTTCCATTTCTGGCCATCGTGGCCGGCCGCCAACCATGGAGCGCGATCTGGCCCGGCCTGGTGCCGGTGCTGGGCGGGCTGCTGTTGTGGTTCTTGATCTTGTGGGCCCACCCGATGTTGATCGGCGTGCCGGCCGCCGGCTGGAGTTATTTCCAATGAGCGATGTTGCAGGCAAGGCCATCTGGATCACCGGCGCTTCGGCCGGGATCGGCAAGGGGCTGGCGCTGGCGCTGGCGGCACAGGGCGCGCGGCTGGTGCTGTCGGGGCGTAACCAGGCGGCGCTGGAAGAGGTTGCCGCCCAATGCCCGGGCAGCTTTGTTGAAGCATTTGAAGTGACCGATCTTGATTCGCTGCCGGCCATTGCCGCGCGGGTGCAGGCTGTGACCGGCGGTGTCGATTGGCTGGTGAACAATGCCGGCATTTCGCAGCGCAGCCTGGCGCTCGATACCGAATTTCCGGTTTACCGGACTCTGATGGAGGTGGACTTCTTCGCGCCGCTACGGCTGACCCAGCTGGTGCTGCCCGCGATGATCAAGCGCGGGTCGGGGCGAATCATCAACAACGCTTCGGTCGCCGGCAAGGTCGGCTCGCCGCTGCGCACCGGTTATTGTGCTGCCAAACATGCGCTGGTCGGCTGGTCCGACGCGCTCAGGGCCGAGATCGCCCAATATGGTGTGCAGGTGCACGTGCTCACCCCCGGCTTTGTCGCCACCGGCATCGGCAAGAACGCCTTGCGTGGTGATGGCAGCCAGAAAGGTGATGGCGAGGATCCGGTGGATGCCGGCATTTCCATCCACGAGGCTGCCGCGCAGATCATCGCCGGGATCACGGGCAATGTGCCCGAAATTCCCGTCGGGCGGGATGGCGCTGCCGAAATGCAGTTGCTCGGCCTGAAGCGGCAGGACCCGGAAGCCTGCTTCCAGTTGATGGCTGGCATGGCGCCCAAGGTGGTACGCTGAGCGGCCTGTGTCGTTTTTCCCTTGGCGGATGGGATTTGCCCGGCTAAGGCGCATTCAGGTAGCCGCAGCAGGAAAGCAGCGGGCTGCCTCTCGCGCAGCATCAGCCGGTACGCCAGCAAAGGGCAAGTCCGGTCGCGGATGGGCCTGTTGGCCCCCGGCGTCCGAACCGCGCGAAGGGCATGATTACACCCAACAGCCGCCGCGATATGGCCAGTCAACGGGGACAACGATCTTGATCAGGAACAACCAGCGGCGGCGGCGTGGAGGCGGCAACACCGGTCCGCGCCCGCAACAAATGGCTGGCGGCAACAATTATGGCGCCCGGCTTGATAACCGCCAGCGCGGCAATGCCACCCAGCTGCTGGAAAAATATCGTGCCCTGGCGCGTGATGCCCAACAGGCCGGCGACCGGGTGACGGCAGAGTATTATCTGCAATATGCCGAACATTATTTCCGCATTTTGGGCGATCATCGTGATCGCCAGCCCGAAGGCCGCAATGGCCGGGACGGCTATGATGATGACGGCGTGGACGGCGACAGCGGCAATGCCGAGGGTGACGACGATCGCGGTGATGACGGCGACCAACGCCGAGATGAGCGCGCCCGCGATGACCGGCCCCGTGATGATCGCCCTCGCGATGACCGTGAGCGTGGTCGCCGGGATGATCGCAACCGTGATGGCCGCACCCGCGACGACCGGCCCCGCGACGACCGGCCCCGTGACGAACGTCCCCGTGATGACCGTCCCCGTGATGATCGTCCTCGCGATGACCGCCCGCGTGAAGATCGGCCCCGTGAAGATCGTGGCGCCGACGGCAACCGCCGGGATTGGCAGCGTGATCGCCGTGATCGCCGGCCGGAACGGTCAGAGCAGCCGCGGGATCAGGATTCAACTGATGCACCGGCGGTTGATGACCGCGAATCGTTTCTGCAGGCGCTGCCACCCCCCGTCTCGCGCGGCGAGGGCCGTCGCCTGAGCGTGCGTCGCGATGCGGAGGACGCCCCGGCAGCGCCGGTTCCGGCCGAATCCGTCGCCGCCGAAGCCGCTCCGGCTGAAAAGCCCGTGCGCCGCCGCACCCGCAAGCCGGCAGCGGAAACCGAATCGGCTGATTGACGCCCGCCTCTAGTCGCCCCGGCCCACGCTGTCGTCGTGGCCGGAGCGATTGGAGACGAACACCAGGCCCATCAGCGCGCCTGACAGCAACACAGTGCCGCCAACGCCGCCGGCCACTGCCAGCCACAATTCCCATCGCTGTGGCGCACCTGTGGCCTGCAGCCAGCCTAGGGCGGCCAGCACGGCCAGCAGCGCACACAGTGCCACGATGCGCATCAGGCGCCAGAACGGCACCCACGCAGCGCTGGCGGCAGCCGACTCGGAAGGGTTGGGGCCTGGGCCATTCATTGTACTTTGCCTTCCGGTGGTGATGGGCGCATGATTGCCACCCGCGGCGCCAATACGGCGCCCTTATTGGGAGGCGAATCATGCTCGGTTCGATTCTCGTCGGCAAGAAGCCGCTTGTCACAGTCGGCCGCGATTCGCCGATCACCCACATTGTTGCCCTGCTTCATGAACATCGCATCGGCGCTGTGCTGGTGATGGATGGTGATGTCATTGCCGGCCTGGTGAGCGAGCGTGACATCTGCCGCTGCATGCACCTGCACGGGAAGGGCGTGCACGATGCCACCGCCGCTGATCTCATGACGGCGCCGGTGATCACGGCCGATGCGCGCATGAACGTGTGCGATGCCATGGCAATCATGACCGACCGCCGATTCCGCCATCTGCCCGTGCTGGAGGGTGACCGGCTGCTGGGTCTCGTTTCGATCGGTGATCTCGTGAAGCGCCGAATCGAGGACGCCGAGGCCGAAGCCGAATCGCTGAAGCACTATATCGCCAGCTGATGCGGGCACGTCTGATCGATTGATTCGGCGGAATACCCGATTCTGTAACGGGGCCTGGAGCTGCCAAGCGGCGACTGTGGAGGCGATTCTGCCGGATTCGGGCATCGGGGTGGACTGATTCTGCCGGGCTTGCCCCGATGTGATGGCGGCAGTCCCCACAGGCGCCCTGTGGAGAAGGTTCACTTCTTCCAAGGAAGAGACAGAAAATTACACGATCTCGCAAAAAAGCGCTTGCAAGGCCGGTGGGTCGCCCATAGAGGAGCGCTCCCGGCCAACGGGGACGCCGCTTCCGAGCGACGCTCCCCAGGCAGCCAAGACAACAGCAACGGTCACCTTGACCCACCCTTAAAGTGGGCAGACAATCGTTGCGGTGCCGGGGATTTCAAGCTTCCGAAGTAATTCGGAAGCGCCGGAAAAAAAGTTGTTGACGGAGACTTTCGAGCGGACCATAAGCCGCCTCCGTCGCCGACGACGAACCCACCGCCCCGGTCCACTGGACCAGAGCAAAGCGTTTGCCGCCGACCTCGAAATTGACACCGGTCAGGAACCTGGTTCGCCAGGGGAATGTTCGGTGTCGCTCTTTCTCATCGTAGGTTAAAATGAAGGGACATGTGGGCGGCGGTCCACGGTTCGGGATTTCAGGTTCCGAGTGCCGTGGTTAAACCGAAGCTTATATGTCTCAATACCACATAGCACACCGGCTTTTTGCCGGTTACGTTAGTGATCTTGTGAACAGAATAAGCTCCTGAACAACAGTCAGTTGCAAACGGTTTTCCCCGTAGCAGCTGGTTGCATGAACTTGAGAGTTTGATCCTGGCTCAGAACGAACGCTGGCGGCATGCCTAACACATGCAAGTCGAACGAACCCTTCGGGGTTAGTGGCGCACGGGTGCGT
>NCEU01000001.1 GCA_002280855.1 Sphingomonadales bacterium 32-65-25 | reverse complement strand
CGGTCGGGGCTGCGCCCCGCCCTCCGACCAAGCCTGACCAGCGGCCACACCGGCCATCATAGTTGTCGGTAAACCGGCCAAGATAGTTGTCGCTGACTAAGGATCGACGACATCAGCGGGAATGACATTGAGACTGATGGCGTTATCCTGCCCAGGCACCTGGATGAGAAAGGTTTTTACACCATCCAGCTTCGCAAGATCGGGCGCGGCCATTTCGGTCTGCCCCTTTTGCCACACAAAATCGGCGCGCCACGAGCGGTCGATCGGATAGACAGTGAACTTCGTCTCCCCGGAACCGTCAGGCCGCCACCAAATGGGTCGCTGGCCCTCGCGAATGCAGCGCGCACCCGATCTTGAAACATCGATAAGCCATGGATCTGGCAGCGGCGCGGCATTTGCACCGGACCGGATCGCCCCGACTTTGCTTGCACGGTCGTTTCGCGTTGAAATGAGTGCGGCAAGCGCAAGCCGAGGATTCTGGCTTGCGCCACCAGCCTTCGTCAGCACGCCCGCATAGGTGCCGCGCAGCGTTACAGCCTGGCCGTCAGCACCAATAAGGGTAACGCGTTCCCCGTCCTTCAGATCAATTGTTGCCGCGCTGTCCAGGCGCATGCCGGGTCGAAGACCAGCGCCTCGCGCTTCGACGACGATCATCGGAGCCGCGAGGGACTGTGAAGCGATCATGAGACCGCCCACGAGCAGACCAAGGCTGGTGCCACGCTTCATTGGCGCTGTTCTTCATCAAGGGGCTTTATGGCGCCGTCACCCATCAAGACAAATGCCGCCCAGAAGAACGGGTGCGCAAATCCGGGGGCCTTCGAAAGGCCCAACTGGGCCGTGCGCAAGGCCGTATCAACGGACATGTTCGGAGTCTTGGAAAGGGTCGCGAACATGGACGACATGAGTGCGCCAGTCGCCGCCGAAGGCACCTGCCAGTGGCTCACCAGCAGGCTCTTTGCGCCAGCCCGAAAGAATGAGGCTGCCAGGCCCGACAGCGACTGCCCGCCATCAGCCTTGCCGGAAGCCGCCGTGTTGCAGGCCGACAGCACAACCAGATCGGCCGTCATCGGCAAGGCTGCGATCTCGCTCGCGTCAAAAAGTCCATCGCCAAAATGGGTTTCTGCCGGTTCGCTTGGCGGCGTCAGCACGATCCCGGGCTGCGATTGACAGCGGATTTCCCCGGGCAAGAGACCATGGGTCGCGAAATACAGAATTCGATAATCAGCCAGATTGCGCGCGCGCAGCGCGGGTTCGGTTGCCCGCCCGCCCAAAAGAATATCGCTTGCATTACCACCCAGCGCTTTGGAAACATTATAAATTTCGTTGGCTGTATCCGGAAGGGAGGCAAGCGAGCGGAGCAATTCCGGCGGGATGATGTCGCCCGACTGGCAGCTGCTGATGACGCTGGCGAACGCGGCTTCCTGTGCCGCGACCCGTTGCAGCGGTGCCAGCACCGGATTGCCCACAGCAAGCAATTTGCGGGCATGCTGGCCGACCAAGCGCGTCGATCGCAAATTCACAAAGGATGTGATCGTCGGACTATAGGAAATATCAAAATCATTGGTCAGCCAATGGGCTGAAACATATTGGCCGAGCGCGGGCGGCTTCGTTACCAGCACGCCAAATGGCAGATTGGCCAATGCCCCTGCCGGAACAATCACAAGCCGCTTTAAGTCGGCGATCTCGTCTTTCAGTCCAGCAAAGAGATCTTGATACAAACCATGTGCAGCATCCAAGTCAAAATCATTGACTGACGACCCTTCAATCTCAAGGCCGCGCCTCAGGCGCGCCACAACCGTCTCGAGTGCTGCGCTTCCAACGGGAACCGGTGCAACTATGGTCTTGTTCCTCGTTACAAGCTGGACGAATGACGTCTTTTTCCCAACAAGGTAAACAAGCATCCCTTCGTCAACACCAAGACGCCCGCGCAGCTGGTCCAAATTCGGGCCCTTTGCATCGGTCAGAGACGAAAAATCGGGAAACTTGTCGACGATATTTTTACGCACTTCGGCGATGATTTTGCCCTGCGCCGCAATCTCGGTCGAATATTGTTCTTCGGCTTCTGCGCTGCGGTCCTCAACTGATCGGGCTTGCTCGGTTGCCAGTTGCAGACGCTGCCCAGCTTCCTTCTGCATTGCGCTATCCAGGCGTTGCAGCAGATCCGAAAGTCCCGGCGTTTGTGTCGAGAGCCGCGCCGACGTCAGGGCCATTGTCCGGTCAAAAACCGGGGAACTGACCATTTGAAAGGCGTCGAACACCTCGGTGAACAGACCAAGCTTTGCCGAAGGGTCGCTGTAGCGTGCCGCTTCCTCAACAACGGCTTCGGCAAACGGAATGATGTCGTCTGCACGGATCGGAGCCGTGTCTCTTGGCAACGTCTTTGCAATCGCGATTGCTTCACGAAACACAATGATGGCTGAAACATTCATATGCTCAGCCTGATAGGCCCGCCCAAGCGCGACACGCGCCTGAAGGGTGGCCAATCCTTCTCCAAAGGCCTGTTTGCGCAGGTCGATCGCTTTCTTGAGATAGGCTTCGGCTGCTGAAAGGCGGCCCTGTGCGCTGCTCACGTTACCAAGCGTGACAAGCGTGTCGCTTTCCCACCACGATGGCTCACCATCAACGCGCTTGATGATCAGAGCAGCCTCGGCGGCGCTGGCATAGGCGCCGGTGACGTCGCCAGTACGCAGCAACATTCCTGCTTCCAGGTTCAGCGCCATGGCCAGTTCAGCTTCGAACCCATTGGTCATGCCCGGCAACTGCGACAAGGATCGCGAACCCGTGCCCGCGGCTTGCGCGACGATATCGCGCCATTGCGCTGCCGCTGCGCGGGCGAGCATCAACGCCTCTTCAGAGCTCCCCTTATTGGCCGCGACAAAGGCCTGATACCCGCTCATGCGGGCGCGATCGGCAGGCTTTGGGGACTTTTCCACGATCGGAGCGGCGCGCCGGATCAAGGCCTCGGCTTCGTCATGGCGTCCCTGATTGCTGACGGTGACTGCAAGGTCCAGCAGCACATCGTTCGTCGCCATATCGTCTTCGCCATAGAGGCGGACTTGCAGTTCCAGCGCCTTGCGAAATTCTCGTTCGGCAGCGGCAAAGGCAGACTGTCCAGCAGACGCACGCGCATTGCTCAGATAGCCTGCGATTTTCTCTTTCTCCGCCGCGCTGCCGATGGCGATCGGCGTAGACCAAAGCGAGCGGACCTGCTCTGCTTGCTGCGTTCTCGAGGTTGTCGAAACTTCCAATCCCGACAATTGGCGCAGGACGGGATAGGCCGATGCTGGACCTTCAGCAACGCGCAGCACATTGGAAGCTGCACTCACCATCACCAAGGTTGGCCAACCATCCCGCCGGTGCCGACAGGGGAACGCGATGACACCCCCTTGTGCATCGCCAGCAGTCAGAGATTTTGGCGGTTCACAATCGAGTTTGGATCCCATCGACACAAACTGACGGCTCGACCGAAACACATCTGCCAAACTGCCTGTGCTAGTCGACATGAGGGAATAGCTCAGGCTCCCGACCGCGACGCCTTCGCAGGTGATGCTCAGATCGTGAGGAAGCAATCGGGATGCCGGGGATTCAGGGCGTTCCTGCGCCACGCAGCGCTCGCCCAGGATCGTCTCGACTAGTTGCGTTGCCAAGGCAGGCTGGTTTTGCGTGCTTGAAGCATTCGAAGGCGCAGTCTTGCCTGCGCTGGCATCTGCGCAGTTGGGTGATGCCTGCTTGCCGGCGATTTTGCCCTTTGTCACGGCGGCATCGGCGCAGGATTTTGCCGCACGGACTTCCACGTCGGACAACGGGAGTTGCGGAGCGCCGAGTGTCGGCGCCTCAGTAAGCAAAGTCAAAGACAGGAGAACGCCAGAGAACACAGCAACGCGGGGCGCACCGGGGCACCGTGCAACGGCGACCCGCACACCAAAATTCTGACCTAGATTACGCACAAGCTGCCAGTAACCGGATTGGCAATCGCAGACACAGTGAACCGAAACCAGTTTCGGCAGCATTGTTTTTCCTGCAGGGCTATTCTTGCGAATCCGGAACCGAAATTCACTCGCCGGTTCTGACGATGGCGTTGTCGAAGCCGACGCAGAAAAATTGTTTTTATTCCGTAGGATAAGTTCAGATAGGGCGATGCCGCGATAGCGCCCTTGTTCGCGCTCGGGCCCACATAAACAGGTCGCCTATGCCGGCCGCTTTCGTTCATACCGAAAGCGGTGTTTGTTTTGCGGAAGTGCCTGGATGACCCACACCTCCTCGATCGCGCCAACATCGGTGCCGTGCAGAACCGGCAGGAGACGGCGCTGAACAACCTGTCGGCGAAGAGCACCAATCTGCAGGCTTCGCGCAGCCGGGTCCAGGATACAGATTTACTCAAAAATCCAATAGTTTGACCAACGGCCATATGCTGAACCAGGCCGCGCAGGCGATGCTGGCGCGGGCCGAGCAGTGGGCCCAGCGTGTCACGCAGTTGCTGCAGTAAGACCGGAGGGCCATCTCTCAACTAGTGGGGCGCGTCAGCAGCGGCGGCGTCGGCAAAGGGTCGCCCCTTTTCATTTGCCATATATCTTTTGCGTCTGCGGTTTACGCGCCGCCCCTCGCTTGCTATCGGGCCCCTTCCAGTGCGCGGAGCGGTGGCCGAGTGGTCGAAGGCGCACGCCTGGAAAGTGTGTATGGGTCAAAAGCTCATCGAGGGTTCGAATCCCTCCCGCTCCGCCAAGTTATTGTTCTCATTATAGATTTTACTGACGGAGGGATTTTTTCCCCCATTTTCCAGGGCTTTGCACGGTCAAACTCACCGGAGCCTGCGCTTTGAAGTCGTTTGAGCCCTTCAACTGGGCCCGTTTCTCAGTCGCCCAATTTGCCGCTGAGGCGTTGATTTTGTTGGTCAGCGCTGCGCGGCGGCAACGCTGGGCAGCCGATGCTGCTGCGCCCAGGAAGGCGCCATGCGCTTCACGTCGTTCACCGGTGAAGCTTCTCGCCACTGTCACCATCAAACCTGCAGCATCTCAGGGCTTTGTCCTGACCTGAAAGGACCGCTAAATGCGCGCGGTTTGCAAGGAGCTCCATGCGTGGACGCACGAGATGACATCGACCCGCTTTGGGCACCGCGGCCCGATGCGCTGCCCGGCTGGTTTCATGACGCACTCGCCGTGCCGCGCGAGGAAGGCTTCATCGACGTAGCGGGAACGCGCATCCATTATTTTCGGTGGGGTGACCGCTCGCATCCCCCGATCCTGATGACGCATGGCTTTCTGGCGCATGCGCGGTGCTTTGCGTTCATCGCACCGTTTCTGGCGGGGGACCATCACGTCATCGCCTATGACCTGTCGGGAATGGGCGACAGCGCCAACCGGCCCGAGTGCGACGCGCAGGCGCGCGGCGCGGAGATGGTCGGGGTTGCCGAGGCGCTTGGGCTGTTCGATGGACCGGCCAAGCCTGTCATCATTGCGCACAGCTTTGGCGCTTCAGTCGGCTTGACCGCGATGGCGTTGGCGGCGGAACGATTTTCCGGGTTGATCCTGTGCGACATGATGGTGCTGCGACCCGAGGTGCTCGAGGAGCGGAACCGGCAGGGAAACGGGCGTCCGGGCTCGGGCGACCCCGACAAGCCCCAACGTCGCTATCCGGATTATCCCACCGCGCGCAGCCGATACGTGCTTTCCCCGCCGCAGCCTGTCGGTGAGCCATTTCTGATGGATTACATGGCCTTTCACTCGCTGCGTCGGAGCGGCGAGGAATGGACCTGGAAGTTTGATCCCGAAGTTTTCCGTCAGAACGACGCGGAGCCGGGGTGGCATGAGATGGGCAAGCGCGTTGTTGCCGTTCCGGGCCGCAAGGCCATCGTGTATGGCGCGGAAAGCCTGTTGTTCACACCGGACTCGGCCGACTATGTCCGGGAATTGGGCGGCACCGACATTCCGATCATCGCCATTCCGCAGGCGCGCCACCACCTCATGCTCGATCAGCCGCTGGCATTTGTCACGGCGCTCCGCACAATCGTCGAGATGTGGCAGACCAACGAAAACACGTGCCCAACTTCGTAAAGACTTTCCCCAGTTCGATGACGTCGAGTGCAAGAGGGGGCTGACCGATCAGTGGAGCCCCGTCTCGTGCCGTCCGACAACCATGTGGTGCACCTCGTCCGGACCATCGGCAAAGCGCAGGTGGCGAACGTCGGCATAGAGTTCGGCCAGCGGTGTCCATTGCGAAATGCCGGCGGCACCGTGGATCTGGATGGCCTGGTCGATGATCTGGCAGGTCTTTTCCGGCACCATCGCCTTCACCATGCTCACCCACACCCGCGCCTCGCGGTTGCCCAGCACGTCCATTGCCTTGGCGGCCTTCAGCACCATCAACCGCATCGCCTCGATCTCGATGCGGGCGCGGGCGATCAGTTCCAGATTCTTGCCCAGCATGATCAGCGGGCGGCCGAACGCTTCACGCGAATTGCCGCGTTTCACCATGTAATCCAGCGCGATCTCGGCCTTGCCGATGGTGCGCATGCAGTGGTGGATGCGCCCCGGCCCCAGCCGTACCTGCGAAATCTCGAACCCGCGGCCTTCGCCGAGCAGGATGTTTTCATACGGCACCCGGACATTTTCAAAGCGCAGATGCATGTGGCCGCGCGGCGCGTGATCTTCGCTGAACACGTGCATCGGCCCCAGGATTTTCACGCCGGGCGTGTCCATCGGCACCAGGATCTGGGATTGCTGGCTGCTCGCCGGGCCATCGTCGCTGGTGCGCACCATCACGATCATCACCTTGCAGCGCGGATCACCGGCACCCGAGATATAGAATTTCTCGCCGTTGATCACCCAGTCCTTGCCATCCCGCACGGCGCGGGTGCGGATGTTCTTGGCATCAGAGGAGGCCACATCAGGCTCGGTCATGGCATAAGCCGAGCGGATTTCACCGGCGAGCAGGGGCTCCAGCCAGCGCTTCTTCTGCTCGTGCGTGCCTACCCGTTCCAGCACTTCCATGTTGCCGGTGTCGGGCGCCGAGCAGTTCAAGGATTCCGATGCCAGCGGCACCTTGCCCAGTTCGGCGGCGATATAGGCATAGTCCAGATTGCTCAGCCCCTCGCCGGTTTCGGCATTGGGCAGGAAGAAATTCCACAGGCCCGCCGCCTTGGCCTTGTCCTTCGCCGTCTGCAGCAATTCCAACTGCCCCGGCGCCCAGCTCCAACGATCGCGACATTGTCGTTGATGTGACGGACAACGGCATCGAACAGCGGCCGCGCCTTTTCCGACATGCGCAGATCGTTCATCTCGGGATTGGTGAAGATATTGGTCATCGTCTTAGGTCCTCTTGTCCGCCCGCATGCTTGCCGCCACGCCACGGGCGCGCAAGCCCATAATTTGCGAGGGCCACCGGCCTTCGCATCACGTTCCCATGCGTTACCGGTTTGCCAGCGGATAGAGTGTCAGCATCGTCATCCGATCGTTGACCGGAAAGCGGCGGATAATGAACCCGCGGCCGTCGAGGTCGCCCGACTGGATGCGCTTGATGGCAGTTCTCGTGTCCTCAAGGTCGCTCTTCGAAAGCCACGGCGCTTGCGGCGGGGCATCATTGCGGCAGCAGTGAGCCCCGTAGAGCCTTGTGTCACCCGGCAGCAGCGCAAGCAGTCGGTCGATAGTTGTGACATAGGTTGAAAGGCTGGAGCCCGGCGCGAAGGCATAGAGCGTCGTCGGGTAGAGGAAATCACCGGTATAGAGGCGCTTGCCGGCCGGCTCCCATATCGAAACCGAATTCGTGGTATGGCCGGGTGTGGACAGGATGGTGACGGAACGCCCGCCAAGATCAATCATCTCTCCAGGCTTGATCCATTGTGTCACTGTGAAGTCGACCGGTTCCGGGCGGGCATATTGATAGCGGCCCAGACGCACATCATTGCCCTGCGCGCGGGCTCGGGTTTCCGGCAGGTCGATCAGGGCGGTATCGCGAAAGAAGCCAAGGCCGTTGGTGTGGTCGTGATGCAGGTGGCTGGGAACGACGGTAACCGGCAGCGCCGTGAGACCAGCAATGACGCGGCGGACGTCGTGCGTGCGGGTTGCGCCACTGTCGATTAGGAGCGCACGGCGCGTGCCGACCAGCAGATATTCGTAATTGTCGGGATCGGCGGCGGGCTCGCCGATCGCCCATGTGCCAGGGGCAATCTTCTCGACACGCCAATGCCCGTCGACAACCGTTCCCGCGGCCCTGCCAGGCAATGGCCGAAACTGTGCCGGATTGGCCGGCGCAGGCATGATGTTCGTTTCGAGCGTGGCAGCAGCCATGGTCAGTTCGGCGAAGGCAAAGGGCGCCAGCGCAACAAGCAACTCCGCCGCACCGGCAGCGACTGCCAACCAGCCAATCCACGTTCGCCATTGCATACGACTGCTCCCCCTCACCATCGACCATCGACGCTTGCAACGCCGCAAGATCGCCGCCTACTATCAACCCCATATGAGGCGACCCTCCGCCAATCGGGGTCACCTGTCTTGAATAATCTGACGACGAACATGCCGGGGAGCAAAAGGATATGAAGGCGGGTCTGTTCGCAAGCGTGCTCGGCGTCTGCCTGATCACCGTCAATGCTTCCCAAGCAACGGCAAAAGCCGCGCCCGGCGCTGCGGATCTGATTCTGACCGACGCCCATGTCTATTCGCTGCGCTGGGGCGAGCCCGCGCTTGATGGCAAGCCGGCGCCCGATGCGCCCACCACCAACGGCAAGTGGCACCCCGATGCCACAGCGGTGGCGATCCGCGGCGGAAAGATCGTCTATGTCGGCAGCGACAAGGGAGCGCTGGCGCTGCGCGGCAAGCGGACCCGGGTGATCGATCTGAACGGCGCGACCGTGATCCCCGGGCTGGTCGATTCCCATACCCATTTCATCGAACTGGGCGCCAAGCTGGAATCGGTCGACCTGACCGATGTTGCCACCGAAGCGCAGGCGGTCGCAAAGGTGGCCGAGCGGGCGAAATCTGTCCCCAAGGGCGAATGGATCTTCGGTGCCGGGTGGGACGAAGGTGCCTGGGCCAACCGCTATCCGGACAAGCAGCAGTTGAGCGCCGCGGTGCCCGATCATCCGGTGGTGCTGCGCAGTCTGCACGGTTTTGCCATCTGGACCAACCAGGCCGCGCTTGATGCCGGCAAGATCAGCAAGGCCAGCCCGGTTCCGGTCGGGGGCGAGATGCGGCTGGGCACGGATGGCCAGCCGGGTGGCCTGTTCCTGAACCGCGCGGCGACGATGGTCGATGCGGCGGTGCCGCCCGTGCCGCAGGCGGTGGTCGCGCGCCATGCGCTGAAGGGCCTGAATCAGATGGCCGCCGATGGCTATGTGATGGTGCACGAGGCCGGTGTGGGCGCCCAGGCGATGGCCGCACTCCAGCAGCTGGAGGACGAGAACCGCCTTCCGATCCGGGTCTATGCCATGCTCTCGCTGCGCGACCCGCCCCTGATGCGGCAGTGGATCGCCAGGGGGCCGGACCGGGACAGTGACTCCATGCTCGTCACGCGCGCGGTCAAGGCCTATTACGACGGCGCGCTGGGATCGCGCGGGGCGCGGCTGCTGGCCGACTATGCCGACAAGCCGGGCCACCGCGGAATCAGCGGTGGCGGTTATGGTTTTGACCGTGATCTGGCCAGGGCGGCGATGAAGGCCGGTTTCCAGATGGGAATCCATGCCATCGGCGATGCGGGCAACCGCGAAGTGCTCGATTTCCTTGAGGCAGAGTTCAAGGCTGATCCGGGCACCGCCCGCAACCGCCACCGGATCGAACACGCGCAGGTGGTCTCACCGCAAGACCAGCCGCGCTTTGCCCAGCTCGGCGTGATTGCCTCGATGGAACCGCCCCACGCGGTAGAGGACAAGGGCTGGGCCGAAGATCGCCTGGGCCCGCAGCGCATCCTTGGCGCCTATGCCTGGCGCACGCTGCGCACAGGCGGCGCGCGACTGACCTTCAATGCCGACAATCCGGGCTCCGACCACAGCATCTTCTATGGCCTCCATGCCGCGATCACCCGCCAGGACAAGCAGCTTCAGCCCCCCGGCGGATGGTATCCGGCAGAGCGGCTGACGATCGAAGAAGCGATCAGGGGCTATACCAGCTGGTCGGCCTATGCCGCCTTCCGCGAAGGCCAGACGGGGATCATTGCCAAGGGCCGATGGGCTGATCTGACCGTCATGGATATTGATCCCTTCGCCCTTGCCGCGACCGCGCCGGAAAAAATCCTGGCTGGCAGGATTGTGGCGACCATCGTCAACGGCAAGGTGGTTTATCAGCGATAGGCGGTCGGCCGGTGTTTCGGGAGATCAGGGGTGCACGTCGCTTTGGCTGTTTCGTAAATGTGCATTCCCTGAAAACGCGTCAGAATTTCCCCGTTGTCGCTACACGAATTCCCTGTTCGTGAATCGGCGGATATGCCGGAAATGATCGATTTCTGAAGGACATATTTGAGCCGTCGACCTCGGAAGCAGCCGCGAAGTGCGTCGAGAACAGGGAAATTTAGCGCTGAGCCTGGTTCGCGGCTGATTTCCTCCACCGCCAATTCTTCGTTCGTCCGGCCAACCCTCGTGTTCTGGTCTCACGTGGTCCGACAGAGAAGTGCAGCGTCTTGCTGCGTTACACAGCAGACAGGCGAAGCTCGGGAAGGCCGCGGCCTCTCAGCTCTGCATTGAAGCGCGCCAATTCCTCGGCAGCGATCAGCTGCACCCGTGTCCGCACGGCCTGCCACTGCCGATCAAGGTCTGCCTTGCGCTGCAAGCGGCTTGCGGTTGGCCGTCCCTCGGCGCTGCCGGCGCTGTAGCCGCCGTCGCCGACCAGCGTGCTGTAGAGCGTGTCGTAGTGGGCGCTCAGGCCGGCGGGCACGCCGATCTGGCCCGCGACAGGCAATGGCGCGATCGATGCTTCCGCCGCGCGCAGTGCAGTGTCGAGCGCTGTGGCGGCGCTGGTGGTGGCAGCCGGCGAGGCGGTGACGGCGCGCCGCAATGCGCGCACGTCGGCCAGCGCGCGGTTCAATATGGTGATTGTATCGCGAACCGCCGTGGCCAGGGCATATTGTGCGTCATATTCGGCTTGGCGGATGGCCTGCGCGCGCGGGTTTCCGGTGACCGTCAGCGGATGCGTCTCCACCTGTGAACCGGCAGTGAGCCGGACAGTGTAGCGCCCCGGCGGCACCTTTGCCCCCTTGGTGGAGCGCTCTTCACTGCCTTCCTGCGGCGGCACCACTGGCCCTTCGGTGCGCAGATCCCACACGATGCGGTGAAAGCCGGGCGTCGTCGTCAGCGGGTCGGTCTTGGTGCCGGCGCTGAAGCGGCGCAGCACGGCGCCGCGCGCATCGATGATCTCCAGCGTGGCGCCCGGCGCATCGGCAGCGAGCCGGTAGTGGATCAGCGCCCCGTGCGGCAGATTATCGGGCAGTTGCAGATCCACTTCCTGCAGCGGCAATCCTCCGAACCCGCGCGCAGCAGGGCGCGGCGCAAACAGCCGCATGGGCCGCGGGGCGGCATCGGCAGCCAGTTCCCGCAGCGGGCCCAGATCGTCCAGGATCCAGAACGAGCGCCCCTGCGTGGCCACCGCCAGATCGCCGCGATGCACCTTCAGATCCATCACCGGCGTCGCCGGCAGATTAAGCTGCAGCGACTGCCAGCGTTTGCCGTCGTCGAACGAGACGAACAGGCCAAACTCGGTGCCGGCATAGAGCAGCCCGCGCCGCTCATTGTCTTCACGCACCACCCGCACCGGGTGGTTGGCGGGGATGCCGTTGCTGCCGTCGGCGATCCGTGTCCAGGTGCGGCCATAATCGTCGGTGCGGAACACGTAGGGCGTGAAGTCATCCAGCTTGTAGCGGGTGGCTGCGACGAAGGCTCGGCCCGGCGCGTGCGGCGACACCTCGATGCGGTTCACGGTGGAAAGCGGCGGCAACTGGGGCGGTGTGATATCCGCCCAGCGCTTGCCGTCGTCGCGGGTGATGTGCAGGCGGCCATCGTCGGTGCCCACCCAGATCGTGCGCGCGTCGTGCGGCGAGGGGGTGACGGCATAGATGGTCGTGAACGTCTCCGCTCCGTTGGGATTGTCGGCCGTGATCGGCTCGCCCGGCCACGCCTGGTAGCGCGCATCGTTCGTCGTCAGATCAGGCGAGATGCGCGTCCACGTGTTGCCGCGGTCGCGGCTGCGGTAGAGATACTGGCTGGCGTGAAACACGGTCGCCGGGTCGTGCGGGCTCACCACGATCGGCGCCAGCCACTGCCAGCGGTTGATCTTGTCGCGCGGGGCCAGCGCCATGGCCTCCGGATAGACGGTCACGCTCACCCGCGTGTCGTCCCGCAGGTCCTGCCGGTTGATTTCGCCGCCATAACAGCCGCCGAAGATGATCTCCGGATGGTCAGGGTGCAGCGCCACGGGCCCGGTTTCGCAGCCTGCGGCATAGCCCCATTCCTGTTGCGGGCGCAGCGAATTGTGCAGCCGGCGTTGCAGCACGCTGATGCTCGAATTGTCCTGCTGCGAGCCATAGAGGCGGTAGGGGAACTGGTTGTCCACCTGCACGTCGTACAGTTCGGCGGTGGGCTGGTTGTACACCGATGAGAAGGTGCGCCCGTCGTTCACCGTCACCTGGGTGCCGCCGTCGCTCGACACCCCGAAAACGCGCGGGTCACGCGGGTTGATCCAGATGTCGTGGGTGTCGCCATGCGGCACCGGTATCTTCTTGAACGTGGCACCGCCATCGGTGGAACGCAGCAGCGGCACGTTCATCACATAGACCTTGTTGGGGTCCACCGGATCGGCGCGCACATGGCCATAATACCACGGCCGCCCGCGCACCTCCTTGTCGGTGTTGACCAACGTCCAGGTCGCGCCGCGATCATCCGAACGATAGAGCCCGCCGCCCGGCTCGGCCTCCACCAGAGCCCACACGCGGCGCGGGTTGGCGGGCGACACCGTCACCCCCACCTTGCCCACGTTGCCGGTCGGCAGGCCGCCGGCCAGCTTGCGCCACGACGTGCCGCCATCGGTGGTGCGATACACGCCGCCATCCGGCCCGCCGGAAATCATCGTCCACGGCTTGCGCTCGATGCGGGACAGGCCGGCATAGATGTCGTCCGGATTGTCGGGGCTCATGGAGAGCGTCACCGCGCCGGTGCCATCATTCACGAGCAGCACATGCTCCCACGTGGCGCCGCCGTCGCGCGTGCGGTAGACGCCGCGCTCCTTGTTGCGGCCAAAGGGATGGCCGAGCGCGGCCACGTAGACCACATCGGGATTGGTCGGATGCACGACCAGTTTGCCGATGGCGCCTGATTCCGGCAGGCCAACGTGGCGCCAGGTCGTGCCGCCATCGCTGGATTTCCACACGCCGCGCCCCACTGAGCTGTTGCCGCGGATGGAGGCGGAGCCGGTGCCGACATAGATGATGCGCGGGTTGCTGTCGGCCAAGTCGATGGCGCCGATGTTGCCGACATCCAGGAAGCCGTCGGTGATATTTGTCCAATGGCCGCCGGCATCGTCGGTCTTCCACACGCCGCCGCCGGTGGTGCCCATGAAGAACACATTGGGCTGTTCGGCGATGCCGGCCACGGCCGTGGCGCGGCCGCCACGAAACGGCCCGACCATGCGATACGAAAGGCCGGCATAGAGCGCGGGATCAACGGCCACTGGCGACTGTGCGTGCAGCCCGGCAGCCGGCAGGAGTAGCAAAAGCGCGAGCCCGACACGACGAAGCATCGCGGTGGCTAACCGATTGGCGGAGCGGCTTGACTGGAGCATGCGCTGTTGTGGCGCTGCAACCCGGTTTGCGCAAGTGGGCCCCGGGCCGTCCCGCTCAAGGCGCGCTCAGTGCCGTCGCCCGCGACTTGAGTTCGTCGAGCCGGGCCAGCAGCGCTTCCACGGCCGTGATCGCCTGGCTTGTCGGCCGGGCATCGGCCTGTTGCAGCAGCTTCAGCATATAGGCCAGCTTCTCTTGCAGGCTGACGATCGTTTCCTGTTCCGGCCGTGCAGCAGTGATGCTGCCATAGCTGGTATCGGGATTGGCTGCTTCGCCATCGCCGCGCAGGCGGCGCAATGCGTCGCGCTGGGCAGCGGGGGCACTCCCCAGCCGTTGATCAACGCTGTCACGCAGCGCTTGTGCCGCCGCGCTGGCCTTCAATAGTTGCAGGCTAACCCGGTCCTGCAGCGCCAGATCCTCTGCGGAAACGCGCACGCGCGGATCGAGCCTGACCTGCAGCGGCGCCTCGCGCGTCACCCCATCGGCCGTGACCCGCACGCGATATTGGCCTGGAAGCACATAGGGCCCGGCGGGATCGCTTGGCGTGTTGCGGAAGGTCGCCGCAATATCATAGCCGCGCCGCACGCCCTTGGGCGGTTCATGGCGCAGGTTCCAGACGAAGCGATGGTGGCCCGGCGTCGTCGCCAGATTCTGCGGCGGCCGAATCCAGTAGGTTGGATGCGGCAGCGTGGCCGGGTCCAGCCGCTCCACCGGGTCGGCACTGGAAAACTGGCGCACCCGTGTCCCTTGGCTGTCGAGGATCTCGACGGTGACGCTGGCAGCCTTGGTGGGCAGGAAATAATCCAGCACCGCGCCATCGGGCGGATTCTGGCCCGTCGGCTCTTCCGGCGGCAGTGGCGTGTCGAGGAACATGTTGGAGCGCACCCGCGTCGCCAATGCGGGCTTGAACAGATGCAGGCCGCTGGCGTTCCGTGTGGCGGCCAGTTCCCGCAGGATCGACATATTGTCCATCACCCAGACCGACCTTCCATGGGTACCGATCACCAGATCATCATCGTGGACCACAAGATCGCGGATCGACGTCGCCGGCATGTTCATGCGCAACGCCTGCCAGTTGCCGCCATCGTCGATCGAGAAATACACGGCGCGTTCCGTGCCGGCGAACAGCAGGCCGGGCTGCTTCGGATCCTCGCGCACGACATTCACCGGGCCATCATCGGGCAGGCCATTGATGATACGCGTCCAGTTGCGGCCGCCATCGTGGGTGCGCCAGATGTGCGGACGCATGTCGTCAAGCCGGATGGCGTTGATGGCCGCATAGGCGGTGTCATTGCTGAAATGCCCGGCCTCGAGACCGGCGAGCTTGTCCCAGGCGCGCAGCGGCGGCGGCGTCACATTGGACCAGTTGCGCCCGCCGTCCCGCGTGAGGTGGATGAGGCCATCATCGGTGCCGGCCCAGATGATGCTTGCATCGCGCGGTGATGGCGCCAGCGCATAGATCACCCCCAGCCGGTCCATCGTCGCCAACTGCGGCGTCCTGAAATCGCCAATGCTCGCCGGCACGTCCGGCCGTTCACGGGAAAGATCAGGGCTGATGATCGCCCAACTCTCGCCGCCGTTCACGGTCTTCCACAGCACGTTGGTGGCAAACAGCAGCGCCTTGGGATCGGCGGGATGGAACATCAACGGCATGGACCGCTTGATCCGGTATTTGCCGGATCGCAGCGCTTCCGGGGCGATGTTGCGGGTCTGCCCCGTCCGCCGGTCGAACCGCACGACACGGCCGCCATAGATCAGATCGGGGTTCAGCGGATCGGGCGCCACAAAGCTATATTCGTCGGCGCCCACCCCCATCCAGTCGCGGAAGGAGATCTGGCCGCCGTTGCCGCGGCTGGCGATGCCAATGGCGCCGCTTTCCTGCTGGCCGCCATAGATCCAGTAGGGAAACTGCTTGTCGGTGGAGACATGGTAGAGCTGCGCGGTGGGCTGGTTGTACCAGCTGCTCCAGGTGCGGCCGCCGTTGACGCTGATGGTGGCACCCTGGTCCGCCGTGTAGATCATGATATCCGGCGCCTGCGGGTTGATCCACATCCGCTGATAATCGTCGCCGCCGGGCGCCCCCTTGTGCGAGACCCAAGTCTTGCCGCCATCCTCCGATCGATAGGCGGCGGTGTTGGCGAGGAAGACGAGATTTTCATTCGTGGGGTGGACGATGATTTCCCCATAGCCGCCGTCCGGGCCCCAGATGCGCCGATCGGTGCTGACCAGAACCCAGCGTTCGCCGCCATCGTCGGAGCGGTAGATGCCGCCGTCCTTCACGGCGTTGGCCACCGCATAGACGCGGTTTGAATTGCTCGGCGCGACGCCAACACCGGTCAGGCCCAGGCCTTGTGCTGCGCCCGGCAGGCCGCCCGAGAGTTTGCGCCAGCTCGAACCGCCGTCGGTAGACTTGTAGATGCCGCTGTTGGGCCCGGAAAAGCGCGCATTTTCCCAAGGGCCCTCGCGATGTTCCCACAGGTTGGCGTACAGGATGTTCGGGTTGTTGGGGTCGAACTCGATGCGGTTCGCGCCGGTATTGGCATTCACGTACAGGATCTTTTGCCAGGTCTTGCCGCCATCACGGCTGCGAAACACGCCGCGTTCGCTGTTCGCGCCATAAGGCCGGCCCATGCCGGCGACATAGACGGTGCCCGGATCGGTGGGATGCACGATGATGCGGCCCACCTGGCTCACGTCTTTCAGGCCGATGTGGGCCCAGCTTTTGCCGCCATCCACAGACTTGAAGATGCCATCGCCGGTGCTGAGATCGGGGCGGTGTAGCCCTTCGCCGGTGCCGACATAGATCACATCCGGGTGCGAGGGGGATACGGCGATATCGCCCACGGAACCGGTTGCCGCCGCATCGAAGATCGGGCGCCAGGTGCGTCCGTAATCATCGGTTTTCCACACACCGCCATTGTTGACGCCCATGAAGAAGACATTGGGCTGGCTCGGAATCCCGACCGCGCCCACGGTGCGTCCGGCGCGAAACGGGCCGACAAGCCGATAGCGCAAGGATTGATAAGCGTCTGAACTCTGGGCGGCGCTGGCGCCGGGCACGGCTTGCGCATGGCCAGCGTCTGCGGTGGACAGGCTGATCGTCAGGGCGACGCCAAGAGTGCGTATCACCGGCAGCGGCGGCATATTGTTGTTCCCCAGCCAAGAATATTTGCAGCATGCCAGCAGGCAGCGAAAACGCAACGCGTCTATCCGTCAGTCGTGATTGCTTCGGGTCCGTCGGCAGATCAGCGGCTCAGCGCGATGGCATCAATCTCGATGCGGTAGCCATGGTGGAGCACCGGCACCGGGACGACGCTGCGGGCGGGGCGGTGATCGCCCATGGCTTGGGCATAGAGCGTGTTGAAAACCGGCCAATCGGCGATGTCAGTCACATAGACCGTGACCTTGACGATGGCCTGGCGCGATGTGCTGGTCGCCTCCAGCGCGGCGAACAGATTGGCCAGCGCCTGGTTCGCCTGCGCGGTGAAATCAGCTTCCGGCGCGTGGGTGCCACAGGGGCGAACCGGCAATTGGCCGGAAATGAACACAAAACCGCCGGCAATACAGGCGTGCGCATAGTGCCCGCCGGGCGGTGCGGCGTCGGCGGGGTTGACGCAGATGATCTCAGTCTCACCAGCCACTGAACCGCTCCCACGTATCGACGATATCCGATGAGCCCGCCACCACTTCATAACAGCCATGCTGGGCCGCGGTGGCGCAGGCGTGATTGGGCAGGATGCGCAGGCGATCGCCAACGCTGAACGCCGGCATGCCGGTTGTGGCGCCCGGCCGCACGCCGATCACGCCATGTTCCTGGTTGGCCTGCAGCACGATCAGATCGCCCAGCACCTGGCCATCAAGGCTGCACACCAGCCCATAGCCCTGATCAACGGCCTGGCCGCTGGTCCCGCGATCGCGGGACAGCGCCATCCAGCCGGCATCGACAATCACCAGGCCACGTTCGGGATAGGTGCCGATCACCGTGGTCAGCACTGACAATGCGATATCTTTAAGCGGGCACACGCCAACGCCGTGCATCACCAGATCGCCGAACATGAACACGCCGGCGCGAAATTCGGTGACGCCATCCAGATTACGCACGGCATTGCCGGTGGGGGTCGATCCGATGCTGACGATGCGGCAGGCGTGGCCGGCCTGTTCCAGCAGCCGCGCGGCCGTGGCGGCGCGGGCGGCTTCCTGATCAGCGAAATGCGCCAGCTCGTGCGGATGAGATAGGGCATAGGAGCCGCCGGCATGGGTCATCACGCCAGCAAAGTTCGGGCCCAGCGCGGCCGCGATGGCTGTGAGGGCCGGGCCGTCGTCAAAGGCGACCCCAGCGCGGTGGCCATCCACATCCAGCTCGATCAAGGTGGGCAGCGCGCCACCGGGGGCGGCATCGCGGATGGCAGCGGCCATGGCGACATTGTCGGTGACGATGGTGAGATCGATGCCTTGCTGGCGCAGCGCCTGCACCGGCGCGATCTTCTGCGGTGACAGGCCGACGGCGTAGAGAATGTCGGTGAAACCGGCGGCGCCGAACAGTTCCGCTTCCTTCAGAGTGGAAACGGTGATGGGCAAGCGGGCGCCTTCGAACAGCATGTCGGCAACCGCGATGCTCTTGGCGGTTTTCAGATGCGGGCGGAACAGCACGCCGGGGGCGACGCCGGCCAGATGGCCCTGCATCCGCGCCATGTTGCGGGCGGCAATGGCGCGATCCAGCACCAGCGCCGGGGTGTTTATGGTGGACAGCGTCTGCATCACACCATCGCCATCAGGCTGGCATTGCCGCCGGCTGCGGTGACGTTGATCGAGGTCGAAACTTCCTCCACCAGCCAGTCGCGGCGATAGCGGCCGGTTGCATCGGCAACCTGCATGATCGGGATAGGCCCGGGCATGGCGGCGAGGCGCGGCAGCAGGCCGGGGGTTGGTGCTTCGATCAGTACCGCCGCGCAATCAGCCGACGCCGGCATTTCCGTCAGCCACGTCAGGCGCGCTGCAACCACAGAGGGCAGGCTGGCAAATGCAGCTGGCGGCGGGCCGGGCCAGACGATTGCCGCCGTGTTGCCGGCTGCGAGCGCTGCACCGACCTGAACGGCAAGGCCGGCTTCGGTGGCGGGGATCAGCAGCACCCGCCCGCGCGGGTGGAGGGCATAAAGGTTGGTTTCGCCTACCGGTCCGGGCAGTTCCAACTTGAGGCCGGTCAAGGCGCCGGCGATGGCGTCGCGCACCAATGCGGCGCTGGTGGTCATGGCGGCTGCCTCCAGCCTTTCGGCCCAGGCGACCGCCGCCGGGTCGGGCGCGTGGCCACCCGAAAGTCCGGTGTTGGGCTCCGCCTGCACCAGCCGGCCGAGATAGAGCGGTCCGCCAGCCTTGGGCCCGGTGCCCGACAGGCCGCGGCCGCCAAAGGGCTGCACGCCCACCACCGCGCCAATGATGTTGCGGTTGATGTAGATGTTGCCGGCGGCGGCCTTGGCCGTGACGGCTTCGATGGTTTCATCCAACCGCGTGTGCAGCCCGAAGGTGAGGCCATAGCCGGTGGCGTTGATGGCATCGACCAGCGCGCCCATGTCGTCGCGCTGGAAGCGTACGACGTGCAAGACAGGCCCGAACACCTCGCGGCCGATCATGGCGATATCTGCGATTTCGATGATGGTGGGCGCAACGAAACTGCCGTGGGCAGACTCGGCAGGCAGGGCGAGCTGGTGGATGCGGCAACCTAGGCTGCGCATGCGTTCGATATGGGCGGTGATGCTGGCCTGAGCCTCGGCTGTGATCACCGGGCCGATATCGATCGCCAGCCGATCAGGATTACCCAGCTGCAGTTCGCTGAGCGCGCCTTTCAGCATGGCCAATTGCTTGTCGGCGATATCCTCTTGCAGGCACAGGATGCGCAGCGCCGAACAGCGCTGGCCGGCGCTGTCGAAGGCCGAGGCGATCACATCGGCGGTGACCTGTTCGGACAGGGCGGAACTGTCGACGATCATCGCGTTCTGGCCGCCGGTCTCGGCAAGCAACGGGATCGGGTGATCGCCATGGCGGGCCAGTTCGGCCTGGATCAGCTTGGCCACTTCGGTGGAGCCGGTGAACATCACGCCGGCAATTTCCGGCCGCGCGACCAATGCTGCGCCGATGCTGCCGTCGCCGGGCACGAACAGCAGCGCTTCGGCCGGAACGCCGGCCGCGTGCAGGATACGCACGGCCTCGGCTGCGATCAGCGGGGTTTCCTCCGCCGGCTTGGCGACCACCGTGTTGCCGGCGACCAGCGCAGCGGCGACCTGGCCCAAGAAGATCGCCAGCGGGAAGTTCCACGGGCTGATGCACAGCACCGGCCCCAGCGGCTGGTCGCTTGCGTTCAAGGTTTGCCGGGCCTGATCGGCGTAATAGCGCAGGAAATCCACGGCCTCGCGCACCTCGGCGATGGCGTTGGCGGCCGATTTGCCGGCCTCGCGGATGATCAGGCCCATCAGCAACGGCATCTCGGTTTCCAGCCGGTCGGCGGCGGCCTCCAGCAGGGTGGCGCGCTGCGTGACGGGTACGGCGGACCATGTCGGGACGGCCTGCGCGGCGGATTGAGCGGCCCGTTCGACATCGGCCAGCGTGGCAAAGGCGACCGTGCCAACCACGTCGCTGCGGTCAGCGGGATTGCGCACCGGCGCCGGGATGGCACTCGACACATGCCCCGCAATCAGCGGCCCAGCCGTCCATTCCCGTTGTACGCTCTCCTGCAGGCGCGATGCCAGTGCGGCGAGCGCCGGCTCACTGGCCAGATCGATGCCGCTTGAATTGCGGCGGGCGCCGTAAATGGCGGCGGGCAGGGCGATGATCGGGTGCGGGCTGCCGCCAAGCGCACGGGCTTCTTCCACCGGATCGGCGATCAGTTCCTCGATGGAGACATTTTCGTCCCAGATGCGGTGCACGAACGAACTATTGGCGCCGTTTTCCAGCAGCCGCCGCACCAGATAGGCCAGCAATGTTTCGTGGGTGCCCACCGGGGCATAGATGCGGCAGGGGCGGCTCAGCTTTTCGGGGCCAACCACCTCTTCATACAGTGCTTCCCCCATGCCGTGCAGGCACTGGAACTCATAACTGCCCACGGCAAAATCCGGGCCGGCCATGGTGTGGATGGCGGCCAGCGTGTGGGCATTATGGGTGGCAAACTGCGGGAACACCGCGTCGCGCGCCGCCAGCAGCTTGGCCGCGCAGGCAAGGTAGGACACATCAGTGTGCAGCTTGCGGGTGAAAACCGGAAAATCGCTGAGGCCATCCACCTGGGCGCGCTTGATCTCGCTGTCCCAATAGGCGCCCTTGACCAGCCGCACCATGATGCGCCGGCCGCTGCGCCGGGCCAGATCGATCAGCCAGTCGATCACCAGCGGGCAGCGCTTGCCATAGGCCTGCACCACGAAGCCCAGGCCATCCCAACCCGCAAGGTCCGGCGACAGCGCCAGCGCTTCCAGCAGATCGAGCGACAGTTCCAGCCGGTCAGCCTCTTCGGCATCGATGTTGAAGCCGATGCCGTAACCCTTGGCCAGCCCGGCCAGCGCCATCACGCGCGGCAGCAGTTCGGCCATCACCCGATCCACCTGCGCGCGGGTATAGCGCGGGTGCAGGGCCGACAATTTGATCGAAATGCCGGGGCCATCAAAAATCCCACGACTGGCTGCTGCTGCCCCGATGGCGTGGATGGCATGTTCGTAGTCGGCAAAATAGCGGTCCGCATCGGCCATGGTGGTCGCGGCTTCGCCCAGCATGTCATAGCTGTAGGCAAAGCCTTGCGCTTCCAGCCGGCGGGCGCGTTTCAGCGCCTCCTCGATAGTTTCGCCGGTGACGAACTGATCGCCCATCATCTGCATCGCCATGTCGATGCCGCGCCGGATCACCGGTTCGCCGGCGCGCGCGATGAGCCGGGTGAGCACGGCGCCCAGCCCGGTTTCGGCAAAGCTCGCCGTCAGCTTGCCGGTCACCATCAGGCCCCAGGTGGCGGCGTTGACAAACAGCGTCTTGCCGTCGCCCAGATGCGCCTGCCAGTCACCGCCGGCGATCTTGTCGCGGATCAGCGCGTCGCGGGTCTCATTGTCGGGGATGCGCAGCAGGGCTTCGGCCAGGCACATCAGCGCCACGCCTTCCTGGCTGGACAGCGAATACTCCTTCACCAGGCCTTCCACGCCGCCCTGCTGGCCCTTGGCGCGCAAGGCGGTGACGAGGGAATGGGCGGTGGCGGCCACCCTGGGGCGCAAGGCGGCCGGCAGTTCGGCCTGTGGCAGCAGGGCCGCGACGGCTTCCGGTTCCGGCGTGCGGCAGGCGGCCGATATGCGCTGCCGCAGCGGGGTGGCGGGTGAAAGGGCGGGGGCGAAGGCGGCGAAGGGAGCAGGGCCAGTCATTGCCGCGCTATCCCCCAAAGCCGCCCGCCGCACAACAGCGGCTTTGCCTCAGCCCTTCGCCGGCCCCAGCGCCGCGTCGAGATCCCTCACGATGGCATCAATGGCGGCGCGCAGTTCGGCATAACGCTCCGTGGGATGGTTGCCGACCTTGCCATCGAAATCTGCTGTCTGGCTGGCCAGATAGCGCACATGCGTGTCTAGCCCGGGCGGGCTGTAGCGGACCGGCGGGGTGAGCAGACGGGCGGCGATGCGGTTCAGCGCCGCCAGCTTCATCGGATCAGTCGTGTCCTTCAGCGCGGCGCGCAAGCGGGTGGCGGCAGCACTGGTATCGGCCGCCAGTTTCCCGACGCGCAGATTGTGCTGATACTGCGCCTCCAGATCGGCATTGGTCACGCCGCTGGCCAGCACGCGCGGATCTGCCACCACGGTGAGCGGCTGGCGTGTCGTCACGTTGCCGGTGGTCATCACCACCGTGTATTCACCCGGCGGCACCAGCGGGCCGCGTTCGCTGCCGCGGCGCAGATCCCAGATCAGGCGGTGCATGCCCGGCGTGGCCGCCAGCTTGGTCTGCCACAGCGGCCGCCAGCGATAGCCGCGACCCAGACGAGCTGCCGTGCCGTCGCTGGAAAAGCGGCGCAGTTCCGTGCCGCTGCCATCAACGATGGCCAGCGTCACCGAAGCGGTGCCGGCCGGCAGCATATAATCGATCATCGCGCCGGGCGGGCGATATTCGGGGCCTTCCTTCGGATCGGTGCCATAATCGGCCGACGGGGAAACGCGCACAGCCACCGCCGGCTTGAAAAGGCGCTGCGCGATGGCCACCGTGCCAGGCGCCGGCAGCTGGCGCAGCACATCGATATTGTCGAGAATGTAGAAACCGCGCCCCTGCGTGGACAGCACCAGATCGCCGTGGGCGAGGCGAATATCGGTGATGGGAGTCGCCGGCAGGTCGTTCTGGAAGCTCTGCCAATGGGCGCCGCGGTCGAACGAGACATGCATGCCGAATTCGGTGCCGGCATAGAGCAGGCCCGGCCGCACCGGATCTTCCCGCACCACGCGCATCGGTTCATCGGCGGCGATGCCAGTGGTGATCCTGACCCAAGTCTTGCCGAAATCATCGGTGCGATAGGCGTGAGGGCTGAAATCGCCGAGCAGATAGCGGTGGTATGCGACATAGGCCGTGCCCGCCGCGCGCACGCCGGGATCGATATTCTGCACGCGCCCGCCCGGCGGCAGGCCCTTGGGCGTGACGTTCACCCACGTCTTGCCGCCATCGCGGGTGACATGGATCAGGCCATCGTTCGATCCGGCCCAGATCACGCCGGGCTGCACCGCGCTTTCGCGGATGGCATAGACGGTGGAATAGACTTCCTCGCCAGTCGCATCGATGGTGATTGGATCGCCCGACGCCATCCGGCCTTCCGGCGGATTGGCGGTGAGATCAGGGCTGATTACCTCCCAGTTGACGCCGCCATCCTTCGAGCGGTGCACATGCTGCGAGCCGTAATAAACGGTATTGGGCTCGACCGGCGACACTTCCAGCGGCGCGACGCGCTGGAAGCGGAAGCGCAGATCCTTGGGATTGGCGCCATAAAGCGATTCACTGCCGATCCAATATTGCTGCTCGTTGCGGTTGGTGCGCAGATCGAGCCGGCTGAACTGGCCCTTGCAGCCGGCCCACACCATCAGCGGATCATCAATCTTGGGGATGATCGGCCCGGTTTCGCAGCCCGGCCCTTCCATATAGGCATGGCCGGTGCCCGTCGGCTGCGACGGGATGATCAGCGTGCTGTTGTCCTGCTGCGCGCCATAGAGGCGGTAGGGGAATTGGTTGTCCACCGCGACCTGGTAGATTTCGGCCGTCGGCTGGTTGGACTGCACCGACCAGGTGCGGCCGCCATCGCGCGACACGTTGGCGCCGCCATCATTGGCCTGCACGATCAGCTTGCTGTTCTTCGGGTTGATCCACACGTCATGATTGTCGCCGTGCGGGGTGGGCTCATCCTTGAAGGTCTTGCCGCCGTCCGTGGAGCGGAACCAGTCTTCATTGCCGACGAACACAAGATCGGCGTTGTTGGGGTCGACGCCCAGCGTGGTGTAATAGAAGGGCCGCGTGGTCAGCTTGCCGTCGCCGTTGACCAGTGCCCAGGTCTGGCCGCGATCTTCGGAGTGATAGAGGCCGGCGCCCGGCTTGGCTTCGATCAGCGCATAGAGCCGGTTCGGCGCCGCGGCGGACACGCCGATATTGGCGCGCCCGAACAGGCCGTTTGGCAGGCCGCCGGCCAGCTTTGTCCACGTATCGCCGCCGTCGACGGACTTGTAGAGGCCACCATCCTTGCTGCCCGAGGTGATTGTCCACGGCCGGCGGATGCCGTGCCACATCGCGGCGTAAAGGATTTTCGGATCGTCCGCGGCCATTTCCAGATCTGCCGCGCCCAATGTTTCGTTGACGAACAGGATTTTCGTCCACGTCTTGCCGCCGTCGCGGGTGCGATAGACGCCGCGCTCCTTGCCATAGGCAAAGGGGTTGCCAGTGCTGGCGACGAACACTTCATCCGGGTTGGCCGGGTTGATGCGGATGGTGGAAATCTGGCCGACATCGCGCAGACCGATGAACGCCCACGTCTTGGCGCCGTCCACCGATTTCCAGATGCCGCGCCCGATCGAGACGTTGCTGCGGATCTTGGATGAACCGCTGCCGGCATAGACGATCTGGGGATTGCTGTCGGCCACCGCCACTGCGCCCATGGATGCGACGCCGATCTGCCCGTCGCTGGTGTTGGTCCAGCTGGCGCCGGCATCGGTGGACTTCCACACGCCGCCGCCGGTGGTGCCCATGTAGAACACATCAGGCTGCGACGGCACGCCGGTCACCGCTGTCACCCGCCCGCCGCGCCACGGCCCGACCTGCCGGTAATGCAGGCCTGACCATTGCGACGGGTCTTGCGCTTGTGCGACGACTGGCGCGGGCAGGGCGGCAAGGCTGGCCAGAAGAACGGCCCGGAACATCAACTGCTTCATCTTCATCCCCTGATCCCTGCCGGGCACCGCAATGGCCGACGCGTGTGCGGGTCTGACTCAAGCCGATGCGGCGGGGAATGGCAAGCGCGGGCGCTTCGGGCCAATCGCCTGTTGCCCTGCCGTTGCCAGGCGTCATAGTCAGCGCTGGAAGATCGGGCCGCTGGTCTTGATTTGATGATGTCCAAAGGTCCATCAAACATCGTGTGTGGCTTGGAACCCAAGGAAAGACACGCCGGCATGCTGTCCAGTCCCAATCCCAATTCCAATCCCGGGGCCGAGGTGCTGGAAGTGTGGCCCCTGCAGCGCGCCGGCACGAAGGCGGATTTTTCCTGGATCAACAGGGGCAAGCTCTCCGCTGATCTCTATCGTGAACTGACAGGCAAGGCATGACCATCCAGACACATCCCACCACGCCCTTTGCAGGGCAGAAACCAGGCACATCCGGGCTGCGCAAGAAGGTGCGGGTGTTTGCCCAACCGAATTACGCGGAAAGCTTCATTCAGTCGGTGTTCGACGTGGTGGACCGCACCGAAGGCACAACGCTGGTGATCGGCGGCGACGGGCGCTTTCATAATCGCGTGGTGATCGCCCAGGCCATCCGCATGGCGGCGGCCAATGGCTATGGCCGGGTGCTGGTCGGGCGGGGCGGTATCCTGTCCACACCCGCCGCCAGCCATGTCATCCGCAAATATGGCGCCAGCGGCGGCCTGATCCTGTCGGCCAGCCACAATCCCGCCGGGCCGGATGAGGATTTCGGCATCAAGTACAACATCGGCAACGGTGGCCCGGCGCCGGAAGCGGTGACCGAAGCCATTTTCGCCCGCACGCAGACGATTGACCGCTGGCTGTCCGTGCCCGGTGATGTCGATCTGGATCGCATCGGCACCAGTCAGGTTGGTGGCATGGCAGTGGAGGTCATCGACCCGGTCGCCGACTATGCCGCGCTGATGGAAAGCCTGTTCGATTTCGCCGCGATCCGCGGCAAGGTTTCTGCCGGCTTCACCATGGCTTTTGACGCAATGAGTGCGGTGACCGGGCCGTATGCGACCGAGATTTTCGAGCGCCGGCTGGGCTTTGCAAAGGGTACTGTGCGCAATGGCACGCCGCTGGAGGATTTTGGCGGCCATCACCCTGATCCCAACCTTGTCCACGCGCATGAGCTGTATGAGGCGATGATGGCGCCGGATGCGCCGGATTTCGGCGCAGCTTCGGATGGCGACGGCGATCGCAACCTGATCATCGGCCGCCACCGCTTCATCACCCCGTCGGATTCGCTGGCGATGCTGGCCGCCAATGCCCATTTGGCGCCCGGCTATGCCGCGGGCCTGAAGGGCATTGCCCGTTCGATGCCGACCAGCGCCGCGGCCGACCTTGTGGCCAAGGCGCTGGGCATCCCGTGCTTCGAAACCCCCACGGGCTGGAAATTCTTCGGCAACCTGCTCGATGCCGGCATGGTGACGATCTGCGGCGAGGAAAGCGCCGGCACCGGATCGGATCATGTTCGTGAGAAGGACGGGCTGTGGGCGGTGCTGCTCTGGCTCAACATCCTGGCCGTGCGCGGCATCAGTGTCGACGCGCTGGCGCGTGAACATTGGTCGCGCTTTGGTCGCAACTATTATGCCCGCCACGATTATGAAGCGGTGGAAAGCGAAAGCGCCAACGCCCTGATCGCCGAACTCACCCAGGCTTTGCCCAGCTTGCCAGGCCGCACCGTCGGCCCGCTCACCGTCGCGGGGGCGGACAGCTTCAGCTACACCGATCCGGTCGATGGCTCGGTCAGCGCCAACCAGGGCCTGCGGGTGTTGTTTGTGTGCGGATCGCGGATCGTGTTCCGCCTATCCGGCACCGGCACAGAGGGGGCGACCTTGCGGGTCTATTTGGAAGCCTATCAACCGCCCGATGGCGCCATCGACCGCGAGACGCCCGCGATGCTGGCCGATCTCATCGCGGCGGCCGACAGCATCGCCGGCATCACCCGCCACACGGCAAGGACCCGGCCCGACGTGGTAACATGACACCCCACGACGCGGCTGGCCAGCCTGCCCGGGAATCTGGCCGGCACCAGCTATGGCTACCTGGCTGATGGCAGTTGGAAACCGGTGGTCCACTGATACCGATCACCGCCTGGATCGACGGGCGCCACCGGCCGCGCGGAGATGGGCGTGGCCGCTTGGGAAGACCAGGCAGCTGACGGCATTGAATATGTTACGGTGCAGGGCATTCTGTTGGTATCGCGCCAACGGCGTGAAGGCGGATGGCTTCGAGCCCTTGCCCAAGCCATGCTTGGCGCAGCCAAGATAATGATTGGCACAAATCCAGGGGTTCGGGTTGTTCCGGTGGTTTGCTGCACCGAAATCACCTGTTACCAGTGCGGTAACGCCGCTGCCGGCGGACGAAAGGGATCGGTCATGCACAATATCAGCCAGGGATTTTGCCCGGCATGACGGCATTGCCCGATCTTTCCATCGAATTCGTGCAGGCTCTGCTACCCTTCATTGCGGTCGGCTTTCTGGCGCAGCTGGTTGATGGCGCGCTGGGCATGGCCTTTGGCCTGATCACCAATCTGATGCTGGTTGGCATGGTGGGGCTGGCGCCGGCGCGGGCTTCGGCCAATGTGCATCTGGTCGAATGTTTCACCACGGCGGCTTCGGCGATCAGCCACATCATCTATCGCAATGTTGATTGGGGTCTGCTGGCGCGGTTGGCGATACCGGGCATGATCGGCGGGGCGGCCGGCGCCTACGTTCTCTCCAATATTGATGCCAGTCTCGCGCGGCCGTTCGTGATGGCCTATCTGGCCGGCATTGGCGTCTATCTGCTGTGGCGGGCTTGGCGGCTGGACCATGGGCCGCCCCGCCGCGCGCCGCGCCTGGTGCCACCATTGGGCCTCGTGGGCGGTTTTCTGGATGCGGCGGGCGGCGGCGGTTGGGGGCCAATCGTCACGTCCAACCTGTTGATTCAGGGCGCTTCGCCGCGCACCACCATCGGCACGGTGAATACCGCCGAATTCCTGGTGACGATGGCGATTTCGGTCAGCTTTGTCACCCAACTGGGGCCGGAGGCCTTTTCCACGGCCGTGATCGGACTTGTGATTGGCGGGCTGCTGGCCGCACCGCTGGGCGCCATCATTGCCAGCCGGGTCCCAGCGGGCCGCCTGCTGGTCTTGGTGGGCTTGATGCTGGTGGCCAGCAGCATCTACAGCCTGTGGCTGGCGCTGGCCTGAAAAGGCCGGCATCCGTGGAAACCCCGGCTGGCGCATTGAAGCGATCGCCGCTGTAGTATGCCCGTTACTCTGTTTGAGGAGATGGGTATGAACCTGCACCACGATGCTCTGGTTCTGGTTGCTGACGGTCAGAAATATCTGCTGCTGCGCAATAGTGGCGATTTTCGCAATCCAGTTCTGAAAGTGGAGGCAAGCGCCGAACGCAGCGGTGCGCCGACCCGCGATCTGGGCAGCGATCAGCCGGGCCGGGCCTATTCAAGTGTGGGTGGTACGCCCAGCGCGATGGAGCAGACCGACTTGCATCAACAAGCCGAGGATCGTTTTGCAGCCGAAGCTGCCGGCTTGCTTGCCCGCCGTGCAGGGGGTGACGATGGGGCCGAAATCGTGATCGTGGCACCGCCGCGCACGCTGGCTGAACTGCGCCGCCACTACAGCCGGGAGGTGAGCGCCCGCATCGTCGCCGAAATCGACAAGGATCTGACCGGCCACCCGGTCGACGAGATTGCGGCCATCATTATCCGCTGAGCTTTCGCCAAAGCCGATTGCCTCCTGCTGCCCGGATGCTAACACAGCGGCAACAGGGAGAATGATCATGCGTGCTGTGTGGATGATGGCGGCCAGCCTGGCGGCGATGCTGGCTGGGCAGGGCCTCGCGGCGGAAGTGGCGAAGCCGGCCACGCCGGCAGGGGTTGAGGCCTATTTCACCGGTTTGAAATGGCGCAACATCGGCCCAGCCCGCGGTGGCCGCTCCATCTCGGCCATCGGTAGCGTCAAGCGCCCCCATGAATATTGGTTTGCCGCAGCGGGCGGCGGGCTGTGGAAGACGACCGATGGCGGCACCAGCTGGCAGCCGATGACCGACGGCAAGACCGACACCGCGGCCTTTGGCGGCGTCGCTGTGTGCGAGGCCAACCCTGATGTGGTTTACGCCACCACCGGCGAAAGCCAGCTGCGCGGCAATGTGCTGCCCGGCAATGGCGTGTGGAAAACCAGTGATGGCGGCAAGACTTGGGCCAAGATCGGTCTCGCTGATGTCCACAACTTCAGCCGTGTGCGGATTGCCCCCAAGGACTGCGACACGGTCTTCGTTGGCGGCTTTGGCCATTATGGCGCCGACAATCCCGATCGCGGCGTATTCCGCACCAAGGACGGCGGCAAGACGTGGAGCAAGGTGCTGTACCGTGATGCCAAGACCGGCGCCGTGGACATCAGCATCGATCCGTCGAACCCCGATGTGGTCTATGCCGCGCTGTGGGAAGCCTGGCGCAAGCCGTGGGGCATGTCGTCGGGCGGGCCGGGCAGCGGCCTTTTCAAGAGCCTTGATGGCGGTACAAGTTGGGCCGAGATCAGCCGCGCGCCGGGCCTGCCCAAGGACGGCCTGCTCGGCAAGGTCGGGGTGAGCGTGTCGCCGGTCGATCCCAACCGCGTGTACGCCATAATCGAAAATGAGGCGGCCGGCGGGGTCTATGCCAGCAATGATGCCGGCAAGACCTGGGAAAAGCGCAACGACAGCCGCGATCTGCGCCAGCGCGCCTTCTACTACACCCGCATCGTGGCGGACCCGAAGGACAAGGAGCGCGTCTATGTGCTCAACGTCAATTTCCACCGCTCCGATGACGGCGGCAAGACCTTCCCGAAGAAGATCAAGGTTCCGCACGGCGACAATCATGATCTGTGGATCGCGGCTGATGACAACAACCGCATGGTGCAGGCCAATGATGGCGGCGCCAATGTGTCTGTGAACGGCGGAACCAGCTGGACGAAACAGAATTTCCCGACGGCGCAGATCTACCGGCTCAGCCTGACCGCGCACAAACCTTATTATGCCTGCGGCGGCCAGCAGGACAATTCGACCATCTGCGTGCCGTCGCGCGGCTGGGGCAACCAGAATGTGCTGGGCGGCCTCTATGGTATTGCCGTGGGTGGCGGCGAAAGCGGCTATGTGGCGCCCGATCCGCGCAATCCCGATATCTATTATGCCGGCAGCTATGGCGGTCTGCTCACCCGTTACGACCATCGCACCGGACAGAGCCGCACCATCACCGTGCGGCCGGACAATCCCATGGGCGCGTCGGCCAGCGACATTGCCGAGCGCTTCCAGTGGACCTTCCCGATCCTGTTCGATCCGCATGATGCCGGCACGCTCTATGTGACCTCGCAGCATGTCTGGAAGAGCCGCAATGAAGGTCAGAGCTGGGAAAAGATCAGCCCGGATCTGACCGCGCATGATCCTGCCACGCTGGGCCCATCGGGCGGTCCGATCACGCGCGATCAGACCGGGGTGGAAACCTATGCCACCGTGTTTGCGCTCGCCCCGTCGCGGCTGGAAAAGGGTGTGATCTGGGCCGGCAGCGACGATGGTCTGGTGCACATCACCCGCGATGGCGGCGCCAACTGGGCCAACATCACCCCGCCCAAGCTGCCGAAATTCACCAAGATCACCACCGTGGAAGACAGCCCCCACAGCCCCGGTACCGCCTATGTTGTGGGCCATCGCTTCCTGATGGATGATTTCAAGCCGATCGCCTGGAAGACCAGCGATTACGGCAAGAGCTGGGTGGAGATCAGCGCCGGGTTGCCGGCGGACGAGATGGCTCGCTCAATCCGCGAAGACATCAAGCGCCCCGGTCTGCTCTATCTCGGCACTGAGCGCGGGGTGTGGGCCAGCTTTAATGGAGGCTCTGCCTGGCACAAATTGCAGGCCAATCTGCCGGCGGTGCAGGTCTCCGATCTGGCGGTGACAGAACATGATCTGGTGATCGCCACCCACGGTCGCAGTTTCTGGGTGATGGACAATATCGACGTGCTGCGCCAGGTCAGCCCGGTCGCGAAGCCGGACACGCGGCTGTTTGCGCCGGCACCGGCGGTGCGCGGGGTCGATGCCGGGGTCGCCATCGATTATTATCTGGCCGCTGCGCCCAAATCGCTGGCGATCGCCGTTTACGGGCCCGACGGCGCGTTGATCCAACGCTTCGAAGGCAAGGCGGAAGAGCCGAAGAAGGAGGAGAAGCCTGCTGGCGGCGATGACGATGAGGACGGCGGCGACGCGCCCAAGGGGCCGCCAACGGCCGCAATGAAGCCGGGCATGAACCGCTTTACTTGGAACATGCGTCATCCTGGCTTCACCGATTTCGACGGCATGATCCTGTGGACCAGCCGCAACCGCGGCGTGCTGGCGCTGCCCGGTGCCTACAAGGCGCACTTGATCATCGATGGCAAGCAACAGGAGCAAGGCTTTGCCATCACGCGTGATCCACGTGTGACTGGCGTAAGCGACGCTGATCTGAAGGCCCGGTATGATCTGGCCCAGGCCGTCACCGCCAAGGTGAGCGAAGCCAACCGGGCCGTGCTGCTGGTGCGTGGGCTGAGGGCGCAGGCCGAAGCGCAAGCAAAGGCCAAACCGCTGCCGGCACCGGTCACTGCGTTGCTGGCGAGGTTGACGGCGGTGGAAGCCGAAATCTACCAGGTGAAGAACCAGAGCCGGCAGGACCCGCTGAATTATCCGATCAAGCTTAACGACAAGCTGGCCGGCCTGATCGGCGTGATTGACAGCGCAGATGCAGCCCCCACCGATGGCGCGCGGGCGGTGTTTGCTGATTTGTCGGGCCAGCTGTCGCGGCAGTTGCAGGCACTGGAAACGGCATTGGCCGAACTGCCAGCCGTCAATGCCGCCCTGCAGGCCGCAGGGCTGAAGCCGCTGGACCGGGTGAAGTAGCCGGCTGCGGGCGTTCCAATTCAGGCGGCGGCCGTACACAGGCCGCCGCCCCGTACCCTTGCTTGCCGCCATTGTTAGGTGCGGGGCAGGCGAAGCGCCGGTGCGCCGGTGCGCCGTCCGTGGTGCGGATAACGAGCGTTGCAGTGAAACGGCAACTTGCGCGTTACCGAATTTATCCGAAATGGACACGATGCGTAAGTTGCGTAACATCGGTACGCCAATGACGCTATAGTCAACATGACAATTTTGTGAGATAGAAAAGGCCATGTACTCATGCAGACCGCAGCGTTGGGGCGCTGCTTTGACTGTTCGTGTGCGTAGTAGGGTGTTTTTTGCTATCAAGAGCAATCATAATGCATCTGAATGATGCGGTTCAGTTCGCGAACCCTTCGTCAGATTGACGGCGAACGTGGTGCGAGGGAGAGTTTGATGCCGGTGCGTTCAATGCTTTCGGTGCGACTGGGTGAGCGCCGCTTGAAGATCACCGAACTGGCCCGCCAGACTGGAATCAGCCGCGGCACCCTGACCCGCCTGTATCATGACGAAGCGGATCGCGTGGATCTGGATGTGCTGTCGCGCCTGTGTGCCGCGCTGGACTGCACGGTGGCTGATCTGCTGGAGTATCGCGTGGAGGCCTAGGCCTTATTTTTCCCGGAAGGCGCTGCTCGTGATCTGCGTGAGCGGGCTGAGCAGGTACGAGAGGACCGACCGTTTTGGCCCCAACAGGCTGACATCGGCCAACATGCCCGGCCCGAGCGGCAGACAGCCGGCATTTTCGGTGGGGAAGCAATTGCCGGGCAGGGCGATGCGCACCAGGAAATGCACTTCGCCAGTGCGTTCATCCACCACGGCATCAGGCGCCACATTCTGCACAACACCATCGAGCGCGCCGTAGATGCTGTAATCATAGGCCGAAACTCGCACCCGCGCCTTCTGGCCATTGGCCACGAAACCGATGTCCGCAGGTGACACCTTGGCTTCCACCAGCAATTTGTCGCCGGCTGGCACCAGTTCAATCAGCGGTTCGCCGGGGCCAACAGCCGATCCCGGCGTGGTGACACGCAGCCGGCCGATGATGCCCGCCACCGGCGCCCGCACGTCGGTGCGGGCCAGCCGATCGGCCAGCGCCGGTTGCTGCCCGCTGCGTCCGGCCAGTTCAGCTTGGGTGACGGCCAGCGCCTCGGCGGCGCGGTTGCGGAACTTCATGTCCACCGACCAGACGCCGCGGCGCGCTTCGGACACGGCGGCACGGGCGCGGCGCAGATTTTCTTCGGCGGCGCGCACGCCGGATTCAGCCTGCACACGCTGGCTGGTGACACGGTCCAAGGTCAGCCCCGGTTCGGCGCCCTGTTCAACCAACGGGCGCATCACGGCTTCTTCGCGCTGTGCCAAGCGCAGTGCTTCCTGCTTTTGCCGCAACGTGGCGTCGGCCTCGGCTGCGGCCCGGCTGGCCTGTTCCTGGCGGGCCATCGCCATTGACCGTTCGGTGCCCAGCGCCGCGCTGTCACTGCGCGCCAGCGCCTGTTCCGTCGCAACAGCTGCGGGATCGACATCCGGCATATCGAAGCTGGGCCGCTGCCCGCGCGCTTCGGCGGCAAGCCGGGTCGCACGCACCGACAGAGCGTCAACGCTGGCCTGGCCCACGGCCGCATCGGATGCCCGCAGCACGGGATCAAGCTGCATCAGCAATTGCCCGGCGGTCACTTTCTGCCCGGGCTTCACCACAATACGGGACAGCGTACCGCCTTCAAGGTTAGACAAAATCTGCAGCTGTGAAGCCGGAATGACGCGCCCGGTCCCGGCGATCACCACTTCCAGCCGCGCCAGCGCCGCCCACAGCAGCGCCGCCGTTGTCAACGCCACGATGCTCCAAAGCAGCAGGCTGGGGAAATCCCGTTCTTTCAGGCCCAGAGCGAGTACGCGATCGGAAAGGCGGCTCATACCGGGGCTCCGCCGGCAAGGCTTTTCAGCACAGCGTCGCGCGGACCATCAGCCACGATCTTGCCGCCAGCGATCACCACCACGCGGTTGACCAGCTTCAACATGGCCTGGCGATGGGTGACGAGCAGGAAGGTGCGGCCCTTAAGCTCGGGTTCCAGGCGGGCCACCAGCTGGGCTTCATTCTGATTGTCCATGGCGCTGCTGGGTTCATCGAAGATCAGGATCGGCGGTTTGCCGGCCAGCGCGCGGGCGATGGCGATGCCCTGTTTCTGACCGCCCGATAGCCCTTCGCCGCGATCGGCGAGCGTCAGATCAAAGCCATTTTCCAGTGCGCCGACCACATCGTAGGTGCCTGACAATTTGGAGACGCGGATCAGTTCTTCATCCCCCAGCGTTGGATCGGTGAGCGTGATGTTGTCGCGGATCGAGCCTGAAAATAGCGTCACATCCTGCAAAACGGCGCCGATGTTGATGCGCAGATCATCGGGGTGCAACTGGCGGATATCGGCGCCGTCAATCAGCACCTGGCCGCTATCCGGCTGATAAAGGCCAAGCACCAGCCGGGCGATGGAAGATTTGCCCGAACCGACGCGGCCGACGATCGCCACCCGTTCCCCCGGTTCGATGCGCAGCGACACGCCGGAAAGCGCCGTCTGGCCCTTGCCGGGGTATTTGAAGGTCACATCGCGCAGTTCGATGGCGCCCTTCAGCCAAGTGCGGCGCACGCTGGTGGTGGTGCCGGCTTCCAGCGGATTGGACATGAACTGATCGAGGCGGCTGATCGCCGCGCGTGTGGCCGAAAGCCGGGTGAGCAAGCCGGCGACCTGGCCCAGCGGGGCAACCACCCGGCCCGACAGGATCGAGGCGGCAATGAGTGCGCCCGAAGAGAGTTCACCGGCGGTTATCAGGAATACGCCGTGGATGAGCGTGCCGACATAGGCGATCGTCTGCGCTGAGGCCGCAACGTTGATGGCGACGGCTGACAGCAACCGGCTGGAGAGCGCGCTGCCGGCATTGTCGGTCATGGCGCGGCTCCAGCGGGCTTCCAGCATTGGGCCGGCGCGGCCGGCCTTCACGGTTTCGAGGCCGGCGACGGTTTCCACCACCACGCCCTGCTTGGAAAAGCCCTGACCCAGATTCTCGCGCGCCAGCCGATCGAGCGCGGGCTGGACGGCAAGGCTGGTCACCACCACCACCGGGATCATCAGCAGCGGCACCAACACCAGTTGCCCGCCGATCGCGGCGATCACGGCCAGGAACAAAAGGGTGAACGGCAGATCCACCAGCGCGATCAGCGTGGTGCTGGCCAGCGTTTCGCGGATGGTTTCCAACTCGCGCAGCAGGCCGGAAAAGGCACCGGCCGAACCCTGGCGATCCGCCAGTCGCAGGCCCAGCAGCCGGGCAAACATCTGGTTGCCCAAGGCTGCATCAACATCGCGCCCGGCAACATCGACAAACCAGCCACGCAGCACGCGCAGAATGAAATCGAACACCAGCACCACGGCCATGCCCACCGACAGCGCCAGCAAGGAAGCGGTGGCGCCCGATGGCACGATGCGGTTGTACACCACCATCGAGAACAGCGAGGAGGCCAGCGCGAAGATGTTGGTGAACACCGCTGCCAGCGCAGCCCGGCCGTAGGTGCTGCGGTGCGCCAGCAGGGCATCGGCCAGCCAGGCAGGCAGATATTTCAACATGAAATCGTTCACGGTTGCAGCTCGCGGTTCTGGCCATCAACCAGTTGCAATATGGTACCGCGCCGGGCCAGCAGTAGCCAGCGCGCCATATCAAGCCTGATTTCGGCATCCACCAGGCCCAGCCCGGCATCCAGCGCTTCGCGTTCGGCGGCGAGCAGGTCGAACAAGGTGCCCCGCGCCGCGTTGAAGCGCAGGCCGAACAGTTCGCGCGCCCGCATCGCCGAAACGACGGCGCGCTTCTGGGCCGGCAAGGCGGCGGTACGGGTGCGCAACTCGGCTTCGGCCTCTTCCAGTTCGCGGGTGGTTTCCGCGCTGATGCGGGCGGCGGCCAGATCGGCTCTGCGGGCAGCGGCCGAAAGTTCCGACACGCGGGCAGCTTCTGCACCGCCGGTGGAGAAACGTGTGGTGACCGAAACAGTGGCGCGCACGTCATAATCAGGGCGACCATCGCGCGCGATATCGAAGGCCGAGCCGGATACCCGGGCCTCCACACGGGGCAGACGATCGGCCTTGGCGGCGCGAGCGGTGGCCTTGCGGGCTTCGGCATCGGCCTTGGCGGCCCGCACATCGGGCGTATCAACAACGCCGGGGTCTTCGGGCGGCGGCAATGCCCGCGCCGGCTGATCGGGCAGCTTGCCCCACAATTCGGTGATCCGCGCGCTGGCGGCCGCATCGCGGCGCTGGGCGTCGGCCAGCCGGGTCTGCGCCTGGGCAGCGGCAGTATCGGCCCGCGCTTTGTCGGCCGAGCTTTCGGCACCGGCGTCGGCGCGCTTGCCCACCATCATCGCCAGCCGCTCCAGCCGCTTGGCGTGGCCCTTGGTGAGCTGCAGGCTGGCGCGAGCCGCGATGGCTTCGTGCCAGGCGCCCAGCAGCGCCACCAGCGCATCGGTGCGGGCCAGATCATAATTGGCGCGGGCGCCGGTTTCGGCGGCCTGACCAGCCCGGATGCGCGCCGAGGTTGCTCCCCAATCAACCAGCAGCTGGTTGACCGAGCCGATGGCATCGGTGCGCCGGCGCGGCACCAGGCTTTCGAACTGGGTGCTTGGGCGCCGGAAATCGCGGGCGATGGTATCGGCGGTGTTCACATCGACGCCCAGCGTGGGAAACAGCCGGCTGCGGGCCTGCTGGGTTTGGGCGTCGGCAATGTTGACGCCTTCACGGCCTTCGCCAACAGCCGGAAGGGCATCGGCCGCCGCGCGCAGCCGCATCGGCAGATCGACCACTGGCCTGGCCGCCAGCGCGTTCAGCCAGGCCTGGTCGGCGGCCGCCAACGGTGCTGCGGCGCGGGTTTGCGGGGCGGATTTGGCCTGAGCCGGCGCTGCCTTGGCCGACGGCGCAGTGGCCGCGTTGGCCGGTGCGGCGCCGGTTGCCTGGGCGGCAGCAAAGATCAGCAATGCAGCGCATCGGGCTGCACCCGGGGTCGGTTTTCTGGGCCCAGTCGGTTCCATAGTTATTTTCTTTTCGATAACCGTCATAAGCGATTCATTTACCACGTGTAGCTCACGTTGAAGACCAATCGCAACCGCGGTGAAGCCGATTCCCGGCTTGCCCGATCGGTTGCCCGTATTCGGGGGCGAAATATGTCGACGGTGCGTTTCCAGCTTTCAACTGGTGACTTCACGCAGGATTGGAGCACGGCTGCTGGCCTGCTCAGCACCGACAACTGGGATCTGTTGCCCAGCATCGTCGGCTATCGCGGGGACGATCTGGTTGGCGGAACCGGTGCTGATCCGCGCACCATCACCGGTGCCGCATCTTCGGAAGGCGTGGTCGATTATTTCAGCTCGGCCAGCGGCAATCCGTCGGCAGGCGGGGTGCTGTTGGCGACGCTGGCCAACCCGACCATCGCGCTCAACGGCTCCGGAACCGCTGATGCGCCGTCGATCGCGCTCTATCTGGATAGTGTCGCCCGCCAGGATATCCGCTTCCGCGCCAACATCCGTGACATCGATGCCTCCGCCGACAATGCCATCCAGCAGGTCGCCGTGCAGTGGCGCGTAGCTGGCGGCAGCTGGAACAATATTGCCTATGTCGCCGATGCCACCACCGTCAGTGCCGACACGCAGGTGACGGCCATCGACGTGACGCTGCCAGCCGGCGCCAACGACAGCGGCACGCTGGAAATCCGCGTCATCACCACCAACGCCGCCGGCAACGACGAAGCCGTCGGCATTGACGACATCATCGTGTCATCCGTGGCGCTGGCCGGGGGCGATACCACGGCGCCAACGCTGGTGGGCAGCAACCCCACCGATCCAGACGATGGCGCCACCGCCGTGCCGCTGGCCAGCGACATCGTGCTGCGCTTCAGCGAGAACGTGCAGGCCGGCACCGGCAGCTTTACCCTGTCCAACGGCAGCGACGTGCGGGTGATCCCGATTGGCGATGGCCAGGTGACGATCAGCGGCAGCACCGTCACCATCAACCCGACCACCGATCTGGTGGCCGGCACCACCTACACGCTCACGGCGCCTGCCGGCATCCTCGAAGACGCCGCCGGCAATGATTTTGGCGGCATTGCCGCCGGCGTGCTGGATTTCACCACGTTGCAGCCGCTGCAGTTGCGCACCATCGGCGAAATTCAGGGCCTGGGCCACACCAGCGCCTTTGTCGGCCAGGTGGTGCAGACCGAAGGCGTGGTGACCGCCATCGACACCAACGGCTATTATATCCAGTCGGCGCTGGGCACCGCGGACGGCAATGCTGCCACCTCCGATGGCATTTTCGTGTTCACCAGCAGCGCGCCGGCCGTGACGCTGGGCAGCCTGCTGCGCGTGACGGCGACGGTTTCGGAATTCCGCCCTGGCGGCGACACGCGCAACCTGACCATCACCCAACTCACCAGCCCATCGGCGCTCAACCTCGGCACGGCCGTGGCGGAAAGCGTCACCATCGGCACGGGTGGCCGGTTGCCGCCCACCCAGATCATCGACAATGATGGCTTTGGCACCTACGACCCCGATCAGGACGGCATCGATTTCTGGGAATCGCTGGAAGGGATGCTCATCACGATCGACGCGCCGATCGCGATTTCCAACACCAACAGCTTTGGCGAAACCTATGTCGTCGCCTCGGGCGGTGCCGGTTCCACCGGTCAGTCGGCGGGCGGGGGGCTCACGCTGGCGGCCGATGATTTCAACCCGGAACGCATCCAGCTCGACAACGACAACGGCCTGTTTGCCGGCTTCAACAACCAGTTCACCATCGGCGATCGCCTGTCGAGCGTGACCGGTGTCGTCTCCTACAGTTTCCAGGCCTTTGAAGTGCTGGTGACGCAGGCCGTGACCACCACCACCGACGTGACCGCCACCAAGGAAGTCACCACGCTCGCCGAAGCCGCCGACAAGCTTTCGGTCGCCAGCTACAACGTCGCCAACCTGTCAGCCAACGACAGCCCGGCCAAGATCGCCAGCCTGGCCAGTGACATCGTCACCAGCCTGAAATCGCCGGACATCATTGGCGTGCAGGAAATCCAGGATGCCGATGGTGCCGGCAATGGCACCGATCTGTCGGGGACGGCCACGGCGGCGGTGTTGATCGCCGCCATCCAGGCGGCGGGCGGCCCGACCTATGCCTATGCTGAAATTGCACCGTCGGCGCCGGGCACCACCGGCGGGGAACCCGGCGGCAACATCCGCAACGGCTTCCTCTATGATCCGGCGCGCGTGTCGCTGGTGCCGAATTCGCTGGAGCTCATCGACGGCCCGGCCTTCACCGGCAGCCGCCGGCCGCTGGCAGCCACGTTCGAATTCAACGGCGAAGCCATCACGCTGGTCAATGTCCACTTCACCTCACGCGGCGGTTCCGACGGGCTGTGGGGGGCGATCCAGCCGCCGGCCAACGCCGCTGATGCCACGCGCACGGCGCAGGGCGAAGCGGTGCGGGCGTGGATCGATGCGCGCGGCGCGAGTGACTTTCCCAATATTGCCGTGCTCGGCGATTTCAACGGCTTCACCTGGGAAGGCGGCATCGGCGCGCTGACCCGCGGCGGGCTGATGAGCAATCTTTCTGATCTGCTGCCGGCGGCCGAGCGTTATTCCTACCAGTTCGACGGCAACAATCAGCAACTGGATCACATCATCGCCACCGGCAGCCTGGCTGCCCGGGCCGAATTTGACGCGGTGCAGATCAACAGCCAGCTGACCGCGGGCGCCCAGGTGTCAAGCGACCATGATGGCATGCTGGCGCTGTTCACCATTCCGGTGAGCATCCGTGGCACGGCCGCTGGCGAGACCATCCAGGGCACGGCGGCATCGGAAAGCATCGCGGCGCTGGGCGGCAACGATCGCGTGTTTGCCGGTGGCGGCAACGACACGGTGTTCGGCGGCGAAGGTGCCGATACCATCCGCGGCGGCGCCGGTACCAACCGCCTGTTTGGCGAAGCCGGCAACGACATCTTTGGCGGCGACCTCGAATTCGGCATGCACATCATCGATGGCGGCGCCGGCGCCGATACCTTCCTCGCCTCGTCGGCCGGAGAGAAGGTGACCATCGATCTCAATGCCGGCACGGTTGTCGGCGGTTACAGCAATGGCTCCACGCTCATCTCGATCGAGGCGGCCAATGCCGGCTATGCCAATTTCGAAGTGGAATTCATCGGTTCGGCACGGGCCGAAACACTGCGCGGTGGCAATCTCGCCGACGTGCTGTCGGGCGGCGGCGGTAATGATCGCATCCTGGGCGGCCGCGGTGGCGACGTGATGCGCGGCGACGCCGGCAACGACACGTTCGTGTTTGTGCGCGGCGATGTCGAAGGCGATCTGATCCTCGATTTCGAGGGCGCTGGCATCGCCGGCGGCGACGTGCTGGTGTTCACCGGCTTTGGCCCGGGCGCGACGCTGAGCAATGCCGGCGAGATCTGGACCATCACCTATGGTGCGGGGCTCAGCGAGACATTCGAGCTCGCCGGCATCACCAACCTCGGCCCGGGTGACGTGATCTTCGGCTGAGTCTTCGGCTAACGGGGCAGCGCGGGTGGCGGCCTGGTCAGGCCGCCACAACCGTCTGCTCGATGGCGCCAAAAATGCTGTGGTGCCTTTCGTCCAGCATCTCGATGCGCACCACGTCGCCGGGGCTGAGCCAGGGCGTTGTCGGTGCGCCCGACAGGATGGTTTCGATCATGCGCTGTTCGGCAATGCAGGCATAGCCATGGCCACCGTTGGCGCAGGGCTTGCCGGGGCCGCCGTCGGCATCGCGGTTGGATACGGTGCCCGAACCGATGATGCTGCCGGCACCGATGGCCCGCGTCTTGGCAAGATGGGCGATCAGCGTGCCGAAATCGAAAGTCATGTCCACATGCGTCTCGACGCGGCCGAATGGCTGGCCATTGAGATCAATGCTGAGCGTGCCGATCAACTTGCCGTCCTGCCAGCGTTCACCCAGCGCCTGCGGCGTCACCAACACGGGTGACAGGGTCGAGGCAGGCTTGGACTGGACGAAGCCGAAGCCCTTGGCCAGTTCATCGGGGATCAGGCCCCGCAGCGAGATATCGTTGACCAGGCCGACCAGGCGAATGGCCTCCATCGCTTCCTCGCGGCTGGCACCCTGGCGCACGTCACCGGTAACGACGACGACTTCGGCTTCGAGATCGAGGCCCCAGGCCGGATCGTGGAAGGCGATGGGTTCGCGCGGGCACAGGAACTGGTCGCTGCCGCCCTGATACATCAGGGGATCGTGCCAGAAGCTTTCCGGCAGTTCCGCGCCGCGCGCCCGGCGGACCAGTTCGACATGGTTCACATAGGCCGATCCATCGGCCCATTGGAAAGCGCGTGGCAGCGGTGCCGCAGCGGCACGTTCGTGGAATCGCGCATGCGGCACCGCATCATGCGCCAGTGATAGCGCCACCCCTTCCAGCACCAGGGCGGCATGATCCCAATCATCCAGCACCGATTGCAGCGTTGTATACATGGGCGGCGGTGCGGCGCACCAAGCCAGATCATCAGAGACAACGACGAGGCGGCCATCACGGCCGGATTTCAAGGAGGCAAGCTTCATACCTCGAGGCTGAACCCGTTTGTCGCGGCTGGCAAGCCTTGGCGGAGCGACCACTGGCGGTTAAAGCAGGGCAACAAGAGGAGTTTCAATCATGGCCACCGCCGCTGCCACCGATGTTCAGCATTTTGCGCCCAAGTGGCCGAAGTTCGATTGGGAAGACCCGCTGCTGCTGGCCAGCCAGTTGACCGAAGAAGAGACAATGGTGCGCGATGCGTCGCGCGCCTTCTGCGATGCCGAACTGATGCCGGTGGTGAAGCTCGCCAACCGCAACGAGACGTTCGATCCGGCGCTGATGACGAAGTTCGGTGCTGCCGGCCTGCTCGGCCCCACCATCAAGGGCTATGGCTGCGCCGGCACGTCGTACGTTGCCTATGGTCTGATCGCGCGCGAGGTGGAGCGGGTGGATTCGGCCTATCGTTCGGCCATGAGTGTGCAGTCGTCCCTCGTGATGTATCCGATCTATGCCTATGGCTCCGAAGCCCAGCGTAAGCGCTATCTGCCCGGTCTGGCCAGCGGCGAACTCATCGGTTGCTTTGGCCTGACCGAGCCTGACGCCGGCTCCGATCCGGCCGGTATGAAGACCCGCGCCAGGAAGGTGCAGGGCGGCTGGCTGCTTTCTGGTGCCAAGATGTGGATCACCAATTCGCCGCTGGCCGATGTCGCGGTGGTGTGGGCGAAGTGCGAGGATGACAAGATCCGCGGCTTCATCGTCGAACGCGGTGATGCCGGCTTCTCGACTCCCAAGATCGAAGGCAAATTCTCCCTGCGCGCCGGGGTGACGGGCGAAATCGTGCTGGCCGATGTGCATCTGCCCGAAGAGCGTATCCTGAAGGGCGTCGAGGGCCTCGCCGGCCCGTTCGGCTGCCTCAACAACGCGCGCTTTGGCATTGCCTGGGGCGCGATGGGCGCTGCGGAATGGTGCTGGCACGCCGCCCGGCAATATACGCTCGATCGCAAGCAGTTTGGCCGACCGCTGGCCGCGACGCAGCTGATCCAGAAGAAGCTGGCTGACATGCAGACCGAGATCACGCTGGGCCTGTGTGCGGCGCTGGCCGGTGGCCGGCTGATGGACGAAAAGCGCCTGGCACCGGAAGCCATCTCGCTGTTGAAGCGCAACAATTGCGGCAAGGCGCTCGATATCGCCCGCGTCGCGCGTGACATGCACGGCGGCAACGGCGTTTCCGACGAATATGGTGTGATCCGCCACGTTATGAACCTGGAAGCCGTGAACACCTATGAAGGTACGCACGACGTTCACGCGCTTATTCTCGGCCGCGCACAAACGGGGCTGCAGGCGTTTTTCTAAACCCGGATTGGCAGCGCCGTTGTGCTCTTCACTTCATCGAGGATGATGGAGGAGCGGGCGGTCGCCACCTCTGGCGCGGCCAGGATGCGGTGGGACAGTAGCTGGTTGAAGCTGGCCAGATCGCGGGTGGCGACCTTCAGGATCAGGTCGGCCTCCCCGGTCAGCTTGTGGCACTCCATCACTTCATCCAGTTCCATGATGCGGGCACGGAAAGCCTCGGCCGCTTCCGGCGAATGGCTTTTCATGGTGAGCAGCACATAGGCCATCAGGCCGACGCCGACCGCCGCCGGATCGAGTACGGCGTGGAAACCGCGCACATGGCCAGCCTTTTTCAGCGCGGCCATCCGGCGCGAGCATTGCGAGGCGGACAGGTGGATGGCTTCGCCCATTTCCACCGGGCCAATGTCGCCACGTTGCTGCCACAGGGCGAGGATCTTGAGGTCAAAGGCATCAAGCATGAATGGATAGTGCGGTTTTGGACCTGTTGGCGCAAGGCCCGTGCCTGCCGCTAGTTCGGCGTTCACTGGAACTGGCGCTGGCTGGCCCTAGGCGGGGCCAGCCAGCGCGAGCAGGAGCAGTGGCCAAAATGGCCGCCGTAATTACTTGGCGCCGCGGCTAACGTCGTTGCCGCCACGATCATCGCCGCCTTCGGCGGGCGGTACTTCGGCAGCCGGGGCCATGGCGTCAGCAGCTGGCGCGACTTCGGCGGCCGGCGCCATTGCATCAGCCGGCGGCGCGGCTTCGGTGGTGGCTTCAGCAGCCGGTGCTTCGGCGGCCGGGGCTTCCTCGGCCTTTTTCTCGCCGCAGGCGGCCAGCAGGCAAGTGGCCAGAACGGCGCTGGCCAGCGTCATCATCTTCTTCATCGTGTTTCCCCCAAAAAGTGGCTGGAACAGACTAATCACGCTCGCCCAGCAAAGGGCGAGCAATAAGTCTGCACTGCCTGTTGTTGGCCGGCAAGCACGGATTGCGCCGCTCAAGCCGGGCTGCTGAAGCCGATGCGGGCCAGCACGGCCTGGAATCGGGCTTGAGACCGCAACGGATCCAGCAAGGCATCATTCAATGCCAGTACCAACCCGGAATCGCGCAAGGCTAGTGCCCGTTCCAGCGTGTCCAGGGCCAAGTCGATGCGGCCCCACTGCGCCAAGACTTGCGCCTGCTGATAGAGGCCGCCATCGCCATATTCAGCCACCAGTTTGGCCATCTGGGCCTCGCCGGCAGCGGGACCCGACAGCCGGGCATCGGCGATGGCCAGCCCGCGCAATTGCGAAAGCCGGCTGGGCTCGGCGGCATATTGACGGCGCGCCTCCGCCACATCGCCCGCGATCAGCGCCATGTCACCCAGCACATAGTGCACGATCCCCTGGCGTGGGTTCAACGACAGCGCGGTTGCCAGTGCGACGCGGGCGGCGCTGTAATCCTTGGCGGCAAAGGCGATCATGCCGGCATTGCGGAACACCGACGGGCTTAAGGGATCCAGCCGGGTGGCGCGCTTGATCGCGGCGTTGGCATTGTCGAAGTCCCCGATATTGCTGGAAAATTCGGCAAATGCAGACAGGATCGATGCATTGCCCAGGCCAAGTTCGAAGGCGCGTTGATAGGCCGATTTGGCTGACCCGATATCGAGTTGGGTCATCAGCAGAAAGCCCAACGACGAGTGGCCTTCGGGCATGTCGGGCGCCAGCGCGATCGCCTTGCGGGCGCTGGCGAGCGCCTCGCTGCGCAAACGGTTGCCGCGCGTCACGCTGGCTTCCTGATTGGCGATAGCAGCCAGCGTGCGGGCCCGGGAGGCATAGGCGACACCATAATCAGGGTCGATCGCGATGGCTTTGTCGTAGGCGGCCAACGCCTGTGCATCACTGCTGCTGCCACCCCCGATATGGTACAGGGCTTCGCCCTTCGCATAGGCATCAAAGGCGGCGGCATTGCGGGTGCTGCCCGGCCGTTCGGCGCGCCAATTGGCATCCTTGGCCAGCGTGGAGATCAGCGCATCGGCAACCGTTGTGGCAATTTCTGCTTGTACGGCAAGTACATCGGCCATGCCGCGATCAAAGGCCTGGCTCCATTTGTCCAGCCCGGTCTTGCCATCGACCAGCCGCGCCGTGATGCGCACCCGATCCTGGCTGGGCCGCACCGAACCCATCAGCAGGTTGGACACGCCCAGCGCCCTGGCCACCTGGCGGGTGTCGGGCTCGGCATTGCGAAAGCCGCCGGCCGAAGCGGAACCGCTGACCAGCAATTGCCGGTTGAGGCTGAGGGTGGTGCGCAATTCTTCGGCAACGCCTTCGGCGAAATAATCCTGATCGGCGCGGCCAGACAGGTTGCGGAACGGCAGCACAGCGACGCTGTTGGCGGCGTCTGCGGTTGCGTCCGGGCGGAACCAGCGCCACGCCCCAATTCCACCGGCGCTGGCAAGCAGCCCCATTGCAATCAAGGCGTTACGACGATTTGTGCTGCCGGCCTGTGCCGGGCCGTGGCCGATCTGTGCCGGCGCGTTGCCGGTCTGTGCCGGCGCGCTGCCGGCGGCTGGCGCGCCGGAAACGGCCATAATCGCGCTGGCGATGCGTTTGAGTTCAGGTGCAGTGGCCTTGCCGTTCCACTTGGTCACATCGATCACCTGGAACTGGCGGAAGCCCAGCGGCGGCAAGCTGCCATCCATCGACAGTGGCACCAGTCTTCGCCGATCGCGGCCCACGGTGGCCTCGTCGCGCACCCAGTGGCTGTCGATCGAGGTCTTGCTCCACAGCACCACAACGGCATCGGCCTTGTGCAGCGCGGCCTCGGTGGTGGGCAGGAAATTGTCCCCGCCTTCCAGCAGGCCATCCCACCACACGGCAAAGCCCTGTTGTTCCAGTGCGCGGATGAGCGGCATCGCCTGTTTCTGATCGGTGCGCGAATAGCTGAAGAACAGTTGCAGGCGCGGCGCAGCATCGGCCGGCGCGCCTCCCTTGCCCTGTTCTTCGCCCGCGCCGTTCATGTATTCCGACCCTTTACGCCCCATGGCCTGTTCTTATTGCCGGATTTTTTCGGCATTGCGAAAGCCAAATAATGTCGCGTTCGCATTTTGCCGGTTGTCTTTGGCGGCGAAGCAGGGGAATTTGCCGGCGATGCCCGAACCGTCCCCCCTTGTCGTGCCGCCGCTGCCGCTGCCGATCCTGTCGTTGGGGGTAACGGGCCACCGCGCCAACAACAGCGATTTCGTTGCCCATGAAGACCGCATCGCCGCGGTGATGGAGCAGATCTTCACCGCCATTGCCGCTGCAACAGACTCCGGCGCCGGCACGGCGCGGGTGCGGCTGCACAGCCTGCTGGCCGATGGCACCGATCAACTGGCGGCCCATGGCGCCTTGAGCCGGGGCTGGGAACTGGTGGCGCCGCTGCCGTTCGGCCGCGCGCTCAATCAAGCCATCAATGCCCATCCCGCCAGCCCGGCCGATGCAAGGCTGCTGTTGGCCGGCAAACCGGCCCGCGCCGCCGAAACTGCCACGCGGGCAGGTGCCATCGCGGCGCTGGCGGCACAGGCGCGCGTGTTCGAACTGGCCGATGCCGATGCGGCCATTGCGGCGCTGTATCTCGCGATGGTGGATGCGCCCACCGATGTCGCGGCGGCCCAGCGTTATGCCAGCGCCGCGTCGCGCCGGGTGGCGCTGGCCGGGCGAGTGATGATCGAACAATCCGATCTGATGATTGCGGTGTGGGATGGCGCCAGCCGCGATGCGGTGGGCGGCACCGGCCACACGCTGGCCAGCGCGCTGGTTGCCGGCGCCAGCGTGGTGCTGATCGATGCCCGCCATCCCGAACATTGGCGGCTGGTGTGCGATCTGGAAGCGCTGGACCAGCCGGTGGATCAGCCGCCCGATCCGGATGACCGTAACGCCCAGTTGCTGGCGGCGATTGCCGCGGCGCTGCACCCGGCCGATGAAGGCGCAGCCCCGCTGGCGCTCGCCCCTTCGGCGTGGCGGGCGACCAGCAGCCCGCTGTTTCATGCCTATCGCCGGGTGGAAGCACTGTTTGGCGGCGGCGGCCGGCCGTGGCGATCGCTGAAGATGGTGCACGAAACCCCCGAAGCCATCGCCAGTGGCAGCGGCGCCCCGGTGCTGCAGGCGCTCACCGCCTTGCCGGGGGCCGATCCGGCCTGGCCGCGCGCCATTGGCCGCGCGGTGCTGCAACGCTTTGCGTGGGCCGATGGCATTTCGACGCGCTTTTCCGATCAATATCGCGGCGGCATGGTCGCCAATTTCATGATGTCGGGCCTCGCGGTCATGGCCGGCATGGCCTATCTGCCCACGGCCGGGCCGGAATGGAAACATCTGTTTGCGCTGGCGGAATTTCTGCTGCTCGGCGCGATCGTGCTGACGACAGCGATGGCCAAGCGTGATCACTGGCATGATCACTGGTTCGAAACCCGGCGCGCGGCGGAATATCTGCGCCACGCGCCGTTCCTGCTGGCGCTGGGCGTGTCGCGCCCGCCGGGGCGCTGGCCGAAAGGCGGCTTTGGCGATCGCGCCGGCTGGCCGGAATATCATGCACGTCACGCCTTGCGCGACGTGGGCCTGCCGCCGGCCACCATCGGCCAGGCCTGGCTGCGCGCCGTGCTGGATGGCCTGCTGATTCCGCATCTGGCTGGCCAGCGCGACTATCACCGCAGCAAGGCAAAACGGCTCGACACCGTGCATCACCGGCTGGATCGGGTGTCGATCGTCGCCTTTCAGCTCGCCGTGGTGGCCGTGGCTTTCTGGCTGCTGATGTGGCTTGGGGGCTGGCTGGGCGTGGTGCCGGCCGTGCTGGCGGAAAAATCCGCCAAGCTGTTCACCTTCCTGGGCGTGATGTTCCCCACCGTGGGCGGCGCCGTGGCGGGGATCCGTTATTTCGGTGATTTCGATCGCTTTGCTGCGATCAGCCGGATTTCCGCTGAAAAGCTGGACGGCGTGCACCGCCGCGCCTGCCTGCTGCGCGCCGCACCCGATCATGCGCTGGATTATGGCGCCTTGTCTGATCTGGCCCATGCCGCCGACGACGTGGTGGTATCGGAAATCGAAAGCTGGCAGGCGGTGTTTGCCGGCAAGCATTTCACCGTTCCGGTGTGATCTGCACGACTATTGCGTGAATTTGCCTTATCGAGCACGGACTGTGCGATTAATGGCACCCCGGCCCGGCAACTTGCACGGACAATGAGGGCGAGATCCGCTATCATCACGCCATCTTCGTGCGGGAGCATCCGACATGGCCTACAATCAAGACAATCCGCTGGGCCTTGATGGCTTTGAATTCATCGAATTCTGCGCACCCACCAAGGGCGTGCTGGAACCGGTGTTTGCCGCGATGGGCTTCACCCAGGTCGCCCACCACCGTTCCAAGGATGTGCAACTGTGGCGGCAGGGCGGCATCAACCTGATCGCCAATTACGAGAAACACAGCCCGGCCTGGTATTTCGCCGCCGAACATGGCGCATCGGCCTGCGGCATGGGTTGGCGGGTGAAAGACGCGGCGAAAGCCTATGCCGAGGCCCTGGAGCGCGGCGCCGAGCCGGTGGAATCGCGCACCGGCCCGATGGAACTGCGCCTGCCGGGATTCCGCGGCATCGGCGGTTCGATCATCTATCTGATCGACCGGTACGGCGATGATCTGAGCATCTATGACATTGATTTCGTGTATGAAGACGGCGTGGAGCGCAACCCGGTGGGCGCTGGGCTGCAGGTCATCGATCACCTCACCCACAATGTTTATGGTGGGCGCATGGCGCACTGGGCGGCGTTTTATGAACGGATCGCCGGCTTCCGCGAGATCCGCTGGTTCGACATCAAGGGCGAATATACCGGGCTGACCAGCAAGGCGATGACCGCGCCCGATGGCAAGATCCGCATTCCCCTGAATGAAGAGGGCAGGGGCGGCGGCGGCCAGATCGAGGAGTTTTTGCGCGCCTACAACGGCGAGGGCATCCAGCATATCGCCTTTGCCTGTGATGATCTGCTTGGCGTGTGGGATCGGCTGAAAGCCATCGGCACACCGTTCATGACGCCGCCGCCTGCCACCTATTACGAGATGCTGGCCGAGCGCCTGCCCGGCCATGGCGAGCCGGTGGCGGAATTGCAGCAGCGAGGCATCCTGCTGGATGGCACGACGGATGGTTCCAATCGCCTGCTGCTCCAGATCTTCTCCGAAACGATGGTCGGCCCGGTGTTCTTCGAATTCATCCAGCGCAAGGGTGACGAAGGCTTTGGCGAAGGCAATTTCAAGGCGCTGTTTGAGAGCATGGAGCGCGACCAGGTGCGGCGGGGCGTTTTGCAAGTCGAGGAGCCGGCGGAATGACACCGAACCTCAAGCGCATCCACCATGTCGCCTATCGCTGCCGCGATGCGGCCGAAACCGTGGCCTGGTATGAAAAGACGCTGGGCATGACTTACACCACGGCCTTTGCCGAGGACCATGTGCCGTCCACCGGGGCGTATGACCCCTATATGCATGTCTTCCTCGATTGCGGCGGTGGCAATGTGCTGGCGTTTTTCGAGCTGCCGAACCAGCCGGAGATGGGCAAGGACCCCAACACGCCGGCCTGGGTGCAGCACATCGCATTCGAAGTGGAGAATGAGGCCGAACTGCTCAGCGCCAAGGCGCATCTGGAAGGGCAGGGCATCGATGTTCTGGGGCCAACCTGGCACGGCATCTTCAAATCGATCTATTTCTTCGATCCGAACGGGCATCGCCTTGAACTGGCCTGCAACATCGGTACCGCGGAACAATATGCCGAACTGAAGGCAGTTGCCCCAGCGATGCTGGCCGAATGGCGCGAAACAAAGCAGGCGCCCAAACATGCCGCTTGGTTGCACCAGCCGCCCGGCGACGACTGAGACGCGAACCGCCATTGCAAGGCCGCGCGCAACACGCCAGATAGACGGCGTATTACTGCCGGTGCAGTGGAGTAGATCATGAAGATTGCCGTTGTCGGTCTGGGCTATGTCGGCTTGTCGAACGCCGTGCTGCTGGCGCAGAACCACGACGTGACGGCGGTGGACGTGAGCGCGGCGCGTGTGGATCTGGTCAACAACCGCCAAAGCCCGATCGTGGATGCCGAGCTGGAGGATTTCCTTGCCCACAAGCCGCTGCAGCTGACGGCGACGACCGATCTGGCTGCCGCCGCCCGCGATGCCGAACTGGTGGTGATTGCGACCCCAACCGATTATGATCCCCACACCAATCATTTCGACACGTCGTCGGTGGAAAATGTGGCGCGCGCCGTGCTGGCGGCCAATCCCGCGGCGTCGGTGGTGGTGAAATCGACGATTCCGGTGGGTTTCATCACCCGGCTGCGCCGAGACCTTGCCAGCGACAATGTGTTTTTCTCGCCGGAATTCCTGCGTGAAGGCCGGGCGCTGAACGACAATCTGTTCCCGTCGCGGATCATCGTGGGTGATACCGGCCCGCGCGGGCGGCAGTTTGCCGATCTGATGCTGGAAGGCGCGGCCAAGAAGGACGTGGCGGTGCTGCTCACCGATCCGGCCGAAGCCGAAGCCATCAAGCTGTTTGCCAACACCTATCTCGCCATGCGCGTCGCCTTCTTCAACGAACTGGACAGCTATGCCATGGCCGCCGGCATGGACACGCGCCAGATCATCGAAGGCATCGGCCTCGATCCCCGCATCGGGCTGCATTACAACAATCCGTCGTTCGGTTATGGCGGCTATTGCCTGCCCAAGGATACCAAGCAGTTGCTGGCCAATTATGGCGCGGTGCCGCAGAATCTGATTGCTGCCATCGTGGATGCCAACCGCACCCGCAAGGATTTCCTGGCGCAGCGCATCTTCGATCGCAAACCGCGCACGGTGGGCGTTTATCGGCTGGTGATGAAGGCCAACAGCGACAATTTCCGCCAATCCTCGATCCAGGGCATCATGAAGCGCATCAAGGCGCGCGGCATCCCGGTCATCCTTTACGAACCGGCGCTGGCCGACGATCAGTTCTTCGGATCACGCGTGGTGCGCGATCTTGATGCCTTCAAGGCGGAGGCCGACGTGATCCTGGCCAACCGGATGAGCGACGACCTGGCTGACGTGGAAAGCAAATTGTTCACCCGCGATTTGTTCGGGGCGGATTGAGTTTCGCCGAGCAGGCCAGTTTGCGCGGGCCGGATTGTGCCACCACGCAGCGCGTGACGCCGCTGGTCTTCACCTGCTGCTGCACGGCCGTGATCCATTCGGCATAGTGCGCGACATTGGTATAGAGCGCCGGCACGCCCTTGCGGCCGCAGCCAACACCGGTGGAAACCAGCCCGACCAAGATGCGCTGTCGTGTGAGCGGCCCACCGCTATCGCCCTGGCAGCTGTCCTGTTGGGCGCTGGTGCGGGCACCCACGCAGAGCACGCCGGCATTGAGCGTCTTCTGATAGTCCGGCACCTTCGCACATTCGGCTTGATCCAGCAGTTCCAGCTGGCCTTCCAGCAGCACCTGCGATGATCGCATCGCGTCGCCGCTCACCGAACGGGTCTGGCCGGCCTTGCGTTCAGACACATGGCCCCAGCCGGTCACCTTGAGATCATCGCCGGCCTCAAGCGCGCGCATGCGTTCGCCGATCAGGCGGACGGGGGTGGCAGCGGCGGCGATCTCTGGCTTTGTGTCAGCGTCATCCACCAGGTGCAGCAGCGCGATATCGTGCTGCTTGTGGCCAAAACGCCGATAATCGCCGTGCACGATGATGCGATCGATGCGCTTGGGCGTGGCCGCTTTCAGATCAATATTGCCCAACCGCACCCCCAGGTTGGGCAGTTTCACCAGCACCTCCTTCTCGGCAACGAAACAGTGGGCGGCGCTCAGAGCCCATTCCTTGTTGATCAGGGCGCCGCCGCACAGATGATCGCGTTCCCAACCTTCCATCGTGCGCAGGGCTTGCCGTTCAGGCTCGCTGGCGGCGCTGCGGATGGCGGCCGCGATTTCCTTTTTGGTCATCGGCACCTTGAAATAGACCTGGATCTGCCACGGCGAACTGCCCGGCGGCGCCGGCGTGCCGCGCACAACGCGGGAGCCTTCGTCTTCAGGCGCGGGCGGCGTTTCGGCGGCCGTTCCAGGGTTTGGCGCGGGTTCCGGTGCAGGTTGAGCGGCGATCAGCAGGACGGCCCCCAGCAGCAGCAGAATGTTCCTCATGGTTTCACCTGTGCGTCAACCACTGCGATCGACCATTCACCAATCTGGCTCCCGCCACCGCTGCGGGCCTGATCAGCGCCGCGGCAAAAGGCACCGGCCACCGCGCTGAGGCAGGCATGGCTGTCGATCTGGTCGGTATCCGTCTGTTCCAGCGCGCTGGCATTCAATGGACGGTCGCTGGAAACCGCCACAAAGCGCAATTTGCCCGGTCCGTCCGGCGTCAGTGATTGTTCGTCCGGTATGGCATTGGTCCCACCTTGCGGGATCGCCTTTTCGCGGGCGCCAAATCCGGGCAACACCAGCGTCACGCTGTATTTGTCCCCAATCGCCAGCACATAGATATGGCGCGGCGCCGGGCTGGTGTTGACCACCGAAACCTTGATCTGGCTGGTCGTCGCCAGTTCCAGCGCCGTCGGCGGGTTGCGCTTGCACCAGGCGGCATCGGTGTCGCCAGCGGCGTCGGCTTCGCTGCGGACGCACAGGATCACGCCGGGGCGTGGGCTGATCTGGGCTTGCCACTGTTCGTATCGCGCCACTTTTTCCAACGCCGATGCCAGCCTGACGCCGAACATCGGATCGCCGGCTGGCGGCAGCGGCGCCAGAATCCCCGTTGGGCCCGAAAGCTGCAGGCCGCCGCCCACCGGTTGCAGCCGGAAGCGCCCGCCGGGATCAACGGCGACAAAGTCCAGTCGTTTCACCACCGCCAACGCCGCCGGATCAGCAACCGCCAGCGGCAGTTTCGGCCCGTCGAACACATGGCTGATCTCGCGCGCCACCAGCACAGCCGGCCAACCCGGCGGCAGCGGGGCTTCTGGCGCCAGCACCGCATCGCCAAGGCCAACCTGCACCACCCGCGCCTTCAGGCCGTTGCCCCCGCCCAGCGCTTCGCCCGTCGTGGTGAACAGCGCAAACCGCGATCCCTTCGTCACCCCGGTCAATCGGCCGCCGGCCATCACCAATCTGCTGCCATCCACCACCACATCAAAGGTCGCCGCCTTCACTTCCGGCCCGCCCAGCGTGGCGCGCAAGGCGCCTTCGGCATGCGGCACCTGGCGGCCGCCGGAATCGCGCGTCACCTCGCCCACAACCCGCGTGGCGAGATCGGCAAAGCTGGCATTCGGGGTGTCGGTCAGGGCCTTGGCCAATGCCGTGGTGAAGCGGCCGGCGCGCGCGCCCACCTGGCCGACTTCGGTGGCATCCTGGCCATCGGCGGCGCCGCCCATGTGCACGCGATAGGCGCCCAGATTGCCATACACGCTTGGATCTTTGGCCTTTTCCACGGGGGAGGCAACGGGCAGCGGCGGCGCGGAACGGCTGGCGCTGTTGCCATCGCGGCTGGCGGTGCCGCTGTTGCAACTGTCGAACCAGGTGACCACGTTCACACCCCGCGATGTCGCCTGATTGATGAAATTCCGCGTTTCTGCATCGAGGATATCGGTCACCGCCGTCGCCTGCGGCCGCCGCGCATCATGGGGCATCAACGTGCTGTTGAAGCCGCTGGCCTGGCTGCCATCCTCATTGATGAAGCGCGAACCGTGCCCGGCAAAATACAGCAGCAGCGTATCCCCCGCCTTGCTGGCATCAAGCTGCTGCTGCCACGCGGCCAGGATGGCGGCCTTGGTGGCGCACGCGTTGATCAGCGTCAGCGCGGCCGGGCCCTGGGTCTGGCAGGTTTCGCCTTCCGGCATGGTGCCCACGGCCAGCCTATGGCTGCGCGCCAGTGCGTCCCTGATCCGGCGCGTGTCGCCCACCGCGCCCGACAGATCGGCAAAGCGCAAGGCAGGCGGCTGCACGGCGCCATAGGCATAGTTGTCGATGCCCACGAAAACGGCGCGCACCTCGGCCTGCGCGGCGCTGCCGAGCAGCAAGGCGCTGGCCAACAACAGTTTCCTCATGGCAACGCTCTCCCGCGCAGCACCACCGGCGATGGCGCATTGTTGAAATCGAACAGGCTGGGTTCCTGAATCCTGGGTTGGGCCGTGGGTGTGCGAATCACCAGCCGCACGCCGCGCGCCGCCATCACGCCGCCGCCGCGCCGCACGTCCTCCGTGAGCGATGGCAGCCGCGCCACCGCATAGCGCAGCCATTCATCCAGCACGATGCGTCCGTCGTTGTTCAGATCGGCCGGGCCGCCCGTATCGCTGAGGCCCTCGCCAAGCGCCGCAGTCAGGAAGCCCTGTTTGAGCGCGGCATTTTCCAGCGCGACATCATCGGCCTGGGTGGCGGCGAGGATGCGCAGCCCCTTGTCATACGACAGTTGGCCCAGGCTGGCATCGCCCATCGGGCCGGGCTTGAAATCCGGCGTGTTCACCGCAGCGCCGCTATGGCAGGCATCGATGATGAAGGCGATTTCAGCGGCCTTCATGAAGCCCAGCTGGATGGTGAGATCCTCTGCCGTGATCACCGATCTTGTTTCCGGCGCAGCCGCGGTGGCCGGCCAGCGCGCCGTGGACGGCAGCAGCGCAAACTGGCCCGAAGCGGTGGCAAAGCCGTGGCCGGAAAAGCTGATGATGACGATATCATCCGGCGAGGTTTCCGCCAGATTGCGCACCTTGTGCACATCCTCCAGCCGGATCATCTGGTTCATTTCTGGCGGAAAGCCCGCCAGGAAGCTGAGCACGCCCAGCACATCGGCGCGCGTCACCTGCCGTGCCGGCCGGCCATCGGCAGCAGGGGCACTGGTCAGGTTGATGTGCCGCATTTCGTAACCGGGAATGGCGGCAAGGCGCTCCGCAATCACCCGCGCATCGGCCACGGCAAAATTCAGCTTGAGCCGGGGTTCGACATAGTCATCCACCCCGATGGTCAGCACCCAGGCGCGGCGTGGCCGTTTTGGCGTGGATGTGGCCGGCGGGGCCCAACGCAGGCGCGCAGTGTCGCTTTTCACCCGGTCGCTGTTGAAGGCATAGGCGGCAAATTCCATCGGCTTGCCATCGTGGTGCGTTGGCACCGACACCTGGAATTCGCTGGTCCAGACCCCGGCGGCATTCACGCCTTCCATCTGGTTCAGTTCCCGCCATTGCGCCAGGGTCGGGCTGGGCTGCTGCTGGAAATGCGGTGGTTGCTGATCGATCTGACGATTGTTCAGCAGCAGCTTGACGTTGAACAGGCCCGATCGCCGGCCGCTTTGCGCGTCGCGGGTTTCGCGGGCCTCCACCCGCACCACCACTTGTCCCGGCGTGTCGGCCGGCTTGATGTCGGTGATGCGCACGTCGGGCAGCAGCCGGTTGAGCCCGGCCACCGGCGGCACCGGTTTCAGCACCCGCGCGCAACTGCTGGCGGCGGTGCATTCCATCAGCTTGGTGACGAGTTTCGGCTCGTAATAATCGCGCATCAGCGTCTGCGGCGCGAGCGACTTGAACGGCTCATCGGATATCAACCAGCGGAAACTGTCGGAATCGGGGCCGAGATTGGTATCGTATCGGCCATCGCCCGCCACCGCCACATAGCGCTGATTGGGCAGCAGCGCGATGTTCATCAGAAGCCGCCCGGTGCGGCTGTTGAACAGCTTCAGGCCGTCTGTGGTGGTCGCCGCCCAGATCACGGGTCGGCTTCGCATGTAGCCGATCGACGTTGCACCGGGCACTTCAGCCGACGGCAGCGCGGCGCCGGTGGCCAGATCGATCACGTCGATCCGTTCCTCGAACGCGCCGCCGACCAGCAGGCGGGTGCCGCGCGCGGCAATGCTGGTGGGCATGATGGAACGCACCGGCAGTTGGCGGGTGGTGGGCAGGCCATCGGCGCGCGGCGGTGCAGACGGATCCCATTCCAGCATGGTGCCGTTGGCCGCCAGCCAGACGCGGCTGCCATCGGGGCTGAAGCCAAGCCGCGCCAGCCCGGCATTGGTGTTCAGTTCGAAACTGGCACCGATCGCGCCGGTGCGCGCGTTGGCGCTGATCACGGTCAGCCCGCCGCCCTGCGCCCGGATCACCGCAGCAACCCGATCACCGCGCGGCGATACGGCAAGCAGGCGCACCTGCCCGCCGGGCGGCACCAGGCTGCCGGGCAGCGGCTGCCACTGGCCGTTCACCAACCGCAGCAATTGCCGGTCATTGCCGGCGTTGCTTTGGCAATTGGCCAGGCCGGCGCCGATCAGGCCGCCATCGGGCAGCGTCGTCATGAAACAGCGTGATGGCACCCGCGCCACTTCGCGGCCGGCATCGGCATCAAACAGCACGGCCGGCGCCAGCGCGCCGGCGCCGGCAGCCGGCGGAACGCCATCGTCCAGCGGCAACACGAAAAAGCGGCCCGGGCTGATCCAGCGCACCGCCTGATAATCACCGGCCAGCAGCAACGGCGGAAAAAAACGGCCTTGGGTTATGTCCACCATCTCCACGGTCGAACTGGCAACGCCACCCGGCAGCCGCTTGCTTTCCAGGCTGAGGAAGGCCAGGCGCCGATCATCGGGCGACAGATCGGCAGTATTGATCCCGCCCAGCCCCTGCGCCGCGCCACGCATCGTTCGGGTTCGCCCGGCTGCGTCGCGCAGGGCAAAGGCCTTGCCGGCACGCACCATCTCCCATTGGCCATTTGGAGAGCGCGGCAGTGCCGGCAGGATGCGCACCGCTTCAGCCATCGCCATCGCCGTGCCGCCGGCATGGGCGGCCATCAGTGCCGCTGCCCGGCGGTTCAAGGCGCTGAGCCAGGTCTGCCCTGGCGGCAGCGGTGGCAACGGCCGTGGCGCCACGATCCGCGCCTGACGCGCGCGCACATTCACTTCAAAGGCACGTCCGCCACGTCGATCGGCGCTTTTTGGATCCAGCACTGCACCATCGATGCGCAGCGTGCGGGCATCGGGCAGCAGCGTCATGCTGTCCAGCGTCATGAATTCGGTCATCCCGCCCGAAGCAGAGGGCAAGCGCACGCGATCGATGATCACGCCGGTGGTCACGTCCCACAGCAGCAGTTCACGCAGGATGCCGGAGGCGGTGAACACGAAGCGGCCATCTGGCGACCAGGTCGCCACGTCGAAGCCGCCACCCGCCATGGCCTGCACAACGATTTTCGGGGTCACGTTGGCTGGCGCCGCCGTTTGGGCGGTCACCGGGCTGGCCAGCGCCAGCAGCGCCAGCAGGACGAAGCGCAGCATCGTCATCATCGCCTCCGCACCACCACGGGTGAATCCTCCGTGCTGAAATCGAACAGGCTGGGTTCCTGCACGCGCGGCGGGGCGGCCGGCGTGCGCATCACCAGGCGCACGCCGCGCGCCGCCATCGCTGTGCCGCCGCGCCGGGCTTCCTCGTTCAGGGAGGGCAAGCGCGCCACCGCATAGCGCAGCCATTCATCCAGGCCGACCGCGCCATCTTCATTCTCGTCGGCGCGCAAATTGCCGGTGCCGGGCTCCAGCCCTTCGCTCAGGCTGGCGGTGAGCAGGCCCTGGCGCAGATTGGCGCTTTCCAGCGCGACATCATCGGCCTGGGTGGCGGCCAGGATGCGGATCAGCTTGTCGAAGGCCAGTTGCCCAAGGCCGGGATCGCCCATCGGGCCGGGCTTGAAATCCGGCGTGTCGACAGCGGCGCCCGAATGGCAGGCATCGATGATGAAGGCGATATCGCCGGCATTGATATAGCGCAGCCACAAGGTGAGATCATCGGCGGTCACCGTGGTCTCCAGCGCCGGGCCGGTGCTGTTCAGCGGCCAGCTGGCATCGGAGGGCAGCAGAGCGAAATTGCCGCTCTTGTCGGCAAAGCCATGGCCGGAAAAGCTGATGATGACGACATCATCGGGCGTGGCTTCCTCAAGTTGGGCCACATCATGGCCGGCCGCGGTGAGCATCTCGCGGGCTGCTTCCACCTGCAGGCCACCCAGCAATGACAGGGCGTTCTGGATATGCTCGCTGGTTACGGCGCGACTGGCGCTCGTTGTCAGGCTGGCGCGGCGCATTTCGTAACCGGGAATTGCGGTCAGTCGTTCACCGATCAGCCGGGCATCGGCCACCGCAAAATTCAGGTCCAGCCGCCTTTCGGCATAGGCATCCACGCCGATGGTCAGCACGAAGGCCCGGCGCTGGCGCGGCTTCTGGCGCGGCGGCTTCCACGAGAAAAAGGCGCTCTCGCTCTTCACCCGATCCTCGTTGAAGGCATAGGCGGAAAACTCCAGTAACTTGCCGTCGCTGGGGATCGTCACCCGCAGCTGGTAGTTGTAATGGCCATTGTCGGTCTCGGTGCGGTTCACCTTGCGCCATTCTGCCAGCGTGCGCGGCATCGCCGCATTGGGATCATCGGGATCGCGCGTCACCTCGCGGCCGTTCATCAGCAGCTTGAGGCCATAAAGGCCGGAACGGCGACGGGTTTTCGGGTTCACGGCCTCGTCGATCTCCAGGCTCACCCAGGCATCACCGGCGTCCTTGGGGTCCATCTCGACACCGGTGATCTTCACCACGGGTTGCAGCCGGTTCAGCCCGGCGATTGATGGCAGCGGCTTCAGCACCTGGGCGCAGTTGCCGGCCGTGGCGCAATCGACCAGCTTGCGATGCAGGCGCGGCGTGAAATAATCGCGCATGAACGTTTGGGGGGCCAGGCTCTGGAACGGTTCATCGGGCACGAACCAGCGGAAACTGGCATCGTCGGCGTCCATGTTGGTGTCATAGCGGCCCTCCGGCGTGGCGGTGACATAATCGCCCTCGGGCAGCAGTGCGGTGGTGAGCAGCGTCTGGCCGGTTTGCGCCTGCCACAGCGTCATGTCCCCGCCAATGGAAACGGCCCAGCGGATCGGCCGGTTGCCCAATGTGCCGCCCGCCAGCGCTCCCATGAACTCGGCCAGTGGCCGGGCCGTGCCGCTGGCCAGATCGATGCTGAAGATCCGGTCGTCCAGTGGCCCCAGCACCATCAGCTCGCCGCGCCGTTCCACCAGGCTGGTGGGGGCCGTCACGCCCACCTCGAACACGCGGGTGGCCGGCGTGCCATCGGGCTTGTCGGGGGCGGCCGGGGTCCATTCGATCACCGCGCCGCCGCCCGCCATCCACAAGATCCTGCCATCATTCGAAAATTCCGCCGTCATGAAGACAGCGTCCTTGTCGTCGTAGGTGATCGCATACTGCGGCGCGCCGGTGGCGGGATCGACAACAACGATCTCGTGCGTGCCATCGGCCAGCCGTGTCACCACCGCCAGTTGCCCACCGCGCCGGCTCGCGGCAATCAGCCTGATGTGGGCGCCCTTGGGCATTTCATGGCCGGTCAGTTTCACCCAGCGGCCGCCGTCCAGCCGCTGCAGCGCGCGATCATCGGGCACCCTTGAACGGCAGTTGGCGAGGCCGGCACCGATCAGCGTGCCATCGGCCAGGCTGGTGACGAAGCAGCGCGCGGGATAACGGCCGCGTGTTTCGCCGCTGGCCACGTCCACCCTGAGCACATCTGACGGCACGCCACCCGCCGCATCGTCCAGCGGATCGTCACTGTCGTCGAACGGCAGCGCCAGCAGTTCCCGCAGGTTCAGCCAGTGCAGGCGATCATAGCTGCCGGACAGCGTGATCTGGTCGCCCAAGCCGCCGTCGGCCAGATCGAGCAGATCGATGTTGATGATCGGCTTGCCCTTGTCGTCCTCGTCGGGGTGCAGCAGCGCCACGGTCTGGCCGTCGGGAGACAGGGCGGCATGATCGAGATTCTGGAAATCGTCGCTGGTCTCCAGTTCGCGTGTCTTGCCGTCGCGGCCGCGCAACCCGATGCCAGACCCTGCACGCACGATCTGCAACGCACCATCGGGCGACGACGGCAGCCGCGGCAGCAGGCCATTGGCCTCGGCCTCGTTCATGTCGGTGCCGCCTTCGTAAATGGCTTCCAGCGCCCCCATCCATCGCATCGTCCAGGCGCTGAAATCCGTATCGGCGGGCAGCGGTGGCAATCGTGGCGGCGTGGGGGCCACGGTGGCACGCCGGGTCACCACATCGACGAAATAGGTGCGCCCGCCCTGCATATTGGGCGCGCTGCTGTCCAGGATCTCGGCATCAAGGCGCAGTGTGCGGCCATCGGGCAGCAGCGTCATTGCGCGCATCTTCATCACGTCGGCTTCGCCTCGCACCTGCAGGGGCAGAGCCACGCGATCGATGATGTGGCCGCTGGCGACATCCCACACCAGCAGTTCGCGGCTGATGCCCATGGCCGTGAAGATCGTGCGGCCATCGGCCGACCAGGCGGCGGTTTCGATGCCGCCGCGCACCGCCTGCACGATCACACGTGGGGTCATGTGGGCAGCCGGGCGCGGGGTTTGCGCCTGGCCAGAGGTCGCCAAACCGAAAATCAGCGCAGCCAACCCCAGCAGGTGGCGCAGCCGCATCGCCTTTCTCCCCCGATAACTGCCGGATTCTTGCGCGCCGCTATCGGCCAAGTCAATCAATGTCGTTAATGAACGGTAATTTTCGGCAACGCGTGACGATCAAACGCGGGCGCGCATGGGCCAAATGACCACCGCCAAGGGGTTGCTGGCAGGCCTGCGCTTTGCGAGTGTGGCGACCGAAGATCAGGCGGGCAGGAGTGAACATGACGATCGCAGTGGCGCCGCCGGCCGAGGCGCAGGACTTTCTGGCGGCCCATCCTGATACGCAATTTGTCGATATCATCTTCACTGGCCTGTCGGGCACGGCGCGCGGCAAGCGCATCCGGGTGCATGAACTGGCAGCGCTCTATGGCGCCGGGCGGCCGTTGCCGGTGTCGATCCTGGTCGCCGATGTGACGGGGCAGGATTGTTTCGATACCGGGCTGGTGTGGGAAAATGGCGATAGCGATCGCTTTGCGCGGCCGGCGCCCGGCACATTGGTGCCAACCGGGCCGGGCCGGGCTGCGGTCATCACCTCGTTGTTCGAAGCTGATGGCAGCGTGTGTGAGATTGATTGCCGGGCGGCTTTGGCCCGCGTGGTGGCGCGATTGCAGGCTGATCGCCTGACCCCGGTGGTGGCCTGCGAACTGGAATTCTATCTCGTCGATCGCAGCCGCGCCGATGGCCAGCCGCCGCAGCCGGCGCGGATGGGCGGGGCGCGGCCGGCCACCCACGGCACCTATGGCCTGGAAGAACTGGATGATGCCGGGCCGTTCCTGGCCGATCTGTGGGCTGCCGCCGATGCTGCCGGCTTGCCGCTGGAAACCGCCATTTCCGAATATGCGCCGGGGCAGATGGAATTGACCCTGAAATATCGCGCCGATCCGCTGCGGGTGGCGGACGATGTGGTGCTCTACAAGCGGCTGGTGAAGCAGGTGGCCCGCCGCCACGACATGCTGGCAACCTTCATGGCCAAGCCGTTTGCCGATGCCGCCGGCAATGGCCTGCACCTGCATGTCTCCATCAACGATACGGCCGGCGCCAACATCTTCGCCAGCCCGCACGGCAGTCCCAACGCGCCGCTGCTGCATGCCATCGGCGGGCTGAAGGCGGCGCTGGCGGAAAGCTTTGCGATCTTCGCGCCCAATGCCAACAGCTATCGCCGGTTCAAGGCGGGCAGTTTCGCGCCGGTCGCGGCGAGCTGGGGCATGGACAATCGCACCACCAGTTTCCGGATCACCGCCGGGCCGGATGAAAGCCGCCACATCGAACACCGCATCGCCGGGGCGGATGCCAATCCCTATCTGGCGCTCGCCGCATTGCTGGCCGGTGTGCATCATGGCCTGACGCACTGCATCGATCCCGGCCCGCCAGTGATCGGCGATGGCTATGCGGCGGCCGAGGCGCAGCCTGCGCTGCCGGGCGACTGGTTTGCCGCCGTGCGCGCGCTGGAAACCGGCACCATCCTGCCCGAATATCTGGGCGCGTCCACCATCGCCATGTTCGCCAGCGTCAAGCGCACCGAGCAGGAGCGGTACATGGCGGTGGTGCCGGCGCTCGATTACGACTGGGTGCTGGCGAATGCCTGATCTGTCGCGCCGCCACTTTGGAGGGTTGGCGGCGGCGCTGGTGCTGGATGGCTGTTCGCGTGCCTTCCCCAAGGGGGCCAATGGTGAGGAGCAAAGGCTGAACTTCTACAATTGGGATACCTATATCGGCGAGACGACGCTGGCCGATTTCAGCAAAGCCACCGGCGTCGACGTGCGCATGAGCCATTATGCCAACAACGACGAACTGTTTGCGCGGCTGCGCGCCGGCAATCCGGGGTTTGACGTGATCGTGCCGTCCAACGAGTTCGTCACACGGTTGCAGATTTCGGGCATGCTCAGCCCGCTCGATCATGCGCGCATTCCCAACCGGGCCAATCTGGCGCCGGAATTCGTGGATGTGCCTTATGATCCGGGGCGGCGCTGGTCGATGCCCTACACCTGGCTGGCGCTGGGCATCGGCTATCGCAAATCGCGCGTTGATGGCGTGCCTGATAGCTGGAAATGGGTGCTCGATTCAGATCGCTATTCGGGCCGCATCGGCCTGCTGGCGGAAGGCGATGATCTGATCCGGCTGGGGGCGAAATATCTCGGCCATTCGGTCAACGCCGTCACGCCGGCGATCATGGAGCAGGTGACGCAGATGCTGATCCGCCAGAAGCGTCACGTGAAATTGTTCCACCATGATGAAGGCCAGGATCTGCTGGCCAGCGGCGAAATTGATCTGGTGGTGGAATATAATGGCGACATCGCTCAGGTGATGGCCGACGATGATGATCTGGCGTTCGTCATCCCGCGCGAAGGCACGCTGATCAATTCGGATTGCCTGTGCGTGCCCACCGGCGCGCCGCGGCCGGACAATGCCCATCGTTTCATCAATTATCTGCTGGATGCGCGGGTGGGGGCCGACATCGCCAACACCATCCGTTTCCCCACGCCCAATGCGGCGGCGCTGGCGCTGATGCCGGATGAATATCGCACCAACCAGGTGATCTTCCCCACCGGCCCGGCGATGGCCAAGAGCGGTTATGGCCGTTTCCAGGGCATCGGCCACATCCGCGCCGTGGAAGAGGCGATCACGCGGGTGATGGCGGCATGATGCTGCAACGGCCTTCCCAGGCGCCCGGCGTGTTTGCGGCCGTGGGGCTGCCGCCGGTGGTGTGGCTGTTCGCGCTGTTCCTGGCGCCGCTGGCGGTGATCTGGACGTATAGTTTCGGCGAAAACCGCACGCTGGTGGATATCGCCATCACCGGCAGTTGGGGCAATTACGCCCGCGCGCTGAAGCCGCTGTATTTGGCGATCCTGCTGAAATCCATGGGCTTTGCCGCGCTCACCACCGTGCTGTGCTTCATCCTGGGCCTGCCGGTGGCGCTGGCCATCACCTTTGCCGGCCGTCGCGCCAAGCTGTTGCTGCTGGTGGCGATCATGTTGCCGTTCTGGACCAACCTGCTGATCCGCACCTATGCGCTGATGGCGATATTGCGCACCGAAGGGCTGATCAACGCCGGACTGGGCGCCTTGTGGGGGCTGGTGCCGGGGCTGCCGCCGTTCGAGCCGCTGCCGCTGATCAACAACAATTTCGCCGTGGTGGTCGGCCTCGTCTATGTCCATCTGCCGTTCATGGTGCTGCCGCTCTATGCCGCGCTCGATCGGCTGGACCGGTCGCTGATCGAGGCCAGCCTTGATCTCGGCGCCGGCCATCTCGCCACCCTTTGGCGCGTGGTGGTGCCGCTGGCGCTGCCCGGCATCGTTTCGGGCATCATCATCACCTTCATCCCGGCGCTGGGCGCCTATCTCACGCCCGATCTGTTGGGCGGCACCAACAGCCAGATGATCGCCAACGTGATCGAACGCCAGTTTCGTTCTGCCAATGATTGGCCGTTCGGCGCGGCGCTGTCGTTCCTGCTGATGTATCTCACCTTTGCGGCGCTGATGGTGCAGGCGATCATCAGCCGCCGCAGCGCCGAACGCGAGGCTGCGCGATGAAGGGCCCGCTCGATTATCTGGCGCGCTGGCCATTGCGGCTGTGGCTGGCGATGGTCGGCGCCTTTCTCTACCTGCCGCTGCTGGCGCTGGTGGTTTTTTCCTTCAACGACAGCCGGCGCATCACCGTGTGGCGCGGCTTTTCGCTGCGCTGGTATGCTGAGCTGTTCGACGATGGCGAACTGGTGGCGGCGTTCGGCAACTCGCTGGTGATCGCGGCGGCCTCCACCATCATCAGCCTGATCCTCGGCACGCTGGCCGCCTTGCTGCTGTGGCGCTTCCGCTTTGCCGGCAAGGCGCCGCTGGAGGCGTTGCTGGGCCTGCCGATCGTGGTGCCGGAAATCTGCCTGGGTGTCGCTTTCCTGGTGTTCTTCACTGCCATTGTGCCGTGGCCCACCGAACTGCCGTGGCCGTTGAATCTGGGCGCCATCATCATCGCGCACGCCACCTTCTCGTTCAGTTTCGTGGCGCTGGTGGTGCGGGCCCGGCTGGCCAGTTTCGATGGCGCGCTGGCCGAAGCCGCACGCGATCTGGGGGCGGGCGAATGGCTGATCTTCCGCGATATCATGGTGCCGCACATGGTGCCGGGGCTGGTGGCGGGTGCGCTGCTGGCCTTCACGCTCAGCCTGGATGATTTCGTCATCACCTTCTTCACCTCCGGGCCGGACACGATCACCTTCCCGATCAAGGTTTATTCGATGGTACGTTTTTCGGTCACCCCGGCGGTCAATGCCGCCTCCACCCTGCTCATCCTGCTCACCGCTGGCCTCACCGCGCTGGCCTTGTGGTTGCAGGGGGCGGATATCGCCAAGCAGGCCGCATGACCAAGGGACAACCCATCATCCGCTTCGAAGGCGTCACCAAGCGGTACGGCAAGGTGGTCGCAGTGGACGCTGTCGATCTGGAAGTGCGCGAGGGCGAGTTCTTCGCACTGCTGGGCCCATCGGGCTGCGGCAAGACCACCTTGCTGCGCATGCTGGCCGGGTTCGAAGTGCCATCGGAAGGCCGCATCCTGATCGACGGGCAGGATGTGACGAATGTTCCGCCCAACAAGCGCCCGGTCAACATGGTGTTCCAGAATTACGCCGTGTTCCCGCACATGAGCGTGGCCGACAATGTGGGATACGGCCTGAAGGTGGATGGCGTGGGTGGCGCCGAACGCGCGCGGCGGGTGGAGGAGGCGCTGGCGCTGGTCAAGCTTGACGGGCTGGGCAGCCGGCGGCCGGATCAATTGTCGGGCGGGCAGCGGCAGCGGGTGGCGCTGGCGCGGGCATTGGTGAAACGGCCGCGCGTGCTGCTGCTGGATGAGCCATTGTCGGCGCTGGATGCGAAACTGCGTGAGGCGATGCGCACCGAATTGTGCCAGTTGCAGGCGCAGGTGGGCATCACCTTCGTGATGGTCACCCATGATCAGGACGAGGCGCTGGCGCTGGCCGATCGCTGCGCCGTGATGAACAGGGGCCTGCTGCAACAGGTGGCCAGCCCGTCTGACCTGTATGAGTTCCCCGCCAGCCGTTTCGTCGCCGATTTCATCGGTTCGGTGAACATGCTGGAAGGCGCACTGGTGGTCGATGAACCCGATCATGCCGAGGTGGCGGTGGCGGGCATCGATCTGCCGGTTTTCCTCGATCACGGCGTGACGGGTGCTGCCGGCACGACCCTGTGGCTGGCGCTGCGGCCGGAAAAGATCGAGCTCCACAAATGGGCGCCAGCGCCGCCGGCCTTGGGTGACGCGCCGCAGGGCCGCAACGCGGTGGCCGGCACCATCACCCACGTCGCCTATCTGGGCAGCGAGAGCCTGTATGAAGTGACGCTGCCTGATGGCCAGAAGCTGAAGGCGTTGCGTTCCAACCTGACCCGCTGGGATCAGGAGGATTTTGCGCTGGGCGAACAGGTCTGGTTGGCCTGGCATGCCTGTTCACCGGCGGTGCTGCTGTCATGAGGCCCGTTCTCGGTATCATCTGCTGCACGCGGCAAGTGGGCGTGGAGCCGGCGCAGGCGGTGATGAACCGTTATGTGACGGCGGCCATGCGCCATGCCGATTGCGCCGCTTTGCTGGTGCCGGCGCTGCCCGGTCTGATGACGGCAGAAGAGGTGATCGACCGGCTGGACGGCGTGCTGCTCACCGGCAGCCCGTCCAACGTGCAGCCCACACTCTATGGTGAGGCGCATGGGGGCGATCCGCCGTTCGACCCCGGCCGCGATGCGATGATGGCGGCGCTGGTGCAGGCCGTGCTGGCGCGCGGCAAACCGCTGTTCGGCATCTGCCGCGGTCTGCAGGAAATCAACGTCGCGCTGGGCGGCACGCTGACTCGTGAGGTACGGGATCACCACGCGCCCGACGATGTGGGTTTCAGGGAGATGTTCGACCATCGCCATGAAGTGGCGCTCACGCCGGGTGGCCTGCTGGCGCGCGCGCACGGGCGGAAGGCGCTGCATGTCAACAGCGTCCATTATCAGGGCATTGCCCGGCTGGGTGACGGCCTCGCCGTCGAAGCCGTGGCGCCCGACGGTATGGTGGAGGCGGTGTCCGCCCGCGTCGGCAATGCCCCCGTGCTGGCCGTGCAATGGCACCCGGAATGGGCCGCCGACAGCGATGCTGATGCCGCCACCTTCTTTCACATAATTGGGCGCGCCCTGCGCGGCCATTCGGAGATCACAGCATGACCCGCAATTATGACATCGCCGAACTCAAGCGGCTGGATGTCGCCCATCACCTGCCCCCGCAACAGGATTGGCAGGCGGTGGAGGATATGGGCGGCAGCCGCATCATCGTGCGGGGTGAAAGCTGCACCATCATCGACGGTGACGGCGTGCGCCTGCTCGATGGCATGGCCGGGCTGTGGTGCGTGAATGTCGGCTATGGCCGCACCGAGCTGGCCGAAGCTGCGTATAATCAAATGCTTGAGCTGCCTTATTACAACAGCTTCTTCAAGACGGTGGCGCCGCCGACGGTGGAGCTGGCGGCGAAACTGTCGGGGCTGCTCGGCGGGCATTTCTCCCACATCTTCTTCAATTCGTCGGGCAGCGAAGCGATCGATACGCTGATCCGCACCGCGCGCCATTATTGGCAGGTGAAGGGCGAGCCGCAGCGCCAGGTGATCATCAGCCGCGTCAATGGCTATCACGGCTCCACCATCGCCGGCATGAGCCTGGGCGGCATGGCACCGATGCACGCGCAAGGCGGGCCTTTGTTACCCGGCTTCGTGCACGTGATGCAGCCCTACAAGTTCGCCGATGGCTTTGATGAAACTGAGGACGAATTCGCCCAGCGCGCCGCGCAGGCGGTGGAAGATGCCATCATCGCCGCCGGGCCGGAGAATGTCGCGGCGTTCATTGGTGAACCGGTGCAGGGCGCTGGCGGCGTCATCATCCCGCCCGCTGGCTACTGGCCGCGCGTTGAAGCCATCTGCCGCAAATATGGCATCTTGCTCTGCTGTGACGAGGTGATCTGCGGCTTTGGCCGGCTGGGCCAATGGTTCGGCCACCAGCATTATGGCATCACGCCCGATCTGGTGACGATGGCGAAGGGGCTTTCATCGGGCTATCTGCCGATCTCGGCGGTGGGTGTCGCCGATTTCATTGTGGCGGCGATCAAGTCCAACCCGGATGATTTTGTCCACGGCTACACTTATTCGGGCCACCCGACGGCGGCGGCCGTGGCGCTGAAGAATCTCGAGATCATCGAGCGCGAAGATCTCGTCCGCCGCACCCGCGAAGACACTGGCCCCTATCTGGCGCAGCGGCTGGCCGAACTGTCCAAGCACCCACTCGTCGGTGAGGCGCGCAGCCTGGGGCTGATCGGCGCGGTGGAAATCGTGGCCGAACCGGGCACCAACCGGCGTTTTGGCGGGGGCGGCAAAGCCGGAATCGTGGTACGGGATATCTGTATCGCCAAGGGCTTGATGGTGCGCGGCGTGAAGGATTCGATCGTGATGAGCCCGCCGCTGATCATCACCCATGCCGAGATCGATCGGATGATCGGCATCATCGCCGCCGCGCTGGACGAGGCTGAACCGGCGTTGCGCGCACTGTAAAGGAACGGACATGGCCGATATCGGTGACTGGGTACGCGACAAGGGCATTTCCGAAGTGGAATGCCTGGTGCCCGACATGAACGGCGTGCTGCGCGGCAAGGTGTTCCCGGCCGCCAAGCTGGTGCAGTTTTCCCGCAACAACGCGCTGCGCCTGCCGTCCTCGATCTTCTCGCTGACGATCACCGGCGAATATGCCGATGTCGATGAACATGTGGAGGCGTTTACCGATCCCGACATGGTGCTGCGCCTTGATCCCACGACGCTGTGCGTGGCCCCGGGTTTCAAGACGCCCACCGCCTATGTTTTTGCCGATGCGCATCACGCCGATGGCACGCCCTGGGCCTCCTCGCCGCGGCATCTGCTGAAACGGGTGGTGGCCTTGTGTGAAGAACGCGGCTGGAAGCCGTTGATGGCGCCGGAACTGGAATTCTATCTCACCGCGCCCAATCCCGATCCCGATATCCCGCTCACCCCGCCGGCTGGCCGTTCCGGCCGCGCCGAAACCTCGTCCCAGCCTTATGGCCTGGAAGCCATCACGGAGCATGAGGATCTGATCGAGGCGATCTATGAATATGCCGAGGCCGCCGAGCTGAACCTCGACACGATGATCCACGAAGCTGGTACTGCCCAGCTGGAGATCAACTTCGTGCATGGCGATCCGGTGCGGGTGGCCGATCAGGTGATGCTGTTCAAACGCATCGTGCGCCAGGTGGCACTGAAACACGGCGTTTATGCCACCTTCATGGCAAAGCCGATGGAGCATCAGCCGGGCAGCGCCATGCATTTGCACACATCGGTGGTGGGGCAAGACGATGGCCATAATCTGTTTGCCAACGCCAATGGCAGCGATGCGCCGCTGTTCCGCCATTTCGTTGGCGGGCTGCAGGGGTATCTGCCGGCGCTGGCGCCGATGTTTGCGCCCAATGTCAACAGTTTCCGCCGCATGCGGCCCGATCATGGCGCGCCGATCAACGTGCAGTGGGGCAGTGACAACCGCAGCTGCGGCCTGCGCGTGCCGATCACCGATCGCCACAACCGCCGCGTTGAAAACCGCCTGCCCGGCGCCGATGCCAACCCCTATCTGGCCATGGCCGCCACGCTGGTTGCCGGCTATCTGGGCATGACCGAGGAGCTGGAACCGTCGCCCAAAACCTCGGGCAACGCCTATAATTTCGAACGCACCCTGCCGCGCAGTCTGGAAGAAGCGCTGGAACGCTTCAATGATTGTGATCCGGTGCGGGCGCTGCTGGGTGACTATTTCTTCCGCAGCTTCACCTCCATCAAGGCCGCCGAACTGGAAGCCTTCCAGGGTGTGATCAGCAGTTGGGAGCGTGACCACCTGCTGCTCAAGGTGTGAACGACAGCCTCGCCTTCGACCAAAGTTGGTATGCGGCGACGGCCCACGCCGCGCCGGCCCACGCTGCGCTCGCCGGCGACACACAGGCCGATGTCGCCATCATCGGCGGCGGCGCCACCGGGCTGTCGTCGGCGCTGCACCTGGCCCAGCAAGGCGCCAGCGTCGTGCTGCTGGAAGCGGGTCGCATCGGCCACGGCGCATCGGGCCGGAATGGCGGGCAGATCATTCCGGGCCTGCGGCTGGGCGCTGCCGATCTGGTGGCGCGCTTCGGGGTGGAGCGGGGCGGGGCGCTGTTTCACCTCGCGCTTTCGGCCCGCGATCTGGTGGTCGATCTGGTGGCGCGGCACGGCATTGATTGCGATCTGGCGCTCACCGGCCATCTGCTCACCGCCGTTCGTCCACGCGACCTCGATGATTTCGCGCACGAGACCGAGGCGGCGGCGCGGATCGGCTATCACGGACTGTCGGTTCTGGATGCGCCGGCGGCACAGGCGGCCGTCGCCAGCCCCAGCCATGGCGCGCTGCTCGATGCCGGCGGCGGCCATTTCCATACGCTCAACTACACGCTGGGCCTCGCCCGTGCGGCGGCGGCTTCCGGCGCGCAGCTGCATGAACACAGCGCGGTGAACCGGCTGGAACGGCGGGAAGGGGGCGTCGTGCTGCACACGGCAGCAGGCCGCGTCACCGCCGCCCAGGCCATCGTCGCCGGTGATGCGCTGCTCGGCCCGCTCAACGCCCGCGTGCACAGCCGCATCATGCCGGTGGCCAATTATATCGTGACCACCGACGTGCTGCCCGATGGCGGCGCCGGCCTGATCCCCGGCAACCAGGCGGTCAGCGACAGCCGCTTTGTCGTCAATTATTTCCGCCGCACGCCCGATGGCCGGCTGATGTTCGGCGGCGGCGAACGTTACAGCCCGCGCCCCCCGGCCGACATGGCCGCGTTCGTGCAGCCGTTCCTGGAACGCAGTTTTCCGATGCTGGCCGGCGTTGGCATCGCGCACGCCTGGGGCGGCCTTGTTTCGATCACCCGCAGCCGCCTGCCCGACATCGGCCGCGACGGCCCCGTGCTATGGGCGCACGGCTATTCAGGGCAGGGCGCGGTGCTCTCCACCCTGGGCGGCGCCCTCCTCGCCGAAGCCGCCCTCGGCGACGAAACCCGCTTCATTCCGTTCGCCGCCGTGGCCCCTCCGGGCTTCCCCGGCGGCGCGCTCTTGCGCGGCCCGCTGCACGTGCTTGGCATGCTGTGGTACGCCTTGCGCGATCGCACCGGGTGAATTTGGATTGGCAATGGAAATGGTGGACGCGCCAAGGTTCGAACCTGGGATCCGCTGACCTCAAGCCCGATCCTGCGCTGGTCACAGCAGCGGCAGATTGATCATGGCTGCCTGGACGCAGGACGACAACATCTTGAGGCTGCACGCGAAACTGGGCGGTCACACTCCAGCCCTGTTGCCATCACATCAACCATCAGCCATCAAAGCCAAGGGTTCTGCTTCTGAACGGTAACAATCAGGGTGCACGCCAATCAGCGCCCCGTTTTCAGGCTGGGCGCTTATAAAAAATCACGGACGCAGCAGGGTAAAATGGCCGATAAAAAATTCGACATCATCGTATACGGGGCCACCAGCTTCGTCGGCCAGATCATTACGCGCTATATGCACGAGCAGTTCGCCGATGGATCGATCGTTTGGGCAATCGCCGGGCGGTCACGCAGCAAGCTGCAGCAGCTCAGCGATACGATCGGGCTGTCGGGGGTCGAGCTTATTGTGGCCGACGCGGCTGATGAGAACGCGTTGGTGCAAATGTGTGCCCGCACCAAGGTCGTTATGTCGACCGTCGGCCCATATGCGCTTTATGGTGACCTGTTGGTGAAGCTGTGCGCCACGACAGGCACCCATTATTGCGACCTGACAGGTGAACCGCAGTGGATCCGCAAGATGCAGTCACGCCATGCGGTCGATGCAAAGGCCAGCGGCGCGCGGATCGTGCATTGCTGCGGTTTCGACAGCATCCCCTCCGATCTGGGCGTCCATTTTCTGCAACGCCATGCGTTGGAACAGTTCGGCCAACCCTGCGACCGGATCAACATGCGTGTTGTCAGCATCAAGGGCGGCGCGTCGGGGGGCACGATCGCGAGCATGATCAACATGGTCAAGGAAGCGGTTGGCGACGCCGATCTGCGGCGCGAACTGAAAGACCCCTATAGCCTTTGCCCGCCTGGCCATGGCTTCTCGATCACACAGCCGGAGGTGAAGATCGCCTATGATGAGGTCTACGGCGGCTGGGTTGCCCCCTTCGTCATGGCGGGCATCAACACGCGGGTCGTGCATCGGTCCAACGCCTTGAGCAACAAAAGCTATGGTGCTGCATTCCAGTACGAGGAAGCGGTGGTGGCGGGTGAGGGCGCGAAAGGCAAGCGGATGGCCCGAACGGCAACTTGGGGCGTGAATGCCCTTATGGTCGGCTTGGCTGTGCCGCCTGTGCGTTGGCTGCTCGAGACCATGGTGCTGCCAAAGCCGGGCGAAGGACCAAGCGAACAGGCGCAATTGGAGGGCGGCTTTGATCTTGTTTTCTTGGGGTCGACCGCAAAGGGCGACACGATAGGGTGCCGGGTCACAGGGGACCGCGATCCCGGCTACGGATCAACTGCCAAGATGTTGTCCCAAGCAGCCGCATGCTTGGCCAAAGACATCCCTGCCGACGTGGCGGGCGGCTTCTGGACGCCAGCGACGATCATGGGGGATAGGCTGATCGAACGGCTGCAGGCGCATGCCGGACTTACGTTTGAGCTGTTGCCCTAAGCGGGCAGATCGCACTCAGTGAGGGCCGATCACGTGCGCCAGCGGTCGTAGCGGGGTTCGGTGACGCCGATCCGGCGATGCGCATCGGCACCAGTTCTGCCCTGTGCCAGCGCGATCTGCGCTGCACGCAGCTTGCCGATGATCGCCTCCGGCGTGTGCTTCCTCGCGATCCCATTCCTTGTTCGTGGCCGAGCCTTTTCCAGATTTTGGGCCACTCATGGCGGGGCAGGGCAGGATCACGCACGAAAAAATACTTTCACATTCGGATGTTGTTAGCCCCGCTTTTTCAGAAAAAACAACTACCCTGAAAAAAAATTGAGGGGGCTCAATTGTCAACATCAGGATCACCCACCGCAATCATTGCGGGGGCAATGCTCGCCTTGCTGCCGCACGCCGCGAACGCGACCGGGAACGCCAAGGTCACATAGTGCGGAATTGGGTTGCAGGGCGCCTTGGCCGAATAGGCCGATGCACTGCATGCCAATCACCCCGGGCCAAGCCTGACGTGAACTCTCACTGCCTCGCCGATCGTCAAAACTTGGGGCGGATCATCTCCCCAAGTCCTCTTCACCGAGTTTGAAAATGTCCCAGTCGCACGCATTCGGGCCCCGGCCTTTGCGCTTTCAATTGAGTTTTGGCGTTGTCACGCTTCTGATGTTTTCGCTCTTCGCCGTGGCGCCACTGCTGGGCATCCTTGTCTACAGCTATCAGGAAAATGAACGCTCGGCGCTCGCCAACCTGGAGCGGCAGGTCAACCGCAACATGGCTGAAACACAGCAGGCATCAGTCGAACTGATTGATTCAGTTGCCCGCAACATGGCGATTGTCGCCGCGGTTACCGCTGCCAATCCCCGGCAATTCCGCGCAGACAGCGCCAACAACCTGCTGTGGCATGCCCTGATCGACGCAGACCATATCGACGCCATCTACACAAGTTTCGAGGATGGCTATCACCGGGTGGTCTCGCGGATCGACGCCGACAGACGCCGATCGGACCCGTTGATCCCCGGCAATGCAAACTGGCACGCCGGCTATATCGACGCCTATGCCCCTGGTGCCGCTCGCGTCCGCCACCGAACATTCTATGCGGACTGGGGCGAAGGTACGGGCAACGCCTATACCGAGCCAACCAAACTCGATCTGCGCCAATTGCCCCACTACGTGGCGGCCAAGGCAAGTGGCCGGTTTGCGCTTGGCGAGCCGGCCATCAATCCCGACACAGGCTCCCTGGTCATGTCGCTTGGCACGCCGGTTTTTTCAGGCGGCGCCTTCGTCGGCTTTGTGGGCACAAACATCACGCTCGCCAACATCTCCGCCTATCTCGACGAACATCGGCTGAGCGCCAACAGCATCACCCTGATCTACGATCAATCGGGCCGGCTTATCGCCGCGTCCCACCGTGACCTGATGGTGCCCCGCAACGCCGCGAAGGAGGCGCTGCCAAGCCTGGACGACATCGCTGATCCCACGCTTGCGCAGGCCATCGGCCTCAGAGACCAAGCGGTTCAACATCCCCATTTGTTCACTGATAAATCCGGTCAGCAGTTCATCGTTGCTGGCAAGCCATTCCCGTCACAGTTCGGCAAGGACTGGGAGATACTGACGATCTCTCCGACGGACGATTTCATCGGCGGGTTGAAGGAAACCAATCGTCAGATTGCTGCCATCATTATCCTGATCATTGCGCTTGAGCTGTTGTTGATCGGCCTGGTGAGCCGCAACATTTCCCGCCGGGTTTCCGCGATTACGGGGGAGTTCAAGGACATCGGCCAGTTCAATCTTTCCAGCACGGTGCCTTTGCGATCCATTGTGCGCGAAATCGCCAGTCTCAACCTGTCCATCGAGTCCATGAAGGCGAGCCTGCGTTCCTTTGGTCACTATGTGCCCAAGGATCTGGTGCGAAGCCTGCTGGCCGACGGCCAAGAGGCAACCCTTGGCGGCGAACGCCGCCGCCTCAGTCTCCATTTCTCCGACATCGCAAACTTCACGGCGATTTCGGAGGGGCTCTCGCCGGAAGATCTGGTGGAGGCCATGAAAGAATATTTCGAGCTCATGACCAGCGCCATCAGTGATGAGGGCGGCACCGTCGACAAGTTCATGGGCGACGGCATCATGGCCTTGTACAACGCGCCATCGGCGCTGCCAGATCATGCCATTCGCGCCTGCCAGTCGGCCCTCAATGCCCAGCACCGCCTGTCGCAGTCTGCCGGGCAGCGGGTCGAGTTTCGCGCGCGGATCGGACTTGGCATTGGCGACGTTGTCGTCGGCAATATGGGCACGCAGGAGCGCTTTGCCTACACGGCGCTGGGTGATGCCGTGAACCTCGCCAGCCGGCTGGAGCGGAACCGAGGTGATGCAGCAGAAATAGTGGCGCGCAATGGCTGGGGTGAACCGCGTTGTGTTCGCCGGTGCCGACGGGGGACATGACCCAAACATGCGGCATGCCGCACAAAGCGTCCCAGCTGTCAGAAACTGAGGCCGTGGGCTTCTCCGGAATCGACGAGTGCGCGCAACTGGTCAGGCGCCAGAATGTGAATGCAGCGATAGGACTGGCTGAGCCAGCCTCTGGCCTCGAACGCCTGGAGCAATTGCCGTGCTGGATGACGAGACAGTCTCGCCGTCGCGCCAACGTCCTCCTGGCTGAGATGGATCTTGTGTGCCTGGCCTGCATGTCGACAGCCGGCATGATGCAGGAGCATCGCCGCCAGCCGCCGGTCACTCCGGGACAGCAGCAAATCAGTCAAAACAATGCCATTGGTTACGCTGGTCTCAAAGACGAGTAGAGCGATATTCTGCCACCATTCTGGACGGGCGTTCAACAAGCGGCGCGCTTCGCTGAAGCTTATGCTCAGGATGGTCGCAGCTGTGATGGCACGCACATGAATTACACGTGGCCCTCCAAACAGTGGTGCATAGCCGGTCCAATGGCCTGGATTGTACAAAACAGCCGTCGGCGCATCCGGTGCACCGAACGCCGGCAATGCGGCCACCTGTCCAGCGGCCACTCCGTAGATACCTGGGCCCACGTCAGCACCGTCGCCCGCTGTGGAAATCTGATCGCCTGCTGCAAATGTTCGCAGACGGCCCGCAGCCAGCAATGCCTCGCGGAAATCAGCCGACCTCGTTGCCAGCCACCCTTCACGTTCCAAAACTTTGCACGCATCGGCCATCGAAATCGGCCCGAGATCTGACATTGGACTGAACGATCCTTTTTGGGCGCCGTCCCTAGCCTAGGGCTTCCCCAAACGGAAGGAGAAGACAGTGGCCTGCGGCAAACGCTTATTCGCTTTGGGGCACTGGCCGCGACGGCGTTTGCCGTTGTGCTGCTGCACGCCCTTCGGGCCGCAAGGGCAGACGCGGCGCGGCATGGACCGCGTGGCCGTGAATTTTGCTGCCCGCGGCGCGCTGGAAGCGGCCGGCTTCGCCCGCGCCTTGATCGCCGCGTGAGGCCGCGATGAGAAGCGCCCGCAACCGTCAAATCGTTGCCGATCGACTGGCCGGCGAAAGCTATGCCATGATAACAAAACGGCACGGCCTTTCGCGCAGACGCGCCGAGAAAATCATTCAACAACACGAACAGCAGGTGCAGCAGTTGTCCATGCACCCGGTCTATGAGTATGTGGGCATCCGGGCGATCAACTGCCTGCGCAAGGCTGGTGTGAACCCCGAGGACATCGACGCTATCTGCCAATATTCGCCGGAAAGCCTTTTGTGCCTTCCCAATTTTGGCCACACGTCTCTGGCGCAGTTGGAGGCCTATTTGCACCTGATAGGCCGGGCGTTGCTGTGCAGAGGCTATTATGCACGCGCCGCATCAATCCCGCCCGCAGCGGCCAAGCGCTTCGAAAAAATGCCGATCACCCTTGTGGCTGGCTAACCCAGGCAGTGTTGAACTGATCGCAGGCCAATTGCGGACCCGAGGGTCCTGGCCTCGCTGGGCAAATAGAGCCCTGCTCTCCCGGATCCTGTTTATAGTTTTTTGATGTCCCGCTGGCGAAGATTTAGGCCGCCGCCACTGCCTGAAAATTTGGGAAAATGGTGGACGCACCAGGGCTCGAACCTGGGACCCGCTGATTAAGAGTCAGCTGCTCTACCGACTGAGCTATACGTCCACACCTGCCGTTTAGGCCTGAGCCATTTCCGACAGGGGGCGGCGAGTAGCAGTGTGGATTCGGGTTGTCCAGACCGAGAGCAAAAAAAAGCGGCATCCAGCCGATTCTGGATGCCGCCTTTGTGGGTTCGAACTCGTGCAGGCGGGCTTTTAGGCCGCGACAACGGGCTTGCGCCGGCGGGCAGCGACGCCCACAGCGCCGAAACCCAGCAGCATCATGGCCCAGGAACTGGGTTCCGGCACGCCTTGGCCCGTGAAGCCGTCAGCTGCGATCCGGCCGAACAGGCGAGCGGTGTTGGTCTCCTGCTCAATGGTCAGAAACTCGCTGCCCGAGCCAACACCGGGGACAAAAAAGCCGCTGATGTCGAGCGTGTAGTTCACGCCGCCGATGGCGAAGAACTCGCTCAATCCCGAGTTGAACGAGATAGTGACGCGGTCAGCACAGCCATTGATGTTGGCACCCTGACCGTTGGCACCGCCGTAGGGGCACGGGTTCAAATTGTTCGTGGTTTCATCATGCTTGAAATCGAAAACGGCGTTGTAATTTCCGATCGACGTCAAACCCACCGATACGCCGTAGCTGATCGTCAGTTGGGCAGACGTGATGCTGGGCGGGAAGACCGGGTTGTTGAAGTGGGTGAATTGCCCCAGCGAAAACAACGAACTGGCGCCATTGACCACAACATCGACATTGAGCGGCGTGGCAGTCGCAGTGTAACGATAGCCGCTCAGCCCATTTCCGGCGTCACCGCCCCAGCGGATTTCCGGCGTGGCCGTGCCATTGCCGGTGGAGGTCACAGGCGCGCCCACCACGTTGCCCCAGCTGGCGGTGATTGGATCGATGCTGACTGTTGTGGCGTTGGCCTGAACGCCAAGCACCAGCGCCGCGGCGAGCGGCGCAAGAAGAAAACGACTCATGATTGATACCCCCGACTCAGAAAGCGTTCTCAAAAACGCGGAGGAATGATTTCAGATAAACAAAAAGTAAACAAGACGTAAATTTATGGCCTGGTCAACTGCCACGCTTGTTGGCGCGGGCGATGCCCATCACCACGCCCAACAGGATCATCACCGTCATCATCGCGCTGCCGCCCCAACTGATCAGCGGCAGCGGGATGCCCACCACCGGGGCGAGGCCCATCACCATCATCATGTTGATGGCGAGATAGAAAAACAGGGTGGCGGTGAGGCCAAGGCTGAGCAGTCGCTGGAACTGGCTGCGGGCCGAGACAGCGGTGCGGATGCCCCAGGCCAGCACGAGGCCATAGAGGATGATGACAAACATCCCGCCCATCAGGCCCCATTCCTCGGCCATGGTGGCAAAGGCGAAATCGGTGTGGAGTTCGGGCAGATAATCGAGGTGGCTCTGGGTGCCGTTCAGGAAGCCCTTGCCGGAAAGGCCGCCCGAACCGATGGCGATCTTGCTTTGGGTGATGTGATAGCCGGCGCCGCGCGGATCGCTTTCGGGATCAAGGAAGATCAGCACGCGCTTGCGCTGATAATCATGCAGCATGGACCACGCCACCGGCAGCATCGCCGCCACCGCTGCGGCCGCCGTGCCGAACAGCCACAGTCGCACACCGGCCAGGAACAGCACCACAACGCCGCCAAACAGGATCGACAAGGCCGTGCCCAGATCGGGTTGCAGCATCACCAGCCCCACCGGCATGGCGATCAGCGCCAGCGCCGGGATCAGCACATCGGGCCGGCTTTCATAGCCCTTGGGGACATATTGATAATAGCGCGCCAGCACCAGCACGATGGCCAGCTTCATCATTTCGGATGGCTGGAACTGCATGATGCCGATATCCAGCCAGCGCTGGCTGCCGCCACGCACGGCGCCGGCCAGTTCCACGCCAACCAGCGCCACCAGCAGCGTGATGTAGATGGGCCAGGCCCAGCCCAGCCAGCGTTCGGGCGGCACCAGCGCCAGCGCCAGCGCGCCCATCAGCAGGATGGCAAAACGCACGCCCTGTTTCAGCGCCCACGGGTTCAAGGATCCGCCAGCGGCCGAGTAGAGCACGACCAGGCCAAAACCGGCGATGGCGCAGATGATCAGCACCATGCCCCACGGCAAGCGGGCCAGTTCGCGGCGCCAGGGTCCGTTGAGCAGGTCCATCGGCGCTATTCGGGTTCGCGTGGGGGTTGCGGAGCGTCGGCGTCGGCGATTTCGAACAGCGGCGGCTTGATGTCGAGCTTGAGCCAGCTGGGCATCATCGCCCGCGTTTCGCTGGCGATGCTGGCGGCGGCTTCGTTTTGCTGGCGCAGGGCGCGCAGGCGGGCGGCTTCGGCCTCGATCGGCGGCAGCACGGCCAGCGCGCGCTCGGGCTCGAACAGGAAACTGAGGACGTCGCGCGCGATGGGGGCGGCATAGCGGCCGCCGGCGATGCCATGTTCGATGATCACCGAACAGGCATAGCGCGGGGCATCGGCCGGGGCAAAGGCGACGAACAGCGCGTGGTCGCGCTGCTTCCATGGCAAGGCTTCGTTGCGGATCACGCCGCGCTTGCGTTCGGCGGCCGAAATGCGGCGCACCTGGGCGGTGCCGGTCTTGCCGGCGAACAGCACGTCGCCAATCGGGCTGCGCGCGGCGCGGGCGGTGCCGTAACCGGCGTTGACGACATCGACCATGCCCTGGCGCACCAGTGCCAGATGCGCGTCGGGAATGCCGAGCGACGGGAACTGCGGCGCCGGGGCGTTGGCATCGTCGGGGGCAATCAGCCGCGGCATCACTTCGCGGCCGCTGGCCAGGCGTGCGGTCATCACCGCCAGTTGCAGCGGGTTGGTGACGATATAGCCTTGGCCGATCGCGCCGTTGAGGGTTTCGCCTTCGCGCCAGTCCTTCCCGTAGCGCCGCTGTTTCCACGCCTTGTCGGGCACGATGCCCTTGGCCTGGCCGGGCAGCGGCAGCGGATATTCCTGGCCCAGCCCAAGCCGCCGCGCCATGGTGGCGATGGCATCGATGCCCACCTTGCGCCCCATGACATAGAAATAGGTATCGCATGACAGCGGCAGGGCCCGGTGCATGTTGACCCCGCCATGGCCGCGCCGGGCGTGGCAGTGCCAGGTGTTGTTGCCCAGCCGATAGGCGCCTGAACAGCCCACCGTGTCGCCGGGATCGACGCCCGCTTCCAGCGCCGCCAGCGTGGTCACCATCTTGAAGGTGGAGCCGGGCGGATACAGGCCCATGGCGCTCTTGTTCAAGAGCGGGGTGTGATCATCCTTCTGCAGCGCGTTCCACAATCGGGCCGGTACGCGGCGCGAGAAGATGTTGGGATCATAGGCCGGCATGGAGACCATGCACAGCACGTCGCCGGTGATGCAGTCCATGACGATGACGCTGGCCGAATTGTCCCCCAGCCGGCGCGCGGCATAATCCTGCAGATCGCGATCGATTGTCAGCCGCAGCGTGTCGCCGGGCGTGTCGGCATTGGTGCCCAGTTCGCGCACCAGTTCGCCGCGGGCCGTCATCTCCACGCGGGAAGAACCGGCGAGCCCACGCAACTGCTTGTCGGCAAAACGCTCGATCCCGTCCTTGCCGATGCGGAAGCCCGGATAGATCAGCAGCGGGTTCTTTTGCTCGCGATATTGTTCCGGCGTTGGCGCGCCGACATAGCCGACAAGGTGGGCGAAATGATCGGCCTCTGGGTAGAAGCGCGAGAAGCTTTGCACCGGGGTGACGCCGGGCAGGGTGGCGAGGCGGACATTGCAGGCGGAAAACTCCCGCCAGCTCAGGTTCTGACGCACCACCACCGGCATGAAGCTGGGCTGGGTGCGCACATCATCGCGGATGCGGGCATCTTCGGCCAGATCGATATCCAGCACGGCGCGGATGGCGACCAGGGTCGTGTCGAGGTCCTCCACCTCCGCCGGGCGCAGTTCCAGCCGGTAATCCGGGCGGTTCATGGCGATGGGCTTGCCCTGGCGATCGACGATCCAGCCGCGGCGGGGCGGGATCAGCCGATCCTGGATGCGGTTGGCCTGGGCGCGAAGCTGGTAGGTCTCGCCTTCGAACACGGCGAGCCAGGCCATGCGCCCGGCCAGCAGCGCACCGGTGCCGGCCATGCCGGCGCCCAGCAGCAGCGCGCGGCGCGAAAACGCCATGCGGCGAACGGGATCATCCATGGCGCCAATGGGGTGCAGATGCCGCCAGCTTGCGCTGAATAGCGGCGCACAGGCGCACCACCAACGGCCAGGCCGCCACGCTGGTGAGCCATTGCCACAGCAGCGGAAGCGCCGTGGTCGGCCGGCCGGCCAGCGCCATCAGCGGACCGGTGAGCAGCGCAAAGCCCAGAAGGACACCGGTCACCAGCAGCCAATCAAACAGCGATCCGTGGCGGCCAAATACCCGGCCGGTCATCCGCATCACGCCGGTGGCGACGGCAAACAGGGTGGCATTGACCCCTAGTGGCTGTCCGAACAACAAATCGGCCAGCATGCCGATGCAGAAGGCCAGCCACGGTGGCATCAGCCCCGGCTGCAGCATGGCCCAAACCAGCATGCCCATCAGGGCCAGATGCGGCATGGCCGGCAGGCTGATCGGCAGCGGGGCCAGCATGAGCACCAGCAACGCCATGCTGGCCAGTGCCGGAACGGCATAGCGCCACAACGACAGATACCAGCGCCGGCGTTCGTCCGGGGTCATCAGCAGGGCGGGGGGAGGCGGGGTGGCGATCACGGGCGGGCCAGATCAATTCGCCGGCGGTTCGGCGCTGCGCAAGCGGGGGGGCGGTGCCCCGCGCGTGCGGGCCTCCACCGGCACCGGCGCATCGAACACAGGGCCCTGCGGCTGGGTATCGGGAATGGGCAGCCAGGCGCTCTCCACCGTGACAAAGCCGCCGCCCAACGGGCTGGTGGCAAGGCGGATCACCGGGCCATCGGCGCGCGGATCCACCACCACGCCCACTGGCACGCCCGGCGGATACACACCGCCATCGCCGGAGGTGACGATGCGATCGCCGGCCACAAGTGCCAGTTCCGGCCCGATGCGATCGGTAAGCAGCAGGGTGGGCAGGTTGCGCCCGACGGCAAGCCCGGCCTGGCCGGTGCGCTCGACGATCACCGGCACGCGCGACAGGGGGTCGGTGAGCAGCAGCACCCGGGCCGATTGGCGGCCGACTTCCAGCGTGCGGCCGACCAGGCCCTCGGTGCCGATCACTGGCATGTCGCGGGTGATGCCATCGCCGCTGCCCACGGCCAGCATGGCGGTGCGGGCAACGCTGCCCGACGTGGCTGCCGCGATGCGGGTCGTGGCGACCACCGTCCGCGTGGGCTCCCGCACCGCCATCAGCTGCTTCAGCTGCTGCAGTTCGCGTTGGCCGTTGCGGGCGGTGCGCAGACGGGCATTGGCCTTGTCCAGCTCGGCTTCGAGCTGGTCGGCCCGTGAGACTGCGCCGAAATAATCACTGAAATCGCCAGCCACTTTGCCCGCGCCATCGATCGGCGCGCGCACCACCGACCACAAGGGCGCGACGATATCGGTGGCCGCCGCGCGCACGCCGCTGGCGGTTTCGGGATTGACCCGCGCCACCAGCAGCAGGATGAGCCCGGCCGCAATCACGCCGCCCGACACCACGGCCGAAACCAGCGCGAGGTTCTGCTCCCGCCGGATGGCGGTGGGGCGGCGAGGGGCGGGAGTCCAGTCCATGGGTCCCCGAATGGGTTGCAGCTCAGGCGGTGATCAGCACGCCGCGATACATCGGATCTTCCAGCGCGCGGCCGGTGCCGATGGCAACGCAGGTGAGCGGTTCGTCGGCGACGCTGACCGGCAGGCCGGTGGCTTCGCGCAGCACGACATCCAGATCGCGCAGCAGGGCACCGCCGCCGGTCAGCACGATGCCCTGATCGACGATATCGGCAGCCAGTTCCGGCTGGGTGTTCTCCAGCGCGGCGCGCACGCCTTCGACGATGGTCGCCACCGGTTCGGCCAGTGCTTCGGCCACTTGGCCCTGGTTGATCTGGATCTCGTTGGGCACCCCGTTCATCAGGTCGCGGCCCTTGATGAACACCGTCTCGCCAATGCCGTCGGCCGGCTTCTTGGCGGTGCCGATTTCCTTCTTGATGCGTTCGGCAGTGGCTTCGCCGATCAGCATGTTGAAGTTGCGGCGCACGTAGTTGATGATGGCTTCGTCCATCTTGTCCCCGCCAACGCGCACGCTGGTGGTGTAGGCGAGGCCCTTGAGCGACAGCACGGCGACTTCGGTGGTGCCGCCGCCGATATCGACCACCATCGAACCGATCGGTTCGGTGACGGGCATGCCGGCGCCGATCGCAGCCGCCATCGGCTCTTCGATCAGATAAACCTGGGTGGCGCCGGCATTGTTGGCGGCATCGCGGATGGCGCGCTTTTCAACGCTGGTCGAACCCGACGGCACGCAGATGACGATTTCCGGATAGCGGCCGAAACGGCTGGTCTGCACCTTCTTGATGAAGTGCTTGATCATCTGTTCGGCGACATCAATGTCGGCAATCACGCCGTCACGCAGCGGGCGGATGCATTCGACGTTGCCGGGGGTGCGGCCCATCATCACCTTGGCTTCGTTGCCAACCGCCTTGACGACCTTGTTGCCGCGGATGGTCTCGATGGCAACCACGCTGGGTTCGTTGAGCACGATGCCGCGGCCGCGCACATAGACGAGCGTATTGGCCGTGCCCAGGTCGATGGCCATATCCTGGGAGAGAAAGGAAAACATCCGGCTGAAAGGGGACATATTTGGGGGCTTTTACCAAGACACGAGGAGGGGATTCGCGGGCGGCGCGATCAATCTGCCGCCTTTGGCCCCGAACTGCCGATTCTGCAAGGGTGAAGGCCAAAGTGGAACGAGCGGGGCATGACAGTGCGCTCAACTGCCCCTAATACAGGCCGGTGCCCATTCGCCGCCTGCCTGAAACCCTGATCAACCGCATCGCCGCCGGCGAGGTGGTGGAGCGGCCGGCCAGTGCCGCCAAGGAACTGGTGGAAAATGCGCTGGATGCCGGCGCCCGGCGCATCCGGGTGAGCCTGGTGAACGGCGGCATCGATGGCCTGGAAGTGGCCGATGATGGCATCGGCATGGCGCCCGATCAGTTGCGGCTGGCGGTAGAGCGCCATGCCACCTCGAAATTACCCGATGAAGATCTGCAAGCCATCGCCACCATGGGGTTTCGCGGTGAAGCGCTGCCCTCGATCGGCTCGGTCGCCACCCTGTCGCTGACCAGCCGGCCTGAAGGCGGGGAGGGCTGGCGGCTGGTGGTGGACAACGGCCGCATCGTCCATGATGGCCCGGCCAGTGCAGCGCCGGGGACGGTGGCGCGGGTAGATGGGCTGTTCGCCCAAGTGCCGGCGCGGCGCAAGTTCTTGAAATCGCCGCGTTCTGAACTGGCGGCTTGCCTTGACCATATCCGTCGGCTGGCCATGGCGCGACCCGAAGTGGGTTTCGTGGTCGAACACGAAGGCCGGCGATTGCTCAATCTGCCGCCGCTGCCCGATGCCAGCCCGCAATCGACGCTGGCGCGGCTGGCGGCGATCATCGGCCCGGATTTTGCCGGCAATGCCGTCGCGGTCGATCTGGAGCGCGAAGGCCTGCACCTGGCGGGACTGGCCGGCATTCCGACGTGGAATCGGGGCGTTTCCGATCACCAATATCTGTTTGTGAACGGGCGGCCTGTGAAGGATCGCCTGCTGGTGGGCGCGCTGCGCGGGGCCTATCAGGATCTGCTGGCGCGTGATCGTCATCCGGTCGTCGCGCTGTTCCTGAATGTGCCGACCGATTTCGTGGATGTGAACGTCCACCCCGCCAAGACAGAAGTGCGCTTCCGCGATGCCGCCCAGGTGCGCGGGATGATCGTTTCAGGCCTGCGCCGCGCATTGGATGAAGCCGGGCACCGCGCCAGCACCCAGGTTTCCGGCGCGGCCCTGGCGGCGTTCGTGGCCGAACCGCTGCCGGCGGCTGCGGGCGCGTATCCGGCGGCGGCTGGCCCGACGGCCTTTGGCGCCGTTGCCGAAGCGCCGCGCCTGTTCAACCAATTGCCACCGGCTTTTGCCCCCGCGTTTGCAGCCTCTGCTCCTGTTTCCGCGCCAACACCACCGGCGCAGTTCCCGCTTGGCGCCGCGCGGGGCCAGGTCGCCGCCACCTATATCGTCGCCGAAACCGACGATGCGCTGATCATCGTCGATCAACACGCCGCTCATGAACGCCTGACCCTGGAGCGCATGAACCGCGCGCTGGCCGGCGGCGCCGTCGCATCCCAGGCGCTGCTGGAACCGCAAGTGGTGGAGCTGGACGAGATCGGCGCCGGCCGCATCGCCGATCGTGCCGACGAACTGGCCGAACTCGGCCTGGAGGTCGAAGCCTTCGGCCCCACCGCCATATTGGTCCGCGCCACGCCGGCGCTGCTTGGGACCTGCGACGTGAAGGGGCTGATCACCGATCTGGCCGATGATCTTTCCGCCTTCGGCCGCGCGCTCTCCTTGAAAGAACGCCTCGACGGTGTCGCTGCCACCATGGCCTGCCACGGCAGCGTCCGCGCCGGGCGGCATCTTTCGATTGCCGAAATGAACGCCCTGCTTCGCGAGATGGAAGTCACCCCGCACTCCGGCCAGTGCAATCACGGCCGCCCCACCTGGGTGCGGCTGGCCAAGACCGATATCGAGAAACTGTTCGGCCGGCGGTAAGGCGGGGAGCCGCCTTTCGCCCCGCAGGCACCAGAGAAGCCGCTTCAGGCGGCCGTCTTCACTCGGAGAAGCCGGAACCTGTGTTGGCGTGGGCGACGCCGCCATCCACCGTAATCGTTTCGCCAATGACATAATCCCCGGCGCGGCTGGCAAGGTAGATGGCGGCGCCGGCCATATCCTCGTCCACACCGATGCGCCGCGCTGGAATCAGCTTGGCGACCGCATCGCCGTGATCGCGCGCCACCCGGTTCATCTCGCTGGCAAATGCGCCGGGCGCGATCGAGGTGACGTTGATGGCATCGCGCACAAGCCGCGCCGCCATGCGCCTGGTCAGGTAGATGAGCGCCGATTTTGACGCGTGGTAACTGTAGGTTTCCTGCGGATTCAACCGGATGCCATCGATCGACGTGATGTTGATGACCTTGGCCGGCTGTTCACGGCGGCCGGACGCCTTCAGCAGGTCATGCAGGGCCTGAGTCAGGAAGAACGGCGATTTGACGTTGAGGTCCATCACCTTGTCCCAACCACTTTCCGGAAACGCCTCGAACGGCGCACCCCAGGCGGCGCCCGCGTTGTTGACGAGAATATCGAGCCGGGGTTCGAGCGCGGCAAATTGCGCGGCCAGTGCCTGGCAGCCGGCGACGGTTGAAACATCCTGCGGCAGCGCGATGCAGTTCGGGCCAAGCTCGGCTGCGGCTTCGGCGCAGGCAGCAGGCTTGCGCGACGAGATATAAACCTTGGCACCCTGCGCGATGAAGCCGGCGGCGATCATCTTGCCGATGCCGCGGCTGCCACCGGTGACAAGGGCGATGCGGCCGTCGAGGCGGAACAGGTTGGTCGTTTCCATGCGGGCAGTTCCTTGGATTGATGCACACCCACTGTCGCGGTGATGACGGCCAATGTGAAGCGCGAAATAGAGGCCAGCCGGACTTGGCCCCCTCCCTGTTGTGGCACGCGCCACTGCAACCACGCCCGCCGGCCCGGCATGAGTGGTTTCCGAACCTATCTGCCCGCGCCGCCCGCGTTAGGCTGCTCGCCAGCAGGAGAGTGGCCATGCCCAGCGAAGACATGCGAATCGAGGATACGGGCCCTGCGCCACAGTCGTTCGATATCGAACGATCAGCGATCGAGAACGATGATTACCGCGCGGTCGCGTGGAGCGGTCGCCATTTGCAGGTCACGCTGATGTCCATCCCCATCGGCGGTGAAATCGGCCTGGAATCGCACCCGGATACTGACCAGTTCATCCGCCTCGAAACCGGCGACGGCCGCGTCCTGATGGGGCCTGCCAAAGACCAGATGACCTTCGATGAAAAGGTTTCGGATGGCTGGTGCGTGCTGGCGCCGGCGGGAACCTGGCACAATATCATCAACATCGGCCCCACGCCCATGCAACTCTATGCCATTTATGCCCCGGCCCACCACGCACCCGGCAAGGTTCAGGCCACGGCCGCCGTTGCCAGCGCCGATACGGATGATGCACCCGCCGATTGGTCCGTGCAGTCAGGCCATGCACCGGATCAACACGCCTGATCAGGCTTTGAGAGTGTTGCGGATTGCCCTGATACTGGGCCTCAGCCTGACAGGAGCTTGTGCCATCGCCACCGAAGAACCCGCTTTCACGGTCAGCCTTGCACAGGGCGATTGCGAAGTGCGCGAGTATCCGGCGCTGGTCGTCGCCGAAGTGTCAGTCACCGGTGACCGCAAGGCCGCCGCGAGCGCCGGGTTTCGCCTGCTTGCCGGCTATATCTTTGGCGGCAACACCGCCCGGCAGACGATCGCCATGACAGCGCCGGTGGTGCAGGCCGCTGCCGTTGGCCAGAAGATCGCGATGACGGCGCCCGTTTTGCAGAGCGGCGGCAACGGCCAATGGCTGATCCGCTTCATCATGCCCCGCGGTTCGACGCTGGAAAGCCTGCCAAGACCCAACAATCCCCGTGTGCAGCTGCACAATATCGCCCCTGCCCGCATGGCCGTGGCGCGGTTCAGCGGATTGGCGCGGCAGGACAGGATTGCGGCGACAACAGCGGCGCTGGCGGGATACGTGAACGCGCAGCAGCTGCAGGCGATCGGATCGCCGTCGCTGGCACAATATGATCCGCCCTGGACCTTGTGGTTTCTGCGCCGGAACGAGGTGATGATCCCGATTGCGCCGGCGGCTTCAAACTGAACCAGGCGGCAGGCCCGATGCCACCACGGGTGCGCCGCTGCCGTGTTGGGGTATGGCAGCTTGAGTGCTATAAAAGCATTGGAGGTTGTCTGTGACATTGCCGCCTGTTCAAAGGAAAAAGGCCGTGATTTTCGCGGGCGGGGGCGAAGTTGGCGCGTTGATGGAAGCCCATGACTGGTCGACCTCGCCGATCGGACACCCGGATACTTGGCCCCAGGCCCTGCGAACGGCCGTGCGCATGATACTCCCCAGCAAGCATTTGATGTTCATTGCCTGGGGCCCTGAGCTGGCTTTCCTGTACAATGATGCCTGCCGGCCGGTGTACGGCAACAAGCATCCGTGGGCGCTGGGCCGGCCGTTCCGGGAGGTGTGGTCGGAGGTGTGGGAGCAGATCACGCCGCTGGTGGAATCGGCGCTTGGCGGTGAAGCGACCTGGTCTGAAGATCTGCCGCTCACGATCGAGCGCAACGGCTATCCTGAAGAATGCTGGTTCACCTTTTCATACTCGCCGTTGCGCGATGACAGCGGTGAGATTGCCGGTTTGTTTTGCTCGGCTGCAGAGACGACTGATCGCGTGCTGGCGGAACGGCGGCTGGTGGCCGAGCGCGAGCGGCAGCGCCTGCTGTTCGAGCATGTGCCCGGATTTGTGGCCATTTTGCGCGGCCCCGATCATGTTTTTGACTATGTGAATGATGCCTATGACCGCGTCGCGGGCAAGCGGGGGTTTGTCGGCCAGACCATCCGTGCGGCGTTTCCCGAGTTTGTCGGCACCGGCCTGTTCAAGACGCTCGACCGTGCGTTTGCGACTGGCCAGCCCTATGTGGTGCATGATGTCCCGCTCAGCCTGCGGCGTGCACCCGGAGCCGACCCCGACCAACTCTTCCTCAGTTTCACGTATCAACCGATTGTTGATGAGCGCGGCGAGGTCACGGGCATCTTTGTCCAGGGTCAGGATGTGACCCAGGAGCATCGGGCGCTGGCCGAACTGACCCACCTGAACGCCACACTTGAGTACCAGGTTGAGGAGCGCACGCGCGAACTGCTGGCGGCCGAGGCGGCGTTGCGCCAGGCGCAGAAGATGGAAGCGATCGGCCAACTCACCGGCGGCGTGGCGCACGACTTCAATAACCTGCTCACCCCGATCATGGGTGCGCTGGACATGCTGATCCGGCGGCAGATTGGCAGTGAAAGTGAGCGGCGGCTGATCGATGGTGCGCTGCAATCGGCTGAGCGCGCCAAGACGCTCGTTGAACGGTTGCTCGCCTTTGCGCGGCGGCAGCCCTTGCAGGCCGTCGCGGTCGATCTCGCCTCTCTGGTTGGCGGGATGGCGGCCCTGATTGCCAGCACAGTCGGGCCGCAGATTGTCGTTGAGGTCGAGCTGGATGAAGATCTCCCGCCGGCCAGCGCCGATGCAAACCAGCTTGAAATGGCGATCCTCAATCTTGGCGTGAATGCCCGCGACGCAATGCCGGACGGTGGCACGCTGACGATCACCGCCGCCCGCGAGAGCGTGCAGGGTGAACATCGGTCTGGTCTGGTCCGCGGTGACTATGTGCGCTTGTCGGTGGCGGACACCGGCACCGGCATGGACGTGGACACGTTGACCCGCGCGACCGAGCCGTTCTTCTCGACAAAGGGCGTGGTTGCGGGAACCGGCCTCGGCCTTTCGATGGTTCACGGCCTCGCCACGCAGCTTGGCGGCGGGCTCACCATCATCAGCCAGCCGGGCCGCGGGACCAATGTGGAACTGTGGCTGCCGGTCAGTCTTGATCGCAACTGCCATGCGGATGAGCCAATCGTTGCGCCGACGCCGGTCACGTCGCGCTTGCGCGTCCTTCTTGTCGATGACGAGGAACTGGTGCGGCTCTGCACGGCCGACGTGTTGGTGGACCTGGGCTATGACGTGATCGAGGCCGCTTCTGGCGAGCAGGCGTTGCGGCTGCTTGACGAAGGCCCGGCGCCTGATGTCCTCGTCACCGACTATCTCATGCCGGGCATGAGCGGTGCTGACCTTGCGCAGGCGGCGCGTGCCCGCAAGCCGGGGCTGCCGATCCTGATCGTGTCTGGCTACGCCAATCCTGACGGGATTGCTCCAGACGTGTCGCGGCTGAGGAAGCCTTTCCGCAGCGCGGAGCTCGCGCAAAGCATTGCCAACCTCGTGCGCCACGATGTTGGGGGAGGGGCTTGAGGTTTTTTCCCGGCTTGCGGCTGCGCCCGCCGCCGTGGCGGGTTCAGCGCTGCCTCCGCCGCCACCATCTGGATACTGCGAACCACTTGCATTAGCAGCAGACATGGATGATAACGATTCGCAGTAACGCCACTCGACTCGCGAGGGAAACGTGATCGTCTGTGTCTGCAATGCGCTGAAGGAACGGGATGTCCGCGAAGCCGCGCGGGTGGCCGGCAAATCGTGCCCGAAGGCGGCCTATGCGCAACTGGGCTGCAAGGTGAAGTGCGGGCAGTGCCTGCCGTTCGCCAAGGAAATTCTGGCGGACGCGCGCAGCTTCGCCTGAATTGCCGCTGCTAATGCAAGTGCGTTGCAGTAATAAGTATCAGAAAACCCACGACTTTTATTGACTTGGATCAAGATTTGCGCCATGGCGTTCCCAGTAAAGGGAGACTGACCATGCGCGGTGACGCCAAGGTGATCGAATTTCTGAATGCCGTGCTCAAGGGCGAGCTGACGGCGGTGAACCAATATTGGCTGCATTATCGCCTGCTCGACAATCTGGGCATCAAGAAGCTTGCCGATTACGAGCGGCACGAATCCATCGACGAGATGAAGCATGCCGACAAGCTGATGGAGCGGATCTTCTTCCTGGAAGGCCTGCCCGGCATGCAGGCGCTCAATCGCCTGCGCATCGGTGAGACGGTGGAAGAGGTGCTGCAGGCGGATCTGGAGCTGGAATTCGAAGCCATCGCGCTGCTGAAGGACGCCATCGAACATTGCGAGAAGGTGCGCGATTTCGCGTCGCGCGATCTGTTTGCCGAGATCCTCTCTGCCGAGGAAGAGCATGTCGATTTCATCGAGACGCAGCAGGAAATGATCCGGCAGATGGGCCTGGCCAATTATATCCAGCTGCAATCGCGTCCTGCTGGCGACTGAGCCGGCGCCGCGATCCAACGAAAAAGGGCCGCCGTGGCATTCCACGGCGGCCCTTTTGCTGTTGGTGCGAAAGATCAGCGTGTGGAGGCGTAAAGGCTCCACAGATCGGCGATATCCTTCATGCCGCTCTTTTCGCTCACCGTCTTGAACGTGGCGATGGCGACGGCCTTCTGGCCACCACGGGTGGCAGCGATGCCCTTGAACACGCGGGCATAATCGGCATCCAGGCCGTTGGCGGCAATCGCCTTGTCATAAGCGGCGATCGCCTTGGCATAATCACCCAGGCCCAGATAGGCGTTGCCGCCCTTGAAGGCCGTTGCCGGCGTGGCCGACAGCTTCACGGCTTCGGCGCCTTCCTTGCTCACGCCGGCCGCAGCAGCGGCGGCCAGCTTCTGGCTCATGGGATCGCCGCCACCCCCGACCTTGTCCAACGCGGCCTTGGCGACGGCTGCCTGGCCATTGATCAGGGCCAGGCGGGCGAAATCCTGATAATCGCTGGCGCGTTCCAGCGTGCCGGTGGTGAACATCAGATGGTACAGCCCGAGCTTGGCTTCCGAACGCATGTTGTGGCTCTGAAGCTCGGTCAGCAGGACCTTCCAGCGCGCCGCCGACGGATCAGACTTGATCAGGCGGGTGGTGGTGGCCAGATAGGCCTTCTTGTCGCCCGACTTGAACTGGGCGCCGGCCAGGTTTTCCAGATAGATGGCCTTGGGGCCGTTGCTCTTGATGAGCGCGTTGTAGGCGGCGATCGCAGCCTTGTGGTTGCCCTGGCGGGTCATCGCCTGCGCCACCATGATCTGGCTGGCTTCACCGGGGCACTTGCGGGCAATGGCGACTGCCTTGTCCAGCTGGCCGGCGCGATAATAGAGCGGGCCAAGCTGGTTGCACGGGGCGCCAATCTGTTCGAGCGCGGCAGCCGCCTGACCATATTGACCGACAGCGGTGAAGGCAAAGCCGGCCATCTGGGCGGTCTTCTCGCGCTCTTCAGCGGTGCTGGCGGCGGCGCGGGCCTGGCCAATGGCGGCGGCAACACCAGCCGCATTGCGCGACTTGGCGGCAGCGGCCGCGGCGTTGAGCGCCTTGCCCACGGCAGGCGACACGGCGGCCGCAGCCGGGGCGGCGACAGCCAACAGGCTGGCAGCGATCAACAGGCGGGCATCAATCTTCATTGGCGATCCTTGGCTGTTCTCGTTCCAAAACTCAGAACCGGCAGCCTGCGTGGCCACCAGTCCGCGAACCAAGATGGTCTGCAGGGGGTTACGGGCCGATGAATGGCCGCTGCGAATCCCCTTGGCCCCTCCCTGAGCGCGAAGGGCAGCCCATACCGGAAGTTTTGCGCCGTGCAACCGGGCAAAACGCCCCGGTTGACCTCAGTGTCGCAGCCGTTCGGGCCGGGCGGTTGCATGGGCGCGATGAAGCGCCTAATCGGCGGCGCACAACGAGATCCATCGGGAGAGGGACCATTCGCGCTTTCATCTTTCCGGGCCAGGGCAGCCAATCGGTGGGCATGGGCAAGGGCCTTGCCGATGCCAGCCCCCACGCCCGCGCCGTGTTCGAAGAAGTTGACGAAGCGCTGGGCGAGCGCCTGTCGCGGCTGATGTGGGAAGGGCCGGAAGAGGAACTCACCCTCACCGCCAACGCCCAGCCGGCGATCATGGCGGTGGGCATTGCCTGCCTTCGCGTGCTGGAAAACGAAGCCGGCGTGCGGCTGGCCGACAAGGCGGCCTTTGTGGCCGGGCACAGCCTTGGCGAATATACCGCCCTGTGCGCCGCCGGCAGCCTGGGCCTGGCCGATACCGCCCGCCTGTTGCGGCTGCGCGGCACGGCGATGCAGGCCGCGGTGCCGCCGGGCGTGGGTGCCATGGCGGCGCTGCTGGGCCTCGATTTCGAAACGGTGACGGCCATTGCCGCCGAAGCGGCCCAGGGCCAGGTGTGTGCGGCCGCCAATGACAATGCGACGGGCCAGGTGGTGGTATCCGGCCATGTCGAGGCCGTCGCCCGCGCCATGAACCTCGCCAAGGCCAAGGGTGCGCGCCATTCGGTGCTGCTGCCGGTTTCGGCGCCGTTCCATTGCCCGTTGATGCAGCCGGCGGCCGATGCGATGGCGGAGGCGCTGGCCAAAGCGCCGCTGGCCGCGCCGACCGTGCCGCTGGTCGCCAACGTGACCGCTGCGCCAGTGACCGACACGGATGAGATCCGCCGCCTGCTGGTGGAACAAGTGTGCGGCACCGTGCGCTGGCGGGAATCGGTGCTGGCCATGGCCGCGCTGGGCGTGACCGGATTCGTGGAATTGGGCGGCAAGGTGCTCGGCCCGATGATTCGGCGCATCACCCCCGACGTGCCGACCATCACCGCCGCCGACATGTCTGGCGTTGAAGCCATCGCTGCTGCGATCGCCTGAAGGAGGATAAGCATGTTTGATCTCACCGGCATGACCGCCCTTGTCACCGGCGCCTCTGGCGGCATCGGCAGCGCGATTGCGAAGGCACTGGCCGCGCGCGGCGCCCGTGTTGCGCTGTCGGGCACCCGCGCCGAAGCGTTGGCCGCCGTTGCAGCCGAATGCGGCCCTGATGCCGTGATTCTGCCGTGCAATCTTTCCGACAGCGCCGCAGTTGATGCATTGGTGCCGCAAGCGGTGGAGGCCTTGGGTGGCCGGCTTGATATCCTGGTCGCCAATGCCGGCATCACGCGCGACAATCTGGCGATGCGCATGAAGGATGATGAGTGGGCGGATGTGATCCGCATCAACCTCGAAGCCACCTTCCGCCTCTATCGCGCCGCCGCCAAGCCGATGATGAAGCAGCGCTTTGGCCGCATGATCGCCATCACCAGTGTGGTGGGCGTGACGGGCAATCCGGGGCAGGCCAATTATGCGGCGTCCAAGGCCGGGCTGATCGGCATGTCGAAGGCGCTGGCGCAGGAACTGGCGTCGCGCAACATCACGGTGAACTGCGTCGCGCCGGGGTTCATCCTTTCGGCGATGACGGATGCGCTGCCCGATGCGCAGAAGGATGCGCTGACGGGACGGATTCCGGCGGGGCGGCTGGGCGAAGGCGCGGATATTGCGGCGGGAGTGGTGTATCTGGCGTCGAAGGAAGCCAGCTATGTCACTGGCCACACGCTGCACATCAATGGCGGGATGGCGATGCCTTGATGGGCGCGGCCGGCGGCAGAGCCGCCGGGTCTGCCCACTTGGCTGCGCCATGCGCGCAGGCCGCGCTGCGCTCTTGCCACAATTTCGCCATCACGCTACTGCCGCCGGGTAACTGTAAGCCAACCACCGGCGATGCTTCGCCGCGATAACAAGGGAAGAAAACGATGAGCGACGTTGCCGAGCGCGTGAAGAAGATTGTTGTCGAGCATCTGGGCGTCGAAGCCGACAAGGTGACCGAAGCCGCCAGCTTCATCGACGATCTGGGCGCCGACAGCCTCGACACCGTCGAGCTGGTGATGGCCTTCGAAGAAGAATTCGGCGTGGAAATCCCCGACGATGCTGCCGAAAAGATCCTTACCGTGGCCGATGCGATCAATTTCATCGGTGCCAACGGCAAGTGATTGCCTGAGGGCTGCGGTTGTCGCGGCCCTCATGCCAACAAGACAGGGCTGGCCGGCTGAGCCGGCGATAACAGGGAACGGCCCATCGCTTGAACACAAGCGGCGGGCCGTTTCGTGCCAAATGGGCCTCAGTTTTCCGTAAGGAACGGCCCAACCCCAAGCGCCGGCAGGGCAGGCCGGTCGCGCAGAAGAATGGATTGCCGATGCGCCGTGTCGTCATCACTGGTCTGGGCCTGGTCACCCCGTTGGGTGCGAATGTCGAAACCGTCTGGGCCAACATCCTGGCCTCGCAATCGGGCGCTGGCCCGATCACGCGCTTTGATGCGTCGGATCAGCTGTGCCGCATCGCCTGCGAAGTGAAGGCCGGCGACGGCACCGGGCTGACCTTCGATGCCAACAAGCGCGTTGATTACAAGGTGCAGCGCCAGGTCGATCCGTTCATCGTCTATGGCATCGATGCCGCCGGCCAGGCGATCGAAGACGCCGGCCTGACCGACATGACCGAGGAAGAGCGTTTCCGTGCCGGCTGCTCCATCGGCAGCGGCATCGGCGGCCTGCCGGGCATCGCCAGCGAATCGATCGTGCTGCACGAAAAAGGCCCGCGCCGCGTTTCCCCGCACTTCGTGCATGGCCGGCTGATCAACCTCATCTCGGGCCAGGTTTCGATCAAATATGGCCTGATGGGCCCCAACCACGCGGTCGTCACCGCCTGCTCCACTGGCGCCCATGCCATTGGCGATGCCGCGCGCATGATTGCGCTGGACGATGCTGATGTGATGCTGGCCGGTGGTTCGGAAAGCGCGCTGTGCCCGCTGGGCATCGCCGGTTTCGCCCAGGCCCGTGCGCTGTCGACCAACTTCAACGATGATCCCACCCGCGCCAGCCGCCCCTATGACAAGGATCGCGATGGCTTCGTGATGGGCGAAGGCGCTGGCGTCGTCGTGCTGGAAGAATATGAGCATGCCAAGCGCCGCGGTGCCAAGATTTATGGCGAAGTGATCGGCTATGGCCTGACCGGCGATGCCTATCACGTGACCGCGCCGCATCCGGAAGGTTCGGGCGCGTTCCGTTCGATGGCGATGGCGCTGCGCAAGGCCGGCCTGAACCCGGAAGACATCGACTATATCAACGCCCACGGCACCTCCACCCCGATGGGTGACGAGCTGGAACTGGGTGCGGTGAAGCGGCTGTTTGGCAGCGCCATCGACAATGTCTCGATGTCGTCCACCAAGTCCGCCATCGGGCATTTGCTTGGCGGGGCCGGTGCGGTGGAAGCGATTTTCTGCCTGCTCGCCTTGCGTGACCAGGTGGCGCCGCCGACGCTGAACCTCGACAATCCGTCGGACGCCTGCATTGGGGTTGATCTGGTGCCGCATGTGGCGAAACAGCGCCGCATCCGCGCCGTGCTCAACAACTCGTTCGGCTTTGGCGGCACCAACGCGACGCTGGTGATGCGCAGCGTCTGAGCCGGGCGATGCGCCGCGCCTTCCTGGCCTTTGTCGCCCTGCTCTTGCTGGTGGGCGTGCCGCTCGTGCTGGCGCCGTGGTTCGGGTGGGCCAACACGGCCGGGACGGCGGTTTCATTTGAGGTGAAGCGCGGGGCCAGCCTGTCGGGCGTGGCAAGCGACCTGGAAGAGGCCGGTCTCGTCTCGTCTGCTGGTGAGTTCCGTCTGCTGGCCCGCCTGCTGGGCAGCGATGCGCCGGTGCAGGCCGGGCGCTATCGGCTGCGCACCGGGACGGCATGGCGCGATATTCTTGGCCTGCTGCAGAAGGGTGAGGTGGAGCGCTTCACTGTCACCATTCCCGAAGGCTGGCCGGCGGTGCTGGTGGCAGAGCGGCTGAACGCGGTGCCGGGGCTGACAGGCAAGGCCGCGGTGCCGGCGGAAGGCAGTATCTTGCCCGACACCTATGAATATCAGCCCGGTGAAGACCGAAGCATGGTATTGAAGCGCATGCAGACGGCGATGACCAAGACCCTGGCTGATCTGTGGCCCAAGCGCACAGCGCGCGCCGTGGTGAAGAGCCCGGCCGAAGCCATCGTGCTGGCCAGCATCGTCGAGAAGGAAACCGGCAAGGCCAGTGAGCGCAGAACGATTGCGGGGGTTTACAGCAATCGGTTGGCGGTAGGCATGAAGCTGGATGCCGATCCGACCGTGATTTACCCGATCACTGCCGGCAAGCCGCTTGGCCGCCGCATCCGCCAATCGGAACTGCGCCGCGACACCGGCTACAACACCTATCTGAAGCCCGGCCTGCCCAAGGGCCCGATCGCCAATCCGGGGCGGGACTCGATCATGGCCGTGCTCGATCCGGCAGAAACCGATGCGCTCTATTTCGTTGCCGATGGCAGCGGCGGCCATGTGTTTGGCAAGACGTTGGCCGAACACAATGCCAATGTGGCGCGCTGGTTTGCCCTGCGCCGCCAGCGCGGTGAGATGTGAGCCCCCGCTCATTTCCGAACAACGCGCGCCGGGCGGCCACGAAGCGCCGCAAGGCCGGGCCGCTGATGTGGTTGGCGCGGGCGGCGGCGTTGCCGGTGCTGGCGTGGACGCTGGGGTTGATCTGGTTCAGCCTCACCCTGCCGGGGCCGGCGCCGCTCGCCGTGAAAAGCGATGGCGTGGTGGTGTTGACCGGCGGGGCCGGGCGTTTCCGGCGCGGGCTGGCGGTGGTGGAAGCCGGCGCGGCGCGGCGGATGCTGGTATCGGGTGTGGGCGAGAAGACCAGCCGCCGCCAACTCGCTGCGGCCTTCGGGGTGGCAACGCGCCGCTTGCGCTCCACCGATCTGGGCTATGAAGCGGTGGACACGCGGTCGAACGCCGAAGAGACCGCGCGCTGGGTGGCAAAGCACGCGTATAAATCGATCCGCTTGGTGACCAGCGCCGGCCACATGCGTCGCGCCCGGCTGGAATTGTCGCGCGTGCTGCCTCCGCACGTGAAGGTGCTGTCAGACGCGGTGCCATCGGAACCCAAGGCGCCGGGGCTGGCGTTCGAATATTCGAAGTGGCTGCTGCGTCGGGGTGCGCTGCTGGCGGGGGCGGCGTGATGCGGGATAACCCGCTGGCAACGCTGCTGGCTCTGGTTCGCACCATCATCTTCCAGATCATGTTCATGGGCGGATCGTTGATTTTGGTGCCGCTGGCGCTGCTGCTGGGGCTGCTGGGTTCGGGGGCCAGCCTTTATATCGGCCCGAAGCTGTGGGCGGGCTGGTTTCGCTTGTGCAGCCGGGCCATCACCGGCATCCGAATCGAGATCGACGGCGAGATTCCGCTGGGCCCGCAGTTATTTGCGCTGAAACATGAAAGTGCACTGGAAGCCATTCTCACCCTGTGGTGGTTCGAACGGCCGGCGGTGGTGATGAAGCAGGAACTGCGCAAGATCCCGATTTGGGGCCTGGCGTCGGCCCGGCATGGTTCCATCTTTGTCGATCGATCCGGTTCGGCCGGGATGTTGCGCGAGATGATGCGGCAGGCGCAGGCGGCCGTGGCCAAGGGGCGGCCGGTGGTGATCTTCCCGGAAGGCACGCGGGTGCAGGTGGGCGAAACCCCACCGCTCGCCGCTGGCTTTGCCGGGCTCTACAAGATGCTGAAATTGCCGGTGGTGCCGATCGCGCTCGACAGTGGCAGCGTGTGGCCCAAAAGCTTCATCAAATATCCCGGCACCGTGCACATGAAGGTGGCAGCGCCGATCCCGCCCGGCCTGCCGCGTGACGAGGTTGAGCGCAAGGTGCACAGCGCGATCAATGCGCTGCAAGCAGAGGGTCGATCATGAAACGCCGCTGGCCGCTGTTGCTCAGTCTGTTGCCGCTGCTGTTGGGGCTGGCGGCCTATGGCTATTTCTGGCGCGGCTGGGCGGCGGATTTCGAAACCACCCTGGCCGGCTGGTTTCCCGGCCGGCAAGTGCAGGTGATGGGCTTTCCCTATCGCATGGAAGCCGAACTGGACGCGGTGACGCTGGCGCACAATGGCGGAACCAGCGTGGCGCTGGCGGCGGACAAGCTGCGGCTCAACCGCGGGCCATGGCGGCCGGAATTGACCGTGCTGCAGGGCCAGGGCGTGGCGCTGACGGCGGGCGCGGCCGGCCTGCAGGCCCGGGTGGCGGCGGCTTCGGCCACGGCGAGCCTGAAGATTGCGCCGGATGCGGCCGGCCTGAACCGGCTGGCCCGCCTGTCGATCGTGCTGCCCGCTGCGCGCGGCAAAAGCGGCCTTGGCCCGGATTTCCGCGCCGACAGCCTTGAACTGCATATCCGCGAGGTGTTTCCGGCCAAGCTTGCCAGCCCGCGCCTGGCCCAGCATGGCCAGCTGGTGATTGGCGCCACCGGCTTTGCGCTGGGGCAGGGCGCGCCGATCAGCCTGGCCGCCGACGTGACGGCGCGTGGGCCCGGCCGTCTGGACGATTATCGCCGCTGGGCCTCAAGCGCCGGCAGCCTTGATCTGGTGATGACCGGCAGCGACGCCACCGGCGAAATCTTCAAGCTGGATGCCACCATCGTGCCGTTGGGAACAGGGACTCGGCTGGCGGGCGCCATCACCACGGTCTGCCCGATGGCCGTGCAGGCGGCGCTGAATGGCTCCGTGCCGCCGGCCGAGCAGCGGCTGCGCAGCCCGGTGCGGTTGGCGCTGGAAACGTCGTTGCCGGCGGGCGGGGCGGTGGCCTTGTCGGGCATCACGACCGATCTCGCCACGCGGGCGCGGCGCGGGCAATTGCCGGCCTGCCCCAAACTGCGCTGAACGGCAGAACGGCCACCCGCCGGGTTGGCGGATGGCCGTTCCATTGAAACGACAGACTGTTACTTGGCGATGCCGATGGCGATTTCGCTCACCCAGCCCTTGGTGCCGAGTTCATCGGTGACTTCCCAGAAGCCGCCTTCCTTGGCGCCGGTGGGATAGAGCATGGCGCCGCCGTCGAGCGGCTTGATCACCTTGGAATTCAGCGCCGGGCCGGCGAACATGCGACCCGGGTTCTTCATCACCACCGCCTTCTGCGGGGCCGCCTGGCCCACTGCATCCTGCATGCCGCCCAGATTGGAGACCAGCTTGGTGAACGCATCGAGATAGGCAAGCGCGATGACCTGGCCGATTTCGGAATCAGCATAGCCGCTGGCACCGCCGGCCCCCAGGAAACCGCCAGCAAAGATGCCGCCGCCGGCCCCAAAGCCGACATCGGTCTTGGTGGAGCGGCCTTCGGTGACGAATTCTTCCGACGACTTGTTGTTGACGACGTTGAGCAGCACGTTGGCCGAGCGCTTCTTGATATCAAGCCCGCCGAGCAGCGCGCCGCCGATGCCGGGCACGAACCCACCCAGCAGGCCGCCGATCTTGAAGCCGCCCTTGTTCCGGTTGGCCGTCACGATATCGGGGATCATCGTGTATTCGGCTTCGACCATCTGGCCCTTGCCGATGGCGCCGCCGCCCCGCAGTTCGCCGCCGGACGCCAGGGCGCGTTCCTGCTGCATGGCGGCCATGCCGCGCTGCGAGCGGTTCACCAGCCGGAAACAGCCGGATTTCTGCGCATAGACGCGCAGCAGCGCTTCGGGTGAACCGAGGCCGAGATCGCCCCACCAGCGGTTTTCCGGTTCGCCGATGGCCAGCGTGCCGATCGGCTTGCTGCAGGTCGGCAGTTCAGCCACCTTCTTGTCACGAGCCTTTTCGATGCCACCGCGGCGGCCGGCATCGATCTGGGCGGTTGCCGGCACGGCCGACAATGCCATGGTAGCGGCAGAGATCGCGGCCACGGTCTGAATGATACGCTTTGTCATGTAATCCCCCGAACAGGTTCCAATGGTACGACGACCGTTATCGGCCTGCCGCCCAGTTACGCGACCCCAATTCTTCGGACGCAAATATCGCATGGCTGCGGCGCAAAAGGCAAAGCCCAAAATGGGTAACCGGTCAAAATCCGGCCCCGGCCGGTTTACCGACCGAAATCAGGCTTTTCGGTATCCTGGCCTTCGTCGATGATCGATCGGCGGATGGCGCGGGTGCGGGTGAACAGGCTTTCCAGCGCGTCGCCGTCGCTCCAGCGGATGGCGCGTTGCAGGGCGACGAGATCCTCGGTGAAGCGGCCCAGCAGTTCGAGCACGGCCTCCCGGTTGTTCAGGAACACGTCGCGCCACATCACCGGATCGCTGGCGGCGATGCGGGTGAAATCGCGGAAACCGCCGGCGGAATATTTGATCACTTCCGATTTGGTCACCTCTTCCAGATCGCTGGCGGTGCCAACGATGGAATAGGCGATAAGGTGCGGCAGGTGACTGGTGACAGCGAGCACGCGATCATGGTGCGGTGCATCCATCAGATCGACCTTTGAACCCAGCCGGCGCCAGAATTCCGACAAGCGCTCCACCATCACCTCGTCAGCGCGCGGCGGCGGCGTGATGATGCACCAGCGGCCCTTGAACAGGCTGGAAAAGCCGGCATCCGGCCCGGATTTTTCGGTGCCGGCCACCGGGTGCGCGGGGATGACATGCACGCCGGGAAGGGCGGCGCCCAGCACGCGGGCCACGCTTTCCTTCACCGAACCGACGTCGCTGACCACCGTATCGGGGGCGAGTTCCGGCCCGATTTCGGCTGCCACTTCGGCCATGGCACCCACTGGCACACACAGGATGACCAGATCGGCATCCACCACGGCAGCACCGGCATTGTCGGCGACATCATCGGCGATGCCCAGTTCGGCCACGCGTTCCCGCACCGCCGCGCTGGCATCGCTCACCGTCAGTTGCACCGTGGGCATGGCTTCGCGCACAGCACGCGCGAGGCTTGAACCGATCAGGCCCATGCCGATGATGGCGACGCGCGCGAACGGCAGCATCAGCCGGCCACTCCCGCGCCTTCGACATAATCGCGCAGGGCGGCGGCGACGGTGCGGGTTTCGGTTTCGGTGCCGATGGAGATGCGCAAGCAACGCGGCATGGCCTGCACGGCGAGATAACGGCAGATGATGCCGTGATCGAGCAGCCAGGCATTGGCGCCGGCGGCGGTGACCGGCCCGTCTTCTGGGAACTCAATCAGAATGAAATTGCAGGCCGATGGTATGGCGCGCAGGCCGGCATTGCCGAGCGCCGCAATCTCGCCTTCCAGCCACGCGCGCAGCCGGATCGTCTCGCGGCGCACCATGTCGAGGTGGGCATCGTCCGCCAACGACGCGACGGCAGCAGCCTGGCCGGTGGTGGTGACGTTGAACGGCCCGCGCACGCGATCAAGCGCGGCGATGATCGGCAGCGGCGCCACCGCCCAACCAATGCGCTGCGCGGCAAGGCCGTGGATCTTGGAGAAGGTGCGGGTGACGATCAGGTTTGGCAGGCTCTGCGCCAACGCCAGACCGTCTTCATAGTCGCCTTCGACGAACTCGGCATAGGCACAGTCCAGCACCAGCACGACGTCGCTGGGCACGCCCGCGATCAGCCGGCGGATGTCGGCGGCAGGCAGCAATGTGCCGGTGGGGTTGTTGGGATTGGCGATGTAGATGACCCGGGTGGCGGGCGTGATGGCGGCCAATATGGCATCGATATCGCCGGTGTAATCCACATCCGGCACCACCACCGGCGTCGCGCCGACGCGGCGGGTGGCGCCTTCATAAACGGCGAACCCGTGGCGCACGTGGATGATCTCGTCGCCCGGGCCAGCGAAGGCGCTGGCGATCATGTGCAATATTTCGTCGCTGCCGGTGCCGCAGATGATGTGGGCCGGGTTCACGTCGTATTTGGCGCCCAGCGCCTCGCGCAGCGCAGTGGAGGCCGGATCGGGATAGCGATGGCCTTGCGCAATCACATCCTGCATCGCGGCGACGGCTTTAGGCGATGGCCCCCACGGATTCTCGTTCGAGGACAATTTGGCCACCACGGGCGCGCCGGCGCTTGATTTGCCGGGCACATAGGCGTGCATGGCTTCGATCCAGGGCTTCATCTGGGGTGCGGCGTTGGTCATGGTGCGCCGTTAGCGAAATTCGCTGGCACAGTCACCCCTTCGCCATTATTCCCGCGCCGCAATGGATGAACGTTTTGGCCTTGATCGCCGCGTGACGCTGCCCGGGGATTTCCCGCTGGCGGGCGGCGGCGTGCTGCCCGAACTCACCATCGCCTATGAAACCTATGGCAAGCTGAACGCCAACGCCACCAACGCGATATTGGTTTGCCACGCGCTGACCGGGGATCAATATCTGGCCAGCGCCCACCCCGTCACGGGTAAGGCCGGTTGGTGGACGCGGCTGGTGGGGCCGGGCAAACCGGTCGATCCCGAACACTGGTTCGTGATCTGCGCCAATGTGTTGGGCGGCTGCATGGGCTCCACCGGGCCATCGAGCATCGATCCGCGCTCTGGCCAACCGTTCGCGATGAATTTCCCGGTGATCACCATCGCCGACATGGTGGAGGCGCAGGCGCGTCTGCTCGATCATCTCGGCGTCGGTACGCTGGCGGCGGTGATTGGTGGTTCGATGGGCGGCATGCAGGCGCTGACCTGGGCGGTGAACCATCCGGCGCGGGTGAAGAAGGTGGTGGCAATTGCCACCGCGGCCCGCCACAGCGCGCAGAATATCGCCTTCCACGAAGTTGGCCGGCAGGCGATCATGGCTGATCCGATGTGGGCGGGCGGTGCCTATGCGGCCGACAAACCGCCGGCGGCAGGCCTGGCCGTGGCGCGCATGGCGGCGCACATCACCTATCTGTCCGAAGAAGGGCTGACCGAGAAATTCGGCCGACGCCTGCAGGATCGTGATGCGGTGAGCTTCGGGTTCGATGCGGATTTCCAGGTCGAATCCTACCTGCGCTATCAGGGCCTGAGCTTTGTCGAGCGGTTCGATGCCAATTCGTACCTCTACATCACCCGCGCCATGGATTATTTCGATCTCGCGCAGCCGCACGACGGCAATCTGGCGCGGGCCTTTGCCGGGGTGCAGAGCCGGTTTTGCCTGGTCTCCTTCACCTCCGACTGGCTTTACCCCACCGCCGAAAGCCGCCGCATCGTGCGGGCGCTGAATGCAGCCGGGGCGCCGGTGTCGTTCGTGGAGCTGGAAAGCCCGTTCGGCCATGATGCCTTCCTGCTCGACGCGCCGGAAATGAACCGCGTCGTCAACGGGTTCCTCACCGCATGACGGGCCAAAAATGACTCCAGTCCCGCTACGCCCGGATCTGGCCGCCGTGGCCGCTGCCGTGCCGGCAGGCGCGCGCGTGCTGGATATCGGCTGCGGCAATGGCCAGCTATTGGCCTGGCTGCGCGACACCAAGGGCGTGGAAGGCCGCGGGATCGAACTGGACGCCGGCGACGTGGCCGCTGCCGTGGGCCGTGGCCTTGCCGTCGTGCAGGGCGATGCCGATACCGATCTGGCCGATTATCCCGATGCCGCGTTCGACGTGGTGATCCTTTCGAACACGTTGCAGGCGATGCAGCGGCCGGCGGATGTGCTGGCGCAGTTGGTGCGCATCGGGCGCAGCGCCATCGTCTCCTTCCCCAATTTCGGCCATTGGCGGGTGCGGCTGGGCCTGGCGCTGTCTGGCCGCATGCCTGTCACCCGTAGCCTGCCGGTGAGCTGGCACGAGACGCCGAACATCCATTTCTGCACCATCGCCGATTTCGAGGCGCTGGCGGTGGAGATGGGGCTGACGGTGGAGCGCCGCGCGGGCCTGCACTCAGGCCGGCAGGTGGCGGCCTGGCCCAATCTGCTGGCGGATACCGGAGTGTTCGTCCTGCGCCGATAGGCTATCGTGCGGCGGTGGACGACGATCTTGATCCCGAACTGATCCGCTTCCTGCGGGAAGAGCTGGGGCATGATGTGCCCACAGGCCGTGAATGGACGTTCACCGGGCCTTTGTGGATCTGGAAGGGCAAGGCGGCGGACGGCAAGCCCAGCCCGATGAGCTGGCATTTCCTCACCATCACCGGCGATGTGGCCGCTGGCATCCGCGCGGCCGCACCGGGGCGCTCGGCGGCGTGGGGATCGGTGTATGTGAAGGTGACACTGGGCGGCACCAGTTGGGCGACGTCGGTATTCCCCTCGAAAGATGTGGGCGGCTATCTGCTGCCGGTGAAGGCGGCCGTGCGGAAGAAGGAAGGCGTGGGCGAGGGGGATGTGGTGACGGTAGAGCTGTCGCTCTAGATCGCCATCTGCGTTTGCGTCGTCACGCTGGCCAGCTTGCCTTCGGCGTTTTCCACCCGCGTCACCCACACGCTGGTGCGCCGGCCAACGTGCAACGGCGTGGCGGTGGCGACCAATGTGCTGCCCACCGGAATCGCCCCCATCATGTTGGTCTTCGATTCGATGGTGGTGGTGGTCTTTGCGCCTTCGGGCAGCACCTGGAACGCGCCAACCGCGCCGGTGAAATCGGCCAGCGCCATCAGGAAGCCGCCGTGGGCGGTGCCGCCGCTGGTGCAATATTCGGGTTTGATAAGGGCGTGGACGACAACGCGATCTCGGCCCAATTCCTTGATGGTCAGATCAAGATGGGCGGCAAACGGTACCATCTGCACAACCGCGGCGAGAGCAGCTGCGTCCATCAGTTGATCAGCCGGGGCACCATCGCCGGATCGGCTGCGCCGACCAGCACCGGTTTTTGCCAATCGGTCTTGGCCACCAGCACGACATGGTGGCGTTCGGGCAGGCTCTCCACCCGCCAGTCCAGCACTTCGAACATGGCTTCATCCAGCCGCAGTTGCAGCGGTTCGCGCAGCCAGCCGATATCCTTGATATGCCACGGCCGCCGCGCCCGCACGATCAGCACAGCCAGACCAGCCGGCGACAGCACCCGCCACAATTCGCGCAGCATCAGTCGCGGCTGGATCAACGGCGCCGAAAGCAGCACCTTGTCGAACAGGGCTTCGTGGAAGGGAAGGTGATGCGGATCGGCACGCACGGTGCCGGGGCGCAGTTCCTCGTCACTCGCTGCCACGCAGGCGACATGTTCCCAGCCTTCCAGCGCCAGCCCGACCCGTTCCGGCGGTTGGCCCAGCACCAGCAGCCGCCCGTTGGGATGTTCGGGGCGATGGCCGGCAAACAGCCGCTCGATGGGCGTGGCTTCGCGGATCAACATGGGGCTCAGCGTTCGACGGCGAGGGCGATGCCCATTCCTCCACCAATGCACAGCGTGGCGAGGCCCTTCTTGGCATCACGGCGGCCCATTTCGTGCAGCAGCGTCACCAGCACGCGCGCGCCCGATGCGCCGATCGGGTGGCCGATGGCAATCGCGCCGCCGTTGACGTTGAGCTTGGTCGGATCGAGGCCGAGTTCCTGGCCCACGGCGAGCGCCTGGGCCGCGAACGCTTCGTTGGCTTCGACCAGATCGAGGTCAGCCACGCTCCAGCCGGCCTTGGCCAGCGCCTTGCGGCTGGCAGGCACTGGGCCGATGCCCATCACGGCGGGATCGACGCCAACGCTGGCAAAACCGGCGATGCGCGCGAGGATGGGGGCGCCGCGGCGGTTGGCTTCTTCCTCGCTCATCAGCACCAGCACGGCGGCGCCGTCGTTGAGGCCGCTGGCATTGGCGGCCGTGACGGTGCCGTCCTTCTTGAAGGCGCCGCGCAGGCCCGAAACGCTGTCCAGCGTCACGCCATCGCGGATGTATTCGTCGGTATCCACCACCACGTCGCCCTTGCGGCCCTTGATGGTGACCGGCGCAATCTCGGCGGCGAAACGCCCGGCAGCGCGGGCGGCACTGGCCTTGTTCTGGCTGGCGACGGCGAAATCATCCTGGGCGGCGCGGCTGATCTGATACATTTCGGCGACGTTTTCCGCCGTGATCCCCATGTGATAGCCGTTGAAGGCATCCCACAGGCCATCCTTGATCATCGTATCGACCAGTTCCATGTGACCCATCTTCTGACCCGAACGCAGGGCTTGCGCGTGGGTGGAAAGGCTCATCGACTCCTGGCCGCCGGCCACCACGATGCCGGCATCGCCATTGGCAATCGCCTGGGCGGCCATCGCCACGGCGCGCAGGCCGGAACCGCAAACCTGGTTGACGCCATAAGCCGGCGCTTCCATCGCGATGCCGGCGGCCATGGCTGCTTGCCGGGCCGGGTTCTGGCCTTGGGCTGCGGTGAGCACCTGGCCCAGAATCACTTCGCTCACTTCGTTTGCGCCCACGCCGGCATCGGCCAGCGCTGCTTCAATCGCCGCCTTGCCGAGCAGATGCGCCGGGGTGCTGCCGAAACTGCCCATGAAGCTGCCCACGGCAGTGCGGCGGGCGGCGGTGATGACGATGTTGGTCATGGAGATCCCCTGGATGTGCGAGTCGTTTGACGCAGATTAGGCCGGTTTGCGGCGCTGCACCATCACGCGCCGCCAAGGAAATCCGCCAGCGGTTCCCACAACAAACCGCGGGCGCGGCGGCCAACGACCATGCCGACATGGCCGGCATCGAGCTGCAGTGCCGTGCCGATGCCCAGCGCAGACACTGCCGCTTGCGGTGGGACGATGCGATCAGCGCCGGCGATGACATCCAGGATGGGGGCGGTGATGGCGGCGGCGTCCACGCCGTCCCACCGGCCACTGGCGTACAGCGCGGCCAGATCCTGCACGGCGGCCAGGCTGAGTGGCGCGCCGCCGTTGGCCCAATCTTCCAGCCGCACGAAATCAGCCAGATCATCGGCATTGGCCGTGGCGAGTCGCACATATTTGGCCACCAATCCGGCGGGATCGAGCGACCAGAAGGCCGGCTGCAGCAGATCGATCGGCAATTGCCCCATGGTCTGCGCCAGTGGCTGCGCGCTGGCCCACCACTCCGCCAGCGCGGCGCGTTGGCCGTCGCCATAACCGGCGAAGTGCCACGGCGTCGCGATCATTGCCAGGCGGGTGATCGGTATGTGCGCCGCAAGTGCCAGCGCCAGCGTGCCGCCCAGGCAATAGCCCAACATGGCAACGGGTTGGCCCAGTTTCTCTACAAGCGGTGCGAGGCGTTCGTTGACCAGCGACGCAAGGCCAAGCGGTTCCGGCGAGTCGCCCCAATCGATGATCAGTGGGTTGAGGCCGGCCGATTCGAGGTGTGCCATCAGGCTGCGGCCGGGCAAATCGAGCACATGCGCCGGGTTGATCAGCGACGGCACGATGACGACCGGGCGCGGGCCGGGCGTGCCGCGCAGGGAAACTTCCCCGATGCGGGCGACCTCCGGGCGCTTGGGCGGCGAGGCCGGGCGCGGGGCCTGCTGGTAGCGGGCAAGGCCAGCGAGCGCCGTGGCGAGTCGCGCCGGATCATCGGCGCAGGCCGCCTGCAGCGTGGCGAGGAAGATGGGGAGCGGGTGAGGGCCGGGGGAGCGAGTCATGGGGTGGGGATGCGGCATTGCACCGCAACATGCCATTTGCTACGCAAATATGGATAATTCATTTCGGGAGTTCCCATGGCCAATGCCTCTTCCTCCCCCGGCGCCAAGGCCGGCACATCCAGCCAGGCGCCTGTGATTATCAAGAAATACGCCAACCGGCGCCTCTACAATACCGAAACCTCAAGTTACATAACGCTCGATCATCTGGCGGAAATGACGCGCCATGGCCGAGATTTCCAGGTGTTCGATGCCCGCAGCGGGGATGATATCACCCGCTCCGTCCTCACCCAGATCGTGATGGAAGGCGAAGCCGGGGGGCAGACCATGCTGCCCACGTCGTTCCTGCGCCAGATCATCGCGCTCTATGGTGATTCGATGCAATCGATGGTTCCGCATTATCTCGAAGCCTCGATGGCGGCCTTTGCGGAGAATCAGGCGATGTTCCGCAGTGCCGCGCTGAAGCCGTTTGAACAACTGGCGCGGCAGAATCTGGCGATGTTCCAAGCCGCAACCGAAATGATGACCGGCGGCCTGCTGCGCGAAGCGGGCGGCAAGCCGGCGGAGAAATCCGGCGAGAAGCCGGCGCCCGCGGCCGATGACGTGGCCCAGTTGAAGGAACAACTGGCCGCCATCCAGTCCCGCATCGATGGGCTGAAGGGCTGAGCCAGTCCCCATGCGCGAATGCCCGACAGTCGCAGTAAACGAAAGTTTCGTGACAGTCTTTCTGGGCCCGTTTCACCGCTTGCCGCTGAGCCTTCACAGGTTTAAGGGGCGCCGAGGGAGAGGTCTTGCCGGAGGGGTCTGGCGGGGCGGAGGTTCGGGACTGGCTGTTGTCCCGTGAAGGGCGGCAGGCCGGCACCGATTATGGGGTGTTGGTATGAAGAGCGAATCATATGGTGCGTTTTCCGGGCCGAGTACCAACGATGATGGGGTGCTGATCGTGCCAGCCGACGGTGATGATTTGCCGCCAGACTATCGTCCAACCGCAGGCGAGGAGTTCATGAACCCGCGCCAGCTGGCGTATTTCCGCAAGAAGTTGCTGATCTGGAAAGACGAGATTCTGAAAGAATCGGAAGCGACGCTGGAAGCCCTGAAGGCCGAACCATTGCGCGAACCCGATCTGACCGATCGTGCCGCCAGCGAAACCGATTGGGGTATCGAACTGCGCACCCGCGATCGCCAGCGCAAGCTGATTTCAAAGATCGATGCCGCGCTGCGCCGCATCGAAACCGGCGATTATGGCTGGTGCGAAATGACCGGTGAACCGATCAGCCTGCAGCGGCTGGAAGCCCGCCCGATTGCCACCATGACGATCGATGCCCAGGAACGGCACGAACGTGATGAGAAGGTGAGCCGCGACGAGTAAGAAAAAAGGCCGCGGCCCCGGTGCAAGATCCGGGGCGCGGCCGATGTTATGCCGTCATTGCCCAGTCTTCAGTGGCTGGTGCCGATCTCGTCCTTGAGCTTGAGTTTTTCCCGCTTCAACCGGCGCAAGGTCGTCGGATCGGGCAGGGGCCGCTTCAATTCGGCGGTAAGGCTGGCATCCAGCCTGGCATGACGGGCAATCAACTGTTCCCGGTGGGCATTGGCCATTGGCACATTCCCTTTTTGTATCCCCTGCCAGCAATGCCTGGCAGCGGGATGCGAGAGTGCATCACGTTCCCGCTGCCCTGTCCATGCCTGAAACGGAAATTCATCGCCGGTTTGGGATGTTTTCAGCGCAGCGCGACGGCCCCCCTTGCCGGCCGACATGAAGAGCGGTTAACGCAGGGAGACAGCCGTGCTGTCGCAGGCGCGGCCGTGAAGGAGCGTTCAGGGTGGATGAAGTCGAGATCCGCGATCGGATCGAGATGCTGAAGCAGGATCACCGCGACCTTGATGCCGCGATCGACGCCCTGCGCCTTTTGCCCATGCCCGACATGATCCAGTTGCAGCGCTTCAAGAAGAAGAAACTGCTGTTGAAGGATGAAATCGCCATGCTCGAGGATCTGTTGATCCCCGACATCATTGCCTGAGCAGATGCATCCGGTGCGCCGGGTCTTGATCCTGCTCTGCCTGGCAGCAGCACCGCTGCGCGCGCAGGACAGACCCGCCAGTGACGACCCGTGCCTTGCTGCCGCGCAAGCCGACCGGCCTGGCCGCGTCCAGCTTGTCCGCTGTGACAGAGCCATCCGGCAACCCGACCTGGCGGCGCCGCAGCGCCTTGCCATGCTGATGAATCGCGGCATCGCCCTGCTGCGCGCCGGCAAGCTGGACAAGGCGGAAAGCGATTTCGATCTGGCCATCCGCTCTGCGCCGGGCCTTGCTGAAGCCTGGATCAACAAGGGCGTCGTGCTGGCCCGCCAGCCCGGCCGCGAGTCGGAAGCGGTGGCGCTGATCAGCCACGGCATCGAGATCGGCCCGAAGGAGCCGGCACGGGCCTATTTCGCCCGGGCGCAGGCGCTGGAAGTGGCCGGCCGGCTGAAGGAAGCGATGGACGATTATGCTGCTGCCGCCAGGGCCAATCCGGACTGGCCGGCGCCCGCCGAGGAACTGAAACGGTTCCGCGTCGAGCGCCGGAAAGTCCTTCGCGGCTGATTACTCGGCCGCGAGGCGGGTTTCGTCCGTCACCGGCAGCGCATCCACGGCAGCGGAGATTTCCACCCTGCGTGGCTTCTTGTGCTCCGGAATCTCGCGCACCAGCTCGATGTTGAGCAGGCCATTCTCGAAGCCGGCGCCGGTCACCTTGATGGTGTCGGCCAGCTGGAAACGGCGTTCAAAGGCGCGCTTGGCGATGCCGCGGTGCAGGAACAGGCGTTCCTTTGCATCGGCTTCCGGCGCGGCCTGGCCGGTGACGATCAGCATGTTTTCCTGGACCGTGATGTCCAGTTCATGGCGGCCGAAACCGGCCACCGCCATCTGGATGCGATAGGCGCCGTCGCCCAGCTTTTCGATATTGTAGGGTGGGTAGGCGTCGCCGGGTTCGACGCGGCCGGCCAGTTCCACCAATCGGTTCAGATTCTCGAATCCGATGGACGAACGCAGCAAGGGAGAGATATCAAATCCACGCATGGCAAAATCCTCTTCAAGCAAAGATGCCGTTGATCCCGCCCACCATGGGCCGGGAGGCGCCGACGCCCCATCTGGCAGCGTCGGCAATTTCAATTTGGGCAGCGTTGGTGCGGTTTCAAGAGGCCGCAAATCACGGCGCGTGGTGCCGCTGCGCGATCATCTTGATGCGCTGTATCGCGATACCATCGCCGTTTCTGAAGCCGCCCGTCGCTGGTTTGACGGGCCGGGCCGGCTGTGGCGCGAGGAATTGCCGCCGCAGCCTCGACTGGCCGCGTCGATGGAGGCGCTCGGCGTCACCACAAGATTGTTGGCCGTGATGAACTGGTTGCTGCGGCCTGACCATTATGGCGAAGTGACGGTATTGGGGCCGATCGATTGCCCCGAACTGCCGCCGTTGCCCGCCGATCACCCCGTGCTGGCCACCGATGGCGGCCCGATTGCTTTGGCCAGCCGCAAGGTGCTGGCCCGCGCCCACCAACTTGCCGCTTTGAATGGAGAAACGCCTTGAATCCCTTCCACCTTGCTATCCCGGTTGATGATCTTGCGGCTGCCCGCCAATTCTATGGGGCCGTGCTGGGCTGCCCCGAAGGCCGGTCTTCGGAAACCTGGATCGATTTCGATTTCCACGGCCACCAGTTGGTGGTGCACAAGGCGCCGAAATCGGCGATCCACCGCAACCCGGTTGATGGCGACAGCGTGCCCGTGCCGCATTTCGGCCTGGTGATGGATTGGGCCGGCTGGGAAACGCTGGGCAACCGCATTCGTCAGGCCGGCCTGGCCTTTGAAATGGAACCGCATGTGCGCTTTGCCGGCAAACCGGGTGAGCAGGGCACGTTCTTCCTCTTTGATCCAGCCGGCAACGCGCTGGAATTCAAGGCGATGCGTCACCCGGAAAATCTGTTCGCCAAGCAGGCGTGAGGTGGTGGCCGGGGCAGGGCACGTCGCCACACCCGGCTAACATTCGCAGGCATCTGGGTTAAAGCCCTTCCGATGCGACCCGACACCCCCACCGCCGGCCCAGCGGCGGTTGCCGCCGTTTTGGCAGCCACCGGACTTGCCCGCGCTGTGCCGCTGGCCGGTGGCGGGCAGCGCAGCCTGTTTTCGGGCGTGAATATCGCGCTGGCACCCGGCGAAGTGGTGGCGATTACCGGCGAATCCGGGGTGGGAAAATCCACCCTGCTCAACGTGATTGCCGGGCTGGATGCAGCCGATGCTGGCGAGGTGCTGATTGGCGGCCGCAATGTGGCGGCGCTCACTGAGCCGGAGCGGGCGAAGCTGCGGGCATCGGCGCTGGGTTTCGTGTTCCAGGCCTTCCATGTGCTGCCGCACCTGAGCCTGGCGCGCAACGTGGCGCTGCCGTGTCTGCTGGCGGGGATGAATGCGGCCGATGCGCTGGCCCGAGCCGAGGCGACTTTGGCTGAAGTGGGCCTGGCCGGGCGCGGCGGCGACTGGCCGGCGGTGCTGTCGGGCGGGGAATTGCAGCGGGTGGCCATCGCGCGCGCGCTGGTGCATCGGCCCGGACTGGTGCTTGCCGATGAACCGACTGGCAATCTCGATCCCGAAACCGCCGGCCGAATTCTCGATTTGCTGCTGAGCGAGGCGCGCGATCGCCGGGCGGCGGTGCTGATCGTCACCCACAGCGAGATGGTGGCGGCGGCAGCCGATCGCGTGTTGCGGCTTTCGGCCAGCGGCCTCGTTCCGGCTTGATGCAAAACTGGGTGCCAACCCGCTGGCTCATCGTTGGCGAATGGCGCGCGCATCCGGTGCGGATGGGCCTGGCCGTGCTGGCGATTGCGGTTGGCGTGGCGCTGGGCTTTGCGGTGCACATGGTGAACAGTGCGGCGCTGGCCAGTTTCGGCCGCGCCGTGGCGAGCGTGCAGGGCCGGGCTGATGTGGCGGTGCGGGCACGATCAGCGGCCGGGCTGGATGAGGGGCTTTATCCCAAGCTGGCGCGGTTGCCCGCAGTGCAGGCGATCAGCCCGGTGGTGGAATTGACCGCCAGCTGGGGCAAGCTGGCGCGGCCGGGATCGAGCGCAAAAGGCGGCCGGTTCACGCTGATCGGGCTTGATCCGCTGCGGGCGATGAGCGTGACGCCGGGGCTCGTGGGCCTGTCGCGGTCGGGCCAGTCCGGCGTGGGCAGCCGCCCAGCGTGGCAAGGCGATGCCGTTTGGCTTTCGCCGGCGTTACAGCGTGCCACCGGGTTGCAGCCGGGCGACGCCTTCACGCTCACGGCGGCCGGGCGTCAGGCGCAGTTCAGGGTGATGGGACGGCTGGCGGCAGCGGGCGATGACGCCCAGATCGCAGTGATCGACATTTCGGAGGCGCAGTGGCGCTTTGGCCAGATGGGGCGCCTGCACCGGCTTGATCTCAAACTGGCGGACGGCGCCGGCGCGCGCGCGGCGGTACAGGCGGTGTTGCCCGCCGATGCCGTGCTGGCAACGCCGGAGGCCGAGGCGAGCCGCGCCGATGCGCTGAGCCGCGCCTATCGGGTGAATCTGGGCATGCTGGCGTTGGTTGCGCTGCTCACCGGTGGCTTCCTGGTGTGGTCGGCGCAGGCGCTCAGCGTGGCGCGGCGGCGACCGCAATTTGCGCTGCTCGCCGTGCTGGGTCTGCCGCGGGCGGGGCTGGTGCGGCAGTTGTTATCGGAGGGTCTGCTGTTGGGTGTGGCCGGCGCCGTGATCGGCGTGGCGCTGGGTTACGGGCTGGCGACACTGGTTGTGGAGCGGTTCGGCGGGGATCTGGGCGGCGGCTATTTCAGCCGAACGCAAGCCCGGCTGGGCTTTGATGTGCCGGCGGCGCTGCTGTTTGGCGGGCTGGGGCTGGTAACGGCACTGGCCGGCAGCATATCGCCGGCGTTGGCGGCGGCGCGCACCGCCCCGGCGCAGGCGTTGAAGGGCCTGGGCGATGCGCCCGATCCGGCCAAAGCGCCGCGGGCCTGGCCCAGCCTTGTCTTGCTGGCCGCCGGTGGCCTTGCAGCGTTGGGGCCACCGATCTTTGGGCTGCCGTTGCTCGGCTATGCCGCGATGGCGTTGCTGCTGGCTGGTGGCGTGGCGTTGATGCCGGCGCTGGCGCGGCTGTTGCTGGCACCGCTGGCTCGGCGGGGAGCCACATGGTTGCCGCTCGATCTGGCGGTGCGGCGGCTGTGGGGTGTGCCGCAGGCCGCCGGGCTGGCGCTGTCCGGGATTGTGGCGTCCACTGCGCTGATGGTGGCGATGGCGGTGATGGTCGCCAGTTTCCGGCAAAGCGTGGATGATTGGCTGGTCGCGGCGCTGCCGTCTGATCTTTACCTGCATCTGGAAGGGGCAGAAGCCGGCGGGCTCGACCCTCAGGCCCAGGCCCGGCTGGCGGCGGTACCGGGGCTGGCGCATGTGCAGTTCCAGCGGGTGATTTCGGTGCGGATCGATCCGGCACGGCCGGCGATCGCCGTGATGGCCCACGGTGGCCATGCATCGGTGCCGTTGATTGCCGGGACGGACGCGCCAACGCCCCCTGGCACCACCCGCGCGCTGATTTCCGAGCCCTTGGCCTGGCTTTATGGTTGGCGGCAGGGCGAGGTGCATGAACTGGTGATTGGCGGGGTGCCGCGCCGACTGTTCGTGGCCGGCACCTGGCGCGATTATGCCCGGCAATGGGGAGCAATTGTCGTGCCGCTTGAGGACTATCGCCGCTTCACCGGCGATGCCACTGCGACGGAAGCCGCCTTTGATCTGAAGCCCGGTGCCGACGCGCGCGCAGTGCAGGAGGCATTGCAAGCGGCGTTGCCAGCAGCCGTGCAGGGCCAGGCCCAGTTCGGTCGCCCGGCGGAGATGCGGGCCGTGGCGCTGACCATTTTCGATCGCAGTTTCGCCGTTACCTATGCGTTGGAAGCCATTGCCATCATCATCGGGCTCATTGGGGTAGCGACCAGCTTTTCGGCGCAGGTGCTGGCGCGGATGCGCGAGTTCGGCATGTTGCGCCACGTGGGCGTGCCGCGCCGGCAGATCTTGCAGATGCTGGGGCTGGAAGGCGCCGGGCTGGGCCTGATCGGGGCGCTTTCCGGCCTGTCGCTGGGGTTGGTGATGGCGCTGGTGCTGGTGCGCGTCGTCAACCCGCAGAGCTTCCACTGGACGATGGATCTGGCGCTGCCGTGGCCGCTGCTGGCCGGGCTGGTGGCGGCATTGGTGGCGTGCGCGGGTGGCACGGCGGTGGTGGCCGGGCGGCGGGCGCTGGGCAAACGTGCCCTGCTGGCGGTGCGGGCGGATTGGTGATGCGGCGGTTGGCCTTGTTGTTGATGCTGCCGTTGTTGCTGGCCGCCACGTTCGCGCCGGTGCGGCCGGGCGTGCCGCTTCGTTTCCCCGCCGATCATGGCGCGCATCCCGATTTCCGTACCGAATGGTGGTATGTCACCGGCTGGCTGAACACGCCGCAGGGGAAGAAGGGGTTCCAGATCACCTTCTTCCGCACGCGGCCGGATATCGACACGGCAAACCCTTCGGCCTTTGTGCCGCGCCAGGTGATCTTTGCCCATGCGGCGCTCGCCGATCCGGCGCACGGCAAGCTGCGCCACGCCGCCCGCATCGCCCGCGCCGGTTTTGGCCTGGCGAATGCACGGGTGGGCGACATGGACGTGACGCTGGACGATTGGCGGCTGTGGCGCGGCAAGGATGGCCGACTGCATGCCAAGCTGGCCGGGGATGGCTTTGCCTTCGATCTGGCCTTCACGCCAACGCAGCCCGTGATCCTGCAAGGCGAAGCCGGCCTCAGCCGCAAGGGGCCGGGCGTGGGCGAGGCCAGCCATTATTACAGCTGGCCGCATCTGGCGGTGGCCGGGCGGTTGGACGGGCAGGCGGTGACCGGCACGGCCTGGCTGGACCGCGAATGGTCGAGCACGCTGATGAACCCCCGCGCGGTCGGTTGGGACTGGCTGGGCCTCAACATGGATGATGGCAGCGCCGTCACGCTATTTCGGATGCGGGATGGGAAGGGCGGCGCGCTGTGGGCCGGCGGCAGCCATCGCAGCAAGGCCGGCGTGCTGACCGTACTGAAGCCGGAGGACGTGCGTTGGCAGGCTGGCGGCTGGTGGCAATCCCCGCGCAGCAAGGCGCGCTGGCCGGTGCGGCCGATGGTGGCACTGCGGGTCGGTGGGGCATGGCGCGAGCTGCCGGTGGTGCCGATGATGGCGGACCAGGAGCTGGACAGCCGGATGAGTGGCGGGCCGGTCTATTGGGAAGGCGCGGTCACTGTGCCGGGCGGGCGCGGCTATCTGGAATTGACGGGGTATGCAGCGCCCTTGCGGATGTGAGCTTTCAGGCGCTAACAGCCGAACAGGCAGGGGTGCCGATGATCGTGGGGATACAAGTGACTGAAACCGGCCTGATCGCGCCTGAATTTGCGCCCGCTGCCCCGCGCGGGCTGTGCACCGATTGCGGCGTGTCGCGCACGTCCACGCCCACCGATTGCGGCACCGCCTGCCAGTTCATCAAACCGGATTATGCCGCGATGGAAGCGCAGGTCCATGGCCGCGCCCGCGATGAGAGCCGGCCCGATGAATTGTTCTTCGGCCCGTTCCAGCGCATGGCGAAAGCCCGGCTGAAACAGCCGAGCGAGGGCGCGCAATGGACCGGCATCACCAGCCGGCTGGGCGAGCGGTTGCTGGAAACCGGCGCGGTGGAAGCCGTGCTGACCATGGCGCCTGACCCCGACGACAAGTGGAAGCCGCGGCCGGTAATGGTGACGAAGGCCGAAGCCATGGCCCAGGTGCGCGGCATGCGGATGGGCTATGCGCCGCTGCTGGCGCTGCTGGAACCGGCGCGCGCCGCCGGGTTCAAGCGCATCGGCATCATCGGCATCCCCTGCCAGATCCACGCGCTGCGCCGGCTGGAGGCCAAGCTGGGGTTCGAGCGCATCTACGTGATCGGCACGCCGTGCAGCGACAACACGACGACCGAGAATTTCCACGAATTCCTGGCGCTGCTGTCTGACCAGCCGGACAGCATCACCTATCTGGAATTCAAGGCCAATTATCATGTCGAGCTGCGGTTCGACGATGGCAAGCGCAAGGAAGTGCCGTTCCTGATGTTGCCATTGTCTGATCTGCGGCCGGATTTTTTCCCGCTCACCTGCCGCACCTGCGTGGATTACACCAACAGCCTGGCCGATATCACCGTGGGGTATATGGGCGGCACCGGCGAACAATGGCTGCTGATCCGCAATGATCGCGGCGCGGAGCTGCTTGGTCTGCTGGGCGACGAGGTGGCGCTGCAGGAGCCAGACGACAACGGCAAGCTCGATGGCTCAAAGCGCGCCGGACCGGTGAAGGGTTTCATGGCCAATACCGAGCGTGCGGCGGGCGGCCTGCCCTTGCGCCGCATGCCGAAATGGGTGCGGCCGATCGTGGGCAAATTGATGCCGCTGGTTGGCCCCAAGGGCAAGGAGTTCGCCCGCACGCGCGTCGAGATGAAGGCGATCGAGACGATCTTGCACCTGCGCCGTGAAGCGCCTGCAATGATGAAGAACATGATCCCGCCGCACGTGTGGAAACTGGTGGCGCGTTATAGGCTCGTGCCGGAGAAGGGCGAGACGAAGGAGGGTTGAGGGGCCGGCTCAGGCCAGCCCCACCGCCTTCAATGTCAGGTCCCACAGGCGCTCGTTGCGTGCCTCGTTGGTGCCGCGCGCCGACAGCGGCTGCGCGAACGGCATGCGGCCTTGCTTCTGGCGGTTGCCCCAGCTCCAGTGCACGCCCGATTGGCTGGCGAAGGCGGGTTCGGCGATCACTTGCGCGGTGCGGTCTCCGGCCAGCGGCTGGCTCACATAGCCCTTGGTGACGTTTTTTTGAAACCACGGGAAGATCGTACGGAAGGCTTGCGGCGTGTCGCGGAACAGCGCGGTATCAGCGACGCAGCCGGGATAAAGCGTGTTGAACACGATGCCGGTATCGCCCCAGCGCTTGTGGAACTCGCGGTTCATGATCATGCACGCCAGCTTGCTGTCTTTATAAGCCTTGCCGGGCTTGAACGGCTTGCCGTCGATCATGGCGATGGGCGCCTTGAAACCGGCTTCCAGTCCGGCGAGATCGCCCAGTTCAGCCGGCGCCGGGATCGGCACCTTGCCGCCGAATTCCTCGCTGTTGGCCGTGACCGTGCCCAGCGTGATCAGGCGCGGCGGCGAGGGCAGGCGGCCCTTGGCCTTTTTCAGATCATCAAGCAGCAGATGCGCCAGCAGGAAGTGGCCGAAATAATTGGTGGCAACGCTGATTTCATACCCTTCGGGTGAACGCATCGGCGCTTCGAGGCGCGGCAGATAGACGGCGGCGTTGAGCAGCAGCGCATCGAGCGGCAGGCCAAGGCCGTGAAATTCATCGGCGAAGCGGCGTACGCTGGCCTGATCGCCCAGATCAATATGCAGGATCCGGCGCGAATCGCCGGTGATGCCAACCTCTGCGGCTGCGGCTTCCGCCTTGGCCAGATCGCGGCATGCCATGATCACCAGCCAACCCCGATCCGCCAAGGACTTGGCAGCCCACAGGCCCACGCCAGAAGACGCGCCAGTGATGATCGCCGTTGGTTGAACAGCAGCTTGGACTGACATGGAAACTCCGTAATGCGGCCCCGATTGTGAGGGCTTTTGACTTAAACACCGGTGCACGGCAAGACGGCCACCATGCAGAGCAGAGATGATTTCCTGGCCAAGGTGAAGCCGCCGATCACGCCGGTGCTGGTGGTGCGGCGCGCGGTGATGATGGACAATCTGGCCGCCATGCAGGCGGCCTGCACCGCCAAGGGCGTGCGGCTGCGCGCGCATGGCAAGATGCACAAGTGCAGCGCGATGGGCCTCGAACAGGTGCGGCAGGGCGCCGTGGGCCTGTGCTGCCAGACGGTGGGCGAAGCGGAGGCCTTTGTGCATGGCGGCATCCCTGATGTGCTGGTGACAGCGCCGGTGCCGCCGTGGGGCTGGCTGCGCCTGGCGGCGCTGGCCCGCGTTGCGCGGGTGGGCGCGGTGATCGACAGTGAAGCGCAAGCGGCGGAAGCTGCCACTGCGGCGCTGGCTGCGGGCGTGGTGCTGGATGCCTATGTGGATGTTGATCCCGGCATGGCGCGCGCCGGGGTGGCGCCGGAGCAAGCGGCGGCGCTGGCGGCACTGATCGATGGAGCCAAGGGCCTCAACTATGCCGGCATCCAGGCGTACTGCGGGCATCATCAGCATATGCTGCCGGACTCACGCGCGGCGGCGCATGCCGAATGGACAGCGCGGCTGCGCGTACTGGTCGCTGAGTTGGAGGCCGCAGGGCTGGCACCGGCGCAGGTGACTGGCGGCGGCACTGGCACCGCCCATATGGACCTGGCGGCGGGCGTCTATACCGAGTTGCAGCCCGGCAGCTATGCGGTGATGGACGTGGAATATGGCGATCTGGGTGATCTGCCGTTCGCCCCGGCGCTGTTTCTGGCCGCGTCCGTGGTTTCGGCCAATCATGCCGGCCACGTGACCTGCGATGCCGGGCACAAGGCGCTGCATTCCAATGGCCCGGTCAGCCGTGTCGTGCAGCCGGCGGGCAGCGCCTATCGCCCGATGGGCGATGAACATGGCGCGATCGTGCCGCCCGGCGGATTGGGGGAGGGCGATCTGGTCTGGCTGCAGCCGGGCCATGTCGATCCCACCGTCGCGTTGCACGATGCGTTTTTCGTGGCGGATGAGGATGGCCGGCTGGAACGCTGGGCCATCGATGGGCGGCGGGCGAGCCTTTGACCTGGAAGATCGGCATCATCGGCGGCTCCGGCCTCTATGCCATCGACGGGTTGGAGGATGCGCGCTGGGTCAGCGTGGAGTCACCTTGGGGCGAACCATCTGATGCGATCCTGACCGGCCGCATTGCCGGCATCGACGTGTGTTTCCTGCCTCGCCACGGCCGCGGCCACCGCATCCCGCCCCACCAACTGAACGTCCGCGCCAATATCGATGCGCTGAAGCGGCTGGGTTGCACCGATGTGCTGGCGGTGTCGGCGGTTGGCTCGCTGAATGCCGCCATGGCGCCGGGCAATTTCGTGGTGGTGGACCAGTTCATCGACCGCACCAAGGGCCGGCCTTCGACCTTCTTCGAAACCGGGCTGGTGGCGCATGTGCCGATGGCCGATCCGGTTTGCCCGCGGCTTTCCGCGCTGGCGGCCGATGCAGTGGCGGCGGTTGGCGGCACGGTGCATCGCGGTGCCATCTATCTGGCGATGGAAGGCCCGGCCTTTTCCACCCGCGCCGAAAGCCGGCTGCACCAGGCTTGGGGTTGCGATCTGGTCGGCATGACGGCGATGCCGGAAGCCAAATTGGCGCGCGAGGCGGAACTGCCCTACGCGCTGGTCGCCATGGTGACGGATTTCGACTGCTGGCACGATGGCGCGGATGTGGATGTGACCGACATCATGGCGGTGATGCACGGCAACGCGGCGATGGCCCGAGCGATGATCGTGAAACTCTGCGCCAGCCTGCCCGAATCAAGGGCAGCCAGCCCGATCGATACGGTGCTCGATACCGCCATCATGACCGCGCCTGATGCGCGTGATCCGGCGATGCTGGCCAAGAACAGCGCCATGCTGAGGCGGTGGCTGGCGCATGCCGGCAGCTGAGTAAGTCGCTGTAACCAATCACAAAGCGTTTGCTGCCCGATTGGGGCAAGCGCGCGCGTTTGGCTTTGCGTAAATTCACATGGTCAAACACTGAACGAAAGGTTATTCTCTCGTTAATATTGTGGCTCATGCGGGGGATGGTTGATGCGAATTCTGACAAGTCTGGCGGTTGCGGCCGCCGCCTTGGGCGCGCTGCCGGCGGCAGCGGCGAACCTCGTCACCAATGGCGATTTTGAGGCGGGCAACACCGGCTTTACCTCGGCCTATGCCTACACCCCAGGTGGCAACAGCACTGAAGGCCAATATACCGTCCGCTCCAATCCGTTTCCGTGGAACAGCGCTTTCCTGTCGCGCGGTGATCACACCAGCGGCACCGGGCTGATGTATGTGGGCAATGGCGCTCCCAATCTGGGGGATATCGTGTGGCAATCGTCGACGATCGCCATCAGCGCCAACACGAATTATTTCTTTGAAGCGTTCGCCATGAACGTGTGCTGCAGCTTTGTCTTGCCCGGCAACAGCGATCCCAATTTCACCTTCCGCATTTCGCTGAACGGCGGCGCGGCGACCGATCTGGCCACCCTGACCATTCCGGCAAACCAGGCTGGCACCTGGTTCGGCCTTTCGACCAATTTCAACAGCGGTGCGGCCACATCAGTGCAACTGTCGCTGATCAATGCCAACACCGTGCGGGCGGGCAATGATTTCGCGGTGGACGATATCTCGCTGTCCACCCGGTCCATCGTCAACGGCGTGCCCGAACCGGCCAGCTGGGCGATGCTCACCCTGGGCTTCAGCGCCGTAGGTGGCCTGATGCGCCGCCGCCGGCCGGTTGCTGCCTGAGACCCTGCGTCAGTCAGCAGGCTGTTCGCATTGATCTGGCCTGCTATCGGGCAGGCATGGATCGCATTTTGATTGCTACCCCGGCCGGGCCGGTGTCCGCGCTGCAAGCCGGGCCAAGGGATTCCGCTGCCCCACGCCTGCACTTTGCCCACGCCACCGGCATGAACGCGCAACTGTATGAAGCGATGCTGGCGCCTTTGGCGGATCGCTTTGCCATTACCATCAGCGATGCGCGCGGGCATGGCTTCACCGCGCTGGACCGTGATCCGGCGCACCTGACCAGTTGGGAGGATTTCGCGCAGGATCTGGGCCAGTTGCTGGACATTATCGACAGCGGCAGCGCCTGGATCCTGGCCGGCCACTCGATGGGCGCGACCGTGTCGCTGCTGGCAGCTGCGATGCGTCCGGAACGTGTCGCGGGGCTGGTGCTGCTCGATCCGCCGATGCTGCCGTTCGATGTGGCGCGGGAGGTGCGGGCAGGCGCCATCATCCCCAATCCGATGGCCGATCAGGCGGCCCGGCGGCGCGGGATGTTCCCCAGCCGTGCCGATGCCCGCGCGGCTTACCATGGCCGCGGCGTGTTCAAGACGTGGAGCGATGCCGATCTTGATGCCTATCTGTCTGGCGGATTGCTGGAGACGGACGAAGGCGTGGAACTGGCCTGCACCCCGGCGTTTGAATCGGCCACCTTCCGCGCCGTGTCGCCCAATGTCGAACCGGCGCTGGCGCAAGTGCGCTGCCCGTTCGTCCTGCTGGCAGGCGAGCATGGATCAACCGTGCGCGATGTCGAACTGGCGGCGTTTGCGGCGCACCCTTCATGCCTGAACGCAGAGCGTCTCCCCGGCACCACCCACTTCCTGCCGCTGGAGCGCCCCGAACGGGTATGCGCTGCAATCGAACGGGTTACGGCTGCTTCTTCTGCGGAACGGTGAAGCGGCCGGTCACGCGGCCGCCGGGATTGCTGGCGGTGCGCGCGTCGAAGCTGGTGGTGCGGGTGGCGAGATTCCACACCACGCGGGCGCCTTCGAGATGATCGGTGCCGCGATCCAGCTTCACATTGCCGATGAGCGTCACCAGCTTGCGATTGACGTCGTACACGCCGCTGTTTGACGTGGCGCGCATCATGTCCTGCCGCAGCCGCACGCTGCCCAGCGCGTCCAGCCGCTGGACCTGCGGGCTGCCGGCATTGTCCTTGCTATAGGTGATGCGCACGCGATCAGCGTTCAGCGTCATGCTGCCCTGGCGGATCACCACGGCGCCGGAGAAAATGGCTTCATTGGCATCATCGGCGATGTCGATGCGGCCGGCATCGACATCGATGGGGGCGTTGCTGTCAAAGCGTTGGGCCGCAGCCGGGCTGGCGGCGAGCAGGGCAATAACGATCAGGGCGCGCATATTCATCCTCTGCCGCCGCGCTGGTTGATGCGCAAGTGGACATTGCCGATCAGGCTGACGCGGTTGCCCGCCAGATCGCCGGTCATGCGGTTGCTGCGGAATGTGCCCATCGGAAGCCTGCCGGAAACCGGCGCATCGGTTTTCACGGTGCGGCGCTTCAGATCGATGGCGACGGTCTCGGCATCCAGCGTGTAGCCGCCGTCGGATCGCAGCTTCACCGGGCCGGCCACTTCCAGCCGGTCTTCATCGATGAAATAGCGGCCCGACGGGGCGGAGACCGTGGCCGGGCCATCCTTGCCCTCCAGCCGGGCGGCGAGTGTGGTGAGCACCACCACCGGCTCGGCGCTGGTGCGCTGAACGGCGCTGCCGGCCGAGATGGAGAAGGCTTCGCCGGCGGCGGTCTTGCCGCGATATTCGGCGCGGTTCACGCGCAGGCGTTCCCGCGACACTGCCACCTGGTCTTTCGCCAGCAGGAAGGAAAATTCCTGCACGCCGATCAGTGGCCAGATCAGGATGGTCATGCCGATCAGGAAGGCCGACGCCGGCAAGGCCCATTTCAGCACGGTCATGCGCCGATCATGGGCGCTGCCCGGCAGCGCTGCCTGTTGGCGGCGTGAAAGCGGGCGGCTGATCGGGACAGGCGTGGTGGCCACGGTGGTTCAGGCTTTCGACAAGCGGCTCACAGGTGGGCGAAGATATCCTGTTCGGCCCAGCCGACCAGATCGAGTTCGGCGCGGGTGGCGAGGAAATCGAAACAGGCCTGTGCAATGTGGGTGCGGCCTTCGCGGGCGAGGCGGCGTTCCAGCACTTCATGGGCGCGGTGCAGGTAACGCACGTCGCTGGCGGCATATTCCTTTTGCGCTTCGGAAAGCTCGGCGGCGCCCCAGTCGCTGGACTGCTGCTGCTTGGAGATTTCCACCCCCAGCGTTTCCTTGAGCAGATCCTTCAGACCATGGCGATCCGTGTAGGTGCGCACCAGCTTCGAAGCGATCTTGGTGCAGAACACCGGGGTGGCCCACACGCCCAGGAACTGGTGGATCACCGCCACGTCGAACCGGGCGAAATGCATCAGTTTCAGGCGTTCGGGATCAGCCAGCACGGACTTCAGATTGGGCGCGTCATACTGGCCGGGGGCAAAGCGCACGAGATGTTCATCGCCGTGGCCATCGCTGATCTGCAGCAGGCACAGCCGGTCGCGGTGCGGGTTGAGGCCCATGGTCTCGCTATCCACAGCCACCGGGCCGGGTGCGAGGATGCCGGCGGGAAGATCACCTTCGTGAAGATATACGGTCATGGCCTGTGCGTTAGCAGGGTGCAGCCATGCTGTCATCCGCTGTGACCGGATTCGGGAGGGGCATTCAAGGGCGCGGAAGGGCGGCGGTGAACGCTTCGTCCCGCTTGCGCCCACGGCCCGTCCCGGTGGCGGCCAGGCTGAAAGCTGAGGTTCATGTTGGCGGCGCAAGTTGCCGTCACTGGCCGGCACCACTGCCCCCCGCAAGTGGTGCCGGCCAGACCAATCAACAGGGGCGGGGCAACGACAGACTGTAACAACGTCAAGGAGTTGCAATAATGAAGACCGCTCTTGGCCTGATGCTGGCGCCCTTGCTGTTATCCCTTGCCGGGCCGGCCCTGGCCCAACCGCGCAAGCCGCCGCCGCCGCCACCCGAAACCCCAACCGACAGCACGGCGCCAGTGCCGCCGGCCCCGCCCGCGCCGCCGGCCCCGCCTGCGCCGCCCGCACCGCCGCCGGAACCGCCGCGCAGTTGAGTTGGGGAGCTGCCGGCCGGTGCCCCCACCGGCCGGTGGCCAATACCGCAGCCGCGTGGCAAACAGGCGCCATGGTGACCCCGGCCGATCTGCCCGAAATCAAGGCGCTGCTGATTGCGGCGGCGCGGGCCGTTCGCGATCTGTCTTATTCCGAAATGCTGCTGGCGCTGGGCTACCGCTTCTCGCGCCCCAAGATGCGCAGCCTGTGCCGGATGCTTGATGCCATTGACGAGGCTGGCCGCGCCGCGGGCGAACCGGAACTGGCGGTGCTGGTTGTGCGCGAATCCGATCGCCTGCCCGGCCAGGGCTGGTGGGTCGGCCGCCGCGACACGCCCGCCGATTGGACCGGGCCAGCCGCCCGCGCCTTCGTGTCCGAAAAGCAGCGGGCGGCGTTTGCCTGGTGGCAGGATCGTTAGGCCTTATTGCGGCCGTTCATTCCGGCCGTTGCCTGAACGCGGGCCGTTGCCGCGCGTCTGCTGGCCGCTGTCACTGCGGCCGCGCCAGCCGCCGCCATTGCCCCGTTCATTGCCACGCTCTGGCCGGCCACCGTCAGAGCGGGGCTGCGTCTGCGGTTGCGGGCGGTACTGCGGCTGGGCTTGCGCCTGTTGCTGTGGTGCCTGCCAATTGCCGCGTGGTGGCGGTGTCATGCCACCCACGACACGATCGGACACACCGGCTTGCCCAGCCCGGCCCTGCCAGCCGCCACCGGGAACACCGCCGGCACTGGGATTGGCATCGGCACGGCGTGGCGGTCGGTTGCCGTTCCAGCCACCAACGGGCGGCTGGCCGGTGCCATTGTTCCAGTTGCCGTTCCGGCGTGGCGGCTGGCCGGTCATGTCGCGGCCGATGCGATCACCCACGCTGCCGGGCTGACCCCAACCTTGCTGACCTCTCCGTGGATCATTCCAGCCGCGGTTGTTGTCCCAGCGGCCATCGTTGCGGTTCCAGCCGCGATTGTTGTTCCAGTTTTGGTTGCCGCGGTTCTGGTAGGCCCAGTTCTGGCCGCCATAACCGCGGTTTGGCGCGCGCCAGCCCCAGCTGCGGTCCCACGGCTGGTTCCAGCCCCAATAAGGCGCATGCTGCCAGCGGCTGCGGCCCCACCAGTTGATGCCGGTGTTCCACGGATAGATGCGACCGCCAAAGCCGCGCGCATAAAGATTGCCGCGCGGCACCCACACCCATGACGGGCCGTACCAGCTGTTGAAATTGTCATAGCCAAAGCCGGAGCCGAAACCGAAACCCACGCTCCACGAAACGCGCGGCGGGATTGGCGCCCAGCCCACGACATCATCGGCCTCGCGCCAGGCGACCCAGCTTGGCCCCCAGGTTACATCGGGCACCCACACCCAGCCGATGGCTTCATCAAAGCCCCAGCGGCCGTAGTGATCGGTGGCCCAGCCCCAGGGATCGCCGGACAGCCAGAAGCGGTTTTCCAGCCACTGGCCATTCTGATACGGGCGCCAGCCGGCTTGCGCATTGGGCACGAACACCACGCCCCACTGCGGCGATTGCAGCCAGCGGCCATATTGGCTCAGCGGTTCGCGGAATACCTCGATGCCGGGCACGTCTTCCGGGCCCCACTGTGCGCCGGGCTGCGCCGGCCAATCAGTGGCATAGCCGCCCATCACCGGCTGATAACCCGAAGGATAGCTGGGCGCGACGCCCGAGGCATAATTGGGGTAGGAGCAGCCCGCCAGCGTGGCAGCCAGCAGCAGCAGGACCGATCGGGGAAGTGACACAGGCAGCGCCTTTCACAGGAGAATGACCACCCTGTCGCACCCGCCGGCTTTCGCAAGGCTGAATGCTGGGCTGAATATTACGAAAATATTTCAGCGCGGGATTTTGGCCTGCAGCAGGCATTCGCCGCCGGTGGGCAGCGGGCCGGCGCGCAGCAGGCGGATGGCATAGGGGGCCATGCCGCCATTGTCGTGGCCGACATCGGGCACGAGCGCACACGACCAGCCAAAGCGCACGTCGGCCTGCTTGGCGGCGTCTTGCGCAGCGGCATAGAAGGCCAGCCCGCGCGCCAGCCGGTGCGGGCCCTGCGCCATGGCTTCGGGTTGGCGCGGAAGGCTGGGATAGTTGGGATCATTGTCGGCCGTGCCCTGCATGATCAGCATCGGCGCCGCGAAGGCCTGCGCCGGTTGCCAAAGACCATCGGGCAGCCCGGCGACGCCAAACGGCCAGCGATTGGGGCCGCTGGGCCAGGTATAGCTGCCGCTATTGGCCGAGATCGCCCGCGCCATCTTCTTGCCGCCGCCCAGCAGCACATAGCGGTGCACGAACTGCGCGCCGGCGCTGTGCCCGAACAGCACATAGGATCTTGCGGTGAGATTGGCGCGCGCCACCACCCGATCAAAGATCACGTCGATGGCGGAATAACTCCACTGGTCGCGCGGGCGCAATTTGCCGGCATCATCGAACACGGCGCCGAAATTGTAATTCTCCGTGCCCGGAAAGCCGCCCTTGGTATATTCCGGCACAACGATCACCAGGCCTTCTCTGGTGGCGATCTCCACCCATTCAGCGACATAGCGATCGGCATCGCGGCCCACGCCGTGCATCACGAACATCACCGGCGCATCGGCCTTGGCGCTGGCGGGGCGCAGCAGCCACACCGGGATCGGCGCGCCGCCCCAATCATCGACGACAAAGCGCGTTACCCCCGCCGCCGCCAGCACCGCCGGCACCTGGGTGATGCCGGTGGCGGGCACGCGCTTGCCGGTGTTCTGGGCGGCAAAATCCTTGAGCAACTCCGCCACGCTGGCCGGCTCTGCAGCCTGGGCGGTGCTGGCCAGCAGGGCTGCTGCGATGATGGCGGAAAGACGGCGCATGGAGAGGCTCCTTATTGGCGGGCGGCTGCCGCCATCAGCGCCGTGGCGGCGGCGGTGGCAAGGCGGTTGGTGCGTGCGGGCGGGCTGTCGTCACCCACTTCCCAGGTGAGCGCGCCCATGCCGAACTGGTCGCGCGCCCAGCTTTTCAGCACGCCATTGCCGGGATTGTGGGCGCGATCGATGCGGATATCGGCGCCGGCCAGATCGGTGGTGATGGCTTGCAGCATGGCCTCGCCCAGATCAGGCCCGTTGGGCTGCGGCGGGGCATAGACGACATCGCGGAAGGTGGAATGGAAATCGATCACGGCCAGGATGGGGCCGCGGGCGGCTTCGGCGGTGATGGCGGCGCCCAGCGCCCGGGTTTCGGGCTGGGTGAAGGGGCCCCAATCGCGGTTCAGATCAACGCCGCCCAGATTGTGCCGCCAATGGCCCATCACGAACCCATCGGGATTGGCCAGCGGCACGATCATCAGCGCATGGCGGCGGCGGAAGGCGCGCGCCGCGCGGCTGGGGCCGAGCAGCACATCGGTGAAGCGGGCAAAGGCTTGTGGCCCGGTGGTTTCGGGCGGGTGCTGGCGGGTGATGATGACGATGGTGCCGCGCGCCTTGGCCGGGCGGTGATGATAGACTGCCAGCGGCCGGCGGGCGACGCTGTGGCCGGCATCGGTGCGGATCATCTGGCCGGCGCGCACCCTGGCTTCAAATGGGGCCAGCACATCGTCGCTGCGTTCGGGCGGCTGGGCGATCAGCAGGCGGGTGCGGGCGGGCGGCAGGCGCAGGGTGACGGAACGCTGATCGACAGCGACCGTGACGGCCTGCGGATCAAGACGAACGGCCGGCGCGCCCGGCTCTGCCGTCCACGGGGCATAGCGGTGGCGGCTGTCGCCATAATGCAGGGTGACGATGGTGTGCGCCGGCGCATCGCTGGTCACCACGAGGCCATACCAGGGGCTGGGGTTGATCGGCTTGTTTTCGGGCGCGATGGTCACATGAACATGGCCATCGGCATCGATGCTGCAGGCCGCCGCTGCCGCCCGTTCGAACCCGACATGTACGCGCCGGCCACCGCCTGCGCACAGCGGCGCAGAGGCCGTGGCGGCGGTGAACCAGGCCGGCGACAGGGCGGTATCGGCCGCCAATGCCGGCAGCGGTGCGGCAAAGGCCAGCACCAGGCTGACCCTCACACTCACTGCCGCCGGCATCCGCATCAGAAGGTGCCGCGCAGCTGCACGTAAAGTTCGCGGCCCTTGAGCTGGTGATAATCCGGGCGATAGCCCAGCGATTCATCGACCAGCGGCGGGATGGTGTTGAGCACATTGTTCATGCCCAACCGCAGCCGCACATTCTGGCCCTTGGCGATGGGCAGGCGATAATCGGCAAACATGTTGACGCGCCAATCTTCCTTCACCTGCCAGAACTGGGTGACTCCGTTCACCGTGATATCGGCGTTGGTGTCGGTGAAGCCGGACACATAACGCACCGAACCGCCCAGGCCGAAATCGCCGATGCTCCAGTTCCAGGTGGTGCTGGCGCGCCAGCGCGGATTGCCATCCAGCCGCACGCGGTTGACTTCGAGGATGGAGAAATCGGTGCCGAACGCGCTGTTGCCATTGCCGGCCAGCGAGTTGAGCAGTTCGTTGCGCTCCACATCCAGCGTCATCAGGTAGGTGGCTTCGATGTTGAGGCGGAAATCACCAAGCTTGCCCCAATCGAACGCCATGCCCAGGCTGAAATCAAAGCCGTCGGCAGTCTGCTTGTCGAGGTTGATGTAGGGATCGCGGATGAACTGCACGGCGCCTGCTGCTGTGCGCTGATCGCCCGGGTTGGCCAGGTTCCAGGCAGCGAAGGCGGCCAGATCTTCGGCTGTCGGGTCAGCGCGCACCACGTTGGCGTTGGTGCGGCCCTGCTTGCGCTCGAGGAAATCGAGCGCCAGGGCTTCGCGGTCGCCAAAGGCGCCGATCACGCCCGTCTGTTCAAAGCGCCAGTAATCGACGCTGAACACCAGGCGCTTGACCGTCGGGCTGTTGAACAGCTTGCCGGCATCAAACACGCCGCCGATCACGATGGTCTTGGTATCCTCGTTCAGCAGATTGGGGTTGGCGGAGCGCACCGACGGCACATAGGCATCGCCGGTGGAGGCCGGATCGCCGGTCACCGCCGAACGCCAGTAATCTTCCACACCCAGGTTGAGGCGCGAGATGTCGCCGCGGTTCAACTGCACCATGTTGGGCACGCGGAAGCCTTCGGAATAAGCCGCGCGCAGGTTGAAGGCGCGCACCGGGAACCAGCTCAGCGCCACCTTGGGCTTGACCGCGCCATCCTTGATGTCGTCGAAATATTCGCCGCGCACCGCCAGCTGCAGGTTCAGCTTGTTGTAGAACACGCCGTCATTGCCTTCGATCAGCGGCACCAGCGCTTCGGCAAAGGCGGCATAGACGTTGCGGCTGGCGGAACTGTCGTTGGTGGGGCTGACGCCAACCACGTCGGAACGGCCGGAGACATTGGCGTTGTTGAAGATGATGGTGCCATCCAGGCGCGGATCGCGATCTTCGTTGTAGCTTTCGCGGCGCCATTCAACGCCGGCGGCGATCCCGATGGGCCCGGCCCACAGATCAAAGGCGTTGGCGTTGGAAATGCGGAAATCGCCGGTGGTCAGCGTCGTCTTGCCGGCGTTCAGGCTGGAAATGCGCACCCGGTCCCACTGGGCTTGGGTGTTGGCATTGGGGCCGCCGAACGGGTTGATGGCATCCGGCGTCGATTTGGCGAGTTCCGCCTGCAGCAACGTCTTCGACAGGCGGTTGCTTTCGATGTCGGTCGTCTTGTTGGAGCTGTTGGCAAAGGCGCCTTCCCAATCCCAATTGCCGATCTGGCCGCGCAGGCCGGCCATCACGCGATAGGTGCTGGTATCGGTGGAGATGAAGCGCGGGCCGAGATCGGTCGGGCGCCAGTTCTGCAGCAGCACGTCCACACCGCCGGCGGGAGCGTCGCTGGTGTTGAGGCCCGGCAGGCGGTTGGGGCTGGTGGTGGCGCCGAAGGGGTTCCAGTAGTTGCTTGCCGGGATGATCAGGAAGGCCAGGCCGCTGTCCAGCGGCTGGGTGGCGCGGTTGCCGTTCGTGGTGGCCTTGTAGTAAAGGCCTTCGGCAAAGAATTGCACGCCGCTGGCAAATTCATGTTCGAAGATGCTGTACACATTGATGCGATCGGCATTGGTGATCAGCTGGCGGCCGCGCGCTGTCACCGGATCATTGGCGATATTGACGCCTTCGCCCAGCGCGTTGTTGGGCTGGTTGGCGTTGAAGTCATAGCGCAATGCGGTGTCGAGCGACGCATCGTCGATCCCCATGCAACCGCCGGGGCGATTGCCCAGCTGGGCGCGGGTGCCGGGGAACAGGCAGGGCTGGATGTGGAACACGCCGGCAGTGCTGGTCAGCGCCGTCGTGCCCTGGCGGATGCGGCGGCCGACGAACACATTCTGCGCGTTGACAGCGCCGGTCTGATACTGGCCGAACGGCGACGAGGTGGAGGTGTTGCGGAAATCGGTTGTGGTGGTGCCGAACGGATCGTCCCCCAGCACGCCGCGCTTGTCGACCGTGTTGAACTGGGGGCCGAGTTCGGAGGCGAACAGCCCCTTGCGCTCGAAATAGCCGCCGGTGAACATCACCTTGGTGCGGCCTTCGTTGAACTTGAAGCCGAAGGCGACATCGGCCTGGAATTCATCGCTGCCGGTGCCTTCCACGCCCGAATAGCGCAGCGTGGCGCGCAGGCGATCGAAATTGGCATCAAGGATGGTGTTGACCACGCCGGCCGTCGCATCCGAACCATAAAGTGCAGAGGCGCCGTCGCGCAGCACTTCGACGCGGTCGATGCCGGCGGCCGGGAAGGCGTTGACGTTGGTGATCTGGCGCGGGGTGGAGCCAATGTCCTGGTTCACCGCGTGGGCAGCGATGCGGCGGCCGTTGAGCAGCACCAGCGTGTTGCCGGTGCCCAGGCCACGCAGGTTGATGGTGGCGACGTCGCCGCGGGCATCATTGGGGCCATCGGCCGCGCCGTTGATTTCGGCGGCACCAGCCTGGGCGATATTCTCGAAGATTTCACCCGTGGAATTGACGCCGAAGGCCGCGATATCGTCGGCATTGAGGATGGTGACGGCCAGCGCGCCGCTGTCTGATGCGCCCTTGATGTTGGAACCGGTGACGACGATCAGCTCTTCGTCCTTGGGCGCGGCTGCGGTGTTGGCCGTTTGGGCCAGTGCCGGGCCGGCGAGCAAAGCGATGGCGAGAGCAGCAAGGCTGCTCGAACTGGTGATGGTCATGGTGTGTCCCCTTGTTGTTTCTTGTTGTCAGTCTGGATCGGATTCGGGGCCCGGCAGCGCGGTGTCGGGCCCGAATTTGTGGTGGGTGAAAACAGCGGCGAACTGGCCTTCGTCGATGGAATTTTCCCAGCGCGAGACCACGATGGTGGCCACGGCGTTGCCGATGAAATTGGTGAGCGCCCGGCATTCCGACATGAAGCGATCAATGCCCAGGATCAGCGCCATGCCGGCAATCGGCACGCTGGGCACGATCGACAGCGTGGCGGCCAGCGTGATGAAGCCCGCTCCCGTTACCCCGGCAGCACCCTTCGAGCTAAGCATGGCGACGCCAAGCAGCAGCAACTGATCGCCAAGGCTGAGCGTGATGCCGGTGGCCTGCGCGATGAACAGCGCCGCCAGTGTCATGTAGATGTTGGTGCCATCCAGATTGAAGCTGTAGCCGGTGGGCACCACCAGCCCCACGATGTTGCGCGGGCAGCCGGCGCGCTCCATCTTGTCCATCAGGCTGGGCAGGGCGCTTTCGGAGCTGGAGGTGCCCAGCACCAGCAGCAGCTCGGCCTTCAGATAGCGGATCAGCGTGAAGATCGAGAAGCCCGCCCCGCGCGCCACCAGCCCCAGCACGACAATGACGAACAGCAACGAAGTGAGGTAGAAAGTGGCGACCAGCGCCGCCAGGTTGGCGATGGAGCCGATGCCATATTTGCCGATGGTGAAGGCAAAGGCGCCGAAGGCCCCGATGGGCGCTGCACGCATGAAGATCGCCACCAGCCGGAAGAAGCCGGCGCCCAGCGCCTCGAACAGGCGCACCACCGGCCGCGCGGCCTCGCCAGCGGTGGACAGCGCAATGCCGAAGCTGATGGCGAGAAACAGCACCTGCAGCAGATTGCCGTCCACAAACGCGCCGGCCACGGTTTCGGGGATGATGCCGAGCAGGAAGCTGACGATGGTCTGGTCTTTGGCTTTCTTCACATAATCATCAACCGCGCCGGTCTCCAGCGTGGCGGGATCAATGTTCATGCCGGCACCGGGCTGCACGACATTGGCGACGATGAGCCCGACGATCAGCGCAATGGTGGAGAAGAACAGGAAATAGGCAAAGGCCTTGCCCGCCACCCGGCCAACGCTGCCCAGATTGCGCATGCCGGCAATGCCGGTGACGATGGTGAGGAAGATCACCGGCGCGATGATCATCTTGACCAGGCGGATGAACCCATCGCCCAGCGGCTTCAGCGCCACGCCGGTTTCGGGCGCAAAATGGCCGATCAACCCACCAGCGACAATCGCGGTGAGCACCTGCACATACAGCTGCGCATAGAAGGGCGTGCGCTTCATCGGCGTCGCCGGACCTGATTCCCCAAAAGCGATGGCTGTGATCCCCCGATCAAATTGCCGTCCTGCCAGTTGTGGCCAGAGCGAGGAGCGCGCATGTAACAGTTGCAAGGCCAGCGCAAGCATCGGGAGGCGCATGACGCTGTCTTGTCAGCCCATATCGAGCGCAAATCACGACACTGTGACCCATATGCAACGGGCCAACAGGGATTGACAGAACGGGTTTTCGAGTTTGTGCGCCGCATCTTCGGGCGCTCTTCCCACGCTGGCTCCCCGGGTAGGGATCGAACCTACGACCATTCGATTAACAGTCGAATGCTCTACCGCTGAGCTACCGAGGAACAGCGTGGGAGCGCTCCCTTAGCGAGGGGAGAAGGGATTGCCAAGGCAAAAAATCAGGACGCGAACTGTTCCAGGCTGATGCGGTCGTCCAGCGCGTATTCGGGGTCGAACAAAAGGGTCAGGCTGATGCTGCGGTCCATCGCCACCTTCACATGGGCAACGTCGCGCACTTCCATCTGATCGGCAACGGCCGACACCGGGCGCTTGGCGGCTTCGCGCACTTCGAATTCGATCACGCTGGCCGAAGGCAACAGCGCGCCGCGCCAGCGCCGGGGCCGGAACGGGGAGATCGGGGTGAGGGCGAGGAGATCGGCTTCCAATGGCAGGATCGGGCCATTCGCAGACAGATTGTAGGCGGTGGAGCCCGCCGGCGTCGCCACCAGCACGCCATCACAGATCAATTCTTCCATCCGGGTCTTGCCGTCGATGATGATGCCGATCTTGGCGGTCTGGCGGGTTTCGCGCAGCAGCGACACCTCGTTGATGGCCGGGTGGGTGACGGTTTCGCCGGCGGTCGTGGTGGCGGTCATCTGCAGCGGGTGGAGAACGAACGGCTTGGCGGCGGCCACCCGGTCTTCCAGTTTCGTCGCCTTGAAGTCGTTCATCAGGAAACCCACCGTGCCGCGGTTCATGCCGAACATCGGTTTGGGCGCCTTCAGCGTCATGGCTTCGTGCAGGCAGTGCAGCAGATGGCCGTCGCCGCCCAGCGCCACCACCACATCGGCCTCTCGCACTGGTACGAAATCGTACTTTGCCCGCAGCGCGTCGCCGGCTGCGCGAGCGACATGACTGTCGGAAACGATAAGCGCGAGCTTCATTGTCTGGTCGTCCTCAGCCGCCGGTCAGGCTCATGTGGCGGGCCACGGCGGGCCGCGCGCCGCGCCGGTCGATCACGAAATCATGGCCCTTGGGCTTGCGGCTGATGGCTTCATCCAGCGCAGCGTCGATGGCGGCGTCGTCCGTTCCAGTCCGGCGGATCACGGTTTTCAGATCGGCCTGGTCATCCTGGCCCAGGCACATGAACAATTGCCCGGTCGCCGTCAGCCGCACGCGGTTGCAGCTTTCGCAGAAATTGTGGGTGAGCGGCGTGATGAAGCCCAGTTGCAGGCCAAGCTCCTCAACATGGACATAGCGCGCTGGGCCGCCGGTGCGGTGCGGCAGATCGGTGAGCGTGTAGCGCTGCGCCAGATTGCTGCGCACGCGCGACAGCGGCAGATACTGGTCCACCCGGTCCTCGCCGATCTCGCCCAATGGCATGGTTTCGATCAGCGTCAGATCATGGCCACCGGCGGCGGCGAATTGCATCAGTGCTTCGATCTCGTCGGCATTTTCATGGGCCAGCGCCACGGTGTTGAGTTTCACCTTCAGCCCGGCGGCCGTGGCAGCCGCGATGCCATCAAGCACCTGAGCAAGCCGCCCCCAGCGGGTGATGCGGGCGAATTTTTCAGCGTCCAGCGTGTCGATGCTGATGTTGACGCGGCGCACCCCAGCGGCAAACAGCGCCTCGGCATGGCGCGCCATCTGGCTGCCGTTGCTGGTGAGCGTGAGCTCTTCGAGTGCGCCCGTCTTCAGGTGGCGGCCCAGGCTGTTTACCAGATCGATGATGCCACGCCGCACCAATGGCTCACCGCCGGTCAGCCGCAGCTTGCGGGTGCCGCGCCGGATGAAGGCGCTGGCGATGCGGTCGATCTCCTCCAGGCTCAGCACTTCGTTCTTGGGCAGGAAGGTCATGTCTTCGGCCATGCAATAGACACAGCGGAAATCGCAGCGATCGGTGACCGACACACGCAGATAAGTAATGGCGCGGCCGAACGGATCGACCAGCGGCCGTTCCGGTGCGCGCACCGGGCTGTTGCCTTCGCCAAACATGGGCCGAGCCTGTGGCACGGCTGCATCGGTTGGCAAGCGCTTTTCGCATTAACGCTTCGGCCGCTTGATTGTCGGGCTGGACAGGCACAGAGTAGGACGTCATCTAAGCATGCAGTGTAGTGCGTACAGCAGGGGCAGGTTCTGGACGTCATGGGCGCAATGAACGCCGAACCGGTTTTAATCGTATCACCCCGCTACGCGGATGACGTGGCGGCTCTTGTCGCGTCTGCTGGTCAGGCCCCGCGGGTGGAGCGCCGCCCCGAACTGGCCGCCGGCCGCTTTGCCGCCGAACCGGTGCGGGTGGTGGTGGTGGATGCACGCGGCGCATTGGCGGCAGGCCTGGCCGTGGCGCAGGCGTTGGGCCCGGCGGTGGAAGGCCGGCGCGGTGCCATGCTGGTGCTGCTCTCCCGCAATGATGCTGATGCCGCTGGCGCCGCCCGCGATGCCGGCGCGACATCGGTGATGGTATCGCCCTTCGGGTCCGACAGTTTTTCAACGGCGCTGCACCTGGCCGGTCGCCATGCCGATCGCCTGGCCGCTGCTGCCGCTGCGCCCTTGCCGCCGGATTCCGGCGAGGTAGACCGGTTGACGGGCCTGGCCAGCGCCGAACGCCTGCAAAACTGGCTGGCCGAACAGCGGGCCGCGGAAATCCCATGCGGGGTGATTGTCATCGGGGTCGGCCGCTTCGCCCAGATCAACACCATCTATGGCCGCGATGTCGCCGATCGTCTGCTCGCGGTAATCGCGCGACGACTGGGGCCGATTGCCGATTCCCGGACGCCCAGCGGTGAATTGCGCCTGCTGTCACGCCTGACCGCGGCGGAATACGCAATCGGCATCTCGGGTGCCGGTGCTGCCGACAAATTGGAACGACTGGCCCGCCAGATGCTGCGAGGCTTTGAACGGCCCTTTGCCATCGATGATCGCCTGATCCATGTTTCGGGCCGCGCCGGCATCGCCTGGGATGATGGCAGCATGGATGGCGATCCAGCCAGCGTGGCCACCGCCTTGCTGCGCGAAGCCTCCATCGCCCTTTCCGATGCCCGCGGGCGTGAACCCGGCGCCGTCGCCCGCTTCCACCAGGAAAGCGACCGCGAGGCGCTGGCCCGGCGCGCCGATCTGGAATCCGATCTGTTCGGCGCGCTGAAGGATGGCGGCATCACCATATTGTTCCAGCCGCAAGCCAGCCTGTCTGATGGCGTGGTGGGCGGGGTGGAGGCGCTGTCGCGCTGGGATCACCCGCTGCATGGCCGGCTTTCGGCCGTGACCCTGCTGGAAACAGCGGCATCGGCCGAACTGGCGCTGGCCGTTGGTCGACACATTCGTTCACGTGCCATTGCCACCGCCGCAGCCTGGACCGGGGCGCTGGCCAATCTGAAGATTTCACTGAACGTGACGGCCGCCGATCTGGCCGATCCGGAATTCATCGATTCGCTGGCGAAGGATCTTGCCTCTTCGGGGCTATCGCCGCGCCGGCTGGTGATCGAAGTGACCGAAGAAGCCATCATCAACGATCTCGACGCCGCCGCCGCCACCCTCTCCCTCCTGCGCCGCGACGGGGTGGGCATCGCGCTGGATGATTTCGGTGCCGGCTATTCCAGCCTCGCCCGCCTCGCCCGCCTGCCGGTGGACACGATCAAGCTTGATCGCAGCTTTGCGCAAGGCCTGACCGGGAACGAACGCGAACGCATCGTGGTGGAAGGCATGATCGCCACCGCCCGCCGCTTGGGCCTTACTGTCGTCGCTGAAGGCATCGAGGACGACGTGCAACTCGCCGCTGCCCGCGCTGCTGGCTGCCAGTGGGTGCAGGGCTATTGCGTCGCCCCGCCGCTCGACCAGACAGCGCTCACGGCCTTCTGCAACCGCCGCAAATCCAAGAGCAGCGTGGCGTAAGGTAGAGAGGCCTCCGGCGGGCAGGGGCGAGGCCCCTGCACCCGTTTGATTGGGGCAGCGCTCTATTTCACTGGTTGGTCGCGCTGCCGAAGGCAGCAATCGCAAATTGCCCATCCCAGCCGGGCCTTACCGGCTTGGCAAATGCACAATTGCCTGCGGCGCCAGATCGGTTCGTGGCCTTCGGGCGCACCCAAAATCGAACGGGTGCAGGGACGAGTCCCTGCCCGCCGGAGGCCACCTATCTTTTGCCGAACTTCGATTTGAACACCGCCGGCCGCATCGGTGCCTTGGGCGGCGGCAATGGCTTGGCCGTCGGTTTGGCGACGGGCTTCAGCTTCGCGCCGGCCGCGAGCTTGCTCAGGGCCGATGCGATGGCCAGTGCGCCCTTCAACCGTGTGCGGTCATCGCCCCAGTCGGCGGCGATAAAGAGCTTCTGATCCGGCCGCACTTTTGCCCGTTCGCCAAGGCGGGCGATATAATCCATCAGCGCATCGGGGTTGGCAAAGCGGTCGTCGCGGAAGGTGACGAGGCCGCCTTTGCGGCCGGCTTCCAGCTTGGCGATGCCGGCGGTGATGCAGGCTTGCTTGATTTCGATGACGGAGAGCAGGTTTTCCACTTCCGATGGCAGCTTGCCGAAACGGTCGATGATTTCGGCGGCGAGGCTGTCGATGCCGGCGCGGCTGTCGATCTCGTTGAGGCGGCGGTAGAGCGCCATGCGCACGTTCAAGTCGGGCACATAATGATCAGGGATCAGGATCGGCACTTCGGCGGTGATCTGGGGGCTGAAGGCTTCGGCGGGCGGCTTAATGCCGGCGGCTTCGGCGCGGGCTTCCAGGATCGCCTCTTCCAGCATGGACTGGTAGAGTTCGAAGCCGATCTCCTTGATATGGCCGGATTGTTCGTCGCCCAGCAGATTGCCGGCGCCGCGCTGATCAAGATCGTGGCTGGCCAACTGGAAACCGGCGCCGAGCGTGTCGAGCTGTGAGAGCACCTGCAGCCGCTTTTCGGCGCCTTCGGTGATGGTCTGCCCGGCGGCGGTGGTAAGATAGGCGTAAGCGCGGGTCTTGCCGCGGCCGACGCGTCCACGGATCTGGTAAAGCTGGGCAAGGCCGAACCGGTCCGCGCGGTGCACGATCAGCGTATTGGCCGACGGAATGTCGAGGCCGCTTTCGATGATGGTGGTGGAGAGCAGCACGTCATAGCGCTTGTCGTAGAAGGCGCTCATCCGCTCTTCCACTTCCGATGGCGCCATCTGGCCGTGGGCGGTGATCGGCTTCACTTCCGGCACCTGTTCGCGCAGGAACTGCTCGATATCGGCCAGATCGGCGATGCGCGGCACCACAAAGAAGCTTTGCCCGCCGCGATAATGCTCGCGCAGCAGCGCCTCGCGGATCACCACTTCATCAAATGGGCTCACATAGGTGCGCACGGCCAGGCGATCGACCGGTGGGGTGGCGATGATCGACATTTCGCGCAGGCCGGTGAGTGCCATCTGCAGCGTGCGCGGGATCGGCGTGGCGGTGAGCGTGAGCATGTGCACATCGGCCTTGAGCGCCTTCAGCCGTTCCTTGTGAACAACGCCAAAGCGCTGTTCCTCATCCACGACGACCAGTCCCAGCCGTTTGAATTCGATCGATTTCGCAAGCACGGCGTGGGTGCCGATAACGATATCCACTGTTCCATCGGCCAGGCCTTCGCGACAGGATTTGGCGTCGGCGGCATTCACCAGCCGCGACAGGTGCCGCACTTCCAGCGGAAGGCCGGTGAAGCGTTCGCGGAAGCTCTGATTATGTTGCCGCGCCAGCAGGGTGGTGGGGCACACCACCGCCACCTGCATCCCGGACATGGCGGCAGCATAGGCCGCGCGCAGGGCGACTTCGGTCTTGCCGAAGCCGACATCGCCGCACACCAGTCGGTCCATCGGGCGGCCGGAGGTGAGATCGTCCACAACGTCGCCGATGGCTTTGAGCTGATCATCGGTTTCGGCATAGGGGAAGCGGTCCACAAACGCCGCCATGCCGTGGCTGTCGATCTGCACCGGTTCGCCTTCGCGCAGGGCGCGTGCCGCCGCGGTGGCCAGCAATTCGCCGGCAATCTCGCGGATGCGGTTTTTCATCCGCGCCTTGCGCGTGCTCCAGGCCACGCCGCCCAATCTGTCGAGGCCGACACCTTCGGAATCGCTGCCGTAACGGGTGAGAACGTCGATATTCTCGACCGGCACATACAATTTGTCGCCGCCGTCGTAGCTGAGCGCCACGCAATCATGCGGTTTGCCGCCGATGGCGATGGCCAGCAGGCCGTCGTACCGCCCGATGCCGTGATCGCGGTGGACGATCAGATCGCCAGGCGTGAGCATCGCCAGTTCTGCGAGGAAGGCATCGGCCTTGCGCGCCGAACGCGCCTTGCGGACCAGGCGGTCACCCAGCATGTCCTGCTCGGTGAGCAGGGTCAGCGGCCCGCGCGGGTCAATCTTGGTGAAGCCGTGATCAAGCGGCAGCACGGTGAGCACGATCTGGCCGGCAGCGGCGAGGCCTTGGGCTTCCTGCCAGTGATCGGCGGTGACGAGGCGTTCGACGCCTTCATCGACAAGCAGGCCGCGCAGCCGTTCGCGCGCGCCGTTGGAGTAGCTGGCCAGAATCACCCGGTCACCGTCAGCACGGCGATCCTCGATATGGGCCTTGATTGCGGTATAGACCGGCGGGCCGCCATTGGCCTGCGCCACGCGTTCCGGCGCGAAATCGCGGGCCGGCACGGCGTCGCAATCGATAGCGAACAAGGTGCCGGGCGCAACGCTGTGCGAGCTGGTGCCGTGGACGGCGTGGGCGGTGAGCCGCTCGGCCCACTCCTCGCGCGACAGGTAGAGCGCGGCGGGCGCCAGCGGGCGGTAGCTGCCCTTTTTCTGGCTCAACGCGGCAACGCGGTTCTCGTGATAATCGCTGATGGCGTCGAAACGGTCAGCCGCGGCCTTGTCCGCGCCCGCATCGCGCACCACCACATCATCGGCAGCCAGCCAATCGAACAGGGTGACGAGATCGGGTTCGAACAGCGGCAGCCAATGTTCCATGCCGGCCAGGCGGCGCCCGTCGCTGACGGCTTCGTAGAGCGGATCGCCGGTGGCGGTGGCGCCGAATTTTTCCAGCCAGCCAGAGCGGAAGGCGCGGATGCGGTCGGCATCGAGCAGCACTTCGGAGACGGGCAGCAGATCGAAGCCATCAGCCGGGCCCAGGCTGCGCTGGGTGGCGGGATCGAAACGGCGAATGGATTCAATCTCGTCGCCGAAGAAATCGAGCCGCAGGGCAAATTCCTCGCCGGATGGCATCACGTCCACCAGGCCGCCGCGCAGGGCATATTCGCCCGGTTCGACCACCGTATCGACACGCACGAAGCCATTAGCCGCCAGTTTCAGCGCCAGGCTGTTGCGATCGATGCGGCTGCCGGGCTTAAGCCGAGCCGACAGGCTGGCGATGCGGGCGGGGGGCAGGCAGCGCTGGCTGATGGCGTTGACGGTGGTGACGACCAGTTCGGCGCCACGCTGTGGTTCTGCCAGTGCCGCCAGCGCGGCGACGCGTTCGGCAGCGGCCTTCAGCGATGGCGAGGCGCGGTCATAGGGTAGGCAATCCCAGGCCGGCAGCATGGTGATGGCGATTTCGGGTGCGAAATAGGCGGCGGCTTCGGCCACGGAACGAGCCTGTGCTTCGTCGGCGGCGATGAACCAGGCCCGGCCTTTCGCTGCCCGCGCCACGTCGGCCATCAGCCACGGCAGATAACCGCCGGCACAGCGCGCCAGCGTCACCGGCCGCCTGGCTTCGACGAAGCGCGGCAGATCGATCATTTCGTCACTTCGACATAATCGAGTTTCTTCAGCAGCTGCATCTGCTCGCCCTCCAGCCGGGGTGGAACGGCGGCGGTGCCGAAGGCCCAGGCCAGGATATCGACATCCTGTTCTTCCAGCAGGATCTCGAACCAGGCCAGCGCTGCTTCGTCCCACGTCGTGTGATGGCGATCGAAGAAGCCGCCCACCACCAGATCGGATTCCTTGGTGCCGCGGTGTGATGCGCGATACTTGGCCTTGCGGATGCGCAAGTCCCACGGATCGATCTGGTTGTCGTTCATCTGACGGCCCTTAAAACACAAATGCCGCGCGGGCGTTTCAAACGGCCAGCGCGGTGCTATCAACGGTGCCATATCATGCGCCCTGCCATCCTCAACCCCCTGTTCGCCGAAGTGGCCGCGCTGAAGGGCGTCGGTTCGGCGCAGGTGCGGCAATTGGCGCGACTGAAGATCACGCGGGCGCTCGACCTGGCGTTCCATCTGCCGACGATGGTGATCGACCGGCTGGCGGTGGACACGCTGGACGAAAGCCTGGTCGGCCGCCCGGTGGTGGTGCCGCTGACGCCGGCCCGCCACGAGCGCGGGGGCCCGCGCAGCCCGTTGCGCGTGGCGGCGGTGGACCGTGGCGGCCAGTGGGTTGACCTCACCTTCTTTGGCCAGACCGCCAATTGGGCGCAGACCAAGCTGCCGATCGGCGTGGAAAAGCGGGTGATCGGCAAGCTCGACCGGTACGGCCAGAAACTGCAGATCGCCCACCCCGAGGTGTTGGCGATGGACAGCGCCGCGCCGCCCGGCTTGCGCGAGCCGGTCTATCCGCTGACGGAGGGCGTCACCAACCGCCGCATGGGGCAGTTGGTGGGCGAGGCGCTAACGCGCGTTCCGGCTTTGGACGAGTGGATCGAGCCGAGTGTCATCGAACGCTACGGTTGGGCATCGTTCACCGAGTCGCTCCATGCCGCGCACCGGATGGAAGGGGGGCGCGACCGGCTGGCCTATGACGAATTGCTGGCCAACCAGTTGGCGCTGCTGCTGGTGCGGGCCGATACGCGGGCGCGACGCGGGCGGGCATTGGCGGGCAATGGCCGGCTGGTGCAGCCGTTGATCGCCAGCCTGCCGTGGCAGCTGACCGGGGCGCAAGCCCGCGTGATCGGCGAAATCACCGGCGATATGGCGCAGGCGCAACCGATGCTACGGCTGCTGCAGGGCGACGTGGGTTCGGGCAAGACGATGGTCGGCCTGATCGCCATGCTCACCGCGGTGGAGGCGGGAACGCAGGCGGCCTTGCTGGCGCCCACCGAAATCCTCGCCCGACAGCATCATGCGACGTTGACCAAGGTCGCCGCTGGTCTGCCGGTGCGGATCGAGCTGCTCACCGGCCGCGACAAGGGCAAGGCGCGCGAGGCGTTGCTGGCTGATCTGGCAGCGGGCCGGATCGATATCCTTGTTGGTACCCATGCCATTTTCCAGGAAGCGGTCGCCTATGACGATCTGGGCCTGGTGGTGGTGGATGAACAGCATCGCTTTGGCGTCGCCCAACGTCTGATGCTGGCCAACAAGGGTCGGGTGCCGCCGCACGTGCTGGCGATGACCGCAACGCCGATTCCGCGCAGCCTTGCGCTCACGCGCTTTGGCGAAATGGATCAGAGCCAGATCGACGAGCGCCCGCCCGGTCGCCAGCCCATCGAAACGCGAGTGACCGCCCGCTTCGAGGATGTCGCGGCCGGCCTTGCCCGCCATGTCGAATCCGGTGGCCAGGCCTATTGGGTGTGTCCGTTGGTCGATGGCACCGAGGATGCGGACGAAGCGGCCGCCACCACCCGCGCGGCGTTCCTGAAGGGGCGGCTGGGGGAGGGCAAGGTCGGCCTTGTCCACGGCAAGATGAAGGGGCCGGACAAGGATGCGGTGATGGCCGATTTTGCTGCCGGGCGGCTGGCCGTGCTGGTGGCAACGACGGTGATCGAGGTGGGGGTGGATGTGCCCAACGCCACGCTGATGATCATCGAGGCAGCGGAGCGCTTCGGCCTGGCGCAGTTGCACCAGCTGCGTGGCCGGGTCGGACGGGGGAGTGGGCAGAGCGTGTGCATGCTGCTGCGCGGCGAGGAGCTTTCGGAGACCGCCCGCAGCCGGCTGAAGCTGATGCGCGAAACCAACGATGGCTTCCGCATTGCCGAGGAGGATCTGCGCCTGCGCGGCGCCGGAGAGATATTGGGCACGCGCCAATCGGGGGAGGAGGCGTTTCGCTTTGCCGATCCGGAACGCGTGCAGAAGTTTGTCACCATGGCGCGCGACGATGGGCGGTTGCTGCTTGATCGCGATGGCGGGCTGGATGGGGCGCGGGGGCAGGCGGCAAGGGTGCTGTTGTATCTGTTCGAGCGGGATGCAGGGGTGGCGTTGCTGCGGAGTGGGTGAAGGAGGGGGCTGCGATGCGATCACGCCGCCTGTAAGCCGGGTTCTGTCCAGAGCCATAAAGCCCCTGGGCGACCATTCCTCTCGGACGGCGGTTACCCGCCGCCTCCAGCAACCAACCCGGATGACTGGGCCGGTTCCTGCCCTGCATGCCGAAGCATGCGCGCCATCCCTATTCGGTCTTGCTCCCGGTGGGGTTTGCCGTGCCGCTTTGGTTGCCCATCGCGCGGTGCGCTCTTGCCGCACCGTTTCACCCTTGCCTGTCCTCTGTTGCCAGAGCCATCGGCGGTATCTTCTCTGTGGCACTGTCCCTGATCCGGGTTTCCCCGAACCGCCGGGCGTTACCCGGCACCGCGTTCCGTGGAGCCCGGACTTTCCTCGGCAGATTTGCACCTGACGCGGTCGCCCAACGACGTGATCGCGCTTTGCCATTGCCATGACGCGGCGATTCGCGCCACAGGCAGCGGCATGATCGAAATCGAAGGCATTGTAGGGAGCGGGGGTGAAAGTTTCACGGTCTCGGCGGAAACCATCGCCGAAGGGCTGAAACTAAACCCCGAACAGGTGCAGCCGATGCTGGCCGGGCGCCTGATCACCTCGTGGGTGGAAGCCGGCGTGGACGAGGATTTCGGCACCTTCCGGTTGACCTTCGCCACCGACAAGCGCCGCCTGCGCCTGATTGTCGATGCGCTGGGCAGCGTGATCTCCAAATCGACCCTCGATTTCGGCGGCCATGATCTGCCGCTGGGCGCGCGCAAGCCGGGCGCAGTGTGAAAATCGGCGCAGACCAACATTACAGACTTGCAATGTTTGTGCGCTGACGGCATAACTTGCGCATCGGGCCGGCCACCTAATTTCACCGGCCCGCTGGCTGGCAGCCCTGCCAGCGCCCGCAACTACGGTGGCCTTCCCCCTGTTGGACCATCGGCGGAACTCTCACGGCCGGTGCTCCCTCGGGCACTGGCCGCTTTTTTTTACAGCCCTTCCGCCAGCAGCAGCCCGCGCAGGATCGTGCGTGTTTCCGCATCGATCATGCCGTCGAACCGCGCCGGGCGGTGGTGGCGCTGGAAGGCGATGACGGCCTCAAGCGGCGGCGTGATATTGTAGCCATAGCGGCTGAGCGCGGCCATGAAACCCATGTCGGTCCAGTTGGGGTCCATGCACGGCTTCGGGCTCGCAGCGAGGCCGGCGCGGGCCAGACGTGCCCAGTCGAACAGTTCGCCGGGGTCTTCCTTGCGGGTGGGGGCGATGTCGCTGTGGCCCACCACGTTGGCGGGCTGAATGGCATGGCGGGCGCAGATTTCGGCAACCAGTGCGTGCACGGCGTCCATCTGCGGGGTGGGGAAGGGGACATAGCCGAACTCGTGGCCGGGATTGACGATCTCGATGCCGATGCTGGCGCTATTCACGTCCGTCACGCCTCGCCACCAGCTACGCCCGGCGTGCCAGGCGCGCTTGGACTCATCCACCATTTGCAGCACCTGGCCGTCTTCGGCGACGACATAGTGGGCGGAAACGCCGGATTGCGGGTTGGCCAGCCAGTCGATGGCTTCGGCACCGCTCTGCATGCCGGTGTAATGCAGCACGAGAATGCCGATCGGAAGCAGCCGGTCGTTGAAATTGGGGCTGGCGCGCTGGATCATGTGGGCTCCACCGGCATGTCGCTGTCGCGGCGTTGCGCGGTGCGGATGGTGATGATGGCGACACCGACCAGCGTCAAGAGCCCGCCGACCATCATCTGGCCAGTGATCGGCGTGTCATACACGGCCACCGCGATGGCGACCGAGATCAGCGGCGTCGGCAGGGTGAGCGGCGAGACGACAGCGACCGGGTAGCGCTGGAACAGCCAGGTCATTCCGCCGTGGCCAACAATGCTGGACATGATGCCCGAATAGGCGATCCAGCCCCAGGTGCTGAGCGGCAGATCGGGGATGGCGGCAAGCTTGGCAGGCTCGAACGCATAGGCCAGCGTGGCCATGATCGGAATGGCGACAATGCCGAGCCAGCCGTGGATCACCAGCACCGACACGCCCTGCAGCTTTCGGAACAACAGGTTACCCGCCGCCCAGCTCAAGGCCGCGCCCACCGTGAGCAAAATGCCGATGCGTTCACTGGCGATCGCCGGATCAAAGCCCATCACCACCACGCCCATGAAGCAGATGGCGATGGCGGTGATGCGCGGCCAGCGGATTTCCTCCTTCATGAAGATCACGGCGAGGATCAGGCTGAACGGCACGCCGAGTTGGCCAACGATGGACAGCGCGGAAATATTGTCGGCCAGCGCAAAACTCACCGCCCCCAGCGACATGAACAGCGCACCGGACACAAAGCCCGCCAGCAGGATCAGCCCCATCCGCCCCGGCAGCCAGCGCAGGAACGGCAGGCAGACGGCCGTGGCGACGACATAGCGCAGCAGCACCGCCGTGAACGGCCCGGCGCTCATCACGCCTTCCTTCACGGCGACGATATTGCAGCCCCACACCACGTCGATGGCGAGGATCATGGCAAGATGCAGGGGTTTCATCGCCGTCTTCCGGTCAGCCGGTCATAGGCGGCGTTGATATCGGCCATCCTGAGTTCGGAGACACGGATGAATTCGGACGGCACGCCTTCGGCCAGCGCGCGATCGGGGTGATAGCGTTTTACCAGGGCGTGATAGGCGGCGCGCAGCGCGGCGGCATCGGCGCCCGGCTCCACCCCCAGCACCGCCCACGGATCATCGGCCGCCGGCGCGAGGTGGCGGCGGCGGATACGGGCTTGCGCTGCTTCATCAAAACCCAGGATGGTGGCGACTTCGCCCAGAAAGGCCAGTTCGGCCTCGTGAAAGCCATCCACCGCCGCGATCATCCACAGCGCATCGAGCAGATCCTCCAGCGTGGCCGAACCCTGGCCAAGCAGATCGGCAGCCTGGATGGCATAGGCCTGAAAGCCCGCCATCGATCCCTTGGCCAGATCATAGAAGCGGCGCGCATTGCCGGCCTCGGCTGGATCAACATGGAACAGGCGCTGGAAGGTGGCGAATTCGGCGGCGCTGGCATTGCCATCGGCGCTGGCCATCTTGGCGGCGAGTGCGATGGCGGCGATGGAGAAGGCGACTCGGCGACGTTCCGGGGTGGTGGCGCGGGCCCGCATGGCATCCACGGCGCCGCCCGCCGCCGCGCCGGCCAATGCCCCCAAGGGGCCGCCGATCACCAGGCCCAGTGCCGTGCCGGCCAAAGTCGCCCAGATGCTCATGCTTCAGTGGCTTAGGGGATTGGCGGGAACGGGGGAAGGGGTGTGTTGTCCCGCTCCGTCAGTGGCTGGCGGCAACGGGCGCCACGCCGGACAGGGCCAACTGGTCATTCAGCTCGGCCAGCAAGCGCGCCAGCGCAGCGGCATCCCTGGCTTCGACGCGCGCCGTCAGCACATCCTGGGTGTTCGACGCGCGCAGCAGCCACCAGCCATCGACGCGCATCACGCGGGCGCCGTCGATCTCGTTCACGCGGGCGCCCTCGGCCTTCAGCCGGGCCAGCACCTCGGCAACGACGGCAAACTTGCGGGTTTCGGGGCAGGGGAATCGAAACTCCGGTGTGTTGATCATCGCTGGCATCGCGTCTTTCAGCGCTGTCAGCGAGCCGCCCAGTGCCGTCACCGCCTCGATCAGGCGCACGGCGGCCAAGATGCCATCGTCCACGCCATGCCAGCGGTGGGCGAAGAAGATGTGGCCGCTCATTTCGCCGGCCAGCGGCGCGTTCAGTTCCAGCAGGCGGGCCTTCATCAGGCTGTGGCCGCTCTTCCACATGTCGGGCACACCGCCCAGCGCGGCGATGCGATCGAACAAGGCCTGGCTGGCCTTGATGTCGCCGATGATGGTGCTGCCGGGCAGTTCATGCAGCACAGGCTCGGCCAATATGCCCAGCAGTTCATCGCCCCACACCACGCGGCCCTGGCCATCGATCGCGCCGATACGATCTGCATCGCCATCAAAGGCCACGCCGAAATCGCAGCCTTTTTCGATCACCACGCGCTTGAGATCGGCCAGATTGGCTTCCACCGTTGGATCGGGGTGGTGATTGGGGAATCGGCCATCCACGTCGCTGAACAACAGATGATGGGTGCCGGGCAGGAGGCGGGTCAGCCGTTCCACCACCGGGCCGGCGGCGCCGTTGCCGCAATCCCACGCGATGGTGAAGGCGCTGCCGCGAAAATCGGCCAGCATCGCTTGGACATAGCGATCCATGATATCGGCGGTGCGGGATGAACCGCTACCCGTCTCCCAATCGCCCGCTGCTGCCAAGGTGCCAAGCGCCTGAATATCGGCACCATGGAAGGGTCCGCTGCTGCGCATCATCTTGATGCCGTTCCAATCGGGCGGATTGTGGCTGCCGGTGACCATCAGGCCAGCATCGGCGTGCATTTCGAACACGCTGAAATACAGCATCGGCGAGGGGCCGAGGCCGATATCGATCACGTCGCAGCCGGCCGCCAGCAGCCCGTCGGCAACGGCGTTGGCCAGGCTGCGGCTGCTCACGCGGCCATCGCGGCCCAGGCAGACGGTACGGCCGCCGGCGCGGCGCAGCATGGTGCCAAAACTGCGGCCAACGGCGGTGGCGTCGTCCTCGGTCAGGGTGTCGCCCACGATGCCGCGAATGTCGTAGGCGCGCAGCAGGCTGGGATGGAAGCTGTGGCCGGCCATCAGGCGCTCAGTCGCCCAAGTCCCGGCGCTTTTCGGCCGCCATGATCAGCAGGTCGCGCGCGGCGGTGAGGGCCTGGGCGGCTTCGGCGGTGCCGCCGGCATCGGGGTGGGCGCTGGTCATCGCCTGGCGCCACGCCTGCCAGATGGTTTCGGACGGCGCATCGGGGGCAACGCCGAGCAGCCGCGCCGCCTGCGCCAACTCGCCATTGGCCTGTCCGCCCTGCTGGTTCCACATCCACCACGCCCAGCCGCCCGCTGCCACCAGCGCGGCCGGCACGATACGGCCGCTGGAGAGGAAACGAACGGCCAGCAGGCCGGCAACACCAAGGCCGCCATACAGCATCATATTGGGCAGCAGCCGGCCCTTCTGGTGCAGCCACCAGGCAAGGCCGAGCACAACGATCAGGGCAAGGCCCATCAGGCCGCCATCTCGATCCCGCCGGGCAGGTTCAGCCCGGCGATGAGGGCGCGCAATTCGTTGCGGGCGGCAACGTGAGAGAGCGAGAAATCGGTAAGTGCGGCGCGATCCAGCAGGGTGAGCCCGCGCGGGAAGAATTCGCGGAAGATCACGCGTTCCGAAAGGCCGGGCAGCACGCGGAAACCGATGCGTTTGGAGAGCGAGCCCAGCGCTGCGCCAACCCGCTGCTTGTTGCGGGCATCGAGCGTGGAGAGGCGGTTCCTGAGCACCACCCAGTCCATCGGGCGGCTTTCTTCACGGGCACGGCGGGTGCGGGCTTCCCAGACCATTTCGGCATAGAAGCTGGGCTTCTTCACTTCGAACGTGTCGCCATCCACTTCGCCGATCAGATCGAAATCGACGAAACTGTCGTTGATTGGTGTCACCAGCGTGTCGGCGCGGGCCATGGCGGCGCGGGCCAGCGCCGAATCGCGGCCGGGCGAATCGACCACGATGAAATCCTGCCGGCTGGCCTGCTGAAACCGCATCGCCAGTTCGGCTTCGGCGCCGTCGCCATCGGCCACCACAACCGCGGCCGGGCCGGGCAGGGTGATGCCGTGGCGCTGGGCGTGGTTCCAGCGGTTTTCCAGATAGCGGGCAGAGGTGCGCTGGCGGCTGTCGAGATCGATCAGCGCGGTCTGTTTGCCGGCAAGCGCCAGCGCAACGCCGATATGCACGGCGGTGGTCGATTTGCCGGTGCCGCCCTTTTCATTGGCGAGCACGATCACATGAGCAGTCACGATTGTCCCTTGTTCTGGCTTGCACTCCGAACCCGTATCGCCCACAGCGCCGCCAGCCTGTCAACGCCCCTTGCGGGTGATCCTTGGTGAAGACTGCATGACCAACACACTGCCCACCCTGCGAACGCCCGCCGAACTGCGCGCCCAGGTGCGGGCCTGGCAGGCCGCTGGCAAGCGTGTCGCCTTCGTGCCGACCATGGGCGCGCTGCACGCCGGCCATCTGGCACTGGTGACGAAAGGCCTCACACTGGCCGATGTCGTGGTCGCTTCGATCTTCGTGAATCCCAAGCAGTTCGGGCCGAACGAGGATCTTGCCCGCTATCCGCGTGATGAAGCCGGCGATGCCGTGAAGCTCGCCGGCGCGGGGTGCAGCCTGCTTTACGCCCCCGATGTCGCCACCATGTATCCGCCGGGCTTTGCCAGCTTCGTGCGCGTGGGCGGCCTGCCTGATCTGCTCTGCGGCCGGGTGCGGCCGGGGCATTTCGACGGCGTGGCAACCGTGGTGGCCAAGCTGCTGAGCGCGTGCCAAGCCGATGCGGCGGTGTTTGGCGAGAAGGACTGGCAGCAGCTGGCCATCGTCAAGCGCATGGCAGTAGATCTGGACATTGGCACGGAAATCCACGGCTGCGCCATCGTGCGCGATGATGACGGGCTCGCCCTGTCCAGCCGCAACGCCTATCTTTCGGCCGACGAGCGCAGCCGCGCGCTGGCGCTGCCGCAGGCCCTGCAGGCGACCCGCGCGGCGATTCTTGGCGGCATGCCGGTGGCCGCGGCGCTGGCCGCCGGTGAGCGCACCGTCAAGTCCGCCGGCTTCGTCCGACTGGATTATCTGGAACTTGTTGATGGTGAGACGCTGCACAGCCTGGGCACCCCGGCGCCGGGTGCACGGCTGATGGTGGCCGGCGTGATCGGCACGACGCGGCTGATCGACAATATTGCCCTGCACTGAGGGATTGACCCATGCCGCTGATCAGGCCGGACGCAATGCCAACCGAGAATGAGGATGCGCCCGGCGGCACCATCCGGTCGCAGTGGATCAGCGGGCCAGACGGGCTCGAACAGCTCGGTGCGCTGATTCAGACGATCCCGCCGGGAGCATCCACGTCGCGCAATCACTGGCATGCCCATGAAGACGAGATGCTGTTGCTGCTGGAGGGCCGCCTGCTGCTGCACGAAGGCGGGGTGGTGACGCCGATGCAGCCTGGCGATGCCGCGACCTTTGCGGCCGGGGTGGCCGCCGGGCATCATCTCGAAAATGCGAGCGATCAACCGGCGCGCCTGCTGGTGGTGGGCACGCGTGCGCCCACCGATATCATCACCTACACCGAAGATGGCCGCCGCTGCGTGCGGGTGCGGGCGTTGCCGGAAGATCTGTGGGTCGACGCCGCAGGGCAGCCGATTTAGCGCCGCCGCATCCGCAGGGCCGGTTGCCAGGTCTGGCCGTAGGGGGTGGTCCAGGGGCCGCCGAACGGGCTGCCAAAGGCACCATAGCCGCCGAAACCGCCATTGAAGCTGTTGCCGATCAGCAGATTATTCTGCGCATCACCGCTGCTGTAGCCGAACCCGAACCCCGAAATCCCGCCCCAGCGGCTGGTGCCCTGCGTCACCGAAAGCGCCGCCGTGCCGGTTTCGCCCACCGGCACCACGGCCATGCCGCTGACGCCGAAGGTGCCGCCGCTGCCGGCAAACATGCTCATTTCGCCATGCACCTTGCGATCCCGCACGGCACCGCCGCCATCCTGATAAAATTCCGGATAGAGCGAACGATCGAGCACGGACGGGCGCCTGGCCTGTTCCGGCGTGAGCACCGGGGTTCGTTCGGGGCCATTGGCCGCCGCCGCGATCACCGCCTCGCGCTGTGCGTCAGACAGGCGAACCACCTCTGTTGCCGTGACGGGAGTGGCCAGCACGGCCAGCAGGAGCATGAGTCGCATGGGTTACACTAGCACGGTTCAGGCTTGCGGCTGCCTGAACGGGCCATGTTGATCCAGATATTCGATTTCCTCGATCACCGCCTGGGTTTCGCGGGCGAGATAATCGGCCACCGCCTGCCGGAATCCGGGGTTGGGGATGTAATGCGCAGAGATCACCGGGGTGGGGCGATAGCCGCGCGCCAGCTTGTGCTGCCCTTGCGCGCCGGCCTCGACCCGGGCGCGGCCATTGGCGATGGCCCATTCGATGGCCTGATAATAGCACAGCTCGAAATGCAGGAAGGGCGCCTCTTCGGTGCAGCCCCAGTAACGGCCATAGAGGCACTCATCGCCGATGAAATTGAGTGCGCCGGCAATGGGTTTGCCATTGCGGAGGGCCAGCATCAGCAGCACGCGGCTGCCCATCGCCTCGCCAATCAGCGAGAAGAAACTGCGCTTCAGGTAAGGCTGGCCCCATTTGCGGGCACCAGTGTCCTGATAGAAGGTCCAGAACGCATCCCAATGGCTTTCGGTGATGGCGGCGCCGGTGAGATGCACGATCTCCAGGCCGGCCAGCGCGCGCTCACGCTCCTTGCGGATCATCTTGCGGCGCGAGGAGGAGAGGGCGCCGAGGAAATCCTGGAAATCGCGATACTTCTCGTTCTGCCAGTGAAACTGCTCGCCGGTGCGGATCAGCCAGCCGGCATCGCGGAACATCACCTGCTGCTCGGGCGTGAGAAAGGTGGCGTGCGCGCTGGAGAAATTGTTGCTCTCCGTCACTTGCTCGGCGGCGCGGATCAGGGGAAGGCCGGCAGCTTCATCACGCAGCAGCAACCGCGGCCCGGTGGCCGGCGTGAAGGGGAAGGCGGCCTGCAACTTGGGATAATAGCTGCCACCCGCCCGTTCCCACGCATCGGCCCAGGCGTGATCGAACACATATTCGCCCTGGCTGTGCGTTTTCAGATAGGCCGGCATGATGCCCGCCGGGCGGCCGTCCACGCCATCTGTCACCAGATGGACGGGCTGCCAGCCCGTGCGGCTGCAGGCACTGCCGGAGTCTTCCAGCGCGCGGAAGAACTCCCCTTGCGCAAAGGGGTTGACCGGGCCGGCGCAAGCGTTCCAGTCGGCCAGCGAAATCTCGCTGGCTTTGCCCACCACACGCACCGGCACAGCCGCCATCAGGCGATCTCGACCACCGCGTCCACTTCCACGGCCACGCCGCGCGGCAGCACGGCCACGCCCACGGCAGCGCGGGCATGGCGGCCGGCATCGCCGAACACTTCGACCATCAGATCGGATGCGCCATTGCCCACTTCCGGCTGGTCGGTGAAATCGGGATGGCTGGCGACGAACACGCCCAGTTTGACGACGCGCTTGACGCGGCTCAGGTCGCCCAACGCCGTCTTCATCTGCGCGATCAGGCCCACGGCGCAGCGGCGCGCGGCAGCCTGACCGTAAGCGACATCAACTGTATCGCCCAGCCGGCCCTTCATCAGGCTGCCATCTTCGGCAAAGGGGATCTGGCCGCTGATGTGCATCAGATTGCCGGCCGTCACCGTTGGCACATAGTTGGCGGCAGGTGCAGCAGCGTTGGGCAGGGTGATGCCAAGGTCGGCGAGTTTCTGTTCCGGAGTCATGATCAACCTTTCAGGATGGTTTCGATGTGAGACAGCATCGCCGGCCACTCATCGTGGCGGGCGTGGGCATCGGGTGATTGCGGGATCAGGTGGCGCACTTCGGTTTCGGCGACCATGTGCAGGCGGTGCACATGCGGCACATGCGCTTTCACCGAGGTGTGATTGGGCGGCAGATCATCGATGAAGATGGCCTCAGAAGGTTGAAATTCATCGAGCAGTTTCTTCAGTGGCGCGCCCTTGCCGCCCTGGTTGCCGATCACGCGATAGGGCATGCCCAGCCGCGCCAGTTCCAAGGTGCGGCGCTCCGCGTGATGATCGGCGATGTTGGTGAGCACCACCACGTCGCAATCCTTGGCGAGTTGCCCCAGCGAGTCCGCCGCGCCCACGATCGGATTCTGGTTGTGCATCCAGTCCGCAAAGAAACCGTTCAACAACGGCGGAAACGCCGCAGGTTCCACTGCGGTGCCATCAGCGCGCTTCACATTGCCGGTGAGGGCGAAACTGTCCATGCTCAGCGTCAGGCCGTGGACCTGGCGCAGATAATCGACGAACGGCGCGATGAAGTGCAGCAGCACGCCATCGCAATCTGAAACGATGAGCGGACGCGCCTTCACCAGTCACTCCCCAACCTGCGCGCCGCCAGGGCCAGCGCCTCGGGCTTCACGCCAATGGCTTCGGCGGTGGCGACGAGATCATGTTCATTGGCCATCAGATAATCGAGCAAGGCGGTGAGTGTGGCCGGCGTGCCGGCATTGGCGCGCAGGGCATCGGCATCCATGCCGGTGAGCGCCAGGAAGCGCGGCCCCATATCCTCATCGCCGGCAACATGGGCAAGCGCCTGCAGCGCCAGCACAGCCGGATCAGCGGAGGAGGGTTTATCGCGCAGCACGAATGCTGCCTAACGGTTGGCGGGATGGCTGCCAAGCGGGGATGGCCCAGATGCAGTGTCGCGGCCAAACGCAAAAAGGGCCAGCGTTGCCGCCAGCCCTTTTGATACCATCAGGCAGCGCAGATGCGCTTACTTGATCTTGGCTTCCTTGAATTCGACGTGCTTGCGGGCCACCGGGTCGTACTTGCGGAACAAGAGCTTTTCGGTCTTGGTGCGCGGGTTCTTCTTGGTGACATAATAATAGCCGGTGTCGGCAGTGGACACGAGCTTGATCTTGATGGTGGTCGGCTTGGCCATGGTTCCGGTTCCGAATAGCAGGTGACGCGCTTCAGGCCATGGCCCGCCGCGACGAAGGCGGCTCCAATGCGAGAAATGGGTCACAGAGTCAAGCGTTGCAGCACGGCTTTCGCGCGGGCAGCCTGGTCGCGGCATTGGCAGGACGGCGTGGATTGCCTATCTCCATGGTCATGACCCCCATTTCTCTTGAAAATCGCGCCGTGCTGGCGCTGGACGGCCCCGATGCCGTGGCCTTTCTGCAGGGGCTGATCACCCATGATGTTGCGTTGGTGGCGCCGGGCCTCGCGGTCTTTGCCGGGTTGCTCAGCCCGCAGGGCAAGGCGCTGTTCGATTTCCATCTCCATGCCGGCGATGGTGGTGCGATCCTGATCGATGTCGCGGCCGAAAAGGCGGATGCGCTGCTCAAGCGGTTGAGCATGTACAAGTTGCGCAAGGCGGTGACGCTGGTCCGGCGCGAGGATTTGGCAGTGCTGGCCGGCTGGCCCGGTGGTGAGCCGACGGATGCGCGAGCGGCGGTGCTGGGCGCGCGCTGGGTCGGTCCCGCGGACGGTGCACCGGCCGGCGCGGACGCCTATGATGCGCATCGCCACGTGGTGGGCGTGCCCGACAGCGCGGACATCGGCACGGACGAGTTGCTCTGGCTGGAAACCGGTGCCGATCTGCTGGACGGCGTGTCGTTCACCAAGGGCTGCTATGTTGGCCAGGAAAACACCGCGCGCATGCACCACCGCGACAAGGTGCGCCGCCGGCTCGTGCCGGTGACGTTGGACGGTGAGCCCGGCGATGCGATCGATGTGAAGGACGACGCCGGCCGCGCCTGCGGCAAGCTCCGGAGCCGGCGTGGCGATTATGCCATCGTGCATCTGCGGCTTGAGGAAGCCGACAAGCCGCTGTTCCTTGGCGATGCCAAGGTAGCGGTGCGGCGGCCAGCCTGGCTGGAGAGCGCCTGGTGATGGCGGACCCGCTGGGCCGCGCTGCCGCCCGCGCCGAACGCGCGTTCGGCGAAAGCTGGGCCTGGATCACGCAGGACAGCGGTGAAGCCTTGTTCGGCGTGGCAATTGCCGGTGCCATCCTGGCCGCCCTGTGGTTGCTGAAATGGGGCGCGCTGCGGCTGCTGCCACGGGAATTTGCCGGTGCCCCCAGCTTGTTGCGCGCGCTGGTGGCGCGCACGCTCTTGCTGTTCCTGATCGCAGCGGCGCTGGACGGTGCCACCCATGCTGTGGCCCTGCCTGGACCGTTGATGCGGCTGGTGGATAATCTGTTCACCATCGCACTGGCGGTGCAGGGTGCCCTGTGGATCCGGGAGTTGGTGCTGGGCCTGGTGCATCGCCGCGCCGGCCATGGCGGCGAGGATGCCGTCGCGCTCGGCAACGCCATGGGCATCATCACCGTGCTGGTCAATGTCGTGGTCTGGTTGCTGGCGGCGATCCTGATTCTCGATAACCTTGGCGTGAATGTCACCGCGCTGGTGGCTGGTCTGGGCGTCGGCGGCATCGCCATCGGCTTGGCCGCCCAAGGGATTTTTTCCGATCTGTTTGCCGCGCTCGCCATCCTGTTCGACCGTCCGTTCCGGGTGGGCGACACAATCAGTTACGGCACCTCTACCGGCATCGTGGAGCATATCGGGCTGAAGACCACCCGCATCCGATCCTTGTCGGGCGAACAACTGGTGATGGCCAACACCAAGCTGCTGGAACAGCAGGTGGCCAATTTGCGCCGCATTGAAGAACGGCGCGTGGTGCTGAATTTCGGCATTGTCTACCAGACCCCGCCCGATCTGCTGGAGGCGCTGCCCGGCCACCTGCAGGCGATTGTGGACGCGCAGGCCGATTGTCGCTTCGATCGCGCCGCCTTCACGGGGTTCGGCCCTTCGAGCCTTGATTTCGAGCTGATCTTCTTCGTGACCGTTCCCGAACTGGAGGCCATGACCGCGGCGCGGCAGGCGGTGGGTTTTGCCATCGTGCGCCGCTTTGCCGAACTGGGCCTGGAATTCGCCTATCCCACCCAGACGACCTTCACAGCTGCGCCGGATGGCCGGCTGATTGATCCAACCCAGATCGCCGAACGCCCGCGCTGATCGCTGCCGTGCGGCTTCCAGTCAACGCGCTCGGCTTGAATATGAACAAGATATTACTATTAACATAATTTCTACTTTCATAGAGGTAAAAAATACGTTACTTTTCGTTCGTTCAGACTCTGTTTGAATTGTGCGCGGCTGGGCAGCCGCATTGTCGAGGGGAGTAGTACAATGACGAAGATACTGAAATTGGCTGCGATTGCGTCAATGGCGCTGGCCATTCCGGCTGCAGCTGCCGTGACATTCAACGTGGGAATCGGCTCGCCGGTGGACACCATCCCGGGCAACAACAATTTCCAGAGTAACCTCAACGCCGCTGGCCTGTATTTGTACACGGCGGGTGGCGCGACCATCTCCCTTTCGGGCAAGGCGACGGTCACCTTCGAATTCCTCGGCTCCGAAAGCGGGTTCAGCGACAGTTTCTCGGCTCGCGCTGGCGCCATTGGAATTTCGGAAAACAGCAGCTTCACGGCCTGGAACCCCGTTGCCTTGGGTTCGCTGGTCTACAACGCCGGTTCGATCAACGATTGGATCTTCACGTCTGCGGGTGGAGCCCAGAACAAGGGCATCGGCTCGCTGGAATTCGGCATTTTCCTGCCGCGCGGCGCTGTGGCCAACGGCAGCTATTCGTCGAACGTGCTCTATCTGGGCTTTGACGATCAGATCACCGGCGATGATGACAACCATGATGACATGATCATCCGGGTGACCGCCGAAGATTTCGGTGGCCAGGGCGTGGTGCCGGAACCGGCGAGTTGGGCGATGCTGATCGCTGGCTTTGGCCTGGTAGGCGCGGTGTCGCGTCGCCGTCGTGGCGCTGCCGGCGTCGCTGCCTGATCCATCACCGATGGCATGACGGCGCGGTGGGAGATTTCCCGCCGCGCCGTTTTGCTGATTCGGCGGCTTCTGCGCAGCCCAGTTGATCGAACAATAAGAGAGCCGCTCCGTGGCGGCAGAAACCCTTCTCGCCGGGGGGGCACCCGTTCGGGGGTGAATCCCTCGCTGTGGCGCGAGAACAAACTGGACCTAGCTGAACAAGGCAGTACCGGCCACATGGCAGCAACGCCACATGGCCGGCACTTTGGCCAGCAGGCGCCGCCCGATGCGCGGGCGGCAGGATCAGATCAGGCCGCCAGCGCGCGCCGGCGACGGGCCGACACGCCAACCAGGCCAAAGCCCGCCAGCAGCATCGCCCAGGTGGCCGGTTCCGGCACGGCGCCGCCGCCCGGCGTGATCACTTCGGTCGCTGCGAAGCTGTCGAATTCGAAGGCCACGCCTTCGGAGCGCAGGCGCAGGCCGGTGATGACTTCGCCGGCACCGGCTATGAAGTTGACCCGGCGGTTGGTCGCCGGCTGGCCCTGGTTGCCATTCGACGGCGGCAGTGCACCGCCCGCGATGTTGAAGATGGTCGCGCCGCCGGCACCCAGAACGTCAACGAAGTTGTAGGTGTCGATCGAGCCCCAATAGAAGCTGATCGAGGACAGGTTCGGGGTGGAAAGGGTGGCACTGTTCGGGTTGATCCGGCTCGACACATAGCCAAAGCAGCTGGCGGTGCCGCCGACACCGACCGCCGGCATGGCAGCGCCGTTGATGGAAGCGCAGCTGGTGGCGAGGCCCCCGGTCCAGCTGTAGCCGGCTGCGTTGGGACCATCGAAACTGACGACGATCGATTGGCCGACAGCCGGGCCGGGATCCGGAGCACCAAATGTTCCGGTGACGGTGACGGCCTGCGCGGCCGAGGTAACAACAAGACTGGCAACAAGGCCAAGCAACTGACGCTTCATGATACACCTTTGAGTTAACGGAAACTTTATATAACAGACATGTTAAGTCCGGACAAGTCTTGTTCACAGTATGTTAACCACAATGTTCAGGCGACGACCTGCACTTGCCGTCCGCGCCGGCGGGCCACGGCACCCACCAGGCCCAGGCCGGCGATCAACATCGCCCAGCTGGCTGGTTCCGGCACGGTGCCGCTGTCGGGCATATTGTCGGGGGCCAGCGTGGAGGCAAAATCATCGAATTCGAAGCTGCGGCCGCGTGCCCAGAAGCGGAGGCCGCCGATGGTCTCAGCCCCATCGGCCGTGATCGACAGGCGGCGGTTGCGGCCACTGCCGCCACCGGCATAGGCGATCGGATCGAAAGCGATGGTCGAAAGATGCACGAAGTGGATGGGCTGCAGATCGGCACCAAGCACCCACAGCCAGTTGTGGGAATCCATCGTGCCCCAATAGAAACTGATCGAGGTTAACGCCGGTGTGAGCAGCGTCGCCACCGGATCAGGATGCGCACTCGATACATAGCCATAAAGGCTGGTGTTCAGGGCCGGCGACGTGTGCACGCCGCGCACAGTGCCGATGGCCGTGGCTAGGCCGCCGGTCCAACTGAAGCCGGGCGCCGCTGGCGCGTCGAAACTGACCACCAGCTGCTGGCCGGGCAGCGGGCCGGGGTCGGGCGCGCCGGCAAGGCTGGTCACGGTCACCGCGCCGGCATCGGCACTGGTGAGCAGGGCAAGGGCGGCAAGGGCGAGGGCGGCGGCGGGGTTGTGGCTGGTCATGGCGGGCGATCCTTTGTGATCGGCGTGCCGGGGGCGGCACTGCGGATGCCCAATTCCAGTAACGATGGATTATGGTTAATGACAACTAATCATGAAGTTAACAACGTTGTGTTTACCACGATTCTGCTGGGTTGACGTGAACGTGAAGCGGGGCCTAGGCTGGCCGCAAATCAGATCATGGGGAGTGACGTGCATGGCCGGAAAATCACTGACGCTGGATGAGTTTCGCGCGCTGGCCGGAACCGAGGTTGGCGTGTCGGACTGGATCGAGGTCCCGCAGGAAAAGATCAACGCCTTTGCCGAAGTGACGGGTGATCACCAGTTCATCCATGTGAACCCGGAACTGGCCGCGCAGACGCCATTCGGCACCACCATCGCGCACGGCTATCTCACGCTCAGCCTGCTCAGTGTCATGGCCTATCAGGCGATGCCGGGCATCAAGGGCACGCGCATGGGGGTCAACTATGGCCTCAACAAGGTGCGCTTCATGGCGCCAGTGAAATCGGGCCGCAAGATCCGCGGCCGCTTCACCATCGCCGATGTGTCGCAGCGCCCGGATGGTGCCTGGCAGACCACAACCAATGTATCGGTCGAGATCGAAGGCGAAACCAAGCCCGCGCTCGCCGCCGAATGGATCACTTTGCAATATGTGGGCTGAAGCCCGCTGAACTGACACAGGAAGGAATATCTCATGCGTGAAGCCGTTATCGTTTCCACCGCCCGCACGCCGATCGGCAAGGCGTTCCGCGGCGCGTTCAACGCCACCCCGTCGCCAACGCTCGCCGGCCATGCCATCGCCCATGCCGTGAAGCGCGCCGGCATCGAAGGCGCCGAAGTGGACGACGTGGTGATGGGCTGTGCCCTGCAACAGGGCGTGCAGGGCGGCAACATTGCTCGCTTGGCGCTGCTGCGCGCCGGCCTGCCGGTCACTGTGTCGGGCCAGTCGATGGATCGGCAATGCTCGTCGGGCGTGATGTCGATTGCGACCGCTGCCAAGCAGATCATGGTTGATGGCATGCAGATCTGCATCGGTGCCGGTGTGGACAGCATTTCGATGGTGCAGAACGACAAGATGCGCGTGGGCATGGATCCCAGCCTGGTCGCCATGCACCCCAACATCCACATGCCGATGCTGCAAACCGCCGAAGTGGTGGCCAAGCGGTACAACGTCAGCCGCGACCGCCAGGATGAATATGGCTATCAAAGCCAGGTGCGCACTGCCGCAGCGCAAGCCGCCGGCAAGTTCGACGACGAAATCGTGCCGATGACTGCGACGATGGCGATGGTCAACAAGGAGACCAAAGAGGTCACCACCCACGAGATCACGCTGTCAAAGGATGAAGGCAATCGCCCGGAAACCACGCTGGAAAGCCTGAAGGGCCTGAAGCCGGTGATCGAAGGCGGCGTGATCACCGCCGGCAACGCCAGCCAGCTTTCCGATGGCGCGTCTGCCAGCGTCCTGATGGAAGCCAAGGAAGCCGCCCGCCGTGGCCTCACGCCGCTGGGTGCCTATCGCGGCATGGCCGTCGCCGGCCTTGAACCGGACGAGATGGGCATCGGTCCCATCTATGCCATCCCCAAGCTGTTGAAGGCCAACGGCCTGACCATGAACGACATCGGCTTGTGGGAACTGAACGAAGCCTTTGCCGTGCAGGTGATCCACTGCGCCGACGTGCTGGGCATTGATCCGGAACTGCTCAACGTCAACGGCGGATCGATCTCCATCGGCCACCCCTATGGCATGACCGGCGCGCGTTGCACCGGCCACGCCCTGATCGAAGGCAAGCGCCGTGGTGCCAAATATGTGGTCGTCACCATGTGCGTGGGCGGCGGCATGGGTGCGGCCGGCCTGTTCGAAGTCTACTGAGTTGTTATGTGTCCCCGCTGCTCGCGGCGGGGACACGACATGCTCGGCATGAGCATGTCTTGCAATTTTCGTGCGAAGCTGATTCGCCTTTCGCGGCCAATTGCGCCATAGGCGGCCCATGACAATTGAAACGCTCCCCGCGCCGCTGGCCCAGGCCATCGCGCAGCGCGGCTATGAAGAACTCACCCCCGTCCAATCCGCCGTGATCGCTGAAGAGGCGCGCGGCCGCGATTTGCTGGTTTCCGCCCAGACCGGTTCGGGCAAGACGGTGGCCTTCGGCCTCGCCATGGCCGAGAATCTGCTCGGCGCTACCGATGCGCTGCCAGCGCCGGCCCGTCCGCTCGCGCTGGTGATTGCACCGACGCGCGAACTGGCGTTGCAGGTCGCCAAGGAACTGGCATGGCTTTATGCACCGGCGCGCGGGCGCATCGCCACGTGCGTGGGCGGCATGAACCAGCAGGTGGAACGGCGCTCGCTTTCGGCCGGCACGCACATCGTGGTCGGCACCCCGGGCCGCTTGCGCGATCACCTCGAACGCGGCGGGCTGTTGCTGGATAATTGCAAGGTCGTCGTGCTTGATGAAGCCGATGAAATGCTCGACATGGGCTTCCGCGAGGATCTGGAAGAAATCCTGGATGCCGCGCCGCCGGAACGCCGCACCCTGATGTTTTCGGCGACCATGCCCAAGGGCATTGCCGAACTCGCGCGCGATTATCAGAAAGACGCGCTGCGCCTTGCCACCGCTGGCCGCGCCAGCGCCCACACCGATATCGCTTATCAATGCGTCGCCACGGCGCCGGCCGATATCGAAGCCGCCGTGGTCAATCTGCTGCGTTTCCACGAACCGCCGACCGCGTTGTTGTTCTGTGCCACGCGCGACAATGTTCGCCGCCTGCACGCCAGCCTGACGGAACGCGGTTTTGCCGCCGTCGCGCTGTCGGGCGAGCACAGCCAATCCGAGCGCAACCAGGCGCTGCAAGCCTTGCGGGACCGCCGTGCGCGGCTGTGCGTGGCCACCGATGTGGCCGCGCGCGGCATCGATCTGCCCGGGCTTAGCCTCGTGATCCACGTTGAAGTGCCGCGCGACGCCGAAACCCTGCAGCACCGTTCCGGCCGCACCGGCCGTGCCGGCGCCAAGGGCACCGCCGTGCTGATCGTACCCTATCCCGCCCGCCGCCGCGTTGAGCGTATGCTGCAGGGTGCCGGCGTGAAAGCCGAATGGACGCCAGTGCCCACGCTGGAAGCCATCGCCGTGCAGGATCGCACCCGCCTGCTGGAAAGCATTGGCGAAGGCATTGGCGCACTGGACGATGAGGACAAGCGCCTGGGCGAGGAACTCCTCACCCGCCACGGTGTCGACGAGATTGCCTCCGCCCTGGTGCGCATGCATCGCGCCCGCCTGCCGCAGGCCGAGGAACTGGTCGACGCCGGCCCCGCACCGCGCGCCGAGCGCCGCGACAGCCGGCAAGGCAATGATGCCGGCCGAAGCAACGACCGAGGCGGCGATCGCGGTGGCGAAGGTGTGTGGTTCCGCCTTGATGTCGGCCGCCGCGACAACGCCGATCCGCGCTGGATCATTCCGCTGCTTTGCCGGCGTGGTGGTGTCACCAAGCCCGATATCGGTGCCATCCGCATCTTCCCGGGGGAAACGATGGTCGAAATCGCGCCCGACATGGCGGAGCGGTTCGTGGTCGCCCTGAAACGTCACGCCACCCGCAAGGGCAACAGCGCAGAAGACCAGATTGATATCAGCCCGGCCGGCGGTCCGCCACAAGAACGCTCTGCGCAGCGGCCGCCGCCGCAGCGCACCTTGTCAGCCCGTCCGCCCGGTGGCCCAAATTCTGGACCACGTCCGCCGCAAAAGCCGCCTTATCGCGGCCGCGGCTGAAGCATCGGGGCATAATCCAGCCGGGCACTGCCGGTGGCGGTGACCGGCAGGTAGATGCCCTGGCCCAGCACCACCGCCTTGCCGTGGTGTACCTCGTCCAGACGCATGGCGAGGCGGAATTCGCCGATCTTCACTTCGGCCAGCGCGCGATCGATCTTGCGCAGCAGCTTGGTGTAATCGCGGGTGAAATCCTGGGTCAGCGCGTCTTCCAGCGCAGCCTTCACCTCGGCGGATTGCGCCACCGCCACCAGCAGCGGCAACTGCACATCGTCGCCGGGTTGGGCGGCCAGCGCCAGATCACGCACCAGCATGCGCTCGCTGTCCGGCCGTGTTTCTGGCCGCGCTGTCAGCCACAGGCGTCCGCGCGTGTCCAACAGTTGGCGCGGCCCGCGCGCCCTGATTTGCAGCCCCAGCGCCAGCTTGCCGCCCTCCGTGGCATAGAGGGTGGACGGGCCAAAGCGCACCTTCACCCGGCCCCATTCCGGCACCTCGATTCCGCGCGCCGCCAGCTTGGCCAGCGCCTTGTCGATCGGGCGCTGCAGTGTGGCCGGATCGGCGAGCACGGCACTGTGCAACAGCAGGCCCGGCGGGCCGCCCGTCTTGCCGATGTCCGGCAACGGCGTGGTGGCGGCCGCGGCGGGTTGCTGGCCCAGCACCACTTCGGCCAGCGCGCCGAGCCGCGCATCAATGCGCAGATCGCGCTGTTCCACCGCAATGCCGTCCACCGCCAGTGCCTGCGGGGTCAGGCGCAGCCAGGCGGCGGGGTTGTTCCTGTTGACAGATTGCACGGTAAAGCCCTGCCGCCACAGCTTTTCCAGTTCGGCGCGCACCGGCATGGCCATCATCCGGCGCTGCAAATCTGCTTCGGCCCTGGCCAGCACCGGTGCCAGCTTCTCATCAGCTTTCTCGGTCAGCCTGATCTGCTGGCCCAGCACTGAAACGGTCGGCTCCTGCTGCCAGTCATAGCGCAGCTGGATGCGCGCCGTCAGCTGGCCTTCAGGCGTCAGTGCCGGCACCAGATCGGCGGTGATCAGCGCTTGGGCTTCGGTGCCCTGGCGCGCGATCACGCCGCCGATATCGCGGGCCTCCAGCGTGGCCGCCACCGGCATGGCCAGGCGCAAGTGCCCGTTCTGGCTCGACAGGCGGATCGGGCCGCGTGTCACATCGCCGATGATGCGGCACTTCACATCGGGAAGCAGCTTCAGCTTGGCGCCAAACAGGTCCACCCGGCCGGTTTTCGCGCAGATGCTGCCGGGCTGATCCACCTGCCACAACCGGATCGGTACGGCGGCGTTCACGGCCTTTTCGAGCAAGGCGAGCGGTATCCGCACCGGCAGTGCGATGCTGGACGGTGGCGGCGGGGGCAGCGGGCTGGGCAGGGCGCGCGGTGGGGCGGTCGCCTCGGCGGCTGTTCGGGTTTCCGTCAGCATCCGCCAGGCCAACCCGCCCGCGCCAGCAACGGCAACCAAGCCACCAACCAGCCACAGACGGGTGCGGCGGCGCACGGCGATCAGGCCTCCAGCGCCAGCAGGGCGAAACTGGCCAGCCAATGCTCCCCGGCATAATCGCCGGCGATATGGGGCAGGGCAGAGGCAATATGGGCGTCAGCCGCGGCACGCAGCACCGGTGCGGTGGAATCGCGTGGGCCGAGTTTGGCTGCCAGCGCGCGGAACGCCCAGGCGCGAGAGAGGTTGAGGCCATCAAGATGCGCGATCTTGCCGTCGCTACGATCGGTGACGGTGGCGGGGGTGAACAGGCTGGCCGGGGCTTGCCGCTTCGCCTTGGGCAGGAAGGCGCGGAACCAACGCCGGAACTCTGGTGCCGGCAGCAGGGTCGCCATCGCCAGCGCTTCCATTAGCGTGGGCGAAAGGAAGGCATCGCCATCGGGTTCCCACGCCTGTGCGCCCTTATCTGCGCCATACCAGGCGCGGGCCTTGTCGGCCATCAGGGCGAAGAGTTCGGGATCATGATCGGCGGCCCAGTGGGCGCTGAGCACGAGGGCAAAGGCGGTGTTGCCGTGCGCGCCGGTGCGGATGGGATAGGTGAAGCTGCCCAGCATCGTGCGCCAATGCGCGGCGAAATCTTGCGCGAATGGTTCAAGAATGGGCGCCAAGGGATTGCTAGCGCTGGCCATTTCGGCGTGGAGCTTGAGCAGCCATGCCCAGCCATAGGGCCGCTCGAACCCGCGCGAGAGCGGCCGGGCGAGATAGGCGCGCTCGACGGCGACCTTTTCCGGTGTGAAGGTGGCGGCGGCCAGCGCCCGGGTTTCTGCGGCGCGGGCATGTTGCGGAAACAAATGCGCCAGCCGCAGCAGCAGCCACCAGCCGTGCACGCAGCTGTGCCAATCGAAACTGCCAAAGAACATCGGATGCAGATCACGCGGCGTGCGCGCATCGGCGTCGCTGGCCAGCACATGATCCAGCTTGTGCGGATATTCGCGCTTCACATGGCCCAGCGCGATGCCGGCCATGCGGGCTGCAAGGGCTTCATCCAGCATCATCGAAAAGCAAATCCCCAGATCATCGCGGTGTTGAACAGCCACAGCGGCAGCGCTGTCGCCACTTGGGCGCGGATGACAGCATAGCGATCGGGCAGGTTCAACAGTGCCGCCGGCACGATGTTGAAATTGGCCGCCATCGGGCTGAGCAGCGTGCCGCAGAAGCCGGCCAGCATGCCGACAGCGCCCACCACCACCGGACTGGCGCCCATGCCCAGCACCAGCACCGGCAGGCCGATGCCGCCCATCATCACTGGGAATGCGGCAAAGGCGTTGCCCATCATGATGGTGAAGATGGCCATGCCAGCGGTGAAGGCCAGCACGGCGGCAAGGCGGCTGCCTTCGGGGATTGCCATCGGGGCCAAAGCGCCGACGATCTCGCCGACGCCGGCCACCGTGAACAGCGCACCCAGGCTGGCCAGCAGTTGCGGCAGGATCATCGCCCAGCCCACGCCCTCGGCCAGGCGGCGACCTTCCTGCATCGGGGCGACCAAGGGCGGGCGCAGCCACAGCATCAGGACGGAAGTGGCGATGAGGGCGCCGAGACCGAGGCTGATGAGTGTGACCTGCTTGGGATCGACCAGCCCGGGCAACAACGGGAAGATGAAGGTGCCGGCCAGCGCGACGCCGGGCATGATCAGGGCTGGCAGGAACAGTCGGTTGCCGTGGCGGGAGACACTGGCGAGGCGTTCGGCAATGGTTGTCGTGGCAGCCTGGCCCTTGCCGGGTGCTCCCAGCAGCGCCAGCGCCACCAGTAGCAACAATAACAATCCGTTGCCTGTATCTCCTAAAGCGTCACCTGCGAGAAACTCCACGGCAAGCAGACCCCAGAAGCAGGCGCCGAGCAGGCGCTTCGTGTGCTGCCGATCGAGCAGAGTCGCGACCGCCCAACTGCCGAACACCAGCCCGGCAAGCGTATAAAGCGCGGGAAGGCCGATCATGGCTTCATCCGCAGCAGCCGGCCGCCATGCACCGCAAAGGCCGCCAGCGCGGTGGGGATGGCCCACACCGAAAGCTGCAGCGGCTGCACGATGATGCCGGCGCTTTCGAGGAAGCCCTTGATCAGCAGGATGGACGCGATGGCGAGGAAGATATCCTCACCAAAGAAGATGCCGACATTGTCGGTCGCAGCCGCCATCGCCTTGACCTTGTTGCGCCCGTCATCCGTGATTGCCGGGTTGTCGCGTGTCGCGGCGGCTTCAGTCATGGGCGCGAGCAGCGGCCGCACCGTCTGGGCATGGCCGGCGATCTGGGTAAGGCCAAGCGCCGCGGTGATCTGACGGAAACCAAGATAGATCAGTAGGATGCGAGAGGTTGTTGCCGACTTAGTTTGGGCAATCAGCGCGGCGGCCTGTTCCTGCAAGCCTGCCCGCTCCATGAGGCCGATGACCGGCAAGGTGATCCAGGGTACCGAGACATAACGGTTCTGGTGAAAGGCCTTGCCCAGCGCGGCCACCACCTCGGGCACCGAAAGCCCGGCGCCCAGGCCTGACCCGAAGGCAGCAGCGACCACCACGGCCAGCGGATTGGCACGCAAGGCAAAACCGATCACGACAATGGCGATTCCTGCCAGCGGCCACAGGCTGGGCAGGGTGGTCACGCGCCGTAGCCGCCACCGCCGGGGGTTTCGATCACGATCATGTCACCAGGGGCCAGTTCGGCGCGGTCGCAGGCGGCTAGTGTTTCGACGCGGCCGTCGCGGCGTTCGACGCGGGCGCTGCCGGGCAGGGCGTCGCTGCCGCCGGCTAAGCCGAACGGCCGGGTGCGGCGGCGGCCGGAGAGCAGGGACGCGGTCATGGCTTCGCGGAACACGATACGGCGGATGACACCATCGCCGCCGGGCCAATGACCTTTCCCGCCAGAACAAGGTCTTGTACTGAAATCCTCAACCAGAACCGGAAAACGGCTTTCCAGCACTTCCGGATCGGTGAGGCGGCTGTTGGTCATGTGCGTCTGGACCGCGCTTGCTCCGGCAAAGCCGTTCCCCGCACCTGCACCGCCGCAGATCGTTTCGTAATATTGGTGGGCGGCATTGCCGAAGGTGAAGTTGTTCATCGTGCCTTCCGACGCGGCGATCACGCCCAGCGCGCCGAACAGGGCATCGGTGATGATCTGGCTGGTTTCGACATTGCCGGCCACAACGGCGGCGGGGGCCTGGGGGCGCAGCATGGAACCTTCGGGCACGATGAGCTTGAGCGGCCGCATGCAGCCATCATTCATCGGCAGATCATTGCCAGCCAAGCATCTGAAAACATAGAGGACGGCGGCCTGCGCGACCGAGAAGGGGGCGTTGAAATTGTCGGGCAGTTGCGGAGACGTGCCGGTGAAATCGATGGTGGCGCTGCGGCTGGCGGGATCGATGCGGACGGCGACCTTGATGTATGCGCCGTTGTCCATCTCAACTGATCGTTCACCATCGGTAAGACGGGAAATTGCTTCGCGAACAGCCTCTTCGGCATTGTCCTGCACATGGCACATGAAGGCAGCGACGACCGGTTCGCCTTCTGACTGGCACAGCGCCACCAGCGCCTGGGCGCCGCGGGTGCAAGCGGCGGTCTGTGCCTTCAGGTCGCCGATGCATCGGGCCGGGTCACGCGCCGGCCAGGGGCCCGAGCCAAGCAGGGCGAGCATTTCAGCTTCCAGGAAGTTTCCCTGATCAATCAAAAGGATATTGTCGATCAGCACGCCCTCTTGCGTGATGCTCCGGCTGTCGGGTGGCATGGAACCAGGAGTGATCCCGCCGATATCGGCCTGGTGGCCACGCGCTGCCACCCAGAAGGATGGGGCAGGCCCATCCACGAAAACCGGTGTAACAACAGTGACATCGGGCAGGTGTGTGCCGCCAGCGAAGGGATTGTTGAGCACGAATGTGTCGCCGGGGCGGATGCCGCGCGCAGATCCTGCCCATTTGTCCATCACCGTGCGCACGCTGTCACCCATGGAGCCCAGGTGGACCGGCATGTGCGGTGCGTTGGCGATCAGATGGCCTTCAGCGTCGAACAGCGCGCAGGAAAAATCCAGCCTTTCCTTGATGTTGACTGACCAGGCGGTGGTCTTCAACGCTTCGCCCATCTCCTCCGCGATGGCCATGAAGCGGTTGGCAAAGAGTTCGAGGCGGATGGGATCGGGGGCGGCTTCCGAGACGGGAGCTGCGGCCTTGGCGGGCGGAGCCAGCCGGGTCAGCACCAGGTTGGCCGCGGCGTCCACGTCGCCCTGCCAGCCGGGTTCCACCAATGTCGTGCCGGCACTGTCGATGATCACGGCGGGGCCGGCGATGCGCCAACCGGTGGGCAGGGCGGCGCGGTTGTAGAAGGTGCAACGCTGCCACCGGTGTCCGAGATAGATGTCGTGGGTGGCGATATGTGCCGGGCCGCTGCCGGCCGCTGGAGGCGCGCTGCCGGCGGCTGGCAGCGCGGGGGTTTCGCCCACGGCTTCGGCCAGCAGCGCGTCCACCACCAGATCGGCGCCGGCAATCGCGAAGCCGAACCGCCGGGCCTGCTCTTCCGAAAATCCCCTTGCCAGCACTTCAGGCGGCGCCAGCGGCAGGTCCACACCGCTGTCGGACCCGGCATAGCGGATGCGGGCCTTCACTTGCACATCCGCCACCGCCTCGCCTTGCGCCAGCAGCGCCGCGCGGGCCTGTTCGGCCAATTCGGTCGCCGCCTGGGCAAGATCAGTGTCCGGCCCCAGCGGCCAGTTCAGCGTGCGCTGCCGCACCACCCGCACTTCCGCCAGGCCAATGCCGAAGGCGGAGAGCAGGCCGGCCAGCGGGTGGATGAGGATGCGCCGCATGCCCAGTTGATCGGCGATGGCGCAGCAATGTTGCCCGCCGGCCCCGCCAAAGCTGGTGAGCGTGTATTGTGCTGCATCGTGCCCGCGGGCGATCGAGATGCGGCGGATGGCCTGGGCCATGGTTTCAGTGGCGATGGAACGGGCGCCGGCGGCCACCTGTTCGGGTGGCTGGCCCAGCGCGGCGCCAAGCCGGGCAAAGCCATCGCGCACGGCGTCCCCGTCGAGCGGCTGGTTTCCGCCGGGGCCAAACAGCGCCGGGAACAGCGCTGGCTGCACGATGCCCAGCATGACATTGGCATCGGTGACGGTAAGCGGCCCGCCGCGCCGATAGGCGGCTGGGCCCGGCACGGCGCCGGCGCTTTCGGGGCCCACCTTCAGGCGGCCGCCAACATGGCTGATGATCGAACCGCCGCCCGCCGCCACCGTGTCGATCTTCAGCATCGGCACCCGCATCGGCACGCCGGCAATGATCACTTCTTCGGCGCGTTCATACTGCCCGTCGAACAGCGAGACATCGGTGGAGGTGCCGCCCATGTCGAAGCCGATAAGTCGCTCTTCCCCCGCGCTGCGCCCGGCCGCCGCCATGCCGACAATGCCGCCGGCCGGGCCGGACAGGATGGCATCGCGGCCATGAAAATGCCCGGCGCGGGCAAGGCCACCGTTGCTCTGCATGAAGGCGAGGTTCACCCCCGGCAGGCCGGCGGCGACCGTGTTCACATAATCGCGCAGCGGCGGCGACAGATAGGCATCAACCACGGCGGTGTTGGCGCGCGGCACCAGCCGGATCACGGCGCCGACTTCGTGACTGGTGGTTACCTGCGTAAAGCCGATTTCCCGCGCTATCGCGGCTACGCGCGCTTCATGCGCCGGATGGGCGTGGCCGTGCACACAGGCGATGGCAAGGCTGCGATAGCCAGCGCCAAACGCGCCCTGGAGCGCGGCACGGGTCGAATGCTCGTTGAGCGGACGCAGGATTTCACCCTCGGCCGTCACCCGCTCGTCAATCTCCACCACCGTTTCAACCAGCGGCGCGGGTTTCCTGATCTCCAGCGCAAAGATATCCGGCCGGGCCTGGTGGCCGATCAGCAGGGCATCGCGGTGGCCGCGCGTGATCGCCAGCACCGTGGGCTGGCCGCGCCGTTCGAGCAGCGCGTTGGTGGCGACCGTCGTGCCCATCCGCACGGCCTGAATTGGGGCCTGATCATCCCCCCGCAACCGCGCGATCCCGGCCAGCGCGGCATCCGCATATTGCTCCGGCGCGTGGCTGAGCAGCTTGGCCGTCTCCAGCCCGCCATTGGGGCGCAAGGCCACGATATCCGTGAACGTGCCGCCGCGATCGATCCAGAATTGCCACCCCGCCATGACTGTGTGGTGAAGGTGGGCAGCGCGCCGGTCAAGGGTGCAGGCTGTTGGCCCACCAGAAATTTGGATTTCGGCAAATGAATGTTAAGCTTGGGCCTCGCTGATGTGGGGCCCGCGACTGTGGACATGGTTTCCCTAACGCCGCGCTATTCCGTCTTCCTCTCGTACAACCGCGGGGACGGCAAGGCGGCGCAGCGCATTCAGCGCTGGCTGGAAACCTATCGTCTGCCCCGCCGATTACAGGGCGGCGGGCTGGCGTTTGGCGATGATGGCCGGCGGCTGCGCCCGTTGTTCCGCGATATCGATGAAATGCGGGTCGCGCCCGATATCGATACAGCCGTGATCGAGGCCATAAACGCGTCGGCCTATCTGCTGGTGCTGTGCAGCCCGGCATCGGCCAAATCCGAATGGGTCGCGCGCGAGATCGCGATGTTCCGCGCTGCCCACGGTGATGACCGCATTCTACCATTGCTGCTGGAAGGCACGCCCGAAACCAGTTTTCCGCCCGCCCTGATGCGCCGCGCCGATGGTCGCACGCTGGTGCCGCTGGCCGCCGATATTCCCGGCGAGGGCGAACGGTTGGCGTTGCTGAAGCTGGTGGCGGTGATGGCCGGCGTGTCGATGGCCGTGCTGGTGCAGCGCGATGCCCAGCGCCGCCTGCAGCAGATCGCCGGAGCGGCGGCGCTGGCGATTGCGGTGCTGGCCGTGGTGCTGGCCCTGGTGGTGCAGAACATGAATGCCCGCCTGGCCGAGGAAAAGCAGCGGGTGCGGGCCGGCACCCTTTCAAACTACATGCTGGATGATCTGCGCGCCCAGTTGAAACGGGCAGGGCGGCTTGATCTGCTGACGGCGGTGAACGACGGCGTGGCGAAAAGCTGGCGCGGGCAGGATCTTTCGGGACTTTCCGATGCCGATCTGCAGCAACGCGCCAAGCTGCTGCTGGCCATTGCCGAAGATGACGAGAGCCGCGGCGATCTGGTGGCGGCGCGCAACCAGACTGAAGAGGCGATGCGCACCACGGCCCAGTTGCTGGCCAAGGCGCCAGACGATCCGGAACGCATCTTCGCCCATGCCCAGAGCCAATATTACACCGGCATGATCAGTTGGCGCGGCGGGGAACGCACCCGGGCGGCCACCGCCTTTGCCGCCTATCGTGATCTGGCAGCGCGCTTGCTGGCCAGCGACGGCAAGAAACCCGATTGGTGGATGGAGGCCGGCTATGCCGAAAATAATCTTGGTGTCCTGGCCTTGCGCGCCCGGCTGGACACGGCAGCGGCGCAGGGCCATTTCCTGGCCGCACTGAAGGCTTTTGCGGCTGCTGATGCGCTGCGGCCCGGCAATCGCGATACGCTGTTCAGCCTGGCAGATACCGAAGCGTGGTTGGCCGATACGCAAAGAATAGCCGGGGCACCCGCCCAAGCTCTGGCGGCGCGCGCCCGGCAAAAGGCCATTCTTGATCAGCTTGCCGCCACCGATCCGCAGGACCGACAGGTGACCGCTGATCTGGTTTCGCACGAACTGGCGCTGGCGCGGATCGCCATCGATTCCGGTCGCCCCGATGCAGCGCTGCCGCTACTGGCCAGCGGGCGCGGCAAGGCGCAGGCACTGGCCGCGAATGATCCGCAGAATGTGCGGCGCAAGGCCCAGGTGCGGATGTTTGATCTGATGCGGTTGAAGGCGCTGCTGGCCATGCCGGCGGCACGATCGCGCGATGATGCCACGCTGGCGGCGCTGAACGGTGATTGCGAGGCCGATCTCAACCGGCTGAAGAACGATGAGCTTGCCGATTTCTGCCGGATCCTTGCCGCCCGGCGCGGCGCGACGGCGATCGCTGCGGGCGGGCCGGCGCTGGCGGCGCGCGGCGATCTGCTGACCGATCAATGGGGCCTCGATCTGGCCCAGGAACGCCGCCTGGGCGGCATGATGAAGGAGAGCGCACGATGACACGCAATATGGTTCGCGGGGGCGCCATGGTGGCAACCTTGCTGGTACTGGCGGGATGCGACCGGCCCGGCCCCACCCCTGAGCAACAGGCCACGCTGACGCCGGATGTTGCCGGTGCCACTGGAACGCTCCAGCCGACGAAGGTACCAAGGGTGGCTTTCAGCGCATATTCGTTTACCCAGGTGCCGGCCACACCCTGCGCGGGCAATGCGGGCGAGACTGTCGTGTGGACTCTGGAGGATATATTTTCCGGACTAAGCAACAACCGCCGGGTCAAGCGCGACATCAAGCGCGGCGCTGCCAACGTCCCTGAGATACCGCAGACTGAAGTGGGCAACAACTGGCCCACTAACCTCGACATGGATATCACCAGTGCCGGTTCGGATTATGTGATGGTGACCATCGTGCTGAAGACCGGGGCGACTGGCGGCAGGCCTGGCGTGCATTTCCTGCGGCCGCGCAGCGGCCCCTTGCCAACCGGGCCTGATCCCAGTGGCAACGATTCGTCCGAAGCCGTGCTGACCCCTGCACCGCAGCCGGGTGTGATCGGCTATTGCGGGCGCACGTCCATCGATACCAGCGTTGCCGGTGTCGAGCGTTTCAGCTTTGGCGTTCGCAACGCGGCCGAGGCGCGCAGCCTGAACATTGGTCTGTTGGTGCCGACCAGGAAGACCGGCAATGAGCTGCAGATGTGGCTGCCGATCTTCCTTGATCCCAATATCCGCAACAAAGGTTGAGGCGCGCCTAGGGGGCAGCCCGGATTGGGTTGCCCCTGTCGGGCCCCTATCGTTGCGCCTCAACGTGAACGGAAGGCGACGACGATGGGCACGCGCGATTGGCGGGACATGATCATCGAAATGAATGGCGCGGTGAAGAACCTGCGCACGGCCAGCCCCGATGTGATGAAGGCCTTTGGCGATATGAGCCGCGCCGCGCACGCGGGCCCGGCGCTGGATCACGCCACCCAGGAATTGATCGCTCTGGCCATCGGCGTTGCCACCCGCTGCGAACCCTGCATCGCCTATCATGCCGAAGGCGCGATCAAGGCCGGGGCAACGCGGGAACAGGTGGCCGAAACGCTGGCCATGGCGGTGTATATGGGGGCCGGGCCAAGCGTGATGTATGCCGCCAAGGCGCTGGAGGCGGTGGATCAGTTAACGTCGCCGGCTTGACCGGCCAGCGCCTTCAGATCCGTCAGCAGATCGAGCGCCTCACGCGGAGTGATGTTGTCGGGGTCGATGCTGGCCAGTTTCTCGCGCAGGTCGTCGCCGCTGGGGGCGGCAGGGGCGGCAAAGAGGGGGAGTGAATCCACGCCGGCTGCAATGCCGCCCGTCTGATCGCGGCGGGTTTCGAGGCGGGTGAGGACGGCGCGGGCGCGGGCGAGGACGGGGGCGGGCACGCCGGCGAGGCGCGCCACGGCCAGGCCATAGCTTTTGTCGGCAGCGCCGGGAGCGACCTGGTGCAGGAAGACGAGATCGCCCTTCCATTCGCGCACCTTCACGGTGACGCTGGCAAGGCTGGCGAGCTTGGCGGTGAGGGGCACGAGTTCGTGATAGTGGGTGGCGAAGAGGCAACGGCTTTGCAGATCGTCGTGCACGGCTTCGAGCACGGCCCAGGCGATGGCGAGGCCATCATAGGTGGAGGTGCCGCGGCCGACTTCATCGAGGATGACGAGGCTGCGGTTGGTGGCACCGGTGAGAATGGCCGCCGTTTCGACCATTTCGACCATGAAGGTGGAGCGGCCTTCCGCCAGATCATCGGCAGCGCCAACCCGGCTGTAGAGCCGATCGACCACGCCGATATGCGCCGCGGCAGCGGGGACGTGGCTGCCGGCCTGGGCAAGGACGGCGATGAGGGCGTTCTGGCGCAGGAAGGTGGATTTGCCGGCCATGTTGGGGCCGGTGACAAGCCAGACGCGGCGATCCGCCGACAGGTCGCAATCATTGGGTGTGAAACGGGTGCCGGATTTGCGCACCGCGAGTTCGACCACCGGGTGGCGGCCGGATTCGATGTGAAAGGCGGTGCTGGCGTCTACCGTGGGGCGGCACCAGTTTTCGGATGCGGCGAGTTCGGCCAGCGCGGCAGCGACGTCCAGCCGGGCGAGCGCGGCGGCGGTGGCGGCGATGCTGGCGGTGTGGCTGAGTGCCGTTTCGCGCAGTTCTTCCAGATGCGCGGCTTCGGCGGCCAGCGCGTGATCGGCGGCTTGGGCGATTTTCGTGCCGAGTTCGCCCAGTTCCGGCGAGGAGAAGCGGACGGCGCCGGCCATGGTCTGGCGGTGGATGAAGCCGCTGTCGGCGCGCAGCAACGGGTCGGCGCGCTGGGCGGGGACTTCGATGTGATAGCCGAGCACGTTGTTGTGGCGGATCTTCAGCGCCGTGATGCCGGTTTCGGCTTTCAGGCGGGTTTCGAGTGCGACCACGGCGGAGCGGCCATCCTTGGACGTGTCGCGCAGCGCATCAAGCGCCGCGTCGAAGCCGGGGCGAATGGCGCCGGGCAGTTCGATGGGTGGTTCGTCCACCAACGTGCGGGCGAGTTGTTCGACCAGCGCGCCGAGGCCGGAACCGATTTGGCTGAGCGTTTCGGCGAGCAGTTCCGGCGGCGTGGCGCGGGTGGTCAGCGCGTGGCGAAGGGCCAGCGCGCGGGCAAGGCCGGTGGAGAGTTGGCCGAGATCACGCGGGCTCCAGCGGCCGATGGTGAGGCGGGCGAGTGCGCGGGCGATATCGGGCAGGCCGGCGAGCGTGTCGCGGGTGCCGGTGCGGGTGAGCGGATCAGTGATGAACCAGCCGACCAGATCAAGCCGGGCCACGATGCTTGCCGGATCGGTGAGCGGGGCGGCGATATCCTGGCCCAGCTGGCGGGCGCCGGCGGCGGTGACGGTGCGATCGATGGCGGCTTCGAGGCTGTGGCGCGAGCCGCTGCGTTGCAATTCAAGGCTGGCGCGGGTGGCGGCATCGATGGCCATGCGGCTGCCGGGCAGTTCCTGGCGCGGCGGCAGGATCAGTGGGGCGGCCGAGCGGGCGGTTTCCTGCACGTACGCCAGCAACGCGCCGGCGGCAGCGAGTTCGGGGCCGGAATAATCGCCCCAGCCATCCAGCGTGGCGACACCGAAACGGGATTTCAGCGTGGCCTCGGCGCGGGCAGAGGAGAAATCGGTGGCCGGGCGCGTGGTGCCCCTGGTGGCGTGGCCTTCAGGCACCAGCAGTTCCGCCGGCGCGAGGCGGGCGATTTCGCCTTTAAGCTCGGCAACGCTGCCGGCGCGGGTGTGGAAGGCGCCGGTGGAAAGGTCGAGCCAGGCCAGGCCGGCCGCATCGCTTGTCCCGGCCAGCGCTGCCAGCCAGTTGGAGCGCTTGGGTTCCAGCAGCGCGGTTTCGGTGATGGTGCCGGGCGTGACGATGCGCACGATGGCGCGGGCGACGACGGATTTGCTGCCGCGCTTCTTGGCTTCGGCCGGGTCTTCCACCTGTTCGGCAATCGCCACGCGGTGCCCGGCGCGGATCAGGCGGGCGAGGTAGTTTTCATGCGCGTGCACCGGCACACCGCACATCGGAATCGGCTCGCCGCCGTGCTCGCCGCGCTTGGTCAGCGCGATGTCGAGCGTGGCGGCGGCCGCAACCGCATCCTCGAAGAACAATTCGTAGAAATCGCCCATGCGATAGAACAGCAGCGCATCCGGCACCTCGGCCTTTATGCCGAGATATTGGGTCATCATGGGGGAGGCGGCGGTCACGCCCCTGCGATAGCGCGCGGGCGGTTCGGTGCAAAGGGGCGCGTGAAAGCGGCACACCTCGTGCCAAAGCGCTTGCCCCTTTGCGGCCACAATCCTATCCCTGCGGCATATCCCCAGTGGAATGGCAAAATGAGCAGCATCGACGACAACGACTTTGGTGACCGCGAGGCACTGGCCTATCACCGCATGGGCAAGGCCGGGAAGATCGACATCGTCGCTTCCAAGCCGATGGCGACCCAGCGCGATCTGTCCCTTGCCTATTCTCCCGGTGTCGCCGCCCCGGTGCGCGCCATCGCCGCCGATCCAGACAGTGCCTATGATTACACCATCAAGGGCAATCTGGTCGCTGTGATCTCCAACGGCACCGCCATCCTGGGCCTGGGCAATCTGGGCGCGCTGGCATCAAAGCCGGTGATGGAAGGCAAGGCGGTGCTGTTTAAGCGCTTTGCCGATATCGACAGCATCGATCTGGAAGTGGACACCGAGGACGTCGACAAGTTCGTCGCCTGCGTGGAACTGCTGGAGCCTTCGTTCGGCGGCATCAACCTTGAGGATATCAAGGCGCCGGAATGCTTCATCATCGAAACCACGTTGAAAGAGCGGATGAATATTCCGGTCTTTCACGATGATCAGCACGGCACCGCCATCGTGGCCGCGGCTGGCCTGATCAACGCAATGCATCTGACCGGGCGCAACCCGGCCGATGTGAAGATGGTGGTGAACGGCGCCGGGGCCGCGGCGATTGCCTGCACCGAGCTGATCAAGCTCTATGGCGTCAGGCATGTGATCATGTGTGATACCAGCGGCGTTATCTACAAGGGCCGCGAAAAGGGCATGAACCAGTGGAAATCGGCGCATGCCGCCGATACGCCAGCGCGCTCCCTGGAAGAAGCCATGGTGGGCGCGGACGTGTTCATGGGCCTGAGCCAGAAGGGTGCCGTGAGCCCCGAGATGGTGGCCAGCATGGCCCCCAACCCCATCATCTTTGCGATGGCCAACCCCGATCCGGAAATCACCCCGGAAGAAGTGCACAAGGTGCGCGGCGATGCCATCGTGGCGACCGGGCGCAGTGATTATCCCAATCAGGTCAACAACGTGCTGTGCTTCCCCTATCTGTTCCGGGGCGCGCTGGACGTGCGGGCAACCGCCATCAACGAGCAGATGAAGCTGGCCGCCGCCAACGCCATCGCATCGCTGGCCCGCATGCCGGTGCCGGATGAAGTGGCCGCCGCTTATGGCGGCAAGGCGCGCAATTTTGGCCCGGAATATATCATTCCGGCGCCGTTTGATCCGCGCCTGATCGAACATATTCCCACCGCCGTTGCCAAGGCGGCTATGGCGTCGGGCGCGGCGAGGAAGCCGTTCTTTGATGAAGACGCCTATCGCCAGGAACTGCGCGGGCGATTGAACCCCACCACCTCGATCCTGCAGGGCGCCATCGAAAGCGCCCAGAGCCGCCCGCGCCGGGCGGTGTTTGCCGAAGCCGAACAGGATGTGGTGCTGCGCGCCGCGATGAACTGGAAGAACAGCGGTTACGGCACGCCGGTGCTGGTCGGCCGCGAAGGGCCAGTGCGCGAAGGCCTGGCGCGGCTGGGCGTGGAGGACATCGACAGTTTCGAGATCCACAACAGCGCGATCTCGCCGCTGGTGCCGCACATGGTCGAATATCTGTACGAACGGCTGCAGCGCCGCGGCATGCTGCACCGCGATGTGCAGCGCATGGTGAACCATGAACGCAACGTGTTCGGCGCGCTGCTGGTCGCCATGGGTGAAGCCGATCTGATGCTCACCGGCGTTACCCGCAATTTCGCCACCACCTATCGCCAGGTGCGCCAGGTGATCGACCCGGCGCCCGGCTGCCGCCCGTTCGGCATTCACATGCTGGTGGGCAAGCAGCAGACGATCTTTGTGGCCGATACCACCGTGACCGAGCGGCCTTCGGCGGAGTCGCTGGCCACCATCGCCATCGAAACGGCGGCCGTGGCGCGCCGGCTGGGCCAGGAACCGCGCGTTGCCTTCCTGAGCTACAGCAATTTCGGCAACCCGCGTGGCGAGTTTGTCGACAATGTTCGCGATGCGGTGAAGCTGCTTGATAATCGCCAGGTCGGCTTTGAATATGAAGGCGAAATGTCGGCCGATGTGGCGCTCAATCCGGCGATGCGAGCGCAATATCCGTTCAATCGGCTTTCCGGCCCGGCCAATGTGCTGATCATGCCCGGCCTGCACAGCGCCAACATCGCGGCGAAACTGATCAAGGAAGTCGCCAATCTGCGCGTTGTTGGCCCGATGCTGGTCAACATGTCCAAACCCGTGCAGATCGTGCCGATGAACAGCAGCGCATCGGATATCGTCACGCTGGGCGTGTTGGCCTCCACGGGCGTGGTGTGCTGAAACCGCCCATCCTCCTGATCCACGGCATGTGGTCGACGCCGGCCACGTTTGACCGGCTGCGCCCCGTGCTGGAGGAAGCCGGCCATCGCACCCACGCGCCATGCATCCTGTTCCACGATCGGCCGGTGAGCCTGCCGCCGCACGCGGCGCTGGGGGAATTGTCGATTACCGCTTATGTGGATCACCTGGTCGCCGAAGCCGGCAAGCTGGGTGCGCCACCGGTGATCCTGGGCCATTCGATGGGCGGGTTGCTGGCGCAGATGGTGGCGCAGCGGATTCCGCATGCCGGCCTGGTGCTGCTGTCGCCGGCAGCGGCGGCCAACAGCCAGTCACCCAGCCTTGATCCGTTCAGGACGCTGAAGAGTGTCGTGCTGAAATGGGGCTGGTGGGAACAACCGACCCTGTGTGACGAAGCCGGCGCGCGCTGGGGCATTTTCAACGGCGTCCCCGAGGATGTGACGCGCCGCGAGATTGATGCGCTGGTGTGGGATTCGGGCCGCGTGCTCGCCGAAATGGCGCTGCCGCCGTTGTTCGGCAATGTGACGCGGGTGGATTATGCCCGGCTGAACCAGCCGGCGCTGGTGGTGGTGGGCCTGAATGATCGCATCACTCCGCCCGGCATCGCGCGGGCGACGGCACGCAACCTCACCGGCCAGATCGATTATCAGGAACTGCCGGGCGCGCCGCACTGGCTGTTCTGGGGTGAACTGGAAGATCGGGTGACGGCGATGGTGGTCGGTTGGCTGAAAACGCTGAGCTGATTGCCCGGTTGAAGGCCGAGGCGCTTACCCAAGGCTTTGCCGATATCGGCATCACCACGGCTGATGCGATCCCGGAAGCGGGTGCGCGATTGCGGCAATGGCTGGCGGATGGCTGCCACGGCGACATGATCTGGATGCCGGAACGCGCCGATGAACGCGCGTCGCCCAAGGGTCTGTGGCCGGATGTGAAGAGCGTGATCATGCTCGGCACCAGCTATGCGCCGCCGCTCGACCCGCTGCGGCTGGCGGGGCAGGGCGATACGGGCGTGATCTCCGTCTATGCCTGGAACCGCGATTATCATGATCTGATCAAGAAACGGCTGAAGGCGCTGGCGCGCTGGCTGGTGGCGGAGGGTGGCGGCGAACTGAAGGTGTTCGTTGATACCGCGCCGGTGATGGAAAAGCCGCTGGCGGCTGCCGCCGGGCTGGGGTGGCAGGGCAAGCATACCAATCTTGTGTCGCGCCAGCACGGCTCGTGGCTGTTCCTGGGCGCGATCTACACCACGCTCGATCTCGCTGCCGATGCGCCGCACGCGGATCGCTGCGGCAGTTGCACCCGCTGCCAGACGGCGTGTCCGACGCAGGCCTTCCCGTCACCCTATCGCCTCGATGCGCGGCGCTGCCTTGCTTATCTGACCATCGAGCACAAGGGCCCGATCCCCGAAGAGTTCCGGCAGCCCATGGCCAATCGCATCTATGGCTGCGACGATTGCCTTGCCGTGTGCCCGTGGAACCGTTTTGCGCAGGCGACCGAGGAACCGGCCTTCTTGCCGCGCGCCGAGCTGACGGCACCAAAGCTGGCGGAACTTCTCATGCTTGACGATGCGGCCTTCCGCGCGCTCTTCTCCGGTTCGGCCATCAAGCGCATCGGGGTCAATCGCTTCATCCGCAACTGCCTCTATGCGGCGGGCAACAGCGGGCAGAGCGCGCTGATTCCGGCGGTGTGGGCGCATTTGGGCAGCGATGATCCGGTGGTGGCCGATGCCGCACGCTGGGCGATGGCACGATTGGAGGCGGCATGACGATACCCACGGGCACGGCGCGATTGGCGGCGCTGCAGATCGGCAGCCGGGCGACCACGGCCGAAACGCTGGCCGCGCTGATGGCACGGCGGGACGAGTTGAAGGCGGCCAATCCCGATCTGCTGGTGCTGCCAGAAGCCCTGCTGGGCGGATACCCGAAGGGCGCGGATTTCGGCGTGCGGTTGGGCTATCGCACGCCGGCCGGGCGCGATGCCTTCCGGCGTTATTGGGAACAGGCCATCGAGATTGACGGCCCGGAGGTGGCGGCGCTGGGCGAACTGGCGGCTGACCTGGGCTGCACAATGGTGGTGGGTGCGATCGTGCGGGCCGGCGCAACGCTGCATTGCTCTGCGCTGCATTTCACCCCCGATGGCCGCCTTGCCGGGCATCGCGGCAAGCTGATGCCAACAGCGGCTGAACGGCTGATCTGGGGGCAGGGCGGCCCCGATGATGTGCGCGTGTTCGACAGCCCGGTGGGGCGCATCGCGCCGGTGATCTGCTGGGAAAATTTCATGCCGCTGTTCCGGGCGGCGCTGTACGGGCAGGGCGTGACGATCTGGGCGGCGCCCACCGTGGATGATCGGCCGCAGTGGGAAGTGGCCATGCGCCACATTGCGCATGAAGGGCGCTGTTTCCTGGTATCGGCCTGCCAGTGGCTGGGGCCGACGCAGACCGCGCTGGGCGAACCGATCACTTTGATTGACCGGGCTGCAGATGTGCCGATCATCGGCGGCGGCAGCATCATCGTGTCGCCGATGGGTGAAGTGCTGGCCGGGCCATTGCGCGGCGGCGAGGGGCTGCTGGTGGCTGAGGTCGATCTGGCCGACATCGTGCGCGCCCGTTTCGATTTCGATGCCGCCGGCCATTATGCGCGGCCCGACATCTTCAGGCTGGACGTGACGCGCCCAAGCCGGTGAAACTGCGTCTTGAGGAGATTTACTCATGACCGATTCCCTGTTCATCGGCCTGTCGGATCAGGACGCGCCGCAATCGCTGGTGCTGAAACGCGCCAACCGCCACGGGCTGATTGCGGGCGCGACCGGCACCGGCAAGACGGTGACATTGCAGGGCCTGGCCGAAGGCTTTTCCCGGGCCGGCGTGCCGGTGTTCCTGTCGGACGTGAAGGGCGACATTGCCGGCATGGCCAAGGCCGGCAGCGAGGCGGCGGCGTGGACCGGCAAGCGCGCGCTGGAACTGAAGATGGCTGATTACGACTGGGAAGCCATGACAGTGGTGTTCTGGGATCTTTTCGGCGAACAGGGCCACCCGATCCGCACCACCATTTCCGAAATGGGGCCGCTGCTGCTGGCGCGACTGATGGGGCTGAACGAGGTGCAGGAAGGCGTGCTCGCCATCGCCTTCCGCTATGCCGATGAGCATGATCTGCTGCTGCTCGATCTGGAGGATCTGCAGGCGATGCTGGCCTGGTGTGCCGACAACGCGGCCGAACTGTCGAGCAAATATGGCAATGTCACCAAGGCCAGCGTCGGCTCGATCCAGCGCCAGCTGCTCACGCTGGAAAGTCAGGGCGGCGCGGCGTTTTTCGGCGAACCGGCGTTCGACATCACCGATTTCATCGCGCTGGATGGCAAGGGCCGCGGCCGGGTGAATATCCTGGCGGCCGACAAGCTGATGAACAGCCCGCGGCTGTATGCGACCTTCCTGCTGTGGCTGCTGTCCGAACTGTTCGAAACGCTCCCCGAAGTGGGCGATCCCGACAAGCCCAAGCTGGTGTTCTTCTTTGATGAAGCCCATCTGCTGTTCGATGAAGCGCCTGATGCGTTGATGGACAAGGTGGAGCAGGTGGTGCGCCTGATCCGGTCAAAGGGCGTCGGCGTCTATTTCGTCACGCAGAACCCGATCGATATTCCCGAAAAGGTGGCGGGCCAGCTGGGCAACCGGGTGCAGCATGCCCTGCGCGCCTTCACGCCGCGCGATGCAAGGGCGATCAAGTCCGCCGCCGAGACGTTTCGGCCCAATCCGCGCCTGGATGTGGCGGCGGTGATCACCGAGATGAAGGTGGGTGAGGCGCTGGTTTCGACGCTGATGCCCGATGGCGCGCCCAGCCCGGTGGAGCGCACCCGCATCGCGCCGCCGCGTAGCCGCGTTGGCCCGCTGACGCCGGGTGAGCGCATGGACGTGATCAACGCCTCGCCGTTCGCAGGCAAATACGAGGAGCGGATCGACCGCGATTCCGCCGCCGAACTGCTGGTGATGAAGCGCGAGGAAAGCGCGGCGCAGGCCGAAGCCGACAAGGCAGCGGCATTGCAGGCCAAGCTGGATGCACAGGCCGCCAAGGAAGAGGCGAAGTTGGATGCCCAGGCTGCCAAGGAAGCCGCCCGGCTGGCCGCCCAGCGCGAGCGTGATGCCGCCCGGCTGGAAGCCGCCCGCGTGCGTGCCGCCGCCCGGCCCAGCACGACCGACAAGGTGATTGAATCGGTGGCGCGATCGGCGGCCACCAGCATCGGCCGGCAATTGGCCGGCAGCGTGGGCAAGAGCCTGGTGCGCGGAATTTTGGGGAGCCTGTTCAAATGACGACGACACGCCGCTGGTTGCTGAAATCCCGCCCGAATGGCCCGCTGAAAGACAGCGATTTCGATCTGGTCACCGTGCCGATGCCGGAGGTGGGCGAGGGGCAGTTCCTCGTTCGGCTCACCCATTTCTCCTTCGATCCCACCCAGCGCGGCTGGCTGGGCGGTGACACATACCTGCCGGCTGTGCCGATTGGCGGCGTGGTGCGCGCTGGCGGCATTGGCGAGGTGGTGGCGAGCAAGCACCCGGGTTTCGAGGTCGGTGACGTGGTGCAGGGCACCTTTGGCTGGCAGGAACATGCGCTGAGCGATGGCAGCACCGAAACCGGCCCGGTGACCAAGCTGCGCGGCGGGATCACGCCGGAACAGGCGCTCGGCGTGTTCGGGGTGACGGGGTTGACGGCGTGGTTCGGCCTTACCGAAATCGGACAGCCGAAGGCGGGTGACACGGTGCTGGTATCGGGCGCGGCGGGCGCCACCGGCAGCGTGGTGGTGCAGGTGGCGAAAGCATTGGGCTGCAAGGTGGTCGGCATCGCCGGCGGTGCGGAGAAATGCAACTGGGTGGTCGAACAGGCTGGCGCCGATGCCTGCATCGATTATCGCGCCGGCAATGTCGCGCGCCAGATCCGCGAACATGCCCCAAAGGGCGTGAACGTGGTGTTTGAAAATGTTGGCGGCGAGATATTGGATGCGGCGCTGGCCAATCTGGCGCTTCGGGCGCGGGTCGTGCTGTGCGGCGGCATTTCCAGCTATAACGATACCGCCGAGGATCGCCAACCGGGCCTGCGGAACTACATGAACCTCACCGTGATGCGCGGGCGGATGGAGGGGTTCATCATCCTCGATTTCGCCAAGCGTTATGGCGAGGGCGTGGCGGAACTGGCGAAGCTGATGGCTGCCGGCAAGCTGAAGACCGCCGAAGACGTGGCGCATGGGTTCGAGAATTGCCCGGCCACGCTGCGCCGCCTGTTCGAAGGCAAGAATTTCGGCAAGCAGTTGCTGAAGCTGTAGTCTCGATTGCGTTCAACTTGAATCATTCGTCGCCCCGGGCTTGACCCGGGGCCCCGCTTTTCCTTTTGCGCCAAGAAAGCGGGGCCCCGGGTCAAGCCCGGGGCGACGATTCAACTTTGGTGCAATCGACCCTCAGAACGTCCCCGGCATTTCGCGCTGGGCGGCGTTGGGCGTGCGAGCGAGCAGCGGTTGGCGGCCCAGCGATTGTTCTCGGATGTCGCCGGCTGCCGCAGCGATAGCGGTGCAATTCTCGCCGCGCAACGATGCGATGGCCCGCGCGGTGGAGGCTTCGGCCGGGTTGCCCATCACGGCCCGGAAATCATCGCTGGCTGCGCAGGTGCGCCCGCCGCGTGACGGCAGATAGGGTGCCAGGCCATTGTAATAATCGCCCTGGCGGCTGGCGTTCTGGGTGGCGAAGGCAACGATACGCAAGCGATCATCACAGGCGGCGCGATCAACGGCGATCTGGCCCACCGGCTTGCCCGATGTGTTTTCCCCCACCAGCGTCAATCGGTTCTGGAAATAGGGCAGCATCGAATTGATCACCAGTTCGCTGGCCGAGGCGCTGCCATCGGTGGTGATGAAGGCGAGGTTGCCTGGCGCCACCGCCTGTGCGGCGGAACGGAACAGGCGGGTCTCGTTTTCCGCCGATTTCGATGGGCGGAACGTGGTGAAGCTGAACACGTCGCTGGCCTGGCGGTTCTGGCCCATCAGGTCGCCCATCACTTCGGCAAGGCGCACCAGGCCGCCGCCATTGTAGCGGAAATCGACGATGATGTTTGTGGCGCCTTCGCTGCGGAAGCGGGCGAAGGCGTCGCGCAGCGGGGTTTCGGCGGTGCTGATGAAGCTGCGCAGATTGACATAGCCCACCCGGCCCAGCCCCGGCTGGTCATAGGTCTGCACGCCAAAACGGCTGGAGACGGGCGGGATGTTGAATTCGGCGCGGGTGATGGTGACGGTGCGCTCCGTGCCGTTCAGCGTGAAGCGGATGGTGCGGGTGACGCCCACCTGGGAGGGCCCCAGCGCGTCAGACACGGCGGTGGAGCCGCCTTGCGAGAACAGGGTAGGGACAGGCACCAGATTTTCCGGCGTGGTGCCGATGGCAAGAATTTCGGCGCCGCGATCAAAGCCGGCGGCAAAGGCCGGGCCGGTTTCGAACACATCCAGGATATAGGTGCGCCGGGCCGTGCTGTCATACTCCAGCCGGATGCCGAACGCCGCCGTCTGCCCGGAGGAGAAGAAGGCATTCTCCTCGGCGATGGAGGTGATGTAGGTGAAGAAGCGATCCTTGTTGGCGGCCCTCGCCGTGGCGGTGAGCGCGTCGATATAGGCCTGCACCGTGGCAAAGCCATCGGGCGACAGGCTGGCCGGCAGGTCTTCCGGGAACAGATACCATTGGCGGATTTGCGCTTCGGCCCAGAGCTGGCGATCACGCAGCGTGCATTGCGCTGTGGGGGTGGGCGTGGGCGAAGGGGCGACAGCGATCGGCCCGCTGCTGCTGCCCCCACCACTGCTGCCGCCGCCGCATCCGGCCAGGAAAAGGGCGGCGCAAAGCGCGGAGGTGAGGGCAGAACGCGAGCGAACCATGCACGCGGTTGTGGTGGCTAAGGTGCCGCCTTGTCCAGACGGCAAAATGACATTCTCGCGACAGCCCCGCATTCGCGTTGGCGGGCCCTTGACGACTCTGCAGGCCGGACCCATATGCCAATTCAGCCGCTGGCACTCGCTTCTGGTGAGTGCCAACAGCGGCCGAAATTTGGCAAACACTGTAAATCGAAAGAGGGAAACATGGCATTCCGTCCACTCCATGACCGCGTGCTGGTTCGCCGCGTCGAAGCCGAAGCCAAGACCGCTGGCGGCATCATCATCCCCGATTCCGCCAAGGAAAAGCCGCAGGAAGGCGAAGTCGTCTCCGTCGGCACCGGCGCCCGCGCCGACAACGGCACCGTGACGCCGCTGGAAGTGAAGGCCGGTGATCGCATCCTGTTCGGCAAGTGGTCGGGCACCGAGGTCAAGCTGAACGGCGAAGACCTGCTGATCATGAAGGAAAGCGATATTCTCGGGATCATGTAATCTCGGATCGCAAATCGCTGATTTCAAAAGACATTCAAAGGAGCAAGGCAAATGGCTGCCAAGGACGTGAAATTTGGTCGTGATGCGCGTGAACGCATCATCCGTGGTGTTGATATCCTCGCCGACGCCGTGAAGGTAACGCTGGGTCCCAAGGGCCGCAACGTGGTCATCGAAAAGAGCTTCGGCGCCCCGCGCATCACCAAGGACGGTGTGTCGGTGGCCAAGGAAATCGAACTGAAGGACAAGTTCGAGAACCTCGGCGCGCAGATGGTGCGCGAAGTCGCTTCCAAGACCAACGACGCTGCCGGCGACGGCACCACCACTGCCACCGTGCTGGCCCAGGCCATCGTGCGTGAAGGCATGAAGTCGGTTGCTGCCGGCATGAACCCGATGGATCTGAAGCGCGGCATCGATATGGCCGTGATCAAGGTTGTGGCTGATCTTCAGGCGCGTTCCAAGCCGGTGTCCGGCTCGTCGGAAATCGCCCAGGTCGGCACGATTTCGGCCAACGGTGAAACCGAAATTGGCGACATGATCGCCAAGGCCATGGAAAAGGTTGGCAAGGAAGGCGTGATCACCGTCGAAGAAGCCAAGGGCATGGACAGCGAGCTGGACGTGGTCGAAGGCATGCAGTTCGACCGTGGCTATCTGAGCCCCTATTTCATCACCAACGCCGAAAAGATGCAGGTGGAGCTTGAGAACCCCTACATCCTGATCCACGAAAAGAAGCTTTCGAGCCTGCAGGCAATGCTGCCGGTGCTGGAAGCCGTGGTGCAGTCGGGCCGCCCGCTGCTGATCATTGCCGAAGATATCGAAGGCGAAGCGCTGGCCACCCTGGTGGTCAACAAGCTGCGCGGCGGCCTGAAGGTTGCTGCCGTGAAGGCGCCGGGCTTCGGCGATCGCCGCAAGGCGATGCTGGAAGACATCGCCACGCTGACCGCCGGTGAGATGATCAGCGAAGATCTGGGCATCAAGCTGGAAAACGTCACGCTGGCCATGCTGGGCAAGGCCAAGCGCGTCACCATCGACAAGGACAACACGGTCATTGTTGACGGCGAAGGCGCTGCCGATGCGATCAAGGCGCGCGTGGAACAGATCCGCGCCCAGATCGAAATCACCACCAGCGATTACGACCGTGAAAAGCTGCAGGAACGTCTGGCCAAGCTGGCCGGCGGTGTGGCCGTGCTCAAGGTTGGTGGCAGCACCGAAGTCGAAGTGAAAGAACGCAAGGACCGCGTTGATGATGCCCTGCACGCCACCCGCGCTGCGGTGGAAGAAGGCATCGTTCCGGGCGGCGGCACGGCATTGCTGTATGCCACCCGCGCGCTCGACGGCATGAAGGGCGCCAACGACGACCAGACCCGCGGCATCGATATCGTGCGCAAGGCCATCCAGGCCCCGCTGCGCCAGATCGCGATCAATGCGGGCCATGATGGCGGCGTTGTGGCTGGCAAGCTGCTGGAAGGCGGCGACCAGACCGTGGGCTTCAACGCCCAGACCGACGTGTACGAAAACCTGGTCAAGGCCGGCGTTATCGACCCGACCAAGGTCGTGCGCACCGCGCTGCAGGATGCCGCTTCGGTGGCCTCGCTGCTGATCACCACGGAAGCCGCGATCACCGATCTGCCGGCTGACGACAAGGGTGGCGGCGGCATGCCCGGCGGCGGCATGGGCGGCATGGGCGGCATGGATTTCTAAGATTGAGTTGGCTGGCGGCAGCGCAAGCTGCCGCCAGACCGGGCGAAATCCGGCCAGCGAACGAAAAGGGCGGTCCCTCGGGACCGCCCTTTTTGATTCGTCTGACCCCGGATCAAGTCCGGGGCGGGCATTGTGGCTTCGCCACGCTCCTTCTGCTCTTCCTTCACCCCGCTTAGCGGACTCGGCGGCTCCGCTGCCGGCCGCGCCCGCACACCCTACTTTCCGGCCGCCTCCGCCTCCGCCGCCATCACATCCGCATTCGCCTTGTTGATCACGGCCTGCTCATTGCCGGCGGGCGCAGCGGCCTCCTTGCTGCACGACACGAGCAACAGGGCGACGAGGGCAAGCATGATCCGCATGACCTGACATTAGCCTTGGCTTGGCAGCGCGCCAACCCCGTGCAACGATCGCACCCATGGGGCTTTATTCCGAAACCATCTTCCCGTGGCTGCTCGACCGGGCGCTGGGCCATCCCAACATCATGCGGCGGCGCCAGGCGCTGGTGAGCCAGGCGACGGGCGAGGTGCTGGAAATCGGCTTTGGCTCAGGCGCGACCTTGCCCTTTTACGATCCCGCCAAGGTGAGCAGCCTCACCGTGGTGGAGCCATCTGAAGGCATGAACCGGCGCGCGGCGGCGCATCTGGCGGGCTCGCCGGTGCCGATCAAATCCGTGCCCGGCGCGGGGGAGAAACTGCCCTTTGCCGATGCCAGCTTCGACACCGTGGTGTGCTGCCTCACGCTGTGCAGTGTGCGCGATGTGGGCCAGGTGCTGGCTGAGGTGAAGCGGGTGCTCAAGCCCGGCGGGCGCTTCCTGTTCATGGAACATGTGCTGTCCGACGATCCCGATCGGCAGCGCTGGCAGCAGCGGCTGAACCCCATTCAGAAGGTGGTGGGCGTGGGCTGCAACCTCAATCGCCCGTCAGCGCAGCTGGTGCGCGATGCCGGTTTCCGCCTTGATCCGATGCCGGTTCAGGAAGAGGAATATGCGTTCGGTGCGCTGAAGAAACTCACCCCGCTGGTGATGGGCAGCGCCATCAAGGCTTAGGCGGTTCGGCTTTCGGGGGCTCGGCGGGCGGTTCTTCGGCCGGCTCCGCGAACGGGTCTTCCTCGGCGGGCAACTGGCCATCGAACAATTGCAGCCGCCGGCGTTGCAGCCAGGCGGATTTGGCCAGCGTGTAGTCATCCAGACTGTCGGCCAGCAACTTGTCCGCCCCGGTTTCGATCAGCTGGTTGCGGAAATTGATGACGCGCCCGCCGGCCACAGCGATGCGCACGCCCCAGCCGGGATGCAGCCAGGCGTTGCGGGCGAAATCGGCGGGATCAACGAAGAAATCCACCGGCGTCATGATGCCATCGCGCAAGGTGGACGGGCCGAACAGCGGCAGCACCATGTAGGGCCCGGATTTGACGCCCCAGCGCGCCAGCGTCTGGCCGAAATCCTCGGCCTCGCGCGGGCGGCCGAGATTGGTGGCGACGTCCATTACGCCGGCGATGCCGAGCGTGGAATTGATCAGGAAGCGATCCAGCGTGCGGAAGGCTTGGGCAAATTTGCCCTGCAGCACGCTGTTGAGGAAGTTTGCTGGCTCGCCGTAATTGCCGTAAGCATTGGTAACGGCGGTGCGCACCGGTTTGGGGGTGACGGCGCGATAACCGCTGGTGACGGGCTTCATCACCCAGCGATCAAGGCCCTTGTTGAAGGCGTGGACGCGGCGGTTGCTCTTCTCCCACGGATCGGCTTCCGCACGGGCGAGATCAGTGCTGCCGGTGGAGGCGCAGGCCGAGAGCAGCAACCCAAGCAGTAGCGGGGCTGCAAGCGCGAGTGGGGGGCTGAAGCGCATGGCCGCGAGGCTTTGCACGAAGCGTCGGCTTATTCAATTGCGACCCATCACATAAAGATTGCTTTATGTCTTTAAGTGCGTGTAAAGAAGCCGCCATGGAGCCACTTCTCGCCATCTTCCGTGCCATCGGTGATCCCAGCCGGCTGCGCATCCTGCTGCTGGTGAAGGGCATGGAGCTGGCCGTGGGCGAGATTGCCCAGGTGCTGCAGCAAAGCCAGCCGCGCGTGTCCCGCCATCTGCGCATTCTGGCCGAATCAGGCTTGGTAGAGCGGGTGCGCGAAGGCGCCTGGGTGTTCGTGCGGCTGGGCCCGGCGGCGATCAGCGGCCCGGCATTGAGCGCGATCGAGGCGCTGGCGACCGTGGTGCCTGGCGCTGCTGATCTGGGCGCCAGCGATCGTACACGGTTGGGCCAGGTGCGTGCCGATCGCGCCGCAGCGGTGGACAGCTGGTTTGCCGCCCACGCCGGCGAATGGGAACAGGAACGCAGCCTGCACACCCGCGAGGCTGGGGTGGAACAAGCCATCGTGGCCGCGCTGGCCGGCGATCTGGGTGATCTGGTCGATGTTGGCACCGGCACCGGGCGCATGGTGGAACTGCTGGGCCCGCGCGCCCGCAGCGCGCTGGGGCTGGATCGCAACCCGGAAATGCTGCGCATCGCGCGCAACCGGCTGGAAGCGGTGGGCTTGGCCAGCGCCCGCGTGCAGGCCGGCGACATGTATGAAATGCCGCTCAGCCCCGCGAGCGCCGATACGCTGGTGCTGCATCAGGTGCTGCATTTTGCCGACAATCCCGCCGCCGCCATTGCGGAGGCCGCGCGTGTGCTGCGACCCGGTGGGCGCCTGCTGGTGATCGATCTGATGCCGCACAACCGCGAAGAATTGCGGGTGGAACGCCGCCACCTGCGCCTGGGCTTTGCTGATGAGGCAGTGCTGGGCTGGATGGCCGACGCCGGCTTGGCCGGCGACGTGGCGCGGCGGCTGCCGGCTGAAGCCGCGGATCAACTGGGCGTGACACTGTGGTTGGCGACAAAGCCGGCCGTAAAGGTGGAAGCATGAGCCTGACTCTCAATCAGATGGCCGAAGCCGCCCGGGCGCTGAACGGCCCGTTGTTTGCCGATCTGCCGGGCGATCTGGCGGTGAGCTTTGAGTTTTTCCCGCCGAAAACACCGGCGATGCAGGAAAGCCTGTGGCAGGCCGTGGAAACATTGGTGCCGCTGGCCCCACGCTTTGTGTCGGTCACTTATGGCGCAGGCGGCTCGACCCGGGAACGAACCCACGCCACGGTGGCGCGCATTGTGCAGGAAACGCCGATCCCGGCCGCCGCGCACCTCACCTGCGTGAACGCGACGGCCGAAGAACTGGATCGAATCGCTGATGAATATTGGGCCGCCGGGGTCCGCCATATCGTGGCGCTGCGCGGTGACCCGCCGGGCGGCGAGGCCGGCTTCCAGCCGGTACCCGGTGGCTATGCCAGCGCCGCTGAATTGGTCGCCGCCCTGAAGCGCCGCCATGATTTCGAAATCTCGGTGAGCTGCTATCCCGAAACCCACCCGGAAGCCGGCAGCCTGGCCGCCGATCTGGATGCGTTGAAGGCCAAGCATGATGCCGGCGCGACGCGGGCGATCAGCCAGTTCTTCTTCGAACCCGATACGTTCTTCCGTTTCCGCGACAAGGTGGCCGCTGCCGGACTCGATATCGAACTGGTGCCGGGCATCCTGCCGGTGAGCAATTATGCCAACCTGAAGAAGATGGCGGTGAGCTGCGGCACGCACCTGCCGGAGTGGATGGGGCGCCTGTTCGACGGCCTGGACGACAAGCCGGCCGCCCGCCAGTTGGTCGCCGCCACCGTGGCCGCCGAAATGTCGCGCCGGCTTTATGCGGGCGGGGTGCGGCACTTCCATTTCTACACATTGAACCGCGCTGAACTTTCTTACGCCATCTGCCATCTGCTGGGCGTACGGCCGGCGCAGGAGCTTGCTGCATGACCAGCGCTGCTGAATCCCTGCGGGCCGCCGCAGCGCAGGGCATCATCGTGAAGGATGGCCCCTATGGCACCGCCATCCAGAATCTGGGGCTAATCGCCGCTGATTATGCCGGCCACATCGCCAGCAATCATGATCAGAAGGGCAACAACGACATCCTGAACCTCACGCGGCCTGATGCGATTGCCGGCATCTGCAACCGCTATATCGCGGCGGGCGCCCGGCTGCTGGCCACCAACACCTTCAACGCCAACCGCATCAGCCAGGCCGATTACGGCATGGAAGACCGGGTGCGCGAGATCAACCTGGCCGCCGCGCGCATCATGCGCGAATGCGTGGACGCCGCGATCGCTGCCGATGGCATCCAGCGCTGGGTGGCGGGTTCGCTGGGGCCGACCAACAAGACGCTGTCACTGTCTCCGCGCGTGTCAGACCCCGGCTATCGCGAAGTGACGTTCGATGGGGTGAAGGACGTGTATCGCGAGCAGATCGAGGCGCTGTTGGAAGGCGGGGTGGATTTCATCCTGATTGAAACCGTGTTCGACACGCTCAACGCCAAGGCCGCCGCCTTTGCTGCGGCCGAAGCAGGTGATGCGCGCGGTTCGGTCGTGCCGGTGATGTTGTCGATGACGCTCACGGATCTGTCCGGTCGCAACCTTTCCGGGCAGACGGTGGAGGCCTTCTGGCACTCGATCCGCCATGTGAAGCCGGTGGCTGTGGGGCTTAATTGCTCCTTTGGCGCCACTGAACTGCGGCCACACGTGCAGGCGCTGGCCCGCCAAGCCGACACGCTGATCATGACCTATCCCAACGCCGGCCTGCCCAATGATCTGGGCGAATATGATGAGCAGCCGGAGACGACGGCGGGCTTCATCCGGGGCTGGGCCGATGAAGGCCTGGTCAACATCGTTGGCGGCTGCTGTGGCAACACGCCGGAGCATATTGCGGCGATGGCACGCCAGGTTGCTGGCCTGCCGCCGCGCGTAATACCCCAACCCGAAACGGCCCTTTATCTGACCGGGCTTGAAGCCCACAGGTTTGCCGCGTGACGACTGCATCCTTCATCAACATCGGTGAGCGCACCAACGTCACTGGATCGGCCGCGTTCAAGAAACTGATCCTGAACGGCGATTACACGGCCGCCGTGGAAGTCGCGCGCCAGCAGGTGGAAAACGGTGCCCAGATCATCGACATCAACATGGATGAAGGCCTGCTCGACAGCGAAGCGGCCATGGTCACCTATCTGAACCTGATCGCCGCCGAGCCGGACATCGCGCGGGTGCCGGTGATGGTCGATTCCTCGAAATGGACGGTGATCGAAGCCGGGCTGAAGTGCCTGGCCGGCAAGGGCATCGTCAATTCGATCAGCATGAAGGAAGGCGAGGCGCCGTTCCTCGCTCAGGCGAAGAAGTGCCTGCGTTATGGCGCCGCCGTGGTGGTGATGGCCTTCGACGAACAGGGCCAAGCCGACACTGCTGCCCGCAAGATCGAGATCTGTGAACGCGCCTACAAATTGCTCACCGGCATCGGCTTCCCGCCGGAGGATATCATCTTCGATCCCAACATTTTCGCGGTGGCGACGGGCATCGAGGAACATAACAACTACGGCGTTGATTTCATCCAGGCGTGCGCCGAGATCCGCAAGCGTTGCCCACACGCCCATATCTCCGGCGGCGTTTCCAACCTGTCATTCAGCTTCCGCGGCAACGAACCGGTGCGCCGGGCCATGCACAGCGTGTTTCTGTATCATGCCATCCAGGCCGGCATGGACATGGGCATCGTCAACGCTGGGCAGCTGGACGTGTATGACGCCATCGATCCGGAGCTGCGCGAACTGTGCGAGGACGTGGTGCTCAACCGCCGCGCGGATTCGACCGATCGGCTGCTGGCCGTGGCCGACAAGTTCAAGGGCGGCCCGCAAAAGGCCGCCGATCCGGCTGCCGAATTGTGGCGGACATGGCCGGTGGAAAAGCGGCTGGAACATGCGCTGGTGAAGGGCATGGACGCCTTTGTTGAAGTGGACACCGAGGAAGCCCGGCTGACCGTGGCGCGGCCGATCGAGGTGATCGAAGGCCCGTTGATGGCGGGCATGAATGTGGTTGGCGATCTGTTCGGCAGCGGCAAGATGTTCCTGCCGCAGGTGGTGAAATCCGCCCGCGTCATGAAGAAGGCGGTGGCACACCTGCTGCCCTATATCGAAGCCGAAAAGTCCGAGGGTTCATCCTCCAAGGGCCGCATCATCATGGCGACCGTGAAGGGCGATGTGCATGATATCGGCAAGAATATCGTCGGCGTGGTCCTGCAGTGCAACAATTTCGAGGTGATTGATCTCGGCGTGATGGTGCCGGCGCAGACCATATTGGATGCCGCGGTAAAGCATGATGCCGACATGATCGGGCTTTCCGGCCTGATCACGCCCAGCCTCGATGAAATGGTGCATGTCGCCAGCGAAATGCAGCGCGCGGGCATGTCCATGCCGCTGCTGATCGGCGGGGCGACGACCAGCCGGGTCCACACCGCGCTCAGGATCGCGCCGGCCTATGAAGGGCCAGTGGTGCATGTGCTGGATGCCAGCCGCGCCGTGGGTGTGGCCGGCACGCTGGTTTCGGACACGCTGAAAGACGCGCTCGTCGCTGAAACGGTGGCCGAATATGAAAAGATCCGCATTCAACGCGCCGGCGGTGGCCAATCGGCGCTGGTGCCGCTGGAACAAGCGCGGGCCAATGGCTTTGCGACCGATTTCACCGCGTATCCGCCGGTGAAGCCCAATTTCACCGGCACGATGACCATCGATGATGTGCGGGTGGAAACATTGATCCCCTATATCGATTGGACCCCCTTCTTCCGCGCCTGGGAACTGCACGGCAACTACCCGGCGATCCTGACTGATCCGGTGGTGGGCGAAAGCGCCACCAGCCTGTTTGCCGACGCACAGGCGATGCTGAAGCGCATCGTGACGGAGGAGTGGCTGCACCCCAAGGGCGTGATCAGCATCTGGCCGGTGCGGCGCGAGGGCGATGATGTCGTGCTGTTCGGCGATGAAAGCCGCACCGCGCCGCTGGCCCGGCTGCCCTTCCTGCGCCAGCAGATCGCCAAGCGGGATGGCCGGGCGAACATGTGCCTCGCGGATTTCATCCATCCGGTGGCCGACTGGCTCGGCTGTTTTGCCGTTCAGGCCGGCGAAGGCATCGATACGCAACTGGCGCGCTTCAAGGCTGCGCACGACGATTACAATGATATCCTGCTCAAAGCCTTGGCCGACCGCCTGGCCGAGGCCTTTGCCGAATATTTGCACGAGCGGGTGCGCCGCGAGATCTGGGGGCATGAGCAGGGCAACAAGATGTCGTGCGATGATCTGATCCGCGAACGTTATACCGGCATCCGCCCGGCGCCTGGCTATCCGGCCTGCCCGGAACATAGCCTGAAAACCCACATCTTCGATCTGATGAGCGTGGAAGAGCGCGCCGGCATCACCCTGACCGACAGTTTTGCCATGTGGCCGACGGCGGCCGTTTCGGGCTTTTACTTCGCGCACCCGCAAAGCGCCTATTTCGGCGTCGCTCGCATCGGGGAAGACCAGTTGCTGGACTATGCCAGCCGCCTTGGCGTGAGCCGCGAACGCGCCACCCAGTTGCTGCGGCCAAATCTCGACTAGCCGGGCAGGGCCGGGGCGGCCTATGGAAGGCAACCCTGCCCACCGCCCTGATAGTGAACGCCCCCGCCTCCTTCCCGGTTCCGACCGGATTTCTGGCCCGCCCGCGCAATTGGTGGGCGGATCGGCGGCGTGTGCCGGTGCTGGCGGTGGTGATCGCGCTGCATGTTGGCCTGATCCTGCTGCTGTTGCTGCTCGCGCCGCCGCTGCCCAAGGGCAAACCCGGCATAACCAGCATGGTGGCGGTGAATGTCGCCGCGCCCACACCGCAACGCGCCCAGCCCAAACCGCAGCAGCAACAAAAGGCGCAGAAGGCCCCCAGCAATCCGCAGCCCAAGCCGATGGTGACCGTTGATGATGCGCCGCCGGCCAAATGGAGCTTTGGCGATCCGGCGCTGAAAGACTTTGATCTGAGCAAGGTGCCGTCTGCCGACAGCGCGCCGGCGCAGATGGCCGAAGCCGGCCCGCCCGACAGCGCGGTGGTGGGCGTCGCGCCGGATGGATCAAAGCTCTATGCCGCCGAATGGCAGCGTGAGCCAACCGATGCGGAACTCGCCTTCTATCTGCGCAAGGCGCGTTATGCCGGGCCAAGCGCCTATGGCCTGATCGCCTGCCGCACCGCGCCGCGCTTCAAGGTGGAAGATTGCCGCCCGATCGGGGAATCACCCGGTTCCGGCATGGGCTATGCGGTGAACGAGGCCGCCTGGCAGTTCCGCGTGAAGCCGCCGCGGGTGAACGGCGATTATCAGGTGGGGACGTGGGTGAGCATTCGGATCATGATCACCCCGCCGGGCGAATGAGGGGCCGACACCGCAGCGTCGGCCCCGGCAATTCAACGCCAGATCATCACGGGTTCCAATGGCCGGAACCGGTTTGCATTGTGCCCTTGCCCGAACCGGTGATGACGCCTGTGCGTTTGGCATAGCTGCCGGTCAGGCCCTGCAACTGGCCCCAGCACGCCATGCCGGTGGCCTGCACGCCAGAGCAACCCCAGGCCGAGGTCCAGGTGCCGCCGGAATCGCTGCCATTGCACATCATGTGCTGATCAAAGATCTTGGCATTGTTCGGCTGGGTCATGGCAACGCAGGTGAAGTTCGACATCACCTTCTTGCCGTCCATCATCAGTTCACTGGTGCCCGACCAGGCCGCAGCCCCGAACGGCCGCCCATCAGGCCCCGCGCCGCCCACAGTTGTGGTGGGCGCGTTGGACGTGGAAACATAGGTAAAGCTTTGCGCGCTGACGATGCTGGCGCTGGTCAACAAGACAAGCGCCAGTGTCCCGAAAACATATGTTTTCATGCTATTCCTCCCCAAAAGACAGTCACTTATGTGCTGTCGTTTCCTGCAGTTCCGCGTTTTGGATACAGGGGCAGGATTGCGCCCAATGCAAAATTTGGGACTCGCAGTAGGGTTATGGTGCGCTCTTCAATTGGCGCTGTCGAACGGATTTATTAACAGAAATTTATCAGCAGCTTGCGTGCCAATAATGGCGTGGGCCAGCTTCAATTGCCGGTCATCGAGCCTTTCACCTTGTTGGCATCGATCAGTGTTATCGTGCTGCTGGCCTTGGCCAGGATCTTGCCGTCCAGCGTGGTTAACCGGCCTTCGGCAAATAATGTCCGCCCGCCCGCCCGCTCGATCCAGGCTTCGGCGAGAACGCGGCCGGGATTGGCCGGCGCGAAATAGCTGACCTTGATCTCCAGGCTGATCGGCACGCGTTCGACGCCGAATTTTGCCATCACGGCGTGCGCCATGGCAGCATCGATCCAGCCGGCGACAAAGCCGCCCTGCGCGACACCGCCCGAATGGCAGATGGCCGGCAGCACTTCATATTCGATCACCGCATGGCCCGGTTCAAAGCGGACAATGCGGCGCTGCGCGAGGCTGTGGGGCAGGGAGCCTTCGGGGCCAGTGTCGGGCGGTTGGGGAAATGCGGCGGCCTCGGTCACGTGGGTTTGCCAATCTTGTCCTGGGTTTTCGTGTCGAAATCGCTGGCGTCGTGGCGCTCGTGCAGCTGGCTCGACGGTTCGCCATAGGGGCGGTTGACCATGCGGCCGCGCTTCACGGCCGGCCGCTCGCCGATCTGCTTGGTCCAGCGGATGACGTTGGCATAGCCCGCCACTTCCAGGAACTCGCCGGCTTCATAGAGCAGGCCCAGGCTCATCGCGCCATACCAAGGCCAGATCGCCATATCGGCGATGCTGTATTCGCTGCCGGCCATATACTCGTTGCTGGCCAGGTGGCGATCAAGCACGTCCATCTGCCGCTTCACCTCCATGGCAAAGCGGTTGATCGGATATTCCTGCTTGGTGGGGGCATAGGCATAAAAATGGCCGAAGCCGCCGCCGAGAATGGGGGCAGAGCCCATCTGCCAGAACAGCCAGCACAAGGCTTCGGTGCGGGCGTGATGGTCTGCCGGCAGGAAGGCGCCGAATTTTTCCGCCAGATACAGCAGCATGGCGCCGCTTTCGAACAGGCGGGTGGGCGGGTTGGTGGAATGATCCACTAGCGCCGGGATCTTGCTGTTCGGGTTCACATCGACAAAGCCGGAGCCGAACTGATCGCCGGCGCCGATGTTGATCAGCCAGGCATCATATTCCGCGCCCGTGTGACCGAGGGCGAGAAGCTCTTCCAGCATCACCGTCACCTTGACGCCGTTGGGCGTGCCGAGCGAGTAAAGCTGGAACGGGTGCTTGCCGACCGGCAGCGCCTTGTCTTGCGTCGGCCCGGCGATGGGCCGGTTGATGTTGGCGAAACGGCCGCCGAACTCCTTGTCCCACGTCCAGACTTTGGGCGGCACATAATCGGTCATGGCTTTATCCTTGTCTGATCAATCATCCAGCGCGGCGTAGACCATGGTGCGCATTTCCTTGCGCACCGGCCAGGTGGAGGACGGGATGAGCTGGGTCATGAAGATCCCGATCAGGTCTTCCTCCGGATCGATCCAGAAGAAGGTGCTGGCGGCGCCGCCCCAGAAATAATCGCCGTTGCTGCCGGGCATCAGCGTCTTGTGGGCCGCTGTGCTGGTGGCGAAACCCAGCCCGAAGCCAACGCCATCATAAGCCGCTTCGGAAAACAGGCTGCGGCTCATCGCCGGCAGGTCGACGCCGCCGGGCAGATGGTTCGCGGTCATCAGATCGAGGGTTTTGCGGCTGATCAAGCGGTGGCCATTCAGGGTGCCGCCGTTCAGCAGCATCCGGCAGAACTGCAGATAATCATGTGCGGTCGACACCAGCCCGCCGCCGCCGGAGATGAAGCTTGGCGGGGTAAGGTAGGAGGATTTGGTGGGATCATCCTGGAGGGTGATGGTGCCGGTCTTGTCGGGCTGATAGCAGGCGGCGAAGCGGTGCTGCTGGCCTTCACGCACGTGGAAGCCGGTATCGACCATGCCCAGCGGTGCGAAAATTTCGTCGGCCAGGAACTGCTCGAACGGGCGACCGCTCACCACCTGTACCAACCAGCCCAGCACATCGGTTGCCACCGAATAATTCCACGCGTCGCCGGGCGAGAATTCCAGCGGCAGCTTGCCGAGCGCCTGGATCATGGATTCCAGCGTGCCAGCCTTTTCGATCTCGCCGATCTTTTCGCGGCGATAGGCTTCATCGACGTTGGTGCGCAGCTGGAAGCCATAGGTAAGGCCGGCGGTATGGCGAAACAGATCGACCACCTGCATGGGGCGCGTGCAGGGGCGCGTCTGGAAGCCCAATTTGTGGGTGCCGGCGACGAACACGCCGAGGTTCTTCCATTCCGGTATATACTTCGCCACCGGATCATCGAGCGCGATCTTGCCCTGTTCGACCAGCATCATCAGCGCCACCGAGGTGATCGGCTTGGTCATCGAATAGATGCGGAAAATCGTATCGTCGCGGGCCGGGATGCCGCGTTCGACATCGGCAAGACCCTGCGTGTGGAGATGGGCGATCTCGCCATGGCGGGCGATCAGCGACAGGGTGCAGGGCAGGCGGCGGGTGGCGATGTATTTTTCCGCCAGATGCGAATCCAGCCGGGCAAGCCGGGCCGGCGACAGCCCCAAGGTATCGGTCATCGCGTGTATCCCCCCAAGTTGTTGCGGCCGATCAGAAAGTCGGCTGGTCGTATTTGCGCGGTGCCACCTGGCGGTGCAGTTCGCAGATCGCGTCTGATCCGGCGGTCTTGTACAGGCCGGGGATCAGCCCGTGGACAAAGCATTTCAGGCTGGCGAAGAACATGCGGCCGCCCACGCCGAAGGCGGCGCCCATATGCTCGGTATAGGTTTCATTCACGACGCGCGGGTGTTCGAGAAACAGGCGGGTGAACATGCGAACCTCGTGAGCGGTGAATCGGTCAAGCCATATTGGCCGCAGCCGCGCGATGCCGCAACCGTGCCGTGCCGCCCATCAGGCGATTGATCGCCAGCGCCACCGCGATCGTGGCCAGTAACGTCACCAGCATCAGGTGGATATAATGGGTCGGCGTCCATGCCCAGGTGAACACGGCATAGAGCCCAACGCCGAAAACCAGCGCCAGCATGACGGCGCTGGCACGGATGCCGCTGAACAGCAGCCCGCAGATAAAGGCAGCGAGGATCGGCATGGAAAGCAGGCCGTTCAGCTGCTGCACCAGGTTGATGATCGAGGCCGCGCCGCTGTAGAGCGGTACCAGCGCAATAGAGATGGCGACGAAGCCCAAGGAGATGAATGTGTTGAGCCGGCCGACATTGGGATTGCGGTTGATATAGGCTTCGTGGATGTCGCACACCCACAGCGTCGTCGTGCTGTTGAGGATCGAGGTGTAGTGCGTGAGCACGGCCGCCGCCATGAAGGCGGCAAACGCGCCGGAGGCCCAGGTGGGCATCACATCAGCAACGATGCGGCCATAGGCGCTGTCCCCCAAGGGCCCGAACAATTTGTAGCTGGCGATGCCGGGCAGCACGACGATGGCCGGCACGATGCACAGCCGGATGAGGCCGGCGACAAACACGCCCTTCTGGCCTTCGCGCAAGCTGGGTGCGGCCATGGCGCGTTGGGTGATGTTCTGGTTGGTGGACCAATAAAAGGTCTGGATGAAGATCATGCCGGTGAGCAGGGTGTGCCACGGGATCGGGCTGTCGGGGCCGCCAACCAGTGTCAGCCGTTCGGCCGGAATGCCGGAAAAATCCCAGCCGATGGCCTGCAGTGCCAGCCAGACAATGGCCAGCGCCGATCCGAGCACGCCCACCCCGGCGATCGTGTCGTAAACGGCAACGGCGCGCAGTCCGCCAAGGATGGCATAAAGCGAGCCCGCCACGCCCAGCACGGCCGCCAGCGGCAGCAGCGGCAGATCGGTGCCCGAGACGGTGCGCAGGAACAGCGCGCCGGTGTAGAGCGTGATCGGCAGGTAGATGAGCAGATTACCGGCAAGGAACAGCGCCGAAACAAGGGCGCGCAAGGCTGGCGAGTTATAGCGTTTCTGCAGCAGTTCGGTCGTGGTGGTGCAGCCCTCGCGATAATAGACCGGCAGGAACACCAACGCGAGAATGGCGAGGCCGGCCACGGCCGAAAGTTCCCACCACGCCAGCAGCAGCATCTGCTGCCCGTTCATGCCAACCAGTTGATCGGTGGACAGGTTGGTGAGGGTGATGGAGCCGGCAATGAACGGCCAGGTCAGCCCACCGCCGGCGAGGAAATATTCGCGATTGTCGGCGGCGGCAGAGCGCGCGCCCTGCTTGCGGCCCATGCGCCGCACCTGCCAGATGGTGGCCAGCGCCATGGCAATGGTCAGCGCGATGAAAACGGCGGTTTGCGTGGTGTCGAGTGTGGCCATTACGGCCAAGGTTGCACGAACGGCCCGGCGCGGCTAGGGGCGGGCAACCAATGGCTTCACCGGCGGCTTGGGCGCTTAGCTCAGCGGTAGAGCATCTCGTTTACACCGAGAGGGTCGGGGGTTCGAAACCCTCAGCGCCCACCACGCCGCCGCCATTGTCTTCCTGATCTCAGGCGGGTCCTGCAGTGTTGCTGCACTGCAACACTTCGCGGCCAACTGGGCCGTTGCCCGCCATGGTCATGAACTGACCATGAAGCTGTAACAGAAGCGTCACAAATCCCCTGCAGAGCCCGCCTCAATCATTAACGACGGGATTCGATTCCCGCTGTCCGCCTATGCCGTCTCAACCAGCCCCAGGGGGTCTTCACATGCGTCATCTTCGTCTTGGTGTTGCGCTTGCCGCACTTGCCGTTCCGGCTTTCGTTCTGCCCGCCGCCGTGCAGGCCCAGGAAACCACGTCGGCCATTCGCGGCGCGATCGTCAATGAACAGTCGAAGCCGATCGCCGGCGCCACTGTGACCGTGATCCACACCCCGTCGGGCACCCGCATGGTGCAAACCTCGGGCGCCAACGGCGAATTCAACGCCACCGGCCTGCGCCTGGGCGGTCCCTACAGCATCACGGTCGAAGCCCCCGGCTATGACGCTGCCACCGACACGCTGGACGGCCTGGTGGCTGGCACGCCGCAGCGCGTGGAAGTCATGCTGGCGTCAGCCGGTCGCACCATCACCGTGACGGCCGCCCGCCAGCGCAGCGCCATCACCATCGGCACCGGCGCTGCCACCGTGCTGACCGCGCGCGACATCGCCGGCGTGGCCAACGTCAACCGCGACATCCGCAACCTTGCTGCCCGCGATCCGCTGGTGAACATCGATCCCACCAACGGCGGCGCCATCTCGATTGCCGGCCAGAACAACCGTTTCAACCGCTTCACCGTGGACGGCGTGGCCTTTGGCGACCCCTTCGGCCTCGAAGCCGGCGGCCTGGTTTCCACCCGCGGCCCGGTGCCGCTGGATGCCATCGGCGAATTCTCGGTGGAAGTGGCGCCGGTGGATATCCGCCAGGGCTTCTTCCAGGGCGGCGCCATCAACACCCAGCTGAAGTCGGGTTCCAACCGCTTCACCGCTATGGGCGGTGCCTATTACAACTCCGACAGCCTGCGCGGCGACAACGCCCGTGGCGTGCTGCGCATCGGCAAGTTCGAATCGCAGATCTACACTGCGCAGATCACCGGCCCGATCATCAAGGATCGCCTGTTCTTCGCGGTTACCTATGAACGCACCCGCGACACCGTGCCGGCCGCTCTGCAGCCGAGCCAGCTGAACATCACTGATGGCCAGATCACCCAGATCGGCCAGATCGCCAACAGCGTTTATGGCTTTGATACGCTTGGTGTTGCCAGCGACATCATCGAGAAAGACGACAAGCTGATCGCGAAGTTCGATCTGAACATCGCCGATGGTCACCGCGCCGCCTTCACCTATGTCTACAACGAAGGCTTGGTTCTGGCCGGCCAGACCGGTGTGGGGGCGCTGAACGCCACCAACCCGAACTTCCAGCTGCTGTCCAACAACTATAACCAGGGTGCCACCAACCACTTCGGCATCTTCGAACTGAACGACCAGTGGAGCGACAATTTCTCCACCCAGCTGCGCGTGTCCTATGCGGATTACACCCGTCTGCAGCAGCCGGTGGGCGGCAACACCAGCCTTGGTGAATTCCGCACCTGCCTTGCGGCCACCACCACCACTCCAAGCAACACCTGCCCGGCTGGCACCCGCCAGTTGACCTTTGGACCGGACATCAGCCGCCAGGCCAACGAGCTGGAATCGCAGTCGTTGAACATCGAATTCAACGCGACGCTGAAGATGAACAACCACACGCTGAAGGCGGTGGTGGAGCGTCGCACGCAGGATATCCGCAACCTGTTTGCCCAGCGCACGTCGGGCGCCTGGTACTTCGATTCGATCGCCGATCTGCAGGGCCGCCAGGCCAACGAACTCGATATCGCTGTGCCACTGCGCGGCGGCATCGACACCGTGACGGCGCAGTTCCAGAACAACAGCTGGACCTTCGGTTTGCAGGACACCATCGATCTGGGTGACAATTTCACCCTGATCGCCGGCTTCCGTTACGACCTGTTCGATACCCCGGATCAGCCGTTCTTCAACCAGGCCTTCCTTGATCGCTTCAACTTCCCGAACAACAGCAGCCTGAACGGCATCGGCCTGTTCCAGCCGCGTCTGGGCTTGAACTGGAAGGTTTCGGATCGCCTGCAACTGCGCGGTTCGGCCGGCCTGTTTGGCGGCGGCAGCCCCAACGTTTGGATTTCGAACAGCTATTCGAACCCGGGTCCGACGCTGGGCCGCATCCAGGTGCGCCGCGCCAACGATGGCACCTTCACCATCTCTGGCCTGTCTGGCCTGAGCGCTGCGCAAGTGCAGACTCTGGGTGCTGCCACGCTGAACAACGTGTCGGGTGGCACCGGCGTGCCGCAGGCGCTGCTCGACGCAGTGCGCACCACCGGCACCGCCGCTTCGCCGACCAACGCACTGGATCCCAACTTCAACGTGCCGTCGCAATGGCGTGTGTCGGGCTCGCTCGACTATAACGCCAACCTCGGCCCGCTGGGTGACGATTGGCGCCTGGGCGTCGATGTGATCTGGAGCCGCACGAAGGACGCGCTGGACTGGACCGACCTGCGTTCGGTGGCGTCAGGCACATTGCCGGATGGCCGCACCCGTTATCAGGTGCTGCCGGGCCAGGGCACGACCACCAACACCGACATCCTGCTGTACAACGTGGATAAGGGCCACAGCTGGAACATCGTGACGCGGTTCAACAAGCGCTGGGACAATGGCCTGCGCCTGCAGGGCAGCTACACCTTCCAGCGCGCGCGGGACTTCAACCCGGGCACCTCGTCGGTGGCGTTCTCCAACTACACCAACTCGGCAGCCGGCATCGATCCGAACAGCTCGGCCTATGGCATTTCCAACTACCAGCGTGACAATGCGTTCCGCCTGGTTGCTGGCTATGACACCAACCTGTTCGGTGACAACAACACAAGGTTCGAGCTGTTCTTCAACAGCCAGTCGGGTCAGCGCTTCAGCTACACGATGGCCGATCAGGCGTCGGGCAACAACCGTTCCAGCGTGTTCGGTGTGACCGGCTCCAACAACCGTTATCTGTTGTATGTGCCGAACGTCAGCTCGGCGACTGCCGATCCGCGCGTTGTCTATGGCGCCGGGTTTGATTTTGCCGGTTTCCAGCAGCTTGTGCAGAACTCGGAGCTGAACAAGTATCAGGGTGGCATCGCGCCGAAGAACATCGGCCGCACCCCGCGCTACAACCGCATCGATCTGGCCGTCCGCCAGGAAGTGCCGTTCGTGTTTGGTGGCAAGATCGAGCTGAGCGCCGACATCGAGAACGTGCTCAACCTGGTGAACAAGGATTGGGGCACCATCCGCCAGGTGGCCTTCCCGTACTACGGCACGCTGGTGAACGTGACCTGCGCCACCGCAGCCTGCACGCAGTACCAGTTCGCCAACCGTTCGGGCACTACCGTGACGGCGCCGACCGAGGGTGTGAACCTGAACGGTTCGCTCTGGGCGGTCCGCTTCGGCGCCCGCGTGAAGTTCTAAGCGCAGTCGGGCGAGCGGATAGCGCAGCTATCCGCCGACTCTGACAAGCTCGGACAGCGAAAGGAAAAAGGCGGCCCCTACAGGCCGCCTTTTTTCTGTTCGTCTGACGGCGTGGCTTTGCCACGCTCTTTCTTCCCTCTTCGTTCCTAAGCAGAAGCGGACTCGGCGGCTCCGCCGCCGGCCGCGCCCTCAATACCCCTCCCGCTTCTCCAGATTACGTTCCACGTCTGCCCGTGTCAGCCACAGCTGCCGGAACCGCTTTTCGCTGAGCAGGTTTAATTGATCGCTGCGGTGCGCCGTGCCGGGTTGGCTGCTGTTGCCATAGCTCATGGTGGCGATGGCCTTCATCGGTGTCGAAAATTCCACCAGGTTCACCCATGTCTCGCCGGCGATTGGCACGCGGGTGGCGCCGCTCCACGGTCCCCAGCTAATGGTGCGGAACAGGCCAAGGCCGCCTTCACCGCCGTTGCCGGGCACGCTGACACTCTCGCCGGCGCTGAACCGGCTGGTGTCGCCATAGGCCGGATCGAGGCGGCCAAAACGGGATTTCACGGCTTGCGCGGCGGCCTTCAGCATGGCGGTGGCAGCGGCCGGGTCCTTGATGCCGCTGGGGGTATTGAGCGGATCATCCAGCGTCCAGTGCCGGACAAAGTTGCTCTGATCATTCAGACCGGGGCCAGCGAAGTTCGTCGCCCAATGCTCGAACAAGATGGCGGCACGGGCGTCGGATTCGAAGCGATTGTCCCACCCGGCCAGCAGGTCGCGGGCGCCGGCCACGTCGGGATCGTCGCTGCCGGCGGTGGCAGCGAGCAGCGGGCCTTTCATCCGCTCGGCCAGCAGGGATGTGGTCGTCAGCTTGCGGCGGGTGAACTCGGCAAAGCTCAGCCTGTCCGTGCCCATCAGCAGCCGCGCGGACATCTGGGCGCGCAGGCTCATCGGCAGCGGCGGGGCGGCATGGGCGGGATAATCCTTGGGATCGATCACGCGCGGCATCGTATTCACCCACGGCGGGTCGTTGGCGTTCTGGACGAAGCCACCCGGCGGATCGAGCGCCTTGGGCAGGCTTTCATAGGGCTCGATCTCGGTGGAGATCAGGTCGCTGCGGTTGCCGGGCACGATGCCGGCCCAGAAGGCGTGCGTCCCGCCCGTCTTGTGGCGGGGCAGGATACCGTTCGAAATGTGGAACACATGGCCGGCGCGATCAGCATAGACGATGTTGAAGCTGGGGATCTGCAGCCGTTTCAGGGCGCTTTCAAAACCGGCGAAATCCTGCGCCTTGCCCATATCGAGATAGGCCTGCAGCACGCCGGGGCGATCGAGCCCGGCGATGCGCACGGCGATGGGCTTGCCGCCGACATCGAACACCGGGCCGTGAACGCTGTGGCGCTGCATGAAGCTCTCGCGCTTCAGGCTGCCGTCGCTCTGGCGGATGAGCAGCGATTTGGTGACGCGGCGATAGGCCATCACCTTGCCGTCAAGGCGATAGCCGCCGGGCGCTTCCTCAAGCGCAAAGCGCGTCGCACCCAGCATGTTGTTGACGGTGTTGGTAAAACCCAGGTTGTTGTTGAAGGCAAAGCGCAGCACCGGCAGGCCGACCTGAGTCGCGCCATAAGCGCTGTGGCCCGGCGCGGTGATCTGCGCCTCGTAGTAGGTGAGCAGCGACGGCGCCCACGGCAGATGTGGATTGGCCAGCAGCATGGCCGCACCGCTTTCCGAGCGCGACGGGGCGACCGCCCAGCCATTGGATCCGCCCGCATCACCATCGCCGCCGTCGCCGATCCCGGTCGGTTTGAAGGCGGCGGGCGGTGTGAGCATGCGGCCCATCGGGGCGACATAAAGAAACTGCATCAGCCGGTGGGCGTGGGCCATGACATCGATGCCGGTGATGGGCAGCACGCGCTTCAATTCAGCCGGCACATGATCGGGATGGGCGGCGAGATAGGCGTTGATGCCGGCGGCAAAGCCATCGAGATTGGCGCGCATCTGGGGCGTTTGCGCCTTGTACCAGGCACGACTGCGTTCCGGCGCGTCGTGGGCGATCAGATAGCGATCGAGCGGGGCATGTTCCGCTCCCCAATATTCCGCCGCTCGTGCCCGGCTTTCGCCGTACATGCGCAGCAGGACATTGCCGTGGCTGGCCGCCTGCGCCCAGCCGAAGCCCTTGAAGGCGCCGGCTTCACTGTCGGCATAAATGTGGGGGACGCCGTAACTGTCCCACAGCACTTCATCGGCAAGAGCGGGCGCGGCAGTGGCCAGCAACAGCGCGAACAGGGCAGGCTTCATCGGTGCCTCACTTCTTCAGATAACGGTTGTACCAGTCGATCACAGCCAGGTTGGATTGCAGCCATTGGGATGGCCGGCCCATGCCGTGGTTGGCTTCGGGCAGGCGCACCATCATGGCTGGCACACCGCGCGCCTGCAGGGCCTGATAATAGGCTTCGGTCTGCGCAATCGGCGTGCGGTAATCGGCTTCGCCGGTGATCAGCAGGGTGGGCGTCTTCACCTTGCCCACCAGGCTGAAGGTGGAGCGGCGCCAGTAGAGGTCGCGATTATCCCACGGGGTGCCAACGACCCAGTTGGACATGGTGACGGCGCTGATATCGGCGGTGAGCGCCTGGATCGACCAATCGGTGACCGGGCGCAGCGCGGCGGCCGCGTTGAAGCGGTCGGTCTTGCCGATGGCGAAGGTGGTGAGCACACCGCCGCCGGAACCGCCGCCAATGAACTGGTTGCGCGCATCGGCCCACGGGCGTTTCAGCACCTCGTCCACGCCGGCCATCAGATCGTCGTGATCCGGGCCGGGATATTCTCCGCCATATTCCGGCGTGATGCCGTTGGCGAACTTTTCGCCGTAACCGGTTGATCCACGGGGGTTTGACCAGAGCACGACATAGCCGGCAGCGGCATAAAGCTGATGGGTGATGGAGAAATAGGGGCCATAATCGCCGTTTGGCCCGCCGTGGATTTCCAGCGCCACCGGATATTTCTTCGCCGGATCGAAATTGGGCGGATATTGCAGCCAGCCTTCGATGCTCAGGCCATCGGGGGCTTTCCAGGTGAGACGTTCCATGGCGCCAATGGTCTTTTCCGAGCGCCACTTCTCGTTGAAATCGATCTTGCCCACCAACTTGCCGGCCTTCATCACGCCGAGCGCGGCCGGGCGATCGGCTTCGACGGTGGTGAAGGCATGGACGTCGCCCGCCCCAGAACTGCCAACGCTCCAATCGCCGCCGGAAGAGGGCAGATAGAGGCGGGTGCCGCCGATGGCCGGGACGATGGTCTTGGCCGCGCCGCCGTTCACCGGAATGCTCGCCACCTTGGTGAGACCGACATCGCCGTAGACGACGTGAAGCAACTTGCCGTCCTTCGCCCATTCGAAGCCACCCACCGGCCGGTCGAGCGCGGCGGTGACATGCACCGGCTCGCCGCCGCTGACCTTGCGCAGCCACAGGCCGGGCTGGGCATAGAATTTGGTGGTCTTGGGTTGCCCGATCCACGCCAGCCATTGGCCATCGGGGGAGACCCGCGCGTCCTGCTCGCCGCCGTCGATGCTGGTCAGGCGTTCGGGTGCGCCGCCGCTCGCTGCGATGCGATACAGATCGGTCTCTCCGGCGATGCGGTCATTGCCGGGGCGCACGGCGGCGGCATAGACGAGGCTCTGGCCATCAGGGGCCCAGTGCGCGCCGCCTTCGATCTGGTCGCTGTCACCCTTGGTCAACTGGGTGGCCGTGCCGCCGCTGGCTGCCACCACGAACAGCTGATCGGCGCCGGCCTTGATATAGCCGCCTTCGTTGGTGCGATAACGAAAGTCGTCGATCACCCGCGCGTCCGGCGCCCAGGTCGCGCCGGCCGGCTTTTCGGGCATGCCGGGCACTTTCGGCATCGGCGCTTCAACGCGGGCGGTGAAGGCGATGCGGCTGCCGTCCGGGCTCCATTCCAGGCCGCGCGGGGCGACACTGCCGCTGGTGATGGGTTTGCCCACGCCTTCGGTCACGTCCATCACCCAGATCTGTGGCTTGCCCAGCCACGCCGCGACATAGGCGATGCGCTTGCCATCGGGCGCCCACACCGCGCCGCTGGCATTGGCCTGTCCGGCGATCAGCAGGCGCTTGTCGAGGCCGGATTTGCCAACCGTGGCCAGCCACCATTCGGTGACGCGGCGATCGGTCTGGATATCGAACTGCATCCGCGTGAACAGCACGTGCGCACCATCGGGGCTGACTTCCACATCGTCGGTCATGCTGATGCGGTAGATATCGGCGGCTTCGAACGGGGTGGCGGCAATGGCGGCAGTCGAGGCCAGCAGGCAGGCAGCAAGCAGAGCGATTTTCATGTGTGTCCTGTCGTTTTCCCAAGGCAGATTGCGGACGCTAGCAAGGGCACACTGGCCTGAACAGTGAGGAAGCAGACATGACTATCAGCTTTGATGAATGGCGCGCACGCTCGCCGTTCTATGATGAAACCCACGAGGCCGTGGCGCAATCGGTGCGCAAGTTCATGGCCGCCGAAGTGCTGCCCAACATCGACAAGTGGGAAGCCGATGGCGAACTGCCGCGCGAGCTGCACAAGAAGGCGGCGCAGGCCGGTATCCTGGGCCTGAATTATCCGGAAGAATATGGCGGCCATAGCGAAGGCTTCGATGTTTTCCACGGGCTCACCCAGACGGAGGAAATGTCTGCGGCCGGCGCTGGCGGGCTGGGCGCCAGCCTGATGACGCACGGCATCGGCCTGCCGCCGATCCTGGCGCTGGGTTCGGACGAGATGAAGCGCCGCATCGCGCCGGCCGTGCTGGCTGGCGAGAAATTGATCAGCCTGGCCATCACCGAGCCCTCTGGGGGTTCAGACGTGGCGCAACTGAAGACCCGCGCCGAGAAAGTGGGCAACAAATATGTGGTGAATGGGCAGAAGATGTTCATCACCACCGGCATGCGTGCCGATTACATGACGGTTGCGGTGCGCACCGGCGGGCCTGGGATGAAGGGCATTTCGCTGATGCTGATCGAAACCGATCAGCCGGGCGTGAGCCGCACAAGGCTCGACAAGATGGGGTGGCGCTGTTCGGACACCGCCGCCGTTTATTTCGACAATGTCGAAGTGCCGCCGGAAAACATGATCGGGCCGGAAAACGGCGGTTTCATCGGCATCATGCGCAATTTCAACAGCGAACGACTGGGCATGGCCCATGGCTGCTGTTCGATGGCGCGGGTGGCGCTGAAGGAGGCGATGGATTGGGCGCAACAGCGCGAGACGTTCGGCAAAAAGCTTGGGGCGCATCAATCGATCCGCATCAAGCTGGCCGATTGCGCCCGCCAGATTCAGGCGACGCAGGCCTGGGTCGATCTGTGTGCGCATCAGCATCGTTCGGGGACGGGTGTGCCGGCCGATTACGCCATGCTGAAGGTGCAGGCGACGCGCATGCTGGAACATGTCGTGCGCGAGGCCGCGCAAGTGCTGGGCGGCGCCAGTTACATCACGGGATCCAAGATCGAGCGTATCTATCGCGAGGTGCGGGTGAACGCGATCGGCGGCGGTTCGGAAGAGATCATGCTCGATCTGGCCGGGCGGCAGATGGGGCTGGGTTAAGGGTTACACCAATCGCAGCTGGCGGGGCTTGCCGCGGTCACGCCATCGGGGCGCGGACGGGATTCGCGGTGGTGGCAGACGGTGCAGCCATCGATGATCGCCATCACGCCCTGCGTCGGCTGATTGCACGAGGAGCAGGGCAGGCCGCGCAGCAGATCGATCTGGCCCCAGCCGGGGGCGCCGCAATCCGGGCACAGGGCGGCCAGTCGCGCCGCCAGCCGGCCGGCAAGACTGCGGATCGCGGCCATGCGGGTGGGGTTCATGTGGGCGCGCATGTCGGTTTCCAGGCGGTTGCCGGGCCAGGCCAGGGGGGAAAGTGTGGCCATGTCCTGGACGCCGGTGGCCAGCACGGCGCCATCTGGCCCTTTCACCACCAGCGCGTGGGACGGAAAGCCGACGCGGGTGAGGAAGGCGGCGATATCGGTGCCGGCGCTCACCTCATGCTGGGCGAAATTGGTGCGGCGGGAAACGGCGGAAAGGGTGAGTTCGAGGCCGCGTGATGCGTCGATGAAGGCCAGGGTCTCCACGCCGCCGGCGCCGAACGGCAGCCACGGGTGCGGGCCGAAACTGCCTTCGCTGGCCAGGCCCAGATCAAGCCCGGCGTCGGCCATCCCGGCCCGCGCCTTTGCCAATGCCGCTTCGGCTGCGGTGCCTGTGCGCGCGGTGGTGCCGGTGAAGGTTCCGAACGCATCGGTATCGATGGCGGCAGGTTCAACAATCAATCCCAGCCGGCGCGCCAGTGGCGGCGCCAGCGCGCGCAGTTTTCCGTGCTGTGTGGCCAGCGCAACGCGACGGCCCTCGTAAGGATGCTCAGGCAACGAAGCGCCAGTCCAGCACCTCGCCGGCGTGGAAGGGCACGATTTCGGTGCCAGCGGCCGGGATGCGGGCCGGCACTGGGGTGGCTGTGCGTTCCAGCGTGATGAAATCGGGGTTCAGCGGCAGGCCATAGAAACGCGGGCCATGCTCGCTGGCAAAGCCTTCCAGCCGGTCCAATGCGCCTTCTTCCTCGAACACGCGCGCATAGGATTCGATGGCGAAGGGCGCGCAATAGATGCCGGCACAGCCGCAATCGCTTTCCTTGGCTTCCACGGCGTGCGGGGCACTGTCGGTGCCAAGGAAGAACTTCGGATCGCCGCCGGTGGCCGCCTGGCGCAGCGCCTGGCGGTGCAGTTCGCGCTTGGCCACCGGCAGGCAATAGAAATGCGGGCGCATGCCGCCTTCAAACATGGCGTTGCGGTTGATGGCTAGGTGGTGCGGCGTGATGGTGGCGGCGATGTTGGGGCCGCTCGCGGCGACGAAGTCCACCGCATCCTTGGTGGTGATATGTTCGAACACGATCTTCAGGCCTGCGAAATCGGCGACAACGCCTTTCAGGATGCGTTCGATGAACACCGCCTCCCGGTCGAAGATGTCGACCGTGTGATCGGTCACCTCGCCGTGGATGAGCAGCGGCATGCCGATGCGCTGCATGGCCTCCAGTGCCGGATAGATGTGGCGCACATCGGTGACGCCGTGGGCGCTGTTGGTGGTGGCGTGCGCCGGATAAAGCTTGGCGGCCGTGAAGATGCCTTCCGCGTGGCCGCGCACCAGTTCGTTTGGATCGATGCCATCGACCAGATAGCAGGTCATCAGCGGTTCGAAATTCAGGCCCGGCGAAACGGCGGCGCGAATGCGGTCCCGATAGGCCGCCGCAGCGGCAGCAGTCGTCACCGGCGGCTTCAGATTGGGCATCACGATGGCGCGGGCGAACTGGCGCGCGGTGGCATCGGCAACCGCGGCGAGCATCGGGCCATCTCGCAGGTGGACATGCCAATCATCGGGGCGGCGCAGGGTCAGGTTCGTCCTCATGCGCCGCCTGTTACGCCGTTCATTGGTTGGCGAAAAGCCCCTCGGATCCGCCTCACTCCGGAATCATGCGTAAAGCCTTGGACCGGGCAGCGGCGTAAAAAGGGCGTCGGGATGGAGGCTGGCCGGTAATCGGTCTTTCGGATTGGCGTCGCATGAAAAATATCCTGCTGCACATCCACGATGATGATGCCCAGTCTGATCGCATGGCGGTGGCACTGGATGTGGCCCGACAGACAGGCGGGCACCTCAGTTGTGTGCAGGTTGTGCCGGTGGAGGCCTATGCCGGCGATCCTTATGGCGGCCTGTTCGGCATGGCCGCGCTGATCGACACCATCCATGATCAGGAAAAGGCGCTGCGCCTTGCGACCGAAGCCCGGCTGGTGGGCAGCGGCGTTGCCTGGGACTGGAGCAGCCATGATGGCAATGTGGTGGAAACGCTGATCGATCAGGCGATGCTGGCGGATCTGGTGGTGTTGAGCCAGCCTGCGGTGGGGCAGCGCCGGGGTGCGCGCCAGCCGTTGGCGATCGTGGGTGACGTGGTGATGTACACCCGCTGCCCGGTGCTGATGGTGCCGCAAGGGGCGGGCAGGCTCGATCTGGCCGGGCCGGTGGTGGTGGCGTGGAACGGCTCTGCCGAAGCGGCGCACGCGCTGCGCCTGGCGCTGCCGCTGCTGAAACGCGCGGAGGCCGTGCACCTGGTGGAGGTGAGCGACGATATTCCGGGCCTGGCCTCGCGTGAGGCCGCCCAATGGCTGTCGCGCCACGGCATATCGGCTGATGTGCACGAATGGCCAGCCAAAGGCCGCCGGGTCAGCGTGGCCCTGCTGCATGCGGCCGCGGAACTTTCGGCCAGCTATATTGTCATGGGTGCCTATGGTCACAGCCGCCTGCGCGAAACCGTGCTGGGCGGTGTAACGCGAGAATTGATTGCCTCGACCAACGTGCCTTTGCTGCTGGCGCATTGAAGGCTGACATAATATTACGTTGAAATTACCAGCGATTGCGCCAGTATCATTCGCTGTGTGCCCATTCATCGAACAACAGAAACACGCCAATCCGGCGCTGCTGCACAGTGCCGAGGCGTTGCAGAACACCATATTGGCGACCGTTCCCGATGCGATGATCGTCATCGATGAAGCCGGAACCATCCTGTTGTTCAGCGAAGCGGCGCATCGCATGTTCGGCTATGACAATGATGTGGTGGGCCAGAACGTCAGGATCCTGATGCCCAATCCGGATCGTGATCGCCACGACAGCTACATGCAGCATTATATGGACACCGGAGAGGCCCATATCATCGGTATTGGTCGGATTACGGCGGCGCGCCGGCGCGATGGCAGCACCTTTCCGATCGAGCTGGCAATCGGCGAGGCCCATACCGAAAGCGGCCGGTTGTTCACCGGTTTCATCCGTGATCTCACCGAGATCCAGCGTGCAGAGCGCCGATTGAACGATCTGCAGGGCGAGTTGTCCCACATCAGCCGGGTATCGGCGATGGGCAGCCTGGCCAGCGCGCTGGCGCACGAACTGAACCAGCCGCTCACCGCCATCGCCAGCTATGCCGAGGGCGCGCGGGCATTGCTTGGCGAGGACGGTACGCCCACACCTGACAACATCGATATGGTGCGCGAAGCCCTGATCGAAGCCAGTGCCGAGGCTCTGCGCGCCGGGCAGATCGTGCGGCGCCTGCGCGAATTCATCAGCCGCGGCGAAAGCGAACGCCGGGTTGAACGCCTGCGCCGGCTTGTTACCGAAGCCGCCGCGCTGGCGCTGACGGGTGCCGGCCAGACCGGCATGGATTTCGACATCCGGCTTGATCCTGCGGTTGATCTGGTGCTGTGCGATCGTATCCAGATCCAGCAGGTGCTGCTGAACCTGATCCGCAACGCGGTGGAAGCCATGCAGCGATCGGCCCGGCAGCAACTGGAAGTCCGCAGTCGACCGGCTGGCAGAGGCCTGGTGGAGGTGGTGGTTTCCGACTCCGGGTCTGGGCTGGCACCGGAAGTGGCGGCCGTGCTGTTCCAGCCGTTCAACACCTCCAAGGAAAAGGGCATGGGCCTCGGCCTGTCGATCTGTCGCACGATTGTGGAGGCCCATGGCGGCCGCATCTGGGCGGAACCGTCGGATTTTGGCGGCACCGCCTTTCATTTCACTCTGGAACTGGCAGAGGAGCCGCAGGATGGCTGAAAAACGCGTTTATCTGGTTGATGATGAAGCAGCGGTGCGTCGCTCCGTTGGCTTCATGCTGAAAACCTCCGGATTCGAGGTTGAAAGCTTTGAATCGGGCGAAGCCTTCCTGAAAGCGGCGCCGCACCTGGCGCCGGGCTGCGTGCTGCTGGATGTGCGGCTGGGGGCGATGGATGGCCTCGCCGTGCAGCAGGCCCTGAAAGACAAGGGCGTGGTGCTGCCGGTGATCATCATCACGGGCCATGGCGATGTGGGCCTGGCGGTGCGGGCGATGAAGGCCGGCGCCGTGGATTTCCTGGAAAAGCCGTTCGAGAAGACCGCGGTGATCGCGTCGCTGGAACAGGCGCTGCGGCACAATGATGGCCGCGCCGAGCTCAATCGCTTGGCCGATCAGGCCCGTGCCCAATTGAACGGCCTGACTCCGCGCGAACGCGATGTGCTGAACGGCCTGGTGGAAGGCCAATCCAACAAGGTGATTGCCTATGATCTGGGCATTTCGCCGCGCACCGTGGAAATCCACCGCGCCAATCTGATGTCGAAGCTGGGGGTTGGCTCGCTGTCAGACGCGCTGAAGATCGCCTTTACCGCACGCATGGCCGGTCTGGCCGGGGCAGCGCCGGCGCCGTCAGAGACGGCCTGAACTGCGCTTTTCGCGGCTGCAACCGATATGGCAGGCCTGGTCGCAATCGCGGCCCGGTGTGATTGGGGTGGGGGCGCCGGGGACGGGCAGGCTGCTGCCGCTGCACAGACTGATCAGCCGGGCTTCGGCGCGGGCCGGCACTGCCATTGCGGCCAGCGCCAGCGCCAGCAGCGCCGGCAGATGGGCGAGGGGCTCAGAGCGCAGCATCGGGTGGGTCCTTTGCTGCTGGTTCATCGTCCATGAAGATACGCAGCGCGGCGCCATCCAGATCGTCGAACTGGCCGCGGCCAACCGCCCAGAAAAAGGCGAACAGGCCAAGCAGGCCAAGGCCCAGCGCCACCGGGATCAGGAATAGGATGCCGTTCATCGCGTCGAGCCTTTCAGGCGCAGGGCATTGGCCACCACGATGATGGACGAGCCCGACATGGCCAGCGCCGCCACCAGCGGGGTGACGAGGCCGGCGATGGCGAGCGGCACGGCGATGATGTTGTAGCCGATGGCCAGCGCGAAATTCTGCCTCACCACGCGCTGTGTGGCCCGCGCGGCGCGGATGGCGGTGGCAACCGGCGCGATGCTGCTGCCCAGGAATACGGCATCGGCGGCATTCTGGCTGGCATCGGCCGCCGAACCCGGCGCCATCGAGACATGGCCGGCCGCCAGCGCCGGGCCGTCGTTGAGGCCATCGCCGACCATCAGAACGCGCTTGCCGCTGGCGCTCAGCGCCTTGATCGCCGCCAGCTTGTCAGCGGGGGTGAGGCCGCCTTCGCCGATGATGCCCAGCGCCTGCGCCACGGCTGCAACCGGGCCGGGCCGATCGCCCGACAGGATGCGGGCCGGCAATCCGAGCGCAGCCAGTTCAGTGATGGTGGCAGCGGCGGCGGGGCGCAGCGGATCGGCAAAGCGCAGCAGGATTTCCCGCGCTGCGCCGATGGAGAGGGCGGCGGCCATCAGGTCGCCATCATCGCTGGCCGGGCGGCCAAGCCGCACGATCTGGCCCTGCCATTGGCCGGTCAGGCCTTCACCGGGCGTTTCCGTGACCAGTGTCACCCGTTGCGGCACGGTGCCGGCGGCGGTGAGGGCGGCGCGCAGGGCTTCGGAGAGCGGGTGGCGGCTGCACTGGGCGAGAGCCAGCGCGATGCCGGCTTGTGTTGCGTCCAGCATCGACAGGTCAACGGGTTCGGGCGACCCACGCGTGAGCGTGCCGGTCTTGTCGAATACGGCGGCGTCCGCTTCGGCAAGGCGTTCCAGGGCGCTTCCGTCCTTCACCAGCACGCCGGCTTTCATCAGCGCGCCGGTGGCGACGATCTGGGCGGCGGGCACGGCGAGGCCCAGCGCGCAGGGGCAGGTGATGATGAGGACGGCGACGGCGATCAGCAGGCTTTCGTGCCAGCCGGCACCCGCCAGCATCCAGCCGATGAAACTGCACAGCGCCAGCGTGTGGACAGCGGGCGCATAAAGCCGCGCCGCCTTGTCGGCGATGCGGACATAGCGCGAGCGGCCTTGCGCGGCATCCTGCATCAGCCGGGCGATATCCGCGATGCTGGTATCGGCGCCGGCAGCGGTGACGGCGACTTCCACGGCATCGCCGGTGTTCAACGTGCCGGCCAGCACGGTGCCGCCGGGGCCGATCGCCACCGGCATGGCTTCACCAGTGATCAGCGATTGATCGAAATGGCTGCGGCCATTCAGGATCACGCCATCGGCGGCGAGGCGCTCACCGCTGGCGACCAGCATCTTCATGCCTGGCCTTATGTCGGCGGCCTTGAGCCACTTGGTTTGGCCATCGTCGCCTACGATCAGCGCGCCAGCGGCCATGTGCTTGAGCAGCGCGCTCACCCCGTCGCGGGCGCGATCGCGCATCACCGCATCCAACCAGCGGCCGGCCAGCAGGAAAAACAGCAGCATCACCGCGCTGTCGAAATAGGCGTGGGCGCCGTGGGTGATGGTTTCAAACAGCGACAGCGCCGTGGCCAGGGTGACACCGATGGAGATCGGCACATCCATGTTGGTGTGGCCGGCCTTCAGCGCGCTCCACGCAGAGCGGAAGAAGGGTTGGCCGGCATAGGCGACCGTGGGCAGGGCGATGAGGGCAGACAGCCAATGGAACAGATCGCGCGTCAAGCCGCCAGCGCCGGACCAGACCGAGACCGAGAGCAGCATGATGTTCATGGCGGCAAAGCCGGCGACGGCCAGCGCCTTCACCAATTGCCGGGCTTCGCCATCGGGGCCGGCGAGTGCATCGCCGATTGGGCTGGCTTCGAAACCGAGGCCGGCCAGGGCCTTGAGCAGTGCCGGGGCGCTGAGCGCCGGATCATGGCTGACTGCGACCTGCTTGGCGGTGAAATTCACCCGCGCCGCCGCAATGCCCGGCACGGCGGCGAGGCCGTTTTCCAGCTTGGCGATGCAGCCGGCGCAGCGCATGCCGGGCACGGCAAAACGCGAAACGGCCAGCGCGGCGCCAGCGACGGGCAGGGGAGCGGGGTTGTTCATGCCAGCACCTCGAGCAGCCGCTTCACATCACGGCCACTGCGAACGTCGAGGCGCACCTGCCAGCGCCCGGCCGGCAGCGGCGTCGTGGAGACCAATTGGCCCTCTCCATCGGAAACGAATGTAAGTGCCACATCGGCGGCGCGGCCCAACGGGTGATGAGCGGTCCCAGTGGCCGCAAAGGCGGCTCCCGGCACGGCGATCACCACCCGGCGCGCACCGTTCAGGCTGACCGGGGTGGCCCAGCCCAGTTGATCCTGCGCACGGGCCTGGGCCAGCCAGCCATTGTATTTCTGGCTGGCCACATAGGAGTTGTCGACCACGGTGCCGCCGAACGTGCCGCTGGCCAGCCGTGCCATGGTGATGTTCACGGCCACCACCACGCCAAAGAAGGCGACCATGATGCCAAGGAACATGCGGCCTGTGAAGGCGGGCTTGGATTGGGCGGTGCCGTTCATGTCCCGGGGGGTCCTCATTGGCGGATGAACTTGATGTCGCGCGCGGCCTCGCGGCCATCCTTGGTGCCGGGTGTGGCATCCAGCGGACGGGCGACCAGGGCGAACGGGGTTTCGCCCGCCGGCCCGGCCGGCGCCGCCACATAAAGGTGCAGGCGGGTGGTGGCATCGGCGGCCAGATTGAGCCGCACGCTGCGCGCGGCATCTTTGCGGTCCATCGCGTCGGTCCACATCCGGCCCTGGGGCAGGCCGGCCATGGTCAATTCCACGCTGCGCGGGCGGCCTTCCATGTTGCGCATCTTGATCGTCCAGCCGTTGCGCACCTGCCCGTCAGACATGGTGACGACCACCGGGTTGCGATCCTGGGCGCTGTCGATGGTCAGCCGGGCGCGTTCGCCCAAGGTGAACAGCATGGCCACGCCGATGGCGCACCAGATGCCGAAATAGATCAGGGTGCGCGGGCGCAGCAGGGTCTTCAGGATCGGACGGGCAGCGCCGCCGGCGCGTTCATGCTTTTCATCATCAAGGTTGAGATAATCGATCAGCCCGCGCGGGCGGTTCAATTTGCCCATCACCTCGTCGCAGGCATCGATGCACAGCGCGCAGTTGATGCAGCCCAGTTGCGGGCCCTGGCGGATATCCACGCCGGTGGGGCAGACGGACACGCAGGCGTTGCAATCGATGCAATCGCCCACCTTCTCCCCGGCAGCCGCCGCCTTCTTCACACCCTGCGTGCGCGGTTCGCCGCGCCAGTCGCGATAGGTGACGATCAGCGATTTTTCGTCGAGCATCGCCGTCTGGATGCGCGGCCAAGGGCACATGTAGATGCACACCTGTTCGCGCATGAAGCCGCCAAGACTGAAGGTGGTGAAGGTGAGGACGGCAACCGTTGCATAGGCGACGAACGGCGCGTCCCCTGAAAGGAACTGGCTGGCCAGCGTCGGGGCATCGGAAAAATAGAAAATCCACGCCCCACCTGTTGCCATGGCAATGACGAGCCAGATGCTCCATTTGCTCAGCCGGCGGCCGAGCTTGCCGGCCGTCCACGGCGCATTGTTGAGCTTCAACTGGGCATTGCGATCCCCATCGATCCAGCGTTCGACATGCTGGAACAGATCGGTCCACACTGTTTGCGGGCAGGCAAAACCGCACCAGGCGCGGCCCACCGCGGAGGTGACGAGGAACAGGCCGATGCCGGCCATGATCAGCAGGCCGGCGACGTAATAGAATTCCTGCGGCCAGATCTCGATATCGAACATGTAAAAGCGGCGGTTGGCCAGATCGACCAGCACCGCCTGATCCGGGGCATAGGCACCGCGATCCCAGCGGATCCACGGCGTGATGTAATAGACCGCCAGGCAGAAGACCATCACCGCCCATTTCAGCTGGCGGAACCGGCCTTTCACCACACGGGGAAAGACCGGCTCACGCTTGCGATACAGACCGCTGGTCGGATTGATGAGATCAAGAGCCGACATTGGTCTCACCGGTTGGGGCCGCAGCCGTTTCGGCCGGCGCGGGCGCTGGATTGGCTTCACCACCGCCCAGCGAATGCACGTATGCCGCCAGCATCTTCACGGTTGCCGGATCGAGGCGCGTGGCCCAGTGCGGCATCACACCGTAACGCGCCTTGGCGATGGTCTGGGTCAGGCTGGCGCGGTCGCCGCCATAAAGCCAGATGCCGTCCGTCAGGTTGGGCGCGCCCTGTTCGCGCATGCCCTTGCCCTCAGGGCCATGGCAGCTGGCGCAGTTTTCGGCAAACAGTTGGGCACCGGCCGCCGAAGGCTTGCCCTGGCCCGAGATGGCCCGCACGTGGTTCACCAGCGCGCTGATCTGGCCTTTCGACAAGATGTCGGCAAAGGCCGGCATCTGGCTGAAACGGGTTTCCTCCGAACCGGGGCTGCGGATGCCGTGCACTAGCGTGGTGTGGATCGACGTGATGTCGCCGCCCCACAGCCAGTCATCATCGTTGAGATTGGGATAGCCCTTCGATCCGGCGGCACCCGAACCATGGCACTGCACGCAATTCACCTTGAAGGCCGCGCGGCCACCTTCGATGGCGCTGCGCATCAGCTGCGGGTTGGCTGTCAGTTGCTCGATCGGGGTGGCGGCGATGGCGGTGACCACCGGCGCCCGCGCGGAGGTCTGGGCCTGCAGCGCTTCGTCCAGCTGGCCACGGCTGGACCAACCGGTGCCGCCCGCCACATCGGGGAAGGACGGATAGGCCACCACATAACCGGCAGCAAACACCACTGTGGCGGCAAAGATATAGACCCACCAGCGCGGCAGCGGCGTGTCCAGTTCCTCGATGCCATCCCATTCATGGCCCACCAGGTTTGTGCCGGTGGCTTCGTCAACGCGCTTGTTGTGATCAGTCATCACTGTCACTCCGGAAGATCAATTTTGCAGCTTCGTCATGGTGGCGGCGGGCACCGGGCCGGAACGTCCAGCCAACCAGGCCCAGGAACAACAGGCACATGCCCAGCAATGCCCAGCTGTCGGCAAACTGGCGCAGCAGTTCATAGCGGCTCATTTGGGCTGCTCCTGCGCTTCGCCTGCCTTGAAATCGACCAGCGTGCCCAGCATCTGCAGATAGGCCACCAGCGCATCCATCTCGGTCACCACTGCCGGATTGCCGTCATAATCGCGGCCTTGCGACTTGGGATAACGCTTCTGCAGATCCTCGATATCGGCATCGGGCGTGGCCTGTGCGGTGAGATCGGCGTTTGCCTGTTCGATGTCCTTGTCGGTGTAGGGCACGCCCACGACGCGCAGGGCGGCCAGGTGCTTGCGCATGTCGCCGGCCTTCAGCGGTTTTTCGGCCAGGAAGGCATAGGGCGGCATGATCGATTCCGGCACCGCCTCGCGCGGGTTCTTCAGGTGGCCCACGTGCCATTCATCGGAATAGCGGCCGCCAACGCGGGCCAGATCGGGCCCGGTGCGTTTCGATCCCCACTGGAAGGGGTGATCATACATGCTCTCGGCGGCCAGGCTGTAGTGGCCGTAACGCTCCACTTCATCGCGGAACGGGCGCACCATCTGGCTGTGGCACAGGTAGCAGCCTTCGCGCATGTAGATGTTGCGGCCGGCCAGTTCGAGCGGAGTGTAGGGGCGCACGCCCTCCACCTTCTCGATGGTGGAGTCGACCCAGAACAAGGGGGCGATTTCCACGATGCCGCCGATGGCGACGGCGACGAGGGAGAGCAAGCCCAGCAAGGTGACATTGCGCTCCAGCGTGCGGTGGGAGAAGCCCTCTTTGGGCGGGGTTTCAGGTGTTGAAGCCATGGTTCTGCTCCCTCATTCGGCCGGTTGCAGGCCGCCAAGGCCAGCGCTGCGGGCTGGTGCCGGCAGCGGCCGGTCGGCAGCGGCGTTGTAGGGGGTTTCGGTCATCGGCGCTTCCTGGCGCAGGCGACCGGCGATGGTCATCGCAATGTTCCAGGCGAACACCAGCGCACCGGCGAGGTAGAGGCTGCCACCAAAGGCCCGCAGCAGATACATCGGGTGGATGGCCGCGATGGTTTCGGCAAAGCTGTTCACCAGATAGCCATCGGCACCATATTCGCGCCACATCAGGCCCTGGGTGAGGCCGGCCACCCACATCGATGCGGTGTAGAAGACGATGCCGGCGGTGGCGAGCCAGAAGTGCACGTTGATCAGGCGCAGGCTGTAGAGGCGCTGGCGGTTCCACAGGCGCGGCGCCAGATAGTACATGCAGGCAAAGGTGATCATGCCGTTCCAGCCCAGCGCACCGGAATGCACGTGGCCGATCGTCCAGTCGGTATAGTGCGACAGGCTGTTGACCGACTTGATCGACATCATCGGGCCTTCAAAGGTGCTCATGCCGTAGAAGGCGAGCGCCAGCACCATCATGCGGATGATCGGATCGGTGCGGATCTTTTCCCAGGCGCCATTGAGCGTCATCAGGCCGTTGATCATGCCGCCCCACGACGGCATCCACAGCATGACCGAGAACACCATGCCCAGGCTTTGCGCCCAATCGGGCAGCGAGGTGTAGTGGAGGTGATGCGGGCCGGCCCAGATGTACAGGAAGATCAGCGACCAGAAGTGGATGATCGACAGCCGATAGCTGTAGACCGGCCGTTCCGCCTGCTTGGGCACGAAGTAATACATCATGGCCAGAAAGCCGGCGGTGAGGAAGAAGCCCACCGCGTTGTGGCCATACCACCATTGGGTCAGCGCATCCTGCACCCCGGCAAAGGCCGAATAGCTCTTGGAGCCCGCCCAGCTGGCCGGCATCGACAGATTGTTGACGATGTGCAGCATGGCGATGGTGATGATGAACGCCAGATAGAACCAGTTGGCGACATAGATATGCGGTTCGCGGCGCTTGATGATGGTGCCGCCGAACACCAGCAGATAGGCGACCCACACCACGGTGAGCCACAGATCGACATACCATTCCGGTTCGGCATATTCGCGCGCTTCAGTAACACCAAGCACATAGCCGGTGGCGGCGAGCACGATGAACAGCTGATAGCCCCAGAACACGAAACGGGCCATGCCGGGGAAGGCCAGCCGGGCGCGGCATGTGCGCTGCACCACGAAGAAGCTGGTGCAGATCAGCGCGTTGCCGCCAAAGGCGAAGATCACCGCGGATGTGTGTAGCGGCCGCAAGCGCCCGAAGGTGGTATATTCAAACCCCAGGTTCAGCACCGGGTACGCCAGCTGCAAGGCGATGAAGAGCCCGGCGAGCAGACCGATGACGCCCCAGAAGGTAGTGGCGATCACGCCCCAACGCACCGGTGCATCGTCATATTGATGCTCATTGTCAGCCAGTTGGCCCGACAGATTGGCACCTTTCATCACCGCCAGTGCGGCGATCAGCGCCGCCAGCGCCATGATTCCCATGTGCACCGCAAAGGCGGTGTCTTGCGCCTGGGCCATGCCAAACAGCGCGATGATCATGGCCAGAAACAGGCCGCCTGATTTTGCCAGGGTCGCCGGCATGGTGTTGCCCCCTAATGGTTATTGCAGCTTTGGCCCTTTTGGCGCGCTGTGTTGCGCTGCGGGAATACGGGCAAGCCCTATTAGGTATTGCAACGGAGGGCGTTTTTTCCCAGTCTGGCAGCAGAACAACAAAAGGCCTGTGCAGTGCAGCAGGCCGGGGGCGTACATGCATCAACTGGCAATTGTTCATGACCATCCGGATGGGTTTCAGCCGCTGTTTGCCGCGCTGTCCCGGGCCGGGATCGATTATCTGCCGGTGCACACCGCCGCCCACGGCTTTGATCCGATTGGTGGCCAGCCGCCGGCGCCGGTGATCTTCAACCGCATCGCCATGAGCTCGGCCCGCCACGGCGTGCATCACCCAGTCTATTACGCCATGGCGCTGCTCGATCATTGGGCCGGGCAGGGGGCGCTGGTTCTGAACGGCGCCGATGCCATGGCGATCGATGCCAGCAAGGCGCGGCAGCTGGCGCTGATCAACCGGCTGGGGCTGGCGGCGCCGGCAACGCGCGTGGTGCACGATTCAGCGGCGCTGCTGGCGGCGGCCACGACCATCGGTTTTCCGGTGGTGGTGAAAGCGGATGTGAGCGGTGCCGGATCGGGAGTCACCCGTTTTGACGACCGGCAGTCGCTCGCCACAGCCGCCGAAGCCGGCACGCTGCCACCATCGGCCAACGGCGTGTGGCTGTGCCAGGCGCTGGTCAATCCGCGCGGCGGCGCCACCACCCGGATTGAAGTGCTGGGTGGCCGCTATCTCTATGGCGTCGATGTTGCCGCTGCCGAAGATGCGCTGATGCTGGCCAGCCCCGATGACCGGCTGCAGCGCTTGGCCCAGCGCCGCCGCCGCCGCGCCGAACCGCCGCCCAATCTGATCGCCGCCGCCGAAATGCTGGCCCGTGAATCCGGCATGGAGGTGTGCAGCATCGAGTATATGATCGACGATGTGTGTGGCACACCGCGCTTCCACGATATCAACGGCCTGTCGCCCTTCGTGGAAAATCCGATGGACGTGCTGGGCTGGGATCCGCACGATCGGTTGGTGGAACGGTTGTGGCACCATATCCGCCGCATGGGTGGATAGCGGCAATCGCGGGTTGCACCGCAACAAATGCCAATTTAAGGCCTGCGGCGGACAAGGAACCGAACCATGAACCGCACCTCTGCCGCCATCAACCGCATCCAGCCGTCGCCCACCATCGCGGTGACCAACAAGGCGGCCGAGTTGAAGCGTCAGGGCCGTGACATCATCGGGCTGGGCGCCGGCGAGCCGGACTTCGACACGCCGGATTTCGTCAAGGAGGCCGCTATCGCTGCTATCCATGCCAACCAGACCAAATATACCGGGGTGGATGGCACGCCCGAATGCAAGGCCGCAGTGCAGGCCAAGTTCAAGCGCGACAACAACCTCGATTACGCCCTCGATCAGATCAGCATCAATTCCGGCGGCAAGCACACGATTTTCAACGCCTTGCTGGCCACGCTCGATCCGGGCGATGAAGTGGTGATTCCGGCGCCCTATTGGGTGTCTTATCCCGATATCGTGCTGCTCGCCGGTGCCACTCCAGTGGTGATCCAATGCGGCGTGGCGCAGGGCTTCAAGCTCACCCCAGAGCAGCTCGAAGCCGCCATCACGCCCAAAACCCGCTGGTTCATCTTCAACTCCCCGTCCAACCCCACCGGTGCCGCCTACACCCGAACGGAACTGAAGGCGCTGGCCGACGTGCTGATGCGCCACCGCCACGTGCTGGTGCTGGCCGACGACATGTACGAACATATTGTCTATGATGATTTCGATTTCGGCACTCTGGCCGAGATCGAACCCGGCCTGTACGACCGCACGCTCACCGTCAACGGCGCCTCCAAGGCCTATGCCATGACCGGCTGGCGCATCGGCTTTGCCGGCGGCCCGGCGTGGATCATCAAGGCGATGGCCAAGCTGCAATCGCAGAGCACCTCCAACCCCTGCTCCATCTCCATGGCCGCCACGGTCGCCGCGCTGAACGGCGATCAGAGCTTCCTTGCCGAACGCAACGCCGCCTTCCAGCGCCGCCGCGACCTGGTGGTGTCCATGCTCAACCAGACGCCCGGCCTGATCTGCCCGCGCCCGGAAGGCGCCTTCTACGTCTATCCTGATTGCTCGGGGCTGATCGGCAAGACGACGCCCACCGGCACCGTGCTGATCAACGATGAAGCCGTGGCGGCCTACTTCCTCGAAACCGAAGGCGTGGCAGTTGTGCATGGCGCGGCTTTCGGCGGTTCGCCGGCCTTCCGCATCAGCTACGCAACCTCCGACGAACTGCTGGAGCAAGCCTGCAAGCGCATCCAGCGCGCGGTGGGCAATCTTCGCTGAGAATGCGCATCGCGCTGTTTGAACCGGAAATCGCCGGTAATGTCGGCGCCGTCCTGCGCCTCGGCGCCTGCCTGGGCGTGCCTGTCGATCTGATCGAGCCGCTCGGTTTCCTGTGGGATGATGCCCGCGTCCGCCGCACGGCGATGGATTATATCGATCACGTCGCCATCACCCGCCACGCGGACTGGCCTGCCTTCCACGCCAGCATTGGTGCCGCGCGGCTGGTACTGCTCACCACCAAGGGCAGCGTTTCAGCCTATGATTTCGCCTTTCGTCCCGATGACGTGCTGCTGTTCGGCAAGGAAAGCGCCGGCGCGCCGCCGCACGTCCATGCCGCCTGCGAGGGCCGCATCCGCCTGCCGATGCGGCCCGAAGTGCGCTCGCTGAACCTCGCCATGTCCGCCGGGCTGGCGGTGGGGGAGGCCCTGCGGCAGACGGGCGGGCTGCCGGGCTGAACCGGTCAGCCTTCGTCTCGGAACATCAGTTTGCGGATCTGCTTGAAGGGAAGATCCCCGTAGGTCAGCAAATTATCGTGGAAATGCTTCATTGAATAATGCACGCCCATCCGGCGCTTGTATTCCTCGCGCAACTTGATGATCTCCAGCTCGCCGATGATCTCGCGGCCCGGCGATGAGGGGGATTGGGAATCGCGCTGCACTTCGATGAACGCGTTGGTCGGCTCCATGCCCATCTTGTCGACATAGGCCTGCACGGCCTCATCGAACGTCATTTCGCCCTTCGCCATCTTCAGCTTGGTCAGGATGCGCTGCACCCGCCACATGCGCATCTGGCGCCGCGCCATCTTCGTCTTCAGCTCCTCCATATAGGGCAAGGTCTTGTAATAGCCTTCTTCTTCCATCAGGCGTTCCAGATAGAACGACCATGACTGGCTGAAATAGGCGCTGCGATAGGCCCGGCGCATCGGCCGGGTGACATGCTGGTTGCGCGCGGCGATCTGCACATTGTGGCCGAGCCATTCGTGATACGAGATCACGTGTGTCCAGTAGGGGTTGTAGGCCTTGATGCGGCTGGCTTTTTCCTGCGGCGTCAGCCGGTCTTCCAGCGGCGTGAGGATGTAATAACCCGATTGCCGGCCGGTCACGGTTGGCCCGCCGGTGGCGCCGCCGAAGGACAGGATGCGCCGTGCCATGGGCGGGGATTCGCGGGCGCCATAATCGATATAATCCGGGATGGTGACGATGTGGGCGCCGGGCCCCTTCAGCCAGGCGCTCATCATGTCGACATAGCGTTGCGCCATCGGGATCACCCCCTCCCACGGCGGCGCTTCGTCCTTCATCACCTCCCACGCTTTGCGCAGATCGCCGCTGGGGTGAATCTGGCGCGCCAGATCACGCATTTCAGCGGTCAGCACGCGCTCTTCGTCGGTGGCGATGCGCAACATTTCGTCAACGCCGTACTCGTCCAGTTGCTCCTGCACGAACTGGTAGAACTCGATTTCCTCCGGCTTCCACGCCGGGGAACGGGTGGAGCGCGGCAGCAGATCGCTTTTCAGCCAGCGTTCGAAATCATCGACGGCCGCCAGCGCAGGGCCGGCCGCGGCAACCAGATCGGCCTTCACTGCCGGGCTGTCCACCACCGCCTTTGGCACATGATCGCGCAGCAGCAGGCGGGCATACCAGGCCTGATAGAGGGCGTTTTCGGTCCAGGTGCGGGCGGGGTTCTTCAGGATCTGCCTGGCGCGGGCGAGTGCGGCTGGAAGGCGCCGCAGTTCGGCTGCGGCCTGCCGTACCGCGCTGTCGGGCAGAGCGCCGGGGCGCAGGAACAGCATGTTGGTCTGGCCCAGCGCGAACACCGATGCGGGGCTCACCTCGTGCAGCCGCAGCGTCTCCATCTCGAACAGGCGCGTGCGGACATGCGCGATCAGCAGATCGTGATCGACCTGATCATCAAGGTTCAACCGGGTGCGGTCGATGCGCTTGGCCTCGTCGAGCACGGCGCGATAGCTGTCAGCCGCGGCCGCAAAGGCCGGCGTTCCCGGCTCACCCTCCTTTACCAACAAGGCCGTGGCGATCACGGCCTCCAAGGCCGGCGGGGTAGGCTGTGCAGCGACGGGCGCAAAGGCCAAGCAGCAGGCCAGGAAGCTGAGGAACAAACGGATCAAGGACGTCACCATTTCGTATCCGCCAGCAGCGCCGCGTAAATCTCGATTCCGTCCCACAGATTGCCCAGACGAATATTCTCGTTGGCGGCGTGTTGGTTGTCGTCGGCGTTGGCGACGCTGACGCCGATCATGGGGGTTTGCAGGGCTTCGACGATTTCCGCGAAGGGCGTGGTGCCGCCCATCAGGGGCATCTGCACGGGAGGGCCGGCGGTGCGGGTGATGGCGTCGATCACGGCCTTGGCGGCGGGCGTGTCGAGGGGAACTTTCACCGCGACGGAGCCGCCTTCATCCCAGTCCAGTTTCAGCAGCTTGGGGTGGGCGCGGCGGGTGGCGGCGTCGGGATCGGTGCGGATGATGTGCCAGCCCTGGGTGGCGAGGTGGGCTTCAACCGCCTGTTTCACATGGGCCGTGGTCTGGCCGGGGGCGAGGCGGATGTCGAAGCTGGCCCAGGCCTGGGTGGCAATGGCGTTGGCGGCGGGAGAGCGCGTGTCGCCGCCGTGGATGGCGCGGACGTTGAGGGTGGGCGCGAGATAGCCATCGGCGAGGCGCGGTGTGCCGATGTGGCGGCCCAAGGCGAGTTCGTCCATCAGCTGTGGTTCCACGGCGGGCAGGGCGGCGAGCGCCGCCTTGTCTGTAGCGCTGGGCGGCGGCACTTCGCTGGCGAGGCCGGGCACCTTGATATGGCCCTGATCGTCGCGCAGCTGCATCACCAGATCTGCGATCATCACGGTGGGGCTGGGCACCCAATTGCCATAATGGCCATCGTGCAGCGCGCGGGCGGGGCCATAGACGGTCGCTTCAAAATCGACGATGCCGCGGTTGCCGCCGCTCACCAGCGGGCGGCCGGACTGGTGGACCGGGCCATCGCCCATGATCAGCAGATCGGCGGCGAGCAGCGCCTTGTTGGCGCGCACGATGGTGCCGAAATTGGGAGAGCCAGCCTCTTCCTCGCCCTCCCACAAGATCTTGATGTTCACTTCAGGCTTGATGCCCTTGGCGGCCAGCGCATCCAGTGCCCACAGGGTGACGGCGATGGTGGATTTGTCGTCCCCGGTGGCGCGTCCGTGAAGGCGCCATTCCTTGTCGATGGCGGTCGCAGCCGCCAGATCGACCTTGGCGCTGGCCGGCGGTGCGGTGCGCAGCGTGGGCTGGAACGGCGGATCGAGCCAGCCGGGCTGGTTCACCGGCTGCCCGTCATAATGGGCATAGAGCAGGAGGGTGCGCTTGGCGCCGGGGGTGCGGCGCTCGGCGAAGACCGATGCGGGCGTGCCGGGGCGGGCGCGAAGTTGCTGCGTGGTGAATCCGCGGGATTTCAGCTGGTTTTCGAGGAAATCGGCGTTGCGGTCCACATCGGCCAGGTTGCTGGCGATGCTCGGCATGGCCACGAACGCGCTGTAATCGGTGATCAATTTGCGTTCGTTGGCTTCGCGCCAGCTGCGGACGGACGCGCGCAACTTGTCAGAGGCTGGGCTGGCCAGTGCTGGTGTCGCCACCAGTGCCAGCAGCGCCCATCCGATCAATACCCGACTTTTCATCGCAATTCCCCTTTGATTCCAGACTGGCGCAGCCTGCCGCGCTTGGCAACTGGCGACCGCTTTACATTGGTAACACACCTGCTATGAAAAGCCGGTTCAACGGGAGGAGTTTCGCATCATGCTGCAGCTGTCGGGCGTCACCCATGTCTATGCCAATGGCACCCGCGCGCTGGATGATGTGAACCTGACCGTGCCCAATGGCATGTTTGGCCTGCTCGGCCCGAATGGCGCCGGCAAATCGACGTTGATGCGCACGGTGGCGACGCTGCAGACGCCCACGGCCGGCAAGATCATGTTTGGCGATATCGATGTGATCGCCCAGCCGGAAAAATTGCGCGAGACTCTGGGTTATCTGCCGCAGGATTTCGGGGTTTATCCGCGCGTCTCGGCCTACGCGATGCTGGATCACATGTGCGTACTGAAGGGCATTGCCAGTGCCGGGGAACGCAAGGCGACGGTGGAGACTCTGCTGAATCAGACGAACCTGTGGAATGTGCGAAGCAAGGCCATCGCCGGTTTTTCGGGCGGGATGCGGCAGCGGTTCGGCATTGCCCAGGCGCTGATCGGCAATCCGCGGCTGATCATCGTTGATGAACCGACCGCCGGCCTTGATCCGGAAGAGCGCAACCGGTTCCTGAACCTGCTCGCCGAGATTGGTGAGAATGTGGTGATCATCCTTTCCACCCACATCGTTGAAGATGTGGCCGATCTGTGCCCGCGCATGGCGGTGCTGGCTGGCGGCCGCATCCAGCTGGAAGGCGCGCCGCTGGAACTGATCGAACGGGCGCGCGGCAGCGTGTGGGCCAAGACGATCGGGCGGGACGAGCTGGAAGCCATGAAAGCCGCGCATGAGGTAATCTCCACCCGGCTGTTTGCCGGTCGCACCATCGTGCACATCCTGTCCGAACGCGATCCGGGGGCCGGTTTCACCGCCGTCGAAGGCGGGTTGGAGGATGTGTATTTCGCCACGCTGGCCAAGAGCCGCCGCACCGCCACCGCTGCTGCAGCCTGAGGCAGGGTCGATGTTTGGCGCCATTACGCTGTTCGAGCTGCGCTATCAGCTGAAGAACCCGGTGTTCTGGGTTGTCGCGATCCTGTTCTTCCTGATCACCTTCGGGGCGACCACAGTTGATCAGATCTCGATCGGATCGGGCGGCAATGTCCACAAGAATGCCCCCTTTGCCGTGGTGCAGGTGCACCAGATCCTCTCGCTGTTCTTCATGTTCGTCACGACGGCGTTCGTGGCGAATGTGATCGTGCGCGATGATGAAAGCGGCTTTGGCCCGATGGTGCGGGCCACGCGCGTTTCCAAATTCGATTATCTGTTCGGCCGCTTCACCGGGGCGGCCCTGGCCGGGGCGCTGGCCTTTCTGGTGGTGCCGCTGGCCATCGTGATCGGCTCTGCGATGCCGTGGCTCGATCCGGAAACACTGGGGCCGAATCGGGTGGCCGATTATGCCTATGCCTATCTGGTGCTGGCGTTGCCCAACGTGCTGCTCACCTCGGCGATCTTCTTTGCGGTCGCCACGCTCACCCGATCGATGATGTACTCCTATGTGGGCGTCGTGGTGTTTCTGGTGCTCTACCTGGTGCTGAACGGCTTCCTGCGCACCAAGCCGGAACTGCGCGAGACCGCCGCGCTGATCGAACCGTTCGGTTTTGCCGCCATCGGCAATGCGACCCGCTATTGGACAGCGGCCGAACGCAATGGCCTCACGCCGCCGCTCACGGGCGCCTTGCTCGCCAACCGGGCGATCTGGTTGGGCGTGGCGCTGGCGGCGCTGGGCTTTGCCGGCTGGCGTTTCCGCTTTGCCGAAGGTGGGCTTTCGGCCCGTGCTGCGGCGCGCGCTGCCAAGAAAGAGGCCAAGGCCGCTGCCGTCCTGCCGCAAACCGTGGCCGTTCTGCCGGCGGCGCGTCCGGCGGCCGCCGCCGGTGCCCGGCTGTGGGCGCGCACCCGGTTCGAAATGGGCCTGGTGTTCAAAAGCCCGGCCTATCTGGTGCTGCTGCTGATCGGCCTGTTCAACGCATCGGGCAGCCTGATCTTTGCCAACGAGATTTACGGCACGCCGGCGCGGCCGCTCACCTTCGCGTTGATCGAACAGCTGAATGGCAGTTTCACGATCTTCCCGATCATTATCGCCATCTATTATGCCGGCGAAGTGGTGTGGCGTGATCGGGATCGGCGCTTCCACGAGATCGTCGACAGCACGTCGCTGCCGAACTGGGCCTATCTGGTGCCCAAAGTGCTGGCGGTGGCCGGTGTGCTGTTCACCAGCCTGAACGTGTCGGTACTGGCCGCCATGCTGGTGCAGCTGTGGCGCGGGGTGACGGCGCTGGAACCGCTGCAGTATCTGGCGTGGTATATCCTGCCCGATGGCATCTTCATGGTACAACTGGCGGTGCTGTCGGTGTTCGTGCAAGCGCTCAGCCCCAACAAATATGTCGGCTGGGCGGTGATGGTGGTGTACCTCGTCGCCTCGATCACACTGGGCAACATCGGCTTCGAACACCCGCTCTACAATTATGGCGCAGTGACCCCGGCGCGCTTTTCCGATCTGAACGGCAACCAGATCGGCGCCCAGGGTGGCCTGTGGCTGCAGATCTACTGGAGCTTTGTGGCGCTGTTGCTGGCGGTGCTGGCGCATCTGTTGTGGCGGCGCGGCACCGATGTGGCGCTGTGGCCGCGGCTGCGGGCCTTACCGCGCCGGCTGGCCGGCGTGCCGCTGGTTCTGATCCTGATCAGCCTGGCTGGCAGCGCCGCCAGTGGCGGCTTCATCTGGCACAACACCAACGTGCTGAACGACTATCGCACCCGCGACGACAATGAGGCGCGGCAGGCCGAATATGAAAAACGCTATGCGCGCTATCTTGACCTGAAACAGCCCTCCACCACCGATGTGAAGCTGCGGGTTGATCTGTGGCCGGAACAGCGGCGGATGCAGGCGCAGGGGCAGATGCAACTGGTGAACGACACCGGCGCGCCGCTGGCGGACCTGCATGTGCGGCTGGGTTCGATCAAGAGCGAGATCGCGCGCATCACCGTGCCGGGCGCCCGCCTGGCGATGGACGATGCGGAGAACAAATATCGCATCTACCGTTTCGATCGGCCGCTGGCGCCCGGCGCACGGTTGGCAGTGGATTTCGCCATCAACCGAGAACAGGCCGGCTTCCCGGCGCGCGGGGAAGACACCAACCTCATCGCCAACGGCAGCTTCATGAACAATGCCGATTTCATGCCGCAGATCGGCATGAGCCAGGATGGATTTCTGGCGGATCGCGCCAAGCGCCGCAAATATGGCCTGATCCCCGAACGCCGTCTGCCGCCGCTGGGCGACAAGGCGGCGCTGGAACGCAACTATCTGGGCAATGCCGATTGGGTGAACAGCGACATCACGCTGGCCACCAGCGCCGGGCAGACGCCGATCGCGCCGGGCCGCAAGGTGGAAGACCGGGTGGAAGGCGGCCGCCGCATCGCGCGCTTCGTCTCGCCGCAGCCGATATTGTCGTTCTTCTCGGTGCAATCGGCAGCCTATGCCGAGAAGTCTGCCGAAGCCGACGGGGTGAAGCTGACCGTCTATCACCACCCGTCCCACGCCTACAACGTGGACACCATGCTGGCTTCGATGAAGACCAGCCTCGCGTATTTCCGCAAGAATTTCGGGCCTTATCAGTTCGATTATGCCCGGATCATCGAGTTTCCGGGTTACGAGACGTTCGCGCAGGCCTTTGCCGGCACGATCCCGTTTTCGGAATCCATCGGCTTTCTGGCCGCCAATGATGATCCCGAGAAGATCGATTACGTCACTTATGTCACCGCGCACGAGGTCGCCCACCAATATTGGGGCCACCAGATCATCAGTGCGGAGATGCAGGGCGGCACGTTGTTCGTGGAAACCATGGCGCAATACTCCGCGCTGATGGTGATGAAACAGCTCTATGGCGAGGACAAGATCCGTCGCTTCCTGAAATATGAACTGGACAATTATCTGCGCAACCGCGGTGGCGAGATCATCGAGGAACTGCCGCTGAATAGGGTCGAGAACCAGGGCTATATCCATTACCGCAAGGGCAGCCTGGTCATGTATCTGCTGGCCGACCGGCTGGGCGAGGATCGGGTCAATGCCATGCTGGCCGGTCTGCTCGCCACCCACAAGTTCAAGAGCCAGCCCTATCTCACCTCCACCACACTGGTGGATGGCTACAAGTCGCTGGCCCGCAATGACGCCGAACGGCAGCTGGTGAGCGACCTGTTCGAGCGCATCACCCTGTATGATCTGAAGGCGACGGCGGCGACGACCCGGAAACTGGCCGATGGCCGCTGGGAAACGCGGCTGACGGTGGATGCGGCCAAGCTTTATGCCGATGGCAAGGGCGTCGAAAAGGCGGCGCCGCTGGCCGACACGATCGATGTGGGACTGTTCACCGCCAAGCCGGGGCAGGGGGCGTTCAGCCGCACCGATGTGCTGGCGATGACGCGGGTGCCGGTGACATCGGGCAAACAGGTGCTGGTGCTGATCAGCAAGGCCAAGCCCACGGTGGCCGGGATCGATCCCTACAACAAATATGTCGACCGCAATTCGGACGACAATCTGGTGGATGTCAGCTGAGCCGTTCTTCCCACAGCGGGTAGAGCGGCCCGCTCTCGAAGCCGGCGCGGTCGATGCTGTAGAAGAGGTGGATGACCGGCCCGGTGGACAGCTGGGCGGTCGTCTGCCGGTCGGTGAGGCTGGCGCCGATCCGTTCGATGGCGGTGCGGCTGCGGATGTTGGTTTCGCCGATCAGGAAGATCACGCATTCCACGCTCTGCAGGGCGTGCCCGACCATCAGCGCCTTCATGATGTGGTTGGTGCGGCTGCCCCAGTGGCGGCGCACCAGGAAGGTCCAGCCCACTTCCACTTCACCGGCTTCGGCGCGGCTGAAATCGAAGCGGGAGGAGCCGATGAGGACGCCGGACGCCGGTTCTTCGGCGACCAGCATGCCGCCGCTGGCCAGGCCATCGTCGAAGAAGGCGCGGAACACCGATTCCTGCCAGCGATCATGTGCCGGGTGGCCTTCCCAGATGCCGGGATCATGGGCGGCGGCAAACAGCGCCGGCCAATCGGCTGCGGTGGCGGCGCGCAACGTGACGGCGGGATGGGTGAGGGTGGGCTGGCGATCAAGCATCGGGCACTCAGTGTGGCAGGAGGACAAAGCGGGCGCTCGCATAGATGACCACGCCGATGCAACCGCCGATCAGCGTGCCGTTGATGCGGATGAACTGCAGATCACGGCCAACCGCCTGTTCCACCTTGTCGGTCACGGTTTCGGCATCCCAGCTGCGCACGGTTTCGGAAACCAGCTTCACGATCTCGTCGCCATGGGTCTTGGCGAGGCCGGCAACGGCGCGGCGCAGGGCGGTGTTGAGGCTGGCCTTTAGCGCGTCGTCACCTTCGATGCGGTTGCCAAGCGCCACCAGCGCGCCGCCCAGCCGGTTCTCGCCGGGTTGTTTCAGGCTGCTGGCCAGCGCGCCGCGTGCGGCATCCCACAGGCCCTGCACCCAACTGCCCATCGCCGGATTGGCGAGCAGATCATCCTTGAAGCCTTCGACGCGCGCCTGGGATTCGGGGAAGTGGCGCAAATCGAATGTCCACTGCTTGAAGGCATCGACCAGGCGCTGCCGCACCGGGTGCCAGGGATCATGCTTGATCTCCACCAGCAGCCGCTGCACCGAACTGATCATCGTGTCCGACAGGCTTTCATCGGCGCCGGCGAGGCGCAGCAGCCAGTTGGTGCGCTCCGTCACCTTGCCGCGAATATTGGGGGCTTCATCAACGATGGTCGCCAGCCCCCATTCAACCGCCGCATCAATCAGCAGTTCGTGGCGGCCTCCTGCCACCAGTGTGTCCACCGCATCGGCAACGATTGGCGACAGCTGCATCGATTGCAGCCGGCCACGGGCGAGGTCTTCCACCGCCTTGGCGATGGAAGGATCATCCAGCCCCTCGATCAGCTGGCCGACCAGCGGCGCAATGCCCTTCTTGCGGTTTGGTCCTGCGGCCGGCGGCGCGGCCAGCCAGCGCGCCAGCACGCCGGCCAGATCGGCATCGTCCAGCCGGCGCGCGACGACCTGGGGCTTCAGGAAATTGTCTTTCAGGAACTGGGCCAGGGTTTCGCCCAGCCTGTCCTTCTGCTGCGGGATGATGGCGGTGTGCGGGATCGGCAGACCCAGCGGATGACGGAACAGCGCGGTGACGGCGAACCAGTCGGCAAGGCCGCCCACCATCGCCGCTTCACTGAACGCCATCACCCACGGCACCGCCGGATGCGCCTTGGGAAACATCAGGCAGACGATGAAAATCACGGCCATCGCTGCCAGCAGCAGCGTCGCCATCAGGCGCATCCGGTGAAAGGGCGATTCCGGCAGCAGGCTGTTCAGGGCGTGATCACTCCGCAGGCGTTGCGCCGGGAAGCTTAGCAGCCCCTTCGTTGTTGGTGAACCACCGCTTCATGCGCGGGGCCAGCCATTCTTCCACCGAAACGGCGATGGAGAAGCCGGCCGGCACGATGATCAGGGTGAGAGCAGTCGAAACAATCAGGCCGCCGATCACCACGATGCCCATCGGTGCGCGCCAGGAACCGTCACCACCCAGCGCCAGCGCCACCGGCATCATGCCCGCCACCATGGCGACCGTGGTCATCACGATCGGCTGCACGCGCTTGTGGCCGGCTTCCAGGATCGCTTCCAGCTTGGGCACGCCCTTTTCCATTTCTTCGATGGCCATGTCGACCAGCAGGATTGAGTTCTTGGCGACAATGCCGAGCAGCATCAGCAGGCCGATAAACACCGGCATGGAGATGGCATTGCCGGTGAGCCCAAGGGCGATCAGGCCGCCCAGCGGCGCCAGCAACAGCGACATCATGTTGACGAACGGCGGCAACACCCGCTTGTACAGCAGCACCAGCACGGCAAACACCATCACCACACCGGCGATCACCGCCAGGATGAAGTTTGACACGAGTTCGCCCAACCACTTCTGCATGCCCAGCTGCACCTTTTCAACGCCAGGCGGCAGGTTCTTCAGGCTGGGCAGTAGGTTCACCTTGGTCTGCACATCGCCAGACAGCAGGCCTGGGGCAAGATCGGCACCCATCAGCATGCGGCGCTGCTGGTTGAAGCGGCGGATTTCGGTGGGGCCGGTGCCAAAGCTGATTTCGGCGACCACCTTCAATGGCACGGTGCCGCCGCGCGCGGTGGGCACCGGCAGATTTTCGATGGTGGAAAGATTGCGCCGCGAGGATTCGGCCAGTGCGACACGGATCGGGATCTGGCGATCCGCGACGCTGAACTTGGCGACATTCTGATCGATATCGCCCAGCGTGGCGATGCGGATGGTTTCCGACAGCGCAGCCGTGGTCACACCCAGTTCGGCAGCCAGATCAAGCCGCGGCTTGATGGTGATTTCCGGCCGCTGCAGGCCGCCATCAATCCGGGCCTGGCGCAGTTCTGGCATCGCGCGCATTTCTTCCACCACCTTGCGGGCGGTGCTGTCGAGCAGGATGGGATCATTGCCGGTGAGTGTGACACTGATCGGGCGGCCGCCGGGCGGGCCATCGCCCTGGGCTGAAAAGCCGATGCGGGCATCGGGAATGGCGGCCAGCTTTGGGGCCATGGCACGTTCCCAATCGATGCGGTGCATCGTCCGGCTTTTCTTCAGCGTGAGATAGATGTTGCCGCCGCCGACATCGACATCGGCAAAGGCCAGCGCCAGATCGGGAGAGCTTTCCAGCACGGCCACAGCCTTTTCAACGATGGCTTCGGTTTGTGGCAGCGTGACGCCAGGCGGGAGGGCGATGGTCACCTGGGAGTCGTCATTGTCGACGTCGGGCTGGAAGGTCATCGGCAGGGTTGCAAACAGCACGATGGTCAGCCCCAGCGCGACGCCGCCAATGCCGAACACGGTCTTCATGCGGTTGGCCAGCGCCCAGTTCAGGATACCCATATAGACATCGACCCACTTGCCGGTGCCATGTTCGGCCTGGCCCTCGCTCTTCAGGAAGAAGGCGGCGAGCATCGGTGTGATGAGGCGGGCGACGGCAAGGCTGATCAGAACGGAGACCGCAACGGTAGCGCCAAAATTCTTGAAGAACTGGCCAGAAATGCCGGGCATCAGCGCCACCGGCAGGAACACCGCGACAATCGACATGGTGGTGGCAACCACGGCCAGGCCGATCTCGTCGGCCGCGTCCATGCTGGCCTGCCAGGCGGATTTGCCCATGCGCATGTGGCGCACGATGTTTTCGATCTCCACGATGGCATCGTCAACCAGCACGCCGGCCACCAAGCTGAGCGCGAGCAGCGAAAGCTGGTTGAGGCTGAAGCCCAGCCAGACATCGAGGAACCAGAAGGTTGGGATGGCCGACAGCGGGATGGCCAGTGCCGAAATCACCGTCGCGCGCCAGTCGCGCAGGAACAGCCACACCACCAGCACAGCCAGGATGGCGCCTTCGATCATGGCGTCGATGGCGCCGTGATACTGATTCTTGGTATATTCCACCGAGGTGAAAATCAGCTTGAACGAAACCTTGGGATATTGCGTGCGCAGGGCGTCGATTTCCTTGACCGCCGCATCATACACCGTGACGTCGGACGAGCCCTTGGCCTTGGCCATCGAGAAGCTGAGCACCTGGCGGCCATTAAGCTTGGAAATGCTGCGCTGCTCTGCATAGCCGTCGCGTACATCGGCGATATCGGCAAGGCGGATGCTGCGCCCCTGGCCAAGATTGATCTGGGTTTCGCCGAGGCCCACGGCGTTTCGGGCATTGCCCATCACGCGAACCGATTGTTCGGCGCCGGCGATTTCGGCGCGGCCACCGGCGGCATTCAGGTTCACCTGACGCAGCTGGGCGTTCACCTGGCTTGCCGTGACGCCATAGGCCTGCATGCGATCGGGATCGAGGATCACCCGGATTTCGCGGCTGACCCCACCCGAACGGCGCACCTGAGCCATGCCGGGGATGCCCAGCAGGCGCTTGGCCACGGTGTTGTCGACGAACCAGCTGAGTTCTTCCAGGGTCATCGCCGTGGATTCAACCGCGAAATAGGCAATCGGCCCGCCGGCAATGTCGAGCCGGCTCACCTGCGGCTGCAGGATGCCCTGCGGCAGATCGGAACGGATATTGGCAATGGCGTCGCGCACATCGTTGACAGCGCGATCAATCGGCGTGCCGATGGCAAACTGCACCATGGTGCGGCTGCTGCCTTCGGAAACCGTGCTGTTCACTTCATCGACACCGGTGATGTTGCGCACTGCCGCTTCAACCCGCTGCGTGACCTGGTTTTCCAGCTCCTCCGGGGCAGCGCCCGGCTGCGCCACCATGATCATCGCGCCCGGGAATTCGATATCGGGCTGGTTGTTGATGTCCATGGCCCGGAACGACAATATGCCGGCCAGCATCAGCAGCGTGAACAGCACCAGCGGTGGCACTGGATTCTTGATCGACCAGGCGGAAATATTGCGCATTGTGGGCGTGTCCTGTCGAAATCAGCGCGTGGCGGGGGCGGCCAGCACCGGCTTGATCGTGTCGCCCGGCTTCAGGAAGGCGCCGGCACTGGCCACCACCCGTTCCGCGCCGGTGAGGCCCGAAGCAACACCAACGCCGGCATCGCTGATCGCGCCCACTTCGATGCTGCGGCGCTCCACCTTGTTATCTTTGCCCAGCACATAGACGAAATTGCCGTTCGCATCGGCCAGCACCGCCGATTGCGGCAGCAACGGGCGCGTGGTTTCGCCGCCTTCGATGCGCGCGCGGGCGAAGGCGCCAACGCGCAGGCCGGGCGTATATTCAAGTTGGATGCGCACGATGCCCTGGCGGTTGGCCGGATCGATCACCGGATCGATCAGCCACACCTTGCCCTTGAAGCCTTCGGTCGCGCCCACCGGGGTGACGACAGCAGACATGCCTACCTTCAGCCGGGCGAGATCCTGTTCGGCGACCTGCGCGCGCATTTCCAGCGCATTGCCTTCGGCCAAGCGGAACAGCGCGCCGGTGCCGGGGCCGACCACCTGGCCGGTTTCGACATTGCGTGACAGGATCAGGCCAGCAGCCGGCGACCGCACGTCAAGCCGGTCAGCCCGTTCGCGGGCCGCACCCAACTGGGCGCGGGCCACGCCAACGCGGGCCTGCGCGCCATCACGGGTGGCAACGCGCTGATCAATGTCGGCACGGCTGATGAAGCCCTTGGCCACCAGGCTTTCGGCGCGGGCCAGATTGGCCTGCGCCAAGCGCGCTTCGGCTTCAGCCTGGCGAACGCCGGCGGAAAGCTGGGCGATTTCCTGGGTCTGCACCTGGCGATCGATCTGGGCCAGCACCTGACCGGCGCCAACGCGCTGGCCGGGTTCCACCATCACGCGCACCACGCGGCCACCTTCGCCCTGCACGCCCACGGCGGCATCGCGCTTGGCGGCAATGCTGCCAGGCGCGGTGATCGCATCAGCCAGCATGGTCGTGCCGGGCACGAGCACGGTGACTTCCGGCAGGTTGCTGGCAGGCGCGGCGGGCGGAGCGGCGGCGGGGCCGAACGCCTGCCACGCAGCCGCCCCGGCCAGCGCGACAGCCAGCGCGATCAGGCCCGGCTTCAGCCAGCGGTTGCGCTTTGACGGCGCGTCGCCTTCGGCAGGTGGGAAGTTGTACACCTCCGCCGCGGCAGGTGAAGGGACAGGCTGTTGGGCGTTCATTGACATAGTTCCTCTGCGAGGGTGTATTATCGAAATACATCACCGCATGCAAGAGCATTCCTTAAACCAAGTCGATGGCAGCAAAAAGGCAAATTTGAGCGCTACTCGACGGTATTTCGCCGCACGGATGCGGCGAAGATTTGCAGGAGTGACGGCGGCCGCCAGTCGCGCCATCATGCCGACATCGCGAACCGGGAGCTGATTCATGCGCTTTTCTGCCATTCTGCTGCTTTTGTTGGCTGCCGTTCCCCCCGTCGCTGCCCAGGATCGGATGCAAGTGCCGCCACCGGGTCTGCCGTCATTGCCCGCTGATGGACCCATGCGCTTGATGTTGCACCGTTCGGCCGCGATGCCGGCCACGCTCACCATTACCGCCAGTGCCGATGTGGCGCGGGCGCCGGACCAACTGCGGATGACGGCCGGCGTGCTCACCACTTCGGCCACGGCTACCGAGGCGATGGCGGCCAACGCGACCCGCATGAACGCCGTGCTTGCCGCATTGAAAGCCGTCGGTGTGGCGGACCGCGACGTGCAGACCACCGGGCTCAGTCTCAATCCGCAATATCGTTACGAACCGAACCAGTCGCCGATCCTCACCGGCTATCAGGCCCGCAACAGCATCAGCCTGCGCACCCTAAAGCTGGCCGATGCCGGCAAGCTGATCGATGTGGCAATCAAGGCCGGCGCCAACGAGGTGCAGGGGCCGGAGTTCACCCTGGCCAATCCGGACGCGGCGCTGGATGAGGCGCGCACCGCCGCGGTGGCCAAGGCCCGGGCCCGGGCGGAGCTTTATGCCAAGGCTGCCGGCCTGAAGGTGAAGCGCATCGCCAGCATCAGCGAAGGCGCCGGCGCTCCGGAACCCGGCCCGCGGCCGATGATGCGCATGGCGATGGCCGAAGCCGGCGCGGCGCCGCCGGTGCAGCCGGGCGAATTGTCATTGTCCGCGCAGGTGACGATCAGCTTTGAGCTGGACGGCCAGCAGTGACGGCCTTCACGCCCAGTTTCAGTCGGGGCCTGCACGAAATCGGTGACGGCCTGTTCGCCTGGCTGCAGCCCGATGGCGGCTGGGGCTGGTCCAACGCCGGGCTGATCGTGGAGGGCACGCCCGTCGACGGCGCGGCGGCGCTGGTGGACACATTGTTCGACACGCAGCTGACCGCCGAGATGCTGGCCGGCATGGAGCGCGCGACGGGCTTTGGCGCGGCGAGCATCGGCCAGGTGGTCAACACCCATGCCAATGGCGATCACACCCACGGCAATCATCTGCTGGAGAAAGCGGACATCATCGCGTCGGAAGCGTCGGCACGCGAGATGGAGGCGTTTTCACCGGCACTGCTGGCGCAGTTGAAGGCGGCAGGCGCAGCCGGGCAGATGGGGGTGGCCGGCCGCTATTTCGCCGAGGTGTTTGCCCCGTTCGATTTTGCTGGCGTGCAGGAGCGCGCGCCGACCCGCACCTTCTGTGGCCAGACCCAATTGGACGTGGGCGGCCGCGTGGTTGACCTGATCGAGGTTGGCCCGGCGCACACCGCCGGCGATGTGCTGGTGCATGTGCCCCAGGCCAAGGCGGTGTTCACCGGCGACATCTTGTTCATCGAAGGCACGCCGATCATGTGGGCCGGGCCGGTATCGAACTGGATCGCCGCCTGCGAGCGCATCATTGCCATGGATGTGGATGTCATCGTGCCTGGTCACGGCCCGCTCACCGACAAGGCCGGCGTGCGCGAGGTGGCGGATTATCTGGCCTATATCGACCGCGAAGCCCGCGCCCGTTTTGCGGCCGGCCTTTCGGCCGAGGACGCCGCGCGCGATATCGGGCTGGGCCGTTATGCGACGTGGAAGGACGCCGAACGCATCGCGGTCAATGTCGACACGCTGTATCGCGAGTACAACAACGACCCGACGCCGGCCGATGCCATCCGCCTGTTCGGGCTGATGGGGCAGATCTACTACGACAGGCGGTAGGCGCTGCGATCAGGCAGCCGTCACCCCGCCATCGATCACGAAATTCTGCCCTGTCGTGAAGGCGCCGGCCTTGCCGGCCAGAAACACGGCCATGCCGGCAATTTCATCCGGCACACCGATGCGCTTCAACGGCGCGGTGGCGGTGGAGCGCTTCAGGGTTTCGGCATCATCCCACAACGCCTTGGCAAAATCGGTCTTGATCAGGCCGGGCGCGATGCAGTTCACGCGCACATTGTCGGGACCATATTCACAGGCGAGGTTGCGGGCCAATTGCATGTCGGCCGCCTTGGAAATGCAATAGGCGCCGATGATGGTGCTGCCGCGCAGGCCGCCGATGGAGGAGACGATGGTGATGGTGCCATCCTTGCGGGCGCGCATCGCCGGGGCGACCATGGAGATCAGCCAATGATTGGAAACGATATTGTTCTGCAGGATCTTGGTGAAGGCTTCATCGGAAATGCCGCCCTGCGGACCGTAATAGGGGTTGCTGGCGGCGTTGCAGACGAGATGATCGATCTGGCCCCATTTGGCGACGGTGGCATAGACCAGCGCCTGCAGACTTTCCTTGGATGCAATGTTGGCCGGCACGCTGATGGCGGCTTCGCGACCCACGGCAGCGTTGATCTCGTCCCGTGCGGCTTCGCAGGCATCCGCCTTGCGGCTGGAGATCACCACGTTGGCGCCATGTTCGGCCATGCGGTGGGCAATCGCCTTGCCGATGCCGCGGCTGGAACCGGTGATGAGGGCGGTCTGCCCGGTCAGATCAAAAAGTGCCGGAAGGGCCATGGCGAAGTCTCCCCAGTGGTTGTTTGACGCAATCTAGGCCGCTGCTGCACCATCTGTCCACGCGCCAAGAGTGACAGGGTGATGACAGCCTGCCATCAAACGCCATGACCGAATCACCCCCCGCACAGCTCAGTTCCAACGGCGTACGCGCCACCATCCTGTCGTGCCTGTTTTTTGCCGGCTTTGGCGCGTTGATCCCGCATCTGCCGACCTGGCTGGATGCGGCGCAGGGCTTCACCGGCGTGCAGATCAGCCTGGTGCTCACGGTTGGTGGCTTGTCGCGCATTGTGGTCGGGCCGCTCACTGCCGCCTGGGCCGCAGGCCAGGCCGACAAGCGCGCGCCGCTGTTCCTGTTCGCCTTCCTGCTGACCGCTGGCTTTGGTGCGCTCTGGTTCGTGGAAGGCTTCTGGCCGGTGTTTGCCATCATCCTGCTGATGGATGTCGGCTTCTGGGGCCTGCTGCCGGCCGTGGAGGCGGCCTTGATCCGGCTGACGAAATCGGGCCTGCCGCCCTATGGTTTCGCGCGCGGCCTGGCGTCGGCAGCGTTCATCGTCGGCTCGTCCAGCGTTGGCGCGCTGGTGACGGATTTCGGGCCGTGGGCGATCTGGGCCTGGCTGCTGGGCGTGTCGGTCGCGCTGATCGGTGCGGCGTTCGTGATGCCGAAGGAGCCCGTGCGGGGCAATGAGGAAGGCGATTTCCTCGGCCGCCTGAAGGAAGGCGTGGGCCTCCTGAAGAACCGCCGCTTTGCGCTGCTGATCTTTGCCGCCGGCATCTTGCAGGCCACCCACGGCTATTTCTATGGTTTCGGCGTGCTGATCTGGACCAAGGACCAGGCGATTTCGCAGACGGTGGCGGGCAATCTCTGGTCGGTGGGCGTGGCGGTGGAAGTGCTGTTCCTGATGTTCCTTGGCGGCTGGTCGAGCAAATTTGCATCCGAAACCCTGATCCTGGTGGGCGCCGTCGCCTGCATCATCCGCTGGACGGCGATGGCCTTCCTGCCGCCGGAATGGGCGCTGTGGCCGCTGCAGGTGCTGCACGCCGGCACGTTTGCGGCGGTGTTCCTGGGCGCGATGCGGCTGGTCAACCAGATGATGGGCGATGAACAGACAGCCACGGCGCAGATGATCTACATGGCGCTGGCCTCGGCCCCGGCGCAGGCCTTTACCACCTTTGTTTCGGGCTATCTCTATGATGCGCTGGTGGCGGATGGCGATGCCGCGCTCGGCTATCTGGCGATGACCGGGGTGAGTGTCGTGGGGCTGGTGCTGGCGATGATGCTGTGGGTGACGCGGGCGAAGCCGAACACGCAGCTGGCGCCTGCTTAACTGCGCAATTCCTGTTCCGGCTGGCTGGCATATTGCGGCAGCGGTATGGCGGCGGCAGCAGCCCTGAGCGCGTTGCTCCAACGGTTGTTGAGTTCGCTGTAATAGTCATCATCCACCTCGATGCGGTGGATCAGCTCCAGATCGGAAACGCCGCTGCGGATGGTGGCGATGTCCACCGGCAGGCCCACGGCCAGGTTTGATCGCATGGTGGCGGAAAAGCTGATCAGTGCGATCTTCAGGGCTTCCGCCATCGGTGTTTCATAGGTGAGCATGCGATCGAGCACCGGCTTGCCATATTTGGTCTCGCCAATCTGCAGGAACGGCGTGTCGGACTGGCACTCGATGAAGTTGCCGGCACCATAGATCTGGAACAGGCGCGGGCGCCGCCCGCCGATGCTGCCGGCCAGCAGCAGCGTGGCATCGGTGTAGACGCTCTCGTCCTTCACCACCCGGTCGATCTCTTCCTTGGCGTCGGAAAGCGCCTGGCCCACGAGCTGCGCGGCGCGGAAGACGGTGGGCGCTTCGGCAAGCACCTCCTTCTCGCCGGTATCGGGCATCACCACCCCCAGGGCGACGCGGGAAAGGGCGCTCTGCGTGACCGACAATGATCCGGCCGACGCGCACATGATCACCCGGTCCGGGCCATGTTCCATCACGCGCAGCTTGCGATAGGTGGAGATATTGTCGACCCCGGCGTTGGTGCGGGTATCGGCCATCAACACCAAGCCTTCGCGCACGAGAATGCCGATGCAATAGGTCATGAGTGGTTTTCCGGGTTCCTGTGATCGGCCGCAAGATTGGCGGCTTTGCCGGCCAGCGGCAAGGGGTGCGCTTCAGCTCTGGCTCTGTACCTGGGTCTGGCTGCCCAGTTCGCCCAGGCCGGGATGCTGGCCAGTCGCTTGGGTTGTGACAGCCACGTTCATGGTTTCCATGCCGCCGCCGCGCCGGGCGCCGCGCACCGGGGCGCAATCACGATAATCCAGCCCCACCGCGACGCGCAGATAGGCTTCGGTCGCGCACATGCCGTTGGTGGGATCAAAGGCCACCCAACCCAGATCGGGGATCAGCGCTTCAGCCCACGCATGCGCGGCCGGCTGGGTGATGAAGCCATCGGCGCGCACCAGGTGGCCCGAAACATAGCGGGCCGGGATGCCCATGCAGCGCGCCACGCTGAGGAAAACATGGGCATAATCCTGGCACACGCCGGCCCGGATCGCGAAGGCATGGGCGGCATCGCTGTGGGCGTGGGTGACATCGGCATCAAAGGTCATGCTGTCATACAGCAGCCCGGTGAGCCGATGGCAGCTGGCCAGCGCGTCGCCGACGTCAAGCTGGCGGGCCAGCTGCTTGATGGCATCATCGGGCTGGGTCAGCTCGGTCTGGCGCAGATAGACGGTGGGCGGCAGCCGTTCATAGCTGCCGGTGAGCACGCCATGGCTTTCGATCGTGTCCACCTCGCCGGTCACATGCAGGGCAACACGCTGCACCGGGCCATCGGGGTAAAACATGTGGGTGATGTTGCCAAAGGCATCCTCGCCGCGGCGCAGATGGCCATCGACTTCGGTATCGATGCGCCAGTGCACGACATGCTGGCCATCATGCCCGGCCGGCTGCACGCGCAGCAGTTGCAGCACGTCGCTGGCGGCCTGCGCATATTCGTAGATGGTGGAGTAATCGACCCGGATGCGCATGACGGCCTTCAGAAAAGATATTGTTCGGCAACGGCTTCGCCCAGCCGGTTGTTGTCGGCGATGAACTGGGTCAGGAATTCATGCAGGCCGCTGGCAAAGATCGCATCGATGTTGCCGCCTGTCAGCCGCGCGTGGCCCGTGCTGGCCAGCCGGTGCGCCGGGCCGCGGCGGCCGCTGTGGCTGGCGAGCAGATCGAGGTGGCGCAAGATCTCATCATAGCAGGAGGCCAGGCTGCGCGGGATCTGGCGGTTGCAGATGAGCAGATCGGCGACCAGCCACGGCTTCACACTGTCGTTATACACCCAGCGATAGGCGGTCATCGCCGAAACCGTGCGCAGGATCGTCGTCCACTGGAAATAATCAAGGCTGCCGCCCACCGGTTCATCGCGCGGCAGCAGCAGGTGATATTTCACATCCAGCAGCCGCGCCGAATTGTCGGCCCGTTCGATGGCAGCGCCCAGGTTGGTGAACCAGAAAGCATCCGATCGCAGCATGGTGCGGTAGTTGGCACCGTCGAAGGCGGCGATGGCGTGCTTCACATATTCGATCAGCTGCGCCAGCGTCTCGCGACTGGAAAGATGGGTGCCATAGCGGCTCACCTCCAGCCAGGCGGTGTTGATCGCTTCCCAGCCTTCCTCGGTCATCGCGGTGCGCACGGCCCGCGCATTGTTGCGCGCGGCTTCCAGGCAGGAGCGGATGGAGGAGGAATTGGCGGCGTTGAGCGTGAGATATTCCGTCACCTCATGCTCGTCGAGGGCAAGGCCGGTGGCGGCAAAGCCATCGGTCTGGCAGGCGGCGGCCAGCGCAGATTCCCACGCGTTGGAGGCGCCGCCGTAGGACGAGGGCAGGGCGGCCAGCCGCTGCGTCGCCTCGATCAGGCGCGCGGTGAAATCAGCGCGCTCCAGATAGCGCCCGATCCAGTAAAGGTTTCCGGCGGTGCGGCTTAACATGTCATCATCCGTCGATGATCCACGTGTCCTTGGTGCCGCCGCCCTGGCTGGAGTTCACCACCAGCGAACCCGCCGTCATGGCAACCCGGGTCAGGCCGCCCGGCACGATGCGCACGCCATCCGCGCCGGTCAGCACGAAGGGCCGCAGATCGACATGGCGGGCCGCCACGCCGCCATCGGTGGCAGTGGGGCAGGTGGAGAGCGCCAGCGTGGGCTGGGCGATGAATTTTTCCGGATTGGCCTTCAGCTTGGCAGCAAAGGCGGCAATCGTGGTTTTGGACGCATGCGGGCCGACCAGCATGCCATAACCGCCCGATCCATCCACTTCCTTCACCACCAGTTCCGGCAGGTGATCCAGCACATACATCAGCGCTTCCGGTTCGCGGCAGCGCCAGGTTGGCACATTGGCCAATATGGGCTCCTCCCCGGTGTAGAAGCGCACGATCTCGGGCATGTAGCTGTAGATTGCCTTGTCATCGGCGATGCCGGTGCCCACGGCGTTGGCCAGTGTGACATTGCCGGCGGCATAGGCCGCCATCAGGCCAGGCACGCCCAGCATCGATGTCGGGTTGAACACCAGCGGATCGATGAAGTCATCATCCAGCCGGCGATAGATCACATCCACCCGCTGCGGGCCTTCGGTGGTGCGCATGAACACGATATCATCGCGCACGAACAGGTCGCTGCCTTCCACCAGTTCGATGCCCAACTTGTCGGCCAGGAAACTGTGTTCGTAAAAGGCACTGTTGAACTGGCCCGGCGTCAGCAGCACGCAGGTGGGGTTGCTACCGCGCTGCTTGCGCGGGGAGACGCTGGCCAGTGTTTCCAGCAGCTTTTCCGGATAGGTTTCAACCGGCGCCACCTTCACCTGATCAAACAGTTCCGGCACCAGTTTCAGCATCACCTCGCGGTTTTCCAGCATGTACGACACGCCGGACGGGGTGCGGGCGTTATCCTCCAGTACATAGAAATCATCGCTGCCGGTGCGGACCAGATCGATGCCGGCAATATGCACCCACACGCCACCCGGTGGGGTGCGGCCCACCATGTGCAGGCAATAGGCCGGGTTCATCAGCACCAGTTCCGCGGGCAAGATGCCGGCCTTCAAGATTTCCTGCGCGCCGTAGATATCGGCCAGGAACAGGTTCAGCGCCCGCACCCGCTGTGTCAGGCCCTTTTCCAGCCGGGTCCATTCCGTGCGGGTGATGATGCGCGGCACGATGTCGAACGGGATCAACCGCTCGGTGGCCTGCGCGTCGCCATAAACAGCAAAGGTGATGCCGATGCGGCGGAAGAACAGTTCGGCCTGGGCGCGCCTGGCGGCCATGAGTTCGGGCGGGCTGTCGGCCAGCCACTGGCGGATGGCGCGGTAGGCATGGGTCACCCCTGCCGGCGAGCGACTGTCATAGCCTTCGCCGGAGCCGAACATCTCGTCAAAGGCCGGTATGGCCTGCATTGTGCCCCCCGAGTGACTTCAGTAGCTTTAGTGCGAACTTGCCGGCTCAAGCGCAAGGTTATTATTGCGTATTGGTCAGATCAAACCCTGCGCCCGCATCGATACATGCCCGGTCGAACCGATGATCACGTGATCATGCACGGTCAGGCCCAGATGCCGCCCGGCTTCGATGATCGCCTTGGTCATCTGGATATCATCGCGGCTGGGCTGCGGATCACCGGACGGGTGATTGTGCACCAGCACCACGGCGGCCGCGCCCAGATCGAGCGCGCGCTTGACGATCTCACGCGGATAGACCGGCGCGGCGTTGACCGTGCCATCGTTCATCACCTCGTCGCGGATCATGATGTTGCGGTTGTTGAGAAAGATCACCCGGAATTGTTCGGTGGGGCGCTGGGCCAGCGCGGCGTGCAGATAATCGAGCAGCGCCTGCCAGCCACTCAGCACCGGCCGATCGAGCGCGCGGGTCTTCAGTGCCCGCAGCATCACCGCCTCGACAAACTTGACCGCCGCCGCTGCGCCATCACCCAGCCCTTCGACGCGCTTTAGTTCCTCGGGCGTGGCGGCAATCAGGGCCGCAAGGCTGCCGAACTCCTCCAGCAGCCGCTTGGCCAGTGGCTTGGTGTCCTGCCGGGGGATGGCCAGCGCCAGCAGATATTCCAGCAGCTCATAATCGTGGAAGCCATCGCCGCCTCCGGCCAGCAGGCGCTGGCGCAGCCGTTCGCGGTGACCGGACGCGGAAGTGGCATCGTCGCTCATTGCCCGGGGAAGATCGCTTGGATTTGCATCAACTGCATGATTGCACTGGCTTTGCGCTCTGCCAAGCCGGCGCTTCAGGTTGGATCGCAATCCTCCGTTTTCTTACGGCGGCCGCCCAGCAGCCCGCCGATCATGCCGCCAACGGGGCTTCCGGCAGATGAGCGATCCTCGCATTTCGGCTTGGCGCCGCGCCGGTTGCTGCGGCGCGGGCGATCCTCGTCGCCGCCGCCCATCATCTCGGCCATGTTCATGCCGGCCGGGCCGCCGGCACGCGCCACGAAACGCGCCTTCACCGCATATTGCTGATCCCACGCGATTTTCGGATCAGCCGGGCGCGGTGGGAACAGGAAATTCTCCTCTGGCCCATGCGCCACCAGGCTTACCAGCCCATTGGGCGCTGCGGCCATCACCTCCTTGGGGATCGCGCAGTTGGTCTGGGTGGGCGGCATCAACTGCTTGGTGCCTACCAGCCGGGCGGCTTCAGCCGGCGCGATATAGTCCCCCAGGGCCGAAATGAAGGTCTGGCTTTCCGAGGATGACCAGAACACCAGCGTCGCGCCTTTCGCCGGGTCGTCGCCTTCGCCGCCCATGAAGCTGGCAAAGTGCCCGGTGGCTTCCGGCAACTGGTTCCAGCTCAGGGCGATGGCACCGGATGGCGCCTTCTTCTGATCCAGGTTCAGCGCCCCCATGAAGTCCTTGGTCAGGCTGAAATCGATTTCGGGCACATAATTGCCGCGCACCGCATGATCGCCGATCAAGCTGGCATTGGCCGGCACACCGCTGCGGCTGGCCCGATCATCGTTGGGCCAATGGCCGTGATTGGGCCAGCCGGCATAAGTTGGCGGCCGGGCGATGCGCACCCGTTCGCCGGCGAACAGCCCGGGCGGCACCTGGCCCGCGGCCATCCTGGCAAAATCGATCACCACTGGCTGGCCGGTGCGGGCAGTTTCCCCACAACCCCAGAACAGCAGCACCCGCCCCTTGGGCGGTTCATAATCCTCTGGCTCCGATGGCGTGGCCGCAGCGCGCTGCGGGCTTTTCAGGAACAGCAGGTCGCCCATGTTCATGCCCGCCGGGATCAGGTGGCGGGCCAGCGGCGGCGGCGTGGCCACCGGCAGCTTGCCGCCCAGATCAAGGCTGAGCGATTTCGCCATGGCACCGGGCTGCTGGCCGCTCATCGCCATGCGCATCATGTCACCGGGGGAGGGCATGTTTCCGCCCCCAAGTCCTGCCATGCCAAAGCCCGTCATCGTCTGCGCCGAAAGCCAATAGACCGCCTTGGGCGGGATCACCTTCTGCACGATGGCGGCGGGCCTTGCCGCCGGCTTGAGCGCCGGCCTGCGCGACTGGCCCTGTGCCATCACCGGCACCAGCAGTGTCGCTGCCATTGTCAGCATCAGGATGCGCCGCATCGTCCGTCCCCCACGCTTGTGCAATCGCCCGAGTGTATCAGTCCGGCCCGCCACGCCAACTCCGCAGCATTGCTTATCCCGCGTAACTACGGGCTATTGCCGGATGACGGCATGAAACCGATCGGTCATGGTGCACCTCCAATGCTGACCGAACTGCTCATCGCTACCGTCATGGTGCTGGCCACCGTGTTCATTCACGCTGTTGGCCTGCTGCTCCTCGGCCGGCTGACGCGCTATGAAAGGCTGGAAGAACGCAAGCTGGCGATCAAGCCGCTGTCGCTGGCCGCTGTCGGCCTCACCATGTCGGTCGTGCTTGGCCTGTTTGTCCTCCACGCCCTGGAAATCTGGCTCTACGCCGCACTCTACCTGCAGCTCGGCGCCCTCGATACGCTGCGTGAAGCGGTGTATTTCTCCACCCAAACCTACGCCGCCATCGGCTTCGGCGACGAAGCACTCGATCCGCAATGGCACCTCGTCGCGGCCATCGAAGGCATCAACGGCGTCATCCTGCTCGGCTGGTCAACGGCGTTCTTCGTGACCGGAATGCGGCGGCTGGGGCATTTGTAAAGGGGTAGGTAGAAGGCCTCCGGCGGGCAGGGGCTCAGTCCCTGCACCCGTTTATTTTCGGGCGGTCCCTGCGGTGCGCGCCTGCCATCCTGTTTTGAAAGAGCCAACAATACCCCGCCACCCGTGCGGGCCATTTCACTTTGTGCGATTTATTTGACGGTTTTGACGCATTTCGCGGGTTTCCCCACGCCAATTCCAACAATTGGCCGGTGACGCCGAGCCGGGAAGGTCGCATAGTCGGCCAACGGCATGAGTCCGTTCAGGAGACAGACGATGGCCAAAGGTCAGGCAAAATCCAACAAGGAAGTCCGCAAGCCCAAGAAGGAAGCCCCCAAGAAGGTGATCCAGGCCAACCCTTCGACCAAGTGATTTGCCCCTTCACTGCCGATTGAACCGGCGGCGCACCTGACGGGAAGCGCATGGCCTTGCCACCGTGCGATTACCGCAGGCTGGCAATGGCCAACCGGTCTTCCTTCGCCCGCGCCTTCACCGATTCCTCACTGCGGGTCAGTGCCTTGGCAATGGCCCGCAGGGGCATGCCCTTCTTCGCCAGCGCGTGTAGCTTGGCCACTTCATCGCTCGTCCACGCCTGCTTGTGCCGCTCGAACTTCTCGCCCACCGCGCACACTCCCCTCAAACCGCCGCTGGGCCGAAAATGCCATACGCTCAGGCGTATCGCTGCATCACCGCCGCCAGCGCAGGCGTCAACGTCGTTCTTCGCGGTGAGCAGGTGTGACTACTGCACCCGTTTGTTTTCGGGCAGCCCTTGGCCCCAGAAAAGCCCTGTCATGCTGGCGCAGGCCAGCATTCGCTGCAGGGCAGGGGCTCAGCCCCTACCCGCCGTAGGCCCCCTTCTTACTCCGCCGCCGGGAGATAAATCTCCCCGCCTTTGGCCCGGAACTCGGCGCTCTTTTCGGCCATGCCGGCTTCCAGCATTTCGGCGCTGTTCTGCTTGGCCGCATAATCGCGCACGTCCTGCGTGATCTTCATCGAGCAGAATTTCGGCCCGCACATCGAGCAGAAGTGCGCCACTTTGGCGCCTTCGGCCGGAAGCGTTTCGTCGTGGTAGGCCAGCGCGGTTTCCGGGTCCAAACTCAGGTTGAACTGGTCGCGCCAGCGGAAATCGAAGCGGGCGCGGCTCAGGGCGTCGTCGCGCAGTTGGGCGGCCGGGTGGCCCTTGGCGAGGTCTGCCGCGTGGGCGGCGAGTTTGTAGGTGATGACGCCGACTTTCACGTCGTCCCGATCGGGCAGGCCGAGATGTTCCTTGGGCGTGACGTAGCAGAGCATCGCGCAGCCGAACCAGCCGATCATGGCGGCGCCGATGCCGCTGGTGATGTGATCGTAACCGGGCGCGATATCGGTGGTGAGCGGCCCGAGTGTGTAGAAGGGGGCTTCGCCGCATTCTTCCAGCTGCTTTTCCATGTTCACCTTGATCTTGTGCATCGGCACGTGGCCGGGGCCTTCGATCATCACCTGGCAATCATGTTCCCAGGCGATCTGGGTGAGTTCGCCCAGGGTTTCGAGTTCGGCAAACTGGGCGCGATCGTTGGCGTCGGCGATGGAGCCGGGGCGCAGGCCGTCTCCCAGCGAGAAGCTGACATCATAGGCGCGCATGATCTCGCAGATTTCGCGGAAGTGGGTGTAGAGGAAATTTTCCTTGTGGTGCGACAGGCACCATTTCGCCATGATCGAGCCGCCGCGCGACACGATGCCGGTGACGCGCTTTGCGGTGAGCGGCACATAGGCGAGGCGCACGCCGGCGTGGATAGTGAAATAATCGACGCCCTGTTCGGCCTGCTCGATCAGCGTGTCGCGATACACCTCCCATGTCAGGTCTTCGGCGACGCCGTTCACCTTTTCCAGCGCCTGGTAGATCGGCACGGTGCCAATCGGCACGGGGCTGTTGCGCAGGATCCATTCGCGGGTGTTGTGGATGTTGCGGCCGGTGGAAAGGTCCATGATGTTGTCTGCGCCCCAGCGGGCGGCCCACACCATTTTTTCGACTTCTTCGGCCACCGAGGAGGCGACGGCGGAGTTGCCGATGTTGGCGTTGATCTTCACCAGGAAATTGCGGCCGATGATCATCGGTTCGGCTTCCGGGTGGTTGATGTTGGCCGGGATGATGGCGCGGCCACGGGCGATTTCGCTGCGGACGAATTCGGGCGTGACGTAATCGGGGATTTCAGCGCCGAAGCTTTCGCCATCGCGGATCAGGCCATCACGCTGGGCGCGGCCGATGTTTTCGCGGATGGCGACATATTCCATTTCCGGCGTGATGATGCCGCGGCGGGCATAGGCGATCTGGGTGACGGCCTGGCCCGCCTTGGCGCGCAGGGGGTTTTTGACGACGTTGGGGAATTCGGCGACGTCGGCCTTGCCGCCGGGCACGTTGGCGACGCCATTGTCTTCGGGCTTCACTTCGCGGCCGGGGTAGCGTTCCACGTCGCCGCGGGCTTCCACCCAGGGCGTGCGCAGCGGCGGCAGACCGGCGGCGATGTCGATGGTGGTGGTGGCATCGGTGTAGGGGCCGGACGCGTCATAGATGCGCACCGGCGGTTCGTTGGCCGACGGATCGAGCGCGACTTCGCGCATGGCGACGCGGATATCGGGATGGATGGTGCCGGCGACATGGATCTTGCGGCTGCCCGGCAGCGGCCCGGTGGTGACGGGCATTTCCAGCTTTGAATTGATATCGGCCATGGTCGTGCATCCTTCCAATAGTCGGAATGGATGGTGCGCGTATCAGGCCACTTCTGGCTCTCACGCTCCCTCCCTCCGCCGGGGTCAACCGGATCAGGTTCAGCGGGTTGCGCCTTTGCGCTCTCAGCCGGCCCAGATCTGAACTGGTTCGGCACCCCGGGGACTAGGTTTGAGTTAAGCCTGTGTGGTCCAGTTGGCAAGGCCGCGATCGGTGCCGCACAGCTTGTCCCAGAAGCGGAAATAGAGGCCGTAATTACAGTTGTAGTGGCGGTGATGGGCCTCGTGATGGCTGGCCGAGATGATGTGGCGGCCGAACCAGCCGTTCACCCACGAACGCGGGAACATTTCCCAGCCCATGTGGTTGGTGACGCCCATGATGGTGGCGATCAGCATCACCACGCCCAGCGCGCCGATGTGGATCGGGATGATGAACATCAGCGCCGGGATCAGGATGGCGCCGGAAATGGCCTCCCACGGGTGGAAGCTCATCGCGGCCCAGGCGGTGGGCGGCCGGCTGGCGTGGTGGACGGCGTGGGCAGCCTTGAACAGGCTTGGGCGGTGCATCCAGCGGTGGGTCCAGTAGAACCAGCTATCGTGCAGGAAGAGATAGGTGAGGATGGACGCGGGTACCCAAGCGGCTTGCAGGGGGCCATCCACGCTCACCATGATCTGGGTGAGGCCCCAGCCGCGCCAGGCTTCGATGGCAAGGCCGGCGGGAATGGCGTAGATCACGGCAGAGATGAGCGACCAGCGGATTTCGGCGCTGATCTGGCGCTGGCGCTTGGCCGGATCGGCCGGGCCGGCCTGCACGCCGCGCTGCCGGGTCAGCCAAGCAAAGCCGCCCGATACCGCGAGGTAACGGACGGCGATGATGGCGGCCATCGAAACGACGGCAAGAACGAAGGTTGCGGCGGTGTTCACGCCGGCGGGTTTAGCGCGCGGGCATCAACCCGCCAAGCGGCAGCACGTCGCGGGCGTTGGAGCGGATCAGAAGCTCACGATGCCGAAGATGCGCAGCAGCCAGACGATGACGGCGATGATCACGACGATGTTGATGATCGACTTGATGGTGCCGTCCATCGGGATCTTGTTGTTGACCAGCCAGAGCAGGACGCCAACGACGATGAGAACGATGATGGTCTGAATAAGCATGTGTTGCCTCGCGAACAGTGGATACGAGACAGGATAGGGCTTTGTGCGGGAACTGCGCGTTGTGGCTTCTACGGTTGCACAGCCCGGCCATCGGCATGGGGGTAACTACGCGGGGGGGGCTGAACCGGGCTGCGGGATCGATCAGCGCGGGAAGGAAATGGTGGAGCAGAGGGGGATCGAACCCCTGACCTCAGCAGTGCGATTGCTGCGCTCTCCCATCTGAGCTACTGCCCCGCACCAAATCCTGATCCCCCGTTCGGGAGGGCCGCCGATATAGCGCGGCGGCGGCACTTTGCAACGGAGAAATCAGTCGAACCCGTGCGCCAGATACTGCTCGGCAATCGCCGCGTGCAGGGCGGCGCCGCGGGCCATGGCGCTTTCATCGAGATGCATGTGGGTGGAGTGCAGCCCGCAGCAGGCACGCCAGTCCGTGCCTTGCTCGGCCACGCCAAGGAAGAACATCGCGCCCGGCACTTTTTCCAGGACATAGGCGAAATCTTCGGCGCCCATGATGGGATTGGCCAGCGTTTGCCAGGCGTCCTCGCCAAACAGGCGTTTCGTCACGGTCTCGCCCAGCGCGACGGCGCGGCCGTCGCAGTTGGTGACCGGGAAGCCGGGGATGATCTCCACCGTGGCACTGGCGCCGTGGGCTGCGGCGATGCCCTGTGCGAGGCGCGGCAGGCCGTCGTGGAGTTTCAGGCGCGTGGCCGGCGAGAGCGTGCGCATGGTACCGAACAGCAGCGCGGTTTCGGGGATCACATTGTCGGTGGTGCCGGCGCTGATCTGGCCGATGGTGATGACGGCGGGATCGAACACGCTGATCTGGCGGGTCACGAACGTCTGCAGCGCCAGCGCGATCTCGCAGGCGATGGGGACGGGATCGAGCGCGTCGTGCGGCATGGAGGCATGGCCGCCGCGGCCTGTCACCACGATGCGCAGCTTGTCGTTGCTGGCCAGCAAGGCGCCGGTGCGGCCGCCCACCACGCCCCACGGCGCATTGGGCATGATATGCAGCGCGAACGCCGCATCGGGGAGTGGATCGATCAGGCCGTCGTCCAGCATGTAGCGGGCGCCGTGGTGGCCTTCCTCGCCGGGCTGGAACATGAACATCACGCTGCCGGCAAGGCTCTCGCGCCGTTCGCACAGCAGGTGCGCGGCACCGGCCAGCATGGCGACATGGGAATCGTGCCCGCAGGCGTGCATGGCGCCAGGGATGGTGCTGGCGAAATCCAGGCCCGTTTCCTCTGGCATCGGCAGCGCATCGGTGTCGCCGCGCAGCAGCACAGTGCGGCCGTTCGCGGGGCCCTTGAGGGTGGCGATGATGCCGGTGGTGGAGGGCCCGGTGCGGATCTCCAGCGGCAGGCCGGACAGCGCGGCCATGATCTTTTCGGCCGTGCGCGGGTTGTGCAGGCCCAGTTCCGGTTCGGCATGGATGGCGCGGCGCAGCGCGGTCATGCCGGGCAGGGCAGCTTGTGCGGGGTGTGTCCAGTCGATCATGCCGCAAGGCTAGCGCCTTCCCTTGGACAGCGCCACACGCTAGGCGCAGGTGATGCAGCATGACGCAATCATCCTGGGCGCTGGCGGTGCCGGCCTGTTCTGTGCGCTAACCGCCGGGCAGATGGGCGCGCGGGTGCTGGTGATCGATCACAACCAGGAACCGGGCAAGAAGATCCTGATTTCCGGCGGCGGTCGCTGCAATTTCACCAATGTGGGCGCGGTGCCGGATCGCTATCTGAGCGAGAACAAGCACTTCGCCCGCTCTGCCCTGTCCCGCTACACGCCGACCGATTTCGTCGATCTGGTACGCCGATACAATATCGCCTTCCACGAAAAGACGCTCGGCCAATTGTTTTGCGATGGTTCGGCGAAACAGATTGTTGCCATGCTGATGGACGAATGCGCCGCCGGCCGTGTGGATTTCGCCTTTGGGGCGGCGATCAGCGATGTGAGCCATGCCGATGGCCGCTTCACCGTCACCACCAGTGCCGGCGTTTACAGCGCGCCCAATCTGGTGCTGGCCACTGGCGGCCCGGCGATCCCCAAGCTGGGCGCCACCGGTTTTGCCTACCAGCTTGGCAAGCAGTTTGGGCTAAAGATCATCCCGCCGCGCCCGGCCCTGGTGCCCTTCACCCTGCCGCAGACGGAGAATCTGTTCCGTGAACTGGCCGGCGTGGCGGCCGAAGTGGTGGCGAAAGCGGGCAAGTCTGCCTTTCGCGAAGCCGCGCTGTTCACCCACAAGGGGCTTTCTGGCCCGGCCATGTTGCAGGTTTCGAGTTACTGGCGGCACGGCGAGGCGATCGCGGTCGATTTCCTGCCCGATGCGCCGACTGATTGGTTGATCAGCGCCAAGCGGCAACGCCCCAAGGCGGGGTTGAAATCCGTGTTGGGCAGCGCTCTGCCGGAACGGCTGGCCACCGCACTCGCCGACACGCTGGGGCTTGGCGGCGACATGGCCAGCCAGAAGGATGCGGCGCTCACCGCTGCTATGCAGCGCCTCAAGGGATGGGCCTTCCGCCCTGATGGCACCGAAGGCTTTGCCAAGGCCGAAGTGACCGCGGGCGGCATCGATACCGCCGGGCTTTCATCGCGCAGCATGGCGGCCAATCACATTGAAGGGCTGTTCGCCATCGGCGAGGCCGTAGACGTTACCGGCTGGCTGGGGGGCTATAACTTCCAGTGGGCCTGGGCCAGCGGACACGCCGCCGGGACGGCAATCGCGGAGAGAGTGCATTCATGATGAGCTATGACGAAGTGGTGATGGGCCGCCGTTCCATTCGCGGTTTCAAGCCCGATCCGGTGCCGCTGGAGCTGATCAAGGAAATTCTCACCATGGCGATGCGCTCGCCATCGTCGATGAACACGCAGCCGTGGAACTTTACCGTGGTCACCGGTGAACCGCTCAATCTCATCCGCGCCGGCAACACCGAACGCAACATGGCCGGCATTCCGCACAGCCGCGAATTCCGCACCGGCACGGCGTTCGAAGGCGTTCACCGCGAACGCCAGATCGGCGTGGCCAAGCAATTGTTCAGCGCCATGGGCATCGCCCGCGACGACGCGCCGGCCCGGATGGACTGGGTGCTGCGCGGTTTCCGCCAGTTCGACGCGCCGGTGTGCGTGATCATCACCTATGACAAGACACTGTCGGGCAGCGACGACACGCCGTTCGATTGCGGCGCGGTTTCGACCGCGCTGGTCAACGCCGCCTGGTCGCGGGGCCTGGGCGCGGTGATCAACAGCCAGGGCATCATGCAATCGCCGGTGGTGCGCGAACATGCCGGCATTGCCGATGATCAGGTGATCATGAAGGCGATTGCCATCGGCTGGCCCGATGACAGCTTCCCCGCCAACGCCGTGGTGTCGGAACGCAAGAGCGTGGAGGAAGCGGCGCGGTTCGTCGGGTTTTGAAGCTGGTTCGGCGGCATCGTGATAATCCGCCATCGGCTGTCGCTGCCTGAACTAATTTCGCCCCAATGTTTCCAACGGGCTGGTATCGAGATGTTCCAATATTCGCTTTAGCGCCGCGATATTGCGTTCGTCTTCGGTACTTTCAAGCGCATCGTGCAGCACTGCGCGGATGTCGTCCGCGCCGACCGGCTCCATTTGCCAATCTGGATACAAGCGCTCCCGCTTTTCGACGCTGCGGTCCAGCTGGACGATGTCGTAGTGGCGCTTGTCGTCATAAAGACTGGCGATCAGACCTTCGACCTCGTGGGGCGGCCCTTCGATCCATTGGAAAAACACGCCGCTGCCGAATACAAGCACTCCAGTGACATCGCGGGCAATGTTGCGGCGCTGAGACCACTCGATGATGCGGCCAACCTCGACATCGCCAACGCCTGCGGCGGCACGGCTGCAGTAAACAAAAGTGGCAAGAATTGGCGCGGCGTGGTCCGCGTCTGCGTTACCGGGAAAACCATATTCATCGAACACAAATTGGATCGCCTTATTTAGGCCGAAGACGCCGATGCGCCAGGAACTTCACGGCACGGTAAAGCATCTTTCCAATTTTCGTAAGGACGCAATCAGGCCCCCTTGCACTTGAAACCATCATCGCCCTGCACTTGATGCGGGGCCTGGCTTGAATTTCAAACGCCGTGCGCCTTGAAGTGCGCCAACAGCTTGCCCCACGCATCCTTGCCGGCCGCCGCGTTATAGCTGGGGCGGTAATCGGCGAGGAAGCCGTGATCGGCGTCGGGGTAGAGGATGATGCTGCTCTTGCTGCCCTTCAGCTTGGCCTGCATGGCCTCCACATCGGCCACCGGAATGCCCTTGTCGAGCGCGCCATAGAGGCCGAGCACCGGTGCCTTCAGATCGTCGGCAACGTCCATCGGGAAGCGGCGGTTTTCGGGGCCGGGGTTGCCTTTCAGGCCACCATACCAGGCGCCGCCGGCCTTCAGCTGCGGGAAGCGCGCCGCTGCCATCCAGGTGATGCCACCGCCCCAGCAGAAGCCGGTGATGGCGAGCTTCTTTGCATTGACGAACTTCTGCGTGCCCAGCCAGTCCAGCGTCGTCTTGGTATCGCCCATCACCTGTTCCAGCCCGGCCTTGGCGACGATGGCGCGGATGGCGGGGAAGTCCTTCAGCGTTGGCAGCGTCTTGTCCGGATCGCCGCGGAAGAAATATTCCGGAGCGACGGCGACATAGCCGGCCCTGGCAAAGCGACGGCAGACATCCTTGATCCATTCGTGCACGCCGAAAATCTCGTTCACCACGATCACGGCGGGGTGTTTGCCCTTCCCCGCTGGGCGGGCGACAAAGGCGGGCAGGCCGCCGGGCAGGGTTTCCCAGCCGGTCACCAGCCCATCGGCGGGCGTGGTGATCGGTTCGGCCTGGGCGGCGATATCGAACACGGCATAGCCGGCGGCGGCCAGCACGGCGCGGCGCGACAGCGCCAGATCTTCGGCTTCGGTGCCTTCGGGACGGGTGAGCGTGGCCATGGTGCGGTTCCTTGCTGATGACGCAGGGCAGGATAAGCGCTGGCCGCGGCCTTGCAAGCAAGCGGGTCTTGCGGCGGCTGCAAAGAAGATTACATTATGGCAATCTTGGCTGCAAAGGTGCCACCATGCTGATCCCGCTTGTCTCGCTTGCCCTGGCCGCTGCTCCGGCTGCTGTGGGTCAGGGGAAACCCGCCCCTATTGATGCGGCGATGGTGACGCAGCACCGCGGCTGGATTGATGATCAGGCGCGCTGGAATGCCCAGCATATGGCGGCGGCGCGCCGGCTGGAGACCGTTGCGGCCGCGCTGCGCCGGCACGACACCAGCTTCGATCGGCATGGCAGCGAGCTGCGTGACCACGAACGCCACATCATTGCCAATGGCCATGGCAAGGACGACAAGAGCCGGCATCTGGCGCTGGCCGCCGCCCATGCCAAGGCCGCCGAGAGCCACCGCCGGCTGATGGCCGAAGTTGCCGATCTGGAACGCACCATTGCGGAGAATCTGGCGGCGGACCGTTTTCCGCCACGCTGATGCGGGCTGGTCTGCCGCCGTTCAAAGCAGGAACATCCCGGCGGCCGATAGCGCCATCAGCAGCACGGCGCCCCAGCCCAGCCAGCCCTGCGCCCCGCGGGCCCGGAACTTGCCCATCACGTCCGACCGGCTGGCCAGCGCCATGATGGCCAGCATCACCGGCACGGCCACCAGCCCGTTGACCACGGCCGACCAGAATAGCGCCTTGATTGGATCGATGCCGATCAGATCAAGACCAAGCGCGGCGGTGACGGCGAGGAAGATGACGCCATAAAAGCCGCCGGCTTCGCGGGGTTTCAGTTCCAGCCCGGCGCGCCAGCCCATCACTTCGGAAAGCGCATAAGCGGCCGAGCCCGCCAGCACCGGCACCGCCAGCAGGCCGGTGCCGATGATGCCAATCGCAAACAGCGCGAAGGCGAAATCGCCGGCGACGGGCCGCAGCGCGGCGGCAGCATCGGCGGCTGTGGCGATGGTGGTCGCGCCGGTGCCATGCAGCGTGGCGGCGGTGGCAGCGATGATGCACAACGAGATGATCATGGTCACAAGGAAACCGCCGGCGCTGTCTTTCATCAGGCGGGTCAGTTCGTGCGGCGCGGCGCGCGGGCGTTGCAGCAGCGGGCGGGCGTGCTCCAACTGCATTTCCTCCAGTTCCTGAGCGCTCTGCCAGAAAAACAGATAGGGGCTGATCGTGGTGCCCAGGATGGCGACGACGGTGGTGGCACTGCCTGCCGGCAGGCTGGGCCACAGCCCGACCAGGGCTGCGCGCCAGTCCACGCCCACCGCCAGCACCACCAGCACATAGGCAAACAACGTCAGGGTGAGCCATTTCAGGATGCCGACATAACGATGATAGGGCACGAAGATCTGCAGCCCCAGCGACAGCGCGGCAAATCCCACCATCAGCGGCAGGCGCGGGATGCCGGTGACCAGCCGGGCCGCTTCACCCATGGCGGCGATGTCGGCGGCGATGTTGAAGATATTGGCGCCCAGCAGCATCAACACCACCGCCCACACGGCGGCGCGCGGGAGATGGGTGGCCAGATTGGCGGCCAGCCCCTTGCCGGTGACGCGGGCGATTTCGGCGCAGGTGAACTGGAAGGCGGTGAGGAACGGCCACGCCAGCACCACTGGCCACAGCAGCGCAAAACCATAGGCGGCGCCGGCCTGCGAATAGGTGGCGATGCCGGAAGGATCGTCATCGGCCGCGCCCGTCACCAGCCCCGGCCCCAGCGCCGAATGATAGGCCGGCTTCTTCAGCCGGTGGGTGAGGGGTGGGCGCCGCTGGGTCATGGCCGATAGCGGATCAGCCCTTCCTGCATGAGCGTGGCAACGGGGCGGCCATTGATATCATGCACGATCGCCCGGTTGATGCCGCGACCGCCGCCAGCCATGGGGGAATCCTGATCGAACAGGTGCCAATCGTTCATGTCGGGCGTCTGGTTGAACCAGATGGCGTGATCGAGGCTGGCCGATTGCAGCGCCGGATTGGCCCAGCTGATGCCGTGCGGAGCTAGGCAGGTATCGAGCAGGGTCATGTCGCTGGCATAGGCGAACAGGCAGCGCTGCAGCACCGGATCGGCAGCCTGTTCCGCGGTAAGCGGGGCCGCCAGCCGCACCCAGTGGCGCTGCTGCGGCGGGCGTTTCTGTGGGTTGAAGAAATCATCATCGCTCTCTACCGCGCGCACATCCAGCGGGCGGTCGCGGGTCAGCCAGATGGTGCGCCAGGGTTCGGGTGCGTTGGGCGCATTGCGGCGCGCCCAATCCGAGTCGCTTTCCAGGCCATCGGGGTGGGGAACGTCCGACGGCGGCGTCACGGCATGTACAAGGCCGTCTTCCGGAAGGTGGAAGCTGGCGGCCATGTTGAAGATCGGGCGGCCTTTCTGGATGGCGATGATCCGCCTTGTGGTGAAACTGGCGCCATCACGGTCACGCTCCACCTTGTAGACGATGGGCAGTTTCGGATCGCCGGGGCGAATGAAATAGCTGTGCAGGCTGTGGCACAGGCGGCCGGTTTCCACGGTGCGGCTGGCGGCCATCAGAGCCTGTGCCACAACCTGGCCGCCATAGACTCTGATCCATCCCTCATCGGTGGATTGGCTGCGGAACAGATCGGTTTCGACCTCCTCCAGATTGAGCAGGCCGAGCAGACGGGTAACCGCGCGTTGTGGATCAGGAGTGGGGGCTTCGATGTCCATGCGCTCTCCCTAGCCGATTTCCGCCTGTCCACAACATCCAAGCATAACTCTGCTTGACAGGGCGGCGCACCGTCCATATCAGCGCGGCTCCACAGCGCTTGCGGGTGTAGCTCAGTTGGTTAGAGCGTCGGCCTGTCACGCCGAAGGTCGCGGGTTCGAGCCCCGTCACTCGCGCCACTGTCCCCATCAGGACGTGGCCATCAAAGCCGCTGGCGCCGTGGAAATCCGATCAATTGCCCGATGATTTGAACGGTTGCAGCAGCAGCCGATCGAGCCATTGCGCGCGTGGTGCGCGAAAATCCTTGAGACCGATCATCATGTTGCTGTGGCCATCACGTGGCTGGGCCGCCAGTGAGCCGAACAGGCGGTCCCACAACGACAGGTTGAAGCCGAAATTGCGGTTCATCTCATCGCCGTGGATGCTGTGATGCACCCGATGCAGATCGGGCGTCACCAGCAGCCAACGCAGCCGCTGCTCCAGCGCGGGCGGCAGGCTGACATTGCCATGATTGAACATGGCGGTGGCATTCAGGATCACTTCGAACAGCAGCACCGCCAGTGGCGGCGCGCCCAATGCGGCCACCACGGCCAGCTTGATCGCCATCGAGACCATGATTTCCAGTGGGTGGAATCGCAGTGCAGTCGTGGTGTCGAAGGCTGGATCGGCATGGTGGACGCGGTGCATCCGCCAGAACAACGGCACGATGTGGAACAGGCGATGCTGCCAGTAGATGGCCAGGTCGAGCAGGATGATCGCCAGCAGCACTGCCAGCCAGTGGGGCAGGGCGATAGTGTTGAACAGACCTATGCCGCGCTGTTCCATCTCGCTGGCGAAGCCGACAGCCAGTATCGGGAACAGCAGTCGAACCAGCAGCGTGTCGAGTCCGACCAGCGCCAGATTGTTGAGGCGGCGTGTCGTGTTGCCGGCGGCCGGAGCGCGCCGCGGCGCCAGTTGTTCCCACAGCAGCATCATCGCCAGCACGCCCGCAAAGGCGGCGAGGCGGATGATGGGTTCGTTCGCCAGCATCAGGCGACTTGGGTGCGCAGCTTATCCCAGCGGTCGAGTTCGTGGGCGATGGAGGATTCCACCAGCGCCTCCCACAGATTCTCGGCCAGCCCCGACGGCAGGCCTGCAGCGGCGGCGGCGGCACTGGCGTTGGCGATCACCTGGGCCTTGCGGGCTTCGTCACGCACATCGCTGCGGCTGGGCTTGATGCGGGCAGCGGCGTTCATGTAACCGAAACGGCGCGCGAGCAGCGCGACCAGTTCCTGATCAAGCGCATCCACCCCGGCGCGCACCTCCACCATTGTCTGGCAGGCTTCAGGCGGCAACACGGTCATTTCTGCCTCCAGCGGCCTGTGTTCATCCACAGGAACAAGGGCTTCAGCGGCGCCACCCAGGCGATGCCGGCCACCCCATAGGCCAGGGTTTCCAGCCAGCGCGGCAGGCCAATGAGTTGATCGGCCAGCACCGAGACGATGAGGGCATAGATCGCGATATAGGCGATCAATCCCAACATGCCGACCGGCTTGCGCCAGCTTGGTTCGGGCGGGATGCGATGGGGAACGAGGTCCATGAGCGGCCCCTAACGCGATTTGCGGCAGTCGACCAGACGCTGCGGCGTCGCAATCATGTCCAGCGGCATGTCCCATGGCTCGGCCACGAGCGTCGGCGCAATCTGGCATTCCCACGCCAGCCCGATGGCCAGCACGGGTTGCCGGCGGCGCAAGGCGGCAAGCGCGCGATCATAATAGCCGCGGCCCTGGCCCAGCCGCACGCCGGAAAGGGTGACGGCCAGCAGCGGCACCAGCAGCACATCGGGATGCACCATCGGCGCCGTGGCTGGCGGTTCGGGGATATTCTGGAAGCCGGGCTTCAGTTCGCTCCATTCGGCTTGGTGAAAGACGATGTCTGGCCCGGCGATGCGGGGGAAGGCATGCGGGCCGATGCGTTTTTCGATCCACATTGGGTCGATCTCGTCGCCCACCGCGGCATAGCTGCCGGCCATGTGCACAAGGGTGAGGGCCGGGGCGACAACTTCGGCCAGGTTGCGCTCCAATGCCTCGCGTTCCCCTTTGGGCAGAGCAACAACAAAGGCCTTGCGGGCAGCACGATACTGGCGGCGCAGGTCGGTCTTGTTCACGCGAGGGTGCTCTCGGGATAGTGTGGCGGGACCACCATGGGCCGTTGGCCTTGAAGATCCTCTGACGCCAGAACGTCAGGTGGGAACCAGTTGTGGTGAACCAGGGTTCACCCAGTGCCAGCCCCCGATAGGATGATTATCGCCTCAGGGATGCTTGCTCGCTCGTACCGGGCAGTGCCCGCCACCTATTGATATAGGGCAGAAGGCCCGGAAGCTCAAGCAAAGCCTCGCCAAGGGTGGTATTGTTCGGCGCGTTACCGTGCCTCAGGCGCGGGCGAGTTGTTCCATCCGTTCGACGATGCGGGCAAGGCGGGTGATGTCCACCATGGGCGCCGCAGCGACAGGCGGGGCGATGCCCGCGCGGGCATCGGCCAGTTCATCGGCCAGCATCAACGCGGTCATCACCAGCAACTGGCCTTCGGGCACGCTGCCCAGCGATCCGGTGATGCGTTCAGCGCGGGCGGCGATTTCGTCACCCAGGCGGGAAATGCGGTCCTCATCGCCGTCGCGGCAGCTGATGCGATAGGTGCGGCCGGTGATGGTGAGCAGTGCCTGGCCCATTTTCGTCACTCCTGCCCGATGAGTGTGTCGAGGGCGCGCACGGCTTCGGCGGCGGCTGCCTCGATCCGCTGCAGGCGTGCGCGGTCACCAGCAGCGGTGGCCGCTTCGGCGCTTCGGCGAGCCTCAATCGCGGCCATCGCCGTTTCGAGTCGCACCAACAGGCTCATCAGTTCAGAAATCGACCTGCTCCCCAGCCAGCTCAAGGGCTTGCAGCATGTTTATAAGACGGGATATCAGCGCGGGTCAAGCCGGCTGCGTGCGGCAATCACGGTGAACCGCAACTGGAAGGTTGACGCGTGCGCGAAGGGTAGGCCAAAGCCGCCCGCAACGAACAATCACCACCGGGAATCGCTCCCGACCGTACCGGCCACGGCGCCAGTGCGGATGGTTTACAGGAACGGCCTCATGACCGATCTCGCACGCTGCGCCAATGCCATCCGGGCGCTGGCCATGGATGCGGTGGAAGCTGCCAACAGCGGCCACCCTGGAATGCCGATGGGCATGGCCGATGTCGCGACCGTGCTGTTCGCCAATCATCTGAAGTTCGATCCCAAGGCGCCGCGCTGGCCTGATCGTGATCGTTTTGTGCTGTCGGCCGGCCATGGTTCGATGCTGATCTATGCGCTGTTGCACCTGACCGGCTATGAGAAGCCGTCGCTGGATGACATCAAGCGCTTCCGCCAGTGGCATTCCCCCTGCGCCGGTCATCCGGAAAACACCGAGCTGCCGGGCGTGGAGTGCACCACCGGGCCGTTGGGGCAGGGCCTGGCGATGTCGGTGGGCATGGCGATGGCGGAGCGGCACCTGAATGGCGTGTTCGGCGATGCGTTGGTGGATCACCACACCTGGGTGGTTGCCGGCGATGGCTGCCTGATGGAAGGCATCAGCCAGGAAGCGATTTCGCTGGCCGGCCATTTGAAGCTGGGCCGTCTCAACGTGATCTGGGACGACAACAAGATCTCCATCGATGGTCCGGTGAGCCTGTCGTCCAGCGAAGACATGGCTGGGCGCTTTGCTGCTGCCGGTTGGCATGTCGTGGCCTGCGACGGCCATGATTTCGTCAGCATTGATGCGGCGCTGGCGGCGGCCAAGGCCGATCCGCGGCCCAGCCTGATTGCGGCCCGCACCACCATCGGCAAGGGCGCGCCGACCAAGGCCGGTACCAGCGGCAGCCATGGCTCGCCTCTGGGCGCCAAGGAAATCGAAGGCGCCCGCGCCGCGCTGGGCTGGGAATATGGCCCGTTCGAGATCCCGGCTGACATCAAGGCCTGGTGGGAAGGGCTTGGCGCCCGTGGCGCCGCCGCCCGCGCAGATTGGGAAGTACGGCTCGCCGCTGATCCGAACGCCGGCGAATTCAACCGCCGCATGGCAGGCGAGCTTCCCGCCGCCGATCCGATGCCAGAATATCTGGCCAGTCTGGTGGCGACGCCGCCCAAGGTTGCAACCCGCAAGTCCAGCGAGATGGCGCTCGACGCATTGGTGCCGGCGTTGCCCGAACTGCTGGGCGGTTCTGCGGATTTGACCGGTTCGAATAACACCAAGGCCAAGGGCCAGCCGCTGTTCACGGCGGCTGATTACGCTGGCCGCTATGTTCATTACGGTATTCGCGAATTCGGTATGGCCGCCGCGATGAACGGCATGGCGCTGCACGGCGGCATCATCCCCTATGGCGGCACCTTCCTGGTGTTCAGCGATTATATGCGCAACGCCATCCGACTTGCGGCGATCCAGCAGATCCGCGTGATCCACGTTGGCACGCACGACAGTATCGGGCTGGGCGAGGATGGCCCGACCCATCAGCCGATTGAGCATCTGGCAAGCTTGCGCGCCATGCCCAATCTCGCCGTGTGGCGCCCGGCTGATGCCATCGAGACAGCGGAAGCCTGGGCTTTTGCCCTGAAGGACGAAAAGCGCCCCTCCATCCTGGCGCTATCGCGGCAGAATTTGCCGCCACTGCGTGATGGCGTCACCGAAAATCGTTCGGCGCGAGGCGCTTATCGCCTGAAGGCTGCTATCGCGCCGCGCCAGGTTGTGCTGGTCGCGACCGGTTCGGAAGTGCATATTGCTGCCGAAGCTGCGGCGCTGCTTGAAGCCGATGGCATTGGCTGCGACGTGGTATCGATGCCGTGCTGGGAAGTGTTTGCGGCGCAGGACGCTGGTTATCGCACCGATGTGCTGCCGGGCGATGCGCTGAAGGTCTCGGTGGAAGCCGGCGTGACCATGGGCTGGGAACGCTGGACGGGAAGCGAAGGGCTGAATATCGGCCTCGATCATTTCGGGGCTTCGGCGCCGGCGGAACGGCTTTATGCCGAATATGGTTTGACCGCGCCGGCGATTACTGCGCGCGTCAAGGCCCGGTTGGGCTGAAATTCAAGAAGGATCAAAGACATGGCTGTGAAAGTTGCAATCAACGGTTTCGGGCGCATCGGCCGCAACGTGCTGCGCGCCATCATCGAATCCGGCCGCACCGATATCGAGGTGGTGGCGATCAACGATCTTGCGAGCCCGCAGGCCAATGCCCGCCTGCTGGCGCGCGACAGCGTGCACGGCCCGTTCCCCGGCACGGTGACTGTGGACGGCGATGCCATCATCGTGAACGGCAAGCGCATCGCGGTGACCGCCGAGCGCGACCCGGCCAAGCTGCCGCACGCCGCCATGGGCGTGGATATCGCTTTGGAATGCACTGGCTTCTTCACCGATGCCGCCAAGGCCGGCGCCCATATCACGGCCGGCGCCAAGAAGGTGCTGATCTCCGCCCCGGGCAAGAATGTTGATCTGACAGTGGTTTACGGCGTGAACCACGACAAGATTGCTGCCAAGCACAATATCGTCTCCAACGCTTCGTGCACCACCAACTGTCTGGCGCCGGTCGCCATGGTGCTGGACCGGGAGTTCGGCATCGTGAAGGGCCTGATGACCACGATCCACGCCTATACCAACGATCAGAAGATCCTTGATCAGATCCACGACGATCCGCGCCGCGCCCGCGCCGCCGCCATGTCGATGATCCCGACCACCACGGGCGCTGCCCGCGCGGTGGGCGAGGTGCTGCCGCAGTTGAAGGGCAAGCTCGACGGTTCGGCCATCCGTGTGCCAACGCCGAATGTTTCGGTGGTCGATCTCACCTTCGAATCGGCCCGTCCGACGACGAAAGATGAAGTGAATCAGGTGCTTGCGGCGGCTGCGGCAGGTGAACTGAAGGGTGTGCTCGATTTCACGGTGGAGCCGCTGGTTTCCATCGACTTCAACCACAGCCCCGCTTCGTCCACCGTGGACAGCCTGGAAACCGCCGTGATCGGTGGCAACATGGTGCGCGTGCTGACCTGGTATGACAATGAATGGGGCTTTTCCAACCGGATGGCTGATACCGCTGTGGCCATGGGCAAGTTCCTGTAAGAACAATGGCTTCGTTCCGCACCATCGATGATATGCCGGCGCTGGCCGGCAAGACCGTGCTGGTTCGCGCCGACTTGAACGTGCCGATGGCCGATGGCCATGTGAGTGATGATACCCGCCTGCGCGCCGCGGTGGCGACCATCGCGGCGCTGGCCGATGCCGGGGCCAAGGTGCTGGTGCTCTCGCACTTCGGCCGGCCCAAGGGGCGGGACGAAAAGAACAGTCTGAAGCCGATTGCGCTGGCACTTGCTGCCGTTCTGGGCCGGCCGGTGGCCTTTGTGGCGGATTGCGTTGGCCAGGCGGTGACGGCGGCTGCCGGCGCGCTGCCGGGCGGTGGCGTCGCGGTTCTGGAGAACACGCGCTTCCATGCCGGCGAGGAAGCCAATGATCCGGCGTTCGTCGCCGAACTGGCGGCGGCCGGCGATTTCTATGTGAACGACGCTTTTTCCGCCGCCCACCGCGCCCATGCCAGCACGGAAGGCCTGGCGCATGTGCTGCCAGCCTTTGCCGGGCGGACGATGGAAGCCGAGTTGAAGGCGCTGGAAGCAGCGCTTGGCAGCCCGAAGCGTCCGGTGGCGGCGATCGTGGGCGGCGCCAAGGTTTCCAGCAAGATCGACGTGCTCACGCATCTGGTCGAAAAGGTCGATCACCTGATGATCGGCGGCGGCATGGCCAACACCTTCCTGGCGGCGCGCGGCATCGATATCGGCAAATCGCTGTGCGAGCATGATCTGAAGGCGACCGCGCTCGACATCATGGCGCGGGCGGAGAAGGCGGGCTGCACCGTCCACCTGCCGTATGACGTAGTGGTGGCGAAAGAGTTCAAGGCCCACGCCGCCAATCGCGTTGCCAATATCCACGATATCCAGGCTGATGAAATGGTTCTGGATATCGGCCCGGCCGCTGTCGAGGCGCTGGCCGATGCGCTGAAAACCTGCGCCACGGCCTTGTGGAACGGGCCGCTGGGCGCGTTTGAAATTCCGCCCTTCGATGCCGCCACCGTGGCGCTGGCCCGCACGGCCGCCGCGCTCACGCAAGGCGGCACGCTGCTCACCGTGGCGGGCGGCGGCGATACGGTGGCGGCGCTGGCGCATGCCGGCGTCACCCAGGATTTCAGTTTCATTTCCACCGCCGGCGGCGCTTTCCTGGAATGGATGGAAGGCAAGCCACTGCCCGGCGTGGTCGCGCTTCAACAGGCTTAAAGGAGACTCACGATGTCGATCACCCCCACCGTGAAAGCCATTCTCGCCAATTACGAGAGCGACAATCCCGGCACCAAGGGCAACATTGCCCGGATGCTGATGCAGGGCCGCCTGGGCGGCACCGGCAAGATGGTGATCCTGCCGGTCGATCAGGGTTTCGAGCATGGCCCGGCGCGCAGCTTTGCGCCCAACCCCGAAGCCTATGATCCGCATTACCACTACCAGCTTGCCATCGATGCCGGCCTGTCGGCGTATGCCGCGCCGCTGGGCATGCTGGAAGCCGGCGCCGACACGTTCGCCGGCCAGATCCCGACCATCCTGAAGCTGAACAGCAGCAACAGCTGGGCCACCGGCATCAACCAGGCCGTCACCGGCGGCGTGGACGACGCCCTGCGCCTGGGCTGTGCGGCCATCGGTTTCACCATCTATCCGGGTGCGGATGATGTGTTCGACATGATGGAGGAATTCCGCGAACTGGCCGCCGAAGCCAAGTCGGTCGGCCTTGCCACCGTGCTGTGGTCCTATCCGCGCGGCGGCGATCTGAAGAAAGAAGACGAGTTGGCGCTCGACGTTGGTGCCTATGCCGCGCACATGGCGGCGCTGCTGGGCGCGCACATCATCAAGGTGAAGCTGCCGAGTGATCATATCGCGCAGAAGGATGCGAAGAAGGCCTATGAAGGCCATGATTTCAGCGCGCTTTCCGGCCGTGTGGCCCATGTGGTGAAATCCTGCCTGAACGGCCGCCGCTTGGTGGTTTTCTCCGGCGGCGCGACCAAGGGCACCGATGCGGTGTTCAGCGATGCGGTGGCCATCCGTGACGGCGGCGGCAACGGCAGCATCATCGGCCGCAACACCTTCCAGCGCCCGCGCGCTGAAGCGCTGGCGATGTTGGACAAGATCGTCGACATCTATCTCGGCAAAGTTTGAGTTGGGGCCTGACCTTGAGCAGCACGGACGACGAACTGGTTCCCCTGCCGGCCGACTTTGCCGACCGCTTCGAACAGGATGAGCGGCCGGCCTGCCAGCTTTATGTCGTCTCGCCCCCGCGCATCGAGATTCCCGCCTTCACCGAAAGCCTGAAGGCGGCGTTGGATGGTGGCCCGGTGGCGGCGTTCCAGCTTCGGCTGAAGGATGTGAGCGATGCCGACGTGCTGCGCGCCTGCGAGGCGTTGCTGCCGGTGTGCCAGGCGGCGGACGTGGCCTTCATCCTGAACGACCGGGCCGATCTGGCCAAACAGGCCGGCGCTGACGGCGTGCATCTGGGGCAGGGCGATGGCTCCATTGCCGAAGCCCGCGCGCTGCTTGGTCGTGAGGCCCAGATCGGCCGCACCTGCCACGACAGCCGGCACCTGGCGATGGAAGCCGGCGAGCAGGGCGCGGATTATGTGGCGTTCGGGGCGTTTTACGACACCACCACCAAGCCCAGTCATTATCGACCGCAGCCGGAAATACTGAGTTGGTGGATCACGCTGAGCCAGCTGCCCTGCGTCGCCATTGGCGGCATCTTCCCGCACAACGCTGCGCCGCTGGTCGAGGCCGGGGCCGATTTCATCGCCGTGGTCCGCGCCGTGTGGGATCATCAGGGCGGGCCGGGGGCGGGGGTTGCCGCTTTCGGGGACGTGCTGGGCTGGTAATCGCGCCCCGCATCCGCTAAGGCGCGCCCCGTCCTCTATCGCTCTTTCGCATTCCCATTCCCCAATCGCCGCCCGCGCCTTCACGCCGGCTGCAAGGATTTCGCCATGGTCGCCCATAGCTCGCTCATCACCGTCATGGAAAAGGCCGCGCGCAAGGCCGCGCCCAAGCTGCGCCGCGATTTCGGGGAAGTGGATGCGCTGCAGGTGTCCCGCAAGGGCCCGGCTGATTTCGTTTCCAATGCCGATCGGGCCGCCGAAGATGCGGTGGTGGAAGTGCTGCGCCATGCGCGCCCCGATTGGGGTCTGCTGCTGGAAGAGGGCGGCGAGATCAAGGGCGAGGATGAACGCTGTCGCTGGATCGTGGATCCGCTGGATGGCACGTCCAACTTCCTGCACGGCATCCCGCATTTTGCCATTTCCATCGCCGCCGAAATCGATGGCGAAGTGACCGCCGGCCTGATCCACCAGCCGCTCACCGGGGAAAGCTATTGGGCGGAAAAGGGCCGTGGTGCCTGGCTGCAGACACAGCGCCTGCGCGTGTCGGGCCGGCGTGATCTGAATGATTGCCTGATCGCCACCGGCATCCCCTATCTGGGCCATGGCGATCGCGCCCAGTTCAATTCGATCCTGAATGCCGTGATGCCGGAAGTGGCCGGCGTCCGCCGTTTCGGTGCAGCCAGCCTTGATATGGCCTGGGTGGCGGCCGGGCGGTTTGATGGCTTCTGGGAAACCGGACTTTCCTATTGGGACATCGCGGCGGGCATATTGATCATCAAGGAAGCCGGCGGCTTTGTCAGCGATTTCCGGGGCAGTGATGGCATGGTCGGCCGGCGCGAGATCATCGTGGGCAACCAATCCATCCAGTCGCGCCTGCACAAGCTGATCGCGGGCGCACTGCGGTAGGGCTGGGCGCCAAGGGTTGCCAGTGCCACGCACCTGACAAAATGTCGCAATTATCGGCTCGAAGAGGTTGCCCTGCCGGGGCAGGACGGCTAATCACGCTGCATTGCAACAGCTGTTGGAAACCCCCAGGCCATGTCGGCCATTGCCTCTGAATATCTGCCGGTGCTGCTGTTCTTCGCAGTGGGTATCGCCTTCGCGCTGATCTTCGTCAGTGCGCCCATCGCCGTGTCCGGCCTGATCGGCACGTCCAAGCCGGAAGCGGTGAAATTGTCGGAATATGAAAGCGGTTTCCCCGCCTTTTCCGACGCGCGCACCAAGTTCGATGTGCAATTCTACCTCGTCGCCATCCTGTTCATCGTGTTCGATCTGGAAGCGGCCTTCCTGTTTCCATGGGCCGTCAGCCTGCATTGGGGCGGCGAAAGTGCCTGGTGGGCAATGATGGAGTTCTTGGGCGAACTCGGCATCGGCCTGGTTTACGCCTGGAAAGTGGGAGCGTTGGAGTGGGAGTGAACCAGCCCGGCGATGACCTTATGGTCACCAATGGCGGCATATTGCTGCCGGCCAACAACCGCGATCAATTCCTGGGCGACGTGTCCCAGGAAGTGGCGGACAAGGGCTTCCTTGTCACTTCCACCGAAGATCTGTTCCACTGGGCGCGCACCGGCAGCCTGTGGTGGATGACCTTTGGCCTGGCCTGCTGCGCGGTCGAGATGATGCATTCGAGCATGCCGCGCTATGATCTGGAACGGTTCGGCATCGCGCCGCGCGCTTCGCCCCGCCAGTCGGACGTGATGATCGTGGCCGGCACGCTGTGCAACAAGATGGCCCCGGCGCTGCGCCGTGTGTACGACCAGATGGCCGAGCCGCGCTATGTGATCTCGATGGGCAGCTGCGCCAATGGCGGCGGCTATTATCACTACAGCTATTCGGTGGTGCGCGGCTGCGATCGCATCGTGCCGGTTGATATCTATGTGCCCGGTTGCCCGCCCACGGCCGAGGCCTTGCTCTATGGCATTCTCGCCCTGCAGCGGAAGATCCGCCGCGTCGGCGTGTTTGAACGGTAAGCGCCATGGCAATTGTTGCTCCTGAATTGGGCCGGCACAGCTGGCCGGTGATGGCCACCCATGATGCGCTCAGCGCGCGGCTTGGTGAGCTGCTGGGCGATGCCCTGATCGACGTGATTGAGCATGCCGGCGAAACCACCGCCGTGGTGCAGCGCGAAGCGTTGGTGACGGTGATTGCCGCGCTGCGTGATGCGGCCGACCTCAAGTTCAACCAGCTCACCGACATTTGTGGCGCCGATTATCCGGACCGGGCCGAACGCTTCGAGATCGTGATCCACTTGCTGTCGATGACGCACAATCTGCGGCTGCGCGTGAAGCTTTCGACCGATGGCCGCGCGCCAGTGCCGTCGCTGACCGATCTCTATCCCAACGCCGGCTGGTATGAGCGCGAGACCTGGGATTGTTACGGCGTCATGTTCACCGGCAATCCGGATATGCGCCGCATCCTGACCGACTATGGCTTTGAAGGCCATCCGTTCCGCAAGGATTTCCCGCTGACCGGTCATGTCGAATTGCGCTGGTCGGAAGAGCATAAGCGGGTGGTGTATGAGCCGGTGAAACTGGCGCAGGATTTCCGCAGCTTTGATTTCCTCAGCCCCTGGGAAGGCACGGATTATGTGCTGCCGGGCGATGAAAAGGCGACTGGCAAATGAGCAGCCTGGGTTCTGCCGGTGCCGCGTGGACGGCTGACGACACCACCGACGTGCTGCCCGCCAAGGACGGCAACGAAATCCAGAACTACATGATCAATTTCGGGCCGCAGCACCCCGCGGCCCATGGCGTGTTGCGGCTGGTGATGGAGCTGGACGGCGAAATCATCGAACGCTGCGATCCGCACATCGGCCTGCTGCATCGCGGCACCGAAAAGCTGATCGAGTACAAGACCTATCTGCAGGCGCTGCCTTATATGGACCGCCTCGATTACGTCTCCCCGATGTGCATGGAGCACAGCTATGTGCTGGCCATCGAGAAATTGGCGGGCATCGAGGTGCCGCTGCGGGCGAAATACATCCGCACGATGTTTGCGGAAATCACGCGCATTCTCAATCACATCCTCAACACCACCGCACACGCGATGGACGTGGGCGCGATGACGCCGATCCTGTGGCTGTTCGAAGAGCGCGAAAAGCTGATGGAGTTTTACGAGCGCGTTTCCGGTGCGCGCTTCCATGCGGCCTGGTTCCGCCCCGGCGGCGTGCACCAGGATTTGCCGGCGGGTCTGCTGGACGATGTGCTGGCCTGGTGTGACCATTTTCCCAAGGTGCTCGACGAGATGCAGGGCCTTGTGGCCGACAACCGCATCTTCAAGCAGCGCAATGTCGATATCGGCGTGATTTCCAAGGAAGACGCGATTGCCTGGGGCTTCACGGGCCCCTGCATCCGCGCCAGCGGCGTGGCCTGGGATATCCGCAAGAGCCAGCCGTACGACGCCTATCACCTGATGGATTTCGACGTGCCGGTGTCGAACGATGGCGACTGCTATGCCCGCTTCATGGTGCGCATGCAGGAAATGCGCGAGAGCCTGAAGATCATCAAGCAGTGCGCCAAGGCGATGCCGGCGGGCAGCCACATCACCGACAACCGCAAGGTGGCGCCGCCGTCGCGTGGGGAGATGAAGCGCTCGATGGAAGCGCTGATCCACCATTTCAAGCTGTACACCGAAGGCCTGCACGTGCCGGCCGGCGATGCCTATGTGGCAACCGAAAGCCCCAAGGGCGAATTCGGCATCTACATGGTCGCCGATGGCACCAACAAGCCGTGGCGCTGCCATATTCGGGCGACCGGCATGGCCCACCTGCAGGCGATGGATTTCCTGTGCAAGGGCCACATGCTGGCCGATGCGCCGGCCGTGCTGGGGTCCTTGGATATTGTGTTCGGCGAGGTTGACCGGTGAGCGATTTTTCCGATTTCAACTGGACCGCCGAGAACGCCGCCGAAGCGCAGCGCCTGATCGGCCTCTATCCGCCCGGTCGGCAGGCCAGCGCGGTGATGCCCTTGCTATGGCTGGCGCAATATCAGGTGCGCGATGAAACCGGCATGGCCTGGCTGCCGGTGCCGGTGATCGAGTTTGTCGCGAACCAGATCGGCATGCCCTATATCCGCGCCTACGAGGTCGTCAGCTTCTATACGATGTATAATCTGAAGCCCGTCGGCCGCTTCCACGTGCAGGTGTGTGGCACCACGCCCTGCATGTTGCGCGGTTCGGACGACATCATGAAGGCCTGCAAGGACAAGGGGATCGCCAAGGGCGCCACCACGGCGGATGGCCTGTTCACGCTCACCGAAGTCGAATGCCTGGGCGCCTGCGCCAATGCGCCGATGGTGCAGATCAACGATCACAACTACGAAGACCTGACCTACGAGCGGATGACCGAAATCCTCGACATGCTGGCGCGCGGGGAGGAACCGAAGGTGGGCAGCCAGATTGGCCGCACCGCCTCGTGCCCCGAAGGCGGCCCGACGACGTTGACGGAGACGGTGTGATGAAGCCGCTGCAGATTGCCGCGATCTTCTTCATGCTTGGGGCCATCGGGCTGCTGATTTTCGGGATCGTGAACGACAAGCCGATGGTGACCATCGCCATGCCATTGCTGGTCGTGGGAATTGCCCTTGGCGCTGCTTCGCGCCGGCAAACGGGAAAGTGAACGGCCATGCTGGCTGACAAGGATCGCATCTTCACCAACCTCTATGGCTTCCAGCCGTGGAATCTTGAAGCTGCGCGCACGCGCGGCGATTGGGCCGACACCAAGGATCTGATGAGCGTTGGCCCCGATGGGTTGATCGACGCGGTGAAGGCCAGCGGCCTGCGCGGGCGCGGCGGCGCGGGTTTCCCGACCGGCATGAAGTGGAGCTTCATGCCCAAGACGCCGAACCCGGACCGGCCGAGCTATCTGGTCATCAACGCCGATGAATCCGAACCCGGCAGCTGCAAGGATCGCGAGATCATTCGCCATGATCCGCACAAGCTGATCGAAGGTGCGCTGATCGCCGGCTTTGCCATGCGCGCGCGTGCGGCCTTCATCTATATCCGCGGCGAATATATCGCCGAAGCCAAGGTGCTGATGACCGCCGTGCAGGAGGCTTATGCCGCCGGCCTGATCGGCAAGAACGCCTGCGGCACCGGTTATGATTTCGATGTCGTCGTCCATCGCGGCGGCGGGGCGTATATCTGCGGCGAAGAAACCGCGATGATCGAAAGCCTGGAAGGCAAGAAGGGCCAGCCGCGCCTGAAGCCGCCGTTTCCGGCCGGCGCCGGCCTTTATGGCAACCCGACAACGGTGAACAATGTTGAATCCATCGCCGTCGTGCCGACCATCCTGCGCCGTGGCCCGGAATGGTTCGCCGCCATCGGCCGGCCCAAGAATGAAGGCACCAAGCTGTTCCAGATCAGTGGCCATGTGAACCGGCCCTGCGTGGTGGAAGAAGCCATGGGCCTGCCGTTCCGTGAACTGATCGACACGCATTGCGGCGGCATTCGCGGCGGGTGGGACAATCTGCTGGCGGTGATCCCCGGCGGTTCATCGGTGCCGCTGGTGCCGGCGCACCAGATCATGGAGGCGCCGATGGATTTCGACGGCCTGCGCGATCTGAAATCCGGCTTGGGTACCGCCGCTGTGATCGTGATGGACAAGTCCACCGACATCGTGCGGGCGATTGCGCGGCTTTCGTACTTCTACAAGCATGAAAGCTGCGGCCAGTGCACGCCGTGCCGCGAAGGCACCGGCTGGATGTGGCGGGTGATGGAACGGCTGGTGACGGGTGATGCCGAACCGCACGAGATCGACATGCTGCTTGAAGTGACCACGCAGGTTGAAGGCCACACCATCTGCGCGCTGGGTGACGCCGCGGCCTGGCCGATCCAGGGCCTGATCCGGCATTTCCGGCCGGAGATCGAAGCGCGGATTGCGAAGCGCAAGGGCTTCATCCAGGTGCCGAACATGGGGATCGCGGCGGAGTAGTTTTTCACGCGCCTGTCACGCTGGCGCTGGCCAGCATCCACCATGCCGACAATCTTCTTTTGGTCATCGAATGGACCCGCGCTTCGCAATGGATGTTGGCTTGCGCCGGCATGTCAGTGGAGGGGTGTAGCCATGCCTTTCCACTGGCCTTTTCCCCTGCTTTCCCCTAATCCGGATGGGCATCTGAACGACGCCTGAAAGAGCCAAGAAAAGCCCAATGGTATCAACCACTACACCCCCCGCCGGCGAACCCGACATCCAGCCGATTTCCATCGTTACGGAAATGCGGACGAGTTTCCTTGATTATGCCATGTCGGTCATCGTTTCGCGGGCGCTGCCCGATGTGCGCGATGGCCTGAAACCGGTGCACCGGCGCATTCTGTGGGGCAGTTACGAAAACGGCTTCACCCACGGCAAACCCTATCGCAAATCGGCCCGCATCGTCGGCGACGTGATGGGCAAATATCACCCGCACGGTGACAGCGCGATTTACGATGCGTTGGCGCGCATGGTGCAGGATTGGTCGATGCGGCTGCCGCTGATCGACGGCCAGGGCAATTTCGGTTCGATGGACCCGGATGCCCCGGCGGCCATGCGTTACACCGAAGCGCGGCTGGCGAAATCGGCCGAAGCGCTGCTCGCCGATATCGAGAAGGACACGGTTGATTACGTCGCCAACTATGACGGTTCAGAACAGGAACCGACCGTGTTGCCGGCGCGCTTCCCCAATCTGCTGGTCAATGGTGCCGGCGGCATCGCCGTGGGCATGGCGACCAATATTCCGCCGCACAATCTGGGCGAAGTGATCGATGCGGTTCGGGCCTGGCTGGCTGATCCGCTGATCAGCGTTGAAGGGCTGATGCACCACCTGCCGGCCCCGGATTTCCCCACCGGCGGCATCATCCTGGGTTCGAGCCAGCTCAAACAGGCCTATGAAACCGGGCGCGGCAGCATCCGCATCCGATCGCGCCACGTGGTGGAAGAAGGCCGCGGCGAGAAGCGCGCCATCGTGCTGACCGAAATTCCGTACCAGCAGGGCAAGAACGCGCTGGTGGAAAAGATCGCCGAAGCGGTGAAGGACAAGCGCATCGAGGGCGTGTCTGACCTGCGCGATGAATCCAATCGTGAAGGCGTGCGCATCGTGCTCGATCTGAAGCGCGATGCGACGCCGGACGTGGTGCTGAACCAGCTGTGGCGCAACACGCCGGCGCAGCAGAGTTTTGCCTTCAACATGCTGGCGATCCGTGGCGGCCGCCCGGAATTGATGGGCGTGAAGGACATCATCCACGCCTTTGTGGAGTTCCGTGAGCAGGTCATCACCCGCCGTTCGAAGCACGAGCTGATGAAGGCGCGCGAACGGGCCCATCTGTTGATCGGCCTGGTGATTGCGGTCGCCAATCTGGACGAGGTCGTCCGCATCATCCGCGCCAGCGCCAGCCCGGCCGAAGCCCGTGAAACGCTGATGGCGCGCGATTGGGATGCGGGCGAGATTCGCCCCTATTTGGCGCTGGTCGAAGCCGGCACCGTGGACGTGGACGCGCCCACCATCCGGCTCTCGGATCTGCAGGTGCGCGCCATCCTTGATCTGCGCCTCAACAAGCTCACCGCGCTGGGCCGCGATGAAATCGGCAGTGAATTGAAGGAACTGGCCGATGCCATTGCCGATCTGCTCGACATTCTGACCAGCCGTGTGCGCCTGCGTTCCGTGCTGAATGCCGAGCTGGACGATGTCGCCAATGAATTCCAGTCCAAGCGCCGCACCGAACTGGTGTTCAACGCCGAGGACATCGACGACGAGGATCTGATCGAGGTCGAGGACATGGTGGTGACCGTGACCCGCGATGGCTGGATCAAGCGCGTGGCGCTGGCCGAATATCGGGCGCAAGGCCGCGGCGGCAAGGGCCGCAACGCCATGGGCACCAAGGACGAGGATGCGGTGACGACGCTGTTTGTCACCTCCACCCACAATCCGGTGCTGTTCTTCTCCTCGGCCGGCAAGGTCTATCGCCTGAAGGTGTGGCGCCTGCCGGTGGGCAGCCCGCAGGCCAAGGGCAAGCCGATCAACAATCTGCTGCCGCTGGCCGATGGCGAGACGATCATCACCACGCTGGCGCTGCCGGAGGACGAGTCCGAATGGGGCCGCCTGCACGTGATGTTTGCCACGGCGCATGGCGGCGTGCGCCGCAACGCCATGGACAGTTTCACCAGCGTGCCGACCGCCGGCAAGCTCGCCATCCGCTTTGAAGAAGGCGATGATGACCGGCTGATCGGCGTGGCGCTGTGCGACCAGGCCGACGATGTGTTCCTGGCCGCCAAGAGCGGCAAGGCCATCCGCTTCCCCGTTGATGATGTGCGCGAGTTTGTCTCCCGCACCTCCACCGGCGTGCGCGGCATGGCGCTGGGCGCGGGCGATGAAGTGGTATCGATGGCGATCCTGAAAGGCTTTGCCGCCAGCACGGAAGAGCGCGAGGATTATCTGAAGGCCGCGGCCTGGAAGAATGAGCCGGGCGAGCGCGTGCTTTCGGAGACCCGTATGGGGCAATTCGCGGCAGCCGAGGAGTTCATCCTGACGGTGACCGCCAATGGCTTTGGCAAGCGCAGTTCGGCGTTCGAATATCGCCAGTCGGGCCGCGGCGGGCAGGGCATCCGCAACATCGCCGAAAGCGATCGCAATGGTGATGTGCTGGCCAGCTTCACCGCGCGCGACAGTGATGATGTCATGCTGGTGACTGACCAGGCCAAGCTGATCCGGCTGCGCGCCGGCGATATCCGCATCATGGGCCGAGCGGCGCAAGGCGTGACCCTGTTCAAGGTGGCCGATGATGAGCTTGTGGTTTCGGCCGCGCTGATCCCGGCTGATGAGGAAGCCGAAGTGGGTGACGTGCCGGACGTGCCGGACGTGCCGGAAGTGCCGGGCGAAGAGGCCTAATCGGCGTGGGCGGCGCGGGCGAGGAGCCCGCGCCCCACGCCCAGCGCAATCAGCCACTGGCCGCCGAAATAAAAGGCCCACACCATCGCGCCATCCACCGTTGGCCCGATCAGCCGGCCACCGCCCAGGCGCAGCACCAGGATCGTGTCTGACAGCACGAAGGCGATCGCGCCCAATGCCGCCAACCGGGGAAAGCGGCTGAGCCACAGGCTGGCCGCCATGGCGGTGAGCAGCACGGCATAGAGCAGCGTCTGGCCAAAGGGCAGACCGGCCGGGGTGAGCAGCGGCGGCATCGCCAACCCGAACAGCAGCAGCAACGCCGCCATCAGCCAATCCCGGGCGCCAGCGGCGCTGCGGTGGCGGGCATAGAAGATGATGGCCACCAAATGCCCGGCGGCAAAGCTGGCGGCACCGGCAATGAACAGGCCGGGCAGGGCGAGCAGCACATCGCCCAGCGCCCCCAGGGCCATGATCGCTGCCAGCCAGCGGGCGCCATCGGTGCGCAATTGCAGCGCCGAGAGCGCCAGCAGCGTGACGCCGCTGCCTTTCAGCACGACGTTCGCGGTCCCATCAAGCAAGGGGGAAAGCAGCAGATAGGCCAACCCGGCGGCCAGCGCAGCCGTGAGCCCGGCGCGGAACCGCACCGGCAGGCCGGCCAGCGGCAAGGAGGCGGCAAGAGCCGTCATGTCGCCCTGATTCTCGCGCGTTGTGGCGGTCAGGGCAAGGGCTGGACGCACACGCACCCCCAAACTCACTTAATGTTCATGTTGCTGATGCAAAAGAGCGGGATCACCTGTGCCTGTGGCCGGTTGACGCCGCCGCCATCGCGGCTTAGCTCAACTCCATATTGCTTGAGGGAGGCATGAATGAAGACGATCGCAACCGCCTTGGCGCTGGTGCTGATGACCGGCAGCCTGGGGATGGCCAGCCCGGTGCTGGCACAGAAGAAGGACAAGGCTGCCGACAAGCCGGCACCGCCGAAGCTGTCCAAGCCGATCCTGGCCGTGGTCATGGCCGTCCAGAAACTGCAGACCGCCGGTGACCATGCCGGCGCGCTGGCCGCTTTGGCCACTGCCGCCACAGTGCCGCGTGCCGAGAAGGATGACGCGCTGATCATGGCCAAGCTGAAGCTGTTTTCGGCGCAGAATCTGAAGGACAATGCCAAGCTGGAAGAAGCGCTGCTCGAAGCCGCCGAAGCGCCGTCGATTACGCCCGAAGAAAAGCTGAACTTCTCCAAGTTCATTGCTGGCCTTGCGTCCAACCGCAAGGATTACCAGCTGGCCTGGAAATGGTACGAATTCTACTTGGCCCAGAAGCCCGACGATGTGGACATGCTGGTGCAGGCCGCCAGCGTGAACGCCGCACTCAACAGCAAGCCGCGCGTGGTGGAACTGCTGAGCAAGGCCATCGATCTGCGCGAAGCCGCTGGCCAGAAGGGTGACCGCAGCTGGTACGAATTTCGCGCCCAATCGGTGATCGACGGCAAGATGGAAGCGCAGATCATGCCGGCGCTGCTGGGCTGGGTGAAGGCCTTCCCGGAGCCCAAGAGCTATAACCTGTCGATCGAGCTGGTGAAGCAGCGCGCCGGCAACATGGACAACAACATGCTGCTGGATTGGGGCCGCCTGATGTGGGCTGCCGGCGCCATGACCACCGGCAACAATTATCTGGAATATGCCGATGCCGCCATCGAACGCGGCATGCCCAACGAAGCCGACATGGTGTTGAAGGAAGCCATCACCAAGAAGCTGATCGATCCGAGCAAGCAGAATGTCGGTGAAATCGTGCGCCTCGCAGCGTCGAAGAACACCGAGACCAAGGCGGCGCTGCCCGGCCTGGAAAAGGAAGCCGGAACCAACCCGCGTATCGGGCTGGTGGTTGCCGACACGCTGGCCAATCTGGGCCAGCATGAAAAGGCTGTTGGTTTCTATCAGAAGCTGGTTGGCAATGCGGCCGTGGATCAGGACACGGTCAATCTGCGAATGGGCGCGGCCATGTTGAAGATGGGCAACAAGGACGGCGCCAAGGCCGCCTTTGCCGCCGTCAAGGCTGGTCCGCGCGCCCAGATCGCGCAATTCTATGGTGTGCTGGCCGGCGCCTGAGCCAGTCTGCCTGCATCTGAATGACGGGAGCGCGCTGCGGCAACGCAGCGCGCTCTTTTCATGCGCGGCCTTCACCCCTATGGAAGCCAACCGCCGCAGCCACAGGAGTCGCCCATCATGTCATCCCGGATCAAGGAACCCCGCCTGGGCCTGACCTTCGATGATGTGCTGCTGGTGCCGGCCGCATCCGCCGTGTTGCCCAGCATGGCCGATACTTCGACACGGGTGACCAAGGGCATAAGGCTCAACATCCCGGTGCTTTCCGCCGCGATGGACACGGTGACCGAAGCCGACATGGCGATCACCATGGCGCAATTGGGCGGCATCGGCGTGCTGCACCGCAATCTTACCGTGGAAGAGCAGGCGCTGGCCGTGCGCCAGGTGAAGCGCTTTGAAAGCGGCATGGTGGTCAACCCGATCACGCTCACCCCGGATCAGACACTGGCTGATGCCCGCGCGCTGATGGCGAGCCACGGCATTTCGGGCTTTCCGGTGGTGGAGAAAGTTGGCCCCGGTGGCGCCCCCGGCCGTCTTGTCGGTATCGTCACCAACCGCGATCTGCGCTTTGCTGAAAATGACGCGCAGCCGATCGCCGAACTGATGACGAAGGAAAATCTCGTCACCGTGCGCCCGGGTGTGACCGAATCCGAATGCCGTCGCCTGCTGCACAACCGCCGGATCGAGAAGCTGATCGTGGTGGATGATGATGGCCATTGCATCGGCCTGATCACCATGAAGGACATCGTGCGAGCGGTAAACCATCCCAATGCCACCAAGGATGAAGCCGGCCGCCTGCGCGTTGCCGCTGCCACCACCGTGGGCGATACCGGGTTCGAACGCACAGAGGCGCTGCTGGATGCCGAGTGCGATCTGATCATCGTCGACACTGCCCACGGCCACAGCGACCGCGTTGCCGAAGCGGTGGCGCGCATCAAGAAGCACAGCAATAGCGCCCAAGTGATTGCCGGGAACGTGGCGACCGCCGCTGCCGCCATGGCCCTGATCGATGCCGGTGCCGATGGCATCAAGGTGGGCATCGGGCCGGGTTCGATCTGCACCACGCGCGTTGTCGCCGGTGTGGGTGTCCCGCAATTGACCGCCGTGATGGACACCGCCGAAGCCGCCTGGAAACTGGGCATTCCGGTGATCGCCGATGGCGGCCTGCGCACCAGCGGCGACGTCGCCAAGGCACTTGCCGCCGGGGCCAGTGCGGTGATGGTGGGCAGCCTGCTCGCCGGTACCGAGGAAGCGCCGGGCGAGACGTTCCTGTGGCAGGGCCGCACCTACAAGAGCTATCGCGGCATGGGCAGCGTGGGCGCGATGGCGCGCGGCAGTGCCGATCGCTATTTCCAGCAGGACATCAAGGATCAGCTGAAGCTGGTGCCGGAAGGTATTGAAGGCCAGGTGCCCTACAAGGGCCCGGCAGCCAATGTGTTGCACCAGCTGGTGGGCGGCGTGAAGGCGGCGATGGGCTATACCGGCTCTGCCACGCTCGAACAGTTCCGGGAACGGGCGGAGTTCATCCGCATCACCAATGCCGGCCTGAAGGAAAGCCACGTGCACGACGTGACCATTACGCGCGAAGCCCCCAACTATCCGACAGGCGGATGATCCCCGCCGCACGGCTTCAGGCCGCCATCGAGATATTGGAGCAGGTGATCACCGCCGCGCGCGATGGCGGGGCCGCAGCCGACACGATCATCCAGCGTTATTTCTCCACCCGCCGCTATGCCGGTTCCAAGGATCGGCGCGCGGTGCGCGATCTGGTGTTCGCCGTGATCCGTTCACTGGGTGAGCGCCCGGTTTCCGGCCGCGCGGCAGTGATCGGCCATGCCCGCGCCCATGATCCCGAGTTGCTGGCGTTGTTTGGCGCATCCGGCCACGCGCCGCCTGCACTTGTGCATGGCGAACCGGCGGCGACGCCTGGCCTGGCCCCATCTTGGCTGGAGCGTATGTTGATCGAGCGGTTTGGCGATGATGCGGAACGGCAGGTGACGGCACTGCTCGACCGGGCACCGCTGGATGTGCGGGTGAACGCGATGCGGGCCAATCGCGATGCGGTGCTGGCCAATCATCCCGATTGGGAATTGCTGCCGAACACCGCGCACGGCGTGCGGTTGCCATCGGGCACCAACGTCGAAGCGCTGCCGGAATTTGGCGACGGCCTCATCGAAGTGCAGGACGCCGGCAGCCAGATCGCGGCCGCCACGCTGACGGCGCGGGCCAGTGAGACGGTGGTGGATCTGTGCGCCGGCGCCGGCGGCAAGACGCTGGCGCTGGCGGCCGATATGGCCGGAGAGGGCCGGCTGATCGCCTGTGATACCGATCGCGCCCGGCTGAGCCAGCTGTCGCCGCGGGCGACACGGGCCGGCGTGGCGGTGGAAACACGGCTGCTCAATCCCGGCGGCGAAGCACAGGCGCTGGCCGATCTGATGGGCAGTTGCGATGCCGTGCTGATCGATGCACCCTGTTCGGGCAGCGGCACCTGGAGGCGCAATCCGGAAAGCCGCTGGCGGCTGAATCCGGCGCGATTGGAACGGCTGGTTGCAACGCAGGCCATGCTGATCGAACTGGCGACCTTGCTGCTCAAGCCCGGCGGGCGGATTGTCTATATCGTCTGCTCGTTGCTGCCGGCCGAAGGCGAAGCGCAACTGGCCGCCACACCGAACCTTGGGCCGTGGCAGAGCCGGGTACTCACCCCGGCCGGTGATGGGTGCGACGGCTTTTTCATCGCGCAGTCATCCCGGCTTTGATAGAAGCGGCGCCAGGGAGACATTTGATGCGTTTCAATTTCCTGCTGCCGCTGGTTCTGCTGGCCACTGCTGCGGTTGCCGCGCCGGGTCGCGATGACCAGTTGAAGCCGGTTTCGCTGCAGATGGCCGCTGCCGGCCAGGCCGCGCTGGCCGCCGGCAAACCGCAGGACGCTATCGACAGTTTCGAAGCCGCGCTGGCCAGCGATCCGCGCAATGTCGCGGCGTTTGCCGGCATTGCCGCCGCCTATGAAAAGCTTGGCCTGCCCGGCAAGGCGGTGAAATATTATCGCGACGCGTTGGCGCTGAACCCGTCGGATATTGCCGCTCTGGAAGGCCAGGGCCGGGCGCTGGTGGCACGCGGCGCGACGGCGCGGGCGCAGATCAACCTCGCCCGCATCAAGGCGCTGTGCAAGGCCGATTGCGGTGCCGCGACGCGCCTGGAAGGCGTGATCGCCAAGGCGAGCGCGCAGGCCAGTGTGGCGCCGGTGAAGGCGAAGACGACTCAGGATTGAGTGGGCGGCCGGCGGTGCGGGCCTAGCCCAACCGCGCGGCGGCTTTCGCAAACGCTTCCACCGGTACCGTTTCGGCGCGGGCTTCGGGCTTGATGCCTTCTGCTTCCATCGCTTCCAGTGCGCCGGGCAGGCCTTTCAGGCTGGCGCGCAGCATCTTGCGGCGCTGACCGAAGGCAGCTGCCGTCAGCGCGGCAAGGCGGGCCGGGGTGGCGGTGCTGAGCGGCGTTGTGGGCACGAGATGGACCACGGCGCTTTCCACCTTGGGCGGCGGCACGAAGGCGCGGGCCGGCAGGGTGAGGGCGATCTTCGGCGTGGAGCGCCACTGCGCCAGCACGGCGAGGCGCCCATAGGCATCATCGCCGGGCGCGGCGATGATGCGCTGGGCGACTTCCTTCTGGAACATCAGCGTCAGGCTGGCCCACCATGGCGGCCATTGTGGGCTTTCCAGCCAGCCGGTGAACAGGGCCGTGCCGATATTATAGGGCAGGTTGGCGACGATGTGGGCGCCGTCACCAGCCAGCGCGCGCGGATCGACGGCCATGGCATCGCCGCCGATCACGGTAAGGCGGCCATCGGCGGCGGCGGCAAGTTCGGCCAGCGCGGGCAGGGCGCGGTCATCACGCTCCACCGCAAACACCTGCGCACCGGTGCGCAGCAGAGCGCGGGTCAGGCCACCGGGGCCGGGGCCGACTTCGTAAACGCGTGACTCTGGCCCCAGGCCGGGAATGCGGGCGATGCGATCGAGCAGATTGGTATCGGTGAGGAAATTCTGGCCAAGCGATTTCTTGGCATTGAGTCCGTGCCGCGCAATGACCTCGCGCAGTGGCGGCAGGGTGGGCAAAGCCATGGCTCAGCCAGCCGCGCGGCGGGCGGCGCACTCACCGGCCATGCGGATGGCGGCGATCATGGCGCTGGGGGTGGCCAGCCCCTTGCCGGCGATATCGAAGGCGGTGCCATGATCGGGCGAGGTGCGCACGATCGGCAGGCCAAGCGTGACATTGACGCCATCATCGAAATGCAGCGCCTTCAACGGGATCAGCGCCTGATCATGATACATGCACAGCGCCACGTCGTAACGGGCGCGGGCATGGGCGTGGAACATGGTATCGGCAGGCAGGGGCCCGATCACGTCCAGGCCCTCGGCCCGCAGGGCCTCGATGGCGGGGCGGATGATCTCCACCTCCTCGCGGCCCAGCGTGCCCAGTTCGCCGGCATGCGGATTGAGGCCGGCGATCGCCAGGCGCGGGTTTTCGATGCTGAAATCACGGGTCAGCGCCCGGGCCACAATGCGCGCGCGGCAGATGATCAGATCGGCGGTGACCAGCCGCGGCACCTCGGCCAGCGGCACGTGCACGGTGAGCGGCACAGTGCGCAAGCTTGGCCCGGCCAGCATCATCACCGCGTTGGCCGGCGATATGCCGCAGCGTTCCGCCACGAATTCGGTCTGGCCCGGATAGGTGAAGCCGATGGCGAACAATTGCGCCTTTGAAACCGGCCCGGTGACCAGCGCCGATGCCATGCCCTGGCGGGTGATGCCGGCTGCCAGTTCCAGGCTGTCGAGCGCGCAGCGGGCGCCGGCCAGATTGGGTTCGCCGGGCACGATCTCGCCGGGATCATCAACCTGAATCAGCGGCAGCGCGCCATCGAAGGCAGCGGCGGCGGCAGCCGGATCAGACAGCACGGCAATCGGCCCATCCCACACGGCGCGGATCGAACGTGCGTCACCAATGGCAAGGAATGGCGGCAGCCCGGCGGCGACCCGTTGTTCCCAGGCGCCGGCGATAATTTCCGGGCCAATGCCGGCCGGATCGCCGATCGAAACGGCCAATGGCGCCGGGATTGGTGCCATCAACGATAGTCGACGATGGCGTCGCGCCGCAGATCGCGCAGGTAACGGCGGGCGCGCATGTTCACGCGCTCATCGTTCATCTGGGCGTAGATTTCCTCGAAATTGGGTGCCTTGGCCTGCACCTGGCTGTCGTCGCGGCCGCACAGCACGAGCACGCGCAGGCCTTCTTCGGCCGAACCGAAAGCCGGGGTGGCTTCGCCGATCGACATGCGGCCCAAAATGGCCTGCAACTGCGCCGGCAGATCCTTCATGCGCACCGCATCGTTGACAGCGACTTCGCCGCCCACCTTCTGCGCCAGCGCCTCGACACCGCCACAACCGCCCATGTTCTGGCTGAGCTTCCCGATTTCCTCCACCTTGGCGCGAGCCTGGGCTTCCGTGGTATCGGCCTTCAACGGGATGGTGAGCTGTTTCAGGCTGAGCTGCGCCATCAACGGATCGGCGGCCAGCACCTGGCGCTTTTCGATCAGCGCCATGATGGCGACACCGCCCGTTACCGGGATGGCATCGGTGACCTGGCCCGGCTCCAGCGCCGCCACCGCCGCAGACACGGCGCTGTTCAGCTGCTCGCCACGCACCCAGCCCAGATCGCCGCCAAGGCCGGCCGAGGAGGCTTCGGAAAACTGGCGGGCATAGGCGACGAAGCTGGCCCCGCCGCGCACCTGGCCAACGATGCGCGAGGCATCCTGCATCACCGCATCAAGCGTTTCCGGCGTGGCCGACAGGAAAATTTCGCCAACATGAAATTCGTCTTTGCCCTTGGCGGCGTTCAGCTTGTCGATCACCTGCTGGACTTCGTCGTCACCGACATTGACCATCGGTTCGACCTTGCGGCGCAGCACCCGGCTCCACGCCATTTCGGCGCGGATCTGGGCCTTCAGGCTGTTTGACGAAGAGCTGTTGCCTTTCAGGTAGATTTCGAACTGTGCCGGTGTGCGCTTGAAATTCTGGGCAATGCGTTCGAACGAGCGGGTGACTTCCGCTTCATTGATGCGGATGTCGTTCTCGGCGGCTTCCTGCAGTTGCAGCTTTTCATCGATCAGGTTGCGGATGATCTGCAGGCGCAGGCGCTGCTTTTCTTCATCGGCAACGCGGCCGCCATTGGCTGCCAGCACCAGACCGAGGCGCTGATCGATATCGGTGTCGGTGATCACATCGCCATTGACGATGGCCTGGGCCTTGCGCAGCGTCGGATCGACATCGCCCAAGACCACCATTTCGGGCAGATCATTGGCTGAAAACGTGCGGGGCGCGGCCTGGGCCAGCAGGCTGGCGTTGCCCACGGGCACCACCATGGCCCCAACCACGGCAAACCCCAGCAGTCCGTTCAGAAATTTGACCTTCATTCACATGCTCCGAAGCGCCGCAGCGCATCCCCGAGCTTTGCCCTTAGCGCAAGGGCAGCGATCGGGGAAAGCGCTTGTTTGGGCCAGACCGGGCCGCAATGGCGACCGCCGCCTGAACGGCCGCTGAAAACATCATTGACCCAGCGTCTTGAAGGCGATGCTGATCTGAAAATTGTTGCCGGGGCGGAAATCGCGGTCACCCACATAATCGCGGCGCCAGCCAATGCCGAACCGGAAACATTCATCCTCATACTGGATGCCAACCCGGTGGCGGATACCGCGGAAGCCATCACCATTGGCCAACGGGTTTTCCGCCTTGGTGGTGAGATCGAAGATGGCATTGCCGAACAGCGCCCAATAGCGTGCGATGGCCACGCGCCCGGCGACGCGCAGTTCCTGCCGGTCTTCCAGATCTTCCAGCGTGACGTTGCGGTTGAGCCGGATATACGCCGCCGAAACATAGGAACGCCGGCCGCCAAGCGTGAGATCGATTTCATTGCGACGAACAGCGAAATTATCCTTGTCGAGCCGAAAGCGGTGGGTCAGTTCCACCAGCCGGCCGATCTTCAGGCTGGTGCGACCCACCACGTCGGAGACGCGGCCGCGAAAGCCGGTGCCATCGGCAAATTCGCTGCCATCACCGTTCAAGCGCAGCGACTGGTCGATTTCGGCACGCAGCTGCCAGCCGGGCCGATCAAGTGTATATTCGGCGCCATAGGTGAGGCGGCTGCCGCTTTCGACGCGATCAAGGCCCGGCGTGCGGTTCAGATCGAACAGCGACACATCTTCCAGTTCAAAGGCGCGGGCATCTTCGTTGGCGAAGCCGGCATTGGCGATGCGCGGCGCCGCCACCAGTTGCACCCGCGGACTGATCACCTGCTCGCCGCCAAAGGCCGGGCCGGCAAACGGCCAGCTGACATCAACCGCCGCCAGCGCCACAGCGCGCCCGCGCCAGCCATCACGGCCGGCATATTCGGGGAAGGTGGCCAGTTCCGAATTGCGCACATCATATAGATCACCGCGCACCAGGCCGGTGAAACCGATGCGCTGGCCCATCTGCGTGTAAAAGTTGCGATCCCAGCGGCCCCAGCTGACGGCGCGGAACATGTCTTGCCCGCTGCTGCGGGTGAGCAGCAGCGAATTGGCGCCCAGCCGCACCTTGCCGCCGGCCACATTCCAATCGGGCCGCCAGTCATAATCGATCAACGGCAGTGCCAGCGGGATTTCGCTGCCGCGATCGGTGGCGCGCAGGCCCTGGAAATACCAGGCTGAAATCGACAGCCAGCTTTCATCGGTGACGCGTTCCAGCGCATAGGATGATCGCAGCGTATCATCGAAACCCAGGCCATAACGGCGGTTGAACGTGTCGTCGGTGGTGAGCCGCACCGAAAACACTGATCGCCACTTGCTGTCGTGCTGCAACCGGCCCTTCACGCCCAGATAGCCGCGGAAGCGTTCGCCCTGGTCCACTTCCGTCACGCCATCGGCAGCCAGATCAAAGCGGCGCGAGAAGGTGAACATGCCATCGACCTGGATTGGGCCGTCCTTCAGCAGCCGCCGCGCCTGAAAAGCCAGCGCCGGATTGGTGGCGGTATAAAGCCATGGCGTGACGGTGAAATCCTGATCCGGCCCGGTGGCGAAATGGATCGGCGCCGAAAAGCCCACGCCCAGCTGCCGCTGGATTTCCACCGCCGGCACCAGCACCCCGCCGGCGCGCGGGGAATCACCATCAGGATGCGAAAGGGTAGGCAGCCACAATACCGGCACGCCAAACATTTCCAGGCTGGCATCGCGATAGGAAATGCGGTGTCGGCTTTCGTCATAAACGATTTTCACCGCCTTGATCTTCCACACCGGCGCCTGCGGGCAGCCTTCGCTGTCCACCACGGCGCAGGGGGAATAGACGGCGCGATCCATCGTGTAGCGGCGGTCGCTGCGGGTGGCGGCCTTGGCCCCCAGCCGGCCGCCATCGTTCAGCACCAGCAGCATGTTGGCAATGGCGCCATCCTTCAGGCTGTCGGAAAGCGTGATGCGGTCGCCCAGCGCCTGGTTGCCGGCAGGATCGGTGATCTGCACATTGCCGATCGCCACCACTTCGCCGGCCTTGCTGTCCGACCCGCGGGCATATTCCACCCGATCGGCCAGCAGCGCATAGCCATCGCGCGACACCTTCACCCGGCCGCTGGCAACCACCAGCTGGCGTTCCTCGTCATAAATCAGCTGATCGGCTTCGAAATCCACCACATCGCCGGGCGCCGGCAGATTGGCGCGGCGTGGCGGTGCATCAGGATCGCGGTTCACCGGATCCTTGTTGCCCAACAAGGCCGGAGACATGCGCTGCGCCAGCGCCGGCGCCGGCAGCAGCGCAAGGCCAGCTGTCGCCAGCAGCAGGCTGGCGCGCACGGCGGTGATGGTGGTGGAAGCGGGCACATCCGGTCGATAGCCGGGCCATGCCGGGCCTGCAACCATCTGCTTGGCGAAGGCGTGAGGCGCGCCTAATCAGAACGCCTGTTCGAATCGAAAGGGATTTTCATGCTCGCCATTTCCTATCTGGCCACTGTGGCCGAACCGGTCGCCGCGCTCGCGGTGTTTGCCGGCCCGGATGGCGCGCTCAGCGCCGGGGCCAAGGCGGCCGATGCCGCTGCCAACGGCGCGGTGCAGTCGGCGGTCAAGGCCGCGCGGTTTGAAGGCGGGGTGGGGGAGATCGTCGAGTTGCTGGCCCCGGCCGGCCTTTCGCATGGCCGCCTGCTGCTGGTGGGCACTGGCCCCACCGACAAGATTGATGCCGGCGTCGCTGAACGCATCGGCGGTGCCATCGCCGCCCGCCTGCTGCTGAGCGGCGAGACAACCGTGAGCGTGGACGTTGTCGGCGTGCTGGCCGGCGATCTGGCGGCGCACTTGGCCCACGGCGCGGTGCTGCGTTCGTGGCGCTTCGATCAATATCGCACGAAGCAGAAGGACAAGCAGAAGCCGACGCTGACCAGCCTGGCCATCATCGGCGCGGGCGAGGTGAAGGCGCACGACCGGCTGATGGCGATTGCCGGCGGCGTTGCCCGCACCCGCACGCTGGTGTCCGAGCCGCCGAACGTGCTCTACCCGGAAAGCTTCGTCGAAAGCGCCCGTGATCTGGCCGCGCTGGGCGTGGAACTCACCATCCTTGACGATGCCGAGATGAAGAAGCTCGGCATGGGCGCACTGCTGGGAGTGGCGCAGGGTTCGGTGCGGCCGGCGCGCATTCTCGCCATGCGCTGGAACGGCACGGGCCGCGATGATGTGAAGCCGGTGTGCCTGGTGGGTAAGGGCGTCACCTTTGATACCGGCGGCATCAGCCTGAAGCCGCCGGCCGGCATGGAAGACATGAAGTGGGACATGGGCGGCGCGGGTGCCGTGACCGGCGCCATGCACGCGATTGCAGCCCGCAAGTCGAAAGCGCACGTGGTTGGCGTCGTTGGCCTCGTCGAGAACATGCCCGACGGCAATGCCCAGCGCCCCGGCGACGTGGTGACCACCATGAACGGCCAGACCGTGGAAGTGATCAACACCGATGCTGAAGGCCGCTTGGTGCTGTGCGATGCGATCTGGTGGGCGCAGGAAACCTTCGGGCCGGAAGTGGTGGTCGATCTCGCCACGCTCACCGGCGCGATCATCATCAGCCTGGGCAATGAACATGCTGGCATGTTCTGCAACGATGATGGCTTGGCCAAGCAGTTGAAGATGGCGGGCAATGCTGTGGGCGAGAAGCTCTGGCGGATGCCGATCGGCGAGGCCTATGACAAATTGATCGACAGCGACATTGCCGACATCAAGAACGTTGGCCCGCGCGAAGGCGGTTCGATCACGGCGGCGCAGTTCATCGGCCGCTTCATCAAGCCTGGCGTGAAGTGGGCGCACCTGGATGTGGCCGGCACCGTGTGGGCCAACAAGCCCGGCGCGCTGTTCGACAAGGGCGCCACCGGTTACGGCGTGCGCCTGCTCGATCGCTTCGTGGCGGACAATTTCGAAGGCTGAGCGCTTTTCCCCAAATTGACCCGCTCAGCCTGAGCTTGTCGAAGGCGGATTGCCAAAAGCGCCCTTTCCGGGCCTCGACAAGCTCGGCCTGAGCGGGTGTTTCCGATCAAACCTTGCCATTTCCCGGCTCCCCCTGTAGGGGGCCGCGCATCCGCTTTCCCCTATCAAACAGATGGAATTTCCCATGGCGATCACCCGCACCTTCTCGATCATCAAGCCCGATGCCACCCGTCGCAACATCACCGGCAAGGTGAACGCGATGATCGAAGGCGCTGGCTTGCGCGTCGTCGCGCAAAAGCGCCTGCACCTGACCCAGGCCCAGGCCGAAGGCTTCTACGCCGTCCACCGCGAGCGCGGCTTCTTCGGTGAACTGGTCGCCTTCATGATCAGCGGCCCGGTCGTCGTTCAGGTGCTGGAAGGCGAAGACGCCGTTCCGGCCTACCGCGCCATCATGGGCGCCACCAACCCGGCCAACGCCGATGCCGGCACCATCCGCAAGGAACTGGCCGAATCGATCGAGGCCAACACCGTGCACGGCTCGGACAGCGACGAGAACGCCGCGATCGAGATCGCGTACTTCTTCGCGCAGACCGAGATTGTGGGCTGAGTCGACGCGCCTTGCGCATTGAAAGGGCCGCAGCATCCGCTGCGGCCCTTTTTCTTTGTAGCTCCCCCGCCAGGGGAAGATCGTGTTCGCCTGTGCCTTCAAGCCGCCTTCGCGCGCGTCACTTCTTCTTCTTCACATAGGGCATGATCTCCAGCGCGCCCGGCTCGACAGCATGGACGCCGCCAAACACCAGGATACCGCCGCGAAACTCGATCAGTTTGTAATCCTTGTAGCTGCCCAGGTCCCAGCCCCGCCACTTGAACGGCTTGCCGACGAACGGCAGCGAGCCGTTGATATCGAGCTTGGCTTCGTCGTTGCGCGCAAACGGCTGGTGACGGTCCGTCAACATGATGCGCAGGGCGGTTTCCAACTCGGCGTTGAGCAGAGCCTTCAGCTTCTCGCCGTTGTTTTCGGTGAGGCTGCCCTCACCGGTCAGCGGCATCGCCGGGCCTTCGCAGCAGAAATACTTGATGGTCTTGGGTTTCTTGCTGTCGGCACCGGGATCGAGCTTGGTCTTCAGCACGATATAGGGCCGCACGTCGGTTTGGTTGACGAAGGTGAGAACGACATAGGGCACCACCGGCATGGCCGACGGGCTTTCTGCCGTGACGAGCGTATAGGCGCCCTGGAACTGTTCTTCGGCCAGGATGCTGCCCGCCAGTTCGATGGCCCGGCCGCTTACGTCGAAGCGCAGCGCGTCCTGGATGTCGTTCGTCCGCTTGCCCCCGGCATCGGTGTTGGCCGCGCTCTGGATGGCCATGCCGACCACGCCGAACAACAGGCCCAGCGGGCCACCCTTCTGGTGGCCGGACACGACGATATTGCTGTCAGGAATGCGTTTCACGCCCATCGGCAGATCGCTCATCCCGTTCGGCCCTTTGCCGTCGATGAAGAGGCTGAGCGGAGGCGCGACGGGCGCGGTGGCGACGGCTGCCTCCTGGGCCAGCAACGGCTGTGCCGAAAGGCCGGCCAAGGCCGCAGCAAGAAGCAAATTTCGCATCAGATCGTCCCCCGTTTGCATAGCCGCGCACTTCTGCACGTCGGCTGCACCGCTGGAATAGGCGAGGCTGTTGTTTGGGGCAATGGGCTCCAGGCAGCCCCTGCGGTTCAGAAGGGCAGCATTGCCAGCCGCTTGGGCGCACACAGCCGCCACGCCGCGCTTAACATCGCCTCGATCATCGCCCAGTCCGGCCCGTCGGTGAGGACGATGCCGACCCAGCCGGCGGGGCCGAAATATTTGGGGCGGAAGAAGCGATCCGGATCCTGCTCGATCAGCATGGCGGCTTCATCCAGGCCGGAGACTTTCAGCAGCAGCGCGGTGATGCCGTCGCCGTGGTGGTTGTCGCTGAAATAGGCGAAGAACTTGCCGCCTTCGACGAAGAAGCCGGGGGAGCCGTGAGAGAGTTTCTCGGCCGCCGCCGGCAGGTTCAGCGCCAGGCCGCGCACGCGGGTGAGCAGGGCTTCGGGGCGCTGATCGGCCGAAACCCAATCGGCGAGCACGCGCGGGTACAACTGGTGTTCGGCATATTGCACGCGCACCGCCAGCGTTTCGGGCGTGTCACCGGGCAGCACCTTGATGCGGGCCTGGCCCAAAATGGGCCCGTCATCCAGTTCGGGGGTGACGATGTGGATGGTGCAGCCGGTCTCGGCCTCGCCCGCGGCCAGCACGGCCTCGTGGGTGTGCAGGCCCTTGTGCTTGGGCAACAGCGACGGGTGGATGTTGAGGCAGCGGCCCTGCCAGTGGGTGACGAATTCGGCGGACAGCAGCCGCATGTAGCCGGCCAATGCGATGTGGGTGACGCCGGCCTGTTCCAGTTCGCGCGTCATGATGGCATCAAACTCGGCGCGTTTCAGGCCTTTGTGGCTGTGCGCGAAGGTGGGGACACCTTCCGCTGCCGCCAGCGCAAGCCCGGCGGCATCGGGATCGTTGCTGCCAACAACGACAATCTCGTAGGGGCAGTCATAAAGCCGGCTGGCATAGAGCAGCGCGGCCATGTTGCTGCCGCGCCCGGAGATGAGGACGCCAACGCGCGCCTTCTCAGGCATCGTGGCTGGCCGTCCAGGCCGCCGTTTCGCCCCATTGGCCGGGCGCGCCGTGGATTTCGCAGCCCTTCTGGCCGGCGATGATTTCGCCGATCACGCTGGCCTGTTCGCCGGTGTCGATCAGTGCGGCGATCACGGCGTCGGCCTCGGTGCGGTCCACCACCAGCACCATGCCAGTGCCGCAGTTGAAGGTGCGCGCCATCTCGGCCGCCGCAACGCCGCCTTGTTCCCGCAGCCAATCGAACAGCGGCGGCAGGGTGGGCGCGGCGACCAGCGCACGCGACCCGGCGGGCAGCACGCGCGGGATGTTTTCGAGGAAGCCGCCGCCAGTGATATGGGCCAGCGCCTTGATGCGGCCGGCGCGGATCAGCGGCAGCAGCGGCTTCACATATATGCGGGTGGGTAAGAGCAGGGCTTCGGTCAGCGTGCGGCTGGGATCGAACGGGGCGGGGGCGTCCAGATCGGCGCCCGAACGCTCAAGGATGCGGCGGATGAGGCTGTAGCCGTTGCTGTGCGCGCCTGACGACGCGACGCCAACGATAAGCTGGCCCGGCGCGACGCCGTCACCCGTCAATTGCTCGCCGCGCTCGACCGCGCCCACCGCAAAGCCCGCCAGATCATAATCGCCCGCGGCATACATGCCGGGCATCTCCGCCGTCTCGCCACCGATCAGCGCGCAGCCGGCCTGTTGGCAGCCATCGGCGATGCCGGCGACAACGCGGGCCGCAACACCGTTCTCCAGCTTTCCGGTGGCGAAATAATCAAGGAAAAACAAGGGTTCTGCGCCCTGAACGATGAGATCGTTGACGCACATGGCGACCAGATCGATGCCCACCGTGTCGTGCCGGCCGGTATCGATCGCCAGCTTCAGTTTGGTGCCAACGCCATCATTGGCGGCGACCAGCAGCGGGTCTTTATACCCAGCCGCCTTGGGATCGAAGAAGCCGCCAAAGCCACCCAGTTCGGCGTCGGCACCCGGGCGGGCGGTGGCGCGGGCCAGCGGGGCAATCATCTTCACCAGCGCGTTGCCGGCAGCGATATCCACGCCGGCATCAGCATAGGTAAGAGGGGGGGCAAGGGGGCGTTTTTCGCTCATGCGCGCCGCCATAGCGCCAGATGCAGCCAAGCGCCAGCATCCGCGCTTGGCAATCGGGGCGGTGCGGCCCTAAACAGCATGCGTGAAGCGCATCCTTGCCCTGTTCGCCGCTGCTGGCCTGATCGCGGCGATTGCCGTGGCCCAGCAGGCCAGCCGCAAGGCCGAACGCCCGGCGTCTGATCCATCAGGCGGGGCGGGCAGCGCCTATGCCGTGGGCGGCATTGATGTGGATGTGACGGCGAAGACCGTTGAAGACGCCCGCCGCGCCGCCTGGACGCAAGCGATGCGCAAGGCCTGGCCGATCCTTTGGGCGCGGCTGGCAAACCGGCCCGAAGCCGAGGCACCCCGGCTTTCGGATGGGCAGATCGATGGCATGGTGGCCGGCATCGAAAGCCAGGGTGAACAGTTTTCCGCCACCCGCTATATCGCGCGGCTGGGCGTGGTGTTCGATCGCAGCCGGGCGGCCGATTATGTGGGCGGTGTGGCCAGCCTGCAATCGCCGCCGATGCTGCTGCTGCCGTTGCTGGTGGATGGCGGCGCCGCGCAGGTGACGCAGTCGCGCACGGCCTGGCGCGATGCCTGGGGGCGCTGGCAGGGCAATGTGACGCCGATCGATTATGTGCTGCCTGGCGGCACCGCGGCCGATAATCTGTGGTTGAGCGCGGCGCAGGTGCGGCGCACCGATCCGGCCGGCTGGCGCAGCATCATCACCCGCTTTGATACGGTCGATGTGCTGGTCGCCGAAGCCCGGCTGACCAGGACCTATCCCGGTGGCCCCATCCGCGCCCTGTTCATCGCCCGTCACGGTGCGGCCGGCACCGAATTGGGCCGTCTGGCGCTGAAGGTGGGCAGCGAGGCCGGGCTGGCCCGCCTTTTGGATGAGGGGGTGAAGGGCATTGACGCGCTCTATGCGCAGGCGTTGCGTGATGGCCGCTTGCGCGCCGATCCCGATCTGGCGGTGGACGTGGGAGCGATCATTGCGGCCGATGTGCAGATTGGCACGCCGCCGCCGGAATCGACCCAGGTGCTGATTGCCGCCATCACGCCGGACAATGCCAGCCTGGCTGCCGCTGAACGCCTGTTGCGCGGCATTGCCGGCGATGTGTTGATGGCCCAGGTGGCGGTGGGTGGCACCAGCCGCATCGAAGTGGCGATGCCCGGCGGCGAGGCGGCTTTGCGCACGGCACTGGCTGCCCGTGGTTGGGGGCTGGAGCGGCAGGGCGCTGATCTCGTGCTGCGCCGGCTGCCGGCACCGGCGGCTGCTGCGCCAAAGCCACCGGCGGTGCCGGCTGCTGCCAATTCTGCGCCATGACGCAGGCGCCCGAACCGGCGTTGCCGCTGGCCTGGCCGGCTGATCTCAGCCCGGACCGTCTCGCCATCACCGAAGCCAATCGCGCGGCGGCAGCTTGGCTGGCAGCGCCCGGCCTGTGGCCGGTGCCGGTGACGTTGGTTGTTGGCCCGGCCGGCAGCGGCAAGACTCATCTGGCGCGCTGGTTCGCTGCCCATCACCGGGCCAGCGTGATCGAAGGCGCCGAGGCCGAAGACCCGGAACGCCTGTTTCACGCCTGGAACGCCGCCAGCCGCGAGACGCCGTTGTTGCTCACTAGCCCGCTGGCCCCGCGTGACTGGGGCCACGGCCTGCCCGATCTGGCCAGCCGGCTGGCCGCCACGCCGCTGGTGCGGTTGGGGGAACCGGATGATGAACTGCTGGCCGCCGTACTGGCCAAGCTGTTTGCCGAACGCGGGATAAAGGTGGGCGATGATCTGATCCGCTGGCTGGTGGTGCGCATCGAACGCAGCCTGGTGACGGCGCAGGCCGTGGTGGACGCGCTTGATGCCGCCGCGCTGGCCCGCCGGCGCGCCATCACCATCCCGTTGGCCCGCGAAGTGGTGGACGGGCAGGGCGAATTCGGGTTTTAGAACCGCCCGTCCCTCTACCCAGAAGGCGCGTTGCGGGCTAAGGCTGTGGCCATGCCCACATCTGCTCCCACCCCGCTTGTTGCACCTGCCATTCCGGCCAGCGAGCGCTATTTCAACCGCGAGCTGTCGTGGCTGTCGTTCAACGAACGGGTGCTGGCCGAAGCCATGAACCGCACCCACCCGTTGCTGGAACGGCTGCGTTTTCTGTCGATTTCAGGCAACAACCTCGATGAGTTTTTCATGGTGCGCGTCGCCGGCCTGCGCGGCCAGGTTCAGGCCAGTATCGAAACGGTGAGCGCGGAGGGCATGACCCCGGCGCAACAGCTGGTCGCCATTGCCGAACAGGCCGATCACCTGATGGAAGAACAGCAGCGGGTATGGAGCCTGCTGACCAAGGAGCTGGCGCGCACCGATTTTCACGTCATCACCGCCGGGAAACTCACCAAGGCGGAGCGGGACTGGCTGCAGACGCATTTCCTCGATCAGATTTTCCCGGTGCTTACCCCGCAGGCGATCGATCCGGCGCACCCGTTCCCGTTCATCCCCAACAAGGGCTTTTCGCTCATCCTCGAACTGCGCCGCCAGTCCGACGATGAACTGCTGCGCGCGCTGCTGATGCTGCCGGCGATGCTGCCGCGCTTCATTCGGTTGCCGGGCAATGGGCGCAGCGGCGGCACGGTGCGTTGGATCAGCCTGGAAAACACCATCCGGGCGTTCTTTGATCAATTGTTCCCCGGCTATGATCTGGTCGGCGATGGCGCTTTCCGGGTGATCCGTGATTCCGATATCGAAGTGGAAGAAGAAGCCGAAGATCTGGTGCGCTTTTACCAGACCGCGCTGAAGCGCCGCCGCCGCGGCGAGGTGATCCATCTCACCATGGAAGAAAACGCCCCGCCCGGCCTGCTGATGCTGGTGAAGAGCCAGTTGGGCGTGGACGATCGCGACACCATCCTGGTTTCGGGCGTGCTGGGCATCAATGATCTGGCACTGCTGGTCGAGGAAGACCGGCCAGATCTGAAGTTCGAACCGCACACGCCGCGCTTTCCGGAGCGCATCCGCGAACATGGCGGTGATTGCTTTGCGGCCATCCGCAGCAAGGATCTGGTGGTTCATCACCCCTATGAGAGCTTTGAAGTGGTGTTGGCCTTCCTGCGCCAGGCTGCGGCCGATCCCGATGTGATCGCCATCAAGCAGACGCTGTATCGCGCCGGCAAGAACAGCCCGATCGTGCGCGCCCTGATCGATGCCGCCGAAGCCGGCAAATCGGTGACAGCGGTGGTCGAACTGAAGGCCCGCTTTGACGAGGAGCAGAATATTCGCTGGGCCAGCGAATTGGAACGCGCCGGCGTGCAAGTCGTTTATGGTTTTGTGGAATGGAAAACGCACGCCAAGCTGAGCATGGTGGTCCGGCGCGAAGGGGCGGCGATCCGCACCTATGTGCATTTCGGCACCGGCAATTATCATCCGATCACGGCGCGCATCTATACCGATCTGTCGTTCTTCACCGCTGATCCGCTGCTGGCGCGCGATGCGGCGCAGGTGATGAACTACATCACCGGTTACGTGCAACCGACCCGGCTGGAAAAGCTGGCGATGGCGCCGCTGGCCATGCGCAGCCGGCTTTATGGCCTGATCGACGAGGAAATCGCCCATGCCAAAAAGGGGCGGCCTGCCGCCATCTGGGTGAAGCTGAACAGCCTGGTGGATGCCGGCATCATCGAGAAGCTTTACGAAGCCAGCGCGGCGGGCGTGGAGATTGATCTGATCATACGCGGCATCTGCTGCCTGAAACCGGGCGTGCCCGGCCTTTCGGACAATATCCGGGTGAAGTCCGTGATCGGCCGCTTTCTTGAACACAGCCGTATCTGCGTGTTCAGCGGCGGCCACGAACTGCCCAGCCGCCATGCCAAGGTGTTCATCAGTTCCGCAGACTGGATGCCGCGCAACCTTGATCGCCGCGTGGAGATCATGGTGCCGATCGAGAACCCGACCGTTCACGCCCAGGTGCTGAACCAGGTCATGCTGGCCAATCTGAAGGACAATCAGCAGAGCTGGGAACTCGGGGCCGACGGTCGTTACACGCGCGTGGCCGACGACCGCGAGGAGCCGTTCAACCTGCACCGCTATTTCATGACCAATCCCTCGCTGTCGGGGCGCGGCCAGATGAAGGACGCAAAGGCCGTGCCGGTGCTGATGCTGCCGGACGAGGAAGAGGACCTGAGCGAGCAGAGCGATGCCGCCGGGCTTGCCTGAACCCGTGCTCAACCTGGCGCGCAAGGTTGGGCTAAGCCCGGTACCGGCGCCGGTTGGTGATGACCGCTGCGCCATCATCGACATCGGCAGCAATTCGATCCGGCTTGTCGTCTATCACGGCCGCACCCGCATGCCGGAAACGATGTTCAACGAAAAAGTCATGGCCGGGCTGGGTCGCGGGATCGCTGCCAATGGCCGGTTAAGCGACAACGCCATGAATGTGGCCGTGGCCGGACTTCGCCGCTTTGCCGCGCTGGTGCGGGCGATGGGCGTCGCCAACGTGCGCACCGTCGCCACTGCTGCCGTGCGCGAGGCGAAGAATGGGCAGGATTTCATCAATCGGGTCGCCGCCGAATGCGGGCTGATGATCGAGGTGATCGATGGGGAAGCCGAAGCGCGCGGCGCCGCAATGGGCCTGGTTTCGGGCATTCCCTTTGCCGATGGCGTGGTCGGCGATCTGGGCGGCGGCAGCCTGGAATTGATCCGCGTGTCGGGCGGCGAGATGGGCAACCGCATATCGTTGCCGATCGGTGCGCTGCGGCTGGATGCGGTACGCAAGCGCGATCGCCGCGCGCTGGGGCCGTTCATCGCCAAGGCGCTCGACAAGGTAGAATGGTCGGGCGAAGGCAAGGGCAAGCCCTTTTACATGGTGGGCGGATCGTGGCGGGCGCTGGCGCAAATCCACATCTGGATGACGGGCCATCCACTGCCGATCGTCCACCAGTATGAAATGCCGGCAACGGCGCCGGGCAAATTGTTTCGCAGCCTGTCGCACACCGAACTCGCCACGCTGAAGGCGGTGCCGCACCTGTCCACCTCGCGGCTGCCGTCGCTGCCGGGCGCGGCGATGCTGCTGGCGGCGGTGGTGAAGAAATTGGGATCGTCCAGTGTCATCGCGTCGGGCTTCGGCCTGCGCGAAGGGCTGCTGTATGCTGATCTGTCGCCGCAGGATCAGGCGCTTGATCCGCTGATCACCGCCGCCCGCGCCGAAGGTGCCCGCCAGGGTCGTTTTGCCGAACATGGCGACATGCTGTTCGACTGGATGGACCCGCTGTTCGCAGATGAACCCGCCGGCGACCGTCGGCTGCGGCTGGCGGCGTGCCTGCTGTCGGACATCGCCTGGCGTGCCCACCCGGATTTCCGGCCGGAACGCGGCGTGGACGTAGCGCTGCACGGCAATTGGGTGGCTGTGACGGCCGCCGAACGCGCGGCGCTGGCCTGTGCCCTGCATTATTGCTTCGGCGGCGATCCGGAAGCGCCGGTGATGAGCACCTTGATTGCGCTGGCTCCGGTGCCGCTGCTGGTGCGCGCCCGCGCCTGGGGCCTGGCGCTGCGCTTGGGCCAACGCTTGACTGGTGGCACCGCCGTGGGCCTGGCGGCAAGCCGGCTGGAGCGCCATGGCGACACGCTGATGCTGCGGTTGGGCCAGTCCCACGCCGATCTGGCGGGTGGTGATGCGGTGCAGCGCCGGCTGAAATTGCTGGGCGGGGCGCTGAACCTCACGCCGCGGCTGGAACTGGATTAATCGCCGCTCAGCTGGCTCATCTTCAATTTGCCGTCGGTGACGGCAAAGCCCAGCCGGCCTTCCACCAGCGCCAGTGCATCGGCGCCGAAGATTTCGTGCCGCCAGCCCCGCAGCACATCCAGCCCATGGCGCTGGCCGGCGGCGAGCAGTTCCAGATCATCGGCACGCACGATCAGGCGCGGCGCGACGCCGGCTTCCTTGGCGCGGATCTTGAGCAGCAGCTTGAGCAGATCGGCGATCAGCGCGCCTTCGGATGACAGGCCGGGCCGCTGCGGCTCGCGCGCCGGCATTTCGTCGGCTTCCAGCGGTGGCGCATCTTCCAGCGCTGCCATCAGCCTGGCGCCGATGGCATTGCCGCCCCACGCCGCCGAAAGCCCGCGCACCTTGGCCAGATCGGTTTGGGCGCGGGGCGGGGAGGAGGCGAGATCGGCCAGCGTTTCGTCTTTCACGATGCGACCGCGCGGCACATCCTTGTCTTGCGCTTCCAGTTCGCGCCAGCGCGCCAGCGCCTTCAGCCGGCCCAGCACATCGGCCTTGCGGCTGGGCAGCCGCAGCCGCAGCCAGGCGCGTTCCGGATCATTGGCATAGGTAGCGGGATCAGACGCGCGCGCCATTTCATCGTCCAGCCACTCGCCGCGGCCGGTGCGGCGCAATTTTTCCACCATGCGGGGGAACAGCTGGGCCAGGTGGGTGACATCGCCGATGGCATAATCGATCTGGCGATCGTTCAGTGGCCGGCGCGCCCAATCGGTGAAGCGGGCGCCCTTATCCACCTGGATGTTGGCATAGGCCGCCACCAGGTTGGTGTAGCCAATCTGTTCGCCCAGCCCCAGCGCCATGGCGGCGATCTGGGTATCAAACAGCGGCTGCGGCGTCTTGCCGGTGAGATTGTAGATGATTTCCAGATCCTGGCCGCCGGCGTGGAACACCTTCAGCACCGGTTCTTCCACCAGCAGCTTCAGCAGCGGCGCCAGATCGAGATCGGGGCTCTTGGGATCGATGGCGGCGGCTTCGTTCGGGCAGGCCACCTGCACCAGGCACAGATCGGGGTAATAGGTGCTCTCGCGCATGAACTCGGTATCAACCGCGACGAAATCAGCGGTAGCCCAGCGGGCGCAAAGTTGTTCGAGAGTCGCGGTGTCCGTCACCAGCGGATGAATCAGCATGGGGCCCGTTACTCCAATCTCGCCGCTTGACAAAGCGGTGAATGACGTGTGCTAGCCGCCCTTCAAAACAAAGTTGCCGGAACACGGAAAAATGCACGCTTACCGCACCCACAACTGCGCCGCCCTGCGCGCCGCCGATGCCGGCCAGACGGTCAAACTGTCGGGCTGGGTCCACCGCAAGCGCGATCATGGCGGCGTGCTGTTCATCGATCTGCGCGATCACCATGGCCTGACCCAGATCGTCGCCGGCCCGTCGTCGCCGGCGTTCCCGGTGCTGGACCGCATCCGGGTGGAATCGGTGGTCACCATCATTGGTGATGTCGTGCTGCGCGAAGGCGGCGCCATCAACAGCCGGCTGCCCACCGGCGAAGTGGAAGTGCGCGCCAAGGATATCACCATCCAGTCCACCGCCGATGAACTGCCGATGCCGGTGGCCGGTGAGGCCGAATATCCCGAAGATATCCGCCTGAAGTATCGCTTCCTCGATCTGCGTCGCGACCGCTTGCACCAGAACATCATGCTGCGCAGCAATGTGATTTCGTCGCTGCGCCGCCGCATGATCGATCAAGGGTTCATGGAATTCCAGACGCCGATCCTGACGGCGAGCAGCCCGGAGGGCGCGCGCGATTATCTGGTGCCCAGCCGCGTGCATCCGGGGAAATTCTATGCGCTTCCCCAAGCGCCGCAGATGTTCAAACAGCTGCTGATGGTGGCGGGCTTCGATCGCTATTTCCAGATCGCGCCCTGCTTCCGCGATGAAGACGCCCGTGCGGACCGTTCGCCGGGTGAGTTTTATCAGCTCGATTTCGAGATGAGCTTTGTCACCCAGGAAGACGTGTTCGCCGCCATCGAACCCGTGCTGGCCGGCGTGTTCGAGGAGTTCTCCGGCTTCGGCGGCCGTGATCCGTGGGCGGTTACCAAGGGCGCGTTCCCGCGCATTCCCTATGCGGAATCAATGCTGAAGTACGGCAACGACAAGCCTGACCTGCGCAACCCGATCGTCATCAGCGATGTGGGCAGCCACTTTGTTGGTTCGGGCTTTGGCCTGTTCGCCAAGATGGTGGAAAGCGGCAACGTCGTGCGCGCCATCCCGGCGCCGGGCACGGCTGACAAGAGCCGCAAATTCTTTGATGACATGAACGAATGGGCGCGCAGCGAAGGCTATGCCGGCCTCGGCTATGTCACCCGCAAGGGCGGCGAGTTCGGTGGCCCCATCGCCAAGAACCATGGCGAGGAAGGCATGCTGGCGCTCTATGAGGCGCTCGGCCTTGGCCCGGATGATGGCTGTTTCTTCGCCGCCGGCAAGGAAGCCCAGGCGGCCAAGCTGGCCGGGCTCGCCCGTACCCGCATCGGCACCGAATTGGGCCTGATCGAGCAGAACGCCTACAAATTCTGCTGGATCGTCGATTTCCCGATGTTCGAGTACGACGAAGACGCCAAGAAGATCGACTTCAGCCACAACCCGTTCTCGATGCCGCAGGGCGAACTGGAAGCGCTGGAGACCCAGGATCCGCTGACCATCAAGGCATTCCAGTACGATATCGTCTGCAACGGCGTGGAACTGTCGTCGGGCGCCATCCGCAACCATCGCCCGGACATCATGTACAAGGCATTCGAAATCGCCGGCTACACCCAGGAACAGGTGGATGCCAACTTCTCCGGCATGATCAACGCCTTCAAGTTCGGCGCGCCGCCGCACGGTGGCTCGGCGCCGGGTGTGGACCGCATGGTGATGCTGATTGCCGATGAACCCAACATCCGCGAAGTCATTGTCTTCCCGATGACGCAGAAGGCCGAAGACCTGATGATGAACGCGCCGGCGCCAGCGACGCTGAAGCAACTGCGCGAGCTGCATATCCGCATCGTCGACTAAGCAGGGCTTGCCTCCATGCCGGCGGGCTGCCAGCCTGCCGGCCATGAGCCCGCACAATCTCGCCGATTTCGAAATCGATCATGATCTGCCGCGCGGCGATTATGAAACGCAGATGGAAGCGTTGCAGCACCGGCTGGAGCTGATCCAGGCCGCCTATATCGCGCACGGGCTGAAAGGCATCGTTGCCATCGAAGGCTGGGACGCCGCTGGCAAGGGCGGGCTGATCTCGCGCATGGTCTCGACGCTCGATCCGCGTTTCTGCAAGGTCTGGTCGATCTCGGCGCCCACGCGCGAGGAAGCGGCGCGGCATTATCTGTGGCGCTTCTGGCAACGGCTGCCGGGCAATCGCGAAATCTCGATCTACGATCGCACCTGGTATGGCCGCGTTCTGGTTGAACGGGTGGATGGCTTCACGCCGGAACCGCGTTGGCGCGAGGCCTACAAGGAAATCAACGAGTTTGAGGCGCTGTTGCTCGCCGATGGCGTGCGGCTGGTGAAGATCTTCCTGCACACCACCCAGGCCGAGCAGGACAAGCGCCTCGAAGAGCGGATCAAGACGCCGTGGAAGCGCTGGAAGACTGGCACCGACGATTACCACAACCGGTCAAAGCGGGCGGAGTATATGGCCGCTTACCATGACATGTTCCGTGAATGCTCGCCGCCGCACGCGCCGTGGCACGTGGTGGCGGCCAATGACAAGAAATGGGCGCGGGTGCGCAGCCTGGAAATCATCTGCGATGCGTTGGGTGCTGGCGTTGACCTCAGCTGGCCGGAGCCGGATGCGGAACTTGTGAAGATCGCGGAGAAGGCGCTGGGGAAGAAGCTCGACTGAGCTTCCACGCTACCCCGGCGTGTCCTTGCCCAGCCATTCGCTCAGCCGGTTCGGCCCCTTGGTCACCGCCCGTTCCGGATAGAGCGTTTCATAGACCACGGCATTTTCCAGCACGCGCTGCACATAGTTGCGGGTTTCGGAAAAGGGGATGCTCTCGATCCAGTCGATCACGTCTCGCTCACGCGGATCACCAATCTGGGTGAGGAAGCGGCGCACATTGCCCGGCCCGGCATTATAGGCCGCCACCGCCAGCGGTGCGGAGCCGCCATAGTTGGCGCGCAGCCGCTCGATGAAGCCGCTGCCCAGGGTGACATTCCACACCGGATCCTGAGTCAGCCGGCTGGCCGGGCTGGCCGGCAGACCCATTTTCTGCGCCTGTTCCGCCGCCGTCGCCGGCACCAGCTGCATCAGGCCGAGCGCATTGGCGCTTGAGCGTGCCGTGCGATCGAACTGGCTTTCCTGGCGGGCGATGGCGTGGATGATGGTGAAGCGTGAAGCCAAGTTTTCGGGCAGCGGCAGCACCGGGAAGGCTGCGGAGATCAGCGCCAGTTCTGCCGTGTCGCGCACCGCCTTGCCGGCATGCACCCCGGCATCGGGGCGGTTCAATGGCCCGGCCAGGCCGGCCACCAGCGCGGCGCGCTGCGGGGTTTCGGCGGTGTCGGCAAGTTGCTTCAGAAAGATGGTCTGGCGGGCGCGATCGACATCGGCCAGCGCAAAGATGGCTCGCACCCGCTGTTCGGCGCGGAAATTGTTCGCGCTGTTGCTGTCCGCTGCGGGCAGGGGGCGGCCCGCCAACGCCAATGGCTGGCCCAGCCGCTCGGCGGCGAGTTGGCCATAGAAATAATCCGGTTGACGCGCGGCGGCTGCATAATATTGCCGTGCGGAATCGCGCTGGCCAGCAGCTTCGGCGGCGCGGCCGGCCCAATAATCGCCCCGCGTCTGGCTGATCGGCGTTTGCGCGACGGCGCGGGCGGCACGGAAATGGGTGAGGGCCACAGCAGGCTGGTTCAGGCGGCGCAGGGCGAGCCAACCGGCCAGCCATTCGGCATCGAGCAGCGCTGACCGCTCCGCCACGGGCCGCGTCGCCATGCGCGCGGCGTCCAAACCATGCCCGGCCAGCACGGCGCGGGCTCGCTCCATATTGCCGGCCCGCCACAGCGCCCGGCCGATCTCGAGACGCTTCTTCAGCCAGCTTTCCAGCCCGATGGTGAGCAGTCCGCCAGACACGCGCGGCGTGGCGGGGCCCGCCAGCAGCGCGTGGCCTTCGGCGGTGCGGCCCGTACGGATCAGCCATTGCGCCTCGTCCAGCACAAGCCCGGCCTCGCGCCGCAGACGATCCGGCACCACGGCCATGCGGGCGGCCACATCGGGTGCACCTCGTTTCAAGGCGATGCGGGCCAGCGCCCACAGGCGGGTATCGGTATCGACACGGGCCAGCATGCGCCCCGCCGGCGTGATGCGATCGGCCCACAGCAGCCGGTCCATGCGGCTGGCATGATCTTCGGGGCGCAGCCGATCGCCAAATTTCGCCAGCAGCCGGGCTTCCTGCACGTCATCCAGCCCGGCGGAATCCCAGGCGTCGCGCGCCCAGGTTGCGGCTGTGCCTGCCTGTCCGCTGGTGACCAGTGCTTCGGCGTAGCGCCATTTACCCTCGGCCGTGAGTGGAGCCACGCGCGCAAAATGGCGAACGATCTGATCGGCTGGCGTGTCGTCGCCGATGCTGCGTTCGGCCAGCCGACGGATGGTGCTGGATGCCGGCCAATCGGCATGGCCCGCCAGGAAGGCGGCATAGTCGCTGAAACTTGCCCTGTAGGCTTCGCGCCGCAGGCGGTCCCATGTCACCACCTCTTCCAACACCGGCACCGCCTGTGCGCCGGACAACGGCGCACCCGAAAACTGGTTGAAGCGCCCGCTTTCATTGTCGGCCAGCCGCGCCTGATAGCGCGCGATGGTGGCGGCATCGAGCGTTTGCGCGGCCACGGGGGCGGCCAATACCACCGATATGCTGGACAGGGCGGCCCACCCGCTTCTATTGCGCTCACTATACATGCCGCCCGTGATAAGGTGCGGCAGAGGAACAGGCAATGAATGGACGTCCCTTCACAGGATCAATGCCGGCGCTGGTCACCCCGTTCAAAAGTGGCGCGGTGGATCTGGATGGCTTTGCCGCGCATGTGGAATGGCAGATCGCCGAATGCAGCCATGGCCTGGTGCCGGTGGGCACCACGGGCGAATCCCCCACGCTGGCCCATGATGAACATTATGCGGTGATCACCGCCTGCGTGGAGGTGGCGGCCAAGCGCGTGCCGGTGATCGCCGGCTGCGGCAGCAACGACACGCGCACGGCGCTGGCGCACCTGGCGCATGCGGAAAAAGTCGGCGCCGATGCCGCGCTGATCGTCGTGCCCTATTACAACAAGCCCTCACAAGCCGGCCTGATCGCGCATTTTACCGCGCTGCATGACGCGACGTCGTTGCCGATCATCATCTACAACATCCCCGGCCGCAGTGTTGCCGACATGTCGGTGGAGACGATGGCGGTGCTGGCGCACCTGCCGCGCATCATCGGTGTGAAGGATGCCACCGGCAACATCGCCCGCGTGGCACAGCAGCGGTTGGCCTGTGGCGCGGATTTCATCCAGCTTTCCGGCAATGACGATATGGCCGTGGGCTTCAACGCGCAGGGCGGGGTGGGAGCGATTTCCGTGACGGCCAATGTGGCGCCGAAGTTGTGCGCACAGATGCAGGAAGCGACACTGCGTGGCGATTATGCCGCTGCGCTGGCCATCAATGATCGGCTGCAGCCATTGCACGCGGCCCTGTTCAGTGATGCCTCGCCCGGCCCGACCAAATATGCGCTCAGCCGGCTTGGCCGCATGGGCGTTGATGTGCGCCTGCCGATCGCCGAGCCGTCGGCGGCGTCGAAAGCCGCTGTCGATGCCGCGCTGGTGCATGCCGGCCTGATCTGATGGCAAGACCGAAACCTGCTGTTGGCGTGAAAGTTAAGACGGTCGCCGAGAACCGGCGGGCGCGCTTTGAATATTATATCGAGGACGTGGTGGAAGCCGGTATCATGCTGACCGGCACCGAGGTGAAGTCGCTGCGCAAGGGCCAGGCCAGCATCGCCGAAAGCTTTGCCGAGGTGCGCGATGGCCAGATGTGGCTGATCAATGCGACCATTCAGGAGTTCAGCCACGGCAATATTTTCAATCATGAGCCCAAGCGTCAGCGCAAATTGCTGTTGCATGCACGCCAGATCGAAAAGATGCACACGGCGGTCAGCCGCCAGGGCATGACGCTGGTGCCGCTGTCGGTCTATTTCAATGATCGTGGCCGTGCCAAGATCGAGATCGCCCTGGGCAAGGGCAAGCAGCTCCATGACAAGCGCGAAACGTCGAAAGAGCGCGACTGGCAGCGGGACAAGGCCCGGCTGATGCGGGACAAGGGCTGACGCTGATGGCCGATGGCATCCGGAGCAAGCTTGTCGCCATCAAGCAGGCCTGGGCGCAAAGCCGTCGCCTGATCACCGGTGCCAGCGATCCCGATCACGCCAATCGCCTGCCGCCGGGCCAACGGCTTGTCACCAACTGGCCAGTGCTCGATCTGGGCGTGAAGCCCGATATCGCCAAGGCCGATTGGCGGCTGACAGTCGATGGCGCCGTGGCCAACCCGATCAGCTGGGATTGGGCCGCCTATCAGGCGCAGCCGCAGAGCGAGGATGTGTCGGACATCCATTGCGTTACCCAATGGTCGCGTTTCGACAATCGCTGGTCGGGCGTCGCCACCAGCCATCTGCTCAGCGTGGTGCAGCCACTGCCGCAGGCCAATGTCGTGGTGCTGCACGGCGCCGATGGCTATACCACCAACATCATCTTGGAGCGTTTCGCGGGCGATGATTGCCTGATCGCCCACGCCCATGATGGTGTGCCGCTGTCCCGCGATCACGGTGGGCCGGTGCGGGCGATCATCCCACGCTGGTATTTCTGGAAATCCGCCAAATGGCTTACCCGCATCGAAGTGCTGGCCGTGGACAAACCCGGCTTCTGGGAGGTACGAGGGTATCACAACGAGGGCGATCCCTGGACGGAGCAGCGTTATAACTGAACCAACCGCCCCTGCAGCCGTGAACGACTGGATGAATTTCCAGCCCGTTCAAGCCGCCTGGCCAGCGCCCTATGCTGAAGGGCTGGCCGGCCCGTGGATCGGCACGCTGTTGATGAACCTGCCGATTGCGCTGGCGCTGCTCGATTCCTCGGGCCGCATCGTTACCGGCAATGATGCCATGCAGGCCACGGCTGGCACCGGCTGGCGCCCCGGCATGCGCCCGGAAGCAATGGTGGTGGGCGACGATGCCGGTATGTTGTCGCGCGCGGTTGCCGATGTGTTGGCCGGTGGTGAGCCGCATGTCTTGCGCCTTGCATTGGCCGAGCACCCCGATGAAGTGCGCGATATCAACGTGATGTCCACTCCGCCGGGCTTTGGTGCCTCGGCTCTGGTGGTGATGCGTGACATTCGCGAACAGATGCGGCTGGAAGCCCAGGTTGCCGCCGTTACGCGGCTGCAGGCGGTTGGCCAGCTTGCCGGCGGGGTGGCGCATGATTTCAACAATCTGCTCACGGCCATCCTGGGCCATGCCGAACAACTGCTGGAACGCTTTCCCGATCCCGGCGCCGAACATGATGCGGTTGTGGAAATTTTACACAACGGCAAGCGCGGCGCCAATCTGGTGGCGCAGTTGCTGGCCTTTGCCCGCCAGCAACCGCAGAACCGGCAATTGCTGTGTGTGCGTGAACTGGTGCAGGGGCTGCGGCCGCTGCTGACCAAATTGCTTGGCCCAGCCATCGAGTTGGATATTGTCGCGCCGCCGGGGCTGTTCTTCGTGCGGGCCGATCCGGGCCAGCTGGAACAAGTGATCGTCAATCTGGCGGTCAACGCCCGCGATGCCATGGAAGGCAATGGCCGGTTGGTGATCAGCATTGCCGATATCCTGCGCCGCGATGTGGCCGGGCTGGGCCATGCCATGATGCCGGCCATCGATTTCGTTTCCATCGATGTTTCCGATACCGGCAGCGGCATTCCGCCTGAGATCGCGGCCAAGATATTCGAACCGTTCTTCACCACCAAGCCGCTGGGGCAGGGCACTGGCCTTGGCCTGTCCACCGTTTATGGCATCATGAAGCAGTCGGACGGCTATATCTTTGCCAAGCCCGGCCCAGGTGGGCGCGGCACCACCTTCTCGCTCTATCTGCCAGGCCGGCCGCAGCCAGCCAAGGTTGCGCCGGGGCAGGTGGTGGCCGACGTGGTACCCGAACCGGTTGCCGCCGGCCGCCGCGTGCTGCTGGTGGAAGATGAACCATCGGTGCGGGCGGTGTTCGCCCGTGGCCTGGAACGCAAGGGCTGCGTGGTGACCACAGCTGGCGATGCCATGGTGGCGCTGGCCATCCTGCGCGACGGGCAGACCTTCGACGTGTTGGTATCCGATGTGATGATGCCCGGGATCGACGGCGTTGAGCTGGCCTTCGAAGCCGCGCGCATGTGGCCGGAGATGGGCATCGTGCTGATGTCGGGCTATGCCGAACTGCCGCGCCATCGCGAAGCGGATGCGCGCGGAATTCGCTTTCTGGCCAAGCCCTTCGCGCTGGCCGAGCTGGTTGCAGCCATCGCCACCGCACAGCCGTTGAAGGGCTGATCGGACGAATATTTCCGCCTTCTGTTCTCTTCTTGTTCTACCGGAACAATTGGTGTACATCAAAAGCCGTTGACGAATTTGGATCGCGGCTTCAGGGAAGGGAACGGGTCATGGCATCTGCTCTAAAAGTGGTGGAATCGGGAATGGATCGGCAAAAAGCACTCGAAGCGGCCCTGGCTCAGATTGACCGCGCGTTCGGCAAGGGCTCGGTGATGAAACTGGGCCAGCGCGACGCGATGGAGGTGGAGGCAATCTCCACCGGTTCGCTCGGCCTTGATATCGCACTCGGCATCGGCGGCTTGCCGCGCGGCCGTGTCGTGGAAATCTATGGCCCGGAAAGCTCGGGCAAGACGACACTGGCGCTGCATGCCATTGCCGAAGCCCAGAAGAACGGCGGCACCGCGGCCTTTGTCGATGCCGAACATGCGCTCGATCCGGTTTATGCCAAGAAGCTCGGTGTCAATATCGACGAACTGATCGTCTCGCAGCCTGATACCGGCGAACAAGCGCTGGAGATCGTCGACACGCTGGTGCGTTCCAACGCCATCGATGTGCTGGTGATCGATTCGGTTGCCGCGCTGGTGCCGCGTGCCGAAATCGAAGGCGAAATGGGCGATAGCCATGTCGGCCTGCAGGCCCGGTTGATGAGCCAGAGCTTGCGCAAGCTCACCGGTTCGATCAGCCGCTCGCGCTGCCTCGTCATCTTCATCAACCAGCTGCGGATGAAGATCGGCGTGATGTACGGCAACCCGGAGACCACGACGGGCGGCAATGCGCTGAAATTCTATGCCTCCGTCCGTCTCGACATCCGCCGCACCGGCCAGATCAAGGACCGCGACGATATCGTGGGCAATACCACCAAGGTGAAGGTGGTGAAGAACAAGGTGGCGCCGCCCTTCAAGCAGGTCGAATTCGACATCATGTATGGCGAGGGCATCTCCAAGATCGGCGAGATTCTCGATCTGGGCGTCAAGGCTGGTGTGATTGAAAAGTCCGGCGCCTGGTTCAGCCATGACAGCATTCGCATCGGCCAGGGCCGTGAGAACGCGAAGAAGTATCTGAAGGAAAACCCGGAAACCACGGCCAAGATCGAGAAGATCATCCGTGACAACGCGGCCGGTATTTCCGAGGCGCTGCTGGTTGGCCCGTCGGCGGACGACGACGCCGGCGACGACGAGATGTAAGGTTCGGACTCGGTTCACAGGAAGAAGGGGTGGCCAGTCAAATGGCCGCCCCTTTTTCGTTATTGGCCGGTCATTGGGGCGGCGTGGCCTTGATCTTTGCAGGCTCCACGGCGGCATCTGCCATGCGGCCCGCCATGTCTCCCCGCTGACGCCAGCCCTCCACCGTGGCGCGGCTGCCGTACATGGCCTCGATGAAACGTTCGTCCTGATCGGTCAGCCCATCAAAGCGCGGTGCGCCGGGATCGAACAGCGCCAGAATACTCCCTTCTGGCCGTTCCCTGACATTCATCCGCAACCGCGACAACGCCACCAGCGCGACATAATCGGTGAGCGCCGCCATCGACACCGCGCCGATGCGATCAATGTCCACCACGATCACGGCCCCGGTGATCCCCACGCGTGAGGACAGGTCGAGCCGCGAGGCACGGGCATTGTTGTTGTAGGTGATCTCGCCCGGAAGACCGTTGGCGCTGGCACCCAAGCCCAGCGGACCGGGGCTGAATGGCTTGCCATCGCCGCTTTCCGGCGCCGTGAAATGCCACCAGCGCACCGGCAGCGTTGGCGATTTCAGCAACGCCCGTTCCGGCCCGGGCAGCGCATCAAGGGCGCCATTCTGCCGGCGGTTCACCGTCTTCACCAGCGTGCGCGCATCACGGGTGAAGACCACAGCGATATTGGGATCACAATCCCCGCCCGCCAGCTTCAGCCCGACATGGCGGGCCACATCGGCAATCCGGCTGGTGAAGAGCCGGCCCACCTTGTCCTCGACGCCCAGCGCGACCGGGCACAGCGGCGTGAACCAGCGCGCATTCTGGCCGTTTCTTGTATCTGCCAATGCCGTTCGCATGAACTTCGACGCTTGGGCCCGCAGTGCGCCGCGGTTCAGTCGTTCGGCCGTGACGGTCATGGTGTCGGCCGGCAAGGGCTGGGCCAGTGCGGCGCCAGCCGACATGATCGAGAGGAGGCAGAGGAGTGCACGCATGACGCAACGCTAATCTGCGGCGGCATCCCGTCAAGCGCGGCCGATTGACCGCAAGCGCATCTGTCGCCACATCCGAATCACCACAGCAAGCAGGGGCCTCTCCGCCATGAGCAATGCCGAACAGATTGATTATTGGAACGGCAAGGTGGGGGACATCTGGGTGCAGATGCAGGAGCGCATGGACCTGGCGCTCACCCCTGTCACTGCCGCCCTCCTGGCCGCCGCCAGCCCGCAACCCGGCGAACTGGTGCTCGATATCGGTTGCGGCGCCGGCGAGACCACGCTGGCGGTGGATGCCGTGGTGGGGGAGGGCGGCCATGCCATTGGCCTCGACATATCCGAGCCGTTGCTGGCTCGCGCCCGGACACGCGCCGAGGCCTTGCTGTCCGAAGCCGAGTTCATTGCCGCTGATGCGTCGGCCTGGGCGGATGAAAGCGGCTTCGATCTCATCCTGTCGCGTTTTGGCGTGATGTTCTTTGCCGATCCGCAGGCCGCCTTCACCCATCTCCACGGCCTGGCCGCGCCCGGTGGCCGCCTGGTGTTTGCCTGCTGGCAGCCTGCCGCGCGCAATCTGTGGGCGACGATGCCGATGACGGCGCTGGCCGATCTGCTCCCCGCCCAGTCGCCGGCCGAACCCCATGCGCCCGGCCCCTTCGCTTTTGCCGATGCCGCACGGGTGGCGACCATGTTGGAAGGCGCAGGCTGGCAGGATCTGGCCTTTCACAGCCTGCCCTTTGCTATGCTGATTGGCGGCGGCGATGATCCGATTGCCGATGCGGTATCGTTCAACCTGAAGATCGGCCCGGCGGCGCGTGTGGTGCGCGATGCCGGGATCGGCGATGTGGCCAAGCCCCGTTTGGCGGCCGCGCTGCAGCCGTTTCTGGTCGATGGCCGGGTGGAACTGCCCGGCGCCGTCTGGGTGGTAACAGCCCGCGCTTGAGCGAAGCCGTGGATGCCGGCCTTTACGCTGGCCGCATCGGGCGTTAAGCGCTCATCCCATGATCTCGTCCAACGACATCCGCCGCAGCTTCCTCGATCATTTTGCCAAGGCAGGCCATATGGTGGTGCCGTCGGCGCCGCTTGTGCCGCAAAATGATCCGACGCTGATGTTCGTCAACGCCGGCATGGTGCCGTTCAAGAATGTCTTCACTGGCCTTGAAACCCGGCCCTACACGCAGGCCGCTTCCAGCCAGAAATGCGTGCGCGCCGGCGGCAAGCATAATGATCTGGACAATGTCGGCTACACTGCCCGCCACCACACCTTCTTTGAAATGCTGGGCAATTTCTCGTTCGGCGATTATTTCAAGGAACAGGCGATCACCCTGGCCTGGGATCTGCTCACCCGCGAATGGGGGTTGGACAAGAACCGGCTGTGCGTCACCGTCTATCACACCGACGATGAAGCCGCTGCCTTGTGGAAGAAGATCGCCGGGCTTTCCGATGACAAGATCATCCGTATCGCCACCAACGACAATTTCTGGTCGATGGGCGATACCGGCCCGTGCGGTCCCTGCTCGGAAATCTTCTACGATCACGGCGATCATATCCCCGGTGGCCCGCCCGGCAGCCCGGACGAGGATGGTGATCGCTTTGTCGAGATCTGGAACCTGGTGTTCATGCAATATGAGCAGGTCGATCGCGACACCCGCCTGAACCTGCCGCGCCCCAGCATCGATACCGGCATGGGCCTGGAACGCATCGCCGCCGTGCTGCAGGGCGTGCACGACAATTATGATACCGATACGTTCAAGACGCTGATCGCCGCCAGCGAGGACAAGGTGGGCAAGGCGCTCACCGCCGAAGCCCGCGCCTCGCACCGGGTCATCGCCGATCACCTGCGCTCGTCGGGCTTCCTGGTTGCCGATGGCGTGCTGCCGGCCAACGAAGGCCGCGGATATGTGCTGCGTCGCATCATGCGCCGCGCCATGCGCCACGCGCACCTGTTGGGCGCCAAGGATCCGTTGATGCACCAACTGGTGCCGGCACTGATCGCCACCATGGGCCAGGCCTATCCGGAACTGGGCCGCGCCAGCGCCTTGATCGAGGAGACGCTGAAGCTGGAGGAAACCCGTTTCCGCCAGACGCTGGAGCGTGGCCTGGGCCTGCTCGAAGATGCGACCGCCAAGCTGTCCGCCGGCGGCACGTTGCCGGGCGATGTCGCCTTCAAGCTCTATGACACGTTCGGCTTCCCTTATGATTTGACTGAGGATGCGCTGCGGGCGCGCGGCATCGCCGTTGATCGCGCCGGCTTTGATGCCGCCATGGCCGAACAGCGCCGCCTGGCGCGCGCCGCGTGGAGCGGTTCGGGAGAAGCCAAGGATGCCGCGGTGTGGTTCGACATCGTCGAGGCCGAAGGTGCATCCGAATTCACCGGCTACAGCAGCCTGACCGGCGAAGCCAAGGTGGTCGCCCTGGTGAAGGACGGCAAACAGATCGAAACCGCCACTGCGGGTGACAAGATCGTTGTCGTCACCAACCAGACGCCGTTTTACGCCGAAAGCGGCGGCCAGGCTGGCGACGGCGGCAGCATCAGCTGGGGCGATGGCCTGAGCGCGCGCGTGGCCGATACCCGCAAGGCCTTGGGCAAGCTGCACTTGCATGACGTGACGCTTGAGGCTGGCTCGCTGGCCGTGGGCGACGTGGTGAAGCTGGACGTGGACGCGCCGCAACGCGGTGCCCACCGCCGCGCCCACACCGCCACCCACCTGCTGCATGCCGCGCTGCGCCGCCGCCTGGGTACGCATGTCACCCAGAAGGGCAGCTATGTTGGCGCGGATTATCTGCGCTTCGACTTCTCGCACCAGAAGGCGATGACACCGGCGGAACTGGTGCAGGTGGAAGCCGATGCGAATGCCCAGATCCTCGGCAATCGCCCGGTTTCGACCAAGTTGATGACGCCGGATGCCGCCATCGAAGCCGGCGCCATGGCGCTGTTTGGTGAGAAGTACGGCGAGGAAGTGCGCGTGCTGTCGATGGGCGCCGATGATGGCGGCGATACCTATTCGGTGGAACTGTGCGGCGGCACCCACGCCGAAGCGCTTGGCGACATCGGGCTGCTGAAGATCACCGGTGAAAGCGCCGTCGCCAGCGGCGTGCGCCGCATCGAAGGCAAAACCGGCATTGCCGCGCGCGAATGGCTGAACGAACGTGAAGCGCTGCTGCTGGACGCCGCTGCCGCCATCAAGGCGCGCCCGGAAGAAGTGCCGGCGCGGCTCGCCACCCTGATCGAAGAGCGCAAGCGACTGGAACGTGAACTCGCCGATGCCAAGAAGGCACTGGCACTCGCCGGCCCCGCTGGCACCAAGGCGGGCCCCGAAATGGTGAACGGCATCGCCTTCCAGGGCCAGGTTCTGGACGGGCTGGAAGCCAAGGCGCTGCGCGGCTTGGTGGATGAAGCCAAGCAGGCGCTGGGCAGCGGTATCGTCGCCATCGTGGCGGTGAACGACGGCCGCGCCAGCGTGGCCGTGGGCGTGACCGATGATCTGGTGGGCACGCGTTCGGCCGTGGACCTCGTGCGCGTCGCTGCGGCCGCGCTCGGCGGCCAAGGCGGCGGCGGCCGACCAGACATGGCGCAGGCTGGCGGCCCCGATGCGGACAAGGCAGCCGATGCCATTGCTGCCGTGAAAGCCGCGCTCGCGGGGTGATGGTCGCAGCGGTAGGGCACTTGGCCCTGCCGCCACCGCGCTGAAATTGCACTGGTGCGCCGAACCGGCTTAGGCTCGGTGCTGTGTCCGATGGCGCTCTTATCTTGCTGATCTTTGGCGCCGGCCTTGTCGGCTTTGCCACCGAACGCATTCGCCACGATCTGGTGGCGCTGCTGATGTTGGCGGCCAGCGTGTTGCTGGGGCTGGTGCCGGCCGCCGAAGCTTTTGCGGGCTTTGGCGATCCGGCGGTGATCACGGTGGCGGCCGTCATGGTGCTCAGCGCGGCGGTGTCGCGATCGGGCATGCTGGAACGGCTGCTGCGCCCGTTGCAGCCGCTGCTGAGCCGGGAAGCGGGAATTGGCATTGTTTATGCCCTGCTGTGCGGGGCGGCATCGAGTGTGATGAACAATGTCGGCGCGCTGGCGCTGCTGCTGCCAGCGGCACTGGGCAGTTGCCGGGCGGCGCATGTGTCGCCCAGCCGGGTGCTGATGCCGATGGCCTTTGCTTCGCTGTTGGGCGGGCTGGTCACGATGATCGGTACACCGCCCAATATCCTGCTGGCCCAGATGCGCGCCGATCTTGGCGACGGCACCGCTTTTGCCATGTTCGATTTTGCCCGGGTTGGCCTGCCGCTGGCCGTGGTGGGCATCGCCATGACACTGCTGCTGGTGCGACTGCTGCCGGTGCGGGAGGAGCGGGACGAGCAACCGCTGAAATTCCGCATTGCCGATTATCTGTTCGAACTGCGGGTGCCCGATGGCGTGTCGCCTGATCTGACCGTGGAGCGTCTTGCCACCACCATGCCGGGCGATGATCGGCTGGAAGTGCACGCCATCGATCGTGGCGGCCTGCTGGTGACAGCCCCGCGGGCCTCGCGCCGGCTGTTGCCCGGCGACATCGTGCAGGTGGAAGGCCGCGCCCCGGTGGTGGAGCAGGCCATGACGCGCTGGGGCCTGCTGATTGCCAGCGAGGCCGAGGATGATCTGCTGGAAGGGGCCTTTGCCGAATTTGTTGTTACCGATGGCTCGCCCCTGACGGGCAATCCAGCGGCGAGTGCGATCCTGGCCGGGCAGAGCGTGGCGCTGGTGGCGGTGAGCCGGCGTGGCAAGGCGATTGCCGAGGCGCTGGCAGCGCAGGCACCGCAGGCGGGCGACGTGTTGTTGCTGCAACTGGCAGCGGATCGGGCGCCAGCGCTGGCTGCGGCCATGGGCCTGTTGCCGCTGGCGGACCGGCCGATCCGCCTTGGTCTGGCGCCGCGCGATCTGCTGCCGCTGCTGGCCCTGCTGGGGGCGATTGCAGCGGCGGGCGCCGGCCTCACGTCGCTGGGGCTGGCACTGCTGCTGGGCGTGATCGTGCTGGCGCTGGCCGGGCGGCTGCCGCCCGATGCCTATCGCGATATCGATTGGCCGGTGATCCTGCTGCTGGCGGCCCTGATTCCGGTGGCCACCGCCTTTGGCCAGAGCAGCATCGCCGGGGAGTTGGCCGGGGCCCTGGCCAATCTGGGTGAAGGCCGACCAGCCTGGCTGCTGGTGGGCGGGGTGCTGGCGGTGACGATGGCGGTGACGCCGTTCCTCAACAATGCCGCGGCCGTGCTGATCATGGCGCCGATCGCTGCCAGCGCCGGCCAGGCCAGTGGGGTGCCGGTGGATGCCATGCTGATGGCGGTGGGGGTGGGGGCGTCCTGCGATTTCCTCACACCGATCGGGCATCAGTCCAACGTGCTGGTGTGGGGGCCGGGTGGCTATCAATTCGGTGATTATGCCCGTATCGGCACGCCGATCAGCCTGATGGTGCTGCTGCTGGGCACGCCGCTGATCCTGTGGGCGTGGGGGTAATTGTGGGGTGATCATGAGCGATTGGGACGCATCGGCAGCAGCGTGGATCGACATTCAGGGTGAGTTCGGCGATTTCGGCCGGGTGCATGTGCTGGATGCGCCGATGCTGGCGCTGGTCGATGCCCTGGCACCCGCGACCGTTCTTGATGTCGGCTGCGGGGAGGGGCGCTTTTGCCGGATGCTTGAGGCACGCGGGCTGGCCACCACCGGCGTCGATCCCACTGCCGCCCTGATAAAGCGGGCCCGCAGCCTGCACCCACAGGGCGATTATCGGGTGGAGGGCGCCGAAGCGATGACGGTGAGCACCCATGATCTGGTCGTCTGCTATCTGTCGCTGATCGACATGCCAGATCTGGATGCGGCGCTGTTCCGCATCGTTGCGGCCATCCGGCCCGGCGGCCATCTGCTGATTGCCAATCTCACCGCCTTCAACACCGCGGCCGTGCATCTGGGCTGGGTCAAGCCATTGATCGGCGAGCCGAGTTTTCCCATCGATCATTATCTGGAAGAGCGCCCGCGCCGAACCGCCTGGCGCGGGGTGGATATCGTCAACCACCACCGGCCACTGAAGCGTTACATGCAGGCGCTGCTGAACCAAGGCCTGGTGCTCACCCATTTCGACGAGCCGCCCGCCACCGGCGGCCCACCCGACAAGCGCGACCGTTACAACCGGGTGCCGAATTTCCACATCATGGCCTGGCGCAAACCGGCTTGATTGATCAGCGCCGCAGCGTGCGCAAGGGCGGGCGCTTGGGCACGGCACCGCTACCCTTGATCTGGGTGCGCAACTCTTCACGCTTCTCGTGCACCGATGCGATCACCGGGCCCATCGCGACGCCCAGATCCACCAGCACGGCCTCCGCCAGTTGCAGGCTGCTTTCCACGGTTTCGGGCACGGCATCGGTGGCCCCGGCACCATAGAGCGTGCCGGCATGTTCGGCATCGCGGGCGCGCACCACGATGCACAGATCGGGGTGGCTGGCGCGGATGCGGCGCACCAGCAGATCCAGCATGCGCATGTCGTCGATGGTGAGCACCACGGCGCGGGCATGATCGAGCTTGAGCCGATCGAGCAGTTCGGGGCGGCGGGCATCGCCATAGATCACCCGTTTGCCGCCGCGGCGAAGGCGCTGCACCTCGTCAGGGTCGCTGTCCACCGCCAGCCAGGGTTGGCCGTGCATATCCAGCATCTGTGCCACCAGCCGGCCAACGCGGCCATAACCGATGATCACGGTCTGCTGGTCGGCCGCTTCTGGCGCAGGCTCCTGCAGGCCTTCGTTGCTCTGGGCCTCCAGCCGTGCGCCCGCCAGCCCGAGCAGCGGCGCCAGCGCCAGCGTGAGCGAGGCTATCGCCAATGCATATTGCGCTTCGACGCCGCCGATCAGCCGCGCCGAAACGGCGGCGCCCAGCACGATCAGGCTGGTTTCCGACGGGCTGGCCAGCAGCAGCGCGACATGGCCAGCAACGCCCCGGCGTGCCTGCCGCACGCGCAGCAGGCCATAGATGGCGCCGCCCTTCAGCAGGATCACCGCCACCGTGCCGCCCAGCACCGGCCAAGGATTTTCGGCAATGGCCCCCAGATCAAGCCCGCTGCCCACCCAGATCAGGAACACACCGAGCAGCAGGCCTTCGAATGGCTGGATCGCCGCTTCGATCTGGCGACGATAATCGCTGGTGGACAGCATCAGCCCGGCGGTGAGCGCACCCACGGCCGGTGACAGGCCAGCCACCGCCGCCGTGGCTGCTGAACCGATCAACACGACAAGCGCAGCAGCAAGGAACAGCTCGGAGCGCCGGGTGCGCGCCGCCTGCAGGAACAGCGGCGGCACGATGTGGCGGGCAAACATCGCGATGCCGATCAGTGCCCCCACACCGATGGCCAGGCTGCGGCCGAAATTGCCGCCCGCGTCACTGGCCGCTCCGGCGCCGATCAGTAGCAGCATCGGCGCGATGGCCAGATCCTGAAACAGCAGCACGCCCAGCGCCTTGCGCCCGGCTTGGCTGTTGATCCGCCCGCTGGCCGAGAGCAGCTGCAGGCCCACCGCCGTGGACGACAGCGCCAGCGCGCCGGCAATGGCGGCCACTGCCACCGGGGGCAGGCCAGTCACGTACAGCAACGCCGCGATCAACCCGCCGCAGAGCAGCATCTGCTGGCTGCCCAGACCAAAGATCAGGTTGCGCATGGTGCGGATACGATCGAGGCTGAGTTCCAGCCCGAGTGCAAAAAGCAGCAGCGCCACGCCCAGTTCCGCCGGCGCCCCCAGGCTTTCCGGGTTGGAGAGGGCCAGCCAGTTCAGCCCGGGAAATTGCCCCAGCCCGAACGGCCCGGCCGCCACGCCGATCAGGATGAAGCCGATCACCGGCGAGATGCGCAGCGCGGCGAAGGCCGGGATCACCAGTCCGGTAGCGCCCAGCACCAGCACCATGTCCTTGAAGGCAGAGCTGTCGAGGTTGAGCGCCATGGCCGCACCATGACGGCTGCGGCGCGTGATGTCACGCCTCAGGCGCGGCGCAGCGCTTCCCGCTCGAACAGGACCAGTGGCATGGCGCCTAACCGCAATATTTCGTGGAACTGGCGAATATCGAAGGCCGCGCCCTGCTTGGCCTTTACCATGTCGCGCACCGCAAGCCACTTGGTGTGGCCGATCTTGTAGCTCAACGCCTGGCCGGGCGCCGCGCAATAGCGCACGATTTCGCGGGTGGTACGGCCGCGGGCAAAGCCGGTGGTTTCGACCATGTACTGGATCGCCTGATCCTTGCTCCAGCGCTTGTGGTGGATGCCGGTATCGACCACCAGCCGTGTGGCACGGAACAGCAGGCTTTGCAGATAGCCGATGCGTCCCAATGGGTTGCCATCGTAATAGCCGATCTCGTCGGCCAGCGTTTCGGCATAGAGCGCCCAGCCTTCGGTATAGGCGCTGTAGCCGGCACGACGACGGATCGGCGGCACATCCGGGCTTTCCAGCGCCAGCATCACCTGAAAATGGTGGCCGGGAATGCCTTCGTGGAAGGTGATGGTGGGCAGGCCAAACTTTGGCCGGTCGAAACTGTCGGTCAGGTTGATGAAGAAGGTGCCATTGCGGCTCCCATCCGGTGTGCCGGCCTGGTAATAAGCGCCGGCGCCGCCTTCCTGAATGGCCATCGGCACGCGTTTCACATCCAGCTTTGATTTGGGCTGGCTGATGAACAGTTTTTCGAGTTGCGGGTACATGCGCGCGGCGTGGCTGCGCAGTTCACTGAGCAACTCCTCCTTGCCGGCATCGGTATTGGGATAGGTCTGATCCGGCCGCTCGTTCAGCGCCACCAGCCGCTGGCCGACCGTGCCCCGGGTGAGGCCCTGGCCCTTCAGCAGCACATCAAGCTGGCTGGAAATTTCCGCCACCTGAGAAAGGCCAAGCTGGTGCACCTCTTCGGCTGTGTAGTCTGTCGTGGTCGAGGATTTGACCGCCGCATCATAATAGGCCGCGCCTTCGGGCAGCTTCCACACGCCGGCATCCATTGTGGCCGTTGCGCGCAAGGCTGTGACGGCGGCGATCTGACGATCCAGCGCGGGGAAGATTTCGCGCTCGACAATGGCCAGCGCACGGCCGCCCCATGCGCCGGCCACATTGGCGGCGACGGCCTTGCGGGTGAGCGCGGTGACCAATGCCGTCTCACCGGTCGGGGTGGCACGCAGGCGCTGCATCTGGGGCAGGGCCAGATCGAGCAGGAAGGCCGGCGGCGCCACGCCCATCGCCGCTTCCTCGCGCAGGCGCTGCGTGTTCTGATCGAGCGCGCCAGCAAAGGCGGACAGGCGGCCCAGCCAGGCCTCGGCATCGTCGCTGTTGTTCACCCGGTGCTGATTTTCCAGGAACCCGGGCACCTCACGATAGGCGCCGTCGCTGTGGGTGAGCACATAGGGCGCGAAATTGCCGCCGGCGCTGCCGAAGCCAAAGCGGGTTTCGTTCATCACCCGGCGCGACAGATCATATTCGACCACGTCGCGATCGAGCCGGCGGGCAGACGAAAGGGCGTCTGCCGGGATTGCGCGCAGCCGATCGAGTTGCCTCTTGGCGCGGGCCAGATCGGCGGCGCGGCCAGCGCGGCTGTAATCCGAAAGGCGCGATTTCAGGCCGGCGTTGGCGCCGGTGTCGAGCCCCAGCGCGGTGGCCCGTTCGGGGGAATCGGCGATCCCTTCAGCAAAAATCGCATCGAACAGTGCGAGCAGTTGATCATCGGCGGTCGGCTGCGCCAGCGCCGGGCCAGTAACGCCAAGCGCGGCCGTGCAAGCCAGCAATTGGCGGCGGCTGATGGTGAAATCCGACATGTCACTCTCCCCTGCGAAGCCTGCCTAATGGCGGGCCGGGCAGGGGAGGGCAAGCGCGGCCTTACAAACCTTTGACGATGGCGGCATCGAGATTGGCGCGGACGGCTTCGAAGAATTTCTCCGTGGTCATCCAGGCCTGATCGGGGCCGATCAGCAGCGCCAGATCCTTGGTCATCGCACCCGATTCCACGGTTTCGACGCAGACGCGCTCCAGCGTTTCGGCGAACTTCGTCACCATCGGCGTGCCGTCCAGTTTGCCGCGATGCTTCAGGCCGCCGGTCCAGGCGAAGATGCTGGCGATCGGGTTTGTGCTGGTCGGCTTGCCTTCCTGGTGCATGCGATAGTGGCGCGTCACGGTGCCGTGGGCGGCTTCGGCTTCCACCGTCTTGCCATCGGGCGTCAGCAGAATGCTGGTCATCAGGCCGAGGCTGCCATAGCCCTGCGCCACCATGTCGGACTGCACGTCGCCGTCATAATTCTTGCAGGCCCAGACGAACTTGCCCGACCATTTCAGGGCGGAGGCCACCAGATCGTCGATCAGGCGATGTTCGTAAACGATGCCGGCCTTGCGATACTGGGCCTTGAAATCATTGGTATAAACTTCTTCGAACAGATCCTTGAAGCGGCCATCATAGGCCTTCAGGATGGTGTTCTTGGTCGAAAGATAGACCGGCCAGCCGCGATCGAGGCCATAGTTCAGGCAGGCGCGGGCGAAATCGCGGATGCTGTCGTCGAGGTTGTACATGCCCATGGCGACGCCCGACGACGGGAATTCGAATACCTCTTCCTCGATCACGCTCGAACCATCCTGCGCTTCCCAGCGCATGGTCAGCTTGCCGGGGCCGGGCACCTTGAAATCGGTGGCGCGATACTGGTCACCAAAGGCATGGCGGCCGATGACGATGGGATCGGTCCAGCCCGGCACGAGGCGCGGCACGGACTTGATGACGATGGGTTCGCGGAACACCACGCCGCCCAGGATGTTGCGGATGGTGCCGTTGGGCGATTTCCACATCCGCTTCAGCCCGAATTCCTTCACGCGGGCTTCGTCGGGCGTGATGGTGGCGCATTTCACGCCAACACCGAACTCCTTGATCGCATTGGCGGATTCAACCGTGATCTTGTCGTTGCTATCATCCCGGCTTTCCATGCCGAGGTCGTAATATTTCAGATCAATGTCGAGATAGGGCAGGATCAGCTGCTCGCGGATCCATTGCCAGATGATGCGGGTCATCTCGTCGCCGTCGAGCTCGACAACGGGGTTTTCGACCTTGATCTTCGGCATCTTGTACTTCCTGCGTTGCTGCGACGGTTTGTAGCAGTCGTTCTAGGGGGTGGCGGGCGGGCCGGTCAATGGTGTCAGCCGCTGTTTTACCCAAGCTTTTCCGACAGGGCCGCCAGATTTTCCAGCGGTTCGGCAAGCGCAGCCAAATGCGGCGGGCCAAAGCCGGCGGCACTGATATGGGCGAGCAACGCCGTAAGCGGATCCCAATAGCCGTTGCCGCCCAGCAACCAGATCGGCTTGTCGTGAATGCCCAGTTCCCGCCAGGTCAGGCTTTCGAAGAATTCGTCGAGGGTGCCGATGCTGCCGGGCAGGGCGATGATGGCATCAGAAAGCCGGTGCATCAGCGCCTTGCGCTCGTGCAGGGTCTCCACAACGTGCAGTTCATCAAGCCCGTCCTGGGCGATTTCGGTAGTCATCAACAGGCGGGGGATGATGCCGATCACGCGGCCGCCACCTTCCTTGCAGGCACGCGCTGCCACGCCCATCAGCCCGACGCGGCCGCCGCCATAGACAAGGGTGACGCCGTGTTCGGCACAGAGCCGGCCAAGGCCCGCAGCCAGTTCGGCATGGGCAGGATCATGGCCGGGGCGGGAACCACAGAACAGCAGCAGGGATTGGATCATTCGCGCCCTGTGACGCATCGATGAGCGGTGCGCAATGCGCGATCAATTGCCAAGCGGCGTATGACGGGGCTAAAGCAGCGTGCATGACTGATCCCGACAAGAAACTGACGCTTGAAGAGCTTGAGGCCGAGCTGAACGCGTTAAAGGTAACGCCGGACGCGGAACCGCAACTGCCGTCTGCGCCGCCACCACCGCCCGAAGTCCCGGCCGGGCCACTGCCACTGGTGCCGGGTGAGAGCGCCAAATATCGCCTGCCCGACATGCACCCAGAAGGCCGCAAATTCCTTGGAATCGCGCTGGCCGCTGTGCTGTTCAGCGGGCTGGTGCTGGAATGGACGGCGCTCAGCTTCGTTCTGCTTGGCATTGCGATCTGGGTGGCCGCTTTTTTCCGCGATCCGGTGCGGGTGACGCCGATTGGCGAGAATTTGATCGTATCGCCGGCCGATGGCCTGGTGAGCCTGATCACCAACGTTGAGGTGCCGCGCCAGTTGCTGGGTGAAGGCGGCCTGAGCGAGGGCCTGGTGACGCGCGTGACCGTTTTCATGAACGTTTTCGATGTGCACGTGAATCGCGCGCCGATCGCGGGGCGGCTGACGCGCATCGTTTATGTGCCAGGCAAGTTCCTCAACGCCGATCTCGACAAGGCGAGTGAAGAGAATGAGCGGCAGTATTTCGTGATGGAAGATGCCAGCGGCGTGCGTGTCGCCTTCACCCAGATTGCCGGCCTGGTGGCGCGGCGGATCATGAAGTGGGTGGATGTGGGCCAGGCGCTGAAGGTGGGTGAGCGCTTTGGCCTGATCCGTTTTGGCAGCCGGGTCGATGTGTTCCTGCCGGCCGGTTATGTGCCCGCCGTTGCCGTGGGCCAGCGCGCCATCGCCGGTGAAACCGTACTCGCGGTGAAGGGTGCGCCCCTTATGCAGAGCGCGCAGGCGCAATGACGGGGCCTGCCTGCTGATGCGCGAGCGATGATCGACCGCGAACCACCTCGCCGCCGCGGCATTCCGTTGCGCGCTGTCGTGCCCAATGCGGTGACCGTGCTGGCCTTGTGCTGCGGGCTGACCGGGGTGCGTTTTGCCATCGGCGGGGAATGGGAAAAGGCGGTGGTCGCGGTTCTGCTGGCCGGTGTGCTTGATGGCATCGATGGCCGCATCGCGCGGTTGCTGAAGGGCAGCAGCCGCTTTGGTGCCGAACTGGATTCGCTGTCCGACGTGACGGCCTTTGGGGTGGCGCCAACGCTGATCCTGTATCTGTGGGCCTTGCAGCATCTGCCGGGACGACTGGGTTGGGTGATCGCATTGGCCAATGCCATCGCCTGTGCACTGCGGTTGGCCCGGTTCAATGCCCAGATCGATGCCGATGACCAGCCGCACAAGAAACTCGGCTATCTGACCGGGATACCGGCACCGGCAGCCGCGGGCCTGACACTGGCGCCACTGTATGTGCACTTCTGGCTGGCGCCATCAGCGCTTGATGATCTTGCGGTGCGCGCGGGCGTGGTTGCCGTCACCTCGCTCACCGTGGCGTTCCTGATGGTGTCAAACCTGCCAAGCTATGGCTGGGGGTCGCTGCGGCTGCGGCCGTCGTGGCGCTTGCCGGCGTTGGCGGCCATCGGCTTGCTGGCCGGTGCGCTGTTCACCAATCCGTGGCCAACGCTCGCCATCATCACCATCGTTTATGCCGTATCGATCCCGATGGCGATCAACTCCTATGCCCGGGTCAAGGCCCGGACTGGGCGGACGATCGACGACCGCACCAACAGTGCCGACGACGGCATCCAGCCGCCGCCTTGAACCGGTTGCCCGCGCAGGGCATCGACCAACGCCAGGCGGGCGTCACCCAGCATGAGGCCAACCAGGGCCCAGGCAGCCACACAGGCCAGCAACATCAACAGCATCGTCATCATCTTATCCCCTTGCCAGCGACGAATCGCCAGAATGTTCCTTATCTGTTCCTTGCTTTATGTTCCTGTAACGTTCTCTTCGTCAAGCCCCCTTTTCGCGCTTCGACGGCGAGGCTATGAACTATTGGCAAGGTGCCGCGGTCAGAAAGGCGCGCTGCATGAAGAAACTTGGGGAGGATGCGCATGTTGGGAACGATGCAGGATTGGCCGCTGCTGGTGAGCAAGCTGATCGATCACGCGGCGATTTATCATGGTCAGCGCGAGATCGTGTCGCTGAGCTGCGAAGGGCCCAAGCATCGCACCAACTGGGCCACCGTTCGCGGCCGCGCCAAGCAGGTGGCGGGCGCGCTGCGGCGGATGGGCATGCAGCCGGGCGATCGCATCGCCACGCTGGCCTGGAACACCTGGCGCCATGTTGAAAGTTGGTACGGCATTTCCGGCATGGGCGGCGTTGCCCACACCATCAACCCGCGCCTGTTTGAAGAGCAGATCATCTACATCGCCAACCATGCTGAAGACCGGGTGCTGTTTTTCGATCTGACGTTTGTGAAGCTGGTTGAGAAACTGGCCCCAAGTCTTTCCACTATAGAGCATTTCGTTCTGCTCACTGATCGTGCCCACATGCCGGAATCGAGCCTCAACCTGCTGTGCTATGAGGAGCTGCTGGCCGCTGAGAGCGTGGACGCGCCGTGGACCGAGGTGGCGGAGAATGCGCCGGCGGGCCTGTGTTACACCAGCGGTACCACCGGTAATCCCAAGGGCGTGCAATACAGCCACCGTTCCAACGTGCTGCATGCCATGGCCGCCTGTGCCACCGACGTGTTTGCCATGGGTGCCCGCACCGTCGTGTTGCCGATTGCGCCGATGTATCACGCCAATGCCTGGTCCATCCCCTACACGGCGGCTGCGGCCGGCGCGAAGCTGGTGATGGGCGGCCCCAATTTCGATCCGCCAACGCTGCACAAGCTGATTGTGGAGGAAGAGGTGGATCTGGCGCTGGCCGTGCCAACCATCTGGCTGGGCATGATGCAGCATCTGGAAAAAACCGGTGAGACGATGGGCAAGCTGAACCGCACCGCCATCGGTGGTTCAGCTGTGCCGCGCGCCATGATCGAGGCTTATGACAAGCTCGGCGTGCGCGTCCTGCAGCTGTGGGGGATGACAGAAATGTCTCCGCTCGGCACCGTGGGTACTGGCGTTCCGGAAACCGATGCAATGCCTTACGCCGATGAGCTCAATGTTCGTATAAAGCAGGGCCGTGGGCTGTTCGGCGTTGAAATGAAGATCGTTGACGACGATGGCCAGGAATTGCCGCGGGACGGTGTGGCTTTCGGCCGCCTGCTGGTGCGGGGCCCGTGGATTGTCGGCAGCTATTTCAAGGGCGATGGCGCCAACGCGTTCGAAGACGGATGGTTCGACACGGGCGATGTCGCCACGCTGGATCCGCTTGGCTACATGCAGATCGTCGATCGCGCCAAGGATGTGATCAAGTCTGGCGGTGAATGGGTGTCGTCCATCGATCTGGAAAATGTCGCCGTTGGTGCGCCGGGCGTGGCGGAAGCCTGCGTGATCGGCGTGCATCATCCGAAGTGGGACGAACGGCCACTGTTGCTGGTGGTACCCAAGGAGGGTGCGACGGTCACCAAGGACAGCGTACTCGGCTATCTGGACGGCCGCATCGCCAAATGGTGGACGCCCGATGATGTGTTGATCGTTCCCGGGCTGCCGCACACCGCCACCGGCAAGTTGCTGAAGGTGGCGCTGCGCGAGCAATACAAGGACTATAAGCTGCCGACCGCGTAGGGACGGTTGGTGGCCGATCCGGCGACTCGCCGGGAACGGCTGCAAAAGGACGCGAACATGAAGCCGGCCCTGATGCTTGCCTGCAGCCTGCTGGTGCTGACGAGCTGCGCCTCCAGGCCAAAGGCGCCGCTGTTTGCAGCGCCCTCGCTGGCACGAATGGCGATTGTTTCGGCAGCCGACGATGACGGCACACCGCTGGGCGATCCGCCGCCGGTCCGTCAGGTGGGCAAGCGGCACGATGTGCTGTTGCTGTCGGGCGGCGGATCGCTGGGCGCCTTTGGCGCTGGAGTGCTGGTTGGATGGAGCCAGGCCGGCACACGCCCGCAGTTTGACGTGGTGACCGGCATTTCCACCGGGGCGCTGATGGCCACGCTTGCCTTTCTGGGTCCGGCCCACGATGCCGATCTGGCCCGAGCCTATGTGGAAACCAGCCGGAAGGACGTGATGAAGCGGCGGGGCGTCGTCGGCTTTGCCAAAAATGCCTCACTTTATGATCGCGGACCGCTGGAGCGGATGATCGCGGCGATGATCACTGAAAAGCTTCTCGATGATGTGGCTGCGGCGCATCGGGCCGGCCGGCGCCTGTATGTGGGCACCACCAATCTGGACAATGGCGTCGGCACGGTGTGGGACATGGGGCGGATAGCGAGCTCCAGGGATCCGAACCGCGTGCTGCTCTATCGGCAGATATTGGCGGCTTCGGCGGCCATCCCCGGCCTGTTTTCACCCGTGTACATCAGCCAATCGGATGGGCCGCCCACCATGCACGTGGATGGCGGCATCAAGCAGGCCCTGCTGTTCCGCAGTTACATGGTCGATCCGCGCGGCAGCAACGAACATGTGTGGACGATCGTGAATGGCAAGGTGAGCTTTGTCGGCAACAGGGCGCTGAGCGGCACCAACGCCGGCAGCATCATCGGCCGCAGCGTGAATGAAATGCTGCGCACGATTTCCTATCGGTCGGTCGGTCGGGTGTACACCATGACCCGCAATGCCGGTGCCGCCTATCATTTGGCCTATCTGCCCGACGAGGAGGTGGAGCCCAGCCCGATCAGTTTTGAACCGGTCGAAATGCAGCGGCTGTTTGCGATCGGGCGCAGCATCGGAACAAGCGGGCAGTGGCAGGCTGCACCGCCGCGCATCGAACGTTATGAACGCATGCCGGGTTAGAACAACGAGAGCTGATCACCCGGCGCGCGGAACTGCGTGCAATCGAGCGGGATGCGCTCCCGGCTGAGGCCGTGGGTTGTGCAGGCCTTGTGGAAGCGCTGGCGCATCAGGGCCGCATAAGGCCCGCTCGGCTGAAAGCGCGCAAAGAAGCGCGGATCATTATCCTTGCCGCCGCGCATGGTGGTGATGTGGTGCATCACGCGGGTGGCGCGATCGGGAAAGTGGGTGGCCAGCCAGTCGCGGAACAGCGGCGCGACTTCGTGGGGCAGGCGCACGGGGATAGAGTATGCGCCAACTGCGCCGGCTTCGGCAGCAGCGGCGACGATGGCTTCGATTTCGTGATCGTTTATCGCCGGGATCATCGGCGAGAGTGAGACGTATACGGGCACGCCGGCCTGGCTGAGCGTGCGGATGGCGGCGAGGCGGCGTGGAGGTGTGGCGGCGCGTGGTTCCATGCACCGGGCGAGGTGGGGATCGAGGGTGGTGACGCTGATCATCACCGCGGCGAGGCTGCGGGTCGCCATGGCGGTGAGGATATCGAGGTCGCGGCACACCCGTTCTGACTTGGTGGTGATGGTGACGGGGTGACGGCAGTCGTTCAATATTTCAAGGATTTGCCGGGTGATCTTCCAGTCGCGCTCGATGGGCTGATAGGGATCGGTGTTGGTGCCGAGCGCTATGGGCTGGCATTCGTAGCCGCGTTTGCCCAGTTCGGCCTTCAGCAGCGCTGGCGCGTCCGGCTTGGCGAACAGCCGGCTTTCGAAATCCAGGCCGGGCGACAGATCGTGGAAGGCATGGGTGGGGCGGGCGAAACAATAAGCGCAGCCATGCTCACAGCCGCGATAGGCGTTGATCGAGCGGTCGAACGGCACATCGGGGGATTGGTTGCGGGTGATGATGCTGCGCGGGCGTTCCACCGTTACCGTCGTGCGCAAGGGCGGCGGTGCGTCGTCAACCGTTGCGGCCATGTCCAGCCAGTCACCATCGGCTTCGCGGGTAGCGAGGCCAAAGCGGGCGGGTGTTGCGTTCCCGGTCGCGCCGCGCCCGCGCACAGCCTCAGGGTGCGGCAGGGAGGGCATAGCTGAGCGTGTAGAAATGCTCCCGGCCGGCGATGCGGATGGTCATGCGGCCGCTGATGCCAGCCAATGCCCCGGTGCCGGAGCCAGGCACGATGACCACATTGAGCTGCTGACCGCCGGCATCCATCGTCCCATTGTGCTGCAGCGCGAAGCCACCGGCGCGGCCGGTGAGGGTGGCCTCCACCATCTCCATCGCGACATAGCCGGCAATGCCATTGGCCGGATCGCCGGCGCTCATCATCACGCCGGTGCTGGTGCCGGCCAGATCGCCGCTGAAGTGCTTCTCCAGCCGGTGCTGCGCGACGCCGCCGGGCGCTGCGGGCAGGGCGGTGAGCGTCACGCTGAACTGGCCGGTGGCTTCTGCGGCGCTGCCCGGGCTACCCAGAGTGAGGCTGGCCATCATCAGACATGCTCCAATCAGTTTCATCACCCGACTCCCCATCGAGTGTGAACGTATCAGGAACATTGCGCGTGCGCCAGCAGGATTGATGACCTGCTTCAGGCGGCGACCTGGCCCAATGCCAAGGCTTCGCGAGTCAAGACTTCGGTGCGCAGGGCGCGGGCATCGGCCAGCGCATTGTGGGGCATGGCGCTCATGCTGGCGGTGTCGAAGCCGGGCAGGTTGATCAGATCAAAGCGCACATGCGGCACCATGCGGCGGCCCTTGAACACCAGCAAGCCAGCGGCGTGGGCGATATCCTCCGGCCAGTCGGCAACCAGCACCGGTTCGGCATCGGTCGCAAGATAGGCGGCAAGCGCGGCCACCACGTCGGCGCGGCTCTGCGCCGGGGCGCCCAGTTTGGGCATCACATGTTCCTGCACCCAGCGCAGCGGGCGGTGGCAGGGCAGCACAGCATAGAAATCGCCCACGCTCTCGCCTTCCGGCACAAGCGCGATGGCGATGAGCGGGCCATCGAAGCCGTTGAATTCGCAATCGAGGAAATAGCGCATCGGCTCAGCGTTCCCGCAGACGGGGCAAAAGCTCGACGAAGTTGCACGGCCGGTGGCGGGCATCCAATTGGCTGGCCAATATGCCGTCCCACCCGTCCTTCACGGCGCCGGTGGAGCCGGGCAGGCAGAAGATATAGGTGCCGCGGGCGAGGCCGGCGCAGGCGCGGGACTGGATGGTGGAGGTGCCGATGCTTTGGAAGCTGAGCCAGCGGAACAGCTCGCCAAAGCCGGGGATCATCTTTTCCGCAACCTGATCAAGCGCTTCAGGGGTGACGTCACGGCCGGTGACGCCGGTGCCGCCAGTGGTGATGATGACGTCGATGGCCGGGTCATCAATCCACGCGTTCAGTTGCGCCACCAGCAGCGGCACCTCGTCCTTCACAATGGCGCGGGCGGCAAGAACATGGCCAGCAGCGGTGAGCCGCGCCACCAGCGTGTCGCCCGATGTGTCGGTGGCGGCCTCGCGCGTGTCGCTCACCGTCAGGGCGGCGATATGCAGAGGCACGAAGGAAATCGACTCATCAATGGGCATGAATGACGCTAAACTGTTCCTTGCCGGTTTGTCATGGTGGATGAACGGCGAGGGGAAGGATTGCGGCAATGGCAACAGGGGCGGCGCGGGTGATGGCGATGATCTGCGTGAGCGACCGCGAACGCGCGCGGGGTTTTTACCGCGATGTGCTGGGGCCGGTGCTTGGCATTGGTGCGCCGGCGATTGACCATTTTGGCGATCAGTTTCCCTGTGGAGACGGCTTCATCCGGCTGACGGCGCTGCCGGATTTCACGCCTGGCCCCCATCCCGTGCTGGGCTGGCTGGTGGATGATGCCGGCGCCGCCGTGGCCGGGTTGGTGGCGAAAGATGTCGAGATGCTGATCTATCCCGGCTTTGGCCAAGATGCGCAGGGCATCTGGAATTCGCCCGATGGCGGCACCCGCATCGCCTGGTTCAACGACAGTGAGGGCAATCTGCTGAGCCTGACAGAGCAGCGCTGAACCTATTTCCCGCCGGCCACGGCGCGATCATCGCTGGGCCAGGCTTCGGGGGTGAAGCTGCCGGGTTCGGGGCGCGGCCGGATCGGCAGTGGATCGCACTTAACCGCCAGTTCGCCGCCCAGCCCGGGCAGGCGTGGCCAAAGGCCCTGCGCGATGGCGTCCATCGATGCGGGCGAATGGCCGTCGCGCAGTTCGTACATCCACAGGTTCCTGAGCACGATTTCGACATAGTGCCGGGTTTCGCGATAGGGGATGGATTCGATGAACAGCAGCGGATCGCCCTGATCATCCAGCGTGCGGTTCCAGGTTTGCACCGAACCTGGCCCGGCGTTGTAGGCGGCGATCACCTTGGGCAGCAGTCCGCCGGTGAGTCCCATGCGGCCCAGAACCTCCAGATAGGTCTGGCCCAGTTCGAAATTATAGGCCGGGTCTGCCATGTCCCCCACCACGGAGGCGGCATCGGGGGTTTCCTTCAGGATCCGGCGGTTCACCAGGTCGCGGGTGTCGGGCATCAACTGCATCAGGCCCTTGGCACCGGTGCGGCTTGTGGCTGTGGTGATGAAGGCCGATTCCTGCAGGGCGTGGGCAAAGGCCAAGCTGCGCGGCACCCGCCAGCCGCGGAACGGCACCCAATCCGGCGCGGGATATCGAGCCGATAGCGGCGCTTCCAGGCCCAGCGGTGGCTTGGTGGCAAGGCTGTACTGCGTGGCTGGCAGATCGAGGCGTGCCGCCAGCCGCAGGATCGCCGGATAGGCATTGGCCGGCGCGGTGGCGGCAAGGTGCCGAAGTTCGCGGTCTGCCAGGCCCAATTGGCCAATTTCCACCAAGGCAGCGGCACGGCGAGCGCCGGCCACGTCTTTCAGATAATTCCAGTCTGCGGTGATGAAGTCGGGTTCCCGCCAATCCAGACCCTGGTCCACGCCCAGCGAGCGGCGGGCGAGCAGGCCATAGAAGCTGGCGACCGAGGTGGCAGCTTGGGCCAGCCGGGCCTTGCGGTTGGCTTCGTTGCCGGCCAGACCCCAACTGCGGCCGGCCCAGAAGGCCGCAGCCGCCCGCGTGTCTTCGCGGCCCATCGTCACCCGATCAAAGGCTTCGGCGGCATCGCGCCAGCGGCCGAGGCGGAAGGCGGCCAGTCCGGCGGTCCACGCGCCGTCTGACGCGCCTTGGCCCAAACCTGCGGTTGCTTCGAGTCCCATGCGCCAGGCGGCGAGATCATCGCCCATGCGATAATGGTTCCAGGCGATGCGGGCCGCGAGATCGGCGCGGGCGAAGGGCGACAGCGCCGGCGCCTGTGCCAGCCACAGCCGCTCCGCCTCGTCATTGTGATCGGCCGCCAGCAACGGCTTCAGCCGGGCGGCAAGCTCGGCATCGGCGGGCAGGCTTTCCGTGCGGAAGCTGGCGGCGCTGGCGGTGCGAAACGGGCGCACTTCCGGCAGCAGCGGCAGCGGCGCGGCATCGGCGCCGGGCAGCGCTTCGGCAAGGCGGGCGACCTTTGGCGACAGCGGAAGATCTGGATTGGCGGTGAGCCAGGCAACAAGCTCGGCCCGCGTCAGCTTGCCGGTGCCGCGTGCGACGATCAGGGCTGCGCGGGCGGTTTCGCTGAGCAGGCTGGCGGGCAGAGCGCTCAGCGCGCGCTCGGTCACCGTGTAGCGGCCGGCATCGAGATCGAGGAAGACCTGCCGGAACGCGCCGCGTTCCTCCTCGGTCAATTGTGGCGGCACCATGCGCTGGCGCGGGGTGATGCCGGTGTGCAGGCCTGTCACCGTCTGCATCGGTTGCGCGGCGGGAGGCAGGGTGGTGAGCGGCGGCGGTGTTGGCGGCATCAGCGCCGGCGGCACGGTGATGGCGGCGGCCGGGCCAGCCAGAACCAGGGCAATCAGGGCTGCTGTGCGCCTCATGCGATAGCCGCCCGGAACAATTTCAGATGCTCGAACGCCTGGCGCTTCAATTCCTTGTTGCCGCCCATGGCACGCGGGTGGATCGACGGCAGCAGTTGCGCGCCGCGCCAATCGAACCAGCGCCCGCGGCTGCTGCCCAACCGGGCTTGCGTGCCAGCCAGGTCAGCAGCGACCTGGCCCAGTGCCAGCACGTGCGTGGGCGGCGCCAGTTCGGCCAGCCGCTCCACCACCGGTGAGAAACGGGCGAGCGCGCTGGCGGTGGGCTCGCCATCGCCCGGCGTTGGCCAGGGCAGGCGGCTGACCAGCGCGGCGCGGTTCCAATCGAGATCGATGGCGGCCAGCATGCGATCGATGGTCTCGCGGTGCGCCGGATCCGTGTCCGGCCGGTCGATCAGCACCCAGATGCGCGTTTCCAGCGCACCTTGGAACAAAAGTGGTGGCCGCGTGCGGGCATCCGGAAAGCGGCCAAGCAGGGCGAGCAGCGCCGGCACATCGGCACAGGCGCGGGCCGGGTGATCGGCGGCCGGCGCCGGCGCGGGCGCCGCCATCGGCGGTGCAGCGGCTGGTGCGGGCGGCGGTTCGGGCCTGGGCGTTGCCTTTGGTGGCGGCGCATCCAGCCAGCGGCGCGGCTGTTCAGCAATCGCCACATCGGCCCCGGCGCTCACCAGAAAGGCCAGCGCAGCAGCAGGATCGGCAGCAACAGGGATAACAAAGGCGTCTGGGGTAAGCGTCACAAGCGACCAAAAGCATCAGTGTGCCCCGTCTGGTCAAGCCTTTGCTGTGCCGCTATCTGGTGAATGATGGCAAGGCTGCGCCAGCCTGATGCGGCGCGGCGAGGATGGGGAAAGCACGTGAGCGAACGGGAATCGATGCCCTATGACCTGGTGATCGTGGGCGGTGGGCCGGCTGGCCTTTCCGCGGCGATCCGGGCCAAGCAGGAAGCGCAGCGGCTGGGTGTCGAGCTTTCGGTGTGCATCCTGGAAAAGGGCAGCGAAATCGGCGCGCATATCCTGTCGGGTGCAGTGGTCGATCCCCGCGCGCTGGACGAACTGCTGCCGGAGTGGCGCACGATGGATTCGCCGCTGACCGTGCCGGTGACGGAGAACCATCATTGGGTGCTCACGGAAACCAAGAAATATGAATTCCCGCACGCGCTGTTGCCGCCGTTCATGCAGAACAAGGGCTGCTATACCGTCAGCCTCGGCAATCTCACCCGCTGGCTCGCCACCCAAGCAGAAGCGTTGGGCGTGGAAATTTTCCCCGGCTTTGCCGCGGCCGAAGTGCTGTTCAACGATGATGGCAGCGTGAAGGGCGTCGCCACCGGCGACATGGGCATCGCCAAGGACGGTTCCAAGAAAGACAGCTGGACGCCCGGCCTGGAAATCCACGCCAAGTACACCTTCTTCGCCGAAGGCGCGCGCGGGCATCTTTCCAAGCAGATCATCAACCGGTTCGATCTGCGCAAGGACAGCCAGCCGCAGATTTACGGCATTGGATTGAAGGAATTATGGGACATCCCGGCTGAAAAGCATGTCCCGGGTCGGGTGATTCACAGCCAGGGCTGGCCGCTGAGCGATGCCAATGGCGGCGGCTTCCTCTATCATCAGGCCAATGGCCAGGTGGCCTTGGGCTTTTCGGTGTGGCTCAACTATGACAACCCGCACCTGTCGCCGTTTGAGGAATTCCAGCGCTGGAAGACCCACCCGGCGATCCGCGAAATTCTGGAAGGCGGCCGCCGCGTTTCCTATGGCGCACGCGCCATCAATGATGGTGGCTTGCAGGCGGTGCCGAAACTGGCCTTCCCGGGCGGCGCGCTGATTGGTTGCGCCGCCGGCTTCCTGAACGTGCCGCGCATCAAGGGCAGCCACACGGCGATGAAGAGCGGCATGATGGCCGCCGAATGCGCCGTCGCGGCCGTCGCCGCCCAGCGCGGTGGGGACGAACTCAAGGACTATGACGCGGCATACAAGAAGAGCTGGGTGCATGAAGAACTGAAGATCGTCCGCAACGTGCTGCCGGCGGTGGAAAAGTTCGGCAACGTCGTTGGCACCGCCATGGGCGGCGTGATGATGTGGATGGAGTATCTGGGCTACGAGTTGCCGTTCACCTTCAAGCTGTCCCCTGACAACACCCATATGCGCCGCAAGGATGATGCGCCGAAAATCGTCTATCCCAAGCCGGATGGCGTGATCAGCTTCGACCGTCTCTCAAGCGTGTTTCTTTCGAACACCAACCACGAGGAAGACCAGCCCTGCCACCTGACGCTGAAGGATGAGTCGGTGCCGGTCGAGGTCAATCTCGCGCTCTATGACGAGCCGGCGCAGCGTTATTGCCCGGCCGGCGTGTATGAGATCGTGGGCGTGGAGGAGAATGCGCCGCGCCTGCAGATCAACGCGCAGAACTGCGTGCATTGCAAGACGTGCGATATCAAGGACATGACGCAGAATATCAATTGGGTGGTGCCGGAGGGCGGTGGCGGCCCAAACTATCCGAATATGTAGCGCCGCCGGGCGCGCGCGCGTGCCGCGCGCCGGCTCCGGCAAGCTCGGACGGCGAGCGAAAAGGGCGGCCCCAACAGGCCGCCCTTTTTGACTCGTCCGACGGCGTGGCTCCGCCACGCTCTTGTCTTCCTTCCTGCACCCCCTTAGCGGACCCGGCGGCTCCCCACAGAGCCCCCCGCGACTCTCACCCCCCTCGACATTCCCCACACACCCCGCCATCTTCGCCCCACATGCGCACCCGCCTCACCCTCGCTGCCTTGCTGGCGCTCTCCGCCACGACAGCCCACGCGGCCAAACCGGCGGCACCCAGCGATTCCGCGCTGCACGCTTATGTCATCGGCCGCTACGCCGTGCTCGATAACGAGGTCGGCTTGGCGGCCCGACTGATGGAAGAGGCGCGTGCCGCCGATCCCGCTGCGACCAGCATCAAGCGCCGCAGCTGGGAACTGGCGCTGGCCAACGGCGATCAGGCCCGGGCGTTCCAACTGGCGCGCAGCCTGGCTGCCGATGGCGCCAGCGATCCCGATGTGATCATGACGCGCATTGCTGAAGCCGTGATCCGCAAGGATTGGGCGCTGGCTGCATCCTTGCGCCAGAAACTGGGCGGGCAGGGCTGGCCGATTGTCGTTGGGCCGGTGGTTGACGCCTGGACGGCGCAGGCCCGCGGCGATGCCGGGGCAGCGCTCAATCTGCTCGATCCGCAGCGCCACCAAGGCTTCCTGCGCGCCTATATCGCCGAACAACGCGCTCATCTGCTGGCCAGCCTGGGCCGCTGGGATGAAGCCGCCACCGCCTATCGCCAGGCCCGCTCCGGCGGCGGGCCGGCGCTGTTGTTCCTTCGCCAAGGGCAGGCCGATGCACTGGTGATGGCCGGCCGCAAGGACGAGGCATTGGCCGTGCTCTACCCAGGCGACCGGCCGACGGCGGTGGCACGGGAGCGGCTGCAGGCCGGCCAGCGGCTGGGCCCCCTGGTGGCCGAACCCCGGCAGGCGCTGGCGTGGACAGCAGCGCGACTTGCGATTGATCTGGCGCGGGAACGTTCCGAGCCGATGGCGTTGAATTTCGCCCGGCTGGCCAGTTTCCTGGCACCCGAATTGCCGATCACCTGGCTGACCGTGGGCGACATGTTGGGCAAGGCCGATCAGACGCAGCCGGCGCTGGCCGCGCTGGACAAGGTGCCTGCCGGGCTGGGATTGGAAGAGGCCGTGCGCGCCCGCCGCGCCGAAGTGCTTGAAGCCGCTGGCCAATCTAGCGCGGCCGGGCAGTTGCTGCAACGCGCCGCCGACGCGCCGGAGGCATCGGCCGATGATTGGGGCGGGCTGGCCGGCTGGCACAGCAGAGCCAGTCGCTTTGCCGAAGCCGCCAGCGCCTATGGCATGGCAATTGATCGTTTTGGCAAGGGGTTGGGCGCATCGGCGTGGAACCTGCATTATCTGCGCGGCATGATGCGGGATCGCGCCGGCGATTGGCCGGGCGCGCAGGCCGATTTCCGCGCCGCGCTGGCGCTGTTCCCTGATGAACCGGGGGTGCTGAATTATCTCGGCTATGGCCTGCTCGAACGCGGTGGTGCGCCGGTCGAAGCACGCGCCCTGATCGAAAAGGCCGCCCAGTTGCGCCCCGGTGATGGCGGCATCATCGATTCCCTGGGCTGGGTGCAATTGCAGACCGGTGAGGTGGACAAGGCGGTGGCCACGTTGGAACGTGCCATCAGCCTTGAGCCACAGGACCCTACCATTATCAGCCACTTGGGCGATGCGCTGTGGCAGCAGGGCCGCCGAATCGAAGCGCGCTTCCGCTGGCGCCAGGCGCTGGCGCTGGAAGCCCCGGCGGAGGACAAGCGCAAGCTTCAGGCCCGGCTGGACTATGGCCTGGATGCGGCGCCAGCGATGCTGGCCCAGAAATAGAAGCACTTGCGCCGCCTGCCGGCCCGCGCCACAGCGTGCCTCGCGATGCTGACCGAACATGCCCCGGCCAAGATCAATCTGGCGCTGCACCTGCGGCGGCGGCGGCCTGATGGCTATCATGATCTGGAGAGCATTTTCGCCTTCACCGATTTCGGCGACACGCTCCACGCCGCGCCTGCCGATACGCTCTCGCTGACGATTTCGGGTCCAACTGCTGCCGCGGCGGGTCCGGAGGCTGACAATCTGGTGCTGCGTGCTGGCCGGGCGCTGGCGGCGGCTGCCGGAATGGTGCCGGGCGCTGCCGTCAGCCTTGAAAAGCGGATTCCGGTCGCGGCCGGGCTCGGCGGCGGCTCGGCGGATGCGGCCGCCGCGCTGCGGTTGCTGAACCGGCTGTGGGGCCTCAACTGGCCGCTCGACCGGCTGGCGACATTGGCCGAGCCTTTGGGCGCCGATGTGCCGGTGTGCGTGTACAGCCAGACGCGCTTTGGTGCCGGCAAGGGTGAGGCGCTGTCGGCCTGGCCCCACGATCCGGCCGGCACGCCCGTTTTGCTGGTCAACCCACGTGTGGCGGTTGCGACCGGGCCGGTGTTTGCCGGCTGGGACCAGCGCGATCTTGGCCCCATCGATCCCGCCCTGCCGCTTGATCGGCTGCGCAACGACATGACTGCGGCGGCCATCGCCCTGCAACCGGTGATCGCTGATGTGCTGGCGGCGCTGGAGCGGGCAGGGGGAGCGAGCCTTGTGCGGATGAGCGGTTCCGGCGCTACCTGCCTGGCGCTCTATCCCGATCTGGCGGCGCGCGATCGGGCGGTGGCGGCGCTTTCCCAAGTATCGGGCAGCCGCGACTGGTGGCTCTGCCCCACGCACATCATCTGATTCGGCAGTCGCAGTCCCGAGTCGTGCTCAGCTGAATGGAGTTGGACTCAAATAGCGGCCTGAGTCGCGCTCGAATGGCCAAGAAATTTCCTGGATTCAGTGCCACATTCGGGCTACGTCATTCATACAACTAATTGATATTGCTATGCCGCACCGCGACATTCTGACCAGCGCTCAAAATAGCTGTTGACGGTCTTCTGAGCCGCACTTAGAACGCCCTCAGTTGATTTGAGCAGCGCTCAGCCTCTGCTCAACTCCCCCCCCCTCGGTCGGGGGCGGCGTTGCTCAAATCAATCGGAATTCATGTCACGTCACGCGGACCCAGATCCTGGCGCCGCAACAGGAGAAGACCCATGTTGAACCGCATCATCGCTCTGGCCATCACCGCCGCTGCCGTGGCCGCCACCCCCGTCGCCGCTTCTGCTCCGGTCAGCTGCAAGACCACTCCGGCCCAGATCCGCACCCTGGCTGCTGCCAAGGGTGGCGAAGGCGCCGCCAAGGCCATCCACCTCGTCGCCACCGGCGAAAAGCTGTGCGCTGCTGATGCCAAGTTCGAAGCCGGCAAGAAGTTTGCCCAGGCCGCCAAGCTGCTCGGCACCGAGCTGGCCGCCCTGCCGGCAATTGGCCAGTAATTATCGGTTTCATCCTCCCAAGGATGCCCCCTAAGGCCCGGTGGTTCGCCACCGGGCCTTTTTTCTGTGCGGCAAGGGGGCTATGCCGGCAGCAATGAGCCTGCCCGAAATCCTGCCCGGCACCGCCGATCTGCTGCTGATCGCCGATCACGCGTCGGCCGCTGTGCCGCCCGGCATTGATCTGGGCGTCCCGCCCGCGCTGCTGAATGATCATATCGCGGTGGATATTGGCACCGATGCGCTCACCCGCCGGCTCGCCCGCGCGCTCTCGGCGCCCGCCATCATTGCCACCGTCTCACGCCTGGTGGTCGATCTGAACCGCGATCCCGCGGAACTGGGCGCCGTGCCGGCCAGCAGCGACGGCCACCTGATCCCCGGCAACTGGAACCTGGCGCAAGAAGAACGCGACCTGCGGGTGGAGGCCATCCACGCCCCCTATCACGCCGCCATCGCGGCCCAGATCGCGCGCATGCGCCCGGCGCTGATCATCTCCGTCCACAGCTTCACGCCGCAGCTCGCCACCCGCGCAGAAGAACAGCGCCCGTGGCCGATCGGCATCCTCTACAATCAGGACGATCGCGCGGCCCGGCTGGGCCTTGTCGCCCTGGCCAGCCGGGGGCTGCACGTTGGCGACAACCAGCCTTATTCCGGCCGCGACCTCAACTACACCATGGACCGTCACGCCGAAGCAGCGCGTATTCCCTATCTCGGCATCGAAGTGCGCAATGACGGGTTGCTCACAAAAGAAGGCGTGGCGCGCTGGACGCACATATTGGCCGACTGCATCGCGACTGTTCGGCGCGCCTTGTAAGCATGTTGCATGCCGGGCCCGCTGGACCCCGTCTCTTGATGAATTTGAGGTAACATTGACAGTTGTCAATGCTGGCTGCGGTGTTCCCTGTTCTCCTCCCGACCAAGGCAAGCTGAGTCCAACTCGTCCGGGGGCAGTATCATGAAGCAGAGAGCAGCGTTGTTGATTGCGGTTTCAACGATGATGATGGCGGGCGCGCCGGTATTTGCCGCGTCGACCATCAAATGGTCCACAGTCGTCAACAATAATGATCTTTATCCGGGCGATACGCGCAACTTCAACAGTTACAACCAGCCATCGGTGAACAATGAAGGCCTGGTGGTGTTCCGCGCCCGTACTCAGGGTGGTGATGGCCAGCCGGGCAGCGGCATCTTCACGCGGGACATGTCCACCGGCGGCAATCCGATCACCAAGATTACCGAACGTGGTGCCATCGTGCCGCAACCCAACAACACGGCGGCGATCTTCAACGAATTTCCGTCGATCCCCCGCATCGATGCCACGTCGGCGACGATCGCCACGCGCGGCCAATCGCGGCCGGTGCTGGAATATCAGAACGGGATCGACAGCGGCACGGGTGAACCGATCACCACGCGCGGCGGCACGTCGGGCATCTATACCAATCCGCAAGGGTCGCTGATCACCGGCATGTCCGGCCTGGGCAATGTCAACAACGGCGTTTATCCGTCCAACCCGGATCTGAGCTATTATCAGGTGCCCGGCACCACGCCCGGCACCAAGTTCGATCAATTCCCCGGCGCGCCGTCGCCCACCGGTGATTTCGTGGTGTTCAAGGGCAACTGGACGGAAACCGGCGCCGGTGGCCGCACCGGCGTTTATTATCGTGATGTGGTGGCCGGCGGCGGCACATCGCCAACCAAGCTGATTGCCGACAGCAACACCGCCATTCCTGGCGCTGCCGGCACCAAGTTCGGTTCCACCGCGCCGCCCAGCGCCGCGGCCGGTCGCATGGTGTTCCTGGGGGTGGACAATGAAGAGTCGCCCACCATGGGCGGCATCTACATGGCCAGCCTAGACAGCAACAAGGCGGCCGACACGCCCAGCATCCTGAAAACCATCGTCACCATCGGCCAGGCTGTCGTGGATCAGGCCGATTCCTTCTTCACCCGCATCGGCGAGGCGCTGTCGTTCAACGGTAACAAGGTTGGTTTCTGGGGCGCGTGGGGCAAAAAGAACGACAATGGCCAGGTGCAGATGCAGACGCGGACCATCACGGTGAGCTGCGCCGGCATCGACAATGGCAACACCGCCGCCTTCTGCAATGCGCAGGACAATGGCGTGACCGCGGGCAGCGGCACGGCCGGCGATGGTCTCTTCAATTTTGAAGTGCCGCTGGATCAGGGCTTCTTCGTCACGGATGTGAACACCCTGGAAACGCGCCTGATTGCCCAGACCGGCGGTCTGTACAAGGATTTCGTCTATTGGAACTTCTCGGGCAAGATCCCCGGCGAAGAAGGGGAGGAAGACGGCGAATTCGCCCGCTGGCGCTCGGCCTCATTCATGGCCAGCGATGGCTGGAACGCCGCCTTCAAGGGTGACACGCAGGGCGGCGCCACTGGACTTTATCACATGTTCGGCGGCCAGCTTTCGACGATTGCCGAATATGGCATGGATGGCAGCACCCTCGATCCTGATGCGCAAGGGCTGGCCATCACCTCGCTGGGCATCGAACGCGATGGCTATCGCAAGGGCTGGCTGACGATCAACGGCAGCATGACCGACGGCATCAACAGCATGGCCGGAATCTATGTGAGCCAAGTGCCCGAACCAGCCAGCTGGGCGATGCTGATCGCCGGCTTTGGCCTGGTGGGGGCCACCATGCGCCGCCGCCGGACCATCATTGTGGCCGCCTGACACCATGGGGCCCGTTTCCTGACGGGGTGCTGCCGTCGATCATGACGAAGGCACTTCGCCGCTGAATACAGACCGGAGTACATGACATGATCACGCGCAAGACCTTGAAACGCCCATGGGTTGGCGTGTGCGGCGGCGTTGCTGCAGCGCTGGCGCTGGCCGGTTGCGCCACATCGGGGAGCACGCCCTATCAGCCGGCCAGCAGCGCCAATGCCGTGCAGGGCGGATATTCCGATGTGCGCTTGGCGGAAGATCGCTACAGCGTCACCTTTGCCGGCAATCGCCTCACCTCGCGTGAACAGGTGGAAGTGTCTCTGCTGTACCGCTCCGCCGAACTGACGCTGCAGCGCGGTTATGACTGGTTCGTGATTGTCGACAAGGAAACCGAACGCCAGGTGGAACGGCAGATGGGCATTGATCCGCTGTATGATCCCTGGTTCCGCCGCGATTATCTCTATTGGCGGCCCTATTGGCGTTATTACGGCCCGGGCATGGGCTGGAATAGCTGGTATCCCTATTACGGCGATCCGTTCTGGGCTGATCGCTTTCGGGATCGCACGGTCGAACGGTTCGAGGCCACGGCCGAAATCCGCATGGGTCGCGGTGCCATGCCCGCCACCGATGTGCGCGCCTTCGACGCTCGTGACGTGATCGGCCGGCTTGGCCCGCAGGTGCGCCTGCCCCAGCCATAAGAATTCCCCCCAACTTCATCGTGAAGGAATTTGCTCATGAACAGGATTTTCTCTTCCGGACTGGCGGCCTGCTTGTTGGCGGGCGTCGGGATGACCACGGCAACGCTCGTTCAGGCCCAGCATGGCCCGCGATCGGGCACCGGTTCGATGCCGCAGCGAACCATGCCGGCACCCGACCGGATGCGTGATCAGGACCGCACACGTGATCAGATGCGGGATCAGGATCGCACGCGGGATCAGGATCGCATGCGCGACCAGGACCGCATGCGCGATCAACTGCGTGATCGAGATCAGCAACGCGATCAGGATCGGCTGCGCATCACTCAGAATGTCGATGGTCAGATCCACAGCATGCAGATGCTCACCCAGCAGGAACGCCAGCAGATGCGCGACCGGGTGCGCAGTGCCGGCAATGATCAGGAACGCAACCAGATCCGCAACGAATATCAGAACACCATCCGCGAGCGCGCTCGCGATCTGGGCGTGGATTCGCCGTTTGGCCCGCAACGCGATGGCGCCGGCAGCCGCGACGGCTATCAAATGGCCCAGATGTTGACCGAGCAGGAGCGGTTGCAATTCCATAACCGCATGCGCGGGGCCGGCACCGATCAGGAACGCGCCCGCATCCGCACCGAGATGCAAACCATGGCCCGCGAGCGCGCCCGCGAGATGGGCATCGACCTGCCCGAATGGTATGGCGAACGCCTGCGCGGCAACCCGGGCTGAGTCGGCTGGGGTCTTTCCACTCTTGACCCCACCGCCAGCGTCAGGCAGGGCAACTTTGTTAGCCAAAGAGGCCCTGATATGACAAGATTCGACAAGTCCAAGCTGCCCAGTCGTCATGTTTCAGTGGGGCCGGAGCGGGCGCCGCATCGCAGTTATTATTACGCCATGGGGCTGACCGAGGAGGAAATCGGGCGGCCGTTCGTGGGGATTGCCTCGGCGGGGAATGACTCGGCACCGTGCAATACCACGCTGGATGCGCAGGCCGATGCGGCGCGGATTGGCGTGAACGAGGCCGGCGGGATGCCGCGGCGCTTCAACACCATCACCGTCACCGACGGGATCGCCATGGGGCACCAGGGCATGAAGGCCAGCCTGGTGAGCCGGGATTGCATTGCCGATAGTGTTGAGCTTTCGATGCGCGGGCATTGTTATGATGCGCTGATCGGCTTTGCCGGCTGCGACAAGAGCCTGCCGGGCATGATGATGGCGATGCTGCGGCTGAACGTGCCGAGCATCTTTGTGTATGGCGGATCGATCCTGCCCGGCCGTTTTGAAGACAAGGACGTGACCGTGGTGGATGTGTTCGAGGCGGTGGGCGGCTTTGCGGCCGGCAACTGCCCCTTGGCGCGGCTGACGGCGCTGGAGAAGGTGGCCTGCCCCGGCCATGGCGCGTGCGGCGGGCAATATACCGCCAACACCATGGCCTGCGTGGGCGAAGCCATCGGGCTGTCACTGCCCAACAGCAACATGATGCCGGCGCCCTATCAGAGCCGGGCCGACATCGCGATTGCGGCCGGCAAGCAGATCATGACCTTGCTGGAGAAGAACATCCGCCCGCGTGACATCTGCACGCGCGAAGCGTTCGAGAATGCGGCGCGGATTGTGGCCGCCACAGGCGGTTCGACCAACGGCGCGCTGCACCTGCCGGCGATGGCCAATGAGTGCGGCGTGAAGTTCGACCTGTTTGACATGGCCGAGATCTTCAAGACGACGCCGTACATCGCGGACCTCAAGCCCGGCGGGAAATATGTGGCGAAGGACATGTATGACGCGGGCGGCGTCTATATGGTGTTGAAAACGCTGTTCGATGCCGGGTTCATCCACGGTGACTGCATGACGGTGAGCGGCAAGACGCTGGCCGAGAATATCGACGAAATCAGCTGGAACCCGAACCAGAAGGTGATTTACGAGGTTTCGAGCCCGATCACGCCCACCGGCGGTGTTGTGGGCCTGAAGGGCAGCCTGGCCCCCGATGGTGCCATCGTGAAGGTGGCGGGCATGAAGACACTGCAGTTCCGTGGTCCGGCGCGGGTGTTCGACAGTGAGGAGGCCTGCTTTGCCGTCGTCGAGCAGCGCGGAATCGAGCCGGGCTGCGTGATCGTGATCCGCTATGAAGGGCCCAAGGGTGGGCCGGGCATGCGCGAGATGCTGTCCACGACGGCGGCGCTTTATGGCCAGGGCATGGGCGAGCAGGTGGCGTTGATCACTGATGGGCGGTTTTCGGGCGCGACGCGCGGGTTCTGCATCGGGCACGTGGGGCCGGAAGCGGCCGAAGGCGGGCCGATCGCGTTGATCGAGGATGGCGACATGATTTCCATCGATGCCGAGGCCGGCACCATCGATCTGGAGGTGGATGCCGCTGTGCTGGACGCGCGGCGTGCCAACTGGGTGCCGCGCGCCACCGATTATCAATCAGGCGCGATCTGGAAATTCGCCCAGACGGTGGGCCCGGCGCGGCTGGGTGCGGTGACGCATCCTGGCGGGCATGGGGAAACCCACGTGTTTGCGGATATCTAAAGCGCGAAGCGTTTGCGGATGCGGTTCACCGGCGTGCCGTCTTTTAGTGGCACGGCCGGTACGACCTCGTGATCAATGAAACCCATGCGGCCGTAGAAGGTGAGGCCGCCTGTGTTGTCGCCACGGATGGTGGCGTTGATGGCGGTGAGGCCGATTTCGCGGGCGCGTGCCGTGGTGGCAACGAACAACGCGGAGCCGACGCCGCTTTGGGTGCCGCCGACACGGGTGAAGGTGGCGATGTCCCCAATCTGCGCTGGCAGGAAGGGTTGCGTGCCCAGCGTCTGGAAGCCGAGCAGGTGACCATCGGCCTCTGCCACGAAGCAGCAATGCACCGTTGGGCCGATCAGATAGGCCTCGCGCAACGTCTCTGGCGTGAACGGCGTTTCAAAGGCGGTGGTGCCGCCGCGCGCGATGATGGCGTTGAGCAATTCGGCCAGTTCGGCGGCATCTTCGGCGCGGACGGGGCGGATGTGGAGCGGGGCTGTCATCACCGGCCTTGTGCCGACGCCCGTGCTTTGTGACAAGGCGCGCATGTTGAAATCCGATTCTGGCCCCACCATCGTTTCTGCCGCAGCCATGCGGGCCGCTGAAGCTGCTGCCATCGCGGCGGGCACATCGGCGCTCACCCTGATGGAACGGGCGGCGGCAGGCGCGGCGCGGGCGATCATGGCATTCGCGCCGGCGCGGCGCGCCACCGTGCTGTGCGGGCCGGGCAACAATGGCGGCGATGGCTATGGCATTGCCTGCCGGCTGGACGAAGCCGGCGTGGCGGTCACGGTGGCCGCCGATGCGCCGCCCACATCCGAGCCGGCGGCGACCATGGCGCGGCGCTGGAGGGGACCCGTGGTGCCGCTGAGCGAAGCGCCGGCCGCGCCGTTGATCGTGGATGCACTGTTCGGCACCGGCCTTACCCGACCGCTGCCGGACAGCGTTCAGGCGGCGCTGGATCGTTTGCAGGGTGTCGGGCGCGTGGTGGCCATCGACATCGTCTCGGGGTTGGACGCGGATACCGGCAAGGCGCTGGGCCGGGTGCTGCCGGCGGAGCTGACGCTGAGTTTTGGAGCCGCCAAGCCCGGGCACGTGTTGGGCGAAGGCGCCTTCGTGACCGGCCGGCTGGCGGTGGTGGATATCGGCATTGCCATCGAAAGCCCGCTGGCCTTCACGGCGCGGCCGCAGTTGCTGGGGCCGGGGCGCGAGGCGCACAAATATGCGCGCGGCTGGGTGATGGTGGTGGAAGGCACGCCGGGCCATGGCGGTGCGTCGGGCCTGGCCGGCCTGGCGGCGCTGCGCACGGGCGCGGGGCTGGTGACGCTGGCGGGCGAGGGCTTGGCTATGCCGGCGCTGGCGCTGATGCGGCGCAATGATGATGAAGCGGCGGCGCTGCTGACCGACAAGCGGCTGGGCGCGGTGGTGATTGGCCCGGGGATGGAGGCCGATGCGCGGGCGCGCGGCTGGCTGAAGCGGCTGAGCTGGGCAGGCAAATCGCTGGTGATCGATGCCGGTGCGCTGCGCCTGCTGCCGCGCGGACCGATTGGCGCGCCCGCCGTGCTCACCCCGCACGAAGGTGAATTCAGCCAGCTATTCGGCCCGGTGGGTGATGACCGGCTGGCGGCGGTGCAGGCGGCGGCGCGCACCAGTGATGCGGTGGTGCTGTTGAAGGGCGCTGCCACCATCATCGCGGCGCCCGATGGCCGTACGGCGATCAACGCCCATGCCAGCCCGTTTCTGGCCACTGCCGGATCGGGTGATGTGCTGGCCGGGATGATCGCTGCACTGATCGCGCAAGGGCTGCCGCTGTTTGAAGCGGCGCAGGCGGCCGCATGGCTGCATGGCGAGGCCGGCTTGCGGCTGGGGCCAGGCGGCATATCCGATGATCTGGTGGCCAGCCTGCCGGCCGTGCTGGCCGCATTATGAGCGATATTCGCCCTATCGTGCGGCTGGCGGCGCGGGGGGATGGGGTCAGCGATGATGGCCGCTTCGTGCCGCTGGCAGCGGTGGGCGACAGCGTTGATTTCAGCAGCAATCCGCCGCGCATCATTGTCGGCCCGCACCACGCGGCCCCGGCTTGCGCCCATTATCCTGACTGTGGCGGCTGCCAGATGCAGCACATGGATGAAGCGGCTTATCGGGATTTCGTGATCGACCGGTTGAGCCGGGTGGTGGCGCTGCCTGCCGATGTGCGGCCCATCGCGCTGTCGCCGCCGCGCAGCCGGCGCCGGGCGAGCCTGAAGGCGCTGAAGCGCAGCGGGAAACTGGTGCTGGGCTTTCACAGCGAAGGCACACACGCGCTGGTGGATATCGCCGATTGCCCGGTGCTGGCGCCGGAATTGATGGCGCTGCTGGGCCCGCTCAGGGTGCTGCTGCGGGCGCGGTTGAGGGACGGGCAGGGGGCGGGAATCGCGCTCACGCTGTCGGATGCCGGGGTGGATGTGCTGCTCGCCAATGTGTCGGCCGAAGGGCTGGCGGCGATCGAGGCGCTGACGGATTTTGCCGACAAACATGATCTGGCGCGGTTGAGCGTGGAGGGGCCGGGCGGCATCGACACACTGGTGGAGCGGCGGCAACCGGTGCTCAACATGGGTGGCGTGGCCGTGCCGCTGCCGGTGGCGCCATTTCTGCAGGCCACGCGAGAAGGCGAGGCGGCGCTGGTGGCGGCGGTGTGCGAGGCCGTCGGCGGGGCAGCACGGGTGGCCGATCTGTTCTGCGGGCTCGGCACATTCGCACTGCCGCTTTCGCAAAAGGCGGCTGTGCTGGCCGTCGATGCAGCCGGGCCGGCCGTGATGGCGCTGGGCGCGACCGCCCGCAGTGCTGGCCGCCGGGTGGAGGTGCAGCACCGTGACCTGTTCCGCCGGCCGCTGGTGGACAAGGAACTGGCCGGGCTGAATGCGGTCGTGTTCGATCCGCCACGCGCCGGGGCCGAAGCGCAGGCCAAGGCGCTCGCCGCATCGCCGGTGCCAGTGATCGTCGCGGTATCGTGCAATCCCAACAGCTTCGGCCGCGATGCGAAGATATTGGTGGAAGGCGGTTATCGCCTCACCACCCTATGGCCAGTGGCGCAGTTCCGCTGGTCATCGCATGTCGAACTGGTGGCGCGCTTCGAACGTCAGGCCTGAGCGCTGGCGATGCTGAGGGCCAGCAGGACCAGGCCGAGCAGGCAGAGCGACGCCAGCGCGAACACCAGGAAGCGCACGACGACCCGGTTCGACAGGATCTGCACGAGGCTGTGAACGATCCGCAGGCCGGCATAGCCCCAGGCCAGGTTCACGGCCAGGCTGCCGCCTTCGCCCATCACCGCCAGTGCAAGCGCGGTGGCATAGAAGATGGTCGGCTGTTCCATCAGGTGATTGTAATTGTCGGCCACCCAGCTGGCGCGGTGCTCGCCGGCAGCGACCAGATCATCGCGCAGGCTCTTGCCAGTGGCGCCCACCATCTTGGCACCATCGATGCCGGCGCGGCCCATCGCCGGGATGCGCGTGGCGTACATCCAGATCCACACGATCATCGTCCAGCCGGCCAGCACCAGCATCGGCAGCAAGATTGCCTTGTTCATACGAAAAACCCTCCCCGTTTGTGGCGGGGAGGGTTCTTCGGTTTTCAGGCCGATGTCAAACGGAGAGGGTTACCCCTCAGCACGCTCGCCGTCAGGCGAACAATTTGCCCCACGCGCGCTTGGCGCGGACCTTCCAGTGGCCGCGGTGATAGGCGTCGCTGGCGAGCAGCGGCATCACGCTGCCGGCTTCGGCGAACACCATCTGTTCGATGCCGGTGTTGACCTTGCCCCAGCTGGCCGCTTCCTGCAGCGTGGAGGACGAGCAAGCGCCGTCGCGCACGTCGGCCACGGTGATCTGCACGGCATATTTGTGCACTTCGACATCGTGGTGGCCAAGGATTTCGGCGCAGACCACCGTGTCCTGGATGAAGTTCTTCGGCACGCCGCCGCCGATCATGAGGAGCCCGGTGGTGCCGGCCTTGATCTTGATGTCGGTCAGTTCGCGGAAATCGGCGATGGCATCCAGCATCATGTAGGGCTGGCCGGCCTTGGCGCGGTCAACCTGATGCTTCACCAGGCCGAAACCGGCGCTGCTGTCGACGAAGGCCGGGCAGAAGATCGGCACGTCATGCTCATAGGCGAGCTTGACGAGGCTGTTCTCCTTCTTGCCATGCTCGGACAGATATTTGCCCATCTCGCGGATGAAGGCGCGGCTGGAATAGCCGCGCGGCTCCAGCGTGTTGGCGATCTCGTAGATGGTGTGATCGCAATCCTGCAGGGCTTCTTCGTCGATATAGGTATCGTAGATGCGATCGATTAGCAGCGAGCGCAGCGTGTCGTCATCCGGCACTTCCAGCGCCTGATAATGCTTGTGGCCAAGGCCTTCGAAGAAATCCATGTCAACGATGGAGGCGCCGGTGGCCACGATGCCATCGATCATGTTGTTGCGCAGCAGATCGGCATAGAGATCCATGCAGCCGCCAGCCGAGGTGGAGCCGGCGATCACCAGGAAGATGGTGCAATCGGGATCGGCCAGCATCTGGTTGTAGATGGCGGTGGCGCGGGCCAGATCGCGGCTGGTGAAGCTCATCTTGGCCATGCCGTCGATGATCGGTCGGGCGTCGAAGCTCTTGATGTCGATATGTTCGACGAGCGTCGACAGCAGCTCGGCCTTGCGCTGGCGCTCGGCGGGGGTGAGCTCGGTAACGACGTGGTTCAATGGTTCGGTCATGGATTGCTCCCGTGTTCAGACGATGGCCCGGCGCGTGAGCGCCGCCCGCGGCCGGGGGAGTCCGGCGCCGAGCGGGGAAAGCGGCCCCCGCCGGCAAAAGCGGGGGCCTGAAGACTTACTTGGTGCGCAGCTGGATAATCTTGTCCGGCGACTCTTCCGTGACAGCATAGAGCGTGTCCATCGGTTCGTCCGACACGATCACCGTTTCGCCGGCAGTGAAGCCGTTGAAGCCGGTGCGCATGGCGGCACCATAGGCGCCGAGCATGCCGATCTCGATATAGTCACCGGCCGCGATATCGGCGGGCAGGGCGAACGGCCCGCGCATGTAATCCATGTCGTCGCAGGTCGGGCCCCAGAAGCTGAACTCCATGTCGCGCGCCCGGCTGACGGTGTCGCGCACCAGTTCTACCGGGAACCGCCAATCGATATGCGCGGCATCGAACAGGGCGCCATAGGCACCATCGTTGATGTAGAGCACATCGCCCTTGCGGGCTTCGACGCGGACCAGCACCGAGCTATACTCGGCGCAAAGCGCGCGGCCCGGCTCGCACCACAGCTCGGCCGAATAGGAAATCGGCAGGGCTTCGAAGGTGCGGTGGATCACTTCGAAATAGGCTTCGAGGCGGCCCGGCTCCATGCCCGGATAGATGGACGGGAAGCCGCCGCCGACATCGACGATATCGACGGTGACGCCGGCGCCGACGATGGCGGCGCGTACCTGCGCCATGGCATCGCCATAGGCCTGCGGGCTCATCGCCTGGCTGCCGACATGGAAGCAGATGCCCAGCGCATCGGCAACCTGGCGGGCGGCCATCAGCACCGGGGCGGCTTCATCGGCATGCACGCCGAACTTCGACGCCAGGCTGAGCTTGGAGTGGGAGGAGGAAACGCGCAGCCGCACGCACAGCGTGAGGTCGGTCGCAGCCACGCCGTCCTTCGAGGTGGCGGCAACGATCTTGTCCAACTCGTCGATGCTATCAAGGCTGAACACCCGCACGCCGTGCTGGTGATAGGCCTCGGCAATGGCTTCCGGCGGCTTGATCGGGTGCATGAAGCACAAGGTGGCATTCGGCGCCACCTCGCGCACCAGGCGCACTTCGGCGATGGAGGCGACGTCATAATGCGTCAGCCCCGCATCCCACAGGGTGCGGATCAGATCAGCGGAAGGATTCGCCTTGACCGCATACATCGACGTGCCCGGAAACTTCGACAGGAAGAACCGGGCCGCGCGGCGAGCGGCGTGAGGGCGGACAAGGGTAACGGGCTGCGTTGGACGCAGGAGCCGCGCTACCGACAGCGCTTCGTTTTGCTTGAGCAACTCAAGGGACCTCCGGGTGGGCAAAGTATGTCGCTGCTGCGCGCTTGACCGGTTGGCCCCTGAAAGGGCCGCCCGGGCGATCGCCGGCATTGACACCAAAGCTGCCTTGCGGTGGAAGTCCCATGGGGCAGCGGCGCGCTTCCTATGGTTTAACCCCCCCCATGTAAAGCGGAAAATTGTTACAATGCGCCGCTGGAGAAAAACATGATTTTGGCTTGGCCTTTCAAAGGGTTGCCTTGGGGTTTATACAGGCTGTGACAATCTGTCAGAAGGGCGCTTTTTCAATGACTTCCCCTGTCGTTCATTCGGATGTTCTGGCTGCGGCCGAGCGCCTGGGCACCTGGCCGGTGCGCACGCCGCTTTTGAACAGCCCGGCGCTGGATGCGATCTGCGGCGGCCGCATCTGGTTCAAGCCGGAGAATCTGCAGCACACTGGCAGCTTCAAGTTCCGCGGCGCGATGAATCGCCTGTTGGCGATCCCGCCCGAAGGCCGGCGCGGCGGCGTGGTGGCCTATTCATCGGGCAACCACGCGCAGGGCGTGGCGCGGGCGGCGAAGCTGTTGGGCATGCCGGCGGTAATCGTGATGCCATCGGACGCGCCGAAGCTGAAGGTGGAGCGCACGCGGGCTGATGGCGCCGAGGTGGTGTTCTATGACCGGCTCACCGAAGCGCGCGAGACGATTGCCGCTGGCTTGGCCGAAGCCCGCGGCGCTTTGATTGTGCCCCCCTTTGCCGATCCACTGATCATCGCAGGCCAGGGTACCGCCGGGCTGGAAGCGGTGCAGGATCTGGCCGCCAAGGGCGAGACGGCGGATATGGTGCTGACCTGCTGTGGCGGCGGCGGGCTTTCGGGCGGATTCGCGGCGGGCAGCCAACTCCCCATCGTGGTGGTGGAACCTGAAGGCTATGACGATGTCTGCCGCAGCCTGGCGGCGGGGCGCATCCTGCCGGTGGAGAATCCCGGCCCCACCCGCTGCGACGCGCTGCAGACGCTGGTGATGGCCGAAATCACCTTTGAAACCCTGCGCCACCATGGTGCCACCGGCGTATCGGTGAGCGAGGCCGAAGTGGCGCGCGCCGTCGCCTTTGCCTTCCGTGAGTTGAAACTCGTGGTGGAGCCGGGTGGCAGCGTCACGCTGGCGGCATTGTTGGCCGGCAAGGTGGACGTTCAGGGCAAGACGGTGATCGCCACGCTTTCAGGCGGCAATATCGATGCCGAAGTGCTGGTGTCGTGCCTGCAGGAGGCCGGCGCGCTTTAAGCCACCAGGCGGCGATACAGGTGCCAAGTGGCGTGGCCCAACACGGGCAGCACCACCAGCAGACCCATAAAGGCTGGCAGCATGGCCAGGAACAGCGCGGCGGCGATCAAGACGGCCCAGCCCAGCAAGACCGCGCCATTGTCTCGCACGCTGGCGAGGCTGGCGATGATGGCCGTCATGAAATCGACGTCGCGATCAACCAGCATCGGCAGGCTGACGACGGTGACAGCATAGAAGCCCAGCGCCATCAGCGCCCCCACCGCACTGCCGAAGGCGAGCATGACGAGGCCGGTGCCGGTAAGAAGGAAGGCAAAACTGTCCGTCCCGCTATCGGCCTGGAAGATGGCGAAGATGGCGTGCGCGATCATCAGCCAGAAGCCAAAGGCGACGAAGATGATGACGCCCATCGAAAGGATCTGATCATCGCCGCGGCCCCTGAGCGCGCCGAGCACGCCGCCCCAGCGCAGCGGTTGCAGCGCCTCGCGGCAACGGCTGACTTCATAGAGGCCAACGGCGCAGAACGGCGCCAGCAGCGGAAACCCGGCGGCGGCCGGCACCAGCCACGCCACGGCGGATTGCGTGGCCAGAGCCCAGGCCAGCGCCAGCCCGGCGGCGACATAGATGCCGGCAAAGAACAGGCCGAACTGCGGCGCGGCGCGATAATCGGCCCAGCCGGCGGCGAGCGCGGCACTGAGATCAGACCAGGCCAAACGGTTCCTGATCGTGACAGGCACGGCCTTTGCTTGCCCAGCCAACATCATCCTTCCCCCCAAACCGACAGCGTTCACCGCCGGCCATTGGATGCGATGCTGCCGTAAACGCGCAACGGCAACAATTAGGGATGAATGCTGAGCTTGGCTGGCGCTGTTCAGTCTACACCGGGCCGGGCGAAGCGGTGGCCGGCGGGGATTTCGCGGACGTCGGCCGGGGTTTCGCCGAACCAGCGAGCGACTTCGGCCTGTGCGGCGGCATCCAGGTGCAGGCCCAGCTTGGTGCGGCGCCACAGCACATCGGCGCTCGACTGGGCCCATTCCTGAGCCTTGAAATAATCAAGCTCGGCTTCGAACACGCCGCCGAGGTTGCGGCCCAGACCGCCCGCCAGCAGCTCTGCCGCCGGGGCGCCGATGGTCATCGCCAGCCGCTTGACCAGCCTGGGATCATAATTGGCCTCGCGCGCCTGCAGTTGATCGAGCCAGCGCTTGAAGGCGGCCTGGCCGTGCTCGCCCTTGGCGCGGTCGATGGCGCCGCCGGGCAGGGGGACTTTGCCGGTCCAGCTCTTCGATTTCGGTGCGATGCGCGCCATCACGTCTTCGGCAAGCACACGATAGGTGGTGATCTTGCCGCCAACGATGGTCATCGCGTCAAGGCCCGGATGCTCCACCAGCCGGTAATCGCGGGTGGTTTCCTTGTCGTCCTTCCCGCTTTCCAGGATCAGCGGGCGCACGCCGACAAAGCGGTGCACCACGTCGTCCGGTGTCAACGGCCGGGCGAGATAGCGGTTGGCGGCAGAGAGGAGATACTCCACTTCCGCATCGCTCACCTTGGCATCCTCGGGGCGCTGCACATCGCCTTCGGTGGTGCCGATCAGCGAATAATCCTGTTCATAGGGAATGATGAAGATGATGCGGCCATCGGGCTGCTGCAGCATGAAAGCATCGCGGCCCAGATGCACGCGGCGGGTGACGATGTGGCTGCCCTGGACCAACCGCAGCGGCGGCGCATCGTTGAGTCTCATCACCTTGCGGGCGACATCCTCCGCCCACGGGCCGGCGGCGTTGATCAGGCGGTGGGCGGCGATGCTGCGGCCATCGGCCAGAGTCAGCTGCCACAGGCCATCCACCCGTTCGGCCCGGGCCACTGGCGTGCGTGGCAGCACGGTTGCGCCGCGCGCGGCGGCGTCCTTCAGATTTTCCACCACCAGGCGGGCATCGTCCACCCAGCCATCCCAATACCGGAACGCTGTGCGATAGCGCGTGTCGAGCGCGCGGCCGGCGCGTTCGCTGCGCAGATCGATGCGCGCCGAGCCCGGCACCACCTCGCGCCGGGCGAGATGATCGTAAAGGAAGGTGCCCAGCCGCAGCATCCACACCGGGCGCATCCCTTCGGCATGCGGCAACACGAACGGCTGCGGCCAGGTGATGTGCGGCGCGATATCGAGCAGCACTTCGCGTTCGGCCAGAGCCTTTCGCACCAAGCCAAAGGCATAATACTCAAGATAGCGCAGGCCGCCGTGGATCAGCTTGGTGGAGGCTGACGAGGTGGCGCCGCCCACATCACTGGCATCGAGAATGGCGACGGAAAGCCCGCGCCCGGCCGCATCGCGGGCAATGCCGGCGCCGTTGATGCCGGCGCCGATGATGGCAAGATCGAAAGGCTGGGAGGGCAGATTCACAAGTGCTTCCCTAACGGCGTTTGCCGCCATAGAAAAGGCGACATGACAGACCAGCTCATCCTCGTGCTCGATGCGGGCACCACCTCCACTCGGGCGATCGCCTTCACCACAACTGGCGAGATCGTCGCCAGCGCGGGCCGGCCAATGACCCAGCATTATCCGGCCAGCGGCTGGGTGGAGCATGACCCGGCCGAGATTCGCGACCTGTCGCAGGCCTGCCTGGAAGAAGTGGCCGCCGCCGTGGGCGCGGAACGCATCGCTGCCATCGGCATCACCAACCAGCGCGAGACCATCTGTTTCTGGGATCGCACCACAGGCGAACCGCTTGCCCGCGCCATCGTCTGGCAGGATCGCCGCACCGCCGATTATTGCGCCGGGTTGAAGGCGGCGGATCCGGGCCTGGAAGCGCGCGTGCAGGCGAAGACCGGGCTTTTGCTCGATCCCTATTTTTCCGGCACCAAGTTCCGCTGGGCGCTCGACAATTGGCCGATGGTGGCCGACGCCGCGCGCGATGGCCGGCTGGCGGTGGGCACGGTGGAAAGCTGGCTGATCTGGAATCTGTCGGGCGGCACGCGCCACGTGACCGACGCCACCAACGCCAGCCGCACGCTGCTGATGGATCTGGCGACGTGTGAATGGGACGATGACCTGATCGCCATGCTGGGCGTGCCGAAAGCGGCGCTGCCGGCCATTGTCGATTGCGCCGGGGCGCTTGCCGAAACCACGCTGCTGGGCCGCACGATCCCGATCACCGGTGCGGCTGGCGATCAGCAGGCGGCTGCCATCGGCCAGGCCTGTCTGTCGGCCGGCATGCTGAAGGCCACCTATGGCACCGGCTGCTTCCTGCTTGCCCATGCCGGCGCCGAGCCGCCGGTGTCGCGCAATCGCCTGCTCGCTACCGTGGCGTGGCGGCTGGACGGCAAGCCGGCCTATGCGCTGGAAGGCGCGATCTTTGTGGCGGGTTCGGCCGTGCAATGGCTGCGTGACGGGCTGGGCATCATCGCCACCAGCGCCGAAAGCGAGGCGCTGGCGCAGAGCGTGCCCGACAATGGCGGTGTCAGCTTCGTGCCGGCGCTGGCCGGGCTGGGCGCGCCTTACTGGGAACCGGACGCCCGCGGCGTGATCTGCGGGCTGTCGGGCGGCACCACCCGGGCGCACGTGGTGCGCGCCGCGCTGGAAGCGCAGGGCCAGCAGACCGCCGATCTGGTTGATGCACTCGCCGCCGATGGTGTGCCGGCAGCGATGCTGCGCGTGGATGGCGGCATGGTGGCCAACAACTGGCTGTGCCAGGATCTGGCCGACAGCCTGGGCGTGGTGGTGGAACGCCCGCGCGTGATTGAGACCACGGCGATGGGCGCCGCGATGCTGGCCGGGGTTGGGGCAGGGATTTTTGCTGATCTCGGCGCAGCGGCAGCCGCAATGGCCGCGGCGGATGTGCGCTTTCACCCGGCCACCGATGGCGCCACGCGCAGTGCGCGGCGCGCTCAATGGCAGGCCGCAATTGCCAAGGTGCTGGCGTGAGCCCGATCACCGGGCTGGCGCTGGCCGCGGCGTTGGCGCTGGTGTTGGGCGGGGTGTGGCTGTTGCAGCAACCGGGCGGCAATCGCACCAAGGCCATATTGATGATGGTGGCGGGCGCGGTGGTCGCCTTCAACGCCTGGGTGGTGAGCATGCCGGTGCCGGCCTGATACGCCTGCGACAATCAACGGTTTGCGCTTTGCGGCCCATGCCATAATCTGCCGGCACATTCTGGGGAGGATGATGATGAAGCGTTTGGTTATGGCAGCGATGCTGCTCTCGGGATCGATGCTGGCGGCGGGTCTGGCCGTGTCGGGCGGGCCGGGCACCGGCGTGCGCGGCGTGGATGCGCAGCGGCTGATGAATGCCCGCAGCGAGCCCGGCAACTGGATGACGCATGGCGGCACCTATGCCGAGCAGCGCTTTGCCGATCTCAATCAGATCAATGCCGACAATGTGGGCCAGCTCGGCCTCGCCTGGTATGCCGATCTGCCCACCAATCGCGGCCAGGAAGCCACGCCGATTGTGGTGGATGGCACGATTTACACCACCACCAGCTGGTCCACGGTGATGGCGCTGGATGGCGTGACCGGCAAGGTGAAGTGGCGGTTTGATCCCAAGGTGGACAAGGCGCGCGGGCACAGTGCCTGCTGCGATGTCGTCAATCGCGGTGTCGCGGTGTGGGGCGGGCATGTGTATGTGGCCGCGCTGGATGGCCGGCTGATCGCGCTGGATGCCAACACCGGCAAGCAGAAATGGTCCACGCAGACCTTTACCGACACGGCCAAGCCCTACACCATCACCGGCGCGCCGCGTGTGGTGAAGGGCATGGTGATCATCGGCAACGGTGGCGCCGAACTGGGTGTGCGCGGCTATGTGACGGCCTATGACGCGATGACCGGCAAGAAGAAGTGGCGCTTCTTCACGGTGCCGGGCAACCCCGCCAACGGCCCCGATGGCGAAGTGTCAGACAGCGTGCTGGCCGGCAAGGCGGCGCCGACCTGGTTTGGCGACTATTGGAAGGGCGGCGCTGGCGGCACCGCCTGGGATGCCATCGTCTATGATCAGGAACTGGATCAGCTCTATATCGGCGTCGGCAACGGTAGCCCGTGGAATCACATGATCCGCTCCGAAGGCAAGGGCGATAATCTCTTCCTGTCCTCCGTGTTGGCGCTGAAGCCCGATACCGGTGAATATGTCTGGCATTATCAGACGACGCCCGGCGAGACCTGGGACTATACCGCCACTCAACCGATCATGCTTTCGACGCTGATGATCGAGGGCAAGCCCCGCAAGGTGCTGATGCAGGCGCCCAAGAACGGCTTTTTCTATGTGATCGACCGGGCCAATGGCCAGCTGATCTCGGCCAAGGGTTTTGCCACCCAGACCTGGGCCACCGGCGTTGACATGAAGACCGGCCGCCCGATCGAAGTGCCGGAAGCCCGCTTCCGCACCGCGGGCTCGCTGGTGATGCCGTCGCCGCTGGGCGCCCACAACTGGCATCCGATGAGCTATTCCCCGCGCACCGGCCTCGTGTATCTGCCGGCACAGGAATTGCCGCAGATGTATCAGAACGAGCCCGGTTTTGAACGCCGGGAAGGCGCCTGGAACCTGGGCATCGTGCTCGATCCCGGTTCAGTGCCGGACGATCGGGCGCAGTTCAAGGCGATCAAGGCATCGCTGAAAGGCAAGCTGATTGCCTGGGATCCGGTGGCGCAGAAGCCGGCGTGGGAAATCACCTATGATGGCCCGTGGAATGGCGGCACGCTCGCGACGGCGGGCAATCTGGTGTTCCAGGGCAATGGCGCCGGTGATTTCCAGGCCTTCAATGCCAGCACGGGCACCAAGCTGTGGAACTTCAAGGCCCAAACCGGCATCATCGCGCCGGCCGTAAGCTACAGCGTGAAGGGCCAGCAATATGTGGCGATCATGGCGGGCTATGGTGGCGCCTATCCGCTGACCAGCGGCTTTGATGATCCGCGTGAAGCCCGCAATGGCCGGCTGCTGGTGTTCAAGCTGGGCGGCAAGGGTGCGTTGCCAAAGGCGACCGAGCCGGTGTTTGCTGCGGCCAACCCGCCCAGCGACGCCTTCACGCCGGCACAGGTGGCCGAAGGCGGCAAGATCTACAGCGTCAATTGCGCCTTCTGCCATGGCCCTGATGCCTATGCCTCGGGCGTGTTGCCCGATCTGCGGCGCTCCGGCGTGCTCAGCGATGCGGCGGCGTGGAAGGCGGTTGTCCATGATGGCGCGCTGAAGGCCAACGGCATGATCGCCTTCAGCCGCTGGTACACGCCGGCGCAGGTGGAAGCCGTGCGCGCCTATGTGGGCAGCCAGGCGAAGAAGTTGCAGGCGCTGGAAGCCGCTGGCGGCAAATGAAGTGATGAGGGGCCGGCGCCGCGCCGGCCCCTTATTTCTTGCGGCTCAATTCCCGCATGCCGCGATCCAGCCCTTCCAGAGTGAGCGGATACATCCGGTCGTGCATGATGTCCTTGATCATGCGGATCGACTGGCCGTTTTCCCAATGCTTTTCCGGGATCGGGTTCAGCCAGATTGACGAGTGATAGACGTCGGTGATCCGGCGCAGCCAGGCCTCGCCGGGTTCCTCGTTCCAATGTTCGGTGCTGCCGCCGGCATAGGTGATTTCGTACGGGCTCATCGAGGCGTCACCAACGAACACCAGTTTGTAATCATGTGGGAATTTGTGGAGGATTTCCATCATCGGCGTCCGCTCGGTCCAGCGGCGCTTGTTGTCTTTCCACACCGCCTCATAGGGGCAGTTGTGGAAATAGAAGAATTCCATGTGCTTGAATTCGGATTTGGCGGCTGAAAACAGCTCCTCGCACAGCTTGATATGCGGATCCATCGAACCGCCGATATCCAGCATCAGCAGCAGTTTCACCGCATTGTGCCGTTCGGGGCGCATGACGATATCGAGCCAGCCCTGCTTGGCGGTGCCGCGGATGGTGGAATCAAGATCAAGCTCGTCCGCCGCGCCTTCGCGGGCAAAGCGGCGCAGACGGCGCAGCGCGACCTTGATGTTGCGGGTGCCCAGCTCAACGGTAGAATCAAGGTTCTTGAACTCGCGCTTGTCCCACACCTTCACGGCGCTCTGCTTGCGCCCGTCCTTCTGGCCGATGCGCACGCCTTCGGGATTGTCGCCCTGCGCGCCAAAGGGGGATTTGCCGGCGGTGCCGATCCACTTGTTGCCGCCTTCGTGGCGCTTCTTCTGTTCCTCCAGCCGCTTCTGGAGGGTTTCCATCAGCTTGTCCCAGCCCATCTTTTCCAGTTCGGCGCGCTCTTCTTCCGACAGGTTCATTTCGGCGAGCGCCCGCAGCCAGTCTTCCGGAATCTCGGTTTCGCTCTCCAGCGTTGGTTCAATCCCCTTGAACACCTTGGCAAACACCTGATCGAACCGATCGAGCAGGCCTTCATCCTTCACATAGGTGGCGCGCGCCAGATAATAGAAATCGATGATCGAATAATCGATCACGTCGCCCTGCAGCGCCTCCAGCATCATCAGATGCTCTTTCATGGAGGCCGGGATTTTCGCGGCGCGCAATTCTTCGAGGAAGGTGAGGAACATCGGGCAGGGCCTTGGGCTTGAGTGTGGCGACTGTTGCCGGGGCCGGCGGCCAGCGCAATGCGGAATTTTGCCAGCCGCGCAGCGCCACCTCAGCCGTGTGCGGCGTCGGAACGGGCCTTCTGTTCGGCAAAGGCCGTCTGGAAGGCCGGGCGGACTTCGGCCCGCGCCACATAGGCCGCCAGCGCCGGATAATCGCCCATCAGCAGCGCCGCCGCCGGCCGGCGCAGCACGCAGACCATCATGATGTCGCCGGCGCTGAAATCGCCTTCCAGCCAGTCGCGGCCTTCCAGCCACGCCGCCAGGTCGTCCAGCCGCTGGCGCAGCCGGGCCTCCAGCATCGGCAGGCGTTCCCGCGTCCACGGCTTGTCGCCTTCCAGCAGCACGGCCACCTCGCGCTCGACGATCACTGGTTCGATGCTGCTGACGGCAGCAAACATCCAGGCAATGGCGCGAGCACGGGCAGCCGGATCGGCGGGCAGCAGGCCGTGCGTTTCGGCAATATGCAACACGATGGCGCCGGATTCGAACAGGGTCAGGCCATCGGTTTCATAGGTGGGGATCTGCCCGAAGGGCTGGCGCGCCTTGTGCTCTGGCGTCTTCAGATCGGCGAACCACAGCGGCCGCAGCTCATGTCCTTGCCCTACCTCCGCCAGCGCCCAGCGCACCGCCATGTCCCGCGCCAACCCGCGCCCGCGATCGGGGGAGGCGGCGAAGACGCTGACGATGGGTGTCACCCGCGCAGCGCCTTGAGCGTGCGGTTGGGTGGGATCACCGTGTCGATGCGGCCGCCGGGATAGAAAGCGCGGATGGGGGCCTGTTCGGGCAGGGCGGCCAGCGCTTCGGCGAGGGCGGTCACGTCCCAATGACCGTCGCCTGTGGCCAGCCAATCGGCGCTCCACGGCTGATACAGCGCCACGTCCGGGCCTTCGGCGCCGAAGATGCGACCGGTGAAGCGATTGAGCGGTGAGGCGAGATACACGACCAATGGCGAAACATGATCGGGCAGGTGGCGATCAAAGCCGTCGGATTTGGGCATTAGTTCATCAACCGTCGGGCTAGCCATCACCATGCGGGTGCGGGCGGCGGGCGCTATGGCGTTGGCGCGCACGCCCAGCTTTGCCAGTTCCTGCGCCGCCACCACGGTGAGCGCGGCAATGCCAGCCTTGGCGGCGCAATAGGGCCCGCCGTTGACCATCGGATGCACGCCCACTGGCGATGTGGTGTTGACGATCGCGCGGCCCTCCTTGCGGCCTTCGCGCGCCCAGAATTTGGCGGCGTGGTGGCAAACGGCGGTGGTGCCCTTCAGGTGCACACCGGTTTCAAGGTCATAGTCCGCCTCGGTCAGCTCGATGAGGCTGGCCGGGCGGTTGATGCCGGCGTTGTTGACCACGATATCGAGCCCGCCGAACGCGGCCACGGCATCGGCAATGATCGATTCTGCGCCGGCCCAATCGGCAACGCTGGCGCGATTGGCTACCGCCCGCCCGCCCATTGCGCTGATTTCGGCCACCACTTCGTCCGCCGCGCCCCCCTGTTTTTGATCAGGGGAGCCCCCCGTTACCGATCCGCCCAGATCGTTCACCACCACGGCTGCACCGTGGGCGGCCAGCGCCAGCGCGTGGCAACGGCCCAGCCCGCGGCCGCCGCCTGTCACAATCGCGACCTTGCCGGATAGAAGCGCCATGTCTGAAATCTCCCTGTAAGACGGGGAGAGTGCGTGTGGGCGCGTTTGCCGGCAAGACCGTGCTAGTGACAGGGGGATCGACCGGGATCGGCAATGCCGCGGCGCGTCGGTTCCTGGCCGAAGGCGCGCGCGTGATCGTGACGGGCACGCGCGCCAGTGCGGCGGATTATGCCGGCACCGATGGCGACCTCGCGGGCATCGAATATCACCAGCTCGATCAGGGCGATCTGGCGGCGGTGGCGGCCTTCGATCCGGACGTGGAGGAGCTTCATGCGCTGGTCGTCTCCGGCGCCAAGGTGGCTTACAATCGGGCTGAATTCATCCCCGAAACCTTTGCCGATGTGTTGGCCACCAATCTCACTGGCCCGATGGCGCTGGCGATGAAGTTCCGCGCCGCACTCGCTGCTGCCAGGGGCAGCATCGTGTTTGTTGGCAGCGTTGCCAGTTTCAAGGGCACCATCGGCCAGCCAGCCTATTCGGCCAGCAAGGGCGGCCTGCTCACGCTCACGCGTACGCTGGGTCAGGCGCTGGGTGGGGAGGGGATCAGGGTGAACCTGGTGGCGCCCGGCCTGGTGCGATCAAAGATGACGGCGATCACCTGGGAACATCCGGACCGGCTGGCGGCCACGGAACGGCAGGTGCCGCTGGGCCGTATTGGTGAGCCCGACGATATCGCCGGGCCAATCTTGTTTCTGGCGTCGGATGCGGCGCGGTATGTCACCGGCACGTCGCTGGTGATCGATGGGGGTTTGAGCGCATGAACGGCCTGAACAACGGCAGCTGGGCGCGCGGCAAGTCCGTGCTGGTGACGGGCGGTACGCAGGGCATCGGCAAGGCGGTGGCGGAACAATTTCTGGCGCTGGGTGCCAAGGTGACCATCACCGGCACCCGCACCCGCGTCGAATGCTATGACGAGCCGCCCGAAGGCGTGACCTATATCCAGGCCGATCTCACCTGGCCGGAAGCCCGCGCCGAAGTGGCGGCGCACATCGACGATCTGGATGTGCTGGTGAACAACGCCGGCCGCGGTTCGGCCAACGAATATGAGCAGGAAGAGTTCGAGCACGTTATCGACACCAACCTGAATGCGGTGATGGATTTGTCGGTGCGTCTGCACCCGCTGTTGAAGGCCACCAAGGGCAGCATCGTCAACGTTGGCAGCCTCGCCAGTTTCCTCGCGTTGAAGGAAACCCCGGCCTACACCGCGTCGAAAGCCGGGCTGCTCGGCCTCACGCGGGCGCTGGGTGACAAATGGGCGCCCGATGGCGTGCGGGTGAATTTGGTGGCGCCGGGCTTCATCGCGACGCGCATGACCGAAGGCGCCCGCACCAACCCGGAGCGCGAGAAGAAACTGATGCGCGCCATCCCGATGCAGCGTTGGGGCGAACCCGACGAAATCGCCAGCGCCATCCTGTTCCTCGCCAGCCCGGCCGCCAGCTATATCACCGGGCAGAGCCTGGCCATCGATGGCGGCCTGATGCTGCGCTGAGCAGCTTGACGGCGCTTCTGCGCTAGCCTTTGCTGTGTGGGTAACGGGCAAGGGGGAACAATGATGAAGCGCAGCCGCAGTGTGGCCCTGGTGATGGCAACAATGGCACCAGCCGTGCAGGCGGCGCCGCAACCGCCGGGCAGCGTCGAGGTGGCGGAAGCCTCCATCCCGCAGCTGCAGGCGGCGCTGGCCAGTGGAGCGGTGACATCGCGCCAACTGGTGCAGGCCTATCTGGCCCGCATTGCCGCCTATGACAGCCAAGGCCCGGCGCTGAACAGCATCGTCACGCTCAATCCCGCCGCGCTGGCGCAAGCGGATGCGCTGGACAAGGAGCGTGCAAGCAAAGGCCCACGCGGGCCGCTGCACGGCATTCCGGTGCTGGTGAAAGACAATTTCGATACCAAGGACATGCCCACCAGCGGTGGCGCGCTGGCGCTGGCGACGTTGCAGCCGGCGCAGGATGCCCACCAGGTGGAAAAGCTGCGCAGCGCCGGCGCCATCATCCTCGGCAAAACGGCCATGCACGAACTGGCCGCCGGCACCACCACCATTTCCTCGCTCACCGGACAGACGCGCAATCCCTATGATCTGCTGCGCTCTCCGGGCGGTTCCAGTGGCGGCACCGGTGCGGCGATTGCCGCCAGCTTTGCCGCGGCCGGCATGGGCAGCGACACCTGCGGTTCGATCCGCATTCCGGCGGCCTATCAGAATTTGTTTGGCCTGCGCACCACACGCGGGCTGGCGAGTCGGACGGGCGTGATTCCACTTTCCGATACGCAGGATGTGGCCGGGCCGCTGGCGCGCAGCGTCGCCGATCTGGCGATCATGCTGGATGCCACGGTGGGCAGTGACAAGCGCGACGCGATCACGGCGGGGGCTGATGCACATGTGCCCAAATCCTATGCCGATACGCTGCAGTCCGGATCACTGAAAGGCGCGCGCATTGGCGTGTTGCGCAGCCTGTTCACCATCGTGCCCGACGATGGGGACGGCAAATTGGTCTATGATCAGGCCATCACCGCAATGCGCAATGCTGGTGCCGAGGTGATTGAGGTGGCCATTCCCGGCCTCGACGAGATGTTGAACGATGCCAGCGCCAGCACGTTCGAATTTGTCGAGGACCTGCGGCGTTATCTGGCGACGCATCCGGGGGCGCCGGTCGCCTCGCTGGACCAAATCGTGAAGGCCGGCCTGCATCATGACCAGCTCGACAAGCGGCTGCGTGATCCGCTGGCTGGCCCGGATCGCAATGCCCCCGGCTATCAGTTGCTGCTGGCCAAACGCACAGTGGCGCGGGCGGCGACGGATGCGTTGCTGACCAAGGAGCGGCTCGACGCGCTGCTCTATCCCACGTCGTTGGGCCGGCCGCCAGTGATCGGCGCCGAGAACATCGCCAGCAATTGCCGGTTGAGCGTGATTACCGGCCTGCCGGCACTGGCCATTCCGGCCGGCTTTACCCCGCGCGGGCTGCCGGTGGGCCTGGAACTGCTGGGGGCCGCCTTTGCCGAACCGCGGCTGTTGGCGCTCGCGCACGGGTGGGAGCAACTGGCCAAACCGCGCCAGCCGCCGTTCAGCACCCCGCCGCTGGTGGCCGGCAAGGCGCCGGGGCCGAGCCAGGCCGTGGTGAGCCTTGTCGGCAGTGGCACCGCAAAAGCGACGGTCCGCTTCACTTGGGAGCCGACCACAGCCCGGCTCCACGCCGACGTGACCGTCAGCGGCAACGGCAAGGATGCACCGTTCGCAATTGCCCTGCATCGCAGCCACGAAGGCGGGCCGGGGCCGATCCTGGTGCCGATCATGCTGCGCGGGCAGAAACGCGCCAGCGCCGATCTGGTGCTCGACGCGCTGGCGCGGGCCGATCTGGCGGCTGGGCGGTTGGCTGTGGTCCTCTACACCGCTGCCGCGCCGCTGGGGATGGGGCGGACGGCGCTGGCCTTCAAGCCGGAGTGAGCGAAAGGCTCAGGCCTGACCTCTGCGACTCATGAAGGCCAGCCGTTCGAACAGCATCACGTCGGCTTCGTTCTTCAGCAGCGCGCCGTGCAGCGGCGGGATCAGGCTCTTGGTGTCGCGGTTGCGCAGCACGTCGATGGGCAGATCCTCGTGCATCAGCAGCTTCAGCCAATCCAGCAACTCGCTGGTGGAGGGCTTCTTCTTCATGCCCGGCACTTCGCGCATGTCGAAGAAGATGTTCATGGCTTCGGCCACGAGCGCCCGCTGGATGTTGGGATAATGCACCCGCACGATGGCTTCCATCGTGTCGCGATCCGGGAACTTGATATAGTGGAAGAAACAGCGGCGCAGGAACGCGTCGGGTAGTTCCTTTTCGTTGTTGCTTGTGATGATCACGATCGGGCGCTGGGTGGCCTTGATGCGCTCGCCAGTCTCGTAAACGTCGAACTCCATGCGATCGAGCTCGGTGAGCAGATCGTTGGGGAACTCGATATCGGCCTTGTCGATCTCGTCGATCAGCAGCACCGGCAGTTTTTCGGATGTGAAGGCTTCCCACATCTTGCCGCGGCGGATGTAGTTGGAAATGTCGGAAACGCGCGGATCGCCCAACTGGCTGTCACGTAGGCGGCTCACCGCATCATATTCATACAGGCCCTGCTGGGCCTTGGTGGTGGATTTGACGTTCCATTCGATCAGCGGCGCATCGAAAGCAGCGGCGATCTGCTGGGCCAGAACCGTCTTGCCGGTGCCGGGCTCACCCTTCACCAGCAGTGGCCGGCGCAAGGTGACAGCGGCGTTGACCGCAACCTTCAGATCATCGGTGGCAACGTAACCGGTGGTGCCTTCGAAACGCATGCTGAAATCCCCTTCGTGCACCACAGCTAAAGTCGCGCGCGCGGGCTGGCAATCCTGTCATTGTGCCAAGGGCGGGCCAGTGCCATAACGCCGCAATAACAAGAACAGGGTCTATCCAGGGGGGTATTTCATGTCGCGTGTTGTTCGTCTCGGGATTGCCGGGGCGTTGTTGCTGGCTGCGGCGCCGGCCCTTGCCGAACCTTCGGCGCTGCTGAAATGCGATGGCTATGGCCGGCGGCAGACACCCGGCGAACAACTGGGTCGCGGTCTCGTCGTGCTGGGCACACTGGGCCTGTTCGGCAGTGCCGAGGCGGACAATACTTCGGCGCGCAAGGCCGGCGAAGAAGGCATCACCGCCTGTACCGAAGCCCTGACCGACAGCCGCACCACCGGCAACCCGGTGCGCCGCGCCGAAGTGCTGTTGATGCGCGGTGTGCGCCAGTTCGAGATGGGCCGTTTCGACGACGCCATTGCCGATGCCAAAGCCGCCCGCGCCGTGGAGCTGACCCCGCTGGTGCGAGCGCATTTCGATCGCAATATCGGGCCGTCCACGCTGGTGCTGGAGGCATTGGCCCGGCTGTCGCAGAACAACCAGGCCGAAGCCGAACGCCTGTCGGCGGCTGCGGCCAACGCCCGTCCCAATGCCACTTTCCTGACCGAGGAAGCGCTGCGCATCATGGCGTTGACGCCGGAGATCACGGCGGATGAGCGGCTGTTGCTGGACCGGCTATGGCGGCTGCAGCCCAATGTGCGGCACAGCCAACACCAGGAAGGCGCCGGCGAGTGGGCCGGCGCGGCGGCCAGCATGAAGACACTAGTGGCAATGTTGCAGAAGCCCGGCGTCGTCACGCTGGCGCGGCAGGCCGCGGTGCAGGCGCTGGCCGGCGACACGGCGGGCGCGGAGGCGACGCTGGCACGGGTGGGGCAGGATATCGATGAACTGGCCGCCAAGGCCGGCGGCACCGATCAGGCGGCGCAGACAGCAGCGCAGCAGGTCGCCCGTGCTGATGAGCTGGTGCAACTGGCCAAGGCGCAAGTGGCGCTGAACAAGGGACAGCTGGAGGAGGCCAAGGGCTTTCTGGCGGGCCGGCCGCGCTGGCTGTCGCCGGCGTCGCTCACTGCCCAGATCATCGCCAATGTGCAGGTCAAGGCCGGGCCGGGCACGGCGCCGGGGGTGGACCCGGCCAAGATCCGCGCTGATGCCATAAAGGTGGCGCGCGACGGTCTTACCGGCAAGGGCGTGCTGAACCTAGCGGTAGCGCTGCTGCCACGCTGGGAAGAACCGAGCGAAGCGCAGGAATTCGGCAAGGCGATGCTGCCTACAGCCAAGACCATGCAGCCCAAGCCGGTGCGCGATGGCGCCGCCACCGGGATCACCTCGGCGCGGGCCGCGGCGCTGGATACCGCCACGGAAGCGCTGCTGGTTGCCGCTGCCCGCGCCACCAGGGCCAAGGGCCAGGATCGTTTTGCCGTGCTGCTGAACTTCATCCTGCCAGGCACCGCGCGGGTGGGGCTCAACTCGCGGGTGTCGATCATCGAATATGTGACGCCCGCCGATGCACTGTTTGCCGCGCAGGCAGGCCGGGCGCTGAAGGTGGCCGATATCGAAGCGGCGTTGGGCAGCCAGTACAAGGCGCCCGAACCGGTGAAGCGCTGATCAGCGGTAGGCGTATACGACTTCGTCGGTCTGGCCGCCGACGAAGCCGAACATGCTGCCCTTGCTGTCGGCTGATTGGCTGGCCAGGCGAGGACGCCCATCGGGGCCAAGACGATAATCGCTGATCTGCTCGAAATTGGTCACCTTGATCAGCAGGTTCAGCTTGAAATTCTCGCGGGCGCGCACCTTCAGACGGGCGACATAGGGCTTGCCGTCGTTGCTGGCGATCACCGCTTCGCCAGACAGGTGGCTGGAAATGTCGCCGGTGTCGGTGCGCACGGTGCCGGCCGGCAGCACCGGGATCGTCAGCGTCTTGCGGCCGTCACTGTCCACCGTGACATTTGACGCCGCCGCCAGAAGTGACGCCATGCGGTGATAGCCGGGTACCGGGTTGGCCGCGGTGGCCTTGCGGAATGTCTTCAGATGATTGGCACTGGGGGGGTTGCCGTTGACGCTGAGCAGCGACCAGCGCTTGCCGTCCCAACGCTCGACGGTGACGGTCTTTTCCTTGATGCCAGGGCCGCGACGGACCGCCGTGGTGGTGCGATCAAAGGCGATGGTCGCCGGATCGGCGGTGCGGGCGTCCGAGATGATCGCTTCGCGCAATGGTTCCAGCCGCAATTCATCGGCAGGCGCTGCAGCCAATAGTAAGCTGGACAGCGCTGGCAGGACAAGCAGAGTAAGACCCATCTTCATTGGCTCTTCCGATAGCCCATCGCGACAATCTGCCACAAGCGGCGTCTGGCCGATGCCGCTGCCACCGCGCCAAATGCCGCTGCAGCGTTGCAATGCAGCATCACCTGTTACGGTTTGATGAATGAAGAAACGGCTGCGCCTGCGCCGGATCAAGCGCCGTTGGCAGCGGCAAGCCCATCGCTGGCGAGGCGCAGACCCGGGCGCTGGGCCAGGGCGCGGCGGAAATCGGCGGCCGCCCCGGCGCGATCTCCCTGCGCGGCGCGCAATTGGCCCGACAGCACCGAGATTGGCAGCGGCCACAGCGGCGGTTCGGCATAGGGCAGGTTGGCCTCGATGGCTTCGGCAGCGGCATAGGCCCTGAGCGCGCCTGCCACGTCTCCGCGCGCGGTGGCGATGCGGCCGCGGGCGACGGCATCGGCGATGGCGGCAAATTCCAGGGCCCCGCCGCCCCGCCTGCCGCGACGCGGCGTTTCCAGGCCATCGCGGGCCTGCCGCAGCGCCTTCAGTTCACCGTCCGCGCCATCGGGGTTGCCGCTCTGGGCCAAGGCTTCGGCGCGCAGGCCATGCCAGGCGATGCCGAGCCGGCGCAGGCGCTTGTCAGGCCGGGGCAGGGCGAGGATTTCAGCCGGCGACAAGAAATGCGCCCGCGTGTGCAGGGCGGTGACCAATCGCATTTCCAGCCACGGCGATCGGGCGACATCGGCGGAATCAATCGCAGCTTCCAGCCCGGCCGCGGCGGCCAGCGCGGTGGCCTTGTCGCCGATCTGCACTGCGGCCGAGGCGAGGAAATGCGTGTGGTGATTGAAATAGCCATAATAGCGCGGTTCGGCTCCGACCGCGCGGGCATAGGCTTCGTCGGCGGCAATGGCGCTCTTGTTGGCGGCAATGGCATCATCAAAGCGGCCGATGCGGTACCAGGTGTGGCTGGGCATGTGCACCATATGCGGTGCACCGGGCGCCAGGCCACCCAATCGCGCCGCTGGGCCAGCCGCGCGTGCCGGATTGGCGCTGGCTTCGGTGAGGTGGATCAGCAGGTGGATGGCCTGCGGCTGATCGGGGGTGCGGGCCAGTATCTTGTCCACCAGCGCCAGCGCCGTGCCGGCGCGAGTCTTCGGAACCTTGCCGCCGGCTTCCCAATAGTCCCAGGGCTGGCTGGTCATGATGGCTTCGGCGGCGAGGATGGCGACCAGATCGTCATCCGGCCAGCGCTGGGCCAGCGTGATCATCGTATCGGCATAAAGATCGCCGTGAACGCCATCCTTGCTGCCGCCGGTGGCATGGCGGGCGTGCACGGCCTCCATAAGGGCGCGGTCACGCGCGGATAGCCGGTTGCTGTCCAAGGCCTGCGCGGTGAGGGCGTGGGCCTTGGCGATGGTTTCCGCGTTGATTGGCCCGCTGTTGATGTAGGGGCCGAGCGCCAGCGCCTCGCCCCAGCTGCACATGGCGCAATTCGGATCACGCCGCCGCGCTTCGCGGAAACTCTCCAGCGCCTCGTCATAATCAAAGCCCCAAAGCTGGCCGAGGCCCTGATCGAAATAGGCCTGCGCGGAAGGCATGTCTGAAACCGGCATGTGCGCCGGGGTGAGGCCGGGCACCAGCACGATGGCGCCGCGTGCCGCTTCGGCGCCGGTGCCTTCACTCTGGCCGCACATGTTGGCCGCCAGTGCGGCCGCCAGCGCCAGATTGGCCGGGGAAGGCGCGGGTGCCGCCGATGTGCAGAGCAGAAGCGCGGTGAGAGCGGCGGCAGAGCGGATCATCATGGCCCAAACGTGATACAGGCGGCTGCACTTGGCAACCGCCTGTATCACGTTGGCAATATGGCTTGCCTCAAACGTCGAGGAAGCTGCGCATCTTGCGGCTGCGCGACGGGTGTTTCAGCTTGCGCAGCGCCTTGGCTTCGATCTGGCGGATGCGTTCGCGGGTCACGCTGAACTGCTGGCCGACTTCTTCCAGCGTGTGATCGGTGTTCATGCCGATGCCGAAACGCATGCGCAGCACGCGTTCTTCACGCGGGGTCAGGCTGGCCAGCACGCGCGTCACGGTTTCCTTCAGGTTGCTGTGGATGGCAGCATCGACCGGAATAACGGCGTTCTTGTCTTCGATGAAATCGCCCAGGTGGCTGTCTTCCTCGTCACCGATCGGCGTTTCGAGGCTGATCGGCTCCTTGGCGATCTTCATCACCTTGCGCACCTTTTCCAGCGGCATCGAAAGCCGCTCGGCCAGTTCCTCCGGAGTCGGCTCGCGGCCGATTTCGTGCAGGATCTGCCGGCTGGTGCGCACCAATTTGTTGATCGTTTCGATCATGTGCACCGGGATGCGGATGGTGCGGGCCTGATCAGCGATCGAACGGGTGATGGCCTGGCGGATCCACCACGTCGCATAGGTGCTGAACTTGTAGCCGCGGCGATACTCGAACTTGTCCACCGCCTTCATCAGGCCGATATTGCCTTCCTGAATGAGATCAAGGAATTGCAGGCCGCGGTTGGTGTATTTTTTGGCGATGGAGATGACGAGGCGCAGGTTGGCCTCCACCATTTCCTTCTTGGCGATGCGGGCTTCGCGTTCGCCCTTCTGCACCATGTTCACGATGCGGCGGAATTCGCCCAGGTCCACGCCGGTGGTTTCGGCAATGCCGGCCAGTTCGCGCCGGTTCTGTTCGATCGACGCGATTTCAGCGGCGGCAAAGGCAGCCCACTTCTTGTCGATGGTGGCCACGCGGTCGAGCCAGCCTTCGGTGAGCTCGTTGCCAACATATTCATCGAGGAAGCTCTTGCGGAGAATCTTGTGCTTGTCGGCCAGGCGCATCATGTTGCTGCCCTGCGCCATCAGCCGCTTGTTCTGGGTGTAGAGCGCTTCGACCAGCAGTTCGATCTTGTTGTTGTTGAAATGGATCGACTGCACACCGCGCGTCAGTTCCTCACGCAGCTTCTGATATTTCTTCTCGTCACCATTGGCGAACGATGGCCCGCCGTGCATCGACGAAAGCCGGGCTTCCTGCAGCTTGTGGAACTTCTTGTAGGTGCTGGTGATTTCGGCGAATTTCTCCAGCGCAGCGGGCTTCAGCTGCTCTTCCATCTGGCCCAAGGAGAGCCCGCCTTCATCATCTTCTTCGGCTTCGGCGGCGCGCTGTTGGGCGCGGCGTTCGGTGAATTCGTCTTCCTCGTCGGCCGGCGGCGTTTCGACTTCCGGCTCTTCATCTTCCTTGAACTGCACGGTCGGCAGATCGCCGCCTTCTTCGACCTCTTCGCCGTCTTCACCCGGCACCTTGGCCAGCATGGCTTCGAGATCGAGGATCTCGCGCAGCTGCATGCGGCCTTCGTTGAGGGCGTTCGACCATTCGATGATGGCTTGGAACGTCATCGGGCTTTCGCACAGGCCGGCGATCATGGTGTTGCGGCCGGCTTCGATGCGCTTGGCGATGGCGATTTCGCCTTCGCGGGACAGCAGTTCCACCGCGCCCATTTCGCGCAGATACATGCGCACCGGATCGTCGGTCCGGTCCAGCGGCGCCTTGACCACGGCAACCGGCGCCGGGGACAGATCACCATCCACCGGTTCGGCTTCGGCTTCTTCCTCTTCCGGGGTGTCGCCGTCTTCGGCCGTTTCCTCGTTCTCGACGACGTTGATGCCCATCTCGTTGATCGCAGACATCACGTCCTCGATCTGCTCGCTGGTCATCTGATCCTGCGGCAGGGCCTCGTTGATCTCGTCATAGGTGATGTAGCCGCGCTTCTTGGCGCGGGCGATCAGCTTTTTGACTGAGGCTTCGTTGAGATCAATGAGCGGAGCATCGCCATCCGTCTTGGCATCCGCGGTGTCGTTCGCGACCGTCTTGGCCATCCGAGTCTGCGTCCTTGCCCTGGCCGGCAGCGCCGGCGTTAAACCCATGAAAAACGTATAAAAGCCCGCCCGCTTGAGGACATCCTCTGGCGGGGCAGGCTGAAGCTGCGTGCGTATTATACCGCGCCTCTTAGCCTTCCCGCCGCGATTCCGCCAGAGCCATCATTGCCGCGTCCAATGCCTCGATCTCCTGGCGCCGTTCCTGCTGCGCGGCCCAGTCCGCTTCGTCCAGACTGGACTGGAACCTTATGGTGGCTTCAGCCAATGCTTCGACCAATCCAGCCCGGGCCGTGGCCTGGGCCAGCGTCATGGCAAAATCCGCATTGGCCACGCCCGCCGGGGTTTCGCTCCGCGTGAAACTCAGCCTCAGGCCGTTGCCGCGCCGGATGCGATCCGCCTCGGCCGCCAGCCCGATATCGTTAAGGTGGGCAAGCAGGGCAGTGCTTTCAAGACCATGGTCCGCTGCCGTCACGGCCAGCACGGCCCCGAGCACGGCGGCATCACCAGCATCTGCAGGCCGCAGCGCCGCCAGCGAATCGTGATGGGCATCGGCCAGACCGGGCCGCAACAACAGCCCGGCCAGCACGGCCTCCATCACCGGATCATGGCCGCGCGCCACCATCGCCTTCAAAGCCGGCGATACACCGGGGATCGGCGGCTGCCACTTTTCGCCTGGCTTGCGGGGTTGCCACGGCGCCCGCTGCGGGCGCGCCATGAAGGCTGCTTCAAAGCGCTGGTTGAATTCGGCCTGATAAAGCGAACGCACATCGGGATCGGCGATTCCGGCGGCGGCTTCGCGCAGCTGCAGCCGGGCCTGGGCGCGGCGTTCCGGGGTCGCCTGTTCCAGCCCGGCGGTTTCTATGGCCCAGATGTGATCGATCAGCGGCACGGCACTGGCCAGCACGGCTTCGAAGGCGGCAGCCCCGCCGGTGCGGCAGAGATCGTCCGGGTCCTGGCCATGTGGCAGGGTGGCTATGCGCAGCGATTTGCCTGGTTTCAGCAGCGGCAAGGCGCGCATGGCCGCGCGGGTGGCGGCGCGCTGGCCGGCGGCGTCGCCATCGAAACACAGCAAAGGCACATCAACCAGCCGCCACGCCAGCATGAGCTGGGTTTCGGTCATCGCGGTGCCGAGCGGGGCAACCGCCTCGATCAGGCCGGCCTGGGCCAGGCCGATCACGTCCATATAGCCTTCGACCACGATCAGCCGGTTCGATTTGCGCGCCGCCGGCCCGGCCTGATCCAGATTGTAGAGCAGCCGCCCCTTGTCGAAGAGCGGGCCATCGGCGCTGTTGAGATATTTGGGTTGCACATCGCCCAGCGCGCGGCCGCCAAAGCCGACCACCCGCCCGCGCGCATCGCGGATCGGGAACATCAGGCGGCCGCGGAACCGGTCGTAGGTGTCGCCCTCATCGGTCTTGCCGATCAGGCCGGCTTCCAGCAGCTTGTCGGCGGTCGCATCCTTCAGATGGCCGCGCAGCGCGGTGCGCGAATCGGGGGAATAGCCCAGCGCGAACGCCTTCACCGTTGCCGGCCGCAATCCACGCCGCTCGATATAGGCGCGCGCACCGGCCCCACCGTCTCCGGCAAGTTGCGACTGGAACCAGGTGGCGGCGCGGGCCGTGAGTTCAGCCAGGCTGTCGGCCACTTCCGCTTTCTGGCGCGCTTCGGGGGAAGGGGCGGGCACTTCCAGCCCGGCTTCGGCCGCCAGTTGCTTCACCGCCTCCATGAACGGCAGGCCCATGTTGTCGGTCATGAAACGGATGACATCGCCATGCGCGCCGCAGCCGAAGCAGTGATAAAAGCCCTTTTCATCGTTCACATAGAAACTGGGCGACTTCTCGTTGTGGAAGGGGCAGCACCCCTTCATCTCCCGCCCCGCCCGTGTGAGTTTCACGCGCCGGCCGACCACGCCCGAAACGGGCACGCGGGCGCGCAATTCGTCGAGGAAGGCGGGGGAGAGGCTCAACCCAGCGCGGCCTTCACCAGCCCGCTTGCCTTGCTCATGTCGATCTTGCCGGCAAAACGCTCCTTCACGACGGCCATCACGCGGCCCATGTCCTTCACGTTGGTGGCGCCGATTTCGGCCACCACGGCCTTGATCGCCGCCAGCGCTTCAGAATCGTCCATCTGCTTGGGCAGAAAGCTTTCAATCACGCTCAGTTCGGCGCGTTCGGCATCGGCCAGTTCGGCGCGGTTGCCGGCCACATACATCTCGATCGATTCGCGGCGCTGCTTGGCCATTTTCATCAGCACGTCGACCACCAGCACGTCATCGTCGGCCGGCGCGGTGCCGGTGCGCAGTTCGATATCCTTGTTCTTCAAGGCGGCATTGATCAGGCGCAGGGCGCCGAGCCGGGCGCTGTCGCGGGCTTTCATGGCCTGGGTGGTGGCGGTCTGGATGGCGTCGCGCAACATGGGAATCTCCGGTGGTGAAAAATGCCGATTGATCTTTGGGGCTCGATAGCGTCTCAGGCGGTCAATTAATAGATTGACGCCGTGGCCCTACACCCCTAGGTCCCCCGCCGTTTGCCCGCAACCTGAAGGAACCTGACCATGGCCGCCGCCCCTGCGCCCGCCCAACCCAAAGGCGCGACGGGGGTATTGGTTCTGGCCGATGGCAGCGTCATCTGGGGCCATGGTTTCGGTGCCGAAGGCGTGGCGGTGGGCGAAGTCTGCTTCAACACCGCGATGACCGGTTATCAGGAAGTGATGAGCGATCCCAGCTATGCCGGGCAGATCATCACCTTCACCTTCCCGCACATCGGCAATGTGGGCGCCAACAACGAGGATATCGAATCCGCCAACCCGCACGCGTTGGGCTGCGTGGTGCGTGAGCCCGTAACCGCGGCCGCCAATTTCCGGTCTCAGCGCCGCTTTGACGACTGGATGAAGGCGTGGGGCCGCATCGGCATTTCCGGCGTTGACACACGATCTCTCACCAAGCGCATCCGCGAAGGCGGCGCGCCCAATGGCGTGATCGCCCACAACAAGGCCGGGCAGTTCGACGTCAGGAAGCTGCTGAGCCAGGCCAAGGCGTGGCCGGGGCTGGAGGGGATGGACCTCGCCAGCGTGATCAGCGCCACCCAGAATTACAGCTGGGATGATGGATTGTGGACGCTGGCCGGCGGCTATGCCGTGCACAGCGGCAACCCGGATGGCCCGCACGTGGTCGCCATTGATTATGGCATGAAGCGCAACATCCTGCGCAACCTGGTCGCCGCCGGGGCGCGCGTCACGGTGGTGCCGGCGACCGCGACCTTTGACGAGATCATGTCGCTGAAGCCGGCCGGCATCTTCCTGTCCAACGGCCCCGGCGATCCGGCAGCCACGGGCGTGCATGCGGTGCCGACCATCCAGAAGATCTTGAACGCCGGCCTGCCGCTGTTTGGCATCTGCCTTGGCCACCAGCTGCTCGGCCTCGCGGTCGGCGCCAAGACGCTGAAGATGACGCAAGGCCACCGCGGTGCCAACCACCCGGTGAAGCGGCTTTCCGATGGCCGGGTCGAGATCACCTCGATGAACCATGGCTTTGCCGTGGACACCGAAACGCTGCCGGCGACGGCGCGGCCCACCCACATCTCGCTGTTCGATGGCACGCTGGCCGGCCTTGAACTCACCGACCGCCCGGCGTTCAGCGTGCAATATCACCCCGAAGCCAGCCCCGGCCCGCAGGACAGCCAGTATCTGTTCGAGAAGTTTGTCGGCTCTCTCGCCTCGACCCGGAGCCTCTGATGCCCAAACGCACCGACATCAAATCCATCCTGATCATTGGCGCCGGCCCGATCATCATCGGCCAGGCCTGCGAGTTCGATTATTCGGGCACGCAGGCGGTGAAGGCGCTGAAGGCGGAGGGGTATCGCATCATCCTGGTCAACTCCAACCCGGCGACGATCATGACCGATCCAGATCTGGCGGACGCGACCTATGTCGAACCGATCACGCCCGAAATCGTCGCGCGCATCATCGAGAAGGAACGGCCCGACGCCGTGCTGCCCACCATGGGCGGCCAGACCGCGCTCAACACCGCGCTGGCGCTGGCCAAGGATGGCACGCTGGAGAAATACAATGTCCAGTTGATCGGCGCCGATGCCGAAGCCATCGACAAGGCGGAAGACCGGCTGAAGTTCCGCGACGCGATGGACAAGATCGGGCTGGAATCGCCGAAGAGCCGCATCGCGCACACCGTCGAGGAGGCGCTGGCCGCGCTGGAAGAGGTCGGCCTGCCGTCCATCATCCGCCCCAGCTTCACCATGGGCGGCACCGGCGGCGGCATTGCCTATAACCGCGAGGAATTCATCCACATCGTCACCGGCGGCCTTGATGCCAGCCCGACCACCGAAGTGCTGGTGGAAGAAAGTGTGCTGGGCTGGAAGGAGTATGAGATGGAGGTGGTCCGCGACAAGGCGGACAATGCCATCATCGTGTGTTCCATCGAGAATATCGATCCGATGGGCGTCCACACCGGGGATTCGATCACCATCGCCCCGGCGCTGACGCTGACGGACAAGGAATATCAGATCATGCGCAACGCCAGCATCGCGGTGCTGCGCGAGATCGGCGTCGAAACCGGCGGTTCCAATGTGCAATATGCGGTGAACCCCAAGGATGGCCGCCTGGTCGTCATCGAGATGAACCCGCGCGTCAGCCGCTCCTCGGCGCTGGCGTCGAAGGCTACCGGCTTCCCGATCGCCAAGGTCGCGGCGTTGCTGGCGGTTGGCTACACGCTCGATGAGGTCATGAACGACATCACCGGCGCCACCCCGGCCTCGTTCGAGCCCACAATCGACTATATCGTCACCAAGATCCCGCGTTTTGCCTTTGAAAAGTTCAAGGGCGCGCAGAATCTGCTCGGCACCGCCATGAAGTCGGTGGGCGAGGTGATGGCCATCGGCCGCAACTGGCAGGAAAGCGTGCAGAAGGCGCTGCGCGGCCTGGAAACCGGACTGACCGGTTTTGACGAGGTTGAGCATCTGGTTGGCGCCAGCATCGAGGAAATCGAAGCTGCATTGAGCCGCCCGACGCCCGATCGTCTGCTCGTCGCCGCTGACGCGCTTCGTGCCGGCATGAGCGTTGATCGCATTCACCAGATCGCCAAGTTCGACCCCTGGTTTCTGCGCCAGATGCAGGAACTGGTGGAAGAGGAAGCCAAGGTGAAGGCGAACGGCCTGCCCACCGCGGCCGCCGGTTTCCGCCACTTGAAATCGCTGGGTTTCTCCGACGCGCGGTTGGCCAAGCTGGCCGGAACCACCGAAGCCGAGGTGTCCCGCGCCCGCCGTGCTCTCGATGTCCGCCCCGTGTTCAAGCGCATCGATACCTGTGCCGGCGAATTCGCGGCGAAAACGCCCTATATGTATTCCAGCTACGAAGCCCCGAGCTTTGGCGAGCCGGACTGCGAGAGCAATCCCACCAGTGCCCGCAAGATCGTCATCCTCGGCGGCGGTCCCAACCGCATCGGCCAGGGTATCGAGTTTGATTATTGCTGCTGCCACGCCTGCTTTGCGCTGGATGATGCAGGCTACGAAACCATCATGGTCAACTGCAATCCGGAGACGGTCTCCACCGATTATGATACGTCGGACCGGCTCTATTTCGAGCCGTTGACCGCCGAGGACGTGCTGGAAATCCTCCACACCGAAATGCAGAACGGCGAACTGGTGGGCGTCATCGTGCAGCTGGGCGGGCAGACTCCGCTCAAGCTGGCGCAGGCGCTGCAGGATGCCGGCATTCCGATCCTAGGCACCAGCCCGGACAGCATCGATCTGGCTGAAGACCGCGAGCGTTTCGCTGCGCTGATCACCGAACTGGGCCTGAAACAGCCGGACAACGGCATCGCGCGTTCGGCCGAAGAAGCCGTGCGCGTGGCGGAGACCATCGGTTATCCGGTGCTCATGCGCCCGTCCTATGTGTTGGGCGGCCGCGCCATGGAGATTGTCGACACGCTGGCGCAGCTCGAAACCTATATTCGCGAAGCCGTGGTGGTTTCGGGCAGCTCGCCAGTGCTGATCGATCGTTATCTGCGCGACGCCATCGAGGTGGACGTGGACGCGGTGGCCGATGGCGACACCGTCTTCGTGGCCGGCGTGCTGCAGCATATCGAGGAAGCTGGCGTGCACTCGGGGGACTCGGCGTGCTCGCTGCCGCCCTACAGCCTGCCCGCCGACATCATCGCAGAAATCGAGCGCCAGACCGAGGTGCTGGCCCGCGCCCTGAAAGTGAAGGGCCTGATGAATGTGCAGTTCGCCGTGAAGGATGGCGATGTCTATCTGATCGAGGTCAACCCGCGCGCCAGCCGCACCGTGCCGTTCACCGCCAAGGCGACCGGTATCCCGGTGGCCAAGATCGCCGCCCGCGTGATGGCGGGTGAGAAGCTCAGCAGCTTTGACCTCAGCCCACGCAATGTCGGCAATCATATTGCCGTGAAGGAAGCGGTGTTCCCGTTCGCGCGCTTCCCCGGTGTCGATCCGGTGCTTGGCCCCGAAATGAAGTCCACCGGCGAAGTGATGGGCATCGATGCCGATTTCGCCACGGCCTTTGCCAAGAGCCAGCTGGCGGCGTCCACCGTGCTGCCGCAGACGGGCCGAGTGTTCATTTCCGTGAAGGACAGCGACAAGCCGCAGATCATCGATGCCGCGCGCGATCTGGTGTCGCTGGGTTTCGAACTGGTCGCCACTTCGGGCACCGAACTTGTGCTGAAGGCTGCCGGAATTCCGGTGACGGCGGTGAACAAGGTCGCCGAAGGCCGGCCGCACATCGTTGACCGGATCAAGGATGGTGAGATCGCCCTGATCTTCAACACCACCGAAGGGCTGCAGTCGCTGAAGGACAGCCAGTCCATCCGCGCTTCGGCGCTGTATGGCCGGGTTCCATATTATACCACGGCACCCGCCAGCCGGGCGGCAGTCGCGGCAATTGCTGCATTGCGGCGACACCGGCTTGAAGTTCGGCCACTTCAATCCTATCATCAGCAGCCCTGATCGGCGGCAGAATATCCGCCCGCTGCCCCTGGCGACGCTGAGATGCGCCGGCAGGGGCAAATCTTTGGAACGACTTGCAGGATAGTTGAACGACCATGGCGACGATGGAAAAGGTGCCGATGCTGCCGTCAGGACATGCTGTCCTGATCAGCCAGTTGCGGCAACTGAAAGAGGTTGAGCGGCCGGCGGTGGTGGAAGCCATCGAGGAAGCGCGCGCCCACGGTGATCTGTCGGAAAACGCCGAATATCACGCAGCCAAGGAACGCCAGGGCCAGATCGAGGCCCAGGTCATCGAAATGGAAGACATGCTGGCCCGCGCCATCGTGATCGATCCCAAGACGCTTTCGGGCGACAAGGCGGTGTTTGGTGCTACCGTTCACCTGCTTGATGAAGACGACAAGCCGGTGACCTATCAGATCGTCGGCCAGCACGAAGCCGATGTGAAGGCCAGCCGCATCAGCTTCTCCTCGCCGCTGGGCAAGGCGCTGATCGGCCGCCGCGTGGGCGACGAAGTGGAAGTCCATACGCCGTCGGGCGACAAATATTACGCCATTGAACGCGTTGAATTCATCTGATTTCCCGCCGCCGGGCGGTCCCTTGGCAGCGGCGGAGCCACCGCCGGCCAATGTGACGCGCCTGCTGGTGCTGGCCAATGCCATCGTGGCGATCCTGATGGGCTTTGCCGGCAGCAACGCGCGCGACGCGCTGCTGTTCTGGGCGGGGCTGGTGCCGGCGCGGCTCACGCTGGCGCTGGATGGTCAGTTGCCGGCGCTGGGCGCGGCGTCCACCCTGTTTGGCCACATGTTCCTGCACGGCGGCGCTGCGCACCTGTTGATGAACATGGTGATGCTGCTGGCCATTGGCCGCATCCTGGAGCCGGAACTGGGCGGCCGCCGCTTCCTCGCCCTCTATCTGCTTTCCGGCCTTGCTGGTGGTCTTGCCGAATGGGCCTGGTCGCCGCTAAGCACTGTCCCCGCAGTCGGTGCATCCGGTGCGATCTCCGGCCTGGTGGCCGCCCAGGCTATGTTGTTCGGCCGCAGCAAGCGCAGTCCACTGGTGCAGGCGCTGGGGCTGGGTACGGCGTGGGTGGTGTTGCAGGTGCTGGCCGGCGCGGCGCTGGCCGGGCCTGACATGCGGATCGCGATTGCCGCACATATCGGCGGGTTCATCGCTGGGTTGGCGCTGGCGCGACCGCTGGCGCGGCCTTAATCGACCGGTACGCCCGGCCTCTGCAGCGCGGTGCGGATGACAAAGCTGGTCTTCACGCTTTCCACGTTCGGCGCCGGGGTGAGTTCGCTGGTCAGGAACTTCTGGAATTCCTGCAGATCGTGGGCGACGACCTTCAGGATGAAATCGATCTCGCCGTTGAGCATGTGGCATTCGCGGATCTGGGGCAGAGCGGCGACATGGTCTTCAAAGGCGCGCAGATCAGCTTCGGCCTGACTCTTCAGGCTGACCATGGCGAACACGGTGATGCCATAACCGAGCGCCACCGAATCCAGATCGGCGTGATAGCCCTTGATGACGCCATTTTCCTCCAGCGCGCGCACGCGGCGCAGGCAGGGCGGGGCGGTGAGGCCAGCCCGAGTGGCCAGATCGACGTTGGTGATGCGGCCTTCGGCCTGCAGATGACGCAGGATCACGCGATCGATATCGTCGATCGGCAGCCGCGAACGATGCACCACTGAGTAACTCCCCATCCCAAAATCCCCGTTCTTGATAACATTGTTTCAAGGTCGCGCAAGATGCAGATTGGCGCAGGGCCAGTTCCGGCAAGCCTTGCCGCATCTCCGCCTGCGGGCTGGAAATGATGACAAATTCGCTTAAGTCAGGCCGCACACGTCATCGCGCGACTGCGCGCTCAGGAGATTCGCTTTCATGTCCCGTCATGCCAAGGTTCTGATTATCGGCTCCGGTCCGGCCGGCTATACCGCTGCCGTTTATGCCGCGCGCGCCTTGCTGGACCCGGTGCTGATCCAGGGCCTGCAACCTGGCGGCCAGTTGACCATCACCACCGAAGTGGAGAATTGGCCGGGCGAAACCATGGTGATGGGCCCCGATCTGATGGTGAAGATGGAGGCCCAGGCCCGCCATGTCGGCACCGAGATCATCACCGATATCGTGACCAGGGTTGATCTGTCGCAGCGCCCGTTCGTGCTGGAGACCGACAGCGGCCAGGGTTGGACCGCCGATACCATCGTGATTGCCACCGGCGCCCAGGCGCGCTGGCTGGGCCTGCCCAATGAGACGAAGTTCCGCGGTTTCGGCGTTTCGGCCTGTGCCACCTGCGATGGCTTCTTCTTCCGCGGCAAGGAAGTGGCCGTGGTTGGCGGCGGCAACACCGCTGTGGAGGAGGCGATGTTCCTCACCAAGTTTGCCAGCAAGGTGCACCTGATCCACCGCCGCGGCGAACTGCGCGCAGACAAAACCAACCAGGCCCGGCTGCTGGAAAACCCCAAGGTGCAGATGCACTGGCACGCCGAAGTGACCGATGTGCAGGGGCAAGACGCGCCGCTGAAGGTGCAAGGCATCACGCTGGCCGACACGCGCGATGGCAGCACCCGCCAACTGCCGGTGGATGGCCTGTTCATCGCCATCGGCCACGTGCCCGCCACCAGCCTGTTCGCTGGCCAGCTGAACATGGACGAGGAGGGCTATATCCTCACCGTGCCCGACAGCACGGCAACCAGCGTGGCCGGCGTGTTCGCCGCTGGCGACGTGAAGGACAAGCTCTACCGCCAGGCTGTAACCGCTGCTGGCATGGGCTGCATGGCGGCGCTGGAAGCGGAGCGTTTCCTGGCGCACGGATAAGGGGAGGAGGGGCGCATGCAGCCTGGCATCAATCTTGATTGGGAAAAGCTGCGCCTGTTCGACACCGTGGCCGAAGCCGGCAGCTTTACCGAGGCCGCGCGCCGTCTGCACATGAGCCAGCCCGCCTTGTCGCGCCAGATCGCGGCGCTGGAAGAAAGTCTGGGCGCCAAATTGTTCCACCGCCACGCCCGCGGGCTGGCGATGACCCATGAGGGCGAGCAGTTGCGTGCTGCCACTGCCGACATGCACGAACGCATCGACAAGGCGGCGCAGGCCATCGATGTGAGCCGGGATCGACCCACGGGTGCCATCAGGCTGACCACCACCGTTTCCTTCGGCTCCACCTGGCTGGCGCGCCAGTTGGGTGATTTCCTCGATCTCTATCCCGATATCAGCGTGCACCTGATGCTGACCGATGCCGATCTCGACCTGGCCAAGCGTGAGGCTGATGTCGCGATCCGGTTTCACCGCCCGTTCCAGAACGAACTGATGCAGCGCCCGCTGGCCGGCATCCGCCATCACCTGGTGGCCAGCCCGGATTATCTGGCCCGCCACGGCGAGCCCAAGACCATTGCCGATCTCGATCACCACCGGTTGATATCCTATGGCGATGCCGCGCCGGAGTTTCTGAAGGGCATCAACTGGATCCTGGAACTGGGCCACGAAGGCAGCCCGCGGGCGGCGGCGCTGACCATCAACAACAGCCACGGCGTGTTGCAGGCGGTGGAAGCCGGCGCAGGCATCGCGGCGCTGCCATCCTATCTGATCCGCTTTTCCGGCAAGGTGCAGGTGGTGCTGCCGCAGGTTGAAGGCCCGGTGTTCCGCACTTTCTTCACCTACCCTTCCGAGCTCCGGCGGTCCCTGCGCATTGCCGTGCTGCGCGAATTTCTGGTGGAACGCATGACCAACGCCGCTCTGGACATGTGAGGCAGGCTGTCGCAGGCATGGGTGTGCACCTCATGTCATGCTGCAATAACAATAAGTTGCTATACTCAAGCGTCCATAGTTATGCATCCAGTGCATGGCTGTAACGCGATATTGTGCACTGCAATAAGGGCCGGCGAATCCGTAGATAGATTGTGTCGCCGCGATAGCGGTAACGCCGGGCGCGCTGCTCTCCCCCCTGCAGCCAGCCCGGCCTGATCGGTCAGCCCCTCCTCCCCCCTGAGGCGACCGATCAGCCCGGCCGCGCCACTCCTCCCCTCCCGGCGCGAGGTTCCGGGCATGATAGAAGGGCCGGATGCTGCAAAAGCATCCGGCCCTTTTTCTTTCTCTGCGCGCCCCGGTTTTCACCGATGCCGCCTTGCACGTGCGGCCCGGCCTTCCCAAGTGCATCTGCATCGGCTAACCGCTGTTGGCCCGGTTCGGGCCTGTAGCTCAATGGTTAGAGCAGGCCGCTCATAACGGCTTGGTTGGGGGTTCGAGTCCCTCCGGGCCTACCAGCGGTTTGAAGGAAGCGGCGTCTGGACGTGTCGGTACAGCAAGTGGAAACAGGCCCGGCAGCGGCAGAGGATCAGCGTCCCCGCGCCAACTGGAAAAGCTGGGCTGGTGCCGCGCTTGGGCTGCTCGTGCTGGCGTTGGCCGCCTGGGGCCTGAAGAAGATTTCCGGCCAGGTCACGCTGGCCGATGTGATGGCGGAAATTGAAGCCACGCCAACGCATCTGATCGCCTTTGCGGCGGTATCCACCTTCCTCTCCTATGTCGTGCTGGTCGGCTATGATTGGTTCGCCACCCGCCACCTCGGCTATACCAAGATCGGCTGGCCCACCTTGGCCGCCGCCAGCTTCTCCAGCTTCACCATGAGCCACACGCTGGGGGTCACCATCCTCACCGGCGGTACCGTGCGCTATCGCATCTACACCCGCGCCGGCGTGAAGCCGGCCGATATCGCCATGATCATCCTGCTGTGTGGGTGGACCTTCTGGCTGGGCATCATCTTTGTCGCCGGGATTGGCCTGATCGTGTCGCCGGGCCTGGCCGAACCCATCCGCGAATGGGTGCCGCAGGGGCTGGAAGAATGGACCGGCGCGCTGCTGCTGGGCGGTGTGCTGGCCTACACGCTGCTGGCCACCGTGTGGCGACGCAGTTTCAAGCTGCTGCGCTATCGCTTCACCATCCCTGATGGCAAACAGACCCTGCAGCAGATCGCCATCGGCACCCTCGATCTGGCGCTGGCGGGCGGCGCGCTTTACATCCTGCTGCTGCCGGTGGCGGGCGTGCCCGATCTGCTCACCTTCCTGGTCATCTACGCTGTCGCCATGGTCACCGGCGCGCTGGCCCATGCGCCGGGCGGGCTTGGCGTGTTCGAACTGGTGATCGTTGGCCTGATGCCGGATGCAGACAAGGCCGGCGTGCTGGCCGCCGTCGCGCTGTTCCGCATCCTTTACACGATCGTGCCGTTCCTGCTCGGCGCAGGACTGCTGGCGGTGATGGAAGCCCGGGCTTTCCGCGCTGCGCGTGCTAATGCTGCTGATCTGCCAGACGGCGCGCCAGCTTTGCCCGCCAATAAGCACTGAGCCCGGGCAGGGCGGCCAGTTCCGCCAGCTCCTCGTGACGCCCGGCCTTGCCGGCGGCAATCGGCGTAAAGCGGCTGATCGGCCACGCCGGATTGGGACGTTCGATCACGTCATGGCCATCGCCGGGCGCGATGGCGCCGCCTTCGAGCACGCGGAAATACCAGCCGCAACGGCCCGACCGCACCATCGCCTTGACCACGCGCGCGGTGCCCATCGCAGCGGCAAAGGTCGAGCAGGGCTCACGGATCTGGGCGATCTGCAGCGTGGCAGTGCCGCTGCGGATCACATCGCCCAGGCACAGGCTGGCTTCATCCAGGCCATCGACCACCAGATTCTCGCCCATGGCGCCCGGCACGAATCGGTCAGCCAGATCGGGGAACGCGGCACGCCAGCCGTCATAGCCGCTGAGCGGATAGGCATAGATCGCCTTTTCCGGCCCGCCGTGAACGCGCGTGTTGCCCACCTGATCGCCGTCCAGCCCCAATTCGTGGACCGTCACCGGGCCAGCGACGGGCTGACGGCGATAGGCAGAAAGCATGCGGTGGCCCGGCAGCGGCTGCGGCCGGCCGATGCGCAGCTGCGTGATTATGCCCCTTGCGATCATGGGCATTTTCTTTGACACTGCAATTCTTGTTCAACAAGCGAAAGGAGGTGATCCAGTGTCTCATTGCTTCATTCACGGCGCGAAGGCGCTGGTGGCCCCGGTCACGGTCGGGGTTCGCTGACACCAGACACCGCCCTTCGTGGACGGATGACAATGTTTTGGGGTCGTCGGGCAACCGGCGGCCCCTTTTCATTGCGCCAGCAGCACCACCGCCTTCTGCACGGTGAACCAGCCGCCCCAGGCCAGCGGGATCAAAACGGCGCTCCATGCGGCGAAGCGTAAGCCCCAGGCGGCTGAAGCGGCCGTGGCGCTGCCAGCGGGCAGGGGTTGCGACTGTTCTTCATCTTCAACCCACAGATCACTCGCCACCGGCTTGACCAGCAGCGCCGCGATCAACCCCAGCGCCAGCAGGCCGGCGAGTGCCAGAAAGATCGGGCCATAAACTGCCTCACGCGCTACGCCCTCAGCCAGCCGCGCATCACGCATGTAGGCGACGAGCAGCGGCCCCAGCACCCCGGCGGTGGACCAGGCAGTGAGCAGGCGGCCATGGATGGCGCCCACCTGTTTGGTGCCGAACAGATCAGCCAACCACGCCGGCACCGCCGCGAAACCGCCGCCGTACATGGAGGCGATGAGCGCGAACACCGCCACGAACAGCGGCAGGGCCGGTGTGCCGGGCAGGGCCAGGCCATAGCAGGCCGCGCCCAACGCCAGGATGGCGGCATACATGGCCTTTCGCCCAATCCGATCTGACAGGCTGGCCCAGAAAAAGCGGCCGGCGATGTTGAACAGGCTGATCAGGCCAACGAAGCCGGCGCCGGCCGCGGCGGCGGCGGCTTTCTGCTCATCATTGAAATCGGCGAAGCGCACCGCCTGGCCGAACAGCGTGCCGCCAAAAATTTCCTGCACCATGGGGGAGGCGAGGCCAATGATGCCGATGCTGGCCGAAACATTGAGCAACAGCACGCACCAGACAAGCCAGAATTGCGGGGTGCGACTGGCGATGCCGAGCGGTACGAAGCGGCCGCCGGCGACCACTTCGGTCTTGCCGGGCGGCGTCCAGCCCGGCGCGGGCAGCCGGAAGCCCAGGGCGCCCGCCGTCATGAACAGCGCATAGACACAGGCCAGCACCAGCATCGCCTGCCACACGCCGGCTTCACCAGGGCTGGCGAAGACCGCCATCAACCGGTCGGCCGCCGGGCTGCCGACCATGGCGCCGCCGCCAAAGCCCATGATTGCCATGCCGGTGGCCAGGCCGCGGCGATCGGGGAACCATTTGATCAGCGTGGAAACCGGCGTGATGTAACCGATGCCAAGGCCGATGCCGCCCAGTACGCCAGCGCCCAACCAGAACAGCCAGAGCTGGTGCGCCAACACGCCCAGCGCGCCCAGTGCAATGCCGCCGCACCAGCAGGCGGCCGAGACCAACCCGGCGCGGCGTGGGCCAACCCGTTCCACCCAGCTGCCGAACAGCGCCGCCGACAGGCCAAGCACGACGAAGAACAACGTGTATACCCAGACGAGATCGCTCACCCGCCAGTCGCAGCGGGTTGAGGTGAGTGCGCTGGCAAGGCTGGTGCAGGCCGGGGCGCCGAGGGCATGGCTGAGCGGCAGCCAGAACACAGAAAAGCCATAGGCCATGCCGATGCACAGATGGATGGCGAGCGCGCAGGGCGGCACCAGCCAGCGGTCAAAAGCTGGCGGTGCGATGATGCGGTCGCGTGACAGATAGTCCCCCATTGCCGCCCCGCTGCCCTGCGGTGGCGGCGCGGTCAACGGGTGGGTTGACGCAGGTCGGTCAGCGCCCCTTCCACTCAGGCTTGCGCTTCTGGGCAAAGGCCAGAGGGCCTTCGCGCAGATCCTCGCTGCGGAACAACGCCTGCACGGCCGAATACTTGCCCTGGCTTTCATAGGCGGCGCGCAGCGAGGGTTCTTCCAGCCCCTTCAGAACGGCCTGCTTTGAGGCACGCAAGGAAAGCGGCGACAATTCGCACATGGCCGCCGCCAGCGCCTTGGCGCGCGTGAGCAGATCAGCGGCGGGGACAACTTCGGTGACGAAACCCAGTTCCTTGCCCTCGGCGGCCGAAACCGTGCGAGCGGTGAGGATCATCGCCATGGCACGGGACACGCCGATAGCGCGCGGCAGACGATGCAGTCCGCCGGCCAGTGCAGCGAGGCCAACCTTGGGTTCGGGCAGGGCGAAGGTCGCATTTTCGGATGCCAGGATGATGTCGGCGGCCAGCGCCACCTCGAACCCGCCGCCCATGGCAACGCCGTTCACTGCGGCAATCACCGGCTTGTCCAGATCCCAGCGGCTGGTCAGTCCGCCAAAGCCCGACGGCGGCACGGTGATGGCATTGCCTTCAGCCTGCCAACGCAGATCGTTGCCGGCGGAAAAGGCGCGTTCCCCGGCGCCGGTGATGATCGCCACCCAAAGATCGGGATCGGCGGCGAAATCGTTGAACGCCGTATCCAGTTCGGCATTGGCGGGCGGATGCAGCGCGTTCATCCGCTCCGGCCGGTTGATCGTCACCACCAGGATGCGGCCGTCGCGTTCGACGCTGATATGTTCGTAAGCCATGATGTGTCCCTCCTTGGCCATGGTTGTGACACGGCGGACGGAGGGCGGCGGCCTGATGAAAGGGTGGGGGCGTTACCAGCCCAGTTGCTTGCGGGCCTGTGCGGCATCGCGGGGTGGGCTGAGGTCGATCATCAGCCGGGTGATGTGATGGCCGTGGGCAATGTCGTTTCGGAAGAAGCACCAATCAACGATGGTTGCCGGATCGATCACGACCGACTGGCCGGCGCTGAAATCGCGATTGATCGGCGGGTTGGCGAGGTGGCCACGGATGGTGCCATCGGCGTCCCGGGTGACCCCTGTCGCCCAGATCAGTTCACGATCGGGCAGACCGCGGCCGTGGTTGAGATCGAACTTCAGGCCGAAATCGCTGTCGCCCGGCGCCTCTGCCGCCAAGGCGGCCCAGAATTCCGGCAGCGTGTCGCGGGCCGTTTGCTTGGCGATCTCCATGCGTGGATCGTCGAGATCGAACACCATGCCGGCCGGTGGCGACAGGCGCCGCCACAGCAACCACAAGGCGGCAAGCACCGCGACCCCGATGATCAGCATCTTCATGATGGCAGAATGGCTGAAGTCAGCACAAACGAAAAGGGCCCGGCCGTTTGCCTGGCCGGGCCCTTCGTGACGAGACTGATATATTTTCACCGCTCGGCGCCGGCCGGGGCCAATGCCCCCATCTGCCCCAGCCGGCGCGCGCAGCCTAAGCCCACTCCGGTTGACCCGATCCGGACCGGCGCGCAGCGGTGAATGACGACTGGATCCTCTCCGTGCGAGATGGACCCTGCCGCCTATCCGTCCTTGCGGGCCCCTCGCGGTACCCACTCGTTGGCATGTGATATGCCGATTCTTTGTCGCTGTCAGGGCGCAGAATGCGTGGCCTGGCAACGATTTCGCCAAGTGTGACTTCGTTGCAACAGCAGGTTAATATTAAGCTATACATGGCCGGCTTGCCCTCACGGTCAGCCATGCTAAGGCCCAATCCACATCATCCATCCGACGCCCTGTTGCAAAGAGACAAACCCGTGCGCCTGTCCCGCTACTTCATGCCCGTTCTCAAGGAAACACCCGGCGAAGCCCAGGTGATTTCCCACCAGCTGATGCTGCGCGCTGCGATGGTGCGGCAGACATCGTCAGGCATTTATGCGTGGCTGCCGCTGGGCAAGCGCGTGCTGGCCAATATCGAGCGCATCGTTCGCGAAGAGCAGGACCGTGCCGGCGCCATCGAAGTGCTGATGCCCACCATCCAATCCGCCGATTTGTGGAAGCAATCGGGGCGCTATGATGCCTATGGCCCGGAAATGCTGCGCATCACCGATCGCCATGATCGTGAAATGCTGTTCAGCCCCACGGCCGAAGAGCTGTTCACCGCCATCTTCCAGAACGGCGCCAAGAGCTATCGCGACCTGCCGCGCAACATCTACCAGATCCAGTGGAAGTTCCGCGACGAAGTGCGCCCGCGCTTTGGCGTGCTGCGCGGGCGGGAATTCCTGATGAAGGATGCCTACAGCTTCGATCTGGATTTCGATGCTGCCCGGCACAGCTATAACCGCATGTTCATTGCCTATATGCGCACCTTTGCGCGCATGGGACTGAACGCCATTCCGATGCAGGCCGATACCGGGCCGATTGGCGGCGACCTGTCCCACGAATTCATCGTGTTGGCGCCCACCGGTGAAAGCGATGTATTCTATCATGAAAATTGGCTGAAGGCCCGCGACACCAGCGCCATCAATGCCGATGATCGCGGCGCGCTGTCCTCCTTCATCGATGGCTTGAACGCCGATTATGCCGCCACCGATGAAAAACGCGATCTGGCCGCCGAAGCCGCCTGCGGCGCCGCCTTGCAGCAGTCGAAGGGCATCGAAGTTGGCCAGGTGTTCTACTTTGGCGACAAATACACCGCTCCGATGGGTGTTTCGGTGCAGGGATCGGATGGCGCACCGGTCACGCCGCTGATGGGCAGCTACGGCATCGGCGTCTCCCGCCTGGTCGGTGCGATCATCGAAGCCTGCCATGATGACGCCGGCATCGTCTGGCCGGATGCGGTGGCGCCGTTCAAGGTGGCGCTGATCAACTTGCGGGTTGATGATGCCGCCTGCCAGTCGGCCTGCGACAAGCTCTATGCCGATTTCACCGCGGCCGGTGTGGACGTGCTGTACGACGACCGCGACGAACGCGGCGGGGCCAAATTCGCCACCGCCGATCTGATCGGTCTGCCGTGGCAGGTCATTGTCGGGCCCAAAGGCCTGGCCAATGGCATAGTCGAACTCAAGCGCCGTGCCACCGGCGAACGGGTCGAGGTGCCGATCGACGCCGTGGTGAGCCGCATTTGATCACCTCCTACGAACGCATGGTCGCCCGGCGCTATTTGATGCCGGGACAGGGGGAAGGGTTCATCTTCCTCGTCGCCGGCATCAGCCTGGTGGCCGTGGCGTTGGGCGTTGCCGCGTTGATCGCGGTGATGAGCGTGATGAACGGCTTTCGCGCCGAACTGTTCGATCGCATCCTGGGGCTGAATGGCCATGCCGTCGTGCAGGGCTATGGCGGCCGGCTGGAAAACTGGCCGCAGGTGATGGCCGATACCAAGGCGCTGCCCGGGGTTACCCAGGCGCTGCCGCTGATCGAGCAGCCGTTGATGGGCAGCGTTGGCGGCCGTGTTGAAGGCGTCATCGTGCGCGGCATGCGGCTGGCTGACATTCGCGCCACGCCGGATATCGCGGCCAATATCAAGGGTGGCTCGCTCGAAGGGCTGGCGGTGGGCGGCAACACCGTCGCCATAGGCGTGCAACTGGCGCAGCAACTGGGTGTGCGCGTGGGCGAGCAGATCAGCCTGATCAACCCGGCCGGCCAATCAACGCCGTTCGGCACGGTGCCGCGCATCGTCGCCTACACCGTGGTCGCGGTGTTCGAAGTCGGCGTCTATGATTACGACAAGGCCTTTGTCGTGATGCCACTGGAGGATGCGCAGACCCTGCTGCGGCTGGATGATGCAGTGGGCATGATCGAAGTGGTGACCGACAATCCCGATCGCGCCAAGGCGATATTGGAACCGCTGCGCCAGAAACTGGCCGGCATCGCGGTGATCAACGACTGGCAGGCCAGCAATTCAGCGCTGTTTTCGGCGCTGGTGGTCGAACAGACGGTGATGTTCTGGGTGCTGTCGATCATCATCATCGTGGCGGTGTTCAACATCCTCTCCTCGCTGATCATGCTGGTGCGCGCCAAGACGCGGGATATCGCCATTCTCCGCACCATGGGCGCCAGCCGAGGTGCCATGATGCGCATCTTCATGACCGTGGGCACGCTGATCGGTGCGGCCGGGGTGGCCGCAGGGCTGGTGCTGGGCTTCACCCTGCTCACCTTCCGGCAGGGCATCGTCGATGGCGTCTCGCGGCTCACGGGAACCGACATCTGGGACCCGTCGGTGCGTTATCTCACGCTGCTGCCGGCCAAGACCGATCCGATGGAGGTACTCGGCATCGTCATTCTCGCCGTGTTGCTCAGTTTCATTGCCACGCTGTATCCGGCGTGGAAGGCGGCTTCCACCGATCCGGTAACGGTGCTGCGCTATGAGTGAGCCGGTGCTGCAGGTGACAGGCCTGGCCCGCAGTTTCGAACAGGGCGGCGCCCGTATCGATGTGCTGGCCGGCGTTGATTTGACCGTCGCTCCCGGCGAGATCGTCGCCCTGCTGGGGCCGTCTGGTTCCGGCAAGTCTACGCTGCTGCAAGCCGTTGGTCTGCTGGAAGGCGGCTTCACCGGTGATATCCGGATTTGCGGCGAAGTCGTTGGTACCCTTGATGATCTTGGCCGCACCCGCGTCCGCCGGCAGCGGATGGGCTTCGTTTACCAGTTCCACCACCTGTTGCCCGATTTCACCGCGCGCGAGAATGTGATGCTGGCTCAGATGGTGGCCGGTGTGCCGGAAGCCGCCGCTGCAGTGCGCGCCGATGAACTGCTCACATCGCTTGGCCTCGGCGCGCGGCTCACCCACAAGCCGGCGCAATTGTCGGGCGGGGAGCAGCAGCGGGTGGCGGTGGCGCGCGCGCTGGCCAACCGCCCGGCGCTGGTGCTGGCCGATGAACCGACCGGCAACCTGGATGAAGCCACGGCGCAGTTGGTGCTGGCGGCCTTCCTCGATCTGGTCCGTTCGTCAGGCGCGGCGGCACTGGTGGCCACGCACAATATCGCACTTGCACAGAAGATGGATCGGGTGGTGAGCCTTTCGGGCGGGCGCCTGGTGGCTGAACAGGGAGCGATCACCAACTGAGCTGGCGACAAACGCAAACCGGCGCGGCAACCAATGGCTGCCGCGCCGGCTTTTTGTACTTCAGACCTGTTACTGCGCGGTCCAGCCGCCATCGACGGGGATAGCGATCCCGGTCATCTGGGCAGCAGCTTCGCTGGACAGGAAAGCGGCGAGTTCGCCCATCTGTTCCGGTGTCGCAAACTGCTTGGACGGCTGCTTGGCGATCAGCAGGTCCTCGGTGGCCTTTTCAATGCTGATGCCCTGTTCAGCCGCCTTGGCTTCGATCTGCTTCTGCACCAGCGGGGTGTGCACCCAGCCCGGGCAGATGGTGTTGCAGGTGATGCCGCTGCCGGCGGTTTCCAGCGCAACCACCTTGCTCATGCCAACCACGCCATGCTTGGCGGCGACATAGGCGACCTTGTGGGTGCTGCCGATCAGGCCGTGCACCGAGGCGATGTTGATGATGCGGCCAAAACCCTTGGCCTTCATGTGCGGCAGCGCCGCCTGGATGGCATGGAAAATGCCCGACAGGTTGATGGCGATGATGGCATCCCAGCGCTCGGCCGGGAAATTCTCGACGCTTTCGGTGTACTGGATGCCGGCGTTGTTGACGAGGATATCAACCGAACCAAAGCTGCTGACGCACAGTTCAACCATCGCCTTCACATCGGCCGGCTTCGAGATGTCGGCACCGCTGTAAACGACCTTGACGCCATATTTGGCTTCCAGGTTGGCGCGTTCTGCTTCGATGGCGGCGGCGTCGCCGAAACCGTTGATCACGAGATTGGCACCCTTTGATGCCAGCACGTTAGCGATGCCAAGCCCAATCCCGCTGGTTGAGCCGGTGACGATCGCATTAAGTCCCTTAAGCATGGTAAACCCCCGTTTTTTCACTTGTCTAGGTTGGGATGGCGGCAGCACACGGCATGGCCGAAAACATGCTGGATGTGCGCCACCCAAGGCGTGCCTGCCAGCCCAAATGTCTCCACCACCATGGCGAATCATCATCTCTGCCTTTGACCGGGTGGGTTATGGCCACGCCACGGTGCAAAATCAACGCCGTGCTGGGGGATAGGACTTTATGGTTTCGGGTAACGGGCGTGCTGCGCCCGCCTATGTCGTGGGCGCAAACAGCAAGAAAGTGAATCTGGCTCTGCAGGGTGGCGGTGCGCACGGGGCTTTTGCCTGGGGTGTGCTTGATCGCCTGCTCGAAGATGGCCGTGTCGCCTTCGATGCCGTCAGCGCCACCAGCGCCGGGGCAATGAATGCCACCGTGCTGGGCTATGGCCTGACCATTGGCGGCGCCGATGGTGCCCGCGAGGAGCTGGAGAAGTTCTGGAAGAAGATTAGTGATGAAGGCGCCAAGGGGCCGCTGCAGCCGTCGTGGATCGACAAGGCGCTGAACAATCACAATCTGGATAACAGTCCGGTGTTCATGATGATGGACATCATGTCCCGCATCATGTCGCCCTATGAACTCAACCCGATGAACATCAATCCGCTCCGCAAGGTGCTGGAAAGCTCGATTGATTTCAACGTGCTGCGCGAAGGCTGCCCGGTCAAACTGTTCCTGTCGGCCACCAATGTGCGCACCGGCAAGGTGCGCATGTTCGAAAACCACGAGATTGGCCCCGATCAGGTGCTGGCCTCGGGCTGTCTGCCCTTCATGTTCCACACCGTCGAAATCGAAGGTGAGGCTTATTGGGACGGCGGCTACATGGGCAACCCGGCGATCTTCCCGTTGATCTATGGCAGCGAGACCAACGATGTGGTGATCGTTCACATCAACCCGCTCAATCGCAACGAGATTCCCAAGTCCGCCAAGGACATCATGAACCGCATCAACGAAATCAGCTTCAACTCGAGCCTGATGCGTGAAATGCGGGCGATCGCCTTCGTCAGCCACCTGATCGACGATGGCCAGCTGAACGATGAAAAGCATCGCCGTATGCTGATCCATTCGATCATGAACGAAGAGTACATGACCAGCCTGGGCGTCACCAGCAAGCTGAACCCGGATTGGGGTTTCATGAAGACGCTGCGCGACGTGGGCCGCGCCAGCGCCAGCAAGTGGCTGGACGAACATTTCGATGATGTCGGCGTGCGCTCGTCGACCGACGTCAAATCCGCCTTTCTCTGATTTAAAGTGACAACGGGGGAACCATGACACCTGAAGAAATCTTGAAGCTGCCGTCGATGCCGGCAGTTGCACCCAGCTATCCGCTGGGGCCCTATCGCTTCATCAACCGCGAATTCATGATCATCACCTACGAAACCGATCCGGTGCTGCTGCGCGCCGCGGTTCCGGAACCGTTGGTGCCGAATGCGGAAAACCATGTATTGTACGAATGGATCCGCATGCCCGACAGCTCGGGTTTTGGCGATTACACCGAAAGCGGTATCGTGATCCCGTGCACCTTCAATGGTGAACCGATCAACTATACCGCCCAGATGTATCTGGATGATCAGCCGCCCATCGATGGTGGCCGCGAAATCTGGGGCTTCCCCAAGAAATATGCGCTGCCCAAGCTGGAGGTTGCCTCCGACACGCTGACTGGCACTCTGTCGTACGCCGGTCAGTCGGTGGCGATGGGCACCATGGCCTACAAGTGGCAGGAAGCGCCCGGCGGCTGCGAAGCCCAGGCCAAGGGCATGACCAAGACATCGTGCAACCTGAAGATCATCCCCGATGTCGATGGCAGCCCGAAGATCTGCCAACTCGTTGCCTATAATCTTGAAAACATCACGGTGAAGGGTGTCTGGGTCAGCCCGGCCCGGCTGCAGCTGATCCCGCATGTGAATGCGCCGGTGGCCGATCTGCCGATCCTGCGCATCGTTGGCGGCAAGCATTTCGTTTCCGATCTGACGCTGCCGCACGGCCGCGTGCTGTTCGATTACATCAAAGACGCTGCGGGCTGAGGGGGTACAGGACATGAACAAGCAGGATGTGCTTAAACTCAGCTCGATGCCGCTGCAGAGCCCGACCTATCCGACGGGCCCGTATAAATTCTTCAACCGCCAGTACATGATCATCCAGTATCGCAGCGATCCGGCGATGATCCGCAAGCTGCTGCCTGAACCGCTGCAGCCCGATGGCGACATCGTGTCGGTGCAGTGGCTTGATCTGCCCGACGGCGAAGGCTTTGGCGCCTATTCGGCGGCCGTGCAGACCATTCCCTGCACGCTGAATGGCGAGAAGTGCAACTTCCTCGTCCAGATGTATGTCGACAACTGCCCGCCACTGGCTGGTGGTCGCGAGATCTGGGGCTATCCGATGAAGTTCGGCCAGCCCAAACTGGTCACGGAGAGCGACACGCTCACCGGCGAACTGGTCTATGCCGGCCAGAAAGTGGCCAGTGGCACCATGGTCTACAAGCACAGCAGCCCGAACGACCTCAGCGAGATCGAGGCGATGCTCAAGCGCACCCAGGTGACGCTGAAGCTGATCCCCGACATCGACGGCACGCCGGCGATTGCCCAGCTGGTTGGCATCAACTTTGACAAGATTGTCGTCAAGGGTGCCTGGACCGGGCGCGCTCGGCTGGAAATGGTGCCGGCCGTCAACTGCCCGATGGCCGATCTGCCGGTGCATGAGCAGCTGGGCGGACTGCACATCGTCACCGACATGACGCTGCCCTATGGCAAGGTGCTGCACGATTATCTGGCCTGACGCCGGACGGAGTGAAAGGCTGATGGGGCGGGCGGGGGCAACCTCGCCCGCCTTTCGCTTTTAGTTGGGGACAAAATCGCCGTATCGGTTGGCAGCCATGGCGCAGCGCGCGCATAGTCAGGCTGTGTCTCACGCCGGATTCGTCCCTCTTCGCTGCCACAGCGCCTATTCGATGCTGGAAGGCGCCATTCAGCCTGAGCAGCTGGCCAAGGTGGCGCGCCAGATGCGCTTTCCAGCGATTGGTCTGGCCGACCGCGCCAACATGTTTGCCGCGATGGATTTCGCCGCCGCCGCCAAGGACAATGGCATCCAGCCGGTGACCGGCGCGCTGTTGCCGGTGGAGCGCCCGGGTTCTGCCACGCTGCAGGGCAGGGCGCTGATCGATTGGCTGGTGCTCTATGCCCAGGATGACGTGGGCTACACCAACCTGATCGGGCTGGCGTCTGACGCGCACCTGGCGTCCGAGGTGGCCGGCGATCCGGTGCTGCGGCTGGAGCAGCTTGATGGCCGCACCGGTGGCCTGATCTGCCTTACCGGTGGCGCTGATGGGGCGCTGGCGCGGTTGCTGGCCGAGGGCCAGAGCATCGATGCGATGGCCGACCGGCTGGAAGGCCTGTTCCCCGGCCGGCTCTACATCGAAATTTCACGCAGCGGTGAGCTCATCGAACAGAAGAGCGAGGCCGGCCTGCTGCGCCTCGCCGAAGCGCGCGGCCTGCCGATCGTGGGCACGGCGCCGGTGAAATATCTCACGCCCGGCATGCACGAAGCCCACGACGTGCTGCTGTGCATTGCCGATTCAAGCTATGTGGAGGCCGAGGATCGCCGTCGTTCCAACCCGCAACACTGGCTGAAATCGGCGGAGGACTGGCACCAGCTGTTCGCCGATCTGCCCGAAGCCATCGCCAACACCATGGTGGTTGCCCAGCGCTGCGCCATGATGGCGCCCAGCCGCAAGCCCATCCTGCCGCGGCTGTCGGCCGGCGGCGAGGATGAGGCGCTGCTGGCCCAGGCGGCGGCGGGACTGGAAAAGCGGCTTGATGTGCTGGGCCTCGATGAAGCCGTGCGCCAACCGTATCGCGAGCGGCTGGCGTTCGAAATCAATGTCATCAACGGCATGGGTTTTGCCGGCTATTTCCTGATCGTGGCCGATTTCATCGTGTGGGCCAAATTGCAGGGGATTCCGGTCGGGCCTGGGCGCGGTTCGGGTGCCGGCTCGGTGGTGGCCTGGTCGCTGACCATCACCGATCTTGATCCGCTGGAACACGGCCTGCTGTTCGAACGCTTCCTCAACCCCGACCGCGTGTCGATGCCCGACTTCGATATCGATTTCTGCGAAACCCGGCGCGGCGAGGTGATCGATTATGTGCAGGCCCGCTATGGCCGTGAACAGGTCGCGCAGATCATCACCTTCGGCAAGATGAAGGCCCGCGCTGTGCTGAAGGATGTCGGCCGCGTGCTGCAGATGCCCTATGGCCAGATCGACCGGCTGGCCAAGCTGGTGCCCAGCCATCCCACCGATCCGTGGACGCTGGCGCGCACACTGGGGCGGGGCAAGGACAAGGACGGCAAAGCCTATCTGGGCGAGATGCCGTTCATGGTGGAGGTCGAGCGCGACGCCAAGGTGAAGCGGCTGGTCGATATCGCGCTGCAGCTGGAAGGCCTGCCGCGCCACAGCTCCACACACGCCGCCGGTGTGGTGATCGGGGATCGGCCGTTGGCGCAATTGGTGCCGCTTTATCGCGATCCGCGGTCAGACATGCCGGTGACACAGTTCGAGATGAAGGCCGCGGAAAAGGCCGGTCTGGTGAAGTTCGACTTCCTCGGCCTGAAAACACTTTCTGTGCTCGACCGTGCTGCCACCATGCTGCGCGCCCGCGGCGTTGAGGTGGAATGGGCCACGCTGCCCATGGACGATCCTGCCGTGTACAAGCTGATCGCCGAAGGCGACACGGTGGGCGTGTTCCAGTTTGAATCGGAAGGCATGCGCCGCGCGCTCTCGCAGGTTCGCCCCGATTGCTTCGCCGATATCGTCGCGCTGGGCGCCCTCTATCGCCCGGGCCCGATGGACAACATCCCCAGCTTTGCCCTGCGCAAGGCGGGTCGCGAGAAGGTGGAATTGCTGCACCCGGCGATGGAGCCGATCCTGCGCGAAACCTATGGCATCATCGTCTATCAGGAACAGGTGATGAGCCTGGCGCGGGAACTGGCCGGCTACAGTCTGGGCCAGGCCGATTTGCTGCGCCGCGCCATGGGCAAGAAGATCCACGCCGAAATGGTGGCGCAGAAGGCCGATTTCTGCGCCGGCGCCGCTGCCAACGGCATCGAGGAAGCCACCGCCGACGCCATTTTCGAATTGATTCTGAAATTCGCCAACTATGGCTTCAACAAGAGCCACGCCGCCGCCTATGCGGTGGTGAGTTACCAGACGGCATGGCTCAAGACGCACCACCGCGCCGAATTCTACGCCGCGTCCATGGCCTATGATATCGACAACACCGATCGGCTGGCGGTGTTCGTGGATGATGCCCGCCGCGCCGGCATCACCATCCTGCCGCCATGCATCAACCGGTCCGCCGCCGATTTCACCGTGGTGGATGGCCCGGAAAACACGCTGGACGTGCGCTATGCCCTGGCCGGGCTGAAGGGCGTTGGCCTGAAGGCGATGGAGGCGCTGGCGGCCGAGCGGGACGGGAAGGGGCCTTTCAAGGATCTCGCCGATTTCGCCCGCCGCGTCGATCCGCGGGGCCTCAACAAGCGCCAGCTGGAAAGCCTGATTGCGTCGGGCGGCTTTGATGCGCTCCACCCCAACCGCGCCGGCGTGCACGCGCTGGCCGAAGCCATCATGGCCAGCGCCCAGGCTGCCACCGTGGAGCGCGAGTCCGCCCAGGTGGCGCTGTTCGGCGATGCGACCGGCGTTGCCGATCATGCCAGCCTGGCGCTGATGGTGCCCAATATCGAATGGACGCTGGCGCAGCGCATGGCGCACGAGCAGGAGGCGTTCGGCTTCTTCTTCAGCGGCCACCCCGTTGATGCCTATGCCAACGTGCTGACCGCAAACGCTGTGATCAGCTTTGCCGATGTGCAGGGCATGGCGCCGCCGCTGGGTGGCGGCAAGAAGATCGTGATGATGGCCGGGCGGCTGGAAGAACGGCGCTGGCGCACCACCCAGACCGGCCGGCGCTATCAGTTTCTCAGCCTATCCGATCGGTCGGGCCAGTTTGTCACCAGCTGTTTCGATGAAGAACTGCAGGAAAAGCTTGAGGCGATCGTGAGCGATGCCCCGACGCTGCTGATCGGCATGGAACTGCAGTGGAAGGAGGGCGAGGACGTTCCGCGTCTTACCTTGCGCTCCGCCCAGCCGCTCGCTGATCTGGCCCGTCGCACGCGGGGCAGGCTGGTGGTGCAGATTGCCCATCCGGCCGAAGTGGACGTGCTGCTGGCGGCGCTTGGGCCCGCGCCGGCCAAGGGCCGCGGCGAACTGGTGGCCGAAGTCGCCACCGAAGCCGGCCCGGCCCGGTTGGTACTGGGCCGCCATTATCTGATCGACGCCGATCTGGAAGCCGCCGTGGCGCGCGCACTGGGTCTGGAACGGGTGGTGCAGGAAGTGCTGGATCCGCCACAACTGGCCCTGGTGGGCTGAACCAACAGCGTCGCAACAGCGAGACTGTTGCAGGCTGCGGGCGTTGCCTGACCCGCAGCAGCCAGACTTGTGCGCAGCGCGCCGTCACCTTGATCATGACCCGGCGATCCGTGCAAATGCGGAGGTCAAATCCGCATTTTTGGCTGGAAACCTGGCTTTGCGTAGTGTATCTCCGTAAATGAGAGCGGGTAAATGCCCATGGGGAGGACCAAATGGCGACGCAACTGAAAGACACGCGGATCACCCAATCGCTGCCGCAGGGCAGTGTGAGCTGGCCGCTGCCGCCGCGCGTGCGGCCGGAATTTGCCAACCACGACAAGGCGACGCTGGAATCCTATCTGGCCTCTGCGCCGCTCGAAGAAGTGGATATCGCCGATCCGCTGTGGTGGGAAACGGACACAAACCATGTCTATTTCCGTCGCCTGCGCGAGGAAGCCCCGATTTTCTTCACGCATGTCAACAGCAACCGTCACCGCGGTTTCTGGAACGTGACGCGCTGGAACGATGTGATGGCCGTGGATACCAACCATCAGGTGTTCAGTTCCGAAGCCATGCTGGGCGGGATCACCCTATTCGACATGGATTCGGATTTCATCATGCCGATGTTCATCGCCATGGATCAGCCCAAGCATGATGTGCAGCGCAAGGCGGTGAACCCGATCGTTTCGGGGCAGAATCTTGCCGGTTACGAAGAACTGATCCGCAGCCGCACCTGCGAAGTCCTCGATAGCCTGCCGCGCGGCGAGGCGTTTGACTGGGTGGACAAGGTTTCCATCGAACTGACCAGCCGCATGCTGGCCACCCTGTTCGGTTGGCCGCAGGAACGCCGCCGCATGCTGACCTACTGGTCGGATGTGTCCACTTCTGATCCGGAACTGCCGGGCAGCCCGGGCAAGGAAGAGCGTCAGGGCATTCTGCTCGGCATGCTGCAGGAATTCACCATGCTCTGGAACGAGCGGGTGAATGCCGAGCCGACCGGCGATCTGGTGTCGATGCTGGCGCATAACCCCGCCACCCGCAACATGCCGCCGATGGAATTCATGGGCAATCTGGTGCTGCTGATTGTGGGCGGCAACGATACGACCCGCAATTCGATTACCGGCGGGCTGTATTTCCTGAACAAGAATCCGGGCGAATATGCCAAGCTCAAGGCCAATCATGACCTGGTGGAGAACATGGTTTCGGAAATCATCCGTTACCAGACGCCGCTGGCCCACATGCGCCGCACCGCCCTGCAGGATACGGTGCTGGGCGGCCAACTGATCCACAAGGGTGACAAGGTGGTGATGTGGTATTCGTCGGCCAATCGTGATGACACGGTTCTCGACCGGCCGGATGAGTTCATCATCGATCGCGCCCGCGCCCGTCAGCACATGAGCTTTGGTTTCGGCATCCACCGCTGCGTGGGCAACCGCCTGGCCGAACTGCAGCTGAAGATCCTGTGGGAAGAAATCCTGAAGCGCTTCGACACCATTGAAGTGCTGGAGGAGCCGGAGCGGGTGCCAAGTGCCTTCGTGCGCGGTTACAAATCGATGATGGTCCGTATTCCGGCTTAAGCAGAGGGTTTCATGGTCAAGATCATTTACGTCGAGCACACTGGTGCTCGCCACGAAGTCAACGTGCCTGAGGGTGAAAACCTGATGGAAGGCGCGGTGCAGAACAATGTGCCGGGCATCGATGGCGATTGCGGTGGCAACGCCGCCTGCGCCACTTGCCATTGCTATATTCCATCGGAATGGCAGGCGCTCACCGGCGAACGCAGCGAGCTGGAAGATTCGATGATCGAGCTGGCGGATACCGCCCAGCCGAACAGCCGGCTGGCGTGCCAGATCAAGGCTTCGGCGGCGCTGGACGGGCTTGAGGTTCACATGCCCGCCACGCAGCACTGATCGCGCAAACATACTGAACGGGAAGGGCGGCTCGTCGGGCCGCCCTTCTTTTTGGTAGCCGGGCCGGCGCCTTGCCCCCGCCGGCAAAGCGCCCCACAGTCACCCTGCATTATCAGGGGGACTCACACATGCCGCTTTCACTCCACGCCGCGTTCGTGCCGTCGTGCCGCCAGATCATCGGCGGCTGCCTGAACGTGCTTGCCAAGGCCGAAGCCGCCGGCATTGGCGATCTGGCCACAGCCACGCTGGCACCCGATATGTTCCCGCTGGCCTTCCAGGTGCAGAGCGTTGCGGCGCACAGTGCCGGGGCGATTGCGGCGGTGCGTACGGGCCAGTTCAGCCCCGGCGGCGGCTTTGCCATGCCTGATGCGGATTATGCCAGCTTCACCGCCATGCTGAAGGATGCAGATGCCGCGCTGGCAACGGTGACCGAGGCCGAGATGGAGGGCTTCATCGGTGGCGACACCGCCTTCGTGTTCGGCGAACGCAGGATGCCGTTCAAGAGCGAGGATTTCCTGCTCAGCTTCAGCCAGCCCAATTTCTACTTCCATGCCTCGATGGTGTACGGGATTTTCCGCAACAAGGGGCTGCCGCTTGGCAAGAAGGACTTCCTCGGTCGGCCCAGAATGGCCATGTGAGACACGGCTCGCGCTGTTCGTGCCGCATTGCTTGCCTTGCTGCGTGGCTGCATAAGCCGCCGCGAAGGAGATTTTTCATGATCCGTCCGCTGATCCTTGCCGCCCTCATCGTTGCGCCTGCAATGGCCGCGCCTGTAACGCAGGCCCCGCCCAACGTACCGGAAAAGCGCCCGGCCTTTGCCGGCCAGACTCGCGCCGAGGCCGTGACCGCAAAAACGACGCTGGCCGTGACCGAAATCGCCACCGGCCTCAACAAGCCGTGGGGCGTGGCGCTGCTTGGCAAGGGCAGGTTCCTGGTCAGCGAGAAGGCTGCAGGCCGGCTGACGATCGTGGCCGCCGATGGCAGCAAGACGCCCATCACCGGTACGCCTGCCACCGATACAAGAAACCAGGGCGGCATGCTGGGCGTTGCCAATCCGGGCGATGGCTGGATCTACTGGAGCTATGCCGAGCCGCGCGAAGGCGGGAATGGCACGGCGGTGGCGCGCGGTCATCTGGTCGGCAGCGAAGTGCGCGATGTGCAGGTAATCTTCCGCCAGATGCCGACGCTGGATTCAGCCCAACATTATGGCGGCCGCCTAGTGTTCCCCAAGGATGGCACGCTGATCATCACACTCGGCGATCGCTCCATCCTGCCCGGCCGAATGCAAGCGCAGAAGCTGGACAGTCTGTTGGGCAAGATCGTGCGGGTGAACCGCGACGGTTCGATCCCCAAGAACAACCCGTTCGTGAACGCCCCCGGCGTCCGGCCGGAAATCTGGAGCTATGGCAACCGCAACGTGCAGAGCGCGGCGCTGGATGCCAAGGGCCGGCTGTGGGAAGTGGAGCACGGCCCGCAGGGTGGGGACGAGCTGAACCAGATTCAGATGGGCCGCGATTATGGCTGGCCCACCATCAGCTATGGCGAGGAATATTCGGGCAAGCCGATCAACGACAATGCCAGCCAGGCCCCCGAAATGGAGCAGCCGCAATATTACTGGGACCCGGTGATCGGCCCGTCGGGCATGATCTTCCATTCGGGCAAGGGCGCGGCGGAATTCAAGGGCAATATCTTCGTGGGCGGCCTGCGCGTGCAATCGCTGGTGCGGCTGGTGATGGATGGTGACAAGGTGGTGGGCGAGCAGCGCCTGTTGACCGACCGCAAGGAGCGCATCCGCGACGTGATCGAAGGGCCGGTCGGCGAGATGTATCTGCTCACCGACGCGGTGGATGGCAAGTTGCTGAAGGTCACGCCGGCAAAGTGAGCCTTGATGCTTGACCGGGAGGGCGCGCTTCGCTAATCGCGCCACTTCCAAACCCCATGCAGGGAACATATCCGGTGCGCAGGCATTTGCCACGCTCCCCCTGCAGCGGACCAACCGGAGGAAAAATACTATGGCGGCTCCCGTCGTTTCCATGGCGAATCTGCTCGAAGCAGGCGCCCATTTCGGCCACCAGACGCATCGCTGGAACCCGAAGATGAAGCCCTACATCTTTGGTGAGCGCAACGGCGTCCACATCATCGATCTGTCGCAGACCGTGCCGCTGTTCGCGCGCGCGCTCGATTTCACCCGCGCCACCGTGCAGCACGGTGGCAAGGTGCTGTTCGTTGGCACCAAGCGCCAGGCGCAGGACCCGATCGCCGATGCCGCGCGTCGTTGCGGCCAGCATTATGTCAACCATCGCTGGCTGGGCGGCATGCTCACCAACTGGAAGACCATCTCGGGCTCGATCCGCAAGTTCAAGCAGCTGGAAGAAACCCTGTCGGGCGACACCACCGGCCTGACCAAGAAGGAAGTGCTCAAGCTCACCCGTGAGCGTGACAAGTTCCAGGCCTCGCTGGGCGGCATCCGCGACATGGGCGGCCTGCCGGAAGTGATCTTCATCATCGACGTCAACAAGGAAGAACTGGCGGTCAAGGAAGCCAATGTGCTGGGTATCCCGGTCGTGGCCATCCTCGATTCCAACACCGATCCGAGCGGTATCGCCTTCCCGGTTCCGGGCAATGATGACGCCAGCCGCGCCATCCAGCTGTATGTGAATGCCATTGCCGACGCCGTGATCGACGCCAAGCAGGGCCGCGCTGCCGATATGGGCGTGGATCTGGGCGCGATGGTCGAAGCTCCGGTCGAATATATCGCCCCGGAAGCTGAAGTGGTTGCCGACATCGCTCCGGAAGCGGTGATGGACGCCCCGGTCGAGGCCGCTGTCGAAGCCGAAGCCGAAGCACAGCCGGAAGCCTGAGGCTTCCCGTTTTCGAACCAACGGGAGGCTGGGCGCGAACCGCGTCCGGCCTCTTGTCACACATATTTCATGTTGGCCGGGCATGGCCCTGCCAACACTAAAAAGAGGAGCCTCGACATGGCTGATATCACCGCCGCGATGGTGAAGGACCTGCGCGAAAAGACCGGCGCAGGCATGATGGACTGCAAGAAGGCGCTTGGTGAAACCGCTGGCGACATGGAAGCCGCCGTCGATTGGCTGCGTGCCAAGGGTCTGGCTGCTGCCGCCAAGAAGGCCGGCCGCACCGCCGCTGAAGGCCTGGTTGGTGTTGCCGTTTCGGGCACCAAGGGCGCCGCTGTCGAAGTGAACAGCGAAACCGACTTCGTTGCCAAGAACGAAATCTTCCAGGCGTTTGTGACCACCGTGACCGGCCTGGCGCTGTCCAGCGGTGCCGATGCCGACGCGCTGGGCGCGATGCCGTTCCCGGGCGGCGATGGCAGCGTGGCCGACAAGCTGACCGCCAACATCGCCACCATTGGTGAAAACCAGTCGCTTCGCCGCACGGCCATGCTGGAAGTGAGCCAGGGTGTCGTTGCGGCCTATGTGCACAACGCGATTGCGCCGGGCATCGGCCGTATCGGCGTGCTGGTGGGCCTGGAATCGGCGGCCCCCGCCGATGTGCTGGAGCCGCTGGCCAAGCAGATTGCCATGCACGTGGCTGCTGCCAGCCCGCTGGCGCTGGACGAAGCTGGCCTTGATCCGGCGCTGGTGGAGCGTGAGCGCGCCATCGCCCGCGAAAAGGCCGCCACCAGCGGCAAGCCGGCGGAAATCATCGAAAAGATGATCGAAGGCGGCGTGCGCAAGTTTGCGCAGGAAGCCACGTTGGTGAACCAGATCTTCGTGATCGACGGCAAGTCCAAGGTTTCCGATGTGGTCGCCGCCGCTGCCAAGGCCGCCGGCACCGCCATCACGCTGAAGGGCTTTGTCCGCATGCATCTGGGTGAAGGCATTGAGAAGCAGCAGAGCGATTTCGCCGCTGATGTCGCTGCCGCCGCCGGCCTGTAAACCCGGTCGAAAACAGGAAGGGCAGGCCGGATACTCTCGGCCTGCCCTTTTTGCTGCCCGTTTCGGCAGCGCCCAACTTGGCTTGTCCACGCTTTTTCCGTGCGCGCCGCTTGGCAGCGCGGTCAAGCACCGCTAGTGACCTATCGTCCTGACACAGAGTGATCGCCGCCCCATGCCCGCCTTCAAGCGCATTCTCCTGAAACTGTCCGGCGAAGTGCTGATGGGGCAGGGCGCCTATGGCATCGATCCCGAACAGGCCGCCCGCATCGCCGGCGAAGTGAAAACGGTGCATGATACCGGCATTGAAACGTGCCTGGTGGTGGGCGGCGGCAATATCTTCCGCGGGCTGGCCGCAGCCGCAAAGGGATTTGATCGCGGCAGCGCCGATTACATGGGCATGCTGGCGACGGTGATGAACGCGCTGGCCATGCAGAATGCGCTGGAAAATATCGGCGTCGTCACCCGCGTGCAGTCGGCCATCCCGATGCCGAGCGTGTGCGAGCCCTACATCCGCCGCCGCGCCGAGCGCCATCTGGAAAAGGGCCGTGTGGTGATCTTCGCCGCCGGCACCGGCAACCCGTTCTTCACCACCGATACCGGCGCCGCCTTGCGTGCCGCCGAAATGAACTGCGATGCGCTGTTCAAGGGCACCAGCGTTGATGGCGTTTATGATGCCGATCCCAAGCAGGTGCCGGGCGCGCGCCGCTATGACACGGTCAGCTATTCCAAGGTATTGGCCGACAATCTGAAGGTGATGGATGCCAGCGCGGTCTCCATGTGCCGCGACAATGATATTCCCATCATCGTGTTCAATATCCGTGAACCCGGCGCTCTGCTCGCCGTGCTGAACGGTGAGGGCATTTCGACGACAGTGACAGGAGACGCCAATGGCTGAATTCGAAGCCGGCCCGTTCAAGGCCGATCTGGAACGCCGCACCGCCGGCGCCGTGGAGGCGCTGAAGCATGATCTGGGCAGCTTGCGCACCGGCCGGGCGAACACCAGCCTGCTCGATACCGTGCATGTGGAAGTCTATGGCTCCGCGATGCCGCTGAGCCAGCTCGCCACCGTGACGGTGCCGGAACCGCGCATGCTGAGCGTGCAGGTGTGGGACAAATCCAACGTGACCCCGGTGGAAAAGGCCATCCGCTCTGCCGGCCTGGGCCTCAATCCCATCACAGATGGCCAGACCCTGCGCCTGCCGATCCCGGACATGACCGAGGAGCGCCGCAAGGAAATGGTGAAGCTGGCCGGCACCTATGCCGAAAAGGCCAAGATTGCCGCCCGCAACGTGCGCCGGGACGGCATGGAAGCGCTGAAGGCCGCCGAAAAGAAGGGCAAGATCAGCCAGGACGAACAGAAGCGCCTTGAGGCCGATGTGCAGAAGATCACCGACAAGGCGATGGCCGACATCGATACGACCGTGGCTGCCAAGGAAAAGGAAATCCTCGGCAAGTGACCGCAGTTGCCGCCTCGGTGGGGGATGGCGGGGCCGGCGGCTGCCGGCATCTTGCCATCATCATGGATGGCAATGGCCGTTGGGCAAAGGCCAAGCGGCTGCCGCGCATTGCCGGTCACCGGGAAGGGGTGGAAGCGGTGCGCCGCGTGGTCGAAGCCGCACCCGGCCTTGGGCTGGAAATGCTGACACTTTACGCCTTTTCCAGCGAGAACTGGAAGCGTCCGGCTGATGAGGTGAGCGACCTGATGGGTCTGCTGCACCATTATGTGAAGAACGAGATCGACACGCTTCACAAGAACGGTGTCCGCCTCGATTTCATCGGGGACTGGCAGGCGCTGAAGCCCGATCTGGTGCGCCTGCTCGCCGCCGCACGCGACAGGACCAGCGCGAACACCGGGCTGCGGCTGATCATGGCGCTGAATTATGGCGGGCAGGGGGAGATCGTGCGGGCGGCCCGCGCGCTGGCTACCGATGCAGCAGCCGGCCTGATTGCGTCGGACGACATCACCGCCGAGATGCTGGAAGCCCGGCTCGACACGGCTGGCTTGCCGCCGCCCGATGCCGTGCTGCGCACGTCGGGCGAACTGCGCCTTTCGAATTTTCTGCTCTGGCAAACGGCCTATGCCGAATTTCTGGTGACCGAAACGCTGTGGCCTGATTTCGATGGCCCGGCGTTGGCAACGGCGCTGGACGAATTTTCCCGCCGCGAACGCCGTTTCGGGGGGCGTTGAGCATGGTTGTGCAGGGGGGCGGCAGCCAGCTCGGCCAGCGCGTGGTGACCGGTGTCGTGCTGGTGGCCGTGGCGATTGCCGCGCTGTGGCTTGGCGGGCCGGCCTTTGCAGTTCTGGCCGCCGCTGCTGTTCTGGTGATGTTTACCGAATGGACGGCGATGCACCGGCTGCCGCTGCTGCTGCGCCGCCTGGGGCTGGCAGTGCTGGGCTTGGTGGTGTGGATTGTGGCCGTTATGGGCAATCCGAATGAAGCGCTGATGCTGCTGGGCGGCGGCGCCGGACTGCTCGGCCTGTTTGCGGCGCGGATGCAGAAAGGGCTGGGCCGGCCGATGATGCTGGGGCTGCTCTATTGCGGGCTGCCGGCGGTGGCGTTGATCTGGCTGCGCGGCACGCCGTGGGGATTTTTCGCGACTCTGTTCGTGATGGCGGTGGTGTGGGGCGCCGATATCGCCGCCTATTTCACCGGCCGCGCGATGGGTGGCCCAAAACTGGCGCCGGCGATCAGCCCAAACAAGACGTGGAGTGGCGCAGCGGGCGGCTTGGCGGGTTCCCTGCTGGTCGCCGCTGCGCTGGCGATGCTGTGGCCGGGCCATGCCAATCTGGCGGGGATTGGCCGGCTCGCCGTGCTGGCGTTGCCGCTGGCGGTGCTGTCGATCCTGGGGGATCTGTATGAAAGTGGGCTGAAGCGCCAGGCCGGCGTGAAGGACAGCGGCACGCTGCTGCCCGGACACGGCGGCGTGATGGATCGCCTCGATGGCCTGGTGCCGGCCGCCGTTGCCGGTGCCGGGGCCTTTGCCATGACCGGGTGGGCGGGATGACGCGCAGTTTGACCATCTTGGGCGCGACTGGTTCGGTGGGCAGCCAGACGCTTGATCTGGTGGCGCGCAACCCCGGCCGCTGGCAGGTCGAGGCGCTGACCGCCGGCAGCGATGTGGCCGGGTTGGTGAGTGCGGCAAAAGCCTGTAGCGCGCGCTTTGTGGCGATTGCAGACAGCGCGAAGGGCGCGGCGCTGAAAGCGGCGTTGGCGGGCACCGGCATCGAAAGCGGCGCCGGGGAAAGCGCATTGGTGGATGCCGCCGCCCGCGATGCTGAGATCGTGATCACCGCCATTGTCGGCGCCGCCGGCCTGCCGCCAACGATGGCCGCGGTGAAGCGCGGGGCGCAGATTGGTATCGCCAACAAGGAAACGCTGGTTTGTGCCGGCCCGGTCGTTACCGCCGCTGCCGCCGCGCACGGTGCCACGCTGCTGCCGGTGGACAGCGAGCACAATGCCATTTTTCAGGTGTTCCCGCACGACGATCCGGCGCAGGTGGAACGTGTCATTCTCACCGCCAGCGGGGGGCCGTTCCGCACCAGAAGCCGCGACGAGATGCGCGGCGTGTCGGTCGCCGACGCCTGCAAGCATCCGACGTGGAGCATGGGTGCCAAGATCAGCATCGATTCGGCGACCCTGATGAACAAGGGCCTGGAACTGATCGAGGCCGCGCAACTGTTCCCGGTTGATGTGGAGCGGTTGGATGTGATCGTGCATCCGCAATCGGTCATCCATTCGATGGTCGAATATGTGGATGGCAGCGTGCTGGCGCAGCTGGGCAGCCCGGACATGCGGATTCCGATTGCCTATGCGATGGGCTGGCCGGAACGCATCGCCACCCCGGCCGCGCGGCTCGACCTCGCTGCGATTGCGAACCTTTCGTTCGAAAAGCCTGATCTGGAACGTTTTCCCTGCCTGGCGCTGGCATGGGCGGCGATGCGTGCCGGTGGCAGTGCGCCGTGCATCCTGAACGCGGCCAATGAAATTGCCGTCGCGGCGTTCATCGCCGGGCAAGCCGGGTTCCTTGATATCGATGCCATCGTGGCAGAAACATTGAACATGGTGGCTTCGGGCCCGGTGGCGACGTTGGAAGAGGTGATGGCGATTGACGCTGCCGCCCGCCGGACCGCCCGTGCCCTGGTGGCGAAGCGCGCAGCATGAGCGAACTCGCTTTCCTGCCGCAGCCCGGCCTGATCTTCACGCTGGCCAGCTTCATCGCCATGATCGCCGTGCTGGTGGTGGTGCATGAAGGTGGCCATTATCTCGCCGGTCGGCTGTTTGGTGCCAAGATTGAGGCGTTCGGCGTTGGTTTTGGCCGCGAATTGCTGGGCTGGACCGACAGGCGCGGTGTGCGCTGGAAGATCAATGCCATCCCGCTGGGCGGCTACGTGAAGTTCGTCGGCGACATGAACGAAGCCAGCCAGATTGATCCAGCCATCCTGTCGCTGCCGGAAAAGGAGCGCCGTGGGCTGTTTGCCTTCCTGCCGCTGTGGCAGCGCGCCATAATCGTGGCGGCCGGGCCGGCGATCAATTTCCTGTTTGCGATCCTGATTCTGGCCGGCTTCAATCTGGCGCTGGGCCATCAGGCCTCGCCGCCGGTGGTGGAGCGCGTGATGCCGGGCAGTGCCGCCGAACGCGCCGGCGTGGCGGTTGGGGATCGAATTCTTTCCGTTGACGGCAAGGCCGTCGAGCGGTTCGAGGATATCACGGCCGAGATCGTCACTGGTACCGGCAACCGGGTGGAATTGCTGGTGCAGCGCGGCACGGCGCAGCGCCGCATCGTGGTGACGCCGATGATGGTCGAAACCAAGGATCGTTTCGGCAATGTTTCGCGCCATCCTCGCTTGGGCATCTTGCGGCCGGCGGAAGTGGTGCAGCAGGTTGGCGTGCCCGATGCGCTGCGCCTGGCGGTGATCGACACCTGGAGCATCACCCAGACGATCGGGCGCACCCTGCGCCAGGTTGTTGTGGGTGAGCGCGCCATCACCGAAATGGGCGGTCCGGTGAAGACTGCGCAAATCGCCGGCCAGCAGGCCAGCTTGGGTCTGCTTTCGGCGGTGGCGTTCATGGCCTTCTTCTCGATCAACCTTGGTTTCATCAATCTGTTGCCCATCCCGATGCTGGACGGCGGCCATCTTCTGCTCTACGGCATCGAGGCGGTGCGGCGGCAGCCGATGGCGGAAAAGGTGCAGCAATGGGCCTTCATGTCGGGCTTTGCCGCGCTGATGTCGCTGATGGCGGTGCTGACCTGGCACGACATGATTAGTGTCGGCCTGTTGAACCGTCTGGCGAACTTGTTGGGATGACAGGGTCCGCTCGTCTGGCTGTGAGTAGTTTCTGGCATCGCGGGATCAACCGGCGAGCCGCAGGGCTGAATGGTGGTAGGTTGGTGGGGTTGATGGAAGCCAATTTTGTTCGCGACGCTGGTGGTGCTGCAGGGTGGCGGCGCCCGCTGACGGCGCTCCTGGTCTCGACGGCGCTGGCGGCTCCGGCAGTTGCTCAGCAGCGCCCGCGCCCGCCGGCGGCCGAACCGGCGCGCCCATCGGCTGAAGCCGAAGCGCGCGCTTCGGAATCCCGCAACCAGTCCGCACTGCCGGCCACTGCCGCCAATGCCGGCATCGTGCGCAGCGTTGTCGTGCGCGGCACCGAGCGTCTGGAACCGGAAACGGTCCGCTCCTACCTCAACCTCGCCATTGGCGATCGTTATGATCGTGATGCGCTCGATACGGCGCTCAAGGCGCTCTATGCTTCCGAACTGTTTTCCGATGCCACCATCCGCGACGACAATGGCGCGCTCATCGTCGAGGTGAAGGAAAATCCGGTGATCAACCGGATCATCATCGAAGGCGCCAAGCGGGTGAAGGAAGAGAAGATTCGCGAGGAAATCCGCCTCGCGCCGCGCCAGATCTTTACCCGTTCGAAAACCCGCGCCGATCTCGGCCGCATTCTTGAGCTCTATCGTCGCGGCGGGCGGTTCGCGGCCAGTGTCGAACCCAAGATCGTTCAGCTCGAACAGAACCGCGTCGATGTGATCTTCGAGATCAGCGAAGGCCCGAAATCCAAGATCCGTCAGATCAACATCCTGGGCAATTCCAAGTTCAAGGAAGGCGCGATCCGGAAGCAGATGGCGTCCAAGCAGTCCCGCACCTGGCGCTTCTTCACCTCCAACGACACCTATGATCCCGATCGTCTGGCCTACGACCAGCAGAAGCTGCGGCAATTCTACCTGACTGAAGGCTATGCCGATTTCCGGGTTGCCTCGGTGGTGGCCGAACTTACGCCCGACAAGAAGGACTTCATCGTCACCTATGTCGTGGAAGAGGGTGAGCGCTACAAGTTCGGCAAGATCGAGCTGGAAAGCCAGCTGCGCGACATCAAGCCCAAGGAATTCCGCCCGATCATCCGCATGAAGGAAGGTGATTGGTACAACGCGCAGGCCATTGAAAACACTGTTGAAAGCCTGTCGGAAACCGCCGGTCTTCTGGGCTATGCCTTTGCCGATGTGCGCCCGCAGTTCGAGCGCAACAAGGAAGACCTGACGATGAACGTCACCTTCCAGATCGGGGAGGTGCCGCGCGTCTATGTCGAACGTGTGTCGATCAACGGCAACACCATCACGCACGACAATGTGATCCGCCGCGAATTCCGCCTGGCCGAAGGGGATGCCTTCAACTCGATCAAGGTGAAGCGCTCCAAGGATCGCCTGCTCGGGCTTGGCTTCTTCCAGGACAAGCTGGACATCGAGCAGAAGCCCGGCACCACGCCGGATCGCATCGTGCTGGAAGCCAATATCCAGGAACGGCCCACCGGCGAACTGCAATTGTCGGCCGGCTTCTCGTCGATCGAACGCTTCATCTTCTCGGCCAGCGTGCGCCAGCGCAACTTCCGCGGCCGTGGCCAGGAACTGCGCCTGTCGGGCAATATTTCCAGCTTCGCCCGCTCGGTGGAGGCCGGCTTTACCGAACCTTATTTGGGTGGCCGCAACCTGGCCCTGGGCTTGGACGTGTTCCGGCGCGATTTCCGTTCGTTCCGCTTCACCGGCAACAACACGCGCGACACCACCTACACGCAGGTTTCGACCGGCTTCCAGGTCCGCACCGGCTTTTCGATCACCGAATTCTGGGCGGCGTCGCTGCGCTATGGCCTTTCCCGTGAAGAAATTGGGCTGGATCAAGCCATCTTCTTCTCCAACGGCGTCTGCGATCCGTTGCGTGCCGGTCGTTTCCTGTGCGAACAGTTGGGCAACCGCACGGTGTCCACGCTGGGCTATTCGATCATCTACAACAGCCTGAACAACGTGCGCCTGCCATCGGCCGGCCAGCGTTTCACTTTCAGCCAGGATGTCGCCGGCATTCCCATCGGCATCAAGTTCGTCACCACCCGTGCCAATTATGATTATTTCACCCCGCTGTTCGGCACCGGATTCGTGCTGAACCTGGGTGCGGAAGGCGGCTATGCCTTCGGTTATGGCGGACAGGACGTGATCCTGACCAACCGCTTCTTCCTGGGCCAGCCGCAGTTCCGCGGCTTCAACATCCGCGGCATCGGTCCGCGCGTGCTGCGCCGTCCGCTCGGTCTGGATGGTACCGTGGTGCAGGATCGCCGCCAGGCGCTGGACGATTCGCTGGGCGGCCGGGCTTATTATCTGGCCCGAGCCGAAATCCGCATTCCGCTGGGTTCGGCCGGCAACGAACTGGGCATCCGCCCGTCGATCTTTGCCGATGTCGGCGCGCTGTGGAGCCTGAAATCGCCCACGCTGACCTGTCAGGATGGTCCGAGTGCCGCCGCGCCGCGCGTGCCCGGCCAGACGGCACCCTGTTTGCCCAACGATGGCTTCTCGGCGGGCTTTGTCGAAGAATTCCTCGGGAATACACCGAAGCCGCGCGTTTCGGTGGGTATCGGGGTCAACTGGAACTCGCCGTTCGGCCCGTTCCGGTTCGACCTTGCCAAGGCCTTGGTGAAACAGCCGGGCGATGATCCGCAACTTTTCCAATTCAACGTAGGGACTGCATTCTGATGAAGAAGATTCTGATCGCACTGGCGCTGGCCAGTGTTTCCACCCCGGTTCTGGCGCAGCAGCTGCCGGCCGCCGTGATCGTCACGGTTGACCGCCAGGAAATGATCGCCACCTCTGCCGCTGCCAAGGCCGCGCAGACCGAACTGAAGCCGAAGGCCGATGCGCTCAACGCCCGTCTGAGCCAGCTGCGCACCAGCCTGGCTGCCGAAGAAAAGACGCTGCGTGACACCCAGCCGGCTCAGGCCGCCGCCCCGGCCGCCATCCAGGCCTGGCAGGCCAAGGTGCGGGATTTCGATACCCGTCGCGGCCAGGCCGATCAGGAACTGCAGCGCCGCCAGCAGGAAATCCAGGCGTCCGAACAATGGGTGGTCAAGCAGATCAATGATGGCGCCCAGCCGATCATCAGCCTGATCATGCGTGAACGCGGTGCCAACATCGCTGTTGACGAGCAGGTGACCATCCAGCACGCCGCTGCCATCGATATCACCGCCGATGTGGTTGCCCGTCTCGACAAGGCGCTGCCGAAGGTGTCGATCACGCCGCCCGCCGCTCCGGCTGGCACTGCGCCTGCCGCTCCGGCTCCGGCCCCGGCGCCGGCGGCCCCGCCGCGCCGTTGATGAACGACACCGTTCATCAGACTGCCAGCACGGCTGACGTGCTGGCAGTGATGGCGCTGCTGCCGCATCGGTTTCCGATGCTGCTGGTTGACCGGGTGATCGACATGATCCCCGGTCAATCCGCGACCGGCATCAAGGCCGTGACCATCAACGAGCCGTTCTTTGCCGGGCATTTCCCGGCCAAGCCGATCATGCCTGGCGTGCTGATCGTCGAGGCGCTGGCGCAAACCGCCGGTGTGCTCGCCATCCACGGCGCGCGCGCCAAGGATCCGGCTGGCGGCGACAAGCTCGTCTTCTTCATGGCGATCGAGAACGCCAAGTTCCGCACCCCGGTGGAACCGGGCTGCCTGCTGCACTTGAAGGTGCAGATGGTGCAGGATCGCGGCCGGGTGGCCAAGTTCACTGGCCGCGCCGAAGTGGACGGCAAGCTGGTGGCCGAATGCAGCTTCACCGCGATGATCGCCGATCCGCCCGCTGCCTGACGCCTGACGCCATTGCACCTGGCTGGCATCACGCCCATATTCATCGCATGACTGTATTTTCCCCCCTGCTGCTGCTTGTCGGCATCCTTTCGGCCAGCCAGTTCGCGGCCGATGTTGATCGCAATGGCCCCAAGCCGGCGGTCGCCCATCTGGTGGCTGGCGGTGACTGGGGCCGCGTGATGGGGGCAATCCGCAACGGTGCCGCCGATTGGATCGCAATGGCGCCGGAACTGGCCCGTGGTGCCGAAGAGGCACAGGCCGGTCAGCTGTCCGCGGCGTTGGCGGCCGCGTTGCCACGGGCGCCATCAGAAGTGCTGGCGGTTACCGATCTCAGGCGGTCACCCGTGCTGGGTGTGCAGGCCATTTGTGGTGCGCCGGCCGGCAGCCATGCGCCAGAGGCCCGCGCGGCCTATCTGGCGGATGCGCGTGAGGCGGTTGAACTGCTGCCGGATGTTGCCGCCATTGGCCGTGCCAAGGCGGTGTGCCTCAAGGAACTGGCGCTGGCGGCAGACCGCTGACTGGCGCTGCCACGTCTGCCCTTGGCGCGCGCGCTGCCCACAGGCAGGCCCCGGCGATGATCGCCGCACCCAGTACCGTGCTGGGTGCCACCACCTCGTCAAACGCCAGCCAACCCATCAGCGCGGCCCAGGGCAGGGCGCTATATTCCAGCACCGCTGAAACCTGCGCCTGCAGGTGAACATAGCCGCGCGCCATCAGCTGCACGGCGATATTGCCGATAAGGCCCATGGCCGCCATCAGCCCCAGATCGATTGTTGACGGCATGGCAGGCAGGCTGATCAGCGCCGGTGACAGCCACAGCATCGGCACCACCGCGGCGATCAGCGTGATGACCGTGGCGCCATCGGCGGCCGCCCGCGAGCGCAGGATCACCGCCGTCCCGGCATAGAGGAATGCGGCGAGCACCGCCGCTGCCGCTGCCAGCAATTCCCCGCTCGACAGGCTGGGCATGCCGCCCACGGTCAACAGCACGCCGATGAAACCCAACACCCCGGCCGCGATATAGCGTGGCTGCACCGGTTCCTTCAGATAAAGCGCCGCCATGAACGGCACCGCCAATGGACCGACGAAGGTGAGCGTGAGCACAAGGGCGAGCGGCAGCCGCGTGATCGACCAGAAGAAGGCCAGCGCCATCGCCGCAATCAGCGTTCCGCGTACCAGATTGGCCTGCAGACCGCCCGGTGCCACCCAGGGGCGGCCCTGCCACTGCCACACGATCAGCGCAAAAATGGTGCCACTGGCATAGCGTGAAAAGGTGGTCAGCGGCGCGCCATGGCGCAGCGCCAGATATTTGGCGAACACATCGAGCACGCACATCGCGCCGATGCCGGCCAGCACCAGCAGGATCGCCGACAGGCGGGAAGGGTGGCTGGCCGACATGCGCCGGCCTTAGCCGCCGCTGTGCGCGGCGTCTACCGACCCAGTTCGCGGATCAGCCGGGCAGCAAGATAGAGCCGGCGCGGAATGGCATCGATCAGCACATATTCATCCGCACTGCTGTGATAGCCATAGCCTGGCAGGCCCAGCGCTTCCAGCACCGGCACGCCGGCGCGGCCGGCAAAGGCGGCATCCGTGCCACCGCCCGAGCGTGGCAACACGAACAGATCGGGCCCGCCGGCTTCCTGGTAGATGGCGCGCGCCCGTTCGATCAGCTTCAGGCTGTCGGGGCCCGCTGTGAAGGCCGGCCGGTTGATCCGCACTGTCACCTCCACCTTGGCGCCAGGCAGGGAAGGCGTGGCCACCCGCTGCTTCAGCTCGGCCTCGAAGGCCCGCACGCGCTCGTCACTGATTTCGCGCAGATCGCCGATCAGCGTCACATCATCGGGGATCATGTTGCGGGCATCGCCCTCCTGTTCCACTTGCGTCCAGTTGAACCGGCGCTTGCCCTGGCCCTGATCGAGATCCCTGGTGACGGCGATCACATGCGCCGCTTCCACAAGGGCGTTGATGCCCTGTTCGGGTGCATTGCCGGCATGGGCGGCGCGGCCAGTGATGCGCGCCGTCACCGTGTTGGTGCCTGATGTGCCGGCGATCAGCCCTTCCATCGGCACGGCACTGGTCGGCTCGAAGCTGAGTACAGCGGTCTGCCCGCGCGCCAGTTCGGTGATGAGATCACCCGATCCCAGCGAGCCGATTTCCTCATCCGTGTTGAAGGCGACGGTGATCTGCCCATAGTCAGCCGGCTTCAGCAACTTGAGCGCCGAAAGAATGACGGCGGTGCCGCCCTTGTCGTCAGCGATGCCCGGGCCATAGGCCTTGCCGTTTTCCACGCGCCATGGCGTTTCGGCGAGCTGGCCACGGGTATAGACCGTGTCCATGTGGGACAACAGCAGCAGCTTGCCCTTGCCGGTGCCGGTGAAGCGGCCAACGATGATGTCACCGCGCGTGCCGGGCTTGCCCTTCATGCGCTCGACACTGGCACCGCGCGCCTTGAGCTCATCGGCCAGCAGATTGCCGAGCGCCATCAGCCCCTCGGTATCATAACTGCCGCTCTCGATCTTCACGATCCGCTCAAGCGTGGCGAGCGTGGCGGGTGCTTCGGCGGTAGCAGCCTTCAGCAGCGCGGCATCGGGCTTGGCAACCTTAACGGGCGACTGTTTCGGCAAGGCCGGCATCTGCGCGGCCAGCGGTGCAGCAGTGGCGAACAGTACGGCGGCAAGCAGTGTTTTCATGATCTTCTCCCCATATGCGCCGCGACGCTACCCCGATACGGCCGCGCCGTCACCGCCGATTTGCCGCGTCCAGATCGCCAAGGTGATTGAGATTGGCCAGCGGCCCGAGATCGATGGCGCGCGCCCCTGTGCCGGCTACCCAGTGCTGCACCCGGCGCTGGCCGCTGCCCAGAAACGCCGCCAGCCCGGCCGCCAGCGCCACCGGCCACATCCCGATCAGTGGTTGCCCCATTGCATGCGCCGGGCCGTCACCCAGGTGCGCCAGCCAGTTGCCGGGCAGGCCGGGACAATCGACCGGTACGCTGGCGACATGCGTGAAGCCCTGATCAGTCGCGTGATGCAGCGCCGCGTTCAGGCCGCCCAATGGCCCCAGATCAGGGCCAGGCCGATCGGGCAGAGCGTGCACGCCGGGCCATTCCCGCCCGGCCACCACAACCGCATCGCATCCGGAAAGCGCGGCCAGCGCATGATCGATCAGCGGCCGGCCATCGAGCAATGCCAGGGCCTTGTCACTGCCGAAGCGGCGCGACTGGCCGCCGGCGAGGACGACGCCCAGCAGCCTCACTTGGTCTCTTCGAACAATTCCCGGCCAATCAGGTAACGGCGGATTTCGGAGGTGCCGGCGCCGATTTCATAGAGCTTGGCATCGCGCAGCAGGCGCCCGGTGGGATATTCGTTGATATAACCGTTGCCGCCCAGGCACTGGATCGCCTCCAGCGCCATCCAGGTTGCCTTTTCAGCGCTGTAGAGGATGCAGCCGGCACTGTCCTTGCGGGTGGTCTCACCGCGGTCACAGGCTTGCGCGACGGCATAGGTATAGGCCTGGGCGGTGGACAGCGCGACATACATGTCGGCCAGCTTGCCCTGCATCAACTGGAACTGGCCAATGGGCTGGCCGAACTGCTGGCGATCATGAACGTACGGCACCACGACGTCCATGCAGGCCTGCATGATGCCGAGCGGTCCGCCCGAAAGCACCACGCGCTCATAATCCAGCCCGCTCATCAGCACGCGGGCGCCATTGCCGACGCCGCCCAGCACATTTTCGGCCGGCACACTGCAATCCTCGAACACCAGTTCGCAGGTGTCAGACCCGCGCATGCCCAGCTTGTCGAGCTTCTGGGCGGTGGAGAAGCCCTTCATGCCCTTTTCGATCAGGAACGCTGTCACCCCGCGCGGGCCGGCGGCGGGATCGGTCTTGGCATAGACAACCAATGTCTCGGCATGGGGACCATTGGTGATCCACATCTTGTTGCCATTCAGCACATAATCGCCGTTGCCCTGGATATCGGCACGCAGCTTCATGCCGATCACGTCGCTGCCGGCGCCAGGTTCGGACATGGCAAGGCTGCCGACATGCTCGCCGGAAATCAGCCCTGGCAGATAGCGCGCCTTCTGCTCAGCACTGCCCCAGCGGGCGATCTGGTTGATGCACAAATTGGTGTGGGCACCATAAGACAGGCCAACACTGGCCGAGGCGCGGGAGATTTCCTCCACCACCACAACGTGCGCCAGATAGCCGAGGCCAATGCCGCCATCGGCTTCCGGCACGGTGATGCCGTGCAGGCCAAGCTCGCCCATCTTGGGCCACAGATCGCGCGGGAATGTGTTGGTGGCGTCGATCTCGGCGGCGCGCGGCGCGATTTCGGCAGCCGCGAAGGCGCGCACCGTGTCGCGCAGCATGTCGATGGTCTCACCGTGGGCGAAATTCAGCTGGCTCAGCATCCCGAGGATTCCTTTGCAGATTTTGAGCCGTTCTAGGCTTTGGCGGCGGGAGCGGGAAGGGGGTTGTCCAACTTTGCCTCGATGCGCGTTGACACATCGAAGCGTTGTGTATAAACAACGATTCGCGATGATGAACAACGAAACCTCAACGCTACACAACCGCCTCGCGCTGTTCCGCGCTGAAGCCGGCCTGTCGCGCAAGGATCTGGCCGAGCAGGTTGGCGTCAACCCGCAGACCATCGGCTTTCTGGAGCGCGGCCAGTACGGCCCCAGCCTGGAACTGGGCTTGAAACTGGCTCGGGTGTTCGGTGTGCCGGTGGAGACGTTGTTCAGTCTGGAACCCTTTGCCCCGCTGGCCACAACGCTGGCGGCGCCACGTTTCGCAGAAGGAGGCCGCTAATGGGCCAAGCCGTGCCCTTCACTCCGCCGCGCTTCTCCACCCGGCGCGTGCGCCTGCTGTCCACTCTGGCATTGGCAGCAACCCTGGTTGGCTCAGTTGCGCCGCTGTTGCTGCCGATTGACGGATCCGGTGCGCAGATGACGGTGCTGCGCCTGATCGGATGGGCGCTTGCGTTGGCAGTGACCGTGGGCAGTCCCGGGTGGCGTTATGTGAAGCCCGGCGAGCTTGATGAACGCGAACGCGCCGAACGGGCCCGGGCGTTGGTCATCAGCCACCGCGTGTCGGGAATCCTGATCGGTCTGGCGTTCATCTGGCTGCTGGCAGGCGGCACCGGGCGGCTCTGGCTGCCCAGTGCGGAGCAGGCCAGCTGGCTGATGGGCCTGGTCTATTGGCTGCATTGTGCGTTGCCGGCCACCATCATGGCCTGGCGCGATCGCGAAGAGGAGATGTGAACCATGGCCGCAAGCCTGAATGCGCCATTGAAGCTGAGCCTGCGTGCTGCCCGTTTGCTGTCGCTGCTGGTGTTGGGCGGTATCGGCATCGGCTATCTGGGCGGCGCGATCTTTGCTGCGCCTGATGGCGACACGCCGATCGGTTTCGTTGGCCTGCGCCTGATCGGCCTGTTCAGCGCGGTGGCACTGTTCATCGAAGGCCGCGGGCAGCTCACGCAATCCAGCGATGCCATGCTCGATGAGCGCGAACGGGCGCTGCGGGACAAATCCTATGTCGCCACCCACCAGATCATGGTGCTGGCGCTGTTCGGCTTCTTCCTCTGGTCGATCATCGCGAAATTCATCAATGGCTGGATGCCGGGCGAGGAGCAGGCGCTCGATCTGCTCTCGGGCTTTGCCATCACTTCGATGGCGCTGCCGGGCATCATTCTGGCCTGGCGCGAACAGCCGCAAGACGACGCCGAGTAACAGCTTTCCCGGCCGGGAGGGGCCGGACCGGCAAGAGCCCCGCCGGTCCGGCCCAAAATGTCAGGCGATTTCCACCAGCATCATGCCATCGGCAACCTGATCACCCACCGCGACATGCACGGTCTGCACGGTGCCGGCGACGCGCGCGGTCAGGCGATGTTCCATCTTCATGGCTTCCAGCACCAGCAGGCGATCGCCTTCAGCCACGGCCTGACCGGGCGTCACGTCCACCGCCAGCACGCGGCCGGGCATCGGGGCGATCATGTGGGCATGGCCGCCGCCGATATCCTTGGTGCGCGGCGGGCGCGTGCCGAGCGTCCAGCTCTGACCGGCCATGCGGACTTCCACCACGCCATTGCCTGCCACCACCGTGGCCGGCATCAATTGCCCGCCAAGATCGATCGACAGGCCGTGCGTGCTGGTGCGGGTGGCTGCAACTTCGCCCACGCCGACCAGCCCGCCAATGCGCCAGCGCGGCCCACCGGCGGCGCGCAGAGTCAGCGCATGGCGTTCCTCTCCCCACCACAGGCGGACATGGGTTTCGGGCGCGATGTTCATGCGGAAATTGAGCTGGCCGAACAGCGTGTCGCGGGGCTCGTCCTGCGGCAGACCCAGCCCCAGCGCGGCAGCGAGCAGCACCGGCGCCGGGCACAGGCCGGGCGCGGCCAGCTCGGCGGCGTGGCGGGCGATGAAACCGGTATCGACCTCGCCGGCACGGAACGCCTTGGTGTCAGCCAGGCGGGCGAGGAAGGCGCGATTGCACTTCAGCCCGGTGACGATGGTGGCATCGAGCGCGCCGACCAGCCGATCAATGGCCTGCGCCCGCGTTGCGCCGTGGGCGATCACCTTGGCGATCATCGGATCATAATCCAGCCCGATGCGGCTGCCGGTTTCGACGCCGGTATCGATCCGCATACCGGGGCCGGCACCGAATTCGAGGGTGGAAATGGTGCCGGTCGCGGGCAGGAAGCCGCTGTCCGGATCTTCGGCATAGAGCCGGGCTTCCATCGCCCAACCGTTGACGCTGAGCTCGTCCTGTTTTTTCGGCAGCGGCTCACCGCGTGCAACGCGGATCTGCCATTCCACCAGGTCCTCGCCGGTGATGCACTCGGTCACCGGGTGCTCCACCTGCAGGCGAGTGTTCATTTCCATGAAGTAGAAGGCCGGGTCACCGGACAGATCAACGGTGTCGAGATCGAGAATGAACTCCACCGTGCCGGCGCCCTGATAGCCGATGGCATGGGCGGCGGTGACGGCGGCCACGCCCAGTGTGTGGCGCAACTGGTCGGACAGGCCGGGGGCGGGGGCTTCCTCGATCACCTTCTGGTGGCGGCGCTGCAGGGAACAATCGCGCTCGAACAGGTGGACGGCATTGCCATGGCTGTCGGCGAACAATTGCACTTCAACGTGGCGCGGGCGCTGGATCAGTTTTTCCAGCATCACGCCGGCGTTGCCGAAGGCGGTCTCGCCTTCGCGCTGGGCGGCCATCAGGGCTTCCTGGAATACGTCTGCCGAATGCACGGCGCGCATACCCTTGCCGCCACCGCCGGCCACCGCCTTGATCAGCAGCGGGAAACCGACACCTTCGGCGGTCTTCTGCAGCCGCACCAGGCTCTGGTCCGTGCCCTGATAGCCAGGCGTGATCGGCACGCCGGCTTTCTTCATCGCGGCCTTGGCGGTGTCCTTCAGCGCCATCACGCGCATGGCGCTTTCGGGCGGGCCGATGAAGATGATCCCGGCCTTTTTCAGCGCCTTGGCGAAGTCGGCATTCTCGGAAAGAAAGCCATAGCCGGGGTGAATGGCATCCGCCCCGGTGCGTTTGGCCGCTGCGATGATGGCATCCATGTCGAGATAGGCGCGGTCCCCGGCCAACGGCACGGCCTGGCCGGCTTCGCGCACGAACGGCGCATGTGCGTCGGCAGCCGAATGGACGGCAACCGTGGCAATGCCCATCCGGTGCGCAGTGCGGATAATGCGGCGGGCGATTTCCCCGCGATTGGCGATCAGGATTTTCTGCATGTCTCTCACAATGTCGGGCTCATCGGGGCGGGCAGCCCTTCGGGTCGGCCGTCCAGCCGAACGTCGTCAGCAGCCATTTGCCGTCGATCTTGCTCCAGCCGAAACTGTCCACGCCGCAATGGATGCGCTTGCCGTCGATATCGAGCGTGTAAGGCGCCCAGACATGGGCATAATCGCGGGTAACGAGGATTTTCGAGCGCACGATGCGTTCGTCGAACTTGCGCTGCGGCGGCGCTGCACGGAAATTGTCGAACAATTGCTGGCGGGTCATCACGCCGAACTTGCTGCCGCCCTCGGGCGGGAAGCGCAGCACCTGGATGGTCAGCGTGGGATGCGTCATCGCTTCGGCACCATTGGCATCGCCCTTGTTGAGCGCATCCATGAAGGCATTGGTGGCAGCGAGCACTTCGTCCTTGGGCGCAGCGGCAGCAGGTGCAGCCAGCAACATCGCGGCGGCGAATAGCGGCTTTATTCGATTACCCATGATGGTTTCCCCTTGCTCAGGAAGGCAGATATGCCTTCGCGGCCTTCGTCACTCACCCGTCGCGCGGCGATGCGGCGGGCGCTTTCCTCGCGCAGCTCTTCACTGATTTCGGCACCGGCGAAATCCAGCGCCAGACGCTTGGCATCGGCGACTGCACCGGGCGCGGCCTGGCCAATGTGGGCCAGCCAGTGTGCCACCACGGCTTCGGCCGCATCTTCATCAAGGGCAGTTTCGTTCACCAACCCCATGCCCAGTGCTTCGTCAGCAGTGAACGCCTCCGCAGTAAGGAACCAGCGCCGCGCCGCCGCACCGATCTTTGCCAGCACGAACGGCGAAATGGTGGCGGGTGTCAGGCCCAGCCGCACTTCGGAAAGCCGGAACTGCGCGCCTTCGATCGCCACGGCCATATCGGCACAGGCGACCAACCCGACACCGCCGCCCGTCACATGGCCATGCGCCACCACGATCACCGGTTTCGGGCAATCGTTGATGGCAGCGAGCATGTTGGACAGGCCCATGGCGTCGGCCTGGTTCTCCGCCTCGCTCCAGCCGGCGGCTGCGCGCATCCAATCGAGATCGGCGCCGGCCGAGAAGCTCTTGCCGTTGCCTGCCAGCACGATGGCGCGCACCTCGTCAACCTGGCCCAACCGGGTGAAGGCTTCCTCGAGTGCCGCAATCAGCTCTGCGTTGAAGGCATTGTGCCGCTCTGGCCGGTTCAACGTCAGGCGGGCTGTGCCCCAGTCGTCGAGGGTTTCATCCAGCATCTTGCATCACATCCGGAACGTGCCGAACCGAGTTTCCGGCACCGGCTGCTGCAATGATGCCGCCAGGCTCAACGCCACCACGGCGCGGGTGTCTTCCGGCGCGATGATGCCATCGTCCCACAGGCGGGCGCTGGCGTAATAGGGGTTGCCCTGCGCTTCATATTGCGCGCGGATTGGCGCCTTGAACGCCTCTTCATCGGCGGCATTCTTAAAGCCGCCGCCCTTCACCGCCGCCAGCACGCTCGCCGCCTGTTCGCCGCCCATCACGCTGATGCGGGCGTTCGGCCACATCCACAGGAAGCGCGGGGAGTAAGCCCGGCCGCACATGCCATAATTGCCGGCGCCGAAACTGCCGCCGGTCACCACGGTGATTTTCGGCACGGCGGCGCAGGCCACGGCCGTCACCAGCTTGGCGCCATGCTTGGCGATGCCTTCATTCTCGAAGCGGCGGCCGACCATGAAGCCGCTGATATTCTGCAGGAACAACAGCGGAATACGGCGCTGGCAGGCCAGTTCGATGAAATGCGCGCCTTTCTGGGCGCTCTCCGAAAACAATATGCCGTTGTTGGCGATGATGCCTACTGGATAGCCTTCGATATGGGCAAAGCCGGTGACCAGCGTTTCGCCATAGCGCGGCTTGAATTCCTGCAGCTCCGAACCATCCACCAGCCGGGCAATGATCTCGCGCACGTCCACCGGCACGCGGGTATCGATGGGGGCGAGCGCGTTCAGTTCGCTCGCATCAAACAGCGGTGGCCGCGTCGGGCCGCGCGCCACGGCGGGTGCGGCGGGTGCGGCGGGCAGGGTGGCCACGATGCGCCGCGCAATGGCGAGCGCATCCTCGTCATTCTCGGCGAGGTGATCGGCCACGCCCGAAATGCGCGTGTGCACGTCGCCGCCGCCCAGGTCCTCGGCCGTCACTTCCTCGCCGGTGGCGGCCTTCACCAGTGGCGGCCCGCCGAGGAAGATCGTGCCCTGGTTTTTCACGATGATCGATTCATCCGCCATCGCCGGCACATAGGCGCCGCCCGCGGTGCAACTGCCCAGCACGGCGGCGATCTGCGGGATGCCATTGGCGCTCATGTTGGCCTGATTGAAGAAGATGCGGCCGAAGTGATCGCGATCGGGGAAGACTTCATCCTGCCGGGGCAGGTTGGCGCCGCCGCTATCAACGAGGTAAAGGCAGGGCAGACCGTTCTGCGCGGCGATTTCCTGGGCGCGCAGATGCTTCTTCACGGTGATCGGATAGTAACTGCCGCCCTTCACGGTGGCGTCGTTTGCCACGATCACGCACAGCCGGCCTTCCACCTGGCCCACGCCTGCGATCAGGCCGGCGGCGGGAACATCTTCACCATAAACCTCGTGAGCAGCGAACTGGCCGATTTCGAGGAAAGCGCTGTGCGGATCGAGCAGCGCTTCAACGCGCTGGCGTGGCAGCAGTTTGCCGCGCGCCACGTGTTTTTCGCGCGCCGCCGCCGGCCCACCAAGGGCAATGCGCGCGGCCTTTTCGCGGAGTTCAGTGACCAATTCGGCCATGGCAGCAGCCGTGGTGCGGGCTGACGGGGGAAGGGGTTGACCAATGCGGGGCATGTTGGCGGGTATGGCCGATGTTGGCCATGCGCTCAATGGTCAAAGCGACTGCAGCGAACCCAACCGTCAGGACCATGCTGAACCCCAAAGACACGGCCAAGCTGGTCTGTGTTCAACACCATATGCGGCGGGCCATCGGCGATCACCGCGCCGTTGGCAATCAACAGCAGCCGGTCACAGCGCCGAGCCAGATCAAGATCGTGCAGCGCCAGCACCACGCCAGCGCCGCGCGCGGCTTCGGACGCCAGCAACGCCATCACGTCCAGCCGGTGTCCAGGATCGAGATTGGCGATCGGTTCATCGAGGAAGAGCCACGCCGGCCGCGCCACAATGGCGCGTGCCAGCAAGACCCGGGCGCGTTCGCCGGTGGATAGCTGGGCCACCGGGCGATGCGCCAGCGCCGTGGCGTCACAGGCGCTGAGCGCGGCGGCGACCGCGGCCGCATCGGGCGCTGCTGCCGGGCCCATGCCAAGCTGCACCAACGCGGCCGCCGGGATCGGCCAAACGGCATCGCGGCTTGCTGGCAGCCAGGCCAGCCGCTGCGGGTGTGGCCGGAAGGGTTGTCCGTCCAGCCGCACCGTTCCAGGCCCGCGCGAAAGCCCAGCCAGTGCCTTGAGCAGCGTTGTCTTGCCGGCGCCATTTGGGCCGATCACGCCTGTTAGCTGGCCGGGGTGCAGCGTCAGGCTGGTCGGCGCCAGCATCGGCGGGCGGGCGAGATCAATGGCTTCCAGCATCAGCGTCGCCCCATGATCAGGCACAGGAAGAAGGGGGCGCCGATCAAGGCGGTGAGCACGCCCAGCCGCAGATCAAGCCCGGCCGGCAGCAACCGCACCGCGATGTCCGCAGCGCTCAGGAGGGCCGCACCGGCCAGCGCAGAAGGCGCGATTGCCGCGCCGGGTCGGTGGCCCGCAAAGGGTCGCACCAGATGCGGCACGATCAGCCCGATGAAGCCGATGCTGCCGGCCACCGCCACGCCGGCACCAGTGGCGAGCGCGATGGCCAGCACGACGCGGGCCTGCATGGCGGAGAGGCCAACGCCCAGTGATTGCGCCACCTCTTCCCCCAGCGCCAGCGTGTCCAGCGCCGGGGCCGCGCGCAGCAACAGGACGATGCCGATCAGGATGAGGGGTGCTGCCAGCGCCAGTTGCGGCAGGCTGCGATCATTCAGGCTGCCCATCAGCCAGAACATCAGATCATACAGCGCGAAGGGCGACGGCGCGAGGCTGAGCGCCAGGTTGATGGCGACGCCAAGCAGCATGGAAACGGCGACGCCGGCCAGCACCAGCCGCGTTGCACCGGCGCCGCGCCCGGCCAGCGCCAGCAACAGCAGCAGCGACAACCCGGCCCCGGCCAAGCCACCAATGGCCATGCCGATCACCCCGGCACCAAGGAAATAGCCGGCCAGCACCGCCCCCAACGCCGCGCCGCTTGATGGCCCCAGGACATCGGGCGACGCCAGCGGATTGCGGAACAGCGCCTGTGCCGCCGCTCCCGATGCACCCAGCCCGGCCCCGATCAGCAGTGCCAGGCCCGTGCGCGGCAGCCGCAGTTCGATGAACAGGCTGCGCGCCAGTTCCGGATCGCGCGCCCACAGCGCCGCAAGATCGACCGGCCCCATCGCCAGCGAGGCCAGTGCCAGCACGGCACAGAGCAGGGCGAGGCCTGTCCTCATGCGGCCAGCGCCTTTCGCAGCCGGGCAATTTCTGCCGGCATCGCGGCGCCGCCACACAGGAAGGCGCGGCCATCGGCCTCCACTTGGGTGACGCGCAGCTGGCGCAGCGCCGGGTGTTGGCTCCACGCCTGCGGGCCTGACAATTGGCTGCGCCGATAGACATTGCGGATCAGGATCGGCGGCGGCTGGGCAATCAGGCGTTCCAGACTGATCTGCCCGCCCTGTTGCTGCGCCACGCCGGCCAGCCGCAGCCAGCCGGCGGCCAGCCCGTCCATTGCAGGGGCCAGTCCGCTGCCGCCAATCATCAGGCCGGGTTGCGCCTTTGGTGCAGAGGCCGTGAGCGCGGCAACACGGGCAGCAAATGCGGTACCCGCAGGCGTATTGCCCACCAAGGCAGCGACCTGCTGCACCTGTGCCACCACCGCCGCCGGGCTGGTGGGGTAGGGCAGGGCGATCAGCCTGATCCGCAGCCGTGCCGCCAGTGCGACGCCTTGCGGATCATGGCCCATGGTCAGCACCAGATCAGGCCGCTGTTCGATGACCTCGCTCAGCCGTCCGCTATTCGTGACCAGACCGCGGGCCTGTCCCGCCAGTGGGCTTTCCTGTGCATCCGCCCCCAGCCGGCTGATGCTGGCGATCTGGTGCTTCTGCGCGGTAAGCAGCAGATATTCATCGGTGCACAAGTTGAGGCTGACAATGCGCGAAGGGCTGGCAGCACTTACCACCCCAGCCGTCATACTGGCGCAGGCCAGCATCCATCGCGCCACAAGCGCCCAAGCCGTGGCCAAAGGCACACCCCGCGCCACGCTGGATGCTGGCCTCCGCCAGCATGACGGGGAAAGGGAGGCAGCCGCCTGCATCACAGCCGGAACCTGATCCCGCCATGCGCGGTGAGGCCCGGCCCGCGATAGGCGAACACGTCCACTTGGCTCACATCCAGCGCATTTTCGATCCGCGCCGTCAAATCGATGCGCGGCGTGATATGCCAGGCCCCCGCCAGCGTGAGCAGCGTGTAAGCTGGCAGTGTAACGGGCACGAAGCGGGCGAAATCCGTGTCGCCGCGCGTGCCGGTGATGGCGGCCGCAGCAGAAAGATCGAATTGCCGGCTGCTGTAATTGAGCGCGACGCTGCCGCTGTGGCGGGGGCGGCGCACTTCACGGACCACGGCATTGCCGGCCACCTGCTGCTGGTTGGCATCAAGATAAGTGTAGCTGGCGTTGAACGTGAGCCCCCTGGCCAGTTCGGCCCGCCCGGCAACTTCCACCCCCCGGCGGCTGCTGCGGCCGCTGGCATTGGCAACGCCGGCGATGAAGGTGGTGCTGTTGAAGGTGCCGATGATTTCGTTGGTGAGATTGGCATCGAACAGGGTGACATCGAAACTGTGGCCGCCCGCGGCCCAACCGATACCGGCCTCGACGCTGCGGCTGCGTTCCGGCACCAGATTGGGGTTGCCCTGGAAGGAGCCTGGGAAGAAGCCGAACTGATCGAAGAAGGTGGGATCGGCGATGCCGGTGCCGAAAGCGGCGTGCAGGCGAACGGCTCCGATCGCCGCCACCGCATCGAAACGCACCGTGGTGGCATCGGCAAAACGGTCGTTCATGTCGTGGCGCACGGCGGCGCCAGCGGAAAAGCCATTGCTGGTGCTCAACCGATATTCGCCCACCAGGCTGGTCTGGCGCCGGCGCTGGCGCTGGTTGGAGGCCGCCTGGGCGTTTGCATCGCTGCTGACGAAGCGCTCCGTCTCCACGTCCAGCGCAGCGGTCAAACTGTGGGTCACGCCTGCCGATTGGATGCGCCCGGTCGATTGCAGCCGGAACAGGTCACGCTCGCCATCGCTGCGGTTTTCGAAGGCGCCGGCGCGGCGGTTGATGTTGTCGGCGCGCACTGCCATGAAACTGGACCGCGTAGTCCAGTCGCCATTCAGCAGCGCCAGCGCCGCTTCGGCACGCACGGCACTCTGGCGGCTCTGCGTGGCCAATGGTTCGTCCAGCGGCCCCCCGGCACCATAATCGAAACCATCGAAACGCGACGTCGAATCCTGATGCCGGCCGACCAGCAGCAGCGTCAGTTGCGGAGTCGCTCGCCATTCCATGCGGCCATGGGCGGTGACATTCTCATAACCATCCTTGTCGCCGCCGCTGCGGGCGATATCGTAACCATCGGTGGACAGGCCGGAGAGTTGCCCGCTCACTGTCAGCTTTTCGCCGGCCCAGCCGCCGCCGATGCCGCCGCGCACTGTGCCCAGGCTGCCGCCCTGCAGTTCGCCATAAACTTCGGTGCCGCGTACTGGCGCACGGGTGGTGATGCTGATCACACCGCCGATGGCCTGGCTGCCCCACAGCGCCGATTGCGGCCCGCGCAGCACTTCGATGCGCTCGACGCCGTGGCTCAACAGCGTGTCGATGCGGAACTCGCCTGATGAGGCGGGATCGTTCATCTCGATGCCATCGATGAAGCTGATGCTGTGATTGGCTTCGGCACCGCGGATGCGGATCTGGGTTTGTGCACCCAGCGGCCCGGTCTGGGCGACGGCCACACCGGGGATGAGCGTAAGATAATCCTTCACCAGCGGCAGGCTGAGTGCCTCGATCTGCGGCAGTTCAATCTGGCTGATGCTGATGCCAGTTTCAGCGAGGCGGATGGTGCTGCGGCTGGCGGTAACAGTGAAGGGCGCGGCTGTTTCACGAATGACGATGGGCTGGTTGTTGGGTGGGGCCGGCGTGGCGGTGATGGCGGCCTGGCTGGCCAGCACGATGAGCGCAAGCATGGACACGGACTTTCGTTCGGCCCGGACAGACGCCGGGCACAGGTGAGCGACATGAAGTCACCTCGAACGAAAGGGCAGGCGCGCTGCTCTGTCATCTCACGCACCGCTGGTCCCGGCAGGCGTGGGGCGACCGCCAGCGGCCACAGGTGGCCACGGACGGAACGGCAGGTCTCCTGGCTTGCGGCTCATGGCGCTGGTGCTTCGCCTTCCCAGAAAACCGGTGGCCCGGTTGCCCAGTGGCATGTGAAGCATCAGCTGGCCGCTTACAGTTGCGGGCACAGCGCCGGATTCACACCGGCTTCCCTATTCTCCCGCCGGCGAAGGCGGGCACCGTTCGGGAGCAGGGTTACGCCTGTTGCAATCGGGCGGTCAAGCCGCTATGCCGCGCGTTCAATTTTCCAGGGCCGGTCGGAACCGGTCCGCACCGAAGGAAACCATCATGAAGTCCGGCATCCATCCCGCCTACCACAGCATCACGGTCAAGATGACCGATGGCACCACCTACCAGACCCGCACGACCTGGGGGAAGGAAGGGGACACGATGAACCTGGAAATCGATCCGACCAGCCATCCGGCGTGGACCGGTGGCAGCGGCCGCATGCTCGATGCCGGCGGCCAGGTGGCACGCTTCAACAAGCGTTTCGCCAGCTTTGGTCTGGGCAAGAAATAAGTCAGCCGTTCAAGCTGATGTGAAAAGGGCGGTCCGCAGGGGCCGCCCTTTTTCGTTTCAGCCTGCTACCATCGCCTTGGCGGCGGCATAATCCGCCTTGCCGTTGGGCGCGCGGGGCACCTTTTTGACAATGTGCACCGTCTTGGGCGTCTTGTAGCCGGCCAGATGCTGGCGCACGTGGGCGCGCAGTTCTTCCACGTCCACCGGGGCATGGGCTTCCACCACGGCGGTCACGCACTGGCCCCATTTTTCATCGGGCAGGCCGAACACCAGCGCATCATCGATGGCGGCGTGGGTTTTCAGTGTTTCTTCCACCTCTTCGGGGAAGACCTTCTCGCCACCGGTGTTGATGCACTGACTGCCGCGACCCAAGAGGGTGAAGCTGCCGTCTTCCTCGATAATGGCGAAATCGCCAGGGATGGAATAGCGCTTGCCATCGATTTCCGGGAAGGTCGCGGCGCTCTTCACCGGATCTTTCCAGTAGCCGCGCGGAATCAGGCCCCCGCGCGCGATGCGGCCCATGGTGCCGGTCGGCACCGGCTTCATGTCATCACCGATGATCAGCGTGTTGCCATCGGCCATGAACTTGGTCGGTGCGCCGGCATTGTCCTTGGTCTGGGCGGCGGCGCCGAGGCCGAGGCCTTCGGAAGAGCCGAGGGAATCCACGATCATCAGGTTCGGCGCATGGTTCAGCAGCCCGGCCTTGACCTCCGGCGACCACATGGTGCCGGACGAGATCATGATCTCTACCGTGCCAATGCTGCCAATGCCGGCGTCCAGCGCTTTCAGGATCGGGCGGGCAAAGGCATCGCCGACGATCACCACATAATCGCAGCCCTCGCGTGCGCAGGTGGTGGTGGCATCGCCTGGATCGAAGTTGGCGCCGGGCAGGGTGACCAGCGTGCCGCCCCGGCACAATGTGCCCAGCGCGACGATCAGCCCGGTGCCGTGCATCAGTGGCGGCAGGATCAGCGCCTTCCGGCGGCCCACCCCGGCCTTCAGATCGGCCGTGAGCGCCGCCACATCATGGATCTGCGCCGGCTCCACGCCGGGGTTCATCAGGCCCCACAGCGCTGCCTGATCCCACATCACGCCCTTTGGCAGGCCCGTGGTGCCGCCGGTGTAGATGAACAGCATGTCGGTGGGTTGATGTTCCTGCGGCGGCAGGCTGTGGCCGGCGCTCGCTGTGGCTTCGAAATCCTGCGCAAAGGCCGGCGTGTCGCCGCTCAGTTGGATCCACACCTTGGTGGGCAACCGGCTGCGGATCGAATCCACCAGCGGCGCGAACTCGGCGTCATAGACGCAGACGGCGGCATCGCTGTTGTCGAGGATGTACCACAGCTCCTCGCCCGTATAGCGGTAGTTGACGTTCACATGCACCAGCCGCGCCCGCAGGCAGGCGATCATGGCTTCGGCATATTCGGCGCTGTTGCGCATGAGGAGTGCACAGCGATCCCCGGCCACGGCACCACCTGCCAGCATTGCGGCGGCCAAGCTGGCGCTGCGCTGGGCGACTTCGCCCCAACTGCGCCGTGTGTCGCCATGCACCAGCGCCGGCTGCGCCGGTTCAAGCGTGGCCACCACGGTTTCGAGAATGGCACCAAAGCTCAGCTCTTGCGGCATGTCTTATTCTCCCCACTGCCCAGTTTAGGGCAGCAGGGGACATGCGACAGCCTCCCTTATGGAAGGGGAGTGAACGGGCTCAGCTGCCGGGCTGCAGCAACCTGTGCAGGTGGACGACGACATATTTCATCGTCGCATCGTCCACCGTGCGTTGGGCGGCAGAGCGCCAGGCGGTCTCCGCGCTCTTGAAATCGGGAAAGACGCCGACAACGTCGAGATTGGCCGGATCGATGAAATCGACGCCCTGCGGATCGGCCACGCGGCCACCAAAAACCAGATGCAATTTGCTCATGCGCGGCGTCTAACCGCAGACTCAGCTACGCGCCAGTGGTGGCTTGTGCATACTCGCCCTGCAAGCGCTGCATGGTGGCGGCAAACCAGGCCTCGAAATCCGGCCCGGCCCAGGCACGGTGATTGCCGACGCGGTAGCATTCGGCATTGCGCATGTAGAATTCGGCGTTGATGCGGTTGGGCAGGCGGTTGTTGCGGGTGGCGATCACCTTGGCTGGGCTGCCGACAATGATGCTGTTCTCCGGCGCCTCAAACCGATCCTTCAAATAGGCATGCTGGCCCACGATGGAGCCACTGCCCACCTGTGCGCCGTTATAGACCGTGGCGTTGATGCCGATCAGGCAGTGATCGCCAACCTGGCAACCGTGCAGCGTCACATGGTGGGTCACGCTGGTGTAGGCACCCACCACCACCGGCTTGCCCGGATCGGTGTGGATCATGACGAAATCCTGGATATTGGCGCCTTCGTGGATTTCGACATGGGCGGTTTCGGCGCGGATCACAGCGTTGCACCAGATGCTGGCGTGCGGTCCGATGGAGACATGGCCATAGATCTGGGCCGACGGGTGCACGAAGGCGGTGGGATGAATGTCGATCCGGCTGGTCATGTCACCCCGCTTGCTATTTCGCGTTCACCGCCAAGCTCTTGGCGTTGGCACTCTTCATGAATGTGACCAGTGCATCAAAACCGTTCTTGCTGATGTAACTGGCAAAGTCCGCTTCCTGGGTGAGCGACAGGTTCACACCGGCCACCACCAGATTGTTGACCATGAGCCTGCTGCCGCCCGATTTCACCTGCCAGATTGTATCAATCGGCTGGGCGCCGGGGCGGGTGACGCGGGTATAAACCTCCGTGAACGGCCCGCGGCCCAGCGTGCGCTGCACCTGAACCTTTGCATCGGCATAATCATAAAGCCGATCCGCATAGGCATTCAGCACGAATTCCGGAAAGGCGGCGCGATAGGCGTCCAGCTGGGCCGGCGAAAGCGTCGCCTTCTGGCGGCGGATCAGGCGCATGCCGATATCATCCAGCGCGACATTCTTCGTCAGGATGGCACGGAATTTCGCCCGTGCGGCGGCCTTGCTCAGTGATTTGTCGCGCAGCACGCCAAAGCCTTCGCCGATCATGCCCTCGATGAATGGGCGGGCGGCCGGATCGCCGGGGTTAGCAGCGGTGGCCGTGCCGACCTGGGCGGCGGCAGGAAGGGCGGGCAAAGCAGCGCTGAGCGCGGCCGTGATCAGGATCAGATGTTTCATGGTTGGAAGCTGTGGCCGGAGTCGCCTGAACCCAGCATCAACGGCTCGTCAGCCGCCGGGCCAATGCACCCAGGCTGCGCTTTTCGGCCGTGCTGGTCGGGAACAGCAGCGCCAGCGCCGCGCCCGCGGCAATGCCGGCGAGAATCGCGATCACCGGATTGTCCTGCACCAGCGCACGGGCGTCGTCGCCCACGTCGCCGTCCGTGGCGGCGGCCGTCAGCGCGCTGTCTTCATAATCGCTGTAATCGTCCAGATCATGGCCCAGATCGATCTCGGCCTTGGAAATGCGGTTGCCGGCATAGAGCGCCAGGCCGATGGCGGCGACGGCCGCACCGGTGGCCACCGGGTGCGCCTTCACCACATTGCTGGCATCTCGGGCCAGATCAGAGCCGCGCGCTTTCACCACGGTCAACGCCTCATCCACCATCCGGCGCGGGGTGAGACGGTCGGCCAGGTTATTGACCTCATCAACCAGCGATGCGCCGGCATCATCGGCTGCGCGGGCCAGGTCCTCGATGGTGGCGGTCTCGGTCATGGGCGGGGCTCCTTGGCTTGCGGCGCCTTGCGGTTGGTCTTGGCGGTGAAACGATCAATCTGCGCCTGCAATGTGGCCATGGAACGGCGCGGCGCAAGATCAATTGCCGCCAGGCGCGACAGGCCGTGCCTGGCCAGCGCCCACGCCGCCACGGCGCTCACCAGCGCCACGATCACGCAGGCCGCCACCGGGCCAACCACCTGCGCCAGCGCCAGCACGGCGGCGACCAGCACCAGGGTCAGTGCCGTGAACAACAGCCCCGTCGCCGCCAGCAGCATCAGCAGCGGCGCCCGCAAGGCCCCGGCATTGGCGCGCAGTTCTGCCGCCGTCAGTCGCGACAGATTCTGCATCAGCAGCAGGAAACCGCCAACCAGATGCCGCGCTTGGGCTGCAAGGCCGGTGCCAATGCCCATCAATCGCGCGCCGCCTTCAGCATGCGTCCAGCCAGAAAGCCCACCGCAATGGCAATGCCCACCGCCGCTGCCGGCTGGGCCCGCACCAGCGCGCGGCCATCTTCCACCAGTTCTTCCACCGATTTTTCGGCCAGCGCATCGGCAATGGCGTCGATATTGCCCGTCGCTTCACCCACCAGTTTCGATACCGGCGCTGCCCCTTCTGGCAGATTGTCCACCAGCAGATCAGCGAGGGATTTCAGCCCGCGCACCTGCCCCACCAGGCTGTCACGTGCATCTTTCACAAAAGAGATCAGCCGATCGCGCGCAAAATCCAGCAGGCCGTCAAACCCACTGCTGCGTGGCGCAGCGACGCCAATGTTGCTGTCGTCATCATTCCAGTCGCTGGCATCGATCGGCAGTTGATCAGTCATCGGGCCATCCACATCAGGTCATGCTTGCCCGCACGGGCTCACCTCTCTATCTGGCGTGGCGGACGCCGCTGCGCAAGCAGGCAGGTTCACCTATGGCAAAGGGAACGCCCGACCATGACCGCGATTATCGACATTCACGCCCGCCAAATCCTCGACAGCCGCGGCAATCCGACCGTGGAAGTGGACGTGGTGCTGGAAGATGGCAGCACCGGCCGCGCGGCCGTGCCGTCGGGCGCGTCGACGGGCGCCCATGAAGCGGTGGAACTGCGCGATGGCGACAAGAACCGTTTTCTGGGCAAGGGCGTGCTCAAGGCGGTCGCGGCCGTGAATGGCGAGATTTACGATGCGCTGGCCGGCATGGAAGCCGAAGAACAGGGCGCGGTTGATGCGGCCATGATCGAACTGGACGGCACCGCCAACAAAGGCCGGCTCGGCGCCAACGCCATTCTGGGCGTTTCCCTGGCTGTTGCCAAGGCGGCCGCTGATTCGCGCGGCCTGCCGCTGCACCGCTATGTTGGCGGTGTTTCGGCGCGGCTGCTGCCGGTGCCGATGATGAACATCATCAACGGCGGCGCCCATGCCGATAACCCGATCGACGTGCAGGAATTCATGGTGATGCCGGTGGGTGCCAGCAGCATCGCCGAAGCCGTGCGCTGGGGCGCCGAAATCTTCCACACGTTGAAGAGCGAACTCAAGGCACAGGGCCACAACACGGCGGTGGGTGATGAAGGCGGCTTCGCACCCAATTTGAACGGCACCCGTGCCGCGCTCGATTTCGTCATGGCCGCCGTTGAAAAGGCCGGCTTCAAGCCGGGCGAGAATGTCATGTTGGCGCTTGATGCCGCCGCCACCGAATTCTTCAAGGATGGCGCCTATCACCTGCACGGCGAAGGCCTGACGCTGACGCCGGCGCAGATGAGCGTTTACTGGGCCAGCCTGTGCGCCGATTATCCGATCCTCTCCATTGAGGACGGGATGAGCGAAGACGATATGGACGGCTGGAAGATCCTCACCGATCAACTTGGCGGCAATGTGCAACTGGTGGGCGATGATCTGTTTGTCACCAATCCGGCGCGGTTGGGGCAGGGCATCAAGGATGGCCTCGCCAATGCGCTGCTGGTCAAGGTCAACCAGATCGGCACGCTCACCGAAACGCTGGCGGCTGTCGATCTGGCGCACCGCAACCGCTATCGCAGCGTGATGTCGCATCGTTCGGGCGAAACCGAAGATGCCACCATCGCCGATCTGGCGGTCGCTTGCGGCTGCGGCCAGATCAAGACTGGCAGCCTCGCCCGCTCTGACCGGTTGGCCAAATACAACCAGTTGATCCGCATCGAGGAAGAACTGGGTTCGGACGCCGTTTACGCCGGACGATCGGTGCTGCGCTGAGGTTGCTCCGCCGTCGGGGTCGCCGTATCCAAGACCTCGTGCGTCGCCTCTTGTTGATCCTGTGCCTGTTGTGGGCTGCTCCGCTGTGGGCGGCGCGTATCATCGCGCTGGAAAGCCAGCCGGGCCGCGTCATCGTCACCGCCGATGGGCCGTTGCCGGCGGCGCAATCCTTTGCGTTGAGCGATCCGTTCCGGCTGGTGGTGGATTTTGTTGGCGTGGTGGAACCGGGGCTTTCGGCGAGCGGCACCAACAGCGTTTCCAATCTGCGCGCCGCCATGTTTGCGCCCGGTACGGCGCGACTTGTGATCGATCTGAAAGCGCCGGTGATCATTCGGGAGGCGCGGGCACAGGGCAACCAGGTCACGTTGGTGCTCGAACGCGCCCCTCCTGATGTGTTTGCTGCCACCGTGGCGCGTGGCCGTCGGCCCTTGCCGTTGCTGCGCAGTGACGGCCCGCCGCCACCGCCCACCCCAGCGACGGGCAGCTTCAGCCTGCCGACCGATTTTGGCCGACCGCTCCCCGATGCTGCAAAGCCGGCAGAGAAACCGTCAGCGCCGGCCGAACCACCTCCTTCTGCACCCAGTCCAGCCGCCGAACCGTCGGCCACCCGCAGCGGCGTCAAGTCCCGATCCGGCGGCAAGCCGCTGGTGGTCATCGATGCCGGCCATGGCGGCAAGGATGTCGGCGCCATTGCGGTGACGGGCGGTTATGAGAAAGATATCACGCTGGCCATTGCCCGCGAGGCGGCCCGGATCCTGCGGGAACGTGGCCGGGTGCGGGTGAAGTTGACCCGCGATGAGGACCGCTTCATCCCGCTGGGTGGCCGAGTCCGCATCGCGCGTGATGCCCGAGCCGATCTGTTCATCTCCATCCATGCCGACGCCGCCGCCAACGAAAAGGCCCGCGGCGCTTCGGTTTATACCCTGTCTGCCGTGGCCAGTGACGCCATTGCCGAGCGGCTGGCCGCCCGCGAAAACAAGGCGGACATCATCGGCGGCGTCAATCTGGGCGTCGAAGCGCCGGAAGTGGGGGAGATCATGGTCGATCTCGCCCGGCGCGCCACCAACAATGTCTCGGTGCTGTTTGCTGAAACTCTGCAGAACGGGTTGGAGGAGCAGGAGGTGGGCTTTCGCGGCCAGTTCCACCATTTCGCAGCCTTTGTCGTGCTGAAGGCCCCGGATGTGCCCTCCGTGCTGCTCGAAACCGGCTATGTCACCAACAAGGATGATGCCGATCGGCTTTTTTCCGGTGATGGCCGTCGCCGCATGGCCCGCGGCATCGCCCGCGCCATCGAACGCCATCTGACCGGCAAGTGACTTCCCAGCACCGCCTGCCGCCGCTATCCCTCCAACCGTGACCCGCAATCGCCTCCTGTTGCTGATTGGCTTGCCGCTGCTGCTGGCCGGTGCCTTCTATTGGCAAGCGACCAAGGGCCTGCCGAGCGAGGCCGAACTGGCCAGCTTCACCCCGGCGCTGCCGTCGACCGTGCGCGACGTGAATGGTGCGATCGTCACCAGTTACACCCGCGAACGCCGCATCTTCGTGCCCTATGCCGAACTGCCGCCGCGCCTGGTGCAGGCCTATATCGCCGCTGAAGACAAGACCTTCTTCGAACATGGCGGCATCGATTGGCTGGGCATCGTTTCGGCGGTGTTCACCAACATCGAATCGCTGTTTTCCGATGCACGTCCGGTCGGCGCCTCCACCATCACCCAGCAGGTGGCCAAGAGCCTGGTTGGCAACGAAGTCAGCTTGTGGCGCAAGATCAGGGAAGCGATCCTCGCCCGCCGATTGGAAGCGGCACTGTCAAAGCAGCAGATCCTGGAAATCTACCTCAACCAGATATTCCTGGGCCGCAACGCTTATGGCGTGGAAGCCGCTGCCCAGGCCTATTTCGGCAAATCGGTCGACGGGCTCGATCTGGCGCAGATGGCGTTCATGGCCATATTGCCCAAGGCGCCTTCCACTTATGATCCCATCCGCCGCCGTGACCGCGCGCTGGGCCGGCGTGATTATGTGCTGCGCCAGATGGCGGCCAATGAATTCATCACCGAAGCTGAACGCGCCGCCGCCACCGCCAGCCCGCTGGACGCCATTCCCAATCGCGCCCTGCCGCGCCCGCGCGACGATTATTTCATCGAGGATGTGCGCCGCACCCTGATCGCGCAATTCGGTGAAGCGCAGGAAAACGGCCCCAACAGTGTCTATGGCGGCGGGCTCTGGATTCGCACCTCGCTCGATCCGCTGATGCAGGCTGCTGCCGAACAGGCGATGCGCGATGGCATGACCCGTTATGAAGCCGGCCGCCCGTGGCGTGGGCCAGTGGCGCGCATCGAAATGGGTGATGGCTGGCCCGGGCGCCTTTCCGGCACACCGGTGGCGCTGGGCTATCGCCAATGGGCCAAGGCGGTGGTGTTGGCCAAGCAGGGCAACGACAGCAGCATCGGGTTCACTGATGGCAGCAGTGGCACGCTGCCGGGCCGCAACGCCGCGCGGCCCTATCGCGGCTCCAACCGTTCGGCCGCACAGGTGTTGCGCCCCGGTGATGTGATTGCCGTTGCCCGCACGCCTGCCGGTTGGGCGCTGCGGCAGCCGCCGGAGATTTCGGGCGGCTTCGTGGCGGAAGAGGTGGCGACGGGCCGCGTGCGGGCGATGGTGGGCGGCTTCGATGCCCGCGCCCAGGCCTTCAACCGCGCCACCCAGGCCAATCGCCAGCCGGGATCGACCTTCAAGCCGATCGTTTATGCGACCGCGATGGACAATGGCTTCACCCCTGCAAGCATCGTGGTCGATGGTTCCTACTGCGTGTTCCAGACGAAACTGCTGGGCACGAAATGCTTCAGGAACTTCAACAATATGCGCAGCGCTGGCCCGCAGACGCTGCGCTGGGGCCTCGAACAGTCGCGCAACCTGATGACGGTGCGCATTGCCGATGCCACCGGCATGGATCGCATCGTGACACAGGCCAAGGCGCTGGGCGTGGGTGAGTATCAGCCGGTGCTGTCGATCGCGCTGGGGGCGGGTGAAACCACGGTGATGAAGCTCACCAATGCTTATGCCCAGATCTTCAACCAGGGCCGCAAGCTGGAACCCGGTCTGATCGATTATGTGCAGGATCGCACCGGCAAGGTCATCTGGCGGCGCGACAATCGCGGCTGCCCCGGCTGCAACGCGCCTGATTGGAACGGCGGGCCGATGCCGCGCCCGCAGGGCCGCATCGAGCAGGTGATGGATGCGCGCACCGCTTTTCAGATCCTGCACGTGATGGAGGGCGTGATCCAGCGTGGCACCGGCACGGCGCTGCTGCCGCTCAATCGCCCGCTTGCGGGCAAGACCGGCACCACCAACGGCCCCAATGATGTGTGGTTCGTCGGCGGCACCCAGGATGTCGTGGCCGGCCTCTATCTGGGCTATGACCAGCCGCGCAGTTTGGGTGGCTATGCCCAGGGTGGCACCACGGCGGCGCCGATCTGGCGGCAATGGGGGCAGGTGGCCCTGAAGGATTGGCCAACCTTGCCGTTCGCCATCCCGCCAGGGGTGCGCATGGTCCGCGTCGACCGGCGTTCGGGCAAGCGCGTGTTTGGCGTGTGGCCCGATCCCGGATACCGCCCGGTGGTGATCTGGGAGGCGTTCAAGCCTGACAGTGAGCCGCGCCGCATCAACCGCGCCGCCGATCTGTTCGACCGCCGTTCCCAAGGCCCGATCCGTTCGGATGCCGAATTCCTGGAATCCGAAGGCGGTATCTACTGACACGCCATCTTGCGCGGCGGCGCCTGTGCCTCTATCCCGCCGCTTCGTTGTTTCACTGGAACATGTGATGAGAGCCGAAGCCGAAAATGCCACCCTCCAGATCAAGCAGGCGCTGGACCTGCTGAGGAGGTCTCTTTGACTGGGATCGCGCCCTTCGCCGTCTCGATGAACTGAACGCGCGGGTTGAAGACCCGAAGCTGTGGGACAATCCCAAGGCTGCGCAGGCCCTGATGACCGAGCGCCGTCGGTTGGATGAAGCCATCACCGCCACCCGCACCATTGAGCGTGATCTCGCCGATACGCGCGAGCTGATCGAACTCGCCGAGATGGAAGGTGACGAAGCGCTGGCCGATGATGGCGTTGCCGCCCTGCAAGCGCTGGCCGCCAAGGCGGAAACCGACAAGGTGGCCGCCTTGCTGTCGGGCGAAGCCGACAACAACGACACCTATATCGAAATCAACAGCGGCGCTGGTGGCACCGAAAGCCAGGATTGGGCCTCGATGCTGTTGCGCATGTATCAGCGCTGGGCGGAAAAGCACGGCTACAAGGTTGAGTTGATGGACTTCAACTCGGGCGAGACCGCCGGCATCAAGAACGCCACCCTGCTGGTGAAGGGCGCTCAGGCCTATGGCTGGGCCAAGACCGAAAGCGGCGTCCACCGCTTGGTGCGCATCAGCCCATACGACAGCGCGGCCCGGCGGCACACCAGCTTTGCCAGCGTGTGGGTCTATCCGCAGGTGGACGATGAGATCGACATCGACATCAAGGAATCCGATCTCAAGATCGATACCTACCGCGCCTCCGGTGCTGGCGGCCAGCACGTCAACACCACCGATTCCGCCGTGCGCATCACGCACGTTCCCACCGGTGTGATCGTCGCCTGCCAGAACGAGCGCAGCCAGCACAAGAACCGCGCCACCGCGATGAAGATGCTGAAGGCGCGGCTGTATGAACGTGAACTCGCCATCCGCGAGGCCGAAATCGCCAAGACCGAAGCCGGCAAGTCCGATATCGGCTGGGGCCACCAGATCCGTTCCTACGTGCTGCAGCCCTATCAGCTGGTGAAGGACCTGCGCACCGGCGTCACCTCCACCAGCCCAAGCGACGTGCTGGATGGCGATGTCGATCCGTTCATGGCGGCGGCGCTGTCACAGCGGATGACCGGCGAAGCGGTCGACGTGGAGGATGTGGACTAAAACTGCGCCTGATAGCGAGCCAATCCGGCATCGAGATCAGCGATCAGATCATCCGAATCTTCCAACCCAATCGAAAGCCGCACGATCGGGCCGGGCAGGGGTGTTTGCGTGGCGGTGCGGATGCGGTCGAGTTCGACCGGCAGCACCAGCGATTCATAGCCGCCCCAGGAAAAACCGATGCCGAAATGCTGCAGGCCGTCGATCAGCGCCGCGGTATCCGGCCGGCTGCCCTGTTTCAGCACCATGGCAAACAATCCGGTTGAGCCACTGAAATCACGACAGAACAGCGCGTGATCAGGGTGCGAGGGCAGGGCCGGATGCCACACGCGGTCCACAGCCGGGTGCGCCTCCAGCCAACGCGCGATCTTCAAGGCCGATTGCTCGTGCCGATCCAGCCGCAATTCCAGCGTGCGCAAGCCGCGCAGCACCAGCGCGCTATCATCAGCCGAAACGAAATGGCCGAGCCGGTACGCCGCCGCCTTCAGGCGGGGCCACAGCGCCGGCGTTGCGGTGGCACTGCCCATCATCGCGTCGCTGTGGCCGGCAACATATTTGGTGAGCGCCTGGATGCTGATGTCCACGCCCAGTGCCAATGGTTGCAGGCGCAGCGGGGTTGCCCAGGTGTTGTCGATCAGCGTGGTGATGCCGCGCGCCCGCGCCACCGCGGTGATCGCCGGCACATCCTGAATTTCGAACGACAGCGAACCCGGCGATTCCAGCAGGATGGCCTTGGTCTGTTCAGAAATCACATCAGCAATGGCGCCGCCGCAGCGCGGATTAAAATAGCGGGTGGTGATGCCCAGCGGCCCCAGCAGATGATCGGCAAAGCTGCGGCTCGGCTCATAGGCGCTGTCGGTCACCAGCAGCTCGTCGCCGGCCTTCAGGCAGCTCAGCAGACTGGTGGTGATGGCCGCCACGCCCGACGGGAACAGCTTGGTGCCTGCTGCGCCCGGCTCCAGTTGGGTCAGCGCGTCTTCCAGCGCCCAATGGGTCTGGGTGCCACGCCGGCCATAATAGAGCCCGGCATCCGGGTCTTTCAGCGCCCGATCCAGATCGGCGAGGTTTTCGAACAAGATGGTGGATGCCCGCGCCACCGGCGGGTTGACCATATCGACGGCATGATCGCGGCCGGCCTGGGCGAGACGAGTCCCCAGTCCAAGTCCCGAAAGGTCAGGCCGCGGCGGACGCCTCGCAGTCATGGGGCTGTCACGCCCCGGTCACCACCGGGTTGTGCGGATTGGCGCCCCACTCGCTCCAGCTGCCGTCGTAAACGGCAACAGTGGGCTTGCCCACCAACGCCGCGCCAAAGGCCACGACCGGCGCGGTGATGCCGGAACCGCAGGTGGCCACCAGCGGCTTGCCCAGATCGATTTCGGCCGCATCAAACAGCGCCTTGATTTCGGCCGGGGCCTTGAAGGTGCCATCTTCGTTGAACAGCGCCGAGTAGGGGATGTTTTTCGAACCCGGGATGTGGCCGGGGCGTACGCCGGGGCGCGGATCCGGTTCGGCCCCGGTAAAGCGGCCGGCACCACGCGCATCGACCACCTGTTCGGCCTTGCTGCGCAGATTGTCGGTCATCTGGGCCATGTCGCGCACCAGAGCCTTGTCGGCCCACACGGTAAAATGGCGGTGGCGCACGATCGGCTTGCCGCTTTCCACCGGGCGGCCTTCAGCCTGCCACTTGGGAAAGCCGCCGTCCAATATGGCCACTTCATGCGCGCCGAACAGGCCCAGCATCCACCAAAGCCGTGCCGATGATTTCAGCGGGCTGTTGTCGTACACCACGATCCGGCTGCCATCGCCCAGCCCAAGCGCCTGACAACGCGAGGCGAATTTTTCCGCCGGCGGCAACATGGTGGGCAGGGGGTTCGCGGTGTCCGACACTTCCTCGATGTCGAAGAACACCGCGCCGGGGATATGGGCTGCTTCGAATTCGGCGCGGGCGTTGCGGCCATGGGCGGGCAGGAACAACGTGGCATCAATGATACGCAGATCCGATTTGCCCATCTCTGCGGCAAGCCAGTCAGTGGACACCAGAAGGTTCATGCGGCACTCCCCACGCGTCATAATCTTGGGCGTTATGGGGCGTGACATAATTGCGCAGGCAGCGCATGTCACCCCCATAGTCGGCCATGATACGCGCTTTGTTACAGCATGGAGAGATTAAGTGGTGGACGTGTTGCATTTGGGCCAGAGCAGCGCCTTGCCGGCCAGTCCGGAGGCGGCGGTGCTGGATTATCCGCCCAACCCGCGGCCGGGTGCGATTTTCCTGGTGCGCTTTACCTGCCCGGAATTCACCTCGCTGTGCCCGGTGACCGGACAGCCGGATTTTGCCCATATCGTCATCGACTATGTTCCGCATGAAACGATTGTTGAATCAAAGGCCTTGAAGCTTTTCCTCGGCGCGTTCCGCAACCACGCCGGCTTCCATGAGGATGTCACCGTGGGCATTGGCCAGCGCCTTGTGGCCGAGATGAAGCCGAAATGGCTGCGCATCGGAGGCTATTGGTATCCGCGCGGCGGCATCCCGATCGACGTGTTCTGGCAATCCGGCCCGGTACCGGACGGCCTGTGGCTGCCCGATCAGGGCGTGCCCACCTATCGTGGCCGCGGCTGAAATTTCTGAGGGGAAAGACATGATTCGCACGATCTTCACCGCACTGCTTCTGGCAGGCGCTGCTCAGGCCCAGACGGCGGATGAACGGCTGAAGGCCGTTTATACTGCCGAATGGCAATGGCGCCTGGCGCAGACCGGCCAGGTGGAGGATGGTCTGGATACCAGGCCCGGCCCGCGTCTGCCCTGTGTGACTCCGGCCTGCCAGGCGGAACGCCAGCGCCAATGGCAGGGCGTGCTTGATCAAATCGCGGCCATTCCCGATGTCGAACTGTCCCCTGCGGAGCGCTTGAACAAGGCGGTACTGGCCGAATCGCTGCGGGCCGAAGTGGTGGGCATCAAGTGGCGCAGCTATGAGATGCCGATCAACAGCGACGTGAATGTGTGGAACTATCTGCCGGCTCAGGTGCCGTTCCGTTCGGTGCAGGAGTATCGCAATTATATCAGCCGGATGCGCGACATTCCGCGCTGGTTTGATGAACATGCCGCTAACATGCGCTCGGGCATGAAGCGGGGCTTTACCCCGCCGGCTGTCACCATGAAGGGCCGTGATGCGACGCTGGCCAATCAGATCAAGCCAGGCAAGGATAGCCCGTTCTACGCGCCGTTCGCGCTGATGCCGGCGTCGATTCCGGCGTTCGAGCAGGACCAGCTGCGCGCCGAAGCCCGCGAGGTGATCGACAGCATCGTCAATCCGGCACAGACGCGGATGCTGGCCTTCCTGCGCACCGAATATCTGCCCGGCGCCCGCGCCAGCACTGCCGCGCGCGATCTGCCCGATGGCGTCGCCTGGTATCGCGATCAGGTGAAGGAGTTCACCACCACCGATCTGACGCCGGATGCCATCCACCAGATCGGCCTCAAGGAAGTGGCGCGCATCGATGCCGATCTGCGTGCCGCCATGGTTCAGTCTGGTTTCAAAGGCGAATACAAGGATTTCCTGGTCTTCCTTCGTACCGATCCGCAATTCTATGCCCGCACGCCGGATGAGCTGCTGGGCTTCTCCTCCTATGTGATCAAGCGCATGGATGGGAAGCTGAAGGACATTTTCACCACGCTGCCGCGCCACCGCTTCACGCTCCGGCCCGTGGCGGATGCGATTGCGCCCACGTACACCTCTGGTCGCGGCGGGCTCGATGCCTGTTACATGAACACCTATGATCTGAAATCGCGGCCGCTGTTCATGCTCACCGCGCTTACCCTGCACGAATGCGTGCCCGGCCACAGCCACCAGGGCGCCATGGCGCTGGAGGCACCGGCCGCGCCGCCCTTCCGCCGCCAGACCTACTTCTCCGGCTATGGCGAGGGCTGGGGGCTCTACACCGAGTATCTCGGCCGCGAGCTTGGCATGTATCGCAATCCCTATGAGGAGTTCGGCCGCGCCAGTTTCGAGAACTGGCGCGCCAGCCGCCTCGTGGTCGATACCGGCCTGCACCTGATGGGCTGGAGCCGTGATCAGGCGATTGCCTATCTGGAAGAGCACACGGCGCTGGCCCGCCACGATATCGAGATCGAGGTCGATCGCTACATCAGCTGGCCCGGCCAGGCACTGGCTTACAAGCTGGGCGAGATGAGCATCCGCAAGCTGCGCAGTGAAGCCGAAACATCACTGGGCGCTGGCTTTGACCTGCGCCGTTTCCACGACACGCTGCTCGGCCTGGGATCGGTGCCGTTGCCGGTGATGGAGGCAGAGATGCGGGATTGGATCGCGCGGGAGAAGGCCAAGGTGACGGTGGCGCGCTGAGGTCTCAGGGAATCCCCGTCAGCTTGTGTGTCTGCAGGCTCAGCCGCCAGCGTGGGTGAGCGAGGCAGTGAGCGATGGCAGCCTGGATATTCTCGGCCTGGTTCGGCCCATCCATGGGCTGAAGGAAGAAATGCTGAAAATCGAGGGCCTCGAAACGCTCCGGCATCGCCTTGGGCTGCGGATAGACCAGTTTGAGCTCGTTCCCGGTCGTCAGCGCCAGCGGCGCATCGGCCTTGGGCGAAACGCAGATCCAGTCGATGCCGGGGGGCGGCACCTGCGTGCCGTTGGTTTCGATGGCGATCTCGAAACTGCGCGCGTGCAGCGCCTCGACCAGCGTCGCATCGAGTTGCAGCAGCGGTTCGCCACCGGTGCAGACAACCAGGCGATGCTCGGCCGTTTCGCCCCAGCACGCAGTGACCGCAGTGGCCAGCGCTTCTGCATCGGCAAACTTGCCGCCGCCCGGCCCATCAGTGCCAACGAAATCCGTATCGCAGAAGGTGCAGATGGCCTTGGCGCGGTCAGCCTCCCGCCCGGTCCACAGATTGCAGCCGGCAAAGCGCAGGAATACCGCCCGCCGCCCGGTCTGCGCGCCTTCACCTTGCAGGGTGAGGAACAATTCCTTGACCGCGTAACTCATAGCGCCGGATCGGCGATGCCCGCCTCGGCAAAACCCTTGCCGCGCAGGCGGCAAGAATCGCACAGGCCGCACGGGGTGCCGGCCGGCGTCGGGTCATAGCAAGACCAGGTTAGGTGCAGCGGCGCGTTCACCGCTTGCGCCGCCGCGATGATGCCAGCCTTGTCCAGCGTCATCAGCGGGGTGTGGACCTTGAAGCCTTCGCCCTCCACCCCGGCCTTGGTGGCGGTGTTGGCCATGGCTTCGAAGGCAGCGATGAATTCCGGGCGGCAATCGGGATAGCCACTGAAATCCAATGCGTTGACCCCAATGAACAGGTCGCGCGCGCCAGCCGCTTCCGCCCAGCCCAGCGCGACGGACAGGAAGATGGTGTTGCGCGCCGGCACATAGGTGACTGGAATGCCGGGTTCGACGCCGCCCTTAGGAACATCGATATCCGCCGTCAGCGCCGATCCGCCAAAGCCGGTGAGATCAAGCGGCAGCACGATGTGGCGTTCGGCGCCCAGGGTTTCCGCCACGCGCGCGGCATGCTCCAGCTCGATGCGGTGGCGCTGGTTGTAATCGATGGTCAGTGCCAGGATGCGCCAGCCTTGCGCACGGGCGATGGCGGCAACCGTGGTGGAATCCAGTCCACCCGACAGCAGCACGACCGCAAGCCTGTTCATGCGGAGATCCCGAATACGCGGCTGCAGAACTGACAATCCACGGAAATCGCGCCGGTTTCATCGCGCATGCTGGCGCGTTCGGCTTCCGGGAAGCGCATCAGCACATCCTTGATATGCGCGGCGGAACAGCGGCAGCCCTTCACCGGCTTGGGGCCGGGCACCACGCGCACCTGCTCTTCGTGGAACAGCCGCCACAGCAGTTGCTCGGCAGACAATTCGGCGTCGGTCAATTCCTCGGCCGACGTGGTGGCGGCCAGCGCGGCGACATGTTCCCAATCCGGGTGCTGTTCGCCGGCATCCAGCCGCTCGCCGCCGATTTCGGCGCGGGCCAGGTGCTGCATCAGCAGGCCGCCGGCCAGCCAGCCGGTTGCCGCGCTGCCGGCCACGCCAATGCGCATCAGCGTGGGCAATTGTTCGGATTGGGTGAACCAGCCTTCCAGTGCGCCGGCCAGGCTGTGGCCTTCCAGCGGCACGATACCCTGCCAGCGTTCTTCCGAACTCACCTGGTCGATGGTGATCGCCAAATAGCCTTTGCCGAACAATTCGGGCAGCGACATCCCTTCTGAAACAGGCATTTGGTCGTCATACTTGATGTAACCACGCAGCTCGCCGGCGCGCCAGTCACAGGCCAGTAGATCGACCACGCCGCCCTTGGCCGAAGCCTGCACCGTCACCTGGCCATCGTCCTGCCGCATGGTGGCTCCAACCAGTGCGGTCAGTGTCAGCGCTTCGGCCAGCAGCCGGATCAGGGGTTCGGGATAGGCGTGCGCGGCCAATATGGCGTTCAGCGTCGCATCCAACCGCACCACCATGCCGCGGGCGTTGCGGGCCGGCACCATGAAGCTGAGCGTGCGATCGGCAGTGGGAGCTAGTCCTTCAGCCAGCATCACAATTTGCCCAAACACCAAAGCAGGATGGATTTTTGCACGTGCAGGCGGTTTTCGGCCTCGTCCCACACCGCCGAAGCCGGGCCGTCCATCACGCTGTCGGTCACTTCGTCGTTGCGGTGGGCCGGGAGGCAGTGGAGGAACAGGGCGCCCGGCGCTGCCTTGGCCATCAGCGCATCGTTCACCTGGAACGGCTTGCACGCCGCCATTTTTTCCTTGGTATCGGCCTGGCCCATCGACACCCAGGTATCGGTGACGACGACATCGGCCTCTTCCACCGCCGCTTCGGCACTGTGCACCAGATCAATGCAGCCGCCGCGCGCGCAGGCGGTGGCCATCACGCCCGAATCTGGTTCAAGGCCGTGCGGCACGCCCACTTTCAGATCGAAATTCAGCAGTGAGCTGGCTTCGATCAGGGAATTGGTCATGTTGTTGCCATCGCCGACATAGGCCCACGTTGAACCTGTCACCGGGCGGCCAGCGCGCTCTTCAAAGGTCATGATGTCGGCCAACACCTGGCAGGGGTGCGACAGATCGGTGAGGCCGTTGATCACCGGGATCGTCGCGTATTCGGCAAGCTGCTCCAGCTTTTCATGGTTGTTGGTGCGCAGCATCAGCGCATCGACCATCCGGCTCAGCACGCGGGCGGTATCGGCAACGGTCTCGCCGCGGCCCAGCTGCATCTCGCCAGCGCTCGACACGATCGTGGTTGCGCCCAGTTGGCGGGCACCCATGTCGAAGGAAAAGCGGGTGCGGGTGCTGGGCTTTTCGAAGATCATGCCCAGCACATGGCCGGCCAGCGGCGCATCGGCATCCACCTGGCCCTTGGGCCAGCCGGCGCGCGCGGCCTTGCGGGCATGGGCATCATCCAGGATGGCCCGCAGGCCGGCAGGGGTTGCAGTGGCGAGATCAAGAAAATGCGGCATTTTTCAAATATCCTCCCCGCCCCGGCAAAGGGGAAGAGTGTTGCAACAGCAGGGGCACAAGGCCCCACGGCCAAAGGGTCAGGCAGCGGCAGCCGGCTGATAGGAACGCGCAGCGGCCGACAGGCGCTCCACGCATTCGCGGATATGCTTTTCCTCGATGGTGAGCGGCGGCAGCAGGCGCACCACATTGTCCCCGGCGGCGACCATCAAAAGGCCGTGGCTGCGGGCGTGGCTGACGAACGCGCGGCTGTCGCTCTTCAGCTTCAGGCCCAGCATCAGGCCCTTGCCGCGCACGCTTTCGAACAGATCATCATGATTGGGGATCAGCTGTTCGAGCGCCTGGGTGAGACGCGCGCCCATTTCCGTCACCTGCGCCAGGAAGGCCGGCTCGGCAACAATGTCCAGCACGGCTTCGCAGGCCGCCATGGCGAGCGGATTGCCGCCATAGGTGCTGCCGTGCGTGCCGATCACCATGCCGGCGGCGGCCTTTTCGGTGGCGAGGCAGGCACCGACCGGAAAGCCGCCGCCAATGCCCTTGGCGATCGCCATGATATCGGGCGTGATGCCATACAGCTCATGGGCGAACAATTTGCCGGTGCGGGCAACGCCGCACTGCACTTCATCCAGAATCAGCAGCAGGCCATGCTTGTCGGCCAAGGCGCGCAGGCCCGTCAGGAACTCCATGCTCGCCGGGCGGATGCCGCCTTCGCCCTGGATCGGCTCCACCATAAAGGCGCCAACACTGTCGTCGATGGCCGCTTCGGCTGCGGCGAGATCATCAAACGGCACCACCTTGAACCAGTCCGGCAGCGGCTCGAAACCCTTGCGCAGCTTTTCCTGATCGGTGGCGGAAATCGCCGCCATGGTGCGGCCATGAAAAGCGTTGGAGAAGGTGATCACCCGGTGCTTGTGCGGATTGCCGGCAGCATAATGATAGGACAGCGCGGTTTTGAGTGCGCATTCGAACGCTTCGGCGCCGCTGTTGGTGAAGAACACCGTATCAGCAAAGGTCAGCTCCACCAGGCGCTGGGCCAGATGCTCCTGCGCCGGCGCCTTGTAGAGGTTGGACGTGTGCATCAGCGTGGCGGCCTGTTTCTGGATGGCCTGCACCAGATGCGGGTGGCCATGGCCCAGGCAGTTGACGGCGATGCCGCTGGCCATGTCCAGCCACTCGCGGCCTTCCGCGTCATACAGGTAACAACCGTCGCCTCGCACCGGCGCAACCTCGCACCGGCCATAAACGGGCATGAGCGGGGTAATGGTCATCGTCTGTCGTCCTCGGGCGGCCTCGGGATGCGGAAACCGGCAACGCACAAAGGCGGCCCAAAACAAGCCGCCTTCACATTCGCGCTATAGCGACTTGGGCCAGCGCCCTCAACCCCCGACGATGAGGCCGATCCGGATGCTGCGGCCCGGCTGCGGCAGGCCCAGTTGCGGCAGGATCACCGCGTTGGTGAGGTTGTCGATGGCCGCGGTGACGCTGACCGGCACTTGGCCCAATCGCAGCACCGGCACACGGGCGCGCAGGTTGATTTCGGTGGCGGGCGCCAGCCGGGCCAGCGTGCCATCGGGGGCCAGATCGCGGGCCGGGCCGATGCGGCGCAGTTCGGCGCGCAGATCGAAAGCCTCTCGCGGCGCCCAGTCCAGCGCCAGCATTGCTTCCTGCGCCGGGCGTTGCAGCAGGGGCTGGCCGGCGCTGCTGGCATCAAGCGCGGTACCGGTGAGTTCCAGCGTGAGGCCATCGGCCAGAGGCACCTGCATCGCTGCATCAATACCAATGCTGGTGGCCGGCGCCTGGTTGAAGCGCTGACGCAGATTCACCCCATTCATGCGCACGATGCGCTGGCCGATGCTGCCCTCCACGCGTTGCCAAAACGGGGTGAGGGTGAGCGTGAACCGGCCGGCGCGCCAGCCCAGTTCGGCATCCGCCAGCCAGGCCTGTTCAGGCAGCAGCGCCGGATTGGGCAGGAAGCGGCCCAGCGCTTCGCCGAACAATTCGCGGGCGCTGGGAAAGCGGTTGCGCCGGCCGCCCGATACGGTGAGCGACACACCGTCCGCCGGTTTCAGCGCCAGCGCGGCCGAGAAGGTGGCGGCCTGCCGGGCGGGTTGCGCCGGTTTGTCGCCTGTGCGCGGGTTGGCCGAACGGTCGAGTCCCAGCCCCAGCGTCAGCCGGGCGGCACCCAATGGCACATCCGCCTCCACCCCGCCCGAGGCCAGCGACTGGCGATAGAGCAGGGGTGCTGGCGCCGTGCCTGGCGGGATGGTGATATCGGTCTGCAGGTGATCGCTAATCTGGCCCGACATGCTCCAGCGCAGCATGGCAGGTCCAAACGGGTGGCTGAGCGTGAAGCGGCCGCCCACCGTGTTGTCTTCGTCGATCTCGCGGCCGCGCAGGGCGGCGTAGCTGGCGTCGCGATATGACTCGATTTCCTGCCCGAACCATTGCCGCCAGCCAACGGCGCGGGCTGTGGCAGCACCGATGGGGAGTTCGAGTGCAACCTGCGCCTGGGTGAGGTTCCATTCCGGATAACGCCAGTAACGGGCACTGGCGGGATCGCGATCCGATTCCGGTGCAATGCCGCGGCGGGCGTCGATATTGAGCACGCTCACCCGCCATTCCAGCGCGCCGGCCGTGCCGCCCAGTCCGGCAAACAGGCTGGTGGCAGCCAGATCGCTGTTCAGCCGGCGGTTGCTGGCGGGCTGGTTGAAGGGCAGGGCGCTCAGGCGCGCCACGGGCAGCGCGCCCTGCGCCTGGTGGGTGGCGGCCAGTGTGAGCGACAGGCTACCAAGCGGCACCGCGCCGGCAGCCGAGAGATTTTTCAAGCCATACGGCCCGGCCTGCGCCACTGCGACGCCGCCTGCCTGCCGCGTGGTCAGGTCCACCACGCCAGCCACGGCATTGGCGCCATATTCGATGGCGCCAGCACCCTTGCGCACGGAAAGCCCGCCTATCAGGCCGGCCGGGATCAGCCCGATATCAACCCGGCCATCCCACGGCACCGCCAGCGGCGCACCATCCAGAAACACCAAGGTCTGCCGTTCATCGCTGCCGCGCACCCGCGCCACTGTCTCGCCCCGCGAGTTGGTGCGCACCGAAACGCCGGGCAGGCCGCGCAGCGCGTCGGCAACGCTGCGCGGCTGCCGATCGAGCAAGGCTTCGCCCGACAGGCCAACAACCGGTGTGAACACACGCCCCGGCCCAGCCGGTGCCGTTACGGTAATCAGGGCTTCTTCGGGCAGGCGCGGATCAGAAGGCTGCGCTGCTGCCGGTGTCGCCAGCAGCAGCGCAGCAATGGCAGGCTTCACCGTTTCTTGCGCGGGAAGGCGAGGCTGCGGAAATCACCGAAGTAACGTGCGCCCACCAGGCCGCGGCCCAGCGCGGTCATCTGGCCGCCCGTCGGCACCATGTCCACCTGCACAGCGGCCAGGCTGATCGGCGTGATGCCGGCCCGCGTGAGTTCGCTGTTCAGTGCCGCCGCCTTCGTCGCCTTCAGGGCCGCAAAGGCGTCTTCCACTTCCTTCAGTTCCTTCTCCAGCGCATCAACCCGCGCCACGGCATAGGCCGGCGGCCGGCCTTCGGTGCTGATGATCTGGCCATAGGCCATGTCCATGTTCTCGCGCAGCCGCTCCTCACCGGTGATGGCACCGCCTTCGGTGGTGGCGACGACCTGCTTGCGCAGGTCAGCGGCCTTCAGCGCCAGTTCCTGCGCGGCCTTCTTCGCTGCCGGAGTCGCCTTGGCATCATTGGCGGCGGTGTTGGCATCGCGGGCGAGCGCAACCAGGCCAAAGGTCAGGCCTGTCATGCGCTGGAACAATGCTTTCACCCGCTCGGCGCTGGCATATTGCGCCTTGCGGTCGTCGGCCGTGAAGCTTGCACGTGGATCGATGGCAAGCGTGAGCGGCACTTCCGTCACCTCGCCGGCCTTGGTCAGCCGCACCTTGTACTGGCCGGGCAGCACGCGCTGGCCCACAACGGAGTTGCCGGCAAGGCTGGCCGCCGGTGGCACCAACGGCGGCTTGGTGCGCATCGACCAGACCACGCGGTTGAGGCCCTTGCGCTTGGATGTGGGCAGTTCCTCGACCAACTGGCCATCGGGGCCAATGATTTCCATCTTCATGCGGCCGATAACGTGGCGGGCCTTCTGGTAATAGGTGATCACCGCGCCATCGGCGGGATTGTCCCCCACGAAATTGGCATCGCCTTCCGACCAACCACCATTGCCCTGGATGCGCTGTTCCACCGGCGCCGAGGCCACCAGCGTGACGTTGGAGGCCACCACCGTGGGCGTTAGCTCACGCAGCGGCGAGACATCGTCGATCACCCAGATGCCACGGCCGTGCGTGGCCAGCACCAGATCATCGCCCTTCTTCGATTGGGCGATGTCGCGCACGGCTACCGCCGGGAAGTTGCCGGGGCGGAACTCCTCCCAGTTCGCGCCGCCATTGCGGCTGATGAACATGCCGAACTCGGTGCCGGCATACAGGATATTCCGGTCAACCCGGTCTTCCTTGATGACATGGGCATAGCCGCGGATTCCGGCCGTGGTGGGGCCAGCGATGCGGGCAAAGCTCTTACCGCCATCCCGGGTAACGAAGATGTGCGGGGCCATGTCGCCGAACACGTGCCGGTCCACCGCCACATAGGCGGTATTGGCATCATGCTGGCTGGCTTCCACCCAGCTCACCCAATTGTCCGCGCCCAGTTTCAGCGCCTTGGTGACATTGGTCCAGGCGCCGCCACCATTGGTGGTCACCTGCACATTGCCATCATCGGTGCCAACCCAGATGGTACCGGCGGCCTTGGGGCTTTCGCTGATCGAATAAATGGTGGTGTGCATTTCCGCCGACGAGTTGTCGACCGTGATGCCGCCGGACTTCTCTTGCTGCTGCTTGGCCGGATTGTTGGTGCTCAAGTCCGGTGAGATGCGCTCCCAGGTGTTGCCATGGTCACGCGTGCGGTGGAGATATTGGCTGCCCAGATACAGCACCGACTTGTCGTGCGGGCTCAGCGCCATCGGTGTGTTCCAGTTGAAGCGCAGCTTTTCCTTGTAGCCGGCCTTGGGCTGGATCGCCTTCTGCTCCAGCGTCTTGCGGTTGATCCAGGCGATGTTACCGCCCTGATATTCGGCATAGACATGATCGGGGCTGGCCGGATCGGGCAGCACCCAGAACCCATCGCCGCCGTACAGATTTTCCCAGCGGTGGTTGGTGATGCCGCCCGGATATTCGCTGTCACCCACCCAGCTGCTGTTGTCCTGCAGGCCGCCATAGACCTGATACGGGTCCTTGTCGTCGATGGCGACGTGGTAAAATTGGCTGATCGGCAGGTTGCGCGAATGCCACCATTTGCTGCCGCCATCATAGCTGATCCACATGCCGCCATCATCGGCGCCGATCAGATGCTTGGGGTTCTTGGGGTTCACCCACACATCGTGCCAATCGGCATGGCTGCCGCCGGCCGTGTCGGAGAAGCTCTTGCCGGCATTGTCGGACACGATCACCCGCAGGTTCATCTTGAACACGCGATCGGCGTTGGTGGGATCTACCACCAGTTTCTGGAAATAGAAGGGCCGCCACACCATGTTGCGGCTGCTGTCGCGCGCTTCCCAGCTCTTGCCGCCGTCTTCCGACACGTAAAGCGCGGTCTTCGCATGTTCGATCACGGCATAGACGCGGTTTGGCATCGACGGGGCGTGCACCACTTCGATGCGACCCCACGGGCCCTTGGGCAGGCCCTTGGACGTGGTGGCATCCAGCATCTTCCACGTCTTGCCGCCATCTTCGCTGATCGCCATGGCGCTGCCCGAGGGCGCATCCGGGCCTTCGCCGCCGGAACGGAACGTCCAGCCCTTGCGTCGGAAATCCCACAGGCCGGCAATCAGGCGATCCGGGTTGGACGGATCAAGGCTGATGCCCGAACAACCGGTCGACAGGTTCGGGCCTTTCAGGATCTGCGTCCAGGTCTTGCCGCCGTCGCTGGTCTTGTACAGGCCGCGATCCGGGCTGTCGCTCCACAGCGCACCGGGCGCACAGGCATAGACGATGTTGCCGTTGGTGGGGTGCACAACGATCTTGGTGATCCGCTCCACGTTGGGCAGGCCCATGAGCGTCCAGTTGTCGCCGCCGTCGGTGGATTTGTAGATGCCGTTGCCCACCGAAACGCTGTTGCGCGTCCAGGCTTCGCCGGTGCCCACCCACACGGTCTGCTTGTTGGTGGGATCAAGCGCGACGGCGCCGATCGATTGCACCGGCTGCTTGTCAAACTTCGGCGTGAAGCTGGTGCCGCCATCGTCGGATTTCCAGACGCCGCCCGAGGCAGCGCCCACGAAGATGGTGACCTTGCCATCATCTTCCACGCGCGCCGCCAGCGCCGCGATGCGGCCCGACATGGCGGCTGAACCGATGTTGCGGATGCCCAGGCCGGAAATGCCGGCGCTGGCGGGGGTGGCGGCGGTGTCGGCCGCAATGGCCGGCATGGCGAAGGTGAGGGCCGTGGCGGCCAGAAGTGCAGTGCGGATCATGGTGGCCTCGCTCACTTGGGCTGGCTGAACAGGGTGGCCGGTGCGTCCGGATTGGCGCTGGCCTTGGCGATGATGACACGCTGGCGCTGGCTGGAGCCCTGCGGCCCGCTCTCGATCGACATCGGGAACATCACGCCGCCCACGGCTTCATAATCGCCCAGCTCGCTCTCGCTCACCTGCACGGCGCCGCGCAATTTGCGGGTTTCGGTGATCTTCACTTCCAGCATGGAATCGGGATCGATCAGGTAGACGAATTCATCGCCATCCTTCTGCGCCACCTTCAGCTTGTAACAATTGGTGCCGTCGAAATCCTCGCGGCCCAGATAGGAAATGCTGCTGCCGTCGCTGCTGGCGGAAAGCAGCACGCCGGCGATCGGCGCGGCATCGGCAAAGCTGCGGGCTTCATCGTCGCTCATCGGTTCGGCGTCCTTGCGGCCTTCGAACGGATTGATGCGCCAGCCGCCGCCCTTGCCATCATAGGCCTGCACCAGCGCCAGCCCCTGCAGCGCGGCATCCACCCGCACGGCCCCGCCGGAGCGCACTTCGTTATAGGTCAGCTCGAAACCGCCGGGGAACACCAGCTTGCCGTCCAGGCTCACCGATTTCAGCGCGGCCAAGGCAGCGCTGCCACCGCGGGCAGCGAGGTTCTTCGCCACCAGATCGGCGGCGGTGGGTTCGGCAGCGGGCTGGGCTTGGGCCGGCAGATAGGCAGTGCCGGCCAGCAATAGTGCGGCCAACGCACGGGATGCGATTCGCATGAGCTTCCCCTTGGATCAGGATGATGATGCGCCATCGCTGCCGCAGCGCTAGTGTATTGTCAAACCAATACTCTTGTGCGTTGCGGCAATTGCGGGCAATTCCAGCGTCATGGCTCATGATGACGTTCTGCGCTGGCTGGCTGCCCATGCTCCCGATGTGCCGGTGATCGTGCCGGGTGCGTCCACCGCCACCGTGGCCGAAGCCGCCGCAGCACTGGGCGTCGAGCCGGGGCGCATCGCGAAAACGCTGGCGATGCGGGTGAACGGCGAAGTGCTGCTGCTGGTCACGCGCGGCGATGCCAGGCTGGACAACAAGAAGGCGCGAGACTCGCTGGGCGGCAAACCGCGCATGCTGGATGCGGAAGAAACATTGGCGGTGACCGGCCATGCGGTGGGCGGCGTCTGCCCGTTCGGCCTGGCGACAGATGTCCCGGTGTGGGTCGATGTGTCCCTGCAAGGCTTCCCGACGGTGTTTCCAGCGGCCGGCTGCCGGGAATCCTCCGTGGAAATCGCGCCTCAGCGCATGGCGGCCCTCGTGGCGCGTGGCTGGGTCGATGCCTGCGTGCTGCCACCGCCCGTGTAAGGCCGCACCAGCGCAGCCACATCCACCCGTGCCTTCAGTCGGGCGGCGAGCAGATACATGCCGGCGATCTTGCGCTGAATGAACAGGATGTCGGGCGGTGGCGCAGTGAAATGCTCGCGCTGGCCGATCAGCGTTTGGGACTGGTCTTTCAGATTGCCGGCCAGGCCGCCGGCGCCGAAATCGAACGGGCCGTCGAGCCTGAGCGGCGCAAAGCCGTCACGCGCCATGGCCACGATGGTGTCGCTCATCGCCGCCGGTGCATTGGGCGGCAGGATGCCGATGCCCGCCATCGCGTCGAGCAGCGCGGCATCATCGCCGGCCAGCCCGGAGGCCAGCAGAGCGCGATACCCGTCGCTGATATGATCCGGCACCACCCGCGCTGCGCCAAAATCCAGCAGCACCAACCTGCCCGAGTTCAGATCATAGCGATAATTCGCGAAATTGGGATCGGTCTGCATCACCCGCCAGTCGAACAGTTCGGCCATCAGGATGCGCAGCATCAACGTCATCAGCCGGTCGCGTTCGGCCTGGGGCAGGGCCGCGGCCTTGTCGATGGCGACGCCCTTCACGTGGCTCATGGCCAATATGGTCGGGCGCGACAGGTCGGCGGCGAGGCTTGGCACCACCACCTCCGGCCAATCGGCGGCAAGCGCGCCATAGCGGGCCAGCATCTCGCCTTCGCGGGCGTAGTCTGCCTCTTCGTGCAGCTGGCGCTTGGCTTCGTCCAGCAGCGGTTCCACCGCAAAGCCCGCCGGCAGCAGGCCCGAAAGCTTCACCAGCGTCGCCACATTGTCGACATCGGCATCAATGCTGGCCGCGACGCCGGGATATTGCACCTTGATCGCCAGATCGCGCCCATCCAGCGCCACCGCGCGGTGCACCTGGCCGATCGAGGCCGCCGCAATCGGCGCCATGTCGAACCGCTGGAACTGCGTCCGCCAGTCCGGCCCCCAGCCTGCCACCAGCACCTGTTCCAGCTGCCTTTCCGGCATCGGATCGGCTTCGGAGCGCAGGCGGGCGAGAATGTCGGACAATTCGCGCGGCAGCACCTCGCCGCCGTCCATCGAAATCAGCTGCCCCAGCTTCATCGCCGCGCCGCGCAGCCGCGCGAGTTCGTCGGCCAGGCGCTTCGCATTGGCGGGATTGAGCAGCAGGCTGGGCAGATCAGGCCGCTGACCTTTCAGCATCTCGCGCGCGCCGCCACCCAGCACATTGCCGGCGATGCCGCCGGCCAGCCGGCCAAAGCCCGCCAGACGCGACAGGCGGGAGGAAGGAACAGTGCGCGGGCGGGTGGGGAGCATGGCGCGTCAATGCCTTACCGCGTCCATCAGCGCCACTGCGGGCGATTGCCACCCCCCGAAACGCAAAACGGCAGGCTGAAAGCCTGCCGCCAATGCTCGCTGCTGAATGGTGACCCCTACGGGACTCGAACCCGTGTTTTCGCCGTGAAAGGGCGACGTCCTAGACCGCTAGACGAAGGGGCCAGCAGCGAGAGGCCGCCTGTTATTGGCCTCGGGCCTTGGCGTCAACCGCTTAAATGAAAAAAGCGTCTCAATCGGCAAATGCGCCGTCGTCCAGCTCCAGTTCCACGGCGTTGCCGCCGGTCCAATCGTCACGCTTCACCCGGCCAGCGATATGCAACGGGCGGCCCCTGGCACCTTGCAGCGCCGCGCCATATTCCGTGTCGCCCTGCCGCCACGCCATCGCCTTGATGCGGCCGCCATCGGCGCCAGCAAGCTGCAAGCGCAGGTGATTTTCGCCCACGATGCGGCTGTCGACAATCTGGAACGGCCCGGCAGCGATGCGCGGTGCGGGCCAGCCTTGGCCATAAGGCCCACCGGTTTCGAGCACATCCACCAGGCCGGCGTTGAGCCCGCGCGGCGCGACGGCGGCATCGATGGAGAGCGCGCGGTCGGCCGTTGCCGCTGTCACCGCATCCGCCAGCCGCTCGTTGAGGAACGCACTCAGCGCCGCGATGCCGTCAGCAGCCACGGTCAGGCCCGCGGCCATCGCATGGCCGCCACCGGCCATCAGCAGGCCATGATCCTTCGCCGCCAGCACGGCAGCGCCCAGATCGACGCCGGTGATGCTGCGGCCCGAACCCTTGGCGATGCCGTCCTCGCCAATCGCGATCACGATGGCCGGGCGGTTCATCTTTTCCTTCAGTCGGCTTGCAACAATGCCGATCACGCCGGGGTGCCAGCCTTCGCCCGATACCAGTGCGCAGCCCGGTGATGGCAGAGCCATTGCCAGCGCCGCCTCTGTCACCGCCTGTTCGATGGCGCGGCGATCCTGATTGAGCCGGTCAAGTTCAGCCGCAATCTGGGCCGCCTCGCCGGCATCGTGGGTGGTGAGCAGCCGCACGCCCAGATCTGCCTGGCCCACGCGCCCGCCGGCATTCACCCGCGGCCCCAGCGCAAAGCCCAGATCGCGCGACACCGGCGCCCTGCTGAGGCGCGCCGCATCGCACAGCGCCGCAATGCCGATATTGGCCCGGCGGCCCATCACCTTCAGCCCTTGGGTGACAAACGCCCTATTGAGGCCCCTGAGCGACGCCACATCCGCCACGGTGCCGAGCGCGACCAGATCGATCAACTCCATCAGATTCGGCTCGTCGCGGTTGGCAAACAGCCCGCGCGCCCTGAGCAGGCGATTGAGCGCCACACACAGCAAAAACGCCACACCCACCGCTGCCAGATGGCCATGCGCGGCCGCCTCGGGCACCTCGTCGAGCCGGTTGGGGTTCACCAGCGCCAGCGCTGGGGGCAGGGCAGTGCCGGCCTTGTGGTGATCGACCACGATCACATCCAGGCCAGCCGCGTTTGCCGCTTCCAGCGCCTCGAAACCTTGCGTGCCGCAATCCACCGTTATCACCAGATCAGCGCCCGCCTGTTTCAGCGTCACCAGCGCCTCTGCCGAGGGGCCATAGCCTTCCAGCAGCCGATCCGGGATATAATGGCCCACTTTGCCGCCGATGCCACGCAGATAGCGGATCATGACGGCTGCAGATGTCGCCCCGTCCACGTCATAATCGCCATAGACGATGACATGTTCGCCCGCTTTCACCGCATCGGCGATGCGTTCAGCGGCGCGTTCCATATCGGCAAAGATCGCCGGATCGGGCAACCAGTCGCGCAAGGTCGGGGTGGCGAGCCGGGCGAAGTCCTCCGCATCAGCACCGCGGGCGCGGAACAACTGGTGCAGCAACTCGTCGCCAGCGCGGCCGGTCAGGCCTTCGCCGGGCGCAATCCCCCCGCGCCACGCCCAGCGCTGGCCGGTGAGCGACTGGGAGATGCCGAAAACAGCTTTGGTATCCATGCTCGCATCCATGCGGCGCAGCATGGATTCAGGCAAGGGCCGGCCTTACGGGTGGCGATCGGCGCGATGTTCGCCGCTCACCCGGCGCACGGTGCCGGTGGATGCCCGCATCACCACGCTTTCGGTGGTGATGATGCCATCCTTGCGGCGTTTGACGCCCTTCAGCATCGAACCATCGGTCACGCCGGTGGCAGCAAAGATGCAATCGCCTTTGGCCATGTCGGTCAGGCCATAAATGCGATCCAGATCGGTGATGCCCCAGCGGCGGGCGCGGCCACGCTCATCGTCGTTGCGGAACAGCAGGCGGCCCTGCATCTGTCCGCCCACGCAGCGCAGCGCGGCTGCAGCCAGCACGCCTTCCGGTGCGCCGCCCGAACCCATGTACAGATCGATGCCGGTATCGGGGTTGGTGGTGGCAATCACGCCGGCCACGTCGCCATCGGGGATCAGCATGATGCCGCAGCCAATGCTGCGCAGTTCGGCAATCAGCGCTTCATGGCGCGGCCGGTCGAGCACGCAGATGATGATGTCGCTGGGCGGCACGCCCTTGGCGGCGGCCACGGCCTTCACATTTTCGGTTGGGCTTTTGGCCAGATCGATGACGCCTTCCGGATAGCCGGGGCCAACGGCGATCTTGTCCATATACACGTCCGGCGCGTTCAGCAGCCCGCCTTCTTCGGCAATCGCCAGCACGGCCAGCGCGTTGGGGCCGGCCTTGGCGGTGATGGTGGTGCCTTCCAGTGGATCCAGCGCGATATCGATGCGCGGGCCGGTGCCGATGGCCTTGCCCACCTTTTCACCGATGAACAGCATCGGCGCTTCATCGCGCTCGCCTTCACCGATCACCACGGTGCCATCGAAATCCAGCATGTTGAGCGCGCCGCGCATGGCTTCCACGGCGGCAGCATCGGCGGCCTTTTCATCGCCGCGCCCGATCATCTTGGATGCGCCGATGGCGGCATATTCGGTGACGCGCACCATTTCGAGAACGAGCACGCGATCAAGCGCCGTCGAAGGCTGTACTGGGCTTGAAGCCGTCATTTGTTTTTTCCCACAGTCGAATCAAACGTTCTTCGCTTTACGCCCCGACGGGGCAGGGCGGAAGGCGTCAAAAATCGCGCCCGACGCGGACGCGTCAGAAATCGAGGATGTGCATCATCACCGGCTGCCCGCTCACCGCGGGCGAGGCCGCCATGCGGGCCAGACTGTCCAGCACATCGGCTTCGCGGGCTTCATGGGTGACCATCACCACCATGGCATCGCCCTCGCTGGAGGTGCCGCGCTGCACCAGGCTTTCGATGGAAACACCGCTGTCGCGCAGGGCCGCTGTCAGCTCCGCCAGCACGCCGGCGCGATCTGCCACGGACAGGCGCAGATAATAACGCCCGCGCCGGTCTGCGGCAGGCGCGCGGGGCAGGGCGGCCAGATCAGCCACCGGCATCACGAACGGCGGCCGCACATCGCCGCGGGCGATATCGACCAGATCAGCCACCACGGCGCTGGCGGTTGGCCCTTCGCCGGCGCCGCGGCCCTGGAAGAACAACCGGCCAACGAAATCGCCTTCCACCACAACGGCATTCAGGCTGCCCATCGTGGTGGCAATCGGGTGATCAATCGGCACCAGCGCCGGGTGGACGCGCTGGAACAATTCGCCATTCTCGGCTTCAGCAAGGCCGACCAGCTTGATGCGGAAACCCAGTGCGGCGGCCTGCGCGATATCGGCGGCGGCGACATTGCGGATGCCATGGCAGGCCACGCCGGCGAAATCGATGCGGGCGCCGAACGCCAGCGCGGCGAGGATCGAGAGTTTGTGGGCGGTATCAATGCCATCAATGTCGAAACTCGGATCAGCCTCGGCAAAGCCCAGCGCCTGCGCGTCCGCCAGAACGTCGGCAAAGCCCAGCCCTTCGGCCTCCATGCGCGACAGGATATAATTGCAGGTGCCGTTCATCAGGCCATAAACGCGGGTGATGCGGTTGGCAGCGGCGCCTTCGGCCAGGCCCTTGATCACCGGGATGCCGCCAGCCACCGCGGCCTCATACTTCAAGGGCAGACCGGCTTTCTCGGCCGCTTCGGCCAGTTCCAGGCCGTGATGGGCCAGCATCGCCTTGTTGGCCGTCACCAGCGGCTTGCCTGCGCCCAGCGTCCGCCGCGCCAGCGTCAGCGCCGGGCCATCGCTGCCGCCGATCAGTTCCACCACCACATCGACATCGTCGCGGGTGGCCAGTTCGGCGGCATCATCCACCCAGGCGATGCCGTCCAATGACACGCCGCGATCCCGGCTGCGATCGCGCGCCGAAACGGCGGTGACCACGATGGGCCGCCCGGCGCGCTTCGCCACAAGTTCGGCATTCTGGGACAGGATCTTCACGACCCCAGCGCCCACATTGCCCAGGCCTGCAATCCCGATCCGCAACGGCGTCACCATGGTTCAGGCTCCCGCGTTGGCGGAAGGCGTGTTGACGCCCATCGATTGCAGATATTTGCGGATATTGCGCGCGGCCTGGCGCAGGCGCTGTTCGTTTTCCACCAGTGCGATGCGCACGAAACCTTCACCATCCTCGCCATAACCCACGCCCGGCGCCACGGCGACGCCGGCTTGAGTGAGCAATTGCTTGGAGAATTCCAGGCTGCCCAGATGCGCCAGTGCCGGCGGCAGCGGCGCCCAGGCAAACATGCTGGCGCGCGGCGGCGGGATGTCCCACCCGGCGCGGCCAAAGGCTTCCACCATCACGTCGCGCCGGCGGTGATACAGCTCGCGGTTCTGCTGCACGATATCCTGCGGGCCATTCAGCGCCGCCACGGCCGCGGCCTGGATCGGCGTGAAGGCGCCATAATCCAGGTAGGACTTCACCCGGGTCAGCGCCGAAATCAGCGTCTTGTTGCCCACCGCAAAACCGATGCGCCAGCCGGCCATTGAATAGGTCTTGCTCATCGATGTGAATTCGATCGCCACATCCTTGGCACCCGGCACCTGCAGGATGGACGGGGTGGGCACGCCATCGAAATAGATTTCCGAATAGGCCAGATCGGAAAGCACCCAGATATTGTGCTTCTTCGCAAACGCCACGACGCGCTCATAGAAGGCCAGATCGGCGACCTCGGCAGTCGGGTTGCTCGGATAACCCATCACCAGCACGCTCGGCCGCGGCACGGTGAACCGCACCGCCCGCTCCAGCGCCTCGAAATATTTCTCATCCGGCGTTGTCGGCACGCTGCGGATGGTCGCGCCTGCAATGATGAAGCCGAACGTGTGGATCGGATAAGACGGGTTGGGCGCCAGCACCACGTCACCGGGCGCGGTGATCGCCTGCGCCAGATTGGCCAGGCCCTCCTTGGAACCCAGCGTGACAACCACCTCGGTTTCGGGATCAAGATCCACGCCGAACCGCCGTTCATAATAGGCGCTCTGCGCGCGGCGCAGCCCGGCGATGCCCTTGGATGCGCTATATCCATGCGCATCCGGCTTGGCGGCCACTTCGGCCAGCTTGGCGATCACGTGCGGCGGCGGCGGCAGATCGGGATTGCCCATGCCCAGATCGATGATGTCGTCACCCCGGGCCCGCGCTGCTGCCCGCATGGCGTTCACTTCCGCGATCACATAGGGCGGCAAACGTTTGATGCGGTAGAAATCGTCCTGCATGGCAGCGTCCTTAGGCAGTGGTTGGACAAAAGAAAAGCGGCGGAGGAACCATTTTGTTCCGCCGCCGCCGGTTTGAGAGAAAGTTTGTTGCGTTCAGTCTCTCAATTCGGCGGCGCTCCTGCAGCCACGGCGGCTGCTGCGGCGGCTGCGGGTGCAGCGCCGGCAATTGCCGCAATGATGGTGGCACGATTGGTCACAGGTGGAACGCCCTTGCAGCTGGCACACGCTGTGCCAGCAAATTCGCCGTTAGCTGAAATGCCCGGCTTGGCAAAGCCCCGTCACAAGGGGCAAGGTGCGATATCAGGAGATTACCCCAATGACTGCCACGCCCGTACCGTCCGAATCCCCTACCGATCTTGGCGCCCGCCAGGTGCAAGCGCAGGAAAACTTTCAGAAATTCACCGATCTGATGGGCAAGGGCCAGCAGATGATGATGGAATTCTGGACGAAGGAACATGCCGCCACGCCGATGGTCACCGATCCGATGGGCTTCATGTCCGGCTGGCAAAAGGCGATCACCGCCCTGATGTCCGATCCGGCGCGCCTGATGGAACAGCAGCAGAAGTACATGGCCGATGCCATGATGCTGTGGAAAAACTTCCTCAGCCCCGATGCCGAAAAGCCAACGATCAAAGACAAACGCTTTGCGAACGAAGCCTGGTCGCAAAACCCCGCCTTCGATTTCCTGCGCCAATCCTATCTGCTCACCGCCAGCCACTTCATGGAAGCCGCCCACCAGCTTGACGGGCTGGAACCCGCCGAAAAGGCCAAGGCGCAATTCCTGATCAAACAGTTCGTGGACGCGATGAGCCCGTCCAACTTCGCGCTCACCAACCCCGAAGTGCTGAAAACCACGGCCGAAACCGGCGGCGCCAATCTGCTCAGGGGCCTCGAACATCTGCTCGGCGATCTGCAAACCGGCCGCATGAAGATGACCGACGAAAACGCCTTCGAAGTCGGCCGCAACGTCGCCATCACGCCGGGCAAGGTCGTCTTCCAGAACCGCCTGCTGCAGCTCATCCAGTACACGCCCACCACCGAAACCGTGTATGAAGTGCCGCTGGTGATCTACCCGCCGTGGATCAACAAATTCTACATCCTCGATCTCACCGCCGAAAAAAGCTTCATCCGCTGGGCCGTCGAACAGGGCATCACCGTGTTCGTCGCCAGCTGGAAAAATGCCGATGAAAGCATCGCCGATGCCACCATCGATACCTATGTCGAAGAAGGCATATTGCAGGGCGTCCGCGTGGCGCGCGAAATCTGCAACACCGAAGGCGCCCACGTTATCGGCTATTGCGTCGCCGGCACCACACTTGCCGCCACCATGGCCGTGCTCGAATCCCGCAACCAGGCCAGCCAGATCACCTCTGCCACCTTCTTCACCGCCCAGGTGGACTTTGCCGATGCCGGCGAACTGAAATTCTTCGTCGATGATCCCAGCGTCGAAACGCTGGACAAGCTGACGGAAGACAAACACGTGCTCGATGGCCGCTTCATGGCCACCACCTTCAACCTGCTGCGATCGAACGACCTGATCTGGAACTATGTCGTCAACAACTACATGCTGGGGAAAGACTATTTCCCCTTCGATCTGCTCTATTGGAATTCAGATGCCACCAACGTGCCGGCCAGATGGCACCAGCAGTATATCAAGGATCTGTATCGCGAAAACCTGATGGTCCAACCCGGCGCGCTCACCGTGTGCGGCGTGCCCATCGATCTGAAGACGGTGAAAACCCCCACCTTCATCCAGGCCGGCAAGGAAGATCATATCGCGCCGGCAAAATCGGCCTTCAAACTCACCAAGGCCTTCAGCGGCGAAACCCGCTTCGTGCTCGCCGGCAGCGGGCACATTGCGGGCGTCGTCAACCCGCCGTCTGCCATGAAGTACCAGCACTGGACCGGTGATCCAACCGTCGCCACCCTCGACGATTTCATCGCCAGCGGCACGGAAACCAAAGGCAGCTGGTGGCCCCACTGGCTCACCTGGCTCACGCCGCGTTCGGGCAAACAGGTGAAACCACGCGTGCCGGGGGAGGGGCCGTACAAAGCCATCGAGGACGCGCCGGGGGCGTATGTGAAGGAGCGGATTTGAAGGCCAAAAAGGCTTGAACAAGCCAGCCTTGACAGGTCGTTAATCAAAAGTTAATTAATTGTTTTGCAAGTTACGGGGGTGTCAGGCATGCGTTTCTATACATACAAGCTGTTCTCACTCATAGCCGCCTTGTGGGCGATCATTGCTAGCCCAGTTTTTGCTAGCACTCCGCAGATGTCGGCAAAATTTTCAGCCAGAATATTAAGTGGAGGTTTCTCCAATTTCTGTGAATTTAATTGCGTGCCCTTTAGTAAGAATCTCGCTGGAGAGATAGTAAATATGGAGGTGAAGCTTAATCAGGGATCATTTCCAGTAGACCCGGTACTGCTTTCGGAAGCCAAATTGCTTGGTCCGCTACCATTTTCTGAGGATGATGCCAGATTGTCTGCTGATATAACTGTCGTTCCGCCGACTTGGGTTTCTAGTCCGCAAGAAATAGAAGCATTTGGCCTCATCAATCCTTACTCTATTGCAAATTATGATTATATTGAATGTCCATTATGTTTTGTCGATTACCCGTTTTTTATCAACGCGGACCTTTCTCCTGATTCAGTGTCCTTAAGTACATATACATCGAGGCCAATAAATCAAAATATTACGAGAAGTTTGAATATGATGTTGGCGATAGGCCCTGGTGGTAATATCGTGGGTGGTAGCGGCCAAACTTATTACAACTACGGGTACCCTCCTTACCCATCAATGAGTTTTAATTTCGAGATTTTGGAAGGATCCGTAACCTTTGACCAGTTAGGAGCAGTACCCGAACCGGCGTCATGGATGCTTTTGATTTCCGGATTCTTCCTGTCAGGCGGCATGCTACGGCGCAAGAATGAACTGCGTGAGGCGCAGATTCCGAATTGCGTGTGATATTTATTGTTCTACAAATCTTCGTTTCGACACGCCGAACGTTAGATTGTCATTCAAACAATCCAACTGTTAGCGAGATTGGACGCTGCCCCGTGTAAGATATATACTTTGTTTGCATCGCAGGGCAATTACAGGCGGGGCCAGGGGCTCAGCCCCTGCCCGCCGGAGGCCCTCTTGCCCTGCCGCCGCCCTGCGGCGAGGTGGGGTCTGGCCAATTTGCGGTCTGGCTTTATGCGAGACGCATGATCGAACATCTTGAAACCGCGGTTCTCTATAACGCCCAGTGCCCGGTGTGTAACGCCGAGGTTGACCATTATGCGCGTTATGTGGGCGAGGCGGGTTTGCCGATCCGGTTTGATGATCTGAACACGGATGCGCTGCAGCGGTGGGGGATTGATGCCGATACGGCCGCGCGCAGCCTGTATGTGCAGCGGGATGGGGTGATTGTTTCCGGTGTGCCGGCGTTTTTGCTGCTGTGGTCGCAGATGCCGCGGTATCGAATGCTGGCGCGGATCGTGGGGTTGCCGGGGATCAGGCAGATTGCCAGCGCGGCCTATGATCATGTGTTTGCCCCGGTGTTGTACCGGCGGCACCGGCGCCGGCAGGCCGGGAACCAGCGTATAGGGTGAAAGCCGCAAGGGGGAGTGCGGTGGGGCCGCCCTATCTTGCTGGGCGTTGATGCTGCATGGAGGCGGTTGAAAGTGAGGCCCCGCCTTGTCTGAATTCAACCTGCCGCTTGCGAGTGCGATTATCTGGATGGTGGGCCTGTGCCTGGTGGGTGGGCTGATGACGCCGCGTGCCGATTGGTATGCCCGGCTGCGCAAGCCCGCATGGCAGCCGCCCGGTTGGGCGTTCGGGCCGGGGTGGACGATCATTCTCGGTCTGGCGGCATGGGCGGCGGTGCGCGCCTGGGATGCCGGTGATGCGGCGCAGCAGCAGGACGTGCTGATCCTGTTCGGCGTGAACGCCGTGTTCCACCTGGCCTGGAGCCCGCTGTTCTTCAAATTGCAGCGACCTGATTGGGCGCTGATCGAAGTGCCGTTCCTCTGGGCCTCGGTGCTCGCGATGATGATCGGGTTGTGGCCGATCGACAGCCAAGCGGCGCTGCTCGTCCTGCCCTATCTGGCATGGGTGGCATTTGCAGCGTCGCTCAACTGGAAGGTGGTTGATCTCAACCCGCGTTGACGGGAAGGCCCTTGGCTATTCCGCCGCCTCCAGCACCCGTTCGGTCGTCACAGCGCCGGCTTTCGCAAACGCCATCTCGTCCGTCACCGGGCCTTCCATCAGTTCCTTGCGGTCGTATTTGTAATCAGCTGTCACCATCCACGGCGCGCGGTTGCCGGAACGGGGCAAGGCATCGGCGCCGCGCTGGACGTAGCCGGATTGCAGATCCATCGCGAGCCGTTCCGGCACCACGTCTGCTGCGGGGGTGGGGGTGGCGATATCCACGCCGGTTTTGCGCATGTGGTTGAGCAGCCGGCAGACATAATCGGCGATCAGGTCTGACCGGAGGGTCCAGCTGGCGTTGATATAGCCAAAGCTCTGGGCGAGGTTGGGGATGCCGGAGAACATCATGCCCTTGTAGGCCAGGGCATCGGCGGTGCGGCGGGTTTCGCCATCCACCGTGACGGTCATGCCGCCAAGGGCTTCCAGTTTCAGGCCGGTGGCGGTGACGATGATGTCGGCTTCGAGCAGCGTGCCGTTGTGCAAGCGGATGCCGCCAGCCTCGAACTTCGCGATCTGATCGGTGACGATTTCGGCCTTGCCGGCGGTGATGGCGTTGAACAGATCGGCATCGGGCACGAGGCACAGGCGCTGATCCCAGGGGTTGTAGCCCGGCGTGAAGTGGGTTTCGAGATCGTAATCGGCGGGCAACAGCTTGGCGAGGCGTTTCAGCAGCAATTCCCGAACCTTGCCGGGGTTGTTTCGCGTTTGCTTGTAGAAATATTGGCCCAGCGTGACATTCTTCCAGCGCACGATGTCGTACGCCATTTGCGCCGGCAGGATCGCCTTCAGTGCATTGGCGATGGCATCGCTGCCGGGGCGGGACACCATCCACGTGGGGGAGCGTTGCAGCATGGTGACGTGCGCGGCGGTATCGGCCATCGCCGGCACCAGCGTGACTGCCGTGGCGCCCGATCCGATGACGACGACGCGCTTGCCTTTGTAGTCGAGCGATTCCGGCCAGAATTGCGGGTGGATGATCTGGCCCTTGAACTCGGCCTCACCCTCCCACGTCGGGCGGTGGCCCTGGCCGTAATTATAATAACCGCTGCACATGTAGAGGAAGCGGCAGGTGAGGGTGGAGTTGTTGGTGGTGACCGTCCAGCGCGCGGTCTCACTGTCCCACGCGGCGTTTGTCACCTTGTGGCCGAAGCGGATGTGCCGGTTGATGCCATGCTCGGTGGCGGTTTCGCGGATATAGCTGCGGATCGACGGGCCGTCGGCAATGGCCTTGGCCGATTTCCACGGCTTGAAGCGGTAGCCGAGCGTGTACATGTCGGAATCGGAACGGATGCCGGGATAGCGGAACAAATCCCAGGTGCCGCCGATGGCGTCGCGGCCTTCCAGGATGGCATAGGTTTCGTTCGGGCAATTCTGCTGCAGATGAGCCGCCGCGCCAATGCCCGACAGGCCGGCGCCAACAATCAAAACGTCGAAATCAGTGGAACTCACGGTACTCATCTCCCTTTACGCGAACGTAAAGCGAGGGAGGGCTGCCGGCAATGGGGCAAAACAGCGAGGACGGCCACGAACCGGCACAGGCCGGCAGCGGCCGGCTACCGGCGGGGCGCGCCCGGCATTGACAGTTTCACCGGCGCGGAGCGCCGGGCAGGGGCGGCAACTGCCGTGGGCGATCCTTGCGCGGCATCTGCGCCTGATAGGCGACCAGGCAATGATCATTGCAATAAGGGAAGCCGGCGTTGGACGGGCGGCCGCAGAAATGGAAATCGGCGTCATCGGGATGGCCGATCGGCCACTTGCACACCTTTTCGTTCAGATCGAGCAGGGTGGTGCGGGTCTGCTTGCCGCCCTTGCTGACACCCGTGGCCGGCTTGGCGACAGGGCGCGCGGCCGGTGCTTCCATCGGCGTGATCGCTGGCGCACTGGCGGCCACCGGAGCAGGGGCGGGCGGTGGTGCAGCGGCGGCCGGCGGTGGCGGCGCGGCGGCCGCGCGGGCAGGGGCCGGCGTGGCGTCGGTGGCCTTCACCGGTGAAGGCCGGCTTTCCAGGCCAAGCCGGTGCGCCTTGCCGATCACGGCATTGCGGGTCACGCCTTCGCCCAGCATTTCGGCAATCTGGGTCGCGGTCATGCCGCCTTCCCAGCCCTGCTTGAGCTTTGCGATGCGTTCGTCGGTCCAGGCCATGGTGCGTCTTGCCCTCAGATAATCGGCGTCACCCCTTGGCAGGGCGCGCGTGCAATCGTAAGCCCCTAGCGATGATGAACGCTGATAACAAGCTGCCAGCACACCCGGAGCCCGGGGTGCCCGTGATTGCACGGCTCAACACGGAAGGGTTGAAGACCCTTTATCTGAAAGAGGTACGGCGCTTTTTCAAGGTGCAGCTGCAAACCATCTGGGCGCCGGCGGTCACCACGCTGATGTTCCTGGTGATCTTTGCCGTGGCACTGGGCCGCGGCGATATTCTGATCCTTGGGGTGCCCTATGCCGATTTCCTCGGCCCTGGCCTGATCGTGATGGGCATGATCCAGAACAGCTTTGCCAACACCTCGTCGTCCATCCTGGTGGCCAAGGTGCAGGGCTCGATCATCGATGTGCTGATGCCGCCGCTGTCGGCAGGGGAATTGATGCTGGCCTGGGTGGGCGGTGCGGTCACGCGGGCCTGGTTGGTGGGGCTGGCTGTGTGGACGGTGATGGCGGTGGCACCGGGCGTGAACGTGCCGGTGAAAGATCCGCTGCTGGTGCTCTATTTCGGCACCATGGGAGCGATCCTGCTGGCGCTGCTCGGCATTCTTACCGGCGTGTGGGCCGACAAGTTTGATCATGCCGCGGCGGCCACAAACTTTGTCATCCAGCCGCTCACCCTGCTGTCGGGCACTTTCTATGCCGTTGAACGGCTTGGGCCAACGGTGGCGGGAATTGCCCATGCCAATCCCTTCTTCCACGTGATCGATGGTTTCCGGGCCGGCTTCCTCGGCGTTTCGGATGGGCCGCTGGGTCAATCCGCACTGCTGCTGGCGCTGGTCAATGTCGCGCTGTGGTTCCTGTGCTATCGCGTGGTGAAATCGGGCTGGAAACTGCGCGCCTGATCCGGTGCTGTGCGGCAACGACGTATTTGCACTGAACGCCAAAGCCGCATAACGCACGGCATGCTCAAATTCGCGCGGGGGAAACCCCTGGGCAGCGCGTAAGGGTTTGGACTGTTAAACGATGATCATTGATGCCCCCTTCTTCCGCCGTGGCGGCGCGCTTGCGCTTGCAGTGCTGCTTGCCGCCTGTTCCAGCGGCGAGGGCGATAATGCCGGCGGCAAGCCTGGCGGCGGCAAGCGGCCGCCGCAACTTGTGTCTGCCCAGGTCGCCGCCATGGAAGATTTTGCGCCCACATTGATGGCGCTCGGCACCGTCACCCCCAGCCAGAGCGTGGCCGTGCGGCCGCGCGGCGATGGTGAGATCATGTCGATTGCCTTCAAAGAGGGCGATAATGTTCGCGCCGGACAGCTGCTGTTTCGTATCGATTCGCGCCAGGCCCGGGCTGCGGTGGCCCAGGCAGAGGGTGAACTGAAGGGCGCCATCGCGGCCGAGCGCCGCGCCACGCTGGATTATGAGCGGGCCGAGAAGCTGGTAGAGAAGGGCTTCGTATCGGCCGCCGCGCGGGATCTGGCCCGGGCCAATGCCTGGTCTGCCCGCAGCCAGATCGAAACCAACCGCGCCTTGCTGCAATCAGCGCAGGTGCAATTGTCGTTCCTGACTGTCACTGCGCCCATTTCCGGGCGCACCGGTGAACTTGGGTTCCGTCGGGGTGCCAACGTGCGCCAGGGCGATGCCACGCCGCTGGTGACGATCAACCAGATTTCGCCCATCCATGTGCGTTTCCTGGTGCCGGCGGCCAATGTGCAGCAGGCGCGCGCCGTGCAGGCCAGTGGCGGCGGCGCTGTGTTGGCAAGGGATCGGCAGAGCGGCGAGGTGCTGGCCACCGGCCGCCTGGTGTTCCTTGATAACAACATCGATCCGGGCAACGGCGGCGTCGCGGCTCGCGCGGAATTCCGCAACGAAGGCGACGTGCTGTGGCCGGGGGCCATCATCGATGTTGAATTCCCGCTGGAACGCGCCACGCCGCATATCACACTGCCCGAAGGCGCTGTGCAGACTGGCCGCGACGCCCCCTTCGTGTGGGCGGTTTCCGGTACTGCCAAGGCGCCTGGCGCGAAAGGGTCCGGCGGCAAGGTGCAGATGCGCAATGTGGATATCGCTGGGCGCCTGCGCGGCAAGGTTTATCTCGCCGGAGGCCTGAAGCCTGGCGAACAGGTTGTGGTCGATGCGCTCGCCCGCCTGAAAGAGGGGGACACTGTGCGCCTGAAGGGGCCGGACAAGCCCCAGTTGGCGGCTAGTCCCGATCGTCCAGCCGCGCCGGCCGGGAGCGCTGGCTGATGGGTTTTGTCCGTCTCTGTGTCGAGCGGCCGATCGCCACCATCCTTTTGACTCTTGCGGTCGTGTTCGGCGGCCTGTTCGGCTATCGCCAACTGGCGGTGTCGGCCCTGCCGGAAGTTGATCTGCCCACCATCCAGATCGAAGCCAGCCTGCCCGGTGCCAACCCCGGCATCATGGCAGCATCGGTGGCAACGCCGATCGAACGCCAGCTTTCCACCGTTGCCGGCATCGAACAGGTGCTGTCGTCCAGCAGCACCGGTTCCACGCAAATCACCGTGCAGTTCGCGCTGGATCGCAACATTGATTCCGCCGCGCTCGACGTACAGTCGGTGCTGTCGGCCGTCACCCGCCGGCTGCCGCCGGAAATGCCCAACCCGCCCAGCTTCCGCAAGATCAACCCGGCGGATTCCCCGGTGATCATCCTGTCGGTGCGCGACAAGACGCGGGCCATGAATGATCTGCAGACCCTGGTGGACAATCTGCTGGTGCCGCGGGTCTCCACCCTTCCGGGCGTTGGCCAGGTGCAAACCTATGGGGATCGTCGCTATGCGGTACGTATCCAGTTCGATCCCGCGGCGCTGGCCGCCCGCAACCTGACCGTCGATGATCTGCGTACCGCGGTGTCTGCGGCCAACAGCAATATCGCGGTCGGATCGATCACCGGCGGTGTGCGCAACTATGTTCTGGATGCCTCGGGCACGCTCGAAAAGCCGTCGGAATTTGCCAACATCATCATCGCCAATCGCAACGGCCTGCCGGTGCGGGTGGGGGATGTGGCCAGTGTGATCAGCAGCTATGAACGGCTGCGCGGCGGGGCGCGTTTCAACGGCGAACCCTCGCTCACCGTCGCGGTCAGCCGCCAGCCCGGGGCCAATGTCGTGAAGCTGGTGGATTCGGTTCGCGAAGTGCTGCCGTCCGTGCGTGAAGCCATGCCGGTTTCGGTGGACATCAGCGAGATCCTTGATCGATCGGAATCGGTACGCGAAAGCGTTTTCGACGCACAGGTGACGCTGGTGGGCACGGCCTTCCTCGTCATCCTGGTGATCTATCTCGTGCTGGGTGATGCGCGGGCCACCTTCATCCCGGCCATTGTGTTGCCGGTGGCTGCCATCGGCACGTTCGCGGGCATGTATTTCTTCGGTTTCACGCTCAACAATCTGTCGCTGCTCGCGCTCACCTTGGCCACCGGCTTCGTGGTCGATGATGCGATCGTGGTGCTGGAGAATATCGTGCGCCACACTGAAGACGGCGAGGACCCGCGCAGCGCCGCCATCATCGGTGCCAACGAGATCAGCTTCACGGTCGTTTCGATCTCGGTCAGCCTCGTCGCCGTGTTCATCCCGTTGCTGTTCATGGGCGGCATCATCGGCCGGCTGTTCAACGAATTTGCCGTGACCATGACGATTTCGATCGCGGTGTCGGCTGTGCTGTCGCTCACCCTCATTCCGATGATGGCGGCGCGCTTGCTCAAATCCGGGCACCAGGAACCGGGCCGCGTGGCCCGCATCACCACGGCAGCCTTTGCCCGCCTGACCGAACGCTATCTGAAGGCCTTCGACTGGGCGCTGCAGCACCGCAAGGTCATCGGCGGGCTTACCGTGGCTTCCGTTGCGGTGGCGGTTTGGGGCTTCATGGCCGTGCCCAAGGGCTTCTTTCCGTCAGAAGATACCGGCGTGGTGTTCTTCGGTACGGAAGGCGCGCCCGATCTTGGGTATGACGAAATGGCCAAGAAGCACGCCATTGCCGCCCAACAAGTGCAGAATGATCCGGCCGTCGCACGCGTCAACGCCATCCTGGGCCTTGGCGGTGGAAGCAGTGGCCGGATATTTGCGCCCCTGAAACCGCGGGACGAGCGCGACGACATCGAAACCGTGTTGGCCCGCCTGCGCAAGGCAACGGCCGGCATTCCGGGGTATTCGGCCTACCCCAACGTGCAGCAGAATTTGCAGCTGGGTGGCCGGCCGTCCGCGACCAACTACCAATATACCATCTCGGCCGTGGACAAGGATGAACTCTACGTGTTTGCGCCCCGCCTCGAACAGCGGATGCGTACCATCCCCGGCCTTGTGGACGTGAACAGTGATTATCAGCGCGGCGCCCGCCAGGCCTTTGTCGAGGTTGATCGTGACGCCGCCGCCCGGCTTGGCGTGCCGGTGGAAGCCGTGCGCCGCGTGCTGCTCGCCGCCTATGGCAACCAGCAGATCAGCCGCATCTTCACCGACGCCGAAGATTATCAGGTGATCATGGAAATCGATCCCAAGGATCAGACCAACCCTGATGCCATCGGCCGGCTGAACGTGCGCGGCAGCTCGGGTACACTTGTGCCGCTGTCTTCGGTCTCGCGCATTACGGTGGGCGGGGCCCCGCTCACAATTTCGCACCAGAGCCAGCTGCCGGCCGTCACCCTCTCGTTCAACCTGTTGCCCGGTGTCGCGCTGAGCGAGGTGAAGCCGCTGATAGAGGCTGCCTCTCTCGAAATCGGCCAGCCCGCCGGCGTTTCCGGTGCATTGGGCGGCAATGCCCAGCAGTTCGAAGCGTCCACCAAATCGATGCCGATCCTGTTCCTGGCGGCGATCGTCGTCATCTACATCGTGCTGGGCGTGCTCTATGAAAGCTTCGTCCACCCGATCACCATTCTTTCGGGCCTGCCGGCGGCCGGCATTGGTGCGGTGATGTTCCTGTGGCTGTTCGACATGCCGCTGGACGTGATCGGCATCATCGGCGTCGTGCTGCTGATCGGGATCGTGAAGAAGAACGCCATCATGATGATCGATTTCGCCCTGGCCGGGCAGCGCGCCCATGGCTGGACTCCGGCCCATGCCATCCGTGAAGCCGCCGCCAAGCGCTTCCGCCCGATCATGATGACCACCTTTGCCGCCATGGCCGGCGCCGCCCCGCTGGCATTGGGCATCGGTGCCGGTGCCGAACTGCGGCAGCCGCTCGGGATCGCCGTGCTCGGAGGCCTGATGGTGAGCCAGGTGCTCACCCTGTTCATCACGCCGGTCGTCTATCTCGGCATCGAAAGCGTGATGCAGTGGGTGCGCGAAAAGCGCGGTTCGGCTCAGGTGAAGGAACTGCCCGGAGCGGCGGTGTTCCGGCCCGAAGCCGCCGAGTAGCGCCCCTCCCGCTTGCGGGAGGGGCTGGTGGTGGGTTTCCGGGTTAAGCTCCGCATAAAAGGAGCCCATCCATGTCCACCACCGCCGAGAATCTCGCCCGCTGGCATGCCCACATCAAAAACCCCAACCATCAGGCGTTGTGGGACATGCTGCACCCGGATTGCGTGTTCGAAAGCCCGGTGGTGCACACGCCACAGGAAGGTCGCGAGATCGTGTTCAAATATCTCGCCAGCGCCGACAAGGTGCTGGGCGGTGACGGTTTCACCTATCGCGGAGAATGGATGAACGCCAACAGCGCCATCCTGGAATTTGCCAACACGATCAATGGCATCAAGGTGAATGGCATCGACATGATCACCTGGAACGATGCCGGCCAGATCACCCATTTCAAGGTGATGGTGCGCCCGCTGAAGGCCATCCAGATGGTGCACCAGATGATGGGCGAGATGTTGCAGAAAGTGGCCAACCAACCTTCCTGAACGCATCGCTCCCCGCGACGACGTGTCGGTGGGGCAGGGCGCGCCTGCGTCTGGTATCAGACCCACTATGCGCCGTTTGATCCTGCTTCTCCTGCCCCTGGCCGCCTGCGCCCCGGAACCCGGGCCGGAACAACTCGCCGCCGGTCGCGCCGAAGCCATGCTGCACGCCGCCGGCCATGCCAATGCCACGCTGCTGGCACCGCTCGCCGGCCTTGATGGCGAAGGCCAGCCTGGCGTGTGCGGCCTCATCGAAACCCGCGCCGGCCCAGTGCGTGTCGTGGTGGCGCTGGCCACGGGCAATGTGCGCACCGGCGTGCCCGCGACCCAAGGCGCCCACCGGGCTGATCTGGGCGAGGGCCGCTATTGCAGCGAGGCTGCATTGAAGCGTTGGGAGGCTGTGAAGAAGGGCGATCCCATCGGCTTGATGGCGCGGATCGGCGCCTAGGCGGAGTAATTCGGCGGGCGCTTCTCCAGAAACGCCGCCAGCCCTTCCTTGAAGTCATCGCTGGCCGCGCACATCAACTGGTTACGATTTTCCAGCGCGATCGCCGCCTCCAGACTGGGGGCATCGATGGCAAAGCCCAGGCCTTCCTTGGTCATCCGCAAGCCAATGGGCGAGGTGGCCAGCATTTCCGCCACCAGCGCCTCGCCGGCGGCTTCCAGTTCCACATCAGCCACCACCTGGCTCACCAAGCCGGTGGCCAAAGCGCGATCCGCGAGGATGAACCTGCCCGTCATCATCAGCTCTGCGGCCAGGCTGGCCCCTACCAGCCGCGGCAGGAAATAGCTGGTGCCCATGTCGCAGCTGGAAAGCCCCAGCTTGATGAAGGCGGCGTTCATGCGTGCGCTTGTCGCTGCGATACGGATGTCGCTGGCCAGCGCAAAGGCAAAGCCGCCGCCGCAGGCCGCGCCGTGGATCAGGCTGATGATCGGCTGCGGGCAGCGCCGCATCTTCACATACACATCCGCCAGCCAGCCCTGAAAGCCGAAGCCGCCGGCGAAGGGCGCTTCCTGGGTGCCTTGCGCCTTGATGTCGAGGCCCGCGCAAAAGGCACGGCCGGCACCCTTCATCACCACGATGCGGGTGTGGCGGGCGTTGAACAGGCGGCCGAAATAATCCGAAAGATCGGCCACCATCTGGTTGTTGATGCTGTTCAGCGCATCTGGTCGGTTCAGCGTCAGCCAGTCAACCGGCCCGCGCTGTTCGATGCTGATGGTTTCATAGGTCATGCTGTTCACCTGTTCGATTGCCCATCGTCGATCTTGATCACCGTGCCGGTCACCGCTTCGCTGGCCGGGGCGACGAGGTAGAGCAGGGTGCTATCCATCATCGCCGGATCGCCCAGTCGCTTGCGGCGAAAGCTTTGCGTGATGTCGCCCATCCGGCTCAGCATGCCGTCCATCATCTCGCTGGCAAAGGCGCCCGGCGCGATGCCGTTGACGTTGATCGGATAGCGCGCCCATTCCACCGCGAGCACTTCCGTCATCCGCACCACCGCGGCCTTGGTCATGCTGTAGAGCGCGGCACCATGGCCCTGATATTCAAAGGCAGCCATCGAAGCGATGTTGACGATCCGCAGCGGTTTGCCATCCGCAATGCGGCGGGCGGCGAGGCTGGTGGAGAGCAGCCACGGCGCGTTGACGTTCACCGCCATCACCTGGTTGTAGAGCTCAGGGCTCAGCTTGTGGGCGCGGGCGGCATCAGGGATGCCGGCATTGTTGATCAGGATCGATACACTCCCCATCGCGGCTTCCACGGTTTCGGCGAGTGCAAGGCATTGCGCCTGATCCGCCACATCGATCTGGAAAGCGCGGGCCGTGCCGCTGGCCGCGGTGATCTCGGCAACCAGTGTGTCCAGCTTGTCAGTCCGGCGCGCGCACAGCGCCACGCTGGCGCCGGCCGCGGCCAGCACCCGGGCAAAGCGTGCGCCCAGCCCGGACGACGCGCCGGTGACAATGGCGATCTGGCCGGTGAGATCGTGTGACGCGTTGGGCAGTGGAAAAGCCATGATCGGTTCCTGTCTGATGACAGTCCATCATCACGGCCCGCAGGGACCGGCGCCATTGCCAGAAGCGAGAGGGCAGGGGGCGCAAAGGCGGCTGCCGCTCAAACGGCAAAGGCCGGCCAGGCGTCCCTGACCGACCTCGCCCCGCACGGCGCGTGCGCCGTGACCCGTTAAGCGATCATGACATTCTGTTGTTGGAGATGGGCAAAGCCAAGCTGGGCCGAGCCCAGATCGTTGAACCATGCCGGCCCGCCGCCAAAAGCAGCCAGCATGTCGCCGCCGCCATCCGGCGCAAAGGCTCCAACATCGATCACGCTCGCTTCCAGCCCAACCGGATCGATATCGCCCACGGCATTAGAACCGGGAGCGACGAAGACGAAATCCGCCGCCGTGATGGTCCTGCTGCCCTGAACCAGCGCGATCAACTCATCGAAAGTCTCAAACTTTCCGTTGTTGTTGCTGTCCCACCAGATGCGTGTGCCGGTGAAGCCGCCCACGGTGCCCTGGTTCAGGAAATAGTTCCCGGCCAGCAGCTGCACACGATCGCCTTCGCTGAAATCGGTAATGCGGGCATAGTCACCTGCGCCGGCATTGTCCCAGCGGGCATCATTGTAGAACACGCCGCGCCCATCGCCGAGCACGAAGACATCATTGCCAAGGCCACCGGTGATGATGTCGACAGTGAAACTGCCCAGCTTGGTGCTGTTGGTCGGGACGCCAGAGATGAGGTTGTCACCCGACGTGCCGATGATGGCCTTGTCCGAACTGTCCGTGCCATAAATGACATTCGACGGCGTCGGTGCCGGGGTGGGCGTCGGGGTGGGGGTCTGTGTCGGTGGCGGCGTCGGGGACGCTGTCGAGAACACGATATCAGCCATGGTCAACGTCTTGCTGCCCTCCACGAAAGCGATCGCTTCGTCGGGGCTGTCGTATCTGCCGGTGCCGTTGATGTCGTGGAAGATCCGCGTGCCGCTGATCCCGTTGAGCGTGCCGGCGATCAGGAAATAGGTGCCGGGTGCCAACTGAACGCGATCGCCTTCGGAAAAATCGGTGATGCGGGCATAGTCGCCAAAGCCCTGATTGTTGGAGCGTCCATCATCGTAGAATACGCCGCGACCGTCACCCAGGATGAAGAGATCATTGCCGCCTCCGCCAGTCAGAACGTCCACCGAGCGGCTGCCGATCTTCGTGCTGGTGAGCGACACGCCGGAGATGGTGTCGTTGCCAGCGCCGCCGGTCAGCGTATCCGAGCCGTCGGTACCATAAATCACCAAGTCGGGGGTCGGCGGCGGGGTTGGAGTCGGCGTCGGCGTCGGCGTGGGCGTCGGGGTAGGCGTCGGAGTGGGCGTCGGAGCCTGGCCCAGGCCGATCGTGATCAGATCGTTGACGTCGAGGCGGCCGTTGGAGACCGTGATGTTGGTCAGCGACGTTGTTGCTTCCGCACTGTTCAACAGCGCCGCGCGCAGCTGGGCACCGGTCAGGCCTTCGTTGGCACTGCTCAGCAGGCCGAGCGCGCCCATCACGTGCGGAGAGGCCATCGACGTGCCAGTGTAAGCGGCATAATTGCCGCCAGGCGTGGTCGAAACGATCGAGCTGCCGGGTGCGCCAATATCCACCGTGAGCTTGCCGAAGTTCGACGAGCCGGCACGGGCCCCGGTGGAGGTGATGTTGGCCACCGATACCACGGCTTCCCAACCGGCAGCGGCCTGCGTGGAATAGTTGGTGGGGAAATAGGCCACGCTGTCGTTATTGTCGCCCACCTGATCGCTGCCGCCATTCCCGGCTGCCGCCACAAACAGCAGATCCTGCTTGGCGGCGCGCACGATGGCATCAAGCATCGCCGTCGATTGGCTGCCACCACCCCAGCTGTTGTTGGTGCCTACATAATTGCCGGCGCCGGCATCATGTGCCTTGGCCGCATTGGTGTAGTAATCGATGGCGCTGATGGCGGCGGCACTGGTGCCCGAACCGCTGTCGGGCAGGAATTTCAGGGCCACCATCTGCACGGCCCAGTTCACGCCGGCCACGCCCAATGCGTTGTTACCGATGGCGCCAATGGTGCCGGCAACGTGCGTGCCATGGCCATTGCCATCCATGGGATCATTGTCATTGTTGACGAAATCCCAGCCGACCAGATCGTCGATGCGGCCGTTTCCGTCATTGTCGACACCGTTTTCCCAGCGTGTGTCGTTCAACAGATCGCCGGCATCGATGCGGCCGTTGGCGTTGACGTCGCGCACGGCGCCAGCATTGGCGACATTGTTGAGATCGCGGAAGGTGATGAGGGTGTCGCCATCAGTATCGACCAGGCCGAGATTGTTCGGAATTTCGCCAGGATTGAGCCAGATGTTGAGATAGAGATCAGCGTGCGTGTAATCGATTCCGGTATCGATCACGCCGATTACTGTCTTTGTGGAACCGGTAAAGCCGCGGGCCCAAGCCTCGCCGGCTTGGCTGCCGAACTGGTTGGCTGGGCTGGTGGTGTCACCATACATGCCCCACAGACCACCATTGGTGTAGCGCGTATCGTTGCTGCCCTGCACGGCGATGGTGGAATTGGCTTCGGTAAAAGCTACATTGGGGTTGTTGGCCAGGGCGTCCATCACCGCTTCGGCGCTGCGGCCCCCGCCAACCTTGATCACCAGCAGGTCACCATCGGCGGCGCTGCGGATCACGCTGGCGTCGCTGCCGCCGGCATTGTTAATTGCCAGGGCCTGATCGGCCGCGCTGGCGCCGGGGCGGAACTGTACCAGCAGTTCGGTGACCGGGCGGGCGGCCTGCGCGGCCGCTGCCGGTGCACCATCACGAACGCCAAGCGTACCAAAGGCCATCTGATCGTCTTGGGCTGAGTCATACCGGGCGATGGCCGAGCCATCTTCAAACGCCACTCGGTGCAGCAATACAGACATCGTGGTTGAGCCTTTCAGACCACGTGCGTAACGCAAAAGTTACTGCGGTTAACGCACACAACAAAATGATGAACAAGGGGTTACGCCAAGCAACTAGTAACGAAGTTTTTACTTCGGCTAAGAAACCCAAATAAAAACTTTCCTTAACCAAATGTTCCGAAGCCCTAGAACATCCGGTTTCACAGGCTGCTTAGTCCGTATTGGTGATAAAAATGTAAACGACAGAACGTTGTCGTGATGAATCTTCATCAACGATATTCGTTACCTACTCTCGATATGGAATTACTAATTTTCCCTGACCAGAGCATGAACGGTCGTGCGGAAAATCGAGGTCAAAAAGCAACGCCCGGCCAGCCAATCAAGGCTGGCCGGGCGTGACCGGTTCCGGGATTTCAGGGAGCGATTCAGGCGGCGGCGCTGTGTGCCAGGGCCTCGCGTTCGGCTTTCAGGGCTTCGGCAATAAGGAATGCCATCTCAAGGCTTTGGCTGGCGTTCAAGCGGGGATCGCACTGGGTCTGATACCGGGCGCCAAGGCCTTCGTCCGAAATGGCGATGGCACCTCCCGTACATTCCGTGACGTCCTGACCAGTCATCTCCAGATGGATGCCACCGGCATGGGTATTTTCCGAGCGGTGAACCGCGAAGAATCCGGTCACTTCAGTCAGAATTCGGTCGAACGGACGGGTTTTCAGGCCCCCTCCGGCCTTGATCGTATTGCCGTGCATAGGGTCACAGCTCCACAAAACATGGTGGCCCTCACGCTTCACGGCGCGAATCAGGCGGGGCAAATGCGCCTCAACCTTGTCATGGCCGAATCGGGTGATGAGGGTGATTCGGCCCGGCTGGTTCCCCGGATTCAGCGTATCGAGCAGGCGGATCAGGTCATCCGGCTCCAAACTTGGCCCGCATTTCAGGCCCAGCGGGTTGCCCACGCCGCGCAGGAACTCCACATGCGCACTGCCCGCAAAGCGCGTGCGGTCGCCAATCCACAGCATATGAGCCGAGGTGTCGTACCAATCGCCGGTCAGACTGTCCTGCCGGGTCATCGCTTCTTCATAGCCCAGCAGCAGCGCCTCGTGGCTGGTGAAGAAGCTGGTGCCCTTCAGCTGCGGCACGGTTTCGGGCGACAAGCCGATGGCTTCCATGAAGTCCAGCGCCTCGCCGATCCGATCGGCCAGCTGGGCATATTGTTCGGCCCAGGGGCTGCGTGCGGCAAAATCCAGGTTCCATTTGTGCACCTGGTGCAGATTGGCATAGCCGCCGCTGGCAAAGGCGCGCAGCAGGTTCAGGGTCGACGCCGATTGCATGTAGCCGCGGATCATCCGCTGCGGATTGGGCGTGCGCGCTTCGGCGGTGAATTCGATATCGTTGACATTGTCGCCGCGATAGCTGGGCAGCGACACGCCATCGATGTCTTCGAAATCCCCCGATCGCGGCTTGGCGAACTGGCCGGCCATGCGGCCCACCTTCACGATCGGCATCTTGCTGGCAAAGGTCATCACCACGGCCATCTGCAGCAGCACTCGGAAGGTGTCGCGGATGGTGTTGGGGTGGAATTCGGCAAAGCTTTCGGCGCAATCGCCGCCCTGCAACAGGAAGGCCTTGCCAGATGCCGCATCGGCGAGCCGTGTCGTCAGGTCGCGGGCTTCGCCGGCAAACACCAGCGGCGGGTAGGAGCGCAGCTCGGTTTCCACCGCCCGCAGCGCATCGGCATCGGGGTAGGTGGGCAATTGCCGGGCTTCGTGCGCGCGCCAGCTGTCGGGGGTCCAGATCTTCGTCATGATGCCGGTGCTTTGCGGCAAATCACCATGGTGAGCAAGTCACCTCATCAACACCAGTTCCTCGCTCATCGTCGGGTGCAGCGCCATGGTGTCGTCGAACTGCGCCTTGGTCAGCCCGGCCTTCACCGCGATGGCCACCGCCTGCAGGATTTCCGGCGCATCGGGGCCGATCATGTGGGCGCCTACCACCCGATCTGAGGAGGCGTCCACCACCAGCTTGTAGAGCGCGCGTTCGTTGCGGCCGGCCAGCACGTTCTTCATCGGCCGGAAGTCGGAGGTGTAGATCTTCACCTGGCCGTAGGCGTTGCGGGCCTGGGCTTCGGTCATGCCCACGCTGCCCAACGGCGGATTGGAAAACACTGCCGAGGGGATGGCGTTGTAATCCACATGCCAGTTCTTCTCGCCGAACTGGCGATCGGCAAAACTGTGGCCTTCGCGGATGGCCACGGGGGTGAGTTGCACGCGATCCGTGACATCGCCCACGGCAAAGATGCTGGGCACATTGGTGCGATTGTCCGCATCCACGGCAATTGCGCCCTTCTCGTTCAGCGCAACACCCACATCCTCCAGCCCGAGGCCTTCGACATTCGGCACCCGGCCCAGTGCCCACAGCACAACATCGGTTTCCATGGTCTTGCCATCGGCGAAGTGCAGCACGAGGCCGGCCTCGGTCTTTTCCACCCGTTCCAGCCGGCAGTTCAGCTTGAAGTTCAGCCCCTTGGCCATGCTGATCTGCAACAGGCGATCGGACAGCGCCGGTTCCCAGCCGCGCAGGATCGTTTCGCTGCGGTTGATGAGTGTCACGTCCACGCCCAATTCGTGGAACACGCCGGCAAATTCGGTGGCGATATAACCGGCGCCGGCAATCACCATGCGGCGGGGCAGAGTGGGCAGGTGGAACACGTCGTTCGAGGTGATGCCATGTTCGGCGCCCGGAATATCAGGCGTGAAGGGCCGCGCGCCGCTGGCGATCAGGATGGTGCCAGCCGTATGGCGCTGGCCTTCGACCTCTACCGTGTGCGCATCGATGATGCGGGCATGGCCCAACAAGGTCTTGACCTGGTTGTTGTCGAGCGTGTTCTGATAGAGCCCGTTGAGGCGATCCACCTCGGCTGCCACATTGTCCCGCAGCACAGCCCAATCGAATGTCTTGCCCTCGATCTGCCAGCCAAAACGGCGGGCATCTTCCAGATCCTCGGCGAAATGCGATCCGTACACCAGCAGCTTCTTGGGCACGCAGCCGCGGATCACGCAGGTGCCGCCCACCCGATATTCCTCGGCCACCGCCACACGGGCACCATGGCCGGCGGCAATGCGACTGGCGCGCACCCCGCCGGAACCGGCACCAATTACCAAAAGGTCGAAATCATGGCTGCTCATGGCCTGCGCATAGGGCAGGCGGGCAGACGGCGCCAATCGAAATCACTGGTCAGGGCAATCGACCCACTCAACCGACAGTGAGCGACCAGCACAGCAGCGGGCCATCATCCGCATCGTCGCGACGGCCGGTGCAGGCAAAGCCATTGGCAGCCAGCACCTGTTGCGATGGCCGGTTGTTCTCGCCGGTTTCGGCAAGCACCGATGCCACGCGCGCATCGTGCCGGGCCCACGCACATAGGGCGCGCACCGCTGCGGTGGCATGGCCACGCCCGCGCCGCGCCTGTGCAACGCCGTAACCGATGGTGATGATGCCATCCGCCGGTGGTTTCACCAGCGACAACAGCCCGACAATTTCGCTGCCGGCCAGCACCAGCCAGGCTGCCGGATCGAAATCCGGCCTGATGGTGGCGGCCAGATCGCGCAGCATGGCCAGGATTTCGGGCGTTTCGATGCCGCCTTCGGGCAAGCCGGCTCCGGGTGGCGCAAAGCCCTGCGCCAGAAGATCGAGATCGGCAGCGCTGGCCGGATGCAACACAATCTCGCTCATCCGGAAATCTGCCAGTACAGCAAGCCGATCAAGGCCCCGATCTGCAACCCCGAAATCAGAAGCAGCGACTGCTTGAAACTGTCCTTGGCCGATTTGTGGCGCAGCCGGTTGATGGCAAACCACGCCGCCGGGCTGCCGCCCACCAGCGCCCAGCCAAGCAGGGTGGATTCGGCAATGCGTTCGCGCGAACGGAAGGCCTGAGCGCGGCGTTTGTCGATGGCAAACAATGCCCACGTGATCAAATTGACAAGCAACAGGCCGAGCAGGACGACCGGTGCCATGCCGATTGAGAGGCCGGAGTTACCAGCGCGCGCTGGCGTATCGGCCGGCACGATCACCGGTGGCGGTTCCGGCGCTGATTGGGGCATTGGGTTGGTTGGTGAAGCAACCGTCACATCAGGGGCGATTTCCGGTGCTGCCGACGGTCCGCTGCAATCCAGCGGGGCATAGCGCGGCACGGCGTGACCGGATTCGATCATCGCGCAACTGATATTGACCGTGCCGGCCGTGCAGTTGACGATGCGCCGGTCATAACTGTCGGTGTCTTCCTGGACGCATTGCAGGGTCTTGCCGGCCGTGAGCCCGCGCAGATAGTCCCGCGCGGCGAAGGGATCGCCATCCACGCAGCGGCGGCCCGGCCGGCAGGCACCCGGCATTTCAGGGGCATCAATGCCCTGCAGCCGCATCGATCCGGGTACGTTTGCGCACCGCAGATTGTCGCCATCGTGATGGCTGGGGCTTTCGCAGGCAAAGCTGGCGGCGGCGGCCAAAGCGATCAGGGGCAGGGACATTGCCTCTGTTTATCGGCCGGAAGCCCGTTGGCAAGTTGCCTCAGCCGGCGATCCACCACCAAAGGGCGCCGATCACCAGCCCGATCTGGATACCAGTGATGTTGAGCAGGCGGGGCAGCAGCGCTTCCTGCTGGCGGCCGGCGTGCCGAGTCCACAGTGCCGTCCACGCCGCAGGTGAAGCACCGGCGGCGGCCAGCCCCAGGAACAGCCAGGGATCCAGCCGGTCCATCGGCGCCCCCCAGCGATCGCGCGAGGGCCAGCGTTCATGGGCAATTTGCAGCAGCGCCAGATTGGCCATCGCCATCCACAGGCCGATCATCACCAACGCGCCCGCCACCGGCAGAGACCAGGGCGTTTCACGCAGCGGTGTTGCATCCATCACAACCGGTGCAGCCGATCGCGGGCGGTTGGCTGCGTTCGAGTCGCCCAGATCGAGGGTGATCCGGGAGCCGGCCGGCAGCGATTGCGGCAGCCCAGCGGGCAGCGCGCCCGGCTCATAACGGACCGATTGCAGCAAAGCCGGGCGGCGGCGAACCGGCGTGCAATTGCAATCGCCGGCGGTCTTGCTGAGCACGGCATGATTCGTCGCCAGCATGGCGCAGGAAAGATCGATGGTTTCGACCCGGCAGCGAGCGAGCGTGCGGCCCTGATTATCGGTTCCTGCGGCCTCGCAGTCGAGCGGCCGGCCCATGGTCAGGCCGCGCAAGGCATCGCGGGCCGCAAAGGGATCGCCGGGTGGGCAGATTTCACTGGGCAGGCAGGTCGCCGGCATCGCTGGTGCATCATAGCCCATCAACCGGATCACCTCCGGATGATTGGCACAACGCACCGTGCTGGCGTTGTCGTGAACCGGCGCCAAACAGGTAAAACTGCCCAGCATGGCCCCCGCAATGATACCCCCCGCAAACATTCTGAACGCCAACACCCCAAGTTTGCGTAACGCAGCACGGCCTCAGGTGGCCGCATACGGCGCACAGGATGTTTCAACCCCTGCGGCTGTCCGAACCAGGAACAGCCGGCTTAGCGTATCGCGACCATCTGCGGCGCTGTGCGCCCGCACGGAGCGGACAGAGTTCCGCAGATGGTCGCGACGGGCTTAGGGATGGCCGGTCACGCAGGCCCACCCGGACCTGCAGTTGACCGGCACTTCCGGTACGTCGATGTCTTGTGGTCGCAAGGCCTGTCCAGGGTGCGAGCCGGACGATTGCCGCCATCGCGCTGGCCGGGTCCGTCTCGTCTGGCGTTGACTTTACCCTCGCGGATTAAAGCAACAACGAGTGCGGCACATGACATGCCGACACTCTGCTAGAAATTTACGATAATGCAAGAACATTTAACATAAGGTTTACACATCAATCCCGGAACGGGTCCTTCACCAAGATGGTATCTTCCCGCTCCGGCGACGTGGAGACCAAGGCCACCGGGCATTCGGTCAATTCCTCGATGCGGCGGATATATTTGATGGCCTGCGCCGGCAGCTGCGCCCAGCTGCGGGCACCGGCGGTCGATTCGCTCCAGCCTTCAAATCCTTCGTAGATCGGCTCGACCCGCGCCTGTTCGGACGGGTGGGCAGGCAGATGATCGAGTTCGCGGCCATCAAGGCGGTAGCCGGTGCAGATCATCACCGTGTCGAACCCGTCGAGCACGTCCAGCTTGGTGAGCGCCATGCCGGTGATGCCGCCAACGGCAATCGCCTGGCGCACCAGCACCGCATCGAACCAGCCGCAGCGGCGCTTGCGGCCGGTAACGGTCCCGAATTCATGGCCGCGCTCACCCAGGCGCTGGCCGATGTCGTTTTCCTGTTCGGTGGGGAAGGGGCCGGAACCAACGCGGGTGGTATAGGCCTTGGTGATCCCCAGCACATAGCCGGTGGCATCCGGGCCCATGCCCGAACCCGCCGCGGCTTGGCCGGCAACGACGTTGGACGAGGTGACGAACGGCCAGGTGCCGTGATCGACATCGAGCAGCACGCCCTGCGCGCCTTCGAACAGGATGCGATCGCGCCGCCAGCGTGCGTCGCGCAGGCGTTTCCAAACGGGCTGGATATAGGGCAGCACGGCCGGGGCCACATCGGCCAGCTGCTGCTGCAATTCCGCGGCATCCACCGGCGCCACGCCAAAGCCGGCGCGCAGGGCATTGTGATGGGCGAGCAGGCGTTCGAGCTGCGGGCCGATTTCATCCAGATGCGCCAGATCGATGACGCGCAGCGCCCGGCGGCCCACCTTGTCTTCATAAGCCGGGCCGATGCCACGCCTTGTGGTGCCGATCTTGCCGGCGCCCATTGCATCTTCGCGCAAGGCATCCAGATCGCGGTGCAGCGGCAGGATCAGCGGGCAGGTTTCAGAGACGGCCAGATTGTCCGGCGTGATATCCACTCCCATGCCGGCAATGCGGGCGACTTCGTCGCGGAAATGCCAGGGATCGAACACCACGCCATTGCCGATCATCGACAGGGTGCCGCGCACGATACCCGACGGCAGCAGCGACAGCTTGTAGACTTTTTCGCCCACCACCAGCGTGTGGCCGGCGTTGTGGCCGCCCTGGAAGCGCACCACCACATCGGCGCGGGCCGACAGCCAATCGACAATCTTGCCCTTGCCTTCATCGCCCCACTGGGCACCCACCACGGTCACATTCGGCATGTTCAGTCCTGTCCTCAGCGCACGTAGCTGGCGCCGTTGATGTCGAGTGTGGCGCCCGTCATCGACGCCGGTGCGTCGCTGGCCAACCAGCGGATCATTTCGGCCACTTCTTCCGGCATGGCAACGCGGCCCAGCGGAATATCGGCCAGCAACTTGTCACCGCCGCGGCTGGCGAGATATTCCTCCGCCATGCCAGTCATCGTGAAGCCGGGCGTGATGGCAAAGGCGAGGATATTCTGCGCGGCATAGCCCCGCGCGATGCTCTTGGTCATCGCCAGCATGCCGCCCTTGGCCGCGGCATAATGCCAATGCTGGGGCGAATCACCGCGATGGCCGGCGCGGCTGGCGACGTTGATGATGCGGCCACCACCATTCGCCTGGAAATGGAGCACGGCATGGCGGCACAGATCAGCGGCGCTCTGCAGGTTGATGGCGTGGCTGCGCGCCCAGGTGGCGGCGAAACCATCGCCATCGGCTATTGGTGCGGCTTCGAACACGCCGGCATTGTTGACCAGCACATCGATGCGCCCACCGGCTTTCTCCAAGGCCGTGTCCCACAACGCATCGGCCGCGCGCGGCTGTGCGAAATCGGCGGCGATCAGCCCGTCGGCACCCGCCGTGGATTGGCCAATGACCCTGTGGCCGGATTGTTCCAGCAGGGTGCGCGCCGCAGCGCCGATGCCGCGCGATGCGCCGGTGAGAAGGATGGTTGCCATGATCGCCCCTATGACGCCGACTGGGGCAGGCTGTCCAGCCGGTGGGTGAGGGCGGCGGTGGCCTGGGCCTCGCGCTGCTGCCAATTGCCCATGATCAGCACCGGTTCGATGTTGCGCGCGGCCATCTCATCTTCAATGGCCGCCTGGAACATCAGGCGATCGCGGCCCACGAATTGCCGTGTGCCATCGGCCACCCACGGCGTGTCGGGCGCAAACAGCAGATAGACATCGGCGCCGGCCGGCATTGCCGACAGCGCGGGATCACGGTGGCCGTGCAGCATGCGGAACCAGGCGGCGGTCATCACCACATCAGTGTCCTCGATCAGCAGGCGCGGGCGCGACGCGAGCAGGCGGTGGCGGCGTTCGGCATGAATGCGGGCGATGGTGCGCAGCACGTCGGGCGTGAAATCCGTGCCGGTGGTTTCAGCATATTCGCGGCCATACTCGGGCATCAGCACACCGCCCAGCCGGCGCGACAGCCGCTCTGCCAGCCTGGTCTTGCCAGTCGATTCCACACCGGTGAAACACACATGCAGGCCCGTCATGGTTCAGCCTCGCTCCGCGGCCAGCCACAGCCGCCAGCTCCAGATCGAGACGGCGAGGAATGCCACATACAGCGCCGCTGTCACCCACAGCGCCTGGCTGGCATAAAGACCCACCGAAACAATGTTGATGCCAACCCACAACGGCCAGCTTTCCAGCATGCGCAGATTGATCAGCACCTGGGCCACCAGCGACCAGCCAGCCACCGCACCATCGGTAATGGGCGCGGCAGCATCGGTTTGCGCCAACAGCAGGGCCAGCACCGCGCTGCCGATCATGCCGCTGATCAGCACCGCCGGCCAGCCCAATGGTGGCAAGCGCCGCACGGCCACCTGGCCCTCATCGGCCGGTGCCCGCAGCCACATCCACAGGCCTTGCGCCTGGGCCAGGAGGAAGAAGATCTGCAGGCCAGCCACGGCATAGAGCTTGCTGCTCCAGAACACGCCGGCAAGGATTGCCACCATCGCCATGCCGAACGGGTAGTTCCACACCGATCGCCGGGCGAGCAGCACGATATTGGCCAGCCCGAACGCCGACGCCGCAAGTTCCCACGGATTCACCCGGCATCTTAAGCCCGCGACCGATACGCTTTGCAAGCCGCTCAAACAAAAGGGGGCGCAGCCACTGGCCACGCCCCCCGTTGTTCACGGCAATCCGCTGATCAGAAGCGGTAACGCAACAAGCCACCAAAGGTGCGGGGCTGGTTGCGATAGCCCGACAGCGTGCCGGCCTGTGCCACACCCGGGAAGATGGTGGTCACCCAGGCTTCGTTGGTCAGGTTGCGGCCCCACAACGTGATGTCGAGCTTGTTGTTCAGCACCAACGTCGCAGAGGCGTTCAGATTGTCCACCGTGCGGCGCAGCGCCACCGTGCCCTGGGAGATCTGCGTTGGGCTTTCATGCTGGAAATCAACGTGGAAGTTCAGCTTGGCGCTGTCGTTCAGGCGGGCGGTGTAATCGCCGCCCACCGATACCGCGAATTCCGGCACACCAGCCACGCGCAGGCCGGAAAGATCCTGCGGCAGGGTGGCAAAGCTGCCAGCCTGCAGGGCCGCACCGCCCACGAAGCTGTCAAACTTCATGTTGAGGTAGGTGAAGTTGGCGAAGAAACGCAAATCCTTCACCGGCGAGATGGTGGTATCGAGTTCAAACCCGGTCACCGACTGCTGTTCGGCATTGGCCAGGATGAAACCGGTGCCCGAGAACACGTTGCTCTGGAAGCCGTTCAGGATCTGGCGGAACGCGGCCAGGTTGACGCCAAAGCCTTCCCACTGCCCCTTGATGCCCAGTTCATAAACCGTCGCATATTCCGGATCGGCAGAGCGCGAGCCGGTGGTGAGGTTCACCGGCAGATTGGCACCCAGCGCGGTCCGGATTGGCGATGCCGCCGGTGCCGGCGACTGCGCCGACGAACCCGGGATGAACAGCGCTGCCGGCGGACGGGCATCGAACGACAGGTTGATCGAGCTCGCCTTGAAGCCGGTTGCGTGGGTGGCATAGACGTTGATGTTGTCGCTGAACTTGTAGTTCAGGCGCACGGTGTAGGCGAAATCGCTGTCCGACGTGCGGCCATCTTCAACGCCATTGGGAACGTTGAGGTAGGGCGGGATGAACTGCAGCCCGCTCAGGCCCAGGAAGGGGTTGAACTGCGGATTGGCAGCGACAACGGCCGGCACACCGGCGTTCACACCGGCACGCACCAGATCAAGGCCGGAGAACACATCGGTGGTAACCACGTTGGTGGCATAGGTCTTGCTGTCGTGCGTGTAGTTGCCGCCCAACGTCAGGGTCAGGTCCTCGACAATGCTCCAATCCACGGTACCGAAAACCGAGATGGCGCGATTCTTGTAGTCATACTCTTCGAACCGGCCCTGGCCGCGGCCACCGAACGCACCCGCCGGAGTGCCTGGCAGCAAAGCGCGCAGCGTCGGTTCCAGGCTGGTATAGGCACCACGCGAAAGCCCGCTGGCATAGTTGCGGAAATCCCGACCAAAGGTCAGTGCGCCGCTGGCATCGATATTCTCGTTGAAATAGAAGGCGCCAACCAGGAAGTTGATCGGGCCATCGAACTTCGACGCGACACGGAATTCAGCGGTGTAGGTGTCGATGCCGTTGCGGGCGCTGTTTTCACCGATCAGATCGGCGCTGGTGAAATCGCTGTCGGCATTGGTGGAAAGCCGCACGCCGCGATAGGCACCGATGAAGGTGAGATCGAACTGGCCGACGTTATAATCCGCCTGGGCCGAGAAGCCGAAATTGTCGACTTCGTTGGTGGACGGGAAGTTGGTGGCCGAACGCAGCGTCAATGGCTGGTTGGAGATGATGCGGCCACCCAGAGCGCGCACGGCAGTGCCGGTCGGGCCATCGACAAGGTTGACCACCGAGCAGCAGATTTCATCGATCTTGTCGTAATCGGCGATCAGGCGGAGCTTGAAATCTTCGGATGGCTTGAACAGCAGCTGGGCGCGCGCGCCGCCACGGTTGCGGTTGTTCTCGTCGATGTTCAGCGCTTCGTTGAACACGTAACCGTCGCGGCGGTTGTAGTTGCCCGCCAGGCTGAAGGCGATGGTTTCCGACAAGGGCCCAGTGATTTCGGCACGCGCGATGACCGCATTGTAGTTGCCGTAGGAAAGTTCGGCCTGGCCGCCCAGTTCGAACTTCGGTTCGGAGGTGACGACCGAAATGATCCCGGCCGACGCGTTCTTGCCGAACAGGGTCGATTGCGGGCCGCGCAGCACTTCGATGCGCTCAACGCTGGGCAGATCGCCGATCTGGGCAGCGGAACGGCTGCGATAGACGCCGTCGATGAACACGCCGACCGAAGGCTCGATGCCAACGTTGTTGGCGCCGTTGCCGAAACCACGGATGATGAAATTGGTGTTGGCGGACGATTGCAGCTGCGACACGCGCAAGCTGGGCACCACCGACTGCAGATCGAACGCATCGCGGATTTGGGCGTTTTCGATCAGCGCCTTCGACGTCACCGACACCGAAATCGGCGTGTCCTGCAGGGTCTTGGCCTGCTTGGAAGCAGTGACGATAATGATCTGTTCATCGCCGGCGTCTTCGGCGGCAGCGGTTTGCGCATAGGCGGGGGCGGCCAGTGCGACAGTGGTGGAAACGCCAAGCAAAAGGGCAGCGCGCACGGCAAGAGTGCCCGCGGTTTCAACGGTCAACATGAAGATCCTTCCCAAAAAATCCGGGCTTTGGCCGTGACCCACGGTAGCCGCGAACAAGCCCGATGGCCGGGCTATGGCGCAGGGGATTACAGATGCTTCATGTTTTTTCAAGCCCGGTTGAGGCCCCCTAACTGTCGGTTCTTGCTCGGGCGTTGCCATCGTGCAACGGAAAGACCAATCTCTGTTTGACAACAGGTTAAAGCATGCGGGTCACAGGATGAACGATTGGGAAATCGAAACGGATCGACTGCTCATCCGGCCGATGCAGGTGGATGACGCTGCCGACTGGCATCGCATCCGCGCCGCCGCGCCGTTTGATCCGCTGGAACGTTCGGTGGAAGAAAGCATCGCCCTGATCGCGGCCATGCAGCGGCGCGCGGCTCCCGATTCCGATGGGTGGCAGCAATTCGCAATCAACGCCAAGGATGGCAGCATGATTGGTGACCTCGGCATCCGTTTTTCGCCGCCGTGGAATGCCACGGCCGAACTCGGCTTTGCGCTCGATCCACGCTGGCAGCGGCAGGGCCTGTGTGCCGAAGCGGTTGAAGCGATGGTGCGCCGCCTGTTCAGCAACGGCCGCCGCCGCCTGGTTGCCGTCACCGATGCCCGCAATCGTCCGGCCCAGCGCGTGCTGGAACGCTGCTGGTTCCGGGAGGAAGGCCGCTTCGTGCAAAGCTGGCGCGATGGCGATGCCTGGTTCGACGAAGTCAGCTACGCCCGCCTGGCCAGCGACTGATGGCAGGGCCAACGCCTGAGATTGTTTCAGCCCTTATCGGCACCGATGTGTCGCGGGTGGAACAATTGTCGGGCGGGGCATCATCGGCCACTTTTGCCGTGGATGCCGTGACGGCCGATGGCACGCCGTGGCCACTCATCCTGCAATGTGCTGCCACCGGGTCCGTGCCCGAAGGCGGCCTGCCGCGCGCCGATCAGGCCCGCTTGCAGCAGATCGCCTTTGCCGCCGGGCTACCAGTGGCCGAAGTGGTGCGGGTGCTGGCGCCCGAAGATGGTCTTGGCGAAGGCTTCATCATGGCCCGGCTGCCGGGTGAAGCCCTGGCGTCGAAATGGCTGAAACTGCCGGATTATGCCCCGGCTCGCGCAAGCCTTACCCAGCAGTGTGCCGAAGTGTTGGCAAAACTGCACAAGTTGCCGATGGACGCCGCCGCCGGCCTGGCGCTGCCTGCAGGCAGCACGGCGCAATCGCTGGACCGCATGTTCGCCAATTATCGCCGTTTCGGCGTGGATTCGCCGGTGTTTGATCTGGCCTTTGCCTGGCTCCGGGAACGTGTGGCAGATCGGCCGCCGAGCAATATCGTCCACGGTGATTTCCGCTCCGGCAATTTCCTGGTGGCCCCCGAAGGCCTGGTGGCGGTGCTGGATTGGGAACTGGCGCATCTGGGCGACGGCCACGAGGATCTGGGCTGGCTGTGCTGCAATTCATGGCGCTTTGGCGTGTGGGACAAGCCGGTGGGCGGCTTTGGCCAGCGCGACGAACTTTATGCGGCCTATGAGGCGGCCGGCGGCGGCCCGGTTGATCGCGAGCGCGCGGCCTTCTGGGAAGTGTTCGGCACGTTGAAATGGGGCATCGCCTGCCTGCAACTGGGTGATGATCATGTCTCGGGCCGACTGCGCAACGTGGAACGTGCCGCCATCGGCCGCCGCGTTTCCGAAGTGGAGCTGGACCTGATGCACCTATTCAAGTTCGGGAGCGTGTGATGGCTGAACAGATCGAAGCCACCACGCTGATCGAAGCGGTGCAACTGTTCCTGGCTGAACTGGAACCGGAACTGAAAGGCCGCCGCGCCTTTCACGCCAAGGTGGCGGGCAACGCGTTGGCCATCGTGGCGCGCGAACTGGCGCAACAGCCACAGGCCCGAGAGCAGGCGCTGCTTGCCGGTGTGATGGGGCATGATGCGCCGCTGGACACGCTGCGCGCCGAGATGTGCGAACAGCTGCGCGCCGGCACGATGGGGGCAGCGACCCCGGGACTGGTGGATGCCTTGCTTGCCGTGGCGTTGGGCAAGTGCGGCGTGGATAATCCGCGCTACGCGACTTTTAAGCGTCTTGCCGGGCCAGCCACGGCCTGAGCAGGTCCAGATAGGCAGCAGGATTGTCCAGCATGATGCTGTGCGAGGCGTTGGGGATTTCCGCGAATCGGGCGCCGGCGGCGATGGCGAAATTGGCAACCGTTGCGGGGCGGGCCTCATCATCCTGGCCGGCAACGAACAAGGTGCGCTTGGGATCAAGTTGTTCGAGCAGGGGCTGCCCGTCGTAATCTTTCAGCGTTCCGGTGCAGGTGAATTCGGCGCGGCCCCACATGTGATTGTACAATGCTTCCGCAAACGGCGCCGGCAGCGCATCGCGATAGGCGGCAATGGCCGGCGGTGGGATCACCTGGCGAACATGGCGGGCATAAAAGGCCGCCGTGGCGGCATCGCAGGACGCCTGCGGCGCAGCACCGGGCGTGTCGCAGCGGTCGAGCAAATCGCGCACGTCAGCCGGCATGCCGGCTTTCAGTTCGGCGGCATCGCGCAGCCAGATCTCGGTGGAAATCAGCGGCGATTGCAGCACCAGCCCGGCCAGGACGCTGGGTTGGGTCGCGCCATATTCCAGTGCCAGCGTTCCGCCCCAACTGCCGCCCAGTACATGCCAGCGCGCGATGGCGAAATGGGCGCGGATCGCTTCGATTTCCGAAAGGAAGCGCGCCACCGTCCAGTTGGCCGGATCGCCCGGCCGATCGGAACGGCCGCAATCGAGCTGGTCGTAGATGATCACGGCGCGATCATCGGCCAGCGCCGTGGCGTTGAGCCAGCTCCAGTGCGAACTGCCCGGCCCGCCATGGATGAACAGGATCGGCGGTTTGCCGCCCAAGGCGCCGTTGACCCGAACATAGATGCGCCCGCCGGCAACCGGCACCATTGCCTCCTGATCAGGCGCCAGCCGCAGGCCGGGAGAGGTGGCTCCTTGCCGCAGCGCCTGCGCGGCCAATCGCGCCGGCAAAAGGCCGGCCAAACCCGCCGCCAGCCCAGAGGCCAAAATCGTGCGCCGGCCCATCACGCCGTCGGCCCCGATTTGCGCCGGAAGCCGGAGGGATCGAGGTGCATGTCGATATCGGGGTAATGGCATTCGTCGATGTCTGGCTGATCGGTGCCAATGGCAAGGAACTGGCAGGGCAGGGCGGAGCGGTTCTGCAGATGATGGCCATTGGCAACGCCGGCGGGGAAGCAGGCGATGTCGCCGGGGGTGAGCAGAGTCTCGGCATTGTCCTCGACCAGCACCGCCTCACCGGCCAGCATTACCAGCATTTCGTCCTCATGCGTGTGCCAGTGACGCTGGCTGGACCAGGCGCCGGACTCGAGTGTCACCAGATTGGCACCGAACTGACACAGACCGCCAGCCGCCGCCACCGCGCGCCATGATCGCGCCAGCACCGGGCCATCAAACGGCGGCAGATATCCCGATCCAGAGCGGACGGGTAGGGCGGACAGATCAAGCTTCGGCATCAACGCCGTTCAAGCACAACCGGCAGCTTTCGGAAACCGTGCACGAAGCATTGCGCCACATATTCGGCGGCTCCCACCTGACGCGGGAACAGTTTGCGGGCCAGAAGTTCCTCCAGTAGAACCGCAATCTGCAATTCAGCCAGCCGGGCGCCCACGCAGCGGTGGACGCCAAAGCCGAACGACAGGTGGCGGCGGGCATTTGCGCGTGTGATATCAAAGGTTTCTGCGTTCGGGAACATGTTCTCATCGCGATTGCCGCTGATGTACCAGACGACGATCTTGTCGCCCTTCTTCACCGGAACCCCGGCGATATCGGCATCTTCCACTGCCGTGCGCCGCATGTGCGCCAGAGGCGTCTGCCAGCGCAGGACTTCCGAAATCGTATTGGAGATCAGGCTGTTATCGGCCTCTAACTTGGCCCATTCGCCGTCAAAACGGTTGAAGGCCTCCACCAGGCCCGACATCGAATTGCGGGTGGTATCGTTGCCGCCGACGATCAAAAGGATATAGTTTCCCGTGCGTTCCTGGAAAGGCATGTCGCCCATGGCATCGCTGTGCGCCATGGCACTGATCAGGTCGCCGGTTGGCGGCTTGGCCTTGCGCTCGGCCATCAGCGCATCGAGCGCGTGGGTCATGTCGATCAGGTGCTGCTGGCGGATGTCCTTGGTCGCCGGGTTCAATGCCGCTTCGATGTCGCCACCCCAATCCGACCATAGGGTAAGATCGCGGCGCTTTTCCCACGGATAATTGAACAAAATGGCCAGCATGCCAGTGGTCAATTCGATGGAGACGCGGTCAACCCAATCAAATTCCTCACCAATCGGCAGCCCGTCGAGCAGCTCGCTGGTGCGCTTGCGGACTTCGATGGCCATGCGGGCGATTTCCGATGGGCCGAAGGCCGGCGCCACCACCCGGCGCTGATCACTGTGGCGCGGCCTGTCCATGGCGATGAACTGCGGCAGATTATATTCGCCAAACAGATCGACCACGGTGATGCCGCCAAATTCATGGCTGGACGAAAAGATGTCAGGCCGGGCTTCCACCGCCATGATATCGGCATGGCTACAGACCGACCAGAACGGGCCGAATGGACTGTTGGCCTGATAATGCACAGGTGCTTCGGCGCGCAACCGGGCGAACACCGGCCGCCAACTGTCGTTGGCATAAAGCGTTGCGTCAGACACATCGATCACATCAAGTGGAACAGCAGCCACACTGGCCGGAGCAATCGTCGCCATCACATCCTCCCCATTTCGTGCGCCGCATCTTCACGGTCATTGGTGCGATGCTACGCTGGATCGATCCCAACTGCGAGTCCCTGTACCATGGCCATTCCCTCTCATAATAATCATGATTCCAGCATCGATCCCACCCGAGATCAGGTTCGAAACTTGCGCGATCAAGGCCGTGACGGGCCGGTGGTGATGATGAACCTGCTGAAGTTCCGCGAGACCGCGAACTATTCGCCCGATGCTGGCATGGCCTCCTGTTCGGGCAAGGTGGCCTATGACCGCTATCAGCACGCCTTCACCGTGGCGGTCGGCGCCATTTCCCAGGCGGAGGTGCTTTATGATGGTCCATGTGAGCAGGTCTTCATCGGCCAGGCCGGCACGGATGCGACCAATTGGGACAAGCTCCTGTTGGTGCGCTACCCCAGCCGGCAGCACTTCCTCGCCATGATGGCCGACGACAGCTACCGCGACGCACTGGTGCACCGATATGCCGGGCTGGAGCGCACCGTTCTGATTCAGTGCGCCGGGTAAGGACCTAATCATCTTGCGCCTGTTGCACCGCAGCGCAGGCACGGTATGAAGGCCCGCATAACCATCCGCTCGTTCGGCCGCAGGGCAGGGCAGCGAAAGGGGCCAGCAAGAAGGGCAACTCATGGCATCTCGACCAATAGCGCCGCCGCCGCGCCCGCTTTCACCGCACCTCACCATCTGGAAATGGCGGGTGCACATGGCAGTCTCCATCGTGCACCGTGTGACGGGGCATGCGCTTGCTTTTGGCGCCGTGGTGATCTTTGCCTGGTGGCTTGCGGCGCTGGCCAGCGGACCAACCTATTATCGCCTGTTCCAGGACATTGTTTTTTCGCCGCTGGGCGTGGTTGTCGGCTTTGGTCTCACCTGGTCGATGTTCCAGCACATGGGCAGCGGCATCCGCCACTTCATCATGGATTCGGGCGAAGGCTTTGATCTGGTAACCTCGCGCCGCATGGCACTGGTGACCTTTGTCTTTTCGGCCCTCGCCACATTGGCCTTCTGGGCCTTTATCCTTCTCGGCCGGGGGTATTGATCATGGGTAACGGAACCCAAATCGGCCGCGTGCGCGGCCTTGGCGCTGGCGGCGGCGCTGTCGTTCATCACTGGTGGCTGCAGCGCGTGACGGCTGTGGCCAGCCTGTTCCTGGTGCTGTGGTTTGTCTTCAGCCTCGCTCGCCTTCCCAGCCTGGATTATGCCAGCACGGTGATGTGGCTGCGCCAGCCGCTGGTGGCGGTGCCGATGTGCCTGCTGGTGGTCAGCGTTTTCTGGCACTTTCGCCTGGGTGTGCAGGTGATGCTGGAAGATTATCTGCATGGGTCAAAGCGCGTCATCGCCATGCTGGCCCTCAACTTCTACACCTTTGCCCTTGCTGCCCTGGCACTGTTTTCAGTGCTTAAGGTCGCCCTGTCTGCCGGTTGATTGGAAGCTCAAGTGCCTGAAGCCTATCAGATTATCGATCATGTTTACGACGCTGTCGTGGTGGGGGCCGGCGGTTCCGGCTTGCGTGCTGCCATGGGCATCGCCGAAGCCGGGCTGAAAACTGCCTGCATCACCAAGGTCTTCCCCACCCGCAGCCACACCGTTGCCGCGCAGGGCGGCATTGCGGCCGCGCTCGGCAACATGGGCCCGGATCACTGGACCTGGCACATGTATGACACGGTGAAGGGCAGCGACTGGCTGGGCGATCAGGACGCGATCGAGTATCTGTGCAAGGAAGCCCCGGCCGCGGTTTACGAGCTGGAGCATTTCGGTGTGCCGTTCAGTCGTACCGAAGCCGGTCGCATCTATCAGCGCCCGTTCGGCGGTATGATGCAGAACATGGGCAGCGGCCCGCCGGCACAGCGCACCTGCGCCGCGGCAGATCGCACCGGCCATGCCATGCTGCACGCGCTCTATCAGCAGAGCCTCAAGTACAGCACGGATTTCTACATCGAATATTTCGCCATCGATCTCATCATGGTGAATGGGGAGTGCAAGGGCGTCATCGCCATCAACATGGAAGATGGCAGCATCCACCGCTTCCGCAGTCACCAGACGGTGTTGGCGACCGGTGGCTATGGCCGTTGCTATTTCTCAGCAACGTCCGCGCACACCTCCACCGGTGACGGGGGCGGCATGGCGATCCGCGCCGGCGTGGCCATGCAGGATATGGAGTTCGTGCAGTTCCACCCCACCGGCATCTATGGCGCCGGTGTGTTGATCACCGAAGGCGCGCGCGGGGAGGGCGGATACCTCACCAACAGCCAGGGTGAGCGTTTCATGGAACGCTATGCTCCGTCGGCCAAGGACCTTGCCAGCCGTGACGTCGTCAGCCGTTCGATGGCGATGGAAATTCGCGAAGGCCGCGGTGTCGGCGCTGACGGCGACCATATTCACCTGCACCTCAATCACATCGATTCCGCTGTGCTGGCCCAGCGCTTGCCCGGCATTTCGGAAACCGCCAAGGTGTTTGCCGGCGTAGACGTGACCAAGGCGCCGATCCCGGTGGTGCCGACCGTGCACTACAACATGGGCGGCATCCCGACGAACTATCACGGTGAAGTCGTCACCCTGAAAGATGGCAACCCCGACAGCGTGGTGCCCGGCCTGTTCGCGGTGGGTGAAGCCGCCTGCGTTTCGGTGCACGGTGCCAACCGGCTTGGTTCCAACAGCCTGATCGACCTGGTTGTTTTCGGCAGAGCCACGGCGCACCGCGTCGCCGCTATCCAGAAGGCCAACGCCGGCCACACTGCGCTGCCCAAGGACAACGCCGATTTCGCGCTCGGTCGCCTCGACGGGTTCCGCCACGCCAAGGGTGGCAGCACGACCGCTGAAGTAAGGTTGGCCATGCAAAAGACGATGCAGGCCAACGCCGGCGTGTTCCGCACCAGCGAGATCCTCGATGAAGGCGTGCGCAAGATCGACGCCGTCTATCAGCGCATGGCCGATATCGGCACCACCGATCGGTCGATGGTGTTCAACACCGATCTGATCGAGACGCTGGAACTCGACAACATGATCGGCCAGGCCGTGCTGACCGTGCATATGGGGCAAGCCCGCCACGAAAGTCGCGGCGCACACATGCACGAGGATTTCCCCAACCGGGATGATGACAAGTGGATGGTGCATTCGCTGGGCTGGTTCCGCGATGGCTCGGTGGAGCTTGCTGCCCGCCCGGTGCACACCTACACGCTGTCGGACGACATCGAGTATATCAAGCCCAAGGCGCGGACGTACTGATTAGAGGCATTTGTAATGGCTGAATTTTCTCTTCCGTCGAACAGCGTCATCAAGGCGACCGGCAAGACTTATCCCGCTCCCGCCGGGGCGAGCCGCACCAAGGCGTTCAAGGTCTACCGCTGGAACCCGGATGACGGGGAGAACCCGCGTTATGACACCTACAGCCTCGATCTCGATACCACAGGCCCAATGGTTCTGGATGCGCTGATCAAGATCAAGAACGAGGTCGATCCCACGCTCACTTTCCGGCGGTCGTGCCGAGAAGGAATTTGCGGGTCGTGCTCGATGAACATCGATGGCACCAACACACTGGCCTGCACGATGCCGATTGCAGATGTGAAGGGCGAGGTGGTGATCACGCCGCTGCCGCACATGGAGGTGATCAAGGACCTTGTTCCTGATTTCAAGCACTTCTATGCGCAATATGCCTCGATCAAGCCTTGGCTGCAGACCGTAACCGCCGCACCGTCGGGCGAAGAGCGGATCCAGTCGCCGGACGAGCGCGAGAAGCTGGACGGGCTTTACGAGTGCATCTTGTGTGCCTGCTGCTCCACAGCGTGCCCTTCTTATTGGTGGAACAGCGACAAGTTCCTCGGCCCCGCCATCCTGTTGCAAGCCTATCGCTGGTTGGCCGACAGCCGCGACGAGATGACGGGCGAGCGGCTCGATGCGCTGGAAGATCCATTCCGCGTCTATCGCTGCCACACCATCATGAACTGCTCCAACGTTTGCCCCAAGGGCCTGAACCCGGCCAAGGCGATCGCGGACATCAAGCTGATGATGCTCGAACGCGCGGGTTAAGCCGCGCAAGGAAACGGCCATGGACGACACGGAGCTGTGCGAACTTTCGGCCAGCGCCGCGGTTGCGCTTATGGCCTCTGGCGAACTTTCTGCCGAAACCTATGCCACGGCACTGTTGGCGCGCTGCGGGCAGGGCGCGCATCTCAATGCCTTCATCAATCTAAATGCAGAGCAGGTTCTCGCCCAGGCTCGCGCTGCCGATGCCCACCGTATTGCGGGCAAACCGCTCGGCCTGCTGCACGGCCTGCCGGTGCCGGTGAAGGACAGCGTCAACACGGCTGACTATCCCACCACGGGCGGGACTAACGCCCTTCGAGGTTTCCGCCCCGCCACCGACGCCGCTGCCGTCTCGCTGCTGCGTCAGGCTGGTGCCATCGTGCTGGGCAAAACCAATCTCCACGAGCTTTCCTTTGGCTGGACGAGCACCAACGCTGCCTTTGGCGCGGTGCGCAATCCACATGACCTGTCGCGTATCCCAGGTGGCAGTTCGGGTGGCACAGCCGCTGCCGTGGCCGCCGGCATGGCGCCGCTGGGTGTGGCCGAGGATACCGCCGGCTCGATCCGGGTGCCGGCGGCGCTGTGCGGGTTGTTCGGGTTCCGGCCGACGACCGGTCGCTATCCCAATGCCGGGGTGGTGCCGATGACAGCCTTGTTCGATCAGGTTGGCCCGCACGCACGCTGCATGGACGATATCCTGCTATTCGATGCGGTGATGACCGGGGAGCCAGCCTTTGCGGCGCCAGTCCCCCTGGCTGGCTTGCGGCTTGGACTGGACCGGGCCTTCTTTTTCTCCAGCCTCGATCCCGATGTGGCGGAGGCTGCTGCCCATATCGTTGCCGCTCTCGAAACTGCCGGGGTCGTGATCGTTGATGTGCAGTTATCTGGTCTGCAGGCGCTGGTGGATGCAGCCAGCGTGCCGATCATCTTCCATGATTTCCTGCCATCGCTCAGCGCGTATCTGGCGGCCCACGATGCGCCAGTGAGTCTGGCCGAACTCGCGTCCCAAGTGGCCAGCCCTGATGTGCAAGCTGCGCTCAGCCTGTGCACACCGATCAGCGCCATGCCGGACCCGACCTATGTCACGGCTTGCGATCACCATCGTCGCACGCTGCAGGAGTTGATGGCTAACTGCTTTGCCGATCACGGCATCGCGGCCCTGTTGTTTCCCACAACGCTGGTTCCGGCCACGCCGATCGGCTCTGATCGCGTCGTTCGGATCAACGGCGTGGATGTGCCGTTTGCCACCGCCATAGGCCGCAACATCCTGCCTGGCAGCACGGCGGGCCTGCCCGGGCTAGTGATGCCCTGCGGGCTTGGCCAAACCAGCGGGTTGCCGATCAGCATCGAACTCGATGGCCCGGCCGGCAGCGATCGCGCCCTGCTTGCCATCGGCATGGCGATTGCGGCGCTGCTGCCGCCGATGCCGGCCCCTGCTGTCACAGCAGCTTCGCTTGCAGGGGCTTGACGGCTTTGATAGGTTGCCACCGCAATGCTGGCCGTCGCCAGCCGTAGTATTGGCATGATGGGCAGGACTGTGCAGCAGGATTTGAGCCGCGACAGGCAAAGAGAGCAGGTGAGCGCATGACCGCTGTCACCTTCTCTACCCGCGCCGCTAGGGATCGCCAATCAGCGCGTATTCTGCCGCAGTACAATAGCCTGCATCACCGCACCTGGTGGAAATTTGCCAGCATCGCCTTTGTGGCGCTGGCGCTTTTCCTCACCATGTACACCGGATTCCTCGTTGCCATCGGTGGCACGCTAGCATTCCGCTTTGTCGGCTTTCCGATCCTGGTGATGGCCGGTGTCAGCCTTTGGCTGCTGCCCGACGTGGACAAGGCCGACAATGCGCCATTTTTCAAGTTGTTGGCGATCTACATGTTCCTGATGGTGGCCTGGCCATCCTATGTGGCCATTGCAATCCCAGGTCTGCCTTGGGTGACGCCGCCGCGCCTGGTGTTGGGCGTGCTGCTGATTGGAATGCTCACCCACTTCCCGCAGATCGCCGAAGCGCGGAGCAAGGTGGTGGATCTGCTGGGCCATGACCCGCTTGCTTTCCGGCTCTATGGTCTGTTCCTGCTGATGCAGGTCGTCGTGCTGCCACTGGCACCGTCTCCGGTTGACGCGTTCAGCTATGAAATGATGCAGGGCGTTCTCGACAGCTCGGCGATGGTGGCGGCCGCCTGGTGTTTCACCGATGTGAAGCGAATCCCACGGCTGATGCGGATACTCATAATCGCTGGTATCCTCTCTATGCTTGTGACGATCTTGGAGAACTGGATGCAGCGGCCACCGTGGTTTGGCTACATTCCCAGTTTCATGAAGGTTGATCCGACTTTGTTGGAAACCTACCTGTCTCCTCAGGCGCGCATCGGTGATGGCCGCTATCGTGTGCGCTCAACCTTCGGAATCGTGCTCTATTACAGCCAGTATCTTGGCATGATCCTCCCGCCGCTGATCTACGAGATGTGGAAAGCAAAGGGATGGAAGCGTGTGCTCTCGATCGCTCTGATCCCGTTGATCCTGCAAACAGTGTGGTTCATCAACGCGCGCACGGCGTCGATCACCTTGCTGTGTGCACTGTTCGGTTTTGCCGGGTTGGTGATGGTGCGGCAGTTGCTTTTCCGTCCACGCGGCGACTCGCTGAAGTCGGGCATCATGGTGGCGCTGGTGCTGCTCGGCATGGCCGGTCTGGCCGGCGCCATTGCCTCCAGCCACCGCCTGAAGATGTATACAATCGGCGGTTCGCAGCACGCCGGCAGCAATGCCGTTCGCGACTTGCAATGGGAGGGGGCATGGCGTGCCGTGCGCAAGAATCCGATTGGCGCCGGTTTGGGCACGCCGCTGCCTGAAGTGGGCGCCATGTCGTCCAAAGGCTTGGTGATTGTTGATTCCTATTACATCAACCTGTTGGTCGGTGTCGGCCCGCTTGGCTTCATTGGCTTCATGGGGTGCATGGCGCGCATCACCTGGCTTGGCATTATCACGTTCCTGCGATCCAAGAACGAACTTGAAGAATGGGGCGGAGTGCTGGCGATATCGCTGTTCAACTATATTTTGACGGCTTACGTGATCAGTTTTGCTGACAATAATTACCTGCTGCTCACGCTGGCGGTTGGTATTCTTGCCCTGCACCGACACCAGCAAAAGCGGATTGCAGCCGAGCCAAAATCCGAGCGGGCGCTGCCATCACCATCAACGGCACTGGTTCGACGGTAACGAAGAGATCTCTGGTTTGACGTTGCCGCAGCTATTGCGGTGGCGGCAGGTCCGTTGTGAGATCCTGGCGGCGGGCGGCAGCTGTCAGAGCGACCGCTTCGCGCATCAGGGCGTCGGGATCGCGGATCGCTGCACCCGGGCCAACCCGGCGAATGTCTGCGCCGCGACCGGCCTTGCCATTGCCTGACTGCGGCAGAACCGCAAAGGCGCTGAGCGGCAAATCGCCCGCTACCAGCGGCTTGGCGAAGCTCTTGCCCGGGTTGACGCCATCATTGAGCACCCGCGGCTTGTAGACGAAATTGTTGGTTTCGCTCATTCCAACAGACTCGGCGCGAATGGCCATCAGCGCAGTGATATTGTTGGCCAATCGGCCCCAGCTGATGCCCGCCGCAATGATGGCCGGCTGCCAGCCCACGCTTGAGCGACCCTTGGGATCGCGCGGCGTGTTGCCGACAAAGGCGTGCGGTGAACCGATGATGGTGTTGTTTTCCACCACCACGCCGCGCACGCTGCTGATGCTGATGCCATGGCGTGATGAGCCATAATAGACATTGTGGCGGATGGTGAAATCGCGGTGATAGCCCAGCGGCTCGCGTCCGGCTTCAAAGGCTTCGGAACGAATAAAGATCGCCTGGATGGCCCGATCAAGCCCGGCGGAAAGATAATTGCCCTCGATTGTGACCATGGTCGATCCGGTAGGCACCTGCTGGGTGAAAAACTGAATCATGTCTGGATGTTCACGGATATCGAAGCGCGGTTCCCAACCCAGGAACAGATTGTGGCGGATGACCATGCCATGCGTGGCGCGCACCATCAGGCCTTCGCGGGAATTGGTAAAATGATTGCCTTCGATTACCACGCCCCAGCTATCGCGGATGGAGGCGATCTGCTTGACGTGGGTGGCTTCTGACAAAGCGAGCACGATATTCTCGCTGGCGCGGATTACCATGCCATTCGATTCTTCCCAGCGCGGCCCGGGATCGGGTGTGGAGCCGGTGAGCTTCACACCCGTCAGCATGATGTTTTTCGACAGGGCGATATCGAGCGGCATGGCCTTGCCGATGCCGCCCACCAGGGTCAGACCTTCCACGCGCCAGCCAGCGGCTTTCATGAACTGCAACTGGTTGATCCGGGCCTCGCGCGGGCCGATGATCCGGATTGGTGCGCCATCCACCTCGCGCTTGATAACCAACAGCGGATACTCGCCAGCCGCAAGCCGGATGGTGCTGCCAGCCCGGGCCCACATGACCGCGTTCTGCAGCGCGGTACCATCGGCAACGTCCACCATATCGCCACGCGCTTGAGCCGCGAGCAGGCTGGGCTGCGGCAACAGTCCTACTGCCATCGCGCCGACGCCGGCAAGCAGTACGGCAACGGTGATGATTCGCTTTTTCATTGCATATTGATAGCATGACTAGCCATCTGGCACATGAACAGTCGTTTGAGTTTATTGGGGACGCGCGCAGTGGATCTTGTTTGCATCAGGCCGGCAACGGCGCCTGATCCCTTGATTTCAGTGGTTATGCCCAGTTTCAATCGGGCTGGCCTGATTGGCCGCACGATCACATCTGTACTTTCGCAAAGGCTGGACCGGTTCGAACTGATCATCGTCGACGATGGCTCTACCGATGACACGCTGGATCTGTTGAATGATTGGGACGATCGCCGTATCGCGGTGTTCCAAATGCGTCGCAATTCCGGTGCGCCGGCTGCACGCAATGCTGGGGTGAAGATGGCACGCAGCCCATTGATCGCCTTTCAGGACAGTGATGACGAATGGCAGCCCACGCTGCTTGATCATCACGTGCAGGCGCTCAAGCGCGCTGATGTGAGCTTCTGCCAACTGGAACAACGCTATCCTTCCGGGCGCAGCTTTTTCCCGCCAACGGGCTGGCAACTCGCCGACGATGTCTATGCCCAGTTGCTGGGCAGCAGCCATATCTCCACCCAAACCCTGGCCATGACCCGGGCGATTTTCCAACGCGTGGGAGGCTTTGATCCGGCGATGCCACGCTTTCAGGATTGGGATCTGGTTCTGCGCCTTGCCCGCATCGGCGCGCGCTTCCACTACATAAATGAACCGCTCGCGATTGCCCACGACAGCCCCGACAGCCTCACTCGTAGCTTGGACAAGGGTATCATCGGCCGGCAGCGCTTGATCGAAAAGCATGGTGAGGCGCTGGCGGCTCAACCTGCCGCGTTGGCGCGCCATCATTATGTGATGGGATCGCAGTTGCGCACCTTGCGCCGGTTTGCCGAGGCACAGGCGCAATTTGCTTCGGTGCTGCAGGCGACGCCGCTGAACTGGCGGGCCGCCGCGCAATGGCTGCTGGCGTCCGTGCATCGCTGATGCTTTACGCGGCGCGGCAGCGGCGCTAACCGCTTTTCCATGTCTCGCGAAACATTCACCGAAGGGCCCAACGCGGGCTGGACCTGCTGGCGCCGCGATCCCGATGGCCGCTTTGCCTCGATGCTCGGCGATTTCTTCTTCCGCGAAGGGGCGCGCGGGGTGGAGTGCCGCATGGAAACGGCGCGCAAGCATTCGAATGGCCTCGGCTATCTGCACGGCGGGTTCATCATGTCGTTCATCGACATGGCGATGTTTGCCTTCATCTTCCGCCAGTTGGAAAGCTCTGCCGCCGTCACCTTGAGCTGCGCGACCGATTTTCTGTCGGCCGGGATCGTCGGCAAGCCGATCGAGGCGCACGGTGAAATCTTGAAGGAAACCGGCAAGATGCTGTTCGTGCGCGGCCTCGTCACCCAGGATGGCGTCAACCTCTCCAGCTTCACCGGCACCATGCGCAAGATCCCGCGCCCGGCACGGCCGACGGCTGAGGGCCATGCGACGCGCCCGGGAGAGACGCAGGTTGACTGATGTTGCTGGCCGCTATGCCGAACTGCTGGCGGCGGGTGAACTGAAGCCCGATGCCGCACAGGCGGCGGTGATTGCATGGTTGGCGGCGCTGGAAAAGGCGCTGCACCGTCATGTCGAACTCCCCGGCCTCATTGGCCGTCTCTTCGGTAAGGCATCGCCCGCTGCCCCGAAAGGCCTCTACATCTGGGGAGGAGTGGGGCGCGGCAAGTCCATGGCGATGGACCTGTTCTTCGCCGCTTCTTCCGTTGCCCCCAAGCGCCGCGCCCATTTCCACGAGTTTATGGCCGAAGTGCACGGCGCCATCCATGCCCGCCGTAAAGCCGGCGATACCGATCCGCTGATGAGCGTGGCCGACCAGATCGCCCAATCGGCTCGCCTGCTGTGTTTCGACGAGATGCAAGTGAAGGACATTGCCGACGCCGCCATCCTGTCCCGATTGTTCACCGCCTTGCTGGAGCGGGGCGTGACGGTAGTGACCACCAGCAACCGTCCGCCCCGTGATCTCTACAAGGATGGTCTCAATCGGCACTTGTTTCTGCCTTTCATCGACCTGATCGAAGCCAGGCTGGACGTCGTGACGCTGGATGGTCCAACCGATTATCGTCTGGCTCGGCTTTCCGGAACGCAGACTTGGCATGTGCCCAATGGCCCCGAAGCCACCGCTGCGCTGTCGGCGGCCTTCTTCCGGATGACCGACTATCCGCCCGAAGATCGCGAGCATGTGCCCACCGCCGAACTGCCGCTGCCCGGCGGCCGCTTCCTGCATGTGCCCAAATCGCTGAAGGGCGTCGCCGTGTTCAGCTTTGCCCGGCTGTGCCGGCAGCCGCTGGGTGCGGCGGACTATCTCGCCATCGCCCGCCATTATCACACGGTGCTCATAGTCGGCATTCCCAGGCTCGGCCCGGAAAACCGCAACGAGGCGATCCGCTTCATCCACCTGATCGACGCGCTGTATGAGCAGAAGGTCAAGCTTGTCGCGGCGGCCGATGCCCAGCCTGATCAACTCTATCCAGCCGGCGATTCCAGCTTCGAATTCGAACGCACCGCCAGCCGATTGATGGAGATGCAGTCCGCCGCCTACCTGGCGCTTGGCCACGGCGGCTGAAACCGCCTCCCAGTTTTCACCGGATAGGCCTTTGCTGCGGTTGCACAGTGCGCCGCCGCGCTCTATCCAGCCTGCGACATTCTGTTCGACTCATTCAGACGGAGACCCCCATGGCTCGCAAGAAAATCGCCCTGATCGGCGCCGGCAACATCGGCGGCACGTTGGCCCACCTCGCGGCGCAGCGCGCGCTGGGCGATATCGTGCTGTTCGACGTGGTGGAAGGCGTGCCGCAGGGCAAGGCGCTCGATCTGGCCCAGTGCGCTCCGGTCGAAGGCTTTGATGTGAGCCTGAAGGGTTCGAACGATTATGCCGATATCGCTGGCGCCGATGTGATCATCGTCACAGCCGGTGTCGCCCGCAAGCCGGGCATGAGCCGCGACGATCTGCTGGGCATCAACCTGAAGGTGATGAAGGCCGTGGGTGAGGGCATCAAGACCCACGCGCCCGGCGCCTTCGTGATCTGCATCACCAACCCGCTCGATGCCATGGTGTGGGCGCTGCGCGAATTTTCGGGCCTGCCGCATCACATGGTTTGCGGCATGGCCGGCGTGCTGGATTCCGCCCGCTTCCGTCATTTCCTGGCCGATGAATTCAAGGTCAGCGTGCGCGACGTCAACGCCTTCGTGCTCGGCGGCCATGGCGACACCATGGTGCCGGTGATCGAATATTCGACCGTCGCCGGCATCCCGGTGCCCGATCTCATCAAGATGGGCTGGAGCACCCAGGAGCGCATCGATGCCATCATCCAACGCACCCGTTCCGGCGGCGGCGAAATCGTCGCCCTGCTGAAGACCGGCAGCGCCTATTATGCACCGGCCACCAGCGGCATCGAGATGGCCGAGGCTTATCTGTACGACCAGAAGCGCCTGCTGCCCTGCGCCGTGAACCTGACCGGCCAGTATGGCGTGTCTGATCTTTATGTCGGCGTGCCGGTGATCATCGGCGCCGGCGGCGTCGAGCGCGTGGTGGAGATCGAATTGTCGCAGTCTGCAAAAGCCAATTTCCAGGTGAGCGTGGATGCGGTGAAAGAGCTGCTGACGGCCTGCAAGGGCATTGACCCGTCGCTGGCGTGAATTTCGCCTGCAAGGCTGACCAAGGGATAGGGATTTCCAATGAACATCCATGAGTATCAGGCCAAGGAATTGCTGGCCAAGTTCGGCGTTCCGGTGCCAGTCGGCTATGCCGCGATGAGCGTCGAGGAAGCGGTGGCCGCGTCGTCCAAGCTGCCGGGCCCGCTCTATATCGTGAAGGCGCAGATCCACGCTGGCGGCCGCGGCAAGGGCAAATTTGTTGAGCTTCCGCCTGAAGCCAAGGGCGGTGTGCGCCTGGCGCGTTCAGCCGACGATGTGCGCGCAGCGGCGACCGACATGCTGGGCAACACGCTGGTGACGATCCAGACCGGTGCCGCCGGCAAGCAGGTGAACCGGCTCTATGTCACCGACGGCGTTGATATCGCCAAGGAACTCTATCTGGCCATGCTGGTCGATCGTGCCACTGGCCGTATCGCCATCGTTGCCAGCACCGAGGGCGGCATGGATATCGAGGACGTGGCTCACCACCATCCCGAAAAGATCCACACCATCACCATCGATCCGGCCACCGGCGCCATGCCACACCATGGCCGCGCCGTTGCTGCCGCGTTGGGCTTGACCGGCCCGCTCGCCAAGCAGGCGGAAAACGTCACGCTGAAGCTCTATGATGCCTTCGTCGGCACCGATGCCAGCCAGATGGAAATCAACCCGCTGGCCGTGACGGATGATGGCAAGTTGCTGGTATTGGATGCCAAGGTCGGTTTCGACAGCAATGCGCTCTATCGCCACCCCGATCTGGTCGAACTGCGCGACCTGACCGAGGAAGACCCGGCGGAAGTCGAAGCATCGAAGTATGATCTCGCCTTCATCAAGCTGGATGGCAACATCGGCTGCCTGGTGAACGGCGCTGGCCTCGCCATGGCCACCATGGACATCATCAAGCTGAACGGCGCCGAGCCGGCCAACTTCCTCGATGTCGGTGGCGGCGCCGACAAGGAAAAGGTGACCAACGCCTTCAAGCTGATCCTGAAGGATCCGGCGGTGCAGGGCATTTTGGTCAACATCTTCGGTGGCATCATGCGCTGTGACATCATTGCGGAAGGCATCATCGCCGCCGCGAAGGAAGTGCAGCTTTCGGTGCCGCTGGTGGTGCGCCTGGAAGGCACCAACGTCGAACTGGGCAAGGAAATCCTCGCCAACTCCGGCCTGCCGATCGTGTCGGCCGACAATCTGGGTGATGCAGCGGCCAAGATCGTTGCTGAAGTGAAGAAGGCTGCCTGATGTCCATTCTTGTCAACGCCAATACCCGCGTCATCACGCAGGGCTTCACCGGCAAGCAGGGCACGTTCCATTCGGAACAGGCCATTGCCTATGGCACAAAGGTTGTCGGCGGCACTGCGCCGGGGAAGGGCGGTTCCACCCATCTCGGCCTGCCGGTGTTCGATACCGTCGCCCAGGCGCGCGAAGCCACCGGCGCTGATGCGTCGGTCGTCTATGTGCCGCCGCCCGGTGCAGCCGATGCCATCTGCGAAGCCATTGCGGCCGAAATCCCGCTCGTCGTCTGCATCACCGAAGGCATTCCGGTGCTCGACATGGTGCGGGTGAAGCGGGCGCTGCAGGGTTCAAAGACCCGCCTGATCGGGCCGAATTGCCCAGGCGTGCTGACGCCCGGCGAATGCAAGATCGGCATCATGCCGGGCAACATCTTCCGCAAGGGTTCGGTCGGCGTCGTCTCGCGTTCCGGCACGCTCACCTATGAAGCCGTGCACCAGACCACGAACGTGGGCCTTGGCCAGACGACGGCTGTGGGCATCGGCGGTGATCCGGTAAACGGCACCAATTTCATCGACATGCTGGAATTGTTCTTGGCTGATGAAGCCACCCAGTCGATCATCATGATCGGCGAAATCGGCGGTGATGCCGAGGAACAGGCAGCCCAGTTCCTGATCGATGAAGCCAAGCGTGGCCGCAAGAAGCCGATGGTCGGCTTCATTGCCGGGACCACGGCGCCTCCGGGTCGCCGCATGGGCCATGCCGGCGCCATCGTTTCGGGCGGCAAGGGCGATGCTGCGTCGAAGATGGCGGCCATGGAAGCCGCCGGCATTCGCGTGTCGCCGTCACCGTCGCTGCTGGGCGAAACGCTGATCGAGGTGCTGAAGGGCTGAAGCCCTTGGCTTTGGCGCGGAAAATCATGTCGCATGTCGGCATTGCATGGCCGGCATGCGACAGTTTGTCATGACATGACCGTCATGTGCCGTTAAACAGTTCAGAATCGCGAGATTGAGGACAGTCACGATGGATATGGAAGCCCTGCTGCCCGGCCCGGAAGATCGGCCGGCGCCAAGTTGGGCCCGGCCTAACTGGCCGATCCTGCCCGGCGATGATCTGACGCGCGGGCTTGATGCCGCCGGCATGTTTGCCGAAAGCACAGCCAAGACCGCTGGTCGGGCTGCTGCTGCGGCGGCGGCTGCCGGTGCCACCCCGGAAGACATTGCCCGCGCAGCCCAGGATTCGATCAGCGCGCTGATGCTGATCCGCACCTATCGCGTGCGCGGTCACCTTGCGGCCAATCTTGATCCGCTCGGCCTTGCCATCCGCGATCTGCCGGCCGATCTCACCCCCGGCTATCACGGCTTTGGCGGCAATGATCTGGATCGCCCTGTGCATATCGGCGGCGCGTTGGGCCTGCAGACGGCGACCATCCGTGAACTCGTTGGCATTCTGCAGCGCAATTACTGCGGCAATGTCGGCCTTGAGTATATGCACATCAACGATGTGGAGGAACGGCGCTTCCTGCAGGAAAAATTCGAAGGCCGTGATAAGGAAATCCAGTTCACCGCCAATGGTAAGCGGGCGATTCTGAACAAGCTGGTTGAAGCCGAGCAGTTCGAGAAATTCCTGGGCCGTAAATATGTCGGCACCAAGCGTTTCGGCCTTGATGGTGCCGAAGCCATGATCCCGGCGATGGAATCGATCATCAAGGTGGGCGGCGCGCTGGGCATCACCGAAGTCGTGTTTGGCATGCCGCACCGGGGCCGGCTCAACATGCTGGCTAACGTGCTGCAGAAACCGTTCCGCACCATCTTCCATGAATTCGCTGGCGGTTCATCGAACCCGGATGATGTGGGCGGTTCTGGCGATGTGAAATATCACCTCGGCACCAGCACCGATCGCGAGTTCGATGGCAACAAGGTGCACCTGTCCCTCGTGCCCAACCCTTCGCACCTCGAAGCGGTCGATCCGGTCGTGCTGGGCAAGGTGCGCGCCATTCAGACCATCATTGGTGACAATGCCCGCAAGCAGGTGATGCCGATCCTGCTGCACGGCGATGCGGCTTTTGCCGGCCAGGGTATCGTGGCGGAATGTTTCGGTTTCTCCGGCCTCAACGGCTACAACACCGGCGGCACCATCCACTATGTCGTCAACAACCAGGTCGGCTTCACCACCAGCCCGCAATTTGCCCGCTCCTCGCCCTATCCGTCGGATATGGCCAAGATCGTGCAGGCGCCGATCTTCCACGTGAACGGTGATGATCCCGAAGCCGTGACCTATGCCACCAAGGTCGCCACCGAGTTCCGACAAAAGTTCGGCCGCGATGTGGTGATCGACATGTGGTGCTATCGGCGCTTTGGCCACAACGAAAGCGACGAGCCGAGCTTCACCCAGCCGCTGATGTATGCCGTGATCGGTAAGAAGAAGACGGTGAGTGAGCTTTATGCGGATCGCCTGGCCGGAGAAGGCGTGCTGACCGGCGATGGCTACAAGGCCATGATCGATAGCTATGTCTCCATGCTGGAAGACGAGTTCGACGCCGCGGCCGGCTTCAAGGCCAATGCCGCTGATTGGTTCGGCGGCCGCTGGGCCGGCTTGGGTAAGCCCAAGGAAGCTATCGACAGCCGTCGCGCCGCAATGACGGGCGTTTCGATGACCGAGCTGCACCAGTTGGGCAAGCAGCTGACCACGGTGCCGGACGGCTTCAATATTCACAGGACCTTGGCGCGCGTTCTTGATGCTAAGGCGGAGATGTTTTCCGCCGGCGCCAACATCGATTGGGCGACGGCCGAGGCACTGGCCTTCGGGGCGTTGCTGAAAGATGGTTATGGCGTGCGTCTGTCCGGCCAGGATTGCGGCCGCGGCACGTTCAGCCAGCGCCACTCTGTCTGGACAGACCAGAAGGACGGCAGCCGCTATGTGCCGCTGAAGGCCATGGATTCCCGCTTCGAGGTGCTGGACAGCCCGCTTTCGGAATTCGGCGTGCTTGGTTTTGAATATGGCTATGCCCTCGCCGATCCGAAGAGCCTGATCCTGTGGGAAGCGCAGTTCGGCGATTTCGTGAACGGTGCCCAAACCATCATCGATCAGTTCATTGTTTCAGGCGAAATCAAGTGGTTGCGCGCCAATGGCCTGGTGATGCTGCTGCCGCATGGCTATGAAGGGCAGGGGCCGGAGCACAGCTCGGCGCGCATAGAGCGTTTCCTGAGCCTCTGCGCGGAAGACAATATCCAGGTCGCCAACTGCACCACCCCAGCCAATTTCTTCCACCTGCTGCGCCGTCAGATGCTACGGGATTTCCGCAAGCCATTGATTGTGTTCACGCCGAAATCGTTGCTGCGCCATAAGCGGGCGGTGTCAAACCTGGCCGAAATGGGCCCCGCGACGACGTTCCACCGCTGCCTGGATGATCTGAAGCCGTGTGATCCAAAGGCGGTGAAGCGCCTCGTGTTGTGCACCGGCAAGGTCTATTATGATCTGCTCGACGCCAGTGAGAAGGACAGCCGGGACGATGTCTATCTGCTTCGTGTCGAGCAGCTCTATCCGTTCCCGGGTGACGTTGTTGCTGAATATGCAGCGAAATTTCCGAATCTGGAAGCCGTGGTCTGGGCTCAGGAAGAGCCGCAGAACGGCGGCGCCTGGGCCTTCGCCAATCCGCTGATCGAGGCTGCGACGGGTATGCGCCCGATCTATGCCGGGCGTGCTCCTGCGGCGGCCACGGCGACGGGCCTCCTCAAGCGCCACAATGCTGAACAGGCCAAATTGGTGGCTGAAGCCCTTGGCGCAACGACCACTGAAGTGAAGGCCGCAATCCGCGGCGGCCTCAAGAAAAAATAAGAAAGACAAGAGCATGGCAACCGATGTTATCGTGCCCGCCCTGGGCGAATCCATCACCGAAGCCAGCGTTGGCCAGTGGCTGAAACAGCCCGGCGAGGCCGTCGCCGCCGACGAAGCCATCGTGGCGTTGGAAACCGATAAGGTGGCGGTGGAAGTGCCGTCGCCGGTGGCCGGCGTCATGGGCGAGCAGATGTTCAAGCCCGGAGACACGGTCACGGTCGGCGCGCTGATTGCGCGGATCGTGGAGGGCGGTGTGCCGGCCGCTGCCGTGCCTGTGCCGGCGGCTGCCGCGCCCGTGGCCGCTGCTGCCGTCGCGCTGCCGCCTGCTGCCGCGCCGGCGCCGGCTGCGGAAACGCCGGCCTATGACGCCATCAGCCCTGCCGTGCGCGTGCTGATCGACACCTACAACCTCGATCCAGCCAGCATGGCCGGCACCGGCAAGGATGGCCGGCTGACCAAGGGCGACGTGCTCGCCGCGATTGAGGCCGGCACTGCCCGCCTGAAATCCGCTGCCACCCCGGCCCCTGCTGCTGTCGCGGCTGCTGCCGGCGCGCCGGCCGAGCGCCGGGAAGAGCGGGTGAAGATGACCCGCCTGCGCCAGACCATCGCACGCCGCCTGAAGGAAGCCCAGAACAGCGCCGCCATGCTGACCACGTTCAACGACGTGGACATGACCGCGGTGATCGAGGCCCGCGCCAAGTACAAGGACATGTTTGAAAAGAAGCACGGCATCCGGCTTGGCTTCATGTCCTTCTTTGCCAAGGCCGTGGTGCTGGCGCTGAAGGATGTGCCTTCCGTGGGCGCCGCCATCGAAGGCGACGAGATCATCTACAAGGATTATGCCGATCTGGGCGTTGCGGTGTCGTCGCCGGGCGGCCTCGTCGTGCCGATCCTGCGCAACGCTCAGGCCAAGGGCTTTGCCCAGATCGAGAAGGACATCGCCGATTTCGGTGATCGCGCCCGCAAGGGCACGCTGAAGATCGACGAGCTGCAAGGCGGCAATTTCACCATCTCCAATGGCGGCGTGTTCGGCTCCTTGCTGTCCACCCCCATCCTCAACCCGCCGCAATCCGGCGTGCTCGGCCTGCACCGGGTGGAGGATCGCCCGGTGGTGAAGAACGGCCAGATCGTGATCCGCCCGATGATGTATCTGGCGCTGTCCTATGATCACCGCCTGATCGATGGCCGCGAAGCCGTCACCTTCCTGGTGCGCGTGAAAGAAGCCATTGAAGATCCGGCGCGTTTGCTGATCGACCTGTAACAAGAAAGGCCCACCCCATGGCCAACCCTGAATTTGATGTCGTCATCATTGGCGGCGGCCCCGGCGGCTATGTCGGCGCTATTCGCGCGGCGCAGCATGGCTTGAAGGTCGCTTGCGTGGAAAAGCGCGCGGCGCTCGGCGGTACCTGCCTCAATGTCGGCTGCATCCCGTCCAAGGCGCTGCTCAACGGCAGCCACCTCTATGAGGAACTGGCCGGCGGGCATCTCGCCAAGTTCGGCGTGAAGGCCGACAATATCTCCTTCGATCTTTCCGCCCTGTTGGGCGAGAAGGACAAGGCGGTTTCGGAACTAACCGGCGGCATCGCGATGCTGTTCAAGAAGAACAAGGTGGAATGGATCAAGGGCGAAGCCAGCTTCGTCGATGCGAAATCCATCAAGGTGGGTGACCGCACCATCACCGCGAAGAATTTCGTCATCGCCACCGGTTCCGAAGTCGCGCTGCTGCCCGGCATGACGCCGGATGGCGAAGTGATCGTCACCTCCACCGAAGCGCTCAACCTTCCGAAGGTGCCCGAGCATCTGGTGGTGATCGGCGGTGGTTATATCGGCCTGGAAATGGGCAGCGTCTGGCGCCGCCTGGGCGCCAAGGTGACCGTGGTGGAATATGCCCCGCGCATCGTGCCGGCGATGGATATCGAAGTGGCCGACGCCTTTGCGAAGATTCTGAAGAAACAGGGTCTTGTGCTGAAAACCGCAACCAAGGTGGTAAGCGTCGAGCGTACCGGTGCCGGCGCTACCGTGACCGTGGAACCCGCCGCTGGCGGTGCCGCCGAAACCATCTCGGCGGATGTCGTGCTGCTCTCCATCGGCCGCCGGCCCAACACCGATGGCTTGAATCTGGCCGCCACCGGTCTGACGCTGGATGCCAAGGGCCGTGTGCCCATTGATCATCATTTCGCCACGGCCGTGCCCGGCATCTGGGCCATCGGCGACGTGGTGGAAGGCCCTATGCTGGCCCACAAGGCCGAAGACGAAGGCCTGGCCTGTGCCGACAATATCGCCGGGCTGGCCGGTTATGTGAACCACGCCGTGATTCCGGCGGTGGTCTATACCCACCCCGAAGTCGGCACGGTGGGCAAGACAGAGGAAGAGCTGAAGGCCGAAGGCGTGGCCTACAAGGCCGGTAAGTTCCTGTTTGCCGCCAACAGCCGCGCCAAGACCAACCGCGACACCGATGGCTTCGTGAAAGTACTGGCCGATGCCAAGACCGATCGCGTGCTGGGCGTGCACATCATCGGCGCCATGGCCGGCACGATGATCGCGCAGGCCGCGCAGGCGATGGAGTTTGGCGCGTCTTCGGAAGATATCGCGCTGACCTGTCATGCGCATCCGACGCATAGTGAGGCGCTGAAGGAAGCGGCGATGGCGGTGACGGGCAAGCCCATCCACATGTAATCTGCTACGGCGCCGTCACTTCGGGCTGTACCGGAACTTTCGGTGCAGCTTGGTCGCGGAGCCGTCCCGGCTGTTGCCACTGCAACGCTTTTCCGGGTAAGGCGGGATCATTCGCAGGGACCCGGTGCAAATCCGGGTGGCTATTCCGGCCGCCGATCCGCCGGACAACAACACGCATGCCATCAGGAAACGCCATCAGGCGCATGCGAACTGTTGTGGATTTTGAATGACCTTCACTCTCTCCGACTACCGGCGCCAATGGTTCACGGATGGCTCCGGTGCCCGCAGTGACATATTGGCCGGCATCGTCGTGGCGCTGGCGCTGATCCCCGAAGCCATTGGTTTTTCTGTGATTGCCGGCGTCGATCCGCGCGTGGGCCTTTATGCCTCGGTCGCCATTGCCATGACTGTTGCGCTGATCGGCGGCCGGCCCGGCATGGTTTCGGCGGCAACTGCGGCGGTGGCGGTGCTGGTGGGGCCGCTGGTGCGCGATCACGGCGTAGATTATCTGTTTGCTGCCACCATCCTGATGGGCATCATCCAGATCGTTGCTGGATTGCTGCGGCTTGATCTGGTCATGCAGTTCGTCTCGCGTTCGGTGATCACCGGCTTCGTGAATGCGCTCGCCATCCTGATCTTCATGGCGCAGCTCCCGCAACTCACCAATGTCAGTTGGGAAACCTACGCCATGGTCGCCGGCGGGCTGGCGATCATCTATGGCTTTCCGCGCATCACCCGCGTGGTGCCATCGCCGCTGGTGGCCATCCTGGTGCTTAGCGCCATCAGTGTTGGCCTTGGCCTGCCCGTGAACACCGTGGCCGACATGGGCAAGCTGCCCGAAGGCTTGCCCAGCCTGGCGCTGCCGCAGGTGCCGCTGACGCTGGAAACGCTGCAGATCATCCTGCCTTATTCGCTGACCATGGCAGCCGTTGGCCTGCTGGAAACCTTGCTGACCGCGCAGATCGTCGATGATCTGACCGACACCGACAGCAACAAGCGCCAGGAATGCGCCGGGCAGGGCGGAGCGAATATCGTGGCGGCGCTGTTTGGTGGCATGGGTGGCTGCGCGATGATCGGCCAATCGGTGATCAACGTCACTTCCGGCGGGCGCGGGCGCCTGTCCACCTTTGTGGCGGGGGCGTTCCTGCTGTTCCTGCTGGCGGTGCTGGGGCCGTATGTGGGCCAGGTGCCGATGCCGGCGCTGGTGGCGGTGATGATCATGGTGTCGATCGGCACGTTCAGCTGGAATTCCATCCCCAACCTGCGCCGGCATCCGGCGACATCATCGGTGGTGATGTTGACCACGGTGGTGGTGGTGGTGGCCACCAGGGATCTGTCGTTGGGGGTGCTCGCTGGGGTCCTGCTGTCGGGCATCTTCTTCACCGGCAAGGTGCAGCGCATGTTCGCGGTTGAGCGTGAACTGGCGCCGGATGATAGGCAGGCCATCTACCGCGTGACGGGTGAGATTTTCTTCGCCTCTGTTGACCGCTTCACGCGGGCGTTCCAGGCGGAGACCGGCGTTGGGCGTGTCGTGATTGACGTGACCCGAGCGCATTTCTGGGACATTTCCGGCGTGGGCGCGCTGGACAAGATCGTTGCGCGCCTGCGACGCGATGGGTGCGAGGTGGAGGTGGTTGGCTATAATCAGGCCAGCGCCGACATCATCGACCGCTTCGCCTTGCACGACAAGACCGGTGTGGAGATGGGGCTGGCCCCGCACTGAGCCAGTTTGCGGGCTCGCCGCCGGTTGCGAGACGCAGGGGTGACGCCTCGCTCGCACCCCGCTACAGCCAAACTCATGCTTTCTCCCCGCGCCACCCGCACCGTTCGCTGGCTCCATTTGTGGACTGGCGTCATCATTGGCATCCAGATCATCCTGTGGGTGGTATCGGGCCTGGTGATGGTGGCGAGGCCGCTGGATGAGGTGCGAGGGACGACGCTGCGCAAGGAGCCGGCGGCGCTCAGCGTACCGGCCGGGTTGCCGGCGTTGCAGGGCGTCGAAAAGTTGGAGCTGGGCAGTCTGCTCGGTAAGCCGGTGTGGAAACTAACCGACAAGATCGGCAAGCGGCTGCTGGATGCCGGCGGCCAGCCTATCGCCATCAGTGCCGCGCAGGCCGAAGCCATTGCGCGGGCGGGCACGACGCTTGAGGGGCCGGTGACGGTGACGGCGATCACGCCGGCCAACCCGGCCAGCGACTGGCGTGAAACGGCGGGATATCGGGTGGAATTCGCCGATGATGTGCGCGTCTATGTCAACAGCCAGGGCGAGATTGGCGCGGTGCGCACGCCGTGGTGGCGGTTTTACGATCTGTTCTGGGGCCTGCACATTCTGGACTGGCAGGACCGCGAGAACACCCATGGCCCCGTGATCATCGCCGCGACGCTGATGGCCCTGGGTGTGGTGCTCACTGGTGCACTGCTCACCGTGCGGCATTTCTGGCGGCGGTGATGGCCATTGCAGCGCCCATTCCGTTGGAGCCATTGCTGGCCGTGCTCGACATGGCGGGCGTGGCAGTGTTTGCCGTTTCGGGCGCGCTGGCGGCGGCGCGGATCAAGCAGACGATCGTGACCTTCGCCTTCTTTGCCGCCATCACCGGCATCGGCGGCGGCACGTTGCGCGATCTGTTGATCGGGGCGCCGGTGTTCTGGGTGGGGCGATCGGATTATCTGGGCATCTGCCTGGTGGCGGCCGCTTCCGTGTGGCTGTTCAAGGCGGATCGCTGGCGGTTGAATGCGCTTCTATGGTTCGATGCGTTGGGGTTGGGCGCCTATAGCGTGCTGGGCGCGGCCAAGGCGTTGAGCCTGGGCGTGCCGCCGCTGCCGGCGGTTGGCATGGGTGTGCTCACTGCCAGTTTCGGCGGCATCGTGCGCGATCTGTTGGCGGGGGAACCATCCATCCTGCTGCGGCGCGAAATCTATGTTTCGGCCGCGGCGCTGGGGGCGGGAACTTATGTGGGGCTCACCCTGCTGGGTTTGTCGCTGTGGCCGGCGGCGATCATTGGCGCTGCCGCCGGCTTTGGCTTGCGCGGGATTGCCATCGCCACCGGGTTGGCGCTGCCGGGTTACCGGCCCGAGCCCGAAGACGACTGAACCAGCTTGGCCGCAAGGCCTTCCGTCTGCCGGGCAGCCGCCGGACGCGGGGAGCCGGCCATGCTGCATTCGATGCACAGCACCTGCATGGTGGCGCCCTTGCCGGCGGCCAGCCAGCCCAGATCGTGGGCGGCAGTGAGCAGGCGCAGGCGCGAGGCCTGCACAAGGCGGGCCCACGGATCGCGGGCGGCCTGCTCTTCGCTTTCGGTGGCGCCCAGGCCTTCCAGCGCGCGTTGCCATGCCGGCACCGGCTTTTCGATATCGACCACGCGGATCTCGCCCTTCAGGCCGGCCTTGGCGGCAGCAGCGGCGACGGCGGCATCCAGGCCACCGAACTTGTCCACCAGCTTCAGCTCCTTGGCCTGGGTACCGGCCCACACGCGGCCCTGGGCGATGCGGTCCACCTCGGCCAGCGGCAGTTTGCGGGCGGTGGCGACGAGGGTGAGGAAGCGGCGATAGGTGTTTTCAACGCCCATCTGCAGCACCTGGGAAACCTGCGGTGACAGGCCGGCAACCACATCGGGTTCGCCGCTGTAGGGGGTGGTTTTCACGCCATCGCTGGTGATGCCCAGATCAGCCAGCGCGCGCGGGAAGCTGGGCAGGATGGCAAAGACGCCGATCGAGCCGGTGATGGTGGAAGGCTGGGCGTAGATCTCGTCTGCCGCCGTGCCGACCCAGTAACCGCCGCTCGCTGCGACCGGGCCGAAGCTGGCGATGACGGGCAGGCCATCGGCCTTGGCCGCCAACAGCGCTGCACGGATCTCTTCCGACGCCGTCACGGAACCACCACCGCTATCGACGCGCACCACCAGCGCCTTGATGTCGTCATTCTTGGCCAGCGCTTCCTCAAGCGCCTGGCGGATGGTGGCGCTGCCGGCGGTGCCGCGCGGGGCTTCGCCATCGACGATGTTGCCGGTGACATAGACGACACCCACAGCATCGCCGCGCTCACCCAGCGGTTTGCGAGTGGCAGAGAGGTAATTGTCGAGCGTGACGCCGGTATAGTGGCCCCAATCGCTGAGCTCATCCTCGCCGGCGAGTTCGATCATCGCGGCGTCGAATTCATCGCGGCTGCCGAGCTGATCAACCAGGCCGGCATCGAGTGCCGTCTTGGCGCTGTCCCCACCGAACTTGCCGAGGCGCTGCGGCAGCTGCGCGATATAGGCTGGCACATCGGCCTTGGGCCGCAGGCGTTTCGCGTCGGCGAGCCAGCTGCCCCACAGGCTGCCAGCCAGTGCCTGATCGGCGGCCTTGGCTTCGGGCGAGGCGGCGGTGCGGGTGAAGGGCTCCACGAACGACTTGTAGGTGCCGACGCGGAACACGTTGACATCAACCTGCAGCTTTTCGAGCGCCCTGGCGAAATAGAGGCGCGAGCCGCCGGGGCCGGTGATGATCACGCCGCCCATCGGGTTGAGCCAGATCTTGCTGGCGGCAGCGGCAAGCAGCCAGCTGTCATCACTATAGGCGGTGGCCCAGGCGTGGACCGGCTTGCCGGATTTGCGGAAGCGGGTGAGCGCATCATCGACGGTGGCGATATTGGCCTGACCGCCGCCCATGAAACCATCCAGTTCCAGCACGATGGCCTTGATGCGATCATCCTTGGCGGCGTGATCGATGGCGTGCACCACATCGCGCACCTGGATTTCAGCGGCAACATTGCCGGCTGCGGCATTGAACGGCGATGTTTCAGAGGCCTGATCAACCAGGGCGCCATCCATCGCCAGCACGAGCGCCGCGCCATTGGGAACCGTGGCGGGCTTGGCGGAGGAGAGCAGGGCCGACAGCCCGATGAAAAACAGCGCCAACACACACAGGACGAGGAAATCCTTGATGCCAACAAGGATGCGCCAGATGAGGCCAAGGGTTTTCAAGATGCTGCGCCTTCAGGAACCGGGGGGAGCCGAAGTCATAGCAGCAGGCCCACGGCGGCGGCAACCGGCCGCTACGCCGCACACCCGGTGAAGGCTGATCAGGGATTGGCCGGTTCGGGCAGGAAATCCAGTTTCTGCACCGCCGTATCGGTGGCGCTGCATTCGGCCGGGGTGGCGTGCGTGTCGTTCGGCCAGGTGCCTTCCAGTGGCAGGCGGAATTCCCAAGCACCACCCTGCATGCGGTGCTGTACTTCGCCGGTAAGGCGCAGGCTGGTACCGCCGGTGGCGCCAATCTGGCGGGCGGCTTCGTCGACGCACTGGCGGAAGGCGCGTTCGGCAGCGGGTGGCACCTGGTTCGGCTCGATGTTGAAGGTGGCCGGGGTCTTGGTACCGCCCTGGGCCGCGCTTTCCGCTTCCTTTTTCTTGCCCTTGGACAGCAGCAGCGCCAGCAGGCCGGCGGCAACTGCCGCACCGGCAATCGCCGCCCCGGTGGAGCCACCGCCACCGCGGCGGCCAACTTCGAATTCGGCGCGGCAGCCGTTGCTCACCCAGATGGCGTTGCGATCACTGCCCCAGTTGCGCCGCGAACAGTCGCCGGCCAGCACGCGCGACAGGCGCACCCCGTCCCGCGTGTTGGCGCTGCAGCGGGCATAGCGATAATTCCAGCTTTCGCAGCGGATGATCTGGCCGCCCCCATTGTTGTTCCACCCCTGGTTGTTCCAATTGTTGTTCCAATTGGATTGGGCCGCCACCGGCGTGATCACGGCAGTGGACGCAAGGGCAAGCAAGGCGACAAGGCTGGCGGTGCGGCGCATGTGATTTCCCCCCGGAAAAGTGGGTCAGTACAAGGTGAAGGTGGCGCGGCAGCCGCCGTTGACCCAGATGCTGTTGCGATCCCAACCCCAGGTGCGGCCTTCCTGACAATTGCCGGCAATCACACGGGTGAGGCTGACACTGCGGGCGCCACCGATCGGGCAGCGGGCGGCGCGATAATTCCAGCTTTCGCAGTTGATGGTGCGATTGCCCTGGCCGGGATTGAAACCACCACCGCCACCACCGCCGCCGCTGCCCCAGCCGCCGCCAGAGCCACCTGAACCGCCCCAACCGGAAGAGCCCTGCATCACTTCGAAATCGGCCCGGCAACCGTTGCGCACGGTGATGGAACGGCGGTCCCAGCGCCAGGTGTTCCCGTCGCGGCAATCGCCGGCAATCACGCGCAGCATGCGGGCGGCGCTGATCACGCCTTGCACTGGGCAACGCTGATTGCGGTAATTCCAGCTTTCGCAGCGCACCACCTGCCAGCGGCCGCCACCAATGCCATTCCCGACGCCCTGATTGGGATCCCAGCCACCCACACCCCAGCCATTGTTGGCATCGATGCGGAAGGTGGCGCGGCAGCCATTGCGCACCCGGATGGCGCGATCATCATGATACCAGGTCTGGCCTTCGATGCAGCTGCCGCCGCGCACGCGGAGCAGTTGCACGCGCACGGCGCCGGGGGCGGGGCAGACGGCTTCGCGGTAATTCCAGCTTTCGCAGGTGATTTCGCGCCATTGCTGGGCGGCAGCCGGCGCGGCGGGCAGGGTGAGCGCGACGCCGGCACCCAGCGCAGTGAAGGACAGGGCGTTGATCGACAAGGCTGACAGCAGCAGGCGGCGCATTACATCTTCTCCCCCCGGTTTGGGCAATAAGGGCAGGGCTCATCCTGCGCTCGGACCAAATACCAGAAAATGAATGCTGCCAGTGATTTTGCCGGAGTCAAGAGACATAACTGGCCGATCTTTAGACATAAGCCGCCAATTCTATAAGTTTTTCCCCTGATCGCCCGCCTGTTCAACTGTGAACTGCCACGCCACCCGGCCCGATCGTGCGCCACGCCCGGCCGCCCAGGTGAGCGCGGCCTTCGGATCAAAGGCCAACCCGTGCGCCACGGCATAGCCGGCGCAGATCGCCAGATAGGTCTCCTGATCGCAGGGGTGGAAGCCCAGCCGCAGCCCAAAGCGATCGGCCAGCGCCAGATGATCATCGGCGGCATCGCGCGGATTGATGGCATCCGCCTCGTTTTCGGAAAGGCTGCGCGGCACCAGATGGCGGCGGTTGCTGGTAACGATCAGGCGCACATGATCGGGCCGCGCCTGCACCCCGCCATCGAGCAGCGAGCGCAGCGCATGCACCTCGGCGGCATCGGCGCCCAGCGACACATCATCAAGGAAGATCAGAAACGCCCGCTCTACCCCGGCCAGTGTGCGGAACAATGCGGGCAGGCTGGCCAGCGCCGGCAGCATCACTTGCACCAGCGCGATATCATGGCCGCTGGCCACCAGATCGGCGACCACGCTGCGCGCCAGGCTGGATTTGCCCATGCCGCGCGCACCCCACAGCAGGACATCGTGGGCAGGCAGACGCAGCGCATGGCGGCGGCTGTTCTCGTGCAATTGCGCGGCCTGGGCCTCCACACCTTTGTACAGTGCCAGCGGCGTCGTTCGGGCCGGGGGCAGGGCGGTGAGGCCCCCCACATTCTCAGCGCCATCCCAGCCAAACCAATGGCCGTGGGCCGGATCGGCGGGTGTGGCCGGCGGCGGCGCCATCCGGTCGAGCGCGGCGGCAATGCGGGCGAGCAGGGCGTCCTGAGTGTCCATGCCGCCAGCACTAGCCAAAAGCGCCGGTGTAAGGAACTGGCATCGGTTGCGCAGGCTGGCCCAAGCGGCTAGAGCCTTGCGCCAATCCGACCAATTTGATGGAAACCACGATGTTTGAAACCCCGGCCTATGCGCAGGCAACAGGCGGCGCGGCCGCCGCAGGTGGCATGGCGGCCGTAATCGGCTTTCTGCCCTATCTGGCCATCTTTGCCATTTTCTACTTCCTGATCATCCGCCCGCAGCAGCAGCGCGTGAAGCAGCACCGCGCCATGGTTGATGCCGTGAAGAAGGGCGATGATCTGATCACCGGCGGCGGCATCCTCGGCAAGGCCATTCGGGTGACCGATACCGAAGTGGAAGTGGAAGCCGGCGCGGGCGTGCGCTTCACCGTGCTGAAATCCACGCTGGCCGATGTGAAGCCGCGCGGGCTGCCAGCGGCGGCGAACGACAAGAGCGCCTGAGCCCATGCTGGATTTCCCCAAGTGGAAAACCTGGTCGATGTGGGCCACGGTGGTGCTGTGCCTGTTGCTGGCACTGCCAAACGCCCTGGCGCCGTCCACATTGGCGCTCATCCCCGATGGCCTGCCCAAATCGCAGCTGCCGCTGGGGCTTGATCTGCGCGGCGGCTCGCATCTGATGCTGGAAGCCACGGCGCAGGATGTGGAAAAGGCCAAGCTGGAATCGCTGGAAGACACGGTGCGCGGCGAACTGCGGAGCGCCGAGGGCGGCGCCATCGCCGTCACGGATCTGTCGCTGAACCGTGGCCGCCTCACCTTCAGCGTTACCGATCTGGCGCGGGTCGATCAGGCGATCAGCCTGCTCAACAAGGCAACCGCGCCGCTGGGTGTCGGCAATGCCCGTGAAGTGGAGATCAGCCGCGGCAGCGTGCCGGGCCAGGTGATCGTCACGCCCACAGCCGCCGGGATTGCGGCCGCCATCGATGGCGCCATGGCGCAGGCCGTGGAAGTGATCCGCAAGCGCATCGACGAACTCGGCACCCGTGAACCCACGATCGTGCGCCAGGGCAAGACCCGCATCGTCGTGCAGGTGCCCGGCCTGCAGGATCCCGAAGCGCTGAAGGCACTGCTGGGGAAGACGGCCAAGCTGGAATTCAAGCTGGTCGATACCGCCGCCGATCCGGAAGAAGTGGCGCAGGGCCGCGCACCTCCCGGCAGCCAGATCCTCACTTCACAGGAAGGCGGTCAGGTTGTCGTCAAGCGCCGCGCCATCATCACCGGCGATCAGCTGGTCGACAGCCAGGTGACAACCGATCAAAATGGCGCACCGGCCGTTTCCTTCCGGTTTGATTCCACCGGGGGCCGGCGTTTTGCGCAGGCCACCACTGAAAATGTCGGCAAGCCCTTTGCCATCATCCTGGATGCCATGGTGATTTCTGCACCAAACATCAATGAACCGATCCTGGGCGGCAGTGGCCAGATTTCCGGCAACTACACCGTGCAGACCGCCAACGAACTGGCGATCCTGCTGCGTTCGGGCAAGTTGCCGGTTGAATTGAAGGTTGTCGAAGAACGCACCGTTGGCCCTGATCTGGGGGCGGATTCGATCAAGGCCGGCATCATTGCCTCGATCGTATCGGTGCTGGCCGTGGCCGGGCTGATGATCATGACCTATGGCCGCTTTGGCGTCTATTCGGTGATCGCGCTGGTGATCAACGTGCTGATGATCCTGGGCATCATGTCGGCCGCCGGCTTCACCCTCACGCTGCCCGGCATTGCCGGTATGGTGCTGACCATCGGTGCCGCCGTTGATGCCAACGTGCTGATCAACGAACGTATCCGCGAAGAACAGCGCAAGGGCAGGGGCGTGATCGCCTCGGTCGAGGTCGGCTTCAAGGAAGCCAGCCGCACCATCTGGGATGCCAACAGCCTCAACATCATCGTGGCCATCATCATGTTCCTGTTCGGCTCTGGCCCGATCAAGGGCTTTGCCGTGGTGCTGTCGATCGGGATCGCCACCTCGGTGTTCACCGCAGTGACCATCGTGCGCTGGATGGCGGCGCGCTGGCTGACCAATGCGCGCCCTGCGACCTTGAGCATCTGAGGAAAATTCGATGCCGCTGAAACTTGTTCCCGACAACACCAACATTGGCTTCGTCAAACTCCGCTTCATCGCCTTTGCGCTGACGCTGGCGTTGACCATCGGTGCGGGCGCCTTGCTGGCGGTGCGCGGCCTCAACCTTGGTGTCGATTTCGTTGGCGGCCTCACCATGCAGGTGGAATTCGCCCAGCCGCCGGCGCTCGACACGCTGCGTGGCCGCGTGGACCGCGTGGGCGTGGGCGATTCTGCCCTGCAGGAATTCGGCAACCCGCAAACCATCCTGATCCGCCTGCCGTTGCCGGAAGGCGAAGAAGGCGCCGTGCAGCGCGTGGTCGGCAAGGTGCGCACCGCGCTGGAGCAGGATTACAAGGGCGTGGAATTCGCCCGCGTCGAAAGCGTTTCGGGCAAAGTGTCGGAGGAGCTGATCACCGATGGTCTGTGGGCGGTCGGCCTTTCCATGCTGTTCGTTGCCGTGTTCACCTGGTTCCGGTTTGAATGGTATTTCGGCGTTTCCACGGTGGTGGCGCTGGTGCACGACGTGGTGGTGACGCTGGGCTTCTTTGCGCTCACCCAACTGGAATTCGATCTCAACATCGTGGCCGCCGTGCTGACCATCATCGGCTATTCACTGAACGACAAGGTGGTGATCGACGATCGCATCCGCGAAAATCTGCGCAAGTACCGCCAGATGGACATCAAGCAGATCATCGATCTCTCGGTGAACGAAACCCTGCCGCGCACGGTGATGACCTCGGTGACGCTGCTTGCGGCGCTGCTGGCGCTGCTGTTCCTCGGGCCGGAAGTGATCTTCGGCTTCACGGCGGCGATGGTGCTCGGCATCGTGGTCGGCACCTACTCGTCGATCTTCGTGTCGTCGTCGCTGCTGATCACGCTGGGCGTGAAACAGCGCGCTGCCGGCAGTGAAGACGCGCGGGCCAAGGGTGCCGAACGCATCGATTGAGGCCGCACAACAAAAGGGCCGGCGCTCCCCATCGGGAACGCCGGCCCTTTTGTTTCAGGCAGCTGCGTTCAGATCGGCGCGCCGCACGGGCCGAAGGCCATGCACCACTGGCTGAGCGTTCCCATCACGAGCGCGCCGGCAAGCCAGAGGGCGCGGGTACGGGCGTTGAGTTCCATCTGCATGTCATTCACTCCGCAGCGACAGCAACCGGGCCCAGACCGATCCGGGCTTTGGCGGCTTCATACTCGCTGACAAGTTTGGCGACATATTCACCGGCCGACAATACGGACTTTACCGCGCCAATGCCCTGGCCGCAGCCCCAGATGTCCTTCCACGCCTTGGCATCGGTGTTGCCGCCGCTGCCGAAGTTCATCGCCGAAGGATCGCTGGTCGGCAGATTGTCGGGGTCCATGCCAGCCTTGACGATCGACGGGCGCAGATAATTGCCGTGCACGCCGGTGAACAGGTTGGAATAGACAATGTCGGACGACTCGCTCTGCGTGATCATGTCCTTGTAATCCTGCACCGCGCGGGCTTCCTGCGTGGCGATGAAGGCGCTGCCGATATAACCGAAATCGGCACCCATCGCCTGGGCTGCGAGCACGGCTTCGCCTGTGGCGATCGATCCGGACAGTGCCAGCGGGCCATCGAACCATTCCCGGATCTCACGGATCAGCGCGAACGGGCTGGTGGTGCCAGCGTGGCCGCCGGCGCCGGCAGCAACGGCGATCAGGCCATCGGCGCCCTTTTCCACGGCCTTTTTGGCGAACTTGTTGTTGATGATGTCGTGCATGACGATGCCGCCATAGCTGTGAATGGCCTCGTTCACGTCTTCGCGCGCGCCCAGCGACGTGATGATCATCGGCACCTTGTATTTTACGCACAGCGCCAGATCGTCCATCAGTCGATCGTTGGAACGGTGGACGATGAGGTTGACGGCATAGGGCGCATCATTCGGGCCAAGTTCGGTCGACAGGCGTTGCAGCCATTCTTCGAACTGGGCCAGTGGCCGGGCGTTGAGGCTGGGGAAGCTGCCGATTATGCCGGCGCGGCACTGCGCCATGACCAGTTCCGGACCGGAGATGATGAACAGCGGCGAACCGATCACCGGGATCGACAGGCGGCCAGCGAAGGCGGCAGGAATGGACATGCAAATTCTCCCCAATATGACGGAGAGATGTTTAGCCGTGGTGGCGCTGGATTGCCACCTCATCCTCGTCGCAGGGGAGAATTTGGCAGGGGGGGGATGGTAGCAGCGGGCAGATTTGAACTGCCGACCTCCGGGTTATGAATCCGGCGCTCTCACCAACTGAGCTACGCTGCCACAGGCCCCATCCCGGCGAGCGGGAGGCGCTGCTATAGTGGCGGTGTCCCTGTGGGTCAACCGGGTTTCAGAAACTGTAGACCAGCGTGGCGCGGGTAACGGTATCGCTGTTCAGGCGGCCCGGCGGCGGGTTGCTTTCGTTGTTGTACTGGAAGGAAAAACGCGCCGAAAGCCGGCCATTCAGTTTGGCGGTGAGCTGCGACAGCGCCAACAGCGAGTTGTTGCTGTTGTCGTAATAATAGGTCGCAGCCTGGGTGAAGTTCAACATGTCGTTGATCTGCCATTTGGCGTTGAGGCCGGCGCGGGCGGCGACGCTGTTATCGGTAATGCCATTGATGAACCGCGTTTGCCGCAACGCCGGGCCGCCATCCACGGCGATGGTCAGGTCTGGCGTGTCCACCACGCGATAGCCAAGGCCGATGGCCTGCGTGAAGCGGCTGGAAAAGCCGGTGAAGCGATCCCGCTCCCAGCTCAAGGCGAGCAGGGCATAGGCACGGCTGCTGAACTTCCAATTGCCTTCATAGCCGGCGAAATAGCGTTCGCGCGAAGCCACGCCATTGTCTTCCTGATAGTCGACAATACCCCGCAAGGCGTGCTTCCAGCTGCGGCTTTCCTTGGTCAGGCTCACGCCCACGGCCACGCCGCGGTTGCGGGTGTTGCCGGTGGAAATGAAACCGCCGGCCTCACCCTGGCCGCTCCAGCCATCAAGAAAGCCCTGGGAGGCGAGCTTTTCTTCGCGGGCCTTGGCGGCGGCGGCGTTGATCGCGGACAGCTTGGCATCGATCTCGGCGGCGCTGGCCGGGTTGGTTTTCTTCGCGATCCCGGCCACCACGGCCCGATCCTCAGGGCTGGCTGCCGCATCAATCATCGCTTCCACCGCCGCCGGAATTGGTTCGGCAAATGCCGGCGTGGCCAGCAAAGCAAGAGTCAGCGGCAGAACGCTTTTCATGTTGTTGTCTCCCCATGGGTAACAACAGTTTGACTATGCGGCAGCCAGCGGTCAACTGTGGGTCATGAGTTATAGACCGGCTTAACGAATGTAACAGTATCGCCGTTCTCGCAGCCTGGCTTCGGGGTGCTTTCATTGTCAATCTGGAACGACAGGCCGGCTGAAAGGCGGACATTCAACCGCGTGGTCATTTGCGCGGCAGACTGAAGCGAACTGTTGCGTTGATCACTGTGGCAAGTCACGATTTGCGTGAAGGTGAGCGTCGGCGAGATCACCAAACTGCCACTTCGCCATTGGCGGTCCAGCCGCCGGGCGCACACTGGCTGGCCAATCGCTCTTCCCGGGCCGGGGTGGCAATATGGGCAACGAGGGCGACAGCGGCGCGATCCAACCGCCCGTTTCTGGCGCTTGCTGCGGCCATTGTTCAACCGGCATGATCCGTATTCAAGGGGACTGGCAGACGACCAGAATCCGGGGCAAAGGGCGGACATGACACTTGCTGCCGACATCAAGCCGATTCCGCTTTCGCTGGTGCACACCGATCTGGCTGCCGCCGCTGCCGGTTTTGGCGATGCGTTTGCCCGCACCGGTTTTGCGGTGGTGTCCGATCACGGCATCGATCAGGGACTGATCGACAGCGCCAATGCCGCCACCAAGGCGTTCTTTGCGCTGCCGGAAGAGGTGAAGCGCCGTTACGTGGTGCCCGGCGGTGGCGGCCAGCGCGGGCTGACCCCCTTCGGTGTCGAGGCGGCCAAGGGCCACGCCAAGGCCGATCTGAAGGAATTCTGGCATGTGGGCCGCGAACTGCCGCCGGGCCATGCTTATGCTGATGTGATGCCGGCCAATCTGTGGCCCAGTGAAATCCCTGATTTCCACGATGCGGTGTGGGCATTGTTCGACGCGCTCGACAAGACGGGCGCCACCCTTCTGCGTGCCATTGCCGTGCATCTTGGGTTGGACACGGAGTTCTTCGCCGATCCGGTGCGCGACGGAAACTCGATCCTGCGCCTGCTGCATTATCCGCCGGTGCCGCCGGAAACGGCGGGCGCGATCCGCGCCGGCGCGCACGAGGATATCAATGTCATCACCCTGCTGCTCGGCGCCGAGGAAGCCGGGCTGCAATTGCTCGACAAGAATGGCGAGTGGCGGTTCATTGATGCGCCGGCCGGCAGCCTGGTGTGCAATGTGGGTGACATGCTGCAACGGCTGACCGGGCATCGCCTGCCGTCGACCACGCACCGTGTTGTCAATCCGGCACCGGAACGCATGGGCGTGGCGCGGTATTCAACGCCGTTCTTCCTGCATTTCCGGCCGGATTATCTGATCACCGCGCTGCCCGGCGGGCCGCAAGAGGAGCCGCCGATCACCGCAAACGATTATCTGCTGGAACGGCTGCGCGACATCAAATTGCTGTAACATCGGTGCTGCAATGATTTTTGGGCAGGGGAAAACAAAATGATGATGCGCGCAATTCTTGTGGCTGGCCTGCTGGCCACCTCCGTTTCAGCTGCCCCGGTGCTCGATACGCCGGTGAAAGACAGCTGGTGGACCGATGGCCGCGCTGCACTTGATGCCCGCCTGAAAGTGGTGAATCGGCCGAAGCGCGCGAAGAATGTCATCCTGATGGTTGGTGACGGGATGGGCATCTCCACGCTCACCGCCGCGCGTATCTTTGATGGCCAGCATCCCATCGATGGCCGTGCGCCGTCCACCGGCGAGGAGAACAACCTGGCCTGGGACAAGATGGCCAGCACCGCCCTGATCAAGACCTATAACACCAATGCCCAGGTGCCGGACAGTGCCGGCACCGCCAGCAGCTTCAACACCGGCGTGAAAACCCGCATTGGCACCATCAACATGGGCGCCGATCAGGGCGTGGAAGCCTGCAAGACCCCAGAAAAGCTGCCGCGCACCTTGGCCGAGATCGCCAAGGGGCAGGGGATGGGCGTGGGCGTTGTCACCACCACCCGCATCACCCATGCGACGCCGGCCGCGGTTTATGGCCATGTGCCGTTCCGTGATTGGGAAGGGGCGGACCGCGCCTATCCTGCCGCCGATCGCGCGTCCGGTTGTGCCGATCTCGCCACGCAGCTGGTGGGTTTCAAGGGCGGGCTGGACGTTGTGCTGGGCGGCGGCCGTGCGCGCTTCCTGCCGTTGGGCAAGGGCGGCCAACGCGATGATGGCCGCAACCTGGTGGAAGATTGGCAGAAGGCCTGGCCGCAGGGCCAGTTTGTTGCTGACTCCAAGGGCCTGCGGGCATTGAACAGCCGCAACGCTGGCCCGGTTCTGGGCCTGTTTACGCCCGATCACCTGAGCTTTGAGCATGACCGCAAGGACGAGGCCGAGCCCAGCCTGCCGGAATTGGCGCGCTTTGCGCTGGCCAAGCTGGATGCCGGCAAGGCAGCGCGCGGTGGCAAGGGCTATTATCTGATGATCGAGGGCGGCCGCATCGATCACGCCCACCACGCCAGCAACCCGTATCGGGCGCTGAAGGAAGCGCAGATGTTCAGCGCCACCGTGGCCGAGGTGCTGAAGACCGTGAACCTGGATGAGACACTGGTGCTGGTCACCGCCGATCACAGCCATGTGCTGACCATCGCCGGTTACCCGGAGCGTGGGAATGACATATTGGGCTATATCAAGCCGCCCAAGGGCGGTGGCGAAGGCGATGGTGGCCTGAGCCCCGAAGGCTATTCGCTGGATGATCGCGGCCAGCCGATGACGACGCTGACTTATGCCAACGGGCCTTTCGTGAGCCGCGGCCTGTCCCGCACGCTGCCACCCACGGATCCCAATTATCTCGCCAATAAAACCTATGGCACCAGCGGCGAAAGCCATGGCGGTGAGGATGTGGCGCTGTTTGCCGAAGGCCCGCGCGCCGATCTGGTGCGCGGCGTGATGGAGCAGAATTTGATCTTCCACATCATGGCGGAAGCACTTGGCTGGCGTTGAGCCGGCCAGACGGAAGTTTCAGCCAGCGATCAGCCAGCCAGCCAGCAATCCGCCGGCGGTTCCGAGTGACAGCCCCATCCAGAGCCAGAGGCGCTTGGCGCGCTGGCCAGGTTGGCTGTGGGAAAGGTGCGGCCCTTGGGGCATGGTGTGCTTCTTCGGTGGCGATCCGACAACAATCTTGCAATTAGCGTGCCAATTTGTGGATTGCCGGCAAGTGGCTGAATCCACCCAATTGGCAAGCGAGCAACCTTAGTCAGTTGTAAAGCCTACCGACAGTTCGGGGTAGCTGGCGCCGATGAAATACAGGCCATCGGGCGGCGCGTTCAGCCCAAGCGCATCGCGATCACGAGCGGCGAGCGCGGCGGCAAGATCATCGGCGCTCCACTTGGCTTCACCCACCAGTTTCAGGCAGCCCACCATGGAACGCACCTGGTGATGCAGGAAACTGCGGGCCGCGGCGAAGATATGCACCTCTTCCCCCACGCGCGTCACATCCAGCCGATCGAGCGTGCGCAGCGGTGATTTGGCCTGGCATTTGGCAGAACGGAAGGTGGTGAAATCATGCTGGCCAACCAGCCGCTGCGCCGCCGCGTGCATGGCCTGCACATCCAGCGTGGTTGGCACCCGCCAGGCCAGCCCGGCATCAAAGCTGAGCGGCGCGCGGCGATTGATGATGCGATAGTGATAGCGCCGCCCGGTGCAATCGAAGCGGGCGTGCCAATTGGGGGCTTGTGCACAATCGATAATGGCCACCGGCTGCGGCTTCAACCGGGCGTTGATCGCCTCCATCAGGCGGAACGGCGTGAGGGATTTTGCGATATCGGCATGGGCCGGCATGGCGCGGGCGTGGACGCCGGCATCGGTACGGCCCGACGCATGAACGTCCACCGTCTCGCCCGTCACCTGCAAGATCGCTTCCTCGATGGCGGCCTGCACCGATGGGCCATGATCCTGCCGCTGCCAGCCCAAATAGGGCCGGCCATCATATTCCACCGTGAAGCGGAAACGGGTCATGCAAGCGGTGAGCCGGCCGGAACACGCCAACCATTCAGCAGCGCCTTGACCGGCATGGCCGGTTTGCCGGCGCGCTGCACAAGCGTGGGGCGCAACACGCCATCGCCCGTGCCCAGCCCAAGCCGATCATCAACGGTGAGGCCGGGCGCGGCCGGGCCGGGCTCAACGCTGGCGACGAGGATCTTCACCCGTTCACCGGCAATATCGATCCAGGCCCCTGGCGCCGGATTGAAGCCGCGCACCTGCCGTTCCAGTTGCAGAGCGGGCAGGCTGGTATCGAGATGGGCTTCGGCCTTGTCGATGCGCGGGGCGAGCGTGACGCCGGCTTCCGGCTGCGGCACCGCTGTGCGCGGGTGGGCCAGCACGTCGATCAACAATTCAGCGCCCAGCAGCGCCAGTTCGGCAAACAGTTCGCCGCTGGTCTTGGCGGCGATGGGCGTCTCTGCCGTGGCCAGCATCGGGCCGGTATCCAGCCCTTCTTCCATCTGCATGATGGTGACGCCGGTGATGGCATCGCCGGCCAGTACCGCGCGCTGGATCGGCGCCGCCCCGCGCCAACGCGGCAGCAGCGAACCGTGGATGTTGAGGCAACCCAGGCGCGGTGCGTCGAGCACGGCGCGCGGCAGGATCAGGCCATAGGCAGCAACGATGGCGACATCGCAATCCTTGGCCACCTCAAGGAACTGGGCCACCGCCGCCGGATCGCGGAAGCTGCGCGGCGTGAACACCGGGATGCCCAACGCCTCGGCGCGGGCGTGGACCGGGCTCATCTGCAACTGCTTGCCGCGCCCGGCCGGCTTGGGTGCGCGGGTATAGACGGCGATGATCTCGTGCCCGGCCGTCGCCAGCGCATCGAGCGCCGGAACGGCGAAAAAAGGCGTGCCCATGTGGATGATCCGCATGGGCACGCCTGTAAACGATTAAACGGTGACGGGGGAAGGGGCCTTAGCGGCTCATCACCATGGTCACGGCGCGGCGGTTCTGCGCATAGGCGGCTTCATCGGCCCCATCCACGGCCGGCTTTTCCTTGCCATAGGAAATGGTGCTGAGCCGGGCGACGTCGATGCCCTGCGATGCGAGGAAATTCTTCGCCGAATTGGCGCGGCGATCACCCAGCGCCAGGTTGTATTCGCGGGTGCCACGCTCGTCGCAATGGCCTTCAAGCGTCACGCGCACGTTCGCATTGGCGCGCAGCCAGGTCGCATGCTTCAGCAGCGTGGCACGGGCCTCGCCATCCAGTTCATAACTGTCATAGGCAAACAGCACCGTGTCTCCGCCAGCCTGGGCGCGCAGATCGTCCTGGCTGCCGGGCACGATGTTGCTGGCACCCGTTTCAACGGTGGCTGGCCGTTCCGTCGGTGCCGGTGTCGGCGCTTCGGGACGGGCGGTGGCCGGCGGAGCTTGCAATTCGGCCGGCGGCTTCTTGGGCGCGCAGGCAGCAGCAAGCAGAACAAGCGCCAGCAAGGGCAATTTGGGCAGGTGGCGGGTCATTTGGGGGCTCCTCTTCCAACTGTCAGGGTAACAAGGGCGACCAAGCCGGATCAGATGCATCCAGCGGGGTCGCGATACGGCGTTCATTCAGACCGGAAATATCGACGGACCACAAGCCCGAACGACCCGACCTGTCGCCGCGGGCAAACAGGATAACGCGGCCATTGGGTGACCAGGCCGGACTTTCATCCTGAAAGCCGTTGGTCAGCAGTCGTTCGCCAGAGCCATCGGGGCGCATGACGCCCACGCCGAAACGGCCGCCACCCATGCGGGTGAAGGCGATATAATCGCCGCGCGGGCTCCACACCGGGCTGGCGGAGCGGCCTTCGCCAAAGCTGATCCGGCTCTGGCCGCTGCCATCGGCGTTCATCACATACAACTGCTGCGAACCGCCGCGATCACTTTCAAACACGATCTTCGTGCCATCGGGCGAGTAGCTGGGCGAGGTATCGATCCCCGGTCCGCTGGTGAGGCGAGTCGTGCTGCGGGTGGCAAGGTTGAAGCGATAGATATCGGTGTTGCCGCCCACCGCCATGGAAAACACCAGGTTCTGCCCGTCGGGCGAGAAGCGCGGCGCGAAGGTCATCGCGGAAAACTGGCCCACCGCTTCCTGCCGGCCACTGCCCAGCGTGTAGATCCACACGCGCGGGCGGTTATTCTCGAAACTCATGTAGGTGATGGTCTGCTGCCCCGGCGCAAAGCGCGGCGTCAGCACCAGGTTCTGACCGGAAGTGAGGAAGCGGTGGCCGGCGCCGTCCTGATCCATGATGGCGAGCCGCTTGATGCGCTTGGTGCGTGAACCTGTCTCGCTCACATAAACAATGCGGCTGTCGAAATAGCCGCTTTCTCCGGTGAGGCGGGAATAGACGAGATCGGCGCATTTGTGCGCGGCGCGGCGCCAGCCGGCCGCCGTGGTCACGAACCCCTGCCGTGCGATTTCGGCGCCGGCAAACACATCATAGGCATAACAGGCGAGCGTGATGCCGCCATCCGGATTGGCCGTCACCGTGCCCGTTACCAGCGCCTGCGCGGCAATCGTGCGCCAGGCCGGGAAATCCGGTTTCAGCACATCATCAATGCCCACCGTGGTTGTGTAGGCTGCGGGATCGAGTGGCCGGAACAGACCTGAGGATTTCAGATCATTGGCAATCACCTGCGCCGCGCGCTCGCCAATCTGCGTGGTGGTACCGGCTTCGGTGCTGGCGCCATTGCCGGGGGCAAAGGCTGGCACGGCGATCGGCATCGGCTGCATCAGTCCAGCGTTGATATCCACGCGAAGCGGCGTGCCTTGCGCAAAGGCAGGGGCGGCAAGCAGTGCAGCAGTGAACAGAATCAGTCTCATCACCTCACCATAACAGGGGGGGGAGCTGAACGGGAGCCAAACTGTTTGCCGTGGCCGGCTGCGTCTTGCGTGGCCAAGGATTCCCGTGCAAACACGCTGTGTAACACGTCTAATACAGATAGTTGGGGGGGGAATATGATCAGCTGCCGCATTGGCCTGGGCTGCATTGTGGCGCTGGCCAGCCCAGCCAGCGCCGCCGATCTGCTGATCCACGGCGGCCCGATCCTGACCATGGTGGGGGACAGGCCGCACACGGTGGCGGCGGTGGTCGTCGAAGGCGGCAGGATCGCCTTTGCCGGACCGCTGGCGCAGGCGCAGCGGATCGCCGGCGCGGAAACGCAGCGGCTGGATCTGAAGGGCCGCACGCTTTTGCCCGGCTTGATTGATGCGCACAGCCACCTCGCCATGGCGGTTGATCTGGCGCGGCGGGTGAATGTGTCGGGTGCGCCTGTGGGCACCGTCGCCAGCATTGCCGATCTGGTGGGGAAACTGGCCGATGGCGAGGCAGCGCTGAAGATCGCGCCCCGTGAATGGCTGGTGGGCTGGGGTTATGATGCCAGCCTGCTGGCCGACAAGCGCGACCTGACCCGTCGCGACCTTGATGCGCGCTTCCCGGATCGGCCGGTGCTGGTGATGCATGTCTCTGGCCACGGCGCGGTGCTGAACACGGCCGGGCTGGCGGCGATCGGCGTCACGCCCGATACGAAGGCCCCCGAAGGCGGCCTGATCAACCGCGAAGCCGATGGCCGCACGCCCAATGGCCAGATCTGGGAAAGCGCGCTGATGCTGGCTGGCCCGGCGCTGAAACCGCCACCGCGCGAACAACGCCTGCGCAATCTCGCCGCCGTGCAGCAGCTTTATGCGAAAAATGGTTACACGCTGGCCAATGATGGCTTCACCAGCATGGCTGATCTCGATCTGCTGCAGGCAGCGGCCGGCCAGGGGCGGCTCGTGCTCGATGTGGTGGCGCTGCCCAGCTTCGTTGATATGCCGAAATGGCTGGGCAAGCCGGCCTATGCTTTCGGGCAATGGCAGGGCCGGCTGAAACTGCAAGGCATCAAGATCACCCAGGATGGCAGCCCGCAAGGACGCACTGCCTATATGAGCACGCCCTATCTGCATGGGGGCCCCACCGGGCAGGAAAACTGGCGGGCGCAGGGTATCCAGCCTTATCCGGCCTTCCTTTCCACCGCCAAGGCCGCCAGCGCCGCCGGGCTGCAGCTCTTCATCCACGCTAACGGCGACGCCGCGATGGACGATGTGATCAACGCGGTCGACGCGCTGAAACTGCCCGCCGATCACCGCACCATCGTCATCCACAGCCAGGTGCAACGCCCCGATCAACTGCCGCGCTACGCCGCGATGGGCATCACACCGAGCTACTTCACCAACCACAGCTATTTCTGGGGCGACGTCCACCGCGGCAACTTCGGCGAGGACCGCGCGGCGCATATCTCCCCGATCCGCAGCGCGATGGCGCTGGGCCTGCACGCCAGCAACCACAGCGATTTCATCGTCACGCCGCTCGATCCGATGTTCATCCTGTGGACCAGCATGGCCCGCACCACCCGCAGCGGCTTTGTGCTTGGGCCGGATCAACGCTTGGACGCCTGGGCCGGCCTGAAGGCGCTGACCATCAACCCGGCCTGGGCCTACCGCGAAGAGCGCCGGCGCGGCAGCATCGAAGCGGGCAAGCTGGCCGACTTCACCCTGCTCAGCGCAAACCCGTTGACGACGCCCACTGCGCGCATCAGGGCCATCAAGGTGGTGGGGACAGTGAAGGAAGGGCGGTTCGTGTGGCAGGCGCGGCCCTGAGGCTTACGTCATCTCTTCCGGATCGAAATTGATCTCCACGCTGCCCCACAAATCATACAACTCCGCCGGCAGCTTCAACGGCTGGCAGCGCAGCACGGCGCGGCGGGCAGTTTCGGCGAAGGCGCGGGCGTAATCGGCGTTGGCGGCGGTCATGCCGGTGGGGGTGCCAGCGGCCGGCATGCCGATCACGCGGCCATCGCGGCTGTAGTTCACGGTCACGATCACGGTCATGCGGCGCACATCGCGGCCGCCCACGGGTGGGTTCCAGCAGGGGGCCACCTGGGCGCGGATGGCCTGGGCGAGGGTGGCCGCGGCGCGGGGATCAACGGTGGCGCGCGCCGGGGCGCTGGCGTTGAGTTCCTTGGCGAGTTTCGAGGTGTCGAGCGGCTTCTTCGCCGCCTTGGGCAGCGCCTTGTCGATCAGGTTGGCCAATGTGGACGTGTCGAGCGGGGAAGGCGGGGCTTTGGTGAGCGTTGCAGCCTTGGGCTTTGGCGGTGTTGGTTTGGTCGGTTCAGGCGGCGGCACTGCGTCAGGCTTCACCGGTTCCGGTTCGGGCGCAGGTTCGGCTTCGGCGGCCGCGGCGGCCGCTTCCTGCGGGGCGGCTTCCATCGAGGGTTTGGGCGGTTCCGGTGTGCGCGGTGCGTCGGAAATGTCGACGATTTCCACCGGCACGGCGTCTGTGGGCGCGGCCAGCATCTTCCGGCTGTTCTGCCAGGCAAGGCTGAGCGCGGCGAGCAGCACCAGGTGCGCGGTGGCAGCGCCGGCAATGCTGAGGCGTTCGGCGCGCGTCATTGCGGGTTTTTGGCTTGCCCGTCAGTGACCAGCGCCACTTTCTTGAAGCCGGCGCCATTCACGTCGCCGACCACCTGCATCACCCGGCCATAATCGAGGCCGCGATCAGCGCGCACATAGACGCGCGCTTCATCACTGCGGGCTTCGCGCAGGGCGGCGAGCTTGGCGGGCAGGGCGGCGGGCGCGATGGCCATGCGATCAACGAACAGCTCGCCGGCGGCATTCAGGCTGATCTGGATCGGCGACTGGTCTTGCGGCAGGCTTTGCGCCTTGGCGTCGGGCAGATCCACCGGCACGCCGGCCACCAGCAGCGGCGCTGTCACCATGAAGATGATCAGCAGCACCAGCATCACGTCCACCAATGGTGTGACGTTGATCTCCGCCATGGGCTGGCGGCCGCGGCCTCTGCGGGGGGAACCCATACCCATTACTGGCTGTCCATGCCGTCAAGCTGGCGGGAGAGGAGGTTGAGATACTCTTCCGAGAAGGCGTTCAGTCGGGCTTCCAGGCGGTTCACCCGGTGCAGCAGACGGTTATATCCGATCACGGCAGGAATGGCGGCAAACAGGCCGATGGCGGTGGCGAACAACGCTTCGGCAATGCCAGGCGCGACCACGGCCAGCGATGTGTTCTGGCTGGCGGCGATGCTGGCAAAGCTGCGCATGATACCCCACACCGTGCCGAACAGGCCGACGAACGGCGCCACCGAACCTATGGTGGCGAGCGCGTTCAACCGGTCTGACAATTCATCGATGTCGCGGCCGATGGCGACATTGATGGCGCTGGCCAGGCGCCCCCGCAGGCCTTCGCGATCGATGCTGCGGCCGGTCTTGGCCGAAAGGCTGCGCCGCCATTCGTTCATGCCGGCCAGGAAGGCGCGGGCCGAGGGGTGATCGGTGCGGGACGCGGGCTCATAGAGGCTGTCGAGATCCTTGGCCTTCCAGAACCAGTCTTCAAATTTGGCGGCCTCGCCGTTGAGGCGGGACAGGCGGCGCGAGCGTTCGAGAATGATCGCCCAGCTCCACACACTGGCCAGCAACAGCCCGAACATCACCGCCTTCACGACGATATCGGCCTGCATGAACAGGGCGAACGGCGACAGTTCGGCCGCGGTTTTGATCGCGATATCGGCTTGCATCATGGTTCCTGTGCCAGAAGTTCATTGAACCGCGCCATCCAGTCGCGCGGTTGCCGGCGGGGGCGGCCGGCGGGATCGAGGAAAGCAGCGGTGAGGGTGGCGTCCAGCAGCGGCTCACCGGCGCGGGTGATGCGCTGAGCGATAGCGCAGGCGGCGGCGCGGACGCTGATGAGGCGGGTCTCGATGGTCAACACATCGTCCAGCTTCGCCGGCCGCAGCCACTTGATCTGCATTTCGGTCACCGCATAGGCGCCATCCCCGGCCTTTACCGCGGCGCCATGATCGATGCCGGCGACACGCAGAAACTCGGTGCGGCCGCGCTCCATGAAGTGCAGATATTTGGCGTGATACATGATGCCGGCGGTATCCGTGTCTTCGAAATAGACCCGGGCTGGCAGGCGATGGATGCCGCCATCGATCGCGCCGGAAGGGGGAAGGGGGGACATGGCTTCAGATAGGGGCTTGGGCTGCGAACACGCAATGAAAAAGGGCGCCAGCAGCAGTGCCACTGGCGCCCTTTCGGCAATCTGAATGGGGATTAGTCCTTGGCAGGACGTGCGTCGCGCTTTTCGACGATGCGGGCGGACTTGCCGCTGCGGCCACGCAGATAATAAAGCTTGGCGCGGCGGACGACACCGCGGCGGACGACTTCGATGGCTTCGATGCTCGGGCTGTACAGCGGGAACACGCGTTCCACGCCTTCGCCGAACGAGATCTTGCGCACGGTGAACGACGAGTTGATGCCGCGGTTCGAACGCGCGATGCACACGCCTTCGTAATTCTGCACGCGGGTGCGTTCGCCTTCAACAACGCGCACGCCCACGCGCAGCGTGTCGCCGGCGCGGAACAGCGGGATGCTGCGCTTTTCGGTGAGCTTGGCAATCTGCTCGGCTTCGAGTGTCTGGATGAGATTCATCTCATTCCTCTTTCTTCTGTTGTCGCGCGCCAGAGGGCGGATGGACCCGATCATCCCCATGATGATCCCACAGATCCGGCCGCCTTGACCGTGTGTCCTGTTCGGACCGCGCGCGCCGCCATTTGGCGATGCGTGCGTGATCCCCCGATCGCAACGCTTCGGGGATCGAAAGGCCTTCCCATTCGGGGGGCCTGGTATAGTGCGGGTGTTCAAGAAGGCCGCTTTCGTGGCTTTCCTCGATACCGCTGGAAGCCGCGCCCATTACACCGGGCAGCAGCCGCACGCAAGCATCCATCACCACCATCGCGGCAACCTCGCCACCCGAAAGCACATAGTCGCCAATCGACACTTCCTCGATGGCGCGGCGCTGGAAGATGCGCTCGTCAAAACCTTCGAAACGGCCGCACAGGATGATGGCGCCGGGGCCTTCCGCCAGTTGGCGCACGCGGGCCTGGCTGAGCGGCTTTCCCCGTGGTGTCATCGCCAACACCGGCCGGCCATCAGCCACCGCATCGATGGCGGCGCTGAGCACACCCACTTTCAGCACCATGCCGGGGCCGCCACCGGCCGGGGTGTCATCGACCGTGCGGTGCTTGTCCATCGCGAAATTGCGGATGTTGACGGCGTTGCAAGCCCAGGTGCCTTGTGCCAGCGCCCGGCCTGCCAGGCTTTGGCCCAGGTGGCCGGGGAACATCTCGGGATAGAGCGTCAGAATTGTCGCCCGCCAGCTCATGCGAGCCCAGTCACGCCAACCACGCGCGGTCAACAATCAGCCGGTCCGCCTCCTCGCGCACCACCTCGGCGACGAAGGGCACCATCACCGTGCCGCCGCCAGCCAGTGCAATGTCGAGGATGTCGGAGGCGCCGAAATTCTCGATGGATTTCACGGTGCCAACGGTCGCGCCGGTTTCATCCACCACGCTGCGGCCAAGGTAATCGGCGACATAATATTCGCCCTCATCCAGCGCCGGCAGGGCGGTGCGGGGAACGGTGAGGGTAAGGCCGCGCAGCGATTCCGCGACGTTGCGATCGGTCACGCCGTCAAAACGGGCGATGGCGGTGCCGGGCTTGTCGGCACGGATGGCCGCCAAAACCAAGGCCCGCCCGCCCGCATCGAAGCGGGCGTGACGGGCCAGGGATTGGGCGTCGTCGGTGAACAGCTTCAGCCGCACCTCGCCGCGAATGCCATGGGCGCCGGCAATGGCGGCCAGCACGATCTGATCGGCCGCCATTGCACGCGTGCCTTAAGCGGCCGTTTCGTCGTCGGCAGCAGCTTCGGCGGCCGGCGTTTCTTCGGCGGCCACGTCTTCAGCAGCAGCTTCAACCGGGGCTTCTTCAGCCGGGGCTTCTTCGACCGCCGGAGCAGCAGCAGCTTCGGCAGCGGCAGCTTCAGCAGCGGCAGCGGCTTCAGCAGCTTCGGCTTCAGCAGCAGCGGCGGCTTCGACGGCTTCAGCAGCCTTCTGGGCGGCCATTTCGACGCGTTCCTTGGCCTTGGCGCCCGGTTCGCCCTTGTTCGGGTTGTTCTTGGCAGCGCGGGTGCGCAGGCCAGCGGCATCCAGGAAACGGGCAACGCGGTCGGTCGGCTGCGCGCCAACGCTCAGCCAATAGGCCGCGCGCTCGGTGTCCAGCTTGATGCGCTCAGGCGAATCCTTGGGCAGCAGCGGGTTGTAGGTGCCCAGCTTTTCCAGGAACTTGCCATCACGCGGGCTGCGGTTGTCCGACACAACAATACGGTAGAACGGACGCTTCTTCATGCCGCCGCGGGCAAGACGAATAGAGGTAGCCATTTTGATCTTTCCTTCAGTAATTTGCGTTGATTAAAGTTATTTTCTGCCAAACTTGTTGAAGCCGGGCGGCAGGCTGCCCATGCCGGGGCGGCCGAACATGCGGCCAACTGCCCCCAAATCGATGGCACCGCCGGGGCCTTCACCGCCCGGTGCTGCGCCTTCCGGCCCAGGCATGCCACCACCCATGCCGGCCAGCATCTTCATCATGCCCTTCATGCCGCCCATCTTCTTCAGGCGCTTCATGACATTGGCCATTTCCTGGTGCATCTTCAGCACCTTGTTGACATCCTGCACCGTGGTGCCAGAACCATTGGCGATACGGATCTTGCGCTTGGCGGTAAGGATTTCCGGCTTGGTGCGTTCCTTCATGGTCATCGACAGGATGATCGCTTCCATGCGGTCCAGCATCTTGGGATTGACCGCGCCGCTGTCCATCGCCTTCTTGGCGGCGCCCATGCCCGGCATCATCGCTGCCAGGCCCGAAAGCCCGCCCATTTTCTTCATCTGCGCCAGTTGCTGGCGCAGATCGTCCATGTCGAACTGGCCCTTGGCCAGTTTCTCCGCCATTTTCTCGGCCTGATCGGCTTCGAAATTGGCGGCGGCCTTTTCCACCAGGCCAACAATGTCGCCCATGCCCAGGATGCGGCCAGCAACGCGGCGGGCGTCGAACAATTCCAGCGCGTCGAGCTTTTCGCCGACACCGGCAAAGCGGATCGGCGCACCGGTCACGCTGCGCATCGATAGCGCCGCGCCGCCACGGGCATCGCCATCCATGCGGGTGAGGATCACGCCGGTCAGCGCCACGCGTTCCTTGAAGGCAGCCGCGACATTCACCGCGTCCTGACCGGTCAGGCTGTCGACCACCAGCAAGATTTCGTCGGGCGTGGTGGCAGAGGCGATAGCGGCCATTTCGGCCATCAACGCTTCATCAACACCGAGGCGGCCGGCGGTATCGAGCACCACCACGTCAAAGCCCTGCAGCTTCGCGGACTGGCGGGCGCGCTCGGCAATCTGCACCGGCGTCTGGCCGGCAATGATTGGCAGGGTGGCGATGCCGGTCTGTTCGCCCAGCACGCGCAATTGTTCCTGGGCGGCCGGACGGGCGACGTCCAGGCTGGCCATCATGACCTTCTTGCGTTCGCGGGTCGAAAGCCAGCTTGCCAGCTTGGCGCTGCTTGTCGTCTTGCCGGAGCCCTGCAGGCCAACCATCATGACAACGGCGGGCGGCGTAACGGCAATCTTCAGCGGGATTGGTTCTTCTTCACCGCCGAGCAATTCCACCAGGCAATCGTTGACGATCTTGACGACCTGCTGCCCCGGCGTGACCGATTTGATGACTTCGGCGCCGATGGCACGCTGGGTGGCGTTCTCGATGAAATCCTTGACGACGGCCAGGGCGACATCGGCTTCCAGCAGCGCCACGCGCACTTCGCGCATGGCGGCACGCACGTCGATCTCGGTCAGCGCGCCACGACCGCGCAACCGCTCGAAAATGCCGCCCAACTGCTCGGAAAGACTGTCAAACAAAGCCCAGAGGCCCTTCTCAAAAATCGCTCTGCGTCCAAATGAAAACGCGCCGGCGGGCGAAAACTCGCTGGCCGGCGTGCATCCTCGGACGCATGGCCTCCTCCCGGAAGCCGCGCCTCCATAAGCGCATGGGGCAGGGCGGTCAAGCACCGTGGGCACGACGGGGTTTGTCACGGGCAACAGGTCGCTATTCAGGCTTGCGATATTATGTTACTTCTTTACGGTTACATGTTGAAATCAGTAAAACATAACCAACAGTTACATACGCATTCCGGTTGGCCATTCCGGTGGGCGCGCCGCATCCTGGGGCCGCAGCTTCCAGCCTCTTTGCAAGCCGAACTCACCCGCGATCTGGGCAATTATTTCTGGTCGTTTGCGTTTGCCGGGCCGGTTGCCGCCGTACTGGCCATTGCCGCCGCACTGGCCGTGAAAAGCCTGCCGGCCCTGTTCTTTTCCGGGTTGGCCTTGGCCGGCTTTGCCTTTGTGATCTTTGCTTGCCATGCCGTGCGCACGCCTGATCCCGAGGTTGACCTGGAGGAGGTGGAGGCCCGCTATCTCTTGGGCACCATCATCGTTGCTGTCGGGCTGGGCGGCATCGTTGCTTCCGTTCTTGGGCAGAATGCGCCGTTCTTTGCGCAGGCGGTGGCCGTTATGGTCGCGTTGGCGACACTGGGGGCCGCCAACGGAACCGGGCCAGGCCGTCCGCTGATTGCGCTGGTGCAGTTCCCGGCCATCAGCCTGCCCATTGGCATTGCGCTCATCCGTTTCTGGCCGGCGCCCTGGGGTGTCGGCGCCGGCGCCGGGGTGCTGGTGTTCGGGCTGTTGTGCGTGTCGATGGCCCGCAGTGGCTATGCCGCCCACACCGAACTGCTGCTGGCACGCGAAGCGCAGGCGGCGGAGCGGCAACGCCTGGACACCGCCGTCCAGACACTCAGCCAGGCCATCACCATCCTGGATGCCGACACGCGGGTGGTGGCGATGAACAGCAGCGCGATGGCGCTGCTGGGGGTGAAGCCGCTCGATCCGGCTAATCCCCCCACGTTCGCCGAATTGCTGGCCGATGCGCCCAACCTGCAGACCGCGGCCACCAACCGCGCCGAATTCCTCGGCCATGCCACGATGCTGGTGAACATGCGCCAGCCGTTCAATGCCGCGCTGCACCTGAACGATAATCGCGTGGTCGATCTGGAATGTCAGCCGGTTCCCGGCGGGGGCTGGGTAACGGTGATGCGCGACAGCACCGGCGAGCACAATGCCATCGCTGAACTGAACCGCGAGATCCGTCGCTGCCCTGTTACCGGCCTGCCCAACCGACGCGCCTTCATGGAAGAACTGGATCAGCGCCTCCTTAAAGGCAGCAACTTTGCCTTGATGATCGTCGATCTGGATGGCTTCAAGCAGGTCAACGATCGTTATGGGCATGCCATGGGCGACCGCGTCATCACACGGGTCGGGTTCCGGCTGCGCACTGCTGATCCCGGCCTGTTTGCCAGCCGCATGGGCGGTGACGAGTTCGCCATTCTGGCCGAATCTGATGATGTCGAAGGCGCACTGGCGTTGGCCCGCGTGCTGATCGATGCGGTGGATCAGCCAGCACGGTTCGGTGATGCCGAAATTCAGGTGGGGGCCGCCGTTGGCGTGGCGATGAGCCCCGACAACGGACAAACAGGCGAAGACCTGCTGCGCGCTGCCGATCTGGCGCTGCTGTCGGCCAAGGGCCATCCCGGCAGCCACATCTGCCTGTTCACGCCGGATTTGAAGCTGCTGTCGGCGCGCAATGCTGGGGTGGAATCGCGCGTGCGATCGGCACTGCGTGCTGGCAATATCGATGTTGCCTATCAACCGCTGGTCGATCTTGAGACCGGCACGGTGGTGGCGCTGGAAGCGCTGGCGCGCTGGCAGCCCGATGGCGGTGAGCCGGTGGCGCCCGCCGAAATGGCCCGCATTGCCGAAGCGCGCGGCCTGATTGGCACGCTGCGCCGCCTGGTGCTGGAGCAGGCAGCCGCCGTGGTGGCCGGACTGCCGGGACCGATGAATCTGTGGATCAATGCGTCCGTGCACGATCTGCGCCAGCCCGGCATGGTGGATGAAGTGCTGGCGGAACTGCAGGTCGTCGGCCTGCCGCCACATCGCCTGGCGCTGGAAGTCACCGAAACCGCGCTGATGACCGATGAAGACGCCTGCCGCAGCAATATCGAACGGTTGATCAAGCTGGGCGTGGGCGTGGCCATGGACGATTTCGGCGCCGGTTTCTCCTCGCTCGATCGCCTGCGCCGGTTGCCGATCAACGCGCTGAAAATCTCTGGATCGCTGCTGTCGGGTGCGCCAGGCCAGGCCATGGCCGCCGATATCTTCCGTGTCGCTGCAAGCCTCGGCCATTCGATGGACCTGATGCTTGTGGCCGAAGGGGTGGAAAGCCGCGAGGAGCTGGAGCTGGCCCGTGCCGCCGGCATTCACCGTGTGCAGGGCTTTGCGCTGTCCCCACCGGTGCCGGCCAGCCAGATCCCGGAAGCCATCGCGAACGCTGAAGCGGCAGCCAACACCGGGTTGCAGTTGCGCGCAGCGAGCTGAATCAGTCCTCTGCGCCGGCCAGAGCGCGGGCGAATTCGCCGGCATCGAAGGGTTGCAGATCGTCCATCCCTTCACCAACCCCGATGGCGTGGATCGGCAGGCGGTATTTCTCCGCCGCGGCCACCAGCATGCCGCCACGGGCTGAACCGTCCAGCTTAGTCATCACCAGACCGGTTACGCCCGCCACCTGACTGAACACCTCGATCTGGCTGAGTGCGTTCTGGCCGGTGGTGGCATCCAGCACCAACAGCACGTCGTGCGGCGCCGAAGGATCGAGCTTGCCGATCACCCGCTTCATCTTGGCCAACTCGTCCATCAGGCCGGCCTTGTTCTGCAGCCGGCCGGCGGTATCGATGATCAGCACATCGATGCCTTCGTCCATGGCGCGCTTGACGGCGTCAAACGCCAGGCCGGCCGCATCGCCGCCCTGTTCGCCCGAAATGATCGGCACGCCCACCCGGTCGGCCCAGATCTTCAGTTGGGCGATGGCGGCTGCGCGGAAGGTGTCGCCGGCGGCCAGCATCACTGATTTGCCATCGGCCTTAAACAGGCGGGCCAGCTTGGCAATCGTCGTCGTCTTGCCGCTGCCATTGACGCCCACCACCAGCACCACCTGTGGCCGGCGCGTGATGGCCAGCGGAAGGGCGACCGGCGCCAGCACCTTCTCCACTTCTTCGGCCACCACTGTGCGGATGCCGGCTTCATCAATGCCCTTGGCAAACTTCTGATCCGCAAGCCGTTCGCGGATGCGGCCCGCAACGGCCGGCCCAAGATCGGCCGCAATAAGCGCTTCCTCGATCTCGTCGAGCCGCTCATCGTCCAGTGGCAACGTGCCGGTGGCGAGGCCGGTGATATTGTCTGCCAGGCGCTTGGTCGATTTTGCCAACCCTTGGGTCAGCTTCCCCAGCCAGCTCATGCGAAACGCTCCAGATCAACATCGCCGGTGTAGGCGATCACCGCTGCCCCTGCGAGCAGAAGATGGCCATCGTCGCGCCGCGTCACGGTCAGATCACCGCCGGGCAAGGAGACGCGCACCTGAGCATCCACCAGCCCGCGCCGCTGCGCCGCCGCCACTGCCGCCACCGCGCCGGTGCCACACGCCAGGGTCGCGCCGGCACCACGTTCCCACACGCGCAGGATCAGGTGATCACGGCCGGTAACCTGCGCGATGCCGACATTCACCCGTTCGGGGAACACCGGATCAACTTCGATGGTGGGGCCGATCTGTTCCAGCGCCACGGCCGCCGCATCGGGCACAAAGAACACCACGTGGGGATTGCCCACCGAAAGCGCAACCGGATGGTCCAGATCGTCCCAGGCCAGCGGCAAGTTGCCGGTGTCCATCGGGTAAGCCAGCGGTACCGCATCCCAGTCCCAGCGCGGCGCACCCATGTCCACCTCGGCACCGCCCGCATGCGCGTTGCTGTCCAGCAAGCCGCCCGCGGTTTCAATGCGGTGCTGACCGCCCAGCAAGGTTGCCGCCGCCCGGCTGCCGTTGCCGCAAGCGGCCACTTCGCCGCCATCGCTGTTCCAGAAGCGCAGCCGCACATCGGCGCTGGCGCTGGGTTCAATCAGGATCAACTGATCGAAACCGATGCCGGTGTGGCGATCAGCCAGCGCACGCACCTGCGCGGCGCTCAGCGCAATCGGCTGTTCGCGCGCATCAAGCACGAGGAAATCATTTCCCAGCCCGTGCATCTTGAAGAAATGCGTCATGACCCCGGCGTTAGCCGGAGACAGCGGCATCCGGCAAGTCATACTCGCCGCGGATCACGGTGCGGGCCTTGCCAGTGAGAATGACGTGCGCGCCTTCCACCCGGCACGCCAGGTGCCCGCCACGGGCGCTGGCCTGAAACGCGGTAAACGATGGCCGGCCAAAGCGGGCAGCCCACAGTGGCGCGATCACAGCATGGGCGCTGCCGGTCACCGGGTCTTCATCCACGCCGCAGGCCGGCACGAACACGCGGGAAAGCACTTCGGTATCTTCACCTGGTGACGTGGCGATCAGCATCAGGTCCACACCCGGCGCCAGCGCCAGAATGGCAGTAAAATCAGGCTGCAAGCTGCGAACCTCATCCGGTGAATCGAACATCGCCACCAGATAATCGCCGCCGCGCGCCCACACCTCCACCGGCAAGGTGCCCAGCGCAGCGGAGACGGCGGCTTCTTCCGCCTGCGTCACCGGACGGTTAGCGGGCAAGGCCGGCAGGCGCATCGCCAAGCCATCGCCAGCGCGGGCCACGGTCAACAGGCCAGCCTCGCGGGTAAGGAATCGCGCCAGCGGCAGATCAGGCAGGGCATCAAGCACGACATGCCCGCTGGCGAGCGTGGCGTGGCCACACAGCGCGACCTCCAGCTTGGGCGTAAACCAGCGCAGTTCGAAATCGGCCTCGGCGCCGTCGTGCGCCACAAGGAACGCGGTTTCAGACAGGTTGTTGTCGGCCGCGATGCCCTGAAGCACGGTATCCGGCAGCCAACGTTCGAGAAACATCACCGCCGCCGGATTGCCGGTGAAGGCACCATCGGCAAAGGCATCAACTTGCGTGAACGGCAGGCGCATCAGGGATAGACCAGCCCAAAGCGCCAACCGTCAGACTCTCGCCAATACACTTCACGTTCGTGCCAGCGGCCATCGCGGGCCTGCCAAAATTCAATGCGTTCCGGCTCCACGCGCCACCCGCTCCAGCGCGGCGGGCGCGGCACGTCGGCGGGGAAGCGGGCGTCCATTTCGCTGAGGCGGGCTTCGAAGGTGGCGCGGTCGGGCAAAGGGCGGCTCTGCAGGCTGGCCCAGGCGCCGAGCTGGGATTCGCGCGGCCTGGTGGCGAAATAGGCGTCCGCCTCCTCATCGCTCACCAGTTCGGCGCGGCCGCCGATGCGCACCTGGCGTTGCAGCGATTTCCAGTGGAAATTCAGATGCGTCTGCGCGTTGGCTGCCAGCTCGTTGCCCTTCTGGCTGTCGAGATTGGTGTAGAACACGAACCCGCGTTCATCCCACGCCTTCAGCAGCACGACGCGCAACGACGGCGCCGCATCCGGAGTCGCCGTGGCAACCGCCATCGCATTGGGATCATTGGGTTCTGCTGCTTCGGCAGCAGCCAGCCATTCGCCAAAACGGGTGAACGGGACAGGGTGGGGCAACGGGCTCATGCCCGGTGGTTAGCCGCCCCGCTGCCCCCTGTCACCCGTCATCACGCCGCACACTTGATGCAGCGCGTCGCCGTCGGCAGCGCCGCCAGGCGGGCCGGAGCGATATCGCCGCCGCACACCTCGCATTCGCCATATTGGCCAGTCTCGATGCGGGCCAGCGCGGCCAGGATCTGCTCGGCTTCGTGGATATGCTGCACTTCCATGCCTTCGTTGGTCGCCAGTTCTTCCAGATCATTGGCCTGATCTGCAAACTTGGCCGAAAGCGGCTGGATGGTGGCCTGTTCAAGCCGGGCGATTTCGGCCTGAAACTCGGTCAACCGCGCACGCAGTTCGGCTGCGATCTCATTGACATTCATGCCTTTTCTCCTTCCAGGATGGCGGCAATCTGATCCAGCAGCACCAGGCGTTCCTTCTTCAGGCCTTCGGCATGGACATCATCCATCGCCGGCGTCACGCCCATTTCGCTGCGGCGGATTTCATCATCCAGCACAGCATAACGATCGGCCAACGTGCGGAAATGCCGGTCCGTCTCCTTCAGTTCCCGCAACCGGTCGGCGGCGGCGGGGAAGATGTCGTGCAGATCCTGCGGCAGATGGCTCATGTGATGCTCCCAAGGGGTTTGTCTTGGAACCAATGTGGGCTGCCTTGGTTCCACTTCCCATCGTGGCGATTGCGTATCTGATACCAATCAGTGCCGGCCTGTTGCCGCCCGGTGCCGGCGCGCTGCCAACGTGTGCCGGGCCGTGGGCGGAACGGCCACATTGCGGTTCCGTAACAATCCCGCTATCGCGATTTCACCCCCAACCCGCCCGAGGCTCCCCCATGATCCGCCCCGCCGCCGCCCTGATCCTGATCACCGCAGCCCCCGCATTGGCCCAGCAAGGCCCAGCGCCCGGCGTGCCGACCACCCTACAAGGCGCGCAGGCCCAGCGCCCGCCCGCGCCCAAGGCCTGGACCCTCGGCCTCGGCATCGCCCCCATCTACGCGCCGGTTTGGCAGGGCAGCCGCGATCACGGCCTGTCGATCTTCCCCGATCTGCGCCTCAACTATAAGGATGCCGTCTTCCTCTCCGTCCCCGATGGCCTGGGTTGGAACGCGGTGAACCAGGATGGCTGGAAGATCGGTCCGCTCGCCAAGATCCGCTTTGGCCGGCAGGAAAACACCGGCGGCTCGCCCTTCCTCATAACCGGCGGCTCCACGGCGCTGCGCGGTATGGGCGATGTTGGCCTGGCCGGCGAGTTCGGCGGTTTTGCCCAGAAAAGCCTTGTGAACGGCAAGCTGCGCCTTCGCGCCGAAGTGCGGCAGGGCGCCGGCGGCCATGATGGCCTGATTGCGGATACGATCATCGGCTGGAGCGACCGCAAGAAGGACGCCAGCCTGCTGTGGAACCTGTCCCTGCGCGCCACCTGGGCCGACAGTGATTACAGCAACATCTATTTCGGCGTGTCCCCGCTGCAAGCCGCGGCCGCTGGCCTGCCAGCCTTCACCACCGGCTCCGGCCTGATCTCCGCCGGCGTCTCCGGTGCGCTCACCAAGCCGTTGGGCCGCTTCGGCAGGAACGGCGCGCTCACCCTGTTCACCAGCTATGATCGCCTGGGCGACGTGGTGGCGGAATCCTCGCTCATCCGCCTGCGCGGGCAGCGCGATCAGGTTTCAGTGGGCCTCAGCTACGGCGTGCGGTTCGGCTGGAACTAACGGCTCAGGCGACTCTGGCCAGTGATCCGCTGCCCATCCCAACGCCGTCGCCGCCACCGGGGCTGCGGCCCACGGTAAGATTGGCCAGCGCCAGGCTCACCAGTTCGCGGTGCAGCGCCGGCGGCTGCGCCTTGAAACGGGATGAGGCCACAATCTGTTCGATCAGGAACCGCGGCTGATAGGCAGCCAGATCAAGCCCCTGCGTCACGGTCAGATCATGCTCGATCGCGCGGATCTGGCCATCCTCGGCCTCGATGCCGTTCGCGGCTGCCACGCTCTTGAAAATTCGCCGCCACGCTTCGGCTGAAGGCGGGCCAATCTCCAGCTTGTACGGAATGCGGCGCAAAAAGGCCGGGTCCATCAGATCGGCCGGCGCCAGGTTGGTGGAGAAAATCACCACCGTCTGGAACGGCACCCGGAAACTCTTGCCGGTGGCCAGCTTCAGATAATCCACCCGGTTTTCCAGCGGCACGATCCAGCGGTTGAGCAGCGCGGTGGGCGACACCATCTGGCGCCCGAAATCGTCGATCAGCAACACGCCGCCCGCCGCCTTCATGTGCAGCGGCGCGGTATAGAAATTGCCGCCGCTCTCATGCTTCAGATCGAGCATCTCCAGCGTGAGTTCACCCCCCGTCACGATGAACGGCCGGCGGCACGGCACAAACCGGCCATCAGCCTCATCCCGGTACAGCGACGCCACCAGGCGCGGGCGCGCCACAGCGGCATCGCGATCCACCGGCAGATGCACATCGGGATCAAACACCGTCATCACCTGGCCTTCCACCAGCACGGCATGCGGAATGTGGATCACATGGCGGAACACGCGATCAAGCCGCTGCGCCACCGATGTCTTGCCGTTGCCGGGCGGGCCATACATCAACAGCGCCCGGCCCATGGTGATCGCCGGGCCCAACTTGTTCACCAGCTCATCGGCCACTTCCAGGCCATCAAACGCACGGCGCATGCCAGCAGCGTCGATGATCTCGTTGGTCACCTTCTGGCGTTCGATCCAATGGGCATAAACTTCCAAAGGCACCGGCGCCGGCCCGGAGTAAGCCGAACGCGCCATCGCCTCCCGCGCCCGCACCTTGCCGGTATCCGTCAATTCATACCGCATGCCCAACTGGCCGCCGCCAACGCTGCCCAGCGCCGCCACCATCTGGCCCCGTGTGGCCGCCTCCAACAGCTCCGTCACCAAGCCCGGCGGCAAGCGCAACGCCGCGCTCAATTCCGCCGTCGTCTCCGCCGTGCCGATAAACAGGAACTTCAACATCAGATCGATCAGAAACGCCTCGGGCAGGCCGGTTTCCGCCACGGTGGAGGGCTCCACCGGAACCCCATCCACGAACTGCGCGAGTTCCTCCGGCGAGATCGCACCCACCGCCACCAGGTTCGGCCCCAACCGGCCGCCCGCGTCGTGCTGGCGATCAATCGCCTGCTCGATCTGCGCCTGCGTGACCAACCCGGCCGCTACCAGCAATTCGCCAATCTGCATGCTCACCCTCGCGTCAAACTGAATATCGGGAACGGCCATGCGCAGCTCTCCTGCACTCCAACCGCCCCAGCGACCCCAATCGCGAGAGTGTTTGTACGCTTTAAGAGTTTACGAATTGCGAATCAGTTTGTTGGAGGAGGGAAGGGGAGGAGAAGAGGGGGCCTCCGGCGGGCAGGGACGCAGTCCCTGCACCCGTTTGATTTGAGGCGGCCCTCAATCCATCAAGCACCCATTACCCCGGATCGTCACCCCGGACTTGATCCGGGGTCCCGCTTTCTTCTCAGAACAATTTGCCCTGTTGCTTCGCCTCCACCGGCGCCGCCTTAAACATTGCCGGGTTCACATTCGGGATCACCGGGCGCTTGCCGGCGAACAATTCGGCCAGCGTGATGATCTGGATGCGCGGCACGGCTACGCCGGTGCCGGGATCGTAAAAGCCCGCCGCTGCCGCGCGGGCTTCCATCTGTTTCGTCGGCAGCGCAGCGGCGAGCAATATACCCAACGCGGCTTTCTCGCGGCCGATGGTTTCGACCAGACTGGCAACATCATTCACATTCTTGTTCAGCCCGCCCTTCACCGAAATGATCGCCTTTTCGTGGCTGGACTTTTCGGCCTTGGCGTCGAAACCATTGAAGAAGATCAGCCCGTCGATACCGCCGTCCGGGCCTTTCTGACCGCCCCTCCACGGCTGCCCGCCGACGTGGGTGACCGCCCACTTCTGGAATTCATGCTTGTCGCGCAAAGCCAGTTGCAGCGCTGAATCCAGATCCTTCGGTCGCCCTTCCACCTCGAAAGCGATGCCGGGAAAGGCATCCATCATGCGCTTTTCGATCAGCGCGATGCTCAGGTGGGTGATGTCGATCCCGATCCAGCGCCGGCCCAGCTTTTCGGCGGCATGCACCGCCGTGCCGCAGCCACAGAACGGATCGAGCACCACATCGCCGGGATTGGACGAGGCATTGATGATGCGTTCCAGCAGCACCAGCGGCTTTTGCGTGGGGTAGCCGAGGCGTTCTTGGGCTTGGGAGTTGAGCGGTGGAATGTCCGTCCACACATCCGTAACTGGAGTGCCGGGCATTTCGTCAAGATAGCGTTTGTAACGTGGCATTCCGGAACTGGTGTAAACCAGCCTTCCGGTATCATGCATTTCCTGCATCCGCTCGCGCGTCCAGCGCCAAACGCGGGTCAGTCCATTCCATTCGTAGGTCAGATTTGGTCGATTAGGGTTCGGATTCAGAGTGTCGCCAAGCGTATATCGCCGGCCTGTTCCTTCCTCGACATTGGAATAGTGCGACTTGATGAGCTTCTCGCTGTGCGGGAGATAATGGGTGTGCCACGTTGCGGCATCAGATTTCCGATATGCCAAGACAACATCGTGGGTCGACGGAAAACGCGTGAAGGCGTGGCTCTTTGTGTTGGTGCGCTGCCAGATTACCTCATTTGTGAAGCCGTCAGGCCCAAACACCCCATCCAGCAGCAGCTTGAGATAATGGCTCGCGGTGGGGTCGCAGTGGAGATAGAGGCTGCCGGTGGGTTTCAGCACGCGGTGCAATTCCACTAACCGCGCCGCCATCATGGCAAGATAGGCCATCAACGCATTATCGTGCAGGAAGCCGCGCATCGCTTGCAGCAACTGCGCCACATCGGTGTTGTGGCCTTTCAGCACCCAATCATAGGCGGCTTCGGCCGAAGTGCCCCAGTTCCACGTATCTTCAAAGGCTTCGATTTGGCTGTCTGCCGTCTTGCCGTCCGGCGATTTGAACAACTGGCTGTAGGTGGCGTTCGAATTGAACGGCGGATCAAGATAGACCAGATCAACGCTTTCATCGGGAAAGGCTTTTTCATTGGAAAGCCAATCGAGATTGTCGCCGTAATAGAGCCGGTTGTTCATGGGCGGCAAACCGGCGGGGTTTGCAGCAGCGCGCCATCAACATTGATGCGCGTTTTCATCGGGGTGATCATGTCATGCTCGGCAACCAGCAGAAGATCCTGCGATTTGCCCCAGCGTTTCAGCAGATCCTTGAAGGCTTCGCGCAGCACGCTTTCGCGTCGGCTGCCGGTATAGGCGCGCAACCGATCAAGATCGGCACGATATTCGTTAATATATTGCTTGGACATGCGCCGACGATATGGGCGCTGCAAGGGTAGGTCAAATTACAACCGGAATCGAATGTAATTGAACAGCGGGACCCCGCATCAAGTGCGGGGTGACGGGGAAAGGGACTGCCCGAAAACAAACGGGTGCTGGGACTGCGTCCCTGCCCGCCGGAGGCCTCTCTGCCTTCCTCAGCCCTTCGCCTTGCGCGTCATCTGTGGCCTAACACGATTTCGATGAAATCGGCGGCTGCCTGATCGGGCACATCGGCCAGTGTCATGGCGGCGAGGGTGAAGGGGGCGATGCCGGGCACTTCATAGGAGATCAGGCCGCCTTCCGTACAGGCCTTCAGCGCGCCGGAGCGCGGTGCCATTGTCACGATCAGGCCGTGCCGCGCCAGGTCCACACAGGCTTTCTGGCTCGACAGGCGAAAGCGCGGAAAGCCGGAGCGTTGCAGGGCTTCGCGGCGATCGGGTGCCAGATTGGCGGCAAAGCCTGGATCGAAGCCGGCGATGGCCCAATCATGCTGAAGCAGGGCATCTGCATCGCGGTTGGTTGCCGCGGGGTGGGTGGGCCCGCACAGGAGATGATAGGGTTCTTCGATCACCGGTTGAATTTTGAGGTCGCGCCGGCCGGCGAAGGCCGCGAGCGAACCGGAATGATAGAGCAGCAATTGCGCGCGGCGTTGTTGCAGGCGTTGGACGGCCATATCGGGCGGCAGATATTCCACGTCCACGCCGATGCCCTTGTGGTTGAGGGCGAAGGCGGAGAGTGCGGCGGGGATGAAGCTTTCAAGGATGGCCGGGCCGCACACGATCGACAGGCGGCGCCCGGCGGCCAGCACGCGGGCCTTGCTTTCTTCGGCATGGCTCAGCAGTTCGGGCGCCAGTTCGATCAGGCGCCGGCCGGCTGCGGTTGGCACCACGGATCGGGTTGTGCGTTCGAACAGGCGGACACCCCACAGGTCTTCGAGCGTCCGGATGCTCTTGGTCATCGCTGAATGGGTGACGCCAACTTCGTCAGCCGCGGCGGAAAAGCTGCCGAGGCGGGCGACGGCTTCAAACCGGCGGATCAGGACGAGATCGAGCGACATGTTCCATTACCTACATAATGGGGCAGAATAACTCAATTGTTGTCCACAACCGGACCACCTAACCAGAGAGCGTTCTTTGGGGGGAGAGTTAGATGACCGCGATGGAGTTCGTGCGTTCCAACATCATCCAGTTTTCCGCGCTGGCGTTTCTGGCGATGATTGCGGTTGAACAGATCGCCATCCGGTTGTTCCACCGCAAGGGCAAGACCCCGTTGAAGGACAGCGGGGTGAGCATCGCGATGGGCTTTCTGAGTGAGCCGGCCAATGCGGCGACCGCGTTCATCACCCTGGGCGCGCTGGCGGCGGTGGAACCATTCCAGATCGCCACCATCCCGGTAACCTGGGCGACCTTCCTGCTGTGTTTCGTGCTGGATGATCTGCGTTTTTATGTGCACCACCGGATTGCCCACCGGGTGCGCTGGGTGTGGGCGATGCATGTTGTCCACCATTCCAGCCAGAATTATAATCTGCCGATTGCCTTGCGCCAATCATGGACCAAGCATTTCACCGGCACGATGATGCTCAAGATCCCGCTGGTGCTGGTTGGCTTCGATCCGATCATGGTCACGTTTTGCGGGGTGCTGAATGCGACGTACCAATTCTTCCTGCACACCGAAACGATCGACCGGATGCCACGTTGGTATGAAGCGATCTTCAACACGCCATCGCACCACCGCGTGCACCACGGCACCAACCCGCGCTATCTCGATGCGAATTATGCCGGCACGCTGATCATCTGGGACAGGTTGTTCGGCACGTTCGAGGCCGAGCGCGCCGATGATCCGCCCGTCTATGGCCTGGTCAAGCAGCTGGACACGCTCAACCCGGTGACCGTGCTGACGCACGAATATGTTGGCATTGCCCGTGACGCCAGCCAGCGTGATCTGCGCTGGTGGCAGCGGCTGGCCTATGTGTTTGCGCCGCCGGGTTGGAGCCATGATGGGGCGCGCGAGACGACCCAATCCATCCGGGCCGCAGCGGGCTTTGCCCCAGACGCCCGCCGCCGGGCGGGCAGCAGCGCGGTGCCGGCCGAATGAGTGCGCTGCTGCCTCAGCATTTCGCCGTGACCGAAGCGGTGGTGGTGGCGGCCGGCGCATTTGCCATGGCCCGAACCGCGCGGATCAACGCCTGGTGGGCAGTGGGGATCGTGCCCTTCATGCTGGCGGCCCTGGTGGGCACCATCCGGATCAGCGCTGGCCTGGCGGGCGACTTCGAACTGGTTCACCAGTTCCTGTCGCGGGCCGGCGCAGTGTTCGGGCTGGGCTGCATGGTCGGCGTGATGGCCGGCCGAACCCCCCGGCTGGCGCCAGTTCTGGGCGGAGCGGCGGGCATGTTGACCGTGTTCATCCCGGGCGCGATGGTGCCGACCTTTTTGGCGCTCACCCTGGTGGGATCATGGCTGGCCTATCGTGCCGCCGACGGACAGGCGCGGCTGGTTGCCGCCAGTTTCACCGTGCTGCTGATCGGGCGGCTCGCGACGGATCCGTTGCGCGCGGCGCATCCGGGGTTGGCCTGGCATCTGTTCCACCTGGCGGTCGCCCTGTGGCTAGTACTGCTGGCCATCTTTGTCATTCCGCGACTGCGGGCACGCTGACGCTTCAGGCCTTCGCCTTGCGCGCGCGTTTCACGGGCGCGGCGGCTTCTTCCTCCACGGCGCGCGGGGCGGCGGCGAGCAGCGGGGCGAGATATTTTCCGGTCCAGCTGGCCTCGCAGATGGCCACTGTTTCGGGCGTTCCGGTCGCCACGATCTGGCCGCCCTTGTCGCCGCCGTCGGGGCCGAGATCGATGATGTGGTCGGCGGTTTTGATGACATCGAGGTTGTGTTCGATGACGACGACGCTGTTGCCTTGTTCCACGAGGGCGTGGAGGACCTCGAGGAGTTTGCGGACGTCTTCGAAATGCAGGCCGGTGGTGGGTTCATCGAGGATGTAGAGCGTGTTGCCGGTGGCGCGGCGGGAGAGTTCCTTGGCGAGTTTGACGCGCTGGGCTTCGCCGCCGGAGAGGGTGGTGGCTTGCTGGCCGATCTTGACATAGCCGAGGCCGACTTCGAGCAGCATGGCGAGTTTTTCGCGGATGGGGGGCACGGCCTTGAAGAATTCGACGCCGTCTTCGATTGTCATGTCCAGCACGTCGGCGATGGATTTGCCCTTGAACTTCACTTCCAGCGTTTCGCGGTTGTAACGGTGGCCGTGGCAGACGTCGCAGGTGACATAGACATCGGGCAGGAAGTGCATTTCGATCTTGATCAGGCCGTCACCCGAGCAGGCTTCGCAGCGGCCGCCCTTGACGTTGAAGCTGAAGCGGCCGGGCTTGTAGCCGCGGGCCAGCGATTCCGGCAGGCCGGCGAACCAGTCGCGGATGTTGGTGAAGCAGCCCGTATAGGTCGCGGGGTTGGAGCGCGGGGTGCGGCCGATGGGGGATTGATCGATGTCGATCACCTTGTCGAGGTGGTTCAACCCATCGAGGCCATCGTGCGGCGCGGCGAGCAGCCGGGCGCCGTTCAGTTCGCGGGCGGCGGCGTTGTAGAGCGTATCGATGGTGAAGGTGGATTTGCCGCTGCCCGAAACGCCGGTGATGCAGGTGAAGGTGCCGAGCGGGATGCTGGCGGTGACGCCTTGCAGATTGTTGCCGCGGGCGTTTTTCACGGTGAGTTTCTTGCCCGATCCCTTGCGGCGCTTGGCCGGGACGGGAATGGAGCGGCGGCCTGACAGATAGGCGCCGGTGATGCTGGTGGGGCTGTCCAGGATATCCTGCAAGCTGCCGGCCGCAACGACTTCGCCGCCGTGGACGCCAGCGCCAGGGCCCATATCGACCACATAATCGGCGAGGCGGATCGCGTCTTCATCATGTTCCACCACCAGCACGGTGTTGCCCAGATCGCGCAGGCGTTTCAGCGTGGTGAGCAGGCGATCATTGTCGCGTTGATGGAGCCCGATGGACGGTTCATCGAGCACATAGAGCACGCCGGACAGGCCGGAGCCGATCTGGGAGGCGAGGCGGATGCGCTGGGATTCGCCGCCCGACAGCGTGCCGGATTTGCGATCGAGGTTGAGATAATCGAGGCCGACATTGTCGAGGAAGCCGAGGCGCTCGGTGATTTCTTTCAGGATGCGATCGCCGATGGCGCGTTGTTTGGGCGTGAGATGATCGGCGACGCCGCGCGCCCAGCGAAGCGCCTGGCCGACGGGGCGGCGGACGGCGGTGGAGATGGTTTCGCCGGCGATCTTCACGCTGAGCGCTTCGGGGCGGAGGCGATCGCCGTGGCAGACTTCGCAAGGGGAGGGGGACTGGTAGCGCTCCAGTTCCTCGCGGATCATGGTGCTTTCGGTGTTCAGGCGCTTTTCAAGGTTGCGGACGACGCCTTCGAAGGTTTTGACGACTTCATAGGCCTTGCGGCCGTCTTCGAACCGCAGCGGGATGGCGCGGCTGCCGGTGCCATAGAGCACGGCGCGGGCAGCTTCATCCGACAGATCGGACCATTTGCTTTTCAGGGTGAAGCCATAGGCGCGGCCGATGCTGGCCAGCACCTGCAGATAATAAGGCGAGGGCGGGTTGGATTTGGCCCACGGCGCGACGGCGCCCTTTTCCAGCGTGAGCGCGTGGTTGGGGACGATGAGATCGGGATCGAAATGCTGTTTTTCGCCAAGACCATCGCAGGCCGGGCAGGCGCCTTGCGGGGCGTTGAAGGAGAACAGCCGCGGTTCAATCTCGGAAATGGTGAAGCCAGAAACCGGGCAGGCGAATTTTTCGGAGAAAAGGATGCGGCGTTCCTGTTCCGGTGCATCGGCCGGCGCGTCTGCCAGTTCAACGAAGGCGAGGCCTTCGGCCAGTTTCAATGCGGTTTCGAAGCTTTCGGCGAGGCGGGATTGGAGGCCTTCCTTCACCGCCAACCGGTCAACCACCACGTCGATGTCGTGCTTGTATTTCTTGTCGAGCGCCGGGGCTTCCTCGATGGCGTAGAACTCGCCGTCGATCTTCACGCGGGTGAAGCCGTCTTTCTGCAGCTGCGCCAGTTCCTTGCGATACTCGCCCTTGCGGCCGCGCACGATGGGGGCGAGCAAATACAGGCGGGTGTTTTCCGGCAGCGCCATGACGCGATCAACCATCTGGCTGACAGTCTGCGCCGTGATCGGCAGGCCGGTGGTGGGCGAATAGGGGATGCCGACCCGCGCCCACAGCAGGCGCATGTAATCATAGATTTCGGTGACGGTGGCGACGGTGGAGCGCGGGTTCTTGCTCGTCGTCTTCTGCTCGATGCTGATCGCCGGGGACAGGCCCTCGATATGGTCAACGTCTGGCTTGGACATCATCTCCAGGAACTGGCGGGCGTAGGCGGAGAGCGACTCCACATAGCGTCGCTGGCCTTCGGCATAGATGGTATCAAAAGCGAGGCTGGACTTGCCGGAGCCGGACAGGCCGGTGATCACGGTGAGCGCGTTCTTGGGCAGATCGACATCGACGCCCTTGAGATTATGCTCCCGCGCGCCGCGCACCTGGATATGGTTCAGCATGAGCCCGTATGTTCCACATTTGTTCAGGCCGTGCAAGCCGGCTTGGTCCGGGGTTACGAGGCGCAGACGGAGAGGGCAAGGGCGGCGCTGTCGCGGGGGGTATTCACCGTGAAACGCGGCAGAGCCACCCCCGATCAAGCCGGGGGTGGCCGTGCCATGCGAAGCTCTACCAGAGGTTGATAGAGCGAAGAACAATCAGTGAGCTGTTACAGCCCTGCCAACCGTCGGTTGCGGCCTTCCAGCCACGTACCGGCGAGCAGCGCCGCGATCACCGCGTAGGACCAGAAGATCAGGCCAACGGCATAAGCCCAGGCCATGCCGCCACCAGCAGAGGTGAGGCTGCCAATGTGGACCAGCAGGCCAACCAGCTGGAACGCCGTGGCATACATCGGCCAGAAGCGATCACTGGTGAGGGCCAGGGCCAGCAGGCCAAGCAGCAGACCAAAGTCCACGGCCAGCACGCCATATTCGACATGCTGATATTCGGCGGTGATCATGCGGGTGGCGAGCGTGGCGGCCAGAAAGCCGATCGCGGCCAATTGTTCGTCACGACCGCCGAAACCGAAGGCCAACAGGGCCGCGGCGACAACGGTGACGACAGCAATAATTTCAAGAAACATCGTCCATACTCCAGACGAGAAGCGGTCTCCGGCGCATCAGCGCCATGAACCAAGTTTCAGCTGAAAAAGGCTTGCGCCCAGATCATGCCGTTCTCAGGCAGCGATCGTGAGGTGGCGGCGCGGAGCAACCGTCTCGTCGAGGCGGGCTTCTTCGGGCGGGCAGTTGCCCATGAAGTTCACGGCATCGAGGCCGATCTGGGTCTGCGCGGCGCGCAGGGCGGCATGGGTGGCGATGATGCGCGAACGGGCCTGAACCAGCTGCTGGCAGGTTTCCATGGCGCCCATCAGGGCGTCCTGACCGATGCAGGCAGCCAGATTGGCTTCCTGGGCGGCCATCGGCATCACGGCGGTGAGTTGGGCCACAGCCGACACGGCGGCATTGATGGCGGCTTCAGCGGCGAACAGCTGCTCGGCAACTTTGTTCGCGGCGAGACGACGTTCTTTCAGCATAGCACAATCCTTTTTGAGAAAAGAACTGGCGGCTGATACGCGCAGCCAGTTGGTTAGACGTCCTTCCGGACGCCACGCAACTGGTTCCGGAAGTTCTAAACGAGTGTCTTCAGTGCAGCCAGGGCAGCGAGAATGCCGCCGAAGCTGAGCGCAGAGGCCATGGCGATCCCCATGATCCAGCCAAGCCTTTGGCCGATTCCGAGATCATTCTTCTGACCCCACGGACGCGTTTGATGAAACGGTGTGGTGTGGAATGGCCGGGCACCAATGCCAGGGTCGGGGGCTGCAATGCCCGGCCAATCCGTTGCAAGCGTCGCCGAAGCGATATTGCCTGATGGTGCAACTGGTTGGGCGAGGGAGCCACCTGATGGACCAACATCCAGATTGCCAAGATCTGGGTGCAGCGTCCTTGCGAGGGATCCATGTTCAAGCTGATTGGGGTCGCTGGAACGATTGGAGGCTGCACCCGGTTCCTGAGAAGCCGGTGCCCCAATCGTCGCTGATTTCGCGTCGTCAGCAATCTCCGAAGCTTGGTATATCAATTCCTGATACGCATCGCCGGTCGCGTTATCAGCAACGGGCTGGGCGATACCAAGGAGAATCTCGGTGTGGACGAGGGCGCGGGCCGCCTCGATCCGGTTGGTGACCTCAAGCTTGCGTATGGCCTGGCGCAGCCGCATATCAACGGTATGCGGCGACACACCGAGCTGGCGCGCGATGTCCTTGCTGGTCATGTGTTGGAAAACGAGGCGCAGGCAGTCGCGCTCCGCATCGGTCAACAGCGTCACACGCGGGTTGCGCGGGCCATCAGAGTCTTGCCGTGTTGCCACAATAGAACACAGTGACGGGAAGGCGGCAAAGTCAAGCGCTGCCGCGCCCGCACCCCCGGAATTCTTGTAAATTCGACCATTGAACATAGCCGCGACCCCATGCGACGCTAGAAACCAAGGTGATTTATGAGCCTTTCCCCACAGGGAAACAAGGCAAAACACACGTTTTGATGCCGACTGGGCACCGAAATCAACGTTATCTAAATCATTTTGCAATGGTTTGGCAAGGTTTATTGAATTTACGAGTCAAACCCTATGCCCAAGCTCAGCGAATCCCGATCAGCGGCGAATCACCCTGGATCGACCCAGGGCGGGATATCCTCTCCAAACATGGGCTTTTCGCCGTTGGTAAGGCCTGCCACGATGGTGACTTATCAATGATTGAGATGAGGCTTGATAGGCTGATGGGCTGGGAATCAGAGATTGATGAGCTGGGTCGCCGCCGCATTGCCGCTCATGGCATGGGCGGGCCTGAGAAACTCACGCGCCAACGCGACCAGGGCAAGTTGAACGTGCGCGAACGGCTGGCGGCGCTGGTCGATCCCGGCAGCTTCCACGAGGTGGGCGAGTTGGCTGGTTTTGCCCGTTATGACGATACCGGCGAGATGACCGGGTTCCAGCCGGCGAATTTCCTGTTTGGCAATGCCACGATCGATGGCCGGCCGGTGGTGGCGACCGCCGATGATTTCACCGTCCGCGGCGGCGCGGCTGATGCCAGCCTGCACCGCAAGCTGATCGCCGCCGAGCAATTGGCCAGCGAATATCGCCTGCCGCTGATCCGCATGATCGAAGGCACTGGCGGCGGCGGCAGTGTGCGCACGCTGGAAAGCGCCGGCTACACCTATATCCCCGAGATCCCCGGCTGGGAGTTGATGACCGCCAACCTTTCCAAGGTGCCGGTGGTGGCACTGGGGCTGGGGCCGGTGGCCGGGCTGGGTGCCGGGCGGATGGTGATGGCGCATTATTCGCTGCTGGTGGATGGCCTGGCCCAGATGTTCGTCGCCGGGCCGCCGGTGGTGGCCGCTGCGGGTGAGCATCGCACCAAAGAGGAACTGGGCGGCGCGGCCATCCATGCTGCCAATGGCGCCGTGGATGATCGGGTGGCGAGCGAAGCGGAAGCCTATGCCCGCACGCGCTGGTTCCTGTCTTACCTGCCGTCCTCGGTGGAGGAACTGCCGGCGCGCGCCGCCAACCGCGATCCGGCGGACCGTGCCGAGGAATGGCTGATCGATGCGGTGCCGCGTGATCCGCGCCGGCTCTATCCGGTGCGGCCGATCGTGGAAGCGGTGGTTGATAAAGGCAGCTGGTTCGAGATCGGGCGGGAGTGGGGCACCGGCGTGGTGACGGGGCTGGCCCGGCTGGATGGCTGGCCGGTGGCGATCGTGGCTTCGAACCCGGAAAGCCTTGGTGGGCTGTGGACGGCGGCGACCGCGCGCAAGGTCGAACGCATGGTCGATCTGGCCGATACCTTCCATCTGCCGATCATCCAGCTGGTTGATAATCCCGGCTTCCTGATCGGGCGCCGGGCGGAGGAAGAGGCGACAATTCGCTGGGGTTCCAGAGCGTTAGCGGCCATATATCAATCATCCGTACCCTGGGCCTGCGTGGTGATGCGCAAGGCCTATGGCATGGCCGGCAGCGGCCACGCGCCGGCGGACCGTTTCCGCTGGCGGATGGCATGGCCGTCGGGCGATTGGGGTTCGCTGCCGATCGCCGGCGGGTTGGAAGCGGCCTATCGGGCCGATCTGGAAGCCGCGGACGACCCGGCGGCGAAGCTGGCCGAGATCAAGGCGCGGCTTGAACAGGTGCGATCGCCGTTCCGCACGGCCGAAAAGTTCGGCGTGGAGGCGATCATTGATCCGCGGACCACCCGATCGGAACTGTGCCGGTTTGCCAACATGGCGCAGCGGGCGTTGAAGCCGGGGGCGAAGGGGCGGGGGTTGCGGCCCTGAGGGGGCGTGCCTCAATCCTGCGGCGGCGGGCTCATCCCCATGGCCTGCATGCGCTTCATGCCTTCCATCAGCTCAGGCTGGGTGACGAACCCGTCCTTGTCGGCATCGATCATGGCAAACCCCATTTCGCGGCGGCCAGCAGCGAGCCATTCTTCCTTGCTCCATTTGCCATCCTTGTTGGCATCGGCAGCGATCAGGCGTTCGCGCGGGGTAGCGGGCGCTGCTGCCTGCGCGAAGGCCGGGGTGGCGGCGAGCAGGGCGAGAGCAAGGAACAGGCGCATTAAATCAAACTCCGGATGAAAGCGGGCACCCTATCAACGGCTGAGGCAGGCGCAACCCCCCGCTATTCCCGGCGCAGATTGTTAACCCGGTCGCGCGTGACCGGATAATCGATGCCTTCCGGGATGGTGAGCCAGGGTTCGCCATCAATCGTCTCGAACGCCGGCTGCACATAGGGTGCGGGCAGGGCGCTCACCCGTTCGAACAGTGTGGCCAGCGTTTGATATTGCGCCAGCCGGTGCATGTTGCACCAGGTGGGGAAGACCATGGCCGCGGTGCCAGCGTCATAATCGGCGATGGCCTGCGCCGCCGTTGTCCAGCGCAGCGCCTGCGCTTCGAAGCCATCGGGGCTGATCACCGCACTGGCGGACCGGCCGGCATCAGCCAGATAGAAGCGCGTGTCGAACCGGCGGACGATGGCGGCAGCCGATGGCGGCTCCCAACGAGCGAAGGGGATGAAGCGGGCGGCGTCCACCTTGTGGCCCATGGCGCCCAGCATGCCGGCAAAGCCCACAGCCTCGGCTTCATCGGGCCCGGCGGCGAGCAGGGAGCGGGCATGGGCCAGCGCGGCTTCGTCGGGGTGGGGGCCTTCGGTCAGCAGCACGCCGGTTTCCTCCAGCGCTTCGCGGGCGCAGGTGATGCGGGCGGCGGCGTCGAGATCCTCAAGACCATCAAAGCCCATGGCCAGCAGTTCATTGCGGGCGATGTGGATATCGGCGGCATCCACCCGGCCGCCGGGGAACACCAGCGCGCCGCCGGCAAAGGCGAGTTGTTCGCCGCGTTGCACCAGCAGAAATTCGGGCACGCCGCCCGGCCCTTCGCGGGCCAGAACCACGGTGGCAGCCTGGATGGAAACGGGTTTGGCGGGTTCAGTCATGCGGCGATGATAAGCCGCGTCTTGCATGGCTGCATCCCTGTGCTATCGGGCAGGGGCGTCGCGCGCCGCAACGCGCGCCACCAACAGATGCGCGCCGGGCAGGGCGATTGAACGAAGGAGCCATTTGGCATGAGCGTGCGTCCCTGGCGTGACATCACCCGCCGCAAGAGCCGGCAGATCATGGTGGGCAAGGTGCCGGTGGGCGGGGATGCCCCGATCGCCGTGCAGACCATGACCAACACCCCCACCGAAGACGCCGGCGCGACGATCGATCAGATCCGCGCCTGCGAGGATGTGGGCGCCGATATCATCCGGGTGAGCTGCCCGACCAAGGAAGCCACCGCGGCGTTCCGTGCCATCACGCGCGCCGCCAAGGTGCCGATCGTGGCGGACATCCATTTCCACTACAAGCGCGCGCTGGAAGCGGCTGACGCTGGTGCCGCCTGCCTGCGCATCAACCCCGGCAACATCGGCAGCCGCGAACGCATCCGCGAAGTGGTGAACGCCGCCAAGGCCAACGGCTGCGCCATCCGCATCGGCGTGAATGCCGGCAGCCTCGAAAAGCATCTGCTCGAAAAATATGGCGAGCCCTGCCCGGAAGCGCTGGTGGAAAGCGCGCTTGAGCACATGAAATATCTTCAGGACGAGGATTTCCACGAGTTCAAGATCAGCGTGAAGGCCAGCGACGTGTTCCTGGCGGTTGCGGCCTATAACGGCCTTGCCGAAGTGTGTGATTATCCGCTGCACCTGGGCATCACCGAAGCCGGCGGCCTGCAGGGCGGCACGGTGAAATCCTCCATCGGCATGGGCATGCTGCTGTGGGCCGGGGTGGGTGATACCATCCGCGTCTCGCTCTCCGCCGATCCGGTGGAGGAAGTGAAGGTGGGCTATCACATCCTGAAGTCGCTCGGCATCCGCGCCCGCGGCGTGCGCATCGTGTCGTGCCCGTCGTGTGCCCGCCAAGGTTTCGATGTGGTACGCACCGTGGAAGCGCTGGAGACGCGCCTCGCGCACATCACCACGCCGCTGTCGCTTTCGGTGCTGGGTTGCGTCGTCAATGGCCCCGGCGAAGCGCGCGAAACCGATATCGGCCTGACCGGCGGCGGCAATGGCCGTCACGCCGTGTTCCTTTCGGGCATCAGCGATCATGTGATCGACAGCGAGCAGATGCTGGAACACATCGTCAAGCTGGTCGAGGCCAAGGCCGCCGAGATCGACGCCATCAACGCCGCAGCTGCGGCAGCGGCAGCGTAAACAATGCATGGTGGCCCGCCCCGGCCGCGCCGGGTGGAAGAACCCGTGCGCCAGCAGGCGGTGGCCTATGGCTATGCCGTCGCGCTCTGGTGTTTTGGGCTGGGTGCGCTGGTCGTGCTGCTGGAAGCCATCGGCCTCGGCTTTGATGGCGACCGCATCACGTGGATCGCTGGTCTCACCGGCCCGGCGGCGCTGGCCTGGCTGCTGAAGCGGCTGTGGATGCCGGATCGGGTGGACCGGGGCGCGCGTTACTGGGTATTCGCGGTGCCATCGGTCAGCCTCGCCTTCTTCAGCGTGATGTGGATGTTCAAGGCGATGGGGCGGATGCTGTGATCCGTCTGGCCAGCGCCGGGCTTTGGCTGGGTGTCGGCCTCGCCAAGATGGCGGCGCTGGTCTGGTTGATTGACGAAAAGTGGCAGCCGGCGGTGCTGGCTTTGCTGGCGGCTTGGAGCCTGGCCGGGTTGGCCCTGTGGCTGAGGGGGTTGCGCCGCGCCTGAACTCCCGCCAATGCGGCAGCCATGATCCGCGCCGCCACCCCTGCCGATATCCCTGCCATCCACCGCCTGATCGTCGAGCTGGCGATCTACGAAAAAGAGCCCGATGCGGTGAAGGCCACGCACGATGATCTGGCGCGCGCCTTGTTTGGCGAACGCCCTGCAGCGGAGTGCGTGCTGGCCGAGCAGGATGGGTTGCCGGTGGGCATGGCGCTGTTCTTCACCAATTTCTCGACCTGGACGGGCAAGCCCGGCCTCTATCTCGAAGATCTGTTCGTGATGCCCGCCGCACGCGGTTCCGGGCTGGGCAAGGCGCTGCTCGTGCATCTGGCCGGCTTGGCCGTGGCGCGCGGCTATGCCCGCTTCGAATGGAGCGTGCTTGATTGGAACACGCCGGCCATCGGCTTCTACAAGGCGATTGGCGCGAAGTTGATGGACGAATGGACGGTGATGCGGGTGGAAGGCGAAGCGCTCACGGCGCTGGCAGCCGGGTAGCGCCACGAACAGAAAAGGGCGGCCCAAACGGACCGCCCTTTCTTGTACGCAGCGCCGAGGCTCAGGCCCGCGGTGCGCCCGGATGTTCCTTGTGCTCGACCATCAGGCGGCCTTCCTTTTCGGCATTGTAGCGCTCGATCGATTCCATGATCAGGCGCTCGGCCGTGGCCTTGCCTTCAAAGCCCTGGCACTTCACCCACTTGCCGGGCTCCAGATCCTTGTAGTGGCTGAAGAAATGCTCGATCTGATCGAGCACGATCTTGGGCAGATCGGTATATTCATGCACATCGTCGTAGTAGGGATAGACCTTGTTGACGGAAACGCAGATCAGCTTGGCATCGCCGCCGCCATCATCTTCCATCATCAGCACGCCCACGGGGCGCACGCGGGCGATGGAGCCGGGCATGAACGGCGTGCGCGCCACGATCAGCGCATCGATGGGATCGCCATCATCGGCCAGCGTGTGCGGGATGAAGCCATAATTGCACGGATAACGCATTGGCGTGTGCAGGATGCGATCGATGAACAACGCGCCACTCGCCTTGTCCAGCTCATATTTCACCGGTTCACCGCCCATCGGGCATTCGATGACAACATTGACATCGTGCGGCGGGGCAACGCCAATCGGAATCGCGTCGATACGCATGGGACTGGATCCTCCTATGTTCTTCTCGGGCGCGGGTTACGGGGCTGCGACACTCTTGTCCACGGTCCAATTGACGCGGAAGGAACGGAAATGGCGATGATCGGGCCCTGGGTGGCACTGTTGGCGGGCGGCTTGTGTGAAGCGGGTTTCACCACGGCGCTGCGCCATATCGATGGCGGCCGCAATATCGGCGCGCTGATCGCCTTCCTGCTCTCGGTCACCGCCTCCATGGGCCTGCTGGCGCTGGCCGGGCGGCAAATTCCAATGGGCACCGCCTATGCGGTATGGGCCGGAATCGGCGCGGCGGCCACCGCAATCATCGGTGTGGCCTTCTATGCCGAACCGATGTCGATCGTGCGCGGCCTGCTGATCGCCGGATTGATTGGCTGCATCGTCGGGCTGAAGGCGCTAGGCTAGAACCTACTTCTTCGGGCTGAGCAGCATTTCCAGCGGCGTCTGCTTCACCGCCCCGATGCGTTCCAGCCGCGGATAGCGCAGCCCGCCCGTCCATGCCCACTCCACGGTGCGCACCCGATCATCGGTCTTCACCACCAGCTTGATCGGCGTGGCTCCGCCCTTTGCCGCCGTCACCGCGGCCCGCAGCGCATCATCGCTGTACGGCAATTCGTTCACGGCCAGCAGCACATCGCCCACGGCCAGGCCAGCTTCATAGGCGGCGCTGTTCCACAGCACCTGATCCACCTTGCCGGCAAGCCCAAGCAGCAGGCCGCCCGAAAACAGCAGATTGACCTGCCGCCGGTTGGCATCGGTGAAGGCGGCACTGGGCTTGTCGGTATAGACCAGCTTCCAGCCCGCCAGTTCCAGGCCCTTCAACGGCGCGCCATCGGCCTTTTCCGTCAACCGTCGGGTGAGGTGGCTGCCCCAATCATAGGGCTGCACCGCGTTCAGTTCAGCCACCAGGCTGGCAAAATCATAGGGTTTCACCCCCCAATCACCCTCTCCGGTGCCAAAAAAGCGCCGGGCGAAATCATCGAGGCTGCGGGCGCCGCCGCTTTCCCGCCGGATGATGGCATCGGCTTCCAGCCAGATCAGCAAGCCTTCGGTGTAATAATCCTCGCTGCGTTGGAAGCTGAGCCAGCCCTTGGGCGCGCGCGGCGTGATGATCGGATCGTTGGTGGTATCATCCAGGCTGCGCCAGCTGCGCGCCGGGCGGTTGTCCAGCGTGGCGGCGATGGTGGCGAGCTGATCAAGCGTGTCTTCCACCTTCACCAGCCCGGAACGCGCCTGCAGCACATAGCCCCAGAATTGCGTTTGCCCTTCATACACCCACAGCATCGAATTGCGCATCGGCGTGCGGAAATCCGGCGTGACCAGATCGGCACCGCGGCGATGCTTGCCGTTCCAGCTGTGGGTGAATTCGTGCGGCAGCAGGTTGCGGCGGCCCGGTCCCCGATCCCAATCGGTGAAGTAACCGGTATCGACGCCATTTTCGGAAGAGCGATGATGCTCCAGCCCGATGCCGCCCATCTTTTCGGTGAGCGACAACAGCAGATCATAATGATCAAACTGGCGGGTGCCGAACAGCTTCACCGCCTGGGTGACGAGCGCCTTGTGCTTGCCGATCTGTTCGTCATTCGCCTTCAGGAAGCGCGCATCATCGGCGACCACGTTGAGCGTGACATTCTGGCCAAGATCCCACTTGGCGAAATGGCGGCCGGCGAAGAACGGGCTGTCCACCAGGGTTTCATAGTCGACTGTCTGGTACGAGACCCGGCTGCCGTCGCGGCTGGCTTCCCGCATGGCGCTGCCCGCCTGCCAGCCCTGCGGCCAGGTGACGGAGAGCGACACCGGGATCTGGCGCGTGAACCAGCCCGCCGGATAGAGCGAGACGCTGTTCGGCTGCACGTTCATCATGTCCTGCGTCACCACGATACGACCCTGCGGGCCATCAGTGGCGGAAAGGAACTGGAAGCGCACATCGAGCGCGGTTGCACCGGCCGGCACCTCCACCCAGAAGGCATAGACATCAACCGGATCACGCTGCCAGCGCAGCAGTTGGCCGCCGGCACGGATTTCCAGCCCCGCCAGTTTCTCGATCTCACCGCGCGGGGCGTGCTTGCCGGGCAGCCACTTCGGGAACAGCAGCGCCATCTTCCTGCCGGCAAGTTCCGGCGGCACCGGGATGGTTTCCTCCACTTTGAACACGCCATGCAGCGTATCGGTGGTATCCACATGCAGGCGCAGCGTGCCGGGGAAGGGGGTGTCCTTTGCCGCCGGCACCGCATCAACAATCGGCAGCGGTTGCGGCAAGGAGCGTTGGGCAAGCGCCGGAGCAGCGATGAGGGCGGAAGCGAGGAGAAGGAAGGTGCGCATGGCCGCTGGTTAGCGAAGCGCGGCGCGGCAGGGAAGGGGGGCGTTGCGCGCATCCCGGTGCTGCCCTATTGGCGCGGCCATGAGCAAGGCACCCCAGAAACCCCGCGGCACGCAGGACATGATCGGCGAAGCGGCCGCCCGCTTCGACCATGTGATCGAAACCTTCAACCGCGTGCGCAAGCTGCACGGCTTCGGCCGGGTGGAAGTGCCGGTGTTCGAAGCGACCGCCGTGTTCGCGCGCTCGCTGGGCGAGACGACCGACGTGGTTTCCAAGGAAATGTATGAATTCCAGGATCGCGGCGGCGATGCCATGTGCCTGCGCCCGGAATTCACCGCCGGCATTGCGCGCGCCTATATCGAAAATGGCTGGCAGCAATTGGCGCCATTGAAGCTGGCCACATGGGGCCCACTGTTCCGTTATGAACGCCCGCAAAAAGGCCGTTTCCGCCAGTTTCACCAGCTCGATGCCGAAATCTTGGGCGCGGGCGAACCGGCCGCCGATGTGGAAGTGATCGCGCTTGGCCAGCATCTGCTGGAAGAACTGGGCGTAGCCGGCGACGTGGAGTTGACGCTCAACAGCATGGGCGATCCGGAAACCCGCGCGGCGTGGAGCGCGGCCGTTGCCGCCTATTTCGCCGCGCATCGCGGCGATTTGAGCGAGGACAGCCAGCGCCGGCTGGAGGCCAACCCGCTACGTATCCTCGACAGCAAGGATGCTGGCGACGCTGCACTGGTGGCGAACGCGCCGCAGATCGACGATTATTTCACGGTAGAGGCCGGCCAGTTCTTCGAACGGTTGCAGGCCGGTCTGCAAGCCAGCGGCATCGCCTGGACCCGCAATGCACGGTTGGTGCGCGGGTTGGATTATTATCGCCACAGCGTGTTCGAATTCATCACGCAGAGCCTGGGCGCACAGGGCACGGTGCTGGGCGGCGGGCGTTATGACGGCTTGATCGGCCATATGGGCGGCCCGGAAACGCCGGCCGTGGGCTGGGCCGCAGGGATCGAGCGGCTGGCGATGCTGGTGGCGGAACCGGCAGCGGACGACGTGTTCACCGTCATCGCGGATGCGCCCGAACTGGAGACCGACGCGCTGATCGTCTCCGCGCTGCTGCGCCAGGCCGGCTTCGCGATCGAGCGGCACTTCGCCGCCAAGACGAAGCGCCAGATCGAGCTGTCGAAGAAGCGTGGCAACGCCGGCATCTTCTTCGTCAAACGGGTCAATGTGGAGTCCCCGCCCTACGTCTACGCCCGTTATCTGACGGAAGATCGTGAAGAGCAGATTAGCTTGTTCGAGCGGGCAGCAGCGGCGATTTCAGGTCGCTACACGCTAAACGCGAGCGACTTGCCGGGATGACGCTGCCGCTTGAGCGCATCGCCCAGATCGAGCGCCGCCATGCCGCCCTGGCGCACGACATGGGCAACCCGGCGCTGCCGCCCGAACAATTCGTGGCGCTGTCCAAGGACTATGCCGAACTGACGCCCCTGGTGGAGGCGGCGCAGGCGTGGCGGGCACTGATCACAGAACGCGATGAACTGGCCGCCATTCCGGCTGCCGACGAGATGCACGGCATCGCGCAGGAAGAACTGGCCAGCATCAATGCGCGGCTGCCGGCTGCCGAGCGCGCGCTGGCACTGAAGCTGCTGCCGCGCGATGCCGCCGATGATCGGTCCGCCGTGCTGGAAATCCGCGCCGGCACGGGCGGGGACGAAGCCGCACTGTTTGCCGGTGATCTTGCCCGCATGTATGAACGTTATGCCGCAAGCCACGGTTGGCGATGGGAAATCCTTTCTGCCAGCGCGTCAGATGTGGGCGGCTTCAAGGAAATCATCGCCAGCGTGTCCGGCGCCGGGGTGTTTGCCCGGCTGAAATTCGAAAGCGGTGTGCACCGCGTGCAGCGCGTGCCGGCCACGGAAGCCGGCGGCCGCATCCACACCAGCGCTGCGACCGTTGCCGTGCTGCCGGAAGCCGAGGATGTGGACGTCGCCATCGACGAGAAGGACCTGCGCATCGACGTGTTCCGCGCTTCCGGCGCCGGCGGCCAGCACGTGAACGTCACCGACAGCGCGGTGCGCATCACGCACATCCCCAGCGGTGTGGTGGTGGCCGTGCAGGATGAACGCAGCCAGCACAAGAACAAGGCCAAGGCGCTGAAATTGCTGCGCACCCGCCTGTTCGATGCCGAACGCGAGCGCTTGGCCAACACGCGCTCTGCCGATCGCAAGGCGATGGTGGGCAGCGGCGACCGGAGCGAACGCATCCGCACCTACAATTTCCCACAGGGGCGCGTGACGGACCACCGCATCAACCTCACCCTGCATCGCCTGCCCGAAATCCTGGCCGGCAGCGGGCTGGATGAACTGGTCACCGCGCTGATTGCCGAAGATGAAGCGGCGCGCCTGGCGAGCCTGGGGTGATCCGCACCGTCGATGCCCTGGGTGCCGCCGCCGCCCGCATCGGCGGGGAAACGCCGCGCCTGGATGCCGAAGTGCTGCTCTCTCATCAACTTGGCTGCTCGCGTGGCGATCTATTGCTCAATCCAGATCGCAACTTTGATCCACAAGACTATGAAAAACTGGTTGATCGTCGCGCCGCTGGCGAACCCGTCGCCCACATCACCGGCACCCGCGAATTCTGGTCACTCACCCTCAAGGTCAGCCCCGCTGTGCTGATCCCGCGCCCTGACACGGAAACGCTGGTGGAGGTGGCCCTCAGGCTTTGCGCCCACCCACCGTTACGCATCCTCGATCTGGGCACTGGTTCGGGCGCGCTGCTGCTGGCCTGCCTGTCGGAATGGCCGAACGCGACCGGCCTTGGTGTCGATGCCAGCCTGGCGGCCCTGGCCGTGGCGCAGGAGAATGCGCAGTCCACCGGCCTTGCTGGCCGCGCCAATTTCCGGCTCGGCAACTGGGGGGAGGGGCTGGATGAGCGCTTCGATCTGATCCTCAGCAATCCGCCCTATATCGCTGAAACAGAAACACTCTCGGAAGAAGTGCGCACCCATGAACCGGCCAGCGCCCTGTTTGCCGGCGCCGACGGCCTCGACGATTATCGCCGCATTCTGCCGCAACTGCCCGGCCTGCTGAACCCCGGCGGCCTGGCGGTGCTGGAAATCGGCCACACGCAAGGCCCGGCGCTGATGGCCATGGCGTCTGAGCACGGCTTCACCGCCAGCCTGCACCCCGATTTGGCGGGCCGCGATCGCTGCGTTGCGCTAAACGTCCCGACGCTCAAGCCGGCGACCTGACCAGATCACCACCTGCGGCACGCCGTTCACTTGCGCCTCAAACCGCAAGCGTTCAGGGCTGTTGGCTGGATCAGCCGGTACGAAATCCACCTTGCCGGTGCGACGCAGGAGACCGGCACCGCCCAGATAGAGTTGGTCGCCCCGCGCCACGATACTGACGCCGCCAATCCACGGATCATCGCTTTGATAATGGCCGGCCAGGGCCGCGATTTCGGGCGTGGTTGCGGGCAGGGGCGCGGTTACGCCCGATCGCACAAAGCGCCGGCTGCCGTGATCAAGCGCAATCACCGCCTTTTCGCGGCGCACTGCCACCAGTGGCCACTCCACCAGGCCCGGATGTGCCGTCACGAACAGGCCGCCACCTTGCGCCTGCAACGGCACGCGGGCACCATCCAGCACCACGATCAGGCCGGGCAAGATGTCCAGTTTGGCCTTGCCGTCGCTGTAGCTGCCCACATAGTCGCCGGCGTCCGCGGGCAGGGCACCAAGGGCTGGCGGCGCGGGGATGGCAGCGCCGGCCGCAGCCGCCCGCAGCGCCCGCAGCGCATAGAGGGTGATCAGCCGCGGCCGATAGTTGACCCCGCCTACGGCGCAGCTGGCAAAGGCGCCAAGGCCCGCCGCCGCATCAACATGGAAAGACGAGGAAAAACACACCATCCCGCCGGTGTGGTGCAGCAGCGCCCGGCCTTCATCGTTGCGGTGCATCAGGCCCAGCCCATAGGTTTCATCTGCGTTTGCCGGATCCTGGACCACCGGATTGTCCAGCCACAACCGCGCCTGCGCATCGGTGAGCAAAGGCGAGCCCTTGCCTTGACCGACGGCGATCAGGAAATCCAGATACGTCGCCATGTCGGCCAGCGGCGCCGCCACCGAACCAGCCGCCAGATTGGCATCCACCCACGGCGCCGGCGCCAGCGCCATGCCGGTCAACACCGGCCGATCGGGCCGCAAGGGGCTGTAACTGGCCGGATAGCGGCTGCGATCGCGCCACTGGATGGCACCGCGCGTGTCGGTCATGCCCAGCGGCTTGCACACACGTTCCTCGATGATCTGTTTCACCGGCTTGCCTTCGATGCGGGACAACGCCTGGCCAACCAGATCATAACCGGTGTTGCTATAGCTCCAGCCCTTGCCGGCGCTGAACCCTCGCCACAATTTCTCGCCCAGCGCGGGCGCGAAATCGGGCAGGCCGGTGGTGTGATCCAGCAGGCCCCTGATGGTGAAGGGCCCGCCCGACGTCACCCCCGGCAGTTGCGCTTCGGGCAGATGCTGGCGCAATTCATCGTCCAAAGTGAGTTTACCTTCGGCCTGCAGCGACAGGCAGGCCAACGCCAGGAAGCTCTTGGAAATACTGCCGATCTGCCACAGCTCATCGCCGCCCAGCGGCTGTGTCTCGCGATAATCACGGGTGCCGGAAATTATGGTGAAGGGGCGCCCGCCGGCCACCACCACCATGCCCATTGCCGGCAAACCATAATGCCGGCGGTGTGCTTCCAGATAGGCCGCGATGGCGTCGAGTGCGCGGGCTTCAGCCGCACTGGCGCCTGGCGCGATCAGTGTGGCGTTGGCGGCCCCGGCCAGCGAAACGCCGGCGGCACCGGCCAGAAACAGACGACGATCGATTGGCATTGCATTTCTCCCCCGTCGCAGTGTGTAAGGGCAGGGCCGGGCGCGTCAACGCCGTTCGGCGGCCTTCACCTGTTGCCAGTAATCTTCCTGCGCATCGAGCGGCAGTGCGGGGAAATCCGGCCCGGCCAGCGCCTCCATCGCCTTGAACCGGCGTTCGAACTTGGCGCTGCCGGCACGCAGGGCGGCTTCCGGATCGATGCCATGGCGGCGGGCCAGATTGGCAAGCACGAACAGCACGTCGCCCATCTCCTCGGCGCGGTGGGCGTCATCCGTGGCAGCGTCGAATTCGGCCAGTTCCTCGTCCAGTTTGGCGCGCACGCCGGATACATCGGGCCATTCGAACCCGACCCGCGCCGCGCGCGCCTGCAACTTTTCGGCGCGCATCAAGGCGGGCAGGGCCGTTGCCACCCCATCCAACGCCGAAACTGGCTTTTCCGGTGCACCGGCCGCGGCCCGTTCTTCGGCCTTGATGCGTTCCCATTCGTCCTTCTGGGTATCTGCATCCTTGGCGCGGGTGCCATCACCGAAGATATGCGGATGGCGATGCTCCATCTTCTCGCACAGGGCGGTCACCACATCGGCGAGCGCGAAATGCCCGGCTTCTTCGGCCATGCGGCTGTGAAAGACGACCTGGAACAGCAGATCGCCCAATTCCTTCTTCAATTCCGCCATGTCCCGCAGCGCGATGGCTTCGGCCACTTCATAGGCTTCCTCGATCGTGTATGGCGCGATCGTGTCGAAATCCTGGGCCAGATCCCACGGGCAGCCATTCTCCTTGTGGCGAAGGGCGGCCATGATACTGGCGAGGCGAGTGAGCGAGAGCGTTTCCATATCGTTTCACTGCCGTAGTGCCGAACGGGTTTCAACCGGTTCAGACAGGCGGAGAGCGCCACGCCCTACCGCGCTTGGGACAATCTGATAGCCTGATAATATATATTATGTTTAATAGACCATGAGGCTATCAGCGCCCCCTTGGCGAAATCCCTGCAACCGCCTAACCCTGCACCGATGGATGCCGCCAATCAATTGCCCCAGGCCGCCGATCTTTACGGCGACATTGAACGCACACCAGCGACACGCTGGCGCGATTATCTGCCCGGTTTGATGGTCGCCGTGTTGGCCACGCTGGCGGCGGCATCGCTGGCGGATCGTTATGGCGCGCCGCTCACACTGCTAGCGCTGCTGATCGGGCTCGCCATGAATTTCCTGTCGGCTGATCGGCGGCTCACGCCCGGCCTGACGCTGGCAAGCCGCGAACTGCTGCGCTGGGCCATCGTGCTGGTGGGTGCCCGCATCACGCTGGAACAGATCATCGCCCTGGGCCCGCAATCGCTGCTGGCCGTGGTTGCCATCGTTGGCATCACCATCGGGGCTGGCGTGCTGGCAGCGCGCAGCCTTGGGTTTTCCTCGGCTTTTGGCACATTGTCCGGAGGCGCTGTGGCTATCTGCGGCGCCTCGGCAGCGATGGCGCTGTCGGCCACACTGGGCGAGCGTCGGCTGCGCCAGGCAGAACTCACGCTGGTGCTGGTCGGCACATCAACGATGAGCAGCGCAGCGCTGGTGCTGTATCCGGCGATCTGTGAGTTGTTCAATCTGAACGACTTGCAGGCCGGTTTCGTGCTCGGTGCCTCCATCCACGATGTCGCGCAGACGCTCGGCGCTGGCTATGCCTTTTCCGGGCCCGCTGGAGAAACAGCCACCATCGTGAAGCTGGCCCGCGTCGCGCTGCTGGCCCCGGTACTGGCGCTGGTGGCACTGGCCTTTCCGCAGCCGTTGAAGATCAGTGGCGGCAAGCGGGCGGCGCCGTTTCTGCCGTGGTTCGTGGTGGGCTTCTTCGTTGTGGCCGGCATCAACTCAACTGGCATTATCCCGGCGCAAGCCTCTGGTTTTGCAGCCGATGTGTCGAGTTGGATGCTGGCCATCTCGGTTGCGGCGACCGCCATCAGGTCACCATTGGGCGAGATATTGAAGGCCGGGCCCAAGCCGCTGTTGGTTGGCATTGTCGCCAGCCTCACCAGCCTCGCGGCAGCGCTCGGGTTCGCGATCCTTGCGCTATAGCGTGATCACCTGGCCGTCATAGCCTGGCTCCACCCCGTCCGGCAGTTCGGCCCGCAGGGTTTCATAGTCCATCGACTGATCCATGTGGGTAAGCACTGCCCTGCCCGGCCGGCGCTCAGTGATCCATGCCAGCGTCTGTTCCAGGTGCGTGTGCGTTGGGTGCGGTTCGCGGCGCAGCGCATCGACCACCCACAGATCAAGGCCGGTCAACGCAGCATCGGCACGACCATCAAAGTCTTTTACGTCAGTGGAATAGGCTGCTGACCTTCCGTCATGATCGAAGCGCACCCCGGTCGATTCAATGTCGCCGTGCAGTTGCGGGAATGGGGTGATGCACAGATCACCCAGCATTACCGGTTGTTCGAAATCATGGGCCGTGCAGGTTGCGGGATAGCCGGCGGCGCCGAAGAACACATAATCGAAGCGCGATTTCAGCACCGAGAAGGTTGCCGGGCTGGCCCACACGTCCACCGGGCGGCGCATGGCGTGGAAGACCTGGCGCAGATCATCGATGCCATGGGCGTGATCCCGAGCTGACAGCAATTGTTCGCGGCAATCCGGCCCGCAATCGATCAGCACGGTCTTGCCAGCGGCTTCGACCAGCACGGAAACGCGGCGGCGGCGGTTCTTTGGATTCTCAGGGTCGCACAGGCCCCAGTTCCCTGCCCCATCCGGCCCGCCGATGCGCGGCACACCGCTGGAGGTGCCACAGCCGAGGATGGTGATCTTCATGCGGCTTTCGTGAAGAGCGCGTGGAAGTTGGCAGTTGTGCTGGCGGCAAGTTCCGTTTCGCTTACACCGCGCAACGCGCTCAGGAAGCGCGCGGTGTGGGCGACGAAGGCCGGCTCGCAAGTTTTGCCGCGCATCGGCACTGGGGCAAGATAGGGCGAGTCCGTTTCGACCAGCAGGCGATCTGCGGGGATGGTCTTCGCCGTTTCCTGCAGATCACGGGCGTTCTTGAAGGTGACGATGCCTGAGAGCGAGATGTAAAAACCCAGCGCAAGCGCCTCATCTGCAAAGGACTGACTGGCAGTGAAGCAGTGGATAACACCGGTCAACGGCCCCTCGCCCGGCTCCTTCAGCAAAGCCAGCGTATCGGCTTCGGCATCCCGGGTGTGGACGATGAGCGGCAAGCCGGTCGCCCGCGCCGCCTGAATATGGCTGCGGAAACTGGTTTTCTGCCGCTCCCGGTCCGACTTGTCGTAATAATAATCGAGGCCGGTCTCACCAATGGCGATCACGCGGGGGTGGGCGCTGGCGGCGACCAGCGTGGCGGCATCGGTATCGGGATGCTCATCGGCTTCATGCGGGTGGATGCCGACACTGGCCCAAACGCCGTCGTGCGCATCAGCGATGGCGATCACGCCGTCCCATTCGCTTTCCCGGCAGGAAATGGCGAGAAAGCCGCCCACCCCGGCGCCGCGGGCGCGGGCCAGCACACCGGGAACATCTTCACCCAGGCTGGCGTAATTGAGGTGGCAATGGCTGTCGATCAGCACGACGTCAGCCTTCCAGCGTGATGCGCGGAAACACGCCGGCGGGTGGCGGCAGCTGCTCCCCAGCTTCAACCGGCGTGTTGAAGCCACTGAAATCACGGGCATCGGCAGCCACACCCAACTGATCCAGCAGCTGCGCGGTGCTGCCCGGCATGAAGGGCTGGGCCAGGATGACGATGCGGCGGGTGGCATCGAGCGTGGCGGCGAGCACTTCGGCCATGCGCGCGACGTCGGTCTTGGCCAGCGCCCAGGGTGCATTCTCGGCGAAATAGCCGTTGGCGGCGGCCACCATGCCCATAAGGGAATCCAGCGCCTTGTGCAGCGCCAGCGCGTTCATGGCGGCGAAATAGGCTTCACTGCCAGTGATGAAGGCCTCTTTCAGGCGCACTTCGGTTTCACCGGCCTCACCACGCACCGGCATCACACCGCCAAGATTCTTGCCCACCATCGAAAGGCTGCGCTGCGCCAGGTTGCCGATGCCGTTGGCCAGATCGGCGTTGGTGCGCTCGACGATGGCTTCGTCGCTGTAGCTGCCGTCTTCGCCAAAGGCGACTTCGCGGCACAGGAACCAGCGCAGGCGATCAACGCCGAAGCGGTCCACCATCGCGGCCGGATCGACGACATTGCCGAGCGATTTCGACATTTTCTCGCCGCGGTTGAGCAAAAATCCGTGGCCGAACACCGATTTCGGCAGCGCGATGCCGGCTGACATGAGGAAGGCCGGCCAATAGACGGCATGGAAGCGCACCACGTCCTTGCCCACGACGTGCAGATCGGCCGGCCACCATTCGCCATCAAGGCTGCCCCGACCACTGGCATCTGCCCCGGTGAGATAATTGGCCAGCGCATCAAGCCAGACATACATCACGTGCCGCTCATCCCCCGGCACCGGAATGCCCCAGGTGAAGCTGGTGCGGCTGACCGACAGATCTGAAAGCCCGCCGGCAACAAAGGCGCGCATCTCATTGAAACGACTGACGGGCTGGATATACTCGGGGTGGTTTTCATACAGTGCCAGCAACTTGTCCTGATAAGCGGACAGCTTGAAGAACCAGCTTTCCTCAACCGTCCATTCAACCGGCGCGCCGTTGGGGGAAAGCTTGGCACCATCCTCGCCGGTGACGAGTTCAGCTTCATCGTAATAGGCTTCGTCGCGCACCGAGTACCAGCCTTCATAGCGGCCCAGATACAGGTCACCATTGGCCGCCATGCGCTGCCACAGCGCCTGCACCAGCGCCTTGTGGTCTTCATCGGTGGTACGGATGAAACGATCGAAGCTGATGCCGAGGGATTCATGAAGCGACTGGAACGGCGCCACCATTTCATCGACATAGGCCTTTGGGGCCTTGCCGGCGGCGCGGGCGGCCTGGTCGATCTTCAGGCCATGCTCGTCGGTGCCGGTAAGGAATCGCACATCAAAGCCATCGAGCCGCTTGAAGCGGGCGATGACATCGGTGGCGATCGCTTCATAGGCGTGGCCCATGTGCGGCCGGCCGTTGGGATAGGCGATGGCGGTGGTGACGTAGAAGCGGGGCTTGCTCATGGCCACGGCCAATGGGGCAATATTGGCGCGCTTTCAAGCCGGGACGGCGGCGAGGTGCAGCGCGAGACGATGCGCCACCTGCCCCGGCTCCAGCTGCAGCGGCACGGCTTCGCGGGCGAGGCGGCTGGCGGCCTCCCATTCGGCGATGGCCGCGCCGCGTGCAGGGCCGGTAAGGCGTTGGGCGCGATCGGCGATCAGGGCCGGCACACGATCGAGCAGCGCGGCATAGCGGCCCTCCCGGCCCTTGCCGCCGATCCCGCGCGCCAGCATCAGCGCGGCCGGATTGGCAATTTGCGGCGGCAAGCTGGCGAGCTGGGCCAGATCGCGTTCCAACGCGGTTATGCCGGCGCCGGCCAGGGCGATGGCGCGGCCGGGGCAGCCTTCGGCCAAACGCACCAGCAAGGCTTCGTCCTCGCCTTCCAGATCGGCGCTGGCGAGCACGCGGGACACTTCGGTATCGGTGAGGCGGGAAAAGCGCAGCGTGCGGCAGCGCGAGCGAATGGTGGGCAGCAACCGGCCGGGCGAATGGCTGACCAGAAGGAACACGGTGTCTTCCGACGGTTCCTCAAGGCTTTTCAGCAAGGCGTTGGCCGTGTTGCGGTTCATGTCGTCGGCGGCGTCGATCACCACCACCCGGCGGGGCCCAAGCATCGGCGTGCCGGACAGGAATTCGCGCAGCGGTTGCCCCTCGCTGTCGGGCCGGCGGACGATCTGGCCGATGACGATTTCGCTGCGCAGCTTGCCGGTCTTGGCCTCGGTGCGCTCGATCAGGCGGTAATCAAGGTGCGACCCGGCAGCCATCAGGCGGGCGGCGTCGCTCTCGGGCGGCACGGCAAAGCCACACCCAAGCGGTGCGCCAGCCAGCAGCCAGGTCGCCGCCTCGCGCGCGAAACTCGCCTTGCCCAGCCCCTGCTGGCCGACAAGCAGCCAGGCATGGTGCGGCCGGCCGCCCGTGAAAGCGGCGGTGAAAGCCTCGATCTGGGTTTGGTGACCGATCAGCACAGCGCGGCCCGGATGCGTGCGGCCACGTCGTCGATGCTGCCGCCAGCGTTGATGGACTTGCAGCGGTCCGGCTCGGCCTTGGGCAATGCCACGAAAAATTCCTGCACGCGGGCGTGGAAATCGCCGCCGATGGCTTCGAAGCGGGCTTCCGCACCGCCCCGCGCCGACGCCCGGGCAAGCCCTTCGGCCTCATCGAGCAGCAGCACCAGCGTGAGATCAGGCCACAGGCCGACCGCTTCATTGTGCAGATCGATCAGCGCCGCATCTTCCAGCCCGCGTCCCGCCCCTTGATAGGCGCGGGTGGAATCGATGAAGCGATCGCAGATCACTGTGGCGCCGCGCTCCAGCGCCGGTCGGATGACGCGCTCCACGTGATCCACCCGCGCGGCCGTCATCAGCAGCGCGTCGGTCCACGGCGTCCAGCGATCGGGATCGCCGGTCACCAGCAGACCACGAATGGCCTCCGCGCCCGGTGTGCCGCCCGGTTCGCGGGTCAGCACCACCTCGTGGCCGTCAGCGCGCAGTGCTTCTGCCAGCAATCGGCCTTGCGTGGACTTGCCGCTCCCCTCCCCGCCTTCCAGCGTGATGAAACGGCCGGCTTGCATCAGCCCCAATCCCCTCAACCAAACCAGCTCATCAGCCAGTTCCACGCGCGGCGGAACATGCCGGCTTCCTCGATGGCAACCCCTTGAGCGGTGCGGACATGCCAGGCAGCGCTTCAATGCTCGTCTTGCGCTCCATGCCGAAACCGCGCGGCAGGGTGACAAACAGATCCTTGCCGGCCACAGCATCGATGGTCGGATCGGCAGCGCCACTGATCGCAACCTTGCCCATCACCTGGCCCTTCTTGCCCAGCGGGATGTTCTGCCAAGCGGCAAAGCCCCAGTTCATGAAATCGACGCTGGCCGAGACGCGCTCGCCAAAGCTGGACAGGCCGGCGACGACCATCACCAGGCGGCGGCCGTTCTGCACGGCGGAACCGGTGAAGCCATAGCCGGCCTCTTCGGTGTGGCCGGTCTTCAGGCCATCGGCGCCAGCGACCTTGCCCAACAGCGGGTTGCGGTTGCCCTGGGTGATGGCCTGGCCGGCACCCATGGTCTTGCCCCACGTAAAGCCTTCCTTCTGATAGAAGCGGGCATAGAGATCGGGGAAATCGCGGATGGTGGCTTCAGCGATCATGGCCAGATCGCGGGCGGTCACATACTCGTTCGGATCAGGCCAGCCATTGGTGTTGGCAAAATTGCTATTCTTCAGGCCAAGCCGCTTGGCTTCGCGGTTCATCAGGGCGACGTAATTGGCTTCGGTGCCGCCCAGCCCTTCGGCCAGCACCACGCAGGCATCATTGCCCGACAGGGTGACGATGCCGTGCAGCAGGTTTTCAACGCTCACCTGGCTGTTCACGTCCAGGAACATGGTGCTGCCCTGGTTGTTCCACTTCTTCCAGGTTTCCTCACGCACCAGGATCGGCTGTTCCAGATTGGCTTCGCCCGACTTGATCAGCTTGAAGGCGACATAGACGCTCATCATCTTGCCCATCGATGCCGGCGGGATGCGCTTGTCGGCATCCTTGGCCAACAGGATGCGACCGGTCTGCAGATCCTTCAGGAAGGCGATGGGGGCCGCAGTGGTATAGGCCGGGGCCTGCGCAAGGGCGGGCGTGGCGGCAAGGAACAGAGCAATCGGAGCAATCGGGCGCATCAGAATTTTCGTCCTTGGGTCAATCAGCGTGATGTGGTGGGAGGAATCAGTCTGGCGTCGGCATAGCCGGCAGCGCGCACCTGCGCCAGCGCCGCGCTGGCCATGGTTTCGCTGCCAAAGGGGCCAAGCCGCACACGGGTGAGGCCGCCAGGCAGGCTTTCGGTCAACACCGGGCCGAAGCTTGAGAGGAAGCCCTTCAGCCAGGAAACGCGGCCGCCGTCGCCCAGCGCCGCCACCTGCACCAGCCAGTTGGTGCCGGTGGTCGTTGTGGCGCGCGCGGGTTCGCGGCTGGCCGTGGGCAAGGCAATTGTGGTGACAGGGACGACCGGTGCCGACGCGACGACGAGCGGCGGTGGCGGTGGCGGCGCAATTTCGCTTCGTCCACCCGGATAGACGCGGCGCAGGCGCACCCGGGCCGTGCCGGCACGATCAACGCCCAATAACTGCGCCGCCTTGCGCGACAGATCGATGATGCGCCCGCGGGCAAACGGGCCGCGATCGTTGATGCGCACGGTCAGCTTGCGGCCGTTGTCGCGATTTTCAACCTCTACCCAGCTCGGCATGGGCAGCGTGCGGTGGGCGGCGGTGAGATCATCCTGATCATAGCGTTCGCCGTTTGCGGTGCTGCCGGCGTGGAAGCCAGGGCCATACCAACTGGCAACGCCGTCCTCGCGGTAATCACGCTCATCGGCAGGATAATAGGTGATGCCTGCGACCTGATACGGTTTGCCAATCTTCACCGGCCAGTTGCCCAGCTTGGCGGCGTCGCGGGCAACGGCCGCTGTATCGTCCGACACGTCAACCAATCGCGGCGGCGGCGGCGGTGCATTTACAATGCGCGGCGCGGGCTTCCCGCCACAGGCCGCAACGGCAAGGCCGGCCAGCACCGGCAGCAGCAACCGCCTCATTGCGGGCTGCTCACTGCCACCACGGGGGTGATCACCGGCGCCGAAGCGGCGGCCCCGGCCAAGCTGATGGCATCGGCCAGCAACGTGACCGACAGGGCATAGAGATTGGAGCAATTGTAGCCGAGCACGGCGCGATAGCTGCGGGTGACAAGATAGGCGCCCTGCCCCGCCCCGTCCGGTTCGATCAGGCTCATCACCACATCATCGGCCGGCCAGCTGCCGTTGACCGGCGTGAAGCCGGCAGCCCGCCATTCGCGCGCCGGTTTCAGCGCCGAATGGCGCGACAACGGCGTGACGCAGCGGGTGGGTGGTTCGGCGGCGGCAACAGCGCTGCGATCAAAGCCATCGGGCACCAATGTGCGGAAGCCCCAGGCCTCGCCCGGTTGCCAACCACTCTTGGCCAGATAATGGCCGATGGATGCGAACACGTCGGGCTGGCTGCCCCACAGATCGACCTTGCCATCGCCATCGCCATCGCGGCCATAAGCAAGATAGGAGCTGGGCAGGAACTGCGTCTGGCCAAAGGCACCGGCCCAACTGCCTTTCATCGCCTCGCGTGCCACCCGGCCTTCGCCCACCATCTGCACGGCGGCATCAAGTTCACGGGTGAACAGATCACGGCGGCGGCCATCAAAGGCCAGCGTCGCCAGCGCAGACGGCAGATCATAGCGGCCGAGCACACGGCCATAGCTGGTTTCGATGCCCCAGATCGCCGCAATCACCGCCGCCGGCACGCCGCTGGCGGTTTCGGCCTGGGCCAGCAGGTCGCGGTTGGCGGCAAACTGGCGCTGGCCGTGCGGGATGCGGTCGCCGCGGAATTTCGATGCCAGATAGTCGGGAAAGCGGATCGGCTTGGCGCTGCCGCCGGGCTGGTTGCGATCGGCGCCGATCACGCGCGGCACCAGCTTCACGTCGCTCAACGCGGTGTCCAGCCATTCCGGTTTCAACCCGCGCGCCGTGGCCTCGGCGCGATACAAGTTCAGCCAATCGGCAAACGCCGCCTGCTGCTGGGGGGAAACCGGGGTTTCATCGGCACGAACCGGCGCGGCCACAAGGGCCACGGCCAGCGCCAGAAGGGGAAAGCGGGCGGGCATGGCGTCTTGTGCCAAAGCATCGCCGCGGGGGGAAGGCCAAAAGCCTCAGCTCATCGCGTCAAACCGCGACTTGTCCTTGTCTGAAAGGCGTACGTTGATGGTCAGGCTGTCTTCATCACCTGATTGGCCCACAACTTCGCCATGGCTGTGCAGCCAGGCAAGCCTGCGGCCATCGCTCATCGGCAGCGTAATGCGGTGCACGCGGGCGCCGGCGCGCAGCGTCAGGTCCATGGCTGCCTGTAAACGATCCAGCCCTTCGCCGGTGAGCGCCGACACCGGGATGGCATCATCGCCGGCCTGACTCAGCACAATTTCACGCTGTTCGGCATCCAGCGCATCGATCTTGTTGAACACCGTGATCATCGGCGTTTCGCGCTGGCCGGGCGCGAGGCCAAGACTGGTGAGCACATCGATCACGTCCTGCGCCTGCGCGTCACTGTCGGGGTGGCTGATGTCGCGCACGTGGATGATCAGATCGGCTTCCATCACCTCTTCCAGCGTGGCGCGGAAGGCAGCAACAAGTTGGGTCGGCAGATCGGAGACAAAGCCCACCGTGTCCGACAAGACCACCTTGTCATGCCCCGGCAGCTTGATGGCGCGCATGGTGGGGTCCAGCGTGGCGAACAGCAGATCCTCGGCACGCACTTCGGCGCCGGTCAGCCGGTTGAACAGGGTGGATTTGCCGGCGTTGGTATAGCCAACCAGTGCCACCACCGGCCACGGTGCCTTCTGGCGCTGTTTGCGGTGCAGGCCGCGGGTGCGGCGCACTTCCTCCAGTTCCTTGCGCAGGCGGGCGATGCGGTCGCGGATCAGGCGCCTGTCCGCCTCGATCTGCGATTCGCCGGGGCCGCCGAGGAAGCCGAAGCCGCCGCGCTGGCGTTCAAGGTGAGTCCAGCTGCGCACCAGGCGGCTGGCCTGATATTGCAGATGCGCCAATTCCACCTGCAACGTGCCTTCCGCCGTGCTGGCGCGCTCGCCAAAGATTTCCAGGATGAGCCCGGTGCGATCGATCACCTTGGCCTTCAGCAGTTTTTCCAGATTGCGCTGCTGAACCGGGGTGACGGGGCCATCGATGATGACCACTTCGGCCTCCATCGCCGCCACCAGCCCGGCCAGACGCTCGATCTGGCCGCTGCCCAGCAAGCGCGAGACCTGCACGTTGCGCAGCTTCAACACTTCGGAATGGACAACATCGAGCGCGATGGCGCGCGTCAACCCCTCCGCCTCGGCCAGCTTGGCTTCGGGCGAGCGCAGGGCGCCAGAAGACTTTGGGGCGGATTTGGCAAGGATGTGCGGCAGGATGACCAGCGCGCGAGAACCCGTGCGGATGCCGCGCGCTTCGTCGAAGCCGCCGATGGTCAGTTCGCCGGCTTGTGGTGGTTCGTAACCCAAAATATCGCTCTCAGTCTTCGGTTTCGGCCTCGAACAGCTGCAGCGGAGTCGCCGGCATCACGGTCGAGATGGCGTGCTTGTACACCAGTTGGCTGTGGCCGTCGCGGCGCAACAGCACCGAGAAATTGTCAAACCAGGTGATGACCCCCTGCAGCTTGACGCCGTTGACCAGGAACATGGTGACGGGGGTGCGCGTCTTGCGCACGGTGTTCAGGAACATGTCCTGCAGGGTGTTGGGCTTGTCCGCCATCGGGCCATCCTCTTGTTCTTGGGCGTGCCACATGCCGCCGCACCAATGACATAAGGGTGGAAAAGCGCATTTTCAAATACGTGTTTCGTCACAGGCAGTTCAGAAACTGTCGTTCACCAGTTTCATTGCAGCACCGATTTGGGCACCCAGTTCATCGACCTGCGTTGACAGCCACAGCCTGACCTTGGTGGTATTCCAGCCCGATTGCCACAATTCGGGCTGACGCTCGATCTTGTCTTTCCAGACCTGCATCGCGCCGATCAGCCGCTGTTGGCCGGCAATGCCCGACAGATCATAACGCAGGATGGAGACATGCTGGCGGCCGAAATCGGCGCCCGGTGCCCAGGCCGCCAGCAGTGGCCCGCGCGTGGCCGGGGCCAGGCGTTCGGCGGACGGCAGCCCGGCCATGGCCTGCTGGGCGCGCAGATAATCATAATTGGCCGCCGCCGCTGTACACAGACGATCCGCCTCCGCAGCGCTGGACACCACGCCCGAACGCGGCACGGCGCTGCCGCTTTTTACCGGCCAGATCGTCACCATCTGGGCCGCATCGGGCAGTCGCTCGCTCACTTCGCCGCTGTCGTCGAGCACGGCAACAAAGGCACGGCAGACCTGCTGCAGCCGGGCCGGATCAGAACCGTTAGGAAAGATCACCACAGCAATCGCGCCAAACTGCCCGGGAACAGGCTCGTTGCCAGCCAGGAAGACGCGGGTGGCAATGGCCATCGGCCGGCCGGTGGGCGGGCGTGAGGCCGTGGGTGGCCGTGCCCCAACTGGCCGCGGCGGGGGCTCCGGCAGAGTTGCCTCCACAACTGGCGCAGGCGGCGGTGGAGGCGGCGGGGGCGGCGGGGGCGGCGGCCGGAGTGAAGGCGAACAGGCGGCCAACAACAGCGCCAGGCCAACCACGTGCAGCCGCTTCATTTGCCGTCCTCCGTCGCTGGCGGCGCCTTCTTGCCGCGAACGGCTTGCACGATAATGCCGCCCAGCGTGAGCAGCGCCGTGCACACGATGATGACAAGCGCAGCACCTTCGGTGGTTTCCGGCCGCAGCCACCACACGAGCACCAATCCAATCAGAAAGCCGGCCGTACTGGCCCACACAGGCGGTTTCATGGCGTTTCCCCACGGGAATGCCCCAACCCTGCAAGCAGTGTTACGCAAGCCGGCCGCTCTGGCAAGCCGCGACTTATTCCTCGGTAACGTCCTCGGCACCCGGCTCATCGGCCAGACCCAGCGCCTTCAATTTCCGGTGCAAGGCGCTGCGTTCCATGCCGATGAAGGCGGCGGTGCGGCTGATATTGCCGGAAAAACGCCGGATCTGCGCGCGCAGATACTCGCGCTCGAACGCTTCGCGGGCTTCGCGCAGCGGCGTCCCCATGATCGATCGCGCCGCCTGGCCAGGCATCAGCCGTGACGGTTCGGCGGTCACTTCCGATGGCAGCATGTCGATCTCCAGCGTCGCCATGCTGGTGGTGGGCGCCATGATCATCGTGCGTTCGATCACGTTTCGCAATTGCCGCACATTGCCCGGCCAATCATAGGTTTGCAGCGCCGCCACCGCATCTTCCGAAAGATCGGGCGTGGGCATGCCGCGTTCGGCGGCGTAGCGGGCGAGGAAATAACGGGCGAGTTCGGCCACGTCCTCGCGCCGTTCCGACAACGGCGGCAACCGCACCGGCACGACGTTCAGACGGTAATAAAGATCCTCGCGGAAGCGGCCGGCGGCGATTTCCGCCGAGAGATCGCGGCTGGTGGCGGAAATCACCCGCACATCCACCCGCACCCAGCGCACCCCGCCCACCCGCTGGAACACCTGTTCGGTGAGCACGCGCAGGATCTTGGCCTGGGTCGTCATCGGCATGTCGGCCACGTCATCGAGGAACAGCGTGCCGCCATGCGCCTGTTCGAGCAGGCCGGCGCGGACATTCTCGCCGCCCTCCTCCACGCCGAACAGCGCCTCTTCCACCCGTTCCGGCGTCATCCGCGCGGCCGAAACCACCACGAACGGCGCATCGATGCGCGGGCTCCACTGGTGCAGCAGGCGGGCGGCGACTTCCTTGCCCGAGCCCGCCGGGCCGCTGATCAGCACGCGGCTGCCGGTGGCCGCCACCCGCTTCAAGGTGGCGCGCACCTGGTTGATCTGCGGGCTCGTGCCGGTCAGCTCGATATCAATGCCCACCCGCTCCTTCAGCGCTTCATATTCGCGGCGCAGGCGTTCGGTTTCGGTGGCGCGGCGCACCACGAGCAGCAGTTGTTCGGCCTGGAACGGCTTTTCGATATAGTCATAGGCGCCGCGCTTGATGGCGGCGACCGCGGTATCGAGGTTGCCGTGCCCGGAAATCACCACGATCGGCAGAGTCGGATCGCGGGCTTTCATGGCGTCCAGCAGTTCGATCCCGTCCATGGAACTGCCCTGCAGCCAGACATCAAGGATGACGAGGCTGGGCCGGCGTTCGGCCAGCGCGGCGAGTGCGCCTTCGGCATGGGCAGCGGTGCGGGTTTCAAAGCCCTCATCGCCCAGCACGCCGGCCACCAGCTCGCGGATATCGGCTTCATCGTCGACGATCAGGATATCAAGGGCCATTGTGGGGCAGTCCTTCTCAGGCGGTGGTGGCGGCAGCCGGCAGGGGCAGACCGGGTTGCGGTTCGGCGGCAAGGTGCCGGCTGATACGGGCGATCACCATCGCACCGGGGCCATCAGGATTATCGGCAAGTTCAAGCTGGCCGCCATGATCTTCGATGATCTTGGCGCAGATGGCGAGGCCAAGCCCGGTGCCGCGCGCCCGGGTGGTGATATAGGGTTCGAGCAGGCGCATGCGGTCTTCCGCCGGGAAGCCCAGGCCGTTGTCCGCAACGCTGATCGCCAAGAAATGCTCATCAGCGGCCACGCTGATGGCGATCAGGCCGGGGGTGGCTTCATTACCATCGCGCTCAACCCGCGCCACAACGCTTTCGGCGGCGTTCTTGATCAAGTTGGTGAGCGCGCGGCCCAATTGCTGGCGGTCACACACCAGCGCCAGATCGGTGGCGCCGGCCAACGTGAAGCGGATCGCCGGGAAGGCGACTTCCTGCAGCACCAGCGCCTGCCGCAGCAGGCGATCCAGCGCGTCCGACGCAAACACCGGGCGCGGCAGCCGGGCAAATTCGGAAAATTCGTCAACCATGCGCCGCAGGTCACCCACCTGCCGGACGATGGTGCTGGTCAGCGTCGCGAACGTCTCGGCATCCTCGTCGATCTGGCGGCCGAACTTGCGCTGCAAACGCTCGGCAGCAAGCTGGATCGGGGTGAGAGGGTTCTTGATCTCGTGCGCGATGCGACGGGCAACATCGGCCCAGGCGGCGCGGCGCTGATCGGCGAGTTGCGCGGTGATATCGTCAAAGGTGAGCACAAACCCTTCGGCCCGGCCTTCCGCTGCTTCAGCCGCACCGATGCGCACGGCCAATGTCTGTGTCTCCTCGCCGCGCTCGATGCGCACCTGTCCGGCAGCGTCACCGGTCTGCCGCGCCTGTTCCAGCAGATCGGCCAGTTCCGGCGCCACATCCTGCAGCATCTGGCCGCGCAGCACCCGGTGCGGCAACGCCAGCAGGGCTGCGGCAGAGGCATTAGCAACGCGGATCACCCCTTCCGGCGTGATCGACATGACGCCTGCGGAAACCCCGGCCAGCACCGCTTCGGTAAAGCGGCGGCGGGTGTCCAGCTCGTCATTGGCGCCGAGCAGCGCGGTCTGCTGCGCCTTCAGCTGGCTGGTCATGCGGTTGAAGGCGCGTTCCAGTACGCCGATTTCATCGGCCTGGCCGCGCACCGGCACGCGCACATCGAGATCGCCATCGCCCACCCGTTCGGCAGCGCTGGCCAGGCGCGCGATCGGTGCGACAAGGCGATTGGCCAGCCACAGCGCAAACCAGATGGCGACGATCAGCGTGAGCAGCGACACCGCCATCAGGATCAGGTTGAAGCGCAACTGCATCACCCGGCTGCGTTCGGTGAGCGCATTATACTCGCCCAGTGCGCCGGCCGCCTGGTTGGCGCGGGCCAGTACGGCGGGATCAACCTTGCGGCTGACATAGAGGAAGGTGCCGGGACTGCCCGGTACGCCAACGGCGGATTCCACCCGATCCTCACCCGCGCCGATCAGGGTGACGGGCGTGGCGGTGGCGCGGGCCAGATTCATGTCGGCGACATGCGCCTGCACTTCGCTGGCCGAAGCACCGCTGGCCGCCACCAGTTGCAGGCCGGTGCCTGTCATGCGGAACACGGCGGCTTCGGTCAGTGTGCGGCCGGCCACCTGGAAATCGAGGCCGCGCCGATAGAGTGGCGTGCCTTCGCCGAAATCACGGGCATAGCTGGCCACGTCGGCGGCCATCACCACGATATCATCGCCGATGCGCTGGCGGTTTTCTTCCACATAGGCCTGCGCGACCTGGTTGGAGCTGTCGAGAATGGTCTTCACCCGATCGGAAAACCAGAATTGCACGCCGAACTGGAACAGCAGCGAGGCGAACACCACCACCAGCAGCGTGGGCACCGCGGCAATGCCGGCAAACAAGGCCACCAGGCGCAGGTGCAACTGGGCAACGGCCAGGCCCTTGCGGCGATTGGTGATCAATATGGCAAACCGCCGGCCGATCAGCACCACCAGCAACATCGCCGGGACCAGACAGGCCACCAGTACCAGCGCCACCAGCGGCTGCGACGCACCAGTGGCCGGTACTTCGCGGCGGGTGAGCAACGCATAGCTGGACCAGCCCATGATGATAGTGGCCGCCGCCGCCAGCACTTCAAGCCGTGGATAGAAATTATCGTGGCGAGTGATACGCAGCACCCGGCGCAACAACCGCCGCCCGCGCAAGCCAAGGCGGGCGCCAGCGCCACGCCGCCGGCGCATCGGCACGGATTCAGAAATGGGTGATTCGGCCGTCACAGAACCGCAGCATAACCTGCCATTGTGTCTTTAGGAACACAGTGCAGCGCCATAGCGTTGCCCCGATGCGACAGAAGATTTGCGACAGGTTACGCCGCGAGTGCCGCCGGGCGCGGTGGCAGGCTGGCCTGGGCCGCGTAAAACTGGTCGATCATCGCCAGCACGGTGGTGCTGTCAGGCACGAAATTCACCTTGTTGCGGAACATGGCGCTGTCGTGCAGCCCCTTGGTGTACCAGCCCAGATGCTTGCGGGCGATATTCACGCCGTTCAGCTCGCCATAAAGATCAAGCATCAGCGCATAATGCTCCTTCACCAGCGCATGCTGCTGCGCCAGTGTGGGGTCCGCCGGCACGTCACGGCCGGTCAGCGCCGCCATCACCTGGCCGATCAGCCACGGCTTGCCATAGGCACCGCGGCCGATCATCACGCCGTCCGCACCGCTTTGCACCAGCGCCGTCTTGGCATCCTCGATCGAGCAGATGTCGCCGTTGACGATCACCGGCAGCTTCACGGCGTCCTTCACGTTGCGCACGAAGGCCCAATCGGCGCTGCCGCTATAAAGCTGGCAGCGGGTGCGGCCGTGCACGGTGATGAGGTGGACACCCTCGCCTTCGGCAATGCGGGCCAGTTCCGGCGCGTTCAGGCTGTTGTGATCCCAGCCCATGCGCATCTTCAGCGTCACCGGCAGCTTCACCGCCTTCACCGTGGCGCGGATCAACTGGGTGGCGAGCGGCAGATCCCGCATCAGGCTGGAGCCGGCGTGGCCATTGACCACTTTCTTCACCGGGCAGCCCATGTTGATATCGATGATCGCCGCGCCCTTCTGCTCGTTCAGCTTGGCGGCTTCTGCCATGCGTTCCGGCTCGCAACCGGCCAACTGCATGGAGACGGGCTCCTCGCACGGGTGCCAGGCGGCTTTCTGGATGCTCTGCCGCGTCTCGCGGATCATTGCTTCCGATGCAATCATCTCGGTCACGGTCAGCCCGGCCCCGAAACGCTTGACCAGCGTGCGGAACGGCATGTCGGTCACGCCGGTCATCGGTGCCAGGATCACGGGCACGTCGATGCGGTTGGGGCCGATCTGGATGGGGGACACGAGGCTCATTGCGCGCGGCCCATAGCGCAGATTGGGCCTTTCCGACAAGGCGAGCGGGCTTTATGCGGCAAGCCATGCGGATCCACGCCATCATCGTTGCGGCCGGTGCCGGTTTCCGAGCCGGCGGCGGCGTGCCGAAACAATATCGCGCTGTGGCCGGGCAACCGTTGTTGCGGCACGCGGTGGAGCGGTTGCTGGGGCACCCCGCCATCACCGGTGTGAGCGTGGTGATCAACCCGGAATGCCGGGCGCTGTATGATGCCGCCGTGGCTGGCCTGGCGCTGCCCGAACCCATCACCGGCGGCGCGACGCGGCAGGAAAGCGTGCTCGCAGGCCTCGAAGCACTGGCCGCCGATCTGCCCGACATCGTGCTGGTGCATGACGCCGCCCGCGCCTTCGTTCCGGATGCGGTGATCGATGCGCTGGTGGCGGCCTTTGATGATGACGTGGACGGCGCCTGCCCTGCCCTGCCCCAGATCGACAGCCTGCGCCGCGGCGAGGGTGGCCGTTATTCCGACAGTGTTGACCGCGACTCTCTCTGGCGCGTGCAGACCCCGCAGGCCTTCCGCACCCCCGCCATCCTCGCCGCGCACCGTGCCGCAGCGTCCGGCGCCACCGACGAAGTGGCGATTGCGCTGGCCGCCGGGTTGCGTGTGGCAATCACGCCTGGGGACGAACGCGCTTTCAAGGTGACGGAGCCGGCCGATTTTGCCAAAGCCGAGGCGATGACCACCTATAGCTCCCGCGCCGCCTCCGGCTTTGATGTGCACAAGTTCGGCCCCGGGACACATGTCTGGCTGTGCGGGGTGAAAGTTCCGCACGATCATGGCCTGATCGGCCACAGCGATGCCGATGCAGGCCTGCACGCGCTCACCGATGCACTGCTCGGCACCATTGCAGCCGGCGATATCGGCGATCATTTCCCGCCCAGCGATGACCGCTGGCGCGGCGCTGCGTCGGATCAGTTCCTCGCCCATGCGGCGCATCTGGTGCGCGAACGCGGCGGCCGGATCGATCATGTCGATGTCACTCTGATCTGCGAACGCCCAAAGGTCGGTCCACACCGCGACGCGATGCGCGCGCGGATCGCCGAAATCCTCGGGCTCGGCATCGACCGTGTCAGCGTCAAGGCCACCACCACCGAGAAACTCGGCTTCACCGGCCGCCAGGAAGGTATCGCTGCACAGGCCATGGCCAGTGTGCGCCTGCCGGAGCAGGACGCATGATGGACGCTGAACTCGTCGCGCTGGCCGATCAGGTGCTGGCCGAAAACCGCAAGCTGGGCCGCCGCATCGCCACAGCCGAAAGCTGCACCGGCGGCATGGTCGCCGCTGCGCTGACTGAAATTGCCGGTTCGTCGGACGTGTTCGAACGCGGCTTCGTTACCTATTCCAACGAAGCCAAGATGGAGATGCTCGGCGTTTCCGAAGACGTGATTGCCACCTTCGGCGCCGTTTCTGTTGCCACCGCCTGGGCGATGGCGCTGGGTGCGCTCATGCACAGCGACGCCGATGTTGCCGTTTCCATCACCGGAGTCGCCGGGCCGGGCGGCGCCACCGCGAACAAGCCGGTGGGCCTGGTGGTGTTCGCGCGCGCCGTGCGCGGTGAAGACCCGGAAGCGGTTTTCGCTGACACCCGCCAGTTTGGCGATCTTGGCCGCGCTGAAGTGCGGCGGCAGGCGGCGTTGGTGGCGCTGGAACTGCTGCGGCCCTGACGGGCGCTATCGCGGCCCGTACAGCGCCTCGGCGCGCGCCACGAACGCGCCGACCATCTTTTCAAAGGCTTGTGTGAAGAACATGCCCGCCAGCGCCTCGAACGCGCGGTTGCGGAATTCGAAATCCACGGCGAAATCGATCTCGCAGCCGCCACCCGGGGCGTCCCTGAACGTCCAGTCGTTGAACAGATGCTTCATCGGCCCGTCGAGATACTCGACATGCACCGTCCGCGGCCGATCCAGCGTCACCCGGCTGGTGAATTTCTCGCGGATCATGCGGAAACCCACGATCATGTCCGCCACCACGATACCATCCCGCTCCGGTCCCACCCGCATGCCCTGCACCCACGGCAGGAACTCCGGATAGCGGCCGATATCGGCGACCAGATCGAACATTTCGGCGGCCGACCACGGCAGCCGGCGCACTTCGCGATGCTTGGGCATCAGGCTTTTGCAGCCGCCTTCCGGCGCGCCTGCATCTCGGCGAAATCGCGCCCGGCGTGGTAGCTGGAGCGGGTGAGCGGCGAGGCCGCCACCAGCAGAAAGCCCTTGGAGCGAGCAACAGCGGCATATGTCTGGAACGTGGCCGGCGGCACGAATTCCATCACCTTGGCATGGCGCGGCGTCGGCTGCAGATACTGGCCGACGGTCAGGAAATCGACACCGGCCGATCGCATGTCGTCGAAAACCTGATGCAGTTCCAGCGGCGTTTCGCCCAGCCCCACCATCAGGCCGGATTTGGTGAAGATCGTCGGCGAAAGCTGCTTCACCTTATCGAGCAGGCGCAGCGAGTGGTAATAGCGCGCGCCCGGCCGGATGGTGGGATACAGCCGCGGCACGGTTTCCAGATTGTGGTTGTACACGTCCGGCCCGGCTTCGACGATCATCTCCACCGCCCGGTCCATCTTGTTGCGGAAATCGGGGGTGAGGATTTCGATCGTGGTGCTCGGCGTCTGCCGGCGCAGTTCCTGGATCACCTTCACGAACTGGCTGGCGCCGCCATCCGGCAGATCATCGCGATCCACCGAAGTGATGACGATATGCTCCAGCCCCAGCTTGGCAGCCGCTTCGGCAACATGGCCGGGCTCGGTGGCGTCCACCTTGTTCGGCATTCCGGTCTTCACGTTGCAGAAGGCGCAGGCGCGGGTGCAGGTATCACCCAGGATCATCACCGTGGCGTGCTTCTGGCTCCAGCACTCGCCGATGTTCGGGCAGGCAGCTTCTTCGCACACGGTGTTGAGCTTCAGCGACCGCATCAGCGCCCGCGTCTCGTTGTAGGCCTTGGAGGTGGGTGCCTTCACCCGGATCCAGTCCGGCTTGCGCGGCAGGCCAGACGGCGTGAGGGGAAGATCAAGGACAGGCTCGCTCATGCCCATCTGATAGCGACCAGGGGCATCCCGAACAACCGGTCAGTTGTGCAGATCAGCCATGCGGTGGTGCGGCATACTCGCTGCCGGCCGCCCAGGCCTCGGCCTCCTCCGCCGCCTCGATCGCCGCCGTGCCAATCCCCAGGATGCGTGTCGCCAGCGCGTCTGCCGTGCAATCAAGGCCGAGCACCAGCACCAGCACGTCATCATGAGCAACCAATCCGATGGCACGGGCGAGCCGTGCAAACAGGCTGGCCGGCGGATCGAGATCCGGATCAACCAAGCGCAAGCGCACCGCCGGGATGCCGAACCAGTGCACCGGATCAAATTCGGCGATGTTGCTCCAGCCAATGGGCTTGGCAGACCAGCGCCGATCCAGCAGGCCATCCAGGCCAAGCCGCACGGTTGGCCGTGACTCCCGCATCAACAGCACGGCAATGAACAATACCGCCAGGCCCAGCATCGCCAGTGCCCATGCCAGTGCCGTGCCAAAACCGAACCTGCCGGCATCCGCCGTGTGGAAGAAATAGGTCAACCCGATGGCAAGGGCGAGCAGGACCAGCGCCCCCACGGCGACCCGAACCGGGGCATCTTCGCGATAACGGACAGCAAAACGCATACGCCTTACCCTCAACTGATCACGCTCAAACGTAAGGGCCGCCAGCCTGCTTCGTTTGGAAACAGGTTGGCAGCCCTCGCAGATACTGAGATACTCGCCCCAACATTAACGCAGCATTGCGGAGGACAAGATGCCCGAATTCAAGGCCCTGCTCGAAGGCTATCGCCGGTTTCGCACCGGCGCCTATCAGGAACAGCGCCGCCGGTACGACGCCCTGGCCGACAAGGGCCAGGCACCCGGCGTGTTGGTGATCGCCTGTTCCGACAGCCGGGTGGACCCCACCCGCGTGTTCGATACCGAACCTGGCCAGATGTTCGTGGTGCGCAACGTGGCCAATCTGGTGCCGCCCTTCGATCCCGATCCGACGCACGGGCAGCACAGCACGTCGGCCGCCATCGAATATGCCGTTACCCAATTGAAAGTGCATCACATATTGGTGCTGGGTCATGCCCGCTGCGGTGGCATCAAGGCCAGTATCGAAGGCACGTTCGATGACGCGGCGCCGGGTGAAGGCGGCTTCATCAAACGCTGGATGAGCCAGATTGCGCCGGCCCGCGATACCATCCGCGCCGCGGCGCAGCTGTCACCCGATATCGATGCCTGCAGCGCCCTCGAACTGGCCGCCATCCGGCTTTCCATCGACAATCTGCGCAGCTTCCCCTTCATCGCCGAAGCCGAGGAGTCCGGCGCACTGCATCTGCAGGGGGCGCTGTTCGATATCGCCGAAGGCGTGCTGCGCGTGCTGAATCACGAAAGCGGCAAGTTCGAAGCGCTGTCCGTGGATTGGGAAGAAGAGAATGTGACCGTGCTGAAATCGGCCTGAAACGCGAAACGGGCGTATCCGACACAAACAGGGGGGAGTGCCGGATACGCCCGCAGCAGCTTGGCCTTCGACAAGGGCAGTTGCCTTGGGCCGCGCCGTTGGGTCAGATATAAGATTGATTTAGTCTTGTTTGCAAGGCGAAAGATTGCACTTCTGTCACTTTCACCTGCGGCAGGCTGCCGCAGCTAGTGCGGTTCGCGATAGGCCCGGCCGCGCGGGTCACTGCTTCCGGCGGCCTGATTCACGTTGTTCTTGAACTCATTATACTTGCATCCGAACGGCCCTGCTGGGCCCCAGGTTCCCGAGCACGTGCCGGCGGTGCCGACATCCGGCCCCAGCAACTTGTTGCGTTCGGCCGATACACTGGCAGTGCCGCGCTCACCAATATCCCGCAACACTGGCAGCGGGGCGCGATAGGGCGATTGGGCTGGCTCACGGTCAGCACACACCACAATCTCATCGGGACGGGACTTGGGCGGGCACAACACGCTCCACCCCGGCGGCATCAGGCTGGCGGTGCCGGCGGCGGCCAGAACAAAGCCCGCCAGCAGGCTCATCAGTAGTGCAGCGCCCGGCCGTAGGCGTCGAGCACGCTTTCGTGCATCATTTCGCTGAGCGTCGGATGCGGGAAGATGGTGTGCATCAACTCTGCCTCCGTCGTTTCCAGGCCCATGGCGATGGCATAGCCCTGGATCAGTTCAGTGACTTCTGCGCCCACCATGTGCGCGCCCAGCAACTGCCCGGTGGTGGCATCGAACACCGTCTTCACAAAGCCTTCCGCTTCGCCCAGCGCGATGGCCTTGCCATTGCCGATGAACGGGAATTTGCCAACGCGCACCGTGTGGCCGGCGGCTTTCGCCTTGGCTTCGGTCAACCCGATGCTGGCCACTTGCGGGCGGGCATAGGTGCAGCCCGGAATGCGGGCGACCTCCATCGCGTGGGGATGGCCGCCGGCGATATGTTCGACCGCGATGATGCCTTCATGGCTGGCCTTGTGGGCGAGCCAAGGCGGGGCCGTCACGTCACCGATGGCATAAAGGCCGGGCACGTTGGTCTGGCACATCGGATCGGTCACGATATGGCCACGGTTGGTGGCGACACCCAGCGCCTCCAGGCCGATATTCTCGGTGTTGGGCACGATGCCGATGGCAACGATGACATGGCTGTAGCTGTCGGTCGTCGCCTTGCCGTCGGCGGTGGTGATGGTGGCTTTCACGCCATCGGGGCCGGGCGTCACGTCCGACACATTGGCGCCGGTCACAATGGTCATGCCCTGCTTGGTGAGCGCCTTCTGGGCGAAGGCCGAAACCTCCTCGTCCTCTACCGGCAGGATGCGGTCGAGCATTTCGACTACGGTCACCTTGGCGCCCATGTCGCTGTAGAAGCTGGCGAATTCGACGCCGATCGCGCCCGAACCGATCACCAGCAATTTCGTCGGCATCACCGGCGGAACCATGGCGTGGCGATAGGTCCACACGCGGTTGCCATCGGCCTCCACGCCCGGCAGATCGCGGGCGCGGGCACCGGTGGCGACGATGACGTTCTTGCCCGTCAGCTCGCGCTCGCCGTTGGCGGTGGTGACGGAAACCGTTGTGGCCCCGGTCAGCCGCCCCTGCCCTTCGACCACTTCGATCTTGTTCTTCTTCATCAGCGATTTCACACCGCTGTTCAGCTGCGCCGCCACTTTGCGACTGCGGTCGGTCACCTTCTTCAAGTCAAACGACGGCTTCTCCACGCTCAGCCCATAGGCATCGGCGTGGGTGATATAATGATAGATTTCGCTCGTGCGCAGCAGCGCCTTGGTCGGAATGCAGCCCCAGTTCAGGCAGATGCCGCCCAGGCGCTCGCGCTCGACGATGGCGACCTTCAGGCCCAACTGCGCCGCACGGATGGCGGCGACATAACCACCAGGGCCGGAACCAAGGATGACGAGATCATATTTATCAATCATCTATCTCGCCTCATTTAATAACTAGCAGCTTCAGGTAGTTCACGGCTGCCCCGAACAGGACACCAAAAGTAATCATCTTTACTACCCAAAGCGCCCCCTTGATAATATTTTCTCGCTCTTTCTTTTCTTGTGTCTTGAATTTTTCCCCCTGACCCTTTACTTCTCTCCATATACTTCTATCTGTCGAGTGCGAAATTGAAATCTGTATAATTTCATTCCTTGGGAAATGCTTGATAGAAATTTTTATACCATCACCTTCTTTAGATACCGAGACTGTCGATTTAGAAATAGATTTGGTCGAAATCCGAGACAAATAAAATTCATCTCCCACCCCATCAAGATAAAAATCTGCGTCAGAAACATCTCTAAATCCGATGTTTTCCAGTGTTATATTTTCTAGAACGATATCAATGCTCGGATAAGTCCCTTTACCAAATACCAAGCCTCCATTTTCAATTTTTGCTGAAGCCTTCAGCGATTGAACGTCGCAAAGGATTGTTGTTTTATAGTAATACACGATAGCTGCGATCAGCGCCGCAGCCACAACGCCAACAATAGCAGCCTGAATCTCCATATTACGCCACCAGCCCCAGCGGGCTTTCGATCAGCGCCTTCACCGCGCTCATCAACGCGGCGCCATCTGCCCCATCGATGGCGCGGTGGTCGAAGCTGCCGGTGATGGTCATCACCGTGGCGATGGCGAGCGCGTCGCCCTTGACCACGGCGCGCTTCTCGCCCGCACCCACGGCCAGGATCATCGCCTGCGGTGGGTTGATCACGGCATCGAACTGTTTGATGCCAAACATGCCGAGGTTGGACAGGCTGGCGGTGCCGCCCTGATATTCGTGCGGCTGCAACTTGCCGGCGCGGGCCTTTTCGGCGAGCGCCTTCATCTCTGCCGCGATCTGGCTGACCGCCTTGCCATCGGCGCCGACGATGATCGGCGTGATCAGGCCCGATGGCGCTGCGACGGCGACCGAGATGTCGGCGCGATCGTAAACCAGCAGGTTATCGCCGGCGAACGACACGTTGCACTTCGGCACCTGGCGCAGGCCCAGCGCCAGCGCCTTGATGACGAGATCGTTAACGCTCACCTTGATGCCGCGCGGTTCCAGCGCCTTGTTGAGTTCGCCGCGCAATTTCAGCAGCGCATCGAGTTCGACATCGAGCGTGAGATAGATGTGCGGGATCGACTGCTTGGCCTCGGTCAGGCGACGGGCGATGACCTTGCGCACATTGCCGAGCTTCTCAACCGTATGCGGGATGTCGCTGGTGACGGGCGCAACCGGAGCGGCCGCAGCCACCGGAGCCGGTGCCGCCGCAACGGGCGCGGGGGCAGCAGCCACGGCGGGCTTGCCGCTGGCCGCTTCCACGTCGGCGCGCACGATACGGCCACGCGGACCGCTGCCGGCGATGCTGGCAAGGTCCACGCCCTTCATTTCAGCGATGCGCCGGGCGAGCGGGCTGGCGATGATACGGTCACCGGTTGGCGGTGCAAGTGTAACAGGTGCTGCCACCGGAGCCGGCGCAGCAACGGGCGCAGGCGGTGCAGTAGGAGCCGGCGCAGCCTTCGCCGCCGGAGCCGGCGTTGCCGCCTCCCCTTCCCCGGCCAGGCGCAGGATCACCGTGCCCACCGGCACATTTTCAAGGCCCTCCGGCACCGCCAGTTCGATCACCGTGCCTTCGTCCACGGCTTCCACTTCCATGGTGGCCTTGTCGGTTTCGATTTCGGCGATGATGTCGCCGGATTTCACGGTCTGCCCAAGTTTCACATGCCATTTGGCCAGCGTGCCCACTTCCATGGTGGGCGACAGGGCGGGCATGGTCACATCAATAGCCATGATCAATTGTCCACAAAAAGCTGATCAACCAGAGCGCGCTGCTCCTCGTCGTCCGGGTTGTCGATCAGGTCGGCCATGTCGAGGAAATAGGCGGCGGCGCCTGCTAGCGGCCCGGAATAGCGTACCTGCGTGCCGGCTTCCGATTTCATGCTCCACGCCACCACCAGCGCGCGCTTGCCGATGGCGTTGATCTTCTTCACCAGCGGCACGAAATCGCCGTCGCCGGCCACCAATGCCACCACGTCGCAGCGGTTGGACACGGCCAGATCGAACGCCTCCAGCGCCAGCCACACATCGATGCCCTGTTCCTTGGGCGGTTCGCTGTTGGTGTCGATGCGGGTGAAATGCGGCGTGATGTTGCTGGCCGCCAGGATCTGATCGAACACCCGGTCGTTGCGCAGCGATTCCTCCACGAAACTGGCGTTGCGCGCCCGGTCTTCCAGATCGCGCAGCGTGTAACGGCCACGGAAATAATGCGCCTCCACCACCCGTGTGCGGGCGCGCGACACTTCCTCCATGTCGGCGGCGGCGATGCGGATAAAATCCATCAAGCCGGACAGCGACAGGCGCCGGCCGGCTTCATGTTCAAACTTGTAGAAGGTCGATACGCGGTTGAAATAACTGCCATCGATCATCACGGCGACGCGGGTCTGCCCAGAAGGTTTCATCGTTCTGCTCACTTGTAACAGACAGTGCGGGCGGCGGTGACGACGTCTTCCGCCTTGAGCAGCGCCGCCTTTTCGAGATTGGCAGCATAGGGCAGCGGCACATCGACGTTGGTCACCCGCAGCACCGGCGCATCGAGATCATCGAAGCCCTTTTCCATCACCACCGCCATGATTTCGGATGCGATCGAACAGGTCGGCCAGCCTTCCTCCACCACCACCATGCGGTTGGTTTTCTTCAGGCTTTCCAGCACTGTCGCCGTGTCCATCGGGCGCAGCGTGCGCAGATCGATCACCTCGGCATTGATGCCCAGCCCGGCCAGCGTTTCGGCGGCCTGCAACGCCACGCCCACGCCGATGCTGTAGCTCACCAGCGTCACATCCGTGCCGGCCTTCACGATGCGCGCCTTGCCGATGGGGACGACATGATCGCCTTCCGGCACATCGAAGCTCTGGCCGTAGAGCAGCTCGTTTTCGAGGAAGACCACCGGATCGGGGCTGCGGATCGCGGCTTTCAGCAGGCCCTTGGCATCATCGGCGCTGTAAGGCGCAAGCACGATCAGGCCGGGTACGCTGGCATACCATGGCCCGTAGTTCTGGCTGTGCTGGGCGCCCACCCGGCTGGCGGCACCGTTGGGGCCGCGGAACACGATGGGGCAGCGCATCTGGCCGCCCGACATGTAGAGCGTTTTCGCCGCCGAATTGATGATGTGATCAATGGCCTGCATGGCGAAATTGAAGGTCATGAACTCCACGATGGGCTTCAGACCACCCATCGCCGCGCCGGTGCCCAGGCCGGCAAACCCATATTCGGTGATCGGCGTATCGATCACGCGGCTGCCGCCGAATTCCTCCAGCAGACCCTGCGTTACCTTGTAGGCGCCCTGATATTCGGCGACTTCCTCGCCCATCACGAACACGGTTTGATCGGTCCGCATTTCCTCGGCCATGGCATCGCGCAAGGCTTCGCGCACGGTCTGGCGGCGCGTTGGGCCGGGAGCGATATCGGGAGCGGGCGCGGCAGCGACCGGGGCATTGTCATCGCCCGGCGTCTCCCGTTCGGGAAGCGAAACGGCCTTCGGTTCCTCCGTGGTGAACTTGGGAGCGGGAGCCACGGCCGGCGTTTCCGCTTCATCCTCCCCGGCGATGGTGATGATCGGCGTGCCAACCTTCACGCCTTCGGAACCGCCCGCCACGAGCAGCGCCGTCACCGTGCCGCCGTCGTCGGCTTCCAGCTCCATCGTCGCCTTGTCGGTCTCGATTTCGGCAATCACGTCGCCGGGTTTGACCACATCGCCCACGGCAACCAGCCACTTGGCCAGCGTGCCCTCTTCCATGGTGGGCGACATGGCGGGGAGAAGAATCTGCGGCATCAATAGGTTCCCAACAGCACGTCGGTGTGAAGTTCGCTCAGCGCGGGTTCGGGCGCTTCCAGGGCGAAGTCTGCCGCTTCCGCCACCTCGTCGCGCACGTCGCGATCAATCGCCTTCAGTGCGGCTTCGTCGGCATGGCCGCCTTCCAGTATCAGCTTCTTCAGCCCTTCGATCGGGTCGCTCTTCTCGCGCATCGCCTGCACTTCATCGCGGCTGCGATATTTGGCCGGGTCGCTCATCGAATGGCCGCGATAGCGATAGGTCTTCATTTCCAGCAGCAAGGGTCCGTTGCCGCCGCGCACCCATTCCACGGCCAGCTTGGCGGCACCGCGCACGGCCAGCACATCCATGCCGTCCACCTGCAGGCCCGGCACGCGGAAGCTTTCGCCGCGGCGATAGAGCTGGTCTTCCGAACTGGCGCGGTTCACCGATGTGCCCATGGCATATTGGTTGTTCTCGATCACGAAGATCACCGGCAGCTTCCACAGCTCGGCCATGTTGAAGCTTTCATAAACCTGGCCCTGGTTGGAGGCCCCGTCGCCAAAATAGGTCACGGCGATATGGCCATCATTCTTGTATTTGTGGGCAAATCCCAGGCCGGCGCCCAACGGCACCTGCGCCGCCACGATGCCGTGGCCGCCGAAAAAGCCATGTTCAACGCTGAACATGTGCATCGAACCGCCCTTGCCGCCGCTGATCCCCGCCGCACGGCCGGTCAATTCCGCCATCACCGCCTTGGAACTGATGCCGCAAGCCAGCATGTGGCCGTGATCGCGATAGCCGGTGATGATGCTATCGCCCTTGATCAGCTCGGCCTGCAGGCCCACCACCACGGCTTCCTGGCCGATGTAGAGGTGACAGAAGCCGCCGATCTGGCCCATGCCATACAACTGGCCGGCGCGTTCCTCGAACCGTCGGATCAGCACCATCTGGCGGTACATTTCCAGCAGCTGATCACGTGAGGCGACGAACCGTTCCGGTTCATCAGGTCGCGGCCAGTTGGGAATAGGCGGGGCGGAGGCGGCCTTGCGGCCTGTGCTGCGTGCCAAGTTAATCACCTTTCACTGGCGGTACCCGGCAAGCATAAAATGTCGCACCCGCGCCGAAAAGCCCCTATCCGGCGCGAGGTGCCAGACAGGTTAATCGCCTTCAACTTCAGCAATATCAGGTTGCGGGCGCAGCCTGCGGGAGCGGCACAATCACCTCGTCCGGCTTCACCAGATCGAGATTGCGGCGCACCAGTTCATCGGCCAGATCGGGATCGACATGGCGCGGATCAAGCAGCACGAGCCGGCGCTGCAACGCCGCCTGCTGTTCCTCGCTGGTTTGCACAGCCTGTTGCAGTTTCGAACGCTGCACCTTGTATTCGCGCCAGGCGACATAGCCGGTGGGGCCGGACACGGCATGGAACGAAAAATAACTGGCGACAGCCACGCACACCGCCGGCAGCGCGGCGCGCGTCATCATCTGTTGCAAGGTCAGTTTCATCGCCATTGCCGGTGAAACTACGCAAACACTGGCCTATCCACAAGGCTGCAATCGCGCCGAAGTGATGCTAACAATCCACAACAGGCCAATAATCGGGGAGAAAACCGCCATGACCGCCATCAACACCGTCGTCGATCTCGCAAAGGACGCTGAAATCGCCGTCGTCACGGTCAATTCGCCACCAGTCAACGCGCTTTCCGCCGATGTGCGCGATGGCCTGGCCGGTGCGTTCGCCGCGATCGCCGCTGATTCTGCGGTGAAGGCTGCCGTGCTGGTCTGCGCCGGCCGAACCTTCATTGCGGGTGCGGACATTTCCGAATTCGGCAAGCCACCGCGAGGTGCGTCGCTGCCGGCGGTGCAGGATGCGATGGAAAGCTCGCCGGTGCCCGTCATCGCCGCCATCCACGGCACTGCGCTGGGCGGCGGCCTGGAAGTGGCGCTGTGCGCGCATTACCGGGTGAGCGATGCCAAGGCCAAGTTCGGCCTGCCGGAAGTGAAGCTGGGCCTGCTGCCCGGTGCCGGCGGCACACAGCGCCTGCCGCGCATCGTAGGCGCGAAGAAGGCGACCGAAATGGTGACCAGCGGCGCGCAGATGGGCGCCAAGGACGCGCTGGCCACCGGGCTGGTGGACGAGGTGGTGGACGGTGATCTGACCGCCGGTGCTGTCGCCTTCGCCCGCAAGGTGCTGGCCGAAAAACGTCCGTTGAAGAAGGTGCGCGATGACAACAGCAAGCTGGGCGGCAGCGCGGCTGACCTGGCGCCGTTCTTCGCCGACGTGCGCAAGGCCAATGCCAAGGCGTTCAAGGGCTTTGAGGCACCCGAAGCCAACATCAAGTGCATCGAGGCTGCTGTTGCCCTGCCGTTCGAAGACGGCCTGAAGGTTGAACGCAGCGAATTCATCAAGCTGATGACCGGGCTGCAGTCCGCTGCCCAGCGCCATGTCTTCTTCGCCGAGCGCGCCGCTGCCAAGATCGACGGGCTGCCCGCCGATATGCAGCCGCTGCCCGTGAAGAAGGTGGGCGTGATCGGTGCCGGCACCATGGGCGGTGGCATTTCGATGAACTTCCTGTCGGTCGGCATCCCGGTGACGATCGTCGAAATGAAGCAGGAAGCGCTGGATCGCGGCGTTGGCGTCATCCGCAAGAATTACGAGAACAGCGCCAAGAAGGGCCGGTTCAGCATGGAAGAGGTCGAAGCCCGCATGGGCCGCCTCACCCCGTCGCTGAACATGGAGGATCTGGCCGATTGCGACCTGATCATCGAAGCCGTGTTCGAGAATATGGCGATCAAGAAGGATATTTTTGGGCGTCTGGACAAGATCGCCAAGCCCGGCGCCATCCTGGCCAGCAACACCAGCTATCTGGATGTGGACGAGATCGCTTCGGCCACGTCGCGCCCTGAATCGGTCGTTGGCATGCATTATTTCTCGCCGGCCAACGTCATGCGCCTGCTGGAAGTGGTGCGCGGCGCGAAGACGGATCCGCAGGTGCTGGCCACCGCCATGGCGATGGGCAAGGCCACCGGCAAGATCGCCGTTGTCGCCGGCGTATGCCACGGCTTCATCGGCAACCGCATGCTCAGCCGCCGCCAGCAACAGGCCAATCTGTTGATGCTGGAAGGCGCGGCGCCGGCCGATATAGACCGGGTGCTGACCGATTTCGGTTTCCCGATGGGCCCGTTCCAGATGAGCGATCTGGCTGGCCTCGACATCGGCTGGAATGCCGAAACGTCGAAGGGCGAGAGCGTGCGCGATCGCCTGTGCGAAGCCGGCCTGCGCGGCCAGAAGAACGGCAAGGGTTTTTACGTCTACGATGAAAACCGCAACCGCACGCCCAACCCCGATGCGCTGGCCATCATCGATGCCTATGCCGTGGAGAAGGGCATCAACCGCCGCACCATCGACGATCAGGAAATCCTGGAACGCTGCCTGTTCCCGATGGTGAACGAAGGCGCCCGCATCCTCGCCGAAGGCAAGGCCCAGCGCGCCAGCGATATCGATATCGTCTGGATCAACGGCTATGGCTGGCCCGTCTATCGCGGCGGCCCGATGTTCTGGGCGCAGAATGACGTGGGCCGCGAACGCATCGTCGAAGTGCTGGAAAAGATGGGCGAAGAGGTGTCACCCGTGCTGAAGGACGGCTGGAAATAAGCGGCATCATCCCTAGTCACCCCGGCTTGCGTCGGGGTGACGATTGGGGTCAGATGTGCCCATGAAGCTGCACCTGCTCCCTCTCCTCGCCCTCCTCGCCGCGCCCGCCATCGCCCAGACCGCGCCCGCTCCCGATTATCGCAAGCCGGAAAGCTGGCTGTGCCGGCCCGGCGCCAAGGACCCATGCAGCGGGGACGCCAGCACCTCGCGCGTGACAGCCGATGCCACCGTCACGCTGGACATGCTGCCAGCGGCGAAAAAGCCGAAGATCGACTGTTTCTACGTCTATCCCACGGTTTCGACCGATCCCACGCCCAACAGCGACATGAGCGCCGATCCGGCGGAGATCGGCGTTGCCCAGGCCCAGGCGGCACCGTTCCGCCAGGCCTGCCGGGTGTTCGCGCCGCTCTATCGCCAGGTTACGCTCGCCACGCTGCGGGATCGCATGATGGGCAAGCCGGTCACCGCTGATCCCGCCATGGGCCTGCGCGACGTGTCGGCCGCCTTCGCGGACTATATGAAGCATGACAACAAGGGCCGTGGCGTCATCCTGATCGGCCACAGCCAAGGCAGCGGCGTGCTCAAGGCGTTCATCCAGAACGAGATCGAAGGCAAGCCCGTCGCCAAGCAGATCATCGCCGCCTATCTCGCCGGCCACAATCTGCTGGTGCCACAGGGCGCCGATGTTGGCGGCGATCTGAAATCCACCCCCCTGTGCCGCTCCGCCACGCAGACCGGTTGCGTCGTCGCCTGGGTGAGCTTCCGTGACACCATGCCGGTGCCGCCGGCCAGCCTGTTCGGCCGCCCGCGTGAAGCCGCGCCTGGCATGGCAGTGGCCTGCACCAACCCCGCAGCCCTGGCCGGCGGCCGTGCCCCGCTGCGCCCGCTGATGGTCAACCGCACCGGCATCGTCGACAACGGCACCCCGGCGCCGAAATGGGCCAAGGGCCGCAACATCTACACGCCGTTCGTCGCACTGCCCGGCCTGTTGACGGGTGAGTGCATGTACCGCGAGAACGCCAATGTGCTGTCAGTCGCCATCAACGCCGATCCGTCCGATCCGCGCACCGATACGATCAATGGCGATGTGATGGTGGGCGGCCAGATCGTGCCCGGCTGGGGCCTGCACCTGATCGACATGCAGGTGGCGATGGAGGATCTGGTCGATCTGGCGAAATCGCAGGGGCAGAGCTGGCTGCGGCAACGCGGTAAGTAACCGTTCAGCCGCAGCGCACGTATATGGGGGCATGACCACACGACGCTCCCTCCTCGGCCTCATTGCCGCTCTTCCCTTTGCAGCGCCCGCCTTCGCGGCGGCCGGTCGCTTTGCTGTCAGCTACACGCCGGATGAATGGCGGCGCCGGTTGGGCAAGGATGCCTATGCCGTGCTGCGCGAGGAGGCCACCGAGCGCCCGTTCACCTCGCCGCTGAACAAGGAAAAGCGCGCCGGCACCTTCGTCTGCCGCGGCTGCGCGCTGCCGCTGTTCAGTTCGGCCCACAAGTTTGACAGCGGCACCGGCTGGCCGAGCTTCTGGCAGCCGCTGAACAAGACCGCGATCGGCAGCACGGTGGACAAGAGCTATTTCATGGTCCGCACCGAAGTGCATTGCAGCCGCTGCGGCGGCCACCAGGGCCATGTGTTCGATGATGGGCCGAAGCCAACCGGGCTGCGTTATTGCATCAACGGCCTGTCGCTCAACTTCGTTCCGGGGAAGGTCGCCTGATGCGCGCATTGCTGATTGCTCTGGCCCTTGCCACGCCCGCCTGCGCCGCCGAGCGCATGGTGCTGGCCCCGGCCCCGGCCATTGATGCGCCGCTCACAAAAGCCCCGTTGCAGAAGGCGGTCTTTGCCGGCGGCTGCTTCTGGGGCGTGGAAGGCGTGTTCGAACGGGTGAAGGGCGTTCGCTCCGTCGTTTCGGGTTATGCCGGCGGCGCGAGGGCAACGGCCATCTACGAGGTCACCGGCAGCGGCCTGACCGGCCACGCCGAAGCGGTGGAAGTGACCTATGATCCTGCCGTCGTTTCCTATGGCACGTTGCTGCGTATCTTCTTCTCGGTCGCGCATGACCCGACCCAGTTGAACCGCCAGGGCCCCGATACCGGCAGCCAGTATCGCAGCGCGCTGTTCACCCGCGGGGCAGAGCAGGAACGGATTGCCAAGGCCTATGTGGCGCAACTGGAGAAGGCCGGCACCTGGAAGCCGAAGATCGTGACGACGTTCGAAGGCGCCAAGCCCTTCTATGCCGGCGAGGGTTACCACCAGAATTACCTGCGCGCCCACCCGACGCAGCCCTATATCGTTTATAATGACATTCCCAAGGTGGAAGGCTTCAAGCGGCTGTTTCCGGCGTTGTGGAGCGAGAAGCCGGCGGCGTGAGCCACTGGCTCCGTCGCAGGAACGAGAAAGGGCGGCCTATTGAGGCCGCCCTTTTCATTTGTCGTACGATCTTGCCGCAGGGCTGGGCTCAGTGGCCCCCGCCATTGAGCGCCTTCACGATGTTTTCGACCATCTTCTTGGCATCCGCCAGCAGCATCATCGTGTTGTCCGCATAGAACACGGGATTGTCCACGCCGGCATAACCCACGCCGCCCATGGAGCGCTTGATGAACAGCACGGTCTTGGCCTTTTCGACGTCCAGGATCGGCATGCCATAGATGGGCGACGTCTTGTCGGTCTTGGCAAGCGGGTTGGTCACGTCGTTGGCGCCGATGACGAAGGCGACATCGCACTGGCCGAACTCGCTGTTGATGTCTTCCAGTTCAAAGACTTCATCATAGGGCACGTTGGCTTCGGCCAGCAGCACGTTCATGTGGCCGGGCATGCGGCCGGCGACCGGGTGGATGGCGTATTTCACCGAAACGCCTTCCTTGCGCAGCAGATCGCCCATTTCCCTGAGCGCGTGCTGGGCCTGGGACACGGCCATGCCGTAACCCGGCACGATGATCACGGTTTCGGCATTCTGCATGATGAACGCGGCATCGTCGGCCGAACCGGCCTTGTAGCTCTTGGCCGGGCCAGACGCTTTGTCGCCACCGCCACTGCCCGAATCCGCACCAAAGCCGCCAGCGATCACGCTGATGAAGCTGCGGTTCATCGCCTTGCACATGATGTACGACAGGATCGCACCCGATGAACCGACCAGTGCGCCGGTGATGATCATCGCGGTGTTCTGCAGGGTAAAGCCCATCGCCGCGGCGGCCCAGCCCGAATAGCTGTTCAGCATCGAGATGACGACCGGCATGTCTGCCCCGCCGATCGGGATGATCAGTGTCACACCGATGATGAAGCTGAGGCCCAGGATGATCCACATCAGCGGGCCCTGACCCATGCCGGCGGCAGCATCAAAAGCGAACACGCCGGTGAGCACGACGATCCCGGCCAGCACGCCAAGGTTGATGATGTGACGGCCGGGCAGCAGGATCGGCGAGCCGGACATGCGGCCCGATAGCTTGAGGAAGGCGATGATCGAGCCGGAGAAGGTGATGGCCCCGATGGCAACACCCAGGCCCATTTCCACGCGGCTGACGGCGAGGATCGCACCAGTGGCATCGGTGATGCCGAACGCGCCCGGATTGAGATAGGCAGCGCAACCGACCAGCACGGCGGCCATGCCGACCAGGCTGTGGAAGCCCGCGACCAGTTCCGGCATCGCCGTCATCTGGATGCGCTGGGCGATCACCCAGCCAATGCCGCCGCCGATGGCGATGGCGCCAATGATCAGCAGCAGGCCGGTCGGGTGCAGCGCGAGCGTGGTGCCCACGGCCAGCGCCATGCCGATCATGCCATTGCGGTTGCCCGCCTGGCTGGATTCCGGCGACGACAGCCCGCGCAGGGCAAGGATGAAAAGCACACCGGCGGCGAGATAGGCCAAAACGGCCCAGGCCGGGGTAGCGGCGACTGCGTGTTCCATGGTCGTTTGCCCCTGCCCTTACTTCGAAGCCGCCGGCTTCTTGTCTTTTTTCTTGTACATGGCGAGCATGCGGCGCGTGACGGCAAAGCCGCCAAAGATGTTCACGCTGGCCAGCACGACGCCCAGCAGGCCCAGCCACTGCGACAGGCCGCCGCCATCAGTGATGGCGCCCGCTGCCGCCGCGATGAGCGCGCCGACGATGATCACCGATGAAATGGCGTTGGTCACGGCCATCAACGGCGTGTGCAGCGCCGGCGTGACCGACCACACGACATAATAGCCGACGAACACCGCCAGCACGAAGATCGACAGGATCGACAGGAAATCCATGATGCTTACCCCTGCAGGCGTTCGTGGACGATCTTGCCGCCCTCGGTCAGCTTGATGCCCTTCACGATGTCATCATCGGCCGGCCACACGGCGGCTTTCGCCTCCTTGTCCCAGAAGGCGTTGATCATGTTGAACAGGTTGCGGCTGTACAGCGCCGACGCATCGGGCGCGAGCCGGCTGGCCGGGTTCTTGTGGCCGATGATCTTCACGCCGTGACGCTCGACAATTTCGCCAGCAACTGCGCCTTCGACGTTGCCGCCGCTGTCCACCGCCAGATCGACGATCACGCTGCCCGGCCGCATGGAAGCGACCTGCGCATCGGTGATAAGGCGCGGCGCCGGGCGGCCCGGGATCAGCGCGGTGGTGATGACGATATCCTGCTTGGCGATGTGCGACGATACCAGCTCGGCCTGCGCCGCCTTGTATTCGTCGCTCATTTCGGTGGCATAGCCGCCGGCGCCTTCACCGCTGATACCCGCCACCTTCTCCACGAAGATCGCCTTGGCGCCCAGCGATTCAATCTGTTCCTTGGTGGCGGCGCGCACGTCGGTGGCGCTGACCACGCCGCCCAGGCGGCGGGCAGTGGCGATGGCCTGCAGACCGGCAACGCCGACCCCCATGATGAACACACGCGCTGCACTGATGGTGCCAGCGGCCGTCATCATCATGGCAAAGGCGCGGCCATAGGCTTCGCCGGCATCGATCACCGCCTTGTAACCGGCAAGGTTGGACTGGCTGGACAGCACGTCCATCGATTGCGCGCGCGTGGTGCGCGGCATCAATTCCATGGCATAAGCGATCAGGCCAGCGCCAGCATAGGCGTCAATCTTGGCACGGTCGGTGAAGGGCGACTGGATGGCGGCCAGGATCGTGCCGGCCTTGATACCCGGCAGATCGGCCAGCGCCGGCCCCTGCACGCCCAGCACCATATCGGCGCCGGCAATCACGTCGGCGCGAGGCGCGACCGTGGCGCCAGCGGCGGCATAATCGGCATCGCTGATCTTGGCGCCAAAGCCGGCGCCGGTTTCCACCGCCACGCTGGCCCCAAGAGCCATCAGTTTCTTCACCGTTTCCGGGGTGGCCGCAACGCGCGTTTCAACGCCGCCGGCTTCCTTCAGCACCGCGATCTTCATGGTTTCGCCCCCAAGCTGCGCTGCAATCAGACCAGGAACACGTAGAGTGCGACCACGACCACGATCACGAAGATCGTGCCCCACTTGGTGAAGCCGGTGAAGCTTTCATAGGTGGAACGGTGGCTGTCGTTCTGCTGTTCGTTGCTGGCCATGACCGGCGAAACCCTCGTTGAATTGCAGTGGCTGGTTGCAAAACCGCAACCTGTGCAGGTTGCCTGTTAGCAGACACGGCGCGGCTGTGAAGGGGCAAATGCCCGCTCAGGCCCGTACGGGATGGCAGGCTCGCCAAACCGCGAGGGCTTGGGCGGTTTCGGGCACATCATGAACGCGCATGATCTGCACCCCGGCATTGGCCCCGGCCAACGCCAGCGCAAGGCTACCGGGCAGGCGCTGTTCTACCGGCAACTCGCCGGCCAGCTTGGAAATCAATGACTTGCGACTGGCACCAAGCAGGATCGGCACGCCGAGGCCGTGCAGCAAGCTGAGCCCTTTGAGCAGCGCCAGATTATGATCGAGCCCCTTGCCGAAACCGATGCCGGGATCGGCGATGATGGCATCAGGTGCGATCCCGCCGGCCATGGCTGCGGCAATCCGTCCCTCCAGCCAATCGAACACGTCGAGCAGGGCGTTGTCATACTGCGGCGCGATCTGCATGGTTTCGGGCGTGCCCTGGTGGTGCATCAATATCACCGGGCAACCGCGCGCGGCGACCAGCGCCATGGCCGCCGGATCATGGCCCAGCGCGCTGACATCATTGACGATCATGGCGCCTTGATCCAGCGCGACCGCCATCACCGGCGATTTGCGCGTGTCGATGGAGACTGGCAGCCCGGCCAGCCCGGCCCACAATGGAGCAAGCCGCGCCAGTTCATCAGCCACCGGCAATTCCGGCGCTCCGGGCCGCGTGGATTCCGCCCCCACGTCGATAAGTGCAGCACCGGCCTTGTGCATGGCGTGAGCAGCGGCAATGGCGGCATCCGGCGCATCATGGCGGCCACCATCGGAAAAGCTGTCGGGCGTGATGTTGAGGACCCCCATCACCAGCGGCAGCGGTTGATCGAAGCGCGCCAGCAACGGGCGTGGCCGCGTCAGCCGCTCCCGCCAGTCATCGGGCACATCGCCCGCGTTCACCAGTCCCTCGCTCCCCGCCCGCGTCAGCACTTCGCAGCGCGCAAACGAAAAAGGGCCGCCGGCAAGCGGCAGCCCCTCTCCTTCAGTCAGTATCGGGCGATAATAACGCCTTACCACAGCTTGATGCGCTCTTCCGGCGAGAGATACATCTTCTCGCCCTGCTTCACGTTGAATGCCTTGTACCAGGCATCAATGTTGCGCACCACGTACGGGCGGAAATGGCCCGGCGTGTGCGGATCGGTGACCAGCTGCTGCAGCAGCGCCGGTTCGCGATACTTCTGGCGCCACACCTGGCTGAAGCCGAGGAAGAAGCGCTGATCGCCGGTAAAACCATCGATAGCCTTCGGCTTCTTGCCGCCAAGGCTGCGCTTCCAGCCATCATAGGCGATGGTGATACCGGCCAGATCGGCGATATTCTCGCCCAGGGTCAGCTCACCGTTCACCTTCTTGCCGGCCACCGGCTCGTACGCGCCATATTGGGCCACGACCTTGTCGGTGCCCTCCTTGAAGCGCTTCACATCTTCAGCCGTCCACCAATCGGCAAGACGGCCGGTCTTGTCATATTTGCGGCCTTGATCGTCGAAATGGTGGGTGATTTCGTGGCCGATCACGGCGCCGATGCCGCCATAGTTCACGGCATCATCGGCATTGGGATCAAAGAACGGCGCCTGCAGAATTGCAGCCGGGAACACGATTTCGTTCCAGGTCGGGTTGGCATAGGCGTTCACCGTCATCGGCGTCATGAACCACTCGCTGCGGTCCACCGGCTTGTTCAGCTTGGCCACGGATTCGTTGAACTCGAACTCGGTCGCACGCTTGGCATTGCCCATGGCATCGCCGCGAACAATGGTGAGCGCCGAATAATCCTGCCACTTGTCCGGATAGCCAATCTTCGGCGTGAACGCGGCGAGCTTCTCGCGCGCAGCCACCCGGGTCTTGGGGTCCATCCACGCCAGATTGGCCAGGCGGGCATCCATGGCAGCGATGATGTTCTTCACCAGCGCATCGGCCTTGGCCTTGGCTTCCGGCGGGAAATATTCCGCCACATACAGCTTGCCCAGCGCTTCACCGAGCACGCCCGAGGTGATGTCCACACCCCGCTTCCAGCGCGGCGTCTGTTCGGGCTGGCCGCCCAAGGTCTTGGAATACATGTCGAAATTGGCATCGACAAACGCCTTGGGCAGGAAGGCCGCGGCATCGCGGATGGTGTGGAACGCCATATAATCCTTCAGCACGGCCAGGTCGGCGGCGGCGATCACCTTGGCCGTGCCTTCGATGGCGCTGGGCGTGGCAATGATCACCTCGCCCTGCACCGGGATGCTGCTGCCGGCGATCATGCGGCTCCAATCAAGCCCGGCAAAGCGGGTCGGCAACTCAGCGACCGGCACCGGATTATAGGTCTTTTCCGCCTGACGGCGCTCGACGCGGGTCCAGTGGGTTTTCGCAATCGCGGTTTCCAGCGCAAAGATGCCTTCGGCACGGGCCGCGGCATTGTCGTAACCGGCCAGGCCAAGCATGGTGGCGATATACGCCTTGTACTTGGTGCGAGCCGCCACGAACGATGCGTTCTTGTCGTCCAGATAATAGTCACGATCCGGCAGGCCCAGGCCCGACTGGCCAGCCTGCACGACAAAGCGATCAGGGTTCTTGCGATCGGGGCCCACGCCCATGAAGATCGGGCCGGGCACGCCAAGCTTGAAATTGCGGCCCACCAGTTCGGCATAATCGGCCTTGCTTGCGATGGCGGCGATGGCATCAAGCTGCGGCTTCAGCGGGGCGATGCCCTTCGCTTCGATGGCGGCTTCATCCATGAAGCTGGCAAAGAAATCGCCGACCTTCTGGGCTTCGCTGCCCGGCGCGCCGCCACTGGCGGCGGCCTTTTCGATGATGGCGCGGGTGCGTTCCTGGGACAGGTCACGCAGCCTGGTGAACATGCCATAATTGGTCTTGTCGGCGGGGATTTCCAGCGCGGCCATATATTTGCCGGCGGTATGGCCCACGAAATCGTCGCCAGCCTTCACGCTGGTTTCCATGCCGGCCACATCGAAACCGAACGTGCCGATCTGCGGCTTCGTATCGGCAGCCAGAACCGGAACGGCAAACATGGTCAGGCCCGTGGCCAGCGCCAATATGGTCTTGAACGTCACGCGTCATTCTCCCCAACAGGTCGGTTGCCGCGCGGCTTAGCCACAGCAGCAGGCATACGCAACGGGCTGCGGCAGTTGATGCCACAGCCCGTCAGGCTGCACGTGTGTTAGGGGAACGATACGCAATTGGCAAAAGCGAAAATGCCAACAGGAAATGGATGCCAGGCGTCAGCCGTCCACAGCAGTGGCGTGACGGAACGCCTGCCGCCTGGCATCCAACGGAACCAGCCGGCCATCGTCGTCCTCGAAGTGCCAGAAGGTCCAACCATTGCAGCTTGGCAGGCCTTGCGCGGCCGCACCCATCTTGTGGATGGATCCGGTCGTGCCGGCCATGTCCAGGCTGCCATCAGCTCGTACGCTGGCGCCCACACGCCGCCCCGGACCCCACAGGCGTGTGCCAGGGCGGACGTAGCCGCTCTCGACGAGACTGCCAAACGGGATGCGGGCGAGGCTGCGATTGCCTTCGCTGATCTTGATGTCGCCGCCCTCAAGCGGCAGCAGATTGTTGATACGCTCACTCGCCACTCGCACATATTTCGGCTCGCGTTCGATGCCGATCCAGCGGCGGCCGAGCAGCTTGGCGACAGCGCCGGTGGTGCCGGTGCCGAAGAAGGGATCGAGCACCACGTCACCCGGCTGGGTGCAGGCAACAAGGATGCGATAGAGCAGGGCTTCAGGCTTCTGCGTGGGGTGGGCCTTGGACGCGCCGTCCTTCAGACGCTCGCCACCGGTGCAGATCGGGATCGTCCAGTCCGACCGCATCTGCAGATCGTCGTTCATCGCCTTCATGGCGTGATAGTTGAAGCAGTAACGGCTGTTTTCGCCCTTGGCCGCCCAGATCATGGTTTCATGGGCGTTGGTGAACCGCGTGCCCTTGAAATTGGGCATCGGGTTGGCCTTGCGCCAGATGATGTCGTTGAGGATCCAGAAGCCTTCATCCTGCAACGCGGCGCCAACGCGGAAGATGTTGTGATAGGAACCGATCGTCCAGATCGCGCCATCGGGCTTGAGCAGGCGATGCGCCGCCTTCAGCCAGGCGCGGGTGAAGCGATCATAGGTTTCAAAGCTGGAAAACTTGTCCCAATCATCGGTAACGGCATCGACATGGCTGCCATCCGGCCGGGCCAGATCGCCGCCCAGCTGCAGATTATAGGGCGGATCGGCAAAGATCAGATCGACACTGCCGGCGGGCAGGCTGTTCATCATTTCGATGCAGTCACCCACCAGGATGCGATCGGTCTCCAGCTTGGGCGCGCGGGCCTTGCCGGCCAGGCCGGTATCAACCAGCAGCCGTTCGGCATCACGATGATCAGACGACCGAAAATGTTTCATCACACGCGCTCCAAGAGAGAGTGTGGTGATGATTCAGATGGGATTCACGGTCAAGAATCATTTGGAATCAATGAGATTCACCGATTCGTCACATTCAGGAATCAAAAGGGGAACAAACCCACATCTTGAGTCCGGGCGGGACACACGGGCTCAACCCCTAGTGGTGTGACTCAAAAGACTCACCCCGAAGTTTCTTCGCGCAGTCGCTGCAGCACGGCGCGCACGGGCGCAAAACTGGCGCGGTGATGCGGGGTTGCACCCAATCTGTTCAGCGCATCTGCATGCGCCGCGACACCATAACCCTGGTTGGTCGCCCAGCCATAGCCGGGGTGCGCGGCATCCAGTTCCGCCATGAGCCGGTCGCGCGTGACCTTGGCGATAATGGACGCGGCCGAGATCGCGGGCTCGCAGCCGTCGCCGCCCACGATGGCCGTGGCCGGCCAGCGCCATTTGGGCAAGCGGTTGCCATCGACCAGCACATGGGCGGGCGCTTCCCCCAGCGCGTCAACCGCGCGCGTCATCGCCAGATAGGTCGCCTGCAAGATGTTGATCGCGTCGATCTCCACCACGCTGGCCTGGCCGACACCGATCAGGCAGTCGCTGTCGTGCAACGCATGGAACAACGCCTCACGCCGCTTCGCGCTCAATTTCTTGCTGTCATCAAGGCCCGTCGGCACCCGCCCGCGCAGGATGACAGCGGCGGCCACCACCGGCCCCGCCCACGGCCCGCGCCCGGCCTCGTCAACCCCAGCGATCAGCATCAGGGCAACGGATAAAAGCCCAACGGCCCGTGCCCCTGGCCGAACCCCGGCGCCCGTTCCAGCCCCTGCCGCACAAACACCCGTGCGCGTTTCACCGCTTCGGGCAAGGCCAGCCCCTGCCCCAGACTGCACGCCAGCGCGGCAGACAAGGTGCACCCGGTGCCGTGGCTGTGGCGCGTTTCGATCTTCGTATCGGTGAACGCCAAATGCCCCTGCCGCGTCACCAGCCAGTCGGTGAGCTGGTCACCCTCAAGATGCCCGCCCTTGGCCAGCACCGCGCGCGGGCCGGCATTGAGCAGTTCCTGCGCCGCCAGCAACATGTCGGCAGCATCCTCCACCTCGGTCTCGGTCAGCGCGACAAGTTCGGGCACGTTCGGCGTGATCACGCTGGCCAGCGGTAACAGGCGCTGCATCATCGCCCACACCGCCTCCTCCTCGATCAGCGCCGCGCCGCCCTTGGCGATCATCACCGGATCAAGCACGATGGGCACGCGGCAACCCGCAAGCGCATCGGCCACGGCATTGATGGTGGCCTCATTGCCCAGCATGCCGATCTTGATGGCATCCACGCCGATATCATCCATGCAGGCGCGGATCTGGCCGGCCACGATCTCCGGCGGCACCGTGTGCACCGCGCTCACACCCAGCGTGTTCTGCACGGTGATCGCCGTCACCGCCGTCATCGCATAGCCGCCCAGCATGGTGATCGTCTTGATATCCGCCTGAATGCCGGCGCCGCCGCCACTGTCCGACCCAGCGATGGCCAAAATCCTAGCGACCATGTTTGCGCTCCGCAGAGGCCGGATATTTCGCCAGCGCCGCACCCACCCGCAGCGGCCTTGACTGCAGATCGCCGCCGCAATTGGGGCACCGCCCGCCTAGCGGGCCCGTCGTGCAGGCCGTGCAGAAGCTGCATTCGAACGAGCAGATATGCGCACCCGCCACATCCGCCGGCAGATCGGCGCCGCAACGTTCGCAATCGGGCCGCAGTTCCAGCATCAGGCGGCAGCCGCGGCAACGGCCGCGCAGATATCATCGACTACGCGGCCGACCAGCGCCTTGTCCTCGCCTTCGGCCATCACGCGGATCAATGGCTCGGTGCCGCTCTTGCGAATGAGCAGCCTCCCCTGCCCGGCCAGTTTCGCCTCACCCGCAGCAATGGCGACCTTCACGCTGTCGGCCTCCAATGGCGCACCGCCCTTGAAGCGCACATTCTTCAGCAATTGCGGCAGCGGATCAAACAGGTGCAGCAGCTCGCTCGCCGGCTTGCCCGAACCCACCAGTGCGCTGAGCACCTGCAAGGCTGCCACCAGCCCGTCGCCGGTCGTTGCGTGATCGGACAGGATGATATGCCCCGATTGCTCGCCGCCGACGTTGCAGCCGCGGTCACGCATCAGTTCCAGCACGTGCCGGTCGCCCACGTTGGCGCGGTGCAGCGCGATGCCCTTGCTCTCCAGGAAGCGCTCCAGCCCCAAATTGGACATCACGGTTGCCACCAACGCCCCGCCCTTCAACGTGCCGGCTTCGGCCGCGCGGCTGGCGATCAGCGCCATCAGCTGGTCACCATCCACAACCTGGCCGCGTTCATCCACCACGATCAGCCGATCCGCATCGCCATCCAGCGCGATGCCGATATCGGCGCCCGATTCCAGCACCTTCAACTGCAAGGCCTTCGGGTGCGTGGAACCAACCTTGTCGTTCACATTGAACCCGTCGGGCGCCACGCCGATGGCGATCACTTCGGCACCCAGTTCCCACAACGCCGCTGGCGCCACCTTGTAGGCCGCCCCATGAGCGCAATCGATGACGATCTTCAGCCCATCCAGGCGCAGATGTTCCGGAAAGGTCGCCTTGGCAAAGTGAATATAGCGCCCCTGCGCGTCATCAATGCGTCGCGCCCGACCAATGGCGCGCGGCTCGGCCAGCGGAATCTCTTCCTCCAGCAGCGCCTCAATCGCCATCTCGTCGTCATCCGACAGTTTGTAACCATCGGGGCCAAACAGCTTGATGCCGTTATCGTGGAACGGATTGTGGCTGGCCGAAATCATCACACCGATATCGGCGCGCATCGAACGGGTAAGCATCGCCACCGCCGGTGTCGGCATCGGGCCCAGCAGCGTTACATCCATGCCCACGCTGGTGAACCCTGCAACCAGTGCCGATTCCATCATGTAGCCCGAAAGCCGCGTATCCTTGCCGATCACCACCCGGTGCGTGTGCGTGCCGCGCAGGAAATGCCGGCCGGCAGCCTGGCCCAGTTTCAAGGCAATAGCTGCGGTCATCGGCGGGCTGTTGGTCAGGCCACGAATACCATCGGTGCCGAAATAGCGGCGGGTCTGCTTGCTGCTCATGGGTGGATTCTCTAGCCTGTGATGCAAAGCAAAGAAAGGACGCGCCATGCAGACCCGCAAGATCGGCCCGCTCACCGTTTCGGCCATCGGCCTGGGCTGCATGGGCATGGCGGGCACCGCCGGCCAGGCCGCCATGTATGGGCCCGTCGATCGCGCTGAAGCCATCGCCACCATCCATCACGCATTGGATATCGGCATCAATTTCTTCGATACGGCCGAAATCTATGGCCCGTTCGCCAATGAAGAGTTGGTCGCCGAAGCGCTGGCCGGCCGCCGCCACCACACCATCATCGCCACCAAGTTCGGCTTCCGCATCGAAAATGGCCGGGTGGCGGGTGTGAACAGCCAGCCCGATCACATCCGCGCCGTGTGCGAAGCCAGCCTGAAGCGGCTCAATACCGACGTGATCGACCTGTTCTACCAGCACCGCGTCGATCCCGCCGTGCCCATTGAAGACGTGGTCGGCAGGCTGGCGGACCTCATGAAAGAGGGCAAGATCCGCGCCATCGGCCTTTCGGAATGCTCCGCCGCCACCCTGCGCCGCGCCTGCGCCGTTGCACCGGTTGCGGCCTTGCAAAGCGAATGGAGCCTGTGGGAACGCGACGTCGAAGCCGAAATCGCGCCGACCGCCCGCGAACTCGGCGTCACCTTCGTGCCCTATTCCCCGCTCGGTCGCGGCTTCCTCACCGGCAGCGTGCCGCGCGCCGAAGACCTGCCCGACGGCGATTATCGCAAGGCCGATCCGCGCTATCAGGGCGGGAATTACGATTCCAACATGGCCGCCGTCGCCGTGGTGAAGGCCATCGCCACCGCCCACAGCGCCAGCCCGGCCCAGGTGGCCATTGCCTGGCTGTTGGCAAAAGGGCCGGACGTCGTGCCCATCCCCGGCTGCAAGCGCCGCACCACCCTGATCGACACCGCCAGCGCCGCCGCGCTCAGCCTGTCAGCGGACGACATCGCCGCCCTCGATACCGCCCTGCCCCACACCGCCGGTCTGCGCTATGGCAGCAAGGCCGCACTGGCGATGACGCGGCTGTAAGAGCGTCACTCGCGGAAATCGGCCATCGTGTTCACGGGCACTATGGCGGGAGGAACGGCACGGGCGTATCGTCAGCCCCATGCACGCCCCCGTCGCTCCGTCCGTTCACGGCCTCGATTTCGACACCATGAACGCCGCCCGGTTCGCCCGCGATCCGGCCTATGACGGGATCTTCTTCATCGCCGTCAAAACCACCGGCATCTATTGCCGCCCGGTCTGCCGCGTGCGCCAACCGCTCACACGCAACATCAGCTTCTTCCCCAGCGCCGCCGCTGCCGAACGCGCTGGATACCGGCCATGCCTGAAATGTCGCCCCGAAAGCGCGCCGTTCTGTCCGGCCTGGAACGGCACCAAGACGACCGTGGAACGGGCGCTGAAACTCATCGACGAAGGCGCGCTCGATGGTGACGGCACGGTGGAAGCCCTCGCAACACGCTGCGGTGTTGGCGCCCGCCATCTCACCCGCCTGTTCCGCCAGCACCTGGGCGCTTCCCCGATCGAAGTCGCCCAAACCCGCCGCGTTCAGCGCGCCATGCAGATGATCGCGCACACACAATTGCCGATGACCGAAATCGCCCACGCTGCGGGCTTTGCGTCCCTGCGCCGCTTCAACGAAGTGATCAGCGCCCGCTACGGCCGCCCGCCATCAGCGTTGCGCAAGGTGCGCCCGCATAACGTGACTTGACCGCGACACCCCCAAACCACTAGGCCCATCCCCGGACAGATGGCCGAGTGGTTTAAGGCAGCGGTCTTGAAAACCGCCGTGGGTGAAAGCTCACCGTGGGTTCGAATCCCACTCTGTCCGCCATATATACAATGTTTTTAAGCGCTTAAAAGAAGGGTGTGGGTAGTACCCACCCTTCTACCCACCTTTGAAACCGGCCTAGGGCGCATGTGGAGCGGCAAGAACACGCACCCCCACCCCCTCCAAAATTGCTGCTCATCCAGACCCCACCCCGGGGGTACCCCCCCCTTTCCCAGATATGGGACCCGCGCTTCCTTAGTACATATTGATCTGCTCGTTGGATGGCGGTGTTTCATTCATAGCCTTGCCGGCACCATCTTGGTCGGGGCGTCATCCATACCCGGGCTGGTTAGCGCGAGCTGGAGCAACGTCCCGCGCTGGAAATCTTCCCTATGCTTGATCGCCGCAATCGATCCGCTGAAGAGGGTCCTACCCAATCAGCTTGCGCGAACTGTTTTGGCTAATCCTTACAAGCGAATTGGAATTCAAAGTTGATTGACGCTGTCTTGTTCTACTAGTAACCTTTAGTTTGATAGTTAGCTACTGACATATGTCAGTAAACAATAGTTTTCTATCGTAAACAAAGGTTGTTTTTGTAAGCTTGGTCTTAGAAAGAAATTAAAATAATGTTTAAAAAGCTATCAGCCGCACTCGTTGCGATGTCCCTCGTTGCTGTTGCCCAGCATGCTTCGGCGCAAAACAATTCGGTTGGTGCAGCGCAGGCAGCGGCGCCTGCTTCGGCGCAACTCAGTCCGATTGGAAAAAAAGTAAAAGCATTGGCAGATGAGGTTGCTCGTGCTGAGGCAGCAAAAAAGAAATCAGTAGCAGATATGCAAGCACTCGTAGACGCATCGAAGGCAGCAAAAGCAGCAGCAGGAAAAAAATAACAAGTCTATTTCGGCTAGGGCCGTACATCGTGCGTCCCTAGCTCTCCCTTTTATCCTGTGGCTTACCTGCTTCGAAGAGACGGCTTCCTTGCCACCCGTGGCATTTTCGCTTTTCGGTGACGCTACTTTGCCATTAAATTTTTTGGTTTCCGACCCTTTGTACGGGTTGATCCCAGCGCCACCAGATCAAGAGCGAACATAAGGCTCTCAGCCTCGTGGAAGAAGACTGCCATCTCATGGTGCTCGGCCTTGGCCTCCAGCGTCTCCCCGTCATGCCTGTACTGCGGGTGGTTGGCGCCTCGCCTGTCCGCCAAGATCTCGCCGCGCGCCCGTTAGGGCCCTGCATGTATGCTGAGCGCTGCAGCGACGTTCAATCGGCGCGCGGCAAGCGCCGCACCGGACGGTCGGTGTCCATCAGGCGATCTGCATGCGCAGCATCCACACATATTTCTCGTGGTCGCCCAGCCGGCGGGTGAGCAGATCGGCCGTGACGATGTCGCCATGCTCTTCGGCGATGTCGAGCGCGTCGCGCAGGGTCTGGCAAACCAGGCCATTGTCGCGCATCAGCATCGCCACCTGCTGGCCGGTGTCGATCGGCCGGTCTTCATCGCTGATGCAGCTGAGATGGCCATAGGTGGTATAGCTCGCCGGCGCCTTGTGACCGAGCGCGCGGATGCGTTCGGCGATCTCGTCGATGGCGACGTAAATCTCGCCATATTGCTGCTCGGTCAGCTTGTGCAGGCCATAGAAGGCAGCGCCAGCCACATTCCAGTGCACGCCCTGAGTCTTGATGAACAGCTGGAAGCTGTCCGCCAGCACCTTGCCCAGTTCGTCGGCAACTTCGGCATAGGCGCCTTCGCTGAGCCCGGTGCCGGGCGCGAATTCGGGCTGATAGGCGGTGAGGCTGGGATTATGGGTATCGGTCAGCGCAACGAGATCGTCAGCTGCGGTCGATTTGGATTTGGCCATGGGGGGGAAGCCTTTGCTGGGGATGAACTTCAGCAACGCCCCGGCGGCGGACAAGTTCCGCAGCGATTTTGCTGTTTTACGCGTCGGATGCGGGATCGACGGCGCGGGCGACCTGTTCGGTTTTCTGTACCGGCAGCAGGATCAGCAACAGGATGAAAGCGGCGAGCAGCAGGCAGATGCTGTTTGGCACGATGATCGCCCAATCGCCGCGCAACACGCCATAGCTGATCCACAGGGTGAAACCCACGCAGGTAAGGGCGTACGTGAATGCCGACAGCCCTTCGGTGTGGCGCTCCTTGATGATTTTCCAGGCCTGCGGGGTAAAGCTGGCCACCGAAATGATGGCGGCAAGGCTGCCGATCCATGCGGCCGTGCTCATGGTGATATACTTTCGCAGCCGATGGCTGGGTGGGTAACAGCCGTGGCGGCCCAGTTGCTGGCCGCCACGGTGCACCGGTTCAGTTATCCGAGCCGAAACGGATAAAGTGGATCAGCGGCGCTGATTCCGGAAACCGTCGATATTGCTGTAATAGTCGTCGATCGAGCCGGACTTGCCGTAATCGAAATTGTCGAGCTCTTCGCGGCTGTAGGTTGGCGCGCTGCCCAACGCCTCGCGGCTGAGATTGACGACATAGCCGCCCTCATCGGTATCATAGGACAGACCATCCCACGGCAGCTGGTGATATTTTTCACCCATGCCCAGGAATCCGCCGAACGACATGACGGCATAACGAACCTGGCCGGATTGCTTGTCGATCATCATTGCTTCGACGCTGCCCAGCTTCTCGCCGTCGTGGTTGTACACGCTGGTGCCGGTCACCCGCTCGCTGCTGATCAGCGAACCATTGGTGTCTGATGCGGCACCGTTGGCATCGCGCCTGGAATCCGAATGATCGGCCGAGGGCTGGCCAAAGGTCGATTGGCCGGTGGTGGTGCCATTGGGGGGATAGCTGCTCATGGGAACATTCCTGTGCGTTGAAGGGTTGACCAGAGGCAAAGGCGCAGCGGGTCCGCGCTCTTGTCTCCTGCTCAAACAACCCGCCGGCTGGCCGCCGGTTCCCGCCCGCTCGAACACTTGGCCGCGATTATACACGCGCCGGTCTGCACATGGGCGCTGCGCCTGATGGCGGGAACCCAAGCGGTTTTCAGGCGTACTCTGCTCACACCGGGCGGCCGCGCGGTCCGTTCATCAAGCCAAAGGAAATCCCCGATGCCCCTGTTCTGTGAAGATGTCGCAGTTGCCGGTGTGCGGCCAATATTGATCGTGCTGTCACATCTGCGCTGGGATTTCGTGATGCAGCGCCCGCACCATGTGCTCAACCGTGCGGCGGCTGATTTCGATATCTGGTTCATGGAAGAACCGGTGATCGAAGGCAGGATCGCGATGGTGCGGGAAATGTCGCGCGGGGCCGGCATCACGGTTGTGCAGCCGGTGGTGCCGGCCGGCACCAGCGCCGCCGATGCCCTTGCCCACCAGGGCGAGATTGCCGCCCGGCTGGTGGCCAAGGCCGGATCGGGGGCCGGATCGGCGCCGGTCTGCCTGTGGTATTATGCGCCAATGGCGCGAGCCTTCGGACAGCATCTGTCGGCCGATCTGGTGATCTATGACAAGATGAGCGAGCCGGCCGCCTTTGCCTTCGCGCCGCCCGACCTTGCCGGCCATGACGCGGCGCTGCTGCGCGAAGCCGATGTGGTGTTCACCGGCGGTGCCTCGTTGCAGATTGCTGCCAGCCTGCACCGCAGCGACGCATATTGCTTCCCCTCCAGCATCGATGCGCTGCATTTCGGGCAGGCTCGTGACGCGGGCCTGGCCGATCCCGAAAGCCAGCGCATGATTGCCCATCCGCGGCTGGGCTATTTCGGCGTGATTGATGAGCGGATAGATCTGGCGCTGATTGCCGAAGTGGCGGCGCTGCGGCCGGATTGGCAGTTCGTGATGATTGGCCCCATCGCCAGGATCGATCCCGACAGCCTGCCGCAAGTGAGCAATATCCACTGGTTGGGCGCGCGCCCCTATGCCAGCCTGCCGCACTATATGGCGCACTGGGATCTGGCCTGGATGCCCTTTGCCCGAAACGAGGCGACGCGCCACATTTCGCCAACCAAGACGCCGGAGTTCCTCGCTGCCGGCCTGCCGGTGATCTCGACCCCGATTGCCGACGTGATCAGCAGCTATGGCCGGCTGGGGCTGGTCGAGATCGCCATCGATGCCCCCGATGTGGTGGCGCGCGCCAAGAAGATCCTCGAGAATGCCGCAGATCCGGTGCAGCACCGCCGTCGTCTGGCGGCAGTGGACGCGCAGCTGGCTGGCGACAGTTGGGATGCAACCTGGGCTGCGATGCGTAGCCTGATCGCGGCAGCAGCGCAGACCACGCCGTTGCCGGCCCGCCAGCTGGCAGAACGGAGCTCGGCGCATGCTTGATTGGCTGGACCTCGGCCCCGGCATCACCGCCTGCCACCGCCTGATCTGCACCGGGCCGATCGATGACGATCATGATCTTCTCTTTGGCTTTCCACCCCAGCGCTCGCTGTGGTTCAGGCCTGAAACGCTGAAGCAAGCCCAGGCGCTGTCCACGGGTACGATCAGTTTTCCCCAAACAGCTGCCGTCACCCACGTCAGCCAATACAAGCACGTGACAGGCCAGGTGCACCCGCAACGCGCGATCACCCGCGAGTATCCTTCCATCCTGCGGCCGGAACAGCAGGCGCTGTTCAAGCGTGTCGAAAAGGCGCCCGCGCGCCGGGCCACGCTGCGCCTGAGCCACGGTACCGGCGCAAATCAGCCAGCTGCAGCGGCAGCATCATGAAGGCCAATCCCTTGAACCAGCCGGCAGCCGAACCGGCATCGCACCCAGCTCGCTCGACACCGCTGTTCGGTTCCATGCTGATGGGCGGTTTCGAATGTGCGGCCCATCGGTTGCGCACGGGCCGGCGGCTGGACATGGCGGCGGCCACCGGCCACGACCGGCGCGCGGCCGAGGATTATCGCCTGCTGCGCGACCACGGCATGGCGGCCGCGCGCGATGGCCTGTGCTGGCCCCGCATCGAACGGCGGCCGGGCTATTACGACTGGTCGGGCCTGCTGCCGATGCTGCGCGCCGCGCGGGACAGCGGCACCACCGTCATCTGGGATCTGCTGCACTATGGCGTGCCCGACGATATCGATCTGTTCAGCGCCGAATTCATCGACCGCTTTGCCAGCTTTGCCCGCCATGCCGCGCGGGTGATCGCCAGCGAAACCGATGCTGCGCCTGTGTTCACCCCGGTCAATGAGATCAGCTTCTGGGCCGATGCCGGCGGCGAGACGGCGGGGCTGACACCGTTTGCACTGGGCCGCGGTGCCGAACTGAAACGCCAACTGGTGCGCGCCGCGCTGGCGGCCAGCGATGAAGTGCGCGCCATCGATGCCCGCGCCCAGATCGCCTGCGCCGAGCCCTTGATTCATGTGTTCCCCGCGGCCGACGACGACGAGTCCGCCGATCGCGCTGCCGGTCACAACCAGGCGCAGCATGAAGCGATCGACATGCTGCTGGGCTTGCAGGCGCCGGAACTGGGCGGCCATGCCGATGCCGTCGATATCATCGGCTGGAACCATTATCACGACGATCAGTGGATCGATGGTGGCCGCTGCGTGCCGCCCGGTGATTGGCGGCACCGGCCGCTGCACGAATTGCTGATCGAAGCCGCCGGCCGTCACGGCAAGCCGTGCTATATCGCCGAAACCGGCTGCGAAGGCGCGTTCCGGCCGTTCTGGCTGCGCTATGTCGCCAGCGAAGTGCGGCAGGCACAGGCGCACGGCGTCGCGCTGGGTGGCATCTGTCTTTATCCCGTCATCAGTCACCTGGGCTGGGATGATGATCGCCCCTGCGCCAATGGCCTGTTCGACGGCCATGATCCCGAAGGCCAACGCACCATCTTTGCGCCGCTGGCTGCGGAAATCGCCGCGCAGGCAGCGCATTTCGCTGCAACTGACTGAAGCCATTCTGTTTGGGAACCTTTGCGGGCTTGGCGCGTAACCCTCCTGAAGCTGCCCATCCTGAAGCGGCAAGGAAACGCCCCATGACATCGACGATCATAATCGCGGCCTGCACGGCCATCGCCGTGCTGGCGAGCGGCTGTTCCACCACCGCCGGCGCCGGCAAGGACATCCAGTCCGCCGGCAAGGCCATCACCAAAACCGCTGAGGACGCAAAGAAATGACGATCACCCGCCCGGCCCGACTGGCCGCATTGAGCCTGCTGGCGCTCACCATGACCGCAACCGCCGCCCAGGCCCGCGACAACAATTGGTACATCGGCCTCCGCGGCGGCGTGGTCCTCCCCAGCGACCGCACTTTCTATGGCACTCAACCAACCCGCCCCGATTTCACCACCACCGAGAAACTGGGTTGGGCTGCCGCCGCACGCCTCGGTTACGATTTCGGCCGGCTGCGCACCGAAGTGGATGTGGGCTATCACCAAACCGGCCTGAAAACGATCGATCTGGGTTCGACCACGGCACTGGGCGAAGCCGGCCGCTACAATGATCCCGACGGCCAGATCCGCAACTGGACGATCATGGGCAATGCCCTGTTCGATGTGATCAACAGCGACGGCTTTTCCGTTTCGGCGGGCGCCGGTGCCGGTGCGGCGCGGGTGAGTGCCCATAATGTCCGTCTCACGCAGGGCGCGATTCCGTTCCTGAGCAACAATGACTGGGTCTTCGCCTGGAATGCCCTTGCCGGTGCGCGCGTTGCGCTCAGCCCCGGAGTCGATCTTGCCGTGGACTATCGCTATCTGCGGCCCAACCGCGCCAATTTCACCGATACCGCCGGGCAGCGCGTGACGATGCGCAATGATTCCCACACGATCCTGGTGGGTCTCAACTTCAATTTCGGCGAACGCCGCGCCGCCGCGCCGGCTCCAAAACCAGTCGCCCCGATGGTCGTGCCCGAAGCCCCGCCGCCACCGCCGCCACCGCCGCCGCCGCCAGCCCCGATGGTCGAACCGGCAGCGCCGGTGACCGCCGGGCCAATCATGCTGTTCTTTGATTGGGATTCGTCCGAACTGTCGGCCGAAGCCCGGCAACTGATCGCCCAGGCCGTCGATCCCGCCCGCCAACAGGGTATGACGCGGATGGATGTTTCGGGCCACGCCGATCGGTCTGGCACCGGGCCGTACAACCAGGCGCTGGGCTTGAAACGCGCTCGCGCCGTGCAGCGCGAACTGGAAACACTGGGCGTTGATCGCGCCCGCATCGCCGTCCAGTCGTTCGGCGAGGATCGCAGCCTGGTCGATACCGTCGATGGCCAGCGCGAACCGCAGAACCGTCGTGTCGAAATCAGCATTCAACCGCGCTGATGGCATCGGGGCCGGCGTCTGCCGGCCCCGCACGCTGTACGGCGAAATCCTGTATAAGCCGCCAAGCCGGCATCCCGCCGGCGGGAAACGATGATGCCGCCGGCCCCGATCCCCCCGCGCATCCTGATCGTGGAAGATTCGATCTTCCTCACACTGGCCCTGCAGGACATGTGCGACAGTCTTGGGTGGGCATTGGTGGGTCCGGCCGTCACGCTGGCCGATGGCCTGCGCCTGGCCCGGGCCGAGCCCATTGATGCCGCCCTGCTGGATGTGGAGATTGGCGACAGCCAGAGCTGGGACATCGCGGAGCTGCTGCAACAGCGCGGCATTCCCTTTGCCTTCACCACCGGCCACAGCCTTGATCGCGTGTTGCCAGCCCGATTTTCCGGTGCGCCCATCCTGCGCAAGCCGTTCCGGCTGGCGGGCGTCGAACAGATGATCAACACGCTGCTGCCCTCTGCAGCCAGCCCCCAGTCAATCTGAGGTTCCCGCCGATGCCGCCGCGCCACAACCCCGCAACCCGCTACCCCCACCCACAGGCAGTGCTGGATGATGCCCGCCTGTCGCCAGCGCAAAAAGCGGAATTGCTGGACGAATGGGCGCTGGATCTGGGCGATCGCAGCACCGCCAGCGACGAAGGCATGGCCAGCCCGTCGCCCACCCGCACGGATCGCGACGTGCAGATGCTGGATCGGGTGATTGCCGCCCAGGCCAGCCTGGAAGCGGCAACGGCGCCGCCTCAGCCGGATGCGCCGGCAAAGCCGATCGCGTAACATCCTGCCACCGCATCATGCTGCAGCTCGCCACCCAACTGCTGGGCCATGGCGCGGATGATCCGCGCCGTCGCCGTATCTGAACCCGCCAGCGCATCGCAGCCAGCAAAGGCGCCGGAGTGGACCGTCAGACTGATGCCGGCGGCCGCTGGCGCCGCGGCCACCGCCAGGTGCAGCCGGCCGGGTGGTGCCAGTTGGCCGGCCAGCAGGGCCAGTTCGGTGATCAGGAAACCAACCGGTATCGCCAGCCCCGGCGCCAGCGGCAAAGCGGCCGCAGTGCAAGCGACCGTCACCCTGTCATGACGCACCGAAACCAGCCCGGCTTCGAGCGCGGCACAGAGTTCGGCCAGCATCCCGGCCAGATCGACACACGCGTGGGCGTCGCCCCGATATTGCCAGCGTTGCACCAGCGTGAGTGTCTGGATCTGGGCCTGGACCACGTCGTGCAGCCGACGCACGGCGGCCGAGGCACTGTCCCGCGCCTGGAGTGCCACCAGGCTGGCAATGATCTGCAGGCTGTTGGTGACCTGGTGATGCAGATCACGCCGCAACCGCTCCTGCTCGGCCAGCGCCGCCGCCAGATCGGCCGCGCCCGTCTCCGCCGGCGTGGCCGATGATGACAGAGGGGAGCGGTCAGCGGCGTTAATCATTACGCATTATGCACCAAGGTGACGTGGACGCGAAATGATGTTAACGTGTACAGGTTAATCGAAGCGGCAGAAATCGCCTGCAGCCTCCGCTTTTCGACCGTCTCTATTGCGGGCAGCCAGCCGAGGAGCGGCAGCGCCCGCGGCTGCATCACCCACACGATTTCCGGCGCGCAGCGGGCGTGAACGCCAACCCTGCCGCCTGCCAGCCCCTTTGCCCCGAAAGCACATCATTGTGACCCTTGCTGCCCGCCTTTCCCCCCATCTGCCCGGCCTGCGCCGCTATGCCCGCGCGCTCGTCGGATCGCAGCCAGCCGGTGACGCGCTGGTGGCGGCCACGCTGGCAGCGCTGGTGGCAGATCGTGCCGCGCTGCCGGCCGGCCTTTCAGCGCGAATGGGCCTGTTCAGGGCCTTTCAGATCCAACACGCCGCAGCGGCTTCGCCCGAAACGGTGCCGGCCGCTGCCAGCGATGGCGCCGCCGGCATTGCGGCGGCGCGGTTGGCCGGGCTGGCACCGCTGTCGCGCCAGGCGTTGCTGCTGGGTGCGATGGAGGGATTCGCCCCGGCCGATATTGCCGTCCTGATCAGTTGCCCGCTGCCACAGGTCCACGCGCTGACCAGTGCCGCACTGGCCGATATCGCCCGCCAGACCCGCGCGCGCGTGTTGATCATCGAGGATGAACCGATCATCGCGATGGATATCGAAGCCATTGTCACCGATCTGGGCCACAGCGTTTCCGGCATCGCCGCCACACGGGCCGAAGCGCTGGCACTGGTGGCCGACGATGCGCCCGGCCTGGTGCTGGCCGATATCCAGTTGCGCGATGGCAGCAGCGGCATCGATGCCGTGCGGCACATCCTGGCCCGGCAGGCCGTGCCGGCGATCTTCATCACCGGCTTTCCGGAACTGCTGCTTACCGGTCAGCGGCCAGAACCCACATTCCTGATCACCAAGCCCTTTGCCGTGGCCAGCGTGCAGGCCGCCATTGCGCAGGCGCTGTTCTTTGGATCGACGGCATTGCCGCAGGGGTGACGGCAGGGGAACCTTGTCGCCGCTGGCGCGTATGGGGCCACATGAGAAGCAGTGGAGCCCGATGATGACCGTATCAGATCTGCGCCCCCTGCCCGCCAGCGCAACCCCGGCGTTGCGCGATCTGGGCGCCGCGCTGCGCCTCGCCTTTGCCACGGTCGCCGCCGCCCCGCTGCCACCGCGCCTGCAGGCACTGCTGGATCAACTTGGCGATGCGGAAGCGCCGCCTGCCGAAGATCGCTTCAAAGCCGATCTTGCCGCCGCCATTCCGCACTTGCGCGCCTATGGCCGGTCATTGTCGGGGAACGCCGATCTGGCCGACGATCTGGTGCAGGAAACCATGTTGAAGGCCTGGATGGCGCGCGATCGCTTTGTCGCCGGATCCAGCATGCGGGCCTGGACGCATGTCATCCTGCGCAACGCCTATTTCTCGATTGCCCGCCGCGCCCGCTTCAAGGGCGAGTGGGATGAACATGGCGCCGATCTGTTGCTGGCGGTGCCGCCAGCCCAGGAAGGCCATGTCGCTCTTGCCGACATGCAGCGCGCGTTGATGCAACTGCCGGCCCCGCAGCGCGAGGCGCTGATCCTGATCGGTGCCAGCGGGATGAGCTGCGAGGAAGTGGCGGCGATCAGCAACTGTGCGGTGGGCACGGTGAAAAGCCGGGTTGCCCGCCAATTGGCGCAATCACGCGCCGATGGCCCGGCGGGCGCGCTGGGTGCGCTGGATCAGATCATGCGCCAGGCGCAGCAACTGACAGCGTCGCGCTGATCGCCTGAACGGGAAAAGGGCACCGGATCAATGCGATCCGGTGCCCCTTCCTCCCGTCCAGGAACTGGCTGTTACTTCGGTTCGGTGGGCTGCGTCGTGGTGGTCAGCTGATCAGTCTTGGTGGTGGCGCCCACCGTGCCCTCTTCAATGGCATCGGCCTTGGTCTCGCCGCGGTCACGCACCGCATCGGCGCCTTCGCGCATGGCGTCAGCATTGGCTTCGCCCCTGTTCTCAACCGTATCGGCCTTGTTTTCGATGTCGGCGGCAGCAGCGTCGCTGGTGTTGCGCACGGCATCGGCCTGGGCATCGGTGGTCTTCTTATCGCAGGCGGCCAGGGTCATGGCGGCGGCTACCATCAGCAGCAGCGGGGTCGGTTTCAATCGCATGGAAATATACTCCTGTTGGACAGTCGGTAGACAAGAAACGCAAGGCAACGGGAAAGGTTCCATCGCCGGGCGCAGGTGTGTCGTTTTCAGGCGACGGGGGCGGCCATGCGCGGCACGTCGTCGGCAGCGGCCTGGCGATCGGCGCAAATGCAGGCATCAAGCTCATCAAGGTCGATCGGCACCATCCGGGTGCAAAGCGCGGGCCGGCCCAATGCCGGCACCTGCAGCTGCGCCAGCACGGTGCGGTAGGTGGTGAAACTGAGTCCGCACAGCTCCTCCTCATCGGTGATCAGCCGGTAGGTGCCGGCAGGCTGCGGCTCGTCCAGCCCCGGCAACCGGAAAGGATGCAGGAACTGGATTTTTGCCTGGCAGGTTCGGGTCATCATGGTGGGTCCTTTCGGTTGGGCACTGGCCGGATGATCAGGCGCGGCGGCCGCTGATCAGGTTCATCACGAAGATGACCAGCGCGACCACGAGCAGGATGTGGATGAGACCGCCAAGCGTGTACGAGGTGGCGAGGCCAAGGGCCCACAACACCACCAGAACAAGGATCAGACCGTACAGCATTGCAGTTCTCCCTTCGTGCAAACGAGGTGGCGTCAGTCGGCATCCGGACGGGGTTGGCCATCGCGATACCGGTCATCCCGATCCGGCCCATCACGTTCCGGGCCGGTGCCCCAGGTCGGGCGGTAGTTCTGCCGATACTGGCGCTCCCAGCGGTCACGCTGGCCGTAGAAAGGCTGCGTGCGGTAATTTTCGCCCCAGTAGCGGTTGATGTTGAAGCCAAGCACGCCGATGCCGATGCGCGGTGCAAAGCTGTTCAGCGGCTGCTGGCGGCCTTGATACAGGCTGGCGATATGCTGGCTCACGACCCAGCCCCGAAAACTGGCGCGATTGCCGCCGCGACTGCTGATGTCGCACCAGCTCCAATCCCGCAGGCAGCCGTGGACGATCACCCGGCTCCGCGCCCGGGCCAGGCCGACGCGGGGATAGCTCAAATCGGGGCCGGCCCGCACCCAGGCCTGGCGCAACATGACGCCGGCGGTGGTGCGATTGGCCCAGCGGGTGCCGTTCTGGCGCGGGCCCCAGCTGGTGCGATAGTTTTCGCCATATTGCTGTTCCCAGCGCGTCCGATCGGCATAAAACGGCTGCTGGCGATAATTGTCGTCCCAGTAATCGCCGATGCGGAAATCGCGATCGCCCAGCTGGAACTGGCCATAAAGATTGGCCACGCTGTCGCGCCGGCCGCGAAATTCGGCCTGAAGATCGGGCCCGCTCACCCAGCCGCGATCCTGCCCCAACCGGACATCGCACCAGCTGCGATCGGAAAGGCAGCCGTACAGCTGCACCTGCTGGCCCTGTTCGATGCGACGCACTTGTGGATAGCCCTGTTCGGGCCCGGCGCGCAGCATGGTGGCGCGCCCGGCCACTGCTGGCGGGCCATCGTCACGGCGCTGATATTGCATCTGGGCCGACACCGGCAGCAGCGGCGCGAGCGCGGCCGCTATCCCGGCGGCCAGCATCAAAGGGCGAAACATGGTCACTCTCCCTGGGCTGTCGCCTGGCAGCATCAGCGGCAACGCACGTTGTTGCGATCAATCGATCGGCCAGCAACGCCGCCGGCAACGGCGCCCAGGATGGTGCCCAGCGTTTCGGATCCGCCTGGCGCGATGACATTGCCCAGCACACCGCCAGCCACTGCGCCCACGATCAGCCCGGTGCTGCCATCGGCGCGGCGGCAGTAATAGCGCCCGTCCTGGCCGCGATAAACGCGGTCTCGCGCACTCAGCCGGCGTTCGCGCTGACGCGGTGAATCATTATAATAGCGGCCGGGATCATAGTTGCCGTACTGCGGATCGGGCCGGTTGTAATCGTAATTGCGCCATTGCCGCTGTGGCCGCCTGTCCGACATGTCCGACATGCAGCCACTGATCAGGATTGATGCCGCGACGGCACCCAGTGCGATTTTCATCGCCATTCTCCTTCTGCCCTGGCGATGTCCGCATCTGGAAATCGCCGCCCTGACAGTGGCCGTTGTGTTTCGGCCTTGCCCACCAGGCCATGCAAACATCGCGCCAGCCAGCCGGACTGACGAGCGCCGGAAACTACCCTCGGGAATCCCTGAGTGTGTCAGGCGCGGGCCACGAAAACCACATGCACTTGAGTATTAACCGATACTGCCGCTGTTGAAGACGATCCGTTAAGGCATTTATACTGCCCCGGTCAGACCCCCCGGTCGCCCCCCTGGACACCGGAACCGGGGCAGTACCTCGGGCAAGTTTCCCGCCCGTAATGCTGCAACTGGATATCATGTCATGAGCATCAACAAGAACCGCATCACCGGCGCCGCCAAGCAGGCCGTCGGTGCCACCAAGGAAGCTGTCGGCGACCTGGTGGGCGACAAGAGCATGGAAATTTCCGGCAAGGCCAAGAAGGTCGAAGGCAAGCTGCAGAGCGCGGCGGGAAAGGCCAGCGACAAGCTGAAAGACCTCGCCAAGTCCTGACCCCGCTCACGACTAGGGCAAGCCAAGATAATACGGCATCCTACGGGTTCGACGTGAAATCAGCGATGGGATATGCAGGGCTGGTGCCGGCACCCCGGCACATGAGAGAGATGATCATCTGACGAAGAATCGGCCTAAATCCTTGCCTGACAAGGGCAGCGGACCGTCACAACAAGCCAGTCACCACCAGATGGTGGTGGCCATTGGCGGTTCTGCGGGCGCGCTCGATGCCGTGCGTGGCCTCATCGCCGGGCTGCCAGCACGCAGCGGCATCGCCTACATCCTTGTCCAGCACCTCGATCCCGATCACCCGTCGCTGCTGGCGGAACTGCTGGTCGAAAAAACGCCGTTCCCGGTGGTGGAAGCCACCGACGGCATGGCGCTGATGCCCGATCGCCTGCACGTGATCCCATCGGGTGCGCGCATCGCCGTGACCGATGGCGTGCTGCAGCTCACCCCGGCCACCCAGAACCAGGGCCCGCGCCTTCCCGTTGATTTCCTGCTGCAATCGCTGTCCACTCAGGCTGATCTGCGCGTGATCGCCATCCTGTTGTCGGGCAATGGCTCCGATGGCAACGTCGGCGTGCGGGCCATCCATGATGCCGGCGGCTATGTGATCGTCCAGGATCCGGCCGAAGCCAGCCACAACAGCATGCCGGCGGCCGCCATTGCCACCGGCTGCGTTGATGCGGTGCTGCCGGTTGCCGCCATGGGCGCGGCCATCATTGATCGCCGCAACCGCGTCCCGCTGCCGGCGATGACGGGGGATGACTGGATCAGCCCGGTGCTGGCGCGACTGAAACAGAGCGGTCATGATTTCCATGGCTACAAGCAGGGCACCATGCAGCGCCGCATCGAGCGCCGCATCCGCATGGCTGGCCGCGGCACCGGCAGCGGCACCGATGCGGTGACCGCCTATGTGGAACGCCTTGGCCATGATGAAGCCGAGCTGCAGGCGCTGGCCAATGATCTGCTGATCAATGTCACCGGCTTCTTCCGCGATCCTGAAGTGTTCAGCACGCTGTCCGGCTCCATCCTGCCCGATCTGGTGCGCCGCCACGATGAAACACGGCCGATCCGGCTGTGGTGTGCCGGCTGCAGCACCGGCGAGGAGGCCTGGTCGCTGGCCATGCTGATTCTGGAAGAGATCGCCCGCAGCCGCCCCACGCTGAAATTGCAGCTGTTTGCCACCGATCTCGATCCCGATGCGGTCGCCACCGCACGCCACGGCGTCTATCCCGCCAGCATCGACAAGGATGTGACTACCGAGCGGCTGCAACGCTTCTTCATGGCGGATGATCATGGCTGGCGGGTCGGCCCGGCGCTGCAATCGTGCGTGGTGTTTGCCGTCCACGATCTGCTCACCGATCCGCCGTTCAGCCGCATCGACATGATCTCGTGCCGCAACCTGTTGATCTATCTGCAGCCCGCTGCGCAGGCCCGCGCCATCAGCCTGTTCCATTTTGCCTTGCGCCCCGGTGGCTTGCTGCTGTTGGGCAAGGCCGAAACCGTGGCGGAACCGGCCGATTCCCCGGCGCCGGCCTTCACCCTGATTTCGCGCCAGGCCCATATCTATCGCCGCAATGCCAGCCATCGGCCGTTGCCGGCCCTCCCAAGCCCGCAAACGCCGCCATGGCCGCTGCCCGGCCTGCCCTCCACCAGGCTGAAGGCGCTGGAGGCTGAACTGGCCAGCATCCGCGCGGAACTGGCCAATGCCGATCGCCACCCCAGCGACAATGATCCCGAACAGCAGGCGATCCATGCCGACACGCTGTCGCGCAACCAGGAATATCAGAGCACCAACGAGGAACTGATCACCTCGCAGGAAGAACTGCAATCGCTGAACGAGGAACTGGTGGCGCTGAACGGCCAGTTGCAGGAAACCATCGATCGCCAGCGCACCATGGCCGACGATCTGAACAACATCCTGAACAGCACCAATGTTGCGACCATCTTCCTCGATCTCGACATGCAGATCCGCTTCTTCACGCCGGCCACGCGGGTGCTGTTCAACATGCTGCCCGGCGATATCGGCCGGCCCTTCACTGATCTGGCGCCGCTCACCCCTGATCCAAAGCTGGCGGCCGACATTGCGGCGGTGCGCGATGGCCGCCAGCCGCCCGATCGTGAGATCACCGCCACCGACGGCATCTGTTTCAGCCGGCGGACGATGCCCTATCGCGCCCACGACAATCATGCCGAAGGGGTGATCATCACCTATACCGACGTGTCGGAACGCAAACGCGCCGAACAGGTGATGCTGGAAGCGCGCGAAACCGCCGAAGCCGCCAACCTGGCCAAATCGCGCTTTCTGGCCGCTGCCAGCCATGATCTGCGCCAGCCGCTGCAATCGCTGGTGCTGTTGCAGGAATTGCTTGCCCGCAAGGTGACCGATCCTGAATGCCGGCCCTTGCTGGCGCGGCTCGAACTCACGCTGGAATCGATGGCGGCAATGCTCGATGGGTTGCTCGACATCAATCGTATCGAAGCCGACGCTGTCGAGATCGCCCCGGGCAGCTTTGCCCTTGAAGGCCTGCTGAGCGAAACCGTGGCTGGCCTGTCGGAACAGGCGCTCGCCGGCAAGTTGAAGCTGCGCCACGTGGCGACCGACTGCCACGTGGTGTCCGATCGCCGGCTGTTGGCCGGCATGTTGCGCAACCTGGTGGCCAATGCCCTGAAATACACGGTGAAGGGCGGTGTGCTGCTGGGCGCGCGCCGGCGCGGCAACATGGTGCGGATCGAAGTGTGGGACACCGGCATCGGCATTCCGGCCGACAAGCTGGAGACCATCTTCCAGCCTTATCAGCAATTGGGGCCCACCCTGATCGATCGCAGCCGTGGCCTTGGCCTTGGCCTGTCGATCGTGCGCAGCCTGGGCGAGATGCTGGGTCACGGCATCGATGTGCGGTCGTGGCCGCAAGAGGGGCCGGGCCATGGTTCGGGAAGTGCCTGCCTTGCCGGCACCAGTTGCGACCGAAGCGCCGCCGATCACCAGCGCGCACATCCTTGCCATCGATGATGATCCCGATCTGCTGGAACTGTTGGCCCAGTTGCTGCGCGGAGCCGGGCACGAGGTGGTGACCGCCCACAATGATGTCGAAGCCATTGCCAGCCTGACCCTGCACACGCCCGATCTGATCATTTCGGATTTCCGCCTGATCGGTGGGCGTGACGGCCTGGAACTGGCCCGCGATCTGCGCGCGGCCCTGTTCAAGGCGCACGGCCGCACCGTGCCGGTGATCATGTTGACCGGCGATATCGCCATCGATGCGCTGGTGCGCTTTGCCGCCAACGATATCGTGCGTCTGGCCAAGCCGGTGCGCCCGGCCGAACTGCAGGCCGCCATCGCCACGGCGCTGAACCGGGCCACTGCCGAAACGCCCGCTCCTGCTGCTCCGAACCGCTCCGATGGGCTGGTCCAGGTGATCGATGATGATCCCCAGATATTGGCCGAATTCGGCCAGTTGCTGGCCGGTGCCGGTATGCCGGCGATGTTGCATGGTTCGGCCGAAGCCTTTCGCGCTGCCTGGCACCCAGGTGACGGCGGCTGCCTGCTGGTCGATGCCATGCTGCCCGGCGAGAATGGCCTGGATCTGCTGCGCAGCCTCCATGCCGCCGGTACATTGCCGCCCAGCATCATGATCACCGGCCAGGGCGATATCGGCATGGCGGTGGCGGCGATGAAGGCTGGCGCCGTGGATTTCATCGAAAAGCCGGCATCGGGCGATGCCATCCTCGCCAGCATCCGCCGCGCACTGGCCAGTGCCGGTGCCACGGGTGATGCCAGCATGAGCGCCGAACGGCTGGCAGCCACTGCGCGACTGGCCACACTGACTCCGCGTCAGCGCCAGGTGATGACGATGGTGCTGGATGGCCACCCCAGCAAGAATATCGCGGCCGATCTCAATCTGAGCCAGCGCACGGTGGAAAATCACCGTGCCGAGATCATGCACCGCAGCGGCTGCAAATCGCTGCCGGAACTGGCACGATTGGCGATGGCCGCCGACCCCGGTAGCGCCAGAAACTGACGGAACCGGAACCGACGACCACCATGCCGCCTAGGCTTTGATCGCGTAGACCCCCGGGGGCGGGGGGAATACAGATCAGGCAGCAACTGTAACCCGGCCGGACCGGCGACGCGCCGTGATGCCAACCAGGCCGAACCCGACAAGCAGCATGGCCCAGGCCGAAGGCTCGGGAACCGCATCGGGGTTGAGTTCACCATCCGAACCGGCGAACGAGCCGGCGATATTGGCATCAAACGGCGTGCCAAAGCCATTGGCCGCGACGGTGAACGCCGGCGACAACGCCGTGAACGCCAGCGAGAAGTCCCTGAAGTCAAAGGCCGGCAGGGTCAGCACGTTGGACGAGTAGCTGATCGGATTGCTGGGATCGGTGGAGATCAGGCTGGCCGAACCGCCGGATCCATCAAAGCTGAAGGTGGCGTTGGCAAAATTGACGTCAAGATAGGCGGTGGTGACATCGCCGAAGCGGATGTTGCCGGACCAGCCGAGCTGCTGGAACTGCGGACCAGTGCTGGTGACCGCGGCCATCGAGGTTGCCGCCATCGTCATCGTGGTCGGATAGAAGCCAAGCGGACCAAAGGCGCTGATCACGAAGAAGATCGGCGATTCCGTGATGGTCAGGCTGTTACCCCCATCAATCGAACCATATCGAACAATCTTGTTGGAGGTCTGCTGGGTGAACTGCGCAAACGTCACCGAGTCGGTGTCGACAGCCAGGGCCGGTGCAGCAACCAGGGTGGCTGCGAGCGCCGCGCCGGCGATGTTTCGAAATGGTCTCATGAGGAAAGCCCCTTGGCCGCTGTTCCGCCGGAATGACGGAAACATCCATGATCGTGACCTTGCCTGCCTGCCGCAGACAGCGCCGGAATCTACCGCACCCCATTAACGAGACACTAAGGAATTACTGCAAATTGCAGGCCTGGGTCGTCGCGGCACGGTTGAATCGATAATGCCCGCATCCCAGATTTCCAGGGGTCTGCTGGCCTGGGCATCAGCTATGGTGTGGTGATCCTGGTGGCGTTCGCGGTCACGCTGGCTGCAACGGCCGTGTTCAGCATGCCGCTGGTCCGGCTCGAAGCCTTCTGGGTTCCGTGGTTGAATGGCTCTGTCAGGGACGTGACCAAACTCCATGCCAGGCTTCAACACTGAAGCCTGGGCACCGCCCCCTCAGCGGGAACAGTCGTCGCCCGGCCCGGTCGCCGAACCCGTCGCGGCTTCCCCGCGATCCAGCCTGTACACATCGTCGAACAACCGCAGCGTGCCATCATCAGCCACTTCGGCGGTGAAATAGCCGACGATTACCGGCAATGGTTCCGCCAGTGGCAGGCGCTGGGTGTCGGGGTTGATCTCGCGCACGGTGTTCAGGCTGTCGCGGCTGGTGGGCTCACCAAGCAAGGCCGCAGCAAAGGCGAAGGGGTCGTCCACCCGGATGCAGCCGTGGCTGAAAGCGCGTTTCTCCTTCTCGAACAGCTGGCGCGAGGGCGTGTCGTGGATGCCCACGCTGTAGGGATTGGGAAAATCCAGTTTCATCAGGCCCAACTGGTTGTGGGGCCCCGGCCGCTGACGATAACGATCGCCGTCGCGCACATAGCCCTGCGTTGCGGCCTTCTTCGGGTTGCGCGCCACCAACCGGCCAACGCTTTCCGCCACGATGCTTTTCGGCACCTCCCACCACGGGTTGAGGATCACGCCGGTCACACTGCCGGCAAAGCGCGGCGTCGGCGTTTTCGGCTTGCCCACGATCGCACGCCAGGTGCCGGTGCGCAGCTGCCCGTCATACAGGCTGATCTCGAAGGCCGGGATGTTGACCAGCAACCAGCGGCCGGCCGATGGCGCCGGCAATAACTGCCAGCGCGCCAGGCTGGCCGTCACCTTCAGCCGGACTTCGACGTCCAGCGGCGCGGTATCGACAGCGGCCAAACGCTCCGCTGGCGACGCAGGTGGCGGTGCGGCCGGCTGGGCACAAGCGGCTGCTGAGAGCGCAAGACTGCCCACAAGGGCCGCCAGAACGGTTATTGGCCGACGATTCGGGGCAGTTGGGCGATGCATCACTGTAATACGCCAAATGGTGCCTTATGTTCCCGATCGATGGCTATCCGTGAAAACCCCCTCTCCCGCCGCGCCGTCCTTGGTGGTGCAGCACTTGGCAGTGCGGCCCTTGCCGCTGCCGGCCCCGCGCTCGCTTCGCTGCCCCACGCCGCTGCCCCACATCCGCGCCTGCTCGAACGCGCCCGCGATGCCTTTGCGCGCCACAGCAGCCGCATCAGCGCCCGTGATGTCGTCGCCATCGCTGATTACAGCCTGCACAGCGCCTTCCCGCGCTTCTTCCTGTTTGCGCCGGAAAGCGGCCAGGTGACGGCGCTGCGCGTGTCCCATGGCCGCGGCTCCGATCCGGCGCACAGCGGCTATCTGCAACGCTTTTCCGCCCAACCCGGTTCCGCCGCCAGCAGCGCCGGCGCCTATCTCACCGGGCCTGCTTACATCGGCCAGCATGGCCGTTCGCGCCGGCTGATCGGGCTGGAACCGGAAAACAGCACGGCGGAAAGCCGCGCCATCGTCATCCACGGCGCCTGGTATTGCGAGCCGCAGGTGCTGAAGCAGACCGGCAAGCTCGGCCGCAGCGAAGGCTGTTTTGCCTTCAGCCAAAGCGACGTCGAACTGGTGCTCGAACGGCTCGGCCCCGGCCATCTGCTCTATTCGGGCCGCGCATAAGAAAAGCGGCGCTTCCCGGGGGAGAAGCGCCGCTTCGATCCGGCCCTTGCGGGCCTGGACCTATCCTTACTTGCTCAAGCGATCGCGGTTCATCACCTTGGTCCACGCCTTGGCAAAATCGGCCACCATCTGCTTGTGGCCATCGGCGGCGCCATAGACTTCGGCCACCGCACGCAGTTCCGAATGGCTGCCGAACAGCAGATCCACCGGGGTCGCCGTCCACTTCGCCGCGCCCGTTGTGCGGTCAACGCCGTCATACAGGCCTTCCGTGGCAGACTTCTGCCACTTGGTTTCCATGCCGAGCAGGTTGATGAACCAGTCATTGGTCAGCACGCCCGGCTTGGCGGTGAACACGCCGACCTTGCTGCCGCCGGCATTGGCATCCAGCACGCGCAGGCCGCCCACCAGCACGGTCATTTCCGGCACGGTCACACCCAGCAGGTTGGCACGATCGATCAGGCCCTGCGTCGGGTTATAGTAGCTGTCCGCCGTCCAATAGTTGCGGAAGCCATCGGCCTTGGGCTCCAGCGCGGCAAAGCTGGCCACGTCGGTCTGCGCCTGTGACGCATCGGTGCGGCCCGGCGTGAAGGCCAGTGTGATCGCCACGCCAGCATCAGCCGCGGCCTTTTCCACCGCCGCATTGCCGGCCAGCACGATCAGATCGGCCATGCTGATCTTGCGGGCGCCGGCCCCAGAACCGGCCTTGTTGAAATCGGCCTGCACCTTGCTCAGAACCGGCAACACCTTGGCCAGTTCGGCCGGGTTGTTCACTGCCCAATCCTTCTGCGGCGCAAGCCGCAGCCGGCCGCCGTTCACACCGCCACGGCCATCGGTGCCGCGATAGGAGGCCGCCGCCGCCCAGGCCGTGCGGACAAGTTCCGGCACGGTCAGGCCGCTGTTCAGCACGGTCGCCTTCAGGGTCGCCACGTCGGCATCGTTCACCAGCGGGTGATCAACCGCCGGCACCGGATCCTGCCAGCTCAGCACTTCCTTGGGTGCATCCGGGCCGATATAACGGGTGCGCGGGCCCATGTCGCGGTGGGTCAGCTTGAACCAGGCGCGGGCAAAGGCATCTTCGAACGCCTTGGGGTTCTTCAGCCAGTTCTGCGTGATCTTCTTGTAGGAAGGGTCGGTGCGCAGCGCCAAGTCCGTCGTGAACATGATCGGCGCGTGATAGACGCCATCACGGTGCGCATCGGGCACGAACTTCTGGTCCTTGGCGTCCTTGGGCTCCCACTGGATCGCGCCGGCCGGGCTCTTCGTCTGCACCCATTCGAAACGGTACAGATTTTCCAGATACTGCATCGTCCACTGGGTTGGGGCCGACGTCCACGCGCCTTCCAGGCCCGAGGTGATGGTATCGGCGCCCTTGCCGTTGCCCATCTTGTTTTCCCAGCCAAAGCCCTGCTTTTCAAGGGCTTCAGCGGCCGGTTCCTTGCCCACGTTGGTGGCGCTGCCGGCACCGTGCGCCTTGCCGAACGTGTGGCCACCGGCGATCAGCGCGGCAGTTTCCTCGTCGTTCATCGCCATGCGGCCGAAGGTTTCGCGGATATCGTTGGCGGCCAGCTGCGGATCAGGCACGCCGTTGGGGCCTTCCGGGTTCACATAGATCAGGCCCATCTGCACGGCACCCAGGGGCCCGCCCAGCTTGCGGCCAGCGCTGTAGCGCTTGTCATCCAGCATCTTGTTTTCCGGGCCCCAGTACACCTTGTCGGCTTCCCAATCATCGGTGCGGCCACCGGCAAAGCCGAACGGCTTGAAGCCCATGGTTTCGAGGCTCACGTTGCCGGCCAGCACCATCAGATCGGCCCAGCTCAGCGCGCGGCCATATTTGGCCTTCACTGGCCACAGCAGGCGGCGGGCCTTGTCGAGGTTGCCGTTGTCCGGCCACGAATTCAGCGGTTCAAAACGCTGCTGGCCACCACCGGCGCCGCCGCGGCCATCGGCGATGCGATAGGTGCCGGCGCTGTGCCAGGCCATGCGGATGAAGAACGGGCCATAATTGCCATAGTCAGCCGGCCACCAGGGCTGGGTGGTGGTCAGCACCTTGGCGATATCGGCCTTCACCGCCTTCAGATCGAGCTTGGAGAATTGGGCCGCATAATCGAAATCCGGGCCGTAGGGGTTGGATTGCGGCGCCTGCCCACGCAGCGGGGAGAGATCGACCAGTTCCGGCCACCAGAATTGCGGCGTGGTGTTGCTGCCCATGCTGGCTTCCATGGCAGTGGCGCTGCCGGCGCTCAGGCTGGCAATGGCCAGTGCGATGATCGATGCGAATGAACGTGACATCTGCGTGTTATCCCTCTCTTGCAATCCGGGGTTGCCCCGACGACACCGTCCATAGGCCCCAACGTTCAAATCAAGAAATTGATTGTCCCTCGCGCTGCAATCGAAAAAATCGCTAAGCCAAAACGAAAAAAGGGCCGGCCCTGCGGCCAGCCCCTTCACGTACCCGTAGGAAACCCCGGATCAATCCTTGGCGCGTTCCACATAGCTGGAATCATCAGTGTTGATCACGATGCGGGTGCCGGCCTCGATGTGCGGCGGCACCATCACGCGGGCGCCGGATTCCACGATCGCCGGCTTGTAGCTCGACGATGCGGTCTGCCCCTTCACCACCGGCTCGGTTGAAAGGATGGCCATCGTCACGCGGGTCGGCAGGGTGATGGTGATGGCCTTGCCGTCGAACATCAGGATCTTGCACTCGGCATTTTCCTGCAGGAAACCGATGCCGTCGCCGATCATCGCCTCGGTAAGGCTGATCTGATCGTAATTCTCGTTGTTGATGAAGATATACTCGTCACCATCCTTGTAGAGATAATTGTGCGGCACTTCCTCCACGAACGCCTTTTCCAGCGTATCCGTGGTCTTCACCGTGATCACCGTCTTCACGCCATCGGTGATGCGGCGCATGTCGATGGTGGTGGTGGGCGTGCCCTTGCCGGGGCGGAAGGTTTCGGCCTTCAGCACGACGTAGAGATGGCCATCCTCATGCTCGATGACCTGACCCTTGCGGAAATTGCTCGCGATTTCCTTGACCATGATATCCCCTGTGCGCCATCGCGCCAAAAAACCTGATGCTTACAATGCTGCACGCCGTTAGGGCATGCCACCGGCTTTGTTCAAGGAAAAACATGGAACCGCGCCCCTTCTGGCACACCGATATCCACGCCGATCGCCGGCCCTTCCTGCTGGGCCGGGGCCGCATCAAGGCGGCGCTGCGTGGCTGGTTCGCTGGCGAAGGCTTCACAGAAGTCGAATGCGGCGCCGTGCAAGTCTCGCCCGGCAACGAGACACATCTGCACGGCTTCCCTGTCACGTGGCGGCCGGAAGGCGGTGCGGAACAGACGCTGTATCTGCACACCAGCCCCGAATTTGCCGCCAAGAAACTGCTGGCCGCCGGCGAAACGCAGATCGTCGATTTCGCCCGCGTCTGGCGCAATGGCGAACAAAGCCCGCTCCACAGCCCCGAATTCACCATGGTCGAATGGTATCGCGCCCACGCCGACTGGACCGCCGTGATCGCCGACACGCTGGCCCTGGCCCGCACCGCGCAGGCTGCCGGCAACGGTCTGCTGTCATGGCGCGGCCGCACTTGCGATGCCATGGCCGAGCCGGAAATGATCAGCTGCGAACAGGCCTTCGCCGTCCACGCCGGCATCGATCTCGCCGCCTGCCTCGACAAGCGCGACGCACTGGCCGCCGAAGTCGCCCGCATCGGCCTCGACGTGCGCGCGGACGACACGTGGAGCGATCTGTTCAGCAAGGTCATCGTGACCATCGAACCGAAACTGGGCGACGGCCGCCTCAGCTTCCTCACCCACTATCCGGTCTGCGAAGCCGCGCTCGCCCGCCCCTGCCCCGATGATCCGCGCTGGGCCGAACGGTTTGAAGCCTATGCCTGCGGCGTCGAACTGGCCAACGGCTTCGGCGAACTCACCGATGCCGCCGAACAACGCCGCCGCCTCAACGCCGATATGGACGAGAAACAGCGCCTCTACGGCCGCCGCTACCCCATCGATGAAGACTTCATCGCGGCGCTGGACCAGATGCCCCCCGCCAGCGGCGTCGCGCTGGGCTTCGACCGCCTTGCCCTGCTCGCGCTTGGCGGCACCGATATCAGGCAGGTGATCTGGACGCCGTTCCCCGGCTGAAGAACCCCAGTTTCACCGCCGGCACCATGAACAGCGCCACAAACGCCGCGTTGCTCACCGCATTGAGCGGAAACCCCGTCGCCACAGACAACACGCTATCCACCACGAACCAGATGATCACCGCCCGGCTCAGCCTGCGCCACACCGCCACATCGGCCCCGCACGCGCGATACACCGCCAGCATCGCACAGCCCCAGCCCAGCATCACCGCGCCCACCAAACTCACCGAAATCCGCATCCCCGGCGCATCAAAGTGGGACGCATCCACCACCCCACCGCTCACCACCCAATAAAACAGCCCCGCCCCCGCATCGAGCCCCGGCACCCCCGCCGCGGAAAACAGGCACCCAAACCCAATCACCATCCACACCCAGGCGTGCAGGCAATTCTCCCAGAACGCGTTTGTCATTGCCGGGTCTCCCTTGGTTGTTGATGGATCAAGGCTGCGCTCATAGGATAAGTGCCGCAATTACCGGACGGGTAGGGGCTGAAAGCCCTTGGATGGGACCGGAGTTCAAGGGGGAGATGCATCATGCTGCGAGCGATTGGTCTTTGTGCTGCACTGCTGGCATCGGTGAGCGCGGGGGCCAGCGCGGCCCAGGAGGTTCCCGAAATCCGCTTCGACGCGGTTGATTTCCTGAAACCCCCGGCCGATCTGCACATGGGCGAAGTGGCCGGCGTTGCGCTCGGCAAGGCGGGCCAGGTTTACGTCTTCCAGCGCGGCAACACCCAGGGCCCGGCCTATGCTGCGGCCGCTGCCCAGCTGCTCGAATTCGATGCCAATGGGCGCTATGTCCGTGAGATCGGGCACAATCTCTACGCCTGGTCCTATGCCCATGCGACGCGCGTCGATGCCGGCGGCAATATCTGGGTCGCCGACAAGGGATCGAACATGGTGGTGAAGTTCGCGCCCAGCGGACGCGTCGCCATGGTCTTCGGCCGCAAACCCGAAGCCAGCGATGAAAACGCGCGGCCCCTGGAACACCCCAAACCGCCGCTGCCCGCTGTTGATGGCCAGTTCCGCGAAGTGACCGATATGGCGTGGGACAGCCAGGGCAACACCTACATCAGCGACGGCTACATCAACTCGCGCGTCGCCAAGGTCGGCCCCGATGGCCGCTGGCTGGGAAGCTGGGGCAGCTTCGGCAGCGCGCCCGGCCAGTTCAACACGCTGCATTCGATTGCCGTCGATGCGCGGGACGAAGTCTATGTCGCCGATCGCGGCAACCGGCGCATCCAGGTGTTCGATACCGCCGGCACCCTGCTGCGGATCATCCAGATCAATGTCCCCTCCCCCGCCGACGCCCCGGTGGCGATCGGCAACCGCCCGGTCGTGCCCCCCGCCGGCCCCGACGCCGCAGCAACCAAGACGATGATGCCCGGCGCCCCTTGGGCCCTGTGCATCACCCCGCGCGACAAGGCCGGCAAGCAGGTGCTGTTTGTCGCCGATGCCTGGCCCGGCCGCATCTACAAGCTGTCGCTCGATGGCAAGGTGCTGGGCTGGCTCGGCGGGTCGGGCAAACAGATCAAACAGTTCGGCTGGATCCACGAGATCGCCTGCCCGTCAGAGAATGAACTGTATGTGGCGGAACTGCTCAACTGGCGACTGCAGAAGCTGACGCTGCGCCCATAGCCGCGCAAGAAGGACCGGCGCAGACGGTTCAGGCCGGCCGGTTGGCGTTTGCCGAAACCGCATAGAGGCCGTTCATCGTGCGGGCGGCATCGCTTCATGCGCGGGCCAACCACCCGGGCCTCATCGGCGATCGGCCGATATTGGAGTTGACGGCCTGGCGCCAGGCCTGAACCTCGGCTCCCTTCCAGAGTCTGCGCCACTTATACTTCAAGCTGCGATTGAATAATGGCAACTTAACACAAAAGTTTATTAGCGAACCATCCCCGCATCATTTGATATCCGTCAAAGCAGCAGCCTTAACTGTCGTGTAAGAATGCACCGCTGATTTTTAAGTCAGCGAAACTGCAACAGGCGTTCAACGAGGGGCATCGTTATGAAAAGAATGTGGAGATTTGCGTCCATGGCGGCGATCGTCAGCGCTTCGACTGCCGCATCGGCGGCCACCATCACCGGATGGAACCAGAACAACGTTCGGCAAGTCGCCGAAGCTATTCCTGGCACAGGTGTCAGTGTCATTTATGATCGCGACGTGAGCGGCGGAACGGCCGGTGCCAGCACGAATGGCAAGATCTTGTGGAGAGCATCTCCCCAACCGGGGATGACCGTGATCAACAATGATGTTGATCTCAATCCCAATCAATCCATCCCCGATTGCATTGCGGCCGTTGGCGCCCAGTGCGAAGGCCCCTTCCAATCCGACAAGCGGGTGAAGACCGTGGCGACCAATGTTGGCGCCATCGACATGATTTTTGACACGATCGCCGACGGCGAAACCAACAGCTACCGCGTTTATCAAAGGCTGATCAACGACAGCCCTTTCCGGATCGGTAGTTTCACGGTTGAGCTTGGCTATGGCGTCGGCAGCAACTTCGTTGCATCGGGCGGGGGCGATGGTTTGTCCTTTGATGCGGCTGCCGGCTATGGGCCGAACAACACGCCATCATACTTCCAGTTTCCCTTTGGCCTGTTTGGCGACGCGGCCACTAATCCGAACCAATCGCTCGATGGTTTCTTCAGTCTTGACCGATCGGTATTCAACTCGACCTTTTCCGACGATGTGATCAGCGCTTCGGGCATCTCGAACAACTATACCTCGCTGTTCGGCCCTTCGATGCTGAACACCGCCTCTGTACCCGAAGGGTATTTCTGGGACTCGGATGGCGATCCGGGGACTGATCCGCTGCTGATGGCCTGGTTCAATGGAACCGCCTGGGAAGCGCGCCGGCAGATTGATCCGCTGGATCCGCTGAAGGCCATTGCCATCGCGCCAACCATCGTTGACGAAAACGATCTCATCTCGCTCGGGTTCGAGCGCGATCTCATCGAAGATCTGCGCAACGTGAACATGGACTTCAATATCCTGGTGGACAGCAGTTACCAGGCTGGCCAGTTCACGCTGCGCTTCAACACGGTGGCTGGCGCAGTGCCGGAACCATCTTCGTGGGCGATGCTGATCGCCGGTTTCGGCCTGGTGGGCGGCACGTTGCGCCGCCGTCGCCTCAACGAGGTCGCCGCCTGAGACCTGTGATGTGAAGGGCGCCGGGTGATGTCCTCACCCGACGCCTTTTCATTGCCGATGGTTTCTTTAGCCACGGGACGATATGCGGCTTCGCCTCAACGTGAACAGCCTGATCTCCCGACTGCTCCAAAAAGCAAGGTCATGTGGCCCGCCGGAGGCCGAACGTCCTGATCGACATCATCCCCAGCCTTACCTCCCACATCATTGCGCGCCTACGCTGCTGTGGCAGGATGCGGGCATGGCTACCCGTCCCGACACATCTGATCCCGGCCCGTTCGGCACCGCCTTGAAAGCCGCGCGCAGCAGCCGGCGGGTGAGCCAGCTGATGTTGTCGCTCGACGCCGGGGTGAGCGCGCGACACCTGAGTTTCCTGGAATCTGGCCGGGCGATGCCGAGCCGGGAGATGGTGTTGACCCTGGCCGAAGCGCTGGCCTTGCCGCTGTCGGCGCGCAATCATCTGCTGGGTGCGGCGGGGTTTGCTTCGGCCTATCCGGCGTCGCCGCTGGCATCGGAGGCGATTGCGCCGTTCCGGGCGATCTTGAGCCAGATGATGGATAATCACGCCCCCTTCCCGGCCTTGCTGTGTGACCGCCACTGGAATGTGCTGGAAGCCAGCCCGTCGGCCGCGGCGATGCTCAGCCCCTTGCTGGAGGGGTGGCACGGGCCGCCCAACGTCTTCCGCCTCACCGCCTGCCACCCGCGGGCACCCGAATTGATCGCCAATCTGCCCGAAGTACTGCACGAAAGCCTGGAGCGGCTTGCGCTTGAGCAGAGCCTGGCCGGCGACGATCCGGTGCTGGCCGAGCTGATCGCCGTCACCCGCGCGGCGGCGGCGAAGCACCCCTATCGCGCCGCCCGCACCCGTTCGCCGGTGCTGCCGGTGGTGTTTCGCGGGCCGGCGGGGTTGATGAGCTTCTTGTCGGTGGTGGCCCAGTGCGGCACCAGCGAGGATGTGACGGTGCGCGATCTGCGGCTGGAGCTGCTGTTTCCGGCCGATGAGGCGACGCGAGCGGCGTTCAGCTGACGCGGATCACGCACTTGCCGTCGATGCGCCCTTCGCCCATCGCGGCAAAGGCTTCGCGGGCTTCGCTCAACGGCAATTCCAGCCCGATGTGTGGCCGCATGTGCACCGCCCGCGCATCAATCTCCTGAATGTGCCGCACCCCGGCGGCCGGGTCCTGCCGGCCCTGTTCACCGGCACGCACGCCGATCAGGGCGATTTCCTTCAACAACAGCCGGTTCAAGGGCACGCTTTCCCCGCGCCCGCCGACGAAACCGATGATCGCATAACGCCCACCGCGACGCAGGCATTTCACCAACGGCATCACCAGCGGCCCGGCGACGGGATCGAACACCAGATCGATGTCCTTGACCGGAATGATCGGGTGTTCACGGTCCACCAGATAGGCTTCCTGCGCCCCGGCTTCGCGCGCCAGTTGCAGCCGCGCTTCGGATGAGGCCACCGCAACCACGTGCGCGCCCATGTGCGCCGCCAGTTGCACCGCCGCCCGACCCATGCCGCCGCCGGCGCCGGTCACCAGCACACGCTCTCCGGCTTGCAGCCGCCCGCGCTCGACCAGCCCCACCCACGCCGTGAGCGCGCCCACGGTGAAGGCAGCGGCTTCGGCCATGGTCAGGCCTTGCGGAACCGGGCGCAGGCCGCGCGCCGGCAGAGTGATGCGCTCCGCCATCAGGCCGCTGCGCGCGCCGAGCATCACGGCCTGGCCCACCAACGCCTCTGCCCCCGGCCCGGCAGCAATCACGGTGCCGCTGCCTTCGGTGCCGGGGATGAACGGCATCTCCGGTTTGAACTGGTAGCCGCCTTGCAGCATCAGATAATCGGGGAAGTTCAGGCTGGCATGGCTCACCGCCACCAGCACTTCGCCCGGGCCGGGGACGGCGGGTTCGGGCCAATCATCATGGAGCGCGAGGCCCGACAGATCAGGCGACAGTGTGGAACAGACGGCAGCGCGCATCTTCAAGCCTTGAACTGGGGTGGGCGCCGCTCGACAAAGGCGGCCGCGCCTTCGGCGAAATCCTGGCCCGCAAAGGCCGCGGCAAAGATTGCCAGCGTTTCGGCATCGTCGGCCGTCTGCCCGTCCAACACCCGGCGCACGAAACCCTTGGCCGCCTTGGTCGAATGGCGGGAAGCGGCGACGATCGCATCCTTGATGCACGATGGCCCGCCGGCCAGCAACTCCACCAGGCCAATGCGATACGCTTCGTCAGCATCCAGCAAGGCAGCGGAAAACAGCATACGCTTGGCCTGCCCCGGCCCGACCAGATCGATCAGCAATTTCACGTCGTGCAGCGGATAGACGATGCCCAGTTTCGACGGCGTGATGCCAAAGCGCGCCGATGGCGTGGCGATGCGCAGATCGCAGGCCAGTGCTAGGCCGCAGCCCCCGCCCACCGCATCGCCTTCCACCCAGGCGATGGTGGGCAAGGGAAAGCGCGTCAGATCATGCTGCGCCTTGTTGATCGCGGCCTGGTTGGCGGCCAGCCATTCGGCATCATCTTTGTTGGCCAGCAGCTCGGGAATGTCGGCCCCGGCGCAGAACGCCCCGCCGGGATGCGCCGCCTGCACCAGCAGCAGGCGAAGCTCGGGCAACTTGGCCGCCTGTTCCAGCAGTCGCGGCAGTGCCTGCCACATGGCCAGCGTGAAGGCATTGCGCTTGTCCGCCCGGTCGATCAGCAGCCGGGCGATGGGGCCATCATGTTCCAGGCGCAGGCTCATGGCGCGTCTCCTTGCAATGGCGGCACCGGGCCGGGCGTGTACGTCTCCCCGGCGAAGCGGATGGCCGGCGCGATGTGGATGCCGTGCAGCAACCCACGTTCGGCGATGTGAGGTTGGGCAAAGGCTTCGGCGAAATCCAGCACCGGGGCATAGGCGACATCAAGATCGGCCATGAAACTATCCCATTCGTCGCGGCTGCGCGTGCGGAAGGTCTCTCGCAGGAAAGCGATGAGCGGGGCTTGTGCCTCACCGGCTTCCGCTTCAGCCAGCGGTATCAGATCAGGCCGGCCCAGCGCGGTGAGCAGCGCGCGGGCGAACTTGATCTCGCGCCCGCCCAGCACGACGTGGCGGCCATCTTCGGTGTCATAGACATTGTAGAACGCCGCTCCGCCCAGTGAACGCTGATTGTCCGAACGCGGGCTTGGCCCGCCCGCCAGCGCGCTGCCGGCGATATGTGCGCCCCACGGCAACAGGCTATCGAACATGGCGATATCTATATGATCGCCCTGCCCGGTCTTCTCCCGCCCGATCAGCGCCATCAGCACGGCGGCCAGCCCGGTGAGCCCCGCCGCCACGTCCGCTGCCGGCACGCCGGGCACGGCCGGGGTGCCATCAGGGGCATCATTCACGCTCAGAAAGCCGGCCAGCGCCTGCACCGCCATGTCGTGCGCCGGATGGTGGGCCAAGGCGCCCGTCTGACCAAAGGCGGAGATGGAGCAATAGACGATGCGCGGATTGAGCGCCCGCACGTCGTCCCAGCCAAAGCCCAGGCGCGCCATCACGCCGGGGCGGAAGCCTTCCACGAACACGTCGGCACCGCGGATCAGATCGGCCAGCGCCGCCTTGCCGGCCTCGCTCTTCAGATCGAGCACCACGCTCGCCTTGCCGCGATTGAGGTTGGCGAACCAAATGCTGTGCCCGTCCTCGAAAGGCCCCTGCGTGCGCGCCGGATCACCGGCGGCGGGCTCGACCTTGATCACGTCTGCACCCTGATCGGCCATCATCACGGTTAGCATCGGGCCGGGCAGGAACATGCTGAGATCGATGACGCGGATGCCGGAAAGTTTGCCCATGATGCACTGCACCGCGAAGCGTTGCCGTCGTCAACCTGCGACTGTGGCAGGCTCAGGCCAGTGCGGCGATGATGGCTTGGTTGGTCTCGGCCGCCGCATCCAGCGGCGCCAGATGGCCACCACCACGAATGAAGCCGGTGGCCAGCCCGGCCTGCCCCAGCGCAGAGACCACTGCGCGCCGCCACGGCGTGTCGTCTTCCCCGGCCAGCGCGGTTGCCCGCACGGTGATGCGCTTCACATCGTCCGGCGTCACCGTCAGCGGCCGCCCCGGAGACACAAGATCGCGGCCATCGTAGCCCAACAGCATCGCCGCCATCGCCGCGCGCACTTCCGGGCGACCAGCGGTGAGCGGGTGGGCCAGCCACAACTGCCGCATCTCAGCCAGCTTGCCCGCGCGGGCCAGCGCGGCCATCTCGGCGGCTGGCACGGTTTCATGCGGCACGGCCAATTCGGCATCGATGGGCGCACCAATCACCACAAGCCGCTCCAACCCTGCCGGCTGCGTCGCCGCATGCGCCAGGGCCACCTTGCCACCCTGGCTCAGCCCAACGAGATGATAACGGGATAGGCCCAGCGCTGCCGCCACACGCGCCACATCGGCAGGCTCTTCGGCCAGATCAGCCGGCGCGCTGGACTCGCCAAAGCCGCGCCGATCCACCGCCACCAGCGTGAACCGGTCGGCCAGCGGCGCCTGCCCGCGCCACTGCCGCCGATCCAGCGTCCAGCCATGCCAGAGGAGGATCGCAGGCCCCTGCCCTGCCACCTCTGCCACAAGGTCGCCGCCGGGCACCGCAACGCGATGGACCCTCCCGGCGGCGAAGGCGCCATCCACCCGAGCGGACAGCGCCAAGACGCTCACGCCGCTTCGCGACGGAAATTATTGTTGTTGGTGTGATCGCCGGCCAGCCAGCGCTTCAGTTCGGCACGCGCGTTGGCGCGGCGGGTCGCGTCCAGCGCCGGATCCAGCGCTTCGGCCAGATCATGGGTGAATTCCACGATCATGCCGTTGGGATCGGTCACATAGAGCGAACGGCAATAGCCATGTTCCAGCACATAGGTCTGCGGCTCGGTGATGCCAGCGGCGGCAACGCGCGCGGCGATCTCGTCCTGCGTGGCCTTGTCCACATGCAGAGCGATGTGGATGAACGGGCTGGACGGGATCTCCGGGCCGAATTCGGCCTGATCATCGGCATCGGCAAACTGGAAGAAGGCCAGCGCCGAACCATCGGCCAGTTCGAAGAATACGTGGCAATAGGTGCGCATCTTGCCGAACAGTTCGTCGGCTTCCGTCCAGGTGGCAATCATCGGCAGGCCAATCACGTCCTCGTAAAAGGCGCGCGTGGCTTCCAGATCCTTGGTCACATAGGCGGTGTGATGCAGGCGGTTCGGACGACGAATGATGGTCATGATGCTCTCCTCCTCCCCGAAAGGATACTCAACCAAACAGCTCAGCCAAAGAGTTTTTGGGCAATCTCGGCGGTGTGCTTGCCCTGGAAACGCGCACCATCCAGCTCGTTGGCCGAAGGCTGGCGGCTGCCATCACCGGCGGCCAGCGTGGAAGCGCCATAGGGCGTGCCGCCGCTGATTTCGGTCATGATCGTGTTGCCGGCAAAGCTGTACGGCAAGCCCACGATGATCATGCCGTGATGCAGCAGCGTGGTGTGGATGCTGGTCAGCGTGGTTTCCTGGCCGCCGTGCTGGCTGGCGGTCGAAACGAACGCACCGCCCAGCTTGCCGATCAACGCGCCCTTCGCCCACAGGCCGCCGGTCTGATCGAGGAAGTTGCGCATCTGGGCGGACATGTTGCCAAACCGGGTCGGCGTGCCGATGATGATCGCATCATAATCGGCCAGCTCGTTCGGATCGGCGATCGGGGCGCCCTGCTCGGTCTTGTAGTAAAAGGCCGCGGCGGTATCGGCGGCCACCAGTTCCGGCACCCGCTTCACCACGGCTTCCACGCCGTCCACACTGGCTGCGCCCTCGGCCACGGCATTAGCCATGGTTTCGACATGACCCCATGAGGAGTAATAGAGAACGAGAACGCGAGCCATGTGAGCGCCTTTCAGATCAGAAGTTGAAGCTGGCTTCGATGCCATAGCGACGCGGGCGCGCCTTGAACACGAAACCACCCGGCGAGAATTCGGCGTTGTAGATTTCGTTGAACAAATTCTGGCTGAACGCCGTGACGCTCCAACGCTTGTTCGACACGCCCAGGCGGGCATCGACGATGTTCACCGGGTTACGCGAGGTGGAGTTTTCGACATCCCACCAGGTGCGGCCGGTGCGGCGATAATCAACGCGGGCGTTGAGATCGAGATCATCACTGATCGGCGTCACATAGTTGATGCCGGCGTTGAGCGTGTAACGGCTGATCAGCGGCAGTTCATTGCCGATGGCGGCCGGGTTGCCGAACTGCTTGATATTGCTGTCTGTATAGCCAAGGCCCAGGCTGATATCGAGGCCCTTGGTCGGGCGCAGCGTCAGATCGGCTTCAAAGCCCTTGATCTGCGCCAGCGGCACGTTGCCGAGGTTCTGCGTCGAGTTGGCGGCCAGGAACACGAAGAAATAGCTGTTTTCCGTGCGCGTGGTGAAGGCGGCGGTGTTGAAGGTCAGCAGGCGGTCATCCGTCTGCGTCTTCAGGCCCACTTCGAAGGTTTCGGCCACTTCGGCGTTGAACACATCGTTCACGCCCACGATGCCGTTGCTGGCGGCAACGCCGCCCACGCCGGTCTGGTTGAAGCCGCCCGAACGGAAACCGCGGCTCCAGCCACCATAAAGCGTGACATTGTCCACCGGCTTGTAGGTGATCGTCACCTTCGGCTGCCACGACTGGAAGCTGCGCTTGCGCAGCTCGCCGGAGCGGCCCTGCGGGAAGCCGGGCACGTTGGGCAGGAAGGCGGTGGGTGTCAGCGTGGTGTTGGCGCGATCGTCACGGTCGTAACGCAGCGAGGCGTCGATGCGCAGCTGATCGTTCACCTTCCAGCTGGTGTTGCCGAACACGGCCCAGGCGAAATTGTCCTGGCTGTCGGCCAGGAAGCTGAACTGCGGGTTGAGCGGATTGGTGCTCGGCGTCTTGAACACCGGGAACACACCGTTGTTGGTGTCGATCATGTTGCCGGTGGAGATGTAGCGCTTTGTGCCGACCATGTAGGTGCCCAGCGTGACCTGCACCGGCTTGTCGGCCGGCGATTCATAGCGCAGCTCGTTCGACCAGGCATCGACTTCCAGGAACTGGCTCTGGTTGAGGTCAAAGCCGTTGCCGGGGCCAAAGATGCCTTCAAACAGGTTGAAGAAGAAGCTCTGCGGGATCGGCTTGAAGTCAAAGGCGTCGCCGGTCAGCACTTCGGTCAGCCGGTCATAGCTGAACACGTTCTGCACGCTGCCCCAGTCGCCGCTGTAACGGATCTTCAGGGCGGCATTCCACATTTCGCGGTCGTTCTGGCCACGGTTGTTCACCTGCACCGGCAGGCTGGTGTCGTTCACATCACCCACGATGTTGAAGTACAGCGCCTGGGTCTGCAGGTTGGAATAGGCAACGCGCAGATCGACATCCAGGCCCTCGGCCGGGGTCCACAGCAAATTGCCGCGCAGGTTGAGATCCTTGATCGGATCGGCCTTCTCGTTGAGGAAGCTGTTCTGGATGAAACCATCGGTGTCATACCAGCTGCCCGACAGGCGGAACTTCAAATTTTCGGCGATCGGGCCCGACACATTGCCGCGCACATAATAGCCGAAGCCATTGTCCACACCGCCAGTGATCTTGCCGCTCAGTTCGTCGGTGGGCGCCTTGGACTTGATGATGATGGCGCCGCCGATGGCGTTACGGCCATACAGGCCGCCCTGCGGGCCCTTCAGCACTTCGATCTGCTCGATATCGAACAGTTCCTGGTTGAACTGGGCCGGGTTCACCTGCTGGATGCCGTCCACGATCACGGCCACGCTCGGCTCGCTGTTGCGGGCCTGGGTGATGCCGCGGATGATCACGAACGCGTTGCCGGCGTTCTGCGTCTCGACGAGGTTGACGTTGCTGGTCAGCCCGATGAAGTCACCCGGGCGCTCGATGCCGGCCGAGGTGATGGCAGCAGCATTGAAGGCGGTGATGGCGGCAGGCGTGTTCTGCACTGTATCGGCGCGGCGGGTGGCGGTGACGATGATTTCGCCACTGTCTGCCGGGGCAGCAGCGGTTTGGGCGAAGGCGGGCATCGCCGCCAGGGCGAGAACGGAAACACTGGCCAGGCGCATGGCGTTACGGGCGAACTTGATCTGCATGGAAACTGCCTCCCCAGAAATGGCGACCCCGGCTGTTAACCGCCGCTGACGCCCTGCGTGCCGGCCCGAACGGCCAATGACACATTGATGACTGCTGCGGCGCTTACCCCTTCGCCATGCGAAGTCAAGTTCGATATGCGAAACTCAGCGCGGCAGTTGGCCGCTGTGGCGCGGCTGCAACGGTCAGGCTGGCGTGCCGGCAACCATCCGGCACAGGTCGGCAGCCACCCGGCACAGCGTGGCCACCGTCCGGCACAGTCCTGACACCGCCGGCAGCAATATGCTTCAACTGCCCGACAGCGACCGTGCCAATTGCGGAAAACGCCGCAGCTCACTGGCAATCGTGCCGGCCGCGTCGGCCAGCAACGGCAGCCGGGTGCGCACCAGTTCATCCTGGCTGATCCGGGTGGTGCTGGTCGAACAGTTGATGGCGCCAACCACCTGCCCGGCCACGTCGAACAACGGCACCGCTACCGAGACGATGCCGTAATCCAGCTCATCAAGGGCGCTATCATAGCGGCGTTCCCGGATGGATTGCAGCCGGGCACGGAAACTGTCGGGATCGGTGATGGTCCGCTCCGTCAGGCGCGGCAGCGATCCACCGGCCAGATAGGCCTCGATCGCCGCATCGCCCTGGAATGCCAGGATCACCTTGCCCATCGACGTGGCGTTCAAAGGAAAGCGCGTGCCGACCCCGGCGCCAAGGCGGATTCGCCGGTTGGACGGGATGTGGCAGACATACAGGATCTCGCGGCCCGAACGCACGGCAAGGCTGACCGAATCCCCGGTGGCCTGGCCCAGCGCCTGCAGTGGCGGCACCGCGATGGTTTCGATGTTCATCGACGAAAGATAGGCAGACCCGAAGGTCAGCACTTCAGGTGTGAGCAGGAAGCGGCGGCCATCCTGGCGGATATAGCCCAGCGCAACCAGCGTGTTGAGGCAGCGCCTTGCCACGGCAGGGGATAGATCGGTGGCGGCCGCGACATCCGACAAGGCCATTTCGGGCCGGGTCGCATCAAAGGCGCGCAACACCTTCAGGCCCCGTTCCAGGGTCGAAAGATACTCGGGATCCTTTTCGGCGGTCATGGGCTTGGTTAGGCCGGGTTTCACCACGCGGGTCAACTACTCGGCCGCTTCAGCGCGGCGTCCGAGGATAGCGTCGTTGTCTTGCCCCAGCAGCGGCGGGGCGGTGACGGAAAGGCTGCGCTGGCCATCAAAGCTGATAGGCGAGCGGATGGTGCGGAACTCACCCATCGGGCCGGGCGTCGAAATCTGCAGTTGCAGATGCTTCGCCTGTTCATCTTCCAGCACTTCGACGCTGGTCGCCACCGGCGCCGACGGCACTTCCAGGCGGCGCAGCGTGGCCAGCCATTCGGCGCGGGGGCGGCTGGCAAAAACCGGCGCCAAGTGGGCCACCACATCCTCGTAATGGGCGATGCGGGCGTTGCGATCGGCAAAGGCCGGCAGTTGCAGCATGTCGGGCTGGCCGACCGCTTCGGCGAGGTTTTCCCAGAACTTGGGCGGGCTCGACATGTGCAGGGCCAGCCACAGCCCGTCGCTGCACTGGAACACATAGGACTGGGAGACATGGGGCCGGCTGTAGGCATCCATCACCTGATCGGCGGCAAAAAGATGGGTGAAATCATCGAGGTTGAAATGCGCCATGGCTTCGAACATCGAGGTTTCAACCAGGCGCCCCTGCCCCGTCGTGGCCCGCTGCAGCAGCGCAGCGAGTACGCCCTGCGCCGTGTAGAAGCCGGTCATCATGTCACCAATGGCCGGGCCGACGACACGCGGGTGCACCGGATTGACCAACAGGCGCAGAAAGCCGGAGGCCGCCTGGGCAACAGTATCAAAGGCCGGGCGATCGGCATCCGGGCCGGTGGCACCGAAACCAGAGATACTGGCATAGACAAGGCGCGGGTTGATGGCGTGCAGCCGCTCCCAATCCACGCCCAGCTTCTTGGCGACGCCGGGCCGGAAATTCTGGATGAACACGTCTGCTTCCGCCACCAGCGCATCGAACGCCGCCAGATCATCAGCTCCACGCGTATCAAGCGTGACCGATTGCTTGTTGCGGTTCCAGGTCTGGAAATGCGGGCTGTACAGCGTGCCCTTGAAAGCCCGGAACGGATCCCCACTTCCCGGCTGCTCGATCTTGATGACGCGGGCGCCCAGATCAGCCAGCAGCATGCCGGCGCATGGCCCGGTGATGAAGGTGCCCATTTCCAGCACCGTCACTCCCGCCAGCGGCAGCGCACCGGATTGGGCGTTTGCGTTCGTTTGCATCGCAGAATCCCTGCAAAAAACCATGAAATTTCGGATGCTGTAGGATGTTTCCAACAGCCAACCACGCTTGCTGTCTCTAAACTTTTCGCATATCGAAGGCAAGTTCGTATTTCGAAATATCAAGGACCCTTCCCCATGCGCATCGGCAAGCAGGACGCCCCCTTCACCGCCATCTGCACATCAGATGCCCACAGCATCACCGTGCGTGGCCACGACCTGGTGGGCGAGATCATCGGCAACACTGATTTCACAAGCTATTTCTGGCTGTTGGTGACCGGCCAGATGCCGACCGAGAAGCAGAAGTTCTTTGCCAACGCCGTGTTGTGCGCCATCGCCGAACATGGCCTGGTGCCCTCCGTCGTCGCCACCCGCATGACCTATGCCGCCGCCCCGGAAGCCTTCCACGGCGCCGTCGCCGCTGGCCTGCTCGGCTGCGGCAGCGTCGTACTGGGTTCAGCCGAAGTTGCCGGCCGTTTCCTTGCGCAAGTGGTTGAATCCAATGACCCCGCTAGCGAAGTCAAAGCCCTGCGCGCCGAAAAGAAGGCCATCCCCGGCTTCGGTCACCCGCAACATAGCGAAGGCGACCCGCGCGCCAACCTGCTGCTCAAGCTCGCGGCCGATCACGGCATCGAAGGCGCTCATATCAAAGCGCTTTATGCCATCCAGGCCGCTCTGCCCGAAGCCATCGGCCGCAGCCTGCCGATCAACGTCAACGGCGCCATCCCGGCCGTCATGCTTGATGTCGGCTTCCCGTTGGCGGCCTTGAAGGGCATCTCGCTCCTCGCCCGCACCGCCAGTTTGATCGCCCACCTGCAGGAAGAAACCGAACGCCCGATCGGCTTCATCATGTCAGGTGCAGGTGCTGCCGCAATCGACTATGATGGCCCCAATCACGCATAAACGGGGGAGATTTCACCATGCTGTTTCCGACGTCACTGGTGGGCAGCTATCCGCAGCCAGATTGGCTGATCGACCGGGCCAAGCTGGCTGGCCGTTTCCCGCCGCGGGTGCGGGCGTTGGAATTGTGGCGGGTGGCGCCGGCGTATCTGGCCCAGGCCCAGGACGATGCGACGATCATCGCCATCCGCGATCAGGAACGCGCCGGGCTTGATATCATCACCGATGGCGAGATGCGCAGGGAAAGCTATTCCAACCGTTTTGCCACGGCGCTGGATGGGGTTGATCTGGATAATCCCGGCTCCGCCCTCGATCGGTCGGGCCATCCCAACCCGGTGCCGCGCGTGACCGGCCGCATCCGCCGCCGTCATGCCGTGGAGGTGCGCGACGTGCAGTTCCTGCGCGCCAACACCGATCGCCGCATCAAGATCACAGTGCCCGGCCCGTTCACCATGGCGCAGCAGGCCCAAAACGACTTTTACGCCAGCGAGCGCGAGATGGCGCTGGACTATGCAGCCGCCGTAAATGCCGAGATTCGCGATCTTTTCGCCGCCGGGGCCGACGTCGTGCAAATCGACGAGCCCTATATGCAGGCTCGGCCCGACAAGGCCCGCGAATATGGCCTGGAGGCGGTGAATGCTGCGCTGGACGGCATCAAGGGCGAGACGGCGCTGCACATCTGCTTCGGCTATGCCGCCATCATCCACGAGCGGCCGGCAGGCTATAACTTCCTGCCCGAACTGGCCGGGTCAACCGTAAGCGGCATCAGCTTGGAAACGGCACAGTCAAATCTCGATACCAGCATTCTCACCAATCTGGCTGGCAAGACCATCATCCTGGGCGTGATCGATCTGTCTGATCCGGAAGTGGAATCCGCCGAAACCGTCGCCGCCCGCATCCGCCGCGCGCTGCCCCACGTGGACCCGACAAAGGTGATCGTCGCCCCTGATTGCGGCATGAAATATCTCCCGCGCGAAACCGCGTTCGGGAAGATGCAGGCCATGGTCGCCGGCGCCACAATCGTGCGGGCGGAAATGGGAAGCTGAAATCGAAAGCGGGTGCAGGGCCTCAGGCCCTGCCCGCCGGAGGCCCCTTTCTCTCTTCAGCCCCAGAACATCTTCGTAGCGATTTCAGCGCCTTCGCTCATCGCCTTCATCTTGGCCCACACCACGTCCGGATCGACTCCGCCCGATCCGGCGTGGATGGAAAAGCCGCAATCGATGCCGGCCTGCACATTGTCCCGCCCGACCAAGTGGGCATAGCGGGCGATGCGCTGGGCGATGAGTTCGGGGTGCTCGATATAGGGGCTCTGGCACTCGACCACGCCGGGGATCAGCTTCTTGCCCTCGGGTAGCTTCACCGCCTCGAACACCGCGAATTCATGGGCGTGGCGGGGGTTGGCGGCTTCGAACTGGATGGCGTGCGGGCGGGCCTTCCAGATCAGATCGATGATGTCCTGCAGTGGCACGTCACAATGGTGCGGGCCCGGGTAGTTGCCCCAGCACAGGTGCATGCGCATCTGTTCCGGCGCGATGTTGCGGGTGGCGTGGTTCAGTGCCGCGATGTTCAGTTCCATGTGGTCGCGGAAACCGCCCAGATCGAGCTCGCGGAACTGGGTGTGGCGGCCCATGGCCAGATCGGGGCAATCGACCTGCAACATGATACCGGCGCCGACAATGGCCTCATATTCATGGCGCAGCCCTTCGGCCAGCGCCATCACGTAGTCTTCGTCGGTGGCATAGAAATCATTACGGAAAAACAGCGCGGTAACACCCGGCGAGGCCGCCGACATGAAGGCCTGGCGGCCGGGATGGGCCGCAATTGCCTTGTTGAGATTGGCGGCATCATGCTTCACCGCCTCCATGTCCTTCACGGCAATGGGGGCGTTGCAGGCGGGCGTCTTGCGGTGCTTGCGGCCTTCATCGCCAAAGATGCGCTGCTTCACACCGGGGAAATCCTCGATGTCCTGGAATACGTAAGACGTGCCGCTGCCGCCGAAGCCGGTCAGGCGATCCTTGATATAGGTGGCATAACTGGGCTTGGACTGTTCGCCATCGTTGATGATGTCGATGCCGGCGGCGGCCTGCTTGCCCACCACATAGGCGACGGCCTGTTCGATGCGGCTGGCAAGGGCGGCCTCATCAACCGCCTGGCCCTCTTCGCGCGCGATGATCTGATCAAGCAGATCGGCGGCACGCGGCAGGCTGCCGACGTGAGTGGTGAGAAAACGGTTTGCCATCGCGATGCCTCCTGCAATTTCGCTGCGCATAGCCAGCATGGCAGCCGCGCGCCAGTGGGTGTGCAGCAAAATAGTCGGCGGAGCGCAGACCAGATGGCTCTGCGACCGGCGCGTGGATTTCACGGCTTGGTCAAGAAACTGCGACTGCCCATCAGCGCGGGCGGGTGCAGCACGATTTGCTGGCCAATACCGCGGCGGTCGCTGGCGGTTGGCGGGGAACGCAGGACGTGCGCACCGTATCTCCAATCGGAACAGGCTGTGGCCGGAAAAGTCGGGGCCTTGCCCATCGTGCCAGTATTGACCCTGAAGGCAACATTGGGTGGGTCCTCGCCTCCCAAGCCGGGCAATGGCAAAAAGTCTGACAATCGCCACAATGAGTTGGCTGTCACCCCCCACCACTGATGAGCGGCGCGCGGGCAAGATGGCGCAAATGATCCAGAGGAAATCGGTTGGCTGGGGCGCCAGGATTCGAACCTGGGAATGCCGGTACCAAAAACCGGTGCCTTACCGCTTGGCGACGCCCCAACAGCCCATGTGACTGAGCGCTCAGCCGGTTAGGCAATCGCACGCGCTTTGCCAAGCCCTTCTTTGCTACGAGCTCCGCGCAGTGACGGTTTGACAGCCCGGCGGCGCCACGTCAGCATCCGCCCATGAACAACGCTATCCGCCTTTCCGAAAAATGGTTTGTGCGGGCACTTTGGCTGATTTCCCTGGTGTTTGCCTTCTTCCTGATTGGATTGGGCAATGCCGTGGTGGGCGACCTGCCGCAGGTAGAGGCGGAACTCTCTCTCCAGCAATTCATGGATCCAGCAGCCCAGGCGCTGCAGCAACAACAGGATGCGGCGCGCGACAATCGCCTGGCAGCCGAAGCCGCACTGGACCAGGCCGAGTTGAAGCGCACTGGCGCACTGAAGGAATATGAAGCTGCCCGCGCCACGTTCGACAACTGGGTGGCAACGCGCCAGGCCACCGGTCGCGCCGATCAGGATGCCGAATTGCGCGCACGGACCAGCGCGCTGGATGCGCTGAAGGCCAGCGAAACTGCCGCCAGCCGGGCCAGTGAAGCGGAACGGCAGAAATTGCTCGACGCCCAACAGGCCGAACAGCGCGCCGAAGCCGCGATGGTACCGCTGCGCGACGCAGCGCAAACCAGAATGGACGCTGCACTTCAGGCATCGGAACTGCGGGTTTTCCTTTATCGCCTGGCAGTGACGCTGCCGTTGCTGGCCATCGCCGGCTGGCTGTTCGTGAAGGCCCGCAAGAGCCGTTGGTGGCCGTTCGCCTGGGGTTTCATCTTCTTCGCGCTGTTCACATTTTTCGTGGAGCTGGTGCCATATCTGCCCAGCTATGGCGGCTATGTCCGCTATTCGGTGGGGATTATCATCACGCTTTTGGTTGGCCGCTGGGCGATCATCGAATTGAACAAATATCTGGAGCGGCAGAAACTGGCTGAAGCGCAGCCAGAAACCATGCGCCGGCAGGATCTGGCCTATGATCAGGCGCTGGCCCGGCTCGCGAAAGGCGTGTGCCCCGGCTGCGAGCGGCCGGTGGACCTGAAAAACCCCGATATCGATTTCTGCCCGCACTGCGGCATCGGCCTGTATGAACGCTGCCACAGCTGCAGCGCGCGCAAGGGCACCTTCTCACCCTTCTGCCACAAGTGCGGAGCGAGGGCAGAAGCTGCCTAGGCCCGCGCCAGCAGTCGCCGTGCCTGTTCGACGTGCAGGATTTCCACCATCTGGCCATCGAGCGTCGCAACCCCGCGCCCAGCTGAGAGCGCGGCTTGATAGGCAGCGATCATCGCCTCGGCATGTGCGACCTCCTCAGCGCTCGGCGAAAAGACCGCGTTGCAGGGATCGACCTGACTGGGGTGAATCAGTGTCTTGCCGTCAAAGCCGAGCAATTTTCCCTGGCCGGCTTCGGCCCGGAACGCGGCTTCGTTGCGATACTCGGTGCACACGCCATCAAAGCACGCGGCCCCCGCAGCGCGGGCGGCAAGCACGATAGCGGACAGGCTGTAGAGCAAGGGGGTGCGGTGCGCATCGACGCCGCAATTCAACGCCTTGGCCAGATCGGCCATTCCCGCAATCAGACCTGCAACACCGGGTGTAGCCGCGATGGCTGGCGCATTGATCACACCGGCCGGGGTTTCGATCATTGCCAGCACTGGTCGCCCGCCAGCGCGCTTTACCACGTCGGCGGCTTCGACAGCCGTGTCCACTTTCGGCACCACAAAACCGGCAAAGCCATCGACGTGCACCGCGGCCATATCATCGCCATGCCAGGGTGTGCCGAGGCCGTTCACCCGCAGAAACAATGGCCGATCGCCCCATCCGCCTTCCAGTGCAGCGGCCACGGCAGCGGCACGGGCATCGGCTTTGGCGTCAGGCTGAACAGCATCTTCCAGATCGAGGATGACGGCATCAGCGGCCAAGGTACGCGCCTTGGCGATGGCGCTGGGCCGGTTGGCGGGCAGATACAGCAAGGAGCGCAGGCGGGTCATGTCCATGGCCGGTACGCTGCCAAAGCGCTGCCGCCTGCGCAACCGGCCTAATCGTCAGCCCAACCCGTTAACTGCCCGCGCAGCTTGGTGAGTGCAGCCTTTTTGATCTGGCAGATCCGCGCAGCGCCGACGCCAAGCACCTCGCCGATTTCTTCCAGGTTCAACTCCTCGACGAAATAGAGCTGAAGCACCTGCGCTTCACGTTCCGGCAGGGTGGCGATGGCGGCAGCGATGGCGCGGCGGCGGCGATCCTGTTCCAGGCAGTCATGCGCATCCGGATCGTCGCTGGCAAACCACTGGCTGTGATCGGAATAGACATCATCAAGGCTTTCGGACTGCGCGGCATGGGTTTGCGCCAAGGCGGCGCGGTAATCAGGGAGCGGTAGTTCAAGCGCGGCCGCCATCTCCTCGTCAGTAGCGGTGCGACCCAACTGGCCTTCAAGGCGGGCGCGCACCTGCCCCCATTCGCGCTTACGACGCATGGCGGAGCGAACGAGCGTGGCGCCTTTCCTCAACTGATCAATCATCGCGCCGCGCACCCGCACGCTGGCATAGGTGGCAAAGGCGGCATGACCACGATCTTCAAAACTGCGCGCCGCTTCGATCAGCGCGACCATGCCGATCTGCACCAGATCCTCCACGTCGATCGCCGACGAGACACGGGCGTGGACATGCCAGGCGATGCGGCGAACGAGCTGAAGATGGCTGGAAATCAGTCGTTCCGGATCGACCTGCGCAAGCCGCGCCGGGGCATAGAGGGCAGGATCAAGGCCAAGGCGGGCGTCCATCAGGCGTCTCCAGTTGGGGCGGGTTGCGCTGCGCCGATCACGGCCAGCACCTCCACGTCGCGGTCATCGGGAATGTCGGGAAAGGCCAGCACGGGCACACCGGGCAGCCGGGCCCGCAACAGTTGCCACAACGGCCGGCGCACCTGTGGCACGGTGACGATGGCAAAGCGCCGACCCTCGTTCACCAGTGTGCGGGTGGCTGCGGCCACGGCTTCGGCGACGCGAGTGACCAGCGCCGGATCGAACGGATGCGCCGCCCCCGGATTGGCGCGCACCGCCTGCACCAGCAATGTTTCAAGGCCGGGATCGAGCGCGACGGCCGCCAGCGCCGCTTTCACGCCGGCCAGTTCCTGCACCATTGCTGCGCCCAGGGCCGGGCGGATCAGTTCGGCCAGTTCGGCCGGCTCCTGCGATTTGGGCGCCATCGATACCAGTGCGCTAGCGATGGAACGCAGATCGCGGATCGAAATCCCTTCTTCCAGAAGGCGTTGCAGCACCTGGGTGACCACCGCGACGCTCAGCAGCTTGGGGGTCAGCGCAGCAGCCAGCGCAGGGGCGGTTTCAGCCAGCGTGTCAAGCAAAGCTTGCACTTCGTCCTGACCGAGCAGGCGGTGGGCATGTGCAGCAAGCAATTGATTGAGATGGGTGCCGACCACGGCGGCCGGATCAACCACGGTATAGCCAGCAGCTTCCGCCAGATCGGCTTCAGCCGGATCGATCCAGCGAGCCGGGATACCGAAGGCTGGATCGGCGGCTTCTCGGCCGGGAATGGGCGTGGAAATCGGGCCGGCCTCGATCGCCAACACGTCATCGGGATAGGCCTCGTCCTCACCCACCACGACGCCGGCCAGGGTGATGCGATAACGGAAGGGCGGCAGCGCCAGATCATCCCGAACCCGTACCTGCGGTAGGACAAAGCCAAGATTTTTAGACAGTTGCCGGCGCACGGCGGTGATGCGCGCCATCATCGGAGCGCCGCGCGCTTCTTCCACCAAGGGCACCAGGCCAAAGCCGATATCGATGCTGGCCGGTGCGCTTTCGGCAACATCGGCCCATTCGATGCTTGTATCATCCCGAGCGGCTTCAGCAGCGGCGGCTTCGGTCGGTGTTTCCGTCGCCGGGCGCTTCTTGAGGGCAAGCCAGAAGGCAAAGCCGGCAGCCGGTGCGATGATCAACAGCGGCATGCCCGGCAAAAGACCTAACAATCCCAGAATGATACCCACCGGCAGCCATGGCGCAGTCTGCCCCAGTTGCAGGCCAACCTGGCCGGCAAGATCCGTCTCCTTGCCCACCCGCGTCACCACCATGGCGGCGGCGATGGAGAGCAGCAGAGCCGGCACCTGGGCGACGAGACCATCGCCGACGGCGAGCAGCAGATAGGTTTTGGCAGCGTCAGCCAGCGAAAGATCGTGCGAAACGGTGCCGAGGATGAGTCCGCCTATGATATTGATTGCAAGGATCAAAACGCCCGCGACGGCGTCGCCCTTCACGAACTTGGAGGAACCGTCCATGGCGCCGTGGAAATCGGCTTCGGTGGTCACCTCCAGGCGGCGGGCGCGGGCTTCGTCGGCGGTGATCTGGCCGGCGTTCAGATCGGCATCGATGGCCATCTGCTTGCCGGGCAAGGCATCGAGGGTGAAGCGAGCGGCGACTTCGGAGACGCGGCCGGCGCCCTTGGTGATGACCACGATGTTGATGATCATCAGGACGGCGAAGACGAACAGACCGACGACATAATCGCCACCGACGAGAAAAGTGCCAAAGGCTTCAATGACATGGCCGGCAGCAGACGTGCCTTCGTGGCCATGCACCAGCACGACGCGGGTGGAGGCAACGTTGAGGGCCAGGCGCAGCAGCGTGGCGTAGAGCAGCACTGTAGGGAAGGCTGAGAAATCAAGCGGTTGGCGGATGTTGATGGCCACCATCAACACGATCAGCGCCACCGCGATGTTGGTGATGAAGAACAGATCGAGCAGGATGGCCGGCAGCGGCACCACCATCAGCGCCACGAGGATCAGGATCGCGGCGGGCAGCAGCGTGGTCCGCGCGCTCCAGTTGCGGGGGTCGAGGGCCAGCGCGCTCATGACATGGCGGCCAGCACGAGATAGGCCATGCGGGCCCGCACTGCGGTGAGCGCCGGATCGGGCAGCGGCAAACTGCTGCCGCCCTGTGCCGGCGTGTGGCCAAATTGTGCCGGCGCACGGCCAAACGGTGCCGGCGCGTTGCCGGCCGCTGTCGGCATGTGCCGGGCGATGCGGCGGCTCACCAGATCATGGACTTCGGCCAGGCTGCGGGCGGTGCCGTTGGCATGGAAAAAGGTCGAGCGGTTGGCAGCAGCGGCAGCGGGCAGCAGGCTGGCGGCGGCCATGCCGGGAGCGGCGGCCATGGTCTTCAAAAAGCGCACTGCCCCGCCGGCGCCAAAGAACGCCGCAAGATAGAGGTCTGCCGAACCGGCCGCCCGGCCCAGCGCGCCTTCCAGTTTCGCGGCGTTGTCGCGGGTGAACTCGGCGGCCATGGTGGCAGCGACTTCAGCGTTGTGGCGCAGCGACAATATCGTTTGCTTCACCGCGCCGGTCGCACCGGCTTTCAGCGCGTCCGCCGCCCAGCCCAGGCCATGCTTCTCGCCATGGCGGGCGACGGTGGCGAGCCAGGTGGCATCGGTGAACTGGAACAGGCCGCTGGCCGACGAGGTGCGGGCGCGGGCCATGGGATCAAGCCCGGATTCCGCGCGGGCGTTGGCCAGCAGGTAGGAAAAATCGACGCCGGTGCGGCTGGCGGCGTTGCTGATGGCGTCAACAACGGCAGCAGGGCCGGCGGCGCGGGGAAAGGCAATAGCCTGGGTCATACGCCAACCCCAAGCAAGGCGCGTGCCAGCATGGCCAAGCCGCCCTGCCCGATTGCACCATTATGGATGTTACCCCCCGCCCCCCCGAAGCGTGGCATGGCTCAGGCCCAGCGCCCGTTGCGGCCGTAGGTGACCGGTTCCGGCCGGGGGATGGCCGGGCCGGGGCGCAGCGCGGCAAGGCGTTTTTCAACGCTGATCAGCTTGGCCCGGCTTTTCAATATCGCCTGGGTGTTCAGATCCCGCGCCTCTTCGAGCAGTGGACGCGGCGGCGGTGCGCCATCGGCAATGGCGGCAGAGAGATCGGCCAACGCCCTGGCCTTGGCATCACTGGCGGACAGGATGGCATCGGCATCTTCGGCATCCAGCGCATCGAGCTCGGTGCGGATGGCCATAACCAGCGCCTGCGCCAGATCATCGGCTGCGGTCATGGCCGGCCACGGTCCATTTTCAGCATGGCATCGGCGATGCGCAGCGGATCGAGCGGATAGCGGCCGCCCTCGATCTGCGCCTTCAATTCGGCGACGCGCGCGGCGTTCACTGGCGGCGCCTTGGCCAGATCGGCGACGAGTGCAGAACGGCTGGTGCGGGCGGGCGCGATGTCGGTGCCGGGCAGGTTGCGGCGCAGGCCACGGGCCGGATCGGCCGCGGTGGCTTCCGCCGGCGAATTGCGCTGGCCAATCGGAGCCCATATGGGGCCGCCGCCCCCTGAAATGCCATCAATCATGTTCAAGTCCTTTCCGCCCTGTTCGAAGGGCCCAACGCACTTAACGGCCGTTCACCATGCGGCTTTAATCAGCGGCTCAGAACAACCTTGCCGCCCTCCTCGATCCGCCCGGTGAAACGACGGCCGGCGGGGCCTTTCAGCGCAATGCGGTTGCCATCGGCGTCGCGTTCGGCTTCGGCTTCGATGCTCACCGCCCAGCCCTGCCCGCCGGCTTCGACCAGCACGCGTTCACCACGGCGGATCGCCGGGCGCACCCGCGCCTGTGGTTGCGCACCCAGCGCTGAACCGGGGGCAAAAGGCTGATCGATCGGCACATAGAGCGTCCACGCCGGGCTGGCGCAATCGGCGCGCACCACGTCGGCGCGGGCCCAGCTCAACGCCGGCGCCAGGCAGCGCGGCACCACCAGGCGCGGATCGATCCGGGCATTGGCGCCGCCGGCAAAGCCCTGCACCTGCGCCTTCAGGGCGGCCACATCGTGCAACGCCTGTGCTGGCGCCGGCCGGGCGGCAATCAACGCGCCCAGCCCGGCCAATGCCAGGGCGATGTGGCGGACAGTGGGCGATCTAAACATCTGGCGCATGGGGCCGTTGTTCCTGATGCTGGCTGGCTTGGCACCCGTGCAGTCCCCCGAACGGTGCCACCCCCAACCAGCAAGAAGCGCGCCAACCGCCGACCCCCTCTCGGTTGCGCCTTTCGCCGGCCCGGGACCGGCAAGCCCTTGCCGCTCCCCCCGGCAAGAACTTGCCGCCCCGGGCCGCCCCACGGCGGCCCGGCAACGAAGAGCGCGCCGCCCCACCTTGGTGCCAGTCCGCTCGTGCCGGGCTTGTCTGTGCCTGAATCTGATCGTGCCGAGATTGAAACGGTCGTCACCCCGGACTTGATCCGGGGTCCCGCTTTTCTTCCTGCGCCAAGGAAGCGGGGCCCCGGATCAAGTCCGGGGCGACGATTCAAATTTGATGCAATTGGGTCCAGGGCCAGAATGCAAATCGGCAGGCATTTGGATTGCCGCCAATTGCGGCCTGCATCCGGATTGGCACGCTTGTTGCTGGGGAACGGGCATGACGATGCTCGACACCGCCCTTGGTCTCTCTGCCGACGCCCTTCGCCTCAGGGCGCAGCGGCTGGACGTGATTGCCGGCAATATCGCCAATGCCGCCACCCCCGGTTTCAAGGCGCGTGATCTGGATGCCGATGGCGCCTTGATGCGCCTGCAGTCGGCGCGATCGACGGGCTTTGGCGCGGTGATGGCCGATCAGCTGAACGGCGACATCAAGTATCGCGCCGCGCTGGTGCCGAGCCTGGACGGCAACACGGTGGAGATGGCCACTGAACAGGCGGCCTTTGCCGAGAACGCCGTGAAGTATCGCGCCTCGCTTGGTTTCCTCACCAGCCGCATCCAGACGATCATGAGCGCATTGAAGGGCGGTGAATGATGAAGCCGGGCCTTTCCACTTTTGACATTTCCGGCCGCGCCATGGCCGCGCAGCTGGTGCGGATGAACGCCATCGCGTCCAACCTCGCCAACGCCGGCACCATCGCCGGCAGCGAACAGGGCGCCTATCGCGCGCTGAAACCCGTGTTCAGCGCCAGCTTCGATGGCCCGGCCGCCACTGTGGATGTGGCGCGCATGGCCCGCACCGGAAGCCCTGAAAAGAAGCTGGATCCCAATCACCCGCTGGCCGACGCTACGGGCCATGTGTGGGCCGCTGCCGTTGATCCCAATCAGGAGATGGTCGAAATGGTCGAAACCGCCCGCGCTTATGCCAACAATGTCGAAGTGATGAGCACGGCCCGCGGCCTGATGCTCGAAACGCTGCGGATCGGCAAATGAGCAGCGTTGATCCCACCCTTCCCGCCGGCCTGCCGGTCGCGCAGCCGGCCGCCGCCAGAGCGCCCAAATCCACGCTGGATCAGGGCGACTTTCTGCGCCTGCTCACCGCGCAATTGCAGAACCAGGATCCGACCAAGCCGGTCGATAACTTCCAGTATGTCCAGCAGATGGCGATGTTTGCGCAAGTGGAAGGCAGCAGCGCCACCAACAGCAAGCTGGATGCCGTGATCGCCCGGCTGGATCAGCTGATCGCACAAGTTTCCCCTCCCGAAGCGTCAAACTGAAGGAACCAGTTGCATGGCTTTCTATACCGCCTTTTCCGGCCTTACCGGCGCCCAGACCGAGATGGCGACCATCGCCAACAACATCGCCAACGTCGGCACCAGCGGCTTCAAGCGCAGCCGCGTGGCCTTTGGCGACATCATCTCCACATCGGCGTTGCAGAACCCCAACCGCATCGTGGGCAGCGGCACCACCGTTCGCGCCATCACCCAGCAGTTCCAGCAAGGGCCAACCGAAACCAGCACCAGCGCGCTGGACATGGCACTGGCCGGGCCAGGTTTCTTCGTGGTGAAATCCGGCGCCGGCGGCGTGCAGACCCATTTCACCCGCGCCGGCAGCTTTGGCGTGACGCCCGAACGTTTCGTGGTGGATAACCAGGGTCGCAACCTGCAACTGTTTCCCACCACCCCCGAAGGCGCGCTGCAATCGACGACGCTGGCCAGCACGGTGCCGGCGCGGCTGCCGCTGAACAGCGGTGCGCCGCAAGCCAGCACCGAAATAAGGCTGACCGCCAATCTGCCGGCCGATGCGCCGATCATCGCCAACCGGCCGATCTACACGCCGCAGAACCCCTATGTGTTCGATCGCAGCGATCCGGCGACCTTCAATGCCAGCACATCGGTGACGGTGTTCGACAGCCTGGGCAATCCGTTGGCCGCCACCATCTATTATGTGAAGGACAGTGTTCCGACGGTGGGCGACCCGTTCCACCGCTGGACGGCGCGCGCCTTCGTGGGCAACCAGGAACTGAATGTGGCCGGCACGCCGGGCATTCCGATGGAATTCGACGTCAACGGCAATCTGACCAACCCCACCACGCCGTTCGTGTTCGATGCCTTCACGCCTGATACCGGCGCCGGCGCGATGGCACTGGCCGTTGATCATGGCAGCGCCACGGTGCAGCAGGCCGGGCCGTTCAGCGTGGCGCTGATCGAACAGGATGGGGTGGCATCGGGCCAATTGGAAAGCGTTTCGGTGGAACCCGATGGCCTGGTGCGCGCCAGTTTTTCGAACGGCGAAGTGCAGGTGCTGGGCAAGGTGGCGCTGGCCAATTTCTCCAACCCGCAAGGGCTGAAGCAGACCGGCGATGCCAGTTGGGTGGTGACACCGCAATCGGGCGAGCCGTTGATGGGCGAAGGCGGCCGCAACGGCATCGGCACCATTCTTTCGGGCAATATCGAACGGTCCAACGTCGATCTCACCACCGAACTGGTCAACCTGATCGCAGCGCAGCGCAATTTCCAGGCCAGCGCCAAGGCCATCGAGACAGACAACCAGTTGATGCAGACCATCATCAACCTGCGGAACTGATAAGCGATGGATCGCCTGATCTATACCGCATTGACCGGGCTAAGCGCCCGGGCGCGCGAGGCTGCGGTGACGGCCAACAATCTCGCCAATGCCAGCGTGCCGGGCTTTCGCCGCGAAATCGTGGCGCAGGAAGGCCGCTATTTCGATGCCCAGCGCGCCGCCGATGGGGCGTGGGAAGCGCGGGCACAGGTGGGTTCGCCCAGCCTCGCCACGCCGGCGGTGCCGGGCAAGGTGCAGGCCACCGCACGAAGCCTGGATGTGGCATTGTCGGCGAAGAGCTGGCTGGCCGTGCAGGGGCCGGTGATCGGCGGCGAAGTGAAGGAAGGTTATACGCGGCGCGGTGATCTGTCGGTCTCGTCCACGGGCCTGCTGACCAACGGCGATGGCCGGGTGGTGTTGGGGGCGAACAATGCGCCCATATCCGTGCCGCCGGGCGCGGCGCTCACCATCGCGCAGGATGGCCGGATCAACGCGATGCTGCCCGATGGGCAAACCGAGGTGGGGCAGTTGAAACTGGTGGACGGCAGCAGGCTGACCGGGCGCGACAAGGCCGGCGATGGCCTGTTCCTGCCCGAAGAGCCCCTGCCCCGTGACGCCACGGCGCGCGTGGAAAGTGGCGCGCTGGAAAGCGCCAATATCACCGCCACCGAGGCGCTGGTGGAACTGGTGGAGGAACAGCGCGGGTTCGAAGTGAACGCCCGGCTGATCAGGCTGGCGCAGGACATGGACGAACAGGGCGCACGCTTGATGCGTCTGGATGGTTGAGGAGGACACGCATGACCACCGCCTTGCAGATTGCCCGTTCGGGGCTGGATGCGCTGGACCAGCGCATGAAGACGATTTCGAACAACCTCGCCAACGTTTCGACCACCGGTTTCAAGAAGGACCGGGCGAGCTTTGCCAGCCTGATGTATCAGGATGATCGCAATCCGGGTGCGGCGAGCGGGGCGGACACGCAATATGCCACTGGGCTGGGCACCGGCACCGGCGTGCGCGTGGTCGGCACCGAACGCATGCACAGCCAGGGCACGCTGCAAACGACCGACAATGCGCTGGATCTGGCCATTGATGGCGCCGGCTTCTTTGCCGTGCAGCTGGCCGATGGCACGGTGGGCTATACCCGCGATGGCGGCTTCAAGCTTTCGGCCAATGGTGAAATGGTGACGGCATCCGGCCTGCGGTTGGCGCAGCCGCTGACCATTCCCGATGGCGCGCAGCAGATCACCATCTCGCCCGATGGCATCGTGACCGCCACGGTCGCCGGCCAGGCCGCGCCGGTGGAGGTGGGGCAGTTGCAGTTGACGCGATTCCTAAATCCGGCCGGGCTGATGCCGGTGGGGGACAATCTTTATCGCGAAACCGCCGGTTCGGGGCCGCCCACGCTGGGTGTGGCGGGCCAGGCGGGCATGGGCAATATCCGCCAGGGCATGCTGGAAGGATCGAACGTGTCCACCGTGCAGGAACTGGTGGACATGATCGAGACGCAGCGCGCCTATGAAATCAACGCCAAGGTGATCAACGCGGCAGACGAGATGAGCCGCTATGTGGTGCAGAATGTCTGATCGGCAATCGGCGCAGCTGTCGCTGGCCTGCTGGCTGTTGGCATCGGCGATCCTGTTCTTCGTCGCGCAGCCCGCGTTGGCGAAAAAGCTGAAGCCGATCCCGCCGGCCATCGTCACCATGCCGGTGCCGCCGCTGATCGCCACCGGCAGCCTGTTCAACGCGCAGAGCTTTGCCGGCCTGGTCACCGATCGGCGGGCGCGGCGGGTGGGCGATCTCATTACAATCCGGCTGGTGGAGCGCACCCGCGCCAGCAAATCGGCCAGCGCCGAATCTGGGCGCGACAGCGACAATGGGTTGCGCTTCCCGCCGGTGATCCCGTTTGCCAACAGCCTCAATCAGGCGACGCAGGGCGGATCGGCGCAAAGCTTCAAGGGCAGCGGCACCGCCGAGCAGAACAACGAACTGTTTGGCGAAATCACCGTGACGGTAGCCGAAGTGCTGCCCGGCGGCGTGCTGCGCATTGCCGGCGAAAAGCGCCTGATGCTCAACCGCGGCGAGGAGCATCTGCAGCTCACCGGCCTGGTGCGGGTGGATGATCTGGGTTTCGACAATGTCGTGCCCTCCACCCGCGTCGCCGATGCGCGCATCCGTTTCGGCGGCACCGGCCAGGTGGCGGACAACAGCCGCCAGGGCTGGCTGGCGCGCTTCTTTGCCAAGATTGCGCCGCTGTGATCCGGCTGTTCGCCCTTCTGGTGCTGTTGCTGCTGAACACGCCGGCCAGTGCCGAGCGGGTGAAAGACATCGCGCGCTTTTCCGGTGTTCGGGCCAACGCGCTGACCGGTTATGGCATCGTGGTGGGCCTGACCGGAACGGGCGATCAGAATCTGGAATTCACCATCCAGTCGCTGAAATCCGCCACCGCCCGGCTGGGCGTGCTGCTGCCGCCGGGCGTCAACCCACAGCTGCGCAATGCCGCTGCGGTGATCGTGACGGCGGAACTGGCGCCCTTTGCCAAGCCGGGCCAGCGGCTGGACGTGACGGTGGCGGCGCTGGGCCAGGCGAAGAGCCTGCGCGGCGGCACGCTGCTGCTGACGGCACTGCAAGGGCCGGACGGCGAGATTTATGCGCTGGCGCAAGGCAGCCTCGCGGTGGGCGGGTTCGGCGCGGAAGGGCGTGACGGCAGCCGTATCGTGGTCGGCACGCCGGCCACGGGGCGTGTGCCGTCAGGCGGCATCATCGAACGCGCTGTCGCCTCGCCCTTTACCGGCAGCGGGCCCTTGTTCCTCGATCTCAACGAACCGGATTTCTCGGCCGCCAAATCGGTGGCCGATGCCATCAACCGCGCTTTCGGCGGCGAGGCTGCCCGCGCCGAGGACGGCATCCGCATCGCCATCAACGCACCTGATGCGCCCGCCAGTCGTATCGCGCTGGCGGCGCGGGTGGAAGCGCTGGACGTGACGTTGCAACCGCCGGCCGCCAAGGTGATCGTCAACGCCCGGACGGGTACAGTGGTGATATCCGGCGAAGTGCGCATCCTGCCCGCCGCTGTTGCCCACGGCAATCTGACCGTGCGGGTGACGGAGAACCAGCAAGCCAGCCAGCCCGGCCCATTCGGGCGTGGGCAAACGGTGGTGACCCAGCAATCCACCATGGAAGCCGGCGAGGCCCAGACCCGCATGAACCTGTTCGCACCGGGCGCCAAACTGGGCGAGATCATCGACGCGGTGAACGCGCTCGGCGCCGCGCCGGGCGATCTCGTGGCCATATTGGAAGCCCTGAAAGCCGCCGGCGCGCTGCGGGCGGAACTGGTGGTGATCTGATGGAGATAAAGCCCGTCACGATGCCGATCGTCCGCCAGGCTGACGAGGTGAAGGCCGCCCGCAAGGCCGGGCAGGATTTCGAAGCCCTGCTCGTCACCCGCCTGCTGAAAACAGCGCGGGCAGCCAAGCTGGGCGACGACATGCTGGGCAACAATGATCAGATCCGCGACATGGTGGATGATCAGCGCGGCCGCGCCATCGCGCAGGCCGCCCCGCTCGGCCTGGCGCAACTGCTGGCGAAGGAGGCGGGCAAATGATGGACCTGCTCGCGCTCGGCCGGTCCGGCGTGCTGGCCTTCCAAAATGCCTTGAACGCCACGGGTGACAATGTCGCCAACGCCGATACGCCCGGATTCGTCCGCCGCCGCATCGTGCTGGCCACGCAGCCGACGGGGAGCGGCGGGCCGTTCCAACGCGCGTCCTTGAGCGGGGCCGGCGTGCGGGTGGCGAGCCTCGTGCGCGATGTTGACCCATTGAAGGCCAACGCTGTCCGCATCGCCAGCGGTGATCAGGCCCGCATGGGCGCGCGGCTGGACTGGCTGCAACGGCTGGAATCACTGGCCACCACTGCCGATGTGGTCGGCCGCGTCGGCGCGTTCTTCGATGCCGCCACCCGGCTCGCGGCGGCCCCCACCCAGCCCGCGGCCCGCGCCGTGTTCCTGGATGCCGCCGAAGATGCCGCTGCGGCGTTCGCGGGCCACGGCCGCGATCTGGAGCAGCTGGAAGGCGATATCAGGGCCGAAGCATCGCTTTCCACCCGGCGGGTGAATGATCTGGCGGCCGCACTGGTGCGGGTGAATGATCAACTGCGCCGCGGCGACAAGGGCGATATTGCCGCCGCCGGCCTGCTCGACAATCGCGATCGGCTGCTGGCCGATCTCGCCAATGAAGTGCGGATCAGCGTGAGCGAAGGCGAGCGCGGTGTGGTCGAGGTCAAGCTGGGCTCCGGCCCTTCCGCTGTGCTGCTGGTGCCCAAGGCCGGCAATTCGAGCCGCATCGGCGTCGCGCCCGATGGCCAATCGGTGCTGCTCGATCCCGATCATGAACCGGTGCCATTGCGGCTGCCGGCGTCGGGGCGCTTGTCGGGCCTGCTGGAAGCCAGTGGGCACATCATCCGCGCCCGCGCCGCGCTGGATGGCAGCGCCGGCAGCTTTGCCACTTTGGTCAACGATTGGCACCAACAGGGCATCGATGCCAACGGCCAGCCCGGCCAGGCGCTTTTCGCCACCACCGCCACGCGCACCACCGTGGGCAAGGCCAATGCCGGGCAAGCGCCAGTCGATGTAACACTGGCCGACGGCGCGACCCCCTTTCCCGGCGGCTATCGCCTGATTGCCGAAGCCGGCGGCTTCACCCTGGCGCGGACTGACAACAGCGCCAGCATCACCGGCACGTCGCCGCTGCTGCTCGATGGCCTGACTGTCACCATCGGCAATGGCGGGGTGAGCGGTGACCAGTGGACCATCGAGCCGCTCACCGGCGCGCAGGGCCTGAGCCTGCGGCCATTGCAACCCACCGAGGTTGCCGCCTCCGCGCGCTGGCAGATTGACGGCCTGCCCATCAACACGGCGCGCGGGCTCCCCGAGATTTTCGACGATGCCACCGCGCTTGCCCTGCCCGGTGGCGACACCACGCCGCCGCCGTGGCGCATCACGGTCATCGCGGGCGGGTTGGCCGAAATCCGTGATCCCACCGGCGTCAATCTGCTGGCGACCGTGCCTGCCGATGGCAGCCTGGTGGAAGGGCCGGGCGTGCGATTTCGCATCCCTGCCGATGCCGCAGAAGGCGACCTGTTCCGCATCGCGCCCACCCCGCCTGGTTCGCAGGACAATCGCAACCTGCTCGATCTGGGCCGGCTGCGCGCTCAGCCCGGCCCCAATGGCACGATCGAGGCGGTGCTGGATGGCGATCTGGCCGGTATCGGCGCGAATGTGAGCGATACCAGGCGTTTGGAGGCCGCTGCTGCCAGCCTGAAGGAGGACGCCGCCCGCGCCAATGATGCGGTGTCTGCGGTCGATCTGGAAAAGGAAGCCGCGGAACTGACCCGCCTGCAGGCCGCCTATCGCGCCAATGCCCAGGTGATCGGCGTGGCGCGTGATCTGTTCGATCAGATACTTGGCCTGGCTCGATGATCCCGCCGCTGTCCGCCCGGGTCGGCCATGATGCCGCCGTTCGCCGCCTCAAGGGCTTGTCCGAACAACTTGCAACCGTGCAGGAGCAGATCAGCACCGGCAAACGCCTGCAGAAACCCGGCGATGATGCCATCGCCTTTGCCCGCATCGCCACGCTGCGCCGGGCCAATGACGGCGCCGAGGTGCAGCGCGCGGCGATGGATGCGGCGAGCGCGCGGCTTTCGGCCAGTGAAGTCGCGCTCGCCGGCATCGCCGATCTGGCGGCGCGGGCAAAGGAACTGGCACTGGCCGGCCGCAACGGCGCGCTGAATGCTGGCGATCGCAAGGTGTTGGCGCTGGAAGTGCGCGAATTGCTGGCCGCGGCGCGCGGACTGGCCGAAGCGCGCGGCGCCGATGGCGAGGCGTTGTTTGCCGGGGTTGGCGTGGCGCCCAGCTATGCCGATGATGCCGAGGGGCTGGCCGTATGGGCTGGGCTGGGCGCGCCGCCGGAAGTGGCCACTGTTGGCCGCCGCATTGCCGCCGGCATCACCGGGCCGGAAGCCTTTGGCGTGACGGAACCGCTGCCGCCGGTTGACCCGCTCGCGCCGCCGCCCGATCCGGGAGTGCCGCCGCCGCCCCGCCAGCGCAATTTCTTCGACAGCCTCGCCCATCTGGCTGACAGCCTGGAGGAGCCACGCCCGCTGTTCTTTGATGCGGCCATGGACGAGGTGATTGCTGCCATCGACGAACATGTTGGCGGGCTGGCGGGCGCGCAGGCGCTGCTCGGCGCGCGGGCGGCGCGGCTGGAGGCGGAGACGGAACGGCTGGACCGCAGCCAGCTGGAGATGAAATCCAGCCTGTCCAAGCTGGAGGACACCGACATGACCGAGGCGATTGCCCGGCTCGACCGCCTGTCGGTGGTGCTGGAAGCGGCGCAGGCCAGCTTCGCGCGGGTGTCGCGATTGAGCCTGTGGGATGATATCCGCTAAGGATTCCAACACGGCAGCGATTAAGTCCGGAATGAACGGGCCGTAATCCGGGGGAACCTTCCACCCTGCGGAGCCGGCCCCTGCATGCTGTCCATCATCGGCCTTGTCGTGCTCATCGTCATGGTGTTTGGCGGTTTTGCCATCACCGGCGGCAGCCTGGGGCCGGTGCTGCACGCGCTGCCGCACGAATTCCTGATCATAGGCGGCGCCGCTGCCGGCGCCACACTGGTGGCGACCGATATCAAGGGAATCAAGGAGATGGGCGGCGGCCTTGGCAAAGTGGTGAAAGGCCCCAAGTACAAGAAAGCCGATTATGGCGCGGCAATCTTCCTGACGGCGCGGTTGATGCGCCTGTTCCGCACCGAAGGGCCAACCGCGGTGGAACCGCATATCGAAGACCCGAAATCATCGAGCATCTTTGCCGAATATCCGCAGTTCGCCGGCGATCATTTCTTCATCAGCCTGGTGACGGATTCGATCCGGCTGCTGGTGGTCTCCACCGGCACATTGTCTCCCAACGCCGTCGATGAAGTGATCGAAACCCATATTGATACACACCATCACGCCGCCCTGAAACCGGTGGAGCGATTGCAAACCATGTCAGACGCGCTGCCAGCGCTCGGCATTGTCGCGGCCGTGCTGGGCGTGATCAAGACGATGGGCAGCATCGATCAGCCGCCGGCCATATTGGGCGCGATGGTCGGCTCGGCGCTGGTTGGCACGTTTCTAGGCGTGCTGCTCAGCTATGGCATCGTCGGGCCGCTTTCGGCGCGATTGAAAGCTGTGATCGATGAGGACAGCGAGATTTATCTGGTGGTGCGCCGGGTGATCATCGCCACGCTGAAAGGCCAGCCGCAACCGCTGGTGATCGAAGCCGCGCGCACCGCCATCAGCCCCACCCACCAGCCCAGCTTCAGCGAGATTTTCGACGGCATGCGGACGGCGAAGTGAGCCCCAGCCTGTGAAGCCCGAACTCAACATCGAACCCGAAGTCATTATCAAACGGGTGAAAAACCATGCCCACGCGCATCATGGCGGCGCGTGGAAGATCGCCTATGCCGATTTCGTCACGGCGATGATGGCCTTTTTCATGCTGCTGTGGATCCTGGGCGCCACCAACGAGGATCAGCGCAAGGGCATCGCCGATTATTTCACCCCCACGGTGATTCAGATGCAGAACAGCGGCGGTTCCAACGGGCTGTTCGGCGGGCGATCGGTCACCTCGCCCGATGGCACGGCCAGCCGGCCACAGAGCACGGGAAAGCGGCCGATCACGGCGGCCGGCAGCGACAGCGAGGCGACGCGCCCCGGCAATGGTGTGGGCAGTGAACAGGCCAGCGGCGCCAATGGCCAGGAAAGCGGCAGCAGCGGCAAGACCGCCAAGCCCGGGGACGAAGCAGCACGCGCGGCCGCCCGTGCCAGGGATGATGCCGCGCTGGACAAGGCGGCCCAGCGCATCATGGCCAAGCTGGAAGCCGATCCGACGTTAAAAGGCCTGAAAGGCCAGGTGCGTTTCGTGAAGACCCGCGATGGCCTGCGCATCGACATGGTGGAACGCGCCGATTTCGCGATGTTCGGGTTGGGCACGTCGGCCCCAACATCACCCGCGGGCGAACTGGTGCAGACGGTGGCGCATGCGATTGAAGACATGCCCAACGCACTGACCGTGCGCGGCCACACCGATGCGCTGGGTTTCAGCCGCAAGGATGGCGCGTCGAACTGGAGCCTTTCCACCGCCCGCGCCGATGCCACACGGCGCCTGCTGATGGGGGCCGGCATCCCTGGCAGCCGCTTCCGCCGCATCGAGGGCGTGGCCGATACCGATCCTTACGTGAAGGACAAGCCCACCGATCCGCGCAACCGGCGGATCAGCGTGACCCTGCTTTATCAGGACCCCGGTTGATTACTTGGGCCTGATCATTCCGGCGCCAGCGGGTGGCCTTCGAAGCGGGCGATGGCGTGGCTCACCACTTTGTCGAGCGCCTCAGGGGAGAAGAAGCCGCCGGGGATAAGGCAGCGTTCGATCAGCACGCGGCGCCAGGCGGCGAAGGTTTCGGCGTCGGGCGGCGTCGGGTGTTGCCAGAAGGCGTCAATCCCACCCTGGAAGGTGATATCCGCCATGTCGTAGATGGCATCGCCCAGCACCGCCACCGGCAGGCCCATGGCCAGGCCCAGCGTGCCAGTCGTGCTGTTGATCGTCACCATGCCGCGCGAGCGGGCGCTGATCGCCTCGATATCACCGCCCACCAGATAATCCACGCGATCGGCCACCTTGAACTTGGTGGCGATATCGGCGGCGACCTGTTCCCAATCGCGCACGCCGTTATCAAGCGGATGTTCCTTCACCACCAGCCGCACACCCGCCGGGGCATGGGCGGCGAAGGACTGGATCACCGTTTTCATCGCATCGGCAATGCCCACGAAGGGAGAATGGATGCGGATCTGGGCGTCGCTGTCGAGCTGGAGCGGGAAAAGGAAATAAGGCGCGGCTGATTGTTCCAGCCGGGTGATCAGCGCCTGCCCGGCCGCTTCGCGTTCGCGCTTGCGCCACAATTTGCGGGCCCAGCCCATGCCTTCCACCAGCGGATGCCAGGGGCGGTGATTGTCCCAATGCGGATAATGCCAGCGGCTGAACAAGTCGGCGGCATTATAGGCCAGGCCTTGCAGCGCGCGACGGCGGAAGGAGGACAGCACGCGGCTGTGCGGCGGCACCGGCGGCAACGTTGCTGCGGTACGGCGGTAATATTCGGGATCGCGCGGCAGGCTCGAATGGCCGTTCACGCCGCCTTCTTCCATCGTCACCCAATCCGGGCGCACATAGCCTTCTTCGAACACATGCACGCGCACGGCCATTTCGCGGCACACATCGCGGGCGACCATGTGATAATCGCGGCAATCGCCGAACAGCATCACATCGGTCACCGTATGCTGGCGGATCAGGCCACGCAGCGCATCGGGCCAATCTTCCTTGGTGCCGCGATAATCGATGCCGCCGGGCAAGTTCCAGGTGGCGCGGTCGCCGCCGTTGAAGTTCACCTTGTGCACCCGGTGGCCGGCGCGGATCAGCCCTAGGCCAAGGCGGCGGAACAACGGCCCCATCAGGCCCTGCAGCAACAGCACGCTGCGCGGCGCAACCGACTGGCTGCGGACGTCAGCGGGCGCTGGGCTGGTCATGTCAGGCATCAAGGGCGGTCCCGCTCGGCTGAGCCAGTGCTCATACAGGCAGAAGATGGTTCCTGTCGACAAGCCAGCGAACGATGATGCGTGCCGATCATGGTCATGCCTGTTGCCCCGCCCATCATTCCAGGAACCGCCCGCTTTCGTCCAACCCAAACCCGGTTCCTTTTGCCCGGCGTGGATGAACACAGGCATAATGACAGGCCCGTAATCCCCCGCTATGGAGCCAGCTTTGCACGGTTGCTCCCCAGCAATCGCCATATGAAAGACACGATGGGTCGCACCTCGCCCTGCCTTGGCCTGATCTTTGGCCTGCTGCTGGCGGCATCGCTGCTGGCGGACGCCCTCGTGCGCGAGCGCCGCCTTCGCAGCATTGCCGGCATGTGGCTGCACCTCTGGATCGTGCTGGCAGTGGCTGGCCTGGTGCAGGCGCTGTGCGGCAATGCGATGGTATCGTCGCTGGTGGCACTGGGGCTGGTGGCCATGCTGGCGCTGGTTTCCAATGCCAAGAACGCCATGCTGGGGGAACCGCTGGTTTTTTCCGATCTGGCGCTGGTGGCCGCCGTGTTCCGTCACCCGCAATTCTATCTTTCGGCCTTGCAGACGTGGCAACTGGCGGCACTGGTGGCCGGTGCTGCCGGCCTGCTGGCGTTGCTGGCCTGGCAATTCGTGGCCGCAATCCTGCCGCATCTGTCCGGATTGGCCGTGCTCGTGGCGGCGTTGCTGACCATCCGGATCAGCCTGATGTTGCCGCCGTGGCGCGGCCTGGCCGTGGTGCCCGACGCCCGCGCTGATCTGGCCCGCCATGGCCTTCTGGCCAGCCTGCTGCTTTATTGGTGGCGCTGGCGGGCCAGCGAAGATCCGGCGCCGTGCGCATCTTCCCTCTCGGCCCCGGCCAGTGCCGAACTGGTGGTGGTGGTGCAATGCGAAAGCTTTGCCGATCCGTCCGAACTGTTCGGCGATCCGGCGCTGGCTCTGCCCTGGCTGGCCGCGGCGCGGGGCGATGCCTGGGTGCAGGGCCGGCTGCTGGTGTCGGGCTTTGGCGCCTATACCAACCGCACCGAATATGGCGTGATCTTCGGCCGCGACGAGGATGTGCTGGGCTTCCGCCGCTATGATCCCTTCCTCACCGCCCTGGGCGAGGCCAGCCATGCCCTGCCCGCCCGCCTGGCCCGCGCCGGCTGGCGCAGCCTGTTCGTCCACCCGCATGATCTGGGCTTTTATAGCCGCGATACCATCATGCCGGCGGCCGGCTTTGCCGAAATGGTCGGGCCTGACGCCTTTTGCATGCCGGCCAAGGGTGAACATCGTTATGTGACCGATGCCGCCATCGCCGATGTGATCATGGACCGCGCCCGCAGCGCCGCTGGCCCAACTTTCATCCACGCGGTCACCATCGAAAACCATGGCCCTTGGCCGGCTGACAGCAATGGCCATCGGTCCACCGCCTATCTGCGGCTGGTGGCCAAGGGCGATGCCATGCTGGCCCGCCTGATCGACGAGATCGCCACCCTGCGCAAACCGGCGATCCTGCTGTTCTATGGCGATCACCGCCCCAGCATTGCCGGCCTGGTCGATCCCGGCGGCGATCGCGACACGCCCTATGTGCTGCTGCGCTTTGGCGCCGATGGCGCGCTGCTCCGCGGTTCCGGCCAACCGCGCGATTTGAGCCCGGCGCAGCTGCACCATTTGCTGGCCGAAACCATCACGGCCTGAGCCGGCGCAGCAGGGCATCGCGGGCGACGCCGGGCAACGCCCGGTCCAGCAGCCGCAGCAGCGCAAAACGACGCGGGATGATGGCATGGCCCACCCCGGCATCGAACGCCGCCAGGATGCGGCGGGCGGCTTCTTCCAATGGCAGCAGCAGCGCGCGCGGCACCGGACGCCCACCGCCCGCCCAATCGATGAAGCCGGGCGATACCAGCGTGATGATCACGCCATGCGGGGCGACCGCCAATCGAAGCGCATCGGCAAAGCGGGCCAGCCCGGCCTTGCTGGCGGCATAGGTGGGTGCATGCGGCAATGCGTGAAAGGCCGCTGCCGATCCCACCAGCAGGATGCGGCCCCGCCCACGCGTCACCATGCGCGTGGCCAGCGCGGCCGCCAGCGCCGCCGGGCCGGCAAAATTCACTTGCCCCAGCCGCGCCACCTGTTCGGCCGGTTCAACAATCTGCCCTGGCGGCACGGCATCCCCCTGCCCGGCCACCAGCAGCGCTGAATCGATCCTGCCGGCAGAATCGTCAGCCGCAATCGCGGCAAGCGCGGCGGCGGTATCGGCCAAATCGATCTGGCGCAGTTCTACCGTGGCGCCGGCCGCGCGGCAGATGGTGGCGATCAGCGTCAGCCGCGCCATATCCCGGCCCCACAGCAGCAGGTGCGTGCCCGGCGCCGCCAGCCGCCGCGCCAGCGCGCCGCCAATGGCACCCGAAGCCCCGGTGATCAGGATGCGGCGAAGGACGTGCGCCGTTTCGGACGCTGTTTCGGCAGGCAAAGGCGTATCGGGAGTCTTACTCATGTCCGGTTCATAGAACAGCAGCCATCAGCTGGTAAGCCAAGGATTAGGGGGCAAGATGTTGCATCGCAGCACTAATGAGCTTTTCACGAATTGCCAAAATGTGACAAGCACTTGCCAGAACGTCGCAACTATTGCTCACTGCGTCGCTTGCACCTTGACAGTGACCGTGTCGTCCTGTTGAGACCAAAACCGATGGTGCCCCCTAATTCTCGAATCAAGCTGTTTGAGAACCGCTGGCTGGAAAAGCTGACGGTAATTTCAATTCCCGGCTTTCTGGCTCTGTGGGCCGTGGGCTTGCCGTTGATTGCATGGCGGTCGTGGAGCGTGACCGGAGCCGCCCCCGGTGTGGCCCAGCTGCTGGCGCTAGTGGCCGGCGGTTTGCTGCTGTGGACGCTCACCGAATATGTGCTGCACCGCTTCGTGTTCCATTGGCAGCCGGCCTCGGCGCTGATGGAACAGTTCGTGTTCATCATGCACGGCAATCACCATGCCGTGCCCAATGATCCGCTGCGCAACCTGATGCCACCGATGGTCAGCCTGCCAGTGGGCGGGCTGGTCTGGGCAGGGCTGGTGGCGCTGGCCGGGCCGGCGGGGAACTGGCTGTTTCTGGGCTGGATGAGCGGCTATGTCGCTTATGATCTGGTGCATTATGCCTGTCACCAATGGCCGATGAAGGGCCGGCTGGCGCGGATGCTGAAAACCCACCACATGCACCATCACCATCTGCGTGAAGAGGGCAATTTTGCCATCACCGGCATGATGTGGGATCGCCTGTTCCGCACCCGCGTCATCCGCGAACGGCAAGCCTAATCCAGCAATTGCGCTATGCTCTGCAGAACCCGCGCATCAGGCGCGGCAATGCGGGCATCTGCAAAACCATAGCCCCAATCGACCAGTGCAACTGGCAAGCCGGTGGCACGGGCCGTGGCCACATCGACGGGCGAATCCCCCACATACAGCGTGGTAGCCGGATCGGCGCCCAGCGCCGCGAGCGCCAGCTGCGCGCCATCGGGCGCCGGCTTGCGCGGCAGATCCGGCCGCGCGCCAACGATGCCGGTGAAATGGCGCGCGAGATCCAGATCGGCCAGGATCTTTTCACACAGATGCTGCGGCTTGTTGGAACAGATGGCCATGGCGACGCCACCCGCCGCCAGCGCCGCCAGCGCATCGGGCACACCGGGAAAGGCCAGATCGGCCGGCGTGGCCACCACGGCATGGCGGGCGCGGAATTCGGCGATCTCCTGGCTGGGGTCGCGGCAATGCGGGCCCATCACGGCGGCGATCATCGCTTCACCGCCAATCGCATCCATCGCACGGGCCACCGCAGGATCGGCGCGAACCATGATACCGCGTGCCGCCAGCATGGCATCGATAACTGCGCAGGTGATGCGCACACTATCCACCAACGTGCCATCAAGATCGAACAGGATATGGCGAGGGGTTTTTCCGGTGGGCTGCGTTGCACACATGCAGCCTGCGTTCACGTTCGCGGTGCTGCTGTCAAGAATTGACCGGGCAAAGCGGCGGCAGTAACAGGCCAAAAAAATGGTCGCTCATCAGGACAACAATAAGATGTTGAGAATGACCAGTGATCTGCATCAGGAAAATGGCCGGCAAGTCATTGCCCTGGAAGCTGACGCGCTGCGCCAGCTGGGCGAGATGATCGGCGGCGATTTTACCGCGGCCGTGGACGAGATATTGGCCTGCAAGCAGCGCATCGTCGTTTCCGGCATGGGCAAATCAGGCCATATCGCGCGCAAGGTTGCCGCCACGCTGGCGGCAACCGGCACCCCGGCGCATTTCGTGCACGCCGCCGAGGCCGCCCATGGCGATGCCGGCATGGTGATGCCAGGTGATGTGCTGCTGCTCTTCTCCAACAGCGGCGATACCGTTGAATTACAGCCACTTTATGCCCATGCGCACCGCCTGGGCGTTCGGATGATCGGCGTGTCGCGCAACCGTGATTCGCTGTTGATGCGCAAGGCCGATATCGGCCTGTTGCTGCCGCCAATGCCGGAAGCCTGCGCCGCCAGCATGGCGCCCACCACGTCGTCCACCATGATGCTGGCGCTGGGTGATGCGCTGGCAGTGGCGACGATGCGGGCGCGCGGCGTTTCGCAGGATGATATCCGCGCCCTGCACCCCGGCGGCGACATCGGCCGCCGCAACAGCCTGGTGGCCGACGTGATGCACAGCGGCGACCGCCTGCCGCTGGTTGGCATTGATACGCCCATGCCGCAGGTTTTGGTGACCATAACCGAAAAACGCCTGGGGATGACCGGCGTGGTGGATGGCAACGGCGATCTGGTTGGCGTGATCACCGATGGCGATCTGCGCCGCCAGTTGACCAACATCGCCACCGGATCGGTGAGCGCGGTGATGACCCCTTCGCCCAAGATCATCGAACAGACGGCTTCGGTGGATGATGCGCTGGAAATGATGCGCACCCACCGCGTGACCGTGTTGTTCGTGGTTCCCGAAGCCGGCTCGCACCGGCCGGTGGGCGCCGTGCAGATCTATGACATTGCCAGCGCCCCGCCCTGGGGCCGTTGAACCGATGCGGATTGCAATTGTTATCCCGGCGCGGCTGGCCTCCACCCGCTTTCCGGCCAAGCCGCTGGCACCGCTCATCGGCGCCGATGGCGTGGCGCACCCGGCGATCAGCTACACTTGGGCCGCCGCCCAGGCCGCGGCCGCCGCGCTGCCCGGCACCGTGGAATGCGTGATCGCCACCGATGATGCGCGCATTGAAGCGGCCTGCATGGCACTGGGCATGGCGGTGGCGATGACGCCGGAAACCTGCCTGAATGGCACCGAGCGCTGTGCGGCGGCGCTGGCCGGGTTGGCCGCTGTTCCCGATATTGTGGTGAATTTGCAAGGCGATGCGCCGCTTACTCCCGCCGCCATGGTGGCAGCGGTTGTGGAGATGCTGGCGGGGCGGCCCGATCTGGCGATGACGACGGCCGTTGTCCCCGCTTCGCCGGCCGTGCTGGAGCATCTGCAGGCCGATGCCGCGGCCGGCCGGGTGGGCGGTACCACGGCGGTGTGCGCCCGCGATGGCCGGGCGCTGTATTTCTCCAAATCGATCATCCCGCATGTGGCGCCCGGCACCACCCCGATACAGCCCGTGCTGCTGCACGTAGGGCTTTATGCCTATCGCCCGGCGGCGCTGGCAGAGTATGTGGCGGCCGGCCCGGCCCCGCTGGAACTGCAGGAAGGGCTGGAGCAACTGCGCTTCCTCGATGCCGGGCTGCCGGTGGGCGTGGCGCAGTGCGCCGCTCCAGCCTGGGAGATGATCGAACTCAACAACCCGACCGACGTGCCGCTGATCGAAGCCGAACTGGCACGCCGGGCGCTTGCCGAAAGCCGCTGATGCTGCCCAATTTCACACGCGCCCCCGGTGCGCCACCCTTCCTGATCGCCGGCCCTTGCGTGATCGAGAGCGAGGCGCTGTGCCTTGCGATTGCGACACGTCTGAAGGCGATGGGCGAGGAACTGGGCCTGCCCGTGATCTTCAAGGCCAGTTTCGACAAGGCCAACCGCACCAGCGTCAATGGTTTTCGCGGTCATGGGCTGGAAGAAGGCCTGCGCGTGCTGGAGAAAGTGCGGCGCGAGACCGGCCTGCCGGTGCTGACCGATGTACACTTGCCGGATCAGGTCAAGCCTGTCGCTGAAGTCGTTGATATGTTGCAGACGCCGGCCTTTCTGGCGCGGCAGACTGATCTGATCACGGCGGCTGCTGCCAGTGGCCGGCCGGTGAACATCAAGAAGGCGCAGTTCATGGCGCCGGGCGACATGCAGGCTGTGCTCGGCAAGGCGCGGGCGGCGGCGGGCACCGAAGGCGGCACCATCATGCTCTGCGAGCGCGGATCGAGCTTTGGCTACAACAACCTGGTGGTGGACATGCGCGGCCTCGTCATCATGCGCGAGATGGGCTGCCCCGTGGTGTTTGATGCCACCCACAGCGTGCAATTGCCCGGCGGTGGCGGCGATCGCTCCTTGGGCCAACGCCAGTTCGTCGCCCCGCTGGCCCGCGCCGCCGTAGCGGTGGGTGTGGATGGCCTGTTCATGGAAACCCACCCCGATCCCGATCAGGCGCTTTCAGACGGGCCCAACATGGTGCCGCTGGATCAACTCCCCGACCTGATGCGCCAGCTCATCGCCATCGCCGCCCTGGGGTGATGGCCCCGCTGCTGGCCATTCCGCCCTTACCCGGCGCCCGCGCGCCGGCCTTTGCCATGCCCGGCGGCGCGGGCAACGACGATGCGGCTGTACTGTTGTCCGCACTGGCGCGGCACCGGGTAGGCGGCTGTTACTGGGGGCGGCAAATGGCCGGGCCGGCGGTGCTGGATGCCGCCAACTGGCCCGCCGATGCCGATCCCTGGCCGCTGCTGGACAGCGCCAGCGAGGTGCGCTTGCCCGCAGACGATCCGCGCGCCCTGCTGGCCGTGGCGGCCGGCAAGCTGGTCTTGCCCGATGCTGCCGTCGCTGCCTTGGTGCAGGCCCATCTCACGGGCTGGCAATGGCGCGACCCCTTCAGCGGCACTTTCATCACTCCCCTGCAAGCCATTGAAATCTGTGGTTTCTGGCGGCAGATGATCGACAGCAATCGTGGAATCACGGCTGTGCTGGGCTTTGCCCACTGGAAACGTCCTACCGTGGCGCCGCTGCTGTGGAACGGGCAGGACACCCCGTTCAAGCGCGGCGTGCCGGCGCTGGCGGCGGCGGATCGTGTGGCGGTCTGGCGCTCGCGTCTCTCAAAGGCGCAGACGACGGCGCTGGCAGGGCGGCCGGTGCTGGAGGTGGAGGATGGCTTCATCCGCTCCGTCGGCCTGGGCGCCGATTGCATCCCGCCGCTCTCCATCATCGTCGATGGCGACGGCGTGCATTTCGATCCGAACCAGGCAAGTGGTTTGGAAAATCTCTTGCAGAACAGCATGTTTCCGCCTGACCTTCTGGCCCGCGCGCAGGTGCTGCGGGCGGCCATCATTGCCGGTGGCCTGTCCAAATATGAACGCGGCGATGCCGCCGCCCTGCCCCGGCCCGGTGGCGGCCGCCGCCATGTGCTGGTGCCGGGCCAGGTCGAGGATGATCGCGCCGTCACCAGCGGCGGTGCGCTGTCCTCCAACCTCGAACTGCTGCGCCGCGCGCGGGCTGCAGCGGGGCCAGACGCCTATGTGATCTACAAGCCCCACCCCGATGTGCTTGCCGGCCATCGCAAGGGCCTGATCGCGGAGGGCGACATGGCCGCCCTGGCTGACCGTGTCGAAACCACGGCTCCGATGGCAGCGCTGATCGCCATGGCCGACGAACTTCACGTCAACAGCTCGCTGGCCGGGTTCGAGGCGCTGCTGCGCGGCAAGCCGGTCACCGTCCACGGCGTGCCCTTCTATGCCGGCTGGGGCCTCACCACCGATCGCGGCCCGGTGCCCGCCCGCCGCACCGCCAAGCGCACGCTGGATGAGCTGGTGGCGGCCGCCTATCTGCTCTACCCGCGCTATCTGGATCCCGAAACCGGCCTACCCTGCCCGCCCGAAGTGCTGGTACAGCGCCTTACCTCGGGCGCGCCATCGCTTGATACTGCTGCCAGCGCCGTCGTCGCCGTCAGGCGCGCCACCGGCCGCGTGCGCCGCCTGCTGGGGCGCAGCTGATCGGCGTCAGAAAACGCCGGAATTCTGCAGGGCGACCAGTGGGAAGAACAGCTGGCTGACGATCTGCACCAGCTTGCTGGGCTGATTGGCCGCCGCATTGCCGATATAGAGCACATCCTTGTCTGTCATCGCGAAACGCTGGGCCAGGATCAGGCTGCTCGCCTGCATCATGTTGAAATGATAGACGATGGGCTTGTCTTCGCCGTTGGCGCCCTTGGTGATGCGGAACACGAAAACCGCCCTGGGATCGCCGGTGTTGGGGTTGGAACCGCCAGCCTGAGCGATGGCTTCGGCCAGCGAGACCTGCGGCGCGGCAAAGGCGATCTGATCGGCCTTGCCGGCGGCGCCCATCACCGAGAAGCTGCGCGGCGCCTTGACAAGCGCGATGCGATCGGCCGGGAAGATGCGGATATCCTGGGCCGGATCACCCATAATCTCGCTCAGCCGGAAATCGCCGTTCACGCCGGCGCGCTGCACCCTTACCGCCATATCCTTGATTTCGCCGCGGCTGCCGCCGGCCAGCGCAATCACGTCGGTGAGGGATTCGCGGTTGGTCGGCAGCACCAGCCGGCCAGGACGCGCCACATCACCGCCGATGATCACCGAATTGGTGAGACCTTCGCGGATGGACACCAGCACTTGCGGGTTCTGCGACTTGCCGCGCAGGCTCTGGCGGATCTGCTTCTCAACCTCGGCGGTTGTGCGGCCCTTCACGGCCAGTTCGCCAACATAGGGAATGTTGATCGTGCCTTCGTCGCTGACCCGCGTTGGCGGCAGGCGTTCGGCCTTGGCGGCGGAATCGAAATTGGCTTCCCCGGCAGCCGGTGCCGAACGGCCGAACACGGCAATGCCGGATTCATAGATGGAAATGTCGAGCACATCGCCGACGCCCACCAGTTCCGTGGGTGCCGGCGGCGTGTAATCCGGCGCGAACACCGGTGCGGCCACCACGGGCCTGGGCAGATCGGCAACATTTGTCACCGGGACCAACGCGATGCCGAGATGGCTGGTATCAGCCTTCACCTGCGACCGGATTTCACCGCCGGTCGGCCCGCTGGCCGGGATCGCGGCACAGCCAGCCAGCAGCATGGGCAGCGCCAGCGCCGCACCAAGGCCACGCAGGCGCATCTTGGGGGAAATCAGGGGGGGCAACATCAACTTGCTTGCGTCCTCAGCCAACAGCGGGGGTGGGTGGGCGTATGGCGTGTGGCCTTATCGTTCCTACCACGACAGCGCAACCGGAACGGCAGCACCATGCGATCAGTTGCCGCCGCCAAACAGCCGCTTAACACGGCGGCCCAGCGACAACGGGCGGACAGATGCAGCCACGGGTTGTGGCGGCCTGAGCTCTTCACCCAGATAGCGGTTTGGCCGCGCTTTGCCGTCGCTGATCGCCTTGATCGAACGCACTTGCAACTGGCCGGTGATCTCATCGGAAAATGCCGGCGTGTAATAGACGCAGTCTTCAAAATAATAATGGGTTACCTGGCTCCAGCGGGTGAGCCGGGGATCCGTCTGCACACTGCCGCCATGCAGCAGGTTGGCGCACCAGATCAGCGCCTGACCCTTGCGTGCCAGGAAAACTTCCCGTTCAGCGCCATGGGCCTGGCGCAGGGCCTCCCACGCCGGCGCGAATGGATCCTGCGCCGAAGACAGATCGCTGCCATAGCCACGCCGGCCGATCATGGCGTTGGTCATCACCGGCCAGCGGTGCGAGCCGGGATAATAGAACAAGGGCCCGGCATCGGCGCTGATATCCTCCATCGCCAGCCACACGCCGCACATGAAGCGTTCCGGCAGGCTGGAAAAATGCACCGAATCCGAATGGGCATCCTGCTGGGTACCCACCGGGAAGTTCAGCGTCTGGAACGGAAAGGCGGGCCGGCCATAAAGCGTGCCCAGCAGTTCGAGGACGCGTGGATTGGCGGCGATGGCGCGAACATCCTCGTCTTGGCTCCAGGCATCCTGAACGCGGCGCTCGCCAGCCGTCTTGTTGCTGGCCGGATCGGCAAAATCCACGCCAAAGCGCGGGCCCAGCTGGCCCTGGATGCGATCAATACGCGCATCCAGATCAGGATCGGGGAAATCGAAGACGGCAAAGCCTTTGTGGAACAAATCATCGGCGATGCGGGCTTCGTCTGCGTTCAACCCGAGCGACGACGCCAACGACGGGAACAACGGCGACTCAATCAGCGGCACGCCAGGCAGGGGATTGTTCAAAGCGTCCTCTTCCTTACTTGATCGCGTCAACAACGCGATCGGCCAGCAACTGCAGCGCACGCCCCACGCCGCCTTGACCTTGTGCCACCTGTTTTAGCACGACCACAAAGTCATGCCTGATGGTGCTGCGCTCGTCCAGTGTCCGGTAAATCTCCCAGAACCGATCCACCCCCAGCATGCGCGGCATGTGCCAGACCCCGTGATAGCCGAAACTGCTCTGCGGATCACCGGCACGTTCGGCGGAAAAGCGATCAGCAAGGCTGCGCGGGGCAAAGCGCAGCCCCTGCGCCTCCAGCCATGGCCGATGGGTCCGGCCGATCAGCACGTCTTCGGGATGCGCTTGTTGAAAGCGCGGCGACTGGCACGCCTGCAACAGCCGCCGGCTGCGCAAGGAAAACCCGCCATTGCCCACATCATGGCCATCGCTGAACTGCGGCCAACTGGCGCCGATATAATCATGGTCAAGAAACGCCGGATCCCAGTGCCGGGGATCGAGCACATGGCCATCCCATTGCACGACCAGGCAATGCGATGTTGCCACATGATCGGCGAGATGCCCGAGCAGAAAGGCGGAATAGGCCTGCGCCGATGCCAGGCGCTGGACCGGGACGATCCGGATGCCGGGGTGATCGGGCTGCACCTGTGCATCGGTGAACAGCAGGCAGGCGGCAAAATCGGCCTGGGCCAGGCTGGCTTGCAAGGCGCGCAGCGTGGCCTGCACATTGACCGATGTTGCCGCGCACAAGGTCACATCCGGCAACGCCAAGCGCTGGGTGGTTGTGGGAGTGACCATCCTCAGAGCGCCACCGAAAATTGTTCGGATGCCCGGCTGAGATGGGGATGGTGGAACGGATCCACGATGGAATCAGTTTTCCAGAGCCGTTGCAGCGCCGCAAGTTCACCGGCAAAGCGCGCCGCCCCCACTGGATCACGATCATGCCCGCGGGAGACCGATTCATGATGGATCAGCACGGCGCGCGGTTCATAGAGCGACTGCCAGCCGCGCTGGTTCAGACGCAGGCACAGATCGACATCATTGAAGGCAACCGCGAAATTGCGCTCATCAAGGCCGCCCACGGCCAGAAAACGTTCTTTCGCCACCACCAGGCAGGCCCCGGTGACCGCTGCGGTGAACTGCGGCAGCGCGTGGCGGCGGAAATAGCCTTCGGCCTGCGGACGCACAAAACGATGCGCGTGGCCGGCGGCATTGCCCACCCCGATCACCACGCCGGCATGCTGAATGCGGCCATCGGGGTAGAGCAACTGCGCCCCCACCGCGCCCACATCAGCGCGCATGGCCTGCGTGGCCATGATCGCCAGCCAGTCGGGCGACAAGACCTCGATATCATTGTTGAGCAGGCACAGCAGCTGCCCGCGCGCCTGCGCTACCGCCCGGTTGTTGATGGCGGAATAGTTGAAGGCGCCCGTGTGGCGCAGCACTTGCACCCCTGCCCGCTCCTGCTCGGCCAGATAGGCAAGCGTTGCGGGATCATCGCTGTCATTGTCGACAACGATCACCTCGATATTGGGGTAGTCGGTGGCCGCCACACCTTCGAGGCACGTCCGCAACAGATTTAGCCCGTTGCGGGTGGGGATGATGATGCTGATCGGCGGCAGGTCGGCGGCGATGGTCAAGGGCGCTGGCTTCACGGGCGAAGCCGGGCGAACCGCGCGGTGATGCAGCATCTGGCGAACATGGTGCGCACCACCATTGGTGACGGCACGGGATATCAGACTTTTGTTCCAATGGGGATCATCCGCGATGTCGGTAAGATCACCCTGCACGGCACGGACAATCGCGGCGCCGGTGAGAAAATCGTAATGCCGATAAAGTTCGCTGTTCCAGTCTGGCTTGAAATGCGGAGCGGTGCGCCGTCCGAACTTGTCGAGCACATCGTCGTCTGCATAAAGCACGGAACCATATGTTTCCGGCATGACACGGCGATAGGCAGCGGCAGCGCCAGGTGCGATGCGATCGCCGGTCCGAATGGGCAGCAGCCAAGGCGATTGCTGCCAATCGATCGCTAATGCCGCTTTCGCAAGATCAGCACCATGATCGGCCGAAATCACGAACGCCTGCACATTTTCTGCTGCCAGATCGAGCAGCGTTTCGTCCAAGGCGCGCTGGTCCGTTCCGGCCGCCACCAGGGCAATGATCGGTGGTGTCTGCCCGGGCGGCGAGTGATCGGGCCGGGAAAATGCATCGCGCAGCCCCCACATCATATAGGCTTTTGGCGACCGGCTGAGCAGCGGTGCCAACTGGCCCCGTGCCCGCACCTTCTTCCCCAGCAGCCACCATTTGGCCGCCGTCAGATAGGCGACAGGATCGGCCCGGAATCCATCAAAGTGAATCGACGCGATCAGCCACGCGTTTGCGACCCTCTTGAAGCCACTGTATTTCCGATCAGATCGCATTAACTGGCGCTCTTAGCGGTTTCGACTGTTACCCGGAAGGGGTGAACGCCATGCGCGCCGTGGCGTAATGCATGGGTCGAATATCGATGCTTCGGCAGCCGATCACGGAAGGGATCCAACGTTCGCAGCAGATCACTCCGGCGTGGGCCGGCCATATTGGTCATTGTAGCGCACGATATCGTCTTCACCCAGATAGGCGCCAGTCTGCACCTCGACCAGAAGAATAGGCGTTTCTCTTTTATTTTCAAGACGATGTTTGGCACCAGCGGGAATATAGACCGACTGGTTCTCCTCCAGTTCCCGCACCGTTTCCTCCACGGTCACCGTCGCGGTGCCGGCCACGATCACCCAGTGTTCGGCCCGGTGCTGATGGCTTTGCAGCGACATGGAGGCGCCGGGCTTCACCAGGATACGCTTCACCTGGAAACGGTCGCCACAGGCAATGCTTTCAAACCAGCCCCACGGCCGCAGTTCCCTTGCACTGGCAGTGGCTTGGGGTACATCATCCCGCCTAAGCCGAGCCACAACTTCGCCTACCCGCCCGCTGGCGCTGCGCGGAGCGACCAACACGGCATCGGCGGTGGCAATCACCAGCATGTTGTCCAAACCGAGTCCAACGACGTGCAAACCTCTGGCCTCTGAACGCAGCAGGCTGCCGGCGCAATCAATCGCGGTGGCGCCAGCTGTACAAACATTGCCGGCGGAGTCCGGCCCGGATTCCAGCCACACACGGCTCCAGTCGCCCAGGTCCACCCAACCCCCGGCATAAGGCATCACGGCCAGGTTCGCGGCCTTTTCCATGATGGCATAATCCACCGATATCCCCGGCGATCGCGCCCAGGCGCTGCGGTCAAACCGGGTGAAGCCCAGATCATCCTGCGCCCCGGCCCGAGCGGCAGAAACGGCGGCCAGGATATCGGGGGCATGGGTGCGAAACGCCTGAATGATGGCGGCCACCGAAAACAGGAAGATGCCGGCATTCCACAGGTAGCGGCAGGTGGCGAGCATCGCTTCCGCGGCGGCGGCATCCGGCTTTTCAACGAAGCGGCGCAGCGGTTGCGGCTGGGCAGCGTTTCGCGCAGCGGGATCGGACAGTTCCAGATAGCCAAATCCAGTATCGGGCCTTGTGGGTTCAATGCCGAAGCTGATCATCGCGCCAGCCTTTGCATGCCCCTGCGCAGCGGCCACGGCAGCGCAGAAAGAAGCGGGATCGCGGATCAGCTGATCCGAGGGCAGCACCAGCATCAGCGCATCGGGCGCGGTTTGCGCCAGGTGCAGCGCGGCGAGCAGCACGGCGGGCGCGGTGTTGCGCGCCTCCGGCTCTATAAGGATGGCACTGGCCTGCTGCCCCACGGCAGCCAGCTGTTCCTGCACCATGAAGCGGAACGCATCGCCCGTAACGATCACCGGCGGCGCAAAGCCTGGATCGGCGGCGAGCTGCACGGCGGATTGGAACAGGCTTTTATCGCCGATCAGCTGCACGAACTGCTTGGGCACGCTCTGCCGCGACGACGGCCAGAGGCGGGTGCCGGAACCACCACACAGGATGACAGGAGTGATCAACGCGTTTTGTGGCACTCTGGCAACTTCCCGAACAGGACTGCAGCGGCCCGATGCGTCGCCCGATCCTGCACGCTGCAACAAGGCACGCGGAACAGAGACGGATCATCGCACTTGCTCCAAACTTCATAGCCGGCAGCCGCCAATTGTCCACTAGACAGCAGCAACTTCCGATTGCCTCTTTGGCTTGAATTGGATAGCCCGTCTACCGATTGGCTGGCCGTTTGGATAACGAATTGCACGCAAGGTTAAGTCTGCGTGTGAATTTTAAAAACTGATTAACTCGGCATGAGTGCCGCGGGCGATATTTGAGCCTATGTAGGCCCCAAAGTGCATTTCTCGAAAGGGTGTGTTTTGAATTTCTTTCAAAAACGAGCCGCCAAGAAGAAAATTCTGGCGTCTGGCCTGTTCGACCCCGAATTTTATCTGCAATATTACCCGGATGTCGCCGAGGCAGGACTGGACCCGCTCGATCATTTTCTGAAGAACGGCGGCCGCGAATCGCGTTCTCCATCACGCAAGTTCGACGGCCCATATTATGTGCTGAGCAATCCCGAGGCGGCCCTTGCCGACAACATTCTACTCGACTGGCTGCGTGAAGGCAAAAAGGGCCGCCGTGTCCCGCCGGTGCCGCTGGCAGCAGATCAATTGGCCGCGGCAACGACTGCGGCAACGCTGCGTACCGCCCCGCCGCCATCACCCATGCTTCGCCATGAACTTGAACTGGTGCGGCATTCCGGCCTGTTCGACATGGCGCACGTGTTGTCGGCTCATCTGGACATTGCGCAATCAGGCCTCGATCCGCTTGAACATTATATGACATATGGCTGGCGCGAGTTCCGCAGCATCGGCGCGGAGTTTGACGGCCACTATGTCTCCACTGTGCTGATGCGGCAGAATGACGGCCAAACCAGTAGCAACCCCCTGCTATACTTCCTCAATCACGGCAAGGACATCGGGTTGAGCCCGCGTCCGGAGCATTCAATTACGCTTGTTGAGAACGGCAATTCAGAACTCAATGCCGTAGTCCGCAAGGTGGCGATCCAGATCCATTTATTCTACAGTGACATGATCGAGATATTTCACGAATATCTCAAGAATGTCGATTTTGCGTATGATTTGCTGATTTCAACGCCCAATGAAGCCGATGCACGTTTTATCCGCAATTATATTGCGGCAAACTTTGCTACTGGCCAAAAAGCGATAGTGCGCGTCACGCCCAACCGGGGCCGCGATATTGCACCCCTGCTGCTTGGGTTCAGCGACGTCATCAGCCGTTATGATTACATCTGCCATCTGCACTCGAAGCGAAGCCCACACGCCGGCTTTGGCGAAAAATGGCTGACATGGGTGTTGAGCAGCCTGTTCGGCGCACCGTGGATCAGCAGCGCTGTATTGGCGCATATGGATGCGAATCCCCATTGTGCAGTGATGTTTCCGGACAATTATTTTGAAATCAAGAAGTTCGCTGGTTGGGGAGGCAATGAAGCGCGCCTTCTTGCGCTGCTGCAGCGCTGGGGGATCAAGCGGACCAGCCTGCCGACCTTCGCCAATTTCGCTGCCGGTTCAATGGCGTGGTTCCGTGGCGAATTCCTTACCGAACTTGCCGCCAAATTTTCGCTGGAAGACTTCGAAGAGGAAGCCAATCAGGAGGAAGGCACGCTGGCCCACGTGCTGGAACGCGCCATTCCGCTGGCGGCTCAGTCGCAGGGCAAGATCGTCTGCCGTTATTATTTAAACGTCGTTCCTGCCGCGCCGGCGATCACCCGTCGCCACGGCCCGACCGCTTCGGAAGACGCCAGCGGGTTGCGCTGGCTGCGCGACACACCGGCGATTGCCCGTAACAAGGTGCAGCCGCTTGCACCATTATCGCGCGTGTTCAACAAGGATTGCCTGCAGATCAGCTGGATCATTCCCGATTTTGCCCTGGGTGCTGGCGGGCACATGACGATCTTCCGCACGGTACAATTTCTGGAATCGTTCGGTCACCATCAGACGATCTGGATCCAGAACCCCCGCAACTACAGCAGCCCGGCAGCTGCAAAGACGGTCATATCAAATCATTACCGCAAGATCGGATCGCGTGTTGACGTCCGCTTCCTGCCCGATGACGTGCGCCAATTGTCGGGCGACGTCATTATCGCGACCGATTGCTGGACAGCGTTCCCGGTCGGCAATACCACGAATTTCAAGGAGAGATTCTACTTCATTCAGGATTATGAGCCCTATTTTCATCCAATGGGCGAGAACTACCTGATCGCGGAATCGACCTATGGTTTCGGCTTTGCTGCGCTGTGCGCCGGAAAATGGCTGCTCGAAAAGGCGCATGACCATGGCATGTGGGGGCGCAGTTGGGAACTGGCGGTCGATCGCGAGCATTATTACCCATCCAACCTGCCGCGCCGGCATGCACGGCCGACTGATCGCCGGAAAATCGTATTTTACGGACGATCATACACGCCGCGACGCGCAGTCAGCCTGGGCATTGCCGCCTTTGAAGAGTTGGCACGGCGGCGCAGTGATTTCATCGTGCAGATGTTTGGCGAGGATGGCCATGACAAGCGCTTTGCGTTCCCCAACGAACAACTGGGCATCCTCAGCCCCGCCGAGCTCGGCCGCACCTATCGCGACGCCGACCTGGGGGTGTCATTCTCTACCACAAACTACTCGCTGGTGCCGCTGGAGATGATGGCATGCGGAACGCCGGTCGTCGAAATCGATGCTGTCAGCGCCAGGACCGCTTTCCCAGGAGGCTCGGTGGCCTTTGCTGCAGCATCGCCGCATGGCGTTGCCGATGCAATCGAGAAGTTGATGGATGATGCCGATACCCGCGCCGTCCAGACACGCCAAGCCTTTGCCTTCGTCGATACGCTTGATTGGCAGGCCAGCGCACGCGCAGTGGAAAAGGCATTGCTGGAACGGCTGGAGGAACAAGGCTTTGACGCACTGGAGACCGCGCGCGTGGCGGCGCCGGCGCTGATTCGCCGGCGCAAGGCATCGGTGATCATCCCCACCTGGAACGGCGGCGAACTGTTCAGGAAAGTGCTGGAACGCACCGCCAAACAGGCCACCGATTTCGATTACGACGTGCTCGTCATCGACAGTTCCTCCACCGATGGCACCAACGAATTCGCCGCCGGCTTTGGCGGCCGCGTGCGCTGTGAAACCATTGATCAGCGCGACTTCCAACATGGCCGCACCCGCAACAAGGCCATCGACCTGACCGATGGCGAGGTGGTCGCAGTCCTCACCCAGGACGCACTGCCGCAGGATGAGCATTGGCTGCGTGAGCTGATCGCGCCGTTTGATGCAGAAGCCCGCGTTGCTGGCGCCATCGGCCGTCATCGCGCCTATCCGGATCACAATCGGCTTGTGGCCCGTGATCTGAACATGATGTTCGATCGTTTCCGGGATCTTGGCCCCTATTTCAGCCTTGATCTCGGTTTGCCTGGCTTCATTCGTCCCGGATCGGTTGATTGGCGGATGATCATGCATTTTTATTCGGACAATAACTCCGCGATGCGCCGGTCTGTCTGGGAATTCCTCCCCTATCCAGAAGTGGATTGGGGTGAAGATCAGGTCTGGTGCTGGGAAATGCAGAAGCTTGGTCTGTGGAAGGCCTATAGCGACACGGCTGTCGTTTGGCATTCGCACGACTTGAACCATGCCGAGCAGGTCAAGGTTGCCAAGAGCGAGGGCGAGATGTTCGCGCGACATTTCGGCTATCACCTGTCAACCAAGCCCATGACTCGGGCGGAGGCTGCCCAGGCGCGTTCTGCAGCCCTGCTCTATGCAACCAGCGCCGGCATTCCGGTCGCAGAGGCCGATGCCTATGCCAAGACACTGGAGTGGTCGGCCGAGGGGCGCAGCCTGGGTTCGGCGGCTGCGGACGACAATGACTGATGATCAGATGTGGCTTCAGCCCCGATCACCGTTCCGGGCGGGGGTCGCTGAGGCGCATCTGCAAGGAAGGGCACCCGTTCCAACGCCGGCTATCACGGATTTATCGTCCCTGAAGTGGCGTTCGTCGGCGCTGACTGGCTGCGAATGCTTCATCCCAGGCAGTCAGTGCGCCGCTGCCGCGATATCCTTCAGCCATCCAACAGGGTTCAATTCATTCGCTTCCAGGAAATCGACATAGCGACGCGCGAGCATGCGGCGGTTGCGATCGAAGGCATCAGCATCGAACTTGAACAAGGACGGCAATTGCTCGCGGGTGATGCCAGATGCGACATCGCGGGCCAGCACATAGGGCACGTGCATCATCTGGCACAGTTCCAGCGTGCGTGAATCGTGGGCGATCACCACGCCCGGCACGCCAACCTGCAAGGCCAGCATGACCCCGTGGATGCGGGCGCCGATAACGAAATCGAACCGCCGATAATGTTCCATCCACGATGGCACGTCGAGAAACAGGTTCCCATGCCGCTCCGACCAGCGGATGAACTCCTCAAGATCCATTTCCGGGCAGGCAAAATCGCGGCAGGCACGCAAATCAGCCTCTGCCATGAGTCGTGCCTCGCCGCGTGTGAGTTGGATCATCGCGAGAGGGCTCTGCCCGATGTAAGATCCTCCAGTGACGCTCACTATTCGAGCGAGTGAGGCCTCAATTCTACTCAGATGTGTCCAGCCTTGATGCCCCGATGGTACTGCTATGCGTTTAATTTCACCGAGATTTGAAGCTATCTGCTGGCCAAGTGCCGGATCAGGATTGAGGAACAATGATGGACAACCCAGCGCCACCACGTTCGGTCCAAACCCGTAATGTTCCATGACCTTTTGCGTAAAGGGGCCGCGAACACTGATGTTGGGGCCGTTACCAACCGCACGGCCGGCAATCTGCTTTATCCAATTGATAGTTCCTTGGGGAACCTCAGGTATTTCATCATTGATACCAGCTTGTGCGCCCAAGCCTATGGCAACAATTCGGCAGTTTAGCTCTTCAAATTTCTTTGCCAGATTTCCAAAATCCGCATGCGTGCCAAGCTGGTTTGCAGCCGGTAATAATGCAATTTCTCCTTGCTCATTAATTTTAGTAGATGAGGCCCACCAATCACATACCAACATTGGATCGTTTACATGATTCATTATAGCATAGTGGAATACCATATTTCCCGAATTGTGCCCAAACCGATTAAACAGAGTATTCGTATCTAGCATCGGTCCATCGGGAACTCGTTCCTGTAAACCTAGGATAAAGGGCTTGCGGGCAGTCATGCAGCAATGCTTCGTGGCTGACGCAAGAGGTCCAGATGCGCCTGTGCACATTCGGCGTGGGTGATCGGGGGAGTAATGCCGGCGCGCAAGCGTTCCCATTCGTCGGTGGTGCCGGCGAGGTGGTGCAGGGTTTCCCCCCAGGCGCGGGCGTTGCCCACCGGCACATGCACACCGTTGATGCCATGACGGATCTTTTCCGCCATGCCACCGATATTGGAGCCGATCAGCGGCCTGCCAAAGGTGAACGCTTCCTGGATCACCAAGGGCGAATTTTCCCACCAGATCGAAGGGATGACCACCCAATCCACAGCGGCCATGCGTTCGGCCATCTGGAACGGTTCGTAAGGCCCGATCCATTGCAGACAGCCCTCCGCTTCCAGTGGCGCCCGCAGATTGGCAATACGCTCACGAAACTCGGGCGCCTGACCTTCGAGGTTGGAGCCATGGATTTCTACGAGAATGTCGCGCCGCTGCGATTTGCGCAGGCCAGCCAATCCTTCCAGCAACAGCGCAACACCCTTGAAGGGGTTGATCTGCCCGAAAAAACCGAACCGGTTGCGCGTTCCACTTTCACGCAGCGGCCGGGGCGGCAAGGGATCGCGCGCGGTCTGGCCATTTTCGATGGTCACGATCTTCGCAGGGCTGATGCCCCATTCGATGTAGCGCCTGGCCAGGAAATCGGATGGGGCGACGAACTGATCGACCAACCGGAAATAGCCCTGGTAACGATGCTTGCGAAGCCAGAAATCCTCAACGCTGCGTTGGGGGAAGCAACGATGGCAATCTTCCAGGCTTTCGCGAAAGCACAGGGCGTTCGTGCCCGGCTTCACCATCTGGCCGTTGTTGAAACAGATGGCGATATATTCATGCAGCGTCATGACGATACCGATCGACGGATCGACTGTCTTGATAACACGCAGAAATTCCAGGCCCATGTGCACATAGTGATGCACATGCACCACGGTGGGGCGCAGCCTGCGGATCAGATCGGCAAAGCCGCCGTTCAGGCACTCTGCATTGCTGGTCCGCATGCGAAACCAGTCAGCAATGCCCTGGTCCCACAGATATTCATTTTCGCGGCGAGGCCAGATGGCCCCGGTGGCGCCTGCCGCCGCTTGATCGCGATCATGACGGCCCAGGAAGAAGGAGGCTTCCACTTCGGGATGATCGGCATAGGCCTTATAAAGATTGAAGGCCGCCAACTCTCCCCCACCCTTGTGGAAATCGGGGTGGCCATGAGCAACGCTGAGAATGCGGGTGCGCGGCGTGGTCATGCGGCGCTCCTTTGCATGACGGGACGCACCTCAGCAGGCGCGGCAAGCATTTCGGCCCAGCGCATCTGGTGGCGCACGCCGTTGAATATGGTCATGCGGACCCGGAAGTAATCACCGCCCACGCCAGTAAACGACTGACGTTCAAGGTGGGTGAGCATGGCTCGCGGCTGCAACACGATGCGCCCGCCGGTGGCACGCACAGCAAGGCACAAATGGCTGTCTTCAAAATCTCCGATCAGATAGCTGGCGTCCCAGCCGCCGACTGCATCGAAGAGATCACGGGGAATGAGGAGGCAAGCGCCCGTGACTGCCGGCACCGTGCGCGGCGTCGCATCGGCCGGATCGGGCGGCAACCCGGCACCGGGATGCTGGTTGCTCCAAATGCCGAAGCGATCAAGAAAACGGAATTCCATGCCGGAATGCTGGACACCGCCATCGGGAAACAGGAGTTGCGCACCAACAATGCCCACGTCGTCCGCATCGAACCCGGCCTGCATTTCAGCAAGCCAACCCGGCGCAATGGGAACAACATCACTGTTCATGAAAAGCAGATGGCCGCCACGGGCATGGGCGGCACCCAGATTGTTGGCGCCGGAGAAGCCACGATTTCGCACGCCGGAAACCAGGCGAAGCGGGAGGGCATATAAATTGTGCAGCCTCGCCACTTCGGCCATCACGTCCGCGTGAATGTCGGGATCATCGATCACATAAACAAGTTCGGCGCTGGCCAGCAGGCCGGGATCACGAATGAACTCTATCAACTGATGTTCGATGAAATCAAAGCGGCGATAGAGCGGTATGATGATCGAGACTGCTGGTGCCGAGGGCAGATCGCCAAAATCCGTAACGGTTACAGGAAGGGCGGCGAGCTCGGCCTGTCGGCGCTCGATCAAGGGACCCAGCACTGGCATGTCCACGATCGGGACACGGCGATGGAACAAGTGATCTTCCGTTTCGATGCCAAAAAGCCGCTGCGCTGCAAGAGCCGGTGCAGCCGGCAAGGCTTCGGGCCGGTTTGCAACGGATAATGTGACCACGCCATCCTCTGTCGCCGCGCACAGTCGCAGCGTGGCCGTGGCATCCACGTCAGCCAGATACATGATGAAGCCGCAATCCATTTCGGCCCAGGGCGCGCCGGCATAGGCCGCCGTCACATCGCCGCGAGCGCGGCGAAAGGCTGTGGAAAGCGACTGCACGGTGCCGAATTCATCCTCGATCCAGATCGGCATATCTGCAGGGTGCAGTGCCCAGCCTGCCGCGACCAAGCCGCCTTCCGGACTGGCTAGAACCCCTTCGAGATAACCGTGAACACCAGCCGGCGCTTTGCTGGTATTGGGCAGCCTGTCCCGCATATCCCGCCATGCCGACGAACCCGGCGGCAGCGTGGACATCTTGCCCAGCTCTTCCGCAAAGGAGCGCGGCAGCCTAAGCGCCTCGTAGGGCTCCAATGCATCAGCCACCAGCAGACCCGTCGCGACAAAGGGGCGACAATTGGCCATCGTGATGGTGAGTTCGACCTGATCAGCTTGCAGCTGGCCATCAGTCAAATCGGCAAGGGCTACAAAGCCTAGTGGATTGATTCCAACGTTTGGTGCCCGCGCTTGACCGCAGCGATGATCTCATCCGGGTTGGCTCGCCAGACGAAGGGTTTGGGCTGCTCATTAT